>NZ_BAAGZL010000001.1:0-2320622 GCF_054778555.1 Spirosoma flavus
TGTATTAGGCCTGCCGCTAGCGTTCATCCTGAGCCAGGATCAAACTCTCCATCGTAAATAATTGTGTATCCGGATAAATCCAAATACTGTGTTTTTAGCCTTATTAGTGCTACCTGTAGATGTCAATACGTCAAAGAACGGTCTCTCTTTCGAGATGGCGACCAACCATTGTTGGCCTTCCCCATTGTTTTGGGACTGCAAAGGTAGGGGTATTTTTGGCCTTTCGCAAGCCCTCTCCAAAACTTTTTTAAGATTTTTTTTCCGCTTCCAAAAATGGATACCCGTATTGTTTCGGCGGAACAAATGTTTCTTTAATTGTTCTGGCTGAAACCCAGCGGTATAGGTTCAGAGCTGAACCAGCTTTATCATTTGTTCCCGAAGCACGAGCCCCTCCAAACGGTTGTTGACCAACTACTGCTCCTGTCGGTTTATCATTAATATAAAAATTTCCGGCAGCATTTTGTAGCTTTTTCGCAACCAGTTCAATTACGTAACGATCTTTTGCGAAGACGGAACCTGTTAATGCATACGGCGACGTAGTGTTTACTGTTTCTATGATTTTCTCAAATTCTTCCGGCTCGTACACATATATAGACAGTACTGGCCCAAAAATTTCCTCACACATTGTTCGGTAATGAGCTCTATCTACCAAAAATACGGTTGGTTCGATAAAATAGCCTTTTGAACTATCATGATTTCCACCAGCAATAATTTTGACTTCACTGCTACTTTTCGCTTCATCAATATAGGCAGCTATCTTTTTAAATGCTCTCTCATCTATAACAGCATTTATGAAGTTGGTGAAATCCTCAGTACCACCCATTTTTAGTTCACTTAGAAACTGTTTGACCTTTGCTTCAATAGCTGGCCAGATGTTTGACGGTAGGTATGCACGAGAGGCCGCAGAACATTTTTGACCTTGAAATTCAAAAGCGCCCCGCACCAATCCAACTGCGACTTCGTCAACATCTGCCGATTCATGTACTAAGACAAAGTCTTTTCCACCAGTTTCACCAACGATACGTGGATAACTTTTGTATTTGTGGATATTTGCTCCAATCGTAGCCCAAATTTGCTGAAAAACGCCTGTACTTCCAGTAAAATGGATACCAGCAAAATCTGGATGGCTAAAAATCACATCCCCTGCTACCGGCCCATCCACATAAATTAAGTTTATGACTCCATTAGGAAGGCCTGCTTCCTGAAGCACTTCCATAATTACCTTGGCAGCTAACACTTGTGTATAAGCTGGCTTCCATACCACTGTATTTCCCATTAGGGCTGCAGATGTTGGAAGATTGCCCGCTATAGCCGTAAAATTGAACGGAGTCAGCGCAAATACAAATCCCTCCAGCGGACGATATTCTGTCCGATTCCAAACGCCTGGCGACGAATTTGGTTGCTGTCGATAAATCTCATCTGCGTAATACACATTGAAACGCAGGAAATCTATTAATTCGCAAGCCGAATCAATTTCTGCCTGATACACATTTTTTGATTGTCCTAGCATCGTAGCAGCATTGATACGTGCCCGATATGGTCCAGCAATTAGATCTGCAGCTTTTAGAAAGATACCTGCTCTGTGTTCCCAAGACAAATTTGCCCAATTTGCTTTAGCGGATAAGGCCGCTTCAATTGCCTGTTTTACATGTTCAGATTCACCTTCATAAAAGTATCCCAGCGTGTGTTGATGATCATGTGGCGGAGCTACACGCAATTTTTTATCGGTACGTACCTCCTGTCCACCTATGTACATGGGAATATCGGTTTCCTGATTCCGAAAATCAGTCAGTGCTTTTTTAACTGCTTCACGTTCGGGAGAACCTGGACGGTACTCTTTAACCGGTTCATTTACTGGAGTTGGTACGTTGAATATTCCGAATGACATAATTGTATCTGTGATTTGTCTCGCCTAACGTTTAGTACGTAGGTTATGAAGTGTTTGATTTTACAAATTTACGGATTGCCCTACTTATCCACTAATCTGGATTAGTTTTCCACATTTCATTTATCATCTTCCTTTTCATTGGCTTGATTTACCGTACTTTGTGGTATTATCCAGATTTAAGCATATGCGTTTTTATAGTACAAATAATCCACAGGAAACTGTAACAACTGAAGAAGCCCTTTTTCATAGTATGCCTGCGGACAAAGGCTTGTATATGCCTATTCCTTTGCCTCATTTAGGCTCTTCTTTTTTTGAACGTATCGCTGGTAGTTCGCTGGCAGATATTGGTTATGCAATCAGTAAAGAGCTGTTCGGCTCTGAAATTAATTCTGCTGATTTAGAAGAGCTTACTCATAATGCTTTTTCGTTCGATACGCCTGTAGTTGACCTGGAACCAGGAAATATTGGGGTTTTGGAGTTGTTTCATGGTCCCTCGTTAGCTTTTAAGGACGTAGGAGCTCGCTATATGGCAGCATTGATGTCTCACTTTTCGAGACGTAACGATAAGGAGGTAAATATTCTGGTTGCTACGTCAGGTGATACAGGTGGAGCGGTTGCGATGGGATTTCATAACGTACCGGGCATTCGAGTTTCAATCCTATATCCTAGTGGACGTGTAAGCGATTTGCAGGAAAAACAATTGACTACGTTAGGTGGGAATGTACAGGCATTTGAAGTTGAAGGTTCGTTCGACGATTGCCAGGCTATTGTTAAACAAGCTTTCGTAGATGCTGAACTAAATGCCCAGTTATCGCTATCTTCCGCAAACTCAATTAATATTTTTCGTCTGATTCCTCAAGGTTTTTACTACGTTCGAGCTTACGGTCAAGTTAGAGAATATGGTAAGCCAGTTGTTTTTTCCGTACCAAGTGGAAATTTTGGTAATCTAAGCGCCGGAGTAATGGTACAGCAGATGGGTTTACCTGTCCACCATTTTATCGCTTCTACGAATATTAACCACATTGTTCCAACTTACCTTGAAAGTGGGGTTTTTTCTCCAGAAACTTCTGTTGCCACTATTTCAAATGCTATGGATGTAGGCAATCCAAGCAATTTTGTGCGGCTGAAGCATTTATATGGTGATAATTTTCATCAAATCAGCAAGAACGTATCAGGCTACTTTTATGATGATGAAGAAACCAGAGCAGGTATGAGACGTATCGACGCACTCTATGATTACGTCGCTTGTCCACACACGGCTATCGGAATCATGGGTTTGCAAGCTTATCTGCAAGCTTCTGAACGAGATGTAGTGGGTATAGCTTTATCTACTGCACATCCATCTAAATTCAAACCACTCGTCGAATCAGTTCTTGAGAAGTCAATTGATGTACCTGAACGGCTTGCTATTTTAGCACAACGTAGCAAACAAAGTATTCAAATACCAGCTAATTATGAGGCCTTTAAGGAATCTCTTTTGCAGACCGCATCCTAACCTTAAATAGGCTTATCCACAAAGTTACCCACATAAAAAGGGCCAATTCACGTGAATTGGCCCTTTTTATGTGGATAAATGAGCAGTTAATTCACAGTGTCTCCACGTAATATTCTAAAACGTTTTCTGGCTTCTGCCCCGTAAATGCTGCCCGGATATTGCGTTAGCACTTTTTGATAGGCCTCCATAGCTGCCTGCTTATCTTTCAAACGCTCTTCATAAATCTTTCCCTGCGTAAACATGGCGTCATCTCCTAAGATGTCGTAGGGATAGGTAGCTACTATTTTCTTCAAATCCTCAAGTGCTTCGTTATTCTTCCCTTGCTTCATGAATGTATTTGCCCGAAGCCATAATACTTCATCAACAATTGTGTGGTCAGCGTACTTCTTTAACATGCCGTTGAGCGCTTCAACTGCTTCCTCCGTTTTATTTTGGAAAAGCAATAAGTCAATTGACGCGTATTCTCGCATAGCGGCTTCGGTACTATCCATGCCCGTATTATCGACAATCAGTAAGCTCAATTGCTCAGCATCATTAGCGATTTCGCGGGACGTAGCAAGTTTTAATACGTCTAGTAGATCTTTCGCTACGGCAAAACTGCCCTTGTAATAATGTAGTTTGGCATTCTTTAATTTGGCTTCATAGCCCAACAATTCTTCTTTCTGCGATTTTTCTACCTGCGAATAGAGGAGGGTAGATTCCCAAGGCTCTCCTTTGAGCAGGTATATATCTCCTTTGTCTAGCTTGCAGCGATCAACGAAATTCTTATCTGTTTTCCCTAAATCAATTGCCAGATCAAGTACCGTTAACGCCGTGTCTTTACTGTCGAGGTAATTTCCATACAAATTGGCCGTGCTACGTAGTGCTTCCAGCGTTTTAACGTTTGTCCCTATTTCCTGCAACATTCGTTGATAATCGCTGATGAGTTTACGAATTTCTCCTTTATCAACTGGATACGTGTTTTTTACCTGCTCTTCACGGGCGTTGATAACTAACCTACGAGCAAATGCGTACAGTTGACCTTGTGGATAAGTAACTGTTACGTACTCAAATGCTTCTGCGGCCACTTTATATTCTTTGTTGTTCATGGCCAGCATGCCCAATTCATACACCCGGCTGCCGTTTAATTTCAACCGTTTATCTGTTGCTTTTTCCTGTAGCAGTGCCCGACTAAACTTCTGTTTCTGAACGAAATACCAGATCAGGAGTTCATTGTAGGCTAACTCGTTTGGTTCCTGCTGAATACGCGTATATAGCGCTTTTTCCACAAGTGGTTCATCCTTAGTGTTGATAAACCCTTGTAAAGCCGCTAACACTGTTTCTTTCTTTTCAGCTTGCTTACTGGTTGTAATAATTTCTTCAATAGTCTTTTCCGTTTGCTCAGTAGCCCGATAAAGGCCCATTAAATCCTCGCTGTAAGCCGTTGGATCTTTTCCGAGCTCTCGTGCCGATTCAAGCGCGCGAATCGCCCAGCGCGTCTCTCCGGCCTCTTTAAAGGCTGTTGCAATCTTTTCCAGCTTTGCTACTGTTGCTTTGCTCGATTGAATAGCTGCTGTGTATTGAGTCTTTGCCAACGTAGTGTCCCCTTGCTGCGTTGCCGTCTGCCCTATCAGCAGTTCATAATAGGCACGGTTTGGTTCATCACTACGTTGTTGCTTACGCAAAAATTTATTTGCGTCTTCAGCTTTGTTGCTTTTTTGAAGGCTGTACACGTAGCGTGATAACCGAGTCCACGTTACCTCAGTCTTTAACAACTTTGCGTACTCGTTTGCGGCTTTTTCAAATTCGCCGGCTTTGTAGTATTCCTCGGCCAGCGTCGCCCCTGCCTGACCCCATGCCATTCCGACTGACAACAGCCACAACAACGTAACAATGACTTTTGACCTTATTAACATTTTATAAATTTTCTTTTTAAAAAGAACGTTATTATAACCATTAGCTGTGTGGAAATGTGAACAAATAAGTTGTCCACTTCTACTAACCACTGCTGTGGATAAATTCTTAAACTTATCCACCCACTGAAGTTAGCTTATCCACTCGTAATATATTCACTTTTAAGATAATAACATTTTATCCACAAATTGTGTGGTTATCTTTTGTGGATTTGTGTATAAAATCTATACACATTTTTTGTTGGGGAAAATCTGTGGAATTTGATTTGATATGTGGCTGTTTCTCCACAGAAACTTGAACATGAAAAGCCCTTGTGGATTACTTGATCACTATTCCACAGTAACTCAATAGCTTGTAAACATGTTTTCCACGAGCATAGTATATTTATGCACATAGTTATTCACAAGAAAATTTCACTTTTTTAATTTAGAATAGACCTGTTTTCCTGAAGTCCAAGCTATAGAGGCTTTCAGGAAAAGTGTCACAATTATTATGCCTTTTTGAAGAGATAGATCTGGCTTGAGGAATTTCCTGTTTTGTTAGCTTCGGAATTAGAAGTAAGCCCTACTCGTATGCTTTTTAAATAATCTGTTTTGCCACCCTGATATCGGGTACTCAATAGGCCGATGTAAAATGCATCGAAAACCATTGGCTTTTTATATACTAGTTTAAAGCCGTGCTTCTCAAATAAACGAGAAATCGTTTTTGGCGTAAAGTGATGTAAATGTCGAGGAACGTCATATGCTGCCCAATACTGCTTGAAATATTGGGCATCGTAAGAATCAGAATTAGGTACGGCAATAAGTAACGTACCATTTTGACTTAACAATTGGTGAAGCTGAGGAATCGTTACGTTCAGATCAGCAATGTGTTCGAGTACGTGCCATAACGTAATTATATCGAACGGCTTTGAACCGACTATCGCACTTAAATTCGATTGAATTTCGGCTTCTAATTTTTTACTGGATATTTTCCTAGCATCTGGATCAGGTTCCATACCCATGACTTTCCAGCCATTATTCCGGCAACTTTCTAAAAAAGCCCCCGTGCCACATCCTACGTCAAGTATAGCTCCCTGTGTTCCGTTTAGCTTATTAATCAGGTTAACTTTCGAACGTAGCGTATATGACCTAACCATTCTATATACAGTATTTATTATTCCCCGACTTTCATCATTGTGGGAAACGTACTGGTCTGACTTATAATAAGCGCTTATAGAATTTCCATCTGGACGAGGATTGGTCAGCCGGAAACCGCAATGGCTGCATTCCTTAATCGAAAATTCCTGATTACTTACAAGGTAGTCTTTACAAACTAAATATGGTTTGAAGGTCGTATTTTCACAGACCGGGCACTGATTTACGGTTTCCAAAATCTCGAATTGTGATTAGTGAAGACAGATACCTGCGATTAATAAAATAGTTAATCGCAAGGATTTTTGTTGTTAACGGCCCATGTAAACAAGTAAGATCGAAACATCTGATGGGCTCACACCGCTGATACGTGAAGCCTGACCAATAGTTGATGGACGCAAGCGTTTCAATTTTTCTTTCCCTTCATACGACAGTGCCTTTAGTCGGTCATAGTCAAAACTTGGGTTAATGGACAGGTTTTCCCATTTATCCAATTTCTCTGCGTTTTGCTTTTCCCGATTCAGGTAGTCCTCGTATTTAATTTCGATGACGGTTTGTTCAATGACCTCCTCCCCTACTGTTGGCAAATCTGGCACTAGTTTAAGAAGTCCGTTTACATCCCCGTGTTCAACTTCTGGTCTTTTCAGTAATGTATATAAGCTGCTTTTTTCACGTAGTGGAGAGCTACCCTTCTCTGCCAGCCAATCGTTAATATCTTCCGGTTTTACTTTGGTTGATCGAATGGCTTCAGTCAATTTGGCTAATCCGTCACGTTTGGTAGTCATGGCATCATGGCGTTCTTGCGAAGCTAGACCTACAGCAAAGCCTTTTTCGGTTAACCGTAAATCGGCATTATCCTGACGTAGTAACGTGCGATATTCTGCTCTTGACGTAAACATACGATAGGGTTCCTCAGTACCTTTTGTTATGAGGTCATCAATTAATACCCCTATATAAGCTTCAGATCGTTTGACTGTAAATTCATCCTCATCATGCGCTCGTCGATGGGCGTTAATACCAGCAATCAATCCCTGACATGCCGCTTCTTCATAACCCGTAGTTCCGTTTATTTGACCTGCGAAAAACAAGTGATTCACTAATTGGGTCTCAAGAGTCGGTTTTAATTGGGTAGGTGGAAAGAAATCATATTCTACTGCATAACCCGGTCGGAACATGCGTACGTTCTCAAAACCGGGAATTTTACGTAGCGCATTATACTGAACTGTTTCAGGTAACGAGGTTGAAAAGCCATTTACGTAAACTTCTACCGTGTCCCATCCTTCTGGTTCAACAAAAATTTGATGGCGGTCTTTATCAGCAAAGCGGTTTATTTTATCCTCAACTGATGGACAGTATCGTGGACCTAAGCCCTTGATACGTCCTGTAAACATTGGTGATTTATCAAACCCTGTTTTGAGTTCATCGTGTACTGCTTGGTTCGTGTATGTGATCCAGCAACTACGTTGTTTTGTCAATATTGGTGTGTCTATGTAAGAGAATTTACTTGGTTTTTCGTCCCCAAGTTGTTCTTCCATTACGTCGTAATTTAAACTCCGGCCATCAACACGTGGCGGTGTACCGGTTTTCATACGTCCAGATTCAAAGCCTAATTGCATTAACTGTTCAGTCAATCCAGTTGCAGCACGTTCGGCGGTACGTCCTCCTCCAAAGACTTTTTCGCCAATGAACATCTGGCCATTTAGGAACGTACCGTTGGTAAGAACAACAGATTTCGCTGTAAATTCTACACCCAGATTTGTTTTTACGCCTGCTACGTTTCCATCTTTTACTATGATTTCCTGAACCGTATCCTGCCAGAAATCGATGTTGTGATTTTCTTCTAAAGCTTTACGCCATTCCCAGGCAAACAAATTTCGATCGCTTTGGCATCTAGGACTCCACATTGCAGGACCTTTTGAACGATTCAGCATTCGAAACTGAATCATGCTTTTGTCGCTAATTATGCCCGACATCCCACCTAGTGCGTCTACTTCGCGAACTATTTGACCTTTGGCTACGCCACCCATAGCCGGATTACATGACATTTGTGCAATAGTTTGCATGTTCATTGTAATCAACAATACCTGTGAACCCATTGTGGCGGCTGCATGCGCTGCTTCACAACCTGCATGGCCAGCCCCTACTACAATGACGTCGTAAGAAGAATACATTTTGATAACTTTTGCAAAAAGTTTCCACGTGAAACTTTTTGCAAAATTGTTGAAAGTTGAAGAAAATACGAAAACCTAATAAAAACCCAACAAAAAACCGCTGGACTTTGTGCCAAGCCAGCGGTTTTAATAAGCCAATAAAATATTACTTACTCACTTTCTGAAGATACTGATTTGCTTCTTTTTTATAAAACAGATTATAGTTTGGAGTAACAGAACGTAACACTTCAACTTGCTTCGTTTTATTCTGCAAATTTGTAGAATCGAAAAAAGAAGGTGTACTACGCTTCATCGATTTAGCTGTCTCAGCTTGACGCTTTGGATCTTCATCCTGCTGCTTAAGGGCTTTCTCAGATTCCAGCAAACGAGTTAAAATTTCATTTTGCCTATTAATGAGATTCTGATTGACACGTTTATTTACCAAATCAGTTTCAGATTCATCCATTTTCTCCATCAACTCTTTTATCTGTTTCTCTTGTTGTTTACCAGCTTCAGTTCCTTTCGCATTCTCTTCCATCTTCTTCAACATTTGACGGATCATAGCTTGCTCAGCGGCCATTTGAGAAAGCTCCTCGGAAAGTCCCCTACCCGATTTGCCTCCTTTCTGCAATTGCTGCATCTTGCCATTTAGTTGCTGCTGCATCTCACCCATCCCGCCAGGTTTCTCTCCTTTCTTGCCACCCTTCCCTTTACCCGGCATCGCCATTGCATTCATTTGCTGCTGCATATTCTTTAATACGTCACTCAACATAAGCGCTAAGTTGTTAATCGAAGTCATGGCAAATTGCTGCTTTGAGGAAGCCATGCTTAGACGGCGCTCACGCAATTGCTGGGTGCTCTCATCCATATATGATTTCATATTGGTAAGTTCACGGGTAACAAATGACTGAATTTGGACTACCCGGCTAGCCAATGCGTTGAGGCTATCCTCAATAATTTTTGCGTCGTCCTGAAGCTTTAGCTGCTCCTGTGAAAGCTTCGTTACACGGGGATCCTGAAGACTCATGCCCCTGAAATCTTTCATTACACGTTCCTGCCCAAAAGATAGTGTAATGAGGTTATCGAGAATGTTACGTAAGTCATCCATATTCTCCTGCATTTCCTGCATCTCGGCCGACTCCATAGATTCCTTCATCGATTTACTCATCGCCCTCATCGACTTAGCCGACTTTTGCTGCTTAGAAGAGGCCTGTTTTCCCTTATTGCTCTTCATGTCTTTAGTAGCCTCTTCCATTTCTTTCTCAATCTCCTGCTGCTCTTTCTCTGAGTCCTCAGGCTTGTTAAGATCCTCTTTCTCGGCTTCTTTAGCTACTTCTTTTAACTCTTCTTGGGTCTTCTTGAAATCTTCCTGAGACTTCTCCTGTTGCTTTTGCTGATCTTGAGAAGTCTCATTTTTCTTGGCATTTTCATCCGCTTGTTTCTCAAGATTCTCTGCTTGCTTCTCAAGATTTTCGGCAATATTATTTACCTTCTGCTCAAGCTGCATTTGCTTGAAGAGTTTTAGAGCACGGTCTAAGTCACGTTCTAAATTCTTTTCTTTACGGCTCAATTTATTCAATAAATCAGACGCCTTTTCATCTTGCTTCCGCTCCAGCATTTGCTTAAGCTGCTCATAAAGTTGCTTCGATTCTGGGTCGAGCAGTTCATTAAAAAGCTTCTGCAATTGGTCTAACTTATCCTGAACTTGCTGATTTTTGTCAGCAAAACGCTGTTGTGTTTCATTCGTTTTCTGGAACTGCTCCTGAAGTTTTTGGATCTCCTTCAACAGCTCTTCCCGCTTCTGAAGTACTTCCTGCAATTGCTTCTTATCCTGAAAATCGGATGTCTTTTTCGTACGCATCCGCTCTTCCATCTGGTTAAGTTCCTTCTTAATCGCCTGCGTTTTGCTTAACGCATTGTCTATTTGCTCTTGTGTCTTTTCCGCTGATTTATCGATCTGCTCTTGAATTTCAGAGTTTGATGGAACCACAAAATTCAACTGATTCGATCGGCTGGACTTTGGTCCATTCACGCCGTCATTATCCCAGACCTGAACGTAGTACTCAAGCCGATCTTCCTGTCCAAGCTTCAAGCTATCGAGCGACCAGTTGTAAACAAAGTTCTGAGACGTAGTAGAGCGGTTAACCGGAATGTCTGTTACGTAATTAGGAGAAGGCTTTCCATTTCGCAGAATCTTATAATTAAGCTTAAGTTTTGAGAAGCCATAATCATCGGAAATCAATCCGGAAAGAGCGATGTAATTGTACGTAACAGTATCCTGTATCCGGTCAACTGAAATTTGCGGATATCGGTCTGGAATGACCTGTACATTATATTGAATGGTAGATGGTGAAGCAATCTGACCATTCTTTAATGAAACTGTATAAACCGCATTTTGCATCACTCTACGGTTTAAAACAAATGTATTGTTGTCAACTAAACGAGCTGGAGTTGGTCTCGGATCGGTATTAAATCGGAACAAAAGAGAGTCTGTATGATCAGCTGCAAATTCCCAATTAGCTACCGTCCCTTGTGGAACCAACAAGTTACCAACATTTGAAAGCTGCTCTGCTGGTTTGTTCAAATAAGCTGGATATTCGAGCTTTACGTTAAATGATAGGACGGCTGGACGGTCGATTAATATAACCTTATACGTTGGCGAATTAAAGCCAGCTGCCTCCAAGTGAAAGTCTAGATCACGTTGAAGATTATCGAAATTATACGTGAATTTATCACCCGTCTGATCAAGTTTAAAGCGAGTTCCATTTGCCACTACGTATACCGCCTGAGGAATAGCGTCACCCGTTAATTTCACCGAAAGCGGAAAATCTTCATTCCGAAAAGCCTTCATTGACTTGTTCTGAACGATGAACTGAAAAGGCGCTTCTACGACAAATTCTTTATCATAATTCACAATCCGAGTTGACGACTTTGTGAAAAAGCCTGGGTTTAAAATCAGAATCAGCAGGATAATTGCCAAGGGTGGAATGGCATATTTCAGAAACTGACGATTCCGACTTATCTGAATCGCATTCGCAAATCGATTAATAAGCAGCTGCTGTGAACGCTGATTTAAACTCGCTTGTAGTAAATCACTTTGATCAACTGAAATGCGTTGTAGCTGTAACGTATTAAGCAATTTATCCCCAACATCGGGAAATACGGTGCCAATCTGACGAGCAGCTTCATCATTTGATAAAGGCTTATTCAACCCGTACAGACTCATAAGGGGCCGAATAATTAGCATGTATAAACCGGCAAGAATTGTCAGTAAAAAACCAAAGAACAGAATTCCCCGGCCAACTGTATCGAAACGACCTACAAATTCAGCTGTGTTAATAAGCAAATAACCGCTGCCTACCAAGGCTAGAAAAAATAGGCTACCCTTCACTAACTGATTTTGGAAATAACGTCTCTTATACTCGTCGATGCGCTCAAGCAACGTAGTATAGGCGGTTGAGGATTGCATAAAGTTCAGGTTGATTGAGTTAAACGAGTTGAGTTTCGAAATAATGAATTATGTGTTGCTTCAGAAAGCTTTCCTGAGATAACAAATCGCCATGAGGGATTGACCTTACCAACGTCCACTGTGGCCAGCCATCTTTATCATGGCCTTCGAACACATAGTATCCAGACAAGCTTAATACCCTACATACGGCTATGTGCATTAAGTCTTGTTTTGCTTCTTTTGAGAAGCGTTTGGGGCCAGTACCCAGTTCTTGTACGCCGATTAAAAATAATACGGCATTTAAGTCAGCAGGGCGCTTACCAACCAATCTTTCTAATTGATTGAGTAAATCTTCCCAGCTTGCATCTATACTTTTTTCCTCTATCACAGTCTGTTGAATTATTCTTCTCTCTAAATTACAAGGAATTATATGTAATTAACGAACGATTGTAATGTTTCGGTTTATTCAACGTATCACTTCTGATTTTCTTAACCTCCTCTTCCCTACTCCCTGTTTAGGTTGTAATAATTTATTAGGCGATAATGAGAAATTTCTGTGTACATCTTGCCGAATAACTTTACCGGAGACTGGCCAGCATCGCGAACCGTATGACTTAAATCTCCTCAATAAGTTTGCCGGAAAAGCACCGATTCAATTTTTAGCGTCCTACGTTTACTTTACCAAAGGCGGTATTGTTCAAAAGCTAATTCATAGCATTAAATACAAAGGGCAAAAAGAAGCTGCGCAGGAAATTGCAGGCTGGTATGCTCATCAATTAAAATTAGAAAGCGGGCAACTTAACGGTATAGACGTAATAATTGGCGTACCGTTGCATACAAGCAGACTACAGCAGCGAGGCTATAATCAAGCCGATTATATTGCAGAAGGTTTCGGTAAAGCCATGAACGTAGCGATAAGCTCGGATATACTTGTTCGCAATGAATTTAAGCAATCCCAAACCAGTAAAAATCGACTAGAACGTTGGGAAAATGTTAAGTCAGTTTTCTCTGTTGCTAATCCTGAAAAAGTGAAAGGACTCAACGTAGCATTGGTTGATGATGTATTGACCACTGGTGCTACGTTGGAAGCTTGTGCGCTTGAACTAATCAAAGCAGGTTGTAAATCGGTAAGTATTCTAACATTGGCGGTGACCAAATAACTTTTCAATTATGGTACGTTGAAAATCAAAAAGGCCACTCATCGAGCGGCCTTTTTGATTTTCAACGTAGAGTCTTATTTATTACGTCCTACACCAATCATGGCACAACGGAAACCAATCATAGCTGTTGCCGAGTCCTGATCTAAGAAGCGACGTGTTCCAGGAGACAACCAGTAAGCTACATCATTCCAGGAGCCACCTTTGTAAACCCGAAGCTTATCGTCAATTAATGACTGCTTATTCTTAACGTCATAGTTTTTCGAATCATCCATATAACCATTCCGGCGGACAGGATTCAAATCATTAACGTCCTGATAGGAAAGCGGGCGATAAACATCCATAACCCACTCATTTACGTTACCTGCCATATTGTACAAACCAAAGTCATTAGCAGGATACGCATAAATTTCAGCAGTGATAATGGCACCATCGTTAGAACGTCCTGCAATACCAGCATAGTCACCGCGACCCCGTTTGAAGTTGGCTAACATCTGACCCTGTTTGCGGCCTTTCTTGGGGTTACGAACTGATGAACCATCCCAGGGATAAATCCGCTGATTTATTTGATTCTCGTCCATGTATTGCGTTCCTATGAGAGCCTTAGCAGCGTATTCCCACTCAGCCTCTGTCGGAAGCCGGTAATCAGGTAGAATCATGCCACTTTCTAGACTTGGTTTGGCAGGTGTAGCCGCAGTTGCTTCAGCCATTGCAGGTTCTTCAGCTTCTTTCTTCGACTTACGTTTTAGCGAGAAACCTCCTCCTTTTTTCTTTGTGCTGGTACCGCCTTTTGCCATTTCGTTATTGACAGCATTCGACCGCCACACGGCATAGTCATTCGCTTGTACCCATGAAACGCCTACAACTGGATAGTACCGGAAAGCAGGATAACGCAGATACTGTGTTACGTAAGAATCATTGAATGAAAGCGGATTTGCCCAAACTGTTGTATCTGGTAATGCGGCTTTTACAACTTCCTCCGATGAATCTCGTGTAATGGCATTCAGATATTCGAGGTAGTGAACATTGGCCATTTCGGTTTCATCCATGTAAAAAGATTGAATCGAAACGGTACGTTCACGGTTGTCGCGGCTATTCATTACGTCCTCCTCAAGAGCACCCATCGTAAAACGACCACCTTCGATGAATACAAGGTTCGGACCCGCTTTTTGTCCCGCAAATTTCTTTACCTGAAAACCATCTTTTTGGTTGTAAGCAATTCCCGTCGCCGTACTCTTCTTGCCGGGCTGCACACTAGTCGGGTGCTTAGGTTTACAAGCTGCAAGGGCTGCCGTTGCCAACAACACATAAGCCGCTCGTTGCAGGTGATACTTTTGAATCATTGCTTTTTTGTGTAAATACGTAGGTGCAAAATTAGAAAAAAGATGGCAGATGGAGTAGGAAAGACTTCATAATCAAGCCGAATTAGCTCAAATGGTATCTTTCGTCGACCATCTCTTAGTTTGTCATTGCTCCCAAAATTTCGTCCAATTGCTCTACTGAGAACACATTGGTATGCGTAAAAATGGGCCTTCCCTTCGACTCCTTCAGTGAACAATTTGCCGGGTTTCGCTTGATGTAGTCAATTACCTTGCCAAACTGGTCTGATCGGAAGAAGTCGTCGTTCCCGTTAGAAACGAAGTATCCTTTCAGGATATTATTCTTTAAGGTCAGTTTTTCGAGGTATAATTGCTCTGCTTTCCAGCGCACATTAACCATTTTGATCAGATTTTGGACTTCCTCAGGCATTGGCCCAAACCGGTCGATAATTTCTTGCCGAAAAGCTTCTAGTTCAGTAATGTTTTGTAAGCTATCCAAGCGTGTATATAACGCCAACCGTTCCGATATATTGGAGACGTAGCGTTCGGGGATTACAACCTGCAAATCAGTTTCAATTACTGTGTCTGGAAGAGCAAGTTTCAAGTCTCCCGGTTTAGCTTCGAACAAATCTTTGAATTCATTTTCGCGTAACTCCTGAACCGCTTCATCCAGAACTTTGTGATACATCTCAAAACCCAAATCGTTGATAAAGCCACTTTGCTCAGCTCCTAGTAGGTTTCCTGCTCCTCGAATATCAAGATCGCGCATGGCGATTTTGAATCCTTCTCCCAGATCCGAAAAATCCTCAAGCGTTTGAAGTCGTTTACGGGCATCTGCTGTTAGTACTGTCGGTGGTGGCGTAAGAAGATAACAGAAGGCTTTTCGATTAGATCGCCCTACCCTACCCCGCATTTGGTGCAAATCAGACAATCCGAAATAATGAGCGTTGTTTATCAAAATGGTGTTTGCGTTCGGAATATCCAGACCCGATTCAATGATGTTCGTCGAAATCAATACGTCATAATCGCCCTCGATAAATCGGGTCATGATACGTTCCAGACGATCTCCTTCCATCTGACCATGTGCAACACCGATACGTGCTTCTGGTACCAGCCGCATGATTAAATTGCCAATTGATTCAATATCGCTTACACGATTGTGTACAAAGAAAACTTGTCCTCCCCGTCGAATCTCATAACTGACAGCATCCCGAATAATAGTTTCATTATAGGGGTGTACTTCGGTTGTAACGGGCTGCCGGTTCGGTGGAGGTGTTGCGATTACAGATAAATCCCGCGCACCCATAAGCGAGAAGTGTAGTGTCCGTGGAATAGGTGTTGCTGTTAGTGTCAATACATCTACTTCCACCCGCATCTCTTTAAGGCGGTCTTTGGTTTTTACACCAAACTTCTGTTCTTCATCAATTACCAATAAACCTAAATCTTTAAACTTGATGTCTTTGTTGACGATACGATGCGTTCCAATCAATATTCCGATTTCGCCCGACGTAACACCTTTCAAAATCTCTTTAATTTGAGCTGAGGTCCTGAAACGATTGATATACTCGATCTTCACTGGAAAGTCGCTCAGACGCTCGCTAAACGTCTTAAAATGTTGCATGGCCAATATAGTGGTCGGCACCAGCATTGCTACCTGTTTGTTATCAGTGACCGCTTTGAAGGCGGCACGTATCGCCACTTCAGTTTTCCCAAAACCAACATCACCACACACAAGCCTATCCATCGGGTGCGGACGCTCCATGTCGTCCTTTACGTCGTTCGTTGCTTTTGCCTGATCAGGAGTGTCTTCGTATAAGAAAGATGATTCTAACTCTGCCTGAAGAAAGCTATCACGGCTATAAGCATAGCCGGGCGCGGTACGTCGTTTGGCATAAAGTGCGATTAACTCCCGAGCAATGTCTTT
Source organism: Spirosoma flavus (assembly GCF_054778555.1). Classification (NCBI taxonomy): domain Bacteria; kingdom Pseudomonadati; phylum Bacteroidota; class Cytophagia; order Cytophagales; family Cytophagaceae; genus Spirosoma; species Spirosoma flavus. The sequence goes on from NZ_BAAGZL010000001.1 coordinate 16,408, forward strand.
TACCTGCTTCCGTATACGAGATTTCTTATTCTCCCACTCCTGCGACCCTAGCTTACTCATCACCGGAGGACCGCCCTCCTTGCCGCTGTATTTTGCGATTTTATGTAAGCTGTGAATACTTACAAGCAAAATGTCATTATCACGATAAATGAGACGTATTGCTTCTTGCTCGTTCCCGGCATGATCAACTTTCTCCAGACCCGCAAAGCGCCCGATTCCATGATCAACATGCGTTACGTAGTCGCCCGGTTGCAGTGTCTTCAGCTCACGAAGTGTCAGCGCTTTCGATTTCGAAAATTTATCCTGAACACGATACTTATAATATCGATCGAAGATTTGGTGATCCGTGAAACAGGCGATTTTTACTGCCTCATCAATAAACCCTTCTCGCAGCCCAATATTCATAGGCTGAAATTTCACGAACGGGTCAAGTTCTTCGAAAATAGTACGTAGTCGGTCGAGTTGTTTGAACGATTCGGCAGCGATCACGTTCGTAAACCCTTTTGCCTGATTTTCCCCTAACGTATCAACGAGCCGCTTGAAATCTCGGTTAAACGAAGGCTGTGGTTTCGATATATACTGTTGTTTTCCTTCGGTTTTAAAATAGAATTTGCGACCGAATTCCACAGTCCGGAATTTCTTCAGGTCATTCAAGAAGGTTCGACGGGTTTCGAATAAATCGCTCGGATCTGAAATCACCTGTATACCGCCACTGCTTGCAAGTATCGAAGCAAAACTTTGTTCCGCTTTTTCGTAACTATTATCAATAATTTCAAGTGTGAATTCAACATCCTTCGCCCAAACTGTTGTGCCCTCTGGCAGGAAATCGAAAAATGGTTCACGGCTTTCCTCAATCAGTTTTGTCTGAATATTGGGAATGATATTAATGAAGTCAACCGGGTCGGTAGAAAGCTGTGATTCTGGATTGAATTTGCGGATACTTTCTACTTCGTCGTCAAACAGATCAATCCGGTATGGAAACTCACTGGCAAACGAGAATACGTCAATTATCCCCCCGCGTACTGAGAACTGGCCGGCTTCATACACGAAGTCCGTCTTCTCAAATTCATACGTCTGGAGCAGTTCTGATACAAAAGTTGTATCCACCTTCTCTCCCACCCGTATGGTCAACGTATTAGCTTGTAACGACCGTTTATTGATAACTTTTTCAGACAGTGCTTCTGGATACGTTACCATCAGCAGTCCCTCCTTAGGTGCCGGATTCAATTTATTCAGGACTTCTGCCCGCATTAATACGTTCGCATTTTCGACCTCCTCATACTGATAAGGTTTTTTATACGACATCGGAAAAAGCAGCACCTCTCGGCTTAACAGATTTTGTAAATCGTTAAAAAAGTAGGCGGCCTCATCACGATCGGTCATAATGAATAAGTGATTTCCGCCAGCTGACTTAAAAATTGTTGAGGCCAGAACGGCATCTAAACTTCCTGATAGTCCTTTGATTTGTAATCGCTGCACTTCGGCTGACTGCTTGCGGGAGAAAGGCTCAGCCAACAATTTTATGAGACTATCGTCGGCGTATAGACCGATCAATTCTTCAGGTTTCAAGTGGAATTCAGGTTGAAATAGTTGACTTACGATTCAGTTACCATACAGAAAAACTACGTTCATTTCTTATGCCCATTCTGAATCTTTTAACACGAAAAGCCGCTGGAAGACTTTTCCGGCGGCACATAAATGTAACAGTGAGTTTGGCAAAATTGTTGCAGTGGAATGCTACTATAAGGCTGCTATTTCGATGTAGTCAATGGCCTCATTTTCGAGGAATTTTCGAATCCGATTACTTTCTTCAAATACAATAATGATTTCTTTTGGATCGAGATTTTCGCCCTCATCAACCCATTTCCAGTCCTCGGCTGTTGCATCTAAAACACTTAGCAGCGCACCCACTTTTGCCGGATCACGTTCTTTACTTATTAGTGAATCTGTATCGGTGAAATATAAGACAATACGTCTGTCTTCCAACCATTGTAAATCGTTAAGAGAAACACTTAATGCGTCGAGGTTAAAACCGAAATCTGGTATCTCTAATACATCAGCAATTTCTTCATAAAATTGACGTAGTGTTATGGTTTTTTTTCCATCAATATGTGCAATAAAATCCTCTGAAAAATGCGCTTCCAATTCACTTTCAGAGTGGCAAATCAGTACGTTTGTTTTCATGAAATTTTTATAAAGACTTAGTGGATGACTTATTGGTGCTATGTTCCACGTGAAACTTGATTATCAGGCACTTAACTACTTATGTAACCTGCAAAAACCTGGTTACATAAGTAGTTTTAGCAAAATACTAAAACTAAAGTCCAATTGTTTCACACAAAAAAGCCCTTATTTAAAAGGGCTTTTTCACTAATATTAGTTCAATGAAAAGAGAGGAATCCTAGCCGCAATCATATTATGAAACATGAGTTCAGTAATCATTGGGGTCATGTATTTTATGAGCGGAAATTCGGCAATATATTCCATCGCTTCTAACTCCGAATCTACTTTGAAAATGCACCAAAGTTTTTGTCGATCAATGGAAAGAGAATAAGATAATAAAACTCCTTTTTCCATCAGTTCTTCTACTTTGAGCCGTTGGGCCGGAATCAGATTTGCAAAGTCTTCATCCATAACAGACGGAAGGTCGAATTCAACCATGTATTGGCTCATAGGCAATTTTGTTAAATACAAAGCCGACTAATGCGAATCGGTTATCAGCAAATTAACAAGGTTTAACTCATCTTCGTTGATGGTGTGCGAAAAATTTGGGTATAACTTGGCCGTTACCTTACCCCCCATGCCACGAAATATGTTTTCCGTTTCTAGAACGCGCTCCTTCGGAACATGAGAATCATTGTCACTACACCCCAAAAAAACAGGCGTATTTTCTAACATTCCATCGTAGTTACGAGACGTACCATCGGGACCGATTAATCCTCCACTCAGCCCAAAAACTCCACCGTATTGAGCCGCGTTACGTGCCACAAATTCGAGCATCAGACAAGCACCTTGCGAAAAACCTAGCCAGTAAATCTGTGGTAATTTAAAATTGAAATCAGACTGCATACGTGCACGCAAACTTGCCATGACTTCAAGGGCAGAAGACAGGTAAGGCTCGTTATCGGAGGTGGGTCGCAGGAAAGAGTACGGATACCAAGTGTTTCCATTTGCTTCCGGAGCAATAAACGCAAAATCTTTATCCTGAACATACTGCGAAAGCGACAAAATATCACGAGCGGAGCCACCTCTTCCATGAACCATAATCATGACTTTTGAGGCCGTTTCAAGTGGTACTCCGGCTGTGATAATATTATTAGGGTTGTGAATCATAATCGTTCGATACGTTAAAAATACTTGCGGTGAGCAACGTAGTACAAACTAATACGTCTGCTCACCGCAAGCCTTTTGAAAATAAATTATTTCAAAACGATTTCCGGAAGCGCGGCTTCGAGTTTAGCCCGCCGAGCTTCATATTGTGGAGGCAATTTCAACGTAGTGCCTAACGTAGCGAGCGGCTCATCCACCGTAAATCCTGGAGGATTTGTCGCCACTTCAAACAGAATTCCGCCCGGCTCACGGAAATAGATACTGTTAAAATAGTTACGGTCCTGAACCGGTGTTACGTGGTAACCAGCCTCCGCTAACTGTTGCTGAATAATCAACTGGGTTTCGTCAGTGTTGGTTGAGAACGCTACGTGGTGTACCGAACCTGCCCCTTGTAGTGCATGCACATCCGTAGGCGAGTGCAAAACATCGACAAAATTTCCGGGGCCACCATTACCAGCTTTGAACCGGAAACGACCTCCCTCCTCACCTACCAGCGTATGTTGCATAATCTCCGTCAAAAGGTTGATCGTCCGATCAGTGCGGAGTTCGTTTAACGTAGCGGTATAAAAACCACGTATGGAAAACTCTGCTGGAATCCGTCCATTGTCCCAACCAGGCCGCAAATCATCGCTTGTAAAGACAAGTTCAATACCCATGCCGTCGTAATCCTCGAAGCGTATGTACGTTTCAGAAAAACGATTTTGAGGGCCTGTATGAGGAATATGAAATTCATGCAAACGGTCCATCCAATAGCTTAAGGAAGCGGTCGGAGCGGAAAATGCCGTGTACGTCAACTGCCCAACACCTTTACGCCCCCGAGGAATACCGCCGTATGGAAAGAAAGTTAGAATCGTTCCGGGGGAGCCGGTTTCGTTACCGTAATATAAATGGTAGACGTCAGGCGCGTCAAAATTCACCGTTTTCTTTACCAAACGAAGTCCCAGAATATCGGTGTAAAAATCAACGTTACGTTGCGTATCGCCCGCCAGAGTTGTTACGTGGTGAAGGCCATTGATCAGGGTTTCCATAATTGCTTAATACGTTAAAAGGTGGTAATGTTTCTGATTGTATTTTAAATACAACGACATTTGATGTATATACATTTAATATTGAATGAAAGTTCAAAAAAATGTCCGGGTTATAAGCCCGGACATAACATAAAGAACAAATTCAGAATTACTCCATTAAGAAAGGATAATCCTGTTGCATATAAACGTCTTTAAACGCTTCTTCTGCTGGGGGATATGGCGACTCTTCAGCAAACCGAACAGACTCATCCACAATGCCTTTTATCTTCTGATCAATGGCCGTAAGCTCATCTTCTGTCGCGAAACCTTTCTCTAAAATCGCAGCTTTAACTTGCTCGATTGGGTCACGCATTTTATACGATTCTACTTCATCCTTAGACCGGTATTTCTGAGGGTCCGACATTGAATGACCACGGTAACGATACGTCCGGAACTCAAGGAAGGTTGGCCCCTCTCCTGCCCGAGCACGTTCGGCGGCCCGGCTAACGGCTTCGTGAACGGCTTCAACGCTCATCGCGTCAACCGGCTCAGAGGGCATATCGTAAGCTTCCGCCAGCGTGTATAAATCCGTTACGTTCGACGTACGCGCAACAGACGTACCCATCGCATAGCCGTTGTTTTCTACCACGAAAATGACCGGTATTTTCCAGAGCATAGCCATGTTAAAAGCTTCGTGCAACGCACCCTGACGGACGGCGCCATCGCCCATGAACGTAATGCAGAGGTTATTAGTCTTGTTGTATTTCTCCGCAAAACCAATACCCGCGCCCATCGGAATTTGTGCACCAACAATGCCGTGGCCACCGACGAAATTAACCGACTTATCGAAGATGTGCATCGAGCCGCCTTTTCCTTTCGAAGAGCCGGTTTGCTTGGCAAACAACTCGGCCATAATTGCTTTGGGGTCAGAACCTAACGCGAGCGGAATACCGTGATCGCGGTAAGCGGTGATCCATTTGTCATCTTTGGTAAGCGCTGTGTAAGAGCCCGATGAGCAGGCTTCCTGGCCAATATACAGGTGACAAAATCCCCGAATTTTCTGCTGACCATAGAGCTGCCCGGCTTTCTCTTCGAACTTGCGCTGCAACTGCATGGATTCGTACCAGTACATATAACGCTCTTTTGGATGCTGCGTTTTTGCAGCCGCCGGAGCCTGACCATTCTGTTTGGATTTACCCGAGGAGGTTTTCTCTTTGACGCTTGCCATGAGGAATCTGTTCGATGAAACTAATAATCACAACCATTTTGCCGTAGCATTGGGTTGCCGAATTTGATATTAACAGTCCGAAAGTACTTCATAACTAGTAACAAACCGACTGTATCTTTGTTGCCTATAATGCCGATGCAACTACGTAGCGACATCAGCGTTTGACTCCCAAAATTACGCAATATCGCGTAACTCAGTACACCTATGTACCTCGAAAAACTGAGCCTGACCAATTTTAAAAATTACGAAGACATCCGGTACGGGTTCGGACAGCAGGTAAACGTTATTGTTGGCCCGAACGGAAGCGGTAAAACCAACCTGCTCGATGCTATTTATTTTCTGGCCTTGAGCAAAAGCGCTTTCCAGACTCAGGATGCGCTGAACATTCTGCACGATGCCGACTATTTTATTATTGACGGCGTATTTGAGGAACAGGTCCCCAGCGGACATCCAAACCGGGTTCAGATTACCATCAGCCTGCAACGTGGTCAGCGAAAAGTGTTAATGGCCGATAAAAAGCCGTACGAACGTATCAGCGAGCATATCGGACGGTTTCCAGTCGTGTTAATTGCTCCGAATGATACCGATCTAGTCCGCGAACACAGCGAAGATCGCCGACACTTTTTTGATGGCGTATTATCACAACTGGATATAAATTATCTGCGCGATTACCTGATGTATCAGCAGGTACTGAAACAACGTAACAGTCTCCTTAAACTTTTCGCAGAACGGAATCAGGTAGATAACGATCTGCTTGATACGTATGACGTACCATTGCTCGAGCTTGGTCAAAAAATTCACAACCGCCGGAAACAGTTTGTCGAAGAATATTTACCCGGTTTTCGAGCGCACTACGCTTACCTGAGCGACTCACGGGAAGAAGTGAACATCGTATATGAATCGGAAGTAGGCAATCCAGACTTTATTGACGAGTTTCGGCATTTTCGTCGTCGCGATACGGTTTTGCAACGTACCACGATGGGCATTCACAAGGATGACTATTCGTTTCTGATCGATAACGGCAGCGGACAATCAGTTCCCCTGAAAAAATTTGGTTCGCAGGGCCAGCAGAAAACGTTCGTAATTGCCTTGAAACTGGCTCAGTTCGATTCACTGGAGGCCGAGAAACGTATCAAGCCCATTCTACTCCTAGACGATATTTTCGATAAGCTGGATGACAGACGTATCGGCAAACTGATTCAGCGCATGGACGAAGGTGCTTTCGGTCAGATTTTCATCACCGACGCCCGCCCCGAACGTACCCGCGAATTGCTCAACGCCGTTCACAGTGATGTTCGTTTCTTTGAGATTGGTACGTAGTAAGTATTACGTTATCCCAACGCCACCAACTCCTTCAATTCTGCATCACTCAAATCGCCAAGCCAGGTTTCGCCGGTTTTAACGCTGAGGTCGGCCAGCTCCTTTTTACTACGTATCATGGCGTCAATTTTCTCCTCCATCGTACCCTGATTAATGAGCCGGTAGACCAATACGTTTTTAGTCTGACCGATGCGGAAAGCGCGGTCAGTAGCTTGCGCTTCAACAGCCGGATTCCACCACAAATCGTAGTGTATTACGTGGTTTGCCTGCGTTAAATTCAAGCCCGTGCCGCCCGCTTTGAGCGAGAGAATAAACGTATGGTCGGAGCGGTTTTTCTGAAATTGCTCAACCATCTCGTCCCGGTCCGGGCGCGACGTACCGCCGTGCAGAAACAACGGCTGCATGCCGAATGTCTGCTGAATGAATTGAGTTAACAGCTCACCCATTTCGTAATACTGCGTGAAAATCAGCACTTTCTCGTGGTTGGCGTATATGTTCTCAAGCAAGTTCAGGAGCATTGTCGCCTTACCTGATAAGGCCGGCAGGTTGTTTCCCTGCTTGAGATATTGGCGCGGATGATTACCAATCTGCTTCAGCGCTGTCATCAGCTTCAATACCAATCCCCGACGAGCAATACCGTCTTTGTCCTGAATGGCCCGCAAACTTTGCTGGACGACACTTTCATACAAAGCCGCCTGTTCAGTCGTGAGTGAGCAAAACTGGTTGTTCTCAATTTTATCGGGCAGATCGCTAATAATACTCCGGTCGGTTTTAACGCGACGTAATAAAAATGGGCTGGTGACACGACGAAACATATCAAGTTTTTGATGGTCACGTTCCTGTTGGATGGGTTTACCAAACTCCTCGTTAAACTTGCTCAACCCACCCAGGTAACCCTTATTTACGAAATCCATAATGCTCCAGAACTCCGATAAACGGTTCTCCACAGGCGTTCCACTCAGGGCAACGCGGATGGGTGCTTTCAGCGCTTTAACCGCCTTAGTTTGCTCCGTATCCGAATTTTTGATGTTCTGCGCTTCGTCGATAATGACGATAGCCCAGGTCTGTTTTTTCAACTTATCAAGGTCGCTTCGAACAATACCATACGTAGTGAGCAGTAAGTCATACGTATCAGACTTGTCTTCAGGTAGTTTGCGGTTCGAACCGTGATAAACGCGTGCCTTCAAATCTGGTGCGAAACGCGAAATTTCTTTCTGCCAGTTCGTCAACAACGTAGTGGGGAGAACGATAAGCCCTTTTTGCTTATTGAAACGCCCCTCCTGCTTAAATTTCAAGAGTACCGAAATAACTTGAAGGGTTTTCCCTAGTCCCATGTCATCGGCCAGTAAACTGCCCATGCCCAATGATGTATTCTTCAGCAGCCAGTCATAACCACGTTGCTGATAGGGACGTAACGTAGCATTCAGAGATTCGGGTAAAGGTTGTGAACTGCTTTCCGTAAACTGCTTAACCAACTTCTGCACTTCCGCCGATAACCCCAATCGGCTCCCTCGATATTCCTCAGAAAGAGCCGCTTTTAGTAAATCTGAACCGGTTAATTCGGGTGGATTTTCGAGTTGTTTGTAGAGTTTGCTTAGCTCGTTGGGGTCAATCAATACGTACTGATCTTTGATTTTTACCAATCCGGTGCTACGTCCAACCAACTGCTGAAACTCCTTCAGACTAACCATGTCTTCGCCCAAAGCCACCTGCCAATCGAAAGTAAGCATATCGTCCAATCGCATAAAGGCATTGTCGGCCGTGACTTTGGCTTTCAGTCTGCCACCCGCCTGCGGACGAACCCAGTGCTGAAGCGATTTCGGTAACCAGAGCGCAATTCCTAACAGTTGCATCCGAGGCAACGTATCAAGCAAAACGCCAACAAACTGACTCGGAGAATAGGTCAAATAAGACGGCCCGCCAATTTTTGTCAATCGTGCCAGATCAGGAAAATGCCGGGACAGCACTAACAAATCCTGCAAAACCGCCATCCGAATCGGCTCGTGTTTTTTCTTGGTCAGCAGATCGGGCAACGGAATCGGTGCGTCGGTAGCATTGGCATCACGGTCACGAACCAGCAACCGTAAATGAAATTCATCACCAAGTTCGGTGTCTTCGACAGCCAGAATGGGTACAAATCGCTTATGCGTCAGGAAGAAGTCATTGAGCCAAAGCTGCATAGCCAACGGCATTTCTTTCCGGCCGAATCCCTCGAAACGTAGCGTTTCAACGCCGAAAAAAAGCCGGTCGGCGTCTTCCAATGGCCATCGCTCCCAAAGCTCAATGGTAGCTGGCTTAATAGCCCGTCGCAGAAACAGCGAACAAAGCATCAAAACCTGCTGCTCACCCGGAAGCGCCAACCATTCTTTCTGCCAACGTATCGTGAGCAGCGTGGGTGGAAGCTGCGTGGCTACCATATTTGTGATACGTTTAACGGTTTCATTTAACGTAGCGGGTAGCCAACGAACGCGGTACTGATCTTCGGCGGGCGCGACACGTAGCAACTGAGGCACCACTGCCCCGCGACGGAGCAAAGCCGCCGAAAACTGCTGCGTGAGGTATAAAGCACGTACCGAATCGCTCATTTCTGGCCAGTCGGCTTCTGTCAACGTACTAAGCCAATTGAGCAAATCACTCAGCTTAAAACCACGTAGCGACCGTTGTTCACCGTGTTCGCTGAACATGCCGATTTTTTTGACCGACATGGTTTCATCGAGTTGTAACTCAATGCTGTCACTAAAATTGAGTTCCCAGTCGTCATCCTCGGCCGACGAGTTGTCGGCTTTTGGATCGATTGCGGGTGTTTTGCTGAATAGTTTGTATGCCTTTGTCAGCGACTTATGAAAATCACCTTTTGCGAACGTAACGTCGGGCGAAAGTAACTCCAGAAGTTGATCGGTTAGGAGCGGAATTGTAGCAAAATCGAGGCTGGCGCGGGCTTTTTCATCGGGGTGCCAGTCTTCGTCGTCGGGCAGTTCGTCAGTGCCCAACTCCTTCAATGATAATACCGTTTCCAGCGTTCCCCCTACTTTATCAACTTGATTTTTCTGAAGCTCCCCCAGAATGTCGAGGCCCTTCAATTGGAAAACCAGAAACGGATTTCGGTCGATTTCATTGGCAATTACGTAGATGACCGCAGCCAGATGCTTGCAGGGGACGGCAACATCAGGACAGGAGCATCCCATCGATAAATCTCGAAACGAATGCGGAAATAATCCGATACCACGTCGGGTCGTAAACTCCATCAATTCGGGCGGAAGCTGCCGATTCAGGAGCTGGGCCAACGTAGCGGGATTATCGCGGATTTCGGTCAAAATATCCTCTTTTTCCCGCTCAGTCAGCAGAGGAACCGAGAGTTTAGCTTTATAGGGCCGGGGCGCCGAACCTTTAATAGACGCACCAATCTGGTTCTGACTAATGGCCAGACTGTGCACAGCTCCCTGATTGGCATAGGTTTTTCCGCGTGGCAGTCGATTAGCCATGTCGATGCTTGTCAGGGCTTTAAGCCACTCCTGACCCCACCAGGTTTTTCCATAGGCGATACGTTCTGCCATAACTACTCAACTAATTAATTCGGGCACAAAAATAGAGGATTAACATTCCAGACCCGGCAATGACGAATTGCGCGTACAGGTGTAGGCGGCAACGGAACATTACCTAACATTCTTCTCCATAGCCCTGAGTTTGCTAACCGATCTGAATTGGTTTAATAACGTAAAAAACATGGCATCAGCATATCGAGGATAGAACACGGCGAAGTTTCAGGCTTAAAAAGAATTCGGGAACAGTATGCCAAAAGCTTAGTTTATTGACAGAAACATGCTGATTCTGGTTTATATAGTACCGTTTCGTGATTTGACATAAATGTGCGAAGAAATCAATTAAGAAATTTGATTTTGAGCCAGTTGGCTATCGGTAAGTAGCCTCTTTTTTTTACTTTTACTAAATCCCTATCTCCCGCTTTTAAACCTGTCATTCGTATGGTTCTGGATATACCTCCTACCGATACGCCACTTGGCCGGGGTATCAAACACATTGGTATTGGCAAGTATGGCAGCAAACCCCTCACGCCCGAATTAATCGCAGCGTGTCGTGAAGCACTGGCTGATCCACTAGCTCATCCGCTGCAAAAAGGCGCTTTTTTGGGTTCGCTAATCGCTAAAGGGCCAACGCCTGAAGAACAAACGCTGGAGGACGTAATAGGCAAAGGGGCCTTTTCGCACCCGACCTTTTTTATCAATAAATTTTGCCCCGATTTGTCGGCTGGCATGTTGCCCATTGCTACCAAATTGATGCGTGGCGATAATTTACAGGTTTCGGAGGCTCAGCAGTTGGGCGATTATCTGTTTGGACGGGAAAACTGTGAAACGTTTCGTGCCTTAGCGGTCAGTATTCTACGAGTTCGCCACGAAACCAACGATGAATACCTTGGGCTCATGCGCGCGGCTGAACGGACATTCGCTCCGGGATTCAAGCAGATGAGTTGCGCTGATCGTCCGTTGGTTCAACTGGCTGAACCGTTCGATGGCGTTGAAAATAGTTATATGATTACGCCCCTACTATCCCAGCTTTTTCAACAGCGGGGCTACGGAGCTGTGTCGCTGGTTGGACGGTCAGGAGGACCGAAATTTACGCTCAACGCCCATGATTTGTACATGCATCTAGGCTGCCAATTCCTGCAAAGTAATCACGAACTGGATACGGTTTTAGAACCTTACGGGTGGGTGCTTGATCAGAAGGCAATGTCGCCCTCGCTGAACCGTTGGGTCGACAGACGTCACCTGATGATTAAACGGCCTTTTCTGGCCACTCTCGAAAAAGTCCTGAATCCCTGTCACGCCCGGATTCTTGTTACGTCGGTTTTTCATATTACGTATCAAATGAAAATGGCTGAGCTGGCAATGATGTCCGGCTTCGATGGCGTCATTGTGCTAAAACGTGGTCAGGAAGGGAGTTTAGCGCCGTCGACCAGTCGGGCGAGTGGCATTTTGTGCGCTGTTCGGACACCACGTGGACATTTGTTTTTCCAGCATTTCGAAGCTGATGCGCCTGCATTTGCGAATTTTCGAACCAGTAGTGAATCGGAATATGAGCATCCGCAGGCCATGGAGAATGCCCAACTGGTCAGTCAGTTTGCGAAAGAGGGGAAAACCTCAAACGATGATTTTGACAACCGCGTGCGGCTAGCACAAGCATTATACGGTAGAGGACTTGATTGGATCGAGGGGCAGCTACGTTGAACCGCTCGTCTACTCCATTTGCCTTTCATCCAAATCCGGTGACGAATTATAGCTGTTCCGCATCTTTCAGACAAATACAACTGAACGAAAAAAGCCCCTGCATTATCACTCTTTGTTTGAATACACTTTTAACTAAGAGTTAGGCAGAATAGTAAACGACAGCTAAAGATGGAAAGGACGTAGCATTAACTGTGCTACGTCCATTTTTTTGTTGCTAGGCCGTACCTTTGCACCATGACAGACGTAGTAATCATTGGTGGTGGTATTGTAGGATTAGCCACTGCTTTACAGTTAAAACAGCAACGACCGGGCTTAAATATCATTCTGATCGAAAAAGAATCAGGAGTTGCGCGCCATCAGACCGGCCACAACAGCGGAGTCATCCACTCTGGATTATACTACAAACCGGGTAGCCTGAAAGCAACGAACTGCATTCGTGGATACCAAATGCTCATTGATTTCTGTGATGCTGAAAACATACCTTACGACCTTTGTGGTAAGATTGTAGTAGCCACCAAGCAGGAAGAACTTCCTCAACTGGAAACCCTCTATCAGCGTGGTCAGCAAAACGGTTTGGGCGGGCTGAAAAAGCTTACAATCGCCGAAATGCGCGAAATTGAGCCCTACGTCAATGGCGTAGCTGGCATGTTCGTTCCGCAAACGGGTATTGTTGATTATAAGCAGGTTACCGAAAAATATGCCGCCAAATTTCTGGAACTAGGTGGCGAAATCCGGTTCAATGAGCGTGTAGAACAGGTAACGCCCGGTACTAGTTTGAGCATTGTTGTAACGGATAAAGGTCGTTATGAGACAAAACTAGTGGTCAACTGTGCTGGCCTGTATTCCGATAAAATCGCCCAACTTACTCAGCGTGAAGCCGTCGATGTACGTATCGTACCGTTCCGGGGTGAATATTTCAAGCTAAAGCCTCATAAAGAATATCTGGTAAAAAACCTGATTTATCCGGTACCAGATCCTAACTTCCCCTTCTTAGGCGTTCACTTCACCCGGATGGTTCACGGCGGTGTAGAAGCTGGACCAAATGCGGTATTAGCGTTTCAACGGGAAGGCTATACAAAGTCATCCATCAATTTGAAAGAGTTGTTTGAGACACTGTCGTGGCCAGGTTTTCAGAAAGTAGCAGCCAAATATTGGGAAACAGGTTTAGGCGAGATGTACCGATCCTTCTCGAAATCAGCGTTTACAAAAGCCCTGCAAGCCCTCATTCCCGATATTCAGGAAGCCGACCTCGAACCGGGTGGCGCAGGTGTTCGCGCGCAAGCCTGCGACCGCACGGGCGGACTCCTCGACGATTTTGCTATTTTGGAAACCGACAAAGCTATTAACGTAGTGAATGCCCCCTCGCCTGCCGCTACGTCGTCGCTGTCGATAGGGAAAACTGTTTCGGAGAAAGTATTAGCGCGTTTTTAACGTAGCGAAAGAGCCTAGGATTTGTTGACAACGTAGTGATTACAACGGTTGAATATTCGCTTTGAACCATGCCTGCATAGTTCGAGAGAATGATCTCTCGATGCTACGTTAACTGCGATTATTTCCAGTTTGATCAGATAAATCATATCAGGCTAAAGCTTCCCAAACCGCTTTATATTTTGCTGACGTTTCAGCCAATAATTGCTCAAACCGTTTTCTTCGATCTGCCTCCTGATTGCTCATAATAGCATCAAGCATTTTATTCACATCGTCGTAATAACTTTCCGGTATCTGCTGTACCTTCTCAACGAGTTGTTGTTTTTTCTCCTGCGCTGTCATAACCATTCCATTTTTTCAAAGATAACAATAATGTGACGTAGCGAGGTTCTGATGGTAACGCACCGAACAATGGGACATACATTGGTGTTTTCTATAAAATCAAGAGTAAGCTTAAAATTAAATACGTTATGAAAGCGATTAATCAAGTTGGAGAGTTAGATACACCGTCTGACCTGAAAGAAAAAGGACGGGAGAAAGTAGCGGAAGCCCTGAATCGACTGGTTGCCGACGCGTTTGCGCTTTACATCAAAACCAAAAATTACCATTGGCACGTATCGGGCCGTCATTTCCGCGATTATCACTTGTTGCTGGATGAACAGGCCGAGCAAATTTTCGCGACGATTGACCCCCTAGCCGAACGTGTCCGAAAAATTGGCGCTAATACGATCCGTTCAGTTGCGCACATCGCTCAGTTACAGCGGGTAAAAGATAACGATGAGGATTTTGTCGCACCAAAAGACATGCTGTTGGATCTGCTCGCTGAAAACGAGAAAATGGCCAAAGCCATGCGTGATGCTCACCAGATTGCCGATGATGCCGAAGACGTAGCAACAGCCAGCTTGCTGGAGAATTTTATCGACGAAACCGAACGTCGTATCTGGTTCTTGTTCGAAACGACGCGTGATTTGAATTAAATAGGCACTTCTTTTATACCAGCGGTAGCCTTTTCCAAAAACATATTGGGAAAGACTACCGCTTTTTTTAAGTTGCCAACATGAAAGTTCGCCCTTGTGCCCTAATCTGGCAGCAAAACGCCGATCAAACCGAGATTTTATTCATGCGCTATCAATATGGCGGTCAGGATGTATTCGCGCTTCCGGGCGGTAGCCCCGATCGGGGCGAAACCTTACCTGAAACGGTAGCGCGTGAAATTCAGGAAGAACTAGGTGTTTCTGTCGATGTTGGCGAGATGATTCTAGCGGGCGAAATGCTGCTGACGCAACGTAACGACGACGTGTTGCACGTAGTATTTGCCGCTCGGAACGTAGTAGGTGAACCCAAATTGAACCCAGCCGAAACTACCGCCCTTGAACTAGCCTGGAAGTCAGTCAGCGAACTCGATAGCCTGAATCTATACCCAAACATTGGTGCCAGACTTCAGTCGTGGTTTAGCTCTGCTACGTATCTGGGCTACGTTGGACGTATCGAACAACAATATTTTGGGTAAATTCTAATCAGAAAAATGATGCTGATAGACGTACTGAAAACGCTTTTCAAACGCGATCTTGAGAAGTTGAGATTGGAAATAAGCCTTTATCGAGAGGAACAGAAAATCTGGTACGTTGAGAAAAACATTGCCAATTCGGCGGGAAACTTATGCCTGCATTTAATTGGTAATCTAAATACCTACATTGGTGGTGAGTTTGGCAAAACAGGCTACGTTCGCAACCGCGAGCTTGAGTTTTCGCTCAAAAATATTCCGCGAACAGAGTTGTTGACTAAAATTGACGAAACGATGGCTGCTGTTGAGAAAGGCCTAAACAACGTAACGGACGAGAAACTTGAAGCAGAATATCCGATGCTGGTGTTCGACAAACCAACCTCAACAGCGTATTTCCTGGTTCATTTAACCACGCATCTAACGTATCACCTCGGTCAGATCAATTACCACCGTCGTTTGCTGGATACGTAGCGCTCTAACTCCTCAACTAGCAGTTGGTTTAAGACTTTGTCTAGGGTTCAGCAAACTACCAGCTACCATGCCTGCCAGACTGGCCAGTAATCCCCAAATGATAGGCGGATATGACGTGTCCTGCCACAGACAAATTAACCAGACGCCAAAACCGATCGCCATTGAGCAAAGGCAACCCGTCAGATTGGCCCGTTTCCAGTAAATGCCAGCAGCCAGCGGCACAAACAATGAAACTAGACTAAACGCAGACGATTCGCCTACCAAATCGAAAATATTAGTGTCGCGCGTGGTGCTCATAAGTACGCAAACAACCGTGATAACGACCACCGCCCAACGTATCGTTGCCAAGAGTGCTTTATCACTGATGTCGGGCCGGAAGAATTTCATTACGTTCTCGCCAAAAACGGTTGAAGGAGCCAGAATTGCGCCACTTGACACGCTCAGAATGGCCGACGTAACAGCGCCAAAAAACAATATTTGAAGCGGTAAACTGCCGTGGCGCATCACCATATTCGGAATGATAAGCTGACTGTCTTTAGGCAAATCCGGGTGGAGTATTTTGGCGCTTAATGCAATGAACAGCGGCAGCATGGCAATGGTCAGGTACATTCCCGACGCCAGATACGATGCCCGAACAGAAATCTTTTCTGACTTCGCCGACATAACCCGCTGAAAAACGTCCTGCTGAGGAATAGACCCCAAACCAATCGTAATCCAGGCCGCTACATATTCGAGCCAGTCTTTGGTCGTATGATTGGGAAAAAAACGGAAAAAGCCGGGTTGAGTTCGTTGCTGGATGACCTCCCACCCTCCTACGTCTTTCCAGAGTAAAACAGCTAACACCGCCAACGCCACAATGATGATTAGGTTATGAAAAAAGTCGGTAACCGAAATCGACCACATACCGCCCATTAGCGTATAAATCATCACAATCGTGGCACTACCAATGACGCAGTACTCACGTGGTATGTCGGTCACTACGCTCAGGACGATGCCAATCGCTACCAATTGTGCCGCAATCCAGCTGAAATACGATGGAATCACCATCAACGCCGACAACAATTCCGCCGACCGCCCGAACCGAATTCGGAAATAATCGCAGAACGTAGTGATATTGAGTTTATACAGCGGTCGCGCAAAAAAAGCTCCGACCAGAAACAGGCACAGCGCCGACCCAAAAGGCTCCTCGATAACGGCGAGTAATCCGCCTTCGACAAACATTGCCGGAGCGCCCATGATGGTTTCGGAGCCAAACCACGTAGCGAACGTAACGGATGCGGCCAGAAACAACGGCAACCCCCGACCCGCCAATACGAAATCCTGCGACGTAGTGACTTTACGAGCGGCCCAGGCACCAACCGCTACGTTGGAAAGCAGGTAAAGGGAGATGAAAAAGAGGAGCATGGTGAGAACGTAGTACGTCCAAAACTACAGATTCTGACAATAAAAATTCCGTAAGCAGTTGAAAGAAAAACAACTACTTACGGAACGTTACGTATCACACTTGCGAAACTGTTACAATTTCAGCGTCGCAGGCAGGTATTTGGCAATTAAATCTTCGTAATAAGGTTTCAATTCGCTCACAACCGGTGGTTTAGGGCTTTTCGAATACAAATCGTACGGATTGAATTTACGCACCCACTTGAACATTTCGTGGTCGTGGTCGTCCATCAAATGATTATAAGCCTCTTCGCGGTGCTGCGAATAGAACGAGTGATAGCGCATCATATAGAGCGCTGGCTCGGGCATATAAGGCTTCATAATCTGGTACAGATACTCGTCATGCCCCCACGACATATGCACGTTACGTAGGCCGCAATTCGGTTCATAAACACCGTATTTCGTGTTGTATTTCTCATCGTAACTGTCGGGATTGTTGGCGAAAAATTCGGGATAAACGATCTTATCCGAATGCGCACAACCAACCGGGAACGTATCGCCTACTACGGCCCACTGCGGTTCACCGAACAGACACAGCACTTTGCCCATATCGTGCAGGAAACCCGTCAGCACAAACCAATCCGGGTGACCGTCGGCGCGAATGGATTCAGCGGTTTGCAGTAGGTGCTGAAGCTGATCGAGGTCGGTGTCGGGGTCAGAATCGTCGACGAGAGTGTTCAGGAATTCCATCGCCCCCCAAACTGGCAATTCTTTTTTGTCGAATTTCAGAAACTCCCGCTCTTTTTCGCGCACGAAATCATACGTCTGATACGTGTGATTCAGTCGATAAAACTCCCGAACGGTATCACGCTCGGGCGTGTCGTAGTTACGGTAGTCTTCCTTCGCTTTATGCTCCGGCTGGGGGTAACGGCTCAATACGTCATCTTCCCATACATCAAGACTGGCAAGAGGGGCGGTTTCGCTGATCATGTTAAGTGAAAATTTAGGCAACAAATTTCTTAAAATTATTACTGAAAACCAATAAGATACCGATAGGGTTCAAATCAAAACTTATTATTGGGTCAACTCATCAAGGGTCAATATATCAGCGAGTTCGGTTAGATTGGTACTGGCTAATAGTTTCAATACGGCGGCCGCGTTAGCTTTATTATCTGCTTTATTCGAAAAGTATGCCATTAGAAACTTTTTATCGGGTACTGAGACAACAAAATTGTTGAACCCACACGTACTTCCCGAGTGAAAAAGGACTGGATTATTGGGTTGCCGGAAAAACCACCCAGCCGCGTAGTAACTTCCTGGGTTTGCCGAAATGGTTTGTTTCGTGCGATTTAGAGCAACATTTAAATCAAGCGACGTATTGTTACGTAGTGCGTTGATCCATTTCTGATAGTCTGCCAGTGAGGTATAAACGCCACCATCCCCTTTTGTAGCGCTGGTCAGGCTTTGGTCGGAGAAGGTAAATACTTTCCCTTTTTTGCGATACCCTATAGCCCGGTTAGCAATAGGTTTTTCGGCTTCATAAACCACCGACTGATTCATTTGAAGCGGTTTAAAAATACGTTCTCGCAGGAACGTAGCATACGTATCACCCGACACGCGCTCGATGAGAAGCGCCAACAGACCATAGGCGGAGTTACTATACCGAAATTGACTTCCCGGCTCAAAATACAGCGAATCACGGTCCTTCAGCAGATTCAGTACGTCGGCATCCAGCAGTTGCTTGGTCTGTTTGGGCGACATCAGCGATTCATAATCCAGAATTCCCGATGTATGTGTTAACAGATTCCGCACCTGCACCTTCCGCGCCACCTGGACATTCAGTTCAGGAAAAAACCGAATAAGCGGGTCATCCAACGACAGTTTTCCTTCTTTCTCCAGCAGAAGTACGCCCATCGCCGTAAACTGCTTAGTCACCGACGCCATGCGGAAATTGGTGGTTGGCGTGATGTTCTTTTTCTGCGCTACGTTCGCCAAGCCATACCCATGCTGATAGATAACTTTCCCGTCTATTTCGACCAGTAAAGCCGCTCCCGGCAGATTAGGTTTGGTGGTAGCCTGCATGAGTGAATCGAATCGCTCAGGTAGTTGGGCAAAAACGGGGGTTACCAGCAATAGTAGAGCCGCTATCACTACGTTCGGCATGAGACATTACCAGAAAACGGTGTACAATATGCCCAAAATACCGAAAATTATCACAGAACCGACCACGAACGAAGGCGTTACCCGGAACATACTTTTATCAACAACAATTGTATCGTTCTCTTTTTGGCTAGCCGGGTCCGTCAGCGAGACAAGAATCATCAGCGCTACGTCGATGCAGAAAACCCACGTTGTCCGGTGTAGAAATGGAATCGACTCAGCCTCAATACCGAAGTTAGCCATTATATCGGGCCAAAATTTGAGCGCAAGCGAGAAAGGAAGCGTTAGGATAGCCACCGTCAAAGCGGCCCGATTGGTGGCGCGTTTCCAGAAGAAACCCAATAGGAAAATGGCAAAAATGCCCGGTGTAACAAAGTTGGTGTATTCCTGAATGTATTGGTAGACCTGATCGAGCGAACGTAGCATAGGCGCTATACCGAGCGCAATAGCGAACGATACGACTACCGCCCAGCGTCCTACGTTCACCAACTTCTGCTCAGATGCTTTCGGATCAACGTATTTCTTGTACAGATCGAGGGTAAAAATGGTTGAAATGGAATTACACTTACTCGCCAGAGACGCCACGATAGCGGCCGTCAGCGCGGCAAAAGCCAGCCCTTTCATACCGACCGGCAACAGATTCATCAATACTGGGTAAGCGTGGTCGGGTTTCACAACACCCGAAGCATCAGTCATCGCATCGCGGAAAGGTCCGCTCTGATACAATACGTAAGCGGCAATCCCCGGAATAACCACGATGAGCGGAATCATCAGTTTCATGAAAGCCGCAAAGAGAATACCGCTACGTGCTGTTTTTAAATCAGCCCCCAAAGCCCGCTGAACAATATACTGGTTGCAGCCCCAATAGTACAGATTATTGAGCCACATACCGCCCGTTACCAGTGCCATACCCGGTAGCACTTCGTATTGTGGGTGGCCTTTTGGGAAAAACATGTGAAAGTGTGAATTGGCTTTTTGACGTAGCGACAACAAGCCATTCCATACACTTGTGGTTCCTGTTTGTTGCGCGACCAAATCTAACGCCAGATACGTAACAACCAAGCCTCCAAAAATTAGCACAACTACTTGAATCACATCCGTATACCCAATTACCTTCATGCCACCCAACGTGATGAAAATAGCAAATACCGCCAATCCAATGGTACACGTAGTAAACGAAATCCCCACCAGCGATTCAATAGCAATAGCGCCCAGATACAGAATCGACGTAAGGTTGACCAATACGTATACCACCAGCCAGAAGATAGCCAGAATGGTACTCACCGTATCGCTGTACCGCTGCGCTAAAAATTGCGGCATGGTATAGATACGATTTCGCAGATAAATCGGAATAAAAAAGACGGCGACGATAATGAGCACAGCGGCTGCAAACCACTCATACGACGAAATAGCCAGCCCCATCGCGAAGCCGGAACCCGCCATTCCAATGAAGTGCTCAGCCGAGATATTTGAGGCAATGAGTGAAGCGCCAATGGCCCACCAGGTCAAGGAACCCTCTGCCAGAAAGAAATCGTGAGTGTCGACGCTCTTTTTTCGCCTACGCTGGTAAATCCAGTATCCGTAGCCGACGACAATAATGAAATAGATAAGAAAGACTACATAATCGGCCGTAGCAAGGTGATTCATTCCGGTGGGTTTAAATAAAAATGAGGTGTCTTAGCCTAAAGCAAGACACCTCATTTTTTCTAACGTAGCGCGGACCTTCGGTCTACATTACAGCGTACTAAAATCAAACCCTTCCAGAAAGGCCGTCGTGAACTGACCAGACCGGAATTTAGGATCGTCCATTAGTTTTATATGGAACGGAATCGTGGTTTTAATACCCTCAATCACAAACTCCTGCAAGGCGCGTTTCATGCGCGTAATCACTTCCTCCCGCGATTGGCCCGACACGATCAGCTTGGCAATCATGGAGTCATAATTTGGCGGAATTGTGTAGCCGCTGTACACGTGGCTGTCGATGCGAACGCCGTGTCCACCAGGGAAATGCAGATTTGTGATCTTACCGGGCGACGGACGGAAGCCGTTAGCTGGGTCTTCGGCATTAATCCGGCACTCCATGGCGTAGAGTTTCGGCGTGTAATTGCGGCCAGAAATTTCCGTACCAGCAGCCACTTTGATCTGTTCTTTGATGAGGTCGAAATCCGTTACTTCTTCCGTAATCGGGTGCTCAACCTGTATCCGGGTGTTCATTTCCATGAAATAAAACTTCCCGTATTTATCGACCAGAAACTCGATGGTACCCGCTCCTTCATAACCAATAGCCTGCGCACCTTTGATGGCCGCTTCGCCCATTTGCATACGAAGTTCGTCTGAGACGATTGGCGAAGGCGTTTCTTCAACCAGTTTCTGGTGCCGACGTTGAATCGAGCAATCCCGCTCTGAGAGGTGGCAAACCTTCCCATATTGATCGCCAACGATTTGTATTTCGATGTGTCGCGGGTCTTCTACGTATTTTTCCAGATACAAACCATCGTTTCCGAAAGCGGCACCGGCTTCAGTACGGGCATCGTTCCAGGCTTTCTCGAAATCAGCTTCTGTACGAACAATCCGCATACCGCGTCCACCGCCACCAGCCGTCGCTTTTACGATAACCGGATAGCCCATTTCGGCCGATAGTCTCTTGCCCTGTTCAACTGATTCGAGCAAACCTTCAGAACCAGGAATAACGGGTACACCAGCCAGTTTCATAGTCGCTTTGGCCGTTGCCTTGTCGCCCATGCCATTGATTTGCTCGGCCGTAGCTCCAATAAATTTGATACCGTAATCGGCGCAGATTTGCGAAAACTCGGCGTTTTCCGACAGGAAGCCGTAACCTGGATGGATGGCATCAGCTCCGGTTACTTCAGCGGCTGAAATAATGCTGGGAATGCTCAGATACGATTGTCGGCTAACGGGCGGACCAATACAAACAGCTTCATCGGCGAAACGAACGTGCAGACTATCACGGTCGGCGGTCGAATACACCGCTACCGTTTTTATACCCATTTCGCGGCAGGTACGAATAATACGTAACGCAATCTCGCCACGATTAGCGATTAATATTTTCTTGAACATAGATTTAAAGAGCGAAAGAGCGAAAGAATGAAAGAGCGAATGACCTACCGGACAACTTTCGCTCTTTCATTCTTTCGCTCTTTCGCCATTAGATGGGTTCTACCAAAAACAAAGGCTGATCGTACTCAACGGGCGTAGCGTTTTCTACCAGTACTTTCACGATGCGGCCGGATATTTCCGACTCAATTTCGTTGAAAAGCTTCATGGCTTCAATAATACACACCACTTTCCCTTCTGTTACGTTATCGCCCACCTCGACAAACATTGGGGTTTCCGGGTTAGACGATCGATAGAACGTACCAATCATTGGTGATTTGATAGTCAGGTAGTTAGACGTATCAGCTTTGGGAGTGGCTGGAGGAGTAGCCGTTGGCGTTACAGCGGGTGTTGCTATTGGTGGTGGAGCTACCGGCGCGGGTGCTGCACTTGCAGCAACGGGAGGTGCCGGAGCAGAAGTTGCCGGAACACCTGAACCATACCGCTTAACGCTGATTTTCAGGTCGTTTGTTTCAATGTTAACTTCATCTAAGCCCGATTGTGAGATGAAGTCGATAAGCTGCTGGATGTCTTGTGTTGTCATATTGTTCTGTCACGCAGTTAATGAAGGCAGGTTAGGAAAGGATGTTTACTCATTAACTATGTTGACGACTAACGGTTTAATATTCGTTATTTCACTCGTTCAACATAATCGCGTGTGCGCGTATCGACCCGAATTTTTTGGCCAGATTCGATGAAAAGTGGCACCATAATTTTGGCCCCTGATTCAACTTCAACCCGCTTTTTAGGGCTGTTTGCCGTATCACCTTTTATACCCGGCTCGGCGTAGGTTACCTCAAGTTCGACAAACGGCGGAAGTTCACACGATAATGGCGTATCATTTTCGGCATTTATCATGATGTCCACTTCTTGGCCTTCCTTCATCAGATCGGCAACATCAACCAGTTTTTCGTCGATATTAATCTGATCGAAGGTTTCCTGGTCCATGAAATTGTATCCAGCTTCGTCTTTGTAAAGAAATTGGAATTTCCGACGCTCCACCCGAACCGGAAAAATGGTTACGCCCGAGTTGAATGTATTGTCGATCACTCGGCCCGTCGTCAGGCTTTTTAATTTGGTACGTACAAAAGCTGCGCCTTTACCCGGCTTTACGTGTTGGAACTCCGTGATTTGGAAAAGGTCGTTGTTGAAGTTGATAACCAGCCCGTTGCGGATATCTGCGGTTGTTGCCATGTTTAAGATATATGATGTAAAGTGTATGATATATGATGTAAGGTATATAGAATTAATCTCTAATATATCCTATCTCATACACCATATATAAAGTTAATAAGCCCATTTAACGTAGGCGGCTCCCCAAGTGAATCCTCCGCCAAAAGCGGCCAGAATCAAATTATCTCCCTTCTTCAGTTGCGATTCATAATCGAACAGACAAAGCGGAATGGTAGCAGCTGTGGTGTTGCCGTACCTGTTAATATTTATCATGACCTTATCGGCCTCAATGCCCATCCGGTGAGCCGTAGCATCGATGATACGTTTGTTAGCCTGGTGAGGAACTAACCACGCTACGTCACTGCCAGTCAGGTGGTTGCGCTCCATGATTTCGGCTGATACGTCGGCCATGTTCTTAACGGCAAATTTGAACACCGAAGGCCCATCCTGATAAACGTAGTGCCACCGTTTTTCCACCGTTTCGTGGGTAGGTGGGTATCGACTGCCACCCGCTTTCTGAAATAAGTGTGTTTGCCCCGCCCCATCCGATTTAATAATGGAATCAAGCACACCAAAGCCTTCATCACTCGGTTCGAGCATAACGGCTCCAGCTCCATCACCAAACAGAACGCAGGTTGTTCGGTCGGTGTAGTCGATAATTGCTGACATTTTATCAGCGCCTACCACCACTACTTTCTTGTAGCGACCCGTCTCAATAAATTGAGAACCAATAGTTAACGCGTACAAAAATCCTGAACAAGCCGCCTGAATATCAAAACTTCCGATGTTACGGATGCCGACCATATCGCAGATCAGATTTGCCGTACAGGGAAATACGTAATCGGGCGTAGTGGTGGCACATATCAATAAATCGACTTCTTCAGGCTTGACATCCAATTTCTCGAGCAGGCCTGCCACTGCCTTTGCACCCATGTGAGACGTACCTAAACCCTCACCTTTCAGAATGTGCCGCTCTTTAATACCTGTGCGGCTCGTAATCCATTCATCGTTCGTATCCACCATGCGCTCCAATTCAGCATTGGTCAGCACATAATCGGGAACATAGCCGTGAATTCCAGTAATGGCAGCTTTACTCATAGACGGTATTAAAAAGTCTTCTGTTTGCAGTCTTCTGCTGTTTAGTTGGCTAACGTAATGCAGATTCGTTACGTTACCGTGAGTTAACTGTAAACCGTAAACTTTTAGACTAACTCAATGCTTGTGCAATTTTTGTGTAAGCACCCGATTCAACCTGACGGATCGCCAGACTTATCATATTCTTGATAGCTAACGGCGATGAAATTCCGTGGGCGATAATCACGTTACCGTTGACACCCAAAATAGGACTGCCTCCTACCGATTCGTAGTTGGTTTTATCAAGGAACGTATCACTAATGTTACGTTGGCTGGCGATTTTATAAAACGACTCACCCAACTTAAACATCGTGTTCCCGGTAAATCCGTCAGTTACGATCACGTCGGCGACACCAGCAAAAAAATCGCCCCCTTCCATATTCCCGATAAAATTAATCTTGCGATTATCTTTCAGAAGCTGATGAGCGGCCTGCGCTACCAAAGAGCCTTTCTGCTCTTCAGAACCAATATTCATGAGGGCTACACGGGGTTTTTCGATGCCAAACGTGTATTGCGCATAAATCGAACCTACCTGACCAAATTGAGCCAGCATTTCGGGCTTACAGTCAGCGTTGGCACCAATGTCGAGCATAACGGCATGTCCACCCGTAATTTGTGGTACAAAACCTGCAATGCAGGGACGTAGTATGCCTTCGATAGACTTGATACTGAACAAGGCCCCTACATGCATGGCACCCGTATTTCCGGCGCTGCAAAAGGCCTGAACCTGCCCTTCCTTCAAAAGCTTAAACCCAACTCCGATGCTGGAATTGGGTTTCTGAGAGAGCGCCTTGGTGGGGTGCTCACTCATATCAATTACGTCGTCGGCATTAACCAACTCGACATTGCTAGCCGCATTAGCCCCATGTTTCTGTAGTAACTCCTGAACGACTGCCTGCTTACCTATCAAGATGATAGAAACCTGCTCTGGCAATTCGGCAGCGGCCATTACAACTCCTTCCACAATAGCGTCGGGAGCAAAATCGCCACCCATTGCGTCCACTGCAATTTTCATTGACTACGTTTGTTCAATTCCTCCCCGCAAAACTGGCGAGTTAAACTAAATACGCGTAAAAATAGGGAGGTAGCGGGCAATAAAAAAGTATTTCGCGTTCATCTTCGGAAAGACGTCAACGAAATACTTCTCATAAATAGATGAAATTTAAGCCGTTTTGGCGTAATTCTCAACAATCATTTGGCCTTTGTAATACAGGTTACCCTCGAATACGTGGGCATGGTGACGCTGGTGAACTTCACCCGTTTGGGCGTCGGTCGACAGGGCTACCGGCGTAGCTTTATAATGCGTTCTGCGCTTGTCACGGCGAGTACTGGAGTGGCGTCGTTTGGGGTGTGCCATTGTCTTAAGTTATCTAGTTATATAGTTGTAAGGTTGTAGAGTTATGGGGTTGAAAGGCAAACTTTATAACCGCTCCGGCGGCCCGACTTACAACTTTATGACCCTACAGCTGATTTTAATTGTTATTTAATCTCCGCAAAGCCGCCCAGCGCGGGTCTGACTCCGGCTGGTCATCTTCGTCGTTTGCCGATTCTGAATCAGAACGGTAGATAACTCGTCCATTCTGCGTATCGTCGTCAGCGTAATCCGCTTCCTCGTCCCGAAAACGGGGGTGAAGCCGTTTCATTGGGAGCGATAGACTAATAAATTCAAAAATGTATCGCGCTACGTTGACCGTCGGGGTATTACGTTCGATGAGTTCAATTTCGTCGCTCAACTCTTCGTTGTGATCGCCGAATTTCAACAACATCGTTTGCCGCGTATCAATTGGTTCATCATATTCATCGAGGCTCCGGTCACAAGTTTGTTCAATAGTACCTGTGATGTGGAAATTCAGCCGAATCATTGTTTCTGATTTATCCAGAATCAGATGCGTCTGAACGTTACCTTTCTGAATTAATTCCTGATCCATTGCGGCAAAAAACGCATCGTCCGACGTAAAATCGTACTCGTAGCGTTTGTTGTCCAGTCCAACTATGTGGATGTCGTATGCGCGTAATGGGTTCACTTTTTACTCCTTCCAAAAATAAGACCGCAAAGGTACGAAATGTTTGTGAATCAGTAAAGTGAATCCAGGTAATTTGTTAGGTTTTTGTCATGCTGCCGAAGGAAACAGCTTTACGTATTACAACTAGTGAATAAGGAAATCTTAATATGCTTCCTTCGGCAGCATGATAAAACGGGTATAATTATGTTAGGTTATTTGTTAATTCGGATATGCTTTTAACCCTTATTACGTTCACCGCTTTCGCTGTTCTGCTACGTATCGTAGCCAATCCACTGGCGAATGTGTTTCAAAAGCAGTTGACACAACGTACCGCCGATCCACTCTTTGTCATTTCTGCTACGTATGGGTTTCTGGGTATTGCATGCCTTGCCTTCTGGCCGCAGTTGCGCTTCTACGACCTGCCAGCCGAATTCTGGTATTATATGCTCGTAACAAGTGTTTTAGCCATGTTCGGAAACGTATTTCTGGTGAAAGCGCTACACCTCGGCGACTTATCAGTGTTGGGGCCGATCAACGCCTATAAATCCGTGGTGGGAATGGTTACTGGAATCTTCTTGCTGAATGAAATTCCGGGATGGTGGGGATTAGCTGGTATTCTGCTGATTATTTTGGGTAGTTACGTAGTGCTGGCTAACCCTAAACAACGTAGCGGACTGTCGTGGAAGATTTTTCAACGGCCGGAAATAAAATTACGGCTGGCCGCTCTGGTTTTCTCGGCCATCGACGGTGTATTTCTAAAAAAAGCAATTCTGGTTTCTACGCCAACGATTGCCTTTTTCTATTGGTGCCTACTCGGTTTTATCTGCACACTTGTCTGGATTGGCCTAACCATGCGTCGACAATGGCGGCCACAACTAAACCGCCTGCTTTCCGAAAAATTAATCTTTCTGGGACTGTGCCTCGCAGTAGGCGTTACACAGCTGGCGAGTAACGTAGCGTTGGCGGGTATGCCCGTAGGATACGCGCTGGCCTTGTTTCAGCTATCAGCTTTGCTCAGCGTGCTATTTGGGTACCAGTTTTTTCAGGAACGGGATATTGCCCGAAAGCTCATTGGGGCAGGAATTATGGTGGTGGGCGCGGTGATCATTACGTTGTTTGCATAAACAGCTGGCCCAAAAACAAGTTAATACGTATCAGACATTTAACGCATTTACTACGTATGAGCCAGTATAAACTTGTTGACAAACATGCCATTGAGCACCATAACGAATACTTCGAGGTGCGCACAACGCAGGATAACGACCAAGCACAGAGCCTGTTTTTTACGACCAACGAAGAAAATCTGGAGGACGTAGCGGCTGAAATCGCAGCTGAACATTTGCCCGGCGTAAAACATTGGACCGTTATCCCACATCGGAAAGATAGCTAGTCTAGTGATTTAGTATTGATTATTAGCATATTAGCTTTAAGCGTTACGTTACCGTTTCCGCCAGAAACAAAATTTTATAAAACTCACAAACATTTTTTGTTGATTATAGTTACGCGAAATTGTATCTTCACCGTACAAAAACTGGCTAACTCACTCGGGTTAGTTACTACCGTAACTTGTATTGATGAAGATAGGGGGAATTTTGCTTCTGGCGGGTTTGTCAATAGGAGCAGTATGTTCGGTTTCGAACGGGCAATCGATTAGTCCTGCACAGGCCCGTGCTGATTTTAGTTTCCTGAAACATAAGCTTGACCAATTGCATCCGGGCGTTGGCTATTATACGCCAAAACCGCGAATGGAACGGCTTTATGATTCGCTCTACAATGGGCTGACGGCGCCCATGGAATACCTGACGTTTTACAGGCATATCAGCCCCTACGTAGCGGCACTGAAAGACGGTCATACCAATCTCAATCACCGCAAAAACTACATTGGGAAAAACACTCGTTTCATCCCGTTCTATATCCGGCCGGTCGATGAAAAGTATTACGTCAGCCATAACGTATCGGCTGATACAAGTCTTCAACGCGGTACGGAATTGCTAACTATTAATGGACGTAACGTTGCGGATCTTCACCAGGAATTAATGGAAGCCGATCGCTCTGGCTCCGATGGTGATAATAGCTCGGGTCGGCGGCAGTGGAGTCTGGTGCAATTTGCCGATTATTACGCAGCCTGGTACGGCTCTGCCGACTCCATTTCGATTACGTATAAACTCAAAGGTGATACGTTGGTGCGGCAAACGCGCCTGAAATGTCCTACGTTGAATTCGTTCCGAAACACAATCCGGCGTCGGTACGGCGTTGAAATCAATCAGCCATCTAACTTGTCGGTACGGATGGTCGATACGTTGACGCATACGGCGGTGCTACGTGTGTCGACATTTATGGGCTTGAAGAAAAAAGACCCGTTCCAGTGGGCGTTCAATCGGAAACTGAAACAGGCATTCAAGCAGATTAAAGAGCAAAACGTTCAGAATCTGATTGTTGATATGCAGGGGAATGGGGGAGGAATTGTGCTGAACTCAGCCCGACTACTCCGTTACTGGATGCCAAAACCGTTTCAGATTATGGCCCATGAAGAAATGAAACGGGCGGCCCGTGCCGAACTGGTGACGCGCTGGAATCCAATATCAATGCTGAATTTCAGCCTGCAATATAAATCCGACCATGCCGGTGGTTTTGCCAGCCGTTCGACGCAACACCGGTATCGGCCCCGCAAAAAAGACGCGTTTGCCGGGAATCTGTATTTCCTGATGAACGGCGCTTCGTTTTCGGCTGCTACGTCGGTAATGGCCAAAACGCTCGATGCAGGTATTGGTACGTTTGTAGGGGAGCCCTGCGGAAGCGCGTTCTGGGGTGATTTTGCCGGTCATTTTAAAACCGTTACGTTACCAAATTCAAAAATTCAGGTCAGAATGCCGCTTAAGAAGCTGACGCATGCCGTCAATGAAAATTGCGCCAACGGATTTACGGTTGAGCCCGATTTCACGGTTAATCGTACCTTTGAAGATCTGATGAGCAACCGCGATTACACGCTGGATTATACCTTACGGCTGATTCGGCAGGGAGTCGTAGCTCGTCAGCCCATTCGCCAGCATCCGATGCAGGCGTCTATGGATTTGAATCATACACTTCAGGAATAGTCTTGTTACGTCGTCAGCGAACTGATACGTAGCAAATAACTGTTTAGAAGATGTTATTAACTGATTTTTTGTGTATTGCATCGTTGACGTTGAGACAACTGGAGGTGTAAAAGGGCCTTCCCGACTTACTGAAATTGCGATTTATCGGCACGATGGCCAGCAAGTGGTCGATTCGTTTCATTCCCTGCTGAATCCGGGCTGTCCAATCCCACCATTCATCAAGTATCTGACTGGCATTTCTGACGAGATGGTTCAGGATGCACCTACCTTTGCCGATGTAGCACAGGACGTACTGAACATCACCGAGGGAGCCGTTTTTGTGGCGCACAACGTCAATTTCGACTTCGGATTTATTCAGAAAGAGATGAACTGGCTCGGTCATGATTTTTTCCGGCGTACACTTTGTACCGTTCGGACGAGCCGCAAACTGATTCCCGGCTATCCTTCCTACAGTTTAGGAAAACTTTGTCGATCACTGAATATTCCGCTTCATGGTCGACACCGGGCGCAGGGCGATGCAGCGGCTACGGTGCTTCTTTTTGAATTGCTGATGCGCCACGACGCCATGGGCCTGATTCCGCGTCCTTCTCCCCAAAATAGCCACTGGAATTAACTGGATTGCTCAGCTTTTTCGGTTGATTTATAGAAAGCTTTCTGGTAGCTAGGACTAACCGGAATTTCAATACTGACCAGTACGCCCTGTGCCGGCTTACTTTGCCAGGAAATTTGCCCATTCAACAGCGCCACCCGCGATTCGATGTTGCTGATGCCTAATCCCGTTGCATTTTTTTTGGCCTGCTCGTAATTGAATCCTGAGCCATCGTCGGTATACACCAGAATGATACGTCCGGGCTGTTGGCGCATCTGCAAATTGATATGTTGGGGTGTCGCGTGTTTGAGCGAATTATTGACCAGTTCCTGGGTAATCCGGTACAACATCACTTCGGTATCGGCCGGAAACCGGTCGGAACTTTCCGTAATTTCGTCGTAGGTAAAGTTGGCACCGATAAGGCCGCTGGCGTTAATTCGTGAAAACAATTCTTCAACCGTTGCTACGTATCCGTGCTGCTCCAGCGTCTGCGGGTTGAGCTTGCGGAGTAGATTCCGAACGTCGCTGATGGTGTCGTTAATGAGCTGGAAAATGGTGGTTTTGAGGGCACGAATGGCCGATGTTTCGCCCGCTTCCTGCGTGAGTTGCGTCGTGTAGAGTTTAATAGTCGCCAGTCGTGTGCCAATTTCGTCGTGTAAATCACGGGCGATTTCCTTTTTTACCTGTTCCTGAATGTCATAAGCCAAGCGCAGACGGTCTACCTGTTGCTGACGAATGTTGTGCTCCCGCTGACGTATCCAGGCCCAGGTAGTACCTACAATGATCAGCAACAGCAACGTAATGAAGGCTGGTTTTTGCCAGAAGGGCGGTTCAATATAAATGTTCACGCGCCGAACGTAGTGGCTCCAGCGGTTGTCCTGATTGGTGGCTTTTACCTGAAAGACGTATTGACCGGGTGGCAAGTTGGCGTACCGAACGTAGTTACGCTCGCCCGACATAACCCAGTTGACATCGTAGCCCGTGAGCTGATACTGGTAATTCGTGTGACCATCACAGAAATAATCGAAAGCCGAAAACTCCAGCGCCAACGTATTCTGCGTATGATCTAGTTTTATACTGTTGGTTTCGCCGATATACGTAGCGGTACGAAATGGTTCTTCGTTGATACTGAGCGAATAAATATGAACTCGTGGATTGAATAGATTTTTCCGAAACGCATCGGGCCGGCAACGATTGAATCCCATCACTCCGCCGAAATACAACTCACCACTGGCTGTTTTCAGAAAAGCGTTCCCGTTGAATTCGTATCCCTGAAGACCGTCTGTCGGATCGAAGTTCTTAATCGTCTGCGAAACGGGGTCCAGTCGGGCAATTCCACGATTGGTGCTCATCCAGGTATTGCGTTTTGCATCGACCAGTGAGCCGTACACAAATGAATTGGCCAGGCCATTGTGTTCACTATATAATCGAAAGCGCCCGGACGTAGCATTCATGGCTACAAGGCCACGGTCAGAAGAAAGCCAGAGCGTTTGTTGATCTGTATCGGGGCGAATGTTGAGTATGGTGTAGCCGTTAAGCCCGGAACGAAGCATACGCCAGCCCTCGCCAGATACCTGATAGCAGTAATAACCGTTTCGATACGTACCAACCCAAAGTTGTTGTTTTGCTGAATCAAACCAAAGGCTAAAAATGTTCTGATTGGCCAGAATAGATAATTTCGACCAGCTTCGTCGGTTGGGATTTAACGCGTAAAGGCCATCTTCGGTAGCCGCCACCAGCAACGTATCAGAAATACTGAATAGATTTCGGACGTAATTATTCGCTACTGAATGTTCATTATCCGAATTCCACAGAATTGGGCTAAACGTTTTTGTTTCAGGGGCATAGGCCAGAACGCCACTTCCTATGCCGACCCAGATACGTCGCTGCGGATCTCGATAAATACTACGTCCCCGGAAGCCCTGAGGCATTTTGGGAGTAGGAGCGAGGGCTAGAAATCGTTCGGTAATTTGATTGGTGGCCGGATTAAGAATGTTTATTCCGTTTTCGGTGAGCACCCAGAGCCGGTCGAAGCGCTCTTCCAGAAATCCACGTATTGTATAGCTACTTAACCGACGAGCCGCCGACAAAGAGTCACTGATCTGTCGTTTGACCATGCCCCCAAATAGAAAAGCGCCCGGAACGATACGTACCAGACCATCAGGATCAGTATTTGCCCAGACGATACCCAGATTATCAACAAAAATCTTACTGATTTTGAATTCGTTCAGTTGCCGGATGGGGTTGGTAACATCCTGAACCTGAGTGAATTTTTGGCTGCGTTTATCAAAATAAAGAACGCCGTTACGTTGCGTACCCAGCCAAAGCCGATTCTGACCATCGGCCGCGATGCTGAAAACCGCGCTGGCATCGGTCAGTCCCTTAATTGGATAATTCTGATACGTATTGTTGCCGTAATCGAAACGTAGTAAACCATTCTGCGAACCCAGCCACGCTACGTTGTCGGTATCAATGTGAAATGAATAAATTGTTGTGGGTGGCCCGAATTGGTTTTGGGGATGATTGCTAAAATAAGCGGTTAATTTCTGAGAGGATATAGTATAACGTAGCAACCCGGTTGGAGCCTGAAGCCACACATCGCCAGCTGCGGTATAAATGGCTGAACTGTATAAATCGTATTCTTTTGTAGGTGACAATTGGGCGAATAATACCGTTTTACGCCCCTGTCGATAGTCGTAACGTACCAACCCCTCGGCATCGCTCAGGTACAGCAACTGAGTCTGATCAATGAAAAAGGGAAACGTCCGGCTGCTCAGTCGTTTCTTTTTCGATTCGGTTGTGCTGGCGAAAAATAGTGTAAACTGATCGCGTTGTCTGTCGTAACGATTCAGGCCGGCTTCGGTACCAATCCAGAGATTACCGTCCGGATCTTCAACAATACCAAAAATATTGTTACCCCGGATAGTTCCTGCCTGAACGGCTCCCTGGCGTCCAATAGTCGGGTGATACGTCCGAAAGCGTTGTCCATCGTATCGATTGAGTCCGTCCTGCGTACCAAACCACAAAAAGCCGCGACTATCCTTTAAGATAGAATAAACCGAACCCTGCGTAAGCCCGTCGCTTACACCAATGTGGCTAATCCGAAAGGAAGAAGCAGTGTTACGTTCGTATGCCTGTGCCCATCCGCGCTGAAGCAATAGGCTCCAGAAAAAGAAACAGATACCGATGCTGATAATCGCGCGCATCATTGGCTCAGGGGTTTTTCACAATGTAATGGAAAAGAGTGTACATATATCAGGAAATTCGCTAACCGGTCATTTTGCGCTGGGCTGGGAGTAGTAATCGGGCTTTGGCGTATCTTTACGTAGCGTTTTACCCTCATCAACCTAAGCTGTATGCATTTTTCTAAAATCATTCCTGTTTGCCTTATGCTAAGCTCGTCTATCGTTCAGGGACAGACGAATCCCCCCATTACTTACCCCAAAGCCCGTAAAACCGATCAGGTTGATACGTATCACGGAACTCAGGTAGCTGACCCGTATCGCTGGATGGAAGACGACCGTTCAGCCGAAACTGCCGACTGGGTGAAGGCTGAGAATAAAGTTACGTTCGATTATCTGGCGCAGATTCCGTACCGCAAACAGATTGAAAAGCGTCTGGAGCAAATCTACGATTACCCGAAGTATTCGGCGCCCAGCCGGAAAGGGGAGTGGTTTTACTTCTCAAAAAATGATGGTCTTCAAAATCAGGCCGTGCTTTATCGGCAGAAAGGGCTCGATGGAAAGCCCGAAGTCGTTATTGATCCGAACAAATTATCGCCAGACGGAACGACAAGATTGGGGGCCTTTTCGCTCTCAAAAAATGGCGAATATGCGGTTGTGGGTTTATCGAAAGGAGGTTCGGACTGGCAGGAATACCAGATTATGAAACTGGCTACCAAAGAATATCTGCCCGAAAAAATTGAATGGGTGAAAGTATCGGGTGCAGCCTGGCAGAGCGATGGGTTTTATTACAGCCGTTATCCGAAACCTGAAGGCAGTGCGCTGGCGGCAAAAAACGAAAATCACCAAGTGTTTTTCCATAAACTCAACACCCCGCAATCGGCCGATCGGCTGGTATTTGAAGATGCGAAGAATCCACAGCGCTTTCATACCGTTGGTACTACCGATGACGAACGATTTGTGTTACTGACAGTTAGCGACAGAGGGAAAGGTAAAGATGGTAACGCGCTCTTTTTCCTGGATGCCCAATCACCTGAAAAAACCTTTGCGCCCGTTGTGGCCGAAGTGAGTGATTTCAGTTATGGGGTAATTGACAATGACAAAGACCGGTTGTTGATTCTTACGAACGAAAAAGCGCCGAACAGCAAAGTGCTGGCCTTCGATACCAAAAGCCGGAAATTTGCTACGTTGATTCCAGAGCGCCCCGAACCCATTGCTGAGGGTAGCGTGAGTGCTGCAGGCGGCAAACTCTTCGTCGAATACACGAAGGACGTAACGTCGAAGGTTGAGGTGTTTGATTATGCGGGTAAGCACGAAAGCGACGTAGTATTGCCGGCCGTAGGTTCGGCGGGGGGCTTCGGTGGAGAGAAAGACGACAAATTTGTATTCTACACGTTCACGTCCTTTACGTTCCCGCCGACAATTTATCGCTACGATCTTGCTACGCGGAAAAGCACCGTTTTCCGGGCGCCAGAAGTTGCCTTCAAACCAGCCGACTACGAAACAAAACAGGTGTTTTATACGAGCAAAGATGGTACGAAGATTCCTATGTTTTTAACGTATCGGAAAGGGCTTAAACTCGACGGCACTAACCCGACATTGCTTTACGGCTACGGCGGATTTAATGTGAGCCTGCCACCAGCTTTTAGTCCGTTCCGCATTCCATTTCTGGAGCAAGGAGGTGTTTATGCACAGGCCAATCTGCGCGGAGGAAGCGAATACGGCGAAAAATGGCACGAACAGGGCATGAAGCTCAAAAAGCAGAACGTATTTGATGATTTCATTGCTGCTGCCGAATACCTCATTGCGCAGAAATACACCAGTTCGGCCAAACTAGCGCTTCAGGGAGGCTCTAATGGTGGTTTGCTGGTGGGTGCCGTTATGAATCAACGGCCTGATCTATTTCACGTCGCCATTCCGCAGGTGGGTGTAATGGACATGCTTCGGTTTCACAAATTCACCATCGGCTGGAACTGGATTGCTGATTATGGCAGCAGTGACAATGCTGATGAATTTAACGCTTTGTATGCGTACTCGCCCCTGCACAACATCAAACCCAATCTGAATTATCCGGCTACGCTCATCACCACCGCCGACCACGACGACCGCGTAGTACCCGCGCATTCGTTTAAGTATGCCGCTACGTTGCAGGAAGCTTACAAAGGGAATAATCCAGTCCTGATTCGGATTGATACCAATTCGGGCCACGGGGCCAGCAACACCAAGAAGAATATTGAAACCGCAGCCGATATTTACTCGTTCATCCTGTGGAATATGGGCGTAAAAAGTATAAAGGAAATAGCAAGTAACTGATAGTCAATTGCCGTTAGTCATTGATCGTTAGACGCAGTAAGTTTCTCATCTACTTATTTTTAACGACTATTGACTAGCGGCTACATAAAATAAAGAAGGGCGTCCTGCTAGCAGGACGCCCTTCTTGTGTAAACGTATCTGGAGAAATTACAGCTTGAACGTAACGCCCAGCATTAAAGGAGCGATACCTGTTCCGAGTTCGGCGAAAGCGCCAACTTTCTCAGCAAACATATACCGACCGCCTAAGTGGATGGGAATATAAACACCGCTACCGAACGTATTGAAACCGGTTCCATAGCGATCGCTGTAGGAAACACTTTCGTAACCAATACCAAGCCCAGCGTAAAGATCTGCTTTATCGGTGCTAAGGTTTAATAACTGATTGAAGTGGTAAGAACCCCGAACAGAAAAATAGAGGTAGTTGATTTTATCGCTATAACCTAAGTAACCATAATTGAAACTACGGTAAGCTACATTGGCACCAACAGTGAAATTCGGTGCAACACCAAAATCTGCTCCAGCCCCAAAAGCAATCCCGCCTACGCTCGCATAGCCACCAACGCCGATACCAAGATTGATGAATTTAACGCCTTTATCAATCGCCATCTGGCCAAAGGATTGAGTACCAGCTAAAAGGCCTAGAGCGAGTAAAATAGAAAAGTGGATTTTTTTCATTTGATAAAACTGATTTATGTAAAACTTAAGACAAAGTAAATGCGATTCTCATGGGCTGACAAATGTTGGCAGAAACCTCTTATTAATCGGTCAAATTGCCAAGTACGTGACAAACGTAGCAAACATAACAAACTAGATTTTATAACCGATAGCTGTTCATGAAAATATAATTTAAATGTCTGACAGTCAGCGCGTTTATTTTATGGCTTTTGCTGTATTTTAAACATAGGAAGCTGTATATCAACTCTCTGGGCTGTTTTTTCGAGGGAAGAAAACGTATTGAACGGTTTGTATGCGAGGATAAACTAGTTTTTGTTTAAAAGAAGCGCAAAGCCGTCTGATTGCCACCAGTATACATTATCAAAGATTAGACATTATGTTGATACTACTATGACAGTTAGTTAACGTGTTACGATAGATTTCACGGCTTTTGAGAGCTTTCTACGACTACTGACCACGCTTTTGCCGTTTGTTTTCGCCAGCTCTGTAACTGATCGAGTAAGCGGGTACGTACCGCCGGCATTGTTGCTGACAAATCAAGCTGCTCGCCCGGGTCTTTAGCAAGGTCGAAAAGCTGCACTTGTTCCCGATCGAAATACTCAATTAGTTTAAAATTGTCCACCCGTATTGCTCCCGCCGAGCGGCCTCCCAGAAAATGGGGTTTGGGTAGTGGATAATGCCAGTAAAGTGTTCTTGCCACAGATTTTGAGTGGCCGGTCAACACATTCGCCAGGCTAATACCATCGAGAACCAGACCCGGCTCAGGTTTTACGCCAGCAATATCCAGCAGCGTAGGATAAATATCCAACGTATTGATTACCTGATTAGAAACGGTGCCCGCCTTAATTTTTGTCGGCCAATGCGCTATAAAAGGCTCTCGGATACCCCCCTCATAAAGTTCTGACTTACCCCCTCGTAACGGTGCGTTCGACGTTACGTTGCTTTCGCCACCGTTGTCGGAGGTAAACAAAATCAGGGTGTTTTTATCAAGATTCAGCTCTTTTAACGTAGCAACTATCGTCCCAACGCCATCGTCGATACGTGCCAGCATAGCAGCCAATTCAGGATTATTTTGACGCTTTCCTGCACCGGATTTCTGTGCATATTTCGCTACGTCATTGGGTTTGCCCGCTAGCTTGGTATGTACGGCATAGTGCGATAAATACAGAAAAAACGGTTTTGCCTGATTGCGTCGAATAAAATCAACAGCTTCGTTGTTTAGCCGGTCGGTGAGGTATTCGCCTTCGGTTTTAGCTGGCACATCCGGCATGAAAAAATAGGGATGAAAATAATCGCCATTGGCAATGTAGCCTGTCTCCGAGCAGATTACCTCATCCCAGCCGTGTTTGGCAGGCTCGCCTTTTCGTTTGGTATAATCGCCCGTAAGATGCCATTTGCCGATCAATCCCGAATGATAACCTGCTTTTTTCAACTGTTCATTAAGCGTACTATAATCGGGCGAAAGAAATTTTTCGTCCCTAGCGTCCAGATAATCAGTGATGCCCGTACGGGCCGGGTGCTGGCCAGTCATTATAGCGATACGGGTGGGTGTGCAGACAGGGGCTGTAGCATAAGCTTGCGTGAAACGCATTCCGCCAGCAGCTAGTTTGTCCAGATTGGGCGTATCGTTGAACATATTACCGTAACAGCCCAGTTCATGCCAGCCTAAATCATCGGCCAGAATGATAATTACATTCGGCGGGCTGATTGGCCCTTTCTTTTGTGCAATAACAGATGCCGTCAGAAACCAGAAAAGGAAACTTGCTACGTAGTATTTCATTGATTATCCTGGTTTTATGATGATAGATAAAAGCCGGTAGTCGCCATTTCCTTAGTATCTTCGCCAGCGTAGCGCTACCAGCGCACTACGTATCAATCACTGTTATTCGTCACCAAATGTACTACGTTATCGCCTTGCTTTGCCTGCTCACTTTGCCGCTTCATGCCCAGACGAAGGTAGCAGGCCTGGGTAATTATCAGATTGACGTTACGTCGCCCGATGCGTTAAATCCTGCTAATTTCAGAGAGATGGAAAAAGCTAACGCAAAAGGAACTCTAACACTAGCCTGCCCACATATCCGAACGTTTGCTTCGGGCGGGCTTGAGATCATGGGTGTTACGTTTACCAATCTGTATCTTTTCTTCTACGACAATAAACTCTTTCGAATTTCCTGCGATTACACACCCGCTATTGAACAGGCGTTTGTTCGCGCATATGGCAAAGGAACGTCCAGCCCCCAAAGTAAGCTGACTTTTTGCGATGAAAGTAAAGACAAAAACATGCTTCTAAAAGGTGAAATCTGGGAAAACGGCGACATTTTGACCCTGGCTATCCATGCAAAAGGCTACAACAGTGACTGTAAGCAGGAAGATTTTAACAGGCTTATTATCCACAGTAAAGAGCTAGCCGAATTAACGTCGGAATGTGAACTTCAGGACGATGAACCATTAATCGATGAATTTTATAACCTGATAAACGGGCGATAAAGCTTACCAAACCATTTGCCAGCCAATACGTTATTGTTCTGAAACAACCTTAGAAATCATGGAAAAGAAAACAACCACTATAGCCGCTGGGATTGTACTAGGCGTATCGCTGCTTGCTGGTGCTGGTTATGGTATCTATAAATATTTCAGCCGAAAACTAGCCAATAAGAAGGGCGGCCTGGCGAGCGTAGGCGGTGGCGGTTTAATTGGTAATGGTTCGAGTTTCATTGGCAATAGCCTTGTTAAGAGTAATAGCCTGTATGAAGGAGCCAACAGCGGGGATGGGCTTGTTGGTGGTGGACTGGTCAATATTAAAGGCCATTTGATTGGAAATGGATAATAAGGTGGTTCTAAAAAATCTTGCCCATAAAAAAAGCTCCTACGAAGGGGCTTTTTTTATGCGTAGCTCGTCTGGTCATTACGTCTCGGTTGAGTCCGAGGGATAGGTGACGCTCGAAAGTTATAATTCTGGTAGTATATAATTTTAATCAGGTTGGCCAGATGAACAATCACTGGCTAAGTATCAGAATAAAGTTTCAGTATCATATTAATTAGGCGGGGAAGTATCGACCGTTTTACTGATAATATAAAGCCCTGACTTTACTATCAGGGCTTTATATTATTGACGTAGTAAAATAAGGACGTTACGTATGGTGAAAGCTTAACTAAATCGCTGACGACTTACGAACTAACTCCCGACGCACTTTTTCGGCCGCTGCCAGATCCGCCAGACTCATGTTCATTCGCTTACGTAGCGTAGGCGATGCAGCCAGAATCTCGCTGGCCATCTGAATTAAAAGCGACGCAGTAGCTGCCCCGTCCACTCGACGACGGGGTGCACGAGAGACACGTACTGAAGAATGAATCGAGTTTAACGAGGAATGATTTAGTGGCTCCATCAGGGTTCTAAATTGTTGTTTCTGTTCTATTTAGATAACAAAATTTTTGCGTTTTTTTACACAAAATGGAGTCTTTTTTTAGGTATAATCAACTATTTTTAGTTGAATGCGTAAGGTCACATGGGCACTGAATTTTTTGCTCATATAAGGTTAAGCAAAGGTTGGCAATCGTTCTTCACAACACTGTCGACAGGTGCCGTAAATGGCTAAGCTCTGAATCATTCCCACTCTTCAAAAATATGTTACTGGAAAAGCATCTGCTATTGGATAGGTTTTCATAGTGACATTCATCAAGTGTTGACATGATAAAAATCATGTCAACACCAATATTGACTGGCATGATTGATGCAACAGCTGGGGTAGATATGGTCTCCCTATATCTCATTTATGGGAAATTACTGAAAGCCGACTGCGTTTGTGGATCGGCTTTTTTGTTACTTCCTGATTTTTATCACCTCCTCACCTGATGTGAGTCATACCCGTAAAGATGAACATGGCCACATCTTTGACCATGCGTTGGAGGTAATAGGCTGCTCCCATTTCCTAACCCGCGCAATATGGTGTCTGACTCGGAGGTCAGGCAGTTGGATAGAGCACGGCAAAGCGCCTGACCAAAGAGTCCAGGCGTTTTTTGTTGGGATATGGGTAAAGCAAAGTGTATTTTCTTAGCTGTTTTACTTCGCCTTTCCCGCTTTCCCTTTAAAGCTTTCGCTAAGCTACTTGTTTCTCAAAAACGGGTTCTCGATTGTGTTCTAAAACTGACAAAAGTGAACTAGCAATGGGAGGGTTATAGATAGGTTATTTTTACCCGTTTATCCATTTCACTACGTTGGTTTACTTCTGCTTTAAGAGCTGATTAAGCAGCCGCTCAAGTTCAGTCTGCTTTTGTTTGACTGCCTGTAATTCCTGCTGCTGAGCCTGAATTGTGTATAAGGCATATGATTGATTGAGAACTCTCTCCAGGATTACTAATTCCTCAGTAGTTATTTGACCAGTATTCCAACCGCTCAATACGTTCCTCCTGCTTCTTTATTTTGCTATCCTGTTCGATACTATATAGGGTCAACTCCTCTACTTTCTCCATTCGACTTCAATAATTACCCTTCTCTATTTAGGATAGACTTTAACCTTCCGAAGGGTTTATGGTTAATTAATTATTATTACTATAAACTCAACGGCAATGAAACAATTTGTAACGACAGCTACGCTGTTATTGGTCTTAACTGTGGCCGTTAAAGCCCAGAATAAGTCCGATTCAGCAAATGGACAAAGAACTATCCTGTCAGAAGAAACGAAACAGGATCTGCGCCAAAAGGGCGCTCAGGCTAATGAAAAGATCGATGAAGCCCTCGATCAGTCGATTTCTTATCAGCAGCGGAATCAACTAAGCTGGTTTGCGCCTGGAAATCTCTTTGTTGGCGGAGGAATAGGTATGGGGGCTACTGGCGGACAGGCTTATTTAGCCTTCAACTCCCGAGTCGGTTATTTCTTTCAGCCGGGTTTTGCCGCTGGTCTACGTTTCGACACAGATAGGTTGGTCGGTAACAAATACAACGCCCGGCAG
Organism: Spirosoma flavus; assembly: GCF_054778555.1. Lineage (NCBI taxonomy): Bacteria > Pseudomonadati > Bacteroidota > Cytophagia > Cytophagales > Cytophagaceae > Spirosoma > Spirosoma flavus. Next base: position 57,704 of record NZ_BAAGZL010000001.1, read on the forward strand.
ATAGGTGCTTTTGCCCGATACTATCCGTTTCGTACTCGCATAAGCAGCTTTCTGGGAGCCAGCTTGAACAGTGGTCGGGAATTTTCCGAGAATATACCGGCTGATGTAAAAGCAAAATATACTAGCGTTGGGCTAGAAGTTGGCGTTATGGCCTGGATTCTACATCGATTGGGGGCCGAGCTGTCCTACGAAAGTAACTTCTACAATAAGCTTGACCCAACGGTTAGTCGGGGAAAAGGCAATCGATTTAAGCTCGGTGTAAACTACTACTTCGGACAAATAAGCAATCGGGGAGTGAGACTGGCTAAATAACGAGCTACAGGTTTGCTTTTGTTCTAATCCAGTTGTTACGTTAGTTGGTTACTATACAGGCAAACATTTATGATATTATCATGTATTAATAAAGGATTAAGGTACGTAGTAGCACTTCGATCGTATTAACGCGTGGTTTTGCTTTTCCATCCAATTAATTTGCTAACAGTTATTGGAAATGGTTTTATCAACAATTTAAACAATACACAACAACGTTATGAAAAGGAACATATTGACGGTGGCAGCTATACTGGCTGCCCTGGCCGGTCTCTCATCCTGCGCAGCTACCGAGCGCTTAGTGTACGGTAACTCAAGTAATAGCCGGGAGGATATTGCGCCACAGAGCACAACGAGCTCCCAACGCGACAACCGCAACAACCGAAATCGCGATGACGAGACGATATTTAGCAGACGAAATCGAGAGGATCGTCGGAGGGATTCGGATGACGACAGAGATGATCGGTATTCCAGCAATTACAGAAATCCGTACAGATCGAACGATGACCAGTACGATCGATCAAGCCGGACATCAAGAAATAGTAACTATAATAACCGTTATCGGGATTATGATGATCGTTCATACGATGACCGGGATTCCTATAGTTACCGTTCTTATGATCGACGTGCAGACAATCGTTCGTATGATGACCGGGACTCGTATAACAATCGATCCGATTACGACCGCTACGACCGAAATAGTTACTCGTCTGGTGGTCGATCCGACTCAGACCGTGATCAGAGAAATTATTCGAATAATTATAATGATCGTCGGAATGATGACCGTTACTCGTCTGACAATCGAATGAATTCGGACCGGTATAACGATAACAGTCGGTATAATTCTGATCGCCAGTTTGATCGTCGCAATAATGGAAATGACGACCGGGGTAACAATTACAACGATTCTCGAGATAATGGCTCTATGAATGATAATAGGTCTATGAACGACAATCGTCGGAGCATGGATCGGAATTCTGATGATAATCGATCTTATAATCAGAACATGAATCAGAATGACTACCGAGATAATCGGAATAGTCGTGACAATCAAGATAATCGCGGTAATAGAGATAACCGAATGGGTTCAGATCGACGCTCGGACGATACGAATAATCGGATGAGTAATGACAACCGTTCAGATATGAATCAGTCTAACTCAATGTCGGGCAGCCGCAATGCTGGCTCAATGAATAATCAATCAGCAAGCCGTGATCAACGCGATCTACTTGATCGTATTTCGGCTCAGATGGATAAAATTGATCAGCAGCTTGACGATGCAAAATCGGAAGTAAAAAATGAAAGCCGTAAGGAACGCAACAAACGAGAAGATCGAGCGAAGGACCTGGAAGACAAGCGCCGACAACTAAGCTACGCGTATTATAAAATTCAGCGCTCCAGCTCCGATGATTTTGATAAAATCAAGAAAGAAACAGACAAACTAATTGATGATGTTTCGGATGCAATGAGTGACAAAAAATAAGGCACAAACATATAAAAAGGGGCTAACTCGTAGAGTTAGCCCCTTTTTATTGGTAATTATCGAAGTCGAGTTACTCAAATTTCTTCACTAGAATTTAACCCCAACGTTTACGGACAAAATTCGACGTTGGCTGTTGCCACTGCTCAACACATCGGCAAAACCATAGTGGTAGACAAAGCCGAGAATAATTGGGCCTGCATCGAAACCGAGGTTTACCAGACCGTTGATGGTTGCAGCCTGGAAATCTGCATTACCTAAGTTAAAGTCATTTTTGTCGGTACTCAATGGTGTTGCATATTCAGCCCCAATCGCCAGACGAACAGCCGATACACCCCGATCTGACTGGGCCAATTTTACACCAATATACGCTGGTATGTGCAGGTAACGCTGATCAATATTGGCTGTAATATCACCAACACTACCAACTTTACCATCACCAGCTTGAAAGAACTGAGAGCTAGATGTTAAGTATTCCGCCCCAACCTGGCCATATATCCGGCCACCACCACGCACAAAAAAGCCTAGTTGATACCCTAATCGACCAGTTAGCTTTTTGCTGTCTACAGTTTCACCAGCGAATCGAGTTGAGTTTGCCCCACCGTAGATACCAAATGTAAAGTGCTTGTAATTCTCACGACGTTCCTGGCGTTCCGTTACTTCCTGGTTGCGTTGGCCATCTTCGAATCCTTCATCATAAGCCTTACTCAAATCCTGCTCTGTGTACTGGCGACGGTTATCATATTGATCTTCGTAGCGGTTATCATAGCGTGGGTTCTCTTCATTCCGGCGATTATATTCCCGGCGTTCATCAAGTACACGTTCACGATCGCGGTCATTTTGTCGGTCGTAACGACGTTGGTCTCTGCGGTCCGAGCGATCGTTATAGCGATCGTCGTTTGAATTATACTGCTGGCCCAATGTTAAAGTAGACGTACACAAACTGGCCAGAACAAAACATGCTTTTGAAAAAGTTTTCATAAAAATCGAGTTGAGTATATGTTTTACAACTTTCATTGGTTGGGAATGTTCGAAGCTGTGCCTATGAACCTTTCTTTCCGGTTGGCTATCTGCTCGTGTCCAATTCTTTCACTTAGTTAGTTCAGGCAGCCATCGGTTGACCTCTCAGCCAATATTACCCAGCCTGCGACGATAATCTGGCGATGAGTAATCCCGTAAATTCGGGCTTCAGCGGTGCCGTAAATTGTCAACTAAAACTGATTACAGAATTCTTCTCGTGCATGGCCCATTAGTGGTTTTCTCCACTAAAGTGTTCTAGATGCTGATAAACACTCATCCAGTTGTTACTCCTAAACTACGCTTCGGTTTTCCTGCTCTGTCTGATTCTTAAACCAAGGTGGAACGTCAGGACTAGTGGCAGCCTTTTTCAAAAAGTTGTAATGTCTATTCTAAATCGATGGCTGCCGCTTGGCGCAACTAACCTTATCCAGCATGCAGATTTCTTTATGAATCAATGATAAATTAGTGCTGTCTGTAAAGGCAACAAAAAGCTCCCTTTTCAGGGACTTGGGTGTTTTCTTAGTGGTTTATTACCGACTTGATTTCAAGTTTCAATTTCTCCTTATAATAATTTAGATCTTGATATAAGCAGCTAATATTCAATATAATATACTTAACTAAAATTTTATCGGTACAGATTAGATACAAATAGTCAACAAGTTTTTCGGTTTCTGAGCACGGTTAACTCTCCGTTTCATTTAACCCCTTTGCTTGCTCTTATAATTCCTTACCAAATTAGCAATTATTTCGCGCACCTTATCAGACATATCGATTTCGCTATCTTCACAAATAGCCTGAAAGTCCTCTTTGAGCTTTACGCATAAATTTACATGTAAATAAGTGATTTTCAGTACTATTAACTTATGTTTTTTAGCTCATAAAATTAGCGGAAAAGTGTTGCCAATGGCAATATTTAATTTGTGTTTCTAATGGCAACACACTAGCTTTAACACCTATCAATCGCTCGTTCAAGAGTTGTTAAAATTGGGGTATTTAACGCACTTACTCACCTTAATTGAAGGCTATTATGAATATAAATATGACCCTTAAAGAAATGATACCCCATCTCCGGGCCTTCGCAAAGCAGATTAAGGGCATATTAAGTTCTGTACAGTATGTTCAGCACATACCTGATGCTACAGCGCTAATAAATGCTTGCTACCAAAATGTTGATGACAAAGTTGCTCGTGAAGGAGGATATGCTCAATATGGCTGGCATTTCAGCCATAAGTTTGCGCCTGGTATTTCTGAGGTTGGCTACTTAGTAGCTACAAATCATGCCGTTTGGTGCTCCCCCCAAGGCAAATTGATTGATGTAACACCATTTCACCCTAATCCGAGACTGCGCCCACTGAACGTAGACGGAAAGATTTTCTTTCTTGCCGATAATAAAGCAGCGCCTGACCGACTTGAGGGATACCCTTTGCCCAATCCAATGAAATTTTTTGCGCTGAACACGGGAAAAAAATTGAAGGCTTATATTGAGGAGTTGACCCAAAAAGAGGAGGTTGCTTATTCTGAATACAGCAAGAAGCTGGCAGAGCAAATTGCAGAACAAAAAAAGGTGCAGATCAACACAAATTAATCTCTCTTGCATCATGGCGGAGCAATCCACTACCCCTGCTGGATCAAGTAAGAGGATATACCCCTAAATATAAAGTCGTGCCAGTGAGAAGTAGATAATAAAAAAGCCCCATTTTCAGGGGCTTAGATGATTTTCTTAGTGGTTTGCTACCGACTTGAGTTCAGGCTTCAGTTTCTCCTTGAACACTTTTCTGAACTTGTCCAGTTTGGGTGCTACCACAAAAGCGCAATACCCTTGGTTTGGGTTATTAGCAAAATAATTTTGATGATAATCTTCGGCTTCGTAGAACGTAGTAGCGGGTGCAATCTGCGTGACGATTGAATTGCTATAAGCGCCTGATTTGTTCAATTCAGCTTTTGCCGTTTCAGCCAATTGCTTCTGCTCGTCATTATGGTAAAATATTACCGAGCGATATTGCGTACCTACGTCGTTCCCCTGCCGATTCAACGTAGTAGGGTCGTGGCTGCGGAAGAATGCTTCTAACAATTCAGCATACGTGATTTTAGAAGGATCGTAGGTAACTTCTACGCATTCAGCGTGGCCGGTTGTACCGGTGCAGACTTCCTTGTACGTAGGATCAACTTTCTGACCGCCTTCGTAACCCGATACGGCCGATGCTACGCCGTCAAGCGATTCATACACGGCTTCCGTACACCAGAAACAGCCCGTTCCAAACGTAGCTTTTTCCAGCTTGGCCGATTCATTTGTCGTCATAGAACCTGATTTAGATTTTGTTTGATTTTGCGCTTCTCCAACCAGACTCATGCCCAGCACTAAGGAGAATAGCAACGTAGTTGTTTTGAAGCGAGGCAATAGCGCAACCATTCGTTAGGTTTGTGGTTGTAAGTCCAGACTGATAACATAACTAAGCTGCGTAAAGTTTACGCCTATTCCCGTGAAGAACTTTGATATTGACGACTTCTGCTACGATGGAAACCGATCGTTAAAACTGAAAAAGGTCCCTACCAAAATAGACGACGTTTATGAAGATAATACCCACTATGACGCTATACTACGTCAGCAGGCTTCCGAGATCGACAAGTGGCAGGAGCGGATGTATGCCCACAATCGCTATGGCTTGTTAACCGTATTTCAGGCACTCGACGCGGCCGGTAAAGATGGGACTATTCAGCACGTTTTTACCGGCACAAATCCGGCGGGCGTGCGTGTGTACTCGTTTAAACGCCCGACTGAGCAGGAACTCGACCACGATTTTTTGTGGCGTAGCTGGCGCGAATTGCCCGAACGGGGCACAATCGGCATTTTCAACCGGTCGTATTACGAAGAAGTGCTGGTTGTAAAAGTTCACCCGGATATTCTGACCCAGAGCCAGCGTCTGCCCGAAAAAACAACCGAAGATCTGGATAAGCTCTTTAAACAACGCTATAGGGCGATCGCTGAGATGGAAAAATTTCTGTATCAGAATGGATTTCCAACTATTAAGTTCTATCTGCACGTATCGAAAGACGAACAGGCTAATCGGCTGATTGAACGTATCGAAGACCCTGAAAAGAACTGGAAATTTGAGGAAGGCGACGTAAAGGAGCGTGATTTCTGGGACCAATATCAGGAAGCTTATGAAGACTGTATCAACGAAACCGCTACAGAACACGCCCCCTGGTACGTTATTCCGGCCGACGATAAAAAAAACATGCGGCTGCTGGTGGGGCAAATCATCATTCATGAATTAAAAAAACTACCCATTGAAAAACCCAAACCGGACGATAAGCGATTTAAAGAACTTCAGAAACTGATTTCAGTTATTCAGGCGCAGTAACACCTTTTTATAAATCCCACTCTATTGGTTTTGTCCTACGCTACGTGCCGTTCAGCTTAAAAATTAGTGACTTCGTCTAATTTTTGGCTGAGTTGAATGGGGGTGGAAGTACCTTTGCGTTGTCATAATCAACAACCTGAGTTTTTGTCAGGCTCTCTCCTGGTAGAATTCGCTCCTGATAACGCAATGAAAAACCATATCCGGTTTTATGTATTCTGCTCGTTGGCTGCTTTACTGGTCGTATCGACTGGCAAGGCGCAAAATGGACAGACCACCAACACACTCGACACGTACCAAAATAAGAACAATCGCACAGCCGCACTGACCATCAGCGGTTACGTAAAAGACAAATCCAATGGCGAAGGGCTGATTGGCGTATCGGTTTACGTAAAAGAAACAGGTACGGGAGCCGTAACCAATAACTACGGATTTTACGGCGTTACGTTGCAACCCGGTACGTATAATCTGATAATCAGCTACGTTGGGTACGCCAAACAAGCCAAAAACGTCGACCTGACCGACCGAAACGTACGGCTCGATCTGGAACTGGAACAGGAAGGTAAAGACCTTCAGGAAGTAGTGGTTTCGACCAAACGCGAGGACGATAACGTTAAAAACATCGAAATGAGCGTCAACAAGATTGACGTGAAAACGCTGCAACGGATTCCGGCGCTGTTGGGCGAAGTTGATGTGATACGTAGCATTCAATTGCTGCCCGGCGTATCGACGGTGGGAGAGGGGGCAACCGGTTTCAACGTGCGCGGTGGCAGCATCGACCAGAATCTGGTTCTGCTCGACGAAGCGCCGGTCTATAATTCATCACACCTGTTTGGCTTCTTTTCGGTGTTCAATCCCGACGCGGTAAAGGACGTAAAGCTCATTAAAGGCGGTATTCCCTCGAATTACGGCGGACGTATCGCGTCGATTCTCGATGTTCGGTTGAAAGAAGGGAACGCCAAAAAACCAGAGCTAAATGGCGGAATTGGGCTGATTTTTAGTCGTTTATCGTATGAGCGGCCTTTGTTTAAAGGAAAAGGTTCGTTCATCGTCGCAGGCCGGCGTTCGTATGCTGACATTCTGGCCCAGCCTTTCCTAAACAGCGATTTGAGGGGGGCTAAATTTTACTTTTACGACCTGACCGCCAAAGGTAATTACCGCATCAATGATAAAAACACCGTGTTTTTGTCGGGGTATCTGGGGCGCGATGTGTTCGGTTCGGATTTCGGATTCAACTGGGGAAATACTACGTTGTCAGCTCGCTGGAATCACGTATTCAGCGACCGACTGTTCCTGAATACCACCGCTTATTACAGCAATTACGACTATTCGCTCAACACCGATTTGAAGGGAAAACGCCCAAATGATTTCTTCAAAACCGATTCTCGCATCGTTGATTATAGTCTAAAACCTGACTTTTCGCTGTTTTTAGGGAAAAACACCATTACGTTCGGTGGCCAGTCGATTGTACATGATTTTCAACCGGGCATGGCTATAGCAGCAAGTGGTGGCAGCGTTCGTACGTTTGGACTTGAGAGTAAATACGCGCTAGAAAACGCGCTTTACGTGGGCAACGAACAACAGCTGACCCCCAAGCTACAACTGCAATATGGCTTGCGCTACTCACTGTTTAACTATAGAGGGCCTGGCGAAGCGTATGTTTTTCAGACTGAAGTGCCGCTGGGTCAACGGCGGGAAGTCGTCACAACGATATCGTACCGAGGAAATTCTATAATCAAAACCTACGGGAACTGGGAGCCGCGTTTTTCGGCCAAATATGAGTTAAATGGTAATACGTCGCTTAAAGTAAGTTATAACCGACTGGCACAATACATTCACCTGATTTCGAACACAACGGCCTCGACGCCACTCGATATCTGGACGCCATCCACGAACAATATTGCTCCACAGATTGGTGACCAGATTGCCGCTGGTTATTTTAAAAACTTCGGCAAAAACGGGCAGGAATTCGAAGCATCGGTGGAGGTATATTACAAATGGTTGCAAAACCAGATTGATTACATCGACGGGGCCAGCCTGATTCTGAACAAATACCTCGAAGGCGATTTACTAACCGGAAAAGGACGCGCTTACGGAGCTGAGTTTTACGTCAAACGTAACACGGGCGTTGTAAATGGCTGGATCAGTTATACGCTCGCCAAAACTGAACGTCAGGTGGCAGGTATTAACAACGGCGACTGGTATCCAACCCGTTTCGATAAACGACACACACTCACATCGGTTTTACTTTTTGATCCCCCCCGCGCCAAACGCTGGAATTTCTCTGCTACGTTCACTCTGGCGAGTGGCACGCCCGCTACGTTCCCAACCAACCGGTTTGAATATGAGGGCTTTGTAGTGCCCTACAATACCGACAATTCACGTAACAATTACCGAATTCCGATGTATCACCGGCTTGATCTGGCTGCTACGTTGCAGGGGCGAAAACGTCCGGGTAAGCGAAAAGAGGATAACTGGGTGTTTTCTGTCTACAATGCCTACGCACGGAAAAATCCGTTTTCGGTGTATTTCCAGCCCAATGCCGACAATCCGCGCGTAACCGAAGCGATACGTTACTCAGTTTTCGCGACTATTATTCCATCTGTTACGTACAACTTTAAATTCTAGGGCATTGGCCATCTCAAGAATATGAAACGATTTGCTTTTGCCTTTTGTGTGTCAGCCGCTACGTTGCTATTTAGCCGCTGTACAACCGTCATCGATGCCAAACTCGATACTGGTCCATCAGAATTGTCGGTCGATGCGTTAATAACCGATCAGCCGGGTGCGCAAACCATTCGCATAACTCAAACGGCAGGCTATTTCGACAGCAACACACCACCAGCCGCAACTAGCGCCACTGTAACGGTTTCAGACGATGCCGGAAAGACGTATCGTTTTCTCGACCCCGATAATGATGGCTACTACGTTTGGCAACCAACGGGCAAAGACACGCTGGGACGTATCGGGCGAACGTATCAGCTAACGATTGTATATAAAAATGCAACATATCGTGCTACGTCGAAACTGAACCGTGTACCGCCGGTGGATTCGCTCGTTTTTGTAAAACGAAAAATCAATCCAGTGTCAACAACGGAAGGTTACCGGGCTGAATTTTACTCCACTGATCTGGCTGGCGCCACCGATTATTACCGGATTCGCTTTTACCGAAACGGTACGTTGCAGAACAAGGCACGTAACATCATTTTGTCGGAAGATGGCGCGTTTCAGGGAGCTAGCCAGGTTACGGATGGACTGATGTTTATTGCACCGATACGTTTATCGGTCAATCCCGACAGTTTATACAAGCAGAATGAGAAAGTGACGGTCGAATTACACTCGATATCGGCGGATGCATTCCGTTTCTGGAATTTGCTACGTGGTCAGGTAACTAATGGCGGGCTGTTTGCAACCCCACCAGCCAACGTACCGACGAACATTGTCAACGAAAATACCAGCGGACCCAAAGCAACCGGTTTCTTTATTACGTCGGCAGTACGAAGCCTCAGCGCGACAGTATCCACCCCAAACCTCAGGGAGCGGCCTTATTGAAGAATAGAATTGGTATTAACGGGGCAGCGTTGATAAACTAGCTATTAATTCAGGTAGGAAGGACTCCAGCGTTGGATATCGTTTACGGTTTGATTCGTAACGTTTAAGTTGGCTTTCGAAAAAAGGAAGGTACATCCAGTTTGCATTATTGTTACGTATCTGCTGCGCTACGTTGGGCAAACCAAGGGCTAAAGCGATTCGCACTTCGCCGGCACGTACCAAATGCTCGTTGAAGGAAGTTTCCCAATCGCTGTACTGAGGCTGCCCTTGAATGGGTTTAAACAAGTATTTATAAGTAGCGATCTTTTGGGCAAAAGCAGGTCGGGCCGTAAGTGGATTTACGAAAGTATGCCCAAATTCATGAACCGATAAATTTCGGACAGCTTCGGGATTATCAAAACCAACATTTTTTACGGTATTTTCTTGTATGATTTGTGCCTGCAAAGGCGCGGCAATCTGATTGGCGATAGGTCCTTTGCGACCTGGAACTTGCCAGGCCATACCCCATTCCGCCTTAAAAAAAGGGTTAACTATAATGCGATACGCATAATTGTGCGCCCCATAATACGCTTCCATTTGAGGAATAAAACCGGGCGGAGGCAAATTGCGCTTCACCTGAGATAAGGCCCTTGCATAGACATCGTGATACTGTTTCTGAAAACCCGCGAAGTCTGCGTCATGATAGAATTGCCCGACCAGTTGCATATACTCGTCAATGATAGATTGAGCTGAGTCTGCGTTCGGATGAACAGCCTGTAGTATTTCCGGTGAGACAGGCGTATGGCGATGCGGTGTTGGGAATCGGTCGTAAAAAAGGGGAAGCAGGTAAACGCCTGTGCCTAGCTTATCCGTCATCCAGTGCGTGCGTTGTACGGCTTTATGCTGGCGAAACGGAGCAAAATGAGTATAGCTAATTCGCATCAGACGCGTTATCTGATACATATGCGGATCCGCCAGCGAGTCTTTGAGGAACTCAGGCGAATTCTGGACTTCCAATGCATTGACTAACTCAATACCCAGGTCAGTTTCAACGGCAATACGTTGATCCTGAGCTTGTAAAACAGTGGAAATGCACAGAAATAAGCAGCTTGTAATATAGCTCCGCAACCTCATTATTTCACGATTTGCTCACCCGGCAAAAGCCATACACCACGGGCAGATTGCCCATAGAACGACGTACCAAATGGAATTTCCTGTCGCCGTTTGCCGCCATTTTTGAGCTGAACAGTAACAACGGTAGTACGTGCATCAACCGGCGAAAACGTTTGCGGCTGCTGCATCGCGAAGACACGTAGCGGCCCCCGGTTTTCGGAAATGGCTAACCGAAAATGACCTTGCGCGTCAGGGAACGTAACGGCTGCCTTGGCGTTACCGGGGACGTAGAAACCTGTTTGTGTCATCGTCAGTGGTGTAAAATGGCCTTTACCATCGCCTTTCAGTACCAGTCCATTGAAAGCATCCATTCGACCGGCTACCAGATCGCTACCGTGGTCGTTGCCGATCAGCACTGCATCCAGATTTCCGTCGCCATCTACATCCTGCGCCACCATGCCGAACACAGGAGCCGTTTGCGCCATTAGTGGCAAGGTATGAACCTCAAATTTGCCCTGTCCTTTATTTTCGATATAGCTGCTTGGTAGGTAGTTGGCAGATAATTTAAGGGCTTGATTACGTTCTTCTTCGGTCAGAATTTGACTGATAGTAGCCTCGCCGAAAGGCGCGTATTTGATATAGCGTTTTTTGATACCAATCATCTGCTTCACCATATCATCCCAGCCGAAGTACGGATATTCGTCATACTGGCCTTTCGCATTTTTGAAATAAACCGTCGGGAACGCATCATAGAAGCCGTTGTTGTCGAAATCGCCAGCATAGATACGTACTGGGCGCTCGGGCGTGGCACGTAGCAAATTGTTCTGACCTAAATTGCCCGCCAGATAATCAATATCACCGTCATTATCAAAATCGCCTGGGGTCAATGAATTCCAGAAGCCTGTTTTATCCGTTAGTCCGCTTTGATCCAATGGCTGTAAACGTCCTTTTTCGTTTTTGAGCATCGTTAGCGGAGCCCACTCGCTGGCGAGCAGTAAGTCAGGGTCGCCGTCATTGTCAAAATCGGTCCAGAGCGCGTCGCAGGTTAGAGCACCGTTGACGAGCGTAGGGGCCATCTGCGCTGTTACGTCCGTAAATTTGGGCTGGCCTTTTTGGCTATCGTTTCGGAGTAGATAACTCGGTACGCCTTTAGGGTATTTGCTGGGTTCAACACGTCCGCCAACAAAAATGTCGAGGTCGCCATCACCGTCAAAATCAGCCGCTTTCACGCAGGAACCGTTTACCCGGAAATTAGGTAATGCGTCAGCTGAGAGCGTAAAATTACCTTTTCCGTCGTTGGTATACAGCCGATGGCGCATGGCTTCATCCAGTTGATCAGGATTAAATTCGGAACTGCCACTCGCGGCATACAAATCCAGATCCCCATCGGAATCCGCGTCAAACAGTAACAGTCCGGTGTCTTCGGCCAGCTTTGTCGGTAAAGATTTCAGGGTAAAATGGCCATTCGGCTGTTGCAGTAGCAATTCTGTCGAATATTTCGAGCTTCCGCCGACCACCATATCCGCTAATCCATCGCCGTTTACGTCGCCAACAGCCAGTGCAGGGCCGTATTCCGTCAGTTTATGAAGCAGCGTTTTTTGCAGGTTGAAATCGATAATATCCGTTTCTTCATGGCGATACGTCAGGCCGATGGACTTTGTTACGTCCTGAAACAACGTAGCAGGTGCTACGTTAGGCTGAATAACCGACGTAGCAGGCTTGGCATCGGCCGCTTTAAGCACTAACGTCTGGTCAGCATTAACACTAGGGATAATCTGTACACGTCCGCCCGGCCAGGTCACTTTTAAGTTTTTTATGACTTTTTCCTTGCCCAAACCAAAATGCCCAACCGGTTCTACGCTCGATAGAAAGCCACGATACGGTGTGTGTTCGTAAAATTCTTTATGACCATCTCCAAACTCATATTCGACAGTTGCGCCCAGCCCCATCGGATTGGCTCCGTCGCCCTGAAATTTGATACGTAGGAAGTGTGTATTCTCGATTTTTTTATCGGCCAGATTATTCCGATAGACGAAGGCTTCGTCGTTAATGTTGTTGACAACATAATCTAGATCGCCATCGCCGTCGAAATCGGCGTAAGCAGCCCCGTTCGAAAAGCTCGGCTCCGACATACCCCACAGATTCGTTACGTTCTCAAACGCTGGTCCACCCGACTTGGCATCGCCTTTGTTCCGAAACGCATAGTTGCTAACCTTCACCTGCGGAATTTTATCGGTAAGGTCTTTCTGGAGCGAATTGGTCAGGTACGTATTGACAGAGCTATAGTAGTTCGTAAAATCACGATCTGTTACGTCGCGCGGGAAACCGTTGGTAACCAGCAAATCCCGATAACCATCATGGTCTAAATCGACCAGCAACGGTGACCAGCTCCACTCCGTTTCGGCCACACCAGCCAGCATACTGATTTCGCTGAAAACCGGCACTTTAGCCCCCGACGTATCGGTAGGTCGAACGCCCTGGTTGAGTTGAAGCGTATTTCGGGCATATTGGTGTTCGTAACCGAGCCGGTCCCACTCCTGATAGGCGAAATAACTGCTAGGACCCATCAGACTTTTTTTGCGAAGGTTGTCTTCGGGCAGCATGTCCATCACCACGATATCGGCCAGCCCATCGCCATTTATATCGGCTACGTCGCTACCCATCGCCGATGAACTGGTGTGTTTGAAGGCCTCGCGAGCGCGATTCGTGAACGTACCGTTTCGGTTGTTGATGTACAGCACGTCGTTCGATGCAAAGTCGTTCGTTACGTAAATGTCTTTCCAGCCATCACGGTTGATGTCGCAGATATTTACGCCCAAACCGAACCCTTCGGCAATCGTTCCAGCCTGTTTCGTTACGTCGGTAAAGTAAGCGTGACCGCGTTTGGCGTCGAAATCATTGCGATACAGCCGGTCGGTATTGGTCGACGTACCGTCATCGATGCGCACACGAAGGTTGGTTGGGCTGTGGGGATCGTCAATCTGATCGACGAGCACAAAAAGGTCTAAATCACCGTCGTTATCGTAATCGAAAAAGGCCGAATGCGTACTGTAGGTGGTGTCTGCAATACCATATTCGGCAGCCATTTCCCGAAATTTTGGCGCACCATCGCTGTCATTACCCTGATTAACGTAGAGCAAATTAGCCCGATTGGCCGCTTTTTTTTGAAGGGTAGTCGATACGTAGATATCGAGTTTACCATCGGCGTTTATATCCACCACCGATACACCCGAGCACCAGTGACTACCTCCGCCCACGTTGGCGGCCTGCGTTACGTCCTTGAAATGAAAATTGCCTGAGCTGGTTTCATTTAGGTATAACTTATTGGAAACCTGATTGCCTGCAAAGAAAACGTCGGGTTTCTGATCCCCGTTGAAATCGCCGACGCCAACGCCACCTCCGTTATAGATGTACTGATAATTAAGAATATTGAGCGTGTCGCTGTCGGTAATAGTATTGTTAAACGTAATTCCGGTTTCGGACGATTCAATACGTTCGAACATGGGCTTTTCCTGGCAACCAGCCAGCAACACTAGAAACAGAAATGATAAGGGCCAAAGGCCGTTTCGAAGAGAAAAATGCATGAATTGAAACTGCTCGTTTACGGTGGTAGAATTAGCAGAGTATCATCAAAATTACCGATAAAAAATCCGGTTTGTACAAAAACGATGACATTACGCGAAAATTTTCAGAAGGGGTTTAAGTTCCCAAACCGTCGCGTGGCGACCCAATGTTTGTAGAAAAAAGTGCTTGTTGTATATCTCCCCGTCGCGTGGCGACCAAACAACGATGCTGATTCGTTTGGTCGCCACGCGACGGGAAATTTCGGGGGTAATGCATAATAGCTACAAACATTTGGTCGCTAGGCGACGATTCTACGAGCCAAGTACGTTTTTTATCAATGAAATCAGATTTGAGAATCGGACTCCACAGAAGGTCTTGCAACAGGACGTTTTCCTCGCCCAACCCGACGTAGCAATGGCTGTAAACTGTTACGCTCAAGCAGCAGAATGAGGCCTAAAAACAATCCGAATAATCCTAGGTGCACAGGGACGGCAACCCACAGGTTTTCAATCGGAAACTGCCAAGATGCCCAGATGAGCAGTCCGGCGCCCAAAATATACGTAGCAGCTGATCGGACATCGTAGGGAACAGGGTAAAATTTCTCGCCAAATACGTAGCACATTACCGTCATCACGAAGCTGGAAACTAGAAACGCTACGGCGCAGCCCATGTAGCCCATAATGGGTATAAGTGCTACGTTCAAAGCAATGGTTAAGCCGGTGCCAACGACCGTGATGAACGTACCGTACTGCGTTTTGTCTTTGAGTTTGAACCAGAACGAAATATTATAGTAAACGCCTAACAGCAGATTCCCCAGCAACAGAATCGGTACTACGTCCAATCCCAACCGATACGCTTTCGACCGGAGAAAGAGCGTTCCCAACAAGTCGAGGTTGAGGCTGACGCCGACCCAAATCAGGACGCAGACGATGATAAACCATTTCGTTACGTTTGCCAGCAATGATGGGGCATTTTTATCTTCGCCCTGCGAGAAAAAGAACGGTTCGGCGGCAAATTTGAACGACTGAATCGCCAACGCCATGAAAACGGATAGCTTCTGGCAGTTTCCGTAAATACCCAATACCGTTTCAGACGATAAGCCGGGGTAAAAACCCGGTGGCAATGCGTGGCGCAGGAAAATCCGGTCCGTCAGCAGATTTACTACGCTGGCAAGATTGGTCAGCATAATTGGAAATGCGTAGATCAGCAACGCACGGCTCTGGTCGCGATTGAGCTGAAAACGGAAACCCGCAAACGCTTTACGGATAATGACAAAATAGAGTGCGTTCCCAATCAGATTCGATAAAAAGATGTAACCGGGACCTATTTCAGGACTGTAAATTAATTGGGCAACTGGCTGTAAACTAGTCAGATATTTTCCTTCTGCAATGTCTTTCGCCAAAACCAGAAAAAAGACGTTCAGAAGTACCACTACCACAATGTTGGTCATGCGGGCACCGACAAACTCCCGTGCCCGATTCTCGGCTCGTAGTCGCGCAAAGGGAATCGCGACAATGGCATCGATAGCCACCAACAGAGCCGACCATCGGATGAAACGTTCCTGACCCGGAAAATTGAGCCAAACGGTTATCTCATCTGCCAGGCTATAGAGCAAAATGGTTGATAAGACGCTGATGCAGATAACCAGACTAAGCGACTGACTGAAAATGCGGTCTTTTTCGGCTTGTGGCTGATCTTTCGAGCGGGCAATAAACCGGAAAAACGCCGTTTCCAGCCCTAATGTATATACTACGAGCAACACGCCGATCCAGCTATACAACTCGATGTTGGAAGCCATAGAGGCTGGTTTGGAGAATGCATAGGTTTGGATGGGAACGAGCGCGTAGTTGAGCAATCGCCCCAGAATGGTACTGACGCCATACAGGGCGGTATCACTCGCTAGTTTTTTGTACGTACTCATTTTATCGGAAATAGCCACCCGACCGTAGCTTTGTTACGTAGCGAACGGAACGGGCTGACAAAGTTAAGACCTTTGGTTATCTTTGTGCTCTTAGTCGACTGTGTTATACAACCATAGCGCAGAAAACTCAATCAGTTATCAGTAAAATAAACCCACCGGCGGTTTAACGACTTCATGTCTCTTAAAATTTCCTCGGCACTGATTTCCGTTTTTTATAAGGACGGACTCGAACCATTAGTACGTCTGTTGCATGAACAGAACGTAAAGCTTTATTCAACGGGTGGCACTCAGGCATTTATCGAACAGCTTGGCGTTCCGGTAACCGCAGTCGAAGACATCACAGGCTATCCATCTATTTTTGGCGGACGCGTGAAAACGCTGCATCCGGCAGTGATGGGCGGTATTTTGTACCGGCGCGAACTGCCCGAAGACCTTGCCCAGGCCGAACGTCATCAGATTCCGCCTATTGACCTGGTTATTGTTGACCTGTATCCGTTCGAAGAAACGGTGGCATCGGGTGCATCGGATGAAGATATCATCGAGAAAATTGACATTGGCGGTATTTCGCTGATTCGGGCGGCTGCCAAGAATTACAACGACGTATTGATTGTCTCTTCTCGAAGCCAGTACGGCAACGTAGTGAATCTATTGACGGAGAAAAGCGGTGCGACTGATCTGGAAGACCGTCGCTACTACGCGGGAGAAGCTTTTGCCGTTACGTCGAAATATGATACGGCGATTCAGGCTTATTTTTCGGGAAGCCTCGTTCGTTCGGCCAATGAAATTTATGATTTCAGATCGTTGCCCGCGGCCCACCTGCGTTACGGCGAGAATCCCCACCAACAGGCAAGTTTCTACGGCGATATAGAAGCCATGTTTCAGAAACTTCACGGCAAAGAGTTGTCGTACAATAACTTGGTCGACGTTGATGCTTGTGTAAACCTGATTGATGAGTTTTCGGAAACAACGTTTGCGATCATCAAGCACACCAACGCTTGTGGCATCGCTACGGCGCCAACCGCAAAAGAAGCGTATCTAAACGCCCTCGCCTGCGACCCGGTTTCTGCGTTCGGTGGTGTAATTATCACGAACGTAACGGTAGACGTAGCAACCGCCGAAGAACTAAACAAATTGTTCATGGAAATCCTGATCGCGCCCAGCTACGAGCCAGAAGCCCTGAACATTTTAAAATCGAAGAAAAACCGGATCCTTCTGCAACGTAACGAAGTGGCGCTTCCCACCGTCATGTTCAAGACCATTCTGAACGGCGTGCTGGAGCAGGACAAAGACAACCAGACCGAAACCGCCAGCCAGTTCAAAACGGTAACGGAAAAAGCGCCAACGGAAAGCGAGCAACGAGCCTTAGAATTTGCTTTGAAAGTGTGCAAACACACCAAATCAAATACAATCGTGCTGGCGAAAGAAGGTCAACTACTGGCGAGTGGCGTTGGGCAAACATCGCGGGTTGACGCGTTACGTCAGGCCATCGAAAAAGCGCACACATTCGGCTTCGATCTAAATGGTTCAGTCATGGCTTCCGACGCCTTTTTCCCATTCCCGGATTGTGTCGAGATTGCGGGTCAGGCGGGCATTACGGCGGTCGTGCAGCCCGGCGGCTCCATCCGGGATCAGGATTCCATTGACTATTGCAATCAGCACGGCCTGGCGATGGTAACAACAGGCGTAAGACACTTTAAACATTAATTAATTTCTGAACCGGGATTGAGCAGATTTAGGGATTTACAGGATTTTGTTTTTCGCTTCTTTGAAGCGCTTTATCGGAAAATAAAATCCAGAGAATCCCTAAACCTGCTCAATCCCGGTTCTGACAACAAAATCCCTTAAATCCCTAAATCCGTTAAATCCCGGTTCAGAAATGCTATACACAATCTGGTGCGCTATTTGGTTTGTAGGACTGTATCTCATCCTGTTTCCATTCCAGTTTGTGTTTTTGCAGCGGGATTCCTGGAAACCCCTCGCTCATAAAATCAATTACATCTGGGGAAAGCTCTTCTTTTTCGGAATAGGGATACCGATTGAGGTCGATTATAGATTCAAACCTGATCCCAGAGGGGTTTATGTATTTTGCGCCAACCATTTCTCGTATCTGGACATTGCCGCCCTTGGTGTTATTGTTAACAATTATTACGCTTTTGTGGGGAAAAGTGAAGTAAAACATATTCCTCTATTGGGATACATGTTCGCCAAACTGCACGTACAGGTTGATCGAAGCCAGCCCAACAGCCGGGCTTATTCACTGGCTAAATCGATTCGGACGCTGGCTTCGGGACGTAGCATTGCTATTTTTCCGGAAGGAGGCATCAAGGCTCCCAACCCGCCACAGATGGTTGAGTTTAGAGACGGTGCTTTTACGATGGCGATTCAACAGCAGGTGCCGATTGTCCCCGTTACGCTGCTGAACAACTACCTGATATTACCAGACAGAAGTCCCGTTCGATTTCACCGGCATACGTTACGTGCCGTGATTCATCCGCCCATTGACACCAAAGGATTAACGTCCGACGATCTGGAGCGTTTAAAAGAAGAAACGTATAAAATTATTGACGCTGAATTAATGAGCAATCGCAAAGAGCGAAAGAATGAAAGAGTGAAAGAGTGAAAGCCATCCGGCAGATCCGCTCTTTCGCTCTTTCATTCTTTCGCTCTTTGAATCGCTTTTTGCCTATGAAAGTTGACAAGGAAACGCTGCAAAAAATTGCCCATCTGGCGCGGCTGGAAGTAAAACCAGAGGAAGAAACGGAGCTGCTCAACAGCCTGAACAACGTATTGACGTGGATGGAGCAACTTAATGAAGTAGACACGACCGGTGTCGAACCATTGACGCACATTTCTCCCGAAACTAACGTATTGCGTGATGACGTAGTAGCGAACCAGCTACCTCGTGAGCAGGCACTCGTTAATGCACCGCAGCACGACGAGCAGTTTTTCGAAGTGCCTAAAGTACTGGAATAGAACGCAATGATTGTTGTGTTAGGCCTCTGGGTTAATTGCTTTCAGGCCAATTATACCAATGGCGATGAGCATAATAAAAAATAGCTCCGTCCACGTCCAGTTTAACCGCAGCCACAAAACATCAGCGATTTTCAGGAATACCAGTGTTAAAGCCATCCAGACTGCAAAAGCAGTTGACGTTGGTATTGACCGCATGGCAATGGCCAGCAGTATGGTGTTCACAATGCCGAAAACAATATACGCTACCCAGGGAAACAAAATTGGCAATCCGCTGTCGAAGCGGTAGAACGTACTCCAGCGTAACGTTTTTAAGGCATCCCAGCGCATGTATTTGAGCGAGTATGTCCAGACCATTTCGCAAAAAGCCGCGCTGAACAGATAAAGCCACGAAAGTGTAACCTGACTAACCATCCAAAATTCCTGTCGATAGATGCAAAGGAAATAAGGATGTCAGGTTGACAAAAAGATTATTTGATTAAGAAATTGTTGTGTTTCTGAACCAGGATTTAGCAGATTAATGGATTTTCACGATTTTGTTTTCGCTTCTTCGAAGCGCCTTATCAATTAACAAAATCCTGAAAATCCATTAATCTGCTAAATCCCGGTTCAGACAAGAATCGGCTTCACAATTTTCCCCGCTACGTCGGTTAGGCGGAAAGGGCGGCCCTGAAACTGATACGTTAGTTTTGTATGGTCGAAACCTAGCAAATGCAATATGGTAGCCTGCAAATCGTGAATGTGAACTTTGTCTTTCACAGCGTAGTAGCCAATATCATCAGTTTCGCCGAACGAAAAACCTTTTTTCACACCTCCACCCGCCATCCAGACGGTAAAGGCATCAAGATGGTGGTCGCGGCCCATAAACGGAAGTACCTGTCCATCACGATTTTCCTGCATGGGCGTTCGACCAAATTCACCACCCCAAACCACCAACGTATCGTCTAGTAAACCGCGCTGTTTTAGGTCTTTTAAAAGAGCCGCTACGGCTTGGTCAGACTCCTGACACTTAGCTTTGAGACCAATATCGATGGAGCCACTGGCACTAGTGCCGTGCGTATCCCAACCCCAGTCGAACAGTTGGACGAATCGAACCCCGCGCTCAACCAGTCGGCGAGCTAACAGGCAATTTCGGGCAAATGAACCTTTGTTCGGGTCGACGCCGTAACTGTCAAGAATGTACTGTGGCTCACTTTTGATGTCCATCGCGTCGGGCACCGACATCTGCATCCGAAACGCCAGCTCGTATTGAGCAATACGGGTCAGGATTTCCGGGTCTTTCACATCGTCGTATTGCTGCTGATTGATCTCGCTGATGGCGTCTATCGTGTTCTTCCGAACGTCGCGACTAATCCCCGACGGGTCGGATGCGTAAAGAACGGGATCCCCATCGGTACGGCATTGAACGCCCTGATAAACAGTCGGTAGGAAGCCGCTTCCCCAAACGGATTTTCCTGCATCAGGTTGTTTTCCACCGGATGCCAGTACGATATAGCCGGGAAGATTGTCGTTTTCGGTGCCGAGTCCGTACGTAACCCACGAACCCAGGCTGGGTCGTCCAAGCCGGGCGCTGCCCGTGTGCATGAGCAATTGAGCGGGTGCGTGGTTAAACTGATCGGTGTGCATCCCCTTTAGGAACGTAATGTCATCAGCGACACTATGTAGATGAGGCAGATAATCAGATATCCAGGCTCCCGATTGCCCCCGTTGAGCAAACTTTCCCTGTGGCCCCAGCATTTTCGGAACGCCCCGAATGAAGGCAAATTTCTTTCCGGTCAGCAATTCCTGCGGGCAATCTTTACCGTTATATTTTGCCAGTTCGGGCTTATAGTCGAATAACTCCAACTGGCTTGGCGAACCCGCCATATGGATGTAAATAACCCGTTTGGCTTTGGGAACGTATTGCGATGGATGCGGAGCCGATGGCTCGACCGACTGCAACCTAGCGCCGACATTATTGGTCTGTTCGGAGCTTTTATCGAAAAAACCACAACCCGCTAACGTTGAACCAAGCGCCATAGCGCCCAATCCAGTTGAGCAGGTATGAAGAAAGTGCCGCCGGGTGGCACGTAGCGCAGCGGCCTGCCGAAGTTCATCAAGGAGGTTTTTCATAGAGCTACGTTTATTACTCTTTCGTAATTACTTCATCCAGATTCAACATCGTGTTCGCCGTTACGGTCAAGGCGGCCAGTTGGGGGGTAAAGGTCGAACAATCCAGGCCGGGTTGGTCGAACAAATTTTCGGCTTCACCGGGTTTCTGGCGGTAGTGTTGTTCAGTCGTTTTGTAAAGCTGGACCAGTACGTTCAATTTCTTCGCAGATAAATCACGTAGCATAATCCGTCGGAAACCAGCCTGAATTTGGTTTGAAGGAGAAGCGCCATGTTGCTGCATATACGTAGCGAGGTTCTTGGCGGCTTCTACGTAAACAGGGTCGTTGAGCGTGACCAGTGCCTGCAATGGTGTATTGGTACGTAACCGACGTAGCTGACAGAATTCACGACTGGGACTATCAAACGTAACCATCGATGGATAAGGAGCGGTACGTTTCCAGTATGTATACAACGCCCGACGATGCAAATCCTCACCTTTGCTTTGCTTCCACGTATCACCGTCATAAGGCGATTGCCAGATGCCATCAGGCTGGACTGGCATTACACTCGGGCCAAACATTTTATGACTCAGCAACCCACTGACAGCCAGCGCCTGATCGCGGACGGCTTCGGCAGATAAACGCACACGTGGACCGCGAGCCAGTAATTTATTAAATGGATCTTTCGCCAGTAATTCAGGAGACGCTTTCGAATCCTGACGGTACGTGGCGGACATGACCATTTTTTTCAGGAGTTTCTTGACGCTCCATTGGTCGGCTGCCATAAACTCAGCGGCCAGATAATCGAGTAATTCGCGGTGGGTAGGAGGGATGCCTTGCGTACCCATATCCTCAACCGTTTCCACAATCCCCGTACCAAACAGTTGCTCCCAAAACCGGTTGACGGCCACGCGAGCGGTGAGCGGATGTTCACGGCTAACCATCCAGCGAGCCATTCCCAGTCGATTTTTAGGCAGTTTTGGGTCCATCGCTGGGAACGATTTTGGTACGTCCGGCGTCACCTGTTTGCCTTTCACAAGCCAGTTGCCCCGGTCGAAAACATGCGTTTTGCGAACCAAATCGCCAGTACCATCGAGCATAATGGGTGTTTGCTCGGCTTCGGCATTCAAAATGTCGAGCAATTCTTTGTCTTTTTCGCCAATGGATTGCTGCGGTTGCCCCGGCAGAATAGGCGTAAAGGCCACCCACTTAATCTGCACCCAGTCTTTAGGCATCTTCGGGCTATCCAGATACATGTACAGGCTGTGCTTGCCCTGAACAGGCGGCAGCGGAATCATCTGAACCGTATCTTTTCCAGGCTTCGGCGTAGGAAATTTAGCCAGAACAGGGCCATCCAGTTTATTCAGATGCAACGTAACAGTCGCGTCGGTGGCTTTTGTCCCCCACCGAATAAGCAAACGAGGGCGTCCGGTCAACGTAACGTCTTTGATACGTACCGAACCTTTATCCTGAAAACCAAAGTATTTAGCATCCAGCAGCGACGCGTTAACGTATTGATCGAAATCGTGTGAATTAATTTTAGGCTCAACGGTACGTACCAACTGCGTAACCTGACTGGTAATTGCCTGGGCCTGTTTCGGATTATTAGCGCTACGTTGGATGTATTGTTTCAAATCAACGATTTTAAGCGAATCGGCGGGTTTGTAGAAACGTAGCGTCGGGGTTTCGCTCGTCACGTCTTCGTCGCGGGTGTTGTTGAAAAAAGCGACAAACTTATAGTATTCCTCATTGACGAACGGGTCGTAGGGATGACTGTGACATTGTACGCACGAGAACGTAGTGCCCTGCCAGACGTCCCAGGTTGTATTCACCCGGTCGAGGACGGCCGAAACGCGAAACTCTTCATCCTGCGTACCGCCTTCGTCATTGTTCATCGTGTTGCGGTGAAAACCCGTCGCAACCAGTTGAGCATCGTCAGGAAGCCCGTCGGTACGTGCTGGCAACAAATCACCCGCTAACTGCTCAACAGTAAATTGATCGAAGGGTTTGTCCTGATTGAAAGCGTTAATGAGCCAGTCACGATAACGCCAGATTTTGCGCCCGGGATCGCGTTCGTAGCCTTTGGTATCAGCATAACGAGCCAAATCGAGCCACATACCCGTCCAGCGTTCGCCGTACGTGGGTGATTGCAGCAGCTTATCTACTACGTTCTCATACGCTTTTGGCGATTTATCGTTTATGAAATTCGTTACGTCCTGTTCAGTCGGTGGCAAACCCGTCAGATCGAGCGAAACCCGGCGGATCAATGTAGCACGGTCGGCTTCGGGTGAAGGTTTCAAGCCGTCCTGGTTCAGTTTATCAATAATGAAATGATCGATTTCGTTCTTTGCCCAGTCGGTTTCATCATTCTCGGTGACACCCAGACGACTCAGAAACGTACCGATTCTAGGAACGTCGGGCTTTTTGACAGACTGATACGCCCAGTGATCACCCCACTCAGCACCCTGGTCAATCCATTTCCGGAGCAGGTTAATTTCTTCTGGTTTTAAGGGAGGATGATCAAGCGGCATCCGCTCATCTGGGTCAGTTAACGTAAGCCGACGTATCATTTCACTGGCGTCGGCATCTCCTGGAATAATAGCTGGCTTCCCCGATTTGGCCGGTGCCACAGCTTCGTGTTTAAAGAGTAGTGAGAATCCTGAGGCTTTTTTGACGCCACCGTGGCAAGCGATGCAATTTTTGTTCAGTAATGGCTTGATCTGCGTATTATAATCGACCTTTTTCTCGAAAATACCCAGAAACGAAGAGAGCAGCAACGCTCCTGCGATGCCTACAACGCCAATAAAAAGCCACTGAGCTTTCATACGAGTAATAGCTTCGAATACAAGCTTCTGCTAAAAGCCAGAAATAAAGTTTTTGTACTGTAAAGTTAGCGAACAGGAGACTTATATGAATAACGTAGAAGAAGCAATTGAGTTGTAAATCAGAAGCTAATGTGAACGTACGATATATGAACTATGATGCATTTTACCGGCGACTCGTACCCTACATCATAGTTCATCCCGCTTTTCTCACTTCACCCGCAAATCAACCTGCGAAGTATCGTCTTCGCCATTAGATACGCCGTTGCCCGGCGCTGAATCAGGATCAGAAACGCTGGCGGCAGTGAGCTGAGCCGAACAGAGACCGTACCCAAGCGCAGTTGCACGAGCCCGGAACCGCAGACTGACACTACTCCCAGCAGCAAGGCTACTTACACCACTATTTACCGATCCTCCCGAACCACCAAAATCATCGCCAGGGATGAATGTTAAAACTGGGGGAATATAAGCCGCTACGCTTAGACCCGTAGCTGACTGGCCACCCTGATTGGTGATAACTAGCGTATACGTAACGATTTCGTTCACATTGGGCGTTCGGTTACTAACGCTAAGCTTTAAACTGACGTCAGCCTTGTCGGGAATAGGCGTGGGCTGGTTGCCAATGACACCCGGCAGAGGCACCTGGTTCGGATTGGGTGAAACAAAAACGGCATTACCCGTTTGATACGTCCGGAAGTTTACCGTTGCTACGTCGTCCTGACCATCGCCAATACCTGAATTGGGCTGACTATCAGGATCGGGTGTAGTTGCTTGTGCGACTTCGGCTGCGTTGTAATACGTACCGTCTACAGTTGGTCTGGCTACAAATGAGAGGATCTGCGTGCTTCCGGGATTTATGTTGAACGGGCCACTGGTCAGTACGTTATTGCTGAACGAAAAATCAGACGAAGAAACGAACTCCAGATAATCTGGTAATCGGTCGCGAACGACTACGTTCTGCGCCTGAAGTGGACCGCCATTTTTGGCGAACACGCTGATGGTGACGGGTGTATTTAAGTTGAGCGTACGTTGAGTAATTGCCATTGCCAGACTGACATCGGCATCGACAACTGTAGCGATGCGGAATACATTCGATGGCACGGCAGGTAACGCGGGCGACGATGCAACAACCCGAACCTGAAAACGACCGCTTTGCAGATTACCCGGTAGAGCCACCTGAATTGGGCTGCTGGAACCGCTCCCCAATACGCTGACGAACCGGCCCAGCTCGTCGAGAAGCTGTACCTGCCAGTTATTTCCTCCATTGAACGTACCAAGCGTAGAGAATGATACGCTCAAGGTCGCACCCGGCGCTACGTTCTCGGCTATATTGCCGGTAACGGCGAATTGGGTTGGGGTAATGGGCTGCGCATTTTGAAAAAAGGAATTATCGAGACTATTGTTCCACTGCCGGGCGAAAAGCGATAACCCCATATCGGCGGGTATCGAACCTGGGTTGAGGTAATACTGTGGATGGGGTGAAGGTCGTGTAGAATTTCGAAAGTGTACATCCACATTACCCGCATTCCGGTTCTGAATACCATCATTTTCTGGCCCCGGAAAAACGTTTAGACCACCTGTGCTGATCACTTCGTTTTGTTTCGCAATAACGGAAGGACGCGTTGTGCTACCATCGAATGATACGCGCGCAACCATCCAGGGAATGTTACGGCCGCCAAAATCCTGCCTCGATTTTTGGATTACGTTTATCAAACGATCCTTGTACTGGTCGACGCTGGTAGGGCCACCGGGAAAATCGTATTCTGCTTCGCCCTGATGCCAGAGAATAACACGGGCTCCTGAAACCGACGCGTAATAGCCTAATATGTTTTTTAGGTTCGTATATGGCTGTAAATTAGGCCAGTTTGCGTTGCAGTTGTAGCGGTTGCAGGTCGGTATGCCATTCGCTGTATTTGACCAGTTTTCGGCGGTTGAGCCATCCCATCCGGCTACATAGAAGGCTACTGGAACATTATATCGATTGACGATATAGTCGCCCAATTCACCCCAGCCCCACGAACTTTCGGCCATCGGAAAGATTTTTCGCGTGGCGGTTAATGGCTTAAAATTAGGTACTGGAAAAGGATCGCCTGATGAAAATAGAGGTTGATCGCCAGGAGGGTAATAATGATTAATCGAGTCGATGGCATTAACGCGATCGGTATTACTACCCAGATCATTATCTCCGATACCCAGTCCGCGTGCATTTGACTGACCAGCCGTAATGAAAACTTCGCCAATACCAACCGGCTGAACAGACGCCTGTGCCGTTACGTTATTGCCCACAATGGTACGTACCGTGAGCACGTACCAGCCGCCCGCTCCCGTTACGTAGCCCAGAAAAAGATTGTTTGTTGGATTATTCTGA
Organism: Spirosoma flavus; assembly: GCF_054778555.1. NCBI lineage: Bacteria > Pseudomonadati > Bacteroidota > Cytophagia > Cytophagales > Cytophagaceae > Spirosoma > Spirosoma flavus. Next base: position 84,251 of record NZ_BAAGZL010000001.1, read on the forward strand.
ACAACCTGCCACCCCGTTGCTGCGCCCTGCCCGGCATTAACCGGCGTAAGTTGCGCTTCCACACGGTCAGCATTTCCAGCTAAGCGACCTGATACGTATAACCGACCATTACCATCCAGCCCGCGCTGAACTACCAGCCGGGACATCGGGTGAGAAATTTGAAGCTGAGCGACGGCCAGCATCGGGAAGCTGACCAAGAACACAATCCACTTTATATATGACGACATGAGCAACGAGGAATCTCATCGCGAAAATAGCAGGAAAGTTGGTGGTAACGTAATACGGGAAGAAACCCACCGTTTTAGCGCCTAAAACAGTGGGTTTCTTCCCGTATTACGTTACTCAAAATTATACCTTTCCCTTCAGGTACTCCGCTGTGTAGTTGCCGTCGGTCAATTTCACCATTTCTTCGGGTGTGCCCGTAAACGTTATGTAGCCGCCCGTTTCGCCACCTTCCGGACCAAGGTCAATGATGTGGTCAGCGTTTTTGATCACCTCCATATTGTGTTCGATGATAATTACCGAATCACCCTGATCGACTAAGGCGTTAATCGCGGCCAGCAACTTACGAATGTCGTGGAAGTGAAGACCAGTAGTTGGTTCGTCGAAGATGAACAGTGTACTGCCTTTGTTCGGATTGCCTTTGCCAAGAAACGACGCTAGTTTTACCCGTTGCGCTTCGCCCCCCGACAACGTATTGGCCGATTGCCCCATGCCGATGTACCCTAAGCCTACATCCTGCAACGGTTGCAGTTTATCGGCCATTTTGGGCTCAATCTTGCGGAAAAACGTAATGGCTTCATCGACGGTCATGTCCAGAATATCCGATACGTTCTTGTCGTGCAACGTAACTTCCAGAATTTCCTGTTTGAAACGCTTGCCGTTACAGCCTTCGCATTTGAGATAAATGTCGGCCATAAACTGCATCTCGATCTTCACCTCGCCTTCGCCCTGACAAACTTCGCAACGACCGCCGTCGACGTTGAACGAGAAGTGGCTTGGTTTGTAACCGCGCGCTTTGGATACCGGCTGATCGGCCATGACCTGCCGCAAATAATCGTATGCTTTGATATACGTAACCGGATTCGAACGGCTCGATTTACCAATCGGGTTCTGATCGATCATTTCAATGGCCGCAATTCGGTTGAGGGAACCGTCCAGACTATCGTATTTCCCCGCTTCTTCGGACGATTCGCCCTTTTGACGCATCAGCGCTGGATACAATACTTTCCGAATCAGTGTACTCTTACCCGAACCGGAAACGCCCGTAACGACGGTTAACGTATTGAGCGGAAAACGCACGTCCACGTTTTTGAGGTTGTTTTCCCGAGCGCCTTTCAGCTCAATAAAATTAGTGGCTTTTCGACGGAATGCCGGTACAGGCACCGTCTCGCGACCCGTTAAAAAGTCAAGCGTATGAGAGGGCGAATGGGGTTGAATGGCGTCTTCACCTTCTGCCCATTGCTCACTGCCCTCTGCAATTTCGCCCCATGTACCCTGGAAAACGAGATGACCACCCAGCGAACCAGCGTCGGGGCCGATGTCGATGAGTTGGTCGGCGGCTCGCATGACTTCTTCTTCGTGCTCCACAACAATCACCGTGTTGCCCATGTCACGTAGCGATTCCAGCACACTAACCAGCCGCTTCGTATCGCGAGGGTGCAGCCCAATACTGGGTTCATCCAGAATATACATCGAACCAACCAGCGCCGATCCCAGCGACGTAGCGAGTTTAATACGCTGGTATTCTCCTCCCGAAAGCGTGTTCGTGAGCCGATTCAGAGTCAGATAACCCAGCCCAACCCGCTCCATATAATCCAGTCGATTACGAATTTCGATGAGAATTCGGTTCGCCACCTGCTGCTGCGATTCGGGCAATGTCAAATCCCGGAAGAACGTAGTGGCGTGGGTAATCGGCATCAGCACCAGATCGGTGATCGACTTTCCGCCAACTTTTACGTAGCTGGCGTCTTTACGCAGGCGCGACCCCCGGCACTCTGGGCACGTAGTACGCCCCCGATAGCGCGATAACATGACCCGGTACTGAACCTTAAAGGTCTGACTTTCAACGAAGTTAAAGAAGCCGTTTAACCCGTCGAAATATTTATTGCCTGTCCAGAGAAGTTCCTGTTCGGCGGGGGTTAAATCTTTATAAGGCCGATGAATCGGGAAGTCGAAGCGGATGCCATTTTTCAACAGTGGCTTCAGAAACTCTTCGCTCATTTTTTCGCTTCGCCAAGGCGCAATGGCTCCTTCGAAAACTGACAGATTTTTGTCGGGAATGACCAAATCCGGGTCAATACCGATGACTTTGCCAAATCCGTCGCAACGTCGGCAGGCACCGTAGGGGTTATTGAACGTAAAGAGGTTCACGCTAGGCTCCTCGAACGCAATGCCGTCCAGTTCAAATTTATCGGAGAAAACGCGTGACTCGCGACCAACAATGTCGATTCGGCACGTGCCATCACCTTCGCTGAAAGCCGTTTGTACGGAATCCGAAAAACGATACTGATTGTCTTCATCGGGATTTCCATCAGCGTCGTACAAAACCGTGCCTCGGTCAACCAGGATTTCCAGATCGTCAGTTGACAGTTGTTCCGGATTCGCTTCCAGTACGTCTTCAATCTGACGAACTTCGCCATTGGCCACGATACGTGTGTAACCCTTCTGGAGCAGAATATTCAACTCGTAAGCGAGCGTACGATCTTCGCGGATACGTAGCGGAGCCATGATCATGACGCGCTGGCCCGCTTCGAAGCCGTACATGAAATTCACTACGTCGGTAACAGTATCTTTCTTGACTTCCTGACCCGAAATGGGCGAATACGTAGTGCCCACCCTGGCGAAGAGCAGTTTCAGGTAGTCATAAATTTCGGTCGACGTTCCAACGGTTGAGCGGGGATTCCGGGTCGATACTTTTTGTTCGATGGCAATGGCCGGCGATACACCCTTGATGTATTCAACTTCCGGCTTTTCCATCCGGCCCAGAAACTGCCGGGCGTAGCTGCTCAGGCTTTCGACGTACATGCGCTGCCCTTCGGCAAACAACGTATCGAACGCCAGCGACGATTTGCCCGAACCCGACAGACCAGTCAGGACAACCAGTTGATTGCGAGGGATGGCTACGTCAATTCCTTTAAGATTATGTACTTTCGCCCCTTTAATGATGATAAACTGTTTGGGGTCGAGCTGGTCAATGGTATTCCGGTTATCGGTTTCCGGTAGCTGAGTCATTCGGTATCAAATGAGGGTAAACTCTATTAATTTTTAACGGTTTATTGCTCAATATGGTTTCTCTAAATGGTGATTCTTATGGGCTTCGCCGAAGCCTCACGCAACGGGACGTAGTGATTTATCGTATTGGTAGTAACTAGATGAGTTTTGCGGTAGAAGACATTATTCGCCTGGGTCTGGCACTGGTGTTGGGTGGGCTGATCGGCGCCGAGCGTGAGTATCATGGCAAGGCGGCTGGTTTTCGTACCATGATTATGATTTGCGTTGGTTCAGCCCTGTTTACGCTGATTTCAGGACGCTTGAGTGGAGCCGGTGATCGTGTAGCCGCCAACATCGTGAATGGTATTGGTTTTTTAGGCGCAGGGATCATTTTCAAGGAAGAGAATCGGGTGCGGGGACTAACAACGGCTGCAACGATTTGGTCGGTGTCGGCGTTGGGTATGTGTATAGGCGGAGGCCAATACGACATTGCGTTGATTGGATTTGCCCTGATTATGGGCTCGCTTTTTCTGCTGACAGGTTTATCAGAACGCATCAGCGAATTGAACCAGGCGCGGGATTATAAGATTGTCAGTACGTATGACGACAAACCTTATAACCATTATGAAAAAGTATTTGAAAAATGCGGTCTGTCACCTTCCCGAACTCGGCAACAACGGGTTGGTAATGAAATGATTGGCTACTGGCGTGTGCGTGGGTCAGAGAAGAATCATGAAAAATGCGTTAAACAATTGTTAAGCGACCCTGACATAAAAGAATTCACCTTTTGATTCGTTAATTAGTAAATAAATTCTTTTGAAAAGACTGAAATGAAACATATCCACAAATTGCTGTTTATCACGGCTTTGTTAAGCAGCAGTATGGCTTTTGGACAGCTTACTGAAGACCCCGATGATCGAAAAGACCAGGGCCGAGACCCACTTAGAACCCAAACTCCCGAAGGCCGCCCGTTACCATTTGGCCAGCGGCTTCGGTTTGGTGGTGGCATCAGCAATATTCGTTTGGGCAATCCATTTAGTATAGGTGTTTCGCCAGTGATTGCCTATCAAGCTACCGAACGTATGCTGATTGGTGTTGGTGGTACGTACAACTACACGCGCTATAAGGCAGTAACGAACACCGGCGTTACCGTGCCTTATCTAACGTATAATCAATTTGGTGGACGTGGGTTTGTAATGTACGAATTCATTCCGTCAATTCTGCCCAACCTGTATTTACACGGTGAACTGGAAAACACGACCATCCAGCAAATCGAAAATCAGAATAATGACCGAACAACCAGCTATGGGTTAACTGCTCCGCTGGTTGGCGTTACGTACTCGCAACCAATCACACGTCGATTTGGGGTCAACTTGACCGCTTTGTACAATTTGAATTACAACGATAATTCAGGTATTGCCCGTCAGGTGTACGGTAGTCCGTTTGTGCTACGTATCTCGTTCTTCTAAACGTAACGCGGCTGACCGCCTGTGTTACGTAAATAAAAAGGCGCATCTTCAACGGATGCGCCTTTTTGTTTGAAGATTAGTACGTTAAGGAATTTTCTCGATAATCCGATCGGCGATTTCCTTCATCCCTGCGTCATTGGGGTGAGCTGCTACGCCAGGGTCGGCGTATTCCATACCGGCAAAGTACTGGCTTTTCCCAACCATATATCTCAAATCGACTAGTGGGTAGCCTTTTTCATTCGTCACTTTGCGGATAATGGCATCGGTATTGGGTCTATCCCAGACGCTGGTTGTGCAAATGATTTTTACCGGTTGCGACGGGTTCAGGCTGGCCAGCCGCTCCAGCAATCTTCGGAAATTGCCTTCAAAATCACGAGTGCCATTGACCTGTCCATCGTCGACGTTTTCGCCGATACGAACAATAATCAGATCGGGTTGAGTTTGCTGAACGGGCTGATTGAACTGATCGATGCTGTAATCAGCATTGCCGAAGAATCGCTCAAAATCACCGCCTGTCTGGAGAATAAATTCAGCGCTGGAATCCAGTGTTTTTAAATAGGCGGTCACCAGGTGTACGAAATCTTTATCAGGCGCCGAAGCCGCCATACCGTTGCTGTTATACCAACCTAACATCGGAGCCGGACCATGCGCCATGATACTATTTCCAATGACCATCATTCGTTTGAAGGATGGCTTAAAGTTACCGCGGGCCGTTGGCGACACCTGTTGATTGAGACGGGTACGGGCCAATATATCGGTTGAACCAAGGATGGATGAAGTCTCATTACCAGCCGTCCAGCTTTGTCCATTATTCGTTGAATATTCCAGGACAGCACCCGTGGGCAGGGATGAGGCACTGACATTAACTTTATTGCCGTATGGCACTACGCCATTCTGGGGGCTGAACGAAGGAGTCGGTAAATTCTGAGGTTGTGGTGGAGGAACCGTTCCTTTGGGCAAACGCCTTATCGTGATCAGAACGCAACCAGGGGCACAGCCAGGAGGTGTAGTTTGGGCATAGCTACTGGATTGTAGTCCAATGCAGAAAAGCCCTACAAGGACATACCACGTAGATAAACGATTGAGCTTTAAGATGTTTTTGAGTTCGTTCACCACAACAGATTGTATGATCAGCTAAAATAGCCCTCCAAAATTGTGCCAAGAATCTGGTAACAAAGAGGTAACGACTAGCCTTATCTTATGACGTTGGAAAACCTGATAAGGCACATGAATTAACAAGAAAATATTCGTTCATGTGGGTTATTGCGTAATTATCAGGTAGTCAGTTGTTTAAGGATCTAGCGGGAATGAAACAGCGGAAAAAATAGAGAATTTCATTTGTAATTAAGGGCATCCCGATTCAGTTAAACCCTGAATTTTAGACCAGATCATATTTGCAATAACCTGCATACCCGCGTCATTCGGATGTTCGGCCACCCCCTTATCTTTATATTGGGTTGCAAAATATTGGGTCTGACCCACAATGCAATCCAGGTCAACCAGTGAGTATCCTTTCTCAGTAACAACTTTCCGAACTATAGGATCAGACCGGTTTTGCCACCAGACGCTGGTCGTGCAAACTATCCGAACAGGTTGTCCGTAATTCAACAAATCGAGTAATTCCCGATAATATTTATCAAAATTTCGACTTAACACTTCTGACTGATCAACGTTTTCGCCGATACGGACAACAATCAGATCGGGCTTGTACTGTTGTAGTGCATCCGATAATTCCTGAGAACTATAGCCAGACGTCGAATAATACCGCTCAAAATCGCCACCCGATTGAAGTCGATACGTCATGGCTGGGTTAAGCGCCTGCAAACGAGCCGCCAGCAGATGCACAAAATCTTTTTCGGGAGCCGAGGCTGCCATACCGTTGGTGTTGAGCCAGCCGCGGGTCGGATCGGGCTGGTGCAACATGATACTGTTGCCGATAATCAACATCCGCTCGTAGTAAACATTGAACTGAGCCGAACTAACCGGCGAAACTTTTTTCCCTGAACGTAGCCGAGCGAAAATTTTTGCGCCTTTTGTGAGATTCAATTGCTGACCTGTAACCCACGTATCACCATTGTCGACGCTATACTCAATTAGGGCTCCATTCGGTATAATAGTAGCCGATATACGGACTGCTGCACTCTGGCGAAAATTGCCGCCGTTGGGCGAGAAAGTGGGTGCTGGTACGTTAAGCGTATCTAAAGGAGCCTGATTGTTCGGATTCGTGGTCGTTGAACCGGGTGAGGTTGTGGTCGTACCGGGCGACGTAGTGGTGTTGCTGCCAGGTGAGGACGTAGCGTTTCCGGGCGACGTAGTAGTGGTGCCAGGATCGGTAGAGCAGGGGCAGGGATTGGTTGAGCTGGAAGGTTTGGTAACAGTCGGTCCGACTTCGGCGGTGTAATCTTTGCCGCAGCCAATGGCAATCAGAATAACAGCTAAAACGTAGCCGAACAAGCTAAACACGCCAGCCAGCGGGTGTGAACGTCTCTGCTGATTATTCATCTATACGTTATTTAAAAGTTGAGCATCTTGTGAAAGTAAGCAAAAATACGTCTGTTTGACGTTTTAAGGCACTTTATCCGGTAAAGTTTACGTAAAAAATTACACTATGGATTCCACGGAAGTCATTACCGATCAGTAAAACTTTATCGGTCCTACTAGCCACAGCTAGAGCCTAATACGACAGACTGAGATTCTATGTGGCACAAAACACGTATTTTTGTGATCATCTTTCCGCCAAAGCACTATGCTGTTTAGCTCAGCAATCTTTTTATTTCTCTACTTACCCTCTTTCCTGCTCGTTTATTACGTATTACCCAAACAATGGCACAATGCCTTTTTGTTTGCGGCCAGTCTCGTTTTTTACGCATGGGGCGAAGGACCGGTAGTGTTAATCCTGCTGCTCTCGGCATTTATCAACTACGTAGCAGGCCGATTGATTGAGCAGGGAAAGCGGAAATCAGGTTTATGGCTTTCGCTGATTGGTAGCTTATCGTTGCTCTTTTACTTTAAATACACCAACTTTTTTGTCGATTCGGTACGTGGTTTTGCTGAAGCGTTTACCTTGCCCATTACCGATAGCTTAACACTGGGTCAGATTGCGCTGCCCATCGGAATCAGTTTTTACACCTTTCAGGGCATTTCCTATACACTTGATATTTACTGGGGACGTATTAAAGCCAACAAAAGCTTTATCGATTACGCAACCTACGTAGCAATGTTCCCTCACCAGATTGCCGGCCCCATTGTTCGCTACGCCGACATTGCTCCCGAATTAGCCGAACGTAGTACGACCATCGAAAAATTTGGCATTGGCGCCGAGCGATTTATTCTGGGACTAGCCAAGAAAGTGTTGCTGGCCAATACATTCGCCAGTCTGGCCGATACTATTTTCACCGCTCCGCCCGATAGCTACCCAACCGCAACGGCCTGGCTCGGTATTATCGCGTATTCGCTTCAGATTTATTTCGACTTCTCGGGTTACTCCGACATGGCGATTGGCCTGGGGAAAATGGTCGGTTTCGATTTTAAAGAGAATTTCAATTACCCCTACATTTCCCGTTCGATACAGGATTTCTGGCGTCGCTGGCACATCTCGCTGTCGAGCTGGTTCCGCGATTACGTATATATTCCGTTAGGCGGCAACCGGGGAAGCAAAGCCCGAACGTATCGCAACCTGCTGATTGTCTTTTTCGTAACCGGGCTCTGGCACGGCGCCAGCTGGAATTTTATTTTCTGGGGATTGTATCACGGTTTCTTTCTTTTGATTGAACGGATGGGCTTGGGCAAGCGGCTGGAACGGATCTGGGCACCGATTGCTCACGCGTATACATTGCTGGTGGTGCTGATTGGTTGGGTGTTTTTCCGTGTGGAGACATTTGGCGCTGGCGTTACGTATCTGAAGAAAATGTTCGGTTTATCGGCCTCCGCTACGTCGGCTATTGCCTACCCGCCTTCGTATTTTATTAATGCCGAGCTGCTCGTTACGTTGCTGTTGGGTATTGTTTTCGCAACGCCGGTTTTTCCGATGTTTCAGCGTTGGTGGGAGCGTCTAATGGCGCGGTTGTCGTCGACACGTTTTCTGTTCGACTCCGCGTACGTAGTGGGTTTATTTGGATTATTTGTGCTGGCGGTGATGTACCTGGCTGCCGATACGTATAATCCGTTTATTTATTTCCGATTTTAATCGCCTGGCAGATGAATCATAAAACATCGACCGAAGCAAACGTTCAGGCGAGTCAACCCGACAGCGCAGGCTCTCGGATGAAACGCTACAAAGCCGTTTTGGTGAGCGTAGGATTTGCCATACTGCTCATCCTGCCCACACTCGACCAACTGTTAAATTTGTCGGCTGGCTTCAAGAGCACTGAAAAGCGTATTCTGGCGCCGTTTCCTACGTTTACGTTTCCGCACGTACAAACCTTCATCGCTCAGTTTGGTCAATATTATAAAGAGAATTTTGGCTGGCGGAATGCCCTGTTTTACCAGTACAGCCAGTGGAAATACCGTGCATTAGGTGCGTCGCCACTACCCGAAAAAGTGGTGATGGGCAAAAACGGCTGGTTTTATCCGGGAAATAGTGTTGGAAAGATCGTTGATCAGCACCGGGGAATTGATATTATACGGCCTGATACGTTGGCCTCAATAGTCCGTAATCTGACTCAGCTTCAGCAGCAACTGGCGTCTCAGGGTGCAAAACTCTACGTTTTGGTGGCCCCGGATTCGTACACAATTTATCCCGAGAACGCGCCCGACAACCTGCAACTAAAGCCGCAAACGTCGAACTTCGACCGGTTCAAAGCGTATATGGCTCAGCACACGAGCATTCCGGTGGTCGATGTGCGTGATTCACTACGTGCCGCCAAAAGTGAGCGGGTTATTTATTGCCAGACCGATACGCACTGGAACGACTATGGTTCTATGATCGCGTCGTTAGGGCTGGCTGAGCGCGTTCGTCAGGATTTCCCCAAAATGCCCAAACCGACACGTAGCGATTACAGCGTAACACCTTTTAAAGGAGCGGGTGGCGATTTAGTGACAATGATTGCGCTGAATCAGCAGTTTATCGATTCGGTTAGCTATAAAGTGGTTCCCGCGCCTTACCTGCGCACTCGCCAAACCGAAACCACCGAAAACATCGAAGTTGGTTTGCCCACACAGCGGTTCGTCAGCAAGAATAGCGACGCACCCAAAATGCTGCTGATTGGCGATTCATTCAGTTTTTCGATGAATCAGTTTATACCGGGTTATTTCCGGGAGTCCTACATCGTGCGCACCCATCACTTCGACCGCAAATTGCTCGAGAAGGAGCGGCCTAACGTAGTGGTTTTGGAAATTGTTGAACGTAACATTGGCATGCTAGGGCAGCTATAACGATACGATGAATAAAACCCGAACACGTATCATTGCTTTCGTATTTGCCTGTCTGTTAATTCTGCCGGCACTCGATCAGCTATTTGGCTTGTCAAACCGTTTCACCAGCACCGAAAATCGCGCCATCAGCAACCGGCCGGCTTTGCATTTTCCGCACGTCCGCACGTTTGTCAAGCAATTTGATCAGTATTACAAAGAGAATTTTGGCTGGCGGAACGCCTTGTTCTACGTCTACAGTCGATGGAAATTCAAAATATTGGGTGAATCGCCCTTGCCCGAAAAAGTGGTGGTGGGCAAAAACGGCTGGTTTTACCTCGGAAACAGCTACAATCGGGTTGTCGATCAGCACCGGGGAATCTACCCCCTTTCGGCCGATTCGGCACGTATCATTGCTGATCATCTTACACAGCGGCAGCAGGAATTGGCACGTAGTGGCATTAAGTTATACGTATTAATTGCTCCCGATTCGCATTCGATTTATCCCGAAAACCTGCCCGATCACTTACAGCCAAGCCCAAACCCATCTCGTCTGGACGTATTGCGGAAGGCGATGGAATCCACTACGTTGCCGTTTCTGGATATCCGTGATACGTTGCGAGCTGCCAAAAGTGGACATATCGTCTACAATCAGACCGATACGCATTGGAATGATTACGGTACGTTGGTCGGTTGCGCGGCCCTGCTTGATCGAATCCGGCAGGATTTTCCGTCGATGCCGCCGGTACGTTTGGCTGATTATAAAATTGAGCAGCAACGGGGTGGGGGAGGTGATTTAGTTACGATGCTGACGCTTCAGCAGGAAATCAAAGACCCTGTCTTTTATTACATTACGTTTCCTGAAGAACTGGAAGGCCGCCAACTAGCTACAGTGCCCAACGAACGATTCGGCTATGCGTCAACTCGAATTGCCGGTTCCGGCACCAACCGACTTCTGCTGATTGGCGATTCGTTCAGCCACAGCATGATGCACTACATGCCGGGCTATTTCAAGGAATCATTCTTCATGCGCGACGACCGCCTGGAACCCTCCGTTCTGAAAGCCGAACGACCCGATATTGTCGTACTTGAAGTTGTTGAACGTAACATCAGCAAACTCGCTACATTCTAAAAAAGCAAAAGCCCGAATAGTCAAAACCATTCGGGCCATGTTCACCTTTAGCAATATTATTTCATTGTCAAATCGACCACAACTGGTAAGTGGTCGGATGCGTATTGCTCGTCGATGACGCGTGTCGATACGTTCTCAAACGCATCGCCTGACTTATACATCACGAAATCAATGGTGCGGTTTGGATTTTTGACTGGGATGGTAAAACCGCATTCCTGGCAGCTCCGTACAAACGTTTCATCGAAGTACTGCATAACCTTGCTTTCAGGTAGGGCGTTAAAATCACCTGCCAGAATCATCGGAAGCTTTGAGTCGCCGAAATGTTTGACAATCAATTCAGATTGAATGGTTCGGTTTTCTTCCTTTAGATCCAGGTGGGTGCTGGCGAAAACGATTTTCTTTCCTTTGGCTACGTCGATAGTAATGGCCGCAATGGTTCGGATTTCGCCACCAATAGCCGGATCGACGGGCAATGTGTAGCGAACACTTTCCAAAATTGGAAAACGAGAAAGGACCGCTACACCATAATCGCCACCCTGATGATCAATGGCTTTTGAAAAGAAATAATGCATTCCCGTCAGTCGCGCCAACTCTTTCGCCTGATCGACGCCTTTCCCCGAACGCTCCGTATTCACATCGACTTCCTGCAAGGCCACCAAATCGGGTTTTTCCTGATTAATAACGCGGGCAATCGCATCGACCTCAATGTTGTTTCCAGCCGATGGCGGGTTGCAGTGGTGAATATTATACGTCATCACCCGTAGTTTCGCCGGTTTTGGGCTGAGCAACGTAGCAGGACGTACTGGGCCTTTGTAGGCATACGTAGTGAAGGAAATCAAGAAAAAGAAAATTAGATGTTTCATAAAGTAACGCGGACATGTTGTCCGCTATGTTAACCTGCGGACAACATGTCCGCGTTACGTTCGTGCCTTTTTAGGAATGGTGTATTTACCGACTACCTCTCCGTCATCACGTATCATTTTAAGATTCAGCTCTTTCGACGTAGCGTGTAGTTTAATCAGCGTACGGTTGCCTTCGAGTGGGCCACCGCCTATCACGATGGGGTAGTTGTGCGTTGCATCGGCGTCGTGCGTAGCGTACCGGTGCGTGTGGCCCGAAATCTGGATGTCAATTTTGCCTTTGTTCAGCAGTGGGCCGAATACTTTCTGGCAGTGCATCGGTCCATGCCAATCGCCTGAATGATAAGGCGAAATATGAATCAGCACAACGCGGAAAGGCGCTTTCTTAAACTCAGAACTTTCAATTTCTTTTTCCAGCCACTTGCTTTGCGTTTCGCGATAACGGTCGAAAGCGGACAGTCCGCCGTATTCAACGCTATCGTCAGTTTTGTCTTCGCCCGAGTCAAGTATCACGAAACGTACCGGTCCGCGTGTGAAAGCGTAGTAGTATTTCTGATCCGGGTAAGCGTAGTAAGCCGGAATGTGCCGGGCGAAACTGCCCCGGCATTCGTGGTTGCCTTGCGTCAGAATAAACGGCATCTCCGTCGCGAAAATATCGACGGTCGGTTTTATTAGATGGTCGACCATCTGTTGCTCTTCCGTTACGTAGTCGAAGCAGTCGCCGTTGAACACCACAAAATCATAATCGCGCTTGTTGCCCGTATAGCCGTGGCGGTAAAGCATTTGCGGAATGATCTGCGGCCGGTCGTGAATGTCGTTGAAAATGACCAGTTTGAACCCCTCCTCATTCTCGGCTGGCGTTTTAAAACCGTAAAGAGGACTGCTGATGGTTTCGCCAAACTCCACTTTCGACGCCTTGTATCCTAAAACTTCCGTCGAAACGATTTTGTATTTGTGATTCGTACCCGGTTTCAGGCCGGTCAGCGTGATTTTGTTGATGCGGTTGTTCGCTTCGATGAGGCCGTTTGTGTAGCCAAATTCACGTTTGCTGGTAAAGTTACCGTCACCATATTCAACCCAACTAAAACAGTTTTTGTGGGTAATCCACATGATGGTAACTTCATTGATGCCTATATTCTGTAGATAAGGACCTACCACGAAATGATTTTTCTCGTCGGCCAGTGCCGACGAGGCTGGTTCGGCCAACGTAGCAGAAGCCGGAAGCAAACTAAGTGCCCCCAACTGCGACATTTTTTCAAGAAACGACCTTCTGTCTGATAACATATAGTATTGGAAGGGTTTAGGAAGTATGGGCCAAGCCGCTACGGCGGACCGTTCCAGCTTGGCCCATACGTCTTACCAGTTCGGATTCTGCTTCAGATTTGTATTCAGCAGTAGCTCCTGTGTTGGAATCGGATAAAGGTAATCGCGGGATTCGTTGAACTTCTTGTTAATGTGCGAATTGACTATGATGTTACCACCTTTGTTACCGTTCTCCAGCAAAATTTCGCTGCCTAGCTTAAGCACCTGCGCACCGGCAACGGTCGGTTTGGTTCCTTCGTAAATAACCAGATCAACTTTGCCGTTCTTGTCCAGATCGTAGCTGCCGGGGCCGGGGAAATACATGCCCTTGAAGACTTTGGTCAGCAGTTGACCTTCTTTCCAGCGGATGAGATCGTCCCAGCGGAAGAAGTTTTCCATGACCAGTTCGATACGTCGCTCCCGACGGATTTCCAGAATAACGCCCGTATTACTGCCGCTCAACTGCGTGTATTGCTGTGCCTGATACGGATCCGGGTTGGCGTTGGCAGCCGCCATGTTGATGTTCGGCATACCCACCCGATCGCGGGTAAGTTTGGTCGAGATGTCGAGGTCGGCTTGCGTTAACGTACCACGTTCGGCTTTAGCTTCGGCGTAGTTCATCAGCACTTCGGCGTACCGGAAAATTGGCATGTCGGTAATATCCTTGCTGAACGTATCCCATTTCGGTGCCGACACGAATTTGATGAGCTGATAGCCCGTAACCGTCGCGCCAAATTCCGGCACTAGCGGAGTCGTTTCGCCAATACGTGTATAGCCCGGCGTGCGTATCGTTTGCGACAGACGCGGATCGCGGTTTTGTACTTCTTCCGCAAACTGCATGGTTTCGTAACCTTTGATATCCGTAAAGCGCGTACCATCGGCCATCAAATAGCTGTTTACCAATTTCTTTTCAAGACCGGGTTTACCATACGATGCCGTCATGGTGTAATAGTTCAGGTTGTGATAGACCTGCAATTCGTCACTAAAATCACGGGCCAGAATTACCTCGTCCGGAATGGCGTTATCTGATGAAAACAACTTCATGTAAGCCGTCGAAGGTGTGGCTTTGTAAATGGTATAGCCACTGTTTTTCATCAGATTGTCAGATGCTTCAATGCTGGCGTCCAGAAATTTATTGGCGTCAGGAAGGCTATATTCAGGATGATACTTCCGGAACGTACCTTCATACAGACCAATCCGGGATTTCAGCGCGAGCGCCGTCCATTTCGTAATCGTATTAACCTGCCGCGATGCATCCAACGTGGCAATGGCGTTATTCACATCGGCCATTACCGAGTCCATTACCATCGTACGTGGGTCGCGGGCTTTGGTCAGCAGGGCGTCGTCCGATACCTCAATGGTACCGCTATACCAGGGTACATCGCCGAAACGCTTTACCATGCCGAAATAAAAATAAGCCCGGAAAAATTTCGCCAGCCCGTTGTATTTCGCAACTGCCTTTTTATCGGGGCATTTGTTCGAATTGGCCAGAAAATAGTTGATGTTACGTAGCGTTCCCCAACCCCAGCCGCCACCGCTGGTCGGCACCACGCGCGTGCCCTGTAATTCGTCGCGAAGGCTGTTTTTCACTACGTTGTCTACGTCTTCGTTATACACATCCTCGGCCGATGGAAGAGCGTTGTAGAACGAGTTCGTATACAAAAGAAGATCATTCTCGGTCTTGAAAAAGGTTTCGGGCGAGATGGCATCCTCGGGCAATCGGTTCAGATCGCACGAAACCAAACCGATTGCGATGGCTATAAAACTGATTATTTTTTTCATCTGATTTCGAATTGAAGTCGGATTAGAACGTAAGATTAAGACCAGCAGAAAGGGTTTTCGACAGTGGGTACGTCCGGCCGTTGGTGCCGTCGCCGTCGAGTTGTTCCGGGTCGATGTATTTGGAACGGAGTGGTGAGAACGTCAGCAGGTTTTCGCCACTGAAAAAGATACGAGCACGAGAAAGACGTATCTTTTTGGTGATCGCTTCGGGAATGGTGTAGCCAAACACTACGTTCTTCAGGCGCAGATACCCCACATTCTGGATATACCGGTCGTTGGGAGTTCTCAAGTCGTTTCCATCCTCTAAAGCGGTGTATCCTCTCAACAATGGAAAATATGCGTCCGGATTTTCAGGTGTCCAGATGTCGTCGTTAAAATTCTCCGGTATGAATGAGTAATACGGACGCGAGTAGGGCCCCCAGAATTTATCGGCGTTATTGCCCGGATACCAATTCTTCCGAATGATACCCTGTGCCAACACCGATACGTCAAAGCCATTCCAAGAAGCGCCCAGATTCATGCCATAACGGTAGCGGGCACGGTCGTTGCCAATAATAATCTGATCACCATGACTAGCCAGTGTATTAGCACCTGGGTCAATTTTCCCATTGCCATCTAAGTCATTGAATTTGATGTCACCAGCCTGTAATTTGCTCCAGTCGCCGGGAGCGCTTAACCGTCTTTTATTGATCAGTGATTGATCTACTGTATATGCCTGAGCTTCCTCGTTGGTTTTAAAATAACCTGCCATTGAATATCCCCAGATGTCGCCAATAACCTGCCCTTCGTAACGACTCGACAGAATTTTGTTTGGGTTGTCGTATTTGGTAATCGTCGATTTCGAGTCAGACAGAATAAACGATACGTTGTACGACAGCGATTTGCCGGCCACCTTCGTCTGATCGCGCCAGGAGAGTGCTAATTCAAAGCCTTTAGTCTGTAAATCACCGGCATTTTCGGTCGGTACGCTAGCTCCGTAAACAGCTGGTAGTACGCGCCCAGGCACCAGCATGTCGGTTGTGTTACGTACATAGGCGTCGAAGGAGAAATTTAGTCGGTTGTTCAACAACGTAGCGTCGAGGCCTAAGTTAGTGGTCGTCGCTTTTTCCCAGGTTAGGCTTTGCGAAATCGGGTTCGGGCTGTTCACGTAAAACAGCTTTTGTCCATTGTTTATCCAGCTCGACTGAGCCGTTGGCATGATAGGAACGTAGGGGTAGTAGTTGGACGACGTCGTATTATACGGAACGGCGTTGGAACCCGGAGGAAGCTGGTTGCCCAACGTACCGTACGACGCCCTGATTTTCAGGTTATTCACTACGTTACGTGCCGATTCGAAGAATTTTTCTTCGCTAATCCGCCAGCCCGCCGATACCGATGGAAAGAACCCATACCGACGACCAACGCCAAATCGGGACGTACCGTCGTAGCGACCGTTTACTTCAAACAGGTATTTGCCAACGTAGTCATAGTTCGCGCGGAAGAAAGCGCCGAACAGCGCGTACTGGAACGCATCACCCGCCGACAATTGCTCACCAGTTCCCAAATTCAGGTCGTTGAGGCTTTCCGAAAGCAGGTTTTTCCGGGCACCGAACAGCCGCGAATGTTTGCGGGTTTCGCGGTTCAGACCAGCCGTAGCTGCGAAATAGTGTTTGCCAAACGTCTGATTGTAAGATGTATACAAGTTAGCCGCTGTGGCCGGATCGAACCACATCGTTTGCTTGTACTGATCGACGTTGTAGTTTGGAACCGTCGTTAGAATACCCGGCTGAATCGAATACTGCGCCACAGCCGAACGATACCAATCATCGGCGATGTAGAACGAATACGAATAGTTACCAACCAGATTCCAGTTTTTGGTAAAGTCGATGGTAACCGCGTTGATGGTCGTCAGCTCGTGTACTTTTTTCTCACCACCCGCTACGCCTTTCAACAGGTTTGCAAACAACCCATCGCCAATAGAGTAATTGTTTTTCAGCGTGTTATACGTAGCAGTACCGTCTGGGTTCAGGGGTGCGTAGATCGGCAACGCGTGTACCGTAATGGCTACGAAATTGGCATTGGCGCCACCTTCCAGACCGGGGTACGTATATCGCGAATCAAAGTATTGTGTGTTGTTGCTTACTTTCAACCAGGGCGTCAGCTGCGCGTTGATTTTGCTACGTAGCGTGTACGACGTAAACTTATCGGTGTTGATGCGCATAATCCCGTCCTTCTCGAAAACAGAACCCGACAAGAAGTAATTGATTTTATCAGTGCCGCCCGACAGGTTCAGGTTGTGCTGTTTCGATGGTTCGGTCATTGTAAACAGCGTATTCCACCAGTCGTAGTTGCCATAATAGTTGTAGATGTCCTTGCCGTTTACATTCTTCACCACCGTCCAGGGGCGGGCTGGATTCTCGACTTTGTCGTACCGGCGCGCTTCGAGTTCTTTATAATCTTCCTGCGAATAGCGCGTGTAGCTGTTACCCGTTGCCCGGATAAAGGCTTCGTCGTTCAGCATTGTGTGCTCGTAGCCATTCGTCATGAATTTGGTGCTTACCGTGGGCGTCGACCAGCCGAAATTGTTGCTGTAATCGATGGTCGTTTTGCCGTTTTTCGCTGTTTTGGTCGTAACCAGAATAACGCCGAACGCACCCCGCGCCCCGTAAATAGCCGAAGCAGCCGCATCTTTTAGTACCGAAACCGACTCTACGTCATTCGGGTTAATCCGGTTGATATCGCCCGGAATACCATCGATAAGCACCAGCGGGCCACCGCCGTTTATCGACGTTTCACCCCGAACGTTGAGGTTACCGCCCTGCCCCGGCTGACCCGTACTGAACGTAATGTTCAGGTTAGGAACCATCCCCTGCAAAATCTGTGACATGTTATTCAGGGGCCGGTTTTCCAATTCTTTCGCCTGCACCTGCGACACCGCGCCCGTCAGGTTTACCTTTTTCTGCGTACCATAACCCACTACGACCAGTTCTTCCAGCATTTTATTATCGGCGGCCAACGTAACGTCCAGCGTCGAGCGGTTGCCAACCGAAATTTCCTGCGATACGTAACCAACGAAGCTGAAAACCAGCACCGCCGACGTATTAGGTACCGTAATTTCGTAAGCCCCATTTCCGTCGGTCGACGTACCGCGCGTTGTACCTTTAATCACCACGCTCACACCCGCCAGCGCACCTTGTCCATCGGAAGATTTTACGGTGCCTTTGATGCGAATATCAGCCGGGACATACGTAGTGACGGGTCGGCTGGAGAGCTCATTGAGGAAAAATGCCTGTTTGTCTTTTTTCTCACGCGCCAGCACAATCTGCTCATTGATAAGCTTATACGTAATGCCGCGCGGTGCAAGCAACTGATCGAGGACTTTCGACAGCTTCTGATTACGCTCATCAATCGACACCGATTCTTTCAGCGGAATCCGGCTGCTGTACACAAATCGGGTATTAACTTTTTCCTGAATCCGATCCAGTGCTTCCTGGAGCGTTACGTTATTCAACTGAAGTGTAATGTCCTTATTCAGAATCGATTGTGCCGCCATTTCCCGAGCGTTGGCCATGCTGACCAGCAGGATCGCCAGGAGGCACTGTAGTAATCCGTATCGCATAATGGTTCGCCAGTCAACGGACTTGTTAAGGAGTGATTTTTGCATAATTTTGGTTATCAGATGGTTCGTCACTGTTTGATTCATCATCCTTTGATTCGGTGGTACGAAATGAGGATGGTATTTTGGCCGGGGTGGTGGTACACTCCCGGCTTTTTTGGTTATGAAGTTTGTCAGGTAAATTCTTGCATAGGCTGAATAAAGAGTTACAGGTTAGTATTTGGTTTATATCAGGTATTACGTTGATTCACAGTCCTATTCGCAGGGAGTGCCGTTAAGTACAATCGTGTTGCCCGACATCGTGTATGTTACGTCAAGGGCCGCACAAAGCATTTCCATAATGTCGGGTAAAGCCTGATGCTCAAAATCAGCGTTCAGTCGGCAGGAGCTGAGTTTGGGATTCACCAGCCGGAATGTTACGTTGAATCGTTTCTGTAAGCTGGCTAAAACCTGATCTAAAGGCGCGTTGTCAAATACAATGTTGATTGGCTCATAAATAGCCTTCCGGGAAGGGGTCGGAATCAACGTAGCAGTAAGCCGTTTGGAGTCGATTTCGAAGGTAGCCTGCTGCTGCGGTTTCAGAATAACCTGCTGTTTTTTCTGCGTATGGTCCGATGCGCTTACCTGCACCCGTCCCGTTACAACCGCCACCTGAAAAACTTTACTGCTAGTGAGCGCCTTTACGTTGAAGCTGGTTCCCAATACTTTAATGTCAATTTCGCCACTGTGAATGAAGAATGGCCGCGTTTTGTCTTTCGTTACGTCGAAGAAGCCTTCGCCCGAAAACGTTACCCGCCGATTGTCGAGCTCGAACTGCTTTGGGTACGTAATGGAAGCTCCTGCATGCATCCAGACCGAACTGCCATCGGGCAACTTATGAACAACTGGCCGAGCTTGTTTATTGGTGAAATGAATGGCATTAGCCACCGTTACGTGACTGGATTGACGTGTTTTCGACTGATCAAAAGCAGCGATCTGTTTAGCGGAGTCCCGATACGTTACATAAACGCCAATCGCCAGCAGTATGGAGGCCGCCAGCCAGGCCGTCCATCCCCATGAAATCCGCCGGATTATTGGCTCATGATCGACAGATAACCGCTCCTGAATGGCCAGGAACGTATCGTCCTGCAATTGCTGCTGTTCGGTTTCGGGAAACGAACTCAGGTAATCGGTGTTGTTTTGCAGGGAGGCATACCAGGCTTCTACCTGTTGCTTTTCCTGCTCCGTACAGTCGTTCCTGAGGTATTTGTCAAGTAGGGAGGGAGAAATTTTCGGCATGGCTTAGGGATGTTACAAGTCCTAAGTCGCGCGCCGAAGGGGTAACCCTTACTCGGTTTCGAAAAAAATTGAAAAAAGTGAAATGCACTTTCTGCAAAGTCAGGTTGAAGAACCTGACTTTGCAGAATAGGTAATCCCTGTCATCACTGCTAATCGTGAATGGATTCGTCGCGTAGCGACCTAATGTTTATAGAAAAAAGAAGCAAAGAAACCCCTCCGTCGCGTAGCGACGGCAACTAAAAATTTGAACCACTAATTGCTACAAACATAAGGTCGCTAGGCGACGAACTCTTACAAGATTAGCCCGTACCAGGGAGGAAATTTAGACAGACTCTTCACTACGGCGTTATCCGCTTGGCCACAAAATCGCCATTCTGATGAACAACCACCTGCGATACGTTTCCCGTTGCCAGCTTATGAAACGTCAACTGTGCATCAACAGCCTTGAGGAAAAAGTCGGTTTCAGTTTCGGGAAAGATTTCGAATTTACTTTGGCCGGTCACCTGTAAGAAAAGTTTTCCTTTATCGAACGTAATGGACAGAATCCGTTTTGGATCGAGCTGATAATTTCCGACGTATTGACGCAGTACGCTTTCATCGAGCGTAATACTTTTCCGATTTTTTGGTATTTGATAGGGCTCTCCGAACGTAATAAATACCAAATCGCGAAGCATTGGCTCGAGTGTTGTGAGGTCCGATGCATCATCGACGTTAGCCAGCAAAATATAGACGATATCCTCTTCGGGAATCAGCACAAAGAACGTAGCGTACCCAGGCAGGTTACCGTTCTGAAACACAAGCGTCTGTTTTCCCTTAAATTTATTGATGCCCCAGCCATAACTCCACATTGTTTTACCAATACCCGTAAATGAACGCTGCCAATCGGCTTTACTCAGAAATCGGTTGGCCTGAATCGCCCGCGCCCAACGGTACAAATCGCCTACCGTGCTATACATACCGCCAGCCGCATAACCCGCTGTTGAGTCGATGGGCGCTTCTGCCACCAAAACGGAGTCTTTGCGATACGTATAGCCGACGGTTTTGCCCGATTTTTTCAAATTGGTAAAATCGAAGCCGGTGTTCGTGAGCCCAAGCGGTGTCAGAAAACGCTCCCTGATGGCGGTTTCAAATGGTTTTCCGGTTAGTTTTTCAATGAGCAATCCCAGCAGATAATAGCCTGAATTCGTATAATTCACGTCGCCCCCTGGTTTTCCGGTAGTGGGCTTATTGCTAAACATCGACACCAGCCGGTTTTTGTCGATTGGACGCGTAAAATCGATCTTATCTGGACCGTCTTTCTGATAAAGAAAACCTTTGTAATCGTAAATGCCCGATGTGTGCGCAAACAAATCGTCCAGGGTAATCCGGTCAGCGTTGGGGAAATCGGGAAAATATTTGCTGAGTTTGTCTTTGACCGAAAGCTTGCCTTCGGCCTGTAATTGCAGAATGGCCGCGCCGGTAAACGTTTTTGTAATCGAACCCAGCTGATAAATACTCGACGTATCGTTGGGGATTTTTGCGGCTTCGTTTCGCCAGCCGTAGCCTTTCTGAATCAGAATTTTACCTTTCTGGGCAATAAGCACCGAGCCGTTTAAGCGATGCAAATCCGCAGCGGCCTGTAGGTATTGTTCGAGTTTTTCAGCCGTGGATTGGGCCGATACGAATGTAAATGAAGCCGCAATCAGGAACGTAGCGAAGGCTAACAAAAACGTTTTCATGATACGTTGTTTTTAGGGCAAACCAGGCTAAAAACAACGTAGTAATCTGCTCAAATCTGGATTTGATTGGTATTTTTTGCGTGCTGACTCAGGTATTCTTTGGGCGATACGCCCGTTAATTGCTTAAATGTCCGCTGAAATGTAGCCTGCGAATTGAAGCCGCAATCGAAAGCAATTCCAGTGAGTGTCAGGCGTTCATAAGCGGGGTCGATAAGACGTAGCGTTACCTCCCTGATGCGGTATTCGTTGATGAAGCTATTGAATCCCTTGTGCAAATGCTGATTCAGCACCGCCGAAATGAGTTTCGGTGGCAATTGCGTGTGTTGTCCTACTTTCTCGACGGTCAACTCAGGATCCAGAAAGAGCCGGTCTGTTACCATCGCTTTCCGCAACGTATCGGCCACCTGATTTACTGTATTTTCTGGCAATTCTGCCCCGGCCGGTTTTGGCGCAGGTTGCGCTACGTTCTCCGTACGGGTATGAAGATACCCTTTCAGGCCAAGCCAGTAAATAAGTATGGTGATCGGAATGTAAATTGGATACCAGCCAAACAGGTCGAGCAAAGGATATCGCGAGGCCGGATAAATGTAGGGAATCAGGTGAATCAGCCAGATGGTCTGAAAGACAAGAAACACCAGAACGAACTGCCGAAGCCAGCGCAGTTGCGGATAGTTGGCGCTCGAAACGGAAGTCTCGTATCGATTCAAAAACCGTCTTGTCAGAAATAAGTAAATCGTTACTGAAGCCCATCGAGGAATGTCGACGTAAGCGTTGTATTCATCCATAACGTATCCCCAGAAAGGACCTGATTTCTGCTCGAAAAAGCCTAAAATCAGCCCTGCGATAAATACCCAGCCGATAATTTTTGCGCCCATGTCCAGAATAACCGGGTAAAAATGGCGTCGTTCGCGTTTGCCGAGCTGGAATGAAGCGTCCAGCATTGATTGGCTATAAAAATAGATGAGTGGCCCAATGGGCATCGCCATAATAAACGGCAACAATTCGAACGTGAGGCCAACCAATCTGTTTGTTTGCGGAAAACCCACCGCCAGACTCATCATCGCCAATAAGCCAATCAACGTAGCAAGCAGCCGATTCGAGAGTTGACGTCCCTTTTTATTTGTCCAGAGCAACGTAGCGAGGATAAATCCCTGCACCGTACCCAGCAGCAAAATGATGTCAAAGGGAGAAATAGTCATCTTGGGAAAAAAGAAAAGACGCAGAAAAAAGAGTCTTTTACCGAAGTATTACTCTTTATTCCTGCGTCTAGATATAAAACTGGAGCTGCTACGTACCTAACAGGCCCCGACAGGCTCCGGCTGTCGGAGTTGCCGGATGGTTTGTAGCTACATAATTAGTCGCTGACGCGACTCCGACAGCCAGAGCCTGTCGGGGCCTTTAATTAATCGACAATCTTTACGCGAATCTTGTGCGGAGCGGGCTGATTGCCACCGAAATACAATCCTGTGTTGTAGCCAAAGGTCTTGTTGTGGGTAAACGGAATCGTTTTGCCGCCCAGAATCTGATAGACTTTGCGGTCGTAATCGATTTTGATGGTCATTTTGGTCGGCGTATTAATCGCAGCTTCAGCCACTTTAAAGTCGGTACGTACGCCACCGACATACACATACGCGCCCAAGTCGATACGTTTCCGCGTCGGATTCCAGCGCCAGCCAACCCGTGCGCCATCGACCTGATGCGGAGGTACGCCAGTCGTAATGTCCTGATCTTTCGAACCAACAAAGCCTATACCGATGACTTTATTCCAGTCGTCGGCATCGGCTTGGCCAATGTCGTAAATACAGCTGCTATCGAACGTAACGGTGGCGGTGATTTCAGTAGGAGCAATCGTAATACCTACTTTGCGTTTCGGGTTCGGCTCGTGTTCTCCGGCATCGATTTCCACCCAATCGGGATCAGAAAGCAGAAAATCAGGTACGCAGCCACTCATAAAAAGGGTTATGCCGAGCAGTAATAAAGTGAGTGTAAGTGAAGAAACCCGAAAAGACGCTTTTAAACGTAGCATGGTAATATGACTGTATTATGGGAATAATTATGCAAATAACGCTAGAAATCAGTTGATTCGTGTTCCGTTGAATCAGAGAACCCAAAACGTACTATCTGAACGTAGCAAACGGTTGGGTAAGTTTTTTTGCTAATTCAGCAGGTCATATTACCGATTAATAGAACGCAACCTTTTTGTCTGATCCAGCATCATTAATTTTGAATAGCCAAATTCGTTCCAAAAATGCGCCCAGCCGTTTCTTCCTCTTTTCCAAGCATTCAGAGTTACATCTACGCTGTTGTTTTTTCCTCGTTTTGTGTGGTCATGGGCCTGCTCTGGGACATCATGTGGCACATGAGCATTGGCCGCGATGGTCTACTGGCCCCTCCGCACGTAGTAATTTATGTCGGTGCCATTGTCGCGGGGCTTTTTTCTGCCTACCAAATTCTGAACCTGACCTTTTCCCGAAATCATCCCGGCCGAACCCAGGCCGTTCCCTTCTGGGGCGTTTTTTATGGGCCACTGGGGGCCATGTTCTGCGTGTGGGGGGCGCTGATGATGCTAACGTCGGCTCCTTTCGATGATTGGTGGCATAATACGTATGGCCTTGACGTTCAGATTTTAACCCCACCGCATACCATTCTGGCCATCGGTATCATGACGGTGCAATTTGGTGCGATGGTGGGTGTATTGGCCCTTCAGAATCAGTATCGCACCCTGCCCGAAGCCGAATTGTTGCTCGATGGCCCCCGTGCCACCCGGTTGAAATGGCTGTTTGCGGTTGCGGCTGCTCTGCTGCTGGCTATGCTCTTTTCAATGGCCTCGGAGTCGATGGGGAAATTTGAATCGCATAACTCGGTATACTACGCTACGGCGGCAATCGTACTGCCGTTTTATCTGCTGGCGGTTGGTCGGGCGTCGCTGCTACGTTGGCCAATAACCATTATCGCCGGACTGTACATGCTGGCACTCCTGTTGCCAAGCTGGATCCTTCCCTTCTTTTCGGCTACGCCCCGGCTCGGACCAGTGCTGAATCCAATTACGCACTACCAGCCTTTTCATTTTCCGATGCTGCTCATTGTGCCCGCTTTCGCGCTTGACTGGCTGATGCATCGTTTCGAAAACCCCACGAACGGGAAAAAGAAGTTGAACGACTGGGTATTAGCTTTAATTTATGGTGTGGTGTTTATGTTGATTCTACTCGCCGTTCAATGGCCATTTGGCGAATTTTTGCAGACGTCGCCTTACGCACGTAACGGTTTCTTTCTGTCGAATTCCTGGTCCTACGACAGCCCGCCGGACTGGAAATACCGCTTTGAATTTGCTCCCTGGTATCAGCAATCGTCCGCCGATTTCTGGATGGGTTTTGCCAAATCGCTTCTCTATGCCACATTATCCGCCCGCGTCGGCCTCTACTGGGGTAACTGGATGAAACGCATAGCACGGTAAATTTTCCAATAAGAACTGAAACAAAAAACTAGAATGTCCTCGATTATAAATAGCAATCGAATAAAATGGTACGTCCTGTTTTATTCATTTATTGTCTCATTCACGTACTCAATTATTGCCACGGCGCACGTTGGTAGTTCGGGTATTATCGTTCAAAAGAAGGTCGGTAAATACCAGCTTCTGATTAGCGTTAGTCCACCCGACGTAGTACCTGGAACGGCGAAAGTGACGGTCTTTGTCGAACAGGGGCGCGTTCGCGAAATTGGTGCGCGACCTATCTATTTCCGGTCTGGTGACAAAGGCGCACCCACGCACGATGTTCTAACACACGTTGACCAGAACCGCTACGAGGGCGATTTGTGGTTGATGGATTCGGGCTCATCGAGTGTAGAAATAAGCATCGACGGTCCCGACGGAAAACAACAGGTGGTAGTGCCGGTAGTGGCCATTGCTACCGCTATGCGTGATATGCCTGCCGGAACAGGCTGGGGCCTGGCGGCAATGGGCCTGCTGCTAATTGTGATGCTGATTACAATTATCGGAGCCAGCAATGCAGACGGGATTACGTCGCCCGGCCAGCCGGTAACAACTGCGTTACGTCGTAAACGATTCATTGGTATGGCTATCGGACTGGTTACCGTTACGTTAATTATGGCCGGCTGGCGGTCGTGGTGGAACAGTACGGCTGAGGAATATAAGAGCGAACAACTTTATAAGCCAGCTCGAATCAATACGTCGGTGCGTATCGCTGATGCCCAACGGCAGCTCACTATTCAGTTCGATACAGCCAAAGCGGGCAATCAGCAAAAACGGCTTTTCAGCTACCTGCTGCCCGATCACGGAAAGCTGATGCATACGTTTGTAGTGCGGATACCGGGGTTAGATGCATTCGCGCACTTGCACCCAAACCGGCGCGATACGTTAAATTATGATGCTTCTTTGCCAACAATGCTGCCGGGAGGGAAATACCTGGTTTATTCAGATGTCGTATACCGGAGCGGCTTCACCGAAACATTAACCGACACCATCGACGTACCGTTTTTGAAGATCAGCGCCGAAGCAGCTGCCAACGCCAAGCCTTCCGACCCAGACGATAGCTGGCTCGTTACCGAACCGATGGGCGTGAAAGCCAATGCCGTAAACGTACCGCATCTTGATAACGACATGGTGGTTTGCGGGAAACCCGGGGCCAGCGTTACGTTGGAAGATGGGTCAACGATGCTCTGGATGGATAAACCGAGTCAAATACTGGAATCAGGCAAACTCTATACGCTGAAATTCGCCGTTGCTGATGCAAAGGGCAAAGCGGCTGCACTGGAACCGTATCTGGGAATGCCCGGCCATGCCGCCATACTACGTTCTGACGGGTCGGTATATATCCATCTTCACCCCGTCGGTACGTATTCGATGGCGGCCGAAGGATCAATGGTGGGACGGATTGCCGATACGTCGCGGACGTTTCATTACCCCAACGCCGTTCAATTCCGCGACAGCATCGACGCCTACGTACAGAAGCTGAAAACGCTGCCTGAAACCGAAAAAAATAAGTTATTGGCGGCCGCAATGCCCGGTATGGATCATGCGATGAAAGTCAATAACATGGTTGAGTTTCCGTATGCGTTTCCTCGGGCGGGGCATTACCGGATTTGGGTACAGGTGAAACGTAACGGGCGCGTACTGACGGGCGTGTTCGATACGCAGGTGAACGATCCCTTGCTTTGAAGCAGTAGTTTAGCCAGATTTTTGGTTTTTGTCTGCGTAAATCAATAACCTCCTCACTGTTGGGGAAAATCGCTTTCGCTATTATTCGTCCTGCTTTATGGCTCAATCCGTAACCCGTCGCCAAGCCCTAACCGCCCTGACGGTCACCGCTGGTGCATCACTTACGTCAACGTCGGCTTTGCCCTCAGCTAACCCAACTGCTGCCGCTCCATTTACTTTGTGCCTGAATATGAGCACGATTCGGGGTCATAAACTTGGCTTTGTGAAAGAACTGGAAGTGGCATCTAAAGCGGGTTTTCGTTCGGTGGAGATATGGATTGAAACCCTGCAAACGTACCTGAAATCGGGTGCTACGGCCGCCGATGCGCGTAAAGTGCTGTCTGACACGGGTATCAAAGTGGAAAACGCTATCGGATTTGCGCCCTGGATTGTAGACGATGAAGCTACCCGCACGAAAGGTCTCGACCAGATGAAGCGCGAAATGGAAATGTTGGCGGAAGTTGGTTGTAAACGTGTGGCTACGCCCCCCATCGGGGCGCAAACGCCGGGAAGCGCTAAAGTAGACTTATACCAGGCTGCCGAACGCTACCGGGCCATTCTGGAAATAGGCGACAAAACGGGCGTCGTACCCCAATTGGAATTGTGGGGCTTTTCGCCAAATCTGAGCAAGCTGAGCGAAGTTATGTTTGTGGCCATCGAAAGCAAACATCCATCGGCGCGGGTACTGCTCGATATTTATCACCTCTACAAAGGCGGCACGCCGGTTGAAAGTTTAAAACTGGTCGGTAAACCGGCGATGGAAATCTTCCACGTCAACGATTACACAAAGGATTTTCCTCGCGAAAAAATCACCGATGCCGACCGTGTTTTTCCCGGCGACGGCATCGCGCCAATCAAGGAAACGCTCAAGATCATCAAGCGCACCGACCAGCCTATTATTCTGTCGCTGGAAGTATTCAATAAAAACTACTACGCACAGGATGCCGCAACCGTCACGCAAACCGCGATGGCCAAAATGAAGGCGATGGTGGCCGGCGTGTAAGCGTTCACTTATTTTAGCACCGTTTTTATCATTCCGTCAGTCGGTCTAAACGATAAAAACGGTGCTTTATAACTTCTAACGCTTAAAACGCCCACGCCATCAAACCGCCATCAACGGCAATTGTTTGGCCGGTGACGTAACCCGAAGCGGGCATACTCAGGAATGAAACTACCGATGCGACTTCTTCCGGTTCGCCAACGCGGTTCATGGGTGTTCGTTTGAGAATACCCGCCAGTTTCTCCGGATTGTTCAGCACCGGCGAGGCCAGGGGCGTTTTGATGTACCAGGGCGCTACCGAATTGACCCGGATACCATCGCCAGCCCATTCTACTGCCAGATTTCGAGTCAGTTGCACCAGCGCGGCTTTAGTCATGCCGTAAAGCGATCCACTGCTCGTACTTGCCAATCCCGACACCGACGAAACAAAAATAACCCGCCCACCCGTATCCGACGATTTTAGGAGCGGATAAGCAGCCTGCGTCATTTCGTAAGCCGAGCGTAGGTTGGTGTTCAGTACTACGTCATAATCAGCGGAACTGTAATCGGCGGTGGGTTTGCGAATGTTCGTACCGGCGTTGTTCACCAGAATGTCGAGATTTCCCCACGTATTAGTAACAGCTTCGATAACCTGAGCCGCTACGTTCGGCTGACTCACGTCGGCAGCTATGCCTTCCACGGTATGGCCTTGTTCTCGGTATTCCGCTAATTTCTGCTGAAGTAATGTATTGTCGCGAGCGACGATAAACACAGATGCTCCCAGCTCAAGGAACTGAGAAACAATGGCTTCGCCGATACCTTTAGTGCCGCCCGTAACAAGCGCGCGTTGACCACGTAGCGACCAGAGCGATGGATTCATAAATCAGATTGTTAAGATATTCTGCAAATAACGCTACCTTTGCGCTTAGTTTTCGGTGCCTGATGTCATTTCGAGATGGCTTTCAAGGCTTAAAAGGGAAGTTGGTGCAACCCCAGCGCTGTCCCCGCAACTGTAAATCATTTTGTAATGAATAATGTATGAAGTATGATGTATAATATATGATAGACGGCGATAGGTTTAGCCATCATACATTATACACCATATATCTTACATCCTACATTACAACTTCGGTTCTCTCTACATGGTCACTGTGCTGATTATCAGTGCGGGAAGGCCCGGACCGATGTGATGAGTCAGGAGACCTGCCGACGATCATCCGCTGTTCTGCTGTTCGGAGGAAACATCTCAACCGCGTGTCGATAGAAACCAACTGGTTTCGACACACTTTTTAACATCAACTGTGAAATGCAAGCCCTTCGGTGGTGGGTATTGGGCCTGTTTGTCGGTTTAGGAGCCGGGCAACGTAGCGTGGCGCAAAACGATACGTTGCGGACGAGTTCGGTGGTGTCGCTGTCGGCGGTGACGGTACGTGCCATTGCGCCCGAACGGTTCATTGCCGGGCAGAAACTTCAACGTATCGATTCTACTACGTTGCTCCAGTTTCAGTTTGGCTCACTGACTGATCTACTGACGTTCAATACGCCATTGGCTTTCAAAAATTACGGCTCTGGCCAGTTGGCAACGGTTTCGTTTCGCGGTACATCGGCGAACCACACGGCTGTACTCTGGAATGGCATCAACATCAACCAGCCGAACCTGGGGCAAACCGATTTTTCAACACTTCCCGTAGCTGGTTTCGACCGATTATCGGTGCAGTATGGGGCGGGTGGATGCGTAGTAGGCTCTGATGCTGTAGGGGGGAGCGTTTTGTTGAGCAGTGCGCCTAACTGGAAACAGAAATTCAGTGTTACGTTAGGTCAGCAACTGGCGTCGTTTCAGAATTACCAGACGCAATTGGGGATTCGGTATGGTGCCAAACTGGGCGAAAACTGGCAGCTTTCTGGACGAACGTTTGGATATCGGCATCAGCTCAACAATAAATATCCTTACCAGGAACGTAGCGGCTATTTCGTCGAACCATCGACAACGGCGCAACGCGGGCTGGTTCAGGATTTATTCTTTCGCCACAAAAGCGGGAAACAGATTTCAGTCAATGCGTGGCTGACTGATAATGACCTAATTATCGCCCCGCAGGACACCATTGCGCGCGAACGTACCCGCACGCAATCGGCTCGTTTTCTTACTACGTATGAAGCCAATCAGCTGAGCATTCGACTGGGCTGGATTCGCGATCTGATTGATTACGCCAAAGAAGATTTCTCAAACCCAAGTCATACCGAAACGGACCGGTTTATTGGTCGTGTCGAACGGGAATTTAATCTTTGGCCGGGCCATCAATCCGTCAATCTAAATCTGCGCGTTGGTGGAGAATGGTCGCATTATCGCACGCGAACGGATGGCTATGGTGGCGGATTAATTACCGAAAATCGACAGGATTTATACGCGTTGCTACGTCTCCAGACCAATCGCTGGCTGGTATCGGCTAATGTTCGGCAGGCGTTTGTTACACGCTTCAACCCGCCTTTGACCCCTTCACTGGGTGTAGAATATAAACTGATTCAACATAGCATCTGGAATGTAATTGCCAAAGGTTCAATTGGTTATAGCTATCGCGTTCCTACGTTGAATGAGCGATACTGGCTCGTACTGGGCAATCCTGACCAGCGACCGGAACGTGGTATGAACATAGAAGGTGGCTTGGCTGCAACTGCTACGTTCTCCGATCAACTAAAATTAACTGCCGAGGCCACCGCGTACCATAATCGCGTCGATGATTGGGCATACTGGAACCCGGCTAAAAACTACCATGTCGAAAATCTGCAACTGGTCGTGGCACGCGGGCTGGAATTCACGACTACGTTGACTTATGCACGAAATGGCTGGCAGGCGGGTTTGCGGACGGGATATGCTTACACGCGGGCGTCGCAGGAACGGGTGTATGATACGTATGCGCAGGACGTAGTCGGTAAACAACTGGTTTATATTCCGGTGCATACCGGTACGTTCAACGCCTATGTGCAACGCGCCAAAACGCGGCTGACCATCCAAGCGCAAACGACCTCCCGGCGCTACGTTACGTTCGACAATACCCAGTTTTTCAAAGGTGTTACGTTGACGAACGTATTGCTGGAGCATTTCATGAAACTTGGCCCGGTGCCGGTTCGGGTGCAGGCACAGGCAAACAACGTATTTGATACGCTAGCCATCAGCGCCAAACGGAATGCTCTTCCGGGACGTAACTGGGCGCTCAATCTGATTATTAATTTTCCTTCTAATACCTAATGAAAAAGCAATCGACAAAAGGACTGGCTCTGGTTTTACTGGCGCTGAGCGTATGGAACTGTAAAACGTCTGATCCGGAACCAACTCCTTATGAGTCAGGTATTTTTATCCTGAACTCGGGTAACTTCAGCGATAATAACGGTACGGTTTCATTTTTGCCGCGCGGTAGCCAGACTATTTTGACCGATATTTTCAGGACTTCTAATCCTACTATGACCTTAAGCGGTGGTATTCAGGGCTATGCTGATATAAGCGGCAAAGGGCTGATTCTGGTTGATAATAGCACGGCCGGGCAGGACAAGGTAGAAGTAGTTGAGTCTCCGAATTTTAAAACGCGCTTTACGCTGAAATCGCCGGATATTGAAAATCCGCGTCAGGTGATTCAGGTTGGGCCAAATCGGGCCTACGTTAGCTGCTGGGACGTATCAGGCGATTTCTCGAAAGGCACGTTCTACAAAGATCCGGGCTATATCGCTGTTGTTGATTTGAATGCCAGTAAAGTCACAAAGAAAATACCAGCCGTGAAAGGAGCCGAACGCATGGTGCTGGCCGGAACGGAGGTGTTTGTGGGCAGCACTACCTACAGCGGAGATAAAACCCTACTAATTGTCGACGCCAATACCGACGAGGTGAAGCAACGGATCGATTTTGTTGCAACGCCGGAACCAATCGGGCTTGACGCCGATGGGAAGCTCTGGATACTGGCCGCAAAAGATTTATTTCAGATTGAGCCTGCCACCCGTGCCACACTCAAGCGATTGACATTTGCGTCTGCACCAGCCAATGTTACGTTCAACGCTGATAGAAGAGCTTTTTACTACACGCTGAATGGCAGAACGTACCGGCTTGATACCAGCTCGAGCACAGCGTCGGGCATGCAGAAAATCGCCCGTTCGTTTAATGCGCTGGGTGTTGATCCGCAAACGAAAGTGATTTATGGGGCAGTCGTTCCGTCGTATAAGCAGGCGGGATACGTAGTGCGGTACGATGAAGGTGGTACGTTGATCGACTCCGTAAAGGCCGAAATTGCGCCATCAGGCTTTTATTTTCGATGAGTCGCGATCGGGCCATTATGAACTGGAGCGGGGGCAAAGATTCGGCCCTCGCTCTGTATCATAGCCTACGGTCGGGGCAGTGGAACATTACGTCGCTACTAACGTCAGTGAATGAGCAGCATCAACGGGTAAGTATGCATGGCGTTCGTATTGAACTGCTTCAAAAACAGGCAGATCGGCTACAGATTCCGTTAGAAATGCTACGTTTGGCCGGCGACGTATCGATGGAACTTTACAACGCTCGAATGGCCGAAATGCTACAGAAATTTGCAGCACAGGACATTACAACGGCCATTTTTGGCGACATTTTTCTGGACGATCTGCGCCAGTATCGCGAAGCCCAACTAGCACAGGTGAATCTGAAAGCCAGCTTTCCGCTCTGGCAACGTAACACGACTGAACTGATTCACGAATTTGTTGATCTGGGGTTCCGGGCGGTGCTGGTATGCGTCAATGAAAAACAACTGCCAGCTGATTTTGTTGGTCGCGAACTCAACTTGGACTTGCTCAAAGACTTGCCCAAAACCGTCGATCCCTGCGGTGAAAATGGGGAATATCATTCGTTTGTGTACGATGGCCCTATATTTTCGTCGCCCATTCCGTTTGTGAAAGGCGAAATCGTTCGGCGAACGTATTCGTCTGAGGGCGGTTGGGATAGCGGATTCTGGTATCAGGATTTAACGTAACGTAGCGCGGATTTCCTCTTGTGTTACGTTAAATCTCATTGTTTCTCTCCGCAGCTTGGTCAGTAAGGTTGGTCAAAAAAGACGAAGATAACGGGGTTTCACTGGCAGCGCCGGATGCCCGGTATTCGCCGATGCCACCCGGATTGGGCAAAAGCGTATTGGCGAAACCCATGATTTCGGACAACAGGCCGGGTGCTACGCCCTGAATGGCGCTGGCAAGTTTAGCGGGTCCGCCCAGAAGACGTTCGGCTTCACCATACCGGCAGGCTTCCAGAACTTCGTGAGCGGCATCCTCCGAATTCATGGTGAACAAAGGTATTGAATCGCCAATTTTAAAAGCCGCGTATTCTTTGCGATGCTGCCCTTTGAACGTAGCGTTACGTGGACTGCCAGTACGCATCAGGCCGGGGCAGATAGTTGTTACGTAGAGGCCGTATTTCTGTAGAGCCGCCCGCAAACCTTCCGAATAGCCAACCAGCGCATATTTACTGGCCGAGTAGGGGAGGAGATGCGGAACCGAAATTTTGCCACCTATCGACGAGATATTAACGATACGTCCCGACGACTCCCCTCGTTTGGCCCGCTCCAGCATCTGCGGCAGGGCTGCGTTGATCAGGTGGAAGGCCCCCCAGAAATGCGTGTCCATCGCTTCCCGGAAATCATCTTCCGTAACGTGCTCAAAAGGCGCTACGCTGATAACCCCCGCATTGTTTATCAATACGTCCACTGGACCCACTTCCTGCTGAACAGATCGAATAAATTGTTCAGCCTGCATTTTATCGGTAATATCACAAACTTGCGTAAATACTGAACCGCCCAGCTGTTCCAATTCCTGCCGGGCAGTGGCAAGTTCTCCTTCCAAACGCGCACAGATTGCAAGTTTCGCTTCTTCCTGTATAAATAGCCTGGCCAGCTCAAGGCCAAGGCCGCGGGAGCCTCCGGTTATAACTACCGTTTTTCCACGGAAATCGAATTTACGTTTTCGGGCCAGTACGGCTCTGACGGAAGCCAGCGTAACCACCCCGGCTGCGGCCCAAAGGAGAGTTTTAGTTGAGGTTGATAAGTGCATGTAAGTTTACTACGTTGATGGTTCTGAGTATATTCCGGGAGCCGGATCACGAGTGGCCTGTTCGGCTTCCCATTCTATGGTAGCATAACCGACCTCACGTCACAAGGTTTGTAATGGTGGGTCTGAACAGCTTGAAACTGTACCGTTTTCGGGCCGTTTCCTCATCAATTTATACGTCAGCCGGGTGAATAAAACTTAGTCGGAGTAGCCGTGTTACGTTTTTAGATTGAAAAGAAACAGTCGCACTAAGATATACGTAGCCGTTGTCCTCTTGTGTGTTACGTAGCCAGCAAGTTCTATGAGTATTATCAAACCGACGCTGCTTCACCCTGAGCGCATCAATTATCTGTCAGGAGCCAACAATTATAGTTGGGTTTACTTTCGGGACGGAGAAAAAAGGTTGCTGGCAAAGCCGATCAGCTACCTTGAAACATTATTGCCCGATTTTATCCGGGTCCATAAAACAGCATTGATCAACCCGGCATATATTACTAAACTTTATCAGCCTCCGCGCCGGAAAATGTCGGGGAAGGTTTACCTGGATACGGGTGATGTATTCCCGGTTAGCCGTCGTCGGTTACAAACAGTGATTGATTTACTGGAACGACAGGCCGAAATAAATAATTCTGGCGGCATCCTTCGCGAAACAAACGCTGAAACAACAAATTTGGTCAGCGAGAAAACCGCAAGTGCGTTTGTATTCCTGGCGACGGAAGACGAGGGCCTGATGCCGATTTTGAACCAGATCGTCACGAATAAAAAGTTCGGGTATAAACTGCATATGACCAAAAGCAGTACGTCTTTGCCTGATTTGTTGAAGCCACTGATGCTCCGCGATTACCCATCGTTGATTTTTATCGATACCCGAACGTCGATGCTGGAAGGCTTGCGTACACTTCAACGGTTAAAGGCAGACAAATCACTTTGTCGGATTCCAGTTATTCTGATCGTGTCGCCGGCCGATCAGCACATTATTAACGGGTATCAGCATCAGGCAAACTCCGTTATTACGTTGTCTGGTGGCTATCCGGTCGTGGAAAGCGTGCTGGAAAGGATCTGTCAGTTCTGGTTGCGGGTAGTAGCCCTTCCAAATACAGTTTCTATGGCGTCGGTCGCGTGATGTAAACGTTGACTATTACGAAAAGTGGATAGGCGGCAACGAAACGGTTTCCCACCAGTAGGCCCGTAATTCCTGAAAGAAACTGATCCAGCCCTGAAAATCAATGGGTTTGATTAAATACGACGCACTGCCAAAAAGGTATGCTTCTTCGATATCGTCCCGAGAACTGGATGAACTCAGAATAACAACCGGGATACGGCTGCTGGCCGCAGGTAATCTTTTGATTTGGTTCAGTAACTGCCAGCCTGCATCGCGAGTTGGCACATACAAATCCTGCAAAATAAGCTTTGGTAGCTCCCACTCCTGCATACTCCATTCACTAAGTAAATGCATGGCCTGATCGGCAGTCTGGGCGTGTACGGGCGTTACTTCAGGAAGCACCTGCTGCATTGCCTTTTTCAAAAGCTGCCAGTGGTCAGCACTGTCTTCGATGACCAGCATTTTTGCCCGGGCGAAATTTCGGTGTGTTTGCTCAGTATTATTCATATAGGTCATAAGTTGAGGGGAAAGTGATACTAAGTTATCTATGTCTATTGATTTACTAGTATTAATTGGAAAAATAATGACGGAAGATGGTTTACCTATAATAGATAAGCAACTAAATAAATATTTTGTTTAAGGAATATGACAATTAATCAAACAAAGGATCAGATGCTGAATTAAACGCTACGTCGGCTTTATTCAGGAGTAACAGACAGTGCTATTTAGAAGATTAAACAGATTCTCAAACCCTCTTTTTTCGAAAAATGAGTCCTCTAACCAAACAAGTACAACAAAATAAACTGCTGGTCATCGAAGATAATGCCGATGAATGGTTCATGATTGAGTGGACTCTGCAAAAAGTTTTCCCCGAAGTTGACCCTATCTGGCGTAAAAATGCAGTTCAGGCACTCGATTATCTGGAAGATTGCCTGGAATGTAGCGGACCGTTACCTAAATTAATTTTACTGGATTTATACCTGCCCAAACTCGAAGCTGGCTTGAACGTATTGCAAATTCTGAAAACGCACTACGTTTATCAGGAAATTCCGGTTGTCATGCTCAGCATCTCCGACGATCAGGCTGATATCATGCAATCCTATGGGCTGCACAGCAATTCGTTTATAGTAAAACCTAACGGATTCAACCAATGGGTTCAATGCTTGGCATCGCTCCGTCACTATTGGCAAGACGCTGTTACGCTGTCCGGACACACGCAAAGGTTTTAAAGTTGCTGGGTTGTAAAGTTATAGAGTTATAAAGTTGCAGAGTTGTAGAGTTGACGGTTATAATGAGAACTCTACAACTTTACGACTTTATAACTCTATAACTTCTCCGCGCTAGTCCTGATCAATACTTCTTCGGAAACGATAACTGGAAACGAGTACCCGTTTCAGGACTACTGTCGACTTCCTGTTGGCATTCCAGTAAATCACATAGCTGACGTACGATGACCAAACCAATACCTTCTCCCGACTTTGTGTGACCCGATTCTGGCAGGCCATCGCCCGTATCCTCAATCGTAAGTTGCCACGTATCGGTGAAGTCTTCCCACCGAACGGTTACCCCTCCCGTTTGTGTATATGTCAATCCGTTCAAAATCAGGTTCTGGGCAATACGTTGGAGTTTAACGGGATCTGTCTCTACCAGGAGGCTTTCATCACCTTCGGCTCGTAGCCAGAGGCCACGTTGATTAGCCAGTGGACGGGCGCTCTCGATAATCTCACTGACTAATCTGGCGACATCGACGGTAGCCAAATTACGTTTTTCCTGACCAGACTCCAGGCGAGCAACATCCAGGAGTTCAGTGAGCATTTGTGTAGCCTGCCTCAGATTCCGATTGAGCATCGATAACATCTGACTACGTTCCTCATCAGAATTGGCTAAATCAAGCAGGCTGGCAGCCCCCTGAATAATACCAAAGTTACCACGCAAGTCGTGCGATGTACTACGTAGAAACTCGCCCCGCTCCCGAATTTGCACCCGAAGTTGGGTCAATAGCTGGATATTTTCGTTCGAATTTTCCAGTTCGTTCAGCAAATTTTCCTGTCGTTCTTCCGCCGTTTTCAGGGCTGTTATATTTTGCCCGGTTAACACAACGCCATCGTCATATTTGACGAGTGTGTGAAGCATCCACTGGGCGTTATCGGGCGAATACCACTCTTCGTAGAAGGATTCATTCGTTTCTAATACCTGGCGCAGATTGGTGAGCGTTTCCTGGTGCCACAACTTATCGGCTATTTTCAGCACCGATTGCCCAAAAAGCTGCTGGATAGGAAGATTGAGATTTTGGGCGAATAATTTGTTGCAAACAGCAATGTTAAAATCGGCTATCTCGCCCTGCTCGTTGCGAACGGGCTTCAGAAAACAAATGGACGTGATTGAGCTGTCGAGGACGGCCTGTAGATACTCCGCTGTCTGCTGAATCTGCACCTCGTTGATTCTCCGGTTGGTTACATCTTCGGTAATTACAACCAGTAGCTCATCGAGTTTATAAGCCTTGAAATGAAACCAGTGATGCATGTTGTCGCCGTCATACCACAGTTCAAAATCGGCTGACTCTCCGGTTGTTGCTACGTGTTTAAATCGATCCAGAACGTTGTTCGACAGGGTAGTAGGGAATGACTCTGAAAAGCGGGTTCCAATAACATCTCTATCTCCAATTGTCCGGGTGTTAAAAGCATTGGATATCAGCATCTCGAAGTCTTCAATAGATCCGTCGACACCGTATGCATTTTTCATGACAACAATCGAAATCGGCGCTGCATTGATCACGGCCTGAAACAAATCGAGGCTTTTCTCCAGCTCCTGCGTTCGTTCCTGGACGCGCCAGTCTAGCTCCTGATTCATCTCTTTTTGCATATGAACATCAGCCGAACTGCCAATGTAGCCGTTGAACTGACCATCGGGGCCATACACCGGCTGAGCATGTTCCAGCATCCACCGATAATCGCCTTCATACCCTCGCAGCCGGTATTCGGCATTAAACCCATGCTGAGCCTTGGTTCCCGACTCGAATGAAGATTGATACGTTGGCCGATCTTCAGGATGTAACGAACTGATTACGCCATGCATCTGTACGTCTTCGATGGTACGTCCTGTAAACTGGCTCCATACCTTGTTCAGAAACGTAAACCGGCCACTGGCATCTGTTACCCAGATGAGTGTCGGTACGTTATCAGCAATTTGATGAAACCACGCTTCGCGTTCGGCCAGCAGCCGCTGCGCGCGTCGGTGTTCAGAAATATCATCGATGGCCAGCAGAATGGAACTCTGTTGGCGGACAACCCGCCGGGCATTGAGCGACAGTATTTTTTCGTCGGCATCAAACGACTTATACGTCATTTCGAATCCCTGGAACTGTACACCCGACGTAATGATGTCAGTCAGCATAAGCCGTAGTTCGGGGATATCCCACTGACGGTTGTCCAGTTCGTAAATGAGCCGTCGCTCGGTTTCACCTTCACTGATCCTAAAAAGTCGATAAAACGCCTGATTCGCACTTTTAACCCGCAGATCGGCATCGAGTACCAGCGTGGCTTCGCGAATTGTACCAAAAATATCTTCGGCAAACTGATAGGCTTCCGACAACTGGTCGTTACGTACCTGCAACTCCTGATTGATGGTCAGCAGCTCTTCATTGGTCGACTCAATTTCTTCCTTACTGGTTTCCAGCTCTTCGTTAATACTCTGTAATTCTTCGTTGCTGCTGATGATTTCTTCGTTGGCCGACTGGAGTTCTTCATTGCTGGCTTCCTGCTCTTCAATGATCGAGCGCATGTCTTCGCGCAGGTTGGCCAGCTCAGATTCCAGTTCTTTGATCCGGCGGTTGCGCGCGTCGGCGGAGCGCGTCGTAGGAACCACGGGTGGCTCCACTTCCTCGAAAATGATCAGAAAAAGCCGCTCTTCACCGACGGTGTCGATCGGGATGGCTTCGATCGCAACGTAATGAACTTTGTTTTTGATTTTTACTTCCAGGCCGCTCTTCCGCACCGATTCGCCCGACTTCTGAACTTTATGAACGGCGTTACGTAGTTCGAAAACGAGCGATGGCCGGGCCATTTTGATCAGGTTCAGGCTGGCTTTTCCCGGTGAAGGTTCGAGAAACAAACCCGTTGACCCCCGAAACTGAAGAATTTCCAGATCCTGATTCACCACCACGCTGGCCGGTACGTACTGATTCAGCAGAAGGTTGTCGATTATTTTGTCGAGATCGGAAGTCGGGCTACTCCACCGATCCTGATGAGGTGGCGTGCTACGTTCGCTGGGAGTGCCTGTCAGTAAAACGGTTTTGGGAGCCAGGGGAGGGCGGTTCGTAATTCGATCTCCTTCGGACAGACGGGGTGTCATGGTGAACGTAGCGCGGCTGTCGACGTCATTCTTTCGGGAAAAAACCTTGTAATTTTTTTCCAGCTGCGAAAACAACTATGTTGACGTACCCACGGTTTCCGACTTACCCAGTATCAGATAGCCGTTTGGGCTAAGGGCATAGTGGAACGTAACGATGGCTTTGCGCTGAAGTGTTGTATCGAGATAGATGAGCAGGTTTCGGCAGCTAACCAAGTCGATACGTGAAAAAGGTGGGTCTTTGAGCATGTTGTGCGGGGCAAATACGCACAAATCCCGCACCGATTTATTGATGCGGTAATGATCGTCTACTTTCGTAAAAAACCGTTGCAGTCGCTGCGCCGATACGTCCATTATTTCACCGCGCGTATAGCTGCCCAAGCGGGCTTTGGCTACGGCGGATTCGCTTAGATCAGTAGCGAATATCTGAATGGTTCGGCTGATTGCCCGGTCGCCCAGCACTTCCAGCAGCAACATGGCCAGCGAATACGCTTCCTGCCCGGTTGAGCAGGCGGGTACCCAGATACGTAGCGCGTCCTGCGGAGGTTTTTCACGGATCAGTTGAGGCAGCAGTAGTTTCTGCAGGTAATCCATGGTTTCGGCATCCCGAAAGAAGGTCGTTACGTTGATAAGCAGGTCATCATACAACAATCCGGCTTCTTCGGGGTGCTGACGCAGGTAATTGGCGTAGTCACGCAGCGATTCCAGTTTGTAGAGCAGCGTCCGCCGGATGATACGTCGGCGAATAGTTGTTACTTTATAATGGGTAAAGTCTACGCCTGTAGCCCGACGCAGAATCTGAATAATACTACGTAGGTCTTCGTTGGCGCCGGCCGTGGGTTCGTTCATCAACGATTCCAGGCTTTCGACCTCCTGATTTTCGGTCAGGGTTGTTTGCTGAAACAAAGCCGTTTGCTCACTAAGTCGCTCCAGTTCACGGGCTATTTCGGCCGGTGGCAGAACCTTGTCTACCACGCCATCGGTAATAGCCGATCGGGGCATACTCTGAAAACGAGCCGATTCGTCCTGAGCCAACGTAATGCCGCCAGCCGCTTTGATGGCCCGCAGCCCGAGCGTTCCGTCGGAAGCCGTTCCCGACAGCACCACGGCAATGGCCCCTTCTTTCTGTCGCTGAGCGAGCGACAAAAAAAACTGATCAATCGGCATATGAATGCTCGAACGGGCTTTTCGCGGAATCAGCGTCAGTACGCCGTCAAGAACTTCCAGATCGCGGTCGGGCGGAACAATGTACAGATGATTCGGCTCCACACGCATCAGGTGTTCGGCCTCGCGAACAGTCATGGCGGTAGCCCGCCCCAGTATTTCGCTCAGGTGACTTTCCTGGGTTGGATCAAGATGCTGAATGTATACAAAGGCCAGTCCAGTGGTTGGCGATAAATTGTTCAGAAGTTCGACAAAAGCTTCCTGCCCGCCCGCCGATGCCCCAATTGCAGCAATTGGCACATTCTGCGATGAGGGCTGGGTTGCGAGCCCAGACTGATCTTGTTTTTTAGCCATACATTTATTCGCGATCTTTCAGCTGAACCAAGCACTCATACTGTGGTTTAGTAAAGATAAGGGTTAGTATAATTGATTCATAAAGGTAAACGTTACCCACAGAATGGCAAAACGAGATATAATCGTAATCGGTACGTCGGCGGGCGGGGTGTATGCGCTAAAGGAACTGGTGGCCGTTTTGCCTGCTGATTTTAAGGCGTCCATTTTTGTCGTTATGCACGTATCTGCGCATTCGCCCAGTTATCTGCCCGAAATTTTAACGACCGCCGGTAAGTTAAAAGCCATCCATCCTAAAGATGGCGAACCGATTCAGCAGGGGCACATCTACATCGCCCCGCCCGATCACCACCTGCTGATTGAGTATGATCAGGTTATTGTGAAGAAAGGCCCCAAAGAAAACCGGTTTCGCCCATCAATCGACGCGTTATTCCGGTCGGCAGCCTACATGCACGGTCCACGGGTTATTGGTATCGTGCTGACAGGCTTGCTCGACGACGGTACGTCGGGTATGTGGACGGTGAAGCGGCTCGGCGGGCTCACGATTGTGCAGGAGCCCGACGAAGCCTTGTATCCGAGTATGCCCGATAGTGTCCTGAATAATGTAGAGGTTGATCACTGTGTATCTATCGCCGAAATGGGATCGTTGCTCAATCAGTTGATCGAGGAGACGGTTCCTGGCAGACCAGATGTGGAACCTGACGTACGGGAGCGGATGGAGGCCGAAGTAAATATTGCCGCTCAGGATAGTGCCTTTGAGCAGGGAATTATTGGTATGGGTGAATTAACCCCGCTTACCTGCCCCGAATGCAATGGCACCTTAATCAGTATAAAAGAAGGTAAACTGATACGTTACCGCTGTCATACGGGCCATGCGTTCACAGCGAGCACGTTGCTGGCCGAAACAACCAAGGTAATTGAAGAGTCGTTCTGGAAAGCGGTACGTAGTCTGGAAGAAACCGTGATTCTACTCGAACAATCTGGAAAACAGTTCGCCGAGGGAGGCAACGCGGAGGCTGCTGAACAGTTTATATCCAAAGCCCAGGAAACCCGTGAACGGGCCCGGATTGCCCACGAATTTGCGTATCAACAGGAACGTCTTAGCGAAGATTCTGCTTTGTTGCCGAATCGAAAGTCAGACAACTAACTGTTTCAGTTTTGCCTGCACTGCATACCGGTCGGTAAGTGCTTTTTCTAATAAATACCGGTAATTGGCTATGGTACGTTCGTAATGGCCAACGAGTTTGTCTTTTCGATCAGGCGAAAAAATAAAGGCGTCAGTTCGCTGTTGCATTTCTTGAAAACGGTTTATTGACGACTTAAGCCAGACAATCTGACTGGTATAGATGGCGATACGTTGCCGCATGATCTCCTGCCGGAACTGATCTGAGTTATCAGGAGAACCAAGTGGATTTTTTAGGGCTTTTTTCCACTGCTTTTCTAATTGACGGATGGGTATGGTAACGGATTTTCCATCGAAAGCCTCGCCTGGTAATTCCGTGCGAATACCATCTTCATGAATAGAGGCTTGGACAATTATATGCCCTTCGGCAGCTATAACGCTCAGAAAATCAAAGACATCATCCAGGCCGATCATGTCACAGGCAAATTCTCTCCATTGGGCTTTTTCATCAAGAGCCGTAAAAGACAAAAGCATAAAGCAGGTACTTAAACAGATAGGATCAAAAATAAAAAACTTCCCGAACGACGTAGCAACTAATTGCTACGTCGTTCGGGAAGCAAAACCGATGATTTACGCAAATTGTTCTTCGGCTACTTCTTTAGCTTTCTGATAAGCTCCTTTTACTGAGTCGGTAGCGGCATCGAGTATGTTTCTGGTTGATTTGCCAACCTTTGCTGCCTTATATCGGTAGCGCATTCGATCATAGGGATTTGCCTGGCGATACGTCAGATACAAACCCGCTACCAGCCCGGCCACTATGCCGAGGCCAACGGCAAACTGTTTGCTACGTTCTTTTTGGTCTGCTGAATCACTTTT
Organism: Spirosoma flavus; assembly: GCF_054778555.1. Classification (NCBI taxonomy): domain Bacteria; kingdom Pseudomonadati; phylum Bacteroidota; class Cytophagia; order Cytophagales; family Cytophagaceae; genus Spirosoma; species Spirosoma flavus. The sequence goes on from NZ_BAAGZL010000001.1 coordinate 127,157, forward strand.
AGGCTCCATGTCCTTCCGCGCGTTGGCGGCTATGAGCGGGTCGGGCAAAACATGCGCCATAGCCACGCGGGCTTTGTTCATCCAGCCAGCCACTACGTGGTCTTTGCCAGCCATCAGAGCTTCATAGCCTTCTTTGGCTACGTCGGCCGGATTTGCTGTTTTAGCCGGGTCCGCTCCTTTGATGTCAGAAGCCCCCGCTGCGTTGAAGAAATTGGTATTGGTAGCGCCTGGCATCAGTACCGTAACCGTTACGTTCGTACCCTTTAATTCGTTACGTATGGCTTCCGAAAACGATTTGATGAAGGCTTTAGTAGCACCATACACCGCCATCATCGGATTCGGTACAACCGAAACTTCAGAACCAAGCATCAGGATTTTACCGTCCTGACGGGCTACCATATCTTTAACGTAAAGCTTGGTGAGGTGCATCAGCGCCACGGCATTGACCTGCACTACGTTCAGTTCCTTCTGCAGATCGGTCTGGGTGGCAAATTCACCATATTCGCCGAACCCTGCGTCGTTAACCAATACGTCGACATAAATGCCTTTTGATTGGGTTTCAGCGTAAATTTCGTCGGGCGCGTTAGGATCAGCCAGATCTTTTTCAATAATCACGGTTTCGGTACCGTACTGATTTTTGTGTGTATTTGAGAGCTGTTCGAGTAGTTCAGTGTTACGTCCTACCACAACTAATTTATAGCCATCTTTGGCAAATAAGCGGGCCAGTTCACGGCCAATTCCACTGCTGGCACCTGTTATAAGCGCCGTTTTTCCGGTTTGATTTTCCATCGTTGAGTCATTTAATGGTTTTTACCACCCCTACTACAGGCAGGGTTGGGCCTACGCTGAGTTGGATGTGGTAAACTATACAACCGCTGTGCAGTCGTTAGGGTTTAAGGACCACCTTCGTACAGTCGTCCTGTTTGTTCTTAAACATATCATAGGCCCGCGATACTTCCGACAAGGGCAGAATGTGCGAAATGATGTCGTCCAGCACTACTTTCCCCTGAACGACCAGGTCTAAAAGATGATCGATGTTTTTGTGTACGAACGACTGACCGCTACGTATCGTAATGCCTTTATCGAAGACGCGGCCAATGGGAAAATTATCGGAAGGAGCGCCGTATACGCCAACCACCGACACAATGCCACCACGACGTACCGCCTGAAAACACAGCTCTAGCACCTTGGTTGTCCCTTTTTCGAAATTGATAACGGCTTTTGCCTTCTCCAGTATGGTTCGATTGGCTTCCATACCAACCGCATCAACGCAGAGATCGGCGCCCCGGCCTTCGGTCATCTGACGTATCGCTTCTACTACGTCGACCTCATCGGGATTCAGTGTTTCGACTTTGTTGACCCGCCGGGCGCGTTCGAGCCGGTATTCGAGTGGGTCGATGGCAATTACCCGACCGGCACCCTGAATCCAGGCGGCTTTCTGAGCCATCAGCCCCACGGGACCAGAACCGAATATCGCTACGGTTTCGCCACCTTTCAATTCGCCCCATTCGATAGAACTCCAGCCCGTTGGAAAAATATCGGAGAGAAATAAAACCTGTTCGTCTTTCAACGTTTCTGGTACGTGCCGTAGTCCATAATCGGCATAAGGCACCCGAACGTACTCAGCCTGCCCACCGTTGTAGCCGCCATAAAGATCAGTGTAGCCGAAAAGACCACCCCCTTTCTGAGAAAGCAGCCCGCCATCGGGGCCGTAATGTTTGGTATTCGACTCTTCGCACTGCATCTGCAGATTATGCTGGCAGAAAAAGCACTTACCGCAGGCAATCGTAAACGGCACCACCACTCGGTCACCTTTTTTCAGGTTTGTTACGCCCGAACCGACCTCTTCAACGATGCCCATGAATTCGTGGCCAATCACTTCGTTCTGAAGCTGTGGAATGAAACCGTCGTAAATGTGTAAATCAGAGCCACAGATGGCCGTCGACGTAACGCGGACAAGCGCATCACGTGAATCTTCGATACGTGGGTCATCCGTGTTTTCGATGCGGATGTCGCCGATTTTGTGAAAAACAGCTGCTTTCATAGGAGATTAAAACGTTGAGTATGCAATCAGAAAACTAACCACTTGGCGGAAGGAAGGTTCTGAGAAATCTATCAGATACCTGAATTAAATAGGATTTCAGATTGACGTAATGCGGCCAAACCAGCGCCATTACGTATTGCCGTAAAGTTAATGACGCCGTACATGGGCCAGCGCGTTGTAAAAAGTGATAAACTGGCTCGTTGACATTCATTTATCAACTTTTTCAGAACGTGGCCGTTCACTAAGAAGCGGCCTAAATGTTAGGCAAACCCATTGACCAAACGCACTATGCGTCGGATTTTTGTGTTACTTTGCTCACTAGAAACACTCTTGTAAAAGAGTATTATTTAAATAGACAAGCGGCTCTATACGCGAAAAACACGATGAAAATTGCATTAGTTACGGGCTCAGCCGGTCTGATAGGCAGTGAAGCCGTTGCCTTCTTTGCGGATAAATTCGACCTCGTGGTCGGCATTGATAATAACATGCGGCAGTACTTTTTCGGTGCCGACGGCTCGACCGAATGGAACCGAAACCGGCTGGCCGATACGTATAAGAACTACCAGCACCGCACCGCTGATATTCGGGAAGTACCGCAACTGGAAACGATTTTCCAGGAATTTGGTACCGACATTAAGCTGGTGTTGCACACGGCTGCTCAACCCAGCCACGATTGGGCCGCCCGCGAGCCATTCACCGATTTCGGTGTGAACGCCGTTGGTACGTTGAATATGCTGGAGATGACGCGTCAGCACTGCCCCGAAGCGGTGTTCATTTTCACATCGACAAACAAGGTCTACGGCGATAACCCAAATTTTCTGCCGCTGATTGAAACCGAAACGCGCTGGGAAATCGATCAGAACCACCCGTATTTCGCCAACGGTATCGACGAGCACATGAGCCTAGACCATACCAAACACTCGGTTTTCGGTGCTTCGAAAGTGGCGGCTGACATTATGGTGCAGGAATATGGTCGGTATTTCGGCATGAACACGGGCGTTTTCCGGGGTGGCTGCCTAACTGGTCCAAATCACTCGGGAGCGCAGTTGCACGGGTTCCTGTCGTATCTGATGAAATGTGCCATTACGGGCAATCAGTACACGATTTTCGGCTACAAAGGCAAGCAGGTTCGCGACAATATTCATAGCTGGGATCTGGTGAACATGTTTTGGCATTTCTACCAGAATCCACGTCCGGGTGAGGTCTACAACGCGGGTGGTGGTCGTTACGCCAACTGTTCGATGCTCGAAGCGATTGCGCTTTGCGAAGAAATTTCGGGTAACAAAATGAACTACCAGTATTCCGAAACCAACCGGAGCGGTGACCATATCTGGTACATTTCGGACCTCACTAAATTCAAACAACATTATCCGGGCTGGGACTGGACGTTCGATTTGAAAGAAACCATGACCCAGATTCACGATAGCATGGCGGCCCGTCTGCTACCAACTACTTAAGGTTTTACCACCCCCAACCCCCTCCTGAAAACAGGAGGGGGCTTTCTCAAATACCACAGCTCATCATTTATCCAAGTGCGTAATGAGGAGAGTTGTACCCTGCTACAGAGCCCCCGCCTGTTTCAGGAGGGGGTTGGGGGTGGTAAAACGCAACTGATTTAAGCTGAAGATGGCAACTACTCCCCATTTTTTGATTACGGGCTGTGCGGGTTTCATCGGTAGTCACCTTACAGAGCGATTGTTAAATACAGGTTATCGCGTTACGGGCGTCGATAACTTCGATACGTTTTACGCGCGCCACTACAAAGAGCGAAATCTCTCGGTGGCGCGCCAGAACCCAAATTTTACGTTTGTCGAAGCCGACATCCGGCAAACCGACTGGCTCGCCAGAATCAGTACCGACATTGATACAATCGTTCATCTGGCGGGTAAAGCCGGTGTTCGGCCTTCCATCGATCAGCCCGCCGAATACATTTCGACCAACATCGTCGGAACGCACAACTTGCTGGAATGGATGCGCGCGCAGAAGGTGAATAAGATGGTTTTTGCGTCGTCGTCGTCGGTGTATGGCAACAACGAGAAAATCCCGTTCAGCGAAACCGACAGCGTCGATAATCCGATTTCGCCCTACGCGTTTACCAAAAAGGCGTGCGAGTTGATGAACCACAGTTACCATCATCTGTATGGTATGGGGATTATCAACCTGCGTTTCTTCACGGTTTACGGCGAACGGCAGCGGCCCGATCTGGCGATTCACAAGTTCGTGCGAATGATGGCTAATAACGAGCCAATCACTATGTACGGTGTGGGCGATACGTCGCGCGATTATACCTATGTGAACGATATTGTCGATGGCATCGTGGCGTCCATTACGTACCTGAACGAACATCCGCAAGCGTTCGAGACTGTTAATCTCGGCAACCAGAGCCCTGTTACGTTGCAGCAATTGGTCGATACATTGTATCGGCTGATGGAAAAAGAGCCGAACATCATCAACCTGCCCAAACAGGCTGGAGACGTAGAGCGGACTTTTGCCGACGTAGCAAAAGCCAGTAGTTTGCTGGGTTATCAGCCTCGCGTACCGCTGGAAGAAGGACTACGTCGTTTTGTAGCGTGGTACAAAAAGGAGCAGCCATGCTGAAAAAAATCCTGGCTCATCGCTGGCTGGCTCCTCTTTTCTGGATAATACTGGCGCTTGTTGTTAAAGGCGCCTTTTTCGCTTGGTACCTCACCAAGACGTATTACCACGATGTACCGGGATTTTTAGGGCAGAGCAATGGCGATATGGTCACCTACGTAACGCCCGTCGAACATTTGCTCGTTACGGGCAGCTTCGACACGGGCGAACGTATGCCAGGTTATCCCATGGTGTACTACGTATTGCGTAGGTTGATGAACCAGGCCGACGCCTGTAACGCGCTCATTTTTATTCAGTTAATTGTCTCGGCAATTTCCGTATATGTACTGGGCCTGTGTGCACGACGACTTTTTAAAAACGAGCAGGCGTTTTACTGGGCCTATTTCATTTACCTGTTCAGTACGTTCGTCAGCATCTTCGACGCGTATTTCCTGACCGAAAGCTTCGCGGCTTCGGCGTCCATTTTCTTTGTTCACGCGTGGCTACGTTCTGAGGATAGACGTTCGCTACGTTGGCTGGGACTGCTGGCCGCTGGTGGCTGGATAACCTGGTCTGTTTTTCTGAAGCCCGCTCATGCGCCCATGCTGGCTATTTTACCCACCATCTGGGGATTGCAGTGGCTGAAGGGTCAGTTGAAATTTGGCAAAGTTGTTCAGTTTACTACGTTGTTTCTGTTACCCTTTGTCGTTACCGATGGTGTATGGACGCTACGTAATTACCGTCATTATGGCGAAGTTATCCCGCTGCTGAAAAATCCGTGGTATCCCGCAAGCGTCTGGCCGACGAATTATTTCGACATGATGGATTTTTACAAGACCTACGGCGAAGATTATTCGTTCTGGTTTCCAAATACGGGGGTTCGTTGGATGTTGGGATGGAAAAACGATGCCTTCGTACCGCCCTTTCGCTGGTACGTTAAGGAGAATTTAGGCCCCCCGCCGGATTACGTGTATACCTCTCGGTTCAATAAGGATTCGATTACGCACCTTCGGAATCTGTATTACGAAACTGCTAATAACCCGAACCTCGACTCGACTACTCGAAAAGCGTATCACGCTGAAATTCATCAGAAACTGGGTGAGTATACGAAGTCCGTTCAGGAAGAAAAGCCGTTCGTGTACTACGTTCGGGCACTTAGTCGCTACACCTTTACGTTCTTCAACGGAACCTGGGGGTATAACTTTTTGGACGACATTATTCCTGCTCAATGGCCGCGTTGGCTGCTACGTCTCTATCATTACGTATTTATCTTGTTACCGGGCGTAGTAGGTTTGGTGCTGATGCTGATTCGCGGATTTCGTAAGGAGCCTCGAATGCTGGCCGCACCATTAGCTATATTCATGTGTACTGCTGTTTTCGTGGTCATACTGAGGCACCCGGAAACGCGTTATCTGGTTCCATTTTACCCGTTTCTGGTTTTAAGTGCCGTTTGTACTTTTTTAAGCGTTCCGATGCTTAAATTTGCACGTTAATTATAAAACTATGACGTATCTATCCGTAATACTGCCCATTTACAACGAATCGAAGAGTATTCCCATCCTGTTCGATGCGCTGGACGATGCTATTGGACAGTATGATTACGAGATTATTGCGATTAACGACGGCTCCAAAGACGATTCGTTTGCTCAGCTACGTAAAATCTGCGCGCAAAACGACCGCGTGAAAGCCATCAATTTCAAACGGAATTTCGGACAAACGGCTGCGATTAACGCTGGTATTCAATATGCTTCGGGCGAGATTATTGTCCTGATTGACAGCGATCTGGAAAACGATCCACACGATATTCCCAAACTGATCGAAAAACTGGATTCGGGATACGACGTAGTGAGCGGCTGGCGGCAAAACCGTTGGGAAAAGGAATTCCTGACGCGCAAGTTACCCTCGCGCATGGCGAACAGTCTCATCAGCTCTATTTCGGGGGTTAAACTGCACGACTACGGCTGTACGCTGAAGGCATATCGGCGGGAAGTTATTAAAGATGTTATCCTGTACGGGCAAATGCACCGGTTTATTCCGGTTTATTGCGCCTGGCAGGGCGGCAAAGTGACCGAAATGCCCGTAAGCTACCGCCCTCGGCAGTTTGGGAAAAGCAACTACGGCATCTTTCGTACTTACAAGGTTTTGCTTGATTTAGTCCTGATTAAGTTTCTGGACAAATACATGCAGCGTCCGATTCACTTTTTTGGCGGAGCGGGAATTCTGGCGTTTCTAGTATCGTTGGCTGCTGTTTTGTTGGCCGCTTTTTTCAAAATTACCGGCCAGAAAGATTTAGTTGAAACCCCGTTGCCCACAATTGGGTCTATGTTTTTTATCGTAGGCATTCAATTGGTGCTGATGGGCGTGCTGGCAGAGATTTTGATGCGAACGTATTACGAATCGCAGCACAAAATGCCGTATAGCGTAAAGGAAACTATCAACTTCGGACAGGAGTCCGAAGTGGTTTGAAAATATAGTTCGTAGTTTTTGTCATCCTGACGAAGGATGACAAAAAGAAATCAGTTACTCTAAAACTATAGGTCTATGTGTGGAATAGCGGGATTTATAGGGCGTGGCAGCGAAGATGATCTGCTACGTATGATTCGTCAGTTACGCCATCGTGGCCCTGATTTTCAAGGTGGCTGGTGGCAGCCGGGTATCGGTCTGGGTCATGCGCGGCTCAGCATCATCGACCTGAGCGATGCCGCCAATCAGCCGTTTTTTACCGCCGACGAGACTATTGGGATGGTCTTCAACGGCGAGATTTATAACTTTCAGGAGCTACGTAACGACCTGCTGAAGCTGAATAAATACACGCTACGTACTACGTCGGATACGGAGGTGCTGGTGTACATGTACGAAGAATACGGCGAGGCCATGTTCGATCGGATCAACGGCATGTTCGCCTTCGTGATTCACGATTTCAAACGGAAACGTACCATGATGGCCCGCGACCGCATGGGGAAAAAGCCGCTGTATTATAGCGTAGCGGGTGATACGTTGGTCTATGGCTCTGAGCCGAAAGCCCTGTTGCAACACCCGCTCGTTTCCAACGAAATCAGTCCGGATGCTATCAACGCGTATTTGACCTTTGAATACGTACCGACGCCTTATAGCATCTTCCGCGACATTCATAAGCTGGAGCCGGGTCAATACATGATTTTTGAGGAGGGACGTATCACCAAACACCAGCCGTATTGGAACGTTACGTTCAACCACCAGCCAATTACGTTTGAATCTGCCATTGACCGTTTCGATGCGCTGCTCAACGACGCAACCGCCATTCGGATGATCGCCGACGTACCACTGGGAATCTTTCTGAGTGGTGGACTGGATAGCTCGGCGGTAGCGTATTACGCACAGAAAAACAGTGCGGTTCCGATAAAAACGTTCTCGATTGGTTTTCAGGAGAAATCCTACGACGAAGCTAGCTACGCCCGAGCGGTTGCCAAACATCTGGGTACTGACCACCACGAAAAAACCTTAACGGCACAGGACTCTCTCGATTTGTTGCCCAATATTACTGATAAACTCGACGAGCCGTTTGCCGATGCGTCCATTATTCCGACGTATCTGTTATCGCAGTTTACGCGTGAGCAGGTGACGGTTTCGCTGGGTGGTGACGGTAGTGATGAATTGCTGGCGGGTTATCCAACCTTTACGTCCGATTATGCGCGGGGCGTGTATAGCAAGATGCCTCGGTTTGTACACGCGCTAGCGGGCCACGCGGCTGATTTATTGCCTGTTAAAGATGATAACATCAGTCTGGATTTTAAAGTGAAGCAATTCCTGAAAGGTTTTCAGGAAAAACCGGTATATACGCATACACTCTGGTTGGGCAGTTTTTCGCCGTCGCAAAAGCGGCAATTGCTGTCATCGTCGGTACTGAGTCAGGTGACGGATAAAACCGGTTTGGGTCTTATTGATAAACATCTGGCGCAACTGCCCGCCAATACCGACTCGTTCGATCAAACGTCGTATATCTACTACCAGACGTATTTGCTGGATGATATTTTGACCAAAGTTGACCGGGCGAGTATGTATAATTCGCTGGAAGTGCGGGCACCGTTTCTGGATTATCGGATTGTGGATTTCGCCAATAGTTTGCCAGAGTCGTACAAGCGGAAAGGGCTTTCGGGAAAATACATTCTGAAATCGCTGATGCGCGGCAAAATTCCCGACGACATCATTGATCGGCCCAAAAAAGGCTTTGGCATTCCGTTGTCGCAATGGCTACGTAACGAACTGCGTCCGCTCTGCGATGATCTATTGTCGGAAGCGTCGTTGAAACAGCACGGTCTGTTCAACTACGACTACGTAGCAAAAATCAAGAACGAACATTACGCCGGTAAACAAAACAACCGCAAATTGCTCTGGACGCTGATGGTATTCCAGCAGTGGTACAGACACTACGTTCAATGAATGCTGTAAACTGTTTGATGACGAATGGCAGCAGTTATTAGATTTTGCCAAGATTCTTAAACATTCTACAGCATCCATTATTCATTACATTATGACCTGGCAGAAAAAAGGACTGATTTATAAACCTGACGGCTCAAAACCATTCAGCCGGACACACGCGCAAGTTCCATTTGGCTTTCCAATGGCCGATAAACTTCGCGTTTACTTCTCAACCCGCGACGAAAACGTATCATCTGCTACGTCGTTTGTTGAGCTTGACCCGAATGACCTGACTAACGTTACGTATATCCACGACAAACCCTGCCTCACCAAAGGCGAAGTTGGGATGTTCGATGATTCAGGAGCTATGCCTTCGTGGTTTCTACCCGTTGGGGACGAAATCTGGTTGTATTACACGGGTTGGAACAAAAGCGATACGGCCAGTTATCGGCTGGGTATCGGTCTGGCAATCAGTAAAGATGGCGGATTGACCTTCGAGCGTAAATACACAGGACCACTTCTCGACCGCTCGATTTATGATCAGGTTTGGATTGCGCAGCCCTGCGTCATGCGCGAGGAACAAGCTGATGGAAGCATTCGGTGGCGGATGTGGTATTTGTCCTGCACGAAAATTGAGGTGATCAACGGTCATCCCGAGCCATTTTATGATGTAAAGTACGCCGAGTCGGAAGATGGCATTAAGTGGGAACGTACCGGCCACGTTTGCGTAGGCTACGACGAGTTTACGGACGCCATTGGTAGGCCGACGGTTTATAAAGATGGGAATTTGTACAAAATGTATTTTTCCTATCGCAACGCTACCAACTACCGCACCGATGTCCGGCAGAGTTACCGGATTGGTTATGCTGAGTCGACGGATGGTATTACATGGAATCGGAAAGACGAACTGGCAGGTATTGAACGGTCGGAAGAAGGCTGGGATTCATTGATGATGGACTATTGCCACATATTTCCTCATCAGAATCAGTGGGTTATGTTTTATAATGGCAACGGCTTTGGCGCATCCGGTTTTGGGTATGCAACTCAGCCTGCCATATGATAAGAATCAGCAGGGCGGAATTTGCATTTTGCAAAGATAGGCTCCTATTTTGTATCAAATCAGTACGTTCATAACCATGAAAGAAGTAGCAAAATACATTATAAAAGTTGATGCCGAATTCAAGGATGGTCAGATTGTGCCTGAGATTCCGTTTGAAGAGGTAATGCGGTTGGTTAACGAACCAAACATCGTAATCGTTAAAACAGGGATTCCAGAGGCTACGCTACGTAGTGTTATCGCAGCAACCCGTGAATGGGCCGATAAAACTCCGCTAGCCGAGGGTCCTGATACGTTCGATAATAATCAGCATAAGCAGCGTTTGCACATTGCCAAGATTCAGCAGGCTCCGCAGCTGTTTCACGACCATACTTTCGACGCTATTCTGGATTTAGAAGAGCCGACGAAAGAGACTTTACTGAAGGTTTTTACGCCGTTACGTCAGTTCTGGAACAACTTGACCGGAAATAACGAAGAGTATGGTATCCGCAAAGGAGAGCCATTTTTCCATCCACAAGTTACCCATTATCCGCTTGGAGGCAGCTTCTTTGGGCGGCATTGGCACCCCTTAAATCCGCAGAAGGTTGGCACAATTCTGGCACTAAACCAGTACAGAGTCGATTACAACTCGGGCGGTACGGGCTACGTCATCAACGATCATATTGTCGAGACGGAAGGCTATCAGGACATGGGCGATATCATCCTGTTCCGATACGATTTGCCGCACTGGGTTAGTCCGTCGAGTTTTGCAGATCGTTTCAGCTGGGAAGATCCGGCTGGGCGTTGGGTGGCAATTCTGCCGTTCTACGATCCCTGGGCCAAACCAGCCGATAAAGACGAGCCGCAAGGCTGGAAAGCACAGATTCAAACCGCTAAAAACGCTACGTCGGAGGAGGCCGTTGTTTAGTCTATTTTCGGTTCACAAAACAGCCGTACTACGTAGCTGTATATGAAGTGAAAATTGAATACGCTATTAGTTATGCCAAAAGTTAGTGTTCTGATTATCACCTATAATCAAGCGAAATTCATTCGTCAGGCCATCGACAGTGTACTGATGCAGCAGGTAAATTTTCCTATGGAAATTTTAGTCGGCGATGATTTTTCGAAGGATGGTACGCGGGAGATTATTCAGGAATATGAACGCAAACATCCTGGCTTGGTGAAAGGCGTGCTGCACCCACGTAATATGGGTAAAAACGGCGGTATCAACTTTCTGGAAACGCTGAAACGGGCTGAAGGCGAGTATTATGCCCTCATCGATGGTGACGACTACCTCACTGACCCGCTCAAGCTCCAGAAGCAGGTCGATATGCTGGATGCGCACCCCGATTATTCGATGGTGTTTCATAACGCCCTGATTACGTACGAAGATGGTAGCCCATCGGAAGTACTCAATGGGAAAGATATGAAGCCCTATTACACCATTGAGGATTTGATTGGTGAGAAAGAAATCTGGTTCATGGCTACGTCGAGTACCATGTATCGGAACACCATCAAAGAGTATCCGGCCTGGTTTAGCGAATCGGTCAGTGGCGATATTCCCCGCCTGATTTTGAAGGCGAAGATGGGTAAGATTGGTTATATACCTGATGTGATGTCGGTATATCGGAAAAACAAAAACGGTACCAGCTTTACGGATAATGAAGCCGATGCAGTTTATCTGAAAAACCGGATCGACATGTACGACAACATCAATCGCGAGCTGGAATATCGATACGACCGGGTGATGAAGAAAAATATTGCCCGGTATTACCGGATGATGATGAACAGCAAGCAGTACCGCGATTCATATCTGGCAAAACTTCGGTTAACAGCCAAATATTATTCGTTGGCGCGGCCGAGTTGGGAAGATTTGAAAACGGTTATTTACGACCATCTGACGCCCCCGGCCATTCAGCGTGCCTACGGTGTAATTGCTATTGGGCTACACCGTATTCTAAATAATTAGTACGTACAGTAAGTCAGTTTTTGGCTAACTGTTTGAGTTTCCTTATTTTGTGTGTCAAACAATGAAACGAATATAGGCTATGAATTTTTTCAAGGAAGTCGTCTATACTACGCCGGAAGAAACGTTCCAGAACGTAAAAGAGGCTGTTCAGAATAATAAATTGGTGTATCTGTCGGGCTTCAAAGAAGATCTGCCCGTACACGATTTTTATAGCAAATTGTCGGAAACGATCGGTCGTATTCATGCCGCCGATGAAGATCTGGCTACCGGTAAACAAACCGGAAATCGCTGGATCGACATTACGTATGATCCGCAAATTCCTGATCGTTACCGTTCCAGCAACACGCGCCAGCCTATGCACACGGACGATTCGTACGTAGAGCTGAACGGCGAAGAAGCCGTTAACTTCTTCTATTGTGCTTCGCGAGCTAAAATCGGTGGTGCCACTACGTTCTTCGACCTGCCCGAACTAGTTGAGTGCATGAAGCTTGATGGTGAAGATGCCCTGCTGGAAGAGTTGATGGCAACCGACGTTGTTCACGCGAAAGGTGGTAGCCGGAAAGTTCGCAAAATCATCGATCAGGATGGCGAAGGTTACCTGGCCAACTGGAACTACTTCTGCCTGTCGCGCGATGAAAACTCCGCAGAAGTGCTGGATTTGTGCGAACGTTTCCATCATTTCCTGGAAAGTCGCATCATGAACGCCGGTGTTATACTGCCAGTTCAGTTGCAAAAAGGTGAAGCTGTTTTCTTCCACGATGACCGCGTGATGCACGGACGTAACGCGTTCTTCGCCGAATATCCGGGCCAACGCAGCCTTATCAAGGGTAAAATCATCATGAATCCAGCTCCTGCTGAGTCTGTGTTCTAAAATTGGATAAAATTCATTTTTCTGGTCGTTCAGCGAGCTAATAAGCAAATAGCTAGATCGTTGAACGACCAGAATTTTTATGAATAAGGCCCCGACAGGCTCTGGCTGTCGGTTGTAGCTATAGAAGCAGTCGCTGACGCGACTCCGACAGCCAGAGCCTGTCGGGGCCTTCACCGCCCATCATATTCATGTAGATAATTGAATGGCAAATTCCCTGAAAGAAGAATTAACATCGCGTCTGGGCTTCGGTACGTGGCAGTTTGGTGGGCCAAACGTAGTAAATGGTAACGTAACAGGCTGGGGAGAGGTCGATAAATCAGAAGCCATTCGCGCTGTACACGTAGCGCTGGAACAGGGAATCAATTTTTTCGATACGGCTGATAGTTACGGCGGTGGTCAATCGGAGGAAATTTTGCGGGAAGCTTTTCAGCAGAGAAGTGCTACGTCGATTATCTGTACAAAGTTCGGTAATCGCCAAACGCCCGACGGTCAACCGATTCAGGATTATAGCGCCGACTACGTAGCAGAAGCCGTCGAGGCCAGTCTGCGCCGTCTTGGTCGCGAAACAATCGACGTATTGCTGCTCCACAGCCCGCCCGATGCATTTGATTGGTCAACCTATGATCCAACGCCTTTTGATAAGCTGAAACAAGCGGGTAAGATTCGTTACGTTGGTGTAAGCTCACGTAGCGTCTACGGCGCTAAAAAAGTAGTAGAAGCGGGGTTTGGTAACGTAGCAGAAGTGATTTATAACGCCCTCGACCGGCGGGCCGAAGAATTACTTTTTCCAATCTCTGGCGCAGACGACTATTTTTTCATCGGACGAGTGCCACTTGCCTCAGGTTTTTTAAATCCTAAATATTTGCAAGCGGATCCCTCCTTCGCTCCCGATCAATACCGGCATTATTTACCCGACCGCGACCGCAACTGGCTGCTGGAATCTTCCCGAAAACTGGCTTTTTTAAACGATTTGCCGGGTGGATTGGCTGTTTCGGCGTTACGTTTCTGTTTGTCAAATAATAATGTGGGCGTAGTAATTCCAGGGATGCGTAACGAAAAACAAGTGCTCGCTAACTGTGAAGCTGTTAAATTAGGACCTTTGCCAACTGATGTGCTGGCGAAAATTCGTCAGGCGGTTCCCGACGTTGCAGAGCACTGGAAACCGAAAAGCTAATTTCTGACTTTAATCAACGAGCGTCGTCCGCTTATTATGCCCATGATGAAACTAAGCGTTGTTATACCCGCCTATAACGAAGAAGAATCGCTGCCGCCGACGTTGCGGACGCTCTATCAAACATTGGCGAAGCACGGCATTCCGCACGAAATATGCGTTACTAACGATAATTCGAAAGATGGTACGTTGCAGGTGCTGGAGACGTTGGCAAATACTGAAATTCCGACGCTGGTTTATTACACCAATCCTGGCCCTAATGGCTTTGGATACGCGGTACGTTACGGTCTTGAGCGGTTCTCCGGCGACTGTGTAGCGGTTTTTATGGCCGATATGTCTGATGACCCTGAAGATCTGGTACGTTTCTATAACAAGATGCAGGAGACCGGCGTCGATGCGGTGTTTGGTTCGCGATGGGGAAAAGATGGGAAAGTGATCGACTACCCGGCGCTGAAAAAATTCATTAACCGCGTAGCTAACTTCATCGTTCGAATGGTGATGGGTATTAAATACAACGATACGACCAATGCCTTCAAACTGTACAGACGAGAGACAATGGAAGGACTTAAGCCGTTTCTGTCGCCCCACTTTAACCTTACCGTTGAACTTCCTCTGAAGACGATTGTGCGGGGCTATAGTTACGCAGTTGTCTCGAATAGCTGGACAAATCGGAAATACGGCGAATCGAAGTTGAAAATTAAAGAAATGGGTAGTCGGTACTTCTTTATTCTGATGTATTGCCTGATCGAAAAATACTTCTCACAGGGCGATTTCCGAAAAAAAACGGCACCAGCGCTGGTAAATAATGTAAAATGAAGAACGTTTGTGTACTATGTTCTTCATTGCTATTACCCAAAAACTCCTTTCAAACCGGGAATCTGGTAGAAAGCGATAGATTGAATAATCGCCCAGAAAGCAGCGCTGACTAGCATATACAGAATGATTTCGCCCCGTTTAACCCGAAACGAGATGGCGAGAATAGTGCCTCCAATTGGCGTTAGAATCAGGGGGGTTAAAAAAGCTATACCCGCTAAACCCGCTCGTTTCCAAATTTTTATAGCTAATCGTGTTCGTCTCGTAAAGCGTTTGGGTGGAGTAGAACGATACTTCTGAATGAGTACTTGCAGCGCAGCACCGGCGTAAATAACTATCACTACGCTGACCATCATGCCTATGGTGGTGAAAATAGCTGTTTCGAGCCAGGTCAACCCCAGCGCAACCCCCGACAGTGGTCCGCCGACAAATTTGATCGTACTGGCGATAATTACGGAGATGTATTTGGTAATCGGCATGGTTGTGAATGTATGCAGGAACAACGATACAAAACTATCCGTTGTTCATAGCATATGCCGCTAATTCAATCTTCGTACGCCGGACCGCCTGTTTATCAGTACAATGGTCATCTTCAAACTATTATCCCCAGTCTAACGCGTCGGGTGTTGGGCGTTACGTATGAGCGCGAACGTCTGATACTCAGCGACGGAGATTTTGTGGATATAGACTGGGTTGATAAAGGTCAGCAGCGGCTTGTGGTGCTAACGCACGGCCTGGAGGGCGATAGCCACCGGCAGTACATTCAGGGTACAGCTAAGTTATTCGCGCAGCATAATTACGACGTATTGGCCTGGAACTGCCGTTCGTGCAGTGGCGAAATGAATCGGGCTTTCCGGCTGTATAATCACGGCGAAATCGGTGATTTAGGCGAAGTCATTGACTATGCGTTGAAGACAAAACCCTATCAGGAAATTGTGCTGGTCGGGTACAGCATGGGCGGTAATATTACGCTTAAATACCTGGGTGTTCACGGAAAAGAGCTTCCAGACGTAGTGAAAAGGGGGGTTGCCATTTCGTCGCCAACTGATTTGGGATCTAGTGCAGGTTTACTCGACCGGGCAGGTAATCGATTTTATAAACAGCGATTTATGAAAAAGCTGGTTGTCAAACTGCGCCAGAAGGACACTCGATTTCCGGGGCGTCTGAATCTTAGTCAATTACAAAATGTCAGGAAATGGCGTGATTTTGACGAATTTTTCTCAGCGCCCATTAATAGCTATCAGGATGCCAACGATTTCTATACTCAGGCATCTGCCGTAAATTACATGCCTGGTATTGCTGTGCCCGCGTTGCTATTGAATGCCCAAAACGACCCGCTATTATCACCGGAATGTTCACCGGCCTGGCTAGCCCAAAGGCATAAATCCATTTTTTTGGAGACCCCTAAAAGAGGAGGCCACGTAGGATTTCAGGTTGCCCGTGATGAACATACCTATGCCGAACGACGTGCGCTGGCTTTTGCACAGGAGTGTATATAACTGCCTCAATTACCGATGAACGCTGCTTTTCTTTATTCCGAGCGTCTGCTTTTTGTTGCCGGTACGCTTACCTTATTGAATCTTGAATTAACGAATCGTGCAAGATTCGCTCAATTACTGAACGTAGCAATTCCAACTGACTGGCCGCCTGGCGAATACGATGAGGATGCAATGAAGTTTTTTTTGGAACAACTATCCAGTGGACAGGAAGATGCTATTGGCTGGTACAACTGGTACGTTGTTACATATCCAACCCCTACTACACCAGCAACTTTGGTAGCAGTAGCTGGCTATTTTGGTCCACCTAGTGCAGATGGTACAATAGAAATTGGCTATTCTGTTTCGGATGAATGGCGTCGGCAGGGAATCGCCACTGAAATTGTTGGTACGTTAGCTGTAAATGCCTGGCAGCAACCGCAGGTACAGAGAATTATTGCCCATACGTTACCTACGAACGAAGCTTCTATTAAAGCGCTGATCAAAAACGGGTTCTATTCTATTAAAAGCGATGACCCCGAAAAGCTGTGCTTTGAGTTGCTGCCTGTTACGTAGTACGAGCTTGACCTGAATGCGTACTACGTAGCAGCGATGCTGATCAGTTCTTCGATCTGATTGATAATCTGGGTATTTGCGGGGGCGTCAATATCCTGGCCAATAACCTGATAACCCGTCAGTAAAATCTGTGAATCTGGAAAAGTACTGGAGAGTCGATTTACAAATGGCTGAACTTCGTGATTAGCTGGTGTTGATGTAACGACCGTAAAAACGTAATCGGGCTGATGGCGCTTCCCGGCAAATACCAGCTCGCTAAACGGCAGATTTTGGCCTAAATAAACAACTTTATTCTTGCGGGCAGCTATGAGGTACTGGGCAAACAGCAGATTAATTTCGTGGAATTCGCCTTCGGGTAAAAACAGCAGATACGTTTTGCCCGGCTGATCTTCTGTATCCGCCAGCGTATCAATGGCAACGATGATTTTTTGCCGAATCAGGTTCGTAATAAAGTGTTCCTGCGCTGGCCCGATGGACCCCGTTACCCAAAGCGTACCGAGACGGCTTAAGAATGGGTAAACAATGCGAATCATCGTACTCTCGAAGCCAGACTGCTGAACGTTCGCTCCGATGATTTTATTAAATCGAGCTTCATCCAGATCAATCATAGCCAGCGTAAGTGCCTGAATCTGGTCAGGGTAATTCAGCTGTTTCTCCGAGATTTTGGCCACTTCCCGGTTCATGTCATCAACAGACAGTTTCGCTATCTCTGAAATTTTATAACCATGATCTTTCAGCATCGAAATGTTCAAAACCAATTTCAAATCCTGGTCATCATAAGTACGAATGTTCGTGTCTGTCCGTTTTGGGGAGATAATCGTATAACGCTGCTCCCAGATTCTCAGGGTATGGGCTTTTATGCCGGAGAGTTGTTCTAAATCTTTTATGGAATACTTACTCATGATGCTTATTTGCTTCATCTACAACCAATCATGAACCAGCAGAAGAGTATGATCGGCCAGCCATGCGCGAACATATAACTTCCATCAACAAAAAACCAACGTTCAGTTTTAGTGCAGGATTTGGGAACAATCTATTTAAAAAAACGCAATTTTGGTAGTTTTGTTTAATAGATTGTTGAAAAAAAATAAACAAAAGGGTGGTTTTCCAAAGAACTTTACAGCGGAACAAAATTATGGCGTCTACGAACGTACCCAATAAAAAAAGCCCCGGAATTACCGGGGCTTAATGGGTGAAAGACGGGGCTCGAACCCGCGACCTTCGGAACCACAATCCGACGCTCTAACCAACTGAGCTACGATCACCATTTTGAGTGGGCAAAAATAAGGAATAATGATTAATGAACAATGAATAAAATTGATCTTACTACCAATTATTCGTTATCCATCAACCATTATTCATTCAAGACTATGCCTGTTTAGCCTGCTGATAGCGCTTTTCAGCTGCGTTCCAGTCTACTACGTTAAAATAAGCCGCAATATAATCGGGTCGACGGTTCTGGTATTTTAAGTAGTAAGCATGTTCCCAAACATCAAGGCCAATCACCGGAAAGCCTTTTACTTCGGCAATATCCATAAGCGGATTGTCCTGATTTGGAGTCGACGTGACGGCCAGCTCACCTTCGGGCGATACGATAAGCCAGGCCCAACCTGAACCAAACCGAGTGGTAGCAGCTTTCGTAAACTCTTCTTTAAAAGCGTCGAACGAACCAAATTTGGTGTTGATAGCCTCTGCCAGGTCGCCGGTTGGCTGACCACCGCCCGAGCCAGAAATGGTATTCCAGAACAGTGTATGGTTATAATGTCCTCCGCCATTATTGCGAACGGCAACAGGAGCGCTGCTTACACTAGCGAGCAGGTCTTCGATGGATTTATTTTCCATATCGGTACCAGCGATGGCATTATTCAGATTCGTCACGTAAGCATTATGGTGCTTACCATGGTGAATTTCCATCGTCTGTTTGTCGATATTCGGTTCGAGCGAATCACTAGGGTAGGGAAGCGGGTCTAATACAAAAGCCATTTTACTTGTTTAGTTAGAATGGAAGATCTTCGGTTGTGTTAACAAGCCTCTGCCGAATTATGTTCTTAAGCGGGTAAAAAACTTAGTCAGCAACTCCTGACTTTCAGCTGCCAGCACTCCCGTTTCAACTCTGGTTTTCGGGTGCAGCAACGTAGCATCAATTCGGCTATAGCCTCGTTTAGGATCTTCGGCGCCAATCACTAATCGGCTTAGTTGCGCCCAAAATAACGCCCCGGCGCACATCACACAAGGTTCCAGTGTTACGTATAACGTACATTCGCTCAGGTATTTACCGCCCAAATATTGAGTGGCAGCGGTAATAGCCAACATTTCGGCATGGGCCGTTACGTCATTCAACTGCTCCGTCTGGTTATTGGCTTTCGCGATAATCCGGTTTCGACATACAACGACAGCTCCCACCGGAATTTCGCCATTATACGCTGCTTCTTCAGCCAGGCTAAGCGCAATATCCATAAAATACTCGTCAGGCATAAAGAAGTTATAGGGTTATAAAGTTGTAGGGTTGCAAAGTTAGCTGACGCGCTCACGAACTTTACAACCCTATAACTTTATTACCTTACAACTTCTAATCTATTGTTTCAGTATTTTTCGAATTACCTGCCGATCACCTACCTGAATACGAACCAGATAGATACCGTTGGGCTGGCCAGTCAGGTCGAAATCATTATAATGAAGCCGGGTTACGCGTTCCTGCAAGGGTCTACCCCTTGAATCCGATACCGTAATAACAGCGGGGTTGAATATTAATTGCAGGTTTAGTTCTACCGTGAAAGTAGTTGTAACAGGCATAGGATATATTTTCACCAGCTGATCGAGCGAGCTATCGCCCGTTCCTAAAACCGAGTAGACCGTGACGGTAGCGGTACCCGACGCAACGCCTGTTCCGCAATTGTTTGATACGTTGGATAGTCGATACACCGAATTTCTATTAGGCCGTATTTCCGCCAGATACGGGCTCGTGGTTGCAGTAGCAGAATAATTCTGAAGGCTATCGGCATACGTAAACGTCCAGGGACCATCTCCGCCAAAGGTGAAGGTCAGGTTAACCGGCATGCCTTCCTGCGCTACCAACGTACCAGATAAACTGGCAGTAGGTTTTGAACGAACGGTCAGCGGTGTAGGGCTATTGGCTCCTGTAACGCCGACGCCCGAATTCAATGCCACCGCCCGAACGTAGTACTGGCCGCTGGGTATGCTATCGGGTAGCGATCCCGCAATGGGAGAACGTAGCGCGGTGGCCGAAACGCTATACTTTTTCGACGTATCAGCCGTACTTGCCAGTTCAATTTTAAAACGGTTATCCTGCGTAAACTGACCGGTAGTTGTAAACGGAACTTCAATCGACGTACCAGCGCATAAAGTTGTGGAAGTTAAAGCACTTGTTGAAACAGTAGGTACGCGCACAGAAACCGATGCTGTGGCCGGATTACCGGGGAGCCCTAGTCCGCAGCCGTTGGAAACGCCCGCTACCTGATACGTTGTATTGCCTCGTGGTATTACCGCAATAGTTGTATCCGACCGGCGGCAGATACCTGTATACCCATCCGAAATTGTATAGCTATACGGCCCGGTACCAGTAAATTTCAACTCTAGCGTCGCCTTTTCTCCCAAATTTACGGTCGTATTTTGAGCGCGGAGGGATAACGTTGGGGGCGCATTTACAATGACCCGAATGGCAGCCCGCGGGCTGTAACAACCGCCCGAACTGATCTGATACACGTAGAAAATATCGCCATCGGGGTTCACGTTCGTATTTTGCGTCGATGGTACAGGTGTATCAGTACGGAGACGTCCGTAAGGATCAATCCAACGCAAGGTACTGCCTGGGTCGCCAGCTGCTTCAAGTGGTCCCACTTGCTGGTCGATGCAATAAACCAGCAGCGACTTGGCTACCGTAGGAGCCGCAATAGCGCCCACATTTACCTGCAACGTAGCTTTTGGACTCTCACAATTATTGATCGTCTGACTAACCAAAAAGACCTGCGTGCCCGACTTGTCGATAGAAGGCGTTGGCGCACCGGGAAGCAGGTTGCCGGCCTGATTATACCACTTCAGGTTTTGCCCGGTAGCCTGAAGCACACCTACGCTCTGGACTGGCTGGTCGGTCTGAGCCTGGCAGTAGCTGACATTATTTACGGTAGGTGTACCCGGCAACGCGTTCACAACAACCGGCAGGTTCGCTTTGGGACCTTCGCAACCATCGCTGGATACTTGCGAAACTTTATAAACCAACGTACCCACACTGCCGGTATTTGGCGTTGGGGCTCCCCCTAAAAGTTTATCGAATGCATCGTACCATTTCAGATTTGCGCCATTGGCTGTCAAGGGCGTAGCGGTCGAATTGTTGCAGTAACTGACTGGGTTGACACCTGGTGCAGCAGGCGTTGCTTTCACCTGCACACGAAGGCTGGCCCGAGGACTCTCGCAGCCGTTCAGCGTCTGGCTGACGTAGTAAAGTGCATTACTTGGCGAAGCACTAGAGGGTTTAGGGGCAATACTAGTTCCCGTTCCGCCGGTCGCCGATGTACCGTACC
Organism: Spirosoma flavus; assembly: GCF_054778555.1. Taxonomy (NCBI): domain Bacteria; kingdom Pseudomonadati; phylum Bacteroidota; class Cytophagia; order Cytophagales; family Cytophagaceae; genus Spirosoma; species Spirosoma flavus. The sequence goes on from NZ_BAAGZL010000001.1 coordinate 148,622, forward strand.
AGATAGGCGTAGCACCGGCTACAAAGGTTGCCGAGAGGGTAGGGACCGTTACACCCTGACAGATATCAATCGCCGATGTAACAGGCGCATTTGGCGTATCTTTTACCTGTACTGGAATAACCGCTCGCTCGCTTTCGCATCCGTTTACAGTCTGGGTAACGTAGTATAACGTAGTACCGATGGCCGTTGATGCTGTGCTGGGTACAGTTGCGGTTGGCGAACCCGTACCACCCGTTTTATTTGTTCCATACCATAATAAACCTTGACCACCGGCCGATAGGGGCAAAGCCGTAGCCCCTTCGCAATAGGCACTTGGTATAGCAATATTGGGCATAAATGGAATAGAACTTACCGTAACGGTAAGAGCCACTCGTGGACTTTCGCAGCCACCAATCGATTGGCTAACGTAGTACGTCGTTGAGCCTACACTATTGGTTGTTGGCTTGGGAGTAACGTTCGACGCCGTACCGCCGGATGCTGCTGTATACCAGTTTAACGTACCACCGGCCGAAGCGGTTGCTGTTAAGCTCGGCGGGGTTTGGTTCAAACACGCCAGGGTCGGATTTTTAACTACAGGAGCACTTGGGCCGGATGATACCGTTACGGCAATGGCCACCCGGGGACTTTCGCAACCGTTTAACGTTTGACTAACGTAGTAATTGGTAGTTCCGGCCTGCGTTGTCAATGGTTTCGGAGCAACGTTCGAGGGAGTGCCGCCGGTTGCGGATGTTCCATACCAATTCAACGTACCTCCGGCCGAAGGTGTAGCTGACAACGTAGTGGCTGTCTGGCTTAAACAATACGTAGGAACCGGAGTAACAGTTGGCCCGGCAGGTGCTGCTTTTACGGTTACGGTTATACTTTTCCGGGGACTTTCGCAGCCGCTTACAACCTGGCTGACGTAGTACGTTGCCGTTCCCGCCTGAGTGGTAGAAGGTACAGTAGGCGTAGTCGACGCCGTACCGCCTGTTGCATTCTGGCCATACCATTGCAACGTACCACCAGCCAAAGCCGTTGCCGTTAATGGGGCTGCAGTGGCTCCCTGGCAATAGGGGGCAGGGGTAGCCGCTGTTGGAGCAATGGGTGTCGACAAGGCAAGTGTAATCGCACTGGTGATAGAGGCTTTGGCTACTGTGCTCGATATAATTCGAATACGGTAGCCCGTGCCGGCCACAGCCGTTTTCGGGATGATGGCATTAATGCTTCCGCTCGTGGTTCGGGTAACACTGCCGATAACAGTCGGATTAGCAGGCATAAAACCCGTCGCATCAGACAATTGAGCAGTGAAGACATTACCAGTTCCAAAAGTGCCGGTTGCCGTAAAATTCACGGTTAGGGCGCCACCGGGGCAAAGAGACGTTGGGGAAAACGTAACACCGGTAAGCGATTGAGCACCACTACGTTCTGCCAGGCTTAAAAGCCAGAGCAGCATTACTAAAGAGAGGTAAAAATTACGTCCTTTCATAAAGGTAGAAGCGATAATGGAATTGTGTTTATTAAAGTTAAATCATTTATACTTACGCAGCAGGTACTGTTGATACCGAAACTCCGTAAACAAAATTGTTTGGTTTACTAATTGCCATTTAGGGCAACATAATTAGTGGCTTCACTCATGAGCTGCTTGAAACCTCTCTTCGTTTAATTAAATCAGAAATATCATAGATTGCTGATTTAAAGGTTTTTACACAATTGTCCATTATAAGTTTTCATTAGGGATGATAGTCAATAGCTTGTCTTAGCAATAAAAATGCCACTTCAATATGAAGTGGCATTAATACAATTAAAAAAAAATAATTTCGGCTACATATCAGTGCTGAACAGCATTATAAATTACTTCATGAATCCGCCGACGTAGCTTGGTGGTATTTATTGAATTATTCCCAGCTGTGGGATATATACGGTTCGATAAAAATACAAAAATCAATTCCTCATCCGGGTCAACCCACACTACGTTACCGGTGAAGCCGGTGTGGCCAAACGAACGGGGCGATGCTTTGGAGGCCATATAAACGCTGCTGGCACTTTCCGGATTGGGCTTGTCCCAACCCAGTGCCCGATGGCTACGGTTACTAAGCGTTTGGGTGAAGAAAGGCACGGTCATTGGGTTCAGAATACGTTGGTCCCCGTAACTACCTTTCTGTAAATTCATCTGCAATAACGTAGCAATGTCGCGCGCGTTACCGAACAGACCTGCGTGGCCCGAAACTCCGCCCTGCACGGCCGCCATCTGATCATGAACCGTGCCGATTAGCAGTTGATTTCGGTAGTACGTATCCTGCTCGGTTGGGGCGCAAACTGGCTTTTGCAAACGTTGCAGGGGTGTAAAACCCAACTGATGCAAACCCAGCGGTTTATACACGTTCTCCGTTACGAACTTGTCGAGCTGTTGTTTGCTGACGCGCTCGACAATTTTTTGCAAGGTCAGGAAATTCAGATCGCTATACACGTAAGCAGGTTTACCCGTCTCATCGACCTTCCGCGACATCGGCGATTGTACTACCCATTTCCAGACTGAGTCCCGGAGTGCCGGAACGCCCCAGAGCGTAGGGGCAATCTGAAGCGTGTGCAACGTATCGTGTGTAGCTGAATAATACTCGGCTTTCAGACCACCGCCCGGCAGGCGAGTCCGGTCCCACGACGTTGGGTAGTACGATACCATACCCGATTGGTGCCAGAGTAAATCCTGAAGCGTAATGTTTTGCTTATTGGTGTTACGTAGTTCGGGCAGGTAGAAAGACGCTTTTTGATTCAGTTCAATCTGTTTACGATCGTACAGCACCATTACCGACTGCAACGTAGCGAGCACTTTTGTTAGTGATGCCAGGTCATACAAGGTTTCGTCAGATACTTTTTCGGCGCCGGCCGCGTAGGTCAGTGCGCCAAAATTCTTGCTGTAAACGACTTTTCCTTTACGGGCTACCAGAATCTCACAGCCGGGTACTACGTGGTTTTTAACGGCTCCCTGCGCTATTGCATCGATTTGCGCCAGTACGTCAGATTTCATTCCAACGCTTTCCGGCGACCCCACCGAAAGTCGTCCTTCCGGGTTCAACGCCAGGCCTGTACCTAATTCCAGACCACCTATCGAAACGGGCAGTTTTCCACGAGACCCTAAACCACCAAACAATATTTGCGGTACTACGCGCTGCATATCATCCAGCTCCTGATAGGCACAAACCAGCGCATCGGCGCCAACAAACTGAGGCAGACTATAAGGCGACCCAAAAGCCGTAACAATCACTTTCGTTCCCCGCGTTTTCAGGCGATTGATGAGGTCAAGTGAAGGCTTGGTAATGCCGTATTTCCGGTTGGCAGACTCAGCCATTTTGTGAAAGCTCAGCACTACCGTATTCGCATCGCCAATCTGGGCCAGAATATTGTTCAAATCGGCTTCCGAAACAGGCTTATCAATCGCCAGCGTCTGGAAAGGAGCGTACTGATTCAGCGATTTCTGGAAAATATTTCCTGGCTCGGCCCCGATTGCTATCGACGCCATCCGCAACGTATCAAGGCGGCTTAGCGGCAGAAGATTATTTTTGTTTTCTGTTACCGTAACGGCCTGTTCGCAAAGTTCCTGTTTCAGAAGTTTGGCCTCAGGCGAGTTCAGCTCTGCCGATAGCCCGGCAAGGTTGATAGGTTTATACTGGCTGAGGCCTGCCCAATATTTGGCACGAAGAATTTTCCGGACTTTTTCGTCAATCAGTTCCTGCGAGATGATCCCCTGCTGAACGGCGTTCATGATATTCAGCGTGGCTTCGCGGACATTTTCTGGGTAAAGCAAAATGTCGTTACCCGCAATAAGAGCCCGTAAATTTACGTCCACTGCCTTCGGCGACCGGCTGATACCTCCCATATTCAGTGCATCAGTAAACACCAAACCTCTAAAGCCAAGCTCTTTCTTCAGTAATTCGGTAACAATTTTTTCCGACAACGTAGCAGCCAGTGCGGGCGTGTTATCCATAACCGGTACGTGCAGATGCCCCGTTACAACGCCCATCAAACTATCGGCAATCAGCTTCCGGAACGGGTATAGGTCGATTTCGCGCATTTCTTCGGGCGAGCGGCTAACCGTTGGGAGCGTGTGGTGCGAATCGGCGCTGGTATCGCCGTGGCCGGGAAAATGCTTGGCAGTAGCAATAACATGCGTTTGTTGCAGACCACGCATATAGGCCGACGCTTTCAATGCTACGTTCTCCCGCGATTGCCCAAATGAGCGAACACCGATTACTGGATTGGCCGGATTGCTGTTTACATCCGAGACAGGTGCAAAATTGATATGAATCCCTAAACGCTGGCATTGTCGCCCAATTTCAGCGCCCATTCGATAAATCAATTCATTATCCTGAATGGCGCCGAGCGACATCTGCTTCGGGAAATCCATGGCACTGTCCAGCCGCATCCCAAGTCCCCATTCGCCGTCGATACCAATTAGCAAAGGCACTTTCGACTGGGACTGATAGCGATTGGTCAATACGGCCTGCCGGTAGGGGCCTCCCTGGAAAAAAATTAATCCTCCGATATGATTGGATTGGATCAGGTGCTCGATGTACTGATTATGGTTTTCGCTGCGGTTCGAGAAGGCCGCAACCATAAAAAACTGACCAATTTTCTGTTCTGGCGTCAGCGTCTGGAAAACGCTATCTACCCAATGTGTACCACTGTCGGGCAGGTTAAACACTTCAACAGGACGGGCATCAGGACCGAATTTGTAGGAAGCAATTTTAGTACGTGTCGGAAGAGAAACTGCACTTTTAGGTGTCGCTTTGGCAATGGCTGAATGAGCAAGGCGAACCCAGAATTTGCGATCTGGTTTCATTAACCCGAAAGCCGTCAGCAAACTCACGAACAGGAGTGCGACAAGTAAAATGGGTCGTACAACGATGTTCTGCATGGGTACTTAGTACGTAAAATTGTACAATCGGTTATCGGTGGTGTTTTGGCTAAACCATAAAAATAGACAAAGCCTGCCAAAAACCATAGCTAATCACCGAATTGTCTAAATTTTTAACGAAATTTTATTGAATAATCGTGCTCGACAATGGTTTAATACAAATTAAAATATAAAAGAGGCTTGAATCAGTAAATGTTAACGTACTGGCCAATACGTTATTAATCGGGCTTGTCTACGGTTGCCAGATAATTTGCTACACTAATAATTCGATACAACTTGGAAGATAATTGCTCAGAAAAGAGCAAAAATAATGCCGTAGCAGGGCCACAGCAGTCGAGTATTTTAACGAAGTGAAGAGTGCCTTAGAGACAATTTATAAGAAGGAGAATATATAGTCTTGTTGTGTGGATTATTAACCGAGTTGAAACAGATATTTCTCTGCTCAATTAATAAGAGCGAACTGGACGAAGGTGCGTAAATACAGCCACTAACCGCTCACTTAGAGCATTTTTAGCCGCCTGAACAGCCGGTTTCCACTCGGCCGCTGCCCGAACTTTAGCTTTAGAATTGGATACGCATGGTTTAGCACGTAGCTGTTTACGGGCGGCAAACACGTTGTGTGGGTGCCCCATGCTCATAGCTTGTCCGCTTAATCCTACTAACAAAATCCCGATGATAACAGCAGCCTTCATGTTCTTAGTATTTATGACACCACAAAGTTATGTGTTTTATTTGGTATCTTGCAATACATAGTACTAAAATTTCTTAAAATTTTTTGTACGTATCCAAATTGTTATGCTCAGGTTCCAGATTTCCGGCTGGCAAATGTAAACAAAAACCGGAAATCTGGAACCTAATTCAGTATTAATCAACAACAATTCGTTTTACGGCCCCGTCTTCATTCTGGGTAACTGTAATAAAAAATGTGCCCTGCGATTTGCTGCCCAAAGCTATCTGCCCGACGAATTCGCCCGAAAAATCTTTTATTTCCCGGCGTGCAATTTCTTTTCCCTTCGAATTAGTGACAATAATGCTAACATCGCCTTTAGCCGGAGCTGTAAACCGTACGTTAATCTGGTCACGATCTGGATTGTTTGGATAGGCATCCAGGCTACGAATGGTAGAAGGTTTCGCGTTAAAATTGCGTGACCATTCTTCGAAAGGGCGAGCCAGTTTCTGATCGAAATCTTTTGGAAACTCATACCGGAACCGATTCACACGGTCGGTTAGTGAATCGAAACCCTGCCGAAATTCATAACGCCAGTTGTTGTCATCCCAAAGCTCCCGATTGGTCTTGGGCGATCTGCCGCGATACACATAAACATCTCCTGGGGCGCGTTTCGATCTCATCTTTAATTCTTTACGCCCGGCTATTTGGCTGTCTCCGTCGTCATCAACAATAATGGTCATTTGCCGACGACCTTCTCCTTTCCGGGTGGCTTTCAACGAATCGACCAGTTTCATGACTAGTTTTTCGCGTTCGGAATCGTTTTTCCCATTTAGTCGATACGTTCGCTCAATTTCACGCACATCAGCTCCATTACGTTCGATGATTCTGACGTGCACTTCAGAGTTGTCATCCGTCGATTTGGTAGAGGGGGCGGCTTTTTTCTGAGCGATGGCCACTCCGCTCAACGTAACGGCCAGGAGCAGGACAGGTACGAACCGTAGCCCGCTAAAAACTGTTTTTTTCATAGTACAGACGAATTGCAAACGAAAGAACAATAAGTTGCTAAACCGATTGATAGTGGGGGTGTTAAAGTTTGTTAATGAGCCAATGAGTCGCCAACACGATTCGTACTTTTACTAACCACTACGCTTGGTTTTTTATAGATAGAGAAAATCGAGTGGACGTTGCATGAACGAGTAAAAAATGTCGAAACAACGCATAAGCTGGATTGTGGCACTGATGGCAATAGGGTTGCTGGGGCTGGTTGGCCTCCAGGTCTATTGGATTAATAGTGCCTTTCGGCTACAAAAAGAACAGTTTGCCTATAAGGTTACGGATGCACTTCAGGAGGTTGTCCGCACGCTGGAGCGGCAAGAAATTGTTTTCCTGACCAAACAACGTATTCAGGCACGAGAACAGCAAAACCGGCTGATGGCCATTGCCAAGAAAGAAGGCAAGGGCGGAAGCAAACCCGTAAATAATCCACGTAAAACCACCTCCGCTCCGTCTATTGCGCAGGCAAAAACGAGTCATTCGCCGACGGGTGATGGACTGGTTTACCGGCAGACGATTCCGTTGGACGTACCATTTGGGGGAGCCGTAGTCGTTCAGTCCGACGTACTGCATCCGACCGCTCGACCACTCTCGCCTGAACAGACGGCTATTGTGGCAGAGTTTTTACGGCAACAAGGTGAGTTGATGGCGATTGGCGATTGGCAAACGCAGATTGTTCAGCAGCAACAGTTCGACCGCTGGTTCGAGAACGTAATGAACACCGAACTGCCACGTATTAACAGCGAGGCAATGGCGCACCGCCAGGACTCCATACGTAAAGTCCGGAAAAAGCAGCTTCGCCTGGCTGCGCAAAAACAGCGGGAACGTCAGGCCAGCACGCTGGTTGCGGGGAAACTGGATTCGAACAGCAAACTCACCAGTGTGGGTCGATCGAAAAGTGAAGGCCAGTCAGATATGGTCAAAGATATTTTAAAAGGTTTACTCCTCTCCGATCGTCCAATTGAGGCTCGTATTAACCGATTGGCGCTCGATACGTTGCTCCGGCAAACGCTGGCCGAACGAGGGATCAGCATTCCGTTCTCATATGCAGTACGCACTCGTCAGCAGCCTAACTTTTTATTTGCGTCGACGGGTATAGATGCTCAACAGCTAGATGTCAACGGGTATAAAGCCGCTTTATTCCCGAATAATTTGATGGAAACCGGGAATTACGTCTATATCTATTTTCCCACCCAGCAACAGTTCATTCTGGGTCGATTGGGTTTCACATTCGCAGCATCGGCCATACTCATTCTGGTTATTCTGGCTTGTTTTTACATCGCCATCAATACGATTGTTCGGCAGAAAAAGCTGGCAGATATCAAGAATGATTTCATCAATAATATGACCCATGAGTTTAAAACGCCGATTTCTACCATCTCGCTGGCGGTCGAAATGGCGCAGGAGCAACTCCATTCCGACGTACCGATGGATCGCTCAGGAATCGATAGCCAACCCAAAGATCGATTGGGGCGTTATATGGGTATTATTCGGGACGAAACCCGGCGGCTGGGTTCACACGTTGAGAAAGTATTGCAAATGGCCTTGCTGGACCGGGGCGAAATCAAACTCAATCTATCTTCGGTGAACGTTCATGATGTTATTGAAAAAGTGCTTAATAATCTGAGTCTCCAGATTGAACAACGTGACGGTGAGCTTGACCTGCATTTCGATGCCGATCAGGAAGTGGTCGAAGCCGACGAGGTGCATCTGACCAACATCGTATACAACCTGCTGGATAACGCGCTGAAGTACTCGCCCGACAGTCCGCATATTACGTTGAGTACTCGAAACGCACCCGATGGTGTCAGTATTACCGTTGCTGACCAGGGGTTGGGCATGACCAAAGAACAGACCAGTCGAATTTTTGAGAAGTTTTACCGGGTTCCTACGGGCAATCGTCACGACGTAAAAGGCTTTGGTTTGGGGCTCAGCTACGTTAAAAAGATGGTTGATGAGCATCACGGCCAGATACTGGTCGAAAGCCATCCCGGAAGAGGCAGTTCGTTCGAAGTAATTTTACCATATAAAATGAGCGAAAGAGGGAAAGAGTGAAAGAGCGGAATCCAGCGCTCTTTCACTCCGCTTCGGCGGTCCGATTTCACTCTTTCCCTCTTTCCATTTATGACCACTATTCTTCTCGTTGAAGACGACCCAAACCTGGGGCAGTTGGTGCAGGAATACCTGACCATGAAAGGATACGCCACCGATCGCGCTACTGATGGTAATCAGGGCCTGCAGAACTTCATGAGCAAATCCTATGACTTGTGCATATTCGACGTAATGATGCCCAAAAAAGATGGATTTACGCTGGCTAAAGAAGTACGTATGGGCGACCGTGACGTACCGATCATCTTCCTGACCGCGAAATCGATGCAGGAAGACACCATTCAGGGGTTTAAGGTGGGGGGCGACGATTACATCACGAAGCCATTTAGCATGGAGGAGTTGCTGCTACGTATCCAGGCCATTCTTCGTCGGTCGCAGCGGTCGCCCGACGCTACGGAGCCTACTACGTATCAGATTGGAAATCTTGCCTTCGACTATCCACACCAGCTTTTGATACATAATGGCGCTTCGCAGAAACTAACCAGCAAAGAGTCGGAATTATTAAAATTGCTGGCGCAGAACCTCAATCAACCCGTCAGTCGTAGCTTTGCACTGAAAATGGTTTGGGGTGATGATTCCTATTTCAACGCCCGAAGCATGGACGTGTACGTAACAAAACTTCGAAAATATTTAAAAGAAGACCCTGAAGTTCAACTCGTTAACGTACACGGCGAAGGATTTAAATTGATTGTGTGAATGAGTTGTAACCCGGGCCGCCGGAGCGGTTGTAGGGTTATACGATTGTAAAATTGACTGACGTAAAATCGATCTGTGTGTCAACCAACTTTATAATCTTACAACCCTACAACCGCTCCGGCGGCCCGATTTACAACTTTATAACTATACAACATTGGCAAACTTAATACGTCGCCCGCGTCGGAATCGTCAGTCGGCGGTTATTCGCGACATGGTTCAGGAAACCCGGTTGTCGGTTACCGATTTTATTTTACCCCTCTTTATCATGGAGGGCAAGAACGTTCGCTCTGAAGTAAGTTCGATGCCTGGCATTCATCGCTTATCACTTGATCTGATGCTGGAAGAAATCCAGGAATGCGTGGATTTAGGTGTTCAGACGTTCGATTTATTTCCAAATCTGCCCGAATCGAAAAAAGACAAATACGCTACCGAGAGCTACAACCCAGATGGCTTATATCCTCAGGCGATACGTGCCATCAAAGATCGCTTCCCCGACGTAGTGATCATGACCGACGTAGCGATGGACCCTTACAGCTCCGACGGGCATGACGGCATTGTAGAAAATGGCAAAATTCTGAACGACGCTACGTTAGAAGTGCTAGGCAAGATGGCGCTAACGCAGGCACAGGCCGGAGCCAACATCATTGGGCCGTCGGATATGATGGATGGCCGGGTTGGTTATCTGCGTCAGATTCTCGATGAAGGCGGTTTTCATGAGGTTGCAATCATGTCGTATTCAGCTAAATACGCCAGTGCCTTCTACGGCCCTTTCCGCGACGCGCTCGATTCTGCACCGAAATTTGGTGATAAGAAAACGTATCAGATGAACCCTGCTAATAGTCGCGAAGCCATTATCGAAGCGCAACTCGATTTTGAAGAGGGCGCCGATTTCCTGATGGTAAAACCAGCGCTGGCCTATCTGGACATCATCAAACTACTGAACGACAACTTCCATTTGCCCATTGCCGCCTACAACGTCAGTGGCGAGTATGCGATGATTAAAGCGGCTGCCCAGCGCGGCTGGCTTGATGGCGAACGTGCTATGATGGAAGCGCTGATGGCTATCAAACGGGCGGGGGCTACCGTCATTTTAACGTATTTCGCCAAAGAAGCGGCTCGGTTATTATGAGTAAATTATTGATACGTAACGCCCAAATTGTCAACGAAGGGCAGATTACCGAAGCCGACATTCTGGTTGAAGACGGCTTCATTTCACAAATCAAATCGGGGCTTTCGGACAAGGACGTAGCACAGATTATTGATGCCAATGGGCAATACGTATTACCCGGCGTTATTGACGATCAGGTTCATTTTCGGGAGCCAGGATTGACGCATAAAGCAACCATCCATTCCGAATCGCGGTCGGCTGTAGCGGGTGGCGTAACCACTTTCATGGAAATGCCCAATACCGTGCCGAACGCGCTCACGCAGGAATTACTCGCCGATAAATACGCCATTGCTGCGCAACGTTCGCTAGCGAATTATTCCTTTTTCATGGGCGCGTCGAACGACAACCTCGACGAAGTGCTACGTACTGATCCGCATACTGTTTGTGGTATAAAGGTTTTTATGGGATCATCGACGGGTAATATGCTGGTCGATAATGAGCGGGTACTGGATGCTTTGTTTCGACAGAGCCCCATGCTCATTGCTACGCATTGTGAAGATGAAGCCACTATACGTAGCAATACCGAACGTTACAAAGCTGAGTATGGTGAATCGGCTACCGCTACGTTGCATCCGCTGATACGTAACGAGGAAGCCTGTCTGAAATCATCGTCGCTGGCGGTGGCGCTGGCACGTCAGCATAATGCCCGTTTGCACGTATTGCACATCTCTACCGCTGATGAACTGGCTCTGTTCGATAATACGTTGCCCCTTACCGAGAAACGTATCACGGCTGAAGTTTGCGTACACCACCTCTGGTTCGATAGTGACGATTATGCTACGTTAGGTAACCAGATAAAATGTAATCCGGCGATTAAAGCTCCGCATCACAAGGAAGCGTTATTGGCAGCCCTGCTGGATGACCGTTTGGACATTATTGCCACAGATCATGCGCCACACACCTGGTCCGAAAAGCAGCAGAATTACTGGCAGGCTCCCTCTGGTTTGCCGTTGGTGCAGCATCCACTGCTGCTGATGCTCCAGTTTGTGAAGCAAGGCAAACTGTCTCTGGAAACGGTTGTTCGAAAAATGAGCCACGCCCCCGCCGATTGCTTTCAGATTGCCCGCCGAGGCTACATTCGGGAAGGTTACTGGGCTGATTTGGTTCTTATTGACGCTACGTACTCAACAACCGTTTCGAAGCAAAATATTCTATATCAATGTGGTTGGTCACCGCTAGAAGGACAAACGTTTGACAATTGCATCACTCATACGATCGTGTCCGGTGAATTGGTATATAAAAATGGTGAATTCATAACGGATAAACCAGGTGAGCGATTGGCCTTTAGCCGGTAATGGTGTAAATTTTTTAGCCAATTTTCTTGCAAAAAGAACGTAGCAGCACGTATCTTTGCCATCCCAATACGGGGAACGTACTGCCGAAGTGGTGAAATTGGTAGACACGCACGTTTCAGGGGCGTGTGTCTTTACGGACATGCGAGTTCGAGTCTCGCCTTCGGCACACAACTAAGCCGCAAACTCTTGATTTACAAGAGTTTGCGGCTTTTTATTTTGTAATAGGGGACGGATTGGGGGACGGAAAGGCTTGCTCATATTAAGCTGCTTCTATATCTTATTCTATCTTTACTATAAAAAGTGTAAAATACTTTACTCAATAAGTAAAGTATATATACGTATCTTGTTGATAGTGAGGGGTTTGTGGGTGTTTACTCTTGAATTTACTTTTTATTTGCCAAAAAATATACCCTATCTTTGAAAGTACCCTTATGTTCTAAAATACCTTGTTCTTTTAGTTCATAAACAGCTTTTCTAACGTCTTCAAGTGGAACCTCAACCAATCTTCTGTAAATATTAGATATAGAGCTATCAGGATTATATTTCTAATCTTCTTCAACAAGGGCTTTTAATCTATGTGGTTCGATTGTCTCTAGTGTGGGCTTAACATTTAGTTTAGAACTCGCTATTAATTTGGGGTTTATCAAATACTTCGTACCACGGGTTCTTGTCCGGCCTCTTCCAAAAAGATGGAAACACGTAACGGTTTCGAATCAATCAAGTCAATGAAGTGACTGTGAAAATCAACTAACCCTTTCAGCTTTTTGTCAAGTACTTTCTGGAGGTCCTGTCTGTTCCGAACGGCAGCAAATTCCATATCCAGTGCCTGAATAATCTCACTTTGCTCGATCAGTTCCTGTAAGGTGAAGGTGTCAGACATGGTTGGAATAAACTATATTTCTTTTAGTTTTTCTGCCAAAAAGATAGGTTGGCCATTTCACTTGAATCAATCTAACAAAATTGTAGATAATGACGCCAAGGTTTTTAACAAAACAAAGCTTTGATTATAATAGTCAAAGATCAGGGCTTGTGCCAGACGGCAGCTGTCCTATTTAGGGCAAAAATCATCCACTAACAAAACTTTCGTGTTTCCAGGTTGGTCAACTATGTATCCAAGTTGATCGGGCCGCAATTGATAGAATCAGCTAAGTAGTTAAGAAGTAGACGGATTGTAGCCCTTCTCAAAACAACTCATGTCACGAATTTGGTCATACAGGTTAATTAATCCAGTGTTCATATCAGTTTAGCCTATGGGAGTTTAATTAATCAATAACATTGCGGTTTGATAGAAACCCAATTCTGTATGCGCCAATTCTACGCTAGCTGCCAGAAAACCAAATACGCGCTCACCTTTTATGAATCCCATCATCCTTACCATCCTCAAAATTTACCCGTCCTTGTTTGTTGGGGGCTGTTACTTGATTTACTGACTGGCCTGAGTCGCCAGACTTGGGCGCAGTGTTTTCAACCGGCCGCCAACTATCCGGTGGGCACTACCTCTAGATCAGTAGCAGTAGCCGACTTTAATAGCGATGGCAAGCCCGACCTGGCTACCGCCAATATTTTGAGCAGTGTTGTATCAGTACTGCTGGGTGATGGTCAGGGCAATTTCGGCCCCGAAAAGGATTTTGGCACGCAGAGTGGCCCGCGAGCGGTGGCCGTAGCCGACCTGAATGGCGATGGGAAACCGGATCTGGTTACCGCTAACAATACCGGCCTCAGCCTGTCGGTGCTGCTCAACTGCACTACCGCCCCTTCGCTGAGTCTGGCCACTTCGGCTACGCCCAACCCGATTTGCGCGGGTAGCTCTACTCAACTATCGGTAGCGGCTTCGGGCGGTACAGCGCCCTGCTCCTACACCTGGGCGGCCCCGGCGGGTATTACCCTGTCGGTTACCTCCACTAATGTGGTTCCAGCCAGTGTCGACGAGAGCCTTAGCGGCCCTCAAACCATCAGCGTTACGTCGGCGATTCCTTATTCAGTTACCTTGGCGGACATCAATGGTTGTACCGCTTCGACTAGTTTCGTCGTGGGGGCCGATCAGACGGTGCCTACCGTGAGCATCTCGCCCAACTCGGCTACGTTGACCTGTGCCAACCCAAGCGTGAGTCTGGCCGCCGACGCAGCTTGGAGGAGTGCTCAACGTGACGGGCATCAGTTCCGTAATGGTGACGGCCACCGATCCGCAGGGTTTGACTGTGAGCACTACGTTTACGTTGCGTGTGATTGATCCGAACGACTGCCGGACGAATGGGACTATCACGTCGGTGAAAGCAGGGAATTGGGATGATCCGGCGGTTTGGACGTGTGGAGTGGTTTCCGGTACTGCTGACGTAGTGCAGCTCAACAACGTAGTGAATTTGCCGAACAGGTACGTAGCAAAGATCAAAACGCTACGTTACGGAACCGGTGGCAAGCTAACGTATCAGACTGGTGCCCGGGTGAGACTGGGTTTTTAAGCTATTTACAACACAAGTCGGCAGGGGTATAGCCATAATTTCGGCAAGACACCTGTACCACTCTCTTTCAAATGAACGATCGATGAAAATGAAGACGAAGTATTTGGTACTTATACTGGCTATCCTAACGAACAGCTATCACCTGAGTTTTAGTCAGGGGTGTAGCGACGCTGGTTTTTGCACGATTGGTGCTCTAAAATCACACCTGAAAACCGACAGTACCCGACAAAAGCTCAGTTTTCTGCTTCCGGTGGGTATTGGCGACCAATCGGTATTGATTATCACGCCCAGTCTGCAATACGATCGCCAGCTCTCGAGCCGCTGGGCCATTCAGACTAAGCTAACCGCCAATTATGCCAAGGGGGATTTAGGACAAGCTACGGGCCTAGGTGATCTCTTTTTGGCCGGCATATACACCCTTAACGGCACGTCACGCTGGAGTACCGCCCTGACGCTGGGTCTAAAACTTCCATTGACTACTAGTAATGGAAAATCGCATGGATATTCGCTCCCCATGACCTACCAGAGTAGTCTCGGAACAGTCGATCTCATTATGGGTGTATCGGTTAACAGTACACGCTGGCAGTTGTCGGTAGGGTGGCAACAACCGCTCAGTGGCGCCAATGCCAACACCTTTTTACCTACCGCTGATATGCGCTTAACAGCAGCGGCTTACCCACCATCCAATCAGTTTAGCCGCCAGGCCGATGTATTAGGACGGGCCGCTTATACGCTACTATCCCAGGGTAAGCTAAAACTTAGTGTAGGCCTACTGGGGATTTACCATGTAGCCGATGATACCTACCAGACAGCCGCCCAGCACACGCTACCCATTTATGGTTCGCAGGGACTTACATTGAATACTACCGTCGCGGGCTGGTGGTTTCTCTCGCCCCGTATCCGAATGGGTATTACAGCTGGATCACCACTGGTGGTTCGGAAAATTCGCCCGGATGGGCTTACCCGAAGCCTGGTAGTTTCTCCTGAAATCAGCTGGGTATTTTAACGGAATTGGATAGTAATCCTAATGTATTCCGTGCATTAAAAAGATAATTCATTTATCTAAAGCTGTCGTGGGATGATAATGGAAAATATAGCGATGCAGCACGTATACTGCCAATGTCTAAAATCCGAGTGCAGCTATACAGAGTAGAATTGTAGCTAGTGAGGACACTCCGTTAGTGAATCCCTTAGTAAAGCGAAACGATCATAACTGAAATCCAGAAGCGTAGCGCTATATACCAGTGCACTTGCGAAAATAAGTCAAGGACTGATTTATTAAGGATATGGACAGATTCATCCTTCAACCATACATAATTCGGTGTACGTCCGCACCTGGTCAGAGCCGATGGTCAAATTGACTTCGAATGACAGGATATCTTCCCTGATAATGGTTAGCGACTCACGTACGTATTGGTGTTGAAGGTGACAGGTATCAGAGAATCGGGCTTTGGTTTACCCTAATGAGATCAATATACGTAGTAAAGTCCTGGGCGAATAGCTAACAAGGTAGTTAAATCTAAAACCTAGTAGCTTATAAAGAACGATTTTTGAAACTTGAAAAAATATATGCCTAAGATTCAGTAGTATATATAATATTAGTATATTTGAGCATGAACACTACTGCCCACCAGCTACTCAAGGGTAGCCTTAGCGCCATCATTCTTAAACTGCTGGCCAATACTGAGTGGATGTACGGCTATGAAATTTGCCAAAAAGTTAAGCAAATCACTGATGGTCAGCTCAAGATTACCGAAGGAGCTCTTTATCCAGCTTTGTACAAACTGGAAGCCGACGGCATCCTGATTACCAGAACTCAGATTGTGGAGGGCCGTGCCCGTAAGTACTATGCCATTGCCCAGGATCAGCAAGGAAACGCTGTAGATAAACTGGCTCAGATTGAGCAATTTATCTATCAATTACAACGCATACTTACTCCCTGTGATCTCCATAAGCTTCCGACTACCTAATTAACTTTATAGCTATGACTCAGGATCAACATGCGCACATCACTACCTTTCTGACTCAACAATGTGAGTTGATCGAAACCGTCTTTATCGACGAGATGAGGGACCACTTTGTAACTTCTGTGGAAGCCCGTATGGCCGATTCACTTTCTTTTGAGGAGGCACTTCATCACACGATTGATGACTTTGGTGGGCCAGCTACCATCCAGAATATGGAATGGACGTATCGGAAGGTGTATCTGAAAAGTCTGCTGCGGGACTGGTGGGCACTGGTAAAAAGCCAATTCGCTAGTCACAAACGAGTTCGGACGCTACTGGTGGTCGGCTTTGTTACGTTTGCAAGCTTGTATTTTGGCTTGATGAGTGATTTTATGGGCGTATTCGGCGATAAGATGCTATGGAATTCAATACAATGGGTGGCTATTGTATGGGCTATAATGCTCAGCTGGTTTTTGCTCCAACGAGTGGCTCCCTGGTTTAAGAAAGTGGGGGTAGTCCGATTCCCCGCCTTGTTGATCCGGCTGCTTACATATGTGTTGTGGGTTGGCACTGTGTTGCTTTATGTAAGCATTGGTAGTTTGGAGATATCCTTGCTGGTTAAAGGCTTAAGTTATTGTGCTCTTTGGTCCGCATCGGCATTGTTTTATCTGGGGCTGGTTGATTTCTCGAAGCAAACAGACCCCAACTCGTGGTACCAAACCAGATAGGTACTAGATTCCCATATTAATCACGGCCTCAATAATGGTCCGTTAAAGGTGATTGATCATCGAAAAAATACTATCTGGAAGCCATCGGCTGGTGTAACAGCGACAAGCTGGACTCTGAAAAAGCTCAAAAAGTGCACCAGGGCATCGGAGCATTTTATGTCAAACAGAAACGATTGCCTGAAGCCCGTTACCATCTAGAGAAAGCCTTTAACGATTCGATTTTTAACGAAACGAAAAGTAAGCAGATTGCCAGTCTGCAAATTCAATACGACACCTGCTAGAAAGAACAAAACATTACGTTGCTTACCAAACAAAGTAAACGAGAAGGTGCGCCCATTACTAAACACAGACGAAAAAATAGAGATTACGACTGGTCTTGAATTTTGGTTTACCCCGCCGGAGTCCAGAAAAATGCCACCTCCTTATAAACAGTTTTTACTGACGTGGTCGGCTATTTTTCCGCTTTCAGTGCTTATCCCCTGGTTGCTTTCATCGCTAGTCTGGATGCTTCCTTTTTTATCTTCCCCATTGGTTAAGCCACTTTTGACGAGCTTACTTATTGTGGGCCTTATGACATTTGTAATTATGCCACGTTATAGCCGGTTGGTAGCAAAATGGCTCTATAATTAGAGATTCATTTAGTGAGTCAAATCGCTTGCGAGTTACCCATCTATAAAACAAGTTGGAACACTTTGCTATGGGCCTATTTAATAGCTTACGCTCGCTATTTCGCCACTAAAATTTCATTCCATCGGGTTGTGTACCGTTTCGATAAATAGCGAAACTGCATCGGCCATTCGGGGTTGTTTTGTTGAGAGGCTAATCGAAGCTTACCTGACCCGAAGCGCTGATTGATTTTGTCGACCACGCCTGAGAGCTTTACCCGGTTTTCGTCAAGACCAGCTGTGAACAGATTCGTTTCCCGGTAGTCGGCCGAAACCAGATCCGTCAGCATGATGCCTACTTTTTGATAGAGGTAGTTAGGGTCATAGATTTCTTTAAGAGCACCGACTGCATAATGAATCATGTCGAGCACATTATTGGTCGGGTGAGGAAGAATAATTGTTCGGGAAGGATTGTGTTGTTTGTCTGGTAGTCCAGTTCCTGGCGTTTTTCTATGTCGATTCGTCTTTAGATAGACCGTTAGGCAGCCCGCCAATGAATCCTGGCGACGTAACTTCTCACAAACCTTACTCAGGTGGGTGGTCAGTGCGTCTTCAAGGATAGCCGGGTTAGCCGTTACCCGATGGAAGCCGGGCTCGGTACAGAAGGACTTTTTAGGCTTCTGGCCGACCTCAAGCAACTTGCAGGGGCGTCCCTGTAGCTCATACACCAGCCGCACGCCGTTTACCGTCATCATCTGACGTATCCAGTCAATGGGCACTTTACTCAGTTGATAGGCTGTAAAGATTTCGAAGCTTTTAAGTTTCTGGGCAGACTGACGGCCAACACACCATATGTCTTCTACAGGAGTATTTTTCAGTACTTCATCAATTTTTTCCGGCGAATCCAGTACGTATACCCCGTTGTGTTCGGGAGATTTTTTCGCTAGTCGGTTGGCGATTTTCGCTAGTGTTTTGGTCGGGCCAAACCCGATACTGACCGGAATACGGAGCCACTGGTCAATCTTAGCGCGAATGGATTCGCCTAGATCTCGGTAGGAGGGGTACAGACAATCATAGCCCTCGACCACAAGAAACGCTTCGTCGATGCTGTAGACTTCAACATCCTCAGCAAAGTTTGTCAGCAAGCTCATCAACCGCGCCGATGTATCTCCGTATAGTGCGTAGTTCGACGAAAAAACAGCAATGTCGTGTTGATTTCTCAGTTCCGATAACTGAAAAAACGGCTGACCCATTTTAATATTCAAGGCTTTAGCTTCGTCGCTACGTGCTACCACGCAGCCATCCCGGTTCGATAAAACAATGACCGGCTTGCCTTCCAGTGTCGGGTTAAAGCTGCGTTCGACGGAGCAGTAAAAACAGTTGGCATCAATCAGGGCGTACATATCGGGGTGGTTTGGAGAGGATATACGTAACGACGCCCAGCACCCGGAACGTATCGCGGTCTTTATGGACGTAAATCGGTGAATAGTTCTCGTTGCTGGGTTCAAGAATAATCATCTTACCCGCCCGAATGAAGCGTTTGACGCAGCAATCGCCATTTACCCAGCAAACCACTACGTTGCCCGTTTCTGCGGGAATGGCCGAATCGACAACTAGAATCGAGCCCGGAAAAATATAATCACCTAACATGCTTTCGCCTGCAGCTTTCACGAAGTAAGTACTGTCGGGATGGGCCACGCACAGGTCTTGCAGGTTTAAACGGGTTTCAATAAAGCTATCGGCTGGAGAAGGAAAACCTGCCTGTACTTGGGCGCTGAAATAAGGGATTGCCTGTCGACGTTTGGGGTCGAGCCGGAAGATGTTTTCGGCGGGGATGGGATCAAGCGAGTCGAGCATAGGCGGACAAAGCCAATTAACCGCCTATATTATACTTTTGTTATATATGTTGCAAATAAATTATAGTGAGTCAGCCCTAACGTACCACCGCCAGCTTCCCAGCTAAGCTTTCAGAGCCGTCGGACGTAACGGTTACGACCAGATAAACACCGGTTTGTGCGGGTCGATTTCGGTAATCGCGAAGATTCCACGTAGCAGTGCCCCCCTGCGACCGTGTTTCATACACCAACTGCCCGCCCGCGTCCAGAATTTTTACTGTGGAATTATCGGTAAGGCCATTAATGCCGACCGTTCCCGTAAAATCAGGCCGGACGGGATTGGGAAAAATGGTTAGTTTATTGAGGATTTCGGTTGGTTCGGTAGCTGGCCCACGGTACGACATGATACCACCCGGCGTCTGCATAAACACCATGCCACTAACGGGTTCTACAGTCACTGCCGGTACGTAGTTGTAAGGCAGCGGGCTCGTAGCGGTCGTAAACGTTTCAAGCAGTTGCGAACCGTCGGGCGCGACCCGGTAAACTCCATTCGGTGTGCTCATCCATTTCCGATTACCCCCATCGACGGCAATCGAAAGAATATTTTCGTTCGCCAGCAGCCGACGCCGGTTCAGAATAGGTGCTTGTGCGTCAACTATCGCATCGAATGCACCGGCGGGATTATCGAAAACCATCGGCCCCAGACTGGTACCTACCCAAATAATACCCAGTTTATCTTTTACCAACGTCTTCACCTCATTTGTCAGCAAACCACCTTGCCCGCGCGTAGTAGTTAGGTAACGGCTGCGGCTGTTTTGTGGGTCAACCACTAAAATGCCCGATCCACCTATTTTGAGCCAGAGAAATCCGTTATCATCGGCAACAATCTGATTCACATAAACTTGACTAACAAACGGAAACGACTGAAACTGCCCATCCGGCCGCCGGACATGGAGAACGGTTGGGGAAGAGTTTGAATAATTAGTCGTTATCCACAGATTCCCTTCCGGATCAACATCTAAACTAGTAATGTTTATCGGAATGTTAGTGGGCAACGTAACGCGTGCCAGCGTGCCGTCTGCACTGTAGCTCCACAAACCTGATCCAAGGCCAGCCAGATAAAGTTTTTGTTCGTTAGGAATATAGACGGCTGTTGAAAAACCACCTGTACTACCCGGTAAAGGTAAATTCTGCCATCGGCCCGTGGGTATGGATAACTGCTCAAGTGTTGGTGAAATAGCTAGCCCCAGGAGCATATTGGGGTAAGCGTACAAGGCCGCAAAGGAGTCGGTACTTGGTCCTTCGGGAACGATACGCTGGAACGTACCATTGTTGCCAAACAGCAGTCCATTTCGATTATCAGCTACCCAAACCGTATTACCATCTGCCACAACCTCACGTGGGTAAACTAATAAATTTCCAGAAAACGGATTCGTGCCCGGCAACGTAACCGATTTCTCAGTAACCAGAATTGGTCCGTTAGTACTGGAAAACTGGCGAACGAGCGTATTGCTAAGGGGCTTGGTCAGCGTCCATTTTCCGTTCTGACGTTCATAAACACCTTCGTTTCCAACACTGGCCTGTAATTTTCCTCCGCTGGCTATCAATGAAATATTGCCTTTGCCTGGTAACGTAACAGAACGCCAGTTGGCCGGATCAGCAATATTCACGGAAGTCGACAGACGTACCGACCGTATCTGATACTGATTGCGGATTTCGCTTGCTGGCGGAAGCAACGCATACAGGCTATCGTTAGCAACAGCCGTTTCTGTAGTCAAATAAATGGGCGTTGTGGCCTGCGGAGTGAAGTACGTATCACGAATCTCGTCTTTAACCAGATCGAGTACAATGACGCCGAAACTGGCACTTAGATAAGCTGTATTCCCAACCCGATTAATGTGGTAAATACCAGCCGATCCCAGCGACGTAATAACCGTGTTTACATTTTTGATGGCTCCTGGCTCTCCCGTGTTCGAAACCGTTAAAAAATCCAGATTGCCATTCTGGTAAGCAATAAGTAATCGATGCTGATCCGCCAGATACAACAAGCGACTAATACTCATCTCACTGAAACCCTGCGATTTACCTAAGACCGTCGTTTCGTTCGTGGTTTTGTCGTAGTAGAAAAATCCATTCTGACTGGCGGCATAAATTTTATTTTCGACCACCGCCACCGACTGCCCCGACAAATAACTCACGTGCGTTTGCCACGTACCAATCTGGGCAAGTGATGAGTGATGAATGAGTAATGAAAAATATATGATGTATAACGTATGATATATGCTGCTCGCTAGCCGCAAACGGTTTTTTCTGAGCCTCAAAGCCTTCATACATTTTACATCATACTTCATACATTATTCTGAACGTCTTCATACGCCCATTCCTTGCGTCCGGCTTCGGTGCCAAGGCCAAAACAACGTCGGCAGCGGGCTTCGTAGCTATCGGTCTCGCCCAAAAGTACGCGCTCTTTCGATGGAACAAGCCGGTAGGAGTATTGCGCAATATCGCCACAAACCACGCAGATGGCGTGCACTTTCGTTACGTATTCAGCAATGCTCATCAGTTGCGGCATACAACCAAAAGGCTTGCCTGAGAAGTCCATATCGAGCCCGGCAATGATCACGCGCTTCCCCTGATTGGCCAGCGTATTGGCCACTTCGGTAATCTCTGAATCGAAAAACTGGGCCTCGTCAATGCCAACTACATCACAATCACCAGCTAGCGTTAAAATTTGGCCCGCTGTTTGCAGTGGGGTTGAATGAATAGTATGCGCCGAGTGCGAAACGATATTTTCTGCGTCATATCGCGTGTCTAAACCAGGCTTGAAAATCTGGACATTCAGCTTCGCTATTCGAGCCCGCGTAAGCCGCCGGATTAACTCTTCGGTTTTTCCCGAAAACATAGATCCACAAATAACTTCAATCCATCCGGTGCGAAGATGAGGTGGTTCACGGCGTCGGGTCGGTTCAATAAACATAGCAATAAATAAGTAACTCCAGCGATACGACTAAGCTAACTGACTTAACCATGATTAACCAAGACGAGCATTGTTTTATTTACCCACATGGATTACCCGTAAGAGGATTAAATCATGGTTTGCAACCCGCAGCATTTGATTTCTTCAATGAGAAAGGGCGGTTTGTGCCCGAAAGCTATATATTTACAAAACAAAGGCTTTTCCTGATGTCGAACAAGTTTAACGCGAACGCGCTTAGCGAATACAGCAAGTCCTACGCCCGTCGGATAGCAGCTGATTTTTACCAGAAACACGCTACAATTAATGGTCAGCAGATTCTTAAACTGACGCCCATTAGTCAAATCAACTTGTTTATTATCAGCAGTCTTTCGGATAAATGGCAGGCCGATGCCGAGAAGTTTCGCAGCCCTTACTTTGACTTTACAGATGCCGATGTTCAGGAAGCGTTACAGAACTTTATGAACGTAGTGTCGCAGCATATTTCAGTACGTCGCGAACACCTCGAACCCCTGCTTGCCGATGCCACCCGACGCGCTATTATCATGATTTTTGATCCTAGATCCTATTTCGATGATGTGCTCCGGGAACAGCCAGAATTTACGGTAACAGCGTCGGCGTTGAAACAAATTGTTCGGTACACAAAAATTAATCAGTTTATTCCGCAGCATATCACGCAACGCCTAAACGGCCGGCCGTTTGTGTATGTGAATCAGGCGCTTACCTATCTGGATGAAGCCCTCACACAACGTGGGCATGAACTCGAACATTACGATAAGTTTGTAGCGTTGTTCTCGGAAAAGTTACCGATGGACGTATCGGTACTGCTACGTAGTCACGTACCGGACACGATTCCGGCGAACCCGGCCCGGTCGTTCTTCGACACAGCTACCTCAAATGAGACGACTATTCCGCCTGCGCCATTAGTGCCTGTTGAGTCTGTTCCTGAGAGCGTTACACCGGCCATTCCGCCCCAACCTACGCCGTATGAGAAAGCCGACGTAACAGAAGAACGTACATTGCCGATTGAAAGGCCGCTTCAGGATGTTGACTACAGTTCGACCATGATTGGTACAAAATTCCTGAATGGTGAAGCTGGTCCTAAACCCGTAGCGCCTATCAGTCAGCCATCGACAATGCCGACGGGAGCTATTACACCCTCCGTTGAACCAGAGTTAACGCTACCATCCGATACGTCGTCAACAGCAAGTGAACCTACTACGTTAAATGATACATTGCGGGATACGGTCCCAACCGAAGCGGCAACTGTTGCTGAGAAATTTAACCGGGCGCCAATTGAAAGCGTAGCCCGCAGTATTTCATTAAACCAAAAATTCCGGTTTATCAACCAACTGTTCAATGGTAACTCAAGTGCTTATAATCAGGCGGTTGAAGAAATTGATAAACTAAATAATTACGGGCAGGCCCTCGATCTGATTTCGTATCGGTACGCTTCTCAATATCTCTGGGACATGAGCAGCGATGAAGTAAGCGAACTGGTTGAGATTCTCAAGCGCCGGTTTGCTTAACATCTTGTCTTCTTTTGGAGCTTGTCACGAATGCCATTACCTGTGAGTAATGGCATTCGTCGTTTCGCACATATCCCACCCTAAATCCATTCCCGTGGGGAGGGACTTAGGGTGGGGTTTTGCTACATGATGTATCTTTTTGAGCAGGTGACCGTCTTACAGAACGCATTCATTGCCAACGACGTCTGCGTGTCTGGATGAAGGCGATTCACCCAACCCCAAAAGATTCATTGCGAACGGTTTATTTCCTGATATTATCTGGATGGCTCATAAGCGGACCTCTCTTTTCGCAAAACAAGCCGCCACTTCGGTCAGATGCTGTAACTTCGCTTTTGCAGGACTTATTTCCCGTACAAACGGAAGGCGTTGACTATGAGTCTATTTTTGACGCGCTGACGCAACTCTACGCTCAACCTCTCGACATAAACAAAGCTACTCGCGATGAACTGGCGGCAACGTACCTACTGACAGAACGCCAACTAAATAGCCTGATAACGTATCGAACAGATTTCGGCGATCTATTATCCATTTATGAGCTTCAGGCGGTACCCGATTTCGACGTAGCGACCATCCGAAAGTTAACGCCGTTTATCACCGTCTCTAGTACGCCTGGACTTTTCGGAAAACTTGCTACGTCTACCGATAACTATTTAATTCTCCGCTACGAACGAGTGCTAGAGAAACAAAAAGGCTTTACGGAAGCTACACCCGATAAAAAGGGTAAACTTTCGACTCGCTACGTTGGTGATGCCAATCAGTACTACGTTCGTTATCGATACAGTCGCCCCCGCGCCTTTAGTTTTGGCCTGACGCTGGAAAAGGACCCTGGCGAACGACTAGTCTGGCAACCATCAGCGAATCAGTACGTTGCTGATTATGTATCGTTTCATGCACAATTGCAAAATCGGGGCAAATGGCGGTCGATCATCTTGGGCGATTACCAAGTGCAGGTTGGTCAAGGTTTAGTGCTCTCGGCGGGATTTGTGCTGGGAAAAAGCGCCGAAACGGTACAGACGCTACGTCGCCCGACATTGGGTAGCCGTCCCTACACATCGCTTACCGAATCTGGCTATTTTCGTGGAGTCACTGCTACGTATGCCATCAGCTCATCTCTGGACGTAACACTTTTGTCCGCTCGTAACCGGCGAGATGCCAACACGGCTGAAGGTAATGCAGAAGAAAGTTCGATTGCTACGTCCTTACAAACATCTGGCTTGCACCGTACACCAGCAGAAATTGCCGACAGAGCTAGTTTAACAGAAACAAATCTGGGAGCGCATCTGCTATACCATAACCGTCAGCAACTACAAATCGGACTGACCGCGCTAGGTACTACGTTCGATACGTTCATCCGTAAGCGCGATTTGCCGTACAATCAGTACGAATTTACCGGAAAGCAGAACGTAGTGGCTGGTCTGCATGGTAGCTATATTTGGCGCAACTGGAATCTATTTGCCGAAATGGCCCGAAGTTTCGGTTCGGCCAGCAATTCGGGCGGATTAGGATTTGTGGGTGGTACGTTGGTGAGTTTGACGAAAAAACTGGATGCCTCCCTGGTGGTACGTCATTACGACCGAAATTTCCACAGTTTTTATGGGAACGCCTTCAGTGAAGGAGGTCGTAACGTGAATGAATCGGGTGTATACACTGGCCTGAAATACAGCGTTTACCGAAAATTAACTGTCGGTGGATTTGTGGATTTATTTCGCTTCCCCTGGCTAAGATATCTGGTAGATAAGCCCTCAAAAGGATTCGATTATCTGCTTCAGTTACGCTATACACCCAATCGGCAAACCGCTTTCTACGTAGTGATACACGATGAACATAAAGAGAAAAACTTGCCCGAAGATAAAGCGAAGAACGTAGTAAGCACCATTCGAAAAAACTACGTACTGAATGCTGATTATAATCTTCGGCGAGGATTGTCGTTACGTTCGCGAATACAATGGGGGAGCTTTCAGTACGTTGGTCAAGCGCCTAAACGTGGCGTTACGTTGGTACAGGATGCTACGTTCGAATATCGAAAATTGAGTCTGAGCGGCCGGATAGCGTTGTTTAATACCGACAATTATGACAGTCGGCAGTACGTTTACGAGCGCGATGTGCTTTATGCCTTTGCCTTTCCGGCCTATTTCAATCGGGGTATTCGGCACTACCTGATGGCGCAGTACGCAGTAAACCGTCATCTAGACGTATGGATACGTTGGGCCAGAACTGACGTAATAAACCAATCCATAGTTGGCTCTGACCTTGATCAGATTGACGTTCCGCATAAGTCAGAAGTGAAGATGCAGATACGGTGGCGGTTGTAGAGACTGATTTCTATTTTTCCATTTCGCGGATGAGCTTATTCGCGTTGATGAATTCGTTCAGTTCCTTTACGTCGGAATGAATTAATGTATCGCTGTTGCCTTCCCAAACCTTTTTGCCTTTGTAGAGAAACATGATTTTCTCGCCGATCTCCATCATCGAATTCATATCGTGGGTAATCACCACCGTTGTGATTTTATATTCGTCAGTGATTTCAGAAATAAGCTGGTCAATCTTGATGGATGTCAGTGGGTCGAGGCCGGAGTTGGGTTCATCGCAGAATAAGTATTTGGGATTCAGGACGATGGCGCGTGCTATACCGACGCGTTTTTTCATCCCGCCACTAATTTCGGAAGGCATCCGGTCGCCCGCATCGCCCAAGCCGACGCGCTGCAAACACTCCTGCGACCGATCAACTTTTTCCTTTTCCGATAAATCCGTTAGCATATCGAGCGGGAAACGTACGTTCTCCAGCACGGTTTTTGAGTCGAATAGGGCCGATCCCTGAAACAGAACGCCCATTTCACGCCGAATGGCTTTCTGTTCTTCAAGATCACTCGTCAAGAAATTCCGACCATCGTAAAGTACTTCACCAACATCGGGTTTGACGAGGCCAATCATGCACTTCAACAGCACACTTTTCCCAGTACCGCTACTCCCGATAACCAGCGTTGTTTTGCCCGGCTCAAATGTACCGTTGATGCCCGCCAGTACCTGCCGATTGCCAAAAGTCTTTTCTATATTCTTGATTTCGATCATAACTAAAGAGCGAAAGAGCGAAAGAATGAAAGAGCGAATGAGCCGCCTTTCAGACCTCGCTCTTTCGCTCTTTCATTCTTTCGCTCTTTAAGTAAGTAACATCTGCGTCAGGACGAAGTCGGCGGCAACGATGGCGATACAACTGTTGGTTACGGCTGATGTTGAAGCCGCCCCTACCTCCAGCGCTCCCCCGCGAACGTTGTAGCCCTGATAGGCCGAAATGGTTGACACCAGAAAAGCGAACACTACCGTTTTGATCAGTGCGAACGTAACACCGAATGGTTTGTAATCGACGCGCAGCCCCGTTACATAATCTTCGGCAGAAATTACACCGGCCAACGTACCGGCAATATAACCACCCAGAATCGCCAGGAAGCCCGCCATGATTACCAGTAGCGGAAACATTAGTACCGAAGCAACTACTTTCGGCAGCACCAGATACGAACTCGAATTGATACCCATAACTTCCAGTGCGTCAATCTGTTCGGTGATTCGCATCGTGCCTAATTCGCCCGCGATATTAGACCCTACTTTACCCGCCAGCACAATGCAGGACAGGGTAGGAGCCAGCTCCAGGATAGAACTGTCACGAACAATCAGCGCGATGATGTTTTTAGGGACAAACGGGTTAGTCAGGTTATACGCCGTCTGAACGCAGGTAACTGCACCAATAAACGTATTGACCAGCGCTACAATGAAAATAGATCCAACGCCTATTGAGGTACATTCATTCAGGATAAGACTCAGATAGACACGCATCTTTTCGCGATTCCGAAAAAGAGTGCCTAGAAAAATAAAATAACTACCTAATCGTGACATAAAAGCGTGTAGCGATATGAATCAACCCAGCCGGAATTTAGATAACAGACTTCATTCGGGAGAACCCTCGTAAAGATAGAATGGTTTCTGACGTAACTTGCGCCGAACACGAAACCTTATAAAAACGTGACGTATTGGGCTAGAAAATGGCCGTTTTTTTAACTATGAATCCACTAATTGTTGTTACGGGTGGCACAAAAGGCATCGGTCTGGCAGTGGCCGAACGGTTTGTTGCTGAGGGTTTCGATGCGGTCGTTTGCGCCCGATCTGTCGATAACATAACGGGTGATGGTCTGCTACCTTTTGCCGCCGATCTATCGACCCGAACCGGCGTAAATGAGTTGCTGCATTATATAAAATCGCTCAACCGGCCGGTCGATATGTTGCTGAATAACACTGGTATTTTCCTGCCGGGACAAATTCATAATGAGGATGAAGGTACGTTCGAAAAACTCATGAGTACCAACGTAGCGAGTGCTTATCACCTCACACGTGGGCTCGTGGGCGACATGATGACGCGTAGGCAGGGTCATATTTTTATGATGTGCTCAACGGCCAGCATTACGGCTTACACAAATGGCGGTTCGTATTGCATTTCAAAATTTGCCTTGCTGGGCATGAGTCGCGTGCTACGTGAGGAATTGAAGTCGTATGACGTAAAAGTGACGGCGGTTCTGCCCGGCGCTACGTTAACGGCCAGCTGGCAGGGAACTGATCTTCCCGAAGAGCGTTTTATGAAGCCCGGCGACGTAGCAGACAGTATTTGGGCCAGTTATTCGCTGTCAAAAAGTGCTGTGGTTGAAGAAATTCTGATACGTCCGCAGTTAGGCGATATCTAGCCTTGCCCAGAAAGAGGGAAGCAGGGATGCGATTCACTACTACTCTTTCGTATCTTGCGCTCCATTTCATAAATCCTGTCCTAATCGAAATATAACTGTTAACTGACTTCTGCTAGAATGGCTTCCGTTGAGTATCTGGGTATTGACGTGGGTGGAACGAACGTCAAAATGGGCATCGTTGATGCAAACACCGGTAAAATTTCCAATTTCTACAGCCACGACACCATAAGCTGGCGCGAATCAGGGCATTTTATCGACCGTTTTGGCGACGCCGTTGCATTGCAGTTGCTGAGTAACAAAGATGTAAAGAAGGTGGGGATCGGTTTGCCGGGAATGATCAATCGCGAACGTACCGTACCCCTTGAAATTACGGCCATTCCAGAAATCAACGGCCTTCCAATGGTCGATTTGCTGAGTAAACGGTTTCCGGGAACAGAATTTTTCCTGGCTAACGACGCTAACGCAGCCGCTCTGGGCGAATATTATTTCGCTGAAGAGAAGATTACGGAGAATTACATTTTCATTACGTTAGGTACCGGCGTTGGCGGAGCGGCCATCATCAACAAAAAAATCTTTACTGGTGGTGATGGAAACGCCATGGAGCCTGGTCACATTCCATCGCGGAACGGGCGTGTGCTGGAACGTAACATCGGTAAAGTTGAACTGCTTCAACTCGCCAATGAGCGCCGAAAAGACTACAAAGGCAATACAAATCTGCCCGACGACGGTAGTATCTCAACCACAGGACTAGTTGCTGCGGCTGCAGAAGGCGATGAGCTGGCGCTGCAAATCTGGACGGAAGTGGGTGAAATGTTGGGCGAAGGTCTGGCAGCTCTGATTAAAGTACTCGATATCAAACAGGTACTAATCGGTGGCGGTTTATCGGCTTCTTTCGATTACATCTTGCCCGCTGTCAACAAAACCCTCGATTACTGGCTGAATGAGTACTACAAAAACGGCCTGAGCATCAAACGCGCTACGTTGGGTAACGATGCCGGTTTGCTTGGTGCGGCTTCGCTATGTTTTGACTAATCTTATTTAAGCCTATTCTGAGCAGGTTTTTGTCATGCAGACGCAGGAAACATCTTTGCGTCTGCATGACAACTATCAAATTACATTTACTTCCGGAGAAATAGCAATTCCGAATTTGTCGGCTACCGATTCCTGTACGCGTCTGGCGAGAGCCATAATTTCGTTGCCGTTGGCGTGGCCATAATTGACTAAAACCAGCGCCTGTTTCGCGTGTACGCCCGCATCGCCCGCCCGGTAGCCTTTCCACCCAGCCTGTTCGATGAGCCACCCGGCTGGCACTTTCACTATCGTGTCGCCCATAGGGTAGCCGGGTAGTTCTGGAAACTGCTCTTTTAGCGTATCAAATTGACTTTTAGGAATTTCAGGATTTTTGAAAAAACTGCCCGCATTACCAATCTGCGCCGGATCAGGGAGTTTACTACGTCGGATACGAATAACGGCTTCGCTAATGGCTTTTATGGACAACGTATCGTCGGTAATACCCATCTGAGTCAGCGTTTCCTGAATGGCACCATAGCGTGTGTGGAACGTAGCGTGTTTGTCTAGCTGGAACGTAACGCTGGTGATGATGTACTGATCTTTCAGCGCACGTTTGAATACACTTTCCCGATAGCCAAATGCGCAATCTGCGTGGTTGAATGTCCGTTTTTCGCCGGTTTGCCGATGAATGGCCGTCAACGATTCAAAGACCTGTTCCAGCTCTACTCCATAAGCCCCGATATTCTGCATTGGTGCTGCACCAACCGTGCCGGGAATGAGCGACAGATTTTCGAGTCCCGCGTAATTTCGGGCCACGCAATACTGAACCAGTTCGTGCCAGATTATGCCCGCTCCCGCGGTCAGGTAAATATGGTCATCGTCTTCGTGGTCAACATTGATACCCTGAATATTCATTTTAACAACCAGCCCGTCGAAATCCTGACAGAGTAATACGTTGCTGCCACCACCGAGAATTAATTTCGGCTTATTCTGGTATTCATCCAGTTGCAGTAAAGTCTGTAAATCTTCTTCAGAATGGATATCAACCCAGTATCGCGCCGTAGCATCAATTCCGAACGTAGTATGCGGTTTGAGCGATACGTGGCTTTCTATATTCAACATAGGATGCACGTAGTAGAAACCCAAATTTAACCAATTACCGGTAGGCTTTTATAACAATTCGACATTGCTACGTATTGAACAGACAAAATGGCTAATTTTACGACATATTCGACAATAACGATGCAAGGCAGGTTCAGTGACGTTTGGGTATTGAGTATCTTGCTGTTGGCAGGCTGTGCCAGCAGTCGGCCTGCGGCTACGAGCCGAACGGTAGACTATAATAGCTACAACGAAGACTTAGCGTCGGTACGTCCAGTATATACAACCAGCCCGGCAACTACCTCGGCTACCAGTCGACCCTCGTCGCCCACAGCTACTACAACGACTGCTCCGCCACCTCGCCGGACTGAAACCCGCAAACCACAAGCCATAGCCGAAGCCATGCATATAAACCGTAGGCTCGATTTAGTGCTCGACACAATGGCTACTCAAAATCGAACGATACGTTACGCACCCGGCTTTCGTATTCAGGTGTACGTGGGCAATCAGCGTCAGGAGGCCGAAGCCGCTAAACTGCTGATTACGCAGAATTTTCCAGAACTAAATCCTTATTTAAGCTACAATCAGCCGACTTACAAACTGAAGGTAGGTGATTTTATGCGACGGATTGACGCTGAACGGTACTACGCGTCTATTCGTAAATTGATTACGTCATCGCAACTGCAAGCTGATAAAGTAGACATCCGGCGAAGCCTGTTAATAAAATAAGTTATAAAATTTAAGTGGGCAAACTTACCTTTGCTACGTTTTGTACAATTTCAGGCGAGAGCGTTGGCCCGTGTAGGATACTATGAAGAAAGCAATTATTACCGGCGTTACCGGACAGGATGGAGCTTATCTAGCCGAACTATTATTAGACAAAGGCTATGAAGTTCACGGCATCAAACGCCGGAGTTCCCTCTTTAATACGCAGCGGATTGATCACATGTACGAAGATCCGCATGAGAAACACATTCGTTTCAAGCTCCATTATGGCGATTTGTCGGATTCGACCAATATAATCCGTATTATTCAGGAGGTACAGCCCGACGAAATTTATAACCTCGGTGCCATGTCGCACGTACGGGTGAGCTTCGATGAGCCTGAATATACAGCGCAGGTCGACGGGATTGGTACGTTGCGGATTCTGGAAGCTGTTCGGTTATTGGGATTAACCGAAAAAACGCGTATTTATCAGGCATCGACTTCTGAGCTATACGGTGGTGTACAGGGGCATGCGCAGTCGGAGACAACGCCTTTTTACCCGCGTTCGCCGTATGCCGTAGCCAAATTGTATGGGTACTGGATTACCGTTAACTACCGTGAAGCCTACGGTATGTATGCCTGCAACGGCATTTTGTTTAACCACGAATCTCCGCTACGTGGCGAGACGTTTGTGACGCGTAAAATTACCCGCGCTGTGGCACGTATCGGCCTGGGATTGCAGGACAAGGTTTACCTGGGAAATCTGGATTCGCTACGTGACTGGGGCCATGCCAAAGACTACGTTGAGGCAATGTATCTAATTCTGCAACAGGAAAAACCTGAGGATTTCGTAATTGCTACGGGCGTAACAACCAGTGTTCGTGATTTTGTGAAAATGTCTTTTGCCGAAATCGGCGTAGAGTTAGAGTTCAGCGGAGAAGGTTCCGACGAGGTAGCCAAAGTAGTACGTACCTCAAACCCTGATTTCCAGGTAGCCGTTGGACAAACGGTTCTCTGTATTGACCCGCGTTATTACCGTCCTACAGAGGTTGATTTGCTCTTGGGTGACCCAACCAAAGCCATGACCAAATTGAACTGGAAGCCAAAATATGATTTGAAAGCACTAGTTCAGGATATGATGGCAGCCGATATTGAATTGTTCCGTCGCGATCAATTCCTTGCGAAGAGCGGGCATCAGGTGCTGAATTATTACGAATAGACAAAACTGTTTGCTAAATAAATTGACGAAAGCCATTACTCGAAGTAATGGCTTTCGTTTTGATGAACGTATCACCAAAAAAAGGCTGCCCAGAAAATAATCCAGTCAGCCTTTTTTATAATTTATTTGATTTTCCTTATACAGGCACCGCGTAGTAATACATCCGCGAACTGTTGGGATACATACCAATCAGCATCAGGCCTTCACCTTCTTTAACCGAAGAAAGAATGTCTTGCAGGTCTTTCGTCGTCTTGACATTTTTGCCGTTGGCTTTCACGATGATAAAGCCTTCCTCAACGTCGGTTTCGGCCAGTTTACCATCTTTGATTTTCGAAACCTTCACGCCACCAGTTACGCCAAGCTGTTTGGCTTCCTGGGCTGAAAGAGCTTCGAAGTTAGCGCCCAGCGAGTTCAACGACGTAGCAGCAGCCGTTACGTCGGCTTTTTTGATCACATCGCGACCACCATTGCGGTTACGCAGTTCAACTTTGAAGTCACGTTCGGTACCATCGCGGTTAACTGTTACTGTAACAACATCACCTGGGCGACGACGGCCAATGATTTCGCGCATCTGGGCGTCAGAATCAAGCGCCTGACCTTCCATTTTCACGATAACATCACCTTTTTTCAGACCAGCAGCTTCGGCAGCACCTTTAGCTACAACTTCGTTGACATAGATACCACGGCCTACTTTCGTGCCTTTTTCTTTAGCCAGCGTGCTGTTCAGCTCTTGTGGAAGAATACCGATATAACCGCGTTGTACGTTGCCATATTTAAGCAGGTCGGCAGATACTTTCTTCACAAGCGATACGGGCACAGCGAAACCATAGCCGCTGTAGTAACCCGTTGCCGAAGCAATAGCTGAGTTAATACCAACCAGTTCGCCACGAAGGTTCACCAGCGCGCCACCCGAGTTACCTGGGTTGATGGCCGCATCCGTCTGGATGAATGACTCTACAGGTGAATCAGGTTTTTCTTCGTTCCGGTTGATGTTCTGATCGAGAATACCAATCCGGCGACCTTTAGCACTTACGATACCGGCCGTAACCGTCGATTCCAGATCAAGCGGATAACCAACAGCCAGTACCCATTCGCCTAGTTTGAGGCCATCCGAATCGCCCAACGTAATGGAAGGCAGATTGTTAGCTTCAACTTTAATGACGGCAAGGTCGGTAAGAGGATCGGTGCCAATAACTTTAGCTTTAAAGCTACGTTTGTCGGTCATGATTACCTCAACTTCGTCGGCATCCTGCACGACGTGGTTGTTCGTTACGATGTAGCCATCCTTACTGATGATTACGCCCGAACCCGATGCTTGTCCCTGCTGACGGCGGGGCTGACGTTGATTGCCACCGCCACCGAACTCATCACCAAAAAACTCCCGGAAAATATCGGGTATCTGTTGCTGACGTACTGTGCGAGTCATGGTTGTGCGGATGTGCACAACGGTTGGCGTTACAGCTTCGGCTGCCGTCGAGAAATCACCGGGAACAGCCGTAGGGCCACCGGGTAAAGAAACCAGCCGGTTTGTGCTGGTAGAAGCAGGCGTCGATTCGTTAAAGATTACATCCCGGTTGTTGAAACCCAACAGGTTGTAAGCAGCCAGCGTGATTACGCTCGACAAGAGCATCAGCGCTAATAATTTCCAGTTGCTTTTCATGATTTAATGAGAGAAATCTAATTGCTTTTTTGTGTTAGGAACAGTTGTTTCTGTCTGCTAGTATAACGGAAAGCCTATTCCGAAAAATTCGACTCGCGTCTGACCTTAACAAAATTTAACAGAGCATTGTTAAAGGGGTTTCAAGTTAATAAAAAGCCCGAAATATTCCTTTACCAGCCTGTTGAGTAAGGATAGATTAACAGACAGAATACACTAGTTCAAACAACGTACCAACGAGTGAAACGGCACAGATTTCAGCCATTTTGGCATAAAAACAACGTAGCAGTTCACATTAATAGCCAAAATGACGTATTGCCCTCCTTAATGACTCTACGTAGCAGACAGTAGAAATGCTGTTAAACAACAACCGGAAATAATGAGGGAAATGCCCTATTTGATGGCTAGAAGTTCGAACGCTTTTTCGGCAGCAGCCTGTTCGGCTTTCTTCTTACTGTAGCCACTACCTGTAGCGAAAGGTTCTTCGTTAACAAGCACTTGAGCAATGAACTCGCGAAAATGGCTGTTCCCTTTTTCAGAAACAATCTCAAAGCGGATTTCTTTACCTTCGCGCTGAGCCCACTCAATCAGCCGGCTTTTGAAGTTGCCATTGTTTTGCACTACGGATTCGATATCGTAGTGTGAGAGAAGATGTTTAAGGATAAATCGACGGGTAAAGCTGAAGCCTTTGTCCAGATAAATAGCACCGACAAGAGCTTCTAGCGCATCGCCATACATGGATGTGCGTGCAGGCATGCTACGTGTCCGGCTGCCATCGAATTCAATCAATTGATCGAGACCGATTTTTCGGGCAATACCATTTAGTGTTTCTCTATTGACAATTCGGGAGCGGATTTCGGTCAGGAAACCTTCGTCTTTGTAAGGGTATTTTTTGAAGAGAAATTCAGCGATGACCATTCCCAAAACCGCATCACCCAAATACTCAAGACGCTCGTTCGACTCCCGAAACCCTTCAATAGCTGTAGCTTTCGACGCCGACGTATGACGTAGCGCTAATTGATACAGGCCCAGATTAGACGGACTTGTACCAATAATATGGCCGATTGACCGGCGTAAATTTTTACGCGGATCTTTGTTCCCAGGCCGGAACCAGTCGAGAGGATTGAAAAAGCTACGTGGCAAAGCGATTTGCACGACTCAGCTAAGTTTACGGAAAATGACGATGGCGTTGTGACCTCCGAAACCAAACGCATTGCTCATTACGGTCGTTAGGGGACGTGCCTGAGCGGTATTGAACGTTAAGTTGAAACGAGAGTCTATTTCGCCGTCCTCGGTAAAATGATTAATCGTTGGTGGTACAATCTGGTGCTCAAGTGCTTTGATACACGCAATGGCTTCTACAGCGCCAGCAGCACCCAACAAATGGCCGGTCATGGACTTTGTTGAGCTGATATTCATCTTGAACGAATGCTCACCGAACAACTGATGAATGGCTTTCAGTTCCTGCGGATCGCCGATGGGCGTAGACGTACCGTGGGTATTAATGTAGTCAATGGCTTCAGGAGCGATACCAGCATCGTTTAGTGCGTCCTGCATCGCTAGAAAAGCGCCTAGCCCTTCGGGGTGGGGGGCTGTAATGTGGTAAGCATCCGAAGACATCCCACCACCAATTAATTCGGCATAAATTTTTGCGCCACGAGCCTGAGCATGCTCGTATTCTTCAAGAATGATGGAGCCAGCTCCTTCGCCCATTACAAAACCATCGCGGTCTTTGTCATAAGGGCGCGACGCCGTTTCGGGCGAGTCGTTACGTTCCGATAGGGCACGGTTGGCGTTAAAACCACCAATACCCGCTTTTGTAACGGCTGCTTCGGAACCACCTACTACGCACATATTTAGACGCCCAAGCCGAATGTAGTTGAAGGCGTCGATGATAGCATTATTGGTAGAGGCACAGGCCGAAACCGTTACGTAGTTTGTACCACGGAAGCCGTACTTCATCGAGATTTGTCCCGATGCACTGTCGGCAATCATGCGCACAATGAAGAATGGGTTGATTCGGGGTGTACCGTCGCCTTTGGCGTACTCAATCATCTCGTCCTCGAACGATTTGAGTCCGCCGATGCCGGAGCCCCAGATTACGCCAACTTTGTTTCGGTTGAGCGTCTCAAGGTCGAGGTTAGCGTCCTGAACGGCTTGTTCGGTGGCAATGAGCGCGTAATGGGTAAATGCGTCCATTTTGCGCGCTTCCTGCCTGGGGATGTACTGAGTTACGTCCAGCCCTTTTACTTCGCAGGCGAATTGTGTGCGAAACTTGCTGGCGTCAAACTTCGTAATGGGACCGGCCCCGCTTACACCGGCGGCTAAGTTGTTCCAGTAAGTGGTTACATCATTGCCAATCGGTGTCAATGCACCGAGGCCGGTCACTACTACTCGTTTGAAAGTCATACAGCTATACTGCGTGATAAAAATTGAAAAACAACGCTGAACGTAAATTTGTTGGCGCTGGCTTTCGAGTACTTAATGGTGTTGAGCTATTGCTTACTTACCAATGTGTTTTTCAAGATATTCAATGGCTAAGCCAACCGTAGAGATTTTCTCAGCTTCATCATCAGGGATAGGCAGATTGAATTCTTTTTCGAATTCCATAATCAGCTCAACCGTATCCAGCGAATCAGCACCCAGGTCG
Organism: Spirosoma flavus; assembly: GCF_054778555.1. NCBI lineage: Bacteria > Pseudomonadati > Bacteroidota > Cytophagia > Cytophagales > Cytophagaceae > Spirosoma > Spirosoma flavus. The sequence continues at coordinate 185,650 of NZ_BAAGZL010000001.1, forward strand.
TTGGTGAAGCTTGCTTCTGGCGTTACTTCTGACTCCTCAACGCCTAGTTTCTCTACAATGATTTTCTTAACTTTTTCTGCAATGTCCGACATTTTCGTAGTCTGTTCGTGTTAAAAAACTGCGCAAAGAAACGGATTTACCTTTGTATTATCAAACAATTTTTTAGGGTATAGGGCGTTTGGGCAGTCAGTTACAGGTGATTTAAAATTAATGAAAATCTAGTTTTTGTTCTAATCAAAGGTATTTATCAGGCACTCATAAATTGCTTATTAGTTGAAATCTGTTCACTCGTTTTCCGCACCTTTGTACCCGGAATTAGACGTTTACTCATGCAAATCGATAAACTAAAACATACAACTGGAAACCAGTTTTTCCTGATGGCGGGCCCATGTGCCATTGAAGGGCGCGACATGGCTTTGCAAATCGCCGAACGTATCGTTGCCATCACTAATAAATTGGGCATTCCGTACATTTTCAAAGGCTCGTACCGGAAAGCGAACCGCACTAAACTGAACTCATTTACAGGCATTGGCGATGAAAAAGCCCTGGCTATTCTGAAGGAAGTAGGAGATACGTTTGACATACCAACTGTGACCGACATTCACGAATCGGACGAAGCCGCAATGGCTGCTCCTTTTGTGGACGTATTGCAGATTCCAGCGTTTCTGTGTCGGCAGACAGAACTATTAGAAGCGGCCGCGAAAACTGGTCGGGCAGTCAACGTTAAAAAAGGTCAGTTTCTGTCGGGCGAAAGCATGGGTTTCGCCGTCGAAAAAGTGAAAACCACAAACCCAGCCGCTACCGTTTTTCTAACTGATCGGGGCAACTCGTTTGGCTATGGCGACCTGGTTGTAGATTACCGAAATTTACCGGCTATGCAATCATTTAGTGTACCAGTTGTAATGGATTGTACCCATTCACTCCAGCAACCGAATCAAACTTCTGGCGTAACGGGTGGCAAACCAGCTCTCATTGCTACCATTGCCAAAGCTGCGATTGCCGTTGGCGCCGATGGGCTTTTCATCGAAACACATCCCAAACCATCTGAAGCTAAATCAGACGGCGCGAATATGTTACCTCTTGACCAGTTGGAAGGCTTGCTGGAGCGGTTGGCGAGGGTGAGGGAAAGCATTTTGTAGCCTGAACGTTCAGGTACAACTACTTTATTACTACTGACTTACATACGTAGGTTGGGATGATTCCCGTACTACGTATCTGCACCTCTACGTCCTGCGGCTGCGTATTGCCTGTCAGGACAAGAACCGTATCCAGGCCAAACTTATTTCCGCCCAAAATATCGGTTTTCAACGTATCACCTACCATCAGAATATCGCGTTTGCTCACGTGTGATACGTTCTCCAATCGTTCGTAGGCGAACATAAAAAGTTGGGCATCGGGCTTGCCGAACCGGATAAATTGTTTGCCAACGATTCCCTCAATCATTTTGGCAACGGCCCCAATAGCAATGGCAATGCGATTTTTTGAAACCGGATACGTAGCATCGGTGTTGGCCACAATCACCGGAATGTTACGTCTACGTAGCAAATTGACGGTTTTGGTGAGATCGGTATTCCAGTCGAAACCTTCGTCGTCGAGCAGGACAAGTGCATTTATGTCGTCAATTTCCTTAAGATCAACCTGACTGATAGGTAACGTTTTCAGCCCCGACGTTTCGAGGTAATGGGCTGATTTTTCTGTTCCCAGATAAGCTACCGTACCGTCGTGGACTTTTAAATCGAGGTATTCGCGGGCCAGCATGCCCGACGAGATGATACGTTCGGGCGTAATGGCATAGAAACCTTGCCGGTAATAAGATTCTGCCAATTCGCGTGGCCCACGCGAGGCATCGTTGGTCAATACGTAAAACTCTTTGCCATTTTCCCGAAGCCAGGTGAATGTTTTTTCGATGCCGGGCAAAATGCCCTCTGAGTTTTTCAATACTCCAAACGCATCGAAGAATATGACTTTGTAATCAGAGGCTATGGTTTTAAAATCAGCAAGTTGCATGGGCGAATAAACGGGTGCAGGAGGGAAAAGCACCAATAGATTATTCGTAAAATTACTACGCTGGCCGAATTTTCAATCAGTTTTCTTTCAATAAGACTCTAATGTCAGTTATAAGTTTATCAATGTCGAGTGGAACAGTACCGTTATAAACTCCTCGGATTCTGCGATTTTGATCGACTAGAATGAAATGTTCGGTATGCAGAAACTCGGTGGAATCTTTAGTGAAACCAATAGCTTCTTCAGCAAAGTACGACCGGCGGGCTAAATCATAAATCTTACCCCGTTCGCCAGTAAGCAAATGCCATTTGTTAGTTATAATCCCCTTTTTATCAGCATATTGACCTAGTCGGGGCACCGAGTCAAGCCAGGGTGTTACGCTGTAGGACAATAGCACTACGTTAGGTTCATGCCGAAACGTATCCTGCACGGCTTTGAGCAGATTTGTCATTTTAGGGCAAATGCTGGGACAGGACGTAAAGAAGAAATTTGCTACATGAATTTTGTTCGCGACCGTTTCCTGATTCACTACGTTGTTGGCCTGATCACGAAACGAAAAATCAGCGACGTAGTGCGTAATTTTTTGCGCTACGTCGCCGGGCTTATTCAACCATATAGGTGTAAAATCAGGTGTGTTATAATACGGCACGGCTTCATATTCAGGAGCCTCTTTTGGCTGCCGCGTGATCTGAGAAACGGCCAAAGCACCCAATAGCAGGGCCAGTACATTAATGAGCAACAGTGATCGAATCCCAAACATTGACGCAGTCTTTAACTCCTGTAAAGCCATATGTTCGCCCATTGCGAACTACGTAATTCATTTTTAAGCTACCATCAGCAAACCATTGCTGCTGTCGGCCTTCTTCTTGCCCCTGACTATAATTTCCGTCGAAAATCAGTCGACCGTTTGCTAACCATTCTTTCCGATTTCCCTCGTACACATCGTTCCGGAAGTGATAAACAAAAGCCGGTTTGCCCGACTGAAACCAGCCCGTTCTCGCTCCTTCCTGCCAGCCATTTTTGTACTGACGAACTTCTTTAAGCTTCCGACCGACGTACCATGAGCGGTGCTGACCTTCCGCCTTTCCTTCAATAAATGCTCCTACGAACGTAGTATCACCTTCGTCCGAAAGGGCGTATTGCCAGCCGCTAAAAGGCCGGTCATTCAGAAATAAACGGCCTTCGCTACGTTGCCATCCGGTTTGATTAGCATTGGCAAAAACGGAAGGAATTGCGCTACGTTCGTCAGTCTGTTGCCGACACTGGCAAAGTAGCAACAACAGAAAAACTGTCCCAACTAACTTACTGAGTAACCGTGCCCGATTTGCCATAAAATCCGCTGCCATTGAGGTAAGGGTCTTCGGACGTAATGTGATAGTGATAAATGCCGTTGGGGTAATCGGACGTAGCGTGCGTATGGCCGTGGTATTTATCCAGACTAGCGTTCGTAACCGTTTTGCCATTTTCAACAGGCCCGTAAACCGGAAAGCCATCCAGCAGAAAGCCCAGTAATACGTCGCTGCCCTTGGATTTAGTAAGGTATGTTGGCTCAACGTGATAGTGATACTGCCCCTGTTGTTGCGGATGGCCACCGTATTGGTCGAAACTGTTGATTTCGTTTGTCAGTGGAGCGCTCATGGCTGCGTACTGGTTGAAAAACGGTACGCCGTTCAGCGAAACACCGATAGGGCCGCCAGGAGTTGATGCGTGGGAGGCATCGACCGCAGGATCCATCGGAATCTTGAACGTAAGATTGCTCTGACTAATCCGGTTTGGATTGATACTGAAGTTGGTGTTAGTGCCATTATAAGCCTCATACAACGTACTGGCCCAGGTTGTACCCTGATAATATGGGCTTTTGTGGTCTGGGAGACTCGTGGTTTTAATCACGATGTTGGTGCCTTCGACGTAGATTTCGGTAGCACCATAAATTTTCTTGTAAACGTCAGGAACACCGGCGCCTACAGAGGGAGTCGTTGTTGTACTTGTTGACCCAGACGTTGTGCTACTTCCCGTTGACGTAGTACCTGATGTAGGCCCTGAGGGGGTAGGTCCCGACGGAGTGCCGGTAGAGGGCTTTACCGTATTATCACCTTGTTGACAGGCGACAAAGGTGGTCAATCCAAACGCAACGGCTAACGTAGTGAATAAGTGAGAGCGATTCATACTAATTTGATTGTTAAGTATCAGCTTAGACGATGCTCCGCAACGATTCCTACGGGTGGGGTGGAAAATTTTCGCGAGGGCCATCAGGATGTCCTTCTGGCGGCCCTCCATTGGGACCTTGGCGACGTTGGAGTTTTCCGAATAAGCGGGCTAGATCATCGACCAGCTTGCTGTAATCAGCTTGTTGATCGGGGCGGCATAAAGCTTTAATTTCCTGGAAATGGCTGAAATTCAATTCGGCAATACGTCGTTGAACGTCAGCAATTTGACGTAGCAGAACATTGGTGTTGGAGGAGTCAGACTGGGGTGCAGCTAGCAGCTTGTAGTACGTCTGAAAAAGCTGAACGGATTCATCATTGAGTTTCTCTGTTTGCTCGTGATGTCGGTCGGCTAGTTCTTTATACTGCCGTCGTTGCTCCTCGTCAAAATGAAGCCGCTCGACGATAATTCGAAACGGGCCACCGCCCCCCATTGGTGGGTGCTGATTATTGGTTGATAGAGATTGCCGCCCCGAATTCAGAACCAGATAGCCAATCGTAAGGAGATTCAGAATAAGTAGGCCTACGACGGCAATGGTCAGTAGTTTTGTTCGCTCCATTGGCTGTAGGGCTGATTCGTAGCCGGATAAAGCTGCATTTCTGATACTACAGTGCTCAAATCATCTGCATCGGAAGGCTGAACCTGCTGGCTCACGACACGCCAGTTAAGCAATAATAAGAGAGCAAAAGACGTAACAACCAACCATACCGTTCGAGTGGGAAGAAAAACTGTCGGTGCGGCTTCAAACAGTCGATGGCGGATTTTGGCATACAAAAACGGACTCGGTTCGGCTCGTTCGATACCGTCCACGCTACGTAGTACGTCGTTAATCCATTTTTCTTTTTCTGGTTCCATATTGATTGAGACGACAATTATAGAGGATTCCTACGGGTGAATAATTAATCAGGCCCAAACAGGCTCTGGCTGTTTGAACCGAAGGTTGTATTATCTATCGAAAATCAAACAGCCAGAGCCTGTTTGGGCCTGATTAACCGTCATCGGCTAACGACTTATATAAACTTGTTAACTGTTTCTTCAGATTTTCGTTGGCGCGCTGCAAAAGTGACTCAACGGCCCCAACACTTGTTGACATAACTTGAGCCGATTCGATGTTGCTAAGACCTTCGACTCGCGTAAGGATATAGGCCGTTTTTTGTTTGTCAGGAAGTGTGTCGATAGCCTGAAATAATCGGGCCGCATTTTCCTGATTTTCTAACGTAACGCCTGGATGGACAAAATCAGGTGGGTGATGAACGACTTCGCCGGTATCTCGGTCGAACAGGCTGGTCAGGAAGGCAAATCGCTTCTGGCGTTTCTTATGCTTTACGAAATCCAAGGATTTATTAACGGTAATCCGATAAATCCAGGTCGTTACGTCTGCATCGCCTTTGAAACCATCCACCGACCTGAATACCTCAATAAACACATCCTGCGTAATTTCTTCAGCATCTTCCCGCGAACGTACGTAGCTGAGGGCCGTATTAAAAACACGGCTTTTGGTGGTCTCGTAAAGATGGTGGAAGGCGGAATCATTACCTTGCCGGATGCGCTCAATCAGCAGAAACAGGTTCTTAGGGTCGTTCATTGCTGAACGGAACATCAGGAAATACCCAACGCCTTCAGAATTTTATCTGCATCGAACTGCTCAATCGAGGGGAAATAAATTTCGTAAGCCTCCCGTTGCAGTTTGGTAGCGTAGGTTCGGTGGAAAAAATAACGACCGTATTTTATGACGTAGTTGAGTATGAAAAACCGGTACGCTTCGGGCAGGAACCGAATTTCGTTCTCGGTTAGGGGAAAAACGGTATGGTATTCTTTCAAAAATAACAGGAACCGGTCTTCCATCAGGGTAGTAATGACGTAGCTGAATACCGTTCGGTCACCCACATTCGACACTACCCGACTGAAAAAGTAGAAATCCATCACCCGATAACTAATCCGGAACCAGTCGTAATCCCAGCGGGAAAAAAGCTCGCAATTGGACGTAACGGAGAAATTACCAATGTTCCAATCGACAAAAACGGGCATGGTTTCGACTGTTTTAGCCACCAATTTTTGCCGATTTGTCAGGAATAATTCGCACTGGCGTTTCAACTCCTCTATGTGCATCCGGTGCTCAAACTGTCCGACTTCCGTTTCCAATAGATCAAGCAAATCCCAGATATCGGAACGTAGCGTTTTGCTCGATTTGGGCAATACAGTACTGACGCGGGAACAGGCTTTGTGAAACTTGGCTATTTGCCGACCCAGCATCTGAATATGATGCTCATCCAGCCGACGAGGGAGTTTCTGCTGGATACGTATTGGGTTATAAAATACGACCCAGGCGTCAATAAATGCGTCTTTGTACCGATACGTAAAGACCTGGCCGTCACGTATCAACGACTTAGCCAGTACGTTCTCGAACGGATAAAGAAGGTTGTTGGCCAGCGCGTGAATTATACGGTGATCTTCCAAAAAGTGCTCGTGCTTACCGAAATACGACAGCTTGGCAATGATGTGGTCGCCATCCTCAAACCGAACCCGGAAAACGTGGTTTGTGGAAACCCGCGCACTAATATCTTCAATAGTGTGAATCTGGATGGAATTATCGAATTCCGCCCAGGCTTTTTTTATTATTGTTTGGTAATCAACAAGACGCATTTGATTCGATCGTGTAAAAACGCACTACGTTACGTTTCTACACATTAAATAATTTCAAAATACCGTTTTAACTCCCAATCGCTGACCTGGCGCAGATACTGCCGCCATTCCCAATCGCGGGTTCGGGTGAAATGGTCAACAAATTCGGCTCCAAAGAGTTCGGCCGCCACCGGTGAACTAGCCATTGCTCGGGTCGCTTCTTCCAGGTTTATCGGCAGGATGCCGTTACGTTTATCGGCATAACCATTACCAACCGATGCCGGAATATCGAGTGTCAGTTTGTGCCGGATGCCGTATAAACCCGATGCCAGCGAGGCCGCAATAGCTAAATATGGGTTTGTGTCAGCGCCTGATACGCGATGCTCAACGCGCGTGTAAGCTTCCTTATGGTTCAATACCCGAAGCGCCGTCGTCCGATTATCTACCGACCACGTAATGGTAGTGGGTGCCCAGGCACCTTCCACCAGCCGTTTATAGCTGTTGATGGTTGGCGCAAACATAGGCGTAATGTGCGGCAGGCAATACAACTGACCAGCCATAAATTGCCGCATTAATTCGCTCATGCGATTTGGCTGCGACTCATCGAAAAACAGGTTTTTCGTTCGATCCGGGTTCCACAAACTCTGGTGAATGTGCCCGCTGCAACCCGGTAAATCGGCGTTCCATTTCGCCATGAACGTAGCTACTACGTTATGACGATATGCAATTTCCTTCACGGCAGTTTTGAATAGAGCGGCTTTATCAGCAGCCCGAACAACCTCGTCGTGCATGATAGCGGCTTCATAAACCCCCGGTCCTGTTTCGGTATGAAGGCCCTCTAACGGAATATCAAATTGAGCGAGCAGATCGAATAGGTCGTGGTAAAAAGCACTCTCGAGCGAAGGACGTAGTATCGAGTAACCGAACATTCCCGGCGTAAGCGGCTCCATGTTCTGAAAGTTCTTTTCCTGAAGGCTATGTGGTGTTTCGCGGAAATTGAACCACTCAAACTCCTGCGCAAATTCAGCGTGAAAGCCCATTTCCGCACACTGCCCGGCAATACGTTTCAGCAGACTACGTGGACAGGATGATAATGCGTAGTTATTCGTTGAGCCATCAGCCGAATAACTAAAGTCGGCTATGAAAAACGGAATGTTATCTTCCCAGGGTAGTTGCCTGAACGTCGATACGTCGATACGTACCGGTGCATCGGGATAACCCGAATGCCATCCGGTAGTACGTCCGTTGTCATAAGGGGTATCCGCCGAATCCCAGCCCCATACTACGTCGCAAAACCCAAAACCATCCGCCAGGCCATCCAGAAACTTCTGCCGGTGGATGATCTTACCACGTAGCACTCCGTCGATGTCTGTAAAGGCATATTTAATTTTCGGGCTGGCACTCTGGTTGATGAAGTCGATGATATCCTGGTGATTCATGATTCTGTGGGCGAATAAAATGGGCCAGTAAGATGGTGATTATTTGTCGTTACTATCGGCCGAAAGAATCAATTTCTGGTAAGCTACAACGATTTGCTGCAAGAGTGGATGTCGAGCCCGTAGAATTAGTGACGTGTAAACAGGATCACCTTGGTCTTCAAATTCTAAATCTATTTTCATGAGCGTTGTGCCTCTGCCCTCAAAATAGCTATACCATGAGTTGAATTTCCTGAAACGCACTGCCTGTCTTCCATCCGATGAATCACATATATAAACGACAACTGCGCCTTCTCTACTAAAGAAATCCCGGAAAACCGCTGCAATAGTTGGTGGCAAGAGTGGGTCGGATGGCGGGTCTATATTGAGTATATTCTCTTCAATACGTATAGCAAATTCGTAAACGTCACTATTAAACTCTGGATTATCAGGAAATAAATAACCAGAAGGTTTAAACATTATTTCATAGATAATCCCTAAACCATTCGCAAAATAGTAAGAGTTTGTAGGACCTCCACCGAACGAAAAGTCATGCTTTAACGATTGTTGTTCCTCGTTCTGCATTACGTTTTTTTAATTCAGCTATAGCCGCTTTCTGACTTTCAGTTAATAGGTGAGGTTTTGTTTCTTCTAGTTTCCGTTGTTCCAGAATCCATCGAAACAATGCTGCTCCGCCTTTCGGGCGATTAGAAAGGTTATCAGATGACTCCATATGAATTTTGTTTTCTCACGAAGAAACAATAATTACTCCAATTGACGTTCAGTGAAACGGTATTTCTATTTACGCCTTCACGTTATCCAAATTAAAATGCAGCCCTGTATTCTCTCTTCGGGCCATCGCCATTTTGATGACGAGATAAGCCACTTCAATCATGTTACGTAGTTCGCAGATGGGAACCGATACTTTCGATTGCCGGTACAGTTCTTCGTGTTCCAAATAAATCAACTCAAGCCGGTCCATGGCGCGTTTCAAACGACGATTGGTACGTACAATACCAACATAGTTAGACATAATCGACTCTAATTCCTTCTTCATTTCCGTCACCAGCACCAATTCTTCAGGGTGCGTAGTACCGGCGTCGTTCCATTCGGGAATATTGTCGGGTGAAACAGCTTGGTCAAGAAGCTCGACGGTTTTTTCATAAGCCCGGTGCCCAAACACAACAGCTTCTAGTAATGAATTGGAAGCCAGTCGGTTAGCGCCGTGAAGGCCTGTGCAGGAGCATTCACCTACAGCATACAAAAACTGGATGTTTGTTTGCCCCCATTCATTCACACGGATGCCCCCGCAGAGGTAGTGCTGCGCTGGTACGACCGGAATGTAATCTTTCCGCAAATCCAGCCCCAATTTATCGCGGCAGTAGGCCGTGATAGTCGGGAAATGTTCGACAAATTTCTCGTAATCGCAGTGCGTTACGTCCAGATACACGTGCGAATCCCCCGACTTTTTCATTTCGGAGTCAATCGCGCGGGCCACTACGTCGCGTGGGGCGAGTGATAAGCGCGGATCGTAGTTTTCCATGAACGTAGCACCTTTTTTGGTACGTAGCACACCACCAAAACCACGTACTGCTTCCGAGATCAGGAAGTTTGGTTTCTTACCGGGTTCGTACAGCGCTGTTGGATGGAACTGAATGAATTCCATATCCTTGCAAATTCCTTTTGCCCGGTACGCCATTGCAATGCCATCGCCCGTAGCAATGCTGGGATTCGTTGTGCTCTGGTAAATATTACCGATACCACCCGTAGCTAACAAGGTGGTTTTCGCCATAAATCGCTCAACCTGACCTGTTTTTGTGTTCAATACGTAAGCACCGAAACACTTGTTGTCACTATCATAACGATGAACAGTTTCGCCGAGTTGATGGCGAGTAATCAGTTCAACGGCGTAGAAATGGGTAAAAATCTCAATGGATTTCAGCGAATTAGCTTTTTCAAGCAACGCCCGTTCTATTTCAGCTCCCGTAATGTCTTTAAAATGCAGAATCCGAAAATCGGAGTGGCCGCCTTCTTTGGCTAAATCATAGTCGGTGCTGCCGTGTTCTTTGTCGAACCGAGTGCCGTAATCAATCAATTCACGAATGCGGCCAGGGCCCTCTCGCACAACGATTTCCACAATATGCCGATCACTCAGAAAGTCGCCCGCCACCATTGTATCATCAATGTGCTTCTCGAACGAATCGTCTTCCGACCAAACGGCGGCAATACCGCCCTGCGCGTATTTGGTGTTGGTTTCGTCGGCCTGCACCTTCGTAATGACGCCAATACGTATGTCCTGGCCAACTTTTTCAAAATGCATAGCCAGCTTGGTGGCGTAACTCAGGCCCGCGATGCCGGAGCCAATAATCAGAAAATCAAATTGATGGGGCATTGGTGTCGAATTAATCAGAGCAAAATAGATAGTTTACTTGCTCAACTCCAACATACGTGCTACTGATTCATAAGCCTTCAAACGAACATCTTCCGGAACGATGATTTCAGGTTGCTCGTAAAGCATACAGTTGTACACTTTTTCAAGTGTGTTCATCTTCATGTAGGGACATTCTGAGCAGGCACAGGTATTATTCTGGCTGGCGGGAGCCGGGATGATTTTCTTGTGCGGAGCCGCCTGTCTCATCTTGTGCAGAATACCCGCTTCCGTTCCAACGATGAATGTTTGTTCCGGACTATCCACTACGTATTTCAGCAGAGCAGTAGTCGAACCAACGTAATCGGCTTCGCTTAGAATATGTTCCTGACATTCGGGGTGAGCGATGAATTTTGCTTCAGGATATTGAACCCGGAGTTTATGAAGTTTCTCCAGCGAAATGTCAATATGAACAATACAGGCACCATCCCAAAGCACCATATCACGGCCCGTCTTTTTGGCGATGTAACGACCTAAATTGGCGTCGGGCGCAAAAATGATTTTCTGATCTTTCGGCAAACTCTCCACAATTTTCAGCGCGTTCGACGACGTAACGATGATGTCGGACAACGCCTTTATGTCGGCTGAGCAATTAATATATGACAGCACAATATGATCTGGGTACTGCGCTTTAAAGTCAGCAAACTTGTCGGCGGGGGCCGAATCGGCGAGTGAACAGCCTGCGTTGAGATCAGGAATAATCACTTTTTTCTGGGGCGACAGGATTTTAGCGGTTTCACCCATAAAGTGTACGCCACAGAAAACAATCATATCGGCGGGCGTAGCGGCTGCCTGCTGGCTTAGTCCGAGACTATCGCCGATGTAATCAGCCAAATCCTGAATGGCACCGTCAACGTAGTAGTGGGCCAGAATGACGGCATTCTTTTCTTTTTTCAACCGATTGATTTCGGCTACCAGATCGATGTCTTCGGCCACCGGTTTATTTACATATCCTACGCGCTGAACTTCTTCAAGGAGAGCTTCCATTAGTTGTGTAGTTGCTTTATTAAATAACAACGTAGCGAACGGAATGTCACAGTACCCACATTTTTTATTGAAATTGGTGGTGCTACGTCAAACCGTGCGGGGCGAATTTGGGGAAACGTTTTCGGCTTTCAAACAACCTTTGTTATTTGATGTGTTTTGTGAGAAAGTAATTGCCTGTTCATGACCGACGATTTTCTGAAACTACGTATCACACGGATCATTTCCGAAACGGCTGATACCCGAAGCTATTTTCTAGAACCGCTAGACGGAAAGCCTGTTACGTATCGAGCAGGTCAATTCCTAACCCTGATAGTGCAACATGGCGGTCATGAAGTTCGGCGGTCATATTCGCTTAGTTCAGCACTGGGAGAAGAGTTGCAATTGACAATTAAGCGCGTGCAAAACGGTGAGATCTCGCGCTACCTGCACGATACGTTACGTGTTGGTGATACACTGACGAGTCTACAACCCGCTGGTCGGTTCACATTCGATGATAGTCAGATGGGAGACGTAGTACTGTTGGGAGCGGGAAGTGGCATAACGCCCTTGTTTTCGTTAATAAAGTACATTCTAAGTACCGAATCGGCCCGGCGCGTTACGTTGCTGTATAGTAACTCGAACGAACGTAGCATAATTTTTAGAGATGAACTATCCTTTTTAGAGCAGCAATTTCCTCAACGATTTCGTCTATTTCATTTGTTAAGTAGCCCATCCGATGATTGGAGTGGCTTACGCGGGCGGCTGAACAACGTATTACTCGAACGATTACTTCCTGAGTTAATAGGAACCTCAGATACGGAAACATTACGTTTTTTCATCTGTGGTCCCGGCGATTACATGCGCATGGCGCAGTTTACGCTTGTTTTCAGCAGCTTTCGACTGGATCAGATTCGGCGGGAAAATTTTGTAGTCGAGCCTGTGGTTCTGACACCTCCGCCTACTGTTGCTAATGACCAGACAGTATTGCTACGTTTCCGGGGGCGTGAAATTGAAATTCAGGTGCCAGCGTATAAATCAATTCTACAAGCGGCTCTGGACGAGGGTGTTACGTTGCCCTATAGCTGCCGGGGCGGGCGATGTTCCACCTGTGCTGCCCATTGTCTTTCTGGTAACATACACATGACTATCAACGACGTACTGACAGAACGCGATCTGGCTGATGGTTGGGTTCTGACTTGTACTGGCTATCCCGAAAGTGAAGGAGTCGTGATTGAAATAACGTAGCACAGATTTTCGCCCGCATTGTTAAATCTTCGTTTTCAAAAAAGCCATCAATACATCCAAGCCCTTTTTATAGTGATTGTTATTAGGAATGACGATGTCCGCTTCATCCTTATGCGGTTTCACGTACTCCTGATAAGCTGGACGAACATGGTATTTCCATTGATAATTAATTGTCTCTTCTGATAGTCCCCGTTCGGCCTGATCGCGAAGGAGTCGTCGGTCAAGTTTAATGCGATTTTTGGCCGTTATATACACCTTCAAATCCAACTGAGTAGCTACATCTGAAAAATGAAAAACGAATAAACCTTCTACAATGATGATTGGAGTGGGCCGATACGTTAGCGTCCGGGGAATGGCGTTTGGGTTGTTGAAAGTGTACTCAGGTGTTTCGACGGTTTTTCCGGCATGTAACTCACTTAAATGTTCAGCAAACAATTCGTGATTAATCGTGACAGGTAAATCGAAATTATAGACTCCGTTCTGGTCCTGCGGAATATGATCGAGGGTTCGATAGTAATTGTCCTGAGAAATCAGGCAGATTTGCTCTTCGGTGAAAGCATTTAATATGTCCTTTAGAAAAGATGTTTTGCCGGACGCACTGCCCCCGGTAATACCGACAATGAAGGGTTTGGTAGCCATGATGAAGAAAACGAAACGGAGAATTGGACGAAATTAAAGCTCGAAAATCGAATTGGCAATCACAAAAAAAGCGACTCACTTACAGCAAGTGAATCGCTTTTTAACAAAAATAGACATTTATTCAGGCTACTATGGCTTCTGCCAACACTAATACTTTGTTTTGAAGCACTTCCACTACGCCACCATCGACGGTGAATGTTTCCTGTCCGGATGCGGTCTGCACGATAATTGGCCCGCGGTCAAGGGTGCTTACCATCGCTGCGTGGTTGTTTAGTACCTGAAACTGCCCTTCGCTACCCGGAAACGTAACCGCACTTGCTTCGCCGGAAAAGACCTTACGGTCGGGAGTGATAATATCTAATGTCATATAAGAGAGAAGTATGATGTATGATATATGAAATATGACGAGCAAACTACATCATACTTTATACATCATACATCCTTTATAAAACTCCTTTTATCAAATTAAGTACACTGCTAACTTCGGTCTTGGCAACGGGTTCGGCTGCTTTAGCCACTAAACCGCCCTGATCAAGCTTACCAACCGTAGAGAGTACTTTAGTAACCAGCGACTGTCCAGACGATTGTGTAGTTCCGCCTAAACCTGATAATGCACTGCTGATACCTGACAGACCACTTGTTAACTGACTGCCTTTACCCAGCAATGAGCCAGCCGCTAAGAGTCCTTCGAGTTTACTACCACCGGAAGCCAATTTTGCTAAACTGACTGCTTTACCCAATATTCCGTTGCCTAAAGCACCGTCTGGAATTAGCGGAAGCAATGCTTTCAGTTTGCCTGCCTGAGCCAATAATTTAGTTGAAAACGACGTTTTTTCGGTTTTAGCCTGCGTCTCAAGACCAGCGATCCCAGCCTGTAACTCTTGCGTTGTTGCAGCTTTATCGCCTTTGTTGAGTGCGGCTATTGCGTTGTCTAAATGAGCTGTAGTAGCATCGTTCTGGGCAACACTCGCAGAAACGCCGGGTGTAATTGACGTATCCTGAATTGCGCCCACCACTTTCTTCGGCTCCTGCACAGACACTGATGTTGGCTGAGTTTCTTGTCCAAATGAACGTAGCGTCACTAAGCTGAACAGCAGACAGGTAATTCCCAAGTCAAAACGGATAGTTTTCATAAAATTGATTTTTATGTTTTGCGAACTGTTAAGACTTGAGAAGTAAGCATTGGTTTCGGATGACGTAGCATTACGTTCAGAAACCAATGCTACGGTACGTTATTGACCAGCTTCTTTCAGCAGTTTTTCACCTTTCGCAATGGCATCTTCAATCGTACCAACGAGGTTGAAAGCTGCTTCTGGCAGGTGGTCATATTTGCCGTCGATGATTTCGTTAAAGCCTTTGATGGTGTCTTCAATCGGAACCAGCACGCCTTTCAGACCAGTGAATTGCTCCGCTACGAAGAATGGCTGCGACAGGAAGCGTTGTACGCGACGAGCGCGGGCAACCACCAGTTTGTCTTCCTCAGAAAGTTCTTCCAGACCCAGAATGGCGATGATGTCCTGCAATTCTTTGTAGCGTTGCAGAATCTGCTTCACGCGCTGAGCCGTGTTATAGTGTTCATCACCTAAGATTTCGGCGCTTAGAATCCGCGACGTAGAATCAAGTGGGTCAACGGCAGGGTAGATACCCAGCTCCGAAATTTTCCGGCTCAATACGGTCGTTGCATCCAAGTGAGCGAACGTAGTAGCTGGAGCAGGATCAGTCAAGTCATCGGCAGGTACGTAAACGGCTTGTACCGACGTAATAGAACCCCGTTTGGTCGACGTGATACGTTCCTGCATCACACCCATTTCGGTAGCCAGCGTAGGCTGGTAACCTACGGCCGATGGCATCCGACCCAACAGAGCCGATACCTCTGAACCAGCCTGCGTGAAGCGGAAAATGTTATCTACGAAGAAAAGAATATCACGACCTGCACCTTCGCCATCACCATCGCGGAAGTGTTCCGCAATTGTCAGACCCGATAGAGCTACCCGAGCGCGGGCTCCCGGCGGTTCGTTCATCTGACCGAATACGAACGTAGCCTGGCTTTTGGTCATCTCTTCCAAATCAACTTTGGTCAAATCCCAGCCGCCTTCTTCCATCGAATGCTTGAAGCCTTCACCATATTTAATGATACCGGCTTCGATCATTTCGCGGAGCAGGTCATTCCCTTCGCGGGTACGTTCGCCCACGCCAGCAAATACCGACAGACCCGAATACGCTTTCGCGATGTTGTTGATCAATTCCTGAATCAATACGGTTTTACCCACACCGGCACCACCGAAAAGACCAATTTTACCACCTTTCGCATATGGCTCCAGCAGGTCGATTACTTTGATACCCGTGAAAAGTACTTCGGTCGACGTAGCGAGGTCTTCAAATTTTGGAGCGCCCCGGTGAATTGGTAAGCCCTTACCCGTCGATGTTGGCTGAGGAATACCGTCGATGGCTTGACCTACTACGTTGAACAGCCGACCGCGGATACCTTCGCCAGCGGGCATTGTGATTTGTGTACCCAGGTCAACTACGTCCAGACCACGAAATAATCCGTCTGTCGAGTCCATAGCGATGGCCCGAACCCGGTCTTCGCCGAGGTGTTGCTGAACTTCCAGAATTACCTCCTGGCCATTGCTTTTTGTTACCTTGAGCGCGTCCAGAATGGCGGGAATCCGAGTGCCTTCACCCTCGAAACTCACGTCCACAACCGGCCCGATTATTTGCGTAATCTTACCTGTATTGACTGCCGTTGCCGTTGTCATTTGTATATGGTATTGCTTGATTTTACGATTGCCCTTTATTTGGGACTGCAAAATTAGGAGAAAAACCGCGTAAGGTCAAGAAAGCGCTTTGTCATTTTCTGGGCATTTATGAACCGAAGGGCTTTGGCAATAAGGTTTTTACGAAAAAGCCTAAACAAAATCGGCCTGGAGCGGATTTGTACAAAAACAAGTCAATGGTCAACAGTCATCAGTTAATAGTATTCAGAAGCAGTTTACTATCGACTGACGACTGTTAACTATCAACAACTGACCGCACCGGCGGCCCGGTGACAACTTTTTTTGCATGCTTCAACAACGTTCCAGCGGATTACTCCTTCATATTACGTCGCTCCCTTCAGCACATGGCGTCGGCGACTTAGGGCCTGAAGCCTATCGTTTTGCTAATTTTTTGGAAGCCTCAGGTCAGACGTACTGGCAAATTCTGCCCCTTACGCCTGTAGACCCCGGTTCTGGTTTTTCACCCTACAGCAGCCCGTCGGCTTTTGCCGGTAATATTCTCATGATTAGTTTGGAGAAACTGGCTGATGAAGGGTGGCTTAAAAAAAGCGATCTAGCTGTTTTCAACGAACAACCTGTTCAGGACGTAACGATTTCGGCCCCAACCGCTACGTCGGGTAATGTAGATACAGGCGTATTAGCGGGTCCTTTGGTGCTGGCTCCTTCGACGCTTCATGCGGCCTGGATCAAGAAACGTCCCTTGCTGCAGAGAGCCGCCGAAACGTTTCTGAGTAAAGCTAATCCTGCACAACGTAGTGATTATGATCGGTTTTGTTCTTGGCAAGCCGATTGGTTGGATGACTATGCGCTATTTACGGCTTTACAAGAAGCAACTGAAGAGCCAACTTGGGTACGTTGGCCAGAAGAGCTTGTCCGACGTGAACCGGCTGCGTTGGCGCATCAGACTAAGACATTGCATGATACCATTGAGGTTGTGAAGGTTATGCAGTACTTTTTTCTGCGGCAGTGGAATGAATTGACGGCCTACTGCTATCAGAAGAAAATTCATATCATAGGAGATATTCCGATTTACGTTCAGTTTAATAGTGCTGATGTGTGGGCTAACCCGACTTTGTTCAAACTGGATGCCAATTTTCAGCCGCTATTTGTGGCCGGAGCCCCTCCCGATTACTTTAGTGAATACGGTCAGCGATGGGGTAACCCTATTTATGATTGGCCCCAGCACGAACGTACCGGATTTGCCTGGTGGATGCAGCGATTACGCCATCAAATGTCGCTCTACAGCCTGACAAGACTCGACCATTTTCTGGGATTTGCTGAATACTGGGAAATTCCGGCCAGCGAACCGACGGCTAGAGTAGGGGAGTGGGTAAAAGCTCCAATCGAAGCATTCATGCATGCCATGCATCGGCAGTTTGTGAATTTACCCATCATTGCCGAAGATTTAGGCGCTAAGGCAGCTAATATTCAACCCTATTTGCAGCATTATGGTATTCCCGGTATGCGTGTGATTCAGTTTGGTTTTGGGCATGATATGCCTACTTCTACTTACGCCTTTCATAATCACACCGAGAATTTTGTGGTTTATTCGGGTACGCACGATAATAACACTACGTTAGGTTGGTTTCGGGAATCTGATGACGCTCATCGAAAGCGCATGGATAATTATCTGGGCTTTAGAGTGACCGAAAAAAATGTGGTTGATCAGATTTGCCGGCTAACTATGCAATCGGTGGCTCGTTTGGCCATTATGCCGGTACAGGACATTTTAAATCTTGATGAAACGCATCGAATGAATACGCCCGGCTTGGGTGGTCGAAGCTGGCAATGGCGCTTGCAGCCGGGTGAGCTGACAAATCGGGTTGCTCTGAAACTTCTGAAACTTACCCGAATGACAGGTCGAGGTTAATCTACAACGAAAGCGGCCCCGAGATATCTCAGGGCCGCTTTCGTTGTAAAAGATAAATCCAATTAATAACCTGGATTTTGTTTCAAATTGGGATTCAGCGATAACTGGTCTTTCGGGATTGGGAACAGTTGACGGAAATCCTGCGATGCAGGCTTCAGGCGCCAGGCTTTCGTAAATTGTCCGAAACGAATCAAATCCTGACGACGGTGTTGCTCCCAGGCTAATTCACGGCCACGTTCGGCCAGAATTTCTTCTGCTGTCAACGCCGTGTAGTTAGGCATACCGGCCCGAGCGCGGATGATGTTAAAATCGGTAAGCGCATCGGCAGTTTGTCCTAACCGGAATTTCGCTTCGCCACGCATCATATAGACGTCGGCCAGACGGTAGATAACAAAGTCATTATCCTGATCAGTGAACGTATTGTTTGCCTGAATCTGATACTTCTGGCTACGGGCACCCGCTAGACGGCCATTAGCACCCGCATCGAAAACGAATTGTTCAACTTCAGGCCGGAACACCATTGGCAGGGCATCGTCCATCAGTGGTTTACCAGCAGCATCATACTGCTGACCAACAATCCACTGCTTTTTCCGAACGTCTTTATCATCAAATGAATTATAAAACTCCGTTACCGTTGCCCAACCATTCCAGGGAGCTGTTCCCAGATTATAGGTCAACTGGTTCAGGTAGTGCAGGGTCTTCATTTGCACGTTAAATCCAGTCCGCTTCGACTTGTCGAAGGGAGTTGCCAGAATGATTTCCGTAGAGTTTTGATTCTGGGTCACGAAGTTGCTGAAGTAATCACCAGCAATCTGGAATTTACCTGATTTGATGATGTTATCGCAACGGGTAATCGCGTCTGCCCAACGAGCCGTACCTGTATACACTTGCGCGTTCAGATACATTTTAGCCAGAATCATGTCGGCTACCCATTTGTTCATACGGCCATAATACGAACCACGAGGCTCTTCGCTCAGGGTTGAATATACAGCCAGCAACTCTTTCTCAACCCAGGCGAACACTTCAGCCCGTGTACTTTGCTTCGGTGAAGCCGATGTAATAGCATCAGAGATAATTACATTGCCAAACAAATCCATTGCCTGATAATGGAAGAATGCCCGCAGAGCTCGTAACTCAGCTTTGGTGTTAGCATCCGTAATGGTACCAAGCTGCTGGTTGATACTGGTGATGTTGTTGTAACACCAGGACCAGGGACCATTGAACTGGCCGTTATCTGTAACAGGATCCCATGTGTGCTGATATAACCGTTTCCAGTTATCACCATCTTTCCAGTCGCCACCCCGAGTTGGAACAATCTGCTCGTCTGTGGTCGTATTCAGGTTAGACATGTTCCCATAATAGTCACCCAGACCGTTATAAAGCGGCCCAATAAGGGCGGCCTGTTGAGCGGCCGTGTTCCCAAAGGTTCCACTAGTTGGGATAACGTCATAGGTAGTCTCACTAAGATCTGTGCAGGATTGTCCTACCAGCATTAACGCCGAGCAGCCCAGAAGCACTTTTATAGTTATTTGTTTCATCGAAGTTTTTGATAATTAACTAGTTACAGTGTTAGCCACAGAATGTGATACTAACGATTTGTCAACTAAAAAATTTACCAAATCGACTACTTTTTGAAGAGTAGTCGATTTGTGGACCAAAGGCAGTTTAGAAGGTCAAATTAAGGCCCAATTGGAACGAACGGGTTTTAGGATAAACGGTATTACCATATCCTCCTCCATCTACACCAATCGTATTAGGTGCCTGTGACCCCTGTTGTAAATCAGCCTTTACTTGTAGTTCTGGGTCGACACCTTTGTATTTGGTAATAACAAATAGATTGTTACCTCCTACATAAACTCGGGCGTTTGAAATGTACTTGCTGGCAGGCAATGGAATGTTGTAACCAACTTGCCAGTTATCGAATCGAACAAATGAACCGCTTTCTAGCCAGTTGCTCGACAGTACGTTTACACCATAGTTTTTAGGATAATCCGTTACACCTTTTAGCATATTGGTTTCCAGAATTGAACCTGGAATTAACAGGTTCGACCGGATGGCATTCAGGATGGTGTTTCCAAATGTTCCGCGTAACTGGAAATATACATCAAACCCTTTGTAGCGGAATGTATTGATAAACGACGCATTCAGGAAGGGCTGTGGATTACCCTGTTTTAATGGACTTCCAGCATTAACAGCCGCAGCCGCATCTGAATTTTTAAAATCTACTACTGGTGTGTCGCCAGTTCCCGGTTTCAATAATGGCTGACCATCTGCTGAGTAGCTCCCTGTAAACGTAGGCACATTATTGAACTCACCTAATGGCTGACCAGGGGTCAGATAAGAAGCAAACACATCGGACAGGCCCCGACCGTTGAAGGGGTTAAAACGAACCAGCCCGGTGCTAAGCTGATCATTCGACAGTGAAACAACTGTGTTTTTGTTATAGGCACCTACAGCCCGTGCATTCCAGGAGAAATTACCTTTCTGGATGACATCGCCCCCAAATGATAATTCAAACCCACTGTTACGCATCGAGCCTACATTGGACAGAATCTGGTTGGTAAAGTACGTAATACCATCGGCAGGTACCGAATAAAGGTACAGCATATCTTTGGTTAACTTGTTATAGTACTCTACTGTACCCGAGAAACGACCACCTGCTAGTTGAAAATCTAAACCAATGTTCGACGTAGTCAGTACCTCCCATTTCAGGTTTGGGTTTGCGTTCTGTGTGATACCATAGCCTGGCAGGAAATCGCCCAGTTTGCCATCATAGTAGGTACCTTTCTGTCCATATAACTGAATTGAATTATAGGCAGCAATCCCTTCTGAGTTACCCGTTTGTCCCCAACCAGCACGAAGTTTCAGGAAATTAAGTGCGTTGCTCTTTGGGAAGAACGGCTCGTTCGTAATGGTCCAGCCTAAACCCACCGATGGAAACATACCCCATTTGTTGTTCTGGCCAAATTTAGAACTGCCGTCCCGACGAAGAGTTGCCGTTACATTGTACTTATCGTTCAGATTCAGCGCGGCCCGACCAAAGAAGGAAATCAATTTCGAGCTATTGTGGTATGAGGTAGCATAGTTGTTAGCAGGACTAACCAGCGTACCAGAACCCAGGCCCAGGTTGTTATACGTAATATCGCTCGTTACGAAACCCGAGTTGGCTGCTCCAAAACCATCGTTATCAAAATATTGGTATGAATAACCTGCTAATAACGAATAGTTGCTATTCTGACTACCAAATCCTTTGGTGTAGTTAGCCGTGAGTTCCAGCAATTTCGTGTTTGACTCTGAATAAGACCGGCCTGCACGACCATTATTAGCGGCAAATGCTTTAATGGCTGGATTGGTGTAGAAGCTATTGACTGTGTTATCCCGTTGGATCTGGCCACTAACGCCCAGTGTTAACCCATCCAGGATCTCGTAGCGCAAATTCATACCGCCCTGCAAATACCGCTGAACGCCATTGTTGACCACGTTCTCCATCATGGCAACCGGGTTGAAGAGGTCAAAACTACCACCTACTTCATAATATGATCCGTCGGCGTTGCGGACAGGTAACGTTGGCAGGAAAGTTAAAGCACGGCCAAAGAAGCCATTATCATAATTCTTGTTCGTTTCAGTATAGGACAGGTTGTACTGAACGTTCAGTCGGTTGTCAAACGATTTCTGATCAAGATTGATACGGCCGGTTAGACGATCCAGTCCCGTTCTTTTAATGATCCCGTTCTGATTGATATAGCTGAGCGAACCCCGATAGCTGAAAGCTGGCGAACCACCCGCAATAGCGAGCTCGTGGTTGTTAATGAAGGCATTCTGTGTAACTTCCTTCGTCCAGTTGGTATTAAAATTTCCATCTGGAAAACGTTGCTTATCCGTTAACGATGCCGCACCTTTAATTTGCGTAACGGCATCGCGATAGCCTTGTGCATCCAGCATGTCATACGTTTTTGAAATCGTAGACACACCTACGTAGTTATTGAACGAAACCGTTGTTTTACCCGACTTACCACGCTTGGTGGTCACGAGGATAACGCCATTAGCCGCTCTTGATCCATAAATAGCAGCAGCAGAGGCATCTTTTAATACATCCATCGACTCGATGTCGGAGGGAGAAATGGTAGTGATGGGAACACCAATCATACCATCCACCACATACAGTGGATCGGAGCCGCCAGCCAATGAAGTGTAACCACGCAGACGAACCGTTGGCGCCTGGGTTGGATCTCCAGAAGGCGATGTGATAATCAAACCCGCTACTTTACCCTGAATAGCTTGTAGTGGGTTGGGGTTTACACCAGCATTGAAATCTTTGGAAGTGACCTGCGTAACAGAACCCGTCAGATCTTTCCGTTTAGCGGTGCCATAACCTACAACCACAACTTCTTCTAGTGCCTTGGTGTCGTCGGATAGTTTTACATCGACAGACGATTGGTTACCAACCGGAACTTCCTGTGACGTAAAACCGATGAAACTAAACACTAGCGTTGCATTATCGGGCACATTGTTAATTGAGTATTTACCCTCAGCGTCTGAATTTGTACCACGCTGCGTTCCTTTAATTTGAACACTAACTCCAGGTAAGCCCGATCCGGCCGGATCAGTTACTCGGCCCGTTATGGTACGTCCCTGCGCCCAGGCTGCTGAGTTGCCCAACAGCATTGCCATCACCAGCATAGACAGGAAGCAGACTAGCCCCTTCCGACGCTGGGGTTGAGATGCCTCAACCTGACCTACGAAACCGCCAAAACGGTTCAATTTGTAGGATTTGTCCATCATAGGTTTTCGATAAAAGTTAAACATATATTAGGTAAGAAAAATTGAGCTTAACACACTACATCTTCCATGTAATTGGGCTAACTTTTAAGTTGTTATGTCACCAATTGTAACTTAATCGTAGTATCCTGCTGAGAATTTATAGAATGTAAACCCGAACTAGTTAGCAAATTACATCATGTTATTACCAAAATACAAGAATACCTAGGTTAAAATCTGGTAAGTAGGCGTCAATATTGAGTCATAATATTTGTTAATAAGCATGTAAAAAATTGTCTTTTTTCTTGTGTGAAAAATTTAAATGATAAAACATTGTTTTGATTGTCAACTAGTTAACCTATAAATTTTTATAATTATTCTAATATATTTCATTTTAGCTTTAAATCACTTTTGCCAAAATTTTGTAGCTAAATACACCTATTTTTGTATCATATTTTTTATTGCCAGCCTCTGCCAGGTGTTTTACAAAATCTATGAGAGCAGAATCATTAAAAAAACTAGCCAGTCAATTAGCTGGAGATGTCTTTGACGATAATACGTATCGCACCCTTTACGCCACAGATGCTTCTGCTTATCGGGAAATGCCTGCTGCCGTAGTTATCCCTAAAACGCTGGATGATTTAAAAACTCTAGTTGCTTTTGCTCAGGAGCATAAAACGTCACTTATTCCCCGAACGGCTGGTACGTCGCTGGCTGGCCAGGTAGTAGGTAGCGGTATTGTCGTCGACGTTTCTAGGTATTTTACGAAGATTCTGGAAGTCAACCCCGAGGAGCGTTGGGTACGGGTGCAGCCGGGCGTTGTACGCGATGAACTGAATCAGTTTCTGAAGCCTTACGGGCTTTATTTTGGCCCCGAAACGTCGACTGCTAATCGCGCTATGATTGGCGGAATGGTCGGTAATAATTCATGTGGTTCTAACTCTGTCGTGTATCGGGCCACACGTGAACACACGATTTCCGTCAAAGCTTTATTATCTGACGGTTCAGAAGTTGAGTTTGGGCCAACAAGCGGCTGGGATTTCACAAAGCAGGTGAGTGAGGCCAGCCGCAAAAATGGCTCTGCTACGTTGGCCGACAAGATTCTGCTGAAAACAAACGCCATTTTATCAAATCCGGCCAATCAGGAAGAGATTCGTAAGAATTTCCCGAAAAAGACAATTG
This sequence comes from Spirosoma flavus, assembly GCF_054778555.1. Lineage (NCBI taxonomy): Bacteria > Pseudomonadati > Bacteroidota > Cytophagia > Cytophagales > Cytophagaceae > Spirosoma > Spirosoma flavus. The sequence goes on from NZ_BAAGZL010000001.1 coordinate 209,761, forward strand.
AACGACGTAACACGGGGTATGCGCTTGATACGTTGCTCGAAATGGCGCCCTTTACCGCTGAGGGTGAGCCATTTAATATGGCCAAATTTATTGCGGGCTCGGAAGGTACGCTCTGTTTCCTGACCGAAATCAAACTCAATCTGGTACCACTGCCCCCAAAAGAAAGTGGACTAGTTTGCGTACACTGTCATTCCATTGATGAAGCCCTGCGTGCTACGTTGGTTGCGTTGAAATACAAGCCCTACGCCGTTGAACTCATCGACGATATCATTCTGGAGCGAGCCGATACAAATCCAGAACAACGCAAAAACAGCTTCTTTGTCCAGAAAACGCCTACCGACCACTTTCCAATCATCCTGGTTGTTGATCTCTCTCGTGATACGCGTGCTGAGATTGAAGAACTTACAGCCGCTATGGTTGCCGACATGCAGGCCGCTGGCATGGGATACCATTACCCGTTGTTGTTCGGTGAAGATTCCAAAAAAATCTGGACGCTACGTAAGGCTGGACTTGGTTTGTTAGGAAACCTGCCCGGCGACGAAAAAGCGGTGGCCGTTATTGAAGATACCGCTGTTGACGTAGCTGATTTGCCTGAATTTATTCGGGAATTCAATGAGATTTTGCAGAAGAATAACATGCACGCCGTTCACTACGCGCATGCGGGTTCGGGTGAGCTGCATTTACGGCCAATCATTAATCTGAAAACGGAAGAAGGCCACCGGCAATACCGGCTTATTGCGGAGGAAATTGCTACGTTGGTTAAAAAATTCGATGGTTCGTTATCGGGTGAACACGGCGACGGGCGACTACGGGGTGAGTTTATTCCGCAAATGGTGGGCGCGCACAATTATGAGTTGATGCGGGAAATCAAGCATACCTGGGACCCAAACGGCATTTTCAATCCGGGTAAAATCGTCGAAACGCCACCAATGGATACGTTTCTGCGGTATGAAGCGGGTCAGCAAACGCCAGCCTTCCAGACGTATTTTCGCTACAAAGACCAGACTGTATTGCAGCACGCCGAGCAATGCAACGGCTCCGGCGATTGTCGAAAAACAGAGGCTTCTGGCGGAACCATGTGCCCCAGCTATATGGCTACCCGTAACGAAAAAGATACAACTCGGGCACGGGCCAATATTTTGCGGGAAATGCTGACGCGTTCTCCGAAGGAAAATCGCTTTGACCATCAGGAAATTAAGGAAGTATACGATTTGTGCCTGTCGTGCAAAGCCTGTAAAAGCGAGTGCCCGTCGAACGTCGACGTAGCAAAGCTCAAAGCCGAGTTTTTACAGCATTATCATGACGCGAATGGCGTGCCGATACGGTCGCGGCTCGTTGCCAATTTCGCCCGGCTATCGAACATCGCTTCGTTGGTTCCCTGGGTCTGGAACGGCGTGTTAGGCACGCCTGCCCTTCGACGCATCGCCAACCGCATAGTTGGTTTCCACCCCGAACGTAGCATGCCGTCGATGGGTAGTACTACGTTGAAGCGCTGGGCAGACCGTAGACAGCAAAAGGCAAAGCCTGCTACGTCCCAAACCACACGTCCGCTGCTCCTCTTCTGTGACGAGTTTACGAATTTCAACGACGTAGAAGTTGGACAGAAAGCCATTCAATTGTTTGAGCGATTGGGTTATGAAGTTATCATCCCTGAACATGGCGAAAGTGGACGGGCGGCTCTTTCAAAAGGCATGTTAAAATACGCAAAAACGCTGGCTGAACGTAACGTGAAACTATTGAAGGACGTAGTAACCGCCGATACGCCACTGGTAGGTCTGGAACCATCGGCCATTCTGACGTTTCGTGACGAGTACCCTGATTTGGTGGATGAGTCGCTGGTTACTGATGCAAAACGTATCGCCGAGAACGTATTGACATTTGAAGAGTTTGTGGCTCGCGAAATGGAAGCCGGTCGTATTCGAACGGATCAGTTTACGACTGATAGCCGACTCGTAAAACTGCATAGCCATTGCCAGCAGAAAGCAGTTTCGTCGCAGGTGCCCGGAAAAAAGGCGTTGTCTTTGCCTAAAAACTATAACGTTCAATTGATTCCATCGGGTTGTTGCGGCATGGCGGGTTCATTTGGCTACGAAGCGGAGCATTACGACGTATCGATGAAAGTGGGTGAGTTAGTTCTCTTCCCAACCGTGCGCCAGCAACCCGACGACGTATTGATTGCGGCACCCGGTACGTCCTGTCGTCATCAGATCAAAGACGGTACGCATCGAATTGCCAAACACCCCGCCGAGATATTATTTGAAGCGCTGATTTAACGTAACGATAATCGGAGATGTCTTTGTCCTGCTGAGGTATTAGTTAAAAACGGGCTCAGAAAGCGTATGACACCGCTTTCTGAGCCCGTTTGCTATTGTTACGGATCGCTTATTTCCTACCGAATCGTTACTATGCCAGCACCGTTATAACTCCGAATTTCGCCGTTATACATCGCATCGGCTGAAACAGGACCGAGCACAAAACGACCTTTTGAAATGGCCCGGGCCAGATAATAGAACGTTTTCGGAGTCCCCGTTGCGGTGGTATAGAAATTAATACGGTCGTCGCGCAGGTCGAGATGGTCAGGTGTGCTAGGCTTTTTAATCCAGGGCATATCGCGTTGCTCATTCAGACGTGGATTTTCAACTTCCAAGCCCGCAGGTAGTAAATCCGTAACCACTACGTTTTCTACATCCAGTCCGGTCGCGGTTTCTACAGTGACTTTAATCACCACCAAATCATTCTGGCGAATATCGGTAGCCGGTTGTCCATCGCGAGTCAGATAGTCCCGCCGAACGATAAGGCCGTTATCCTCTTCCGTAATTTTACCGCTGCTCGGTATGCCTTCGCTCTGAGCGAAATAATACACATTGCCCGAACCCTGCGTATTGAGCTGAAGCGGCTGATTAACAGGTAGACGCTTCACATTTAAGAAAGCGTTGCTCATCGTTCCCAACGATTTTCCACCCGCCAACAACGTAGCAGTAGCCGTACTATTGGCATTTTGCCGTGCTAGCTTACCCAACGACAGAAAAGCAAAAGCAGCTTCCTGCGTATTGACGTAAGCCGCCTGACGTATCGCCGTCGATAATTGTCGAGCGAGAACAGGTATCTGTAAATTATCCTTGTCGGTGTCCACCAGCGCGTCCAGTACGAGTGCCATGTTACGTAACGGCGACGCATAACTGCCGCCCGATTGTCGCCCGGTCGTGTTATCGACGTAGCGTTTCGGCAGCAAAGCAGTGTAGCTGCGCGTATCGCCAAGCCGGAAGAACGTAGCAGCCAGCAGGTAGCGACTATCCTGCGTGAGCAGTTTCACATTTTGCTTGTAGTAGTTCATCGCCGACCGATTCGGTTTGCCCGCGCCTGCCAATACGTAGAGGGCATACAAACTGGTACGGCTGGCTACTTTCTGAACAGTACGTCCGCCGGCTTCATCGAAAATGTAAGCATTTTCGGTAGCGGGTGTACTGGTCAACGTAGTAAGATAGTCCACGGCCGAACTCAACACCGACGACCGAACCGCGAAACCAGCTTCCTGCGCTTCGGTCAGGAAATGAACGGCGTAGGCGCTGGCCCAATCGTCCACAAGATTCCGCGAACTACCATCCTGTGTAGCTGTGATCATGCCCGGCCACATGGTGAAACCGCCCCCCGGCACCTGTAAGCCTTCAACCTTTTGAATAGCTTCCCGAACGTTGGTAGCTGGATTGAAATCACTATCGCCCGCCCGAACGAAGTACGTATTGGCCGAAAGCTGCTTGGTCAAATCGGCGAAATAAATTTGCGGGAACGCTTTCGAGATCGTCTGCTCAATGCACCCGTGCGGATAGCCTAACAAATACGACAACTCACGCCCATACTGCGTCACCGGCGACCGACTGAGCGTCATGCTGGCCCGCGACGTACCGGGTAGGAAATTATTCCCTGCCAACGTAATGGCTTGATTTTTACCGCCAGCCACCACGCCCGATTGCGTCAATTTTTGCAGTGATGCCGCCGGACGTACCGTTACGTCGGTTTTCTCCGTAAACGTCTCACCGAGTCCATTCACCGAAATAGTTACCGCGCCAGCGCCAATGGCCTGTTTGGCCGAAATCCGGAACGTAGTGCGGCTTTCGCGCCCCGGTTGAATCGTCACCTGTTTCGTGCTGATGCTGTCGGCCATTAGTGGGCCAGTCAGGTTCAATTTGGCTGTGACGGTAGCAACTTTTTTGGTTGTATTGCTCAAGTTTACTGGTAATTCGAGTTGATCACCCGGAGTCAGGAAGCGGGGGACGCCTGTGCTAATGACAATCGGATCGGCCACTTTCATATTGGTGTTGGCCGATCCGAAACTGTTGTCTTTGTAAGCAACGGCCATCACGCGTAAATCGCCCGAAAACTGTGGGATATCTATTGTGAATTCAGCTTCGCCATCCATACCCGTATCCAGAATGCCGCTCCATAAGGCCACCAACCGTACGCGTCCGTTGCTGAGCGGATTCACACGCCGTTCCAGATCGTAACCGTCACCACCTACGCTGGATGAAGATTTAAGCGACAATTCGGGATAAAGCAGCGCGTACAGATCGTGACTACCCACTTCCAGCGCGCGTTTCTGATAGAAAAATCCGTGTGGATCAGGCGTTTTGAAATTTTTTAATTGGAGAATTCCCTCATCCACCACGGCCACCGTTACCTGCGCGTTACGTGCCGTTTTCACCTGAATCGTCTGCCTGGTTTTCGAGCGCGATTGCGTCGTGGCCGTGATCGTTACTGGAATCTTGGTGTCGTCGTCTTGTACGGCCAGGGGAGTGAAACCATGTGCTACGGTCAGTGGCAGGTTTGTATCATCCATCGCCCGGATGAGCGTAGCCGTTACGTATACGTTGGGCAAATGTTCGTCTCCAACCGAAAAACTCCACTCCGCCGATTTATTGCTGGTCGTAAGCCACTGATATTCCAGTACTCGGTTGCGCTCAATCGTTACTAATAGTTTACCATCGAAAGGTGCCTTAAACAGTACTTTTGCTTTATCACCCGTCTGGTAAACGGGTTTGTCGAGCGTCATCAAAACCTGCCCCTCCTGACTCACATCGAACGACGAAGCCGACGTACTGCCGTAACCATATGCATAAAAATTAGTGGCCGCGTAATTAGTAGCTTCGGGTCGGCGGGTGCGGATTTCGTATTCACCCGAAACCGTCGGAACGTAGCGGAAACCAGCTTTCCCGTCTTTAAACGATAACGTATTAGTATAAACCGATTTCTCCCGTTTGCGTGTCGTGTACTTAATCTGGTTGTCTTTTTTCTCAATAACCGTCTGATAATCATAACGTATCACTTCTACGTTCACCGTTGCCGATGGACGTAGCGCGCCAGTTGGGTCAACGGCTACCAGATCGGCAGCAATGGGAGCGTTGGTCGTTACGTAGCGGTCGGGCAGGCGAATGCCAAAAAACGTTTCCTGCGTACGCACGTCGAACCGCCGAAGGCGATTGACCGGACGCCCGTTTTCGTCGAAAACAGTAACAAATAGTTTGCCTTCCAGCATACCAATGTCCTGATACAGCGCCGGAAGTTCAAATCGTTCGGTGGCTTGACCGTTGGCGTTGGTACGTCCCTGTCGCAAATCTTTCGGGAACGCATCTTTGGCATCGGCGGAGAGGTTCGGTATGTCAAAATCGTATTCCTCGAAACCTTTGGGGGCAAATGCTTTACGTTTTAGTTGCAGCTCAATTTCATAGGAACGGTCGGCGGCCGGTGGCCCGAATAAATTCATCGCCGTTGCCGAAATGGTCAGCGTTTGGCCCGATTTATACGTAGTGCGGTCGGTTGCTACGTCGACTTTGATCCGGTCGGGAATAAATTCCTCCACGCTCACCGGCTGTGACGTAAGCAGTACTTTATTGGCGTTCAGGACTTCGATGGTATACGTACCGGTTACGGCCGCCGGGTCGAGTGCTACGTCGGTTTCGACGGCTCCCTGTGCGTTGGTCGTTTTGCGAAGCGCCCGATATTCATGGCCGTTGGGCATCAGGATACGTATTAGCACCGGAATTTCGCCCACGCTTTTCCAGCTCTGCGAGCGTATCACCGTATTAAAATGAATCGTTTCGCCGGGGCGGTAAATATCACGGTCCCCATATACGAAGGCATCGAAACCAGATTCATTGTCACGTTTTCCTTCCACCTCAAAACGCGACGTTTCGACTTCAGTATCGGGCAAAAACAGAATGTTGAAATCATCGTCGGTACGTGCCGTGAGCATCGCAACTTTGAAACCGGGAGCCTTTTCGCTTACTTTTTCAAACTTCACGAAGCCGCTGCCGTCGGTTTTCAGCGTAAATACCGACTGATTGTTGCTACTGACGAGCGTTACGTCGACGCCCTGAATCGGTTCCGCCGTTCGAATGGAATTTGCCCAGACTAGTACCTCGTCTTTGGTTTGGCGGGCTACTAGGCCAATGTCGGATAAAGAAACTAACTGATTGGCTTGTAAGTACGCTTCGTCTTTCGAGTCAACTGTTACCAGATACACCCCCCGAAAATTGTTGTTCTGTTCTGGAAGCAAAAGGTTCAGCGCCGAAACCCCTTTGACTTTAGGTAGATCAGCTGTCTCAACGGTTTTGTTGACTATTACGTCACTCAAGTCGCCCTGTCCATCGTCCCCGTAACTGTACGCTCCCGACGGCCCCCAATTGCCTGAAGCGTCTTCCTTATACTCTTCATAGCGATTAGAGCGAAAATAATTCAGGATGTTGTTTTCGTAAACCTTGGCAATTTTCACCTGCACTTTCGGTACGTTGACAATATTCAGCCCAACGTTACGTGCTCCTTTTGAAGACAAGTACAAACCTTTCTTGGCCGCAAATTGAATACTGGCGGGCATTTTGCCGAAAAACAAATCCCGGGTTATGGCTTCGCTCAATTTCGTGTTTAGTACTCCGCGAATCTGGTCCGTTAAAGTAAGAACATACGTATCGGTTTCGTTGAAATCGCCCCGGATGATGAAACCGTTTTCGGTTAGTTCGGCCGTTGTTTCGACCTCTGGCTGAATCGTATAATACTGCGCCAGATTGCCAGGTTGAAGCTCCTGAGTCGTTATCACCCGAACAACGCCCTGATTGTTTTCATAACTAGTCACTACGTCTGCTACGTCGACTTGATAGCGCGATGGCAACGTACCGTTTTCTTCAATAACTTTCTGACTTACGTAGGCTGTTTTAGGCACTTTCAGCCCTTTGTCGATTTTGAGTGCCAGAGGTTGTTCACTTTTCTCGGCGGGGGCGTTGGTCAGGGCCAGCGTTACGGTGCTTTGCGCATCGCTTTGAATCGTTTGGGTCGTCAGCGTTTTATCTTCCGAAGTGACCGCCAATTTACCTGACACTTCGGACGAATTCACCGGATAATTGAAATTGAGCCGGACTTTCGCCACAGGCTGTCCATTTTCGCGCGAACGCGCCCACCAGCTTTCGGTCGAAGCCAGTTGCAGGTAAGGCGTATGAAAGGTAATGTCGTCGCCCGACACTTTTAAATCTTTCTGGGTCGATTCTTTTAACAATTCGTCGGTGAGTTCGGCCCGGTAGTTAGTAGCGGGATCGAAGGCGACGGCGGGCGAGAAAACCAGTTCATTAGGTGCCGACCATTTGAATTTTCCCCGCATGGCCGGTTTAAAACGAACGTACTGAGTCGAATCCCACTCATCTAGACCATTCTCAGGGCCGACGTTTTTGTTGAACGTAAATGTCAGATTCTGTGTCTGTTGCACTTCATCATCGAAGTTGCGGCCAACAACAGTAACTTCGTTGAATGAAAGGCGCGAACAACCGAGTAATACGAGTAAGGGGAATCCAAAGGCAAGTAGCAGGCGTCGAAATAACTGTGGGTTTATGTGCATGGAGGTACAAGTGAGAAGCCGAATATAGACGAAAATTCCGATTCAAAATTGTGGAGAATATTACTGAACTTATTGATCGGCGTAAGGACGTATTAACCGGTAATAAAGGTCTAAATTCTTTACTGTCAAAAAGATAGATCACGTATCTGATTACTCGCTTTTTATCACCACGTGCAGATCGCTGTGACGCCCCTTGTCGTCGGCGCAGGAGATCTTCAAAGTGCCCGGTCGTGGCCGAAAAAACACAGTTTGGGTAGGTTGAGCTTTGGTAAATAACTTATCGTTCAGGTACCAGTAAACTTCCTGGACATCATTGGCCGCCTGGCAGCCGAGCTCCATCTCTGCGGGTTGTTTCGGATTGATAAAATATTCGCTGCCTTCATTTAGGCTGGTAATCAGCGGGCCTTGGCTGCCGCCAAAAATGCGTTCACAGGCCGGATTATGAAGAGGAATTCGCTCGAATGGAACATGACTGCTCTGGTAAAATGCTGCTACTTCGGGTGCTAGATTCGGGTACGATCGACGTACCGCACCCGAATCTGGTCGGCAGTGCGCGCAGTAGGAAATTGTACCGGCGGCATTTGTAAAAACGGCCTTTCGGTGCTGACAACGCCGATATCGGGAAACGCCCATAATAAAATAATCAGTCACTGGATTGGGGCAAAACTCACCCGGTACGTCGCCTGTTTCGGGACAAATGAGCCGCGAACTCAACTGCGTAGCTGCCACCCCTCTCGGATTACGGAACCAGCCGTTTGAAGAGTTGTCATCCAGCGCATTAAACAATTGAAATAACAACGGCGTAGCGGTATTGGCGCCACTTAGCTCGGCCACGCCCGTTCCCGAAAAATTTCCGACCCAAACGCCAATCGTATACCGCTGATTATAGCCAATGCTCCAGGCATCCCGTCGTCCGTAAGACGTACCAGTTTTCCAGGCGATACGGGGTAAGTGATAACTGTTATCAAAATTGTTTGGTAAATCGGGCCGCGTGATTTGCGTGAGGGTGTGCGTAACGAGATAAGCCGCTGCGGGCGAAAGAACGGAAATTCCAGCCTGTTTTTTGGATGACGTTGCGGTGACATCCTTTCGGAATTGCAACGGCTTTACTTCACCATTGTTAGCAAAACCAACGTAGAGCCGGGTCATTTCTTCCAACGTAACGCCACAGCCACCCAAAATCATCGAAAGGCCAAGATCTTTAGCCTGCTTTTTTATGGTTGAAAAACCGGCGCGCCGGAGTGTAGAAATGAACGGAGTTACGCCAATATCGTGAAGCAGCGCCACGGCTGGCAGGTTTAATGAATTCGCCAGCGCGAACTCGGTAGTAACGGGGCCGTTGAACCGTCGGTCATAGTTGTCGGGTTCGTAGCCAGCGAAATTGGTTGGTACGTCGGCGAGTTTGGTTTTTGGGGTAATAATTCCCGCGTCGAAGGAAAGTCCATATAACAATGGCTTCAGCGCACTCCCCGGCGAACGTATCGCCCGCACACCGTCGACCTGACCGCCGTCATACACATCGTTGAAGTTTGCCGAACCAACGTAGCTAACCACTTCCTGCGTCTGATTATCCACAACCAGTACGGCCGCATTGTGGACACCCATCGCCCGAATCCGATTCGCGTAATTTTGAACAATCTGCTCCGCCGTAGCCTGCACCGCTGGACGTAGCGTAGCACTAATCACTGGTTCGCCGGGGTAGCTGGCCCGAAGACGACGCGCCAAATGCGGAGCCAGTTGTGGAGCCGCCCGCCGACGTACTGTCAACGGTTCGTTGATAGCGTCGTCAATAGTTGTCGGGTCGAAAAGATTTGCCGCCCGGAAGCGAGCCAGCCATCTATTACGTTCCTGCACAACAAGAGCGTTACGTACTCCCAGTCGCAAACTCGACGGACGGTTTGGGATGATTGTCAACGTAGTAAGCTCAGCCAAACTTAACAAAACGGGCGGTTTTCCGAAATAAAGCAACGAGGCCGATTTGAGTCCTTCAATGTTGCTGCCATACGGAATCAGGTTGAGGTACAATTGCAGAATTTCATCTTTGGAATAATGCAGTTCCAACTGGATGGCACGTAGTAACTCAATAAATTTACTCCCATAGGTACGTTCGCGCGGTTCCAGCAAACGTACCGTCTGCATCGTAATGGTCGATGCTCCCGACGTACGACGTCCCTTGAGCAGATTACGGAACGTAGCACGTAGCATCGCTACCGGATTGAAACCCAGGTGATACCGGAAATATTTGTCTTCTTTGAAGAGAATAGCATCGCGAAGGGTGGGGGTAATTTCGTCTAACTCAGCGTACATCCGCCATTTATCGTCACGGCTTAAGAAAGCGTGAAGTATAGTGCCATTGTTGGCGGTGATAACTGTCGAATAAGGGATATGGGTTGGGGGAGGAAAGAAAAAATCGAGTGCAAAACCAATCAATCCGATGCCAATCAGCGTTTTAACCAAACGTGATTTCCACATCCGATTGATTATACGACGAACGTTTCTCAATATTGACCCTTGCATGGCTGCAAGTAATGAAAAATGTGTAATCAAAAATAGCTAGCCGTGGGGTCACTTATTGGTCGGTTGCTTTTAGCCGATAGCATTCAAATAAGCCATTCAACAAAACCCGACCGGCTCGCCGGTAAACGTTAAACGATGACTATTCAATTTTTCGGCGCTGCCCGTACTGTTACCGGCAGTAAGCATTTACTCACTACCGCTAGCGGCAAACAAATTCTTCTCGACTGCGGCCTGTTTCAAGGCATCAATACCGACGAACTGAATCAGCAATTTGGTTTTGATCCGGCACAGGTCGACTATATGGTACTTTCGCATGCCCATATTGACCATACTGGGCTGATTCCCCGATTAGTACGTAAAGGCTTTGAGGGGCCAATTTACACTACGTCGGCTACCATCGACCTGTGTAAAATTATGCTGATGGATAGCGCTCGCATTCAAGTGCGCGATCTCGAACGGGTAAATGAGCGTAGAACGCGTCGGGGTGAACCTGAGCTCGAAGCTCTGTATGACGAAGACGACGTACAAAAAGCGCTCGACCAAATGCGGCCTGTTGAGTATAGCCAAAAGTTTGTCATCTGCGACGAAGTAACGGGGATGTTGACCGACGCCGGGCATTTGCTGGGCAGCGCTTCTGTAAGCCTGACCATCAAGGAAAATGGGGCTGAGAAAAAGCTGTTTTTCAGTGGCGATATTGGTCGCCCCGACGACAAAATACTACGTTCTCCCGACCCGTTTCCACAAGCCGATTTCATCATCTGCGAATCGACTTACGGCGACCGGCTGCACGAAGCCGAACCCGATATGAAAGCGCATTTACTACGTATTGTGCAGAAAACCTGTGTTCAAAACCGCGGAAAACTCATTATTCCAGCCTTCGCTGTCGACCGGACGCAGGAATTGATTTACGCGCTCGATCAACTGTCGAGTGAAGGTAAATTGCCGATTTTGCCGGTTTATATCGATAGTCCAATGGCCGTACTGGCGACCGACGTCATGCGCGACCACGAGGAGGATTTCAACCCGAGTATTTTGAGTTACATCAAAAAGGACGGCGATGCGTTTAACTTCCCGAACCTGCACTACGTTACGGACGTAGCAGATTCGAAAGCCATCAACGATAGCAAAGAACCGTGCATTATCATTTCGGCTTCGGGTATGGCCGAGGCCGGACGTATCAAGCATCACATTAAAAACAACATTACAAAACCTAACACAACGATTTTATTGGTTGGTTATGCGTCTCCCACAAGTTTGGGTGGTGCGTTAAAACGGGGTGACAAAGAAGTAACAATTTTTGGCGAACGTTACCCAGTAATTGCACGTATTGAAACAATGGATTCTTTCTCAGCCCATGGCGATTATAAAGAAATGCTTCATTTTTTGAGCTGTCAGGACGCTACGAAAGTGAAAACCGTTTTTCTCGTTCATGGCGAGTACGAAAAGCAGCTTATTTGGAAAGAACATCTGCACAGTGCAGGTTTTCAACACATTGAGATTCCGGCAATGGGAGAGAAGGTAGTGATGTGAGTCAATTGTCGCTGCTATTAATTACAAACAAAAAGCCCCGGCTTTGCAACCGGGGCTCGTTTTATAGCTTAGCAGCGTCAGGTGAATCGCAAACGTGGCACGCGCGTGAAGCAACGGTTTAATACGACCCGGTACATTTTGCCAAACTGAGCGTAACACCAACGTTTTAACTGCTTTATTTCTTTAGGGATAAGTAATTTAATCGCCTTGATTAGTTCTTTCTCAAAGAGGCCTTTGTCAAAACTCACCTTCTGAAGGATGGTTTTGATGTACTCGAGCATAGAAAGCATAAACTAGGATTTTTTTTGGTTAGAGAAACCTGGGGATAATTAAATAGGTTGAGTGGTTCGTTCTTAGTGTGATTGTTTATTTCGTAACGATTTGTAGCCTGTTTTGTTGCTCAAAATTAGTAATGTTTCTTGTAATATTCCGCAAAACATTTGTATTATATTTTTTTAATGTGCTTGTGGTCATAGCGCAAGTAACTGATAATGTTCCGTCTATTGAATTAGGCAGTACTACTTTTCCGATTGAGCGGCCCTTTGCGATTTCGGTTATTATTCCCAACAGCGAGACCCGTGCCACAGTAAATTTTCCCGACATCGACGGTTTCACTAAAAAAGGAATTTTAACCAGTACTACGACTAGTGAAGTAGGTGGCGATAATGTAGTATCTCAGATTATTACACAGAATTACCAAGCCCGCGCTCCTGGACGATATCGGTTGCCCCCGTTTAAAATTACGGTTAATGACAAGACCGTTGAATCGGAGGGTGCAACCCTAATTGTGCAACCAGCCACGGGTACACAAAGCGCCGGTAATACTCAACTGACTACCGAAAATATCACGCCAACCGGAGCGGCTTTTCTGTCGTTACGTACATCCAGAAACTCGATTTATTCGGGAGAAGGCGTAGCGATGACTTTATCGTTTTTTGTGGCTGATAATTACCCGTATATACTCAATTTTGTGGCGCTTGACCGGCAATTGCAGGTAATCACCAAAAAAATCCGTCCAGCCAACGCCTGGGAGGAAAACTTGCCTATAAACGATTTGAAACCGATTCAGGTAACGATTAAAGGGAAGAAATTCAGGGAATTCCGGCTCTATCAATCCGTCTTTTTTCCGCTTTCCAATCAGTCACTGCGTATACCGTCGGTGTCATTGCAATTGGCTCGCCCACGCCCGGTTATCGGGCCACCGTCGGCAAATACCGACATGGTTTCGTTCACCAGCAAACCCGTTCTTGTTTCCGTGAAAACGTTGCCCAAACATCCGCTACGTGGTCGAGTACCGGTTGGCGAGTTTCGGCTGGAGGAGAGTCTGGAACGGCAGCACATGACGATCGGAAAAAGTGTCCGTTATGCCTTTACCATTACGGGCGAAGGCAACATTGCTACGTTATCGGCACCGGCTCTTATAAATACAAACGCGGAACTCGATATTTTTCCGCCCGAGGAGCGGCATACGATCAACCATAACGGTAATCAAATAACTGGACAGAAGACGTTTACGTATTTCTTGGTACCGCACCAGAATGGTTCGTTGCCGCTGGCTGATCGCTTTCAATGGATTTACTTCGATCCGAAAAAAGCCCGCTACGATACGTTGCTGCCTCAGTATCGATTACAGATAGGTGGTGGAAACGTAGCAGCTTCGGGAAAGGACGTTTCGTCAACGAACGTAGCAGGTATAAACGGGGAAGCTGCCCCGGCAGTTGCCTCCGGAAATTCGCTGTACGCTGGTATCGAAACGATGGATAGTACGGATCAGTCGATAAGCATTTCGACAATGATACGAGCTATTGCGAATGTGCTGATTGTATTAATGTTACTGGGGATGATTGTTGTATTTTTTAAGAAATAAATGCTGGTTAGCGAATCATCTATGTTAGATCAGTACAAGCAGCAGCATCCTTATTTGTTAGCCCTTGATTCGATTATATTCGGCTTCGATGGTGAAAGTTTAAAGGTGTTACTGGTGAAACGGGGTGTTGAAGACCAAACCTGGTCATTAATGGGAGGATGGCTGCAACCTAACGAGGGGCTCGAACAGGCAGCGGCCCGTATTCTGTTTGAGCTAACCGGACTTACGGATGTTTACCTGGAGCAGTTATATGCATTTGGCGATCCTCAGCGTGACCCTATTGCGCGCACCATTTCTGTTGCTTATTTCTCGCTGGTGAAAGTGGCCGATTATGAATCCCGGATTTCCGAAATGTTTCAGGCTCGCTGGTTTTCTATTTACGACTTACCTACGTTGCTTTTCGACCACGGCGATATGGTCAATCTGGCCATTAAGCGGCTACGTTATAAAGCAGCACAGCATCCAATTGGCTTTGAGCTGTTGCCGCAGAAGTTCACTATTCCGCAGTTGAAAAAGCTCTATGACGCTATCTACAATACTAATTTCGATAAGCGGAATTTCAGTCGGAAGATTCTCTCTACGAATTTGCTGATCAAACTAGACGAGAAGCAAAAAGGCTTTTCGAGACGTGGGGCTTACTATTATCAGGTTGACGTAGTCAGATATAAGCAGGAAACAGACTCCTTCCTGAATTTTATTCCTACCTAAACAGATTGCCACGTCCGCTCCTGACTTATTAATTTAATCTGTTTTCATCTGAAAAATTGTAGTCTGTTCATCCCAAAAATATTTGTATTAATCATTGACATTTAAGAAATGAGTGTCAATTTTACACTAATTGTCCCTAAATTTTTCGTTATTTATTAGCGATTAAATATTTGTTCAGATAAGTACGTCTCTGTTCGGCGATTTACTGTTATTAAGGTGATAATTGAATAATTCGGGAAAATTTTATAATTTTTAATTTTTATAAGCATACGTCATAAGCGTATTTTATGACTTATCAACCACATGATCAGCTGTTATGGCAAGCCTATCGCGCTGGTGATAAACAGGCATTAGGCTTACTAGTTGAACGCTATTATGGCGCGCTGAAGCACTATGGCCTAAAGTTTATGGTGGAAGAAGCGGTGGTTGAGGACTGTATCCAGGAGTTATTCTTACAGCTCTGGCAGAACCGTTTACAGATCAATGAAACGGAGTCCATCAAACATTACCTGCTCAAATCAATACGTCACCACATCTTACAATATCTACGTACTCAGAAACGACTGAGATACGAAGAACTGGATTGGGATACATCGGTGGCTACAGATATTGACTCAGAGACGCTACTGATACGTCAGGAATCATTAGTTAATATGACGAAAATGGTTCAGGATCAGTTGGCGGCACTACCGGCCCGTGAGCGGGAAGCATTATACCTTCGTTATTATGAAGATCTATCTATACCGGAGATTGCCGAAGTAATGAACGTAAACCGTCAGTCGGTATCTAATTTTCTTCAGAAAGCGCTCAGTAAGCTTCGGACGCGTTGGCTAGTACACACAATACTAGCGATTTGCATTTTTTTTCAAAAAAATTTCCTTTAAGAAGGGTATTAGTGAAACAATACTTCATACTATCAATAAAATAGTAGAAAAGTACCAATGTATCCGCCCCCCGAACAATTTTCAACGGTTGAAGACTTTTTAGAAAACGACGCTTTTCGGGCGTGGGTTAAAGAACGTAGGCCAGAAGATCAAGCTTATTGGCAGCAGTGGCTGGCTCAAAATCCCGATAAAAGGGATTTGTACGAACAAGCTGTTGCTACGTTACTGGTAATTCAGGGCAAACAACTTGAACTTTCAGATCTACAGAAACGAGATAGTTCAGAGAGAATCTTAGATCATCTCTCCACACATACTACGTTCGTAAGGCAATTGTGGCAGTGGGGACGTTGGGCGGCCGCAGCTGCAGTGATCGGTGTTGTTGTTTGGTGGCAAACTGATCAAGTAAATTCCAGCCAATACGTACCTGCAACTGAACGTTACGTGATCCAGCAAAACGATCAGGAGTGGAAAATTGTAAAGAACGTAACGGGGCAATCATTGGTGGTGCTGTTGCCCGACAATTCTTCGGTTCTGCTGTCAACGGGTAGCCAAATACGTTTCCATAAACAGGACAACCACAACCTTCGGGAAGTGTATTTGCAAGGGGAAGGTTTTTTTGAAGTGGCCAAAAACCCGGCTAAGCCCTTTCTGGTGTACACGTCCAGTCTGACCACTAAAGTGTTGGGAACCAGCTTTCAGGTGCGTTCCTTTGCCAAAGAATCATCGGCCGTTGTGAAGGTGAAGACAGGTAGAGTTTCGGTTACTCCGGTCGACTCGCCTGATCAGACGGTTTTACTCGTAAAGGACGAACAGCTTAACCTGGAAACCAGAACGGAAAAGGTTGTCAAACGTGAGATCGTTACGTCAAAAGAAAGCTCGTCTGCTATTATTAATCAGCAATTTAGCTTCGAATTTACGCCTGTTCCTGATGTATTTGATCAACTGGAATCTAGTTATCACATGCCGATTCAATATGATCGGCAGCTGCTCACTAACTGCACGTTTACCGGACAACTCAATGATGTGCCTTTCCTGGAGAAAATTCGGCTTATCTGTCTGACTATTGAAGCAAAATTTGAAATCGTTAATAACCAGTTGATTATTCAAAGTCATGGCTGCAATTAATTTTCTCGTCACCACTTAATCTAGCGATCGCCTATGCTCTGAACCCCATTTTCTTTTTAAAATGAAAAAGCGATAGTGCTACCAACACTACCGCTTTGAATCCCCTAAATGTGCCAGGTAAACACATCATATCTCTGTGATAGAGAAGGGGTTGTTTTTTGCCATTTCTTCCTAAAATAACAAAAACGCATAAATGTATGCATTACCTTTCCATTAACCGCAATGTTTGGATCAGGATTATGAAAATCACAAGCCTGCAAATTTTGCTAGCCTTTGCGCTGACCCATGTTGGCTTTGCTTCTGATGGTATGGCGCAGGAACTTCTGAGTCGACGGGTTACTATTTCAGCCCAAAATGAAGATGTTGAAGTGACGATTCGGCGGATTGAAAAACAAGCGAACGTCCAGTTTCTGTTTAGTCGTGAAATCATTCAGTCGAAGCGAAAAATTAGTTATCAGGCTAAAAATGAACAGCTCTCGCAAGTACTGGATCATATTCTGGCGCCACTTGATTTGATTTATGAAGTTGTGGGTCAGCAGATTGTGATAAAACGAACGGTTGCTCCGGCGTCGCAGCTTCTGCAGAACGCTTCCACCGAAATCAATATGGGCGCCGTTGCCGATAAACAAATAACGGGGCGCGTGACGAGTGAAAATGGAGAAGGTTTACCAGGGGTGAATATCCAGATAAAAACCACAACGCGCGGCACAACCACAGACGGAAACGGAAATTATAGAATCGCTATTCCCGATGAAGCGGGCACAGTACTGGTTTTCTCGTTTATTGGCTATGCTACACAAGAAGTAGCCGTAGGAAATCAATCGGTAATAAACGTTACGTTGACTGCTGATGACAAAACGCTCAATGAAGTAGTCGTGGTGGGTTACGGTACGCAGCGCAAACGGGACGTAACGGGTGCGGTGGCTTCGGTCAGCGAAACTGTTTTACGTGAAGTGCCTGCTCCAAATTTGGTCAATCAGTTAAAGGGTCGCGCGGCTGGGGTTTCTATTGTCAGCAATGGTACTACACCTGGTTCGCAGGGGCAGATTCGAATTCGGGGAAACCGAACGCTGACCACCAGTTCCAGCGGGAGCGATGGTTTGGATGGTCCACTGGTTGTGGTAGATGGCATTCCCTATGGCGGACTCAATGATATAAACCCGGATGATATTGTAAATCTGGAAATCCTGAAAGATGCTTCGGCAACGGCTATTTATGGGTCGAGAGGGGCCGGCGGGGTGATTTTGATCACTACAAAACGCGGAAAAGTAGGTAAACCGGTATTCAGCTACGATGGCTACCATGGCGTTACGACCATTATGGGAAAATACAACGTAATGAATGGTCAGGAATACGCCCAGTTTAAAGATGATGCGGCCAAATACAACCGTACGGCGCCCGGTACGTCGTCTTACCCGCTTACCCAAAAAGAAAAAGATGCCCTGGCGGCCGGTATCTCGACCGACTGGCAAGGCTTGCTTTACAAACCCGGCTTTATGACAAACCATCAACTCAGCATGACGGGCGGAGTTGAAAATACGCAGTATTCATTGGGATTGGGTTATTTCAACGAAACAGGGATTATCCCCAGCCAGGATTTCACCCGTGTTAACATTCGGGCAACGCTTGATCAGCGGATTGGCAAACGTATCAAAGTCGGCTTGAACACGCTGAATACGTTAACGTATCAAAATACGCCGGGTGGGGGTGGCATTCCGGGTGGATTGGTACGCTTAACCCCGTTGGCTGCGCCTTACAATGCAGACGGAAGCGTAAATTTATTTCCAGCTGAGGGTTCGATTGATGCCGCTACCATTAGTCCGTTGACAATCAATACCAAGAGAGATTCGTATCTGGGTCGTACGCGATCACTACGTACCTTCAACAGCCTCTACGCTGAATTATCTATTCTGCCCGGTTTGCGTTATCGGTTTAATGCGGGTTTGAATTTCAGCCATTCGAACTACAATGGCTACAATGGCCCACTTACTTATTTCAATACGGCAACCGTACAGTCATCATCGAACGCTGAGATCAGTAATACCGAATATTGGGATGTCAACCTACAACACTTATTGTACTACGATAAAACAATAGGAAAGCACAAATTTGGTGTTACCGGTCTGTATGAGATTACCAAAAACCATTCGTTAGGAAGCCGATTTACAATAACTGGTGTTCCGGCGGATTACATCAAAACGTCAAATTTTTCGCTGGCGTCCGGTACTCCCGTGGCCAATTCTGACTTTGGTAATTCCTTTTCTGAACTTGGTCTGCTTTCGTACATGGGTCGTGTAAACTATAGTTACAACGACCGCTATTTGTTGACGTTAACGCTACGTCGAGATGGTTCTTCTACGTTATCGCCGGGAAATCAATATTTTAACTATCCAGCTATCGGTGCTGGCTGGAACGTAATCGAAGAGTCGTTTATGAAGGAGGCTGCTTTCATATCGAACCTGAAATTACGGGGGAGCTGGGGTTTATCCGGAAACAGAAACGTGGGTGCTTATGCTACGTTAGGCGCGTTATCGGCTGGCTATTACAATTTCGGTACGAGTACTGCCGGTCAGCAGTTGGCTTATACCGTTACGAGTTTACCGGCTACGGGTCTGGGTTGGCAATCTACATCCCAAATCGATATCGGGGTTGATTTTGGTTTCCTGAATAGCCGGATTACAGGTTCTGTCGATTGGTATCATCAGCAAACAAAGGATATTCTTTTGTCAGTACCGCTGCCGCCTAGCAATGGTGCTGGTTCGACGCTAAAAAACTTAGGGAGAACAGAAGGCAAAGGTTTAGAAACAGCGCTGACATTTGAGATTCTTAGAAACCCGGGCGGCTTTAACTGGACTGCCGACGTTACGTATTTCTTTAATCGGGAAAAAATTACGCAGCTCACTACACCAACCGAACAATCGAATATCGGAGCCGGATGGTTTGTTGGGCAACCGCTTTCGGTAATTTATGACTACAAGAAAATCGGTATCTGGCAAACCGCCGATAAGGAAAATGGTACGTTGGCTAAACAAACGTCACCAGTTCAGTATCCCGGCCAGATCAGAGTAGAAGATATAAACGGAGACGGAAAAATTGATGCCAACGACCGGCAGATTCTTGGCAATTTCCAGCCTTCCTGGGAAGGCGGTTTCACGAACCGGTTCAGTTTCAAAAACTTCGATCTGTCGATTGTTACGTATGCCCGGATGGGTATGAAAGTAATCGTACCTTATCTAACGGGTAATTCGACCGGTTCGGGCGGGTTTGCGTTCTTCAATCAGGCGCGGGTGAACCAGGTGAAAGTTGACTACTGGACCGAAACAAACCCAACCAATGCTTATCCGGCACCCGATGCCGGTGGAGCCGTAGCCTGGTTTGGATCGACGTTGGGTTATTATGATGGCTCGTTCATCAAGTGCAGAAGCATCAACCTGGGCTACACATTTTCCAGCGAGTTAATTAAAAAAATTGGTATGAACTCCGCCCGGATTTATTTCAATGCCACCAACCCGTTTATTATTTATTCGCCACTGGTTAGTCAGAATCTAGCTGTAGATCCGGAAGGGAATAGTTATGCGAGTGGTACGTCGACTCTGAACCCGCAGAATGCCAGCGAACGCGGAACGCCAGAACGCCAGATTGCCGTGAACCTGAACAACCCTCCCGTACGCCAATTCACGCTTGGGGTAAATCTTAAATTCTAACCTTTGATACGACGATGAAAACCATAAAAGTTCTGGCCATACTGAGTTTCACAGCGTTACTCAGCACGGGCTGCGAAAAAATATTAGAAGAAAGCCCACAATCTCAAATTGTGCCTTCTTATTTCAATACGCCTTCTGGCGTTCTGGGTGGCATTGCCGGCGTCTATAATGACATCCGCTCTCAGTGGGGCACCGAGGGGTTTACGGTAGAAATGCAGGCTGGTACAGACGACTTTATACAGGGTGCCAGTAGCGGAGGAGGGCCAGCGTATACGTATAACGGCCTGAATGGAAGCAATTTCGGCTCGGCCTGGGGTATCGCTTATCAGGACATCAATACGTTAAATGGCGTACTCAAATACGGCCAGACAACGGATTTGCCCGAGGCTACTCGAAAGCAATACCTGGCTCAGGCCAAGTTCTTACGGGGGTTCTGGTACTTTTACCTTGTGCAGACCTGGGGCGACGTACCGCTCAACACCGAGTTTATCACGGTGCCTTCGCAGGCGGCTTCCCGCCAGCCAGTAGCGCAGGTTTACGAGCAGATTATCAAAGATTTAACCGAAGCAGCCGCCGATCTGCCAAATCAGCCGACTACACCGTTTCTGGGTAAAGCCGCTACTAAGCCTGTTGCCCAACTGTTGTTAGCCAAGGCGTATCTGACTCGCGGCTGGCTCAATAATACAGCCGCCGATTTTACGCAAGCGGCTAGCCTTTGTGCCGATATTATTGCCAATAAGTCGACGTATGGCCTCGATCTGTG
This sequence comes from Spirosoma flavus, assembly GCF_054778555.1. Taxonomy (NCBI): domain Bacteria; kingdom Pseudomonadati; phylum Bacteroidota; class Cytophagia; order Cytophagales; family Cytophagaceae; genus Spirosoma; species Spirosoma flavus. The sequence goes on from NZ_BAAGZL010000001.1 coordinate 230,735, forward strand.
GCAGGACTTTGGCGATGCGTTTGTTCCGGCCAATGATTATGGCAAAGAAACCATGTTTGTCAGCGATCACATGCTCGATGCCAAATATGGTTACTATAAAGTTGGTTCTGGCGAAAGTGGTGGAGCTGCGAATAATCTGACGCCCTGGTATACAACCTGGAATTACCCCAACAACAGCGGAATCAATTCGTACAAAAGCGCGGCAGGGGCCTATGTGAACAGTGGTACGTCATTGATGATTCGGGATTCGCAATATGGGCGTCCTTACGTTCGTATGCGGCCAAATAGTGACAAGTGGACGACGGGTGCGAACGCGGGCAAGAATTACTTTCTGGATCAGGCGTTTACAAACCGGAATATCGATTCCCGGTTTATCAATTCGTTCTACACAGTCTATATTTCCAATACATCCGTTACTAACACAGCTACGGCTGCCAATAATAAACGGGGGATCGGTTACACAACGGTTGCGGGTGCCGATACGGCCGTTTGGATGCCTGATTTTGAAGTAGAAGGCGCGCCACAATTCATCGGTGCCCGGCCTTTTAAAGGCCTTGTTGTACCGCCCAGCTTGTGGGATAATACCATTTTTCCTTCACTGAAGAAATTCATGGACCCAAGCCGGGGCGCAAACTTCAACGATCCATCGACCCGCCCCTGTGTATTGTACCGTTTCGCCGACGTATACCTGACGGGTGCTGAAGCTTACTTGAAAGCTGGCGATGCAACCCGAGCTGCGGCTTTGCTTAACGTAGTACGTCAACGAGCTGCTTTCCGAAAAACCAATACAGCTGCTCAAAATACGGCGGCTGCCACTGCCATGACCGTTGCAGCCGCCGACGTAACAGTAGATTTTATCCTGGATGAACGTACTCGCGAACTGTTCGGCGAATGGCAGCGATGGCATGATCTGGTACGTACCCGTTCGCTGGTACGTCGCGTAAAAGCCTGGAACCGGGAAGCGGCTCCCTATATTCAGGATTTCCACATGCTACGTCCTATTCCGCAAACACAAATTGATCGGGTTGTTGAGGGACCAAAATTTCCGCAGAATCCTGGTTACTAACAGATTGAACGTAGTAAAAGCAGTTTGTGCAAGTGGCCGTTACGTTCGCTTACGCAAACTGCTTTTTTACGTTAGTTTATGATGCTTCGTATCTGAGCATAACAAACTGATTACTAAATGAACGCAACCACGAAACGAAACCTGATTATAGTCTTACTTCTTGTCTGTTCAGCTTCTGGCTGGGCGCAGGGTATTCTGGCTGATAAATCCTCGTTTGCTGTTACTGAGGCTGTCATTTATGTCGATAACAGCGAACCAGAACTTGTAAAAACAGCAGCAACGCTTTTGCAAAAGGATATTGAAGACGTAACTGGGAAAAAGATACCCGTCGTTACGTCGCTCAGTCAGGTACGTAGAAATCTCCTTGTTATCGGTACGGTTCAGCAGTCTGCGTTTTTAAAACAACTGGTTTCGCAGAAAAAGCTGAATACAAACGCAATCGATGGTCATTGGGAAGCCACGCTGCTGCAAACGATTAACAAGCCTATTCCGAACGTAGCGCAGGCGCTCATCATTGCGGGTAACGACCGGCGAGGAGCCGCTTATGGCGTATTTGAGTTGTCGAAACAAATCGGCGTTTCACCCTGGTATTGGTGGGCCGACGTACCGGTTGTAAAGCGAAAGGAGATTTTCATTAAAGAAAATATCAGCCTGACCAATGCCCCGAAAGTAAAGTATCGCGGCTTGTTCATTAACGATGAAGCACCGGCGCTCTCCGGCTGGACCAAGGAAAAATTCGGTGGCTTCAACCACAAATTCTACGAGAGGTTTTTTGAGTTAGTTCTTCGACTGAAAGGCAATTATGTCTGGCCTGCTATGTGGGGAAATGCCTTCTATGCAGACGATTCACTGAATATAAAAGCCGCCGATACGTATGGCGTAGTTATTGGTACGTCGCACCACGAGCCGCTCATGCGGGCGCACGATGAATGGCGACGCAGCGGTGGTGGACCGTGGAATTATGAAACCAACAAAGAAAAACTACAGCAATTCTGGCGGGATGGCATCCGGCGAGCGACCAATGAAAAGATCGTGAGCGTCGGTATGCGGGGTGATGGCGATGCGCCCATGTCCAGAGAAACAGCGACGGCACTTCTGGAACGTATCGTGGCCGATCAGCGCGACATTATTAGCAACGTAACGGGAAAACCGGCTGCCGAAACTCCGCAATTATGGGCGTTGTATAAAGAGGTGCAGGATTACTACGATAAAGGAATGCGCGTGCCCGACGACGTAACGCTGCTGCTTTCCGACGATAACTGGGGAAATCTCCGGAAACTGCCAAGGCTCGACGAAAAACCACGTAAAGGTGGCTACGGAATCTACTATCATTTCGATTATGTTGGCGGTCCACGTAATTACAAGTGGTTGAATACAAATCCACTACCCCGGATCTGGGAACAGATGCATCTGGCCTGGGCGTATAAAGTGCGGGATATCTGGATTGTTAACGTAGGCGATATCAAACCCATGGAATTTCCGATTTCATTCTTTCTGGACTACGCCTGGAATCCCGAAAAAATCGACGCTGATCAACTAATGACGTACACGGAAAAATGGGCGGCTGACCAGTTTGGGAAAGCAAACGCCAAGGAAATTGCTACGTTGCTGGCCAAATACGGAAAATATAATTCCCGACGAAAACCAGAATTGCTCGACGCCAATACGTATAGCCTGTCTACGGGCGAATGGAAAACAGTAGTTACTGATTATGCTAATCTTCTAAAAAAAGCGGAGGAAATAAACAACATTTTACCGGCTATGTATAAAGATGCCTATTTCCAGTTGGTACTGCATCCGATAAAAGCCTGTGCGAACCTGAATGCGATGTATTATAACGTAGCATTGAACAAGCAGGCGTATGCTAATAAATGGAAAGAGACAAATCAGTACGCCGATAAAGTAAAAGAACTGTATGTCAATGACTCGCTGATTACGCAGGAATACCATCAATTAAATAATGGCAAGTGGAATCACCTGATGAGCCAGACGCACATCGGCTATACGTACTGGCAGCAGCCTAATCACCAAAAGATGCCAACTATACAGTACATTCCGTCTGATTCAACGGTAGCTGTCAATGCTGTTCCAGTTGTAGAAGCCAAACGAGGCATTTCCATTGAAGCTGAGCAGTTTACCAAAGCGATCAGTACAAACAATATCACCTGGAAAGTTTTGCCCGATCACGGGAGAACCGGCTCGGCGATTACGCCTTTTCCGGTTACGGCCAGCGAACAGAAGCCAGGTGGTAATTCGCCACATCTTCAGTATGATATCGTTGTAGAAAAGGAGGGAGAGTTTTCGATCAATGCTTACTTTTCGCCTACGTTAAATTTTTTCCGAGATGAAAACGGTCTGCAATACGCTATGTCGGTAGATGAGGAGCAACCACAAATTGTCAGCTTAAACAAGGAAGATAAAACTAGCGATAAAGGGATATGGAATAAGTGGGTGTCGGAAAACATCATTATTAAATCTACTAGTCATAAAATCGCCAGGCCCGGAAAGCACACAGTAAAATTCTGGATGGTAAATCCCGGTGTTGTGTTGCAAAAGCTGGTGCTGGATTTTGGTGGATCGGAACCAACTTATCTTGGACCAGAGGTAACATCTGCAGGAAATTCCAAACCATAATCAAATGAAATCTGGATTTATTGTCGCCGTCGAAATGTATCTTCTCGGCCTGTTTCTGGCAATAGCGAACGTAGCACAGGCGCAGCTTCGTTTGCCTAAACTGATCAGCGATGGCATGGTTTTGCAACGGGACGTACCACTCAAGATTTGGGGATGGGCTGCTCCTGGCGAACGTATCACCGTGCGATTCAAGAATAAGAACTATAAAACGGTTACGGAAGCCAGGGGGCAATGGCAACTTGAATTACCAGCCCTGCCGTCGGGTGGTCCGTTTACGATGGAAATTAGTGGAAAAACGCAGCTTACTGTAAAGGATATTTTGATTGGTGATGTGTGGTTTTGTAGTGGACAGAGCAATATGGTGCACCAACTGAATATCCACGACGTTACGTATGCCAAAGACATTGCAGAAGCTAATTATCCGCAAATCCGGCAGTTCTGGATATCTACGTTAACTAATCTGCAAGGCCCGCAAAACGACCTTCCGAATGGCCAATGGAAATCAGCGGTTGGCGAAGACGTTCGACCATTTTCGGCGGTGGCTTATTTTTTCGCGAAGAAGATTCACGAGAAATATAAAATACCCGTCGGAATCATTAACGCCAGTGTGGGTGGTACGCCCATCGAAGCCTGGACGAGTGAAGAAGGACTTAAAGATTTCTCACCGCTAAAAGCGACCATCGAAAAAAACAAAGACACTACGTATATCAATGGCCTTCGGCGACAGACTACTACGTCAACTCGACCAGTTCCGCCGGTTGATTTGGGCTTGGCAGGCAATACCAAATGGTTCGACGTAGCGTATGCTCCCAAAGGCTGGCGGCCGATCAACGTACCGGGCTATTGGGAGGACCAGGGCGTTAAAGATTTGAATGGCGTCGTGTGGTATCGGAAAGAAATAGATATTCCTGCTTCAATGATGGGTAAGCCTGCCCGCGTGTTTCTGGGACGTATCGTTGATGCCGATGAACTGTATATCAACGGGAAATCAGTGGGACGCACTACGTATATGTACCCGCAACGCCGATATAACGTAGCGCCGGACGTATTGAAAGCTGGTAAGAACGTAGTGGTGGTACGTGTCACCAACAATGCTAGTAAAGGAGGCTTCGTGCCCGACAAACCTTATTGCATTTTCGCCGGGGCCGATACGGTTGATCTCAAAGGAACGTGGCAATACAAAGTAGGTACCGTTTATCGACCTGTAGCGGGCGGCAATTTCGGTGGTGGAATCAACGCGCAGAACCAGCCGACAGCCCTGTTTAATGCGATGGTTGCCCCGGAAATAAACTATGCGATCAAAGGATTTTGCTGGTATCAGGGCGAAAGTAATGCCGGTAAACCACAGGAATATACTACGTTGCTCCCAGCGCTAATCAGTGACTGGCGACGCCTATGGAAACAGGAAACATTGCCGTTTCTGTACGTCCAGCTTCCGGGTTTCATGGATTACAATTACCAGCCGTCGGAGAGTAGCTGGGCCGTGCTACGTGAAGCGCAGCTTAAAGCACTATCTGTACCCAATACGGCTATGGCCGTTGCCATCGATTTGGGCGAATGGAACGATATTCATCCTGATAATAAAAAATCGGTTGGCGAGCGACTAGCTTTGGCCGCTCTGAAAACGGCTTACAAGGAAAACCTGGTTTCGTCGGGACCATTGTATCAGTCGGCTGCTACTGAAGGCAACAAAATTGTCGTCAGGTTTACGAATACCGGTAGTGGTTTGGTTACCAGCGATGGCGAAGACTTAAGCGAGTTTGCCATTGCTGGTTCAGATAAAAAATTCGTCTGGGCTAAAGCTCGGATAGAAGGAAGCAACGTAGTAGTCTGGAGTGATGAAGTGCCTACTCCTCAATACGTTCGCTACGCCTGGGCCGATAATCCGGTCAATCCGAATTTATCTAATAAAGAAGGCCTGCCAGCGTCCCCCTTCCGGACCGACCAATAAACCTTGCCTAATTCCCAACTACCATGCAAAAATACCTGGCTTTTGTTCTGCTGATTGTTCTTCCCTACGTAGCGGTTGCCCAGCAGGCTGTAATTGACAGTAGTAAATATCCTCGCTTGAAAACATTCACAGCTGCTGAAGACCAGGCGATTATGATGCAACAGTTGGGCATCAAAAAGTTAAGACCCGGACCAAGCGGTAATGAATCTGCGCCTAATCATGCTAATTATGATGAGTCTCAGGCTGATCCCTGTCCACAATTGCCGGACGTATTAACCACTAAGAATGGCAAAAAAGTAACTACTCCCGAACAGTGGTGGCAGGTACGTCGCCCGGAAATTATTGAGGATTTTGAACGGGAGATGTATGGCCGGGTGCCAAAGAACGTACCGAAAGTGACCTGGATCACCAAAGTGACCGATAATGAAATGGTGGGCCGGATTCCGGTAGTGGCGAAGCAGTTGATTGGTCGGGTCGATAACAGCGAATACCCGCTCATAAACGTCAATATCAACATGGTGTTGGTTCTGCCTCAGAACGTAAAAGGCCCAGTGCCGGTCCTGATGATGTTTGGCTTTCTCCCACCGACGTTGCCTGCACCGGCACAACCTTCACTGGCCGATATGGAGAAGATCAATGCTACGTTCAAAGACATGATGATTAAGCAAAATCCGGAAATGAAGGCCATTTTTGATAAATATCCGGCTTATGCGCCCATCACCCGATTACCCGGCCCTAACTTCTTTGCGCCTGCGCCAACCGGCGATTCACCCCCAACCGAGCAATTGCTGGCTGCTGGCTGGGGTTATTGCACACTGGAAACAGGAAGTATACAAGCCGATAATGGTGCTGGACTGACGCGAGGAATTATCGGGTTAGTAAACAAAGGTCAGCCTCGTAAACCTGAAGATTGGGGATCGCTGAGAGCCTGGGCGTGGGGAGCCTCACGCGCGCTGGATTATTTAGAAACCGAACCCCTAGTGAATGCTAAACAAGTTGGTATTGAAGGCGTTTCGCGGTACGGAAAAGCGGCACTGGTCACAATGGCATTCGATCAGCGGTTTGGGCTGGGACTAATTGGCTCATCAGGCAAGGGCGGCACTACGTTACAGCGTCGAGTATTTGGCGAAGCAGTCGAAAGCCTTGCTGGTAGTGGCGAGTATCACTGGATGGCAGGTAATTACTTAAAATATGCTACGGAGGAATCGTCTTTTGGAAGGAAAACAGGCTGCGATCTTCCGGTTGATTCGCATGAATTAATAGCGCTTTGCGCGCCACGACCAACCTTCATTAGTTATGGAATACCCGAAAAAGGAGATGCTAAGTGGCTCGATCAAACCGGAAGTTACAAGGCTACGGTTGCGGCTGGATCAGTATTCAAACTGTTGGGAGCAAGAGATTTAGGTGTGAGTAACGAGTATAATTCTGAAAAAATGCCACCTGTGTTAACCGGCCTGATGGATGGCGAACTGGCCTGGAGACAACATGATGGCGGTCATACGGACGTCCCCAATTTTCAATATTTTATCCCCTGGGCCAATAAAGAGATTAAATACGAACGGGCTAATAAATAAAACTACGTAAATAATAGCTAAGTCGACGTAGCGCTGATGCGTGAGGCTTCAAATTAGCTATTGCTAACATTATTGATCAAATGTAGCATCATACTCATTTTGACTATTTGCCTAAACTAGTACGTATATTATATATAAGGAGTACTTTTTAACTTTTTGCCTGTTCGAGGCCACCTTTTTAAGGTTTCGTACGAAATTTGTAATTTTACACTCAGCTACTAGCTCAATTACTTATTGAGTTGATTTTTCTTAGGACCTAAGCGTTTAATATAGGTTTATAAAATCGTAGCAATCACACCTTTAGAGGTCAGTAACTCCAGTTTTTCTAAGCGTTCATGCAAGCTGAAACACCTATTCTAATTTTGCTGGTTGATGACGAGCCACCTGTTATTGACATACTAAGTCGGGTGGGTCAGCAAATTTTCCCCGAAGCTCAGTTCATTAGTACAGAATCGCCACAGGAAACGCTTAACTGGCTGGCAGATAAATCGCGTCAACAGCCTCAGTTGATTCTATTGGACATTGACCTGCACCAATCGCTTAACGGGATCGAGTTGATTCCCCAAATACGTTCGTTGACTAACAATCAGGTTCCTATTGTTATGTTTACCATCTCAGATTCTAAATCTGATGTTCGACGTGCATACGAAGCTGGCGCGGTAGCTTATACTCAAAAACCTAGCAATATGGAAAGCTGGCGAGAATACGTGGATATCCTGAAACGATTCTGGTACAAAACCAGCCGACTTCCAGGATTGCCTGAGGATTAGTAGATACTATAAGTTCACCTTGGCAATGTAACTGTTCTACTAAAAAACTTGAGCATATAGATGTTTCTGATTATCCTCATTGATGACGATCCACTGTTACTGGGCATTATCGAGCGAGCGGCTAGCTTATCCTTTCCCGAAGCTTATTTTAAACAGTTGAACAGCCTTGAGCAGGCTAAAGAGTACTTCGACAATCCAGAAAACTTATTACCAAAGCTAATACTATTAGATATTGGCTTACCTGATAATGAGACGGGTATTGGGCTACTGAATAGTTTACGTGACAATAAAATCACGTATATAACTCCCATTATCATGTTGACTAATAATGATTCGAGTATAATCATTCAAGAGTCTTACAATTCGGGAGCAAGCTCCTATATTCTAAAACCAGATTCATTGGTTAAATGGAAAGAACAGCTTAGTATTTTAAGAGCATATTGGCTGCAAACCGTTACGCTTCCACCTAAAGACTAGCCAATATAGAAGTCTGTTTGGTAACTGTTCCTCACTTTTATTCTTGTCGATTCTTTCTTCAGCCAGACATATAAGTTTTGTCCGGTTGCTATTATTTGAACATGACCTTCTCAGCATGTAAGTGGGTTGATTATATTTTAAAAAGATTATCAGGCCTCGATTAACTTTTTATGAAGATATTAGACTGAGCGGTTTGAACATTCATAAACGGCTTCAAAATCAGTGCTATCAGTATGTCGGAGGGTAACGAAAAGTTGAGGTGCTTTCTGTAGATTGACGTATTTCTGATTTCACTTAGGTGAGTGAGTTGAGGTAATTTCCCTACTTTGTTAACCGTCTGTCTATCATGCAACAGGCTGATAATCGCAAAATTATTCACATCGATATGGATGCTTTTTATGCATCGGTCGAGCAACGCGATAATCCTGACCTGCGCGGCAAGCCCCTAGCTGTGGGCGGTTCTTCTCTCCGCGGTGTAGTAGCTGCTGCCAGTTACGAAGCGCGACAGTTTGGCGTTCGTTCGGCAATGGCCTCTACCTTGGCACTACGGAAATGCCCCAGCCTGATTTTTGTCAAGCCACGATTTGATGTATATAAAGCTGTGTCTGCTCAGATACGCGCAATCTTTGCCCGGTTTACCCCTCTCATCGAACCCTTGTCCCTTGACGAAGCCTATCTGGATGTGACCGATTGCTTAGACGTAGAGGAAACGGCTACCCAACTCGCCCAGACGATTAAAGATCTTATCAAACAGGAGACGAATTTGACCGCGTCAGCAGGTGTGTCTTATAATAAGTTTCTGGCCAAACTTGCCTCAGATTATCTCAAACCAGATGGCTTATTTGTCATTAAGCCCCATCAGGGCCCTCCTTTTGTTGAAAGCTTACAGGTTGGCCAATTTCATGGTATTGGTCAGGTGACAGCTACCCGTATGAATCAACTGGGTATATTCACCGGGTTAGACCTAAGGGCGCAGAGTGAAGCGTTTTTAGTAGAACACTTTGGTAAAGTCGGTCACCATTATTACCATATTTCACGGGCCATCGATATGCGGGCGGTCACCCCTGATCGGGAACGTAAATCAGTGGGCTCAGAAACTACTTTTGAGCGGGATTTAGATGAGCAGGCAGATTTTGAAAATGCTTTACAGCCGCTGGTAGCTGACGTGTGGCAGTACTGTGAACGGACGAATATATTAGGCCGGACAGTAACAATAAAGGTGAAATTTGCCGATTTTCAGCAAGTCACTCGCAGTCGAACGCCAGTTTATCCCTTAACTCAAGAATCGACTTTGTTACAGTTGGCTATGGATTTACTAGGAACCCTACGGCCCTTATCGAAAGGTATTCGGCTTTTAGGTGTGTCTCTTTCTAACTTTCATACTAAGGAGGTAAAACCAGGCACACAACTTACGTTATCTATCTAATAAAAGCGGGTATTACAGGACAGAAGTAGATCATTGACTAGTGCAGTTTATCACCTGACATTATAAAATATAAAATGATAGACTTAGTTATAATTATATACAAAGCTATAAATATAAAAAAATAGTATAATTAAAGACTTGCTTGCAGATCAGATGTACATTGCAAAACCCAGCTCCATAGCAATCACTCAGATTCAGATTACAGTTAAATGGTTGATGTTCCCCATATTTTCTAGTTACTACCCCTAATCGGATTATCGGCCTTAACTTATATCTCTTTGGAAATTTCCAAGAAAAATAGAAATGTCGTCATTTTAGTAATACTTATATCAGAGTATTGGCAAAATGGCATTTTTTGTGGTTAAAATGCTTAACTGGGAGTAATGTTTACGTAATCAACATAACTACAAGCTTTGGCTTAATTAGAAACGATATAAATAAAAAACAGGGAAACAACAACTTTTGCCTATACAGTAATCGTGTCGTACTTTTGGACGCTGATAAATAAGTATTAGTGATTATGTTGATTCACTCGAATAATAAAGTTCATACAATGAGTCGTTTATACAAGCTTTGCGGAGCTATTGTTCTTTTGCTTGGGCTATTGGTTGCCAATAGTCAGGTGAAAGCACAGGATGCGGCTCCTGCAGGTGGAGCGGACGCAGAAAAAGGGAAAACATTATTTACCAACAACTGCGCCCAATGCCACTCTGTAACGGCCGATAAGGTTGTAGGTCCTGGCTTAAAAGGGATTCGGGACCGGGCGCCAGGTGGCGATTGGCTGCATAAGTGGATTAGAAACTCTTCAGCACTTATTGCATCTGGAGACCAATACGCAAACCAGGTTTTCAACGCGAATGGTAAAATTCAAATGTCAAGCTTCCCAAGTCTGTCTGACGCTGACATTGATGGAATTCTAGCATATATTGACCAGGCAGGTAAGCCCACTACACCTACTGTTGGGGGAGAGCAAGGAGGCTCCGTTCCTGTGACGACAACAGCTTCTTCAGGTCCATCGGAGATGTTTACGGTTGTATTGGTTGCTTTATTAGTTGTAATGTTATTAGTACTCGGTGTGCTGCTGGTTATCGTAACTATCCTGTCGAAAGCTGTTTCGCCTGTTACGACTACTGATGGTACGCAGGTACCTTCTGCTTTCGGCCAAAAACTAAAAACCGGGCTATCGAATGCATTCAACAATCCGACGCTACGTTCAATTGTTATCTGGCTATTCCTGTTGGTAGCAGCCAAAGAAACAATTGACGGAGCTTATGGTGTAGGTATCCAACAAGGTTACGCTCCCAAACAGCCTATTGCCTACTCGCACAAGCTTCATGCGGGTCAATACAAAATTGACTGTAATTACTGCCATACAGGTGCTCAGAAGGGTAAGAGTGCGACTATTCCAGCCGCTAACATCTGTATGAACTGCCACGGTGTTATTAAGAAAGAGTCGCCGGAAATTCAAAAGATTTACGCAGCTATCGAAAATAATCGGCCAATTGAGTGGATTCGGGTTCATAATCTACCCGATTTGGCGTATTTCAACCACGCGCAACACGTAAATGTAGGTAACGTAGCGTGCCAAACCTGCCACGGCGAAATCGAGAAGATGGAAGTGGTAGAAGCGCGTTCATCGCTAACGATGGGCTGGTGTATCGACTGTCACCGCCGTACGGATGTCAATACAAAAGACAATGCGTACTATGACAAACTTGTGGCTCTACATCGGAAAGAAAGCAAAGATCCGTTGAAAGTGGCCAATATTGGTGGTCTGGAATGTTCTAAATGTCACTACTAATATTCAATGTATAATGGTTAATGAATAGTGTCTAAAGATTCGGTTAACAGTGTTCATTTGACATTCTACATTATTTAATCATAACCATTGCCGCATACAACACGCATGGAAAATACATCTAAACGGTATTGGAAAGGGGTCGAAGAATTACGTAACGACGCTACGTTCGTAAAGAACGCAAATAGCGAATTTGCTAATCCTGACCTAAGCGAGTCGTCAAGTGATCTGGATGGTCTGCTTGGTGGTTCGAATACCCAACGCCGTGACTTTCTTAAAGTAATGGGTTTTGGTATGGCCGCCGTTTCGCTAGCCGCTTGTGAAACGCCGGTACACAAAGCCATTCCTTATATTAATAAACCTGAGTTTACGTTTCCTTCCATCTCTGATTATTATGCATCTACATTCAGTGAGGGGGGAGATTATACTGCCATTTTAGTTGAAACCCGTGAAGGGCGGCCTATTAAAATTGAAGGCAACCCTTCTTCGAGTGTATCTAAAGGAGGTACAACGCCCCGTTCGCAGGCTTCAGTTTTATCTTTGTATGACATAGACAAACTGAAAGGTCCAAAACGTGGTGAAGCAGATATTGACTGGGCTACAGCTGACCGTGAAATTGTTAGTCAGCTAAATTCAGTTGCTGCCAAGGGGGGGGCTATTCGGATTGTTACATCGACAATTCTGAGTCCAACCACTAAAGCTGTAGTTGCTGATTTTATTGCCAAATACCCAACAGCTAGCCACATTACATATGATGCCAATTCTGTTTTCGGTATCATGCAGGCTAACCAAGCTTCTTTTGGTAAAGCAGTTATTCCGTCCTACGATTTTGGTAAAGCACAAACCATTGTAGGAATCGGTGCTGATTTCTTAGGTACATGGGTTGCTCCAATCGAGTATATGGGCGGATATGTAAAAGGCCGTCAAGTAGGTGCGATTGGTGGTGGCAAGAAAACCATGTCGCGGCATTATCAGTTTGAGACAGGGCTTTCATTAACGGGCGCCAATGCTGATTATCGTTCGGCAATTAAACCGTCACAAGAGGGCCTGGTTGTAGCGGCACTTTACAATAAAGTGGCTGCTAAAGTTGGCGGCACTGCAATCAGTACGCCGTCGATAGACGTTCCGAACCTAGATAAGGCTGCTACTGATCTGGCTAATTCACGAGGAAAAGCTTTAGTTGTTTCTGGTTCGAACGATCCGAATGTACAGATTGTCGTTAACGCTCTAAATAACCTGCTGGGTAGCTACGGTGTAACTATCGACCTGAACTCTCCGGTTAATTATCGGCAAGGTAATGATCAGAAGATGAACGCCTTTATTGACGAAGCGAAAAGTGGTCGGGTGGGTGCTGCGCTGTTCTTTGCGTCGAACCCAGTTTATGATCATCCGCGTGGTTCTGAATTGGCAGAAGCATTACCTAAGATTCAATTATCTATTTCATTCGCTGACCGAGCTGACGAAACCGCTTCGCTGACCAAGTATATTACTCCTGCACCACACTTCCTTGAATGCTGGGGCGATGCTGAGCCCAAACCAGGGTACTATAGCCTTATGCAACCGGCCATTACCCATATTTTCAAAACTCGACAGTTTCAATCGAGTTTATTAACTTGGATAGGCAAATCAAACGATTACCAAACTTATCTGAAAAATTACTGGCGGACGACGCAATATCCAAAAGCTTCAGGATTTGCTTCATTTGATGCTTTCTGGGTGAAATGCTTAAATGACGGTGTGTTCGAACCTAACACGGGTGGTGCTGAAGCTGGGGGTGCCTCTTTCACAGGCAACGTAACGCAGGCGGCAACTGGCATCGCTCAACGTTATAAGCCAACAACAGGCATGGAAGTGTGTCTGTATGAAAAAATTGGTGTAGGTACTGGTGCAATGGCCAATAACCCATGGCTGCAGGAATTGCCTGACCCAGTTTCAAAAGCATGCTGGGACAATTACGCGGCTATTTCGCAAAAGACTGCCAAAGATTTAAACATCGCTCAGAATGATTTAGTGACAGTAACGGTCAATGGTAAGTCGGTTGAATTGCCAGTATTAGTTCAGCCTGGTCAGGCGGACAACACGGTTTCTATTGCTATTGGCTATGGCCGCGAAAAAGCTGGTAAATCAGCTAATGGCGTTGGCAAAAACGTTTATCAGTTTGTAAGTCTTGTTGGTGGCTATGCTACGTATGCAGCCTTCAATGCAAAGGTTGAGAAAGCAAGCGGTTCTCACGAAATAGCTCAAACCCAGACCCATGACACGGTAATGGGGCGGAAAGCGGTATTGCAGGAAACTGTTCTATCTCAATACGTAAAGAATCCGAAAGCTGGCCGATACGAACCACACGTAGAAACATCAAAAGGTCCTGTTGATCCGAATGATATTACGCTCTGGAATGGTTATGGAAAACCCAACCATTCATGGGGTATGGTTATTGACCTTAACTCCTGTTTAGGATGTGGTACATGTATCGTAGCCTGTAACGCAGAAAATAACATTCAGGTAGTGGGCCGGAAAGAAGTAATCAGACGTCGTGAGATGCACTGGCTTCGTATTGATCGGTACTACAGCAGTGACGCCGAGGTAGATGATTATTCAGGCTTAGAAGTGGCATCGGCAAATCCCGAAGTTACATTCCAGCCGATGCTATGCCAGCATTGTAGCAACGCCCCCTGCGAAACAGTTTGCCCGGTTTTGGCAACAACGCATAGCACAGAGGGTCTTAACCAAATGACCTATAATCGCTGTATTGGCACACGTTATTGTGCTAATAACTGTCCTTATAAAGTACGTCGTTTCAACTGGTTTAAATATTTTGACAATGATAATTTCGATTATCATTTTAACAATGACCTTGGTAAAATGGTCATTAATCCAGACGTAACGGTGCGTTCGAGAGGGGTTATTGAAAAGTGCTCATTCTGTGTGCAACGTATTCAGGAAAGTAAGCTGACAGCAAAAAAAGAGCGTCGTAGACTAGCTCCTGATGAAGTACAGACGGCCTGTTCGCAAGCTTGTTCGACAGGAGCTATAATATTCGGTGATTTAAATAATCCTGAAAGCACTGTTTCGAAGATTCTAATGGCTGAACAGGATGGACGCGCTTTCCACGTACTTGAGGAAATTAACGTGAGACCACAAATCTCGTACCTGACTAAAATTCGCAATAAAGACGAAGAGCCTAAAGACAATAAAAACGCTCAGCAGGAATCACACGCTTAAAAGTAAAATACGCTTTACGCTTTAAAGATTACGTCTTTAAGCTGTCGTAATTTAGAGTTTGTAAATCGTGCATCACAAATCGTAAATACAGTAAGTATATGTCGCATGTTACATCAGCTGTAAGAACTCCTCTTGTTACCGGTGGAAAAACCTATGCCGACGTAACAGAGGATATCAGCAAACAGGTCGAAGGCGCTCCAACCCGTGAGTGGACGATTGCCTTTACCATTGCTGTAGTTGTACTCTTATACGGTACAGCCTGCCTGTTCTGGACTTGGTGGGAAGGTCTGGGAGTTTGGGGTCTAAACAAAACTGTGGGCTGGGCGTGGGATATCACCAACTTCGTATGGTGGGTTGGTATCGGACACGCTGGTACATTGATTTCAGCTATTCTTCTTTTATTCCGGCAGAAATGGCGGACTGCCGTAAACCGTGCTGCTGAAGCCATGACGATTTTTGCCGTTATATGTGCTGCAAGCTTTATTATGATGCACGCTGGCCGTCCATGGGTAGCTTACTGGTGTTTGCCGCTACCTAATACGTTAGGTTCGCTTTGGGTAAATTTCAAATCTCCGCTGGTTTGGGACGTATTTGCCATCAGTACATATTTCACCGTATCGCTGGTATTCTGGTATATGGGTCTAATTCCTGACTTGGCTACTATTCGCGACCGGGCACGTAGTAAGGTATCTCGTTATATGTATGGAGCTTTTTCGCTTGGCTGGAATGGTTCGGCAAAAACATGGGCTCGTTATGAATACATGAGCTTGATTTTGGCAGGCTTATCTACACCGCTAGTACTTTCTGTACACACGATTGTAAGTATGGACTTTGCTACGTCGGTTATTCCTGGCTGGCATACTACTATCTTCCCTCCTTACTTCGTAGCTGGAGCTATCTTCTCTGGTTTCGCGATGGTACAAAACTTGGTTCTTATTATTCGAGTAGTGTTCAAACTGGAAGACTATATCACAGTTGAACACATCGAATCGATGAACAAAGTCATTACATTAACAGGTTCGATTGTAGGGGTAGCCTACTTGACAGAGTTCTTTATTGCTTGGTATTCAGGAGTCGAATTTGAAAGTTATGCATTTATCAACCGGGCTACCGGGCCATATTGGTGGGCATACTGGGCTATGATGACTTGTAATGTAATTACACCACAGCTTTTCTGGTCGCGGGCAATTCGCCGGAGTATCGTCTGGACATTCGTATTATCTGTTATTGTAAATATCGGTATGTGGTTTGAGCGTTTCGTGATTATCGTTACGTCGCTACACCGCGATTACCTGCCATCGAGTTGGGCTATGTTCCACCCAACCTTGTTTGACATTAGTGATTACATTTTCTCATTTGGCTTATTCTTCACTTTATTCCTACTGTTCTCGAAATTCCTGCCGGTAGTAAATATGGCCGAAGTTAAAACAATCATTAAATCGTCGTCCGAAAAACTGCCTGTTTCTGTATCAGGTGTAGCTAAAGGCGAACGGGTTGCTAATCCGACGTTTAACAAAGACGTAGAATAAAAATGTTTCAGGCGAACTGTTAAAGCATTTCGACCGAAACCTGAAAAATTTGAACAAGTAAAGAATATGTCAGACGCACATAGCAACGGTAAATTCTTAGTCGGCATTTATGATGATGACGACGTAGTATTACAGGCCGTAAAGGATATAAAAAAAGCCGGTGTTCGAATTCATGAGGTTTATTCGCCGATTCCAATACATGGATTGGACGTAGCGCTTGGGCATCCGCGTACCCGACTAGGCATTGCCGCATTTATGTTTGCTTTATCGGGAACGATCACGGCTTTGTCTTTAACATTCTATACTGAAGGTTTTGACTGGCCAATGATTGTAGGAGGTAAGGATTCTTACTCCCCTATTATTTATGTACCAATTTTCTTCGAATTAACGGTATTGTTTTGTGCGTTAGGTATGGTGGGCACATTTCTAGTGTCGAATGGACTAGGACCAACCGTTAAGCCATTGATGTATGATCTGAGAACTACCGATAACAAATTTGCGATGGCCATTGACCTTAGCAAAAACACTATTGGTGAAGTTGATATTGAGCAGATACTGAAAAGTTCAGGCGCTGCTGAAGTAAATGTTAAGCAGTTCTAATAGTAAGAATGAGAATGATTACTAAACATACGAGCATAACTGCACTGGCTTTCATTGGGCTATTATTTGCGGGTACGTCCTGTAAAAAAGGTCATGAAAATACCGGTGTCGAGTATGCACCACAGATGTATGATGCCGTAGGGTATGAGCCATATCGTCAGATACGGGCTAATACCATTAATCCACAAGGATTAAATATGCGTTTACCAGCTCGCGGTACAGTAGCCCGTCCAAATTATCACACTAAGTTTGGTGAAGGCAATACGGCTACTAACGATCTGATGATTTATAATATTCCGGCTGATAGTATCGGAATTGCTGAGCGGGTTTTAACCAATCCTATTCCACAGACGGAAAAGTCAATGGCCGAAGGGCAATTGCTTTACACACGTTATTGCAGCCATTGTCATGGTGCGGATGGTAAAGGTGACGGTCCAGTTGGTAAGGAGTATAAAGGGGTACCCAACTATTCGTCAGATGCTTTAAAAACATTGAACGATGGGCATATCTTTCATGTGATTACCCATGGTAAAGGGCGTATGTGGCCGCATGGCTCGCAAATCACTCCTGAAGACCGGTGGAAGATTGTACAATACGTACATAAATTACAACAAGGGTAATCTTAAGTTCTCAGATCGGAAGAATAGAAATTTCGCTCGCGAAAAATCTATTTTCTTCTTCACTGAAAACTAAAAACTGAAAAACTGAAAACTGTTAAGAATGGCATCGGCTCACGCAATACCGTCCTTAGACGAACAATTTGAATTTACTGCCGAATCCAAACGTCGAATTTTTATCGGCCTTGGCGTTGGAGTAGCGCTAGTTGCAATTGGCGCGTATTTACTAGCATCAGGTGCCGGCTCGCACGGACACGATGCTCATGCAGCTCATGGGGCAGGTGCTCACGAAGGTGCTCATCATGCCTATAAATGGACTAATCGGCTCTGGGCTAACGTCTGGCTGAATGCAATCTATTTTACGGGAGCCTCCGTTATAGGCATGTTTTTCCTTTCTTATAACTACTTAGCGCAGGCTGGCTGGTCTGTATCATTTAAGCGCGTTGCAGAAGCGATGCCTGCTTATCTGCCTTTTATGGGCGTGGTTGTTATTGCCGTTTTCTTCATAGCCGGACATGACCTTTTTCACTGGACCCATGAAGGACTATATGATAAAGCAAGTCCAGAGTATGATCCAATTATTGCAGGCAAAAAAGGATTTTTAAATACAGGATTCTATTTAGGACGCATTGTTGCTTATTTCGGACTTTGGTACTTCCTGTGGATGAAACTTCGTAATTTTTCCTTACAGGAAGATTTGTACGGTGGAACTGATTACTATGAAAAGAGTATCAAATTTGGTACGGCATTCCTGCTGGTATTTGGTGTTACATCGTCTACGTCAGCATGGGATTTTGTTATGTCTATTGACACACACTGGTTTAGCACCATGTTTGGATGGTATACATTAGCAAGTTGGCATGTAACAGGATTGGCAATTATTACTTTAACAGTTGTTACCTTGAAAGAGCGTGGCTACATGCAATGGGTCAATGAAAGCCATCTCCATGACTTAGGTAAATTCATGTTTGCATTTACCATCTTCTGGACGTATGTATGGTTTGCCCAGTTCATGCTTATTTATTATGCCAACCTACCTGAAGAAACCATTTACTATCGGGAGCGTTTTAGTGGATATGGAGGGATTTACAAAACACCTTTTTTTGTAAATATTTTACTCTGCTTTGTTTTACCATTCCTGATTTTAATGACCCGGGATGCTAAACGAACATACATTATTCTAAAGCTGGCAGCATGGTGCATTATTGTGGGTCACTATTTTGATTTCTACAATAATATCATGCCTGGTACTGTAGGTGAGCATGGTGGATTCGGCCCAATGGAATTCGGAATGATTTTGATTTTTGCTTCAGGATTCGTTTACTCGCTTTATTCTCAGCTAGCAAAAGCAAATCTAATTCCTAAAAATCACCCTATGCTTGAGGAGACACTGCATCACGATATTTAATTTATAATTCAATAGCACGATGATTTATATAGTTATTCTATTATCGGTAATTTTTCTAGGATTAGCTGCTACAGTAATATCCCGGATGGCTACCGTTGTGAAGAATGCCAATGGACCAGTTGAAGAAGGTCATATTGGTATGAGTAATCGGATTAATGCCGCATTATTCATGATCTTCTTTGTATTGGGTGTGGTTGGATTTGTGTGGTCGTTTTTATACGCAAAGCAGTTTTTCTTACCTGAAGCATCAACGCCACATGGACGTCGGACTGATTTCCTGTTTTGGCTTTCGATGGGAATAATTACGGTTGCTTTCGTAATCACCAATGCATTACTCTTTCTATTTGCCTGGTTATACCAACATAAAGAAGGTCGTAAAGCTGCCTATTATCCGGAAAACCATAAATTGGAGTTAATCTGGACAGTAATTCCGGCTGTAGTCATGGCTGTAATGGTATTCACTGGTTGGAGAGCATGGCGGGATATTATGTCAGAAGCTCCATCAGATGCACAAGTCTTTGAAATTGTGGGGAAACAGTTTAACTGGATTGTTCGGTATCCAGGTGTAGACAACAATAAGCTGGGTGCCTTTAACTATAAGCTAATCGATAGTAATAACGAAACAGGAATTGATTACACTGATGAGGCTTCATTTGATGATTATGTTTCAACATCAGAATTACACATTCCAGTTGGAAAACCAGTTTTATTGAAGATTCGAGCACGTGACGTATTACATAGCGTTTTCATTCCACACCTGCGTGTGAAAATGGACGCTGTACCAGGTATGCCAACACGCTTCTGGTTCACAGCGGATAAAACAACAGATGAAATGCGTAATATAACTGGCAATCCTAATTTCGGTTATGAAATTGCATGTACTGAGGTTTGTGGACAGGGCCATTTCTCGATGCGTATTCGTCTAATTATTGAGGATGAAGCATCTTGGCAAGCATGGTGTAAAGAACAAAAACCGTTGCTTTCGGCTGTTCCCGAGCTGGCACAACGGATTCCAGCTAATTTAAAGTCTAAAGCAGCTAAGTATTTGCCAACACAAGAGACGGCGGCACCAGCTGACAGCGTAACCGCAACCATAGTTACTCAAGGAGCAAAAGTGGCCAGTGCTACGCTCCACTAATTATTAACTTATAAGAAACTAAATTTATGGCGACTGAATCAGCTAATCTGGCAACTGTGGCACATGCAGCAGAGCATGATCACCATGAGCCACAAAGTTTTTGGCGCAAATACATATTTTCGGAAGACCATAAGACGATTGCCAAACAATATCTTATCTCAGGTATAATCTGGTCGATAATTGGCATTAGCTTGTCGGTGATGTTCCGATTACAGTTAGGATTTCCGGCGATGAAGCTAGACTTCTTACGACCAATTTTGGGCGGGTGGATTGACGAAAC
Source organism: Spirosoma flavus (assembly GCF_054778555.1). Classification (NCBI taxonomy): domain Bacteria; kingdom Pseudomonadati; phylum Bacteroidota; class Cytophagia; order Cytophagales; family Cytophagaceae; genus Spirosoma; species Spirosoma flavus. The sequence goes on from NZ_BAAGZL010000001.1 coordinate 251,225, forward strand.
TGGTAAACTAGATCCTGATTTTTATTTGGCACTGGTTACCATGCATGGTACTATTATGGTATTCTTCGTTCTTACAGCCGGGTTAAGTGGTACGTTCTCTAACTTCCTGATTCCACTTCAAGTTGGAGCACGGGATATGGCTTCCGGCTTTCTGAATATGCTTTCATACTGGTTCTTCTTTATGGCCAGTATGCTTATGCTATGGTCATTGTTTATTGAAACAGGACCTGCTTCAGGTGGATGGGTCATTTATCCGCCATTGAGTGCTCTTCCTCAAGCCCACAAAGGTTCTGAGTTCGGTATGACGCTTTGGTTGATTAGTATGGCTTTGTTCATTGTATCGCAATTGTTAGGTGGTATTAACTATATCACTACGGTAATCAATTTGCGTACACGAGGAATGTCATTTAGTAAGTTGCCATTAACTATCTGGGCTTTCTTCCTAACGGCTGTACTTGGATTGATATCATTTCCTGTTCTTCTTTCGGCAGCGTTATTACTGATTTTTGACCGAAGCTTCGGAACTAGTTTCTATTTGTCAGAAATCTATATCAAAGGAGAGGCTCTTCCAAATGTAGGTGGTAGTCCAATTTTGTTTCAGCACTTGTTCTGGTTTTTGGGACACCCCGAAGTATACATTGTGTTGCTTCCAGCATTGGGTATGACTTCGGAAATTATTGCAACTAACGCCCGTAAACCTATCTTCGGTTATCGCGCTATGATTGCCTCGATGATGGGTATTGCTTTCTTGGCGTTTATCGTATGGGCGCATCATATGTTCGTGACTGGGATGAATCCGTTCTTAGGTTCAATATTCATGTTCCTGACGCTGATCATTGCTGTACCGTCGGCCGTCAAAGCGTTTAACTACATTACTACACTATGGAGAGGTAATATTCGCTTTACGCCAGCTATGTTGTTCTCAATTGGCCTAGTATCTTTCTTTATTTCGGGTGGATTAACGGGGCTTATTTTGGGTAACTCTGCACTTGATATTCAATTGCATGATACATATTTCGTCGTAGCCCACTTTCACCTTGTAATGGGTGCTGCATCAGCTTTCGGATTACTGGCAGGAGTATATCACTGGTTCCCCAAGATGTTTGGTAGAATGATGAACGAGAAACTGGGATATCTTCACTTTTGGATGACATTCATTGGAATCTACTTAGTATTCTTCCCAATGCATTATATCGGTATTGCTGGATTTCCACGTCGGTATTACGCCTTTACCAGCTACGATTTCACAAAGAATATCTTCGCTGATATGAATAGTTTCATCAGCCTTGCAGCCATTTTCACGTTTGCAGCGCAATGGGTATTCATCTACAATTTCGTTCATAGTCTCATCAAAGGGCGTAAAGCACCTCAAAATCCCTGGAAATCTAATACGTTAGAGTGGACGACCCCAATCAACCCAGGGCACGGTAACTGGGTAGGAGAAATCCCTCCAGTATATCGTTGGGCGTACGACTATAGTAAGCCTGGTGCAAAGGATGATTTCATCCCACAAAATGTGCCATTCTCGCAAACTCCAGAATCGAATCTACCTCATGAAAATGAGCTAATTGGTATGGAAAAAGAAATTGAGGCACAATACTTGAATGATCAGTTCAATCAGCCCCATTAATAAACAAGAACGACGATTCCAAAAGCTAGCATTTCTGACTATACTCACCGTTTATTTCTTAGTTCTCGCAGGGGGTATAGTCAGAAGTACTGGTTCTGGAATGGGCTGCCCTGACTGGCCTAAATGTTTTGGTCGCTGGGTTCCTCCAACCGAAATCTCGCAGTTGCCCACAAACTATCGGGAGATTTACGGAGCGAAATTGAAAGGAGAAATAGAGTTCAATGCCGTAAAAACCTGGATAGAATACGTTAACCGACTGTTAGGCGTTTTATCCGGTTTTTTCGTTTTTGGTACGTTACTGGCCTCTACTACGTATCTCCGCAAAGACCGGACTGTATTTTGGGGCAATTTCACCGCATTCATCCTGATTGGCATGAATGGTTGGCTTGGTTCAAAAGTTGTTTCGACTGAGTTAGCTCAATACATGATAACCCTGCATATGTTATTAGCCATTGCAGTGGTTTTTGCCCTGATTTTTGCGTTAGTACGTTCAAACGGACAACGTTTACGATCAGGGATCGAAGGTGAGAAAACAGCTACATTACGTTGGTTACTAGTTTTTATAGTGATTTTAACTATTGTCCAAATAGTGCTTGGTACGCAGGTACGTAGTGCACTTGACGACGTAGTAAAACGGTTGGGTTACGAGCAGCGAGATAGCTGGGTGAGCAATTTACAAGGAAGCTTTTACGTACACCGATCATTTTCGCTGGTTATATTAGCTTTTCACGTACTAATTATCTATCAACTACGGAAACTACGTAACAGTGAATGGTTAAAGGGACTGGCCAAAGGACTGATAGCATTTGTAGCTATTGAAATAGGTGTTGGTGTAATCATGGCATATCTAGCTGTGCCTGCCATTACACAACCTATTCACTTATTATTGGCTATTTTACTAATAGGGGGACAGTTTGCAGGTTGGTTAATTTTAAATCCAGCGCTAATTGTACCAAGAACAGCATCAAAAGAGTCTCGACTTGTCGAAATTTAGTATGGAAAAAGTGACTGCAATAGCGATTCAAGCCGAAAAAGCTAAAGCATACATTGAATTATTAAAACTGAAATTAACGCTGGCAGTCGTTTTTTCCGGCGTATTTGGTTATTGCTTAGCGGCTAACCAAATCAACTGGTTGAAGATAGCCATTCTGACAATTGCTTCAATTTTTATTACAGGAGCCGCGAATATTATCAACCAAATTATCGAAAAAGATTCGGATAAGGTGATGAAACGTACTGCAGTACGTCCTTTGCCAACAGGTAGGCTAAGTGTTCGAGAAGCAGCTATTTTTGCCTTCCTTCTGTTCAGTATTGCCTGCTACTTATACGTCCAGTTTTTCAATATTCGGGCAGCTGCACTTGCAGTACTGTCTCTATTGTTATACGGGTTTGTCTATACCCCGCTAAAACGTAAAGGGCAAATTGCCGTATTTGTGGGAGCTTTACCCGGTGCATTTCCGCCGATGATCGGTTGGGTTGCAGCTACAAATCATTTCGGCTGGGCCCCGGGAATTTTATTTGCCATTCAATTTTTCTGGCAATTCCCACACTTCTGGGCAATAGGCTGGTTAGCATTTGATGAGTACAAAAAAGCGGGTATTCAGATGATGCCCGGTAATGGCAAAACAACCGAGACGGCCTTCCGTATCATGATTTATACTCTATTTCTGATTCCGGTGGGCTGGTTGCCTTACTTGATGGGAGTAACAGGTATTAATTCGGCACTTGTTGCTATGATTGGGGGAATCTTGTTTTTGGCGCAAACGTTTCATTTAATGAGAACCTGCACCGATAAGGCGGCCCTACAAATGATGTTTGGGTCATTGCTGTATTTGCCAATTGTGCAGATCGTTTACCTGCTCGATAAAGTATAACAACAAAACCATGAACGAATTAGTAAACAACATTTCAATTGTAGAAGAGCCAGAAGAAACGCTCTCGATGAATCCCCGTAAATTCATTTTATGGTTATTCATTGTGAGCATTATTATGCTGTTTGCGGCCATGACCAGTGCCTATTTGGTACGTCGTGCTGAGGGCAACTGGCTAGAATACGATATTCCGACTATCTTTAGCTATAGCTCAGTTGTTCTGGTAATCAGTAGTCTGACGATGCACTGGGCTTATTTAGCAGCAAAAAAAGACAACTTTGGCAGTCTGAAGATAGCGATAACTATTACTTTTGTACTCGGTGCCATCTTCCTGTATATGCAGTTTCAGGGCTGGGTCGATTTAGTCAATGAAAACGTGTTTTTTGTTGGAAATCCCGCCGGATCATTCATGTATATTTTTACAGGATTACACGGCTTCCATTTGATTTCAGGGTTGATCGTATTGGTTGTAGCTTTAGTAGCTGCTTTTCGTTTGAAAATCCACGCGAAAAGCCTGAATCAAATAGAGATTGCCGCTACTTACTGGCATTTTTTAGACATTTTGTGGTTGTATTTGTTTTTCTTTTTAGTCTATTTTCATTGATAATCTTTTAGACGCATGGCGGCTAGTGTAACCCACGATACCCTGACGACCGATTCAGACGCAGTATTCGATAAAAAGATCTGGATGGGTGGAGTCGAACCCATGAAGGTGAGCTACGGCAAGCTGATGATGTGGTTTTTCCTGATTTCGGATACATTCACATTTTCAGCTCTGCTGGTCACTTATGGCTTGATTCGATATAGCTATCCCGCCTGGGATCCTGCTATTTATGGCGAAGTATTCAAGTTTTCGAACCTGTACTGGCCAACCCCTGAGATGGTTTATGCATCTGTGCCTTTCTTGCACGGTGTGCATGCTCCTCTGATTTTTGTGGGTATAATGACCTTCATCCTGATTTTTAGTAGCGTAACGATGGTATTAGCTGTAGAAGCTGGCCATCGGATGGATCAGGCAGACGTAGAGAAATACATGCTCTGGACGATCCTGGGCGGATTAACTTTCCTGGGAAGTCAGGCGTGGGAGTGGAGCCACTTTATTCATGGTACAGAAACTGGTACAACCATCAGCGAAATTGTAAACGGACAAACAATTCAACGTACCATTTTTGGCGCGAACCTCGTCGAAAACCAATATGGTCCTCCTGCTTTTGCTGATCTGTTTTTCTTCATCACAGGTTTCCATGGAACACACGTATTTAGTGGTGTGGTCTTAAATATCCTGATTTTCTACAGGGCCGCTACTGGTCTTTACGCTCGTCGGGGCCATTATGAGATGGTTGAGAAAGTTGGTCTTTACTGGCACTTTGTCGATCTGGTTTGGGTATTCGTATTTACGTTCTTCTATCTGGTTTAATAAACGATTTTATACCATGTCTGATCACACACACGGTACACACGAGGTTGGCGAAATTCCACCAGCAAATACGGGTGTAATTTGGAAAACATTTTGGATACTATTAGGTATCACAATGGTTGAATTTACCTTGGCTTATCTGATGAAAGCGGGAGGTTTACGGACTTCTATTTTCGTCATAATGACGCTGGTAAAAGCCTTCTACATCGTTGGCGAATTTATGCACTTGAAACACGAAGTAAAAAGCCTTATCTGGGCAATCGTTATTCCGATCATCTTTATCGTTTGGTTGCTGATTGCACTACTGAAAGAAGGTGGTTCTATTGGAGTTTCAGTTTTCGGTTGATACATGACGACATCTAGAAAGGCCGGGATTCTGCTCGCTACGTTGCTGATCCCGGCTTTACTATATCTATTCCTCCGCTTTGGTACGCAAAATCACTACGTACTGCCACGTTACTTACCCAAAATTGATTCGGCCAAAGGCGAACCGTTGATTGGAAACGTAACGTTGATCAATGGGAAAGTAATAAGAGACACAATTTACAACCACATACCTCCTTTTAGCCTTATTGACCAGGACGGTAAAATGGTCGATGAGTCAATAGTAAAAGGAAAGATATACGTAGCAGATTTTTTCTTTACACGCTGTGGCACAATATGTCCACGTATGTCGTCGCAGCTGACACGTGTTCAGGATATTTTCCGGAATAATCCTGATATCGTTTTTCTTTCACATACAGTAGATCCTGAACACGACAATCCTGAAAAACTCAAAGCATACGCTCAGAAATACGAAGCTATCCCTGGTAAATGGCATTTTCTGACTGGTAGCAAAGCTGCGATTTACGAATTAGCTATGCATGGATATTATCTGCCAGCTGTTGATAAAGGTGTAAAGGAAGGGAAACCCGACGAAACTTTTATTCACAGCCAAAAGTTGGTTTTAGTAGATAAAGAAGGCATTGTCAGAGGGTTTTATGACGGGACAGATAAGGAAGATGTTGATCGTCTAGTGCTTGAAATCCGAGTTCTGCTAGATATTTATAATAAAGAATAAACCCATGGACGTACTAGAGGCCACGCAGGAGCAAAAAGCTAATCGGGTGATTAATGGTCTAGCTTTAGCTATTCCGGTTGCTGTAGCTGTGCTGCTGGGTATTCGCCAGAAAGTGGATTTAGGTGCGTGGACAACGTATTTACCGCACATTAACGGTATTATTAACTCCATCACTTCAGTTTTACTACTTCTAGGATTTTACTTCATTAAGCAGAAGAATATAATGGCCCATAAACGAACAATGCTGGCCGCTTTTGCTTTAGGTTCATTTTTTCTAGTTAGTTACGTACTTTACCATTTAACTAATGAATCGACGCCATTTGGTGGAGAAGGCTGGATACGGCCTGTATACTATTTTCTGTTGATATCACACATTGTGTTATCAGTTGTTGTTGTTTGGTTCGTGCTACGTGCCGTTTATTTTGCTTTAAGCGGACAAATTTTAAAACATAAACAGACTGTAAAATACGCATTTCCAATCTGGCTTTACGTTAGTATAACAGGCGTAATTGTGTACCTGATGATAAAACCGTATTACATTCATTAATTCAATAGAAAATGAGACGTTGGCAAGTGTGGTTGATAATTGTGCTCATTGTAGCCGTTTCGCCCGATTTAATGGCGCAGTGCGCTATGTGTCGGAGTACAGTCGAAAGCACGGTGAGTAATGGACGTAGCGTAGTAGCGTCAGATTTGAATTTTGGAATTGTGTATCTACTAATTGCTCCTTACCTTATCGTCGCTTCGATCGGCTATTTGTGGTATCGTCATAGTAAACAAGAGTATGGGCGACGTATCGAAATTGCAGGCCGTGTTAAAAGGGCTATGTCCCAGATGTAGAAAAGGAAAAATTTTCAAACGTCCTTTCTACACGCCAAGAGGTTTCGACGAAATGCATGAGCATTGCCCGCATTGCGGACTGCGCTACGAAGTCGAACCGGGTTATTTTATTGGAGCCATGTATGTTAGCTACGCCATTTCAGGTGGTGTCGCTTTAGTCGTAGGATTTCTATTATTTTATTGGGCTGGTGATCCTGAGGGTTGGGTATATGCGGCTATCATTGCTCCACTTATGGTATTAATTGCACCTATCAATTTTCGAATTTCGCGCGTTGTCTGGTTGCACTACGTAGCGGGTATTAAATACGTAAAAGGGCTTTAACAAGCCCTTTTTTATTGGACGAGAAAATTACTGGGCAAAAAAATAAATCAGATGCAACCTGATACATTCTATCTTGCATCTTATCGGCGAACCTAAATAAAATATGCTCCGACTTATACCGTTTTTTACAACCGAAGCGCAGTTGATCACTGCCTTGAAGCGTGGCGAAAGTCGCGCCCATAAGGTTGTTTACGAACGATTTGCGGGAAAAATGCTGGCCGTTTGTACGCGTTACTGTGCTAACCGTGCCGATGCTGAAGAGGTAATGCTGGATGGGTTTATGCGCGTCTTCGACAAAATTGAGCAATTTCGGGAGGAGGGGAGTTTTGAAGGGTGGATTCGCCGGATTATGGTAACGGAATCATTAATGTTTTTACGGCGAAATAAACAGTGGAGGCAGGAAATTCCGATTGAAGAAACAACAGCCGAACCCGATTATGAATGGGCAGACGCTACGTTGAACGAACAGGACTTACTACGTATGGTGAATCAACTACCTGACGGTTATCGTACCATATTTAACTTATATGCCATTGAAGGATATGCTCATGCCGAAATTGCCGAAATGCTGGGGATTTCAGAAGGAACATCCAAGTCGCAGCTGAGCCGGGCGAGGACGCTGTTGCAGACGAACTTAAAAAAATTGGAACAGGAACCGGAATACCGGACTGACTATTATGAAAAAACATACCGAAAAACAGCCAATTGACGACTTATTTGCCCGAAAGTTGGGTGATATGTCGCTACGGCCTAGCGCTGATGGGTTTGAGCGGTTGCAGGCACGTATGGGTCAGCGTACAACAGAACCTCGGCTTGTCTTCTGGCGGAATCCAGAAATGCAACGCTACGTAGCGGCTGCTGCCTGCCTGGTATTAGTTTGTACAGTAGGCTGGCGCTACTGGCCTTCTGATACTAAATCGGTTACAAGTGGTAACAACGTGGCAGTTAATAAGTTGCAAAAAGAACAGTCTGAAAATCCTGCAACGAAAGCTATTGAAACCCAGCCAACACAAGTGCCATCTACAAATGATGCTATGTCCACTCAGCAAGCTACGTTAGCTGAAGAAACGCAGTTGGCAGCCGCCACGCAAAATAAACGTAGTAGCCCATCGATTGGCGGTCAGAAAATAGTTGTCATGCCCGAACGTAACGAACCCGTTCTAGCACAAGTTGAACCAACTCAAAGCCAACCTAAAGCAACTGAAGCACGACCGAACGTAGCACCGATCAATGCCGTAAACTCTAGTCAGATAGCTGCTATTGAAACGCCTGCAAAATCAACGCCTGCTTCTGAGCGCGTTCTGGTTGTAACAATTGCCGAGCCAGAAGCATTGGTAGCAGCTCGGCAGGAGATAAAAGAAGTCAACACAGAAAAATCGATTACTGATACGGATCAGAATCCAGAGAAATCAGCAAAAACAGGTGGTTTATGGAATCAGGTAAAACGATTCAAAGAGGGCGAAATATTTGCCCGACGCGATAATCAACCCAGTGAAGATCGAGGTTTGTTAAGTCGGGCTTATACAGGGCTCAAGCATAGTTTAGAGAAAGATAAATCCACCAAACAATGAATACGTTACTGCGTGTGGTAATTGCCACACTCATCAGTACTGCGACATGGAACGCTCATGCGAAATCGCTGAGCCCTACTGATTCACTAGTTATTCGATTTGCGAATCGGACGAGGCTGGTTATTTACGCGCCCGACAAGGCAGGTATTCAAGCGCTATCGAACTATGACCTTAACAAGATTGTACGTGAAATGGGCATGAAGCTGGATTCTGTTCAGGGTGGCCAGACGGCAATTTCGCAAGGAGGTGACCGGTTTTTGAAGGATACGGTGTTAGTCGTTAAGACGGATAACGGTACGACCATTGTTACGAATACGAAAACTGAGACAGCCTCTACCGAACGTAGTGAATCCGACAGGCAGCGCGACCGTGACCGAGAAGAAGAGGAACGTAGAAGACGCAAACGCCACGAAAGCCGAGGGCTTGATATTGGCGCCAGTTTTGGACTCAATAGTTTTATTCAGCAGAGCACAAATCCGGCTTTTCCTGAAACCGATTACGATTTATCGCCACTGGGCTCCCGATACGTAGCGCTGTCGGTAGGAGCTACACCTACACTTATTCCGGGGCGTTATACTACGTTGAAACTGTATTATGGCGTTGAGGTTGCTTGGAATAATTTCATGTTTGAGGGTAATAATATAGCTGTAAAAGGACCTACAACGGTAGAATTTCCGGATGCGGGCCGTGAGTTGCAAAAAAGCAAGTTAACAATCTGTACCATCGGGCTCCCAGTTGTTCCCCGGCTGACCTTTTATAACAGCAGCGGCCGTAAAGTTGGTCATTTTGGGGTAGGTGGCTACATTAATTACCGGCTTGACAGCTATCGTAAAATAAAAGTAGACGATGGCAGCACCGACCGGCGGCACTTCGATTTTTACCTCAATAATTATCGATATGGGCTAATGGCTCAAATAGGCATTCGCAGCTTCGATTTTTTCGTGAAATATGACCTTAGTCCGCTATTTCAACCCGGAAAAGGGCCGGATGTTCGGGCGCTCAGTTTCGGCATTGGTCTATAAATTATGCCTTCTCAAACCGTTTCCATTATTGGCCTGGGCTGGATTGGCCTGCCTCTAGCCGAAAATTTAAAAGCTGAAGGATTTCGCGTAAAAGGGAGCGTAACATCGCCCGAAAAATTGGTTGCTTTGCGTGATAAAGGTATTGATGCGTACCTGCTTCAACTAAATCCGGAACCAGTTGGTAATCTGGATACGCTACTCCAGTCCGATACGTTGGTTATTAACGTACCACCCAAAGCCGGCAAATTCGGCGATACGCATCACCCACAACAAATTCAGTTGCTAACTGAGGCCATACGCAATTCGCCTGTCAGGAATATCATCTACGTCAGTTCCACATCCGTTTATCCTGATGTAAGCGCCAATGTAGCAGATCACGTAGCACACGAAGACGACGTAACAAAGCTTGATCACTCAGCGGCTCCAGCCTTGTTTCAGGCAGAGGAATTGATACGTAGTCTTGCCCCAAATCGACTGGTGATTATCGTTCGTTGTGCCGGATTAATGGGTTACGACCGTATTCCTGGTAAATACGTGGCCGGGCGTAGCGTTGATAGCGGTACGTTGCCGGTTAATTACCTGCATCGCGACGATGCGGTGGGTATTTTATCCACGTTGATTCAGCAGCCAATAGCCGGTACGTTCAACGCTGTTGCTCCCAAGCATCCCACTCGTGAAGCCATTTATCGGAAAAGCTGCTCGGATTTCGGTTACGAGTTACCGACTTTCGTATCGCCTATAGAACCGCTACCTTACAAAATCGTTTCAGGCCAAAAATTCGCGGAAGCGACACACTACGTATTTAAATATTCTGACCCCTTGCAATTTTTCTACAAGCGATAGGTGTTACTATAGATAATTACGATCTCACAACGTAGCAAATACGTATCAACTTAATGGAAAATCCAGTGCTTATTTTCGGAGCAGGTAGTCTTGGCGTAACGGCTTTAGACCTGTTTCAACGGAATAACGTAGTAGTGTATGGTCTGTTAGACGACAATAAAGAACTGCACGGAAAGGAGTTTGGTGACGTATCGGTTTTGGGCGATACCGACGATGACGGCTTTCTAAAATTAATCGGCCATAAGTGCGAAGCCTTTGTAGCGATCAGCGACGCGCGGGTACGTAAGCGACTGGTGAAAATGTTGAATGAACGGCGCAAAGTGCAGCCCGTCAATGCCATCCATGATACGTCCATCGTTTCGACATTAGCCAGCATCGGCCACGGAAATTTGATTGCGGCCAGAGCGGTTGTCAATCCCTATGCCGAAATCGGGCAGCATTGTATAATTCAGTCAGGAGCCGTCATCGAAAGTCAGGCTAAACTAGGTGATTACGTTCAAATTGGGACGGGTAGCTTAATTAACAGCGGAGCCACAGTAGAAGAAGGTGCCTTTGTAGGTGCCGGGGCTATTATTGTCGCGGGAATTACAATCGGCAAAAATGCCCGCGTTGGTGCCGGTTCAGTCGTAATTGAGAACGTAGCAGCAGGAGCAACAGTATTCGGTAATCCGGCGAAAGGGATTTAGCTATCATAGCGCGGAAGACAATCTGCATCCTGTAACTTAACGTCTGTATATTGCCCTCCGCGCTACATTAGCTAATTATTTGTTTCATCATCCTCCACGACCTTCTCTTTCGCACGCTCGAAAGTTACTTTTCCTTTTTCGTCCCACTCCGTAATTACATACGATTCGAACTCACTGTCCCAACGATCGGCAGCGTGCTGGGTGAGTTTTCGGCGCATACGTCGACCGCTGGGGCTAATTGGATAATATTCGGTCCAACGGCCAATTTTAACGCCGTTGTCGTATTTACCTTCCTCAGCTAGAATGCCATTTTCGTGGAAAGCCATGTAGCTTCCTTTCACTTTGCCGTATTCGATCGGAATAATTTCTTTGATTTTGTGATGTGATGAATCATAGAACACCAGTCTTGATTCAGCCGGAACCCCCCGATGCCAGCGCATCTTATCGGTAAGCATGAAATGGCTGTCGTACTTTTCCCAGCGACCATCTTTCATCCCAGCGTAGTAAAATCCTTCTTCTACGAGATCGCCGTTTTGATAGCGTTTGTAGGGGCCATGCATTAACAAACCCGTGCCTTCATCGCGAACAATAGAACTCGTTACGCGACCTGATTTTTGGTAATATCGGTAGATTTCGCGGACGTAGGGTAGGGGCTTGACCGCGTCGTTATCGCGCAAAATATGAAACTCTTCCACGATGGTCCGATCGCCACTACCGATTTTAGTATAGGCTTTTACCATCGACAGTCCTTCATACTCCGTTTTAGACTGCTTGTTTTTAGCTTTTTTGTTGGCCTTTAATTTTTTTAACTCTTTTACTTTCAGCCCTAAATCTTTAACCTCAGCCAGATAAGAATCTTTCTGATCTTTCAGCGAAGACATGGTTGGCAGGCCGAGCGTGGTTAACGACGAAGGCACAGACGAGAAGGGCGAAGCCGGCGCCCCCGACGATTCCAGTACCGGTTTCGAAGTTGTGGTCAACGACGACGGGGCAGTTGGAGCCTGGGCCTGAGCAAGCATCAGTGACCCATTGAATAATAAAAAAAGAATTGTCAGTTTGAAATCAGGAGCAAACATGGCGTCTGGAAACGGTTGTGGCCTTAAGTTTGTTACTTTTGCAACGCTAAAGAAAGCTTTATTATTTTATCATTAAACCGCCTGCTTGTCTGCGGTTTGTTTCTTAGTCATCTGTGGAAAAACAGGCTCGTATTTATATCGCCGGACATCGTGGTATGGTGGGTTCGGCAATTACTCGCAAACTTCAGGCGGAAGGTTATACCAACCTGATCACTCGCACGTCATCCGAACTAGATTTACGTAACCAGTCTGCTGTCGCTGATTTTTTTGCGGAGGAGCAACCTGAATACGTTTTTCTGGCGGCCGCTAAAGTTGGCGGTATTATGGCCAATAACATCTATCGTGCCGAATTTCTGTATGATAACCTAATGATTGAATCAAATATCATTCATCAGGCTTATGTAACAGGCGTTAAGAAGTTGTTGTTCCTGGGTTCGTCTTGTATTTATCCGAAAATGGCTCCACAGCCCTTAAAGGAAGAATATCTGCTAAGCGGATTTCTGGAGTCAACAAACGAGCCATACGCCATTGCGAAAATTACGGGTATAAAACTTTGTGAATCTTACCGAAGTCAGTACGGCTGTAATTTTATTTCGGCCATGCCAACCAACCTGTATGGCCCGAATGATAATTACGATTTGCAGGGTTCGCACGTATTACCAGCGCTGATTCGGAAGTTTCACGAAGCAAAAATTAACGATCAGCCCGCTGTTGAAGTCTGGGGAACCGGATCGCCACGGCGCGAGTTTCTTCATGCCGACGATTTAGCTGATGCCTGCTATTATCTGATGCAGCACTACAGCGACGAATTATTTGTGAACATCGGCACCGGCGAGGACGTAACGATACGTGAACTGGCTGAAATGGTGAAGGAAGCTGTTGGTTTTGAGGGCGAGTTAAACTGGAATACCGAAAAACCAGATGGAACTCCCCGTAAGCTCATGGACGTATCGCGGTTGCACGAAATGGGTTGGAAGCACACAACCGAGCTAAAAGAAGGTATCGAACAAACGTATCAGGATTTTCTGGCGAACGAAGTATTGTACGTTGAATAGCTAATATATTCGCTCATAAAAAAGCCGTCGCATACAACGACGGCTTTTTTTTATTTGAAAATACCTTTGGGGTCTGGCTGTTTAGCAATTAGCTCGTTGAGGTACGTTAAATCCAGCGACGAAAGGTCAATGCTACGTGCCTGATGGAAATAATCCCAGGCTTTGGGATAGTCGGCTTTCAGAAAATAAACAACGGAAAGCTTCTGAAGCGATAACGCATTCGGATTTAACGTAACAGCCCGCTGTAAATGCGCTTCGGCTTCGGCCAGCATATCGGTATTAGGCTTCTCCTGATAACATTTAATTTCGACAGTAGCCAAATCAGTTAACAAAACGGTGTTGCTATCGGCTATTGCTGTTCCTTTCCTTAATATCCTGACAGCGTCTGAAAGATGGTTCTTCTGATAACAGACAACACCTAAACCCCAATAAGCATCCGCATTTTCATGGTTTAGCAACCAGGATAAATTGAAGCGATGGGCGGCTGTATCGAGTTGACCTTTATCGACGTAATCCCAGCCACGCGCGGCAAAAAAATCGCTGGCATCCGATCGGCTGGCGAAATTACGGTCGCAGTCGTTCAGAAAACGGATTTCCTGATCAATCTGATCACTGGATTTTGTGTGTTCACCCAGTAGAGGCAAGGTATTAATGGCACCCCCGCTGGTTTCGGCCAAAGTGGATTCTGTGCTTTGAATCGATTCCTGCGGGCTACCTGGCGCCTGAATAGCGGTCCCTGAACGCGCTGATATAATAAGCTGCTTAGGCTGGGCTGCCGACAGAATTGGCAATCCAACAAAAGAATACATCATCAGTTTTATCCAAGTACGCATAGGGGGCACTAAACCACAGGTTTGGTTTCGATAAAACGAAAAAGGAACCGAAGTTAGTACATTATCAGTGAATTACCGACGACCGCGCCGTAAACTTACCCGCTTTCCAGCACTTGTTTTAGGCCCAGCATTCGCACCCGGGCGTTTACTGACCGAAGTTGATTTAACTGACTGATTTTGACCTGACTTTGATTTGGCGCCTTTCTGCACTTTGGGCAGGTTTTTAGCCTTTTTTTCGTGGAAAGCTCCTTTAAAATCCGGGTCTTCTTTTCGGCGTTGCAGGTCAATTTCACGTAACATATCCTGCTGCTCATCGAATGGTGTTTCAGTAACTTCTACCTGTGGAGGCAAAGGCTGCCGCGGAATAGTCATTCGAATGATTTTCTCGATTTTCTGCACGTGATATTCTTCCGCCATCGTCAGGAACGTAATAGCTTCGCCGGTACGTTTGGCACGACCGGTACGTCCAATTCGGTGTACGTAGTCCTCATAAATCAGCGGTAAATCGAAATTGATCACGTGGCTTACTTCCGCTACATCGATGCCACGGGCTGCTACGTCGGTAGCGACCAGAACCTGAAGAGCGCCATCTTTAAAAGCCTCCATTGCGTTGATACGTGTATTCTGACCTTTGTTGGCGTGTATCACCCGAATTTTATCGGATTCAACCACTTTACGGGCCAGAAACTTGTAAATATTCTCGGCTGTGCTCTTGGTGCGGGCGAAGATGATTACGCGCTGAAATTGATCCTTACTAATCAGGTAATCAAGAAAATTGATTTTGGTGCGGAAATTTGGCACTTCGTACAAAACCTGGTTAACCATTTCGGCCGTCGATGCCTGAGGGGAAACTTCTACTTTAACGGGTGCTTCGAGAAATTCGCCTGAGAGCCGCTCAACGCGTCCGCCGAACGTAGCAGAAAAAAGTAAATTCTGCCGTTTAGTGGGAATAACTTCTAAAATCGACCGGATTTGAGGCATGAAACCCATGTCCATCATTTTATCAGCTTCATCCAGCACCATGGTACGAATTTCTTTCGTCACAATTTCGCCCATCCGGTACAGGTCCATGAAGCGCCCCGGGGTGGCAACCAATAAATCGACGCCATTACGTAGTGTTTCAATCTGTGTCTTTGGGCCCAGTCCGCCGTAGAGTGCTACGTGTCGCAGGTCGGTGTATTTACCCAGCTGTGCAACGGCTTCGTTGATTTGCAGCACCAATTCGCGGGTAGGGGCCAGAATCAACGCGCGCGGGTTCATACCCTGCGCATATTTTATTTTCATCAGCAGCGGAAGCAGATAGGCCGCTGTTTTACCCGTACCGGTCTGTGCAATGCCTAATACGTCGTGATTGCCCAGACTCAGCGGTATGGTTTTCTGCTGAATTGGAGTCGGTTCGGTATATCCCAGATCAGCCACGGCGTTCAATAGCTGCCGGTTCAATTCAAAATGTTCGAAAGAAGTAAAATCCATAGAAAAGCGGGCTCCGACAGGCTCCGGCTGTCTGTTGTAGCTACCCAATTAGTCGCTGGTGCGACTCCGACAGCCGGAACCTGTCGGGGCCTAATTAAAACTGTTTCAAAACTCGTTCTACACCGCTAACGTAGCCGGAGCCAAACAGATTCACATGAACCAGCAGTGGATACAGATTGTAGATGGCAATGCGTTCGCGAAAACCGCTTTGCAGAGGGAGTGCTTCATCGTAGGCTTCGTAGAATCGTTCGTCGAAACCGCCGAACAGGCGCGTGAATGCAAGCTCGGCTTCACGAAAACCGTAGTAAATGGCCGGGTCAATCAGTACCGGCGCGCCAGCTTCGTTAATCATTACGTTCCCTGACCACAAATCGCCGTGGATAAGGGCCGGGCGTTCGGCAGGCAACAATTCAGGGAGTAATGCCTGCAGTCGGAAAAGGGCGTCGTAAGCCGTTTTTGGCAGAAGATCTTTATAAAAAGCCAGACCGGCCTGGGGTAATAGGCGATGCTCAAAAAAGAAATCATAGCCATTACTGGTCAGGGTATTTAACTGGGTTAGTGAACCGATGTAGTTATTAAAAAACAGCCCAAATTGAGGCTGCGTGTGGGAGTGCAGCGCGGCCAGTGATTGCCCCAATTTCTCCCAATACGTTTCGTCGTGAGAACCTGGCTCAATGTATTCCAGAACCAAGTATGTCTTGTCGCCCTGCCGACCGTAGCCGATTACATGGGGAATACAGAAAGTCTTCGTTTCTCGGAGGAGATCGAGGCCTTTGGCTTCAGCTTCAAACATATCCGGAAACGCTACGTCCTCCTGATCATCGACATAATTCCATTTGACGAAAAAAGTACCTTCGGATGTGATTACCTGAGCAGCGGTGTTAATATCGCCCCCGGACAAGAACCGGGCTTCGAAAATATCGACCTGGCGGCCCAATACCGCAAAGAGTGTACTTTCAAAGAAGGTAAACTGTTCATCACCCCAAAAACTCATTCGTTTCGTAGTTTATAGTGGACAGGTTTAGGTAGATTAACGGCCTGATTCATTTGAATTAGCCTGCAAAATACTCATAAAGAGATATAATTAACTGAAAATGAACGCACAAATTCAGCATTTATATGATATTGCCCGCAAACCGGAACGACGTATCATAGGCTTAATGTCGGGAACGTCGCTCGATGGGCTAGACGTAGCATTGTGCCGTATTTCGGGCAGTGGACCCGCTACAAACGTAACGATTGAACAGTTTGCTACATTGCCTTATGGCGATGAGCTGAAAGCTGATATCCGGCGCATTTTTGCCCGGAAAGAAATTGATTTTGAGCACCTTTGTCTGTTGAACGCCTACATTGGCCGGTTGCACGGGCAGATGATTCTGGACTGTTTACGGCTGTGGAACGTAGCGTCTGAGAGCATAGATATCATTGCCAGCCACGGCCAGACCGTTTATCATGCGCCACGGACGCAGCATCGTCAGGAAAGGTTTCCGAATGCTACGTTACAGATTGGCGACGGCGACCACATTGCGGCTGTTACGGGCGTCATTACGTTCAGCGATTTTCGACAGAAGCACGTAGCGCACGGGGGCGAAGGAGCTCCTCTGGCCGTTTACGGCGATTATTTTGTTTTTTCTAGTGCTGGCGAATCCACGCCGAGCGAGAACCGCATACTGCTCAATATGGGCGGTATCGCCAATTTTACGTATTTACCCGCCGATGCCGATGCCCGAAACGTATTCACAACCGATACGGGCCCCGGTAATACGTTGCTGGACGCTTATGCCCGAAAGCTCCTGAATAAGGCTTATGACGAAGATGGCAAGCTGGCTCGTCAGGGAACGCCTAATGAAACCTTGTTACAAGCGTTAAAAAAGAATCCATTTTTTGATGCTCCGTTTCCCAAAACAACCGGCCCGGAGGTGTTCAATGTTGACTACGTAATAAAAGCACAGGAGCAAAGTCAGACCAGTCATCTCGCTCCGGCTGATCTGATGGCTACGCTCGTTCAGTTTAGCGCCGATACGATTGTCGATAGCATCCGGCGTGTAATGCAGCCCAACGAAACGTATCGAATTTACATGAGCGGTGGCGGAATGCACAATCCGGCCTTAACAGGCGCTATTCAGCAAGCGCTTCCAAACAGTACGTTCGGACGTACTGATGAACTGGGTATCAATGGAGATGCTAAAGAAGCGGTTCTATTCGCGGTGCTGGCCAACGAAAGTTTGGCGGGTGGCACTACGTCGTTTGGAGATAGGCAGGGTGTTCCCAGCATAACGATGGGAAAAGTGAGCTTTCCAAGGTAGCAACCGTTAATTCTTAGGCCGGAATACGCTCATTTTCGATTCGTCGGTGGTCAGAAATGGACCGCCGATGAGGTCGATGCAGTAAGGAATGGCCGGGAATACAACGGACAGGCATTGCCCAATCGCTTTGGGACGGCCCGGTAGATTCAGAATCAGCGTTTTGTTACGTATGCCCGCCGTCTGGCGGGATAGAATGGCAGTTGGTACGTATTTCAAACTCTCCTGACGCATCAATTCCCCAAAACCGGGCAGCATTTTTTGGCAAACGGCTTCGGTCGCTTCGGGCGTTACGTCACGTAGCGCCGGACCAGTACCTCCTGTTGTGACAACCAGACAGCAATTCTCTTCATCGGCCAGGGCAATCATCGTGGCTTCGAGTTGATCCTGTTCGTCGGGAATAATTCGGTAAACGGGTTCCCAGGGGCTGGTGAGCCATTCGGTCAGCAAACTGACCACCGCTTTACCCGGAATGTCTTCGTAAACACCCGCGCTGGCCCGGTCGGAAACGTTAATAATGCCGATACGTATCATTGGATGTATGATATAGAATGTATGAACTATGATATAGGCTGCCTAACCAACCTAACATACATCATAGTTCATACATTCTACATCAGATTATGGTTTTTTCCGCTTGAGGGCTAAATCATGCGCGGTGTCGTAATAGGAGCGGAGGCTGCCCCAGTCAAATACATCGGCGATGCTTTCGACTAGGTTTCGTTGCTTGATTCGGTCGCGCTGAGCCATTCGAACGAAGCGATAGAGTACGTCGGCTAACTGGTCGGCGGCTTCATTGAAGGATTGAGTCCGGCGATTGATGACGTAAATACCCCGGTTTTCGTAGTCACGCATAATCTGCATGATAAAATCGCCAAAACCCGATTGATCGCTGGTTACCGTTGGAATACCACGGACAACGCATTCGAGCGGTGTATAGCCCCAGGGTTCGTAATAACTCGGAAACACGCCAAGATGACAACCCCGCACAAACTGGCTGTAATCGAGGCCAAACAATGGATTGGTAGACGCAATGAAATCAGGGTGATAAACGATTTTGACCCGGTCTTGCTCGTTATTCACCAGATTCGCCTGGCGGATGAAGCGCGTCATGTCGTCTTCCTGGATTAGATTGTGCGTCACAAAAGGCGGCAACTGCTTGGTTTTCCAGCTTTGAACGGTACGTCGAAGCCGTAGACGCCAGTATTCATCCACAAAACTGTTTAAATCCGGTAGCGTCGTCGATTGAGTGTTGGACGCTGCCGCATGGAAAAGCCGTTCGCCAACCTGCTTTTCAATAGCCTGCGTAGTTTCCTGAATTTCATCGAGTAGGGCGCGGGAATGCAGTACGTCGGGGTTGATGGATGTGTACGGTTGTTTCGTCACCATAAACATGACCACCGTCGTATCCATGTTGGCCTGCCGCATTCGGTAATTAAGCCGGGCCAGCGCTTCGAGAGTCAGATCATACCCTTTGTTGGTAAATTCGAAACGGCCTGATGTAAAGAAGTACAATGTTTTTTCCAGATCGAACGAATACGTCTGGAAAAAGTGGCCCATTACAAACTCATGTATCTTCTGCTTATAGCGAACATGCAGATTCTGGAATTCGTGAACGGCCGCAAAGCGCGTTACGTTCAGTCCGTTGGGTAGGATCAAATCGGGGTTACGTCCCAGAAAGACCTCACATTCGCGAGCCGTTACGTCGCTGACCGTGGTGAAAACATGGGATTGTAACGCTGCCAGCCGCTCAATAGTAGCCTGGGTTTCAATGCCGTAATGCTGCGCTTCGCGTCGCCAGTCGAAGAAAGGTAGTTTTCCGTAGAAACCGGGCTCATTTTGAGCCAGATAGCGACCAAGCATAGTAGCGTGGGTGGTAAATACGGTAGCTACTTTTACGTTATCGCGACGGAGATCAGGCAGACCCGTGCTGGCCATCCATTCGTGGAAATGCGCCACGAAATCAACCCGTTTTGAATGTCCTTCAGCCAGAATCGTGATAAACACACGTACCATTTCGCCGAAAGCAATCGTCTGATTGACCAGGTCTTCAACATTGAGCGTGGATAATTGATGATTTATCCACAACTGCGTTTTGATGTCGTTGAGCTTTTCACCACTGATGCTGTTGATATCAAACAGAACCACACGCGGCCGTCCGGTAACAAGCCAATATCCATATTCGACGCCGTAACCCAGCTGCCGCATCTTCCGGACGGTCTGTCCGATTTCAGTTTCGTCAGAGTCCGTAATAGGTTCAAATTCGGGAGCTGCCCGTTGTGGAAAATAAGGACCGAGCGCTACGTAGTTATCGTCCCACTTTTCGACCATCGCTGGCACTTTCGACCGGATAACCGTATAAATTCCACCTACCTGATTACATACCTCCCAGGCGACTTCCAGCAGGAGTTTCCGCTTCGATGTTGAGAATACCGATTCCAATGTAGTTAATAATTTTTGGGCTATTATTTACCAGGACTGATTGCCCAGTCTTTGCAGGGCAATTAAACACTATAAACAATAAAAGAAAAACTTGTTTATTTTAAATAGGATTTTGCATCGGTCACCTCTGTCTTTTTGTTTTTAGTTAGTGTATAGTTGAAACCTGGTTGTATACTATAAGCACCAAACTCGCCCTTTTTGTTTACAGCCAGAAAGCCTACCTGAATATCTTTATAGTCCTGCTTCTTCACGATACGTAACGCGGCTTCTTCGCAGGCCTGCTGTGGAGTGCGCCCCTGACGCATCAATTCTACCACCAGAAACGAACCGCACGTGCGCATCACCAGTTCGCCCAGACCGGTCGCGCAGGCTCCGCCAATTTCATTATCGACAAATAAACCCGCGCCAATTATTGGCGAGTCGCCAATACGGCCACGCATCTTGTAGGCCAAGCCACTTGTGGTACACGCCCCCGAAATATTTCCCTTGGCATCGATGGCCAGCATGCCAATGGTGTCATGTCGTTCGATATTGATCACTGGCTTGTATTGGGCCGTTTTGAGCCATTTTTTCCAGGCCACTTCCGATTCTTTTGTCAGCAGATTTGTTTTCTTAAACCCCTGCGATAGCGCAAAATTTAGTGCTCCTTCGCCACTGAGCATTACGTGGGGCGTTTTTTCCATCACAGCACGGGCCACCGAAATCGGGTGCATAATATGCTCCAGGAACGTAACGGAGCCCGCATTGCCTTTTTCGTCCATGATGCAGGCATCGAGTGTTACGTGACCGTCGCGGTCAGGGCGCCCGCCGTAGCCAACACTAGTGTCTTTGGGGTCGGCTTCGGGTATGCGGACACCCGCTTCAACGGCATCCAACGCACTTCCGCCTTTGTCGAGAGCAGCTTGGGCAGCTGCGTTGGCTTTGGGTTGTTTCCAGGTCGAAATGACCATTGGCGGAGGGGGGGCAGTTTCCGCAATAAAAGCATTGTCAGTTGTTGAAGAAGCTACGGGGGCTTTGGAGCCAAACGATAGTGTGGGAAAGAGTCCGGCTAAGGAGCTAAGGGTTAAAAAACGTCGTCGATTTACCATAGGGAGAAGGGCTTACGGGCCAAAGTAAAGGAATAAATGGCTGCTATTCGCTACTTTTGGCCAATTTCTTCAAAACCACGAATGACGGTTTCTGACAAACACGTATTGCTGATGGATGGGCCCGACAGCAAAGGGCTGATTTACCACGTAACAGGCGTTCTGTTTCGGCATGGTCTGAACATTATTCATAACGACGAGTACGTCAGTCCGTCAGGGCAATTTTTTATGCGGACGGAGTTCGAATCAGGAAACGCTACGTTTAATAGTGGAGCGCTTTTGCACGAATTACGTACTACGTTGCCCGAAGGCGCTAATCAGGAAGCCATTACGTTCCGACTGAATCCAAAACGGAAGAAAAACATTGTGGTGCTGGTTACCAAAGAGCACCATTGCCTTGGCGAATTATTGATACGTTACGCATTCGACGAATTGGATGCGACGATTCTAGCGGTGGTCAGTAACTACAATTTGCTGCAACCGCTGGTCGGAAAGTTCGGGATACCGTTTCACTACGTATCGCACGAAGACAAAACCCGCGAAGAACATGAGCAGGCTATTTTGCGAACGCTGGCGATTTACGAGCCAGAGTACCTGGTACTTGCCAAATACATGCGCGTGCTGACGCCGGGTTTCGTGAACCAGTTTCCCAACCGGATTATAAATATTCACCACTCCTTTTTGCCCGCGTTTATAGGTGCTAATCCGTATCGGCAGGCATACGAACGTGGCGTGAAAATTATCGGCGCAACGGCCCATTTTGTCAATAACGATTTAGACGAGGGGCCCATTATTGCGCAGGATGTGAAAGAAGTAAACCATCGTCAAACAGCCGCTGACATGGCGACGGAAGGAAAAGACGTCGAAAAAATCGTGCTTTCGCAGGCGCTAAAACTGGTTTTTAATGACCGCGTTTTTATTTCCGGAAATAGAGCGATTGTATTGTAGCCTTCTTGTTATGCTTCGTTCCTCACCATCACGGATTAGTTTGCCAGTGAAACTACAGCCCGAATCTTTTCAGCGCTAGCTTCTACATACTCATATTCACCCGGCACAGACGAGGCCATAGACACTGCTGGCTGGCGATACGTCATGTCACTATCTTCTTTACGACTGCCGCTCAAGTGTAGCGCATGAACACCCGCGTCGATAAGGGCTTTGGCGTTACGTTCATTCACGCCCGCACCCGCCATAATTTCGATTCGATTGCCCACCTGGTGCGCCAGCTGACGTAACGTAGCAAGTCCGGCACCAACAGTTTGTTGCTGACCAGATGTTAGAATACGGACCGCTCCCGTACGAATGACGGCTTCCAACGCTTCCAGCGGATCGCGGGTCATGTCGAAAGCGCGGTGGAACGTAACAGGTAGGGGATAAGCCAATTCAATTAAAGCTTTGCTACGTTCCTCGTCAACCGTTCCGTCGGGACGTAATAGGCCCAAAACTACTCCATCGGCACCGAGCGATTTGGCCAGTTTTATATCGGCCTGCATTACGTCTAGTTCGGTTTCGGTGTATAGAAAATCACCACCGCGTGGACGTATCATGACGTAAAACGGGATTTTTAGATGCTTTCGGGCCAGTTGAATCAAGCCAGCGCTCGGCGTAGTACCACCTTCGGCCATACCACCACATAATTCAATACGTCCGGCTCCGGCCATCTGGGCAGTCAGGCAGGATTCGAGGGAATAAGCACAAACTTCGACAAGCATATAGGAAAGAGCAATTCAAAGAGCGAAAGAGTGAATGAGCGAAAGTGCGAATACTATCCGGCAGTCGCACTTTCGCTCATTCACTCTTTCGCTCTTTGAAATCTGGAACATGAAACAAATTTTTTTATTTCGCGTTAATGGCCTAAATCACAGTGTAATTGCAGAAACGAACATTTTTGCTAAAAATAGCTTGGATATTAATGGTTTTTTTACTTTTGCACCCTCATTAAAAAAATAGACACAAACGACGACACACTATGTACTGGACTCTCGAATTAGCATCGTATCTGGAAGATGCTCCGTGGCCTGCCACCAAAGATGAGTTGATTGATTATTCCATTCGCTCTGGCGCCCCGCTCGAAGTTGTAGAAAATCTACAGGAACTTGAGGACGACGGGCAACCCTACGAAAGCATTGAAGAAATCTGGCCGGACTACCCGACGAAAGATGATTTCTTTTTCAACGAAGACGAATACTGAGTCGTTTCGACGATTTCACGTAAAAAAAGGCGTAATCTGTTGAGTCAGGATTACGCCTTTTTTGTGTGTTACGTTCCAACTGCTACGTTGTTTTGGTCTTCGTAGAGGCCGTTTTTACAGGCTTGTCGTATTTCTTTGGGGCATACAGGAACCCAAAAGCTTCGGCGCCTTCTTTCGTATGTACTTTATGATGAATGTAGTGCGCCCGCATAATACGTTGCATATAGCGTCCGCTCGTGTCGATTTTGAGCTTCACGCGCCGATGCACGATAATGTCGTGGAAAATGAAGTAAAATAAGCCGTATAACGTAACGCCCGCGCCGATCCAGGTTAGAAAATCCAGTCCGGGAACGTAGACGCCTAATGCGATAAGACCAATAGCGGTTACGGCGAATACAACCGCGAATAAGTCATTTACTTCAAAAAAACCTTTGTGATGATTGTGATGGTCGTGATGCCAACTCCACAAGAATCCGTGCATCACGTACTTATGTGTGAACCAGGCCACACCTTCCATAAACAGGAAAGTTCCTAAAACCAGAGCAACGTTTACCCACATTTTATTACTTGTTTAAAAGGCGATACTCGCCAAACAACTCGTTAATCGTTTTCCAGGCTTCGTCTGTTTTGACTTTGTTACCTGTTTCACCGTATTCCTCAATCGTAATTAACGCTTTCCATAACGCCCAACCTCGCCCGCGTGCCCAGGTTGCATCATCAATGACTACTTCAGCGCGAAAGATTTCTCTGCTACGTCCTGAAAGCATTGTCCAGGCAATAACTAAATCGCAGGCAGGGTCGCCAATTCCGCAACAGCCAAAATCAATAACGGCTTCAAGACGGCCATTTTTGATGAGCAAATTGCCCGAAGCGATATCACCATGAAACCATACCGGCGGGTTTTGCCAGATAGATGCTAACGCTTCCTGCCAGATGATTTCTGCCAATGTTACGTCAATCTTGTCCTGTAACACTTTGATTGACCGTCGGGTTTCGTGATCATACACAGATAAAGAAGCCCCTCGAAACCAACTGTGGCTTCCCGCCAATGGGCCACCCGCTGGATCAATACGTTGCAAAGTTCGTAAGAAATGAGCAACTGATCGGGCAAAATCATCGACGTTCGCTAGTTTATTCAACGTAGCGTTTTCACCATCAATCCAGCGATAGATTCCCCATTTGGCCGGAAAATACGTATCAGGTTCGCCTTTTGCCAGAAGAGTGGGAATAGAAACGGGCAGATGCGGGGCTAATCGAGGAAGCCAATACTGTTCTTTTTCGGCTTGTGGTTTGTAGCCCTCGGCGCTGGGGAGACGCACGGTCATTAAATCGCCCAGATGAAACGTTCGGTTGTCCCAACCCGAAAATTCAACGGCTTTTATAGGGAGGGTCGACCATTCCGGAAATTGAGTATTCACTAAATGCCGTACAAGTTCAACATCTATCTCGATGTGTCGCCCCGCAAAATCTCCCATATGATCGAATCCAAACCGGCTAATAGGTGTTATAGTTATGAATAAAATAGTCTGTGAAGACGGAACGTTGATTAGATTGTCATATATTTTCCGAAAAATAGAGATACGAAATTAGTAGTTGCAAGTTTAACGAAAAGCGGTATCTTTATCCCAATTCGGTGCTCAACCAGATGAACCCATCGGTTATGGACTATCAAGCACTCAAGAACCTGGTAAAACGGGGAGAGGGTAGCAGTTTAGAGTTCAAGCTGAAAACAAATCATCCCGAGAAAATCATCCGGGGCGTGGTAGCCTTCGCTAATACAAACGGCGGTATCATGCTGATCGGTGTCGGCGACGACAAGAGAATTACGGGATTGAAATATGCCGATGAAGACGAATACCTCCTCGTCCGGGCTATTAACAAATTTTGTTTTCCGCGCATTTCGTACACCATCGAGCGAGTACAGCTTTTGGATGAACGGGAGGTTCTTGTCATCCGCGTACCCCGCAGCGTCACTCGCCCTCACTACATTATCCCCGATCCGGACAATCCCGATGACAAAAAAGCCTATGTGCGCGTTGGCGACAAATCGGTGCAGGCGAGTCGTGAAGTGCGCGAAATTCTGAAAGGCGAACAAGCTGAACGGAATATCCGCTTTACTTACGGCGACAAAGAGCGGATGCTCATGCAGCACCTCGGCGAGCATCCTAGCATCACCGTCGATTTGTTTGCGTCAATTGCGGGTATATCGCGCCGGATTGCTTCCCGAACACTCGTGTTACTTGTACTGGCACACGTACTGGAGATTCATCCCAGCGACGTAATGGATCGGTACACAACGCGGGCGGTGCAGTGAAATCGGCAACGTAGTGCGGTATGTTGACGGAAAGTCTTACTTTGTGATACGTTATGCCTAACGCATCACAACTTGTTTGACTATGTCTAAACCGACTGCCGACCATAAACCCTTTGTTCCGGCCACGGAATCCCCCGCTGAATTTACCCTGAAAGCCGTAGTAACCGGCGCTGTTTTTGGCGTACTGTTCGGCGCTGCTACCGTGTATTTATCCCTGAAAGCCGGTCTTTCGGTGTCAGCTTCCATTCCAATAGCGGTGTTGGCAATCTCGCTCGGTCGGAAATTTCTCAACACGACTATCCTCGAAAATAATATCATCCAGACAACTGGTTCGGCGGGCGAGAGTATTGCGTCGGGGGTGGTGTTTACTATGCCAGGCTTTCTGTTCCTAACCAACGGGAGTGGTGCTGATTTCTTCAATTATTGGACAATTCTGACACTAGCGATTCTGGGTGGCCTGATTGGTACGTTGATGATGATTCCACTACGTCGGTCGCTGATTGTGCAGGAACATGGTACGTTGCCGTATCCCGAAGGAACGGCTTGTGCATCGGTCTTGATTGCTGGCGAAAAAGGCGGTGATTTCGCGAAAACAGCGTATCAGGGTTTAGGTGTAGCGTTGTTGTATGCCTTCCTGCAAAAAGTACTACATCTGATTGCCGAGGTTCCCGTCTGGGCAACGAAACAAACTAATCGCTATTTCCCGTCGGCGCAGGTAGCAGGGGAAATTACGCCTGAATATCTGGGCGTTGGCTACATCATCGGTTTTCGTATTTCGGCAGTGCTGGTTGGTGGCGGAATTCTGGCATGGTTGGGCTTGATTCCATTGCTGGCGTCGGTCGTTCCCGGTGATACCATTGCGTTGCAACTTCAAAAACTGGGCTATCTGGCCAATCTGCAAACGGCGGGCGGACCCGGCGGCTGGAATCCAACGACTCACACATTCAACGATACAGCTGCGGCTGTCTATCGGGCTTATATCCGGCAGATTGGCGCGGGGGCTGTAACCGCGGGCGGATTCATGACGCTGATCAAGACCATTCCGACCATTATTTCCTCGTTTAAACAGAGTTTCAGCAAATCGTCACTCAGTGCTATTGAGCAAGAAGAGAATTTGAGCCATGGCAGCCGGACGGCACGTACTGAACAGGATTTAAGCGTACGTATCGTGGTTATCGGTAGCATTGCCCTCGCTGGATTGATGGTCGTTCTGCCGCAAATTCCCGGGGATTCAGTATTGACTAAATTACTGATTGCGATTTTGGTTATTGTTTTTGGTTTTTTCTTCGTCACCGTTTCCAGTCGAATTGTTGGACTGATTGGGTCGAGTTCGTCGCCGGTATCGGGGATGACGATTGCTACCATTATGGGTACAGCGCTGGTTTTCATCGGTTTTGGATTGACGGGTAAACTATATGAACCGGCGGTGCTGGTAGTGGGTAGTATGATTTGTGTAGCGGCTGCTAACGCGGGCGGTACGTCGCAGGATTTAAAAACCGGCTATCTGGTCGGTGCTACGCCTAAATACCAGCAGATGGCGCTGTTTATTGGTGTGATTGTGTCGTCGCTGGTGGTGGGCGCTACGGTAAAAATTCTGGATACGCCTACACCTGATTTGCTGGCTCAGGGCATCACACACGCTATTGGTTCCGATAAATTTCCGGCTCCCCAGGGAACGCTGATGGCTACGTTGATCAAAGGTCTTTTGTCATTCAACCTCGACTGGCAGTTTGTGCTTGCTGGTGCATTTATTGCCTTCGTGTTTGAGTTAGTTGGCGTCAGTGCGCTGGCCTTTGCCGTTGGGCTTTATCTGCCCCTTTCTACTACGTTGCCTATTTTCACGGGGGGCTTAGTTAAGGCTATTGCAGACTGGAATGCCAAACGGAAAGGCAACGTTGAAGAAGACGCCGATTTAGGCAAGGGAAGCCTGTTTGCTACTGGACTGGTGGCTGGTGGAGCTTTGGCAGGTGTTGCGGTAGCGTTGTTATCAGTCAATGAATCAATTTATAATGGTCTGGCTGCCTTGACAATAGAGCCTGTTCTGGCTGGTATGCTGGGCGAAGGTGGCTATATGACTCTCGGCGCACTCGCCTTTGTAGGTTTGGCAACAATTTTATGGCGTGTGGCCGAAAGCAGACGATAATGCTGTAGTCCGTTTGATAAATGTGCGGGGGTAAATACGTATAGAACTGATTGGCAATCCTTTGTTACGATAATTCCTCTTTTCTAAAGCATGCTCACTACGTTGTCTGCGTTTTTCAACAGGATTTCGTCCTGGAAAACGCTTCTATTGGCCATTGCGCTATACGTTCCATTTCCCGCCTACTTTTTTCAAAATCTTCAATCAGAGATGAATGGACTGGCGCTAAAGGCTATTAGTCCAATTGATTTGCTTTTTGGATATGATCCCGCTCGAATTATTGAGATGATTGGCTGCTATGGGCCAGAAGGACGGGCAGTGTATAGGCAGGGCTTAATGACGATTGATTTTGCTTATCCAATCATTTATACGGCGCTGAGCTGCATTGTTCTTACACTGTTGTTCCGAAATCGAACGTATGCACCCTTTTCGCTGGTGAACGTATTTCCAGTTATCGTGCTTGTGATGGATTATCTGGAAAACGCCTGTATTATTTACCTCATCAAAAGCTACCCAAACTTATCAGAATCAGTGGCCTCAGTTTGTTCAGTATTGACCAATCTGAAATGGGGGCTTTTCTGTGTCGTTGTGGCGCTGGCGATGTATGGCCTGATACGTCTGGCCATCGGTGGGCGGCAAAAACAGGTGGCCTGAGCTACAGTTACCGCACACGCAGCTGAATCTGCGCCGTATCATCCTCACCGTTGGCTGTCCCGTTTCCAGGCATAGAATCCGGATCGCTCGGAAAAGCACTGCTGATTTCGGCGCGGTTTATGAAAGTGCCTCCACCTATGACTTGTGCAGTAAAAGTTACTAAGCGGGTTTCGCCAACGGCTACATTTGTAAGCGTAGTAGACATCTGACCGCCGTTGATAGTCCAGCCATTAGCACCGATGATGGCTATTTGCTCCGGAATGGTTTCTTTAATCTGTACAGTCTGTGCTATGGCTCCTCCCAGATTAGTAACGGCCAGGGTAAAGCTGATAAGATCGTTGAGGCCCGGCGTTATCTTGCTAGAAGCTATTTGCAAACTAAGATCGGCTTTGTTCGCAACCGGAACTGGCTGAATTAACTGGACAGGGGGTAAAGGATGCTGATTGGGGTTAGGTGATATAAATATCACATTATCAGCGGCTGGTACTGTACGGACATCAACTTGTGCTACGTCATCTTCTCCGTCGCCCGTACCACTGCCGGGTTGTGAGTCGGGGTCTTCCGCAGATGAACTCAGGATCTGAGCTGCATTGCGGTACGTACCTAACTGCTGTGGGCGCACTATGTAAGTCCAGCTAACGGTTTGCCTGGGAGCGAGAGACGTAGTGGTTGCTGAGACGACCCCTGACGTATGCGTAATCCCGTCCCCGCTTATAAACTGCAGATTGGGTGGTAGTCGATTTTCGACAACAACCCGCGATGGCGCAACAGAACTGTTGTTGGTCAGGAGCAACGTAACGGAAACTGGCGATTGGACCTGAACAATCCGGCTGGATGTACGCATCGCTAACTGAAGATCTGCCTTGTCCTGGTCCGCCGTTTGAATGGAAAGTACCCCACCTGGCGCTGACTCGGACGTAGCACTGATCATCCTAAGTCGGTAATAGAGCGTCGTGGGCTCTAAAGATACTGTTGTATCTGTGAAATTAGTTACTGAACCCACCGTACGGCCTACGAAACTAAATGGTCCATTAATTGAGTTAGCTCGTTCAATTAGATATCCGGTTGGTGGCGTTGGCGGAGAATTCCAGGATAACAGAACATGGTTTTTGGGGCGCAACGTAATGGTTTGAAGCGATACCGTACCCGGTAGTATATCGGTAATTGTAAAGTTCTCGAAGCTGAAAGCACGCATTCCACGGCTATTTTTTAAATGAACACCGTTGTAGAAATCAGTATGCGCATCCGCAAAAAAGGGCGGTAAATACGTTAACGTCTGAGCATTTCTGGGCTGCGTAAGGGCCAGTATTACCCGATTCGCAGAAGCCGAACCGGTGCTAATAAATCCCGGTTGCGAATCCAGATAGATAAAATCCTTCATTCGCCGTTGATAATTGACCGCCATTGTATTGTCGTAAATGGTTGAATCGGCGGGCCAGATCATCTGCATCCGATCGTCAAATACCATGGTAAGCGTATCACGACTGCTGTTGTAATAGACTTTCTGAATGTCCGGTGAATTAATTTGCAGCGTATCCGTAGCGCCGTAAAGATCGCGGGCGATTTGCCGGAATAACTCATTCGCTATCTGAAGATTACCCGCTAGACTATAATGTATCCCGTCGAATCCGGGCGTACCAACGGTTGCAATTGTTTCCAGGTTGGCGTAGAGCGATTTGGTACGTCGTTGGAAATCGCGTATTCCGCCCGCGTTACTGTTGTGATCCGGTAAAAAATTGATCTGGCCGACGTACATCCGGGGACTACTGCCATAATCCTGCCGCCAGTTGTTGTATAATGAATTGAACTGAGGAGCGTATTCGTTGGCATTGCTGAAGGCCCCGCCCGCATCTGATTCGCCCTGTTTCCAGACAATGGCTCGCAAATGGGAAATCGCATTTGCGTATTGATGACGATACAGGGTCTGGCCATAAACTGTGTTCAAATCAGTCGGATTTTGGGCATTTCGATCATTCAGATAAGCAATTCTCGCTCCGCCGACAGCCCCGTTAATTATACAGGTCGGAATGCCAAACTGCTGGAGAATAAGCTCCTGAAGGCGCCATCCAATCAGGCCAACGGCTCCATACGGCTCCTTCGATGGATACCAGCTAACCTTCCCCTCGCTAACAGACGTACCAATCGTAAAATCAACGTTTCGGAAATACGTATCGTCGGTAGAATAATCGGGGTTGAAAGCAATGGCGTTCGATTGGCCGTAAATCTGAATAAAGTCACCGCAAACAATCCGCGACCGTTCGGTAACGAGCACGGAATCCGATCCGACCAGTGAAAAAACGCGGATTTTGTACTGCGCTTTTTCGGCCTGAATAGAAAAGGTAGTACTAAACGAAGCGGGGCGGCTGATAGGTAGCGTGATCAACGACCGCTTCCACAACTGATTCTCGCGCCATACTTGTACCAATAGCTTTTCAGTCCCGGCGTTTTGGGCAGTCCCGGCAATAGTAATGACAGCCCGATTCGAATTATCGCGGGCAAAAAGCTGAAAATCAGCCGGTATTTGGCTAAACGTAAATGTTGATTGGCTGTATGTTACCTGGTTAAAACAGAAATAAACTGCAAGTAGAAGTAGCGTTTTTACCTGCATAGACGGGGTGAATAACCAGTGTTGACGGTGGATTTTCTAGTAATATAGCTAACCCGTTCTGTTTACTCAAGTCCTCAGGAAATTTTAACTATTCTTGCCTATTGCGTTAACTATCGGGTTTGTCCCGCCTTTTTCAACAAATCCACAACTTTATCCACAGGCAGTTGCTCAATTTTATGTCCCTGATACCCGGTTAGGGTTTTCGCGGCAAAAAGCGAATTGATAATGGCTTCCTCAGTGGCTTCGATAGCCGCCATAAACAGCGGTGATACGTTATCGTTACGTAGC
This sequence comes from Spirosoma flavus, assembly GCF_054778555.1. Taxonomy (NCBI): domain Bacteria; kingdom Pseudomonadati; phylum Bacteroidota; class Cytophagia; order Cytophagales; family Cytophagaceae; genus Spirosoma; species Spirosoma flavus. Next base: position 282,949 of record NZ_BAAGZL010000001.1, read on the forward strand.
AGCTTGACTTCGTCGAAGGCGTTTTTGGTCTCGTGGGGAATCTGGTGGGCGGTGGACGCAGCAATGACGTAATCGCCACTGCCGTTAGAGGCAATTCCGCCCGTGTGGCCCAGCCCCAGGAAAGCGCGTTTGGCTAATCGTTTAAGATTGCGAGCATCTAAAGGGGCGTCAGTCAACACAACCATCATGCACGAACCGTCGAGGTTATCTTTAAATTCATAACGTCCCAGCGCCACACCGATGGGTACACCCGCAATTTGCAACGTACCACCGAAATTGGTTTGCACCAATACACCCACAGTATACCCGCCCAGCGAAGCAGGCAACTTCCGCGAGGACGTACCGATTCCGCCTTTAAACCCAAAACAGACCGTGCCAGTACCCGCTCCTACGTTACCTTCCTCAACCGGCCCTGTTTTTGCCTGCTGAATGGCATCTAGTACGTCCTTTTTCGTTACGTGCCGGCCGCGAATATCATTCAGAAAACCGTCGTTCGTTTCGCCCACCACCGGATTGACGGAACGTACCTGTTCATTGCCAGACTGGGATAACGTATAATCAATGATGGCGTCGGCAGCGGTTGGTACGTTTAAGGTATTAGTCAGCACAATTGGCGTTTCCAACGTACCAAGTTCCTCAACCTGACTGTAGCCTGCCAGTTTCCCAAACCCATTACCAATATAAATAGCCGCCGGACTTTTCTGCTGAAACTGATTGCCGGTATGCGGTAAAATGGCCGTAACGCCCGTTCGCACATTTTCGCCCTGATTCAGCGTCACTTGTCCAACGCGAACGCCCGGTACGTCGGTTATGGCGTTCAGTTGGCCAGGCGCCATTACCCCAAAACGAATGCTATACTCGCGGGGACGCTTGGGTGTTTGCGCCATGATTGTATTGAGTAACAAAGCGAATGAAATCGCAAAAGCCAGGAGATAACGTAGCAAATGGAGCATCTGATGACGTAATTAGGCCCCAAGATACGTTAGCGGCAATCTGTTTTCATCAAAACATACTCATAACCTTGCGCTGGATTTTTCAGCACCCATTTACCTTGTTTCTCGATACGTTCACCTTCGCGCCACGTAATGGCATCGCCTTTCATATTGAACGTAACGGCATAGGTTTGCGTAACGCCCTCGCCCGAACGCTGCCAGTCAGCCTGAATCTGGTTGTTGGCCAATGTGCCCTCAATGGTGCCGCGAGCGCGATCTTTTTCGTAGGGTAGTACGTTCAATTCACCCGTTACGTTGGTGCCGTTAGTAAATAGACGTAACGTAGTGGAATCTCGCCCGACCACCTGCCGGAAACAGAGTGTGTCGGGTTGTGCTACGTTTGTTGCTGAACCGTTTGACAATGAATCAGTTGTAGTAGATTCGGTTTGAGTTTTGCGTTCCCCACAACTACTCAATAGGATAAATGATACGTGTAAAATTGTTGAAAAACGCATGGCGAACGGCTTAAAGTGGTTCATAGAAAACCAGACGGTTTTGTAACGTAATAACCTGTTGCTGAAGAGTTTCGACCCGGTCCAGCAAATCGCTCACTACGTCCATGTCATCAATATGAATAGCTAAATCCTGATGCAGACGGACAAACTTTTCCAGACGTGTCAATTGCTCAGGTTCAACGTAGTGAATCTGCTCGACAATGGTAATTTCGATCAGGCCGTTGTCAGCCAGGTTTTCAACAAATGTGATTTCGATATGGTGATGCCGACAAAATTCGCGGACGGAAACTAAATGGGTCGTTTGCATAAGGTTAATACGTTATAAGTCAGCTAGTTGGCGGAATAGTTCTTTTTGCTGGTCGGTTAGGTTAGTAGGGAGTTTGATCTGCCACTGAACGTAGAGATCGCCGAATTTTCCATCCTGTTTGTAAATCGGAAATCCTTTGCCTTTCAACCTGACTTTGGTACCGTTCTGCGTTTCGGCCGGAACGGTCAGCTTTACTTTGCCATCGAGCGTTTCGATAATTTTTTCGCCACCCAACAGAGCCGTGTACAAATCTATCTCTTCGTCGACATATAAATCGTTGCCTTTCCGTTTATAACGATTATCGTCGGCAATGACGAACGTAATGTATAAATCGCCATTCGGGCCGTTGTTTACGCCAGGCGCGCCATAACCCGCCAATTTGATTTTTTGTCCGTTTTCAATACCCGCCGGAACGGTGATACGTATATTTTTTCCGTTCACCGTCATCGTCTGTTTATGCGTGGTATAGGCATCGCGCAGGTTCAGGTGAAGCTCGGCCTGGTAATCCTGCCCTCGGAACGTAGCCTGCTGCCGACCTCTTGGACCCCCTTCCTGACCAAATAACGAAGACAGAAAATCCGAGAAATCAGCGCCACCAAAACCACTCGAAAAATCATAATCACCCCCGTCGCCCTGCGCGTATTGCTGACGCGACTGCTGTTGCTGACGACGGGCTTGTTCATATTGTTCGGCGTGTTGCCAGTGTTCGCCGTACTGATCGTACTTCTTCCGTTTTTCAGGATCGCTTAGCACTTCGTTCGCTTCGTTGATCTGCTGAAATTTCTTATTCGCTTCCGCATCATTCGGATTCAAATCGGGATGGTGTTTCCGCGCCAGCTTCCGATACGCTTTCTTAATATCTTCGTCTGAAGCCGTTTTAGGTAGGCCCAGCACGCTGTAATAATCGACAAAATCCATGTTGGGTGGGAGGGATTTGAAGTGTTTGCTACGTAGTAAACACGGAACAATTACAGAAGGTTGTTTATAACAATTGTTCAACAGTCTGCATGACGTAACGGACTATAGATTAATGTATCTTGCCGATCAAAATTAATTTAATACGATTATGCAGACGATTCGGACCACCCTCCTTTACACCTTTTTATTTTTCGCTACGTTCACTTCTTTTGCCCAGACTAAAAACGCTACGTTATCTGATGTCAGTTTTATGGAAGGACGTTGGCGCGGTACGTTCAATGGCGGCCCCATCGACGCGTCTTGGGTAGCCCCCGAAGGAGACAACCTGACGGGTTTCATGCGGATGATGAAAGACAACAAGGTAACCATGTACGAAATGCTCATTTTCGAGCAAACCGAACAGGGGCCAATTGTGCTCGTGAAGCACTTCAAACCCGGCCTGATCGGGCAGGAAGAGAAGGACGTATCAGATCGTTATTTCTTCGTTGAAGCGAAAAAAGATTACGCGCTTTTTGAGAAAGTCGACCACTCGATACGTATCATCTACGAAAAACGCGGTCCAGATCAATTAGCCATTCAACGAGGCCAGCAGAAGGACAGCAAGTGGGATTTTAAAGATTTGTTTGTCTTTAACCGTGTCAAATAAGGAACCAGAATGGTTAACTCGAACGTATCAGGACACAGATCTTGATGAGTTAAGTAGAATTTATCTGGAGGTTCGCAAAAGCGCTTTTTTCTGGCTTGATACGTCTACTTTTCAACGTAGTGATTTCGAAAAAGATACTGAGGGTGAGGTTATACGGGTCGCTGTGTTGGATGATAAACCAATTGGTTTTGTCTCCTGGTGGCCACCCGATAATTTCATTCATCACCTGTACGTTGATGCCGCTTTTGCGAATAAAGGCGTCGGGAAAGCCCTGCTTACCAGTTGCTTATTAGAAATTGGAAGACCTGCTACGTTGAAATGCCTTCAGAAAAATAGAAAAGCATTCACGTTTTATCAGGCTCAGGGCTGGAAGATCGTGTCGGCCGTAGACGCAGCGGAAGGTGATTATTTTCTGATGACGTATCCAGATTAACCCAATCGCTTACAGAAAATTACGCCATTCCTGCGCATCTATCGCTCAAACGAATACGATTTGCCGGGTTCCAGTAACGGATGCTGCCCTTCGAGTCCGTTCTCTGAAATGGTGTAGGTTTGATTCTCGAAGAAAACGTCCATGATCCAGGGTTCAAATCGAAATTCGTAATAGTTATGCGCTTTATTCGTGACTGGAAACACGGAATAACGCTCAGGAACAAACTCAAATCGGAGCGAAATGGCTTCAATTTGAGTTTGTTTAGCAAAATGGGCTTCCCCTTTTTCATTGGTGATCTCGCGCTGTACGTTTGCGCCATTTTTAACCGCACTTTCTACATGACGAAGCAGGTTGGTATTTGGGTCCGCTATCCGGATAGTCAGCTTATTTCCTGGAACCGTTCGGCTGGTAACTAAAGAAAAATCTTTAGACGGCCGTTTGCTGCTGTTTAAGATGACCTGTTTATCCTGTAGTTTCCAGGTACCCTTACCAAATCGGTCGAGTGCGCCATACACGAAGAAAAACTCAAACGTAAAGTCTTCATTGAGTTTGATGCCTGAGCCCACTTCGTGAACTCCTCTCAGATAATATTCGCCTGCCAGTGATTTTGCCGTTGGTTGGGCAATGGATATGTTCATGGATAAGCTTGCTACGGGAATAGCGATTAATAAATGATATAAGCGCATGACGGTTCTATTTCTCAAAGCTATACAGTTGCCATAGGTAACATCCACAAGTACTTAGCAATAGGCGCAAAGGAGTTAATAAGCGGAGGAATTATTAGGTTAATCAACGATGATGCGATACGCATAAACGGTGCTGTAGGATTTATTCCCGTTCCGTTCATGTTAGAAGTCTAGAATTTTTTCGTTTTCAACTAATTCCACCATGACTCCTGATTCATACGTAATACCTGCTCAGACCCGAATTGGGCATGTGCATCTGAAAGTAGCTGACATAGACCGTGCCTTAGCGTTTTACCGGGATTTACTGGGTTTTTCACTCGTGACGATGTACGGGAAGGATGCCGCTTTTATATCAGCGGGCGGCTACCATCATCATATTGGCTTGAATACGTGGTACAGTAAGAATATGCCACCCGCGCCAGTACGTAGCGCCGGCTTGTTTCACACAGCTATTCTGTATCCAACCCGCCGGGATTTGGCCGTTGCCCTAAAACGGCTTCTCGACGCAAACTATCCACTTACGGGCGCTTCTGACCACGGTGTATCTGAAGCGCTTTACCTTAATGATCCCGATCAGAATGGAGTTGAGTTATACTGGGATCGCCCACGAGAGGAGTGGCCACTTACGCCAGATGGCTCCATTGAAATGTACACCCGTCCCCTGGATTTAGAAGGGTTACTACGTGAAATAAACAAATAGCAACGTAGCATAAATGAAGAAAGCCATAACGTATCAGGTTATGGCTTTCTTCATTTATGCTACGTATAAAACTCTATAAAGGAGTCAGTTCCAGATTTCTCCAACGTACTTTGATGCCACCCCCGTCGTGAATCTGTAGGGCTATTCCGCCTTCGCCTTTGCCAATTTTTTCGTCGTTGAAATCAACCATCGACGTACCGTTCAGATACGTTTGCACATGATCACCTTCAACCCGAATGCGAAGTTTGTTCCACTCGCCCGGCTTCAGGATGTTCTCTTTCTCATCAGGAATCTGTACCAGCCAGTTCCGGCCGTAAGATTCGTAAATGCCACCCGTGTCGTGGTTCGGTGGAGCTACTTCCACCTGCCAGCCGCTCACTTTAGTTCCTTCGACGGTAGAACGGAAAAATACGCCACTATTGCCGTTAGCTTCCTGCTTGAACTCTAACGTGAGGTCGAAGTTTTTATAAAACTTTTCGGTACCTAGATAACCGTATTTCTTATCAGGACCGCTTTCGCAGACTAATTCGCCGTTCTCAACGTACCATTTTTCGGTACCGTATACTTTCCAGCCCGTGAGGTCTTTACCGTTAAACAGTTTGATTTTTTTTAGAGGAGCTGTAAAGGCCAGTGCGGCAAGCAAGCCTAGTACGAGACAATATTTCATCAGTTATAAAGAATTAAAAGTGAATGAGTTAAAACGTAGCGATGACCGTTATCGTTTCGCCATAATAACGCAAACCGGAGCGGGTACTTTCACCGACTGACCGGTGTACGTCAGTTTACCGGTCTTCTGATCGCGCTTAAAAATGGTGATATTATCGGTGTCCTGATGCGCTACGAAGATAAATTCTCCTTTGGGATCAATTAGGAAATTTCGTGGCGTTTTGCCTTCGGTGAGCTGTTCGCCGATTTTCGTCAGTTTACCGTCGTTTCCGATGGCGAAGATAGCCAGTCCATTATAGCCCCGATTGGATTGATACAGAAATTTGCCCGATGGGTCGATGTGAATATCGGCGCTAGTGTTCGATTCTGTAAAATCAGCTGGCAACGTAGCAACATTGTCCTGAATGAGCGTTAGTGCGCCCGTTTGTGCGTTCCGTGAGAACGTAGCAACAGTCGATGTTAATTCTTCAACTAGATAAGCGTATTTACCATTTGGATGAAACGTAAAATGGCGTGGCCCTGAACCTGGTTTTACTGTAGCAAAAGGTGTCTGAGCGGGTTTTACTTTGCTGTTCTTTACGTCAATATCGAAAATATTCAACTTGTCCGTCCCCAGATCGGCAACGTAGAGGAAACGATTGTCGGGAGCTAACGTAGCAGAATGGACGTGAGCTTTTTCCTGCCGTTTGGCATTCGGCCCCGTGCCTTCGTCCTGCACTTTGTCGGTAGGCTCCCCCAACGTACCATCTGACTTAATTGGTAACACCGCCAGACTTCCCCCACCGTAATTCGATACAAAAGCCGTTTTACCAGTTTGGTCGACGCTGATATGACAAGGCCCAGCACCCATTGATGACTGGCTGTTCAGGTATTGCAATTTGCCGGTAGCTTTATCGACCGAGTAAGCACTAACGCCCCCATTTTTATCAGCGCCCTCGTTGACGGAGTACAAATATTGCCCTGATGGGTGAAGGGCTAAAAACGATGGGCTCTTTACGTTCGATACCGACTGCAACGGCTGCATAGTACCGGCTTTTCGATCAAATTCGAACACGTAAATGCCTTCGCTTCCTCGGAGGGAATACGTACCGACATACATAATTTCTTTCCCAGATTGTGCCTGTGCTGCCATGCTAAATCCGAGTAGACTCGTGAGGAGTATCTTGTTCATGATTCGACTAATGAGACAATTTAATAAGCAAAAGAGTCGGCTAAACTACCGATAATCAACCACGATTGAAATGGCTCAATTACGGGTAAACGTTAACGTAGCACGTATTGCGTTACCTGATTAATAACGGGTTTATTTACTTCATTAAAGAAAAAATACAACAGAAGTTGTTTTAAATGAAAAAGTTATGAAACCAGTTAATCAGAATCCATTATTTTTGTAGAACGATTTGCTCACGTGTAAGCTCATATCGTCACTCTAATTTTTGTTAATATTTCCGGTACCATGAAAAGAGTATTGATTATTGTTTCGGCAGTAGTAATGCTGGCCTCCTGCAACAGTAAAAAACGCCTGGCCGAAATTAAAGCCCTTCAAGACGCTCGCGATAAAGCTGTTGCATCACTCAATGACTGTGATCAGCGTACAGCCGATCTGCGTTCACAATTATCTGCTAAAGACACTGACCTACAAGGTAAAGACAAACAAGTATCTGATCTGCAAGGTCAGATTGATTATCTGAAAAAGACCAATACGAATCTGCTGGATCGGATGTCGGATCTGTCGATTGTAAGTAAATCAGGCGCTGAGAGCATCAAAAAATCGCTCGAAACCCTGAACGAACAGACGAAATATACCAACAACCTCAATTCATCCATCCAACGGAAAGATTCGCTGAATCTGGCGCTGGTAATGAGCCTGAAACGGTCGCTGGATGATATCAACGATCAGGACGTGCAGGTGGAGGTGAAGAAAGGTGTTGTATACGTATCGCTTTCGGATAAACTCCTATTCCGTTCGGGAAGCTACGAGATTTTGCCAGCGGCTGAAACCGTACTAGGTAAAGTAGCGAAGGTTGTCAACGATCACAAAGAGCTTGATATTCTGGTAGAAGGCCACACGGATATTGTGCCCATCTCAACGGCTTCGATCAAAGATAACTGGGATTTGAGTGCATTACGTGCTACGTCGGTTGTGCGTACGCTACAATCTAAATTTGGTGTTCAGCCCGAGCGTATGACCGCTGGTGGTCGTTCGGAATATGCGCCTAAAGATGATAATACAACCAACACTGGCCGTCAGCAAAACCGCCGGACGGAAATCATCATTACGCCGAAAATGGACCAGTTCTTCAACCTGCTGTCGAGTGGTCAGGCTGGCGGAAGCAAGTAGGCTGATTAATTTTAGACATATAAAAAGGGCGCTAGATTGATTCTGGCGCCCTTTTTATATGTCTGTTATGAAGAGAAACGAATCGTTCCTCTTCATAACAGAAACAGCTCTATAGTTAATCGACATCTTTACGTTCCTCAGGAAGCACCGATTCTGGGGTTTCTGATTGTTCCGCTTCAGGTTTGTCGTTCTCTACTTCCGCGGACGTAGTATGCTCACTTTCCTCAGTTTTAGAATCGTTTTCCTGTTCCAGCAATTCGGCCGTTGGCAGCACAGAAGCCTCTACCGGATTCGGACCTGACGTAGGAAGCATTGTATCTTCAACGGGCTGCTCACCAAAGAAACGGCGCTGAAAGAACAGAATTAGGCAGACGCCGACAAAAATACAGGAATCTGCTACGTTAAAAATTGGTGTCGAGTAATATTGGCCACCCCAAATTGGCACCCAATCGGGAATGAAACCTTCCCAAACGTCCACAAAAATCATGTCGATCACCTGCCCGTGGAACCAGGGGGTAGGGGAGCCGTACGGAGCGTTATTCAGAAAAACGCCGTAGAACGTACTGTCTATTACGTTGCCAACAGCTCCAGCCAGAATCATCGCCATCGCCCACAATAAGCCGTTTGGCGCGCCCCGATGAGCCAGATTGACAAGGTAATAGCCAATACCAACCATTGCAAATAAGCGGAACACGCTGAGTAATAGTTTTCCATACTCGTGTCCCAATTGCATCCCAAAGGCCATGCCCGGATTCAGAACGTAGTGAAGCTTCAGCCAGTCGCCAATGAGGTGGATCTGACCGGCAAAACCAGGAGCCATATAAAAATGCACCGCCAGTTTTACGGCCTGATCGAGAGCGATGAGGACCAGCGTCAGTACGAAAAATTTAAAAGGACTTTTCTGAATCATACTAAAAATACGGCACAGCAACCATCCAGAAGGAGATTGCTGTGCCAGCTATTATTTTTTAACTACCGGCAGACCAACTGGTTGAGACGAAACTCCCAGCCAATTTACTGCCGACACCCTTTTCGGCGTTTCAGCTCATCGCTGACCAGCGTGAACTCGCGGCTACTCTGACCAGCGATTGATTTATTCTCATCGGCTCGACGAAATAAGTAAGGCATTACCGATTCAACAGGGCCATAGGGAACGTATTTGGCAACATTATAACCTGAATTAGCCAGATTGTACGAAATGTTGTCGCTCATGCCCAGCAACTGCGCAAAATAAATGTGCGGATCGTCGTTGGCGATGCCTAACTGCTTCATTTGTTTAATACAATACTGGCAGCTGTACTCGTTGTGCGTACCCAGACAAATAGAAATAACGTCGCGGTTTTCCAGACAGAAATCAATTGCCGTATTAAAATCGCGGTCGGTATCTTCTTTCGTAGCTTGAATAGGGTCCTGATATTCTTCTTCGTGGGCCCGTAAGCGTTCTTTTTCCAGATACGCCCCACGGACTAGTTTCACACCTAAGAAGTAGCCTTTGGCCCGGGCTTCGGCCGTATCACGGCGAAGGTGATCGAGGCTTTCCCAGCGATACATTTGATACGTATTATACACGATTGGATGCTCATGGTTGTAGCGATCCATCATTTCATAAGCTAACGTATCGATTGTGTCTTGTATCCAACTCTCTTCCGCATCGACAAAAATGCGGACGTTACGTTCGTGAGCGCGTCGGCAGAGCATATCTACCCGCTGCAACACGCGGTCGAATTGCGTTTTCTGTTCTTTATTGAGGGAGTCACCAATCTGAACTGCTTCGAGCAATTCGGTAGAAGCAACGCCTGTCATTTTGAATACAGAAAAAGGAATATCGGCTGATTCACTGGCTCGTTCGATCGTGCGAAGAATTTCAAGGCCCGTATCATCGAAACTTTTTTCGGTGTCTTCGCCTTCTACCGAATAATCGAGGATGGTGCCAACGTGCGCATTGTGAAGGTGATGAATGGTTGATTCGCAATCGCGAATGCTCTCACCACCACAGAATTGCTCGAAAATCGTGTTTCTAATCAGGAATTTAATGGGAAGACGTAAGCGTAGGGCGATCTTTATAAAAAAAGTTCCTAAATTTACCAGCCATCCCTGATTCATCAACGCAAATAACCAGTAGGTCTTTCGGAGTTTGAAATCCGACTGGGAGGAAAAAGCAATCGAAGTGTCCTCAAATGAAACGGGTCCGTCTACGTCTGACTTTACGTCGGCGAGCCCCTGGACAGTCTCCGGCATTAGATTACTTCGGTTCGACATATCAGTGCTCTGTTTGAGCGATGCTACTTGCATAGCGGTGAGTGCGCGTCGGTTAACACGGCCGAAATATATAACGAAATTTTGTTATATTGGCTTGAACACTGACGCGGCTTGTTTCGACAAACTAAAAACGGTTATAGACAAATGAAGGAACCGGCTTGAGATACAGCTGATTCCTTATGCAAATATACCAATAATTTAGATTCAAAGTTCCCGATAGAGTACTGGTATTACTCTTAGATTACCTGAATAGTATGAAAGTAGAATTAGCCGTAGAGCCGCTTGGGTCGTGGATTGAGACCAACGGCAAACCTCTGATCATCGCCGGGCCATGCAGCGCCGAAACTGAAGATCAGCTTGTTGAAACTGCCCGCCAGCTAAAAGAACTGGACGCGGTTCATGTTATTCGCGCTGGCGTATGGAAGCCTCGCACCCGGCCTGGTAGTTTTGAAGGCATGGGCGAAGTGGCATTGCCCTGGCTTCAGCGTGCCAAAGCGGAAACGGGTCTGCCGTTTGCTGTAGAAGTTGCCACGCCTGAGCATATCGAACTGGCTCTGAAATATGGTGTTGATATTCTGTGGATTGGCGCCCGTACTACTGTAAATCCATTTAATGTACAGGAAATCGCTGATGCGCTACGTGGTGTCGACGTACCGGTGTTGATTAAAAACCCGGTCAATCCTGACTTAGCCCTTTGGGTAGGTGCTTTCGAACGTATCGCCGGAGCAGGTATCAACAAACTCGGTGCTATTCACCGGGGTTTTGCAACGGGCGAAGCCAGCAAGTATCGGAACGTACCGATGTGGCAGATGGCTATCGAACTGAAGTCGATTTTTCCACAGTTGCCGATGATTGGCGATCCAAGCCACATGGCCGGAAAACGCGCTTACCTGAACGAGCTGGCTCAGATGGCGATGGACCTGAACTATGACGGTCTGATCGTAGAGTCGCACATTGATCCTGATAAAGCCTGGAGTGATGCCGCTCAGCAGTTGACGCCCAAAGCATTTGGTGAAATGCTCGATCACCTGGAAATTCGTCAGGTTGAATCGCAAAATCTTGAATTCCAGAGCTTCACCGAACAGTCGCGACGTAGCATTGATAACGTAGATCGGCAGATTGTCGAGATGCTGGCCGCCCGTATGGCCCTGGTTGAACGGCTGGCCGAATACAAGCGCGACAACAACGTAACGCTGTTCCAGCCTGAGCGTTGGAAAGAAATCCTGAAAACACGTACTGATCTGGGCAAAAAACTGGGCTTATATCCTGAGCTAGTGGAAGAAATCTACAAGATTATCCACATGGAATCGATTCGGAAACAAACTGAAATCATCCATAGCACGGCCCAGAACGCTTAACTTCGTTTAAGTACATATATAAAAGAGCCCGATTTTCAATGAAAATCGGGCTCTTCTTATTTCAAACGCATTATGAGTGTGGAGCGATTGTAAGCGCCAAAGCAACCCAACCCACCTTGAATATTACTCGGAATCAGGACCGGTTCGGCGAATGGATTATCACGTACCAGATTTTGCCGCCCAATAGCATCGTGATAGCGATAATAATTTTCGTCAACATTGAGCAGATAAGCTTCCAGTTTACCAGTTGGCGCTCTATAGGTCCAGACGCCATTATCAAATATAGAAGTCGCGCCCAGGCGCACTCGTTCAGAGATAATTTCCTGCCCATCACGACTCTGGTCTGTCAGGAGCGAACCATTATCAAAATACCAGTTGGCCGTATATAAAATAAGGGTATCGCGAGGAGGTGCATTGGGTGATGGCCTGAACGTAAAACGCTGTGGGTATTCATTACTGCCAGCAATTCGATAGAAATTATACTGCCCCGCTGCATCACGCCAACGAAGTCGGGCAAAGTAATCTTTTCGTCCATCGCTAAAATCGGTGCTTTGGGCCGAATCTACCAAAATCTGTTCTAAGGCAACTGGATTTGGAATGGTGCACGTAGCTGTAACTTCTGGTACATTGTAAGCGCGAGCCTTTAACGTATATGTTCTTCCGGCAACGATAGGCAGTTCACTGGCATTAGCGCGATAATAGATTATAGGACCACTGCCAAAAGTAATTTTAGGGACTGAATCCCGAAGCGTTATGGTTTTAACGCCATCCGACAATGTAACAACAGCTCCTGATACGTATGCATACTCATTACTTGGCCCTAATACAGGAGAAGAGCGCGCTAAAAGTACAGTTAATACAGTGTCTTGTGGGGAAATAAAGCAGGACACAACCAATTTTTCGGCCTGCTGCGTTATACCTTTCGGCTCTACTTCCTGCCGCAAACTGTCGCAACTGGCTAGTAAAGCGATTAATGTTATGTAAACAAATACGTTGAGCTTCATAATCAGAATTTGAAATTATAGCTGATGGAGGGAACAATTGGGAAAACCGAATAGCGAAATAGCCCAGTACGATTTGGCTTTCCATCTTCCCTCACCGTTTGAAGTTGGTAAAAGAATGGGTTTCTACGATTATAGGCATTGTAAAGACTGAATTCCCAGGTACGTTCGTGGTGCTTTTTCTGCTTATGGAATTGAATCGCTACGTCGAAACGATGGTAAGGTTCAGCCCGGAAACTGTTTTTCTGCTGACTGTAGTCGCTGACGGTTGGACCAGGATTAAATAGCTCCGCAATTATGGAAGGAACACCATTGCTGAAACTAGTCTGACGATTCAGCGAATGCTGATAAGGTCGGTAATTCGCGACAGGCACAGTTAGCGCATTACCCGTACCATACACCCATGTTCCCGACAACGTGATACGTTTGCTGATTTCATAGATACCAACTACCGAAATATCATGCCGACGATCATAGCGTGGGAAGAAAGGCTTGCCCTGATTCAGCTCAGGAAATTGCCATTGCGTCCAGGAGAGCGTATAACCTACCCAGCCGGATAAACGCCCTGTTTTACGTTGGAAAAGAACTTCAGCCCCGTAACTCCAGCCTTTACCCGCCGTTACGTTGTCTTCCCAGCGCACACGCTCCGCCGATGTTGGGTCATCAATTAGCAGAAAGCTGGCTCCTTCCTTGTAGTTGATGATGTTGTTCATGGTCTTGTAGTAGCCTTCCACAGTCAGCGCGAAGCCTTTCCCAAGTGGAAAATCGTCTGAGAAATCTTTCGCAATCCCCGCTGCTACCTGCCGTGATTGCTGGGGTGCAACTCGGTCGGTAGTAGGCACCCATAAATCAGTCGGTAAACCGATACCGGTATTACTTAGCAGGTGGATGTACTGATTCATCGTAGCGTACGACGCCTTCACCGAAAGGCTTGGACGTAGCTGATACGAAGCCGACAATCGTGGCTCTGGACGAAGGTAGCGCGTAGAGCCCTGCGTAAATAAACTTAGCCTTAACCCACCGTTAAAACGCCAGCGTTCGTTGGGGCGCCAGGTGTCTTCCGCGTAAACGCCCGCTTCAACCGCGTCAATAGCTTCAACATCGCGCCTGAACTCATTAATAAATTTATTTTGAACGACAACTGCGCTGGGTGTAAACCGATGGAAAATGGCTTGAGTGCCAAAACGTAGCGAATGTTGGGGCGTAACGTAATAATCAAAGTCAAGTTTGGCCGAAAGATCGCGTATACCCGACGAATAACGTAGTGACGTACTAAGCGTATCTGAGCTACGTTCATCCGAGGAAATGTTAAAGTCGTAGTCGCTGTAAATGAGCGATAAATTCGAGAAAAGCTTCTGATTAAATAAGTGATTCCAACGTAGCGTACCGGTGGCATTACCCCAGCCAACACCAATATCAGATTCAGGATCCTTTTCCTTTGCATAGAAGCGGTCGCGACCGAAATAACCACTCAGATAGACCTTGTTTTTCGGGCTGAAATCGTAGTTAGCTTTGGCGTTAAAGTCATAGAAATAATAACCAGCTTTGGTATCACCACCACTCTGGGCAGCAATCAGTGGAGCCGCGACAATATCCAGATACGTTCGGCGGCCTGATACGAGAAAACTACCTTTCTTATTCTTGGTAAGTGGCCCTTCCAGTGTCAGGCGGCTTGCAATTAACCCAATGCCACCTTCGCCGTGGAGTTTCTCGCGGTTGCCATCTTTCATATTTAACTCAATAACCGACGAAAGGCGACCGCCGTAGCGGGCTGGAAAGCCGCCTTTAGTCAGCTCAACGCTTTTCAGCGCGTCGCCGTTGAACACCGAAAAGAAGCCGAACAAGTGATTGGCATTGTATACAGTCGCTTCATCCAGAATGATCAAGTTTTGATCGGGACCACCACCACGGACGTAAATTCCGGTTTGACCCTCAGAGCCTTTTTGTACTCCCGGCATTAGCTGAAGCACTTTCAATACGTCTTTCTCGCCCAGAAACGCCGGAATTTTCTTGATCTGCGCTACTGGTACGTCGATACGACTCATCTGCGGACTTTCACTCACTTTTTCTTCTGTCCGACTAGCTTTCACTTCAACTTCCGACAGAACGCGTCCGGGCGTCAGTGATACGTTCAGGGTATTATTTTGGCGTAGACCAACGGTACGTGCCACCGTTTCGTAACCGACAAACGAGAAGGCCAACTGTAGACTATCCTGAGCAGGCAACGTTATGGAATAAAAACCATACGTATTGGTCGTAGTGCCCGTAGACGTACCGGGTAGGTAAATATTGACGCCGATCAGCGCTTCCTGACTACCTTTTTCGCGGACGTACCCGCTAATTGTAAAACGGTTGGAAACGTTCTGAGCTACAGAGGAATAAACATGGAGCAGAAAGCCCACAGCGATAAGAAAACGTAATTGCATAACGAAGTTGATAAGTAACCATCATGACCCTAACGACTAGATATACGTTGGGATTACGACGGTTAATTATTTTGTTTTAAGATAAATTATAGACAGATAAGACTGAATTAAACTCGTTTGGATACGGGTGTACTGTTACTTTTGTCAGTCTTTTTTCAATTTATAAACCTGATGGATCGTCACTTACGCGCTCTACCAGGTCTTAATGCTTTAGTTTTCAGTTGATTAATATTAATAATGGATGAAATCGTTAGTGTCTGCATGGCGACGTATAATGGAGAAAAATATATACTACGTCAGTTGCAATCAATTTTAAGCCAATTGAATCCGGAGGATGAGGTAGTTATCTCGGATGACAATTCTACGGACGCTACGTTAGCGATTATTGATCTGCTAGGAGACAAACGTATTAAAGTATTTAAGAATCAGGGTCTTCGCGGACCGCTGCATAACTTCGAACAGGCCATACGTCAGGCTTCAGGAACTTATATCATTCTTTCTGATCAGGATGACGTATGGCTTCCTGATAAGGCCCAAACGATACGTTCCCTATTAAAAGAGAATGATTTAGTATTAACTGATTGTGAGGTAGTTAATAAAAATGGAGATACGATTTACGCTTCTTTTTTTAAGCAGCGAGGTAGTCGGCCTGGATTCTGGCATAATGTGATTAAAAACTCATATATGGGTTGCTGCATGGCGTTTCGCAGGGAAGTGCTAGCCTATGCGTTGCCCTTTCCCGCTCATATACACATGCATGATTGGTGGATTGGCTTGCTGGTTGAGTTAAAAGGGCGCGTTTGCTTTTACCCTCAGCCATTACTTCAATATTATCGACATGGCGAAAATGCGTCGCCAACGGGCGAAAAAGGGTATGATTTTAAAACGCAATTGCGAAATCGGGCGGTTTTGCTCTGGAACGTAGCAGCAAGAGCCTTATCAACGTAACAGTGCTACATTATGAGATGGTATTGTTTACGTTACTTGAGCCGACTTGATAGTAACCTACTCTCCCTTAGTCAGTCGCAAAACAACACTAGCCCGGCGAGCACTGACGTTCGGATTAATACCAACGTTCATCAGAAACGAGCCGCTGTACACTTTTCCGGTTTCCAGCGTTGATTTTGTACCTGGAAATAAATTGATTTCACTGACCCGATAGTTAGCATTCGGGTCTAATCCAGCCAGTTTAATCGGCCGATTTGAACCGGATTCCACTACCTGATTGGAGTGGAAATACGAGAACATGATCGCATTAGCCTTGTCCGGACTCACGTACATAAGGGACGCGAATGGATTTTCATAAGGACTAGCTAATCGGTATTGTTCACCGTGCCAGACCGTTGTTTTGAACTCGCTATAGTTTTTGAGCGCCTGCTGACAGAACTCCAGTTCATCGGGTTTGAGATGGCTAACCACAATGTCGAACCCAAGTTTTCCCATGCTCGCTACGTCGACCCGGAATTTGATGGGTTGCTTTCCCCAATCTGTTACGTGACAATCGGTTGTGATAGACGGGAAAAAATACGAGTAATTCCACTGCTGAAAAATACGTTCAATGGGCTCAGTATCGTCACTAGGCCAAAACTCAGTGAAATATTTCAGCAATTCGTAATCGCCACGTCCGCCCCCGCCTGAGCAAAGCATCATCGGTACTTTCGGGTGCTTGGCCCGGATGCGTTCCAGCACAGAATACAGTCCACGCACGTACTCGACGTAAAGATGCGTTTGCGGTAGTTTGTTTTTGTTTAACCAGGCCGAATACGCATTATAAATCACGGCGTTACAGTCCCACTTGATGAAAGCCAGTTCGGGGTTTTTGGTAAATAAGCCATCTACGACCCCAAATACGAAATCCTGTACCTGCGGATTAGCCAAATCGAGCACCAGTTGATTTCGGTAGTATTTCTCCGGGCGTTCGGGCTGACGTATCACCCAATCGGGATGTTTTTCGTACAGTTCACTTTTAGGATTGACCATCTCCGGCTCAATCCAGATGCCGAATTTTACGCCCGTTTCTTTGGCGGCTTTAACTAGATAGCCAATGCCATGCGGCAGTTTTTTTACGTTTTCCTGCCAGTCACCCAAACCCGCATTGTCGCTGTTTCGGGGGTATTTGTTGCCAAACCAGCCATCGTCGAGCAGGAACATATCGGCGCCTAATTTTTTGGTATCTGTGATCAAACCCGACAGTTTCGTTTCATCGAAATCAAAGTACGTCGCTTCCCAGTTATTCAGCAGCGTAAGCCGGTCGCCCTTTCCATCGAGCACCCGGTAATTGCGCGCCCAGCGTTGCAACTGGCGGCTGGCTTGCCCGGTACCGTTACCTGAAATTGAGTAGATGAGCGACGGCGTTTTAAACGATTTGCCAGCGGGCAGCGTGTATGCCGATGCATATGGATTGATACCCGCAATCAGACGTAGCGTTTTGTAGGAATCGATCTCAAAATCAAGTTTATAATTTCCACTCCAGGCCAGTTGACCCAATAAAACCATACCGCTGTTTTCCTGTGCAGGCTGGTCGAATGAGACGATAAAATTGGGCGTACCCAGCAACATGGCCCGCGTACCCAGCTTGGAGTCGATGGTACGTAACCCCTGCTGAAGTTTCTCTTCCGTCGGCTGCATTTCTTTCAGGTATTGTCCCTGAAAGCTGGTCAGGTAGAACGTATTGTTTGGGAAAAAGAGATTGGCCGACGCGTATTTCTGTAAAACCACCGACCCCTTTTCCTGATTGGTGATTTCGGCCCATTGTTCAATGACATTCTCCTGCTGCCAGGTTTTGTAAAACAGACTAACGTTCAGCTTATAAACCGGATCGGCCAGTTGTACCGTGGTCAACGTAGTATTGGCGTCAGGTTTCACGTTCTGGTGAGATACGTATTTTAAATCCAGCGATGGATTGCCGTCGGCATGGGTAACCTGTATGGCGGGTTCGGCGAGGTTCCATGTACCGGCGGGCGTATAAGCGTTGCTATACACGCCACTATTACCACTCGGAAAACGATATGTACTGGCAATATCCTTATAATCAACAGTTTGGTTTAGTTTTTTACCACAATACACCATGTGCAAATAATTGTCCTTATCGCTTTGAAGCACGACGGCAAAATCAGTGGTTTCAACCGGAATGGTAATCTGTGCAAAGCAACGTATCGACAACAGGACGAAAGCAGTAGCAACTCGGAAGAACGTATTCATCGGCTAATAAAAGAGTTCGGTAAATGTAACGGCAAAACGGCCTGCTCAGCTTTCACACAGGAATGGCAATCAGGCGGCCGAAAGTAAACAGATTTTAGCATAAGCCCGGATAAGTGCCGTATTACTTCCTAAAGCCACCACCTATAAAGCCGATTCTACCCAATATAGAATGCTGTAATTAGCCTTCGTCTACAAAACTATTTTTACTACGTTACCGTCAAATGATACATCCGATGAAAATATCCGGTTTTTTACTTGCTACGTTGGTGCTGCTTTTTCATAGTACAAAAGCACAGTCACCTAAAGAAGTTGCGTTAATTGCTCACCTTGCCCAAGAGGCCAGACAACCCAAAACCCACGTACCAGGTGATACGTTTATTCAGGTCAGAATTGGAAAAGTTGAATACGTAGCAAAACTCGCATCAGGCAAGATTATCGGCCAGCAAATGAGTGATGTTACCGGCGGGGGCATCTGTGGTGATTATGTGGAAGTCAGTATAAATCTGCTTGATAAAAATAAACAGCCAAGCACGCAGGGATCTGGCCAATTGCTGAAATACGACAAGGGTAAATGGACGATGGTGGCCTTGTCGGAAGGAGATTATAGCTGTGAAAAATTAAAGCGTGTGCCAAAGACAATCATACGTTGCTTACAAATTGAGTGTAATTGATGCTCAGAAAGTGAGCTAAAGTTTGTCATGTTGGCAAAGCCGTGCCGCCAGAGCGGAAGCGTGACAAATAAGTTACCCTACAATAACCCTAGCCCGGCAATTGAGGTTATGCTCAGACAAAACCGCTCTTGCAATGGCAACTTATCAATCGCTTCATGACTGGAACGTAACGCCCGCCGAAGCTGTCGCGCTGCAGCAACAATTCCGTTCGCAGATACGTATCGAACCACTTACTAAGTCTCCCAAGACCATTGCAGGCTGCGATATTTCGTTCAACAAGTTTGAGGAAACCGTATACGCCGGAATCGTAGTGCTTGATCTGGAAACGCTGGAAACGATCGAAGAATCGGGGGTGGTTGGCACGGCGCCGTTTCCCTACATTCCGGGGTTACTGTCGTTTCGGGAGATACCGTCGCTGCTACAGGCCTGGCTGAAACTCAAGATAGAACCCGACGTAGTGATGTTCGATGGACACGGAACTGCGCATCCACGACGTATCGGTATTGCGTCGCACGCGGGCCTGTTTCTGAATCGCCCCACGTTCGGTTGCGGGAAGTCGGTGCTGGTCGGTAAATATGACGAACCAGCTCTGGAGCGAGGTAACTGGTCGCCGATGAAGCATTATGGCGACGTAATTGGAGCTGCGTTACGTACCAAAAATAAAATAAACCCGGTCTACGTATCGCCTGGACATTTAATTGATCTGGATACGGCCATTTCGCTGACTCTGCAATGTGATGGCGGATACCGGATTCCAGAGCCAACGCGTCGGGCGCATAATCTGGTAAATGCGTTACGTAGGGAAGCTGTTAAAAATTAGTTGATTCGCATTTTAGCCTATTCTATGTAATTTATATCGTATGTCTAATTTACTAGTTATAGCATGAAACATCTTATGAGTTATCCATAAGATAGTAAATAAAGTATTTTTTAGATAATAAGAATAAGATAACACCAAAAGCAGTTATAGTGGTTTGATTTTAGGTAGATTTGTAAACTCTCAATTTACACTTCTATGCTCATACATCTACGCGCAGCAAGGCTGTTGTGGCTCTTGTGTGCCACATTTTTTCTCTCCTTTACAGGATGGGCGCAAACTCCGCTACTAACGGAGGATTTTAGTGCGACAACACTTCCGTATACGCTAACAAGTGTTTCGGGGGGCTGGGGCGTACAAAACACTGGCGCTCCGACTCCTAATTCCATTCAAGCTACATCGCCAGGACTAACTTATCCTGGGTTAATTACATTCGGCGGGTCTGCTACAATGGCCGCATCTGGGGAGGATATTAACAAGACTTTCACCTCACAGACTTCGGGGTCGGTCTACGCTTCATTTCTGGTTAACGTGGCAGCAGCTCAAAGTGGCGGAGATTATTTTTTCCATCTGGGACCTGTTAGTATAGGGACTACGTTTATAGGTAGAATTTATGCTAGAAGTACTACTGGAGGTATTCAATTTGGTTTAACGAAATCAAATGAGACTCCTGTTACGTATGCAGCAGGCATTTATGCATTGAACACCACCTATTTACTTGTTCTTAAATATTCAATAGTAGACGGCGCAGGCAATGACCGGGTTGATTTGTTTATTTCGCCAGCGTTAGGTGGAACGGAACCCCCCTCCTCATTAAGCACAGCTCCTGCTAATACTGATCCAAGTAATATAGGCGCCGTTGGCCTAAGGCAGGGATCAGGAACAAGTGCAGCAAGTCTACGGGTTGATTATATCCGCGTTGGTACGACTTGGGAAAGTGTTACTAGCAGCTCTGTTACACTCACTGCCAGCCCAACCTCGTTTACTGGGCTCATTACTACACAGGGAACCGCATCTGCTTCCAGGAGCTTTACACTGAATGGCACTAACCTATCCGATCCGGTTTCCGTTTCGGCTACAGCAAATATTGAATTAAGTTCGGACGGGAATACGTTTAGCACTACACCTTTATCCATTACGCCAGCGTCTGGGTCGTTATCACAGGTGGTTTACGCCCGGATAGCTGATACAGCGCCCATAGGCGTTTTTAGCGGAACGATTACCAGCACAGCTTCTGCTACGTTAGCTACCAACGTAACCGTAAGCGGTCAGGTCAATGACCCCAATGCGCCAACGCTGATGGTTAGCCCGACTACGTTTACCAGTCTAACCACTACAGAGGGTACAGCGTCTGGCGAGCAAACCTATACCGTAACAGCCACTAACCTAACGGAAGACGTAACGGTATCGGCACCCGCCGGGGTAGAAATCAGTCAGTCGTCGGGTAGTGGTTTCGGTTCGTTCATTACGTTACCTCCTTCTACTACGTCGGCCGTTTTGTATGTCCGATTAACGGGAGCAGTCGTAGGCCCAGTGAGCGGAACCATCACGAACGTATCGAGCGGGCTGACCGCCAACGTAGCCGTAAGTGGAACCGTTCTGAATGATCCTAATACGTTGATTTCTATTGCGACTGCCCGCGCCAGCATTGGTCAGACGGTAACGATTGAAGGGCGGGTGACGGTAACGACTCAGTTAGGCGCCCGCCAGATTTACATTCAGGATGGAACGGGCGGCATCGCGGTGTATAGTGGTGTTTCGGGTACCGATTTAACGTCGGTCGTACAACTTGGGGATTTGTTCCGGGTGAAAGGTCCTATTAGTGTTTTCAATGGATACTTAGAAGTCAATGGTGTTTCGGGATACACCGTTGTAACGGGTGCGGGAACAGTAAACCCAGATCCGATTCCGGTTACGCCAGATCAGTTAGCCAATTATCAGGGACAACTGGTCAGTATTGCCGATGCAACGATTACGCCAGCGACTTCTGCTACGTTCACAGGCGGCACCAACTATACGATTACAGCCGCCGGGCAGTCGAGTACGCTACGTATCAGCGGAAACTCTCCCCTGGCGGGGGCTGGTCGTCCAGCTAACCCGGTAAGCGTAACGGGGATAGCCGACCGTTTTGTATCGGGAGCTGGTACTACGGGTACCAATGGCATGCAGATCCAGCCGCGCCTGTTGTCAGATATTCCAGGTTCGACTGAAGCACAGGACGTTGTTTGTACAATACCCAACACGACTACGTTAACCCGCGACCAGACACTCGACATTGCCGCCTGGAACATGGAATTTTTCGGGGCCGATGGCGGTGTTATTACGTGTTCGCCCACGTCATTGACTTACAATGATATGGGGCCAGTGAATGAAGACCTTCAGCAGACCAATGCCGTTACGGTGTTGAACAAGCTCAATGCAGATATTATTGGTGTTGAGGAAATAAGCGATATAAATCGCTTCGTGGCTACCGTACAGGCGATGCCCGGTAGTTATAGCTACATTTGTTCGAATCGGTTCTCCTATTATTTCCAGGACGAGTGCACCCAAACGCCAACCGGCAATCCGCCCCGAGTGTTCGGTCCAACCTCGCTTGCTCAGAAGGTTTGTGTCATTTACAATCGCGAAACGATTACGCCGGTGCTGGCCGAAACGAAGCCGTTGCTCGATGGCGCTTATACGTACCCGGGCGATAATGGCTGGTCTTCAGGCCGGTTACCGTTTCTGTTTGTGGCCGATGCCAATATCGGTGGGGTTACCAAGCGAGTACATGTAGTTGTCATTCACGCAAAATCAGGCAGTGCAACAGACGACTACAATCGCCGGGTGCAGGACGTAGCGGATTTGAAAACCTTATTGGATACTAACTACCCGACGGCTAATTTCATTATCCTTGGCGACTATAACGATAAACTGAACGGCTCGATTGCTTCGGGTAAACAGTCTTCGTTTAGTGCTCTGATTAATGATGCTGCCCGGTACACAGGTATAACACTGCCGCTTGAGAATCAGGGATGTTCTACGTTCAACTCGTCGGCCAGCTTCATTGACCACATGATTGTGTCGAATGAATTGCAACAGGCCTATGTACCGAATTCGGTGTCTGTAATTCAGCCATTTAGTGTTCCTAACTATGGTACTACGACATCGGACCATAACCCGATTGTGAGCCGTTTTGATCCGAGTTTATTAAATAGCGCGCCTACGGTAGCTCAGACGATCGCTTCTCAAACGGCTACGGTTGGCGTGGCATATAGTTTTACGGTTCCAGCCGCTACGTTTACCGATACTGAAACACCCAACAGCCTTACTTTGAGTGTAAGTGGACTACCCTCAGGTTTGAGCTTCACGGCGCCTAATGTGATTTCGGGTACGCCATCTACAACCGTTGGCTCGCCCTTTACGGTTACTGTTGTCGCGACTGATCCAGGAAGTTTGTCGGTGAGCACTACGTTTACGCTGACGGTGAATCCTGCGAACAATGCTCCCACTGTGTCAAACCCGATTGGTTCTCAAACCGCTACATTGGGCGTAGCCTATAGCTTCACCATTGCTGCCAATACGTTTGCCGATGCAGAAACACCGAATAGTCTAACCCTGAGCGTGAGTGGATTGCCAGACGGTTTGAGCTTTACGGCGCCTAATGTAATTTCCGGTACGCCTTCTACAACCGTTGGTTCGCCTTTCACAGTGACGGTAGTAGCTACTGATCCGGGCAGTTTGTCGGTGAGTACTACGTTCACGTTAACGATAGCTCCTCCGCCTAATACAGCTCCTACGGTGTCGAACCCGATTGGCTCACAAACGGCTACGGTTGGCGTGGCATACAGTTTTACAGTGCCAGCCGCTACGTTCACCGATACTGAAACACCCAACAGCCTAACGCTGAGTGTAAGTGGACTACCCGCAGGTTTGAGCTTCACGGCGCCTAATGTGATTTCGGGTACGCCATCTACAACCGTTGGCTCGCCCTTTACGATAACGGTGAAAGCTACCGATCCGGGAAGCTTATCGGTGAGTACTACGTTCCAACTCACAATCTTGCCACCACCTAATACACCTCCAACGGTGGCCATTCCGATTCCTTCGCAAACAGCTACGGTTGGTCAATTATATAGCTTTAACATTCCACCCGGTACGTTCACCGACGCGCAAACACCGAATAGCCTTACCTTTAGCGTGAGTGGATTACCCGCCGGACTAAGTTTTTCAGGATCGTCTGCAATTACCGGAACGCCGTCGACTACGGTTGGCTCGCCGTTCACGGTAACTATAGTTGCCACAGATCCAGGTGGCCTGTCGGTATCTACTACGTACCAGATAACGGTGCGGCCAGCACCTAATACGGCCCCGACCGTTGTAGGCTCGATTGGAGATAGAACGGCTTCAGTTAATCAGGCGTTTACGATGAATATCCCAGCCGTATTCACGGATACCGAAACGCCGAACGGATTGACACTCAGTGTAAACGGATTGCCAGCGGGTCTGAACTTTACGGCTCCTTCAACCATTAGTGGAACACCTTCGACAACGGTAGGATCTCCGTTTACCGTTACGGTAGTGGCCACTGATCCAGGTGGGTTATCGGTTGCCACTACGTTCCAGATTACCGTGAGCAACACGACATCGTGTTTGAATATGTTTACGGTGAAAAATGGTACGTGGGACGACGTAACAGTATGGTCGTGCGGGCGGACGCCAACGAAATTAGACCCCGTTACGATAAATCATGCGGTGACCTTACCAACCAGTTATACAGGCAATGCCCTTCGGGTAAGCTTCGGTCCAGGTGGTCGCATCATACAACGTGTAGCCAGTTTGCTGAATCTGGCTAGTCAGGGAAAATAAACGGTTATAAAGCGACTTATATATAGAGCCCAAAAGATTATCGGCTCGATCAGGCCACTCATTCGAAAGGATGGGTGGCCTGGTTTTTTAGTTAGACTTAGTAGCTGTGATCTTCCAGCTTTACTTTTCCACGAAACGTCCAGAATATGAACACGGTATATGTACCGACCAACGGCATTCCAATAAAGGCAAACAAAAGCATGGTACGTAGTGACGCATCAGACGAAGCCGCTTCGTAGATACTGATGTGCCCCCGCGGGTCAACCGTCGACAGGACCAGATTGGGGTATAAACCCATCGCAAACAGAATCAGCAGCAGGGCCGTTGTGATGGATGACGAAATAAAGCCGCGCCGGTACTGTCGCTTCTCAATGCTACGTCGAATGTTCAGAACAATGAACACAGCCGCCATCGGTAGCACGAACAATTCGGGATTGTTCTTGAATATAGCGGTCATGTGTGGCACGTAAATCAACGTAGCGAGCGATGTAGCGATAAAGCACAGAATGAAGAATTTACTCGTATTGTTGGCAATGATCGTCAGTTTGGCATAGAGTCGATCTTCGGTTTTCATGAGCAGATACATGGCGCCGTGCATCATAAACAGCGATAGTACGGTAATAGAAATCAGCCCGGCATAGGGGTTGAAAAAGTCGCGCAATCGGCCAACAAATTCATGATTGGCGTTCAAGGGAATTCCCTGAATGAGATTGCCAAGTATCAGCCCCAGCAGCAACGAAATACCAATGCTGGATACACAATAACTAACATCCCAGAGCTGGTGCCACCACTGCATCGGCTCTTTCCCGCGAAACTCAATCGAAATGGCCCGGAAAATAATGGCGACAAGAAATAAAATAAACGGTAGATAAAAAACCGATAGAATGGTGCCATAGACAAGCGGAAAAGCAGCAAATAATGACCCGGCGCCTATAACCAGCCAGACTTCATTGCCATCCCAAACCGGCCCAATCGCGTTGAGCGCGATACGTCGGCTTTGCTCTTTCCGGAAAAAAAGGTGCAGTGCTCCGGCCCCTAAATCAAAGCCGTCCAAAATGCCATACCCAGTGATTAGTGCTCCAATCAGCAAAAACCACCAGGTGGGTAAATCGAGTCCAAGGAACGTATCCATAAGGGTGAATGAGTGAAAGGGTGAAAGATTGAAAGAGTGAAATTACCTGCCGGATGATTTTCGCTCTTTCACTCTTTCGCTCTTTCACTCATTAAAGGTATCAGCGACGGATTCATGCGTGAAGATGATGGTTCACCTTCCGATGCTACGTCGGGGCCGTGCTGTATTTTCTTGTTTAGCAGGTAAAGAAACAGGGCGAACAACATGACATAGATCAGCGTGAACAGGATTAGCGAGGCTAGTACGTGTTCGGCTTTGACGGCCTGTGAAAGCGCATCAGAAGTACGTAGCAATCCGTATACTACCCACGGTTGCCGACCAACTTCGGCAGTGTACCAACCCACCTGATTCGCGATTTGCGGCAGCAAGACAGCAAACACAAAAACTGTCATTAACCAACGCGTCTGAAACAGTTTTTTCTGGTAAAGCAGAAATAAGCTGAACAGGGTCAGTCCAATCAGCGTCATGCCGATAGCAACCATCAGGTGATACGTTTGAAAGACAAAATTGACAGCAGTAGGGCGGTTTTCGGGCTTAATACTGTTGAGGCCGGGAATAGGTGCTTTCATATCCTGATGTACCAGTAATGAAAGGCCCCCTGGAATTTTCAGGCCCGTCGTTTTCTGATTTTTTGTGTCGACCCAACCCATCAGGTACATATCGGCAGGAGCTAGTTTCTCAAAATGCCCTTCCATAGCGGCTAGTTTCGCCGGTTGATATCTTGTGACCACCTCCGCCGATTTATGGCCCGTAAATAATTGCCCCAACGCTGATACAGCCGCCACCCAGAGCGCAATCCGGAAGGCGGTTTGGGCATGTGTTACGTGTTTCTTCTTCAGAATATACCAGGCGCTAACGCTCAGCACCAGAAATGATCCCGACAGAAACGCTCCAATCAATACGTGCGAATACCGCTCGACGGACGAGGGATTGAAAATCATTTCCCAGAAATCGGTTACGATGGCCCGCGCCTGCATACCCTGCCCCTCAATGCGATATCCAGCGGGCGTTTGCTGCCAGGAGTTAGCCACTACGATCCAGAGCGCCGAAAATATGGAACCCAACGCCACCAGCACCGTAGCGAGAAAATGGACGCGTGGACTAACCCGATTCCATCCGAAAAGCAGGACGCCTAGAAAGGCCGATTCCAGCGCAAAGGCAAAAATCCCCTCAGCCGCCAGCGCCGACCCGAAAATATCACCAACGTAGCGTGAGTACGTTGCCCAGTTGGTACCGAATTCAAACTCCATCACGATACCGGTAGCGACGCCAATACCAAAAATGAGCGCGAAAATCTTAACCCAGAACCGGGTCAATTCTTCGTAAATCTTATTTTTTGTTTTGAGGTAAAGCCCTTCCATTACCACCAGACAAACGCCCAAACCAATACTTAGGGGCGGGTAGATGTAGTGAAAAGCAATAGTGAAAGCAAACTGAATGCGGGAAAGTAATTCGACGTTGTCCATATACCGTTACGATAGCGGGAACGGTCGCCAGGTGGCACAAAGGACGTAGTAAAATAGGGCGCACAAGGCGAGAAAACTATCGGCGGCAAGGTACAACCGGAAGCTGAAACAAGCGAATAATATATCGGGAGATTACTGCATGGTAGTAACAACGATTCGCTTCATCATGTACCTTAGTCATGTTATCTGATTTTTCTCGTCATGAATAGTACCCTTTGCCATGAAAACACTACGTATCAACGGCCGAATATGGCTCGAAACTACGTCTGCTGACGCTACCGAACGATTCATTGGCATTGGGCGGCTAGAACTTCTAGGACACATTCAACGTACCGGCTCCATCAATCAGGCGGCCAAGGCGATGCAGATGTCTTACAAACGAGCCTGGGACTTGGTGCAGTCGATGAACACGCAGGCCGATACGCCGTTGGTGTCGACGCAGACCGGCGGAGAAAAAGGGGGAGGGGCAATCGTTACTGAGGAGGGCGAGAAATACCTGAGTTATTTTCGTGGGCTACAGGAACGGTTTCAGCAATTTCTGACGAATGAGATGGCTAGGCTTTCTAAGTAATTTATTACGAAAAGTGACAATCTGTTTAATCAATTATGCAGGAACTATTACCTTACCTACACGGTCAATGTGCGAGAGCAGAGCTGGTTCACTAATTCGATCATAAAGAACCAAATCAAATCGAAAGGGTAGCCATAATTCATCCAACGCAACACCGAGCGATACCAGATCGTCAAATGTTAAATCGTTTCCCTTCAAAGCAATATCAATGTCGGAGCCTGGCCTTTGTGTTCCTTTCGCTCTGGAACCAAATAGCACAGCCTGATGCACACGACTGTTCGCAGCTACCGTACGAGTTATATCCAATAAATGTTCATTACTTAACCCGTAAAGCATGTCTATTCGGTGTCAAATAAAGATAGTTGTCTGCTCAACTGTTCTTCGTCTAACTTGGTCTGTAAATCGTTAAATAGCCCTGCATATTCATTCTTCACGGCTTCAGCGATTTCTTCAGCAGTTTCTTCGTTATAGGTATGACTAGTTAAGTTTCGGCTTTTAGCCATCCGTACCCAGGCTAGGCCATCAATATAGCCATCCTGATAAGCTTGTTCTACTACAGGTTTTGGCCCTGCAATATCTGGATACCCCTTATCACGTAGTAAGTCTTGTAGGGTTTTCCAGGCTAGTTCATATGTATATTCAAATGCTTTAATAAGTCCCTGTTCTTCTAATTCATTCAGCTCACCCTTAGCAATAAATTTGTTGAGTTGTGACAACGCTTTTTTAAAGTTTGTAAAACGTTGCTCCCATCGAATATCCTGATTCATAAACAAACCTACAAAATCCGTCAAAATTTCAGATATAGGATTCAACGCTTTCATTAAAGCCTATATCTGGAACAACTATCTTACCGCTTCGCTGAATACGTTATCCGCCAGACTTTTCCTTTTACCGAATCCGTTACGTAGAGTGCACCATCGGGGCCTTCTGCCAAACCCATTGGGCGGGCTTTCGCATCGCCGGGGCTAGCCAGGTCGAGTTTGCCAGCATTTGCGTTGGTTCCCGGTTTACCTAGTTCAGCTACACCCGCGAAGTTTTCGGCAAATACTTCATAATTGCCCGAAGGTCGGCCATCTTTTCCAAACGGAACGAAAGCAATAAAATAACCACCCTGCTGCAGCGGAGCACGATTCCAGGAGCCGTGGAAACAGATAAATGCGCCGTTTTTATATTTGGCCGGAAATGCAGAACCCGTATAAAACAGCAAATCATTGGGCGCCCAGTGGCCAGGAAACGCCATGATTGGTTTTTCTTTTCCGGCGCAACGATCTTCAGTTTTGCCATCGCCACCGTATTCGGGTGCCAGAAATTTCTTGTTTTTGCTGTGATCGTTGTAGCAGTAGGGCCAGCCGAAATCCGATCCCTGTTTCACCATCAGGAATTCCTCCGACGGAAATTCAGCGCTCACTTCATCCGTAAATATACCGCCCCAGTTGTTCAGGTTGTCGCGACCATGCTGCATGGCGTAAAGCGTATTGTTGGCCGTGTTCCAGTCGAGGGCTACAGCGTTGCGGATGCCCGTTGCGTAGCGCTTTCCGTCAGCTTGTTTCTGGTTCGGCTTATTCGCATCGAACTGCCAGATACCGGCGTAATTTTCGAGCAGCGGGCAAGGGTCCATTCCTTTAGAGCCTTTTTGTCGGTCTTTCTCCTGACAGGCGTTTGAAGGCGCTCCGAAATTGACGTACAGCTTGCCATCGGGCGAAACCGCTAATGATTTACTGGCGTGCTGCCGCTCCAGCTTGAGGCCGGTAACGATGGTTTCGGCGGGCGTGGTTTCCATCACTTTGCCATTGGTCAGTTTATATCGATACACCGACGTATCAGACGACGCGTAGAGATAACCGTTATAAATGCCCATACCGGTTCCTCCGTAGTTCCCGAACGTAACAGTCTGGTCGGCCTGACCGTCGCCGTTGTTATCGCTAAGCGCCACAATCCCTTTACCATCGTTTAACTTTTCCAATTTCACAAAAACAGTTCCTGTGTTACTGACGGCAACGTGACGCGCTTTACCCAGATTATCGGCAAAAACTACTGCGCGGAAACCATTGGTCAGTTTAAGGCCATCATTCTCAACTGGAACAGCCGGACGTACCGACGTAGCGTGCGGCTGACGTTTTACTTTTTTAGCCGGTGTTACGTCCTTCGAGGAAGGGGTTTTTACCCCGCTGGGGGCCAGCATCAGGACGGATGCAAGTAGCAGTATGTTCATGGCAGAGAGTAAATTGGGTTGGAGTTTGGTGAGATAAACAGTACGTTATTGGCAAAAGTTTTTGGGCGTAATCAGGAAACAGGAGAGTTTGCTTACTTTTGATAGATACAAAAGCACGAACGCCTGCTTTGTTCCTTGTATGTTTACAAATAGAACTTTATTTAGCCAACGCAGCACCGCCTTTTTAACCGCCTGGCTGCTCTCCTTTACGTTATACGCCCAGAGTGACCTGCCCGCCGTTTCGCTTGCTCAGTTAAGTCGCCCAACCGGTTGGGAGTTAGCCGGTTCGCTATCACCTACGGCCGATGCTACGTCGCTACGTCCCAAAACTGGAAACACAATGCTGGTTGGTTCGGGAGAGCCAATTACATTAGCCAAACCTACCGACGATTTTCGACTACATGTCGACGTGCTGATGGCGGCCAAAACCGACGTAGTACTGACACTACCAACCGGACAGGCCATCCGCCTGGGCGGTACGCCAGAATCGGCCCGTGTGCTGAAAGCGCCCGGTTTGTGGCAATCGGTGGATGTCTGGTATAAAGTAAGTAAAACCAGAGGGGTATCAATCCTGGAAAAACTGGCGCTCAATGGTATTACGTTACGAGAAAGTCAGACCCTGGCGAACAACAATTTAGGGCCGTTGACACTGGCTGCGAAAACAGGTTCGGTTGCCATTCGTAACCTTGGTTACCGGGTTATGTCGCCCCGCAATCTGGCAAGCTGGAGCGGGCCGCTCAACTATACGATTGTGGAAGGGGGCTATATTCTTGATCCGCAGGAAGCCGCCCGGAAAAAAGTGCTCAAACAGGATACAACGAGCACGTTGAACTACGAAGTCTCCTATGGACAACCGCGTCAATACTCGATCTTTTTTGCTGGAAAACTGAACGTACTGCAAGCCGGAACGTATCAACTTGAACTGGATCATGGAGGTGCCGCTGCGTTATGGGTAGATGGAAAAGAGTTGATTCCGGTGAACCACCTCGAACTGGGCATGACCGCCATAGGAACCACTACGTTGTCAGCCGGTACGCACGATGTTCGTGTCTACTTTTCACGGTCTTGGTTCCGGCCAGGATTAGGCTTGTTTATTTCGCAGGCCGATACGCGTCCGCAACCGCTTCACGCGCCTGCTTCGCTGCCCGAGCCTGACGCCGTAGCGCTGGTAAGTGTGAACCCAGATTATAGCAGTCCACAGGACAAAATTCAACGGATTCGTTCGTTCGTGCAGTTACCGGGCGAAAAGATGAAACGTACCCACAGCTTATCAGTCGGTTCGCCAACAGGGATTCATTACACCCTCGATTTGAATCAGATGGCGCTGATCCAGGTTTGGAAAGGTGATTTCGCTAACGTAACAGAAATGTGGTACGAGCGTGGTGAACCTCAGTTGCTCAGCCCGTTGGGAGCGGTTGTGCGCACTCCTCCTCAAACGCCGTTGATGCTACTTCAGAATGAGTCCGCCGTCTGGCCAGACAGTGTCGACGAAAAAACAGTGCAGTACAAAGGTCAGACGGTTGATAAACAGGGGCGCCCAACAATGAATTATCAACTAGGGGGATTATCCGTTATCGATGCCATTCAAACCAGCCAGGACGACCCGGCCGGAAGCACCCTTACGCGAACGCTGACGTTGTCGGGCTCTGCAACCGGGACGCCTTATTGCCGATTGGCCACTGGTACGTCGATTGAGGAGGTAGCTAAAGGACTCTATGCCATCAATGATCGGAATTACTACGTTCGAATTGATCCGAAAGCTAAAGTAAAAACGCGTCAGAGTAACAACAAACAGGAGTTACTGCTTCCGGTCGACATGAAAAATGGAGCGGCTTCGGTGCAATACTCGATTATTTTCTAAAGTAAGTACCACTACGTTACCACCAGAACGTTACGTTATCTACTGGACGTAGCATCGTCAAACGTATCATGACACCTGATTACCTAACCTGGGCTGATTTTGAAAAAGTGGAAATCCGCACGGCGACTGTCATTGCCGTTGAAGCGTTTCCGCAAGCTCGAAAACCGGCTTACAAACTGACGCTCGATTTTGGTGATCTGGGAGTGAAACGCACGTCGGCTCAATTGACAAAACTGTATCAGGCCGATGAATTGGTTGGAAAACAAGTGGTTGCTGTAGTGAATTTCCCACCCAAGCAGATTGCTACGTTCATGAGCGAATGCCTGGTGCTGGGAGCCGTTGCCGAGGATGGAACTGTTACGTTGCTCCAAACCGAAAGACCTACAAAAAACGGCTTACGAATAGCCTAAAATTTTAATGAAGAATGAATAATGTAAAATGTAGAATGAGACAGTTGGTAAGCATCTTCGCGCTCCTGTTCACTCTTTCGCTCTTTCACTCTCTCACTTTTGCGCAGCGCCCGGCTGTTGAAGGCGATTATTATCGCATATTGACCCTTCCGATTCCCGAAGATATTAAGCTAGAAGTTGGTGGGTTGGCTCCGCTGCCCGACGGGCGATTGGCGGCCTGTACGCGCCGGGGCGAAGTCTGGATCATTAGCAATCCGTATATGCAGGGAAGCCGCATGCCAACCTACAAAAAATTTGCGTCTGGCCTACACGAGCCGTTGGGGTTGATGTGGCACCCGAAAGGCTATTTCCTTTGTACGCAACGGGGCGAAGTGACTAAACTCATCGACAACGACGGCGACGATCAGGCCGACGAATACCAGTCGTTTTACAAATGGCCGCTGTCGGGTAACTACCACGAATATAGTTACGGCCCGGTACTGCTGCCCGATGGCGATATGGTTATCACGCTCAACCTCGACTGGATTGGCTACGGTGCTAGTCTGGCTAAGTGGCGCGGCTGGATGCTCAAACTGACTGAAAAGGGTGAAATGACGCCCTGGGCAACGGGAATGCGCTCGCCCGCTGGCTTTGGTGTGCTACGTGATGGTAGCATTTTCTACACCGAAAACCAGGGCGACTGGGTTGGCTCAGGACGTATGACCCACTTGGCAAAAGGCGATTTCGCCGGTAATCCGGCGGGGCTGCGCTGGACGAGCGAGCCCGGTTCACCACTGAGTCTCAAGCCCGAAGACGTACCGAGTACGGGGAAGCCAATGTTTGAGGTGGCGAAGACGGTTAAAAACCTGAAAGTACCTGCTATCTGGTTCCCGCACACGCTGATGGGAATTTCTACGTCTGACTTTAAGCAAGACACAACAAACGGCGCTTTTGGACCATTCACCGATCAATTGTTTGTGGGCGATCAGGGACATAGCAAAATTATGCGCGTGGCGCTGGAAAAAGTCAATGGCGAGTGGCAAGGGGCTTGTTTCCCATTCCGGGAGGGTTTTCAATCGGGGATTATACGAACCGTTTGGGGGCAGGATGGTTCGATGTTCGTTGGGATGACGAGCCGGGGGTGGGCCGCAACGGGTAAAGATTCGTACGGGATTCAGCGGCTGGTCTGGACGGGAAAAATGCCGTTTGAGATGAAAACTATTACGTCGAAACCTGATGGCTTTGAAGTCAGCTTTACGTCTCCCGTTGATAAAAAAACGGCCGAAAATCCTGAAAGCTACAGCCTAAACAGCTTTACGTATCGGTATCACAAAACCTACGGTAGCCCCATCGAAAATGCGCGTCCTGTACCGATTCGGGGCGTAGTGGTGGCTCCTGATGGTATGAGCGCCCGCATTGTGGCCGACACGGCGCTACGTGAAGGATACATCCATGAAGTGAAAGCTGAAGGCGTTCGGTCGGCTACAAATATGCCGTTGCTGCATTCGGTGGGTTATTACACGCTCAACGCCATTGCTTCCGGCGAAAAACTGAATTTGCCCGCACGCGTTATTGCTGCCGCCAAACACGATCATGCCGAAATGATGGCTGCAGAGAAAAAAGATGCAGCCACGACCGCTAAAAATGTAAAATCAGTAAACGCCAAACGTACCGTCACTATGCCCGCCGACTGGACGAACGGCCCCGATCAGACCATCACCATCGGCACTAAACCGGGTTTAAAATTTGACGTTGAGAGTTTGGAAGTGAAAGCGGGTAGCCGTATTAAACTCGTTTTCAACAACAACGACGATATGCTGCACAACTGCGTTATTACGAAACCGGCTGCGGCCAATGCCGTTGGCGATGCAGCTTTAAAACTAAACCTGAACGGGCCTAAAATGAACTACGTACCGGCCACGGCGAACGTACTGTATCACACAAACATTCTCCAGCCCGAAACATCTGAAAGCATTTATTTCCTCGCGCCTACAACTCCTGGCGATTACCAGTTTGTTTGTACGTTCCCCGGCCATTCATCACTAAT
Organism: Spirosoma flavus; assembly: GCF_054778555.1. NCBI lineage: Bacteria > Pseudomonadati > Bacteroidota > Cytophagia > Cytophagales > Cytophagaceae > Spirosoma > Spirosoma flavus. Next base: position 317,352 of record NZ_BAAGZL010000001.1, read on the forward strand.
GCAGGGTACGTTGAAAGTAGTAAAGTAAATTTATTGTCACCATGACAAAAAGGTTTAAATAGGTTTGACGCACAATGACGCTTCCTGAAAAAGCGTCATTGTTTTTACATTGTCATCTGCTAAATCGCGTTGTTTTTCGTTCTGTCCGTATGCAATACATTCTATTGTGTATCTCATTGATTCTGCTTTCCCTGACGGCGCACGCTCAGCGTCAGGACGATACGTCGCATTACCGAACAGTGCCAGTTCCGGCGCATTTGCTGCCTATTGAGCGGGCTTATGGTTCGTCGTTAGGAAGCATTTATTTCTACGGGGGCAAAAAACTGTCGTCTCCCTATTCGCTGGAAGTTCCTTTTTTTGAGCTGAATGACGGCGAAGTCAATCATCGCTTTCAGACGTTTCGCACGATGACTACCCTGAGCCGACTGTCGGCGTTGATTCCGTTGGCGTATATTGTTTTGACCAGCACTAAAAACAACGGTACGTACTGGACGGTGTATGGGGGAGCAATTGCCGCTTCGCTTACGTTCACTATTATTGGTAACAGTCAGGTCAACAAAGCTGTAACACGGTACAATCAGATGCTACGTCAGCCGAGAGTTGGCCTGTCTTTAGCTCCACTTCCGTTGACTGGCCGGCTTGCTCCGGGAGTGGGTGTTGCCTGGTCTTTTTGAGAATTTTTACGGAATAACGTAGCGTAAGCCCCCAGCTTGCGCTTTTTTGTTAGTTTCGTTTATTAATCTTCCAGCAAACTTATGCGATCCCAAACGTTACGTTATCTCTTTATCTTGTCCTTGTTTTTTCCTCCGTTCCTGCAAGCGCAGACCGTTGTTTTGAATCGCGATACGCAAATTGCTGATCTCGTTGCCCAAATTTCGGCTGATAGTCTGCGGGCGCATATCAACGGTCTCGTCAGTTTTGGTACGCGGCATACGCTGAGCGTACCCGCCGATGCCACTACGTCGCCCGCCAAAAAAGGACTAGGTGCAGCCCGCCAATGGATTCTGGGGAAATTCAATCAGTACGCCAAACAATCGAACGGACGACTCACGGCGACCCTCGATACGTGGATGCTCCAACCCGATGGCCGTCGTGTCGATAAACCGGCCAACATGGGCAACGTAATGGCGACGCTCAAAGGCTCCGACCCGAACGATAACCGCATATTCATTGTGCAGGGACATATGGACAGCCGCGTAACCAACGTAATGAACCGCGAATCAGACGCGCCGGGTGCTAATGACGATGGTTCTGGCACAGCAGCCGTGATTGAGCTTTGTCGGGTAATGAGCAAATCATCGTTTCCTGCCACAGTTGTTTTCGTTACGTTAACAGGTGAAGAACAGGGACTTCTAGGAGCTGAGCATCTTTCCGAACGGGCTATCAAGGAAAAATGGAACGTAGAGGCCGTTCTGAACAATGACATCATGGGCAGCAACAATTCCAGTGATACACGTATCATCGACAACACCCGGCTACGTGTTTTCAGTGAAGGGCTGCCTTCCAGTCTGCTGAAAGACACTACCGGACGTATCGCTCAGATTCAACGGTTTGGTAATGAGAATGATGGAAAAGCCCGAACACTGGCCCGGTATCTGAAAGAAATTGGTGAACGCTACGTCGAAAACCTGGAAGTAGTGATGGTTTACCGCAACGACCGCTATCTGCGCGGGGGCGACCATACGCCTTATGTTCAGCGCGGTTTTGCTGCCGTCCGTATTACCGAAATGAACGAAAACTACGAACATCAGCACCAGGATCTACGTACCGAAAATGGTATTGAATTCGGCGATTATCCAAAGTTTATGGATTTCGAATACCTGCGCAAAAACACCGCTGTGAACCTTGCTACGTTAGCTAATCTGGCAAAGTCGCCGACGGTGCCACAGAACGTAACGGTTGATGTTCGGAATCTGACCAACTCAACGGTTTTGTACTGGCAAGCGCCCAAAACGGGTACTGTGAAAGGGTACTACGTGCTGATGCGCGAAACGCACTGGCCCTTTTGGCAGAAGAAATTCTATACGACCAAGCTGGGAATGACGCTGCCTTTCTCGAAAGATAATTACTATTTCGCCGTGCAGTCGGTGAGTAACGATGGGAACGAAAGTTTACCTGTTTTACCCGTGCCTAACCTGCGTTAAGCACCAAATTCTCAAAAAATGTCGTTGTTTGCATCAACTGGCTTTCCATCGGCGTAATAAAAGTAGTCGACTATCTGTTTTTTTTGTAGTTTACGCTCCTGGTACTTTTTCAAACCCCGAATAGACTAAATTCAACTGCTTATGAAGCGTTATGTGTATGTACTTTGCCTGATGGCCTCGCTGTGGGGTCTCACGTCCTGTAATAAAACGGATACGGTAACACCGGCGTCGCCAATTGTAGGTCGATGGGAATTAAGCCGGGGGTTATTAAGTGGTTTTCCAGCAGCAACTAATTTCAATGGAGCTGCTATTGACCTCTATTATTTTGAGAATGTTGGGTCAACGATTGATATCTATTCAGATAATACGTTTAACTCTACATTTAAAAATGTTACGGTTGATGATGCGGGTGGTACTTGGACGTTTGATAACAGCAATAACCTGACGTTGAAGTATGATTCTGGTGACGAAGAGAAGTACACCTATACGAAAAACAAGAACATCGAGGAACTTGCTCTAACTGCTCCAATTAGTTATACGTTGCAAACATCTGCAACTGCAACAGCCGTTGGTAACGTTCAACTGATTTATAGAAAATAATACGTACCGTTTTAGGTTTAAAAGTCGGAAAGGCCAGTGTTTTACATTGGCCTTTCCGACTTTTAACGGAGTTCAATTGACCACTCAGTAAATCAGCGAGTGATAGTTTGATAAACATAAAAGAATTGTAATTTCTTTTGTTCAACCCATTTTAGTGTGTCAAGAAATTTGGCCTGCAGAGTTTATTGCCAAATATCACATAAGTTTTTTTCGTGGCGGAAATGACTTTATGTTGGCATTAATTCGTACTTTCACAAAACCCTATCTACTAACGAGTTACATTTTGTTTTACTTTTATTTTATCCAAGATTAATACAAAAAACTATATACCATGTCATCACAACTAACACGTCGGGACTGGCTCCGTGCCAGTGGTCTTCTAACGGCAGGTTTAGGACTTGCCCGGTTCTCATCCGCCGAAGCTGCTAAGCCAAATACTCCCTTCGTTTCGTCATTCACGAATGAATTTGCATTTGCCGACGACCCATTTAGTAATATGCCCAAACTTCGGGCGCGTCTGTTTGCCAATGAGAATCCGCTGGGAATTTCGAAAAACGCCAAAGAAGCCCTGATTAAGGCAACTGAGATAGGAAACCGCTATGCCTGGATGGAGTTTGCTGAGCTAAAAAAACTGATTGCTACAGACGATGGCGTTAAAACTGAGCAGATTATGATGTCGCCTGGCTCATCGGACGTACTGATGGCAGCCGCTGATTATTTTTCGAAAGGTGGCGGCACGATTCTGACCAGTGTGATGACGTATGATGATTTGCTGCAACGGGCTGAGAAGTTTGGAGCAAAAATCAAAGCCATCCCGATGACGAAAGACTATAAATTTGACCTCCCAGCGATTAAAGCCGCCATTACGCCCGATGTCAAAATGGTTTATATCGTTAATCCAAATAACCCGACGGGCACCATTGTACCAACGGCTGAACTGGAAGCATTTTGTCGCGAAGTAGCACCGAAAGTTCCGGTGTTCATCGATGAAGCCTATATCGATTTCTTTGAACCCGCCGATCGTCCGAAACTTGGTAAACTGGTCAACGAAGGCTTGAATGTAATTCTGGCGCGTACGTTCTCAAAAATACACGGTTTTGCGGGCTTGCGACTAGGGTATGCTATCGCCCAACCCGCGATGCTCAAAACCTTACGCGACTATACCAACGGCGACTTTGCCGTTAGTATCACTACGTTGATGGCGGGTATTGCCAGTTATCAGGATAAAGAATGGCAGAATCATTGCCGGGCCGAAAATGCCAAAGCTCGCGCTTATACCACTAAAGCGCTTACCGATTTAGGGTATGAGGTAATTCCTTCGTCAACCAATTTTATCCTATTCCCAATTCGTATGAAAACCGCTGCCTTCAGCAATCAAATGTATGGGCAGGGCATTGGCATCCAGACTCGCGATTTTGGTGGACAACCGTTCTGCCGGGTTAGCGTCGGTACGATGGACGAGATGGCTATTTTCGTAGAGGGTTTTAAAAAAGTAGTAGGGTAAAAAATGGATAATGATCAATGAATAATGTATAGTCAACTAATTATCATTAATCATTATCCATTAAACATTTAGTGAATGACAAGACGCGACTTCATCAACGCGACAAGTGCCAGTTATGCTAGTCTTCTAGCGTGGGGAATGCTTCACCCAGCGCCTGCTTCAGCATTCAATTTGCCTGCCAACGGACAGCGCAACGACGGAAAAGGGCGAAAAGTAATCATTTTAGGCGCAGGTCTGGCCGGTATGACAGCCGCCTACGAACTCGGCAAACTTGGCTACGAATGCACCGTTCTGGAGGCTCGTCCCCGCTCAGGTGGGCGCGTATGGACGATTCGGGGCGGTACCAAAGAAACCGAAATCGGTGGTGGCAGCCCTCAAACCTGCTCGTTCGATAATGGTCAATATTTCAACGGGGGAGCCGCCCGGATACCGCACCACCACCAGCTTACTCTTCAATATTGCAAGGAGTTGAACGTACCACTCCAGCTTTTCAATGGTGCCAACGAGTCAGCTTATCTCTATAACGACGGCGGCACGGGTGAGTTGGCAAATCGGCGGATGCGCATCAGTGATTATCACAACGATATGCGTGGCTATACGGCGGAGTTGCTATCTAAAGCCCTTGATCAGTCGGCGCTGGATCAGCAATTGACGAAAGAGGACGTAGAGAAACTCATTGACTTTCTGAAAAACGAAGGTGATTTAAACACAGCCCATCTGTATAAAGGCACAAATCGGCGCGGCTATAAAACAAAGAGTGACCCAGGGGCTGGTAACACACCCGGTACGCTCACGGACCCTTACGGATTGACCGATTTGCTACGTTCGGGCTTCATGCAGCCAGTTTTCTACAACGTCGGTGATTATGCTTATGAGCAACAGGCTACGTTGCTGCAACCCATCGGCGGCATGGATGCGATTCCTAAAGCGCTAGAAAAAAAGCTGATGGGCAAGATTGTATTCAATGCCCCGGTTAAGGAATTACGAAAGACCGAAAATGGAGTCCGAGTCGTCTACCAGAAAGATGGCAAACCCGTAGAACTAACCGGCGAATTTTGCGTCTGTACATTACCGTTACCGATGCTGAAAAATCTTGAATCGGATTTGTCAGGTACGATTAAGCGGGCAGCCGACTTTATTCCTTACATGAAAACGGGAAAAATTGGTTTGCAATTCAAGCGCCGATTTTGGGAGGAAGACGACGGAATTTACGGTGGCATTACACGTACCAATATGGATATCAATCAGATATGGTATCCGTCGTTTGGGTTGCAGGAAGCAAAAGGAGTGTTGATCGGCTACTACAACTTCTACAGCCGGGCCGAAGCTGTTGGTGCTTTGCCCCTTGCTGAACGCGAGAAACTGGCTCTAACGATGGGTGCCAAAATACATCCGCAGTATTCCGGTGAATTTGAGAATTCGTTCTCGTTGGCTTGGCATCGCACGCCTTATAGCGAAGGCGGCTGGGCCAATTACGACGATGCTACGCGAAAAAAATATTACCCCGCCCTGCTCGAACCAGACGGTAACATCTATTTCGCAGGTGAACACACTACGTACCTGACGGCCTGGATGGCTGGTGCGTTTACGTCGGCACGTAGAACCGTTGAAGCGATTCACGCGCGAGTAGGGGAGTATAGCAAGAAATAAAGGCGTCAACAGGTTTTGGCTGTTGACATAAGCGCTTATCTCATAATGACTTAGAGGCAGCAGCCGGAACCTGCTGCCATTAAAACCATGAAAAACAACCTACTATCAATCCTGATTTTTCTTTGCTGCGCGGTAGCAACTCAGTTATTGAGTCAGCGCGTTTGGGCGCAAACGGCCTCGGCCAGCATGACGCTTGAACAGTTGAAGGCGATCAAAGCCATCAAAATCGCCAACCTCGATAAAGATACATACTTCAAATCGGGCGGCTTCATTCTGGATCGTTATGAGGAACGTCCCGCTTATGTCTTTGCGTACAGCGATGGCATCACGCGAAAAATCTATCTCTACAAGGTCTTCTCTGCTGAAGATACAAAAGAACTCGGCCTCCTGGCCATCTATCAGAATGGAAAAACCAATGAAATAAAGCCATTCGTAATTCCAGGGGCTTCCGCCGATCGCAAAGCCTGGGATGCTTATATTGATGACCTCAAATACGTTGGCGAAAAGGAGCCGGGTTTAATGTCGACGTTGACGTTCGTGCTTTCACGCGAGATGGCGGGCCTATTGTCTGGCAGCGCTGGTAAATCAGATGAAGGTGGAGCTAAGAAAAAAGAAGAATATAACTTCTGTTTTGCGCCAACTGCGCCCGTTACGTTGGCTGATGGATCATCAAAACCAATCAGCACCGTTCAGGTGGGTGACGTAATTATGGGATATAACGTAGTGACGAAATCGCTTGCTCCAACGAACGTAACACGTGTGGATATGCACAAGGGCAATTTTGCGCTGGCCAGCGTTTGGTTAGCACCTACTCAGGAGCTTACCGCCAATACACGTAACAACCCTGCTACGTTAACCCTGGTTGAAGCCACGGCTAACCACCCTGTTCTGACGGCGACTGGCCAAAAGCAATTAGGCAACGTAACGACTGGCGATATTCTTTACCGAATGGAAAATGGCAAATCGGTAACGTATCGCGTAGTTAGTGTTGAAAAATCAGTACGTTCTGTAAATACTGTTTACAATCTTTCGACGGAATCGGGCGCGTATCTGGTGCACGAAACAATCGTGCTGGACAAATAATACCGCTCTTGCTACGTAACGCGGCCAACTTATGCACATGGTTAGAATGACTATGTGGACAAGTTGGTCGCGTTACCTATTTTTGCCGCAAACGAAAAATAAGCATTAAACTATGGCATTGATAAAGCCTGTGCATGGCATTCATCCTCAATTCGGTGAAAACTGTTGGTTTGCCGATAATGCTACGTTAGTTGGGAAAATAACCATGGGCAGCGATTGTACTGTCTGGTTCAACGCCGTGGTGCGGGGCGATGTAAACACCATCACCATCGGCAACCGGACCAATATTCAGGACGGGGCTGTTATCCATTGTACGTATCAGCGTTATAAAACAACTATCGGTAACAACGTATCAATTGCCCACAATGCCGTTGTGCATGGCTGTACGCTCGAAGACAACGTATTAGTCGGCATGGGCGCTATTGTGATGGATGGCGCTGTGGTAGGTTCGGGAAGTATTATTGCGGCTGGCGCCATTGTTACGCAACATACTATTGTACCGCCGGGATCAATTTATGCAGGAAATCCAGCTCGTTTTCTAAAAGCTGTCTCGCCAGAACAGGCCGAAATTTTCAGTCGCACGGCCAACAACTACGTCATGTACGCTGAATGGTTTAAATAAATCGGCTTTACTGATGTTACTGCTATGTTGACCCTCTCAAACTCTCCTTTTATTGATGGATGATTTTCTGATTTACCTGCGACTCGGGTTCGATCATATCACCGACCCAAGTGGCTATGACCATATTCTTTTTGTAGTGGCTCTGTGTGCTGTTTATACCATTCAACAATGGCGGCAGGTTTTGATTTTGGTAACAGCCTTCACGATTGGGCACTCTATTACATTAGCGCTGGCAACGCTCCGGCTGATTCAATATAAAACTGAAGTAATCGAACTCTTAATTCCGATCACTATTCTGATTACAGCTTTCACCAACTTCTTTTTTCAGGAGACAAAATCAAAATCAACTTCTGGAAATCAACGTAGCAGAAACCGCCTTCGTTATGGATTGGCGATGGCATTCGGCCTCATTCATGGTATGGGGTTTTCGAACTATCTGCGCAGTTTACTGGGGCGAGAAGCCGAAATTGTGAAGCCGTTGCTGTCTTTTAATATTGGTCTGGAAATCGGTCAGCTTCTGATTGTCGGCCTAATGCTGTTGCTGGCGTTTGTGGTACTGGATATTCTCCATAAATCCCGATTGCGCTGGGTGTTGGTCGTTTCGGGAATTGTCGCGGGGATGGCTCTTTCGCTTATTATTAACAACGAGTATCTGCATGAATTAATGCAGTAGCCTTACGTTACTAATCAGACGTAGAAGCTGGCTGCGAAATAGTTAATTGCTCGTACAGATAGCGCGTGTACCGAACGCACTCATTACGTGGCAGGTGAACGCCATCTGTTGTTTGATAGGTATCAGCGGGGTAGGGGATATGCTGATACAGTGAAGCAGGAAACGTAGTGCTAACCAACTCCCGCAATCGACGACTGACGTTAGAGTTGCGAATACGCGGGTCGGTTGGCATCTCAAAAAAAACCAGCTTCGTGCCCCGCTTTTGTAGGTCCTGAATATACGTATCGGCTACGTCAATCGTCTCTTGTAGGGCTTTATCCTGTGGTTTATCACTTGTCTGGCTGAGTCGTTTATGCACCAGACGTGTTACAAAAGCGGTGTCGACTGTTTCTACGATTTCGTCCGTCGCTCCTCCGCGCCAGTCACGTAGCAAGGCTTTCATGACACCAATTGGCTGATATTTAAGCCGCATGATTGGTAGGTATTCCCGAATTTGCGACCAGCCGGGTTCTATAAATTTGCGGAAGAACGTAGTGTCAGGCTTCCGATCAAACGTGTTTATTTCGATCAATACCAACTTTGGTCGGTAGCCAGCATGGGCAATCAATTGTAACCCATCTTCCGACGTCATTCCTTCCAACGCTAAATTGTAATAATGGCCCTTGTGTCTCGGCAAGCTATCAAAAAGCAGTCGGTTACTCATCGAAGATCCGACAATGATTGTATCGGCCTGCGCTCCGTCTTCGTAGAGGAATTCTTCGCCTTTGACCGTGTTACGTTGCTCAACCGTTTGTGCCGTTCGCCGGATACTGCTCCGAAAAACAGTAATGAACAAGCTGTAGGCCAGCAGTAATAATAACGTTGTGAATAGCGCTTTCCGAATCATTAGAATTGAAAATAGATAAACGCTCCCCCCGAACCACTATTCGTAATCACTAAAAAAATCATGATGGCGTAGGCCGCAAACTCCCAGGCAGGGTGCTTTTGGGCTTCGCTTCTACGTTCACGTAACAGATAATTGACGTGATATAGAATAACGGCCAGCGCATATACCGCAATCAGACTGAGCACGCGCCCATCGTTAGGTTTGTCGATGTTATTCACTAGCGCCCGGCAATACGCGATAACGTGGTTGAAATCAGGTAGTTTGAACAACAACCACAAAATGGTTACGTAGGCGAAAACGATAATACCACGAATGAACTCACTCAAACGAGTTGGTTTCGTTGGAAATAAATTGTCAATAAACCGCTCTACAGCTAATGCAAGTCCGTGAGCAAAACCCCAGATAGCATAACTCCAGGCGGCTCCGTGCCATAATCCACCCAAAACCATCGTCAGCATCAGGTTTAGGTATGTTCGAAATGCACCGTGCCGGTTTCCACCCAAAGGAATATATAAGTACTCGCGCAAGAAGCTAGAAAGAGAAATATGCCAGCGTCGCCAGAAGTCGGAAAAAGAAACCGCTACGTATGGAAAGTTGAAATTGATCGGGAAATCGTAGCCAAATAGCCCAGCCAGACCAAGCGCAATAAGTGAATATCCAGCGAAATCGGCGAAAATCTGCATGGAATAACCGAACAATAGTCCCACTAACGTAAGCGATGAGTAGGCTTCAAAGTACGGATACGTTATGAGAGTCGTGTGGTCTTTGAGGTTGTCGGCGATGACCATCTTCAAAAAATAGCCAACTACCAACGCCCGGAAACACTTATCCCAATGGATATCCTGCCAGAACTTCGGCTTGATCTGGGGTAGAAAAAAATACGCTTTTACGATTGGGCCAGCTACTAATTGCGGAAAAAATGCTTTAAAGAAAAATACGGTTTGTGCGTGCTTCGCCAGATTTTTCGCGATCATCGACCGAAATTGTGGTACGTCGCGGTTTCGGTACGTATCGACTACTAAACTAATCCCCTGAAACGTAAAGAAGGAAATGCCAATGGGCAACGGGAGCGCAATCAGCGTCTCAGCCAGTGAGCTATCGGCGGGCAAAAACGTACGACTCAATAGGGGGCCGTATTTAAAAAAACAAAGGATACTCAGGTTGGCCACAACGCCCCAGACGGCATGAAAGTGACGTCGGTCGCTACGTCCGTAAATTACGAAGTAACTAGAAACGATATTGATCGAAACAGAAAGTAATAGTAACCACAGCAAATCGGCCTGATTGGCGGCATAAAACACCAGACTCGCCAGAATAAGTATTGGCACTTGCCACCGACGTAGCAGTGGTAAATAATAGAGAATCAGGGTTATGATTACCAGAACGACAAATTCAAAACTGGTAAAAAGCATTTTTTAGGACAAGTAACGTAATGGTATAAGTAGCAATATTAAGGACGAATAGGTATTTGAAACAAAAAATACTTTTTCATCGGTCGGTCTAAACGACAGCTGTATGGAACCGCACTACGGACAATGGAACGTAGTGAAACAACGTAGCGCTACGTTGTTGTAACGGTTTTGGTACATTACAATCAGATTAACTGCTAATATATTTTATACTTTTTATTTACTTTTACGTGCATTTCATGACAACTACAACCTAACTATGCAAAAGATAATTTTGCTGGCGGCCACTCTGGCCGTTTCAGTTTGGTCGGCACGTGCGCAGGCACCAGCAGCCCCAACTCAAAACGCAAATACGCGGTTTGAACAACTGGGTCCTATGTTACCGACACCCAATACGTTCCGCACAGCCGCTGGAGCACCTGGTAAAGATTATTTCCAAAACCGGGCTGATTACGATATCAAAGTAGAACTGGACGACGCCAATCAAAAAATCATCGGGTCAGAAACCGTTACGTATCACAATAATTCGACGGATGAATTACCCTTCATCTGGCTCCAGCTCGATCAGAATCTGTTTGCTAAAGGCTCTACAGGTAGCGTTACTCGAACGGGTGGCGTTAGCGAAAGCGGCATGAGTTTCTCTCAGTTGCAAAATCTGACGTCCGTACGCGAGCGCAGCCAGCAGCAGGCGACGGATAAATTCGGTTACAAAATCACGGCGGTAAAAGATGCCAAATCGGGTAAGGCGCTGAAGTATACCATTAACCAGACCATGATGCGAATTGATCTGCCAACGGCACTGAAGCCAGGTGCCAGCTATTCGTTCAATGTCGACTGGAATTACTTCATTACCGAGTATTACGGACGTAGCGGGATGGAGTTTTTCGCGAAAGATGGTAACTACAATTACTTTATTGCTCACTGGTTTCCTCGCCTTTGTGCTTATAACGACGTAAATGGCTGGCAGAATAAACAGTTTTTGGGGCAGGGTGAGTTTACACTAATTTTCGGTAACTATAAAGTAGCCATCACCGTTCCAAGTGACCACGTAGTTGGCGCAACGGGCGAATGTCAGAACTATAAGTCAGTACTCTCGGCTACGCAGCAGAAACGCATGGCGCAGGCTGCTACGTCGAAAACGCCGGTTGTGATTGTGACTCAAGCCGAAGCCGAAGCCGCTGAGAAAGCGAAACCCGGCGATACGAAAGGTAAGAAAACTTGGGTTTATAACGCTCAGAACGTTCGCGACTTCGCTTTTGCCAGTAGCCGTAAATTCATTTGGGATGCTATGCAAACAGATGTTTATGGAGATGGACACAAAATCTGGAGTATGTCTTTCTATTCAAAAGAAGGAAATCCGCTGTGGGGGCAATATTCAACCCGCGTAGTGGAACATACGCTGAAGTCATATGGCAACCGTACCATTAAATATCCGTATCCGGTAGCGATCTCTTGCCACGCTACGGCTGGTGGTGGTATGGAGTATCCAATGATATCGTTCAATGGTGGACGGCCGGAGCCCGATGGTACGTATTCGGCGCAGACCAAAGCGGGAATGATTGGAGTAATCATCCACGAGGTTGGTCATAACTTCTTCCCAATGATTGTTAATTCCGACGAGCGTCAGTGGACCTGGATGGACGAAGGACTCAATACATTCTGTCAGTATCTGGCCGAGAAAGAGTGGGATTATGAATTTCCATCACGCCGGGGTGAGCCGCAATACATTGTCGATTACATGAAGTCGGATAAATCGGTGCTTTCGCCAATCATGACTTCTTCCGATAACGTTATTAGCCTCGGGCCAAATGCCTATGCCAAACCAGCTACAGCGCTCAACATTCTGCGCGAAACCGTCATGGGCCGCGAATTATTCGATTATGCATTTAAGGAATATGCACGTCGTTGGGCGTTCAAAAGCCCCGAACCTGCTGATTTCTTCCGTACGCTGGAAGATGCTTCTGGCGTTGACCTCGACTGGTTTTGGAAGGGGTGGTTCTACGGCGTCGAGCCTGTCGACCAGGATTTAACAGAAGTAGAATGGTATCAGGTAGATTCGGGTGATCCGGTTGCGACGAAGGCCGCAGCGAAGGCCGAAGCGCAACGTAGGGCGGGCACCATTAGCAAGCAACGCGACGCTGCTACCAAAGCTGAAACTGTTGTCGCTAAGGATTCGACCATGAACGACTTCTATAATAGCTATGACCCATATGCCGTCACCGAAAATGACAAAAAGAAATACCAGGATTACCTGGCATCGCTGAGCGAATCGGAACGTAACACACTTACGTCTACGGCCGGTACGAACTTCTACACGCTTTCGTTGAAAAATAAGGGTGGTGTTCCAATGCCGGTTATCATTCGGATGCAGTTTGAAGACGGTACCGATTCGGTGGCTCGCTTCCCAGCTGAAATCTGGCGTTTCAACGACGTATCGATTAAAAAGGTCATTGCAACCCCTAAGAAAGTAACGCAGTGGACGCTTGACCCGTATCAGGAAATCGCTGACATCGATACCGAGAACAATTCGTTCCCCCGCGTATCACAGCCCACGCGATTCCAGTTATTCAAGCAACGGCAGAGCCCGTTTGCGCCACAGGGCCAGAATCCTATGCAACAACGTGGAGGTACTCCTCCACCGGCCAGGCAGGGTAGTGGGAGAAATTGATGAATAAAGGATAGTGAACAATGTGTAATGGAAGTAGCAGGGTAGAAATTACACGTTAGTCATTGCACATTGTTCATTATCCATTAGTTTTGCAGTCCCTTTCGGGATGTAGCGCAGTCCGGTAGCGTGCTTGCATGGGGTGCAAGAGGTCGTGGGTTCGAATCCCGCCTTCCCGACATTGATGAAGAGACGTAGCAAACACTACGTCTCTTTTTTTATTGCCTTGCTACGTTTGGTCGAATGAAAGCGTATAGAACGTAGTACGCTTTCCAAGCCGCCGTTATGTTTTCAACGCCCCAATCCACATTTTTTTAAAGTTGTTTGTGGAATCTGGCACTACGTTGCATCTATCCAGAAACAGACGGTTAATTTTTCTATGAGAGCTTATAAAAACATTCTTAACAATTATTTCATGAGCCATGCCCCTCCCTAACTACATATTAGGTAGAGTGTTATTTGGAAGGTTTTTGATTCAGGAATTGACAAACAAGGATTTAAGATCCTGATTATCCGCAAAAAAATAATTCAACAAAGTCAGATATATCCAAGTATTTATTGTTGAATTACAATATGAGTGAAACATTTGCCAAATAGAATTGTGTGGTTTTTAACGGAAATCACATATTTTTGTGGAGGTTCGACGGTATTTCTATTAAATTTTTAACCGGACAAACCGAAAGAGTCTAAATTTTTCACTTTTTTTACCGGGTAAACCAACTTTTAATTTTAACCCTACAGTCCAGTTCCAATGAAAACACAAACACCCTCTCCAGCGCCCGCTAAAGCACCAGCACCAAAAAAGAAGTCGTCGGGTGGTCTGAATCCAGCGTTCGTAATCCCGGTTCTGCTACTCATCGGTATCCTGACGTACATGTTCGTCTTTGGTGATGGCAGCCACTTCCAGGAAGGCGACAATACCAAAGAACCTCTCCCAGGCGATTATTTCGGTACCGTGTATAAGGGGGGATTCATCGTACCTATTCTGTTTACCTGTTTTCTGACGGTACTGGTATTCTCGATCGAGCGTTTTATCACGATTGGTCGTGCAAATGGTTCAGGTTCGATCGATGATTTCGTTCGGAAGATTAAAGGTCAACTTGACCGTAATGAAGTAGCTGCTGCTATTCAGGAGTGCGACCGTCAGAAAGGTTCGATCGGCAACGTAGTAAAAACGGCTCTGTTGAAGTATCAGCAACTGGCTACGGATCCTGAACTGAACAAAGAGCAGAAACTGGTTGCCCTACAGAAAGAAGTAGAAGAAGCTACTACGCTTGAACTGCCGATGCTGGAAAAGAACCTAACCATTATTGCTACGCTGGCTTCGGTATCTACGCTGATCGCCCTGCTCGGAACGGTACTTGGTATGATTCGGGCCTTCGCAGCTATGGGTGCTACGGGGCAGCCTGACACAGCCGCTCTGTCGACGGGTATCTCTGAGGCTCTTGTAAACACGGCGCTTGGTATCGGTACGGCTGCTATTGCTACGATTATGTATAGCTACTTCACCAGCCGCATCGACGTACTGACGTACAACATCGACGAAATCGGTCTGAGCATCCAGCAGAACTTTGCTGCTCACTACTAGTCGTTGACAAGTTGATGTAATTAACCCACCTGCCTTTTGGGCAGGTCGAAACAGAACAACTTATGCCAGCAGTTAAAGTAAAACGTGCCAGTTCGTCGGTGGATATGACCGCGATGTGTGACGTAGCGTTTCTGTTGCTGACGTTCTTTATCCTAACGGCCCAATTCCGGGCTCAGGATGCCGCCAGTATTGAAACTCCCTCGTCTATCTCTGGTATCAAAGTACCCGATAAGGACATCATGACCATTGGTCTTGGCAAGGATGGTAAAGTCTATTTCGGTATCGATAACCAGCAGAATCGCATTGCCATGCTGGACAATATCGCAGCCGCAAAAGGTATTACCTTCACCGATAATGAAAAGAAAGAGTTTGCCCTGATGTCGAACTTCGGTTTGCCAATAGCCCAGCTTAAATCGTTCCTGAGTATGCCTAAAGAGCAACAGGCGAAAATTAAGCAGCCAGGTATTCCGACAGACTCAACAGGAGCAGCTGCTACAAACGAGCTGAAAGACTGGGTATTTAATTCGCGTAAAGCGAACAACGGCCTGCGGATTGCGCTGAAAGGTGATAATCTGGCTAAATTCCCAGAGTTCAAAAACGTACTTGCTACGTTACAAGCACAGAATATCAACAAGTTCAACCTGATCACGGGTACGGAAGCTCCTCCCGCTGGTTGGACAGCCGATTAACACAGTTTTTAGTTCAGGTTTTCGGTTTACAGTTTTCGGCTGGTAGTCTTTGACAACTAACTGAGAACCTAGGAACTGAAAACTGTAAACCTAATCAAGCCATGGCAGAAATTAACACTGGCGGTGGTGGTGGTAAACATGATGGTGGTAAGGTACGGTCCAAGAAAGCGTCGACCCGGGTGGATATGACCCCCATGGTTGACCTGGGCTTCCTTCTAATTACCTTCTTCATTTTGGCCACCACCCTGAGCAAGCCATCTTCGATGACGCTCAACGTGCCAGACAAAACAAAACAAGAAGAAACAGAGCCTATTAAGGCCTCTAACGTAATGACGGTCTTTCTGGGGAAAGACAACAAAGCACATTACATCTTCGGTAAAGCCGCTAACGAAGACCCGGAAGTGAAAACAGTTGGGTATGGTTATGAATTTCGTCAGGCGCTTACCGAGAATGTTAAAAAAGTAGGTGGAGAAAAATTCGTAGTAGTAATTAAACCTACGAAACAATCGACCTACAAAAATATGGTTGATGTGCTAGACGAAATGGCGATTACCAAACTGAAACGCTACGCACTTGTGGATCAGTTGACGCCGGACGAGAAAAAACTGTTAAAGGACAAAGTTAAATTAGACGCATAACACCATGGCAGAAATAGAGGCTAAGGCAACACTCGATGATATCGTGTTTGCCCACCGGAATAAAGCATATGGTGCTTATGATCTTCGGAAGACGTACCCTAAAAACATTACGCGTGCCCTTATTATTGGCGGCATTCTGTTTACGCTGGGTGTACTTTCTCCTTCGATTATCAGTGCCTTGACTCCGGAGAAAAAGGAAGAAGCAATGGTTGAGGTGGACTTAATGAAACTCCCCCCTCCGCCAATTGATCCGAACGAACCACCGCCACCGCCACCACCACCAGTAGAAGTACCAAAGGTGAATACGGTGAAGTTCCTTCCACCTGAAGTGAAACCAGATGAGGAGGTACCCGAAGAAACACCTCCACCAGCTGTTGAAGAATTGAAAGAAGCTGTTGCGGCTGAAAAAACGCAGGAGGGGGATCCCAACGCCGAAGAAGTAATTGCGGCTCCTGAAGCAACGGCTGCTCCAACGAAAGTTGAGGTGGCTGTAGAAGCCGCTCCAAAAGAAGAGGAAATCTTCACAGTTGTGGAACAACAGCCTGAGTTTCCAGGTGGTATGGCTGCTTTAGGTCAATTTCTTCAGAAAAACCTACGCTACCCAGCTGCTGCTCAGCGGGCTAATATCTCGGGGCGTGTATTCGTTAGCTTCGTCGTGAACACTGATGGTAGTATTCAGGATGTATCAGTACTAAAAGGCCTTGGGTTCGGTACGGACGAAGAAGCACAACGCGTTGTGAAAAGCATGCCGAAATGGCGGCCAGGTAAACAATCAGGTCGTCCGGTACGGGTGAAGTACAATCTGCCGATTAACTTCACGCTGGAATAATTTATCTATGCGTGGACAAAATAGAGGTCCGGCGCAGCTAACGTTGTACATCGCAGCACTGGCTTCGCTGGCATATTTGGGAGGAGGCATCGCGTTGATTGCCTCCTCCCAGTCTTTTGGGGTGTTCCCAGAGCCAGGTCCTTTCCGTTATGGTATGGGAATCTTGCTGATTATCTATGGCGCTTTTCGAGCCTATCGGGCCTTTCAACGTTTTCAGGGAAATGACTAGTCGATTTTGGATTATTGCCGGTCTTGCATTCGTACTATTTGGCTGCAATGGCAAACCAGCATTAGACAATCCATCGCAGGGTGAAATTGTCATTGCAGCCGACGAGTCTTTTCAGCCACTGGTGTTTCAGCTTACACAGGCATATTCGGGGATTTATCCGAATGCTCACTTTAAAGTTGTTTATAAGCCCGAACAAGAGGCTATCAATATGATGCTTCGAGACAGCGCCCGACTGGCTTTTGTTACTCGTAAGCTTAAACCTACTGAACAGGGAGTATTGAATCAGCGGAAAATAAAAGGCGCGGCCGAAAAAATTGCCACGGATGGCGTAGCGCTTATTGTGAACAAGGCGAACACAGATAGCCTTATTACGATGAGCGAACTGCAACGTATCTTCACAGGTCAATTGAAGGAATGGGGCCAGTTAAAAAATGGAAACCAAACTGGGCCTATTACATTGGTGTTCGATAATAACAATTCGAGTAATTTGGCGTTTGTTTTAAACATATTTAATGTCAAAGAGGTTAAAAACCTACGCATTTTCACTACACGTTCTAATAGAGAGGTAATCGAATTTATACGCAAAAATCCTTCAGCACTAGGTTTTATTGGTGTAAACTGGATTAGCGATGGTGACGAACCTCTTTCAGTTGATTTAGCCCGTGACCTACGGGTTATGGGGGTTTCTGAAAAGCAGAATCCAACGAAACGCGATGACTATTATCAACCGTTTCAGGAGGATTTAGGAATGCAGCGCTATCCGCTACGTCGTCCAGTATACGTACTTAGCCGTGAAACACATCCTGGCTTAGGTGGAGGGCTGGTTAATTACGTTGCTCGGGATGCAGGTTCACTGATTATTCGTAAATTAGGTCTTTGGCCTACTGTACCATATAATAGGGAAGTGAATCTTGTAAAATGAGTAAATTTTTTGGTTTAACCGCAATTTTTTAGTTTTGTCGGTTGTTTTGTAAGCACTAATCTATTTATCCTAATTACCAACTTAAACTACATGATGACTAATCAAAAGCGATCGCTGCTGAGCATCCTGTTCTTTGGGGCAACGATGGCGACTCCTATTCTAGCGCAGGACGTCGTTCAGGCAGCCATGAAAGATGTTGAGGCAGAGCGATATACAAAGGCGGAACAGGCGCTGACCCAGTTAGCAAATAGCTCGCCAACTGCTGACAATCAGTTTTATCTGGGCTATTATTTCCTCCGCAGCGGCCAAATAGACAAAGCCAAAGCGGCATTTGATAAAGGTAATGCTGCCGACTCCAAAAACCAGCTCAACAATGTTGGTCTGGCAGGCGTCGCACTAGCCAAAAAAGATAGAGCTGGTGCTAAGGCTCTGATTGATGGTGCCCTTGCTGCTACGAAGAATAAAAACCAGGCCGTTCTGATTAAAGCTGGTGAAATGTACACTATATCGGAACAGACTAACGATCCGGCAGAAGCGCTACGTATCCTTCAGATAGCTGACGAAAAAGACAAAAAGAACGAGGACGCCGAAATCGAAATGCTGATGGGTGATGCCTACTTCCTGAAGAATGACGGAGGTAACGCTATTACCAAGTATGAAAATGCAATGCAAATCAGACCAAATTTGGCTGAGGCTAATTACAAAATTGGTCGGTTATATCTTCGGGGAAAGAACTACGCGAAAGCGCAGGAATTCTTCAAGTTAGCTATTCAAAACGATCCTGAATTTTCGCCAACGTATCGCGCTTATGCGGATGCACTTGCTAATTCGCGAGCGTACAAGAGTGCTGCTCAAAACTATGAACTGTTTATTCAGAAAAGCGGTACAACCGATCCTGAATTGCTGTTGGACGTAGCGCGGTATAAGTTCCTGGCCGAAGACTATCAAGGTGCTATCGCTTACTTGGATCAATTGAAAGGGAAAATTAATAACCCAATTATTGATCGGATGTACGGTTGGGCGTATGCAGCTCTTGGCAAAAACCAAGAGTCAGTAGAGTCGCTAAATAAGTTTATTACATCATCTCCACAGAAGGTGATGTATGATGACTATAAATACCTGGGTCGGGCTCAAATGCAATTAAACACGCCAGAAGGTGACTCTTTGGGTATTCTTAATTTAGAAAAGGCGGCAACTCAGGATACGACAGAAAACCTGTATCGTGAAATTGCGAAGACGCTTTACGATAATAAGAAGTACGATAAAGCGGCAGCTTACTACGCAAAAACAATTACTAACGACAAAAAACCACAAAATAATGACTATCTGTGGTTAGGTCTTGCTAATTACCAGTACGCTCCACGTATCGGCCGGGATAGCTCCGCTGCTCCAATGGATACAGCACAGATTCGGCAGATGAAGGAAATGTATTATTTGCGGGCAGATTCAGCATTTGCTATGATGTCGCAAAAAATTGAAGCCGACGGTAAGAAATATCCATTAGCCTATTATTACCGTGCTGGTGCCAATTACTACGCGTATCCAAATGATCGGATGAAAGGTGCAGCAGCTGCTGAACCACTTTATCTGAAGTTTATTGAACAAGCAATGGCACCTGATTCGTCGGATAAAACTGACTATAAAAAATACTTAATCACTTCTTACAAAGCATTAGCTGGTTTTAGCATCTTAAAGAAAGATGATGAAAAAGCTAAGGAGTATTTCAATAAAGTGCTTGAGCTTGATCCTAACGATGAAAGTGTGAAAAAAGCATTGGAAGGACCTAAAGCACCACCTACTCCAGCTGCGAAACCTACTCCAAAAACAGCTCCGCCTAAAAAGAAGGTAGCAAGTAAGTAGCTAATTTTTAGTTAATTTAAGAAAGCGCAGGAACGATACCTGCGCTTTTTTTATAGTTTCTATATGAATAACGTATACACTATTAGGGTAATACAGCTATTATTTGGCTGTGAGTCGTAACTTTGCGGGCGCAATTTTTTTGACTAAACGATACTACCGCCAAAACTATATGCTTAACCTTGTACTATTTGGCCCTCCCGGAGCCGGAAAAGGTACCCAAAGCGAAAAGCTAATCCATAAATACAATCTGGTCCATTTATCGACAGGCGATTTATTACGCTCCCAGATTGCTGCCGGAACGGAATTGGGCTTACGAGCCAAGCAATTAATGGATCAGGGCTTACTAGTTCCTGATGAAGTAGTGATTGGCATGATTGAAAGTAAGTTACGTGAAAATCAATCAGCGCCAGGTTTTATATTTGACGGATTTCCACGTACCGTTCTGCAGGCTGAAGCCCTTGATCAACTACTCAGTCAGTATCAAACACCAATCACAATCATGATTGCCTTGATTGTAGATGACGAAGAACTCATTCGGCGTTTGCTGAAACGAGGAGAAACTTCAGGTCGACCTGATGACAGGGATGAAGCGACTGCGCGCCGGAGAGTAAGTGTTTATAATAAGGATACTATGCCAGTGGCTGATTATTACAGTCAACAAGGTAAATTTGTAGGAATTGATGGTATTGGTTCCATCGACGATATATTTCTAGCTATTTGTACTCAAATTGATAGCCAGAAATGAGATAAGACATTTATATGGCTTCATCTAATTTTATTGATTACGTAAAAATTAATTGTCGTTCGGGAGCCGGAGGAGCCGGGTCTCTTCATTTTCGTCGGGAAAAACACACGCCCAAAGGCGGACCTGACGGCGGTGACGGAGGGCGGGGAGGGCACATTATTTTACGTGGCAATGCGCAGCTCTGGACACTATTACATCTAAAATATCGGAAGCACGTTAAAGCCGAAAATGGCGTTGCTGGCGAAGGTGGGCGACGCAGTGGAGCCCATGGTGAAGACGTAGTTCTTGAAGTACCATTGGGAACAATTGCCCGGAATCCAGATTCGGGTGAACAATTGGCTGAAATTACCGAGCACGAGCAGGAAATTATTTTATTACCGGGTGGCCGTGGTGGACTGGGTAACGATCATTTCAAAACCTCAACTCAACAGGCACCTCATTACGCTCAACCTGGTGAACCGGGTCGTGAAGAATGGATTATATTAGAGTTGAAATTATTGGCTGATGTTGGATTGGTTGGTTTTCCAAATGCAGGTAAATCGACACTGTTGTCGGTAATGTCGGCGGCCCGACCTGAAATTGCTGATTACCCGTTTACAACCCTTGTCCCTAATTTGGGAGTCGTTGCATATAGAGATTTTAAATCGTTTGTAATGGCCGATATTCCGGGTATCATTGAAGGGGCCTCACAAGGGAAAGGCCTGGGTCTTCGGTTTCTGCGGCACATTGAGCGAAATTCAGTTTTGTTATTTCTTATTCCTGCTACGTCCGAAAATATCAGACAGGAATATAATACATTGTTGAACGAATTACGGGCCTTTAACCCAGAACTGATGGATAAAGGAAGGCTGATGGCCATCACAAAAACAGATTTAGTGGATGATGATACGTTAACTCAGCTTAAAAAAGATTTACCCCAGAAAGTACCTGTTGTCTTTATTTCATCTGTCAGTCAGCGGGGATTAAACGAATTAAAAGATAGCATCTGGCATCTGCTCACCACAACCGAGCCAGTCTAACTTTGCCCAAACTTGTTTGTCAATGATCGAAGGGATCGGTTGGTTGCGCATAAAACTATTATGAACTATTTTTCTGTAGCTGCTCGTACTGCATTTTTTCTACTGTTACCTGTTTTAGCCATGGCTCAACTTCAAGTCTCATTCCCGACGACCAGAGCCGTTTTTCAACGTGATAAGGCAAACCAGGCAACATTCCGGATCACTGGTTATTATACAACGGCAGGCATTACACGTATTGAAGCCCGATTAATATCGCGCGAAGGTATGGGAGTAACTACCGAATGGCGTACAATTCAAAATGCACCCACTGGTGGCGTATTTGCCGGTGATATTAGTGGCACGGGCGGATGGTATAATCTGGAGGTGAGAGCCATGGCCGGTGAGCAGCAGACAGGTACCGTAGTGACAATTGAGCGGGTTGGCATAGGGGAGGTATTTGTTATTGCCGGTCAATCAAACGCACAGGGTGTTCACCAGCAGAGTCCTAATCCTAAAAACGATTTAGTAAACTGCGTAAACTACCGTTATCCAGACAACGGATTTCCCAACGATCCACCAACTCCAGTTTTTACGCTTCTGGATAATACGGAAAATTTTGCTATCGCTCCAAGGGGCTTTGGAAGTTGGTGCTGGGGGCAGTTAGGCGACCTGCTGGTCAAACGCCTGAAAGTGCCCATAATGTTTTTTAATGCAGCCTTCAGCGGCACGGCTGTAAGGAACTGGCGTCAAAGTGCTCCGGATGGAGGAACAGCTTATGGAGTCTATAACGGTGACCCTTATCCAGCCCGTCAGCCTTATATTAACCTTAAAATTGCCCTGCAATTTTATGCCAACACGCTTGGATTGCGTGCAGTTTTGTGGCATCAAGGTGAGGCTGATAACCTCATTGATACGGAAACTATATCGTATGTCAATGATTTGCAATCGGTTATATCCCAAGCACGACGTGATTATAACCAAAATATGTCGTGGATGGTGGCCCGCGCTAGCTATGGTGATTTTATTGGTTTTACAGACTCTAACATTATTCAGGCTCAAAACCTCGTCATCAATACTACAGCCAACGTATTTGCTGGTCCCAGTACTGATAACATTCAGGTTCCCCGCGTTCGTCCACCACTTGGCGCGGCAACCGAAGGTCTACACTTTGATAATGATGGCCTTGTTGAAGTAGCTAATGCCTGGAATACAAGCATGAGTGATGCATTTTTTCAAAATTCAACGACAATTGCTCCCGCACCAACGCCAACGCTGTCTGTAGCTTGTGGAGCTAATAATACGCTGACACTGACCGTCAATGGCAATTACCCTAACGTTCAATGGGAATCGGGTGAAACGGGTAGCAGCATTACCAAAGGTGCCGGAACGTATCGGGCTAAAATCAAGGATGCGCTGGGTAATACGTTTTTCAGTGGGCAAATTAAGATCAGCGATGCTCCCACGGCCGGTGTTGTAAATAACGGAATTCCATCGGTTTGTATCGGTAGCAGCCTTTCGCTCACCAGCAATTACGACAACGTAACGTGGTTGAATCAGCAGCAGAATAATGCCACTGTAGCTACAACCCGAACCTTTTCGACAACGACTGCCGGGGGCTACTACGTTCGGTATCGGGATATTAGTGGTTGTGATTTCAATTCGAACGTAGTAAATGTTCGAGTGAATCCGTTGCCAGCTACACCTACAGTTACGAATGAAAGAACGGCTACCCTCTGTCAGGGCGAAACCACTACGTTACGGGCCAGCAGCGATAATGTTACGTATAATTGGAACGATGGTCAAAAAGCAAAAACCATCAGCGTTGGGGCTAATGGTTCTTATTTTCTTACCGTAACCGACCAGAATGGTTGTACATCGGCCCTATCGAATACAGTTGCTGTTACCGTAAATCCGGTTCCAGTAAAGCCAACCGTAACGGCTAATAGCTCTACTACGTTCTGCGCCGACCGAAATGTTACGTTAACTGCGCCGGCAAATATTGCCTATCAGTGGAGCAGTGGTCAGACGACCCAAAGCCTGACGGTCAATCAAACGGGTGACTATACGGTTCGTACTCGTAATCAGTTTGGTTGCTCATCAGTACCATCTGACGTTGTTGCGGTGAGAGTAAACCCGTTACCAGCCATACCAACCGTTTCGGCTGGTGGCGCCACTACGTTCTGTGAAGGAGGACAGGTAGCACTCACAGCTACGAGCTCGCTGAGCGTACTCTGGTCAAGTGGGCAACAGGACAAAACGATTACGGTCAGCACGTCGGGTAATTATGCTGTCCAGTCGCTGGATCAAAATGGCTGTTTGTCGCCCTATTCTACGGTTATTGCCGTCAAGGCGAATCCATTACCGCCAGCGCCAACCATCATTGCAAATCCATCTCCAGTTATTTGTGAAGGCGATAAGGTGACATTACGTGTTGACGGTCCTTATACAGTTTTCTGGAATACTGGTGATTCGACCAGAAGTATTATTCGTAGCGCTGCTGGAACATATTCAGCGAAAGTCCGGGACGTAAATGGCTGTATTTCGGCACAGGCTGGCTCAACTACGGTAGAATTAAGACCACTTCCGCCGGCACCAACGGTTAGAGCTATTGGTACGTATACACTCGAAGCCGTCAGTTCAGCCAATGGAACTCAGTACCGCTGGTTCCGTGGGACGGATTCGCTAGCCACAAATGCAAGCATCATTAAAGCGAATGAGCCCGGAACGTATACCGCGAAATCGTCTATTGTGTACTCGCAGAGTCTAACCTGTTTTTCGCTTGCGTCAAATCCGTTATCGTTTACGATTGATGTAAGCAATAGAGGGTTAAGCATTTATCCAAATCCGAATCCAGATAAAATTGTATTCGTAGAAACCCAGGCGAACCTGACTAACGCGCTCATAACGATTTATTCGTTGAATGGACAGGTGGTGTTAACGTCAACTGTTGGCGTATTTGACGAACGTAAGCAATTAGTCCTCACAGGCTGGCCTTCCGGACCTTACATACTACGTGTACAATCGGGCACATTCGATGTTTCCAAGCGAATTCAACTCGGATTGTAATATTAACCCTGTATTGACCGTTTACTCAAGAGAATAATCAGCAGAGTTGTACTTTACCGGGAAATTGGCCGGTGCTCAAAAACGCCGTCACAAAAAAGGCTCGATTTTTGCAACTATCTGCTCGTTAGTTCGACACCAGAAGGGCAATCGTGGGATTAATTATAACCGATGAATAACCATTATCTCCTGTTACGTCTAGTAGTAATTACGCTGGCTATGACCAGCCTACCAGCCGTAGCCCAAACCAGTAGTCAGGTACTTAAGATCACGTTTCCCGAAAGTCGAGCGATTTTTCAGCGTGAAAATGACAATACTGGTACGTTCTATCTGTCTGGTACGATCTATCAGCCTGTCGATAGTGTTCAGGCGCGTGTTCAGGCAGAAGTAGACGGTCAGGGAACTAACACCAACTGGATAACCATTCAACGTAATCCTCAGGGCGGCATTTTTCAAGGGTCGTTACGAGTAAAAGGGGGCTGGTATCGACTTGAAGTTCAAGGTTTTTCGAGTGGTAAAGTTGTCAGTAGCGACGTTGTTCGTAAAATTGGCGTTGGTGAAGTATTTATTATTACCGGACAATCCAATGCGCAAGGTTTCCAGAACTTTGGGGCGGTGGGCGCGGCTGA
This sequence comes from Spirosoma flavus, assembly GCF_054778555.1. Lineage (NCBI taxonomy): Bacteria > Pseudomonadati > Bacteroidota > Cytophagia > Cytophagales > Cytophagaceae > Spirosoma > Spirosoma flavus. Next base: position 342,778 of record NZ_BAAGZL010000001.1, read on the forward strand.
TGACCGAGTCAATTGCGTTACGTATAACAACATTACAGCTAACTCGACTGCCGATCCTCCTGCGCCTTCGTTTGAGCAATTAAGCGCCAATTCGTTTATTGGTCCACGCGGGCAGAGTGCCTGGTGCTGGGGCGTTCTGGGCGATAAGATTGCCCAGCAATTCAACGTACCAGTTCTCTTTATAAACACGGCCTGGCAGGCAACTGTCATTAAAAACTGGCGGGAAAGTGCTGATGGAAAATTGGCTAAAAACATTTTCGCAATTGGTACGCCTAATGAGAACTTCCCCGTCGGAATGCCCTATGCTAATTTGATCATCTCACTACGTTACTATTGTTCGATTCTCGGGTTGCGCGCTGTTTTATGGCAGCAGGGTGAAAATGATAACGTACCATTGCATTCATCCCGCGAAGCCTACCGGGAAGATATGCAATATCTGGTTAATAAAACTCGCGCCGATACAGAGCGTTATCCGGCCTGGGTGCTGGCCCGGTCTTCGTACAATGCTGGTCAGGTAAGCCAGGATATTCTTCAGGCGCAGAATGACGTGATTAGTACGTATAATAATAACGTATTTGCCGGTCCGTTGACCGATAATATTCAGGTGCCTCGTTATGAAGGAGAAGTACACTTTGGGGGTGATGGACTAAAACAACTTGGTCAGGCTTGGTTTGAAAGCTTGAATAGTATTTTCTTTAGTAGCTCACGCCCACTGCCGCCATTGCCGCAGCCTACGATTGCCGTTACGTGTGCGGCTAATGGAAATCTAACGCTTAATTTGCCTAATCTGTATAAGTCGTACGTTTGGAATTCGGGGGCAACAACACAGTCAATTACAGTGACGCAGCCTGGACTCTACCGGGCCGTTCTTAAGGACCGGATTGGGAACACGTATTTATCGCCGGCTATCGACATACAAGGCAATACGTTGCCGTCTACACCAACTATTTCGTTAGCGAGCCAGCCAGGGCAAGTGTCTAGTAATCAGCTACAAATATGTTCGGACTCATCAGTAGCCGTTACTGTTAATACGTTGGCGAATAGTACTGGAGTTTGGAGTGCTAGCGGCACGACGACAATCGCTAAAACGATTACGCTCAGTAAGGCAGGAACTTATTCGTTACAGGCTGTCAACGTGTACGGCTGCAAATCCGCTCAGACGGCCACGATTAACTTGGCTGTACAACCTAAAGTTCCAACGCCCAGTATTGAACAGGTGGGTGTCTACACTATTAAAGCGATACTGCCAACTCCTAGTGGAGGAATATCCGATGCTTTTGACTGGCGCCGGATAAGCGAACGGAATACTGAATTGTTACCGTCTTCAAGTTCGGAAATAAAGGTAGTTGTGGCAGCTAGTTATTCGGCCCGTGCTAAGACAACCTTCGCCATTGCCAACGGTGCTAACATTACCTGTTATTCACCATTTAGTACTCCCAAGCCATTTGCATTCGATAAATCGGATGGAGGGCTAAGTGTTTATCCAAATCCGTCTCCGGATGGGACCGTCATAGTTGAAACGGTCGAAAACCTCAAGAATGCCGATATAGATGTTTTCTCGCTCACAGGCCAACACCTATTCTCAAGTCAGGTTCCATTACTTGACGAGCGGAAAGCCCTTGATCTGACAAGCATAGCGCCGGGAATTTACTTGGTAAGGGTTCGCTCGGCAGGCTTCGACGTATCGCGTCGAGTTATTATTAATCGATAAGTAGTCTTCAGGTAATTTCTTCCGTTTTCAAGAGCCCTATAGTTCCATTTGGGCTGTAGCTCTTAGCTTTGGAATGACGGGAAAAGACTGGACAAATCGCTGTACGTCGTCAAATAGAAATGCACAAATAGAGGGGCGGTGGGAAGAGGTAATGAGTAATCGCACGGCTGCCCTGCCATTTCAAGACCAAATGCTGGGATGCGTATTATCTTTCAATGATGCTGGATGATCACCGCCCGACAGCCCGGTTGCATCTGTCCACTTTCGGTGACGATAAACACTAAATTGGTGAATTCATGCCTAAAAAGAATAACATCTGGCGTTTTTTGTAGTCTTAATACCTCTGGTGTGGTCAGCATACCACATCATAAAAGCGCGCTTATTGATTTTAGGTAAGGTTGTTTGATGATGCTAATTGCTAAACCTTTAACAGTTGTACCATCATTTGACTCAATACCGCAGTCTTATCGTTGAATAAACTTCCAGATCATAAGAATCGACAAGACATACTAAAGTGATCTCTTATACTAGTCCATCTGTGCACACCTATACATCCATCATTACTGTTTCAATCTGGGTATGCTCAACCGTCAGGTTCACCGAACGTTCGCCTTTCGGTCGAGTGCGGTGCACGACATTCTTAGGGATCGTAAACAACTGACCGGGTAACATCTCGACGGTTTGGGTTTGCAATTCAATGACTAAAACGCCCTCCATCACCAAGAATGTCTCATCTGAATTAGGGTGATAATGCCAGGGATAGCTTTGGGTCATAACACTCACTTTAACTACATGGTCATTGACAGTCGCCAAGGCGAAGTTAGCGTAGTTGGTGGTAATGCTACGGGTCAGTTCGCTAATGTCGATCAGGGTTAGAGATGAATTTGTATCAGGCATTGTCGTAGAGAAAATAGAAAAGTTTGCCTTGTAATAATAGTGACGATAGCGCCGGTGAGAAAAAGGATTTATTTTTCATTCTGAAGCAGATCGACCGTTTGTAGCTTTCGTGTGTGAGGATATTGTGCAGCAAAAATTAACCCCAAGAGCGCAGGTAATCTACTCAAAGAGGTATCTTCTATATTACCCCTCGTCGCAGTGATTTATTTCTTAACCTCATACCTAAGCTGACCGCCTGTTTGCTGAGCTAGTTTTACTGCAAAATCATTCATCGTCTCAAAGGCGGCTTTGACTGTCGATAGTTTCATGCCTCTGTTTTCGATGGACAAAGGACCATTGTCAACTCCAGAAAGGCCACTCGTAGACCTACTATAAGTACCGTTAATCCGGGCTACTCCATTTGCGACGGTGATTTTTAGTCTTGGGTAGGAGTTAACGGATTTAACTTTTTTATACTCGGTTTGAAGTTGCAAGAAATCCTTGTTTGCGTAGTTTATAGAAAAGTCCTCAGCTACCAACAATTGGCCTGCCTGTTTGTAAAGGGCTGAATCAGGTAGGTTGGTTGTAATTAATATATTGTTTGCGCCCTTTGGGATATCCTGCCCATAGCCCGAAATCGAAATTAGAATTATAAATAAGATCAATAGCCTTTTCATAGTACCAAATTAAATCATTTGCATAAATTTCGATCAACGTATACCTGTCGTCCGCTAGCCGTAAAGTAGTAACATCCTCCTCTGGGTCCACGAAATGATTGCCTAGACACTGCTGATCTAATAACTGACTTTACGCTTCTGTTAAGCTGTGCGTTGACAATTCCCTCTTCATGAGTTAATAATATAACTTCCGATGAAGCAGAAAGATCTTTTATCATTTGCTATCTGACTTTAGCTTCTGTCTCACATTAATTCAACTGCTCTATGAAAACTGCTATCTAGTTAAGATGAATGTAACACTCTTAGAAAAAGTAGAGGAATTAATCCCGTACAGTATTCAACAAGACAATAAGGTTAAAGCGCTGGAGGCCAAAGAGGCCGAAGTCGTTAACTTGAATAAATTAATCAGATTTCTACTGAATAAACAGTAACCCGGTTACAGGGCCTTTCTTGGTCGCTATCTTTTCTGCTTTGGCTTATCCTGCTGACTAAGGAAATTGTCTGCCATATGAAAGCCATACATGGTTATGCCCGCTAACACTAAAGCAAGAGCACTAGTAATGGAAAGTCGGTAAGAGTGAAGTTTACCCGCTTCGTCAACCCGCCCCCAATCGGGGGGTATAAAAGCCAAAATTTGGCTTAAGCCGCCATACATGATAATGGTGAGGATGAAACCAATTAAAAGTTTATGAATGAATCCTATGCGCATCCATTTAATGATCCGAATGTCTTCATGAAGCCAATCACCATTGATGATTTTCCAGCCAAAATCTAAATAATGGGCTATAAAGCAAAGTATGGCATATAGTATCAGGATGGCACTAACTACAGTGAAGATTGTATATAAAGAGCTCATTAGGTAGGCCGACCTGTTCAGTCCGAAGTGTTTGACCTGCAAATTAAAGTCAAATAGTAACCGAGTGAGACACTCAGCGCAGAATTATCAGAGAATGCTTCGGCATAGAATCACTTTGGTAAATGGTCGGCTTAGCTCTATGGGCCAGCGTGGTAGAGTGATGAAAGTGGCGACCGTAAGAGCTATTTATTTTCTGCCTATATCTGCTTGACTTAGTCAATAAGGCGTTTACCTAACGTCTGTATTTGTAGATCGGAGCGAAAGCTTCCCACTGCTGAATGATAACTCCAGTCTCAATACGGAGCTGGCCTTTTTATTTGCCGTCTGGTAACTATTGATCATAATGTCATTTATTTATCATACCATTACAGTGATAAACTAAATTTTTATTTTCATGACCAAAAAGTTACTTTCTATTGTATTCCTACTATTTACACTGACTAGCTATGCACAGGTGGGTGTTGGCACCCAAACACCCGCTGCCAGTGCGATGCTCGATGTTACCTCAACCGAGCGCGGACTATTACCTCCGCGTATGAGTGCTCAGCAGCGTACCAATATACAGAACCCAGTGGAGGGGTTGATGGTGTATCAGTCTGATGCGCCAACAGGCTATTATTTGTATAAAGCTGGGAGTTGGAAACGGTTGATGGATGAGGACGATGTGTCGACTACTATAGTCACCTTCGCATCGGAAAGGTATGTCACCCTACGCCAGTATAATGCCCCCTATACATTATTGGTTGGTCCCAATACTGATTTTGGGGTTAACGACAATTCGGATAACTTACAGACAACGGGCGGTACGGCCCATCTCCTTCCCCGCAATGGAACCCTGACGACAATGTCAGCCTATTTTACGGTGGGGCAAATCGCTACCAATTATTACGACTCAGCGTTTCAGGCGCGGCTATATAAAGCCGATCCAAATTCCAGCTTATATAGGCTTATTCCGAATGCATTAGTAAATTTTAGTATCCCTCAGGGGACTTACCAAATCGGGTATACCTTTGAAGGCTCGGTTACGGGTTTGTCCATACCTTTAGAAGCAGGGAGCCGCTATCTAGTAGGATTTACTGGTGGTTTGTCCATATCGAACTTATCTGGCTTTGCCGGTGCAGCCTTGTCGATTAAGTAATCTCCCTGAACATGAACCGTATCGTATAATTTACTTGCAGTATATATAACAAAATAATATAGCGGTTCATTGCTGTGGGACACCGCTATGATCGATTCAATTGACTCCATACCCTTCAAAATATCTACAGGGTTGACGCTTTCTGGCGCTCAGAAATTCCCTTATACTTAAGTGAAGTCGAAGCCGGGTTTGCCTCACCTGCCCAAAACTACATCCGCGAACGGCTCAACTTACAAGACCTCTCTGTAATCGATCCCGAATGCCCCCTTTTGTGGAAGCCTCCGGCGAAAGAATGATCGGTGCTTACATCTTTCCCGGTTCCATTCCGGCGGTTGATTTCCGCTTATCTGTCAAACGAGCCGGATCATAAAAGGGGACTGATGCGTCAAGCATGTTTGACTTGATACCAGGAAGCAGGCAATAACTGATCAGGAACGAAGCTACCGCTGTATTGGGAAGTTGGTCCTTTCCAGGCTGCTGAGCAATGCTATCTAGACCATCTCATGTAAGTATAACCAGCTTATTCTTTAACGCAGTTACGATCGATCCGTCAGACCCTTTTGCAATAGATGTGATTCTATTCGCTCTGATTCATATTGTAAAAATTACAAATTTTATAAAACAGGTTTATTTTTAATGATAAATTCCAGTTTTTATGTAAAAACCTCCATAAATAACTTTAAAATCAAACGTTTTTAAGGATTAATTTTGAAAAAACTCAAAAAAGCAGTTTAAAATTAAACTTAACCGTTTTTGTTATGCCTACAGTTGATATTGCCCCAAACAAGTCTGGAGATTACTTCGTCGATTATGAAGAAAAGGTATTTGAAGACGTTAAGGCCGAGCCCGGTCAAAAGGCGCTGGTAACCTTTCACACTGTTGCTTTTGAAGGATCGATCGGCCTGGTTAACATCCTGACCGCAACTCGTTTACTACGCAAAGGCTTCGAAACGTCTATCCTGTTATATGGTCCGGGTGTTTTGCTGGGCATACAACGAGGATTTCCAAAACTGGGTAACGAAGCGTTTCCTGGTCATATGGCCTATGCCGACCGACTGACAAAATTCATCGCCGAAGGCGGTAAAATTTACGCCTGTCGCTTTGCCTTACAGGCGCTTTATGGCATGGGCGAGCCAAACTTACTTCCCGGTATTACGCCAATCAGCCCGCTCGATGTGCTCGATATTCAGCTCCTGCACCGGAAAGACGGCGCCTTCATTTTCGACACCTGGACGCTGTAATTTCGGCTAAACAGCTCTCTTATGGCCTCTAAGTCTGTTATCAAAGCTGCGGCTGCGCAACTCAAACCGGTGTTGAATGATAGCTTAGCCACTACTGAAAAGATTTGCGACATGATTCGCTCCAGTGCTTTTCAGGGAGCGGATATCATTGTTTTTCCCGAAACCTGCGTTCCGAATTACCCGTACTTTTCCTTCATTGTTCCCCCGGTTTTACAAGGCCCGGAACATCTGGCCCTATACAACGAAGCGGTTGTCATACCCGGACCTATCACAGAGCTTGTTGGTTCGACGGCAAAAGAGTGTGGAATGGTGGTGGTATTAGGCGTCAACGAGCGGGATCATGGTACGCTGTACAACACCCAGCTGATTTTCGACACCGATGGCCAGATCGTTTTGAAACGGCGGAAAATTACCCCTACGTACCACGAACGCATGATTTGGGGCCAAGGCGATGGGAGTGGCCTAAAAGCCGTCGATACGAGTATTGCCCGCATTGGTGCACTGGCCTGCTGGGAACACTATAATCCGTTAGCTCGGTACGCCTTGATGGCCGACCACGAAGAGATTCACTGTAGCCAATTTCCGGGTTCGCTGGTGGGGCCAATTTTTGCCGAGCAAATGGAAGTGACCATGCGTCATCATGCCCTGGAGAGTGGCTGCTTTGTGATCAATGCAACGGGCTGGCTCGACGATGATCAGATCAAGTCGATCACGGCGGACGAGAAATTGCAAAAAGCTTTACGCGGAGGCTGCAATACCATGATTATTTCGCCGGAGGGTAAACATCTGACGACACCGCTTACCGAAGGCGAAGGCATCCTCTACGCAGACCTCGACATGAAACTGATTGACAAACGCAAGCGGATGATGGATTCGGTTGGTCATTATTCACGACCGGAGTTACTGTCTGTTGTGGTCGATAAAACGGCTTACAGGCACGTAGAAATTAGCGATAAGAACGTAGCGATTAAGGAAAACATGGATCAGGCATGACGACTTCAGAATTATTGACCGAACTTCAGGCATATGGCTTACGGCTGGAAGGCTTTTCGGACAAGGGAGGACGTAGAGGAGGAGCCGGGCCGACCGATCATAAAGCGGTTCGTCTGGGAGATGCTACCATCATGGTACCCGTCCATAACGTAGCGTCGTTACGTTCACCCTATTCAGCCGAAGAACCGAATCTGCTGGGCGTTTCGAAACTGTTCAAAAATGACGAATACGTCGGGTCGATTGTATTTCCCAAACAACCCAAGTTCTATTCGTACGCTACGTCCAACGGCGTTCCATTCTGGAAAATAGCCCAACTTCACAGTCATAACGTACTGGCTACTACGGTTCTCCAGAATTGCATACGCTACGGCGACAAAGAAACCTCCTGTCAGTTTTGCGCCATTGGCGAGTCGTTAAAACAGAAGCGAACGATCTCGTACAAGCGCCCGTTTCAACTGGCTGAAGTGGCTAAAATGGCAGTGGAGCTGGATGGTATCGAACAATTTGTCATTACGACCGGTACGCCATCGACACCCGACCGCGGGGCTAAAGTGCTCTGCGAAAGCGTAAAAGCCATCAAAGCGGCTGTCGACATCCCGATTCAGGTACAATGTGAACCGCCTTCCGATTTTAGCTGGTTCGAGCGTCTCAAGGAAGCCGGTGCCGATGCGCTGGGAATGCACTTAGAAGCTGTGGAGGAGCATGTTCGCAAAAAGATCATGCCGGGCAAGGCCGAAATTTCGGTCGGCTATTACATGGAAGCCTTCAAAGCAGCTGTAGATGTCTTTGGTCGAGGTCAGGTTTCGACCTATCTGCTAGCTGGGCTGGGTGATTCTGAGAAAGCACTTATCCAGATTAGCCGCGAGCTGGTCGATATTGGTGTGTATCCGTTTGTGGTGCCGTTTGTCCCCGTAGGTGGTACGCCATTGGAAAATCACCCAACACCCGACAAAGATTTCATGCAGCGAGTCCTCGCTGAAGTCGGCAGCATCATTGCCGAAGGAGAGATTACCTCGAATAAAATGAAAGCGGGCTGTGCGAAATGCGGTGCCTGTTCGACCCTGAAATCGTTTGAGAAAATGGCCAAAACCATGGCTCTCGCGTAAGAATAGACTTTCAACTTAGACTTGCATTTCCCATGATCATCGAGCAACCTACTGAGTATCGGGCAAGTCATATTACGTTTGATTTTGCCCAGGAAACCTGGCAAATCAACCAATACTGGGACCTACGTCGGCAGATTTTTTGCGAAGAACAGCACATTTTCGACGAATCGGACCGCGACCCCATCGACGAAAAAGCGTTGCCAATCATTGCTGAAAGTAGTTACACAGGCCAGTTGGATCAGGTCGTTGGCATTGTACGTATCGACGAACGAAGTCCTGGGGTCTGGTGGGGTGGTCGTCTGGGAGTAGCCAAAGCGTATCGGAAACTTTCGCAATTCCAGACCACTGGCCTATTCAATGATCAGAACCCCATTGATCCGTTTACCCAAACCATCGGTGGAGCGTTGATTTTCAAGGCGGTATCAACAGCGTTAATCCTGGGTTGCCGCGAGTTTTATGCCTACGTACAGGAGCAGAACGTAACGTTTTTTAACCGAATGCACTGGCAAACACTTGAACCGCTGCACATTTTTGGGAAGCTGCATTATCACATGAAATGCAACCTCGACTACTATACCCCCTCGCAAAAATCATTGCATCAATTGCAACTGAGTTAAGCTTCGAATCACCTGAATGAACGAACAAGATGAAAAACCAATATGAGGTAATCGTTATTGGAGGGGGACAGGCTGGCCTCTCCATGAGTTACTTACTGAAACAAAAAGGGATTGACCACGTAGTGTTCGAGAAGAAACGAATCGGCGATTCCTGGCGAAGCTATCGTTGGGATACGTTCTGCCTGGTCACGCCCAACTGGCAGTGTAATCTGCCCGGCTATTCGTATCCCGGCAACGATCCTTATGGGTTCATGGTTAGAGACGAAATTGTGGCCTATCTGGAAGGCTACGCGGCTAGCTTTAACCCGCCGGTAAAAGAAGGAGTCGAGGTATTGGCCGTTTCCAAAGAGCCGCTGACCGATACGTTCACCGTCCTGACTAACGAAGGTATTTACACGGCCAATCAGGTGGTTGTCTGCATCGGCAATTTTCATTCGGCGCCTTTACCAAAACTGGCGGAAAAATTCCCGTCATCAATAACGCATGTCCACTCGGCCCATTACAAAAAGCCCGAAAGCCTGCCCGAGGGGGACGTACTGGTCGTGGGAACGGGTCAGTCGGGAACGCAGATTGCGGAAGACCTGCATCTGGCGGGACGTAGCGTACACTTGTGTGTAGGAAAAGCCCCCCGATGTGCCCGGTTGTATCGGGGAAAGGACGTAGTGGAATGGCTGGATATGATGAAGTACTACGATATTCCGGTCGACAAACATCCAGAGGGCGAAAACGTGCGTGAAAAAACCAACCACTACGTTACCGGGCGCGACGGAGGCCATGAAATTGACTTACGTACGTTTTACCTCGAAGGTATGAAATTGTATGGCGTACTCAACGACGTACATGATTCTGAACTGGTTTTTGCGCCCAACCTAAAGGAGCATCTGGACTATGCAGACAAAGTGTCGGAAAACATCAAAAAACGGATCGATCAGTACATTTTCGACAACCAAATTGACGCCCCTATTGAACCAACCTACGTACCAGTTTGGGAGCCTGAAAATGAGATAACATCACTGACGCTAAAGAATACCAACATTACGTCAGTCGTCTGGTGTATCGGCTTTGGGATGGATTTTACATGGCTGAAATTTCCTGTTCTAAACGAACGAGGGCATCCTGTTCATCAGCGCGGAGTTACGGACGTAGAAGGCTTGTATTTTTTGGGCCTTACCTGGCAAAATACCTGGGGTTCGGCGCGGTTTTCGGGTGTGGCTAAAGACGCCGAATATTTACTGGAGAATATCGAGAAGGTCATGCTAGCGTCCGTTTCAGCTTTTGACTCAAACGAAGAGTAGGCTATGTTGCAACCGATATTGGAGAATGTTCTTGTCCAACGCGCTGTAATCGACAAACTGACCATTGCTCAGACGTACTCGGCCATTGGCGACTACGTTATGTATCAAGACCCATTTGATCGAAGTGCGCACCAAATTTTCCTCGGCGATGACTGCGCGGTGATTCCCGACGGCCACGGTGACCACCTTCTGTTTGCCTCCGAAGGAATCATCACGAGTTTTCTGGAGGCCGATCCGTGGTTTGCGGGATATTCGTCTATCATGGTCAATATCAGCGACATATGCTCAATGGGCGGCCTGCCGATGGCGGTAACCGATGTAATCTGGCTGAAAGATCGCGAACAGGGTGCGCAGATATGGGAAGGAATGATGGCGGCTTCGAGCGCTTATGGGGTACCCATCGTTGGTGGACATACGTGTTACCATACCGAGAGTCGTCACCTGGCTGTTTCCATTATGGGTAAGGCTAAGAAATTGCTAGAAAGTAAAGCCGCTCAGCCATCCGAAATAGTAATGATGGCCGTAGATATGAACGGGAGCTATTACAAGAATTACCCATTCTGGAATGCGTCAACTACAGCCAATTCCGTTCAACTACGGGCTAACCTGTCGCTGATGTATGAGTTGGCTAATCGGGGGCTTTCAGCGGCAGCCAAAGATATTAGCATGGGTGGTATCATTGGTACACTCGCCATGTTTGTAAAAGCAGCTGGCGTTGGTGCAGAATTATACCTTGATCAGATTCCCAAACCCGACGGCGTTACTTGGGAAAAATGGCTGATTAGCTTTCCCAGTTTTGGTTATTTATTCACCTGTAAGCAAGGTGCTGAAAAGGCTTGCATGGATCTATTTGCATCACACAACATTCAATGCGCTGCAATTGGAGCTATCATTGAAAATCAAGAGATTATAGTACGGATGAACTATGAGGAATACGCAATTAACCTAACTAATCAACTAGCATATGCCAGAAGTGAACGTAACGATTGAATGGCCCGATAAGCAGCGAGATAGGGTTTATTCCCCCTCAACCGTGCTGCTTCAGTATTTGAAATCAGGTGATTCTGTATCAATTCAAGACTTTGACGAGCGAATTTCGAAAGCCTTACAACTGGCCAGCCAGCGGGTTTACCAACGCTATGGGTTTGAATGTACATCGGCAATGGGCGAACTCGCTCGGTTAAAAGCCCGAATCGCTTCCATCGATAATAAAAATGGCCTGATAAAAGTGCTGTAATTCCAGTATTACCAAACGCTATCTATGATAAAAAAGGACATTCCCGTATACAGCATCGACAAGCTATCCCTTTTCAAACAGAAGGATATACAGATTAGTCGTTTTGCGCCGTATCTGGCTGTTCACAAAAACTTACATTTAGCCCACAAACACGACTTCTACCATCTGATTCTATTTTTGGAAGGTGGCGGGACTCACGACATTGATTTTCACACGTTTCCGGTACGCCCGTATCAAATCTACTTTATGATTCCAGGGCAGGTGCACAGTTGGAGTTTCGAGGGCCATGTTGATGGATATGTCATTAATTTCTCTCCATCTTTCTTCCATTCCTTTATTGCCCGGGCCGATTTTCTGAGTCAGTTTCCATTTTTCACTGGGATTGTCGAAGAGTCGGTTGTCGATATTCCGGACGAAATCCAGCCAAAAGTAAAGCACTACTTTGAGGAGCTCATTAAAGAAAGCGACACCGATTTTACGTTCGGACTGGATATGGTTCGGGCCTTATTGATTCAATTATTCATCACGATAGGCCGACTGAGTGACGCCGAAAAAAATAGAAACGCGTCGCTCCACAACTACACCATTCTCAAGAATTTCCAGAAGCTTATCGAAGGCAATTACAACACATTACGGCTACCGAAGGAGTATGCCGAAAAGCTCTTTATAACGCCTAATTATCTCAACTCAATTTGCCGTCAATTAATGGGTATCCCATCCGGCGAAGTCATCCGAAACCGGATCGTTATGGAAGCTAAACGGCAACTGGTAAATTTGGATTTAACCGTCGCCGAAATTGCGTACAATCTCAATTTTGAAGACACATCCTACTTTACGAAATTCTTTAAAAAACAAGCAGGCGTTACCCCAAAAGAATTTCGAGAGGACGAAATTAAACGCGTCAAAAGAGCCAATAGCCGGCTAGGGTCAATCAGTTAATTGGGCTCGCCCACAACTGAGAATAGTGGGCCATTTCTAAACTATAGGTTAGTTAAATACAACACTGATGAGCGTTGGTAGAATTGTATGCTATAGGATGATTTAGTCAGTCATAACCGGTATAAAGCCTACAGTCCGTCACTGGTATTTGATTTAAAAAGAATTTCCCGTTTTCTGAACGTCCGTTCAGTCTGTGTAAAATAACCCATGTTTATTACGGGAGTTTATTGTAAGCCTTTCAGCAGTTTATAAAAAGAATCGGCATAGGTCTCACTAATGGGAATGCGTTGGTCGCCAAGCTGAATCCTGTTTTTCTCGATGTGGTCAATTTTGTCAATGGCGACCAGAAACGACTTGTGGACACGGGCAAAATCCTGAGCCGGCAGCAGCTCTTCCAGTTTGGCAAAGCTCAGCAGGGTCATAATCTTCTCCTCCCTGGTATGAATTCGTAAATAGTCTTTCATACCCTCTACAAAGAGAATATCGCGGGTAGCTATTTTCTGAATGCGGTGGCCCACCTTCAGAAAAACATACGCCTGTTCATGTTTAAATTCTGCTTTTATCTCCTTCTTTTCCAGCGTATGTCGGGGTCCTTGTTCCTGGTACAGTCGTAAAACGCTTTTATAAAAACGCTCAAACGTGAACGGTTTTAACAGGTAATCCTTTACTTCCAGTTCATATGCTTTCAGCGCATACTGATCATAAGCTGTCGTGAGGATGATCATGGGTTTGGGGTTCAACATCGGGATGAAATTGAGCCCATCCAGATCTGGCATGTTGATGTCCAGAAACAGCAGGTCAGGGCCGTCTACCATCAGATGAGGAGCAGCCTCGAGGGGACTCACGTAGGTTCCTTTTAACTCTAGAAAAGGGACTTTTCGGATGTATTCTTCCAGTATTTCCTGAGCCAGATACTCGTCCTCAATGATAAAGCAGGTAAGCTTTTGGTTCATGCGCCTGTGAATGAAGACCGTAGATTGTAAGATTGACCGTAAACGTATCGCCAGTGTTCTGAATAGTCAGCGTATGCTGGTCAGGATATAATAAAAATAGCCTTTTGCGGACATTGGGCAACCCGATGCCACCGGGTTCCTCCAACGTATTAGTTAAACTTTTTGCTACTGGGTTCGCTACGCTGAAAAGAAGGGTATCTTCTTTTATCGTCACTCTTACCTTTAGGTTGCCGGGTTCTAATCGGGCGGGACTGTGTTTGTAAGCGTTTTCCAGCAGGTGGATAAACAGCAATGGGGCAACGTAGCAGGCGTCTGTCTGTCCTTCTATGTGAAGATCTACCACCGGACTATTCTTGTATCGGAGCTGCTGCAAATTCACATAATCCCGCAAATAGTCCATCTCTTTAGACAGCGGAACCGTGGCCGCATTTGACTCATAAATCATATAGCGCATCAGCGAAGCCAGTTGCATGACAGCGTCCGGAGCTGCCGGGGCCTGTTTATACACTAGTGTATGGATGTTATTTAAGGTATTGAACAGGAAATGCGGGTTGATCTGCGATTTTAAATAATGCAACTCCGTCTCCGCGGCCTGTTTTTCCAGTTGCTCTTTCCGGATGGTATTAAGAACCAGATTCTCGGTAACCCTGGCCACCCAGCTTAGAAAAATAAAGATGAGGATCGTAGTGCCCAGGTGAATACTGTAGTACCCTAAGAAAAGGTGCCAGGCATGCAGCGCTTTGTGGTGAAAAAGTATAAACGGAAAAGGGCCGGTCAGCACAATTCCCGCGAGTCCCAGAAAATACCTCCTTCCCTTTTTCTGACCGGTGTACCGGGTTAACAGATAGAAATGACTGTAGAAAACATATAGGCAGGTCCCAATAAATCCCGTGGTGGTGCTAAGCCAGTGTGTATCGCCTTCACCCCTAAGTTGCAAAACGACCAGGGAGGTGAACAAGACCCAGACCGAAAAGTGAATCAGCCGAAAGGTTTTTTTTATTCGCTCCATAGAACAAAGTTATTTTTTCCAACCTTACCTAGCTCATCTTCTCGACCAGATGCTCATTTCAATCTACAAGTGGTGAGATGAAGTCTACAAGGACTCTGGCAGAAGCCAAACCATCTTTGGTCGATTACTTCCCCGCATTCGTATATCGCGTTTCGCATTCCGATACCACAGCAATTGCTTCGTACTGAAATAGAGAAAGAACGTATCAATCGAGGTCCTTCACTTCTTTCAAGTTGGCCGATTAACCAAAGCAAATCCGATAAAATGGGAAATCAACCGTTGAGTCTGTCCATCCGAAATGTTTCTAAGACGTATACGAACGGCCGGTCCACCGGTGCGGTGCAGGCATTGACTAACGTATCGCTGGACATTCCGGCGGGTATGTATGGGCTGCTCGGTCCGAATGGCGCTGGTAAATCAACCCTCATGCGCACGCTTGCTACGTTGCAGGAACCCGATAAGGGACAGATTTTTTTGGGAGACATCGACGTAGTGAACCAGAAGGAAGCGCTACGTCAGACGCTGGGTTACCTGCCCCAGGAATTCGGTGTTTATCCCAAATCCACTGCGGAGGAGTTGCTCGACTATTTCGCGGTGCTGAAAGGGATTACGGCCCGGGCGGTGCGACGAGAAGTCACTGAGGCCTTACTCAAACAAACGAACCTGTGGGACAAGCGTAGGCAGAAATTGGGCGGCTACTCTGGCGGCATGCGACAACGTTTTGGTGTGGCGGTAGCCTTACTGGGCAATCCAAAGCTGCTCATTGTAGACGAGCCAACGGCAGGCCTTGATCCCGCTGAGCGGGTTCGTTTCCTCAACTTGCTCAGCGAATTGGGAGAGGACAGTGTCGTTATTCTGTCCACCCACATCGTGGAAGATGTCTCGGAACTGTGCACGAATATGGCCATCATCAATCAGGGACAGATTCTGCTGGAGGCTAGGCCGCTGGAGGCTGTGGCCGCACTCAAAGGCCAAATCTGGCGCAAACTAACCGATAAATATACCCTGCCCGCGCTGGAGCAGGAACACCGGATCATTTCGGCCAAACTATTGAGTGGCCGAACCCTGGTGCATGTGTACAGTTCAGAGAGGCCAGGCAACGGTTTTGAAGCCGTGGAGCCAGATTTAGAGGATGTCTATTTCAGTACTATGGCTGGTCATATTGGAAACCACAAACCGGAGATGGCACGATGAAATTCTGGACGATTTTTCGCTTTGAGTTCGCTTATCTCGTCCAGCGCATCACCACCTGGCTCAATGCAGCAGTCCTTCTCCTATTTACACTGGTGATGAATCTGCTCACCACACCGGGCGACGGTGTATACCCGAACAATACCTTCCACATTACAGCCATCACGGTTATTGGTGGTTTTATCTGGTTAGTCATAGGCGCGTCTATTGCGGGGGAAGCGGCCGCCCGGGACATGAAGATGCGGATGCATCCGCTTACCTTCACAACGCCTGTTACCAAACTTGATTACCTGGGCGGACGATTTCTGGCAGCTTTTGTGGTGAATGCCTTGTTAATATTTTCGTTGCCGTTGGGTGTGCTGCTTTCCTTCTACGTGCCGGGTCTGGATCAGGATGGTGTATTATTACCGTTCAGGCCATGGGTTTATGGAAGTGTCTACCTTTTAATCGCCTTGCCGAATACGTTTATCGCCACAGCCATACAATTCAGCTTAGCCGCTGATAGCCGCCAAGTGATGACCAGTTATCTGGCCAGCCTGCTCTTGGCTCTTGTGGCTCAGGTTATCGCCGTGGCAGTGGCAACGCTTTTCGGGAGCTGGGACTTGGTAAAATTACTAGATCCAGTAGGGGTAACTGGTATCATTGGCAACGAACTGCAAACCTGGACGCCAATCGAGAAAAATACGCGGCTCGTTACGTTAGACGGCCTGTTTCTTTGGAATCGGGTCTTGTGGGGTAGTGTCGCCGTGGGGTCATTGGTGCTTACCTACGTTCGTTTCAAGTTAGCAAATGTTGTAACCAATAGCTGGTGGAGTCGCTTTAAAAAGCGAACGAACGTACCGGCCGAAAGGCCAGATGAACATTCTAACGTAAGAGTAGCCACCATTACTGTTCCGCCCGTTCAGCGAACGTTTGGCTTCACGATCTATATTCGTCAGACGTTCACGATTGCGTTGGCATCGTTTACGAAAATAGCCCGGCATCCGTTAGGACTTACGCTGGTTGGGACTATTGCCTTGTTCTCAGCTGTACTCGGCGACCGGATCATGACGCAGTTTGAGATTCCGCTGCTACCCACGACTCCGCAGGTGTTAGCCTACCTGAGCCCTGCTGTCGGTAATCTGAGTACACCATGGGCTGTTATTCCGCTCCTGATTATTTACTTCATGGGCGAGCTTGTTTGGCAGGAGCGGGAAGCAGGCCTGGGTGATATAGCGGATGCCGCACCCGTACAGGAATGGGTACTCATGACCGGTAAATTTCTGGGGGTAGGACTCATTGTGATTATCTGGATGGTACTACTGATGGCAGCCGGTATCGGAGTGCAGTTAGGACTGGACTACAACAAGTTAGAGATAAATCTGTACTTGAAAACACTCTTTGGCCTTCAGCTCATCAACTATCTACTGGTTGCCGGTCTAGCCCTGGTGGTACACGTAGTGGTCAATCAAAAATACATAAGCTACCTGATCCTGGTCTTACTTTTTAGCTTCCTGGCCTTTCCTTCCATTTTTAATATTGAGCACAACCTGCTCATTTTTGGCGCCGACCCGGGATGGTGGTATACCGATATGCGCGGATTCGGCTCTACCCTTGGGCCGTGGCTGTGGTTTAAAGGGTATTGGATCGGCTGGGCATTACTGCTAGCGGTAGGGGCAAGGTTGCTATGGCCACGGGGAAGAGAACAACGTATGAACTACCGTCTGAAGGTAGCACAACGCCAATTTACCCAATCAACAGCCTGGGTTGCCCTAATCGCTGTAGGCCTTATCCTTTCCTTAGGAAGCTTCATTTTCTATAATACGAATGTGCTGAACGAGTACCGCAGCAGCTCCGATTTGAATGAACGGAAGGCTGAATACGAACGGCGATACGGCCGGCACCGAAACGCACCGCAACCCCAGCTTAAGGCCATAAAACTTCACGTCGACATCCACCCCGAAAGTCAGCAAGTCGAGATCCGGGCAGCCTATACCCTAGTGAATAACAATCCAGGACCAATTGACTCTATACATATTGGGAGTGTTTCGGGACTAGCGCCTTCTAACGTAACGTTTGATCGGCCAGCTGCCGTCGTGCAGATCGACAACGAACTGGTCCACCAGATTTATGCACTGAAGCAACCACTACGTTCAGGCGATTCACTACGAGTAAACTTTGTCGTACACTATAAACAGCAAGGATTCAATAATAGCGGCACAAACGCATTGGTGGTAAAAAATGGTACCTCCTTCACCAATTACGACCTGATGCCTGCCATTGGCTACCAACGCTACCGGGAACTTACTGATGCTGTCCTTCGAAAAAAGTATAAGCTTGTGGCACGTCCTGAGCTACCTTCGCTTTATGATTCTGAGGCTCGCAAAAAGTCAGCTAGTACCGATCAGGCTACGATTGAAGCTATTGTCAGTACCGTAACCGATGAGGTAGCCGTTGCGCCGGGTGCTTTGCTACGAAGCTGGACAGCAGGGAATAGGCGATACTTTCATTTCAAGACGGATGCGCCCATTGGAGGTGAGTACGCCATCTTATCAGGGCGGTATACGAGGCTGGAAAGCAAATGGAAAGATGTTGTCATCCGAATGTACTATCATCCGGACCATGCCCTCAATACTGACCGGATACTCCGGAGCGTAAAAACGTCACTGGCCTATTATACGCAAGAGTTTGGTCCATACCCATACCGGCATTTCACGGTAGTAGAGCGGGCCGGTAACGGAGATGGAGCCAGTGCTGATGCCAGCATCATCTATTATGGCGAACAATATGCGCTGCTGAATCCTGATGATGGTCCTACCGGCTTTGACCTTCCCTATTATATTTTGGCACATGAAGTGGCGCACCAGTGGTGGGGAATTTCCAGATTAACGCCTGCCTACGTCGAAGGGGCCGGAGTCCTGATCGAGGGTCTTGCCGTTTATTCGGGTATGCAGGTTCTGGAAAAGACATATGGGAACGGTCATTTGCATCGATACCTTAGCTATCTGCATTCCGCTTATGAGCGGCCACGGCCACTGGCAACAGCTTCTTTGCTTCAGGCCAACGAAAGCTTTTTATATTATCGAAAGGGCGGGCTTGCCATGTATGCTCTAAGCAAATATATCGGTAAAGAAAAGGTGAATGGGGCACTTCGGAGCCTGCTCCAACAGCGAAGCTCAGGTGAGCTGCCCCTGCCGACAACCCTTGACCTCTATCAGGAGCTAAAACAAGTGACCCCTGACTCTTTACAGTACTTATTGACCGATCTATTTAAGACGAATACGTACTGGCGGCTTAAAACAAAGGAACTTACGGTAGCGCCAACGAAAGCTGGTCATTGGCAGGTAACGCTGACAGTGCAGGCTCAAAAGGTACTAATTGATCGCACTGGTAACGAACAGGAGATGCCCATGAATGATTGGCTGGAGGTGGGCTTGTATGAGAAAGGAGTAGACACACCACTCTACCTGCAAAAACACCGCATCCAGTCTGGGAAGCAGACCATACAAGTGACCGTGCCGCGAAGGCCAGATCGTGGAGGAATTGACCCAGACTTTCTTATGGTCGACCTGCGACTTGACGATAATATAATACAACTAGGAGGGGAATAAGGTGGGCTTCTCCTATAAACTAAAAGTGGCGTTGATTATGGCTGGCCTGCTGCTCTTTATCTGGGCCGGCAGCTTATTTCAACGAGTAATCAGCAAGTTTAGGCATGGGCAGTAAAAGTGCCAGATTGCTTACTATGAAATAGCTTCGGCTGATATTGAGTAAAGACGAGGCCATCAATTTTCGGTAAACGATTGCCGGAACGCCAACGGGGTAAGGCGAGTCTTCGCCTTAAACAGCTTACTGAAGGATTGCTGGTGTTCAAAACCCAGAGCAAAGGCAATTTCGCCCACTGTAAGGTCGGTAGTGGATAATTGTTCTTTCGCCCGCTCAATGAGCTTTTCATGAATATGCTGCTGGGCGGTTTGCCCAGTCAGCACTTTTAATAAACTGCTTAAGTATTTTGGCGAAATATGCAGGACCTCGGCCAGGTAGTGAACCGTTGGTAACCCACTTTTTAGCAATTCATCTTGTCGGAAATAATCCGTAAGTACCTCTTCCAGACGGTCCAGAATTGCGTGGTTACTGATTTTTCGGGTAATAAACTGACGATGATAAAATCGCTCGGCATAGCCCAGCAGGGTTTCTAGCTGGGAGATAATAATTCCCTGACTGAACTTGTCCATATTGGCATGATACTCCTGCCGGATCGTGTCAATAATCGTGTTAATCACGGTTTCTTCTTTATCCGATAGGAACAAGGCTTCTGCCACTGAATAGTCAAAGTACTCGTATTGTTTGATGGTCCTGGCTAAAGGCGTATTCCACAAAAAGTCCGGATGGATTAGTAACATCCAACCCGAACGCTGAGGGCTCGGGTCTGGATCAGCTTCAATGCGGAATACCTGATTAGGCGCAATAAAAAACATGACACCTTCGTCAAAATCATATTCCTGCTGGCCGTATTTGAGCTTAGCCGCCATACCTCGTTTGATGGAAATCTGGTAAAAATCCAGCACCCAGCTCATTGAACTCATCTCCGGTGTACGTTGAATAGCGCTGTAATCGACCACGCTGATGAGCGGGTGTTCGGGTTTGGGCAAGCTTCTAAGCCGGTGAAACTCACTGATGGTTTTAATGCGCTGGACGGTCGACATGATTACAGGGTGATTAGTGCGTAGAACGGATTTATGGATAAAAATCATCCCTACCAAGGCACTTCACCACCATCTTTATAGAATTTTCCGGTTGCTTCCTTATGCGCTTGGGTTGCGATACGTACGATTGGCTTTGCCCCCTCTTCTGCTGTCTTGAATCCTTTGTATTGATTGAGGTCGGTAGCGGTATATCCGGGTGTAACACTGTTTACGCGGAAGGGGGTACCTTTCAATTCATTCGCCAACATAATCGTAAAGGCATTCAAAGCCGTTTTAGTCGATCCATACGCACTGTACAAATCCCAGTTTGAACTTTTGCCTTCACTCGCATGCAGGGTCAACGAGCCTACTTCGCTCGAAACATTAATAATTACCGGTTGAGTCGACTTGTTCAACAGCGGTAAGAATTGTTGCGTAGTTTGAACCGCTCCGAAAAAATTGGTATCAAATAGTGTGCGTAAATTGGCCATGTCGCCGGTGGAAAACGTCTGAGGCTGCTCGCCACTGATGCCAGCATTATTGATCAGAATATCTAACGTATCAATTTTTGATTCCAGCTCCTTTCTGGCCTGTTTGACGGAGTCCAGACTGGCTACGTCAATCTGGATAAAATCGACGTTGGTGAAGCCCAGTGCTTTTAGCTTTTCTACCGCTTCAAGACCATTTTGGCCGTCCCGGCTTCCTACGTAAACCGAGTAGCCTAGCTCTGCCAACTGTTTCGCTGTTTCGAAACCAATTCCTTTATTAGCTCCTGTTATAAATACAGTTTTCATCGGAAATAAATCAATCGTTGTGGTATACGGCTGCAAACTCGTTCGCAAAATCGGCCAGTTTTACGTTGCCCAGCGCCGGTCGGTTCCGGTAATAGTCCTCGTACAATGTACCATTGCCCTGACTGGCTTGTAATTCGACAAAACCTTTGGCCACCTGCTCATTAAAACCAATGTTCAGCCAGTTCGTCAGCAGTTGCTCGTCGGAAATGACTCGCCATTCCAGATCCGGCTTTCCAATTGATTGCCCTAAGGCGCTGGCAATTTCATTAGGCGATACTTCATCGCTGGCTACGTAACGTACCGTATGGCCATCAAACGGTTTCTCCATCTCTTCGCTAATCACGGCGGCAATGTCGTTGGGCGATACCCACGGCTCCTTCGTATCACCCCCGTAGTTGGAAATAATGGCCCCCTGACGTTTAATGGTGGGTATGAACGAGAACATATTCAGATAAAAGCCAACGGGGCGAATGAATTTGATGGCGACCTCCGCTGGTAGCTGCCGCAGGAGCTGTTCGACGTTATGATGGAATAATAGAATGCCATTACCCTGATCCATGTCCGCGCCAATACTGCTCAGGTGTACTACGTTATGGACGCCCGAGTGCTCAATGGCCTGCTTATAATGCTCACCAATCTGGGTAATCTGGTCAATAAAATCAACCGATTTATCAAAGCTATCCCCGACGGCTTCCATGGTTTCCATGAGGTAAACAATATCGGCCCCGGTAAAGGTTTGCGTCAGGAAATCGGTGTCCTGCATGGTTCCAATAGCGGCCGTTGCGCCTATCGCTTCAATCGCTTTTCTTCGTTCCGGGTTGCTGCTGATGACGGTAACGGTATGCCCTTTTTGCACCAGATCCTGGGTGAGCGCTTTGCCAATATTTCCCAGTGATCCTGTTAATACAATGTTCATTTCGTTTGCTCTTTTGTCTATGCAAAAGTCCGCAGCTGAGACAAAACCGTTTTAGCCAAAAGGCACAATGTTGTAGCCAAACTACCTTTGTGGGCCGGTAGAGGGAATTTATACTCTTGCAGAATGCCTAAAAAGGAGTTGCTTGCTTATTACTTTGTTGAACCGCTTCTTCGGTTCTGGGTAAAAAAACCGTTCTCAGGTTTTGTTCGGCTTCTGCCTGCACGCGTTCGATAAACGGACGAAAGATTTTGTTGTAAGACTGAAAGGCTAATTCAATGTTTCCTTTGTGTTTTTGCAACGCATCGGCTAAGGCTGCGGCTCCGCTCATTGCCAGTGAGCCTCCCATTCCCGCAGCCGGCGACGCACAGTAGGCAGCATCACCCACTAAAGCCACTCGACCTTTTGTCCACGATGGCATTTTGATTTGATAGAATTCAACGAAGTAAAAATTATCCGACAGCTGCATTTCGTTTAGCAACTCGGCCGTCCGCCAGCTTTGCCCGGTAAATTGCTCTAAAATAAGCTGTCGTTGTTGGGCCTTATCACGGTAATTGTACGGTATTTCGGTGTCTGAAACAAAACTGAAAATAACATCTGTCTTATTGTTATACGCATTTAACGTAACGGACTTACCCGGTACCTTGTATAGCTGCATGGTTTTTGGTTCAATGAGCAGTTTGTTCAAAATGGTGAGTGAGCCATAGGCATTCAAAAAATGAGCGTACTCCGCTTCCGGACCAAACCAAAGCTTTCTCACACCGGAATGGATACCGTCACAACCAATTACCAACTGAAATGAGCGTTGTGGACCCTGTCTAAAAGTCACGGTTATACCCTCTTGGGTCTCGGACAGGGCGGTAATGCTGTCGTTAAACCAAAACGTTACGTCGTTTTGCAAACGCCTGAACAGAATACCAATAAAGGCGTCTCGCTCGATCTCGATTTCGTCGGTATCTCCGTCCTCCATCTGAATCGAGCCTTCCGTACTATCATCCGCATTTTTAAACTCTACCCGATCAACGTGTAAGCGGTGTTTTGTCAATTGGTCAAACAGGCCCATGCGTTTCACTACGTCCAACGTATCGCCCTTTAAATCAACGGCGGCACCATTGACCCGTGGTTCGCTGGCTAGTTCAACAACCGTTACGTTATAACCGAGCTGATTCATCCACCAGGCGGTGCAAAGCCCGGCTATACTTGCTCCCGAAATGAGCACTTCTTTTCCTTTAATTAAGTCCATTGTGTTTGCGATTTTTTGATGGCACAAAGGAACTTCGCCTATTGGTGGCAGGAAATGGCAAGACAGGGTAAGTATTGGACTAATCGCGGTTTTTGACTCGAAAAGCCAACGCTGTCATCCCCGTGGCTTTCGCAAAGAGTCGCGAAAAATAGGGATAATCGTCATAGCCTAATTCGGCGGCAATTTCTTTTACCGATAGATCAGAATGATAGAGCAAGCGCTTAGCTTCCAAGATGATACGTTGCTGAATGTGGTGCGAAACAGGAAAACCGGTTGTGTTTTTAACGCACTCATTCAGATAAGCGGTCGATACAGCCAGTTGTTGGGCATAGTTTGACGGGCGTTTGCTCGCCAAATAATTACGTTCCAATAGGTCCCTGAACGCTTTGGTTATCAGCTCAAACCGTGAAAATTTGTCGGGCGATTTCGTTTTGTCTAAATAGGTTGATAGAATCAAGGCAACCAGGGTGTTGCAGGCATCTTTCAGTAACGAGTGATAAAGTCGGTTGCTTTTCCGTTCAGCCAATTTCAGACAAAGGGCTGTGACTTCGGTTAGGAGGCCGAATGTTTCGGACGCTAATTCCAGTGGTTTTGCGGGAACAAGGCTTTCCAATAATTTCAGATACTCAGGGTTCAGATGCTCAGCCGTCATAGCCAAACTGACGACCGTTACGTTGTCAAATGCGGTTGTCTGGTGTACCTGATCCGGATGAATGTAGATGAGAGACGAAGAACTTATCGTGTACTGTTGAAAATCAATGTTAAGATGAACGGTTCCTTTTTCGAGCAGGTGAAAGGTATGACTGTTGTGCCGATGGGCTAGCCGATCCTCGTCAACCGTAGTTAGGTTGTCCAGCGGAGGTAACTGCTGAAAGACTATTTTTTCAATGGCAATCCCAGCGTCCAGATCGTCCGTCATGGAATTGACTGGTATGGATTTTAGCCTTTTAGCCACTGGTTCTACGTCCTTTTACAGCACAATTTCATAGACACTATCTCCATTCGGAGCTATTCATAGCGATTTAATATCACTGGCGACAATCGTTAGATCATTATTCAGTTGATGGCCTCCGCTGGGTAATTCGCGGAAAGTCGCCCAGGGGAGTTTTTGCCGATATATCGCAAAGTGGGCAAACGGTACTTCTTCATCGTCCCGGCTGTGATAGAAGAAAATAGGTACCTCCCTGGATAGCTTATCCGCAAAATCTTCTGCCAGCTTAAACCCTACTTTCCAATCTTCATCACCGCTCCAAAATGGGGTAGACAAGAGAAAAATGGCGGTAACCTTTTTGTTGAATTCGTTTTCGGAAACGTATCTCAGCAACATGGAAGCACCCAGGGAGTGTCCGACCAGAATAAGTTCGTCGTTAATCCGAGAAATTTCGTTGCTAATTTGATTGAGCCTGCCTAGATCCGGAATGGACTCATCGGTAGGCAAGAATGGATAATGGACACGATACGCTTCGCCTAAAATCCCTTGTAACGAAGCAACGAGGTGATTATCGGCCTCATAATCTTCTTTACTTCCTCCACCTTGAATAAATAGAACCTGTGTGTTAGTATGGCTCATTTGATTCGGTAAACTGATCGTCTACTTTTATGGGTAATTAGCTTCCTGTATTCGTTTCTTGATCCGGCTCAAAGATTGATTTTTAGGGCTAAATAAGAAGCGATATGGAAAGCGGCTATTCGTTCTACAATCGTAGGATATTCTTTTACTAACTGTAAAAAGCGTTTTTCGTTGTTGACTAATGATAGATATTTGGTGAAAAAGGTGTTCGGCTATCATTCTGCCAAATCGCTCTCAGGATTTATGATTAAGATATAGGTTCTGCAAATCCGAATAGGTTTGCCAATTCCAGCCAGCAGATTGACAACTGGGATATAGATGCTTTTTAGCATTGATGTTTCTCGCCTTCTAATGAAGCAAAGCAGTATCGGCATCCTGCTGAACCTCAACCTGAGCGATTATCTTCCTTCGCCCCGTAACTAATACGAGCAGAGCAATAATTGACGAACCTGCCATGCCCAGCACCATCGGAAGGGCCGAAGGTACTTCGAACAGACTGATTAGTACCGAAATTAAGGTGCCCATCCCCATTTGTAAGGCTCCCATCAATGCCGAAGCGCTTCCGGCATTTTTAACAAACGGAGCCAGTGATAACGCGGCTGCATTAGGGTTGGTAAAACCGATACAGCAAAGAAAAATAAATAAAAGACCAATCGTGATTGGAAGCGTCAGCAAACCCGATAGCACTACGTACAGAAAAACTAAGGCGATAGCAACCTGACCAATCAACGCGACGTTAACAATCTGCTCACTCTTGTAGGTCCGCAGCAGAATCGTGTTTATCTGACTGGATCCGATGAAGCCAATCGAAAGAAAGGCAAATAGCCATCCATATACTTTTTCATCGGTGTGGAACACATCCATAAACAAAATTGGCGAGCCCGAAACATAAGCAAAGAGTCCTGAAAAAGCGATAGCGCTCGTGAAGGCATAGGTATAAAATTGGGGTTCACGTAACACCTGCCAGAAATTATGCAAAATCGGTTTGGGCTTCAGCGAGATCGACTTGTCGGGTTTATAACTGGCAGGCAACCATAAGAAAACGGCTATCAAAATGGCGATGCCCATTCCCATCAGAATGAAAAATATCGTTTGCCAACCCCAGGTTGAGGTCACATAACCCCCAATCGTTGGGGCGATCATGGGTGAAGCGCCCACTACCAGTAATAACAAAGAGAATACTTTGGCATTGTCCTTCACTGGAAACAAATCGCGCACCATCGCCACCGAGGCTACCGCTGCCGCACAACTCCCAATGGCCTGGATGACACGCATGAAAATTAGTCCGTCGATACTTGTCGTAAATGCGCAGCCTGCCGATGCCAGTATATAGACGATCAGACCGATATATAACGGTTTTTTTCGACCAAACCGGTCGAGTAATGGTCCATATAGAAGTTGGCCAAGGGAAATACCGATGAAAAACCCGGATAAAGAGAGTGAGACTTTGGCCGGGGTAGTGTGTAGATCGTTGGCAATGGCAGGGAAGCCCGGTAGATACATGTCAATGGAAAAGGGTCCCAGCGCGGTTAAACTACCTAAAATCAGGATTAGAAAGAAATATGTCTTTGGGGACATTAGAAGTTACTGAGTGAAAGCGATTAGCTATTATTCTAGAGACACTAATTCAAGCTTATTAATTTCAGAAACCGCCACGGATTATGTTGAAATTTGACGATATAGCCACGGAGCAGCACGAATTGTCGCCAATTTTTTTGTTCTGAGACGATATACTGAATGCATGAATCAGGTAGACAGTCCGATCATTGCCTAATTCCTCACTGGCTGGCAAAAGGTGCAGCGGATCATAGAACGACATTCTTAAACGCGATAGACATGGATTTACAGTTGGGTGGGAAATCGCTTTAGTAACCGGAGCAACGGATGGCATCGGTCTGTCAATTAAGAAAACACTGGCTTATGAATGGGCCAAAGTCATACTAAATGGCCGGACTAAGGAACGAGTCGATGCATCAGCCCAGCCCTTGATTAGGAGTACTTTAGTTAAACATTAAACAGGTTTTATTTCTATTGTTTTAGATTCTATAAATCTTGGAGTTTGTAAACTTTCGGTATTGCCAGATTCATCATGGGTGAAAAATGGGTGGTACTTTTTATTCTTCATTCTTATTGTTGAGCTTGATTAATTGACTCCAGTATTGCAAGCAATAGCTAACTATTTAGGCGAACCTGAGGAGTTGTTTTATTGAAAATTTTACCTCAAAAAAAAGCTGGCTAACTAATAAGTTAACCAGCTAATAATGAGATAGTATAATGTTGAGCGGGAAATGGGTCTCGAACCCACGGCCTGCAGCTTGGGAAGCTGCCGCTCTACCAACTGAGCTACTCCCGCCTGATGAAACAAAATTGTACGATTTACATCGAAATGTCAAGCACTCCAACCATTTATAGAGTCACTAAAAGATGCTCAATTTGTTCATAAACGTAATCCAACTGCTCGTCGGTAGTACAGTAAGGGGGCATCAGATACAATACGTTTCCTAATGGTCGCATTAGTATACCCCGTTCCAGCAGAAAGTTATAAGCTACGTCGCGGACCGAATTGAAATAGGAAGTTTGTTCACCAGCTTTCAAATCAAAGGCGAGTAAAGTACCCCGTTGTCTGATAGTTTCGACAGCTGGGAACGTAGCAAGTCGCTGAGCGAAATCGGCGTTACGTTGCGCAATACGTTGAATGCTACGTTGCGTATCATCATTCAACAGCAAATCCATACTGGCTAATGCAGCCGTACAAGCTAGTGGATTCGCCGTAAACGAGTGCCCGTGAAAAAGAGTTTTAAACTTATCATCAGACAAAAATGCATCATAAATAGCCTGCGTACAGGTAGTTACGCCTAGGGCCATCGTTCCTCCCGTAATGCCTTTCGACAGGCACATCAGGTCCGGTTTTTCCTGCAAATAATCAGAAGCAAACAACTTACCCGTTCGCCCGAAGCCGGTCATGACTTCATCAGCAATAATAAGTACGTTATGACGACGAGCAATGTGAATGAGTTTATCCAGAATATCAGGCGAATACATATTCATGCCGCCCGCCCCCTGAACGAGGGGTTCAATGATGAAAGCCGCTACGTTGTCGGTGAATAACTTTTCGGCCTGTGCCAGTACGTCGGCTTCTTGTCCGGCTGTGGGAAAAGGCAGGTAATCTACATCGAATAGAAAGGGAACGAACGGAGCGGTAAACGCACTACGTCCTCCCACCGCCATCGCGCCGAACGTATCGCCATGATATGCGTTTTCCAGCGCCACTATGTTCTGACGAGGCTTGCCGATATTATGCCAATACTGAAACGCCATTTTCAGCGCAACCTCTACAGCTGTAGACCCATTGTCGGAGTAAAACACTTTTGACTGATTCGCCGGGAGAATTTCCAGCAAACGTTCGGCTAATTCGACGGCGGACGGGTGGGTAAAATCGGCAAAAATAACGTGTTCCAGCGTTCGTAACTGCTCCGATACGCGCTCGGCAATATAGGGGTGGGCGTGGCCATGCAAATTGACCCACCACGATGAAATCATGTCCAGATACGTGCGTCCATCAGCACCATAAAGCACTGAACCCTCGCCACGTACAATAGGAGTAGGTAGTGGGGCTAATTGCATTTGCGTGAACGGATGCCAGATAACGGCCCGGTCGCGCTTGGCTAAATCACTCATAATTGTAACGCGGACATCTTGTCCGCATAGTTAATAACACGGCGGACAAGATGTCCGCGTTACCATTTTCCCTGTGCTCGCATCACTTGCTCTATTACGTCGCGGACGGCACCCTTACCTCCCGATTTTGGCGAGACGTACCGGCTAATGGCCTGAATTTCAGCCACGGCATCGGCTGGGCAGGCACTTAGTACGTCGGGGCGACTCATGATTGGGTAGTCGGGGAGGTCGTCGCCCATATAGAGAATTTCGGATTCGTTGAGGCTGTCGCGTGTTACGTAGCCGAGATAGGCGTTTACTTTCTGGTCTGGTGGGCCACCCATGAATACGTCTTTTACATGCATGCTTATCAGCCAGTTACGTATCCCTTCAGCATTGGCCGACGAGACAATACCAACGCGGAATCCGGCTTTCAGCGCCTGTTCAATTGCAAACATATCGTGAATATTGATGGTCCGAAAGCGCTCTCCTGAAGCCAGAAGATGCACGTCACCGTTGGTCATTACGCCGTCAATATCGAAAATAAACGTCCTGATTCGGCTAAATTGGTCATGTGTTGCTGCCATGCTGCAAGTTTAACGAAAACCGCCCGACTGTTCCGTATTTTTGCCTGATGAATCCTCCTTCCAATCAGTTTCCAACAGCATTACCTCCTGCTTTTCAGGAGCAAATGCAGACGCAGTTACCCAATGATTTTTCCCAGTTTCAACAGGCATTAACGGAACCGGCCCCTGTCAGTATTCGGGTGAATCCGAGTAAACCCGCCGTTGATACGTCCGGGTTACTTTCCGTTCCCTGGTGCGCAGAAGGTTTCTACCTACCCGAGCGCCCAAACTTTACGCTCGATCCGCTGTTTCAGGCGGGTGCGTACTACGTTCAGGAGGCTTCTTCCATGTTGTTGAGCGAAGCACTACGGCAAACCGTCAGGCTGAATCGACCGCTTCGGATACTGGATTTATGCGCGGCCCCCGGTGGGAAAAGTACGTTGCTAGCGTCGATGATCTCACCGGATAGTCTGCTGATTTGCAATGAAGTGATTCGGAGCCGGGTGTCGGTGCTACGTGAAAATCTCGATAAATGGGGTTATCCAAACGTAGTGGTGAGCAATCACGATCCAAACGAGCTAGACAAATTAGCCGGTTTTTTCGACGTAGTGGTTGTTGACGCGCCCTGTTCGGGTGAGGGTTTGTTTCGGAAAGATCCGTCGGCTGTTGAGGAATGGTCGGAAGCGAACGTAGCACTTTGCTCGGCCCGCCAGAAACGCATTCTGAGTTCGGCTGCTCCGTTGCTCGATGAAGGTGGTATTCTCATTTATAGCACCTGTACGTATAACGACGCCGAAAACATCGACAACGTCCGGTTCCTGACTCAGAATGGTTTCCGAAATCGACAACTCGATTTGCCAGTTGAGTGGAACGTAGTGGAAAAAGATGTGGATAACGCGGTTGGGTATCAGTGTTTTCCTCACCGCGTGCGGGGCGAAGGTTTTTTTATCAGCGTTTTTCAGAAAACCGCGTTTACCGCTTCCGTGAAAGTGGATGCCCGCACCTTTCGGAGTATCCGCGCGCTACGCCCCCGGGAAACGGCGTCGGCTTCTGGCTGGCTTCAGAATCCAACCGATTTTTCGTTCTGGGAAAAACCAAATGGCGACGTAATGGCGTTACCCAAATCGCTCGAAAAAACGTTTCTGTTTTTAGATAGTACGTTGCGACAGAAGGGTTTCGGCCTGGAAATGGGTCAGTTTAAAGGCCAGGATTTTATTCCATCGCACGCGTTGGCACTTAGCACGTCGGTCCGAAAAGATCTACCCGCTCTGGACCTCAATAAAGAAGAAGCGCTACGTTATTTTAAAAAGGAAAATTTAATGCCCGATTCAGTCGTTAAAGGTTGGTTAACAGCGCGCTACAACGGCTTGAATCTGGGTTGGGTAAAAGGCGTAGGTAATCGGGTAAATAATTATCTGCCGAAAGACTGGCGAATTAGAATGGATATTAAAGAATATACATGAAACGAGTTTGGGTTATAGCTGGGCTGTTGGTAGCGGTTATGGTAGTAGGATATTTACTCGGTCCGATGGCAAAATCAGATCCTGTTCGTGATGAACCGGTTACGGTTGATACCGATTTAATACGGCTCGAACAACGTATCGGCGACGCCGAGCGAGCAGCCAATCTGCGACCCGATAACGAAGCGCGGATTATCTGGGCCGATAGTTTGCGGAAAGTAAAAACGCCTTACAGCATCATTTATCTGCCTGGTTTTTCGGCAAGCTGGGCCGAGGGCGATCCCATTCACAAACAGATTGCCCGTCATTTTGGCTGCAATCTGTATCTGGCCCGCACGGCTGAACACGGCATTAAATCTCCCGATGCGCTCAAGAATATTACGCCTTCCAACTATGCGGCATCAGCCGAACGAGCGTTGGCCGTGGGCAAAGCTCTGGGGGAGAAAGTTATTGTAATGGGTACGTCGGCGGGAGGAATGTTAGCGCTGTATCTGGCGGCCCGCCACCCTGAAATTGAAGGCTTGGTCTTGTATTCGCCCTGCATTGCGGTGGCTAATCCCGCACTACGTCTGGTAACGGGCCCGTGGGGGCAGCAAATTATTGATCAGGTTTTTCCGGATAGACACATTACCAATACGCATTACAATGGCGAACGGGCCGTGTATTGGCTGCCGAAATACCACACAAACGGCCTGCTTACCTTGCAAACAATGATTGATCGGTACATGACAAATGAACAATTTGAGAAAGTGAAGCAGCCCGTATTTATGGGTTATTACTACAAAGACGAAGAACATCAGGACAACGTCGTGTCGGTAGAAGCCATGCTTACGATGTATAATCAGTTAGGTACATCGGAACGTAACAAACAAAAGATTGCATTTCCGAACGCGGGTGCTCATGTGATTGCTTCCCACTTCACTTCCAGCGACTTAAAAGGCGTTTATCAGGCTACCGAATCGTTTCTTGCCAACGTAGTGAAACTGCCGTCGGCGCCGGCTCCTTCAACTCCGGTAGTCCTTCGCCCAAAAAAATAAGCTAACTTTGGGGAGATTTTGTGAAAAATGAAGAGTGAGGAATGAATAATAGCCACGGTGCTATTTTCTTTTTCACTTGTCATTCTTCACTCTTCACTCTTTTTAAAACATGGCCTACGGATTATTGAACGGAAAACGGGGCATCATTTCCGGTGCTCTAGACGAAAAATCGATTGCCTGGAAAGTTGCGCTGAAGGCGAAAGAAGAAGGCGCCACCTTTACCCTCACCAATGCACCCATTGCCATGCGCATGGGCGCCATCAACCAACTGGCAGAACAATGCAGTGCCGAAATTATTCCGGCCGATGCTACGTCGGTTGACGATCTCGAAAATTTGTTCACCAAATCGCAGGATGTGCTGGGCGGCAAAGTTGACTTTGTTTTGCACAGCATCGGCATGAGCCCCAACGTTCGGAAAGGAAAAGCTTACTCCGACCTGAATTACGAGTGGTATAAACAAAGCGTCGATATTTCGGCGATGTCGCTGCACAAAATGTTGCAGACGGCTTATAAACTCGATGCCATCAGCGAATGGGGCTCAGTTGTAGCGCTCACTTATATGGCGGCTCAACGCACGTTTCCATTCTATAACGACATGGCCGATGCCAAAGCCCTGCTCGAATCGGTGGCGCGTAGCTTCGGCTACCATTACGGCAAATACCGGAACGTGCGCGTGAATACGGTGTCGCAATCGCCAACGCCTACGAAAGCGGGAAGCGGTATTGGTGGTTTCGATAAATTCTTCGAATTCGCCGAAAAAATGGCTCCGCTGGGCAACGCCACCGCCGATCAGTGCGCCGATTACGTCGTTACGTTATTCTCTGACCTGACGCGCATGGTTACCATGCAAAATCTTTTTCACGATGGCGGTTTTTCGATGACCGGCATCTCGGAAGAGGTAATGGGGTTACTGACGAAGGAATAATATATGGGCCAGGCTCCGGCTTGGCCGCATAATCAGCAGCAGATTTTTACAAGGGCCAAGCTGAAACGGTTCGCCGTAGCGGCTTGGCCCTTTCTTTTACCTTAAAACCTAATTTCCTGCGTCAGGTACGTAGCGCGGTCATCGCCGTTTATGCGGACGGTGGCTGTTAAGGGTCTTGATTCCCAATTGACGGTTATCAGGCCGTAGTTGAGTTTAGAAACCATGTCGCCAACGCGGTAGTGATTCGGTTCTTCGTGCGGGGCCGATACGTGCGTAAGGCCGCTGCTGGTGATGTCGAATAGCTCATAACCAAGTCCTGGTACGTTAACCTTCGATACTTCAGCCATGTGCCGGTCGCCACTGATAAAGAAAGCGCCCTTCGGTTTGGTTTTGCCGATAATGTCCAGAAGCCGCTGGCGGGAAGTCGGGAAATTGGCCCACTTTTCATAAACATGCTGATCGGGAAGCACCTGAATGCCACTGCCGATAATATGCACATCGGCGTCGGAGTTGGTCAATTGGGTCTCCAGCCATTTCCACTGCGTTTCGCCCAGAATGTCGCCCGTTGGGTCTGGTACGTTCTTTTTGTCTTCTTTCTTCAATGGATCGCGGAAATAACGCGCATCCAGCAGAATCACTTTTACGCGTTTCCCTTTCGGACCATACGTATTGACCGAATAGGCACCTTCCTGCTTGCGTAGCGGACTGCCGGCCGGTACGTCCAGGAAATCGAGCATAACTTGCTGGCTTTCTTTTCGTTTGGGATATTCTTTGCCGCCATCGTTCACGCCATAATCGTGATCATCCCACACGCCAATAATCTTCGTCGACTGACGTAGTTGCTGGTAAATGGGGTTCGATTTCTGAACCGCGTATTTGGCACGTAGCGTGTCCATGCTTTCCGAATCGCCGTAAATGTTATCGCCGAGCCAAATCCACAAGTCGGGTTTCTGGGCCACTACGTCGTCCCAAAGCGGTTGCGGCAAACTCTGACGACTGCACGAACCAAAAGCAATATTGGTAACAGCTTTCTCTTCTTGAACCGCCGACGTAGTGGTTTTCGACGTACCGCAACCTATAAATACAAGGCTGCTGAAAAGAAAAAGAGCGAAAAAGTATCTCATGGGATGAATTGGGTTGTTCGGCTGTAAAAGTAAAAATGCTACGTCGTTTCACCTCAGTTTTCCAAATTTGTTAACTTTACCGTCCTGAAAGTTTGCATCACATACCACTCCTGATTGCCAAACGTAGCTGCTCATACGTAGCACGTTTCCCGGCCACGACTGCTTTAGTCCAAGCAGCCGATTTATCCTATTTCAAAAAGAGTTCTCTGCCACATCGTTCGTGGTGAAGCGTATCTTATTTATTCAGCCCTGGCGTTGCGTCTGAACGTAATGCTCAGGTAATCAACAATGTATTTATCATGAAACAAGAGACATTAAATAAATCCATAATTCTTGATTTCTATCGGCGGGCTGTCGCGCAGGGCGATATTGCGTTTGCAGCAGAAATCATTGCCGATGAGTATATCCAGCACAGTCCGACGGTTAAGCCGGGAAAAGAAGGGTTATTAGAAGCGCTTTCAATGATGAAGCAAATGCCCAAACCGCCTGTTTCATCGGCTCCGTTTATGCGCCTGATTGCCGAAGATAATTACGTAATCACCAACATGAGTTTCGATTGGGGCGGGCATCGGAAAGCCGTACTTGATCTGTATCGATTGGAAAATGGCAAAGTCGTTGAACATTGGGACGCTATGCAAGACCAGCCCGCCACAAGCCTACATGGTCATGCGCTCATGGATGGACCGATGCCTTTAGACGATAGTAGTCTTACGGCTGGTAATAAGGCCATTATACGGGCATTCTATCAGCAGGTCTTTGTGAAAAGAGACATCAGTGTATTACCCAATTTTGTGGCCCAAGACCTCGTTCAGCACCGATCCGATATAGCGAACGGTCTTGACGGACTAACCACGTATTGGCAGCAACAGGCAGCATCGCTGAAAGTTGGGAACGTAGCGCGGATCATCGGTGAGGCTGATTTTGTTGTTATTCAGTACGAGAGCCGACAAGGAAGTCGAATCACTACGTTCTACGATATTTTTCGACTGAATGACGGTAAAATAGTAGAGCAGTGGGGCTTGAATCAGGTTGCTGCGTTGTGAATGTAAAGAATCCTGCTGGCTTTGGCATCCGTGCGAAGCCGGCAGGAACTACATTACGCCAGCTTAACGCCCAGACTTTCAGCAATCATAGTGAACACGAAAGCGGTTACCAGAATGATGGCCAGTACGATAAACGGCCCGTACCAGGTTACTCCGCCTTGCTGACTTACTAAATCAATAAGGCGTTCTTCTGAAGCGCCCTGATTTTGGGCCAGAATGCGGTTTACCCGACGTTTGGCAAAATTGATATACAGTCGGTTACTGATGAATCCGACGACCAGATTAATCAAAATCGTAACGATAGGAGAATTACTTGTCTGGGTTTTTGGCGGAAAGATCAGCTCTTCGGCTAAATTCTCACCAAAAATAAGAACTGCCGTAATGAAAGCCTGCAAGTACATTTTCCGATAACCCATCCACAGTACACCGGCCAGAAAAGCCGCGCCATTAAACTGCACTTTGCCCGTTTCAATATCGTCATTCGCCTGAACGTAGTATTCTGCCTGTGGCCCGAAAAAATAGGGGAGGTACGGATTCATAAAGAAGTTATAGAGTCGTAAGGTTATAAAGTTGCAGAGTTATAGAGTTCTGAATGCGTCAGCCAACTTTATAACATTACAACCCTATAACTTTAAAACTTCATTACATTAATTCATCAAAGGTAACGCTTACGTAATACATTCCGCCGATGCGGGCCAGTCCATAGCCCTGCACGTAGTAGTTGTTGAGCAGATTAGTGCCGCCCACTTTTACAACCGATTTA
Source organism: Spirosoma flavus (assembly GCF_054778555.1). Lineage (NCBI taxonomy): Bacteria > Pseudomonadati > Bacteroidota > Cytophagia > Cytophagales > Cytophagaceae > Spirosoma > Spirosoma flavus. The sequence goes on from NZ_BAAGZL010000001.1 coordinate 378,376, forward strand.
AACTGCGGTAGTTTGTAAGATACCTGCGCATCGACGCTACTCCAGGCGGGTAGCCACACATCACCGGCCGTAATGCCTTGTTCGTACCACATCTGCCCCGTCCAGCGGTAGGCTAACGTAGCACCCAGCCGGTCGGTGATTCGGGCGTTGGCCAGGCTGAGATTGTACCGGTTTTCGGGCGTATTGAAGAAATTTCGGCCTTTCTGCACTACGTCCGGGTCGCTCATTTTTCGTTTCCGAATTGGTTCGCCCACGTTGTTGTTCACTACGTTGCCCTGTGCATCACGTAGCGTGATGGTACCCACCTGATAAACGTAGTTCCCACTCAGGATAAATCCGTGGCCGATGCTATAATCAGCGCTCACCCCAAACCCATCGACAAACAACTCATTGTTACTATTCGCGTTGATTTGTAGAACCCGGTAGGCGTTAGCGGCCAAATCTGTAAGCTGCCCGTTGTTGAGCTGGTAATACGTTTGAGCAGCAATAAAATCAGTGTATTTGCTGTGAAAATAGAAGGCATCAACAAATAACCGGCTATGAATCTGTGATTTGTAGCCTACTTCCCAGGTCTGTAATTTTTCGGTGGTGAACGTAGCAGGCTGGAATGCGCGGCTACGTAACTGTGCTTCGGTCAGAGTTCGGGCGGCAAAGCCCAATACGTCGCTTTCCAGATAAGCGGGTCGCCGAGTCAAGTCGGCGGCTGAAGTTGCTACCGTTAGTCCGCCCACTTCGCCACTACGTCCTGCCGTTGGTACGGAAAATAATTGACCGGGCGCCGGATTTCTAAATCCAAGTTGCCACGATCCCCGGAAATGGTGCGTGCCGAGGCTCACAACGGCTGATGCACGTGGGCTAAATCTTCCTGCAAGGAATTGATTCTTGTCGTAACGTAGTGCCAGCGTTGGTTTTACAGTTATGGTAGTATTGATACGTAACGCTTTGGAAGCCTGCGCATAAGCGCCATATTCGTTGATGGTATATTCCGAACCGTCACTTTTTAACGTAATGGCCGTGCCGCCCGTGTTGAGGCCGTAATGCCGAACGCTGCCGCCAACAATTACTTCGGCTACCTGCACAATATCGGTCAGATTAAACATGCCTTCGTAATGCCAGAGAGCCGAATTGTCGCGGAATCGCGTACCACGGGCGCCCTGAAATCCCGCTAACGTATCAGTGTTATACGTATTGGTGAAAGCATCGCGCATGGTATTGAAACGCGATGTACCGGGCAGATATCGATTCCGGTCGGCGGTTAGACGAGCCTCGCCAACGCTCACTTTGTTCTCGATATAGGCCAGACCGAACTCGGTAGCCCATTGCCCGTTTGATTTCCAGCTATTGTTGATGGCAGTAGCCGTCTGACCGATGCTCCAGGCTTCGGCTTGTTGCTGCGTGGTGTAGGCCCGTAGAAAAAAGTTTTCGCCCCGCAGTTCGGCCTTGAACTGATGGCGCTGATAATTCGGAAAATACTCCCGATAGCTGCTCGTACGGACGAAATTGCCGTTGCCATAATACCAGCCCACGGAGGCCTCCATATCGCCTGGAAGCTTGTAATGCAGTGCTACGTTGGCCCGATTGTTAAACACCTTGCCATTGTTGCCTAATAGGTCCAGCTCAGTGTAGCCGGTGCGGGTTACGAGTTGATTTTGTAGGGGTAAATTGGCATAATTTGCTGGAAACGCGAAGGCGCCCCCCGAATTGATGTCATCGCCATACACATTCACACCGTCGTACTGAAGATTCGTATTCGGGTTGTTATTGCGTTGATAACCAATACCTGTAGCCTGCCCACCACGGGCAGGATCAACGGCGAAAAAGTTGGCGCGGGCACGGGTCGAACGGTCGCTGTAATCGTCGGCAATGAAATCGGTGCCTATGAATCGCTGGAAATTCACTTTCAGGGCAAAGCGCGTTCCGAACTGGCGAGCATATCGAATCGCAACATCGCCAAATGGTTGGGGAGATATACTGGCTTTCGCTACGTTGTTGACGCCCCCTTTAAGCTGCACACTCAGGCCCTGATACGTAAATGGATTCTTGCTGGTTGTGAGCATTAACCCCTGAAGGGCATCGGGGCCATACAGGGCTGACGAAGCGCCTGGAACCAGTTCAATAGTTGCTACGTCCAGATCCGGAATGCCCGCTACGTTTCCGAAGCCAAATCCCAGGCTGGGCGAGCGGTTGTCCATACCATCTGTCAATTGCAGAAAACGGTTGTTATTATTCGCCCCGAAACCACGCATATTGATGGATTTAAACGTAATACTCTGAGTCAGTACGTCGACACCTTTTACGTACTGAAGCGCATCGAACGGGCTATACGCGGGCGATTGCTGAAAGTTGCCGGTGTTGAGCTTTTCGACCGTTACCGATGCCCGCTGAATGGCTTCGGATACACGGCTGGGTGCGGTCACAAATTCGTCAGTAAGGCTAATTTCTTCATTGAGTTTCACCACGATACTTCGGAAATTATTACCAAGTACTGCTACGTCTTTTGGCTCATAACCCACAAACGACGCCGTAATTGTGAGCGGTACTTCGCCCGGAGCCTGTAGTTTAAAGCGGCCATCCGTGCCTGTGGTAGTGCTGGTACTGGTCCCTTTTACGAGGATGGTTACACCGGCTAGGGGCTTCTCGTTGACGTCGGTAACAATGCCGGCCAGATTAGCCTGTGCCTGCGCCAGGGATGTAGCCAGTAAAAAAAAGGCTGGTAAAAGAAGAAAGTGCTTCATAGTTGGATTAGAAAAATAGATTAAACGGTAGGGTATGTGAAAACAATAAAGAATAACCAGTTGAAAATCAAAAAGTTGATTTTTGTCGATTTCTCATTCTACCGGTAACTATATATACGAATGGAACGTAAATACTAATACACAAAAAATAACAAAGCTGTTTACGTTGCTCGAAACAAACGCAAACAGCTTTAGGAGAATTGACAAGAGAGATAGAGTGCTACGTTCCGTAGGTTGTCACAAATAGTCTAAACCCCCTAAATCCTCTGAAGGAAATTTAGGGGGTTTAGACCATTTGTCAGTGTATTAGATTGGTTAAGGATTTGGGTACGTTCATTTAGAACACGTAGCGCAACGTAACGCCGTAGGTACGCGGATCGGCGACGATGCCGGCATAATGGCCCGCACTGCCCGGAGCCGCCAGCAATTGTTCGTAGTAGTTGGTATTGAACAGGTTCCGGCTCCAGACGAAGAAAGAAATTCCGGTCGATGCTCTGAAACCAACTCGGGCGTTGGCCAACGTATATCCGTCGATGTTTAAATACTGAGAAGGCGAGGGGCTCGACGAAAATGAGGAACGGGAAAATGCATCCAGCCCTACAAAGAAATTACCTTTATAACCGATTAGATTCCCTTTGGCCGTTACCTCACCACCTACAGAACCGGCCCATTTTGAGATACCCGGTAGTACTCCTCCCGAAATATCCTTGAAGGCCTGTTCGCCACCGGTTTCTTCGAGCGGCACGGGCGCATTTTTGAAGGATACGTATTTGCCATCCGTGTACGCTACCGATCCATTCAGTGTAAAGTTATTCGTCAGGCGAATATTGCCGTCCACTTCAAGGCCTGTCACCCGAACTTTCTCGGCATTGGCCAGATACCCCCTGTTTACGCCAGGCTCAGGTGTTTGTACCTGCGTTTGGTAATCCTTAATGTCGGAGTTAAAATACACGACGTTCAGAACAGAGTTGGGCGTTGGTTTGGTTTTTATGCCGAATTCATAATGCGTCACGTGCTCTGGCTTCACACGTGCCAGGTCGAGCAATACCTGCCCGTTAGCCGTTGGCAAGCCGCCGATATTAACGCCAACCGGTTTATAGCTTATTGAGTAAGTCCCGTATGCATTAAAGCGATCGTTGGCTCTGTATTGCAGGGTAAACTGGCCCGAGAAGTTATCCTCTGCTACGTCGATGTCAAACGCCTGATTGGTATAAACGCCGTTTTTTAATGCGATTAAAGCTGCATCGGTTGTTTGCAGGCCACCGTACGTCTCGCGCTTATAATTGGCGATTTTCTTGTCGTAGTTATAGCGAATACCCGGTAATACGTGGAGTTTATCCGATATTGCCCAGTCAACCTGACCAAAAACGGCTAACCCTGTACTGCGAATTCGGTTCGTGGTGCGAATACCAAAATTGTCGAACAAACCGGGTGTTTTCCAAAGGGCACTAGTTGAGCTTTGTGCAAAACGCCACTGAGCCGAACCGGCTTCTTCGGTTTGTACGGGGTCGGATTTAAGATCCTGCCAAAGGCCAAATAGCCCAACAACACCGCTTACATTGGACGATATTTTGCCCGAATAACGTATTTCCTGCGACCATTGATCGTGTACCGAGTTACCGGCTGAAATGGTGAAAACCGGCAGGCCAATATAATCGCGGTCGTTCAACGGTCCCCATTTCCAGTAACGCCATGCTGTGGTAGAGGTCAACGTACCATTGCCGATTTTTATGTCGGCATTTAAGGAAACGCCCCCTAATTGGTTATCCGCTTTAGAAGGCGTATCGAGGTCAACGACACGTTCAAACGCACTGGAGTAGGGAAGTTTGTAATTTAAATCGGCGATGATGGCATTGAACTGACGGTAAGCCGCCCGTTTGGTCGGAACAACCCCGGCAACCGGATAGCCATATCCATTTGGTTTTTGATCAGAAACATCCCCGATCAGGGTAATCTTTACATTGTCGGATGGCGTGTATAGAAGCTGGCCCCGCACACCAATGTTGTTGATGTCGTTGATAGGAAGTTGAGTATGCACATTGAAGAACGTACCGTTACGTTGCGTACCCGTAAACGACACCCGAGCCGCCAGTTTTTTGCTCAGAGGCCCTGTCAGCGATCCTTTCGCCTGAATGAATCCGTAGTTGCCGTAACTTAATTCAAAACTGCCACCGGGCGTAAAGGCAGCGGGGCGGGTGGTGATGTTAAATGCGCCAGCCGTCGTGTTTTTACCATACAGCGTTCCCTGTGGACCACGTAGCACTTCAACTTGTTCAATATCAATGAAATCAAGTGCTGTAGCAGCTGGGCGAGCGTAGTAAACGCCGTCAACGTAGAACCCAACGCCGGGATCAATACCATCGTTTGTCAAACCAAACGTAGAGCCTAAACCACGAATGTTTAACGTAGTATTCCGGGCATTTGACGCGTATAATTGAACCGTTGGCACCAATTCTTTCAGCCGATTCACGTTAAATGCACCAGCATCTTCGGCCCGGCTGCCGCTGACAATCGAAATTGGAATCGGTACGTTCTGCGCCGACTCCGACCGACGGCGGGACGTGATTACTACGTCGTCGAGCTGGTTGGCGGCTTCTTCAAGTGGAATCTCTACGTTATTATCGTTCAGAACCACTTCTTTCGTCTGATAACCGACAAAAGAAACAACCACCGTAAAAGGTAACTTTTGTGCAGTAACCAGATTAAACTGACCATTTATGTCTGTTACAGACCCATTGGTAATGCCTTTGATGGTTACCGTTGCACCAATCAGCAATTCTTTGCTGCGGGCATCGACTACCTTGCCAGATATGGTGGAGTTAATAACGGGGGCATTTTGAGCTGACAAAAAATAGGGCAGGAGAATCAACCCTATAAAAAATACTGGTTTGAAAATTTGTGTCATTTGTGGTAATGGTTGGCGTTCCTTTTCAGGGCTGTTTGGTGAGCCCCCTCTTTTAAGTGTTGCGAATTTTCTACTGATTTTGTTGGCTATAGGCCTCAACAGTGAGGTCTTGCAAACATCTTGTATCGCTTCATCTGTGGTCTATTTTTTAATTCTCCCTATTCTCCCGGTTGTAGATAGACTAATACTATTTATAGTCTATTGATTTTATAGGTTATGCAAAGCAGAACTTTCTTTTACTGACTTCCAACTGAATCGCAGAAAAATCACTCTTTTTCGTGGAAATTCTTGATAAAAGAGAACCGTGACAAGGAATAAGTCAAAAAGCGACTTAAGCTATTTATTATCAATAAGATGCTTCTTAACTTGATTTTTGACTAAGGCTGCGGAGTATTAGCTGTATTGTTAAGTGAAAATGGGAGAAGTTTCTAAAATTTCGGAACGATCATCAGGTTAATGATCGTCGCGAAAACAGGTAACGAATTAGAATGAAAATCCGGTTTTAGTAATGATTAATAAAGCATATACTTGCGAGTAAATTTTTACAGTTTGTCCGTTTTTCTCTTTGTGCCGAATTCAGGTTTGACTGTTTGATAATCCCTATTTATTGACTATCCACAGAGATGCTTAAGTCGCTGCTTTACAATTGTATTTTTATTATTATTCTAATTGTTGCTACGTTTTTGCTGGGAGAGGTTGTTCTACGAGTCTACAATTATTTCGCCCATTCGCATATTTTCTATGACGATTCTTACAACCGTTACCGGGGCAAACCGCATGTTACGTTGTATGGCTATAAACTGAATGCCGGTGGCTTTAACGATAAAGAATTCACGGCTAAGCCAGGTGATTACCGGATTATTGGCCTGGGCGATTCATTTGCCTTCGGCATTGTGCCTCAGGGTGATACGTATCTGACTAAACTGGAAACTAAACTAAATCAGCAGGTTGGCCCGGTTAGTTTGTTCAACATGGGTATCTCGCAGACGAACCCAACCGATTATTATAGTATCCTGACGAACGAGGGAGCTGATCTGAAACCTGATCTGGTACTGCTATCGTTTTTTGTCGGTAATGACTTCGATGTTATCAAAAAGCGATGGTTTTTCCGGCACTCGTATATGCTGACAGCGTTGAATTATATAGCCAAAGTAACCTGGAAGGTCAACGATTTTGCCGGTCATCAACCCTACTGCGATAGTTGTCGGACATTCAATCAGGCTGAATACCTTCGAATCGAAAAAGACAGATTAGACGCCTGGAAGTATCACATGCCCGATTCAGGCTCGGCAACCAGACCTCAGAATGGTTTCTTCGAACAAACGGTTGCTACGTTGCTTCGAATCCGCGATTATTGTAAACAACAGGGTGCCAAGTTCATGATTGTCATCATCCCGGATGAACTGCAAGTTAGCGCTACGTTGCAGCAGGATATGATCAAGGCTTATTATGAATTTGCCGGTAAACTACCCTACGACGTAATGACGCCAACGCGACTGCTTTCGGAGCAACTGCGGTCAAATCAGATTCCGTATATTGATTTGTATGAACCCATGCGGAAGGCAGCTCAGGAAGGAAAACAACTCTACAAACCGTCCGATTCGCACTGGAATATTGCTGGAAATGAGTTCGCAGCGCAAATTCTGACCGATTCGCTGGCAAAGGTTATTCCGAAGAAATTGATTGCTGGTCCTAAATAAAAAATCCAGGTATCATGTTTACAGCACAGTTCACATGAAACCTGGATTTTTATCAGAAACGGATTTACGCTGCCCGGCTGCTTTGTGGACGGCGTAGTATAGTCGAACGTATAGCCTGAGCGTTGGCTTCTTCAATTACCTGCTCCGATACCATGCCGAGGTGATTGGCCCGTTTCAGCACGTAATCGAAAGGCATGTTAAAATAATTGGCAACTTCGCTACGGAAACTATCCGGGAAGCGCGTCAGGCGTAAGCCAAAAAACTTCCGTACTTCAGCTTCGGGCAGCATGGCAGCCAGCGCCACACGTTCGGCTTCGGCCAGGAGTTCTTTCCGGTTAGGGTACAGATGATCCAGCCCTACAGAAGCAGCCAGAATCGTCAAAAACAGATTCTTGTACATGGCCGACAATTCGGCGGGTAGAATGACCCAGCCCTGCTCCCGGAACTTTGACGAAAAGCCGGTCAGGCCCTGCTCACCGCGAATTTCACCGGCAATGAATTCATCGGGAAACTGAAGGCGATCATCGGTTCTCTGTAGCCGGAAAACTACAGCTTCAACCGGGCTTTTCTGGAAAAGTAAATTCTTTGGAATGGCCCGTGTAGCCTCCCACTGGTCGGTCATACGCATGAACAGACTTTCGTTAACCGGCAGATTCTCAGGGCTGCCAAGGCTAACGAGCATCCGGCGATAGGCCGCCAGAAAATCAATCTGCATTTGGTTTGGATTCGAGCTTCCTTTTTTCATAGGTATTGAAAAGCCAGACGTAGTATGAAGACTAATTGTTGGCTCATTAGTAAAGTTGCTGTTGAAAATTGGGGAGGTAAATATACGTAATAAATGGCTGATTACAAAGCTATAAACGGTCTTAATATGGGTTTGTTAACAGAAAAATCATTTGCCGAAAATCCGATAAATAATCAGGTTCATGGGCTACGTTCTGGGGCTGGTTGGAAGCAGCTTTGCCAACAGTATAAGGGCTTTTTAACGCGTTTGAGCCACAGAGTTCGTAACTTGCTTAACTACCGAAATGATTTTGTTACTTGCCCCCCGTTTCGTCAACTTTTTCCTAAATGAACGCCTTTTCTCAATTCTATATCAAAGATCCCGACGCATTGGCAAACCAGCCAGATAATAATCTGTTGGGAGCTATTTTCGAGTCGGCTCCGGTTTGTATCGTTTCGTACCAGGCGTTACGTAACGATACCCAGGAAATCGTCGATTTTAAACCGTTACTGCTCAATGAACGAGCCGTAAAAACCTGTGGCCGAAGTCGGGAGGAGATTAAGAACGCTACGTTGCTGGAGCTGTTTCCGCCCCTGCGGGGAAGCGCCCTGCTGAATGATTATCTGACCACTGTCCAAACGGGTCACACCCAACGTAACGACTACTACATTCCGCCGTTTGGGGGTTGGTTCGACGTATCGGTGTCGCAGATTGGCCCCGACCAGATAGCCGCCGTTTTTATTGACATCAACACACGTAAAGAGAACGAAGAGCAGATGCGCCATCAGGCTGAATTGCTCACGCAAATCAGTCAGTCGATGCAAATGGCTGTTTCGAGTCATTTGCCCGTGCGGGACGAACAAGGGCAAATTGTTGATTTTCGGTACACTTACTTTAACGAGCGGGCAAAACAATGGCTCCCGGTAGATTGGCGGCAGGCGATTGGCCAGACAGTGCGAACAATGGGTTTTTCGACGCAAATTGACCAGACGATTGTCCGAATGGCCCGCGTTATCGAAACCGGTGAACCCGCTCAGTTCGATGCTGTAATTGCCGATGGACGTGTCTTCTATAACATCGTAGCCCGTTCGGGCGAGGGTACTGTTTCAACGTTTATCGACGTAACGGCGCAGCGCCAGGCCGAACAGCATCTGCGCGACCTTAAAAGTATTTCAGAGCAACAAACAGCTCTGCTGCAAAGTATTCTGAATGCATCCTTAACATCGATTGCCTGTTACAAAGCGATTTTTGATGAACAGGGCGCCGTTACTGACTTCCAATACACGTTGGCCAACCAGACGACGCTGGCCATAATGAACATGACTGCCGACGAGCTCTATGGCAAAACCATCTGCGAAGTGAATCCTGCTCTATTGGGAAGTGGCGTAGTGGAAGAGTACATACGCGTTTACCAAACCGGTCAGCCGATTGTCATGGAGCGGGAAAGTAAAAAACGGTTTTACTACGTATCGCTGGTCAAGTTTGGTGATGGAGTTCTTACATCGTCCATCGACATCACCGAAAGTCGAAACTACCGCAGTCAGCTCGAAACGGCTAATCTGGCACTTCGGCAAAGTAACAGTAGTTTACAGAGCTTCGCCTACGTAGCGAGCCATGATTTGCAGGAGCCTCTTCGTAAAATTAAAGCCTTCGGCGATCTGGTATTGAGTGAATACAGCGCCCAAATACCCGAACAAGGGCAGGATATGCTACGTCGGATGCAGTCGGCAGCCGAACGAATGAGCGGGTTGATACTCGATTTGCTGGCCCTATCGCGATTAACTACGCAGAAACGAACGTTCACTCCCATCGATCTGAACAGCTTACTCGCCGAAATTCTTGTTGATCTGGAAACTACTGTGGCCGAAACAAACGCAACGCTGACGATCGGTACGTTACCGACTGTGCAGGGCGATGCGCTACAACTGCGGCAACTGTTTCAGAATCTGTTATCGAATGCTCTCAAATTCCGACGGCCGGATCTGTCTTCGTCTATTCAGATTGAAGCCGGTCGGGTTCGGGCGCGTGACATTCCGCCGGGCTTATTGTCCATCGTCAACGACATACATCCGCCTGAAAGTTCATTGGCAGCCCTACCCGATCCGGTGAAGCAGTACTACGTTCTGACGGTTACAGACAACGGTATCGGCTTCGATTCGGGTCGTCATGGCGAAACCATTTTCGGGGCTTTTCAACGATTACATGGACGTAGCGGTACGTTCACCGGTACGGGCATTGGGTTGGCTATTGCTAAAAAAGTAGTCGAAAATCACAACGGGGCTATTGTTGCACACAGCCGGGAAGGTGAGGGAGCCCGTTTCAGTGTTTATTTGCCCATTCGTTTGTGAATTTACCTAATCAACCAGCGCTTGTCTGATCAATTAGGCAAACTCAGGTAGGGCGAATAAGCATACAGCCGGTGCCCATCTATTGAACCTCACGCACAAATGCGAACCCGCGACAGACGGATATCCGAGCGATTGAACTGGCGTTGCATTTCCGTAAAAACATAATCAATAGCTTCGTCCGGATCACGAGCTTGCACCGAAAGATCCTTATCCAGACTGATATTTTTTTTTGCGTCGTCGATCACGTCAAAGACGACTCGAATCAAATGTTTGTGCCTAGTAACCATAACAAACTCATTTAGAGGCTAGTTTGATTGAGCAGTTAAGTAAACTGCTTTACTGTTGCCTCAAAGATAAAGATTACTATGATTCAATTATATTATATATCACAATTTTATATCATAAATATCTTTTCCTAGAGATGTATTAGTAGAAGATGAGCGTGTTGAACCTGTTTAAACTCTTATATAAACGGTTAAAACGGTTTTCAAATTTCTGTCTGTTCAAAAACCAACAACCAATCGTAGACTTGGATTGACTTGTTTGAAAAATCCATTCATATATACTTCCGTCTGAATCTTAAACAACCAGTTCTGGTAAACGGTAGACCCTAATTTTATGGTATTAGACTGGAAATAGTTACCTGAACGATACACCGGAATACCAACGTAGAACGAAGCTATATGTCGGTTGAAATTAGCGGTTCGACTGCCTTTATCCTTTCGGTAAAACGATGCGCCCGCATGAACAAAGTCGTTTCGGAACGTCTGAAACGTATTGTCGGCCGATGGCTGGAAAAAGAAATTGGAAGCATATCCCACAAAATAGCCAACTTGCTGAAAACGATTGGGGACAATTTCCAGATCGAAATTAAAGGAAGGAACCCATTGGTTACGGATTAGCCCGACGCCAATGCCTGGATGAAAGCTAAGAAACGGTTCGCCGATCAGGCCGGGATTTCGAAATGTAGGCTTATTATCAAGACTTTGCAGCAACGTAACGGCATATCTGGGGCTCGTTAGGTTATGGTGTTTGTACTGACGTATTGATTCGAGTGCCTGCTCAACTTTTGAGTTAACGCCCCCCGCGCGAAGTAGCCGGTCGATATCTTGTAGGCTATTCACCATAAGATACACCGCAAAATCAGTCGGAAGAGCTTTCGATGTTGCCGAAACCCACGCAATCTGTAGTGTATCCTGCTGCGTCTTCACCTCAATTGGGCTCTCTCCATCCCGAAACTGGAAAGACGTAGCGGGCTGGGGCGTATAGCGTAGCGCCAGGCCCCGATTTTCTATACTCAGTTTTAACAGCGCGTGAACTGCCCGCGTCGGACTTTGGACCGTATCTTCAATTTTCCGATAATCGGCCACGAATAGACGTAGCACAGAGTCGATGTTCTGATGCGCACGTAGCTGATCGTATTGATCGTAGCCAATGATCAGCGTGTTACGTTGACCCAAATCAATTTCGACGTGACTTATGCCAATAAATTTCTTTCGGGCGCCAGATTCGGTTAAGTGATTTCCGGTCGATTGAGACAAGGCGATTCCGGCCATGCTCAGCAGGAGCACGGTAGATAAGCAAAATAAACGCATGGTTATTGGTTTGATTTAGTCGTTAAAGGCATAATTAGAGTGGGCTGGCGACTGTCTGATACGTTGCTCTCACGCTGACCAGCCCCCAGTCGTACGAAATTATCGATATGATAAAGTTGGGGAGCAGCTTCTTCCTCGGCTCGTAATTCATTCTCGTGCACCACCCGGAACCGCCGTTTCGACGTACCGCTGGCTATGTTGGTTTTACGTTGTTCCGGCGACTTTTCAGCAACTGGCGCTACGTTCACAAAGGTTGCGGGCGCTGGCAACGTAGCAACTGTTTCAACGGGTTCCGCCATAGGCGCTACGTTTCTCTCTGTTGAATTATGTTTCTGATTTCCAGTATGATAACGTATTGTTTTAAGCTGGCTCTTTATCGTTGTAACAGGCGCAGCCGTAGTGGTTTTAGCTATCACTTTATCTTTTGGTAAGCTAACAAAGGGCATGTTAGCTTGACGAATACGTTGATACGTAGCAACCTGTTTCTGATTGCTAACAGGCTGATTCCACGCAAACCAGCTCCAGACGAGCCCGAGCAGACAAGCCGCGGCTGTCCACCACACCCAACCAATCCGGCGACGTACCGGCGTTTGCTGAAGTTCAGGACGTAGCTGCGTCCACAAGCGCTCCGAATCGAACGATGAACCGGGCGGTGGCGTATCGGGAAGCTGACTCAGCGTTTGCCGAATCCATTCGTCAGGCGTTTCGTCGGTTTTCGGTTTCATAGCCATTTTGGACTAACCAGGTTTGTAGTAAGGTCCTCGCTTTGCTCAGTTGCGATTTTGATGTGTTTTCGGAGATACGTAGCTGTTCCGCTATTTCACGATGCGTATATCCTTCGATAGCATATAAGTTAAACACAGTTCGATAACCGGGCGGCAACTCGCGGATCAGTGCGTAAATACGTTCGGCATCCAGTCCGGCGTCGGGTAGGGGCACTACGTCGGGTTGAGCTTCTGCCTCGTCGTCGGTCTGAAAAAGCGGCAGGTGTCGGTTCGCGCGCAGGTGCTGCAAGGCTTCATTGACCACAATCCGCCGAAGCCAGGCTTCAAGACCATTATCATCCCGATACGTAAAGGCCTCTATTCCCCGAAACGCTTTTAGAAACGCATTCATCAGCACTTCTTCCGCTTCCGGCTCATTTCGAACGTAGCGTAGACTTACGCGAAACAACCGATTCGCGTACTGATCGAACAGCCGTTTCTGGGCAAAAGCATTCCCGCGTTGGCACTGTTCGACAAGTTGTTGCGACATAAATTCTGTTACGTTCAATGACAGAAATGCCGGTTTTCAGAAAAGGGTTGCCTGGGACGAAAAAATAGGCCACTGTCCGGAAAAACAGTGGCCTAAAATAGAGTGGCTAACGTAGCGAAAAGAATACTTTTGAAAGAGGCTAATCCATCAGCACCGCTTCAACGGCTTTTGGTTCACGCGCGTCGTAGCGTGCACGCGACATTCTAATCTGTTCACTATGATCGTTGGCCCATTCGCCCAAATTGATGACCTGCACCAATAAGCTATGGCCTAAATCCGTCAATTCATATTCCACTCTCGGCGGAATTTCGGGATATACCCGTCGGATAATCAGGCCGTCGCGTTCCAGCGAACGTAGTGTAACGGTGAGCATACGTTGCGAAACACCGTTGATACGTTTCTTCAATTCGTTGAAACGTAGTACACCCCCAGCCCCCAAATGAAAAATGGACAGGATAGACCATTTATCACTAAATCGATCCAGAATGGTTCGGGTTGGGCAGTTATCGGCGGGACCATCGGCATCACCCAAAACTTTTTTCAATTTTTCCTGAATAATATCTTCCTGATTATCAGCAATAGTTCTGTTCATGTTCCTGACGCACTAAAAAATGCCTTCTTGTGTAAACCTTAGTTACTAAATAATTTTGAGTTACCAAAAGTAACTAAAGCACAAATATAAACTGTCATTATCATGATTGCAATAACCGGAGCATCGGGCCACTTAGGAAAAGCCACGCTCGAATTTTTAGCCACGAAAACGAACCCTGATTCACTCGTTGCCATTGTTAGAAATCCTGAAAAAGTTACTGATTTAGCCGCCAAAGGCATCCATGTTCGTCAGGCCGATTATACTGATTCTGCCGCATTAGTCGCTGCTCTGGCAGGTGTCGATAAACTAGTGCTGATTTCGAGTGACGTACTGGGTGAGGAACGCGTTCAGCAGCACACGAACGTAATCAATGCCGCTAAAGAAGCGGGTGTTACGCATATTTTTTACACAAGCGCACCAAATCCATCGCTGGATGCTTTGTTCACACCCGCCATCGACCATTTCCGGACCGAAAACGCGATTAAAGAATCAGGACTGATTTACACCTTTTTCCGTAACAACCTGTATCTGGACATTCTCCCGCTCGTTATTGGCGACGCCCCACAGTCGGGCAAACTGTATTATCCGGCTGGCGATGGCAAAGTGAGTTTTGTGCTACGTGCCGACATCGCTGAGGGGTTAGCCAACGCGCTTACGAGCGAAGGCCACGAAAATAAGGTTTACGAAATCGGTTCATCGACAGCCTGGACGTTTGGTGATATTGCCGCAGCCGTGAGCGAGTCAGATAAATCGGTTGAATACGTCGATATTCCAGCTAGCGCTTACGAAGCCGAACTGGCTAAACACCTGCCTGCGCCTGTAGCCAGCGTGTATGGCGGTATGGCGAAAGGCATTAAAAAAGGTGATTTTAACGTACCAGATTCGACGCTGGAAAAACTCCTGAATCGCCAACCTGTCAGTCTGGAGACCTACTTGAAAAGCCTGAACGTAGCAGTTTAAACGTAATGCGACGTATTCAGTACTACTAAATTCAACATCCCGAAAACGCTACGTTCTCGGGATGTTTTGCTTTTGTACGGGCTGAGCATAAGTTTGGTCCTGGATTGGTATAGCTGAATTACTACATGGCTAAGCTGGAGCTTGGCCCGTACTGTGTGTTTTTCACATATTCCTGCTTATTTTCACGAATTGGCAGAAAGTTCTCCTCCTTTATTACAATTCATACACTCATCTTCAATGTACCGACGTAACGCTCTACTAACTCACCTGTTTCCTATCATTTTAACTGTTCTGGTTGCGGCTATTGCTCAGGGGCAACCATTCAGCAAAACCGACGTAGCGCGTTGGCAGCAGCAAGCCAGACAAATCACCATTACGCGCGACACCTGGGGCATTCCGCACATCTCTGGCAAAACCGACGCCGACGTGATTTTTGGCGTTTTATACACTCAGTGCGAAGATGATTTTGCCCGTGTCGAAATGAATTATATCGACGCGATTGGTCGGTTGGCGGAAGTGGAAGGTGAGTCAGCGTTGTATCACGACTTGCGGGCGCGGCTTTTTCTGGATTCGACTCAAGCCATCGCGATCTATAAAAAAAGCCCGGACTGGATGAAAAAATTGCTCAACGCATTCGCGGACGGTACGAACTATTACCTATATACGCATCCTAACGTAAAGCCCCGTTTACTGACTCGTTTTCAGCCGTGGATGCCGTTGATGTTTAGTGAAGGTAGCATTGGTGGTAACATTAGTGTGGTATCGACCGAGCGGCTGAAAGCGTTTTACGAACACAACAAATTCACGTCGTCCATCAATGATTTTGACAAATACGAAAACGATCCTGTAGGCTCGAATGGTTTCGCGATTGCGCCATCGAAAAGCGCAACGAAAAACGCGATGCTGCTCATTAACCCACATACATCGTTCTATTTCCGCTCTGAAGTTCATCTAACCAGTCAGGAAGGATTGAATGCGTATGGAGCCGTTACGTGGGGGCAATTCTTTATTTACCAGGGCTTTAATGAATACTGCGGCTGGATGCACACGTCCAGCGGGGCCGACTCAATGGACGAATATCTGGAAACTGTCGAGAAAAAAGGTGATGCCTATTTCTATCGCTATGGCACGGCAGATAAACCCATTCGGACGCAGAAAATACGGTTGCCGTACAAATCAGATTCGGGCAAACGGTATAAAAATTTCACGATGTACTGGACCGAGCATGGTCCGGTAGTAGGGGAGAAAGATGGCAAATGGATTTCGGTTGCCATGATGAACACACCCCTGAATGCGCTCGAACAGTCGTACCTGCGTACAAAAGCGAAAGGCTACGAGAGTTACAAAGAAGTGATGAAACTGAACGGTAATGCCTCAAACAACACCGTTTTCGCCGACCGCGATGGAAATATTGCTTACTGGCACGGTAATTTTATGCCCAAACGCGACCCAGGGTTTGACTGGAGCCTGCCAGTAGACGGCAGCAACCCGAAAACTTCCTGGAAAGGGCTGCATAAAGTCGAAGAGATAGTGCAGATACGTAATCCGGCTTCGGGCTGGATTCAGAACTGTAATTCGACACCGTTTACGGTATCGGGTAGCAGCAGCCCGGCCCAAAATAAGTATCCGGATTACATGGCGCCCGACGCCGAAAACTACCGGGGTATCAATGCCGTGCGCGTGTTGAGCCAGAAAAGCAATTTTACGCTCGATACGTTAATTGCGGCCGCTAACGACCCGCATCTGGCCGGTTTTGATGAGTTGATTCCTGCGTTGATATCAGCTTATCAGCGCGTAGCTGGCGAATCAGAAGCGGCTGGTAAAGACGTAGCAGAGGCCATTCAAACCCTGAAAAACTGGAACAAATGCTACGGTACTACGTCCATCGGTACTACGTTGGCCATTTATTGGGGTGAAAAGATACAGAAAATGGCTCGTGGCCGTGTTCCGGCGGATCAGCGATTAGACTTTCAGCGTTTCACTACGTTCGTGATCGAGAAAACAACTCCTCAGGAAAAAGTAACGACTTTGACTGAAACATTGGCCGAACTAACACGCGATTTCGGTACGTGGAAAACACCATGGGGTGATATAAACCGCTACCAACGACTGACCGGCAACATTCAGGAAACTTACGACGACCAGAAACCCAGCATTCCGGTTGGTTTTACGCCTTCGACCTGGGGTTCACTGGCCGCATTCGGTGCGCGCACAGCGCCGAACACCAAAAAACGATACGGCTACGTCGGCAACAGCTTCGTGGCTGTAGTAGAATTCGGTAAAAAGGTAAAAGCCCGCTCTGTAGTTACGGGTGGTCAGGACAGCCGCCCCGGCGATCCGCACTTTACCGATCAGGCCCCCTTATATTGCGCAGGTAAATTTAAAGACGTCTGGTTCTATCCTGAAGACATCAAGCAGCACGTAGCGAAAGCGTATCATCCGGGAGAGAATAAAAACTAATTGACCAAACCGGCCAGTAGTGGCGTACCGGAAAGTGCCTGCATCATCAGGAACGTAACGAACAGCAAATAGAAAGCTGCCAGCAAAACAACCTGACCCCAACGCCGGGCAACGTAGTAGCCAAATAACGGCAGCAGTTGCAGCGCGTGCATTCCGAAAAAGTGGGCCACCCGCAGATCGCCGTAGCGTGTGCTCCAGTTTACGACGGGCAATCCAGGACCACCGTCGGGCGCGCCAACCGTATGGCGCAATTGAGCCGCCATCATAAATCCTTCGAAAGCGAAAATAACGAAGAGCAGAATGCCCATTCGGATACCCCATACGTAGGGAATATCGCCTTCGGCTGGCTTATGGGTAAAAAACAAAGAGCCAATGTAAGCCGTCCAGACCGTAAACAACGTGATGAGCATACCCATCAAACTGAAGAGTATAGCGTCAACTGGCGAACTGATATTGAAATGCGATAATTTGCCCAACGTAGCCTGCCCGACAATGATAATCAACTCGATAGTCAACGTAACGACAACGACCCAGCTATAAATTTTTACCTGGCGCTGTTGCCGCAGCAGCACAACGTACCAGGCCATTGTCCAGCAAAATACCGTAGTAGACAGAAAAAATTTGCCCGGCTTGATGAACGCATTGATGTTCATTACCTGAACATTAGTTATCAGGGCCAATAGGGCACAAATAACGCCCCCGATCAGGCAGAATAGACCGAACCAGTATAGAACCGAATTGCGGCTTTTAAGTGTAGTTAAAAATGAATCCATAAACGTTTGGCGGCATTTCAGGCAGATAAGGATTGGGTAAGTAGCGTGCGAATCAACCAGTATAGTAACAGGCCAACCGGGCCAAGCATAAAGCAGAAAAACAACGGAATTATCGTGAACCAGTGCGAAATTCCTTTCTCTTCGGCATCTCTGACAATGACTGAACCAGCCACTAGGTCAAAAGCCAGATAGTGTACCCAAGCGGCTAACACGACGCCATCGCTGCCTGTGGAAAATAAGTTTTTGACACCCGCCAATGACCCGAAAGAACTAAAATCGATGGGGCCACCGCCAAACAAGTAGATGATATAAATTACACCAATAATAACCGGAATCAGGTAAGACCGCATCAACCATTTTGTCACGAACCAGCGGGGCGCAAACGCCATGAGCAGCCATTGAGGTAATACCAACGTACTAGCCAATTGAAAAACGACATGTGGAGACATAGAGATTGGGGTTAGATAAGTGGCGCGGCTAGCAATTCGTCAGGCAACCAGAAACAGAGTACAGCGCTGAGCAGAAAAATGTGAATTAAACGCACATTGGAAATCTGTATAATGGCCCGGGTTGGTACGCTGCTTGTTTTTAAATCATTTTTCCAATCGAAAATCTTCCAGAAAAAGGCGTGAAAAATCGCGAAGCCAAGGCTATTTACACCACATAAGCAGACAACTCCGTTCGCGCTCATGGTACGTTAGTTTGAAACTTTCGCCTGCCCCAGCACACGTAGCAGATTGCCGCCCCAGATTTTGGCGATGTCGGCTTCCGAGTATTTCCGACGTACCAGCTCAACGGTCAGGTTTTCGATTTCGCTGACGTCTTCCAGACCATTTACGCCACCACCACCGTCAAAATCAGAGCCAATGCCTACATGGTCGATGCCCGCAATTTTGACAATATGGTCAATGTGATCGGCAATGTCGGATAAACTAGCCCGTTCTGATGCATAAGCTTTTGATACAGAGTCGCTCATAGCGGCAATACGGGCTTCCATGTCGGCTGACGGTACTTTCCCAACACGCGACATACGGATTTTGGTTTTAGCCGCCCGGTGGGCATCTGATGGTTTTTTGAGGTAATCGCTCACAAAATTCACCTGAACCACCCCGCCTTTCGCAGCAATGGCCTTGATCATGTCGTCGGTCATGTTACGTGGGAAATCGCAGAGTGCCCGGCAGTTGGAGTGTGACGCAATTACCGGCGCTTTCGACAGGGCCAGTGCGTCGTAGAACGTACTGTCTGCTACGTGCGATACGTCGATTAGGATTCCCAGCCGATTCATTTCGGGTACTACTTTCTTACCGAAATCACTCAAACCGCCATACATAGGGCCGTCGGGATCAGTAGACGAATCGCCGATGAGGTTGTTGGCGAAGTGCGTTAACGTAATGTATCGGCAACCGAGATCATAATACGTTTTCAGGAGCGACAAATCATTACCTATGGGATAGCCGTTTTCCATACCGACAAACACGGCCCGTTTACCTAGCTTTTGAATTCGGTACGCATCGGCTGGCGACGTAGCGAGTTCGGCTTTATCAGCGTGTTTTTTCAATGCCTGATGAATGAGCGAAAACTGATTCATCGCGTTACGTTTCGCATCAGCGTGCCCCGAATCGGTACGTGGCCCCTGCGACGTATAGACGGCGAAAAACATGGCGTCCATGCCACCCTGCTTCATACGCGGAAAATCAATCTGCGAGCCATCTCGTTTGGTATCATGCACAGTGCCCACATCGAAACCCGCTTTCTGCATCATAATCGGTGCATCGGCGTGGGTATCAAGGGTTAATACGCGCTGATGAATTTTGCGGGCTTTCGCCAGAACAGGATCTTCGTTTCCGGGCAACGGTGCTACGTTCGCATTAAGGACAAGTAATACGTAGAAAATGTAAGGAAGCATAGTCAATCAAGTTGTAGGAAGGAAACAGCTAAAGTCGAAACTACGCATTGAACACTGAAATGGCAAACTTTCGATGAACCCCTGCCGTTATGGCATTACCTTTGCAAAATATTAAAGAGCGAGAGAGTGAATGAGTGAAAGAGCGGAAAACCAGCGTCTTTTATTCGCTCTTTCGCTCATTCACTCTTTCGCTCTTTAGAAATGGCTGTTGTTCCTTATAAAGATAAAGATACGTCGAAGCGCGAGCAGGTGGCGGAGATGTTCGACAATATTTCGCCCAAATATGACTTGTTGAATCATGTCTTGAGTGGTGGGATCGACATTCTCTGGCGCAAACGAGCCATTCGAGAGTTAAAGCCATTTGCACCTAAAACTATTCTGGACGTGGCAACCGGGACTGGCGATTTTGCCATCGAAGCGCTTTCGCTGAAGCCACAGAAAATCGTTGGGGTCGATATTTCGGAAGGTATGCTGGCTATTGGTCGGGAGAAAATGAAGAAGCGCGGAGTCGATTCGATCATCAATCTACGACTGGGTGATTCAGAACGTTTACCCTTTGCAGACAATGAATTCGATGCTGCCATCGTTTCGTTTGGTGTACGCAACTTCGAGAATCTGCAAACTGGCCTTACGGATATGCAACGCGTGCTACGTCCGGGCGGTATGTGTGTAGTACTAGAGTTCTCGAATCCGCGACAGTTTCCGTTTAAACAACTTTACGGGTTTTATTCCCGAACCATTCTGCCGCTCATTGGGCGCCTGGTTAGCAAAGACTCATCGGCCTACACGTACCTACCCGAATCGGTGCAGGCTTTTCCTGATGGGCCCGACTTTCTACGCATCTACGAAGCTGCCGGATTTACCAATACGAAATGGATACCCCTTACCTTCGGCATTGCATCGATTTATGTAGGTCACAAGCTGGCTCGGCCATGATAAATCGCTCTACGGTTTCAGGGTTGAAGCGAATTTTGACGATACTCTTGTTTTTGCTGGTTCAGCTGACGTCGCACGGGCAAAACTATAAATACGTAGTAAAGCATTTGGAGCGATACGATGATAAACTTATTCATTACGGATTCTTTTTTGCAGTGCCGGTTACTCGTTTCAGTGTAAAATATAGTCCGTCATTTATTACCGCTGATTCGGCTTACCGAATTTATTCGCCAAACAAAGCAAGTTTTCGGGTAGGTTTTGTTGTCAATGCATTCCTAAACGACCGTTTCGATTTACGACTGACGCCTTCTGTTTCACTTTTCAGCCGTGAAGTGCAGTACGATTATCCGGGCGGAACGTCAAAAACCGAAGTGCGTGAATCAACCTGGGTTGATTTTCCCTTGTTGTTCAAATACAAGTCTGAACGACGTAACAACTCACGGATGTATTTACTGGCAGGTGGTGCTTTCAGTATCGAGACAAACGTACGTCGAAAGGAGAATCAGGGGGCTAGCAGACTTAGTACGAGGACAATGGACCTTGCTGTTGAATATGGAATAGGTTTCGAACAATTCTTCGAGTTTTTTAAGTTTGCACCTGAATTACGTTTCTCTCATGGCCTGCTGAACCTATATAATCCGACCAATAACGCGGCTGGAATTGGCATTAATCGGTTAACTACCCATACAGTAACACTCTACCTAAATTTTGAATAAGCTTATCCATGCTGATGGTCAGCGGATTACAAAAAATATATGTTTTTTTTGTGTATTAACTTGCAAAAAGACGTAATAGGCCTCTATATTTGCAGTCCCAAACGCGACCTAAGGATGGGAAAATAAAGGGAGTTTAGCTCAGCTGGTTCAGAGCATCTGCCTTACAAGCAGAGGGTCGGCGGTTCGAACCCGTCAACTCCCACCCTAATAATCAAGCACTTAGCAGAAATGTTAAGTGCTTTTTTGTTTCTAGGTACAGCACTAGGTACAACAAGTTGCCTCCTACCAATTTATCGACATGATAAAAGCAACTAATATCTATTTATTACAAGATAATCTACAGTGCATTCTTCTTATAATGTGGAATGAAGCTGAAAAGCAGACGGAAATTGTTCGTCTGCTTTTTTTATGATATCTCTCAATTTTCTACCGTTTAATCACTTGACGGACAGATACATGAACGTTAAGTGAATCTCTATTATCTTACTGCCCTTTTAAACTGATCCAATATATTAATAGCCATTGATTCAAAATGACATTGAAAACTATAGTTTCCGCATTTGTTATTTCTTTTAGTATCAGCCTTGCTACTATGGGCCAATCGCCAAATCCTGTTGAGGGAAGCGTATCGAGTAAGGGGCCGGTTGTGATTGATGGCTGTAACGTCTCAAGTATTACTATTAAGTATCGTATAAGCCAATCAGTTGGCGAACCCGCGATCTATACGAATATAAAATGGACTGGCACTTCTTCAAATGACGACTGTCTTTCCAGTAAAAGTTTCCGCATCTTTTTAAACGTTGGTCGCGGTGGGTTCGGGTATTATCTTGCTTCAGGGGGATCTTATGGAATGATTGTGGGAAAGGGCAATAATCAATATGGGGATAATCCCCTGGCTGGCTCACCTAATTGGGATGAGCTGATTACAAGAAGTTTTAGAAGTAACAATGTGCAATATTTATCTGAAGAGGAAGCTAAGCGGGTCTGGAAAGATGGTATCAGAGTAGTTGGAGCTATAATTGTGACTAGAAGCGGACAGGTTATTGAGTTTTAAGTATGAAATCCTCAATTTTATTTTAATGGTTAGTTCTTAAGTCACTATGAGGTATTTACTACAAAACGCCATTTGTTTATATATCTGCTTTGCTACTGTAGTAGCAGGATATAGCCAAGGGAGTAAACCGAAAACTTCGCCAGGAGGACAAAGGCCGTCAAAAGAGGTAACTTTAAATTATATAAAAGATAAGTATAATAAGTATGGAACTGATTATGTAATGAAAGATGGATATGTAATGCATTTTTATAGTAATGGTAATGCATATGATAATATTAAAAATACCGAATATACAATGAATAATATTTCATTTGTCGAAAAAGGAAATCAATTATTCTTACAAGGGCATTTATTAAAAACAATCGATACAAAGGACTATGATAGGAGTGATCATAAGATTGAAAATTATGAATATTTATTTACTGCACCTTTTAACCAAGTAAATGATATTACTATCGGCCTGCCAAGAAAAGAAGGGCCTGGCTTTTATCTTCAGAAGGAAGATGGTGGTTATCAATTTAAACAAAAATCTTATTTTGAACACTACTTACTATTTAATTTTTCTTCTAATTGTGTAATTATTAGTAACGTCAATGATCCGAATTTTAGTGAATTGGAAAATTATTTTATAATCGGTTTTAAATATGGTGAAGATGAACTATTAACAAAGCTCTTACGAGCTTTCAATACTCTAAAGCTATATTATCCGAAACCTAAATCAAATGACCCATTTGAAAATGATTAAAAGCGTTGATTCCGTAAAAATGGCATTTCGATTAGGCGTAAATTTGTAATATTTTTTTTGAACTTAAGATTAGAGGTTCTATGAGAAATCAATTAAAATACGTTTTTTTTCTTACTCTAGTTCTGCTTATTATAACCTTTAAAAAGGCTTATTGTCAGAGTAGTAGGCCTAGCAAAGAGCAGACTATTGCATATTTAAATGAAAAATTAAGCCTCTATAGTACAGACAGTCAAAATTTTATGGAATATATAGGAAGTAACTCGAATAAAGACTATGGAATTGTTCAGCAAAATAGATATTATAGTTACAAATTTTTCAGTGATTCAGATAGATGTTATGTAAGTTTTACTGGGCTAGAAATTAATGACAATCATTTTGACGGCAGTCAGGTATTAAGAAAGGAATTTACAACAAAATATAAGGTTCCTCTAGATCAAATTAGTTCTATAATAATAAAAAATGATACTACCTATCGTAAAACTAAATCAGGCAATAATGTAACTATATACCAAGATTTTAAATACAAAAAGCATTTGCATGTAAAATTGAAAAGTGCAAGCGCGGTAAGCCATCTTATTCTAGATGGTGAAGAGGAAAAACCTATTTATAGTAATGAATTTGATTTATATTTTATAGAAGGTGAGGCAAATCTACTCAGTAAAATAAAAAAGGCTTTACTTAACCTCAAATTAGTTTGCCCTGAACCCAAAAAGAAAGACCTATTTGAAAATGAATGAAAGGATTCTTGAGAATGGCTAGGTAAGGGAATCAATAGAATGCATAGGATAGAGTTTACATTAATCAAAACTTGAATTAAAATCGTTCAACCTTTAAATTCATTAACACCATGAAAGCTATTTTAAGTTTTGCTCTGATGATTACTACAACAGTATGTTTCGCTCAAGATTGGGGGGAATGGATAGATGTAGGTCATGGAATTCAAGTCGCATTTAAATACCGAAATAAACCTTGTCAAGGCATGGCTAATACCTACGCTAGGTTGCGAAATATGTCATCAAATACCTATGGTGAATTGACTGTGACGTTTGATACAAACTGTGACCGGCCGGGTTCTGCCTCTGTTTCTGCTTATGATTTTACTCCAAGTCAAGTGAAAGAATCGCCAGGTAACTGGTACACTACCTCTCACGATGTCACTAATATTCGCTTAACTAAATTAAGGGATAAGCGAGGTGATAATCTTTTGGGGAGTAATTCAAATGGAAGAAGCCAAAATAGAAATGTAGCTAATTTGGTGGTTAAAAAAGAAAGGATTAATGTAAATACGAAGTAGAAATTTTGGAAAACATTGCAGTAAAATTAATTTGGAATGGTATGAAGTACTTGCTTCGAAATATTGTCTGTCTACTGTTTTGCTTTTCAGCTTTGACGGTAGGATATTGTCAAAATAGAAAAGCAAAGCAGAACATAAAGCCTTCAAGAGCAACTACAATAAATTATTTAAATGAGAAAATATCACAATATGCAGTGCCTTATATATATTTAATTAACACTCGATCAACCATTCAGCTTAGTAATGGAAGTAAAAGATTTAATCAAACATCTAATGGTATTAATACAAGTGAATATCATATTTCTTTCAATAATGATAATAGTAGAGTTAACTTACTAGCCACTATGGTTGAAAGGTATATAGAAACCTCAAGTAATATAGATGAATCAATCACGTATCAAATCGAAGCGCCATTTGAAAAACTATCTAAAATAAATATACTTCAACCTGAATTCAATAAAGACCCTGATGTTATCTTAAATGATGGATCGAAACAAAGCCAAACATCACAATCGGATAATACACTATTGCAGTTATTATTCTCAGGCAACTGTGTGAAGTACATAAAAAACTCCACAGTTGAATATAGGAATTATTATAATATAGCGTTTAGTACAGGTGAGGATAATTTACTAGAAAAAGTAAAGCGAGCTTTTATTAATTTGAAAACTTACTACCCCATACAAAAGTCTAATGACCCATTTGAAAATGATTAAATCAACTCCTTTAACTGACGCAATAAAATATTGATTAGTACGGACTATATCGCTGAATTTGGATTTATTGACAGCAGCGAAGTGCAGAGTTTTGACTTTAAATTTTTAAATACTATGAAATCAGCAATCTATCTCCCATTAGTATTTTTAATACTTACACTTTCTCATGAAGTTCTATCTCAAAAAAAGGCTCCAGCAAAACCCTCACTATCAGAAACTAAAAAGTGGATTACTGAAAAGCTATCATTATATAGTGAAGGTTATGAAAGTAATAGCACCAGTCCAAATGTAAAAAGAATATATTTAATTAAGTCTATCTCTTCCAATGAAACAGATTTAATAATTGAATATTCAATGGAGCTAAACAATGAAGATTTTCTTACTGCTAATTCAATTATTACGTATAATATACCTTGGAAGATTTTTAAATCTAGTGATAATTATAAAATAATAAAATCAGATAATTTAGATCTTCCAGGTACTGAGCTATATGGGGACTATTTGCTGGTAATTACTACTAAGGCTAACCTGATTAATAAACGAGTAAGCAATGAAACTAAAAAGTTTAGGCTTCCAAATGGTACTGTCGATGAATCAACAATTCCAGATTATAACATGGTGGCTAAAGAGTCTATAGTGAGTCTTCGTTTAGATTCTGAACCTAATTTGATGAGTAGACTCTTAAAGGCGTTTAACGTTTTGTGTGTATACAATAAACCCAAAAGTGAAGCATACTAGTGTTGTTCAAGACTTTGATCTGATTGGGAGCCACATCAAATCGGATTTATTCCTTGGTAATTAATGAGAGTGTTCAATCAAATAATTCGGTATTCAATTCGTCCGTCTTGGTAACGGTCATAGCTTTTAGTCGTACCGTCTGAGTAAACTTCCATATTGAAAGTAGGCTCGTCGGATTCCACTTCAATTTTATTATCGTCATCCTCAAGATTCATCGTCAAAAATATAGGTTCCTGGCTTTTTCGTAAATCAGCTACCTGTTTAGATGTGACTGTGCCTGTAATTAAGGCAGCTAGCAGCTTTAGCTTTTCAACTCGTTTCATGGATATTTGTCAACTGTAATGCAGAAACCTCCATACATAGCCGGGTTATCCAAAAAGTCAGCGTAGGTGATACGCTTTCGTCCCTGCTCATCAGCTAATCGTACATCGACTAAATCACTAGGGTGCGGCTCTCCCTCATCGCAAACTACCATATAAAAGACTCTCTTTTGCTGCATCTGGTGGAGCTTTCGAAGTGTTTACCCGTTAGAGCATTCTGTAAGGCTACCAGCTTTTCTTTGCGCGACCTAGCTTTCACGTCCACCCTGTTTAATGATGGCCTCTAACTCCTCATCTGTCATTCCCTCAAAATTGAAGTCTTTTTTCCCTGGCCTCAGTCGAATAAGGGCTTCTAGCTGTTCGTCACTCATAGTGTGGAATTCCTCTGGTATAAATATTGACTTTGAGGGAGGAACGCCTTTTAACTGACGTAATAAAGCAGTCTCACCAGCTAGGAATTGATGCAAAATCTTTAGCTTTCTGGTGCGATTTATGCTGTTCAGACGCATAGTTAATTCAATTTAGCCATTGCTTTATCCAGCAACTCGTCTATCTGCTCGTCAGTTAGCGTAGAAAGGTCTATTTTCTGTTCACGCTGTTTAGGTACGACGTATTCTAACAACTTCAGATAGGCTGATACACGGTCTTTAGGTTCCAGTAAAGACACATCATACGCGATGTTATCAAACTGCTCATCTATCAGATTAGCGATTCTGGTTTTTACATCAGTGGTAGTTTTGTTTTGACTACCCGCTTGGCGACCTCCCGTTTTTTCGCGGCCTTTTTCGAATTTCATGGTTTACGGTTAATTAGTTGGGGAGATAATCTTTTCACTTTGCTTCAAGGCCATACCTAGCCATTCCGGTTTTCCTCGTTTAGGTTGATCTTCCTTTTGCTCGGCTTTTAGTTCAATGCTATTTAACTTTGGCATTACGTAAGGCAATAAAGCCGTTAGCAATCTTGCTCGGTCGATAGGCTCCAGTAAAGTCAGTAATTCAGGCAGTTCATTCAGAGTGGATTGAACCACACTCTGTAGCTGGTTGCGTAGCTCTGAGGAGGATTTGTTAGGTGTTCCAACCTGACGACCTCCAGTCTTATTTCGGCCTTTTTCGAACTGCATAATTACCTCTATTTTCTCTCTAATTTAGAGAAAACGGGGCTAATAATGAAGTTAATTAGAGGAAGAGACTGCAATTTTCAGTACTTATTTTGGACGCTTTACCCAACGACCACAGGGGCTGATGGCCGCTGAGACTACTGCAAACAAAAAACGCATCGTCAACCTTTACATCCTCGTTTGGTTAGGCTGCAAACTTTCCCTCGGGGCGAGCATCCTGTCGAGGGAAAGCTAACCGGCACGGAGAGAAACAACGCTCAATTTGTTTTCCAACTTTATTACTATCACACTCCTTTTCAGTGTTACGTTACAAAATTTATATTATTCTATAAACCCATTGAATCTCTTAAGGAATCATAATCTCCATTGAACCTCTCAAAACTCCCATATTGACCATCAGTTAATGCATCGAAATTATCTCTCTCAAGCTCTCGGCTTCTGTCATAAGATTTATCTTCACTCGGGTCATAATTTGCCCTTAACTCTTCTAGATAATCTATTCTCTCTTGTGCCTCTTTTCGTTTTTGCAATTTAATGTCTTTTACAATATTTATTAGATCGTCAAAGTTTCCTGGAAAATTCGAATCCTTATTTTCAATGAAACTGTTAATCGAACCTGATTTATACCCATAATTCTCTTTTAAATAAGCTTTGATATGATCTATATTATTTTTAAAAAAATCCTCCTTTTCACCTGTAAGTAAGTTATGTAAAGTTTTTGTTTCCCATAGTTCGTTCTGTGTTATTTTGTCGCTTTTAAATGGTATCTTTTCTTTGTCTAATAACAAATAATATAGATAATATGCTTTAATTAGAGAAGAGTTTGAACTAATTCTTCTGTTGAATTTCTTCTCAAAAAAGTAGTTTAATTCTGTAAATTCTGGTGTAGAAAATGTTACTAGTTTATGATCTTCCCGATGACGATGAGAACCATAATTATTAAGATATTTTAAATTACTGTGCCTTTTAGATGTTATATTGTTTATTTCGGAACGAACAGTATCTATTTCCTTTTCATCGAAAATTACTATGCTGTTAACCAATTCTATATAAGTGCTAATTTCTTGTAAAATAGCGCTTTTGTTACCAGATATAATTTTATTGGAAATATCCAATGAAATAAAGTCATCTACTTTGCCGTAAGAGTTTACATTGTCAACATAATTATAATTTTTGCGAAGAACGATATTAAAATTATTATCTAACATTAACAATGATAGTTGTACTAAATAGAGTTTTTTGTTTAAAAAATTAGTAGTATTAATTTCCTTTACATGCCATGAAAAAACCAAAAATTTCCTTTTCCTCAAAACATGGGTAAAAATAAAATCTAAGTCGTTATCTACAGGAGCAATGAAATCAATTTTCATTGTCGGATCATAATCAGGCTCATTAAAATCATATTCTCCATATTGGCTATATGCTGTTTGATAAGAGCAATAATGTAATTCTATTAGTTTCAGAGCGTCAAAACTCACTTCTCTTGGTATATATTTAGGAAATTTATTGTAAAATGAGTAATAGTTGCCTGTTTCATGTAATGACATAGGCAGAATTGAATTCCCTTCAAATTTAAATTCTATTTTCCCAAAATCACGATTATGTTCTCTAGCAAAATATGCTATCGTTTTCTTTTCATATGTTTTTAAATCTGAACAAATAAAAATAATATGAAAGCCAATACCACTCCCCGATTTTATTACCCATTCATAATCTAATGGTAAGCCCAAAATGTACAGTAAGTTACATATAAGATTTTCGTCTAAATACCCATCGATATCTAATGAATAAATATCATTAAACCCCAAAACTATTCCAAAACCACAACTTTCTTGTTCTTTTAAAAAATCTACGTCTTTGGAAGTCTGCTTTCTGACTTTATATTCATCCCAGTATATATTTGGTGATTTAAGTATGTTAGACTCATTAGAATTAAATGAGTTCAACACATGGGAAGCTGTATACAGATTTAAGCCGAGTTTATTAAAATAGTCGAAATCAAACATGACTGAAATTGATGGCTAATGATGCTATTGTAAAGTCAAAATTTCAAGCATTTACCTATAAGAACTGTTTATTTTGTCATCTAGAAGATAAACACCAAAGACTGTAGTTTTCCTAATTCAAGCGTTCGGTATGTCAACAAGAACTCGGAGATGAAAGCTTCTACGCATCTGACTAAGGCGACCCCTTTGTCGCACGCAAGCATACCGCTACTACCTGTTTTACTATTGAACGCGATTTAAAGAACTATTTTCTTGTTGAACACCAACTTGTAGCCACTTATAGTTACGTAAGTGTTAACCACTTTATCAGAACAGGTAATTAAGATAATCAATAACTTTCCACTCAAATTAACAAAAATAAGCTTAGACAACGGACACATGTTGTTCAAAAACCATTATGTAATAGCTGGGTAAGTGGCAAAGGCTACATATCCCAATCAGTCGGATAGTTATCACAATCATCAACAGTGAATCGCTCCAGATCGGATTCATAGGGCTTGAGAATGGAACCAGGATTTGCCAGTTGTTCGGCTATGCTACGAACGATGATAGGACTGGCCTGGGGGGGAGGATGTGCATCCGGATAGATTGGTTTTGTCAGCCCGTGACGAATTCCATCCCGAATGGTCTTTTGCGATTTGCTGAACGTTGGCCATTCACTTACTACAGTTTCCAGCCCATAAACAGCGGCTGTCTCATCCATTCGGCCCGCTTCTATGTATCCACCCGCAACAGTGGCTGCTTTTAGTAATCGCTGGTGCCGCTCTCCCTCTGTGGATCCCTCTACAAAGCGCAGCAACCGGTTTAGTAGTTCGTTGCCATCAGGATTGTTAGACTGCCTTGACACAAACGAGCGGGGCTTGGTTTTGCGCGGGGTATAGGTTCCACTCATTACGCTAACCTGCTCATTGAAGAACGGGGCGGCATCGTAGGAGACAAATCGTAAATCGGTCGGATTCCCCCCTTTGCTACTATCCAGTTTCACTTTAAATGTTTCAGTAAATACCCGTTGCAAATAGCGAAAATGAGCCGCTAACGTATCAGAAGTCTGGTTATCGGGTAAACGTACCACAAACCACAAACCACCCCGTACCGAATAAGCGCAAAGCAACACATAAGGTAAGCGGCACAAGTGTTTTTTTAGTTCAGCCATATTCAGCCCAGGGTTGTCTTTCGTATCCACATCGCCCATTAATAGTGGCCACTGGTAGTCTATTTTTTCGCCATACGTAGTTGCTGCTTTCCTATGATGAAGCAAGGCAACGGGGGAAAATGCACGTAATCTATCTTTTAGATTTTTTTGCTTAACCTCATCTACTTCGGCCCGTATTGTTTCAATTTGTGCCCGATTGTATTCTCGGCTAACAATGCGTCGGAGTGTGGTAATGCCTTCGGGCTCTTTGGCAAAACAATTGGCAAATACCGAAATCGGCAGGTCTAATAAGTTGGGGCGGTATTGCTGGTTATCCATACTGCTAACTGCTAAAGTGACTGCTAAACTGATTTTGGCAGTATCAAAAGTTACTGCTAACTGCTAAAGGCCCTATATGGGGTTTGGCAGTTAGCAGTAACTTTTACTCAGTTTCTTGGAAGTTCTGGGTTTCCTCCTCCTCTTCGTCATCAATCGGTTTTAGATGGTAATACTGTTTTCTACCATCTCGGTATTCAGCTAATCGAACGCTGTTACCCTGCTCATCCATCATGAATGGCTGCTCCGCCAAAACCTGTTTCAGTCGTTCCCGAATGGTAGCGTTTTTGGCCCCGAACTCTGATTCTAGGATTTTGAAAACCTCTCCTTTCTCCATTGGCCCATCAGCCAGCAAGCTCTCTAAACGGTCGGCTATTTCGTCCGAATCGGCTTTATGCTTACGATGATTTATGTGGCTAGCAATGGCATCGGCTCCGGCTAATTTTAAGCCGTTGGATTCCTGGCAGAATTGTAGAAACAGTGGTTCAGGCTTTTTGCCCCGTCGTAGTTTGAGATATCGTAGTTTGATCAGGTCGGTTTCGATGCCGCTAGCATCTTTCTCTAAACCGATTTGTAAAACCGTACTGGCTTTATTAGCTGCTTCAGTACCGGTGTGCCCTCTGGCTTTTTCGGTGCCAGGATTCTGGTGAATAACCAGTAAAAACGTAGCGTCGTAATTATCACAGAGGTTGCCTAAAAAGTCAAACAACTTCATGGATTCTTTAGGGTCGTTAAAGTCCCCTATAGCATCAGTAACCACATCAATCAGGCAGAATAGGTGTAAGCTCGTCTTTTCCCGAACGTGATGTACAAACGTTTCGATGGCGTCAAAGCGGTCAGCTCGTTTTTCACCTTTGATAGTGGTAAAGCGAAACTGTTCTGGCTGCTCTTCTATGCTATATCCAGCTCGTACTTTAATACCCTGCACAGCATAGGGCAATTCCTCTTTCTGGTTGCGCTCGGTGTCGATGTAGCAGACACAAAACCGCTCCAGCACCGCCCGTTTAAAGCCAAGAAATTGCGAATCTTGTGAATCGTTGGTCGTCAGCATTAAAGCGGCTAAGAGTTCAGCCAGTCGAGATTTATGAGACCCAAAAGCCCCCTGAATGATATTGACCGTTCCTCTTCCTATAATACCCGCTTCCTCCCGGCTAATTAGTGGAGGGCTAAAAACAACCTTTTTTGTAGCCGCTTCACTTAATACCTGCTCTGTGGATAGTAGGCGGTTCAGCATAGCTTGTTTTTTGTCAGCCTGGGGAGGGGTGGCAGTTTTACTGGCCTGGGGTTCTTCCGGTTCAAACTGGCGGTTAGCGGTATCGGCTAATTCCTCATCGCTCATATCGAATAAAGGCGGACGTTCAGCCGTAAAATCTGTATCTTTGTCCTGTTCAGAAATCATAGTGATAGTGCATTAAGGGCGTTCGGGGGAACGCCTTTTTTATGTGGGTCAATTCTCTCGATCGCGGGAAACGGGGCCAAACGGTAAGTCGTCGGAATCCTCGTCAATACTTTTCGGTGGCTGTTCAGGTTGGGAGCCCTTACTATTCAGGTATTCTTCATAGAGTACAAGCAACTCTATTACTATCATAAATAGACTTAGTAAGAACAAAGAGTACGGGAGATCATTCATGGCTATATCCCTCCTTTTGTTCAGCCCGATTGCCTTCTTCTAGCCATGCGAGTAGTTCAGAACGGCAGAATGTTAAGCGGTTGCCTCGTTTTTTGTGGGGTAGTTTACGCTCTGATACGAGCGTATAGATTCGCGGCTTACTTAGTCGCGTAATTTCTTCCGCGAGTCTGATACCTCCTACCTCGTCAGAGAAAGATTTGTTCGTGCTACGTAGCAATTGCAGCACTTCTAATGTCAACGCTTCCAGATTATTTAACCGGGCGTTGATCGGCTCAAATGGATTAATCATTGCTCTCTGTCTTTTTATTTTGACGGAGCAATATTATTCGGGAGAAAAGTGTGCAACCGGGTTGCTACCCGGTCACAAATTTGATTCTATTGTATTTATTTCACTATTGGCTTGTTGTACTGCCTTTGGGCTTAGATGCGGGAGTATCTTTCTAATAGAATTAACAAGAGATTTAGCTTTTTTTTCCGAGCCATTCGCATAGCTTTTACGCTTAGTAGGCGTAGCAAATGTTATATAATCATTATAGTTTGGCTCACCTCTTTTGATTACTCTACCTTGTTCGTAGCAATGAATAAGCATTTGTTCCCGAATACTGAGACCTTGCTTATCTGTAATTGTTTGCGTTGAGGTAGGTAAGGGAGATTGCGATTTACTAATTTGTTGTATTAGAAATAGTTTAAACGCTATCATATTCCACAGAAAACTAAATGATATTAGCTGATAAGAACGATAAAAAGCCGTCCAATTTATAGCTCTATTGCCTAATAATTCGCTTTCAACAAGGGCAGGTGCGTGTAATCGTTGCTGCCTGACTGATTCATTTTCTTGTGCGTCAAAACCTGTTTTCTTAGCCTGAAAATCCGTGTATTCTTGTTGAAAACGGTTAATTTCTCCCTCTACAGCTTTTAATTGAAGATTTGCGTATTCTATTTCATTCCAGGTATCTAACTTCTCGGAATACCTAGCTTTACGTTGTTCTACCGACTCGTTAACCCAATGTTGAAACTGCCTAAATTCTTCTTGATGTTGCTCAATAAACCAGGATTTAAGTAAAATTCTATGTTCCTCATCATTTGAATAAGAAAGCCCCCAATACTTAACGCGTACAGGATTACCTTGCTCATCTACAAATTCATCGGTCTTCCTGTCTCGGCTCCAGTATGGACGCTCAAACACACCACGCGACCCATTATTCAGTGACATAAGCCCGAAGCCCAAAGCCTTACAAACTTTCATATAATATTGAACGCGGTCAGAATAGGACTCAATTGAGTTCATATATTCTTGTAACCTATCTATCATATTGAACCTATACAATTCATCCACTTGTATTCGTTGCGGGTCAAATTGTGGCTCATTTAATGTACTTACGTTATTGTCAGGTTCGCTTGTTGAAGTGTTTAAAAAATAAGTATTCATATACTCACTGTGTAACAAGTCTAGAAACTGAATAATATATTCCTGAACTTTTATGCGTTCTTTTATCAGATTTATGACATACTTATTGTCGCTATGATTTTTAATGCCAGATACTATGTCAGCTATTTTGGATTGCAGACGTATTATTTCATTTTGGGCCTGAATTTTAGTTTCTCTGATGTAATGAATATTTTGTTGGGGAGTTTCCTCTTTAAATCTCTGTTCGCCTATTACAAGCCCTTCTAATAGAAATGAATGTAATGGTGTTTCATATATATTACCGTCTTTTATTAACCGTACTTCTAATTTTAGAGGTATCGTGTTAATAAAACTCATTATTGTAGCGCGGCTATTCTTAAACTCATTCATTTTTTATTAATGGATGTAGTAAATTAAAGTAAGGCATTATAAGCAGCATCAATGGTCTCAGATGCGAAGGAATCAAGGTAGATAGCTGTAACGGCTTCGGTCTTGTGGCCCATAGCTTGACTGATTACAGCAGTTGCAGTACCTTTCTGCCGTAATGTTGTAGCGAAACTGTGCCGTGCAACGTATGTAGTTAAAGGAGTATTAATTTCGACTCGTTCGCCTAAAATTTTCAGGTCTTTGTTAACCTGACCTAAAATCTTGTGTAGCCGATTCTTAATTTTGTTTTCGTCGGTGTGTAGTTGATGATTAAGAATTGGGAAAACATAGCTATCTAAACCATTATATGTTTCCGCTTTATATATCTCCAGCAACGCAAGGGCAGGTGGTATTAGTCGTATCGGAAACTTACCGCCTGTTTTCTGTCGGATGTAAGTCAATCGAGCGTATCCTTCGGTATCGGTGTTAATGTTACGCCAACGTAGTTTTGCTAGATCAACGAAGTTTATGCCGCCAACGTAGAAAGAAAATAGAAACACGTTTTTAGCTAATGTAAGCCGTTCGACTTCGGCGGCATTTTTCAGATTGGCAATGGCCGAAGCATTACGAATACCTGCGAACTCACTGGGAGTGTAGATGCCAGTTGGTACATAATTTTCTACTTTACGTATCTCGTCGCGGCTAATAGCCCGTTTTTGTGTTGAGGTATCAAACTTGCCTATACTGAACTTATGTTTGTCAGCAACAGTACGGGCAAAAGGGTAATGTTCCGGTTTGGCTACGCCCTCGGCAATAGCTTTGTTGAATACAGCTCTTAGGGTACGGTAACGATTTGACAACGTTGTATCTGTATTCCCTCGCTGACGAAAGAAAGTTTCCAATTGATTACAGAAACGTACTGTAACCTCGCTAAATGAAACGTCTTTATTATCTCTGCTGTAGAGATGTTCGATAAAGTCAGCAAGTTGATTTCTAAGGTCTCGATAAATAACACTATTGCCTTGCTTCCGGGACGCTTTTAACATTTCGACAACCTCATCAATGTAAGCTAGTAACGTAATGCTACGGGTCTTTTTACGGCCTTCAGTGGCTTTGCTAGCTACAGCCTTAGCATCGTGCCGTTCGTCATCTACAGCTAATGTTTCGGCGGCACTGCTATATTTTTTCTCCCAACGTTCTAAACTGTTAATAAGGTCGTTACGATAGGGTTCAGGGTAGCTTTTTCGAATAGCCTCTTTGTAGCTGGTATATTTGTCGTTCCAATACCTCGGATGCAGCGATAAACCTGTAGAAATGTATTTACTACTGCGGTCTTTGGTTATGCGAATCCAGAACGGATGACTCCCATCTGCGAGTGTTTTCACTGTCCGATAAATGAGCCTTACTGTAGCCTTACCTTCCTTGTGTTCAGTAGTTCTTGCCATTTTGTTGTACCCAATGTTCTAGGTACAACATTAGGTACAACAAATATAATAAATAAAGGAGTATTAACGACAAGCGACAATAAACAGATTTAGACTAAAGTACTGACTAGTAATAGATTAATAGATGCTAACAAAAGATAATTAAGGTAAATGCCCCGCCTTACAAGCAGAGGGTCGGCGGTTCGAACCCGTCAACTCCCACTACTGAAAATTAAGCACTTATGATGTAAAAATCTTAAGTGCTTTTTTATTGGTGTACATTTTGGTGTACAAAACAGAGTGACTTTCTCAGGTTTATATTTTTGCTTGAGGAATAGGTGTTATTGAAAAGTGAATTTAAATCTCTCTAAATTGTCAAACTCCATTGATTGATAAAATTATCATACATAATTAATTATATATTGTAACTATCTGTAATTAAATAGGCAATGCCCCAATCCAATCTTTATAAGGCAACTTTATATTGCCACTTAGACTTGTCAGTCCATTAGTGAGGGTGAACGCTGGATTAACCGAAGATTTATGACGACAGGTGAGCCGGCCAGCCCTAGAATCTATCATATCGTCATAATATTGCTTGAACGGTCTTACCCGTTGACCTAGTTTGAACAGACAAGGAGAGATAACCAAGATCGAAAACGCTTGTAGATAGCTTGCAAAAACCGATTACAAAATACCCGCTTTCGGCAACTAATATCCCTGAGCGTGCCTGCAAGGGAGCAATGCATGTAGCTAGGAGATGGCAATTTTTAGTTACAGCAGCCATCAGTGGCAAGTAGTAGTAGTGATTGCAAAGTAGGTGTTAGCCATAGCCAAATCGCTAGCCATGATACTCGCTATTAACCCAATAAGCATCGGTATCAATGCTGGCATGAGGTACTACTTTGAAAAGCTTATGTTTTTTTTGCCCGATGCCACCTAATGCATACACTTTTGTCAGCAAAGCTACAGGCGTGGCCAAAGCATGCATAGTCAAGTGGCAGAAACTGTCGTGCGATTGTAGGCGAAAGGATCTGTATAACAGTAAGCAATCGTACGGGTTGTCTTTCGATCAGCGGCTTTCGGCTAGTCTATCAGCGCATAATTGGCTTTTGCCCATCTTTGAATGGTGAAAAAATGTAAATGCGTTTGAGGAGCATAAGCGTAAAAAATAAGACGAATGACACTCTCAAATAGGCACTTGATTTTCCAAGTTTGGGTTGTTGGGGCCGTTGTTGCCAACACAATTCAGAAAACCCGTTAAAGTCAGTAACTTGGCCTGTATGGAACTGTATATATGAGGTGAAAGATTTGGCCATCAATCCCTTAACATACGCTGGTTCTAATTAGGGCAATCCCTCAGTTATTAAATTTACTGGTCAATGAGATAAAATGATGAATGCTGAAGTAAGAGACCAAACTTCTGAAGGCGACGCAACCTGTTATCTGATGAGAGTGAAACTTGCGGATTACATAACAAGTTTGCCGGACAACTATCGAAATTATGAGATTCAGCGAGAAATCGTAAATAATACCTATCTCGACAATCTTATCCAAACAATCATCGAAAAACGTCATATCCCGCTCATGGTACTGGTTGCAGAAGACCCTGTCCCGCAGCCCGTGAATGGGATGATCAGCATCAGAACGTTTAAGGTACTCGACGGATTGCAACGCACCTATCGTCTGAAGGTCATTGCTGATACCATAAAACTAGTTGCAGACGAACTGGATGTGAATCGTGATTTACTCTCCTTAACAAGATTACAATTGTCCCGACAATTCAAAGAGGAACTTGCTAAGATTAAAAGTTCAGTGCTCATGATGGAAAAACTTCTTGGTCACCTCAAAATGCAGCCGGTTGCTGATGCTGAACAATTGAGGATGCTTTACGATCGCTGGCAATGGTTTGAACTCTGGGTTGGTCTGGAACCACGTGATGAAGTTAACAAGATGCTTATTCTGAATGCGGGACATAAGGCCGTCAAGAGTCAGCACCAACTGGAACTATTGTTCAGTAATATGCTCCCCCTATTCCGGAATGCCGATTTGAAAGGTTTTAAGGTATTACGCGAAAAGGAAGCACCATCTATAACTTATTCGAAAAACAGAGTGCCTGGACAGTTTCACTTTTCACATTTAATTACTGCCATTCTTTCTTTCAACAGCGGCAGGCCGATTACCAATAACGTTAACTTAATCCAGAAAGCACAGGCTGAAGATTTTGATGACTCGATCTTTGATAATCTGATCAATTATGATTTTATCCATCAGTTCATTGACACATTAATGAATATTGATACTAAACTAACAGAACAGTACGATGGTGCGGCAGTCAGATGGCTGGGAAGGGAAACGTCTCTGACAGGATTATTTGCCGCCTGTGGTAAGTACGCACAGGAAAATGAAATGACTCCGGTATCAGCTCTTCGGACGCTTTCCCTGAAGATCGGGGGTAATCCTGGAGTTCTCCGACTGGACCTGTTTGAATACGAGCGAAATTCCCTTGACTTGGCTAAGATCAATATTGGTACAGTGAATAAACGTGCGGTATTTCTGGCAACTCAAGATATTTTAAATGATCAAACTGCTGCTGCTGACTGGCCGGTGTATTTCAAGAAATAGAAATGATACAGAGGTTAAACGTTATCTATGATAATTTGCTGCGTATGCTTGCAGATTGCACGGATGCAAATCCAGATTTTCAGAATTACTACGATAATCTGCCGAATCAGCTTAGGAAGGACCGCTTATTTGAGCTTATCGAAAATGTTTCTAATAATATTTCAAATATAAACGTATCTCGTACCGCAGTTACAATTCATAATAATTTTCAACCGCTGACGACTACAATCTCAGACTTGGCCGATGAATTTCCTCATTATCCAGGTAGTCGCCTGAACGAGCTGCTGTTAATGATAAAGATTATCGATGCAATTGAATCGGAAGTTACTGGCAGTGGAAATCCTTTTGATTTGACAGTTGCAGTCGATCCTGCTATATTCTGCATAGAGCATATTACCCGAACCATGAAACCGTCGAATTTTTTATTTGATGATTCGGCAGAAATCGAAAATTCAATAATACTATTCAACCTTTCCGATCTGCCAGCTTTACAGAATTTCATCGATCAATCATCAGTTTCACTTGATCTAATGTTCCACTTCCTATCAAAGCTGGGAAACGCAGGTGCATCTGTTGCGGTTGGCCAGAATGTGCTTATAAGAGCAGCGCAGCATGGTCATTCCGACGCCATCTTCTCGTGTATAACACTTCATTTAGTAAAATCGGGTCAGCTTGTACATAATCCTTCTCTATATTCCAACATACCAAATGTAAGTTCTTTTAGAAGGATAAAGTCTGAAAAAAGCTACCAGCAGTTTACCGATTCGTTAATCATTCTCAGTGAATACAATGCTCAGGAGGACATTCTGGATAAATATTTACGTATATATCACTTGGTTGAGCATTTTATGTTCAGAATGCCTATTGTCAGTCTTGAAAGAAATCGGAACAATCTGCCATTTTCAATCAGACATTTCAGAACATTGTATCGTCATGTTGAAAAAAATGAGCTTGATGCGATAAAGGACTTGATTAAAACTGTCATGGCACTGGAATTAGAGCCTGGAGTAACTTTCACAGCAAGGATGTTTACCGATTGGCAGAACATTCATCCTGGCCAGATTGCGGATGTGAATCACATCAACCGGCTTTTTGAATTATTACAAATCAGTGGTCAAAACAACCCTGTCTTATATCAGAACGTAGTAAACGCTGATAGGATGCCTGATATATTTGCAAAGCTTGTTTATGCGTTCCGAAATTCAATTGTTCACAATAAGGCAACTGAATTCCATCTGAATCATGAAACGTTGACAAACGAACCAGAAATCGGAAATTCTCCACAGAAAATAATCGAGTATTTTTTACTGCCTTGGCTGGAGCAGATTTCGTATTATCTAATAATAGAGGACAACGATCTTGTATGGTATCATAACCCACACCTGACTCTGTTCACTCCTTAAATAGATTTTATTGCGTAAGTCTTTACTGTAATGATCACACCGAGTTATTGTCCTCGGTGTTTTTTTGTGATGAAGTTTAACAATGCTTATGTTTCGGTCAAATATTGGCACCCAATGGACAATTCCTCTAACGAAGCTCATCCATTAGAAATACTTCTCAAACGATACTGGCAAATACCCAAATTGCGATTTATAGGCCGATATGAAGGTGGCCCTGATGGCAAAAAAGCCAAGTTTGCAGATCTGCGATCCATGTCAGGAGACGCATTATTTTTTCCGCCTAATAACGAAGCAGTTGGTTTAAAGCCAGGCAAGGCCTTTGCATTCGTGTTTGCGAATCCGAAACTGACTGAAGGCGAGTACTATCAATTTAATGCCCATATTAATCAACATGAGAAAGAAGTTAAAAGAAACCCCCTTTTTGCTTCCCTTCAGCCGTTTGAGAAAGTATCTAATCTGGTCCAAAGACGGATGGAAAAGGAAGAGTTTATAAGAAGGATTTTTCGTCAAACGGGAGCCTCGCCTAAAGATGCAAAAGACTTAGCTAGAGCCTTGAAAAACTTCCAGTTGGAGTTATACACCCGTACAGAACGGTTCATCTTTGAAATTCTACAAAATGCTGATGACTTTCCGATAGACAAACGCCCTGTTCAGGTAAACTTCACGGCTTTGGATGAAAACATTTTGATTCAGCATGATGGTCGCCCGTTCGATGAAAGAGATGTCAGGTCTATATGTAGCATCGGAGATAGTGCAAAATCACAGACAGCATCTGCGACAGGTTATAAGGGTATTGGATTCAAATCGGTGTTTACCAAGTCTAAACGAGTATTCATTTCATCAGGCGGATACACATTTTGTTTCGATAAAGAGTCCCCTACCTATTCATATTTTGACAAAATGTACCCAAAGGCTGAACCAGAATTTTTAACAGACCAACAGACCTACACCGGTTCAGACAACGTGCCATGGCAAATTAAACCCATATGGCGGGAAAAATACTTGTTCCCACGTGAAGTAAGAAGCCGCGAAGATTATTTCAAGGACAATGTTTCTTTTTGTCTCGAATTTGGTGAGACAAACAGCAATGATTTCAAAAATAAAGCCCGGAAATTTTTCAGAGAGCCACGCTTTCTGCTATTCCTGAAAAATATAAACAAAATTACTTACGCTGAAGGAGAGGGCACAAACCGTCTTTTTGTGGAACGGTTTGTGGACGGAGACACAATAACTTTGTTTGGAAATCAAAATCCTAAAGCATACATCATCTATCAAACACCACAAGTTGATTTTTCTAGCTATAGCAGTGAATTAATTACAATTGGAAACGTACCAAAAAAACTTATTGATAATCCATACCTTAACTTGACCTTCGCGGGGTTGCTGGAGGATGGTAACATCGTTTTAGAGCCTGATACGGTTCTATTTACTTATCTGCCTACCGAAGATAAAACCTACGGTTTTCCTTTTCTGGTTAATGCCGACTTTGTGATGAGTGCTAACCGTGAACAGATTCAGCCAGAGAACAAATGGAATGAACTGGTCTTCAGAGAAATTGGCTACAACGTATTTGTCTGGATAAATCACATTATCCAGACAAATCCAGAACGCATTACATCTGTATACAGGCTTATTCCAACCCTTCCCGTCCAGGACACACTGGTTTGCAAAGCGTTTCAGGAAGGGTTTGATAAAGGCATTCAAGAAATCCCGTTTATTCTTAATCAGTCAGGAGAGCTCCAGTGTCTCGACGATACGCTGGTTGATAAGACAGGCCTAAGCCAATTATTAAAGGAAGATTTTGCTCTAATCACCGGACAGAGCAGACAAACAATCACAGAAAAAGCGGAGACTCGTACCATCGAAAATCTCTGTAAAACCACAAAGTTAGGCCACGTTTTTAGCAGGGAAGAGTTGCTATCACTAATCAATATAAACACATTCCAGGGTTGGCTAAAACAACCCACTAACAACGCTAGCTTCCTCAAGCTCCTTCACGAAAAACACTGGCTTAATAGCTTCAAAGAACATCCTGTCTTTCTTAACCAGCAAAATGAGTTACAGACCGCCGACGGCCTTTGGCAAGATTTGGGCGACGACCAACTCCTGCTCAACTGGATGCCAGTTGCATATCTGCATCCGGAAGTTTGCCAGCAAACGAATCATTTCGTGCTTCCTCTTGCACCATACAGCCCTGTTGAATTCATTGAAAAGGCTATCTTGCAGAGTAAGTCTAAGTCGGCTGTTGACGCCTTACTCGACCAAAAGGCAAATAACATCAGCTTTTATCGCTACCTGTTCAAACACCGAAACAAGCTCACCTCTGACCATCTCAGCAAGGATAATCTGTTCTGGTTCAAAGTATGGGGTAAGTGGAGCCATAAAGAATATATTTCCAGTTTTCAGGATAATCTAAGTTTGTACACTCATCACCTTGAACTGAGACACCTTTTAGAAAGCCAAGCGTTTACTAGAGACCATTTCTGTCTGCTCTCCTCTGAATTTGCCGAGACGGCCGAACAGCAACCGGAATGGGACGACTTCTGGAAGCGGTTTAAGGTAAAGTCATATTCTGCAGCCTCATTTTTACAAGATGAAATCGTTAACCAGATTGCTAAACTAAACGCCTATTTTGGTAATTACACAGCTTTTAATGACGAGCCATTGGAAAAATATCTACAGCTACGGCAGGGAAACATCATTCTATGGCAATTCATAAACAGTAATCTACCGAGAGTCCCTGCTGATGAGAAGAAAAGTACTCAGCATAAGTTGAGTACGCTTGCCGTTTTTGTAAATAATGAGGGCCCGCCGAAGCCATTGAAAGATTGCTACTTGCCGGAAAGCTATACCGGAAATGATGCCGTCGAACTGCTCGTGAAGGAATACGGCTTAACCAATATTCACTTTGTCTCGGGTCTGTATCAAAATCAGACAGGAGTTGACTGGAAAAAATTATTTGGGCAGTGTGGCGTAAAGACTGATACTTCAGACGCAGTCAAAAGCTATGTCCTGCCGAATCTTGGAAGCCTATCCGACGCCCAACAAATTGTTTCTTACACCCGACTGATAATCAACGAGTACACAAATTTAAAAAATGACTCAGCGGCTGTTGTTGACCTTAAAAATCATCTCAAATGCAAAACAGCAGAGGGTAGTCTCGTAGCTATGCGCGAGGCTCTGATTGGCTCACACTATGAATCCAATGCTTTAATTGATTCCATCCTGCCATCAGTAAAACTACTTAACCAGATTTCTGAAGAATACACGACTTCCAACAAGACGAAATGGGTCGAGTTCTTTAAGGCACTTGGGGCCACATCACCCATCGAGCCGGACATTATCACTCGAAAAATAGACCACCTGCTGGTTAACCAGTTCACCTACAACACGCCCGAAAACACCGTTTCAATTGTTGACGAATTACTGCATCTATATAAGCAACAGAAGCTGACAAAAACACATTTAGATAAATTAGGGCAACTACAGTTTCTGGTTAACTCTGATGACAATACAATGTTGCCGGCAAATCAGTGCCATCTGCCAAGCGTATTGAAGCCGGCTCTGGATCTAGAACAACTTCTACCGAGAGAGGTGAGACCCAGCATTTTTGTTACACCTGATTACGTCGTTAAGACCAATAACCGATCAGAACTTAAAGATTTCCTGATAGCTATTGGTGTCCAGAATGATTTGGAATTCGTCCATAAATCGACTGTTCGCCGAGATGAATTGCCGGATGCGTATCGCAGGTATGTGGACAGGACAAATAACTACATTCCCGACAACGCCAAATTCTATTCATCTCAGCATACTATAAGCCCTTGGTCTATAATTAATTACCAATCTTATCTATCCAGTTCTCAAGTAGTAGCCTATTTCTGGAATAAAGTGTTGGCTACAAAATGGCCCTTAGTCAAGCATCTCACAAATGTAACGTATAGCTGTAAGTACAATAATTACAGCTTCAAAAACT
The DNA here is from genome assembly GCF_054778555.1 of Spirosoma flavus. NCBI lineage: Bacteria > Pseudomonadati > Bacteroidota > Cytophagia > Cytophagales > Cytophagaceae > Spirosoma > Spirosoma flavus. Next base: position 422,270 of record NZ_BAAGZL010000001.1, read on the forward strand.
ACATAGCATTTACACTTCAAACAGCGAGGGTTATTCCGAATCTTATCGGTGAATACGTAATCGCTTCAGCCCTGTTCTCAGTCCAGCATAAAGAACTAATTGACGACCCCGTCTTTACGCCAGCAGTTGACCTGAGAAGCATCATGGTTGAAAACAAGACGCTGGAAGAATGGCTTGGTATTCGACAAACAGTTCCATTACGCTACTACCTCCGCCGAATCCGCCAAGTGCACGAACTTGATTCACTCAATGAAGAAGGTATTTGGGACAAGGTAGCCAGTATTCTGAATGGAACGTCGCAGGTTCTCGAAGAAGCCGATAAGAACGCCCTTAGCGATTTTAAAGCCAACGGGACCTTGCCCAATCAGTCGGGCGAATGGCGCCCCGTAAAAGACCTTTACATCATTACCGATGGATTTGGGCTTGGCATTGGTAAGTGGAAACCGCTTATTCACGAGGGCTTAGCCAAACTTGCGGAAAAACTCGGCGTTACTTCCCTGACAGAGGCCGACTTTGAGTTTTTTCCTGAAAAACCGTATCAGGACTGGAAATTAAAGTACGAAGTGAATAGCCGCCTGAAATTTATAGCTTTTGCTGAAGACGATACCTGTTGGCAAGAGCTTGAACAGGACTACAGGCAACGTTTAGGAAGCTTTACTTTCTATCAGACCGATGAAATTTTATTCAAATGCAATAAGGTGGCTGGACTTACAAGCACCGAAGCCGATTTCCACGAAAATGGAACAGAAATATACTATCTCGGCTCCTGGAATGAACCACGTGCCGGAAAACTTCTCGAATTTCTTTATAAGAAGTTAGATCTAAAAAAAACCTCACAAAAGCAGTTTAATGATTTCCTATTTGGCACTGAGAAAAAAATAATTGACCTCTTCGGTCAGCGTAACCTAAACATACCAGACGAATGGCGGCCCCAGTTGTCTGTTAGCCTCCCAATTCAGCCTCAACCAGTTGTGTCTCCCAAGCCGAAAAGTAATCCAATTGGTTTATCAAAGCAGAAAGAAGACGAACCCGAATCCGAATCAGAGGAGACATTTACTCCTATCAGCTCATTCGCCGAAAAGTCAGCCATATCTGTTGGATTGAGTCCAGAAGAACAGAAACAGCGAAACAGGGAAGCGAGAGAGGTGCTTATTGACTGGCTTGAAAATCACTCAGACTATGATTGTTCAGATATTGAACCGGATGACTATCAAATTGCTAATGTGCGAGACCGGGCAAGTGGAGAGCTCCTAACTTTCTTTATAAGTAGTGTAGTCAAAGGAACGCTATACGTTTGGCCCGCTCGATGGCTTGAGTTCAATCAGCCTAGTACTCGTTGGATTTTAGTGGTTAACGACCGGGTTAAAGAAGTATTCAGAAATCAGCATGAACTCCTGGGTCGGTATAGCCGTACCTTACTTCGTGTTCAAAATGAGTCAACACCCGCGATGGAAGACCTGAACGCCATTGCTGAACTAACGAAGCATTCTCAAACCTGGCAATTTATGTTCTACGATCCCACAGACGATTATTACAGCACTCCCCGGAAACAACGAGTCCAGAGTGATACTGGCATTGCAGATGTTGCCACCGCAGAAGACGATATTCTTGATGACTGATGCAGATACCTATCAAACAACACGAACGACTGCTCATTCAGGAGTATAAGTTACAGGAAGACGAACACGCCAAGATTCTAAATGAGTCAGCAATTAACCTTAGGGAAGCTGGCAAATTGTATGTAGCAACGCTGGCTGGCATTGATGAGTTGCGCGGAAACGCAATACTTCGGTTTAGCAGTAAACGGCCCTTCCCCCGGCGTAATGAGCATGTAACGGCCATTGTCCCAGCCAGAGAACATGATCGACCGGCCAACTGGCAGCACGCAACCTATCGTACCATTCAGTACAAAGCACAGCGTTTTTGTGAATTGGTACCGGCTTGGTATCGCTTTGAAGAGAATGACCGGCTTATTATCGGCTTTCGCGGAGCAACCGCCAACTTCCTAGCAGATCTACCAACCGGCACTGCCCTTATTCTAGGGCCCCAGGAACCCCCAACTGCATACCTCGAAAATCTAATTTCGTTACTCAGAGATGCTTATCTGTACCCGCGCTTTCATGATACTGTCAGTATTGACGTGTGGGATGAAACTTGGAACCCTGAACCGCTAACGAACGATAATACCGCATCTTTGCTGTTGTCTGCCCAGCTAACAATTCATCGGGATATGATTATTCAGGGGCCACCAGGAACTGGCAAGTCATTCCTGATTGCTAATCTGTGTGCTACCTTTTTACGACAGGGAAAGAAGGTAATGGTTACAGCATTGACCAACACCGCCCTGATGGAGCTAGCTGAAAAAGAAGGCCTCGTCGATTTTTTGCAGTTAGGAAGCGTGTATAAAACCAGTGTTTCAACGGATGAGTCCAAACGACTACCGAAGTTGAAAGATGCTGCCGATTATGCATACTTGGCCGGTACATTGCTCCTGTGTAGCTATTATAAAATGAGCGAAAAGGCACTGCTGGCAACGGGAGCACATTTCGATTTGGTGATTGTTGAGGAAGCTAGTCAGGCGTTCCTGGCTACGATTGGAGCAGCCCGGTATCTAGGGGAACAATGCATTATCGTCGGCGACCAGATGCAACTTCAACCGATCCATGCTATTACCGATGCTGACATCGAGCACCCTTCACTTATTAAAGCCTTCAACGGCCTGTCTACCCTAGCTGCGAGCGAGCTTACTCGCTCAAAATTTATGCTTCAGGAAACATTTCGTCTATCACCATACAGCACTTACCTGACCAATGCGTTCTATGGCGGGCGTTTGCAATCGGTACAGCCTCCGCTTAAACCCCTGCAATATCCGCCCACCTTTCCGGTTTTAGAGAAAAGTGTTCACCTCATTGAAATGCCAATAGCGGCAGGTGTAAAAACTCCTCAGAATGCCATTACACAGGTTGCTCAACTGACCGAGGAGTTGTACAGACTGAATCCGAAAGCTACAATTGCCGTTTTGTCATTTTACGTTTCCACTGTTAAAGAACTTCAACAGCGCATTTATTCTGATGTTAGCAACTCCGAGCGAGTGACAGTAGAGACTATCGACCGTATTCAGGGGCTGACGGTGGATATATGTATCTTACTCATCCCCAACAATGGACTTAACTTTTCGCTCAATCCGAACCGATTTAATGTGGCAACCAGCCGCGCCCGGCATCGGACGATCATTGTTTTGCCCAACGACCTAAATGTTGATGGAATTGAGCCGCGAGTAAAGAAGTATCTTACTGAGGCAAAGCGCGAAATCTAAGTCGTCAATTACATATTGGATTCATCCAATTTTTTAAGAATAGTTGTTTAATCACCTATTTTTGAAAAGGCAGGTGATTATTTAAGAACACTTTTCAGCGAGTTAAGGCATTGTCCAAATGCAGCGGGCCAGGCTTTTCTGCGAACAGATTATTTCAGTCCCCCTCACGACTCTCTAGATTCCGAATCGACCTTTTATACATAGATGGTAGCGTTCCGGACTACTGACTATGGTGACCGGAAATTTGCAGACACAGTCTATCCGCTCCTTTTTAGTTATATCCAACAATCTCATAAATTGCTCGTGGCTGTTGCATAACTCACTTCAGTGGTTCAGTAATATTAAAATTAAGGCGGTTCTGGGCATTGCCTTGACCAAAAATTGATTTCTGAACCAATCAGCAACCAGATTTACCGACAAATCATGGTTCAAAATAGTTGTGCAATACCCACGCTCTATTATTGTGACGGCTGTTTACGCTGTTTGAGTCAAACGACGAATTATGTATTTTCCGGCAAAACTACCCCACACTATAAGGGCATATTAAAAAAGCTTGATAATGTGGGCTTTTGATTAACATCCTTATTTAGTCTACTCATTTATGATACATCCTCTGTTGCTGGATTCCTTCAATATACGAAGAGCGTTTTTGGCCTGTTTTAGTGACAGCCGGATACCGCGTCTGTACTGTACGCCGAGATTATAAGCAAGTTTTCTGTCAAATGGGGAGAGCTCATTGTTTTCTTTCGCCCATCTTGCCAGATAAAACCAAGTCTCCCCTTTAATACCAGATGCTTCATCGATTATTTTCAGTTCATGCTCATTCCGCTGTTCCTGTACGCCGTGGTCATCAGCAGCCTTTAGCACATTATTAAGGGGAGTAATATCAATGAACTTCGCTTTAAGCGAACTCCAGCATTCCAACCGTTTGCACCATTCGGTAACGTTCATCCCCTGTTTTGGCGGATTTGTGACGTGCTGCCAGACGATATCCAACAGATGATCGATAAAAGACTGTAATTCCTCATTCAGCTTCTGGTGCTGCCATATACTAATTAGATTCAGTCGCTGGCTAGTCTTAAATGAAAGCATAGAAACTGTGTATGCAACTACGTTCGCTTTATATCCAGCCAGCTTTTTTCGGCTCACAAGCTTGTCAATTTCCTGAAAAAGAATGGCTTTGGCAATCAGCTGCTGATAATCTGATTTTGTTATTTCACTATTCTGATCGACTTCTTTTAAAAAAAGCAGATAATTTTTCTCACCACCCTTGCCTGCATCATGGGGACGCTGGCGCCAGCACATTTCATACTTGGCCAGATCTGTTTTAGTAATCTTATGCTTTTTGGGATACTCCGTATCGAAGCGATTCTGATCCTTTTTGGAAACCTGTCTTGATCGCTCTTCCGGATATTGTCCACGGGTACGTTCATAATACCACTTGCTGACAGCCTTACTCCCTGATAATTCCGGTATCCATTCGGACCTCGACCACCGTTCTATTGAAACCTGATATGGCGAATTGGAACTGAAGTCAGAAGCTTTGATAGCAGTCTGACTGTTGGCATACTGGGAAATACTGGGAATTATTTCGTTCAGACTGTTCCCAGTCTTTACAACTGAAATTTTCATCGGCACAAAGACCTTTGAAAGATCAATTCCTTTTTCTCTGGATGTATAGTATATAGATGCTGTTGTCTGCCCACCATTAACAATCTGTAGATTTTCAATTCGGTTCAGATAAGTTACTCCTGCTTCATAGGAAACGTCCACCGTCTGTGCAGTAGTGGAAATACCGTTGTTATAGGCGAAAAACATATCCGGCTGATTTCTTATAGTTTCCCGGATGCCGTTATTTACTTTGACTTTGAACTGCAGAAACGTCCTTACGTTTTTTTCCAGCAGCCCCTGTCTGTACTGACCATATATGTCTGCCAATATCTGCGCGGGAAGAATTGCGATATATACATCAACTTTATCACTTACGTCATCCATCGGCAGACATTTGAGTCTGAAATTGTAATCTCTCTCAAAGTTAATTTCAATCTTCTGTTTACCGGCCTGGATCAGGTACTGCTGGTATACACGTTCAATATCCCACAATTCATAATCCCAGTGAATCCCGTTTTCTTCCCGGTCATTCGGCACCATATGCGCTGAACATATTCCGTTGGTCAGGACGAAAATCCGAACGTTTTTTACGTAGGTCTTAGTCTGCTGAACAATACTTATAAAATCAGGCAGAAGTTCATCATTGTTCTCATTTTTATCAGTAATGTTACCGTTGCGTGCAGAATTGAAAAGCTTCTCAGCTTTGCCGAATGAATCCAGTATTTCTTTATCGGACACCTTCTGTATCCGGGCATCGTCTCTGCCAACTGTTACAAACAGATCAATCGTTTCATTGTCATCATCATAGTCGTAGGCATTTATTCGCATTCCCCTAGCTTTGATGGTGCAGACCAGAGGTTCCAGCACTTCACCACTGTCTTTTATATATTCCAGTATATCTGCTGTGATAGCGTCTTCAACGGAGACTTCTTCAGACTCTATACTGATGTGAACATTCTCCAGAAAATCCGCTGCAAATTCGTCAAGATTCATTGATCAGGGCTGGTTAAAAAGACCGGTTTGGGTATTGTTCAGTGTTCCGATTACTGTTGCTCTGTCGAGGAATTTATTCATTTTTTCGCAGCTGGTTTCCGGAAGCAGAATACAGGAATAACAGGCCGCCAGATTAAGCCCCAGAAAACCCTGACCCTGTTCGGCTGATATACATAGAGGATCGGAAGAACACCAGCGAGCCTTGTCCACACCTTTTTTAATAACTGAAGAAAGGAAAGAGGGATGCCCTTTTTCGACCAGCCCGCCAAGCGAGCCCTCAGCATCAGAAGTTGTTGTATAGATGAGTATACCATTCATTTCCTCGTCAGTGCCAATGGCCGCATTGGTACTGCAGTAGATAATCTCTGCAAGCGAAGAAAGACTGTAACCGCAGTCTTCCGCCAGTCCCTTTAACAGAATGTGTGAAAGGGTATGCAGAAACAGGTACCTTTTATTGATGAGCCGCTGATTCTGATTGAAATTAAGATTTGCTTGTCTGAGGTTCTCATTGATTGCACCCAGACGCCCGTCCGGATATATAGCTGCCCACTCATTCAGCTTTTCATTACAGAATCTTAGAAAAATTCCTTCCCCCTTCACTTCTACAGCGGGAAGCTCAGAGGTGTAGACCGGATCTTTCCGCGCATCCTGTATACGTTCAAATTCAAGTCTCTGACTAATGTCCAGGCCGTCTGCCGCTTCTGCAAACACCAGTTCCTCACTCATCAGAGGCCTGACCCGGGTAAATCCTTTATAAACCTTTAGTGCAGAAAGCTTTTCCAGTAATATTACTTCATCCAGCAGATCAGCTTTACCGATAAGATTGTTATATGTTAGTCCAGGAAGTTTCTTTTTCTTAAACCACACGGCAGGATCTTCGGTAACTGGTCCAGTAAATGCCCTGAATTCCTGCTGACGCAAAAGCTCTGCTTTGTTGATGAAACGTTCTTCTGGTTTTTCACCAAAGTAATTCTGGATAAACCCGGCAATGGCCATTTTTGAATAACCAAGTTTCAGTAGCTGATTATCCGGATTGGTTTCAACCTTGTTAACTAGAAAGTCACGCCATTCTTCATTTGAGTAACTGGCAAACATATCCGACATAAGACTCTTGAAAACCGTTATCTGATTCATTAGACAACTTTGCACGTCGGGGGGGCATTGCTGCTCATAAGCAGCCTGTGGTAATAGAATACCACTATATATTATAGGGAAAATAAGGTTTCCAGCGCCCCGCTGCATGGTACGTGGAAATTTCCGCTTTGCCACAGCGGACAATTCTTCCCCGTCTATCAAACTGTTCTGTCCCGGTATGTTACCGACCAGTTCCCTGACATAATCTGTGTTGGTTTGCCAGCCCTTCCAAGGCTTCGGCAAGCAGCCTTTTACATAATCCAAGTAATTACCCTGCATGTCTGTCTCTATAAATATTGACTGGTCAAAAATCTGGCCGAGATCCCTGCTGGTAATAAGCTGGTTGTTTTTCCGGTGGCGACTTTCAATAATTATGTCACCAAGACCAGCTGAATCTCCCTTTGACCGGTAGTAAAGCTTATGACCCTGTCCTCTCTGATCCGGACACCGCCTGTGCACAAACCAGTCCCAAGGGAAATCTCCCAGAAACCCTTCTTCAGTAGCGATGACAAAACGCATAGGTACCAGACCGGGGCCAGCTCCGGTCTGGCTGTTGGTACAGGCTTCACAGGTGAATGGCTTCATTTTCTGGTCATAACTGCCCCTGTCAACTATTTCCTGACCCATTTTTTTTGTGACCAGATGAATCAGACCGCATTTGGGGCAGTACTGGGCCGCCGGGAAACGAATGCCGTACGTGGACAGGTTATTTATACCATCCTGCTGCGGAGGAGCCACGAAATGATCAACCTTGAAAGCTTCTGCCAGACGGCTATCCCGGATAATCTGTTTTTGATTGAGATCCTCTTCAACCTGTTTACCCCAGTCAGCATTCCCGTCATCATGACAAAGCATAATCAGCGAAAGCTCAGGAAAATCTATTACTGATCCGGCAGGCCAAGTATGTATAGCCTGTGATTGTCTGATGTCGTAACTCATAATTAATTGCTCTTGATTCTTACTTTGGATGAAGATTCCACATTCCTTAATGTCTGCATTGTCGGGATATGATCCTGTAGCAGACTTTCAACAAACTGAGCTGGTGCATTATAGACAGCTTTCGGATTTTTTATTTCGGTTACGATTTGTTCTGTAGTGTTATCATAACGCATGAAGTCGGAATACTCTGCCAGTTTCCTGCTGCCGTTCAGTGAAGAGAGACGGTCAAGATACTGCTGCTGGATACTATCTATATAGGAACATATCTCTGCCGCATCAACAGAATTGTATATAGCATTAGCCCTGTCTTGTATTTCCCCAATAACACTGCTGATAAAGTCCCGGTAGTTTGAATCGGCTGAATTGAATACACCAGTGCTTCCGGTCAGAAATACACTGCGGGTCAGAGCAACAAGTACTGTTGGCAGCACTTTTTCAAGCGCCGGCTGCGAGAAGGGAGTAACGGAACTCGCTTCCACATAGTAGTAGTAGGCCTGATGGAAAGCTTTGAACTGTTCGTAATGTGACCGGTCACGATTTTTGGTCGGTGACAGGAACGTGAAAACAACTCCGGGGCCCTCTCTTCCTACGCGGGAACTTGCCTGAATGTATTCAGCAGTGGTTTTAGGCTGCCCATTGACAATCATAGTGTTCAACCGTGGGATATCAACTCCTACAGAAATCATATTGGTTGCCGGAGCTATCTGGACGGGATCAGCCTGTCCCTTCAGGAGATTATTTATAGCATTGACAAACGTTTTGTAGTCCTTTTCATTATCTCCTGCAAAAGGAAGACCGATCTGTTCAAAAAAATATTTGTCCAGGAAACTGTTCCACCGGCTTCCCCGTGCTGTCTGCAGGTCAGCACGGGTACGGATACCTGCTTCAAAAAGATTTTTTACCAGAAAATTACTATCATCCAGGCCTTTGGGAAGCGTTGTCTTTTCCAGTCTGTCAAGACCTTTGGTTATTTCATCTGCCGTCATGACACTTGACAATTCACATAGTGAATTCTGATTAAACGGCTTGACGAATGTACCTAGGTGGTTAGCCAGCATTTTTCTGTAGGCGACAATGTCATCTGTCAGAAAAGTCCTGAACTTGCCCAGTTCTTTCAAGGCATTAAAATAAACAACTAGGGTATAATAGCTGTCAAGCTTTTCGTTGCTTGCCGATAAAGCAGGAATTCTTTCCAGCAGGACAGAAGCTAACCTGATCAGTGCGGTGCTGGTTGTAATTCCAGAAGGCATAAAGCCAACATAAAGCCTGCTTTTTGGATCTTCTTCACTGATTTTTGTTGCATAAAAAGAATCATCTGCATCGATAGCCGGCGGGGGGAACTGCAGAAAGTGCTTTCTGCCATAAAGACGCCTGCATTGTTCTTCGGCGTTGCGGACAGTAGCCGTCGCGCCAACTACTTTAGCCGAAAAGCCTTTCGACTCCCGGCATAGTCTGTCAATAACAATTTCGTAAACACCGTATATTGTCCCAAGGGCTGAGCTAATCAGATGAAGTTCATCCTGAATGATTAGTTCCGGAGCTGGGAAAAGCCTTATTAATTGATTATTGGTAAATTCTATATTGAACAGATTAAAAGCTTCACTTCTCCAGGCAAGCTGAACAAATTTATCAACTGTGGAGAACAGAAGGGATGGCCGCTCACGGTATATGGTCTCGTCAACTTCATAGACCGGAAATGCTTGATCCCGGTTCTGGCGGTAGTCAGCGGCAGTCACGTGAAAGGCGCATAGGGTGTTCGTACAGGCCATCAGGTAGCGGCCCGTTTCAGCCCCCTTTATGTTCCTCTCTCTGAAGTATCCCCAGCGGCCAGTTGGCTGATTATTAAGTACCTCACGGATTAGACGGTTTCCGCAGCAGGGACAGGAAAGCAGGGGTGGCGAATTTTTATAGGCACTTGGTTGTTTGCCAGAGTTCACCTGCCGGATGTAATCGGCATAATCTGTCTTCTGTTCGGTCTCTGTGTTGGGGGACATGGAACGGCCCATCCAGATACCATTCGATATTCTGACCTTACCGTAGTTACCCGGTTCCATTCGCCGGATCAGATCGCAGGAGCAGATCAGGATAGTTGCCCGTTCAAACTGCTGCTTGTTAAGTAGCCTGAGTGTATAGCGCATCAGCACAGACACCCCAGCACCCTTATCCGGATCATCACTAATTTTTTTAGCTGTTAACCGCCTGAAAAAAATGGTGAATGCGGTTAACCCTAGGTAAGCCTCTGTTTTACCACCGCCGGTGGGAAACCAGATCAGGTCAACGGTGTCCCTGTCTGACGAAAGTGGGTCTGTCACTCCCTCCAGTTGAGAAAGTAAAAAAGCGAGCTGAAAAGGGCGCCATCGTGCTAGGGCAGCCGTTTTGTCATTTTCCTGATGAGTTAACTGCAATACTCCATTTTTCCATAATGTTCCGGATTTGGCATCAACCGGAATAGTGGAAAAATTAGGGAGAGTATCATCATACCGGTTGTCATTGTGCTGAACGCGTCCTGCGGTTCTCCGGTGTCGGCTGAAGTCTGCCATAACCCGTTGCATAAACATTGCCCTGTTGGCATCCTCAAAGGCTTTACGAACATCTCTGTCTGACGAAAGCAGTCTGATTCCCTTCTGCATTCTTTCGTAAAGCCTATTACAATGGACCAAGTTTTTTCTAGCTTTTTCCCTGAGTCCGTTTTCCGGGATAGCACCATCTACTTCAGACTCTTTCTCGTCCACCCAAGCCTTATAGAGATCGATAAAAGCGGTCAGATCTGTATGAATACCTTCCCAGTTGTAATCAGTATTAACAGCAGCTCCGCTTAACCTCTTCATATATAATATGCTGCAGTCCCGGAATTTCTCCGGATCTAGGTTCACCCCATTTACTTTTTCCTGAGGCAATACCTGCGTCATTACTTTGTTTACCGAGTCATTTTTTTTATTCCAGTTTACGGATATACCATGTCCCTGTGCATAAATTTTATAATTGCGGTAAAGCAACTTCAGGTTGATATCTTCTTCAGAAAGGAGGTTTAAGTTTGATCGGTCTTCAAACGCCTGAAAGCCAGCCTCCGTTTCAACAAAAATAGCTGGCTGATAGAGGCACATTTCTGCACTCTTCTGATGGGCCGATGACTGGCTAATATTTGTATTGATCAGAGTAAACGTTCTGATTACAAGATTCTCCTGTCCAGTGCTGTACGGATAAGGTCTTGTTGTTATAACCAGATCCGCCTGTTTATGAATGTTTACGTTTATATTATTTCCTGCTACTGAAAATGAATGGCTTTCTGTACTGAAGTCAGGACCCCGGAGCGAATGAATTGATTCATGTGGCTGGTGTTTGAAGATACTTGTGCTGAATGATCTAGTTTCCGCGTCCAATTCCTGTTTCTTTTCTGCCTTCTGCTTACTATAGGTAGCAAAACGTACAGTTATTTTAAGCGGTGCATCCATGAAGGTAAGAACAGAGATCCCGGCAGCAGACGGACGAAATTTGGTAGTGAGCTCCAGCTCCCCGCTAGTAGGAGGCTCAGCTGCCTCTTCAGCTGCCCTTCTTTTACTCGCAACCGGGTCTGCTTCGCTTTGAGCATTACTCAGCTGGTTCCCTTCCTGATCCTGTGCACCTGTACCTACACTGCTTTCATCCTGCTCTTCATAAACAGAAGTGAGCTGTACCTGCGGAAATAGCACCCCAACAGAATAAAAATCCAGTGGATTCTTATCCAACTGCTCGCCATTGCCCGCCAGTGGTCCCTGAAGAATTCTGGTTACTTCATTAACAATAGTATCTCTAATCATTGGCTAGTGAAAGTTTGAGCTGGTGATGCGGTCACTGATAATAGAAGCGTACCGTATATTAATAAAAAAGATACTCTGAGCGGTAGCCCTGGAGTTGGCAATGTAAATCAGGGACATCTGTTGTTTATTACCGGTGTCGTAATCTTCAGGCCCACAGATCAGAATAAATTTGTTTTCCAGGCCTTTATAAGCATGAATGGTTGTCACGTTAATTTTTTCAGGTACCGAAAAGGCATTTTCTGTGAACAGATTCCGGTTTGAACGGACCAGTGAGTTTATCTGGCTTTTGGTGAAACATAGAATTGTTATATCTTTTTTATCAACGCCATAATTATCAAGCTTTTTTGCGGTCATAATTAACTTATTTATCAAATCGGTCTCCGAATGATAAGGTCTGATTTCACTCTTCCAAATATCGTCTCTCCGCAGACAGCTCATGGCAGGAAATCCGGTCTGTATAGATGCCCCCTGTATAGTAGATATTGTATTTCTGCAGTTCAGTTGAAGAAGGCTGACAAAACAGGGGTAAACCTCCCGTAAGTAGTGAAAGTACTCTTCAGCATCCCTGTTATAGATATTCTGATATTCCTTGTCCATGAAAACAGACCAGTTTCCAGATTCAAGGCCTCCTTTAAGTAGTTGCCCCAGTGCTTCGAAGTGGTATTCATTCAAAATATCCTGACCTTCATCAATGATTAAATAATCATATTTATGCCTGCCGATATCCTGCAGGTTTCTGATAAAAAGCAATGGCAGATCTCGGGACCAGTATTCATTAGTTTCATCGCCGGAGGCAGGCATCAGCTGAGTTTGCTGCACCTCACTATACAAAGCATGAAGATGACATATCGTATAATCACCCACCACTGAGAGCAGCCGGCTTTGCTTCTGAAGAAATAGGGCTAGGTTTTTATTATAACAGACCAGAAGTGTGCGCCTGTTATTGGTTATTGATCTTTTCAGAAGCTCAAGGGCTAAAATCGTCTTTCCGGTTCCGGGCCCTCCGATGATAATACCCCCCTTTCCCGGATTATACGCCAAGTTATCCAGTACAAAGAGTTGCATACCGGTAAGACGTTGTGTTTCTTCATCCCCTTTACTCAGTAAATCTGAAACAGGAAGCTGGAAATGAAGATCCTGCCGAAAATATCGGCTCACAGTAGTCACTTCCCTCTGGCTCAGGCCAACTCGGTTGATGTACTGTGGGTGGGCTGTCCAGTATCGTTTGAGTTTTTCTATATAGGCAACAAACTTGTTATTCTTGTGATCATGATAATCGTAAATAAGTTCAGGATCAAATTCCATCTGACCGGCCGCGGAATGGCTAAACTCTTTAGGTTTAAGTGTTTCCGGTAACAATACTCCAATACCATAGGCAAGACGGCCTGGAACTGCTTTCCCTTCGAACAGATTGGGAAGAAGGGTATCTCTTGTATAAAAAAGAGCCTCATAAGCCTGTCTGAATGGATTCCCCGGCTGAGTTCCCCCCAGTACGTACCACTGATTCTCAAGAGAGCTATACTTTACCTGTCCACCTTTAACTTCCAAAAACAGAATGCAGTCAACATCAAGGTAAACAAAGTCAATTTCTCCTTTCAACTTTTTGCCACTGGTTTTCGCCATATCCAGTGAATGAAAAAAATATCTTTCTGAGTTATTGAAATACCGGCTTTCAGCGGCTACATGATAGATTTCTTTTTCTGCTTGGGAGGCAAAGTCATACCCATTCAGGGAAGAGGGACTCAGAGGCATGTCAGATTTTGTAAATAGCTGAAATTCTTTTTATCTCAATATGATGGATGAAATCGTTTAACAGATCGTCCGTGAAAATCTCATCTTCGCCAAAGCCTATACCCTGAAGCCGGGCGATAAGTCTAGGGATTGCCGTTCGGATGAACTTAATCTGCATGGATTTCAGGTCAGCATTACAACGGTCAAATTCTGTTATCTCATCCTCAGGTATGATACCGAGTTGATGCAGGGTCTTCAGTAGTATCGGGAAACGTCCGGGACGCCTGGTTTCCCCGTCAATCCAGTTTTTCACTGCGGCAGGACCAATATTAAAACCCTCCCCAGCAAGTTGCCAAGAGATAAAGTCAGGATCTAGACCTGAACGGCTGATGTGATTACGCAGTAGTAGCCTCCATTTTTCATCCGTTTCAAGAGCATGGGCGTATGCGCTATTTTTCCGCAGGGCCTGATCCATCAGGTCTCTGACTGCAACACCCCGGCTGGCCATAATGATCTGATCCCCTGCCTTTAGGTCGGCAGCCGCACTGAATATATTATCAAGGTCATTGTATTCCTTGTCATCTTCATATAGAAAAAAGTGGCGAGAACCTTGAGTCTCCGTCAGCGTACCATCGTGAAAAAACAGCATGTAGTTTTCGGGATTTTCAGCCGATGTCCGCTGTTGGCGTTTTTCCAGAATATCCACTATTGTCTGCTGGAGGCCTCTTTCCTCTAGAAGTACCCCCTCTGTTTCTGGTGAAGCAATTGTCTGCTGCCGGTTAAACTGCAAGGGAATTAGTCCCGGGTCGTCAGCCTTCATCATCTTTGGTGGAAAACGTATATTGAGCAGATCATACTTAAGTTTATCTTCCCCGGCATCCAGCTGCAATTTTTGGAACTTTCGCAAAAAGCCCTCAGCGAAAGAACAGACTCTTTTGTTGAGTATAAATAGCTGCTGTATGGCCAGTAAATTACCCGCTGCCAAGGCCAGTAACTTTTTATCACATGACAGATAAATAATTAGTGTAGTGGCTGCACTCTCACAGCTACTCTGTCGCGGCATAAAAAAGTCGCTTTTGTATATACAGTTAACCTTTACCGCCGGAATCTTAGACTCAATAAATTCTGCTAACCATTTACCGTCATCAGAACTACTATTGTCTGAAACAATGCTTACCTCTCCCGTTATATTTTTCTGCTTCAGTTCATCCAGTATGAGCTGAAGCTTGAAGTTGGTAAAAGTGGCTGGCTCTTTAAGAAAAGCTTCGGCAAACTTTTTTGTCTCTTCAATAACATGATAATCTTGGCCGCCTGTAAACCACTTTTTATGTAGTGTGTCAATAGTACTTAATAAGCTACTTGTCCAATCTTTAAGAGTAGTCGGGTTAAAATATGAATTGAGCTTTTTACGTAGTTCGAAAAGGCTGCTTACTGGGTTCAGAATGTCACCGTTACAATAATTCTGTTCAGCCAGAATTTTCCATCTGTCGATCAGGGTATTCAGTTGGCAATTGAGATTTTCAAATTGCTCATCTACGGGCTTTGTAACTATTATAACGGGATGGCTAAAAGCATCAAAATCCTGATCAACCGATGCCTCTTCCAGTGGTCTGAGCAACCATGGGTAATAGTCAATACCCATTTCTCTGAAAAGTTCGTGAATAAGTATTTTGCTGTTACGACTCAACAGGTATAGATTCTGCAGGTGCCGGCTTGCTACCCTCTGGAAATAGTTGTCTCTCAGCCACATTATCTCTTCTCTATGGCTGTCTGACCGCTCCCATCGGTTTACCAGCTCATCGAAATCATCAATTACAATGGTTTTTATGTGATCCAGCTTTCCTCTTCCTGCTTCAATAATTGCTTCATAAGCTCTGAATGAATCATGTCGCGCTATCAGCAGAGACACTGGTTTTTTTTCCGCCTTAGTTCTGGACAGGCTGACAAACCGTATGTCTTCACCAATAACTGGGAAAACAACCTTTTTTATATTTATATGATCTCTTAGATCAGCCCCGGAGACCTTTACATTTCGAATCAGACTTTCAAATTTTGAGGTATTTGTAAATAGGATAACCCCTTCATAATGTTTATCAGCCGGAGCCAGTGGGAAGGAAAAAATATTACCATTGGCGGCTTGGTAATTGCTGACGAACTGACTTACCTGCTTCTTAATGTCTTCTGCATTTTTATATGGCCAGCTTAAACGATATTTTTCAGCAAAGGGCATTGTTGTAACTAATCCTGTTCCGGACCTGAACACCAGTTGTCTGTTTAGATAATCTATTGCTGTAATACAGCAGACTGATCCATTATAAACAACCTGTTTTTTACCATTTTCGAAAGCTTGGTTTTTAAATTGAGCTTGGGCCATTATTTTATCCAGCGCTTTCCGGTACTGACCCATGATAATATAAATAGGAATAAGGTTACTTGAACAACGCTCAGGGAGATATAGGCCAATTAGACGGTGACGGACATCAATAGTATTTTGATAAGCTAGATAAGGGAGCAGTTTCTGCTCGCTAAATGCCGGAGTCAGAGCATCATTGTAACTAAAGCCGGTATTTTTAAGGTCTGGGAAATGTTTCTCTATAACTTCCTCAAGATAACTCCTGTCAATCATATACTTGGTAATTATCGCTTATGACATACTGCTAAAGCTTAAATATTTGTATCTGTCTGGTAATACAACAATCGTTTATGAATTAATTGACAGCTACTGGAACTATCGTACAAACTGTCAGGCAGTTCGGTATTTCTAATATTAAACAGCAAATCGGCGCTTCTACTGATGCTGAATTCTAAACCACCAAATCAGCAGTAGTATTTATATTGACTGATATACTAAGTGCTCAGTACAGTCGATTTAAATTAATAATTACTTGTCCAGGTATGTGCTGACACCATTCTCAATAATTTTTTAAGTTTATAATGGCCAGCCTATGTACCAGTTAACACCCGGTTAGACTGTCTAACCAGAGTATGCTGTCTGGCCTTAGTGATCTGACTGATCAGATCACTGACTGTTTCTGCTACTTGGTACGCAAGATAAGGGGGTACAGCGTTACCTACTTGGTGAAACTGAGCCGTTCGTGGCCCACAGAAAAAGTAATTATCAGGAAAGGTCTGTATACGTGCTGCTTCACGAACCGTCAAACTTCTACTTTGAGCTGGATCAGGATGTATATAATAATGTCCGTCTTTTGAGATATGGGATGTTATTGTCCGGGAGGGCTCATCCCATTTCTGTACGCAGAACCGATCACTGAATTTACCGAGATGCACACCTTCAAATACATTTTTATGAGCAGGCAACAAAGAGCGGGGGTAATCTCCTAGATGGGGGAAGCGGCCCTTAATCTGAGTATAACAGGCCGCATATAAGTAGCGCAATATGTCTTCTGACATATGTGAACGAGTTTCGTGATTACAGACACCCTTTAGCTTTGGGTCTATAAACCAGTTTGGGTTGTATGCAGGGCTGACTGCAACACTTATATAGTTACTACCTTTATTTTGTTTAGGAACCTTTAACTGTTCTGCGACCTTTTTTATATAGGATATAACCTCCTCATCAGCACCCTTCCACAACTGGTCTGAGTTCACACCTTTACGAATTGAGGATACCCAGTTATAGCCACAATCATTAATATTATCCTTCTTACCTGATAACTGACTTCGTACAGATGGTAGATCTCCGATTGCTTCCCGGACAGAGATTGTCTCTCTTTCCTTTATCAGTTTAATTTCAACATCTTTAGCCAGATCCTTCCTGACACCAAGAATAATCAGACGATGGCGTTTCTGAGGTACACCAAATTTTTCGGATTCGATCAAAAAATCCCGCTGATCAAGATTTTGCCCACCGAACAGGTTACTGAATATGGGGGGTTTTACTAGTGAAAACAGTTTGTATCCTGGATGTTCAGTATGCGCTAACGCCTGACCATTCAGGGATTCATAAGCAAGGGATGGATTTTCCAGATCACGTATGATCTGAGTAAAGATATGGTCATTTTCAACCTTAGAAGAAAGCAGTCCTTTGACATTTTCCATTACGAATACAGCTGGACGATGCACAGCCAGTATCCGGTAATACTCTCGATAAAGGTAAACCCGGGGGTCTTTTGGGTTAATGCCTTTATTTCTGGCCCTGCCCACAATAGAATATGCCTGACAGGGCGGCCCTCCGATAAGAATCCACTTGTCTGCACCATTTACTGCTGTCCTGATCCGCTTATCTATTTCTGCAGTGTCAACTCCTTTAATATCTTTGTCAAATCCAAGAATAGCCTTCCACGCCTGCTGATGTGCAATTTCATACTCAGTAGGATAAAGGTCGAAAACTTGTTGTAAATTTTTTATTTTCCCTTCCAGGAAATAGTAGTATTCTTCTGGAAGCTTATTTAGGGGAAATTGACGCAGAAACGTGCGTAATAACAACGTCTGGTGAGCGAATGGATCTTTCTCAATAGAGAGGGATACTTCAAAACGTCTGTTCAGTGAGTTATCAGAACAGGCTAATGATGAGAACCCCTCGCCTAAACCTCCCGGTCCGGCAAAAACGTCCACGACTGGTATAGGACTTTTGTCGATTGAACTAGCAACTGGAAAAATATTCTGCATTAATTTTAAAATATTGATGTATGGTGGGAGGATTTCAGCTGTACCTATATCACTTTTATTACGTTTAAGAACAGGGCAATAGGTTTATGCAGCTAGTGGCAGTTCTTTAATATGACTGAGTAATGCCTGCAGGGTTTTTTCCCGATTACTCGGCTTTAACTCACACTCATGTACTACTAGTACCCACCATCCGGACTTGATCAGTTTTACTATGCTTTCATCATCCCGCCGTCTGTTGGAATTAATTTTCTCAAGCCACCATTCGGTTCTGGTCTTCGGAATAACGAAGTATTTGCACCCTTCATGACCATGATAAAAACATCCATGAACGAAAATTACTAAATTATATTTAGGTAAAACAATATCAGGACTGCCCGGCAGCTTTTTGACATGCAGCTGATAGCGGTATCCATGTGCATGTAAGAACTTTCTTACTATTAATTCAGGCTTGGTATCTTTACTTCTAACGCGGCTCATATTGAAGCTACGCTGTTCCGGTGTGTGTACGTCTGCCATACGATGTTATCTTTCCCTGATGTGCCTCGCATATATTCACAATATGCAAGGCTTAAATTCGGCAACGCCTTTATATACAGCGCCATAATAACTTTTTTGAAACTACACTAGTCTAGTCATCAAAAACGTAAGTTTCTTTCAGTAAGACTGTTAACTTTTTTATTAAATAAACTTGTATAAATCTTCGGAAACTTACCTGTTTGTTTGTCAGTGAGTATAAGCCGAAATTTTGTGGTGTATTGCGCAGTCATATCGTTGTTTTGTTGAGTTAGGTATTTATCAGCCTATAGTTAATAGTGTTTATCGAAGTATTCTTCGCCATTTATAAATGTCCTTCTTAATTGACCCCTAAAATGTAATGTACAAACCAATTGAGATAAACTATAAGCTGTCTGAACGTTAGTAGCCTCGACATCAAACGATTGCTCATCAAAGGCGGAAAACTCACCCGTTAAGGGATTTTCACCGGGCTCGCGTACCACTCTGACCTTGTAGGTCTTTATTATAGACTCCATGTTAAATGAATTTCTCAAGTGCCCCTATTACCAATTCTTTTAAACTCTTATCCGTCTCAGCTCTTTTTACTTTTAGGCGTTTCATCAAATCGTTAGGAATCCAGACATTAAGCTGCTTGGCTTTCAAACTGGCAGGTTTCTGATCAGAAGAAATTTTCTTAACAGATGGCAGTTCCAGAGCTGTGTTTACAGGAGTCTTCGAGTTATGTAGTCTATTAACTAGCGGTATATCTTTAGTCATCGATAACGTTTGTAAATTTCTATAAATCTAGAACTCTAGACATGAATTTACAATTTAAACCATGAATAATCTATATTTTCTAATTTTTATTCTGCCTAATGTCAATTACTCTTATTAGTTCGCTATAACTACATAATTCATATCAATTAAAAGCAAATTTGGCACTAGTAATATAATATAACGTGAGGTTGTCATTACTCTGGTAGGCAGAATTAATACTATTAGCTTTCATTAACATCTCAACTGAAGGGCAAAACTCAATTGCCCTAAAATTTCGTCAAATATGCACAGTACTTATTCTTATAATGGCAATTATCTAATACAAATGCCCCTAAGTGTGCAACTAATTAATGCCGCCGGACACGGACAGCTCATAGTGGGCCTGATCCTCTCCAAGCAACTGGTTAACGATGCCCCAGGCTTGGCTATCGCTCAGAAGTTGAGTAATCACAAGCCCCTTGATCCGAGTTAGTAAGCCGGCTCTGCTTTGTAATATGAGATTTGCCTGTTAAGCCGCGCCTTTCTGGGTCAACCAACGTTTCTGGAAGCTTGCCAGCCCTTAGGCTTTATCTTGAGATGATTAGTACGGCTGTACAGCCCCGGCTACTGCTCCAACGAGGCTCAATTCATCCCATCAGCTGGTGAGAGTACAAACGTCATGGCAAACGGCTCGGTAGATATATCATTCTTACGATGGAGTCAATGAGCAAAGCAACGGCACGCAAACGCTGGTACAGCTGCTGGTCTATATAGACAATTAAGATGCTATGATTATCGACAAAACCTTTTAGCGGGATATCTATACCCAATGCTAAAAAATGAAACATTAGACTGTACTATTAGTCAAATTGCCATCTATGGCAGATTGTTCAAGGGCGAAAAATAAGTGGTTTCGTCAGTTAATATACCTGTCAACACTGTCCGGACAAGTCGTCTGTTAAAGTAAACAATCTTCAAGCTCAATTATAGTCTATGATGGATCATTGATTCTACTAGGTTACCATATATGTTAACCATTCCATCCCATAGATAATTGTTGGAGTAACTAAAACTGGCCATTAGGGATATGAGCTCAGTCACGTACTACCTTATGACTGAAGCTAACAGTTTGTAAAGGTGGTAATCAATTGTTATTCCTAAAACTCCCCTAAAATGCTAATTAATGGCTCGTGTAGATAAAACAATCCTTTTTTAGCTAAGAGCTTGCTGGGGCGGGGGTAGTAAAAAAAAGCCACTGTCAAGTGCAAACCTGGGGTACTGTCATCTCGTGACTAATGAATATGGCTTTGTATAATTCTTATAAATTTCCTTTTTCTTATTCAAAAGGCATTTTTTATAAAAAATATTTAACATTTATAACTATCATTTAGCGAATTGATAAAAATAAGCTTATTTTATTGAATATATTGTATTTAATGCGTGTCTAGTATAATAAATAACATGAAGAAACACTTCAGGGCAACTCAAATAAAAAAGGCCTTTATCAGCTCAAATTAGCAATATGTAGAAGAGCTTTTGATCAAATATGATGTTTGGGACTGTCTGTTCGTCCTTTCTATACTCAAATATATCAGCATAGTGGATATAGTAATTTTGTACATTTCTTAGGTTTTACCAATTGTTTTTAGCTTTAAATCATGCTAATGAGAAGTGTTGTAGCAATAGATCTATATCGCATTATTTCCGAGATCAAAGAGATGATTATGTTATTTACGGTAATTTTTATAAATCTTAAGCCTATTATAAAAACTCCCTTTTTAAAGCAGTACTAGTGAAATAGTGATTCGTTCTTTTGTATAACCCATCTGTAAACATTGATTCGTTACGCCTATGGTACCGTTAGACATTCCGTATTCGATCAGGCTCAAGAATTTCTGATCATAAAAATTTAAGGTACCCTACTAACTAGAATGAAAACGTCGATCATGTGCCCATTAGAATGTTTAATCGCTACATTCTGCGGATAGAGCAGAATAGTTGACAGGGGCAGAATACCCCGCTCGATTTGTTCATTCATGCTCCAATATGTGAAGCCCCCTTTAATAAACAGCGCCCCAGTCAGATAAAAGATTATTAACTGAAAGCCAGCTTTCTCAAAAGACAGTAGATGCGCCAATCGCTTTCTATCCTCACTAGGCATAGGTGGGCATTGATGACTCCTTCCTGAAGATTCGTGAATAAGCTTACCCCTTGATTGGAAAACGTGTAGTTCCTCATAGTTTAAGTCTTCCTTCCTGAGAAACATGGCGCGGGCCCAGCAAATAAGATTTTTTTGAGGAACACTGATCCGGACCCATAGGGCAGGATCGATCGACAAATCATTCGAGGTAAGTTTGGAAGAATTCATCATGTTCGATTTTCCTGACATTGCTATCAGATTATAGACTTTATTTATTGGGATCAAACAGAAGTAGTATCGCCTGAGCGTAGGACTGTACATCTTCATTCGTACTCTCAATTACGAGCAAACGGACGCGCTGGTAGAACAAATTATAGTGATTCAAACAGTCGCTAACCTTTATATCCTCCGTTTGACTTGCAGCTACTATGTCGGCTTTAATTGACTCAGGCAGTTCATCCTCGGGCACAACTACAAGGGCACCTGACTCATCCAAAATTTCATAGTGGTAAGGTGTGGGGCCATAAAAGGGATGGCTGCCCTCTCGTTGTCTGCTACGAAACTCAGCGAATCCTTGAGCGAAATTCAAAAGCTCCTGGTACCGCTCGATTTGAACTGGTAAGACATCATCCGAGTGGCCTAGCAGACAGTAGTGCAAATGATTAATGGGCTCAAAGGGAAATCGGCCATGCCGAGATGTGCGTTCTTGCCATTGGTTATGTTCGTCTATGCAAGCATCAAAATTGCCTGCCGTATAGTCAGTGCAAACTTGATGCAGCTTAGTGAGTTTACTGTGCAAATTATTGGCCTGCAACTGGGTTTTGATCAAATTGATCAACTGCTTAGCAGTGACCGTTTTAGCAGTTTTAAGCCGGTTATAAAGCTGGGCAGCGGCTGCATTCTCATAATTGGCATAGGCGCTGGCAGCTAAAATCTCTGTATGATGTAAGTTGATGAATGACATGCGATTAGTGAGTTAAATTTTGATTCGTAGATTTTCTGAAAGCCTGATTGATCTGCTCTCCACTATATTGGATGAGCTTGGTACTCTATTTTTAGACAAGTAGCTATAATGCAGACACGCAAGGTCCTAGATTAGACTTAATAAATGCGATTTGATCCGGGATTAGATTAAAGTAGTAATCATCAGAAAAGTAGTTTAGGGGTTGATACCTCTGGTTAGTCTGACCTAAACATAGGGTTGCGGGTCTCTATGTCGGATAGTGTTAGGGCGATAGAATAGAGTTTGTCTAGATGGCCATGACGCTTAAGTGCCTGTAATTTTGATTCCCCTATCTCCAATCGATAAGCCGATACATTAATAGCATACTGATAATTCAGTTGGCAATACAACAATCGCCAAACCTGCTGATGAGGTAATTTTTTGAGATGGGCATACTCGTCAACAATTGATCGTATCTGGCTATCAACTCCCAGTAGAGGTAACTTTTGTTCGGATTGAGACAGTTCCTTATCAGGGCCTGGAGTCTGAGTGATTTGTCTTAGTATTTGCTCGATTGCCTTCAGGTGGACGAGCACATCGAGATTTCGCTGGACAAGAATTGAGATCAGCTCATCCGGACTGACTGGCTTAGGCAGTTGTCGTTGAGCCAAAATTTGATGAAAAACTTGCCGATAAACGTCAAATATGGCTGGTATTCGGCTCGCAATGAAAAATTCTAAACAGGCAACTGTGAGCTTATATTCTATAGAAGGTCTACCTTTTGATTTTTCCGGTGACATGCGGATAACCTGATAATGAACGCCTTGATGACCATATTTCTTTAGAACGCGAACAAATTCATCCTTGCGCTCGAATGCTAAGGGCCACACATCACTCATGGCTACTGGGTATTGTTCACCGGATTGAGTCAATTCGAGAATCTTTTGAAAATATTGCCGAATGGAGCTGGGATTGCTGAAGGCCGTTTCCATAATTGTTAGAAGTTTGGTTCGGTTGATAGTACTTCATTAGAGTTGAAAAATCGATTCGTCGGCGCATCGTAATGAACAATCAAAGGCCCATTTTTTCCAGGAGCAGCTCCTGGCTGGGTAGGCTTACCGTTACGGAGCTTAAGCGCGTGAATCTCCAACGTTTGTTCCGTGGTAGAACCATCAGTATAATTCAGGTTGTTACGATGTGGGTTAAACAGCATTAAGACGTTATTAGCGTCCTGTTCCAGATTACCACTTTCTCTGAGATCGCCGAGTACCGGGCGTTTATCCCAGCCTACTCGCTTTTCACATTCGCGGCTCAACTGCGATAATCCGACGACGACCATTCCCGTATCCTGGGCTAATGCTTTGAGCGAATTCGATACTTCACTTACCCGATCGTAGGATTTGACGTAGCGACTATCGCGGACTAGTTGAATATAATCGACCGCCAATAGTGTTATACCGTGACGGCGGTGCCACTCCCGGGCTAAGGAAAGAAGTTCAGGTAATTGAATCGACGAGTCACGAATATGTAAAGGCATAGTGGTTAACAAACCAATGTGTTCGTGGATGACGGCCATGTCTATACGCTTACCTTGCTGAAGCTCGAAATTGGAATAGCCGCTACTATGGGCTAAGGCACGACGTAAGACTTCGCGGCCTTTCATTTCAAGAGTAAACAGCCCAGCCGGTTGTTGTAATACCAGGAGGTGATGTAATAGCCAGTGAAGCAATAGCGCACTTTTGCCAGTTGCCGGGCGAGCAGCCAGAATAACCAGATTGCCACGCTCAAAACCACCCGTTCGCACGTCAAGAATGGAGATGCCGGTTGTCAACCCCGATGCTTGGCCTCGTTGGCGAGCGTCGAGGTCGGCCAATACCTCGGAAAGGTACTGTTCCGGCCCCTCCTCTTCCGACATGGAGAGTTGTGCCATTATCTGGTCTAAATCGTCCTGTATATGGTTCAGCATTAAGAGCGGATCAGCCGAAGGGTCTAAACATGTTCTAGCTAGCTTACATCCGTAGGTATGTAAATACCGGCGCATGGCTAACTGAAATAAAATCCGACACTTCACTTCGAAGTTTCCCGGTACTCCCTGGCCAATAATTTCGGAAATGTCCAGAGCCGATAACTCATCCTGTAGCTTATTCTTGCGGAGGTAATTCGTAATTACACTAAGCTCAACGGTTAAGCCTGACTGATAAGCGGATGCAATCGCCTGGTAAAGGACTTGATGTTTACGAGTATAAAAAGCGGAGGCTTTAGGCAAAAAGCGAAGTAAATCATAGGTTAATTTAGGCTCGGCTAGTACCGATCCCAATATGCTACTCTCAAGTTCCTCGTCAACATTAGCAAGGTAATTGGGTATGAGTTGAGTATTCATCGGATTTCAGCGAGTTGTTGGGGGCGAGGTGAGTCAATAGCAAGAGAGGGAGTAACACTCCTATATCGTATATCAGTTTTGAGTTCAAATAACCCTTGCCAACCTTGGCAAATGCTTTGCTCAATCATGGCAATCGCCTCGATTTCGCTATACTGGGCCAGTACCTTCAGTTGCTGAGCAACAGTGGTTGGTGTAATCGGTTTCTTCAGTTCTCGTCTAAACTTCTCCCAATCCTGCCACGCCGTTATGAAGGCTTCCGACTTATAGCGAAAGCTGGAAAGCAGTTGGTTAACCTCGACCCTTTGGGGGGATTGAGGGGGAGAAGTTGTTTTATTAGTTTTCCTTCTTTTATTAGTTTTAGTTGTTTGCACTGCAATTGCAGTTGTATTGCAGGGTAATTGCGTTTCTGCAATAGCGTCACCGGGCCTAATTGCATCGCTATTGCAGTGTTTTTGCAGAAATGCATTTGCGAGTTTTACCTTCGTGCCATATCCTTTGGTTCTCGTTAAGATGTCGATTATACCCCAATCCGCTAAATTGTCGATCGCTTTTGCCAACGTATGTTGAGAGCCAATAAAAGTCATCTGCATTGTATAGAGGACAGGTAAATCTAGAACCTCACGTTTAGTTCGATTACGTAGCTCACATATCCACGTATACAAGCTTAAATGATATGGCTTACAATGCAGTTGCATGTGCTGGTTTTGATCCACCTCAGCATACAAAGCTTTTTGCAGCTCGTATCCAGTTCCGACCATGACTTAGCTCATAAATTGGTGTTTACCCACTTCCAATATGGACTGAGGTTATTTAATTGAATTCCACTTTGCCTGTCTTTTGGTTAACTGCTGATTGAATTGAAGTTCAGCGGCTTGGTCGATCTTATTCATATCAACAGCCTGACGTATATGGCTGCGTAACCAATTCAATACCAGGTTTTTGTCGTACAAAACTCGTTTGCCGAGCTTGATAGAGGGTATTTCGCCAGATGCGCTTTTTAGGCGTAGAGTGCTTGCAGGGACACCAGCGCAAGTCGTTGTTAACCACTTAAAATCGCCGAAGGTATCAGTATGAGTCGTAGGCGGGGTAAGAGGGGTATGTTTTAAGTCGAGAAGCAGGTTCTCAATATTTGTTAACCGCCGTTCTAGTATTTCGAATGGATTGTTCATTGATTGCACCGGTTTAGTTTTGACTGGTGCAATATTAGGCACAGGAATAAGTGGTTAGGGTTAGGTTAGGCTAACCAAATGGGCTAACGTGTTTTGATTGTATTCAATTCATCCAACGCCATGGCCTTAGCCTCAGGAAAATTTTCAAGCATTATGATGGCTTTTTTTATGTGAGCTAGATTCTCTTTTACCATTCTTTCATCTGTCTTTTGTAATCTAAGAAAGTGGATCTGAAAATTTTTCCATGATAAACCATACGGCATTACAGCATTTTTATATTCGCTTACCATTTTGCCAGATTGAAATTCAGCTATATTTTTTTTCTTTTGACCGTAGATATAAAATAAGGCTAACGCTTCCTGCGTTACTTCTGCTTTGTTAGTTTTCGGTTTTGTTATCTTACTTTCTTTACTCGTTTTATTATTTGCACAGCTGACGTTAAACATCCTGGAACCTGCATTAATTATTTGAATTGCCTTCTTTAGCATGAGTGCCTGCTGTGAGAATGAATTGCCGTAATAGTAGGCATGAAATTTCGGGTATTTAGGGGCATTTACTGTTTGGTATAATTTATGCCCTAACTCATCTAACGGTTTAATTTGTGCTTCATAAGCTGGACAACGCTTTTGAAGTTCAGCGAAAATAGCGGCTAACTCTTGTCTACGTTCTTCTCTATCAGTAGAACCCAAACTCAGAGATCTTACTTTAACTTTTGCAGCAAACTCCCTCCAAAGCCATCTATAACCTTCCACAATGGCAAACATCGGCGGCGCATTTCGACTAGGGTGGTGTTTTTCGTAATAATATATTATTGTTTCAGTGACAGGTGTGCTGGCATGTGGTACAGACGGAGGATAGGCTACTAATCTATCTGGGCTTATAGCTTTAAGGAGGTATTCCAAAGCCTGCTCAAAGGTTATTTCTTTACTAGCGTCCATGAATTCTCAAGTTAGAGATGATCAAAAGCTTCATCAATTAATTCATTCTCAAACGAAGCCAAGTAGGTCTGTGTGATAGCTTCTGTTTTATGTCCCATCGATTCGGAAATAATGGCCGTTGAAACGCCTGAATGCTTTAATGCTGTCGCAAACGAATGCCTAGCCACGTAGGTTGTCAAGGGGGTTTCAATACCTGCTAACTGACCAATTGCCTTCAAATCCTGATTGACCTGCCCTTTGATTTTATGGAGACGATTAGCAATCTGAACGGGACTCTGATGCTTCTCTGGATTGAGAATGCCGAATACATAAGAATCTGGGCCGATAAACGTAAATGGTCGGTAATAATTCAAAATAGCTAATGCCTTATTGGAAAGCTTAAGATTGAAGAGTCCACCGGTTTTCTGCCGAACATACTGTAGGCGGCCCCCCTGGACATTTCGCCAGCGTAACTGCGCCATATCCACATAGTTAATCCCACCGCCAAAGTAGCTATATAAAAACAAATGCTTGGCTAATAATAGACGCGGGGTAGACACCTCGACGTCTTCAATAGACCGAATTTCGTCTTTAGTGATGGCCCTTTTTCGTGTCGATAGATCGAACTTGGCTAGGCTGAATTTATCTCGTTCAGCCACATTCCGGCTAAACGGATATAAATCGGCTGGTAATAATTTTTCGCCAATAGCCCGGTTAATAGCCGCCCGAAGTGTTCGAAAATAAACGCTCATAGTTGTTTCGGAACATCCTTCACTTCGAAGGTGCGTCTCAAAGCGGTTGAGAAAGGAAACGTTGACGCTGGACAACGGACAATCTTTATCATGCAGGAATTTGGATAAGACTCGGCGTGTATCTCGATATACATTTGAATTACCGACCTGCTTGGCTTGTTGTAATTGCTCAACAACGTTTTGCAGGTGATCTAATAGCATAACTCCTCCACGCTCTTTCTTCGGCTTTTTACTCGCTTCCGTCACCGCGTCAATAATCATGTCGATGGTGAACGGGAGGCTGAGGTCTTGTAAGCGTTTGGCAGCATCAGCATACGTAGTTTCCCACTTTTTAATAAGGGCTAACAGGCGCTTCTGTTCAGGATGACTACGGCGAGGTAATTCTTTGTCAGCATCCCATAATGCAAGGCTACAGCTCTCACCAAGGGATATATATTTTCGGCCGCCATCTTTAGTAATGCGAAGGCGTAATGGATGTGAGCCATCAGCTAATGTCTTGCTAGTGTATAGCATAACTTTAACCTGGGGCAACCGCTCGGTAGGCAGATAATTGGAGACCATTACTATCGGTGTACATTTTAGTGTACATAAAGGTATGTAAATAACCCGTATTATCCAGTAATGACCAGTAAAATAATATTGTTCAATTTATTGATTTTCAAAGCCGTAGAGATAGGCGAGTATTATCCAATACAAAAAGTTACTTGCCTTACAAGCAGAGGGTCGGCGGTTCGAACCCGTCAACTCCCACAATGATAACGAGGTACTTACGACGTGAAATTGTGAGTACCTTTTTTGTTTGATACACAGCACGACTCTTAATGAAGATGAAGACTAGTCGCTAGTCCTATTGCCCTTCTGCAACGGTATGGCTATTGATTTCACGCTCATTCTGAATGCGTGTAAAGAGCCATCAGTCAATGCTCCACGGAATACCACGCCCACCCGTGACGATAATATGGCGCTGGGTAATCCCGACAGTGCAAAGCCAGTGGAGAGTAGCCCCAACGCTTACTTGGTTACCCGGCCCACCTATTTTCTATCCTACAACAATTCCACTAGCATCGCTAACTGGTGCAGATGGCATCTGTCAGCGGCCTGGAAAGGATCGGTTTCTCGCTATGCTAGTAACTTCATTCCTGATCAGTCATTAACTTCCTCCTGGTATCAGGTTAAACATGCTGACTATACCAATACGGGTTTTGACGGCAGCGGCCGACCGTCGTGGCCACCTGTGCCCTTCGGATGATCGGGACAGTACAGAAGAAGAAAACAGAACTACGTTTATCCTGACTAACATCGCACCCCCGGCTCCACAGTTAAACCGGCAATGCTGGCTACGATTAGAGGATTACTGCCGGGACCTGGTTATTAAGGGCAATGAACTATATATCATTGCGGGCACAGCAGGCAGGGGTGGACAGGGAGACAACGGCAAGGCCAGCACGTTAGCCAGTGGTAAGCTAAGGGTTTCTGCTTCGCTCTGGAAGGTGATTGTAGTGCTGCCTGTGGGTTCAGATGATGTAAGCCGAATCAACGCTCAGAAGCGAGTTATTGCGGTCTGGCTACCGAATACCAATGCAGCCGGAGTCCAGCCGTGGGGGAATTACCGGGTCAATGGGGTGAGATTGAAAAGCAGGTTGGGTATGAATTGCTGTCTAATGTATCCCAGAGTGTGCAACAGGTAGTAGAGTCCAGAGTTGGTCAGACGACTATTCAGTAGGTTGTTCTACGTAGTTACGGCTATCACTATTTTACTTGATTAACTCCACTTTGGCTTAAAAGGCTGTTCTTATATAATCTCTGTCTTTTTCGTCGCTGTCAGAAAAGGCCCCCTATACACACCTTTTTATAAATTTTATCCACAGGCTTCTAGAATTGGCTGTGGATAAAATTTATAAAAAGGTTTTTTCTGGCTTTTGCATGGACCCTGTGAGTCGCTTTTCGATGCGTGATTAAATGTTACTAATATGACTCCGCATTGGGTATAAAAGCCGATTGAGCGCTACAATGCTACTCTTGCTGACGTCTGATTTTAGGTACAAAAAATAAAAAGATGTTTTTGAGCCTACATTTCTACACAGCCTGCATAGTCTACACCTTCCAATTAGGCATCTTTTGTGTCTGTCAACACAATATCTTCTTGTTAATTCACCTTATTTTATATTTTGGCACTTCTCCTGATCAATTTACTTCATGAAACACCTGTTTACGCTTCTGTTTTTAATGCCTTTTTTTTGCCTTGGGCAAACGAATTTAGTATTCACAACGCCCAACTCAAATTCCCCAGGTAATCGCAATACTCTGATTGGACCTGGTGCAGGTAATCCCAATGGGAGCGGATCTGGTAATGTATTTATTGGAGACACAGTAGCCACTGGTTTTACTAATGGCTTTTATAATATCTTCATAGGCGGTGGAGTAGCAGGCAACCAAACGTCAGGTGTGGCTAATGTCTTTTTAGGGTTTAATACTGGTAGAAACAATACCGGCAGTTATAATTTCTTCCAAGGTTATTATACGGGCGTTGAAAATACGTCTGGTTCCAATAATATCTTTCTGGGGAGAGAGACCGGTACTACCAATACAATAGGTGGTGGTAATACATTTCTTGGCTACCAAACGGGATTCAGAAATAACTCAGGAAACTACAATGTTTTTTTGGGCAACCAGGCCGGGTATAATAACCAGTCTGGGGCTAATAATATTTTTATTGGTCCTTCTGCAGGCAATACCATCACAACCGGAAGCTACAATATAATGTTAGGGGCAAATGCACGCACTACTAACAACAACCTCTTAAATGCAGTCGCGCTTGGCACAGATGCGCGTGTCGCTTTAGATAACGCCATCGTATTAGGCAATCCTGACAACTCTAATATCGCGGTAGGCATCGGCACCGATTCGCCTCAGTTCCCCCTCGACGTACGGGGGACAATTAATCTACGCAATAACGGCCGGATCAAATTTGCTCATCTCAGCAATCCGTTACGTAACGGTACCACCGACCGCTTCCTAACGGTGAATGAACAGGGCGAAACCGAGCTAGCTCGTTACCGGCTAAGTATTGATAATGTGAATCAGTGGAGCGATAAGGTATTTGAAAAGGACTATGCACTAAAGCCATTAGCTGAAGTTGAAACCCACATCCAGCAACATGGCCATTTGCCGAACGTACCTTCTGCCAAGCAGGTAGTTGAGGAAGGTATTGATCCGGCCAAAATGGACGCCAAGTTGCTGGAGAAAATTGAAGAATTGACCCTATATAGCATTCAGCAGCAGAAACGGATCGATCAGTTGGAACAACTCTTAAAACAAGTGCTGATAAAGAAGTAATAACCTTTCTTACTTACAGACAAAGCCCTGCCAGTTACGACAAGGCTTTTGTGCTAGTGGGAAGAAGAGCCATTGATCACCCGAAAATCCTTTCCTCTTACCTACTCGTCAAGCCATGAACACGCAGCAATTCCTTTACCATCAAACGCCAACGCATTGCACCGGCCCTCCTGTTGAATTACCCGCGTAGCTTAACCAGTTCCTTATTCAGGATGCATAACCCTCTAGGGTATA
Source organism: Spirosoma flavus (assembly GCF_054778555.1). NCBI lineage: Bacteria > Pseudomonadati > Bacteroidota > Cytophagia > Cytophagales > Cytophagaceae > Spirosoma > Spirosoma flavus. The sequence goes on from NZ_BAAGZL010000001.1 coordinate 453,542, forward strand.
TCTGGGTTATGGAGGTATGAAAAATGAATCGTATTCAAATCTGATGGACTGGACCACTAGTCAAATAGGCCATTATGCCATGACAGGCTATGTACTCAAAGAAGTTAATGAGCCTGCTACTGACCAGCTTTCACTTATTTTAGCCGAGTACCATCAAAAAGAATCAATTGCTGAGGTACTGATATCGACAGAAGGGAATTCATATCAGGCTGAGTTTATGCTCCTGCCAGGTAAAGAAGGGCCAAGTCCCCAACAATTAATGTTAAAAACTACCGATCTTGATACGCTGATTGGCTGGCTTTCTACAGGCAATACATCTGAACTGGAAGCTGAATAAGATAATTGATTAGTGATAGGGGCCTTTGTTACGTTGGTTACTTATCGGCAGTTATTGGTCATAAACAGCCCCTTGCCTAACAAAAAGGTTGTGATATCGAATGTACTTGCTAAAAACCAGATAGCGGCTTATTAAAATCAAAAAGCCCCCATTAGTAAAGGAAGGTGCTCTTGTCTACTTCTTCTCCAGTAGCTGTTTAACCAGTGCCTTGAGTTCGTCGATTTTAGCTTGCTGTTTTTGTTCTCTCGCTTTTGATTCTTTCTCTAACTGAATGCTATACAGGGTCAGCTCCTCAATTTTTTCCAACAATTTAGCGTCCATCTTCGCTACATCAATGCCCTTCTCAACCACTTCTTTGGCAGAGGGCACTCCCGGCAGGTGTTTATTGGTTTTGATGTACTGCTCCACCTCTGATAGCCTCTTCAATTGATACGTGTCATCAAACACCTTATCACTCCAATCAATCGTATTCTTCACGGCTACCTTCACCTTCTCGGTCAAGATGCCATCCTCCACAAACAGCTTGTAACCCGATGGGTACGCACTACGTTACTACCAATAATGACCGCATCGTTCTGAGTGCTTTGCAGATACGAGCCCTTCCGCTGCCAGAAGCTTTCGCTAACGCCTTCGCGGGCTGAGCTATTGAGGCTGCCTAAGATCACATCACCAGCCGCATTAACGGTCAGAAACTTGTACTGATTAGTTACCGAAGCTGGGTGGGGGCTTGAGCGTACGTAAAAACAGGAACTAAAACGAGAAGTAGTACTAGGTATTTCATTCAATAGTTTCGAGTTGCACACTGATAGCACCAGTGTTATATGGCTTGTCATACATCTGTTGATGCTTGTCAAAGCTAACAGGTCGCTAAGGGAAAGACAGATGTGAGCTTATTAAGCGGCCAAAAACTTTTTACTTGGCTAGTCAATGATTGCTCGTTCAGAAATAAACAGAAAAAAGAAAGGGCCACGTTTTAAAGGCAACCTTTTGCTTCTTCCTAAGCCCTTAACCGAACAAGGTTTACAAAATATCTACACTACCCTGTTATATGGCTATAAATAACTTTTGGCCAATACATAAGAGACGGGTGCCTGAGGTGGTTTAGCGACAATGATTGAACACAAAACAGCCAGACCAAAACTGGACTGGCTGTAAACACCCTATTAGGTTCTTCGACTAAAATTCTATTTCTGCACTAGTCGCAATATCTGTCGCTGTTGAGCCGTGCGAACTTCCAATAGTAGCACTCCCGCTAAACGATCTACCGACAGGCTGACCCGCTCTCTATCCGTTGCCCGCTCAATCTGCTGACAAGCGAGCCGGTGACCTTGCAGATTCAGCAGCTCGGCTGTCACTGCCTGACCCGCTACCCCGCTAATTTCAACCTCTACACTGGAACCCGTCAGCGGGTTGCCCAGCACCTTCACCTGTAAGCCCGTGCCTGCTTCAGCTACACCTTGCCGGGCTTGAGAGGCACAATCGGCTAGCCAGTTATAATCGTAGCTGGTCTGAGTTCCGCCCTGCTGAGCCCGCAGCCGCAGCGTCTGATTATCGGTGTAGAGCTGCAAGGTGTACGGGCCCGGATCAGTCGTGGGCAACAACTCATTGACCACCGAGAAACTAACCGGTGCGCCACTCGAACCACTGTACTGGGGCTGGAAAGTCAGCTGCCGTCGGTTAGCTCCGATCACTACACAGCTTAGCGTCTGTACCCCACTGAGGGCAAAGCCTACCGGCGCATTGGCGGGCAGCACCATCAGTAAAAACGTAGTACTCACGCTCAAGCCCTGAGGGTCAGTAGCGGTTACCGTCACAGTGCTGATGCCTGTCACACTCGGTACACCGCCGATCTGGGCAGGCGGACTAAAACTCAGCCCCGCTGGTAAGCCACTGACCGATAAGCTCAACGTAGTGGGCGTCTCATTATCGGTAAAGGTCAACTGAGGAATTGTATAGCCAAACGCCTGACCGACTCTAGCCACCTGATTGGTCAGCGGCTGGTTGACCCGCGGGGGCGTGTTGGGAGCAGGACTCGAACAGGCCGCCAGCCAGTCATAGCGGTAACTCGTTTCTCCCGGTGTGCCGCTCTGACTAGCCTTCAGCACAATGCTAGGGTTGTCATTATAAAGTTGCAACGAATATGGCCCCACATTGGTGGTGGGGAACAACTCGTTCACCACGGAAAAACTGATGGGCGCTCCCGTAGTACCGCTGTAAACCGGCGTGAAGCTGATCGCATAGCGGTTAGCCGCAATCTGCTGACAGTTATTAGTCGTTACGCTGGCAATGGCGAAAGTACCACCCCCTGGAGCCGTTTGCACCACCAGGCTAAACGTAGTTGACGCATTCAACCCACCTGGGTCGGTCGCGGTTAGGGTGACAGTGGTGGCGCCCGGCTGAGTAGGCGTACCCGAGATCACCCCATTCGCCAGGGCCAGTCCAGCGGGCAGGGGGCTACTGGTTAGACTCAGACTGTTCGGCGTCTGGGCATCGGTGAACACGCTGCCCACATTCAGACTGAAGGGCTGATTCTGGGTAGCTGTCTGGTTAGCCACCGGATTAGCTGCCGTAGGCGGGGTATTACCCGAAGCGGGCTGCACCACCGTCAACTGGAAGGTAGTCGTCACCGCCAAACCACCGGGGTCGGTCGCCGTCACGCTCACGCTGCTAGCGCCTGCTGTCGTGGGAATGCCGCCGATCTGATTAGGTTGGCTAAAGGTCAGGCCCGCCGGTAAGCCTTGGACTGAGAGCGTCAAACTTTGGGGCGTTTCATTGTCGGTAAAGGTGAGCTGCGGAATGCGGTAACCGAAGGCTTCGCCCACTTTGGCTGTCTGATTGGGGATGGGCTGATTCACCCGGGGGGCGGTGTTGGGCTGAGCCGTGCCACAGGCGGCTAACCAGTTGTAGGTAAAGGAGGCCTCGCCAGCATTGCCCGTCTGCTGGGCTTTTAATACGATGACCGGATTGTCGGTATAGAGCTGCAGCGTGTAGGGTCCGGGTGCCGTGGTGGGGAAGATCTCATTAACCACTGAGAAGCTGATGGGCCCGCCGTTGCTACCTGTGTATTGGGGCGTGAAGCTGATCACGTAGCGATTGGCAGCGATCTGCTGGCAGTCGTTGGTGGTGACGGCCGAGATAGCCAGGGGACCACTGGGAACCGCCGGAATCACCGTCATTGAGGCCACCCCCTGGCAACTGCCCGTCGTACCCGTCACCGAATAGGGGCCCGCCGTGCTGACTACAATAGCGGTGGTGCTGGCCCCGGTGCTCCAGACGTAGGACGTAGCACCACTGGCCGTTAACGTAGCACTTTGGCCCTGAGCAATGGTCTGAGAGGGGTTGGCTGAAATGCTGACCATAGGCATGGTGTTATCCTGGCCTACCGTCGTGGAAGCCGTGCCTGAACAGCCGTTGCTATCAACCGCCGTTACCGAATACACGCCCGCCTGGTTCACTGTCGCTGTGCCGCTGCTGGCTCCCCCCACCTGGGAGGCTCCGGCACTAAACTGATACGTACTGCCTCCACTAGCCACCAGATTGACCGTGGCTTTGGTGCAACTCAAGGGACCGTCGTTCGTCAGGCTAGCCGTGATGGTGGGACAGGATACCACGAAATTGGTGGGGTCGCCAACAGCAGCCGTGTTGGGGTCGTCGGTGAGGGCCGAGGAGTCGTTGGTGCCGTTGCCGTCGGTATCATAGCGGATGCTGGCCTGGTTGCTCACCGTCTGGGTAGCGCTGCCTGCTCGGATGGTGGCCGTGATGGTGATGGTGACGCTGCCATTAGCGGCTATACTCCCATTCCAGGTAACGGTGTTCGTGCCGGTGATAGCCACGGCCGTACCGGCAGACGATGAGGCCGATACCAGGAGTAAGCTGGCGGGCAGCACATCGGTCAGTTCATTGCCCGGATTATCGTTCTGGGACGATGAGCTGGTGTTGGAAAGTACAATGGTGTAGGTAACTGTGCCGCCGGGAACAAACGAGCCGGAGACGGTCTTGGTACCGGTGATCATAACCGCCTGGTTGACGACCAGATTATACGTAGTACTTGCTCCGGAGCAGCCGTTGGCATCCGTAGCCCGCACGGTGATGGGGAATCTGCCACTCTGAATAGGCGTGCCGCTCAGCACACCGGAGGTGGCCAGCGCTAGCCCACTGGGCAGCGTGCCCGAGGCCACACTGAAGCTGTAGGGCATCTGGCCTCCGCTGGCAGTGAATTGCTGGTTGAAAGCCACCCCCTGTATGGCAGTCGTCACCGCTGGATTACTCACACTAATGGTAGCCGTAGTGCTGCCCACTGACGTAGTGGTGCTGCTCACGCAGCCGCTAGAGTTAGCCACCGTGACCGTGTAGGTATCGGGCGTGTTGACCTGCACCGTACTGGCTGAGCCCGGGGTGCCAATGGTGCCGCTGCTGCTGGTAAAGGTATAACTGCTGCCACCCGAAGCCGTCAACGTGACGGTAGGTTTGATACAGGTAATTGGGCCGTCGTTGGTGAGAGTAGCTACCGGGGGCGGATTAATCGTCACGGGAAGATTTCCACTGGTGGTTTCCTGTCCGTTGCTAACCACGCGAAGCACGAAATTTCTTGAGCTTGGGGCGTCATAGTCTATTCCCGCGAATACGCGGCTGCCATTGTCCGTGGCGGTGCCAGAGTACGTACCGGTTGAAATCGTTTCGGTCAGCGTGTAGCTGTAACCGCCCGAGACGTTGCCGATGGTAGCGCTGATAAATAATCTCGACCCCACGCAGGCGGGCGTAGGGCTTGCCGCAAAGTCGGTGATAGTCGCCGGCGGATTCACCACTGACAGACTAAAGGCGGTGGAGGTAACGCTGTTGCAGGAGCCGGTAACCACCAGTGAGTAAGAACCCGCATCGGCGGTGGTGGCGGAGGGAATGCTTAATGTCGCCGAAGTCTGACCTGAGACGGGTGTGTTGAGATTGTTTTTGTGCCACTGGTAGGCGGTGGCTGAGCCTGTGACATTCACGGGAACAATGACTGGGCTGCCCGCCGTCACACTGCTGGCCGAGGGTGGCTGCTGGGTGATGGCCACAGGCGGGGCCGAATTTCCCTGGTATTCATAAGCACCGATGTCAATCGTGCCGCCGAAAACGCGGGTGTTACCCGCCAGATCGGTGGTGGCAGTGTTGTCGGCGTTGTTACCGGCGTTGATGGCTACTGAGCAGGGGCTCAACTGGTAGTTACCCGGTCCGACGAAGGGGGAGCCGATTGCGGTTAGGTTGTTAACCCCCGTTACATCACCCTCACCCGCCCCGATCAGACAATAGTTGGCTGTAACTTTCGAGTTAGCATCTTGGTTGACTACTGACTGATTGGCGGCCTCCTGATTATCCCACAAGATCGTATTCGTAAGCGCAACTTGGCTGTTGCTATCATTAAATAGCGCGGCCCCGCTATTAGTACTATTGGTAGCCCGGTTGGCCGTTAAGGTGCAATTAATCAGTGTCGCGCTGGAATTACGGGAACTATACATGCCGCCCCCTGTGAGCGTAGAATTACTACTCAGCTGACAGTTGATCAATATGAGCTTACCATTATCGTAGTTCGTTATTCCCCCACCCAGACCTCTACTTGAGTTAGCTCGAATGATACAGTTGATAAGTGTAGGATTGCCATTGCCCTCATTTTCAATACCTCCCCCACCTAAGACACCTTGGCTAGTATTATTCTCAATGACGCAGTTACTCAACCTGGGCGTGCTGTTGATAATAGTTAACCCACCCCCACTACGCTGTCTGGCATTATTGCTGCTGATGAGGCAATTAAGCAGATTAGCCGTACCTGATCCCATAATAAAAAGCCCGCCCCCATCATTTATTGCCTCATTGCTGGTAATGAGGCAGTTACTCAGCGTCGGGTAACTGTTAATAAGGCTAACGCCACCACCTACAGATGCTACTTGGCCGCCTGTAATAACAACACCGTCCAGCACAGCAGAGTTATCAAGTCCATTATTTCTGTTGTTAACCACTGATTGAGTCGTTAGAGTCGTACTGGTCAGCGTCGAGGTAGACGGTGAGCCCGATACAGGGTTGACAGCAGGCCGCTGGGTAAAATCGGATTCATTGCCGATAAAGCCGCCATAGATGGCTACCCCGTTCTTCATCACGAACGAGCCGTTGTTCTGGGTGGTGGTATAGCGTCCTGTGGCCACCCAGACCTGCTGGACGCCGGGAGCATCGATCTGGCTCTGTAAGTCCCCGCTGGCATCGTCCCAGGAGGTACCCTTACCCGTGGCGTCCTGTTTGACGTAGCGAATGGGGTAGACTGTATAGCTGATGATAACCACCCCACTTCCGGAGTTGCCTTGAGTAGCGCCATTGCGTGAAAATAGAAGCGTGCCCGCATTGAATGAGCCGCCACCACCCCCAACGCCACGCGATCCACCTCCACCACCTGAGTAGCCTCCCCCACCGCCACTGCTACCGACGACAGTACCCCCAGAATCGGTACCGCCACCGCCCCCAAATCCGCCATTGCTTGTACCTGTTCCACCACTTCCACCGTTTAGGAAAGATCGACCCCCAGAACTAGAAACGCCACCGTTGGCCCCATTGCCCAAAAAGCCCCCACCTCCACCACTTGTGGCAGTTGCTTCGCCACCTAAACCATTGATACCTCCCGGGATGTCCCCCGCAAGGTTAGAATAGCCTACACCACCAGATGTGCCGAGCTGTCCATGCTTAGTAATACGATCAACACTGCCTAGCGATGCACCACTTCCTCCCCCTGCAATAACAAGTGGAGTGGGCGTGGCAGCACTGGAAGGAGGCCCCACAACAAACGAACCGCCCCCGCCCCCAGCTCTACCATTAAGCCTCTGACCAGCTAGGATACTTAAGTTCTGACCGGGAGTAACGTTTACCAAGGCCGCGACGATGGCCCCTTTCCCAGCAGGAGCAACGCGATTAGATACATCACCACCCTCAGCCCCACGTGCTTCGATGGTGAGCGAGGTGATACCCGTTGGAACGGTGAAGGTCTCAATCGAGCCGGTGTAGGTGAAGCTACGGGTTACGCTAACTGCTCCATTCTGAGCCCATAGAGAGGTAGCTGTATTTAATAAGAAAAACAGGAGGCCCGCCAGCCGCAGCCAGTCAGTAGTACCCCTCCGGAATGAGTGAGAAGTAGTCGTTGAGAACATAGAAGAGGAGCCGGTGATTATGTATTGCCTGCTCGGGCGCAAAACTATATTCAGGAAGGAGCGGGGGGTTAGGACAAATGTTACATGCCACTGATAAAGATGTTACATTTCAACCCAAAACCAGGTTATTCTTGATTTGTATGAACACGATAACCAAGAAATAGCGCTTAACCTGCTGTTGCTAGTGGGCAGTTAGCCCGTTACGTTTAACCAGCGACATTTCTTTGGCTCGCTCTTTTAATTGTTCCAGTTTTTTCTGCTGGGTTTGCTTACGTTCAAGCTGCTCCTGCGCAACGGCCTCGACCTGTCTCTGGCTTGTAGTTTTATATTTTCCCGTAAAGTTTTCGATACTCATACATTGCGCCTTTGATCATTTTTCTGTTGGCAGCAGCTCTCAATCGTGTAATTTTGTAGCACTTAGCGTAATCAGTACAATTCGTGGTTCATTTCACCGAAGAGCAAATTCAGTCGCTGGCTCCAGATGCGGCCTCGCTTAAGGCTGGTAAGGGTCTTGTCAATCCACGAAAATGGCCTACACGCGCTGTTTCTGACCGGGTGCTTTGGGGCGAAGTGCAGGGCAGCGGCAAAGACCCGTATCGCACACAGGTTGACCTTACCAACATTGCCTTTAAATGTTCCTGCCCCAGTCGTAAGTTTCCCTGCAAACATGGCCTGGGTTTATTACTGCTTTACACACACGAACCCGATTCGTTTACACAAACACCCTCCGAACCGACCTGGGTAAGCGAATGGATGGATAAGCGGGTCGTAAAAGGGAATAAGCTTGCTGAAACACCCAACGAAAATGATCCGGAAACCAAACTCGTTAAAACGAAAAGCCAGCAAAAGCGTGCCAGCGATCGACTAGAGAGCGTCAGGGCCGGTGTATCTGAATTAGCTCGCTGGACGGAAGATCTGATCAGAACCGGATTGTTGGGCCTTCCAGATAAAGGATCTGCGTTCTGGCAACAAACGGCGGCTCGCATGGTTGATGCCAAAGCCCCCGGGCTAGCTACGCGAGTAAAACAACTTGGCAGCCTTCCTTTTTTTGACGGTAACGGCTGGCAGGGCGAAGCGCTTCAGCAGTTTGGCCGGTTATACTTACTTATACAAGCCTTTACTCGACTCGATCAGTTACCGACCGATTTACAGGATGACGTAAAATCCTTAATTGGCGTCACTATCAATCAGAAAGAGTTGCTCGAATTAGCTGATGCAGATTCGGTAACGGATCGCTTTTGGGTGCTGGCGCGTCAAACTTCGGTTGAAGATGATTTGACCATCCAGCGGAATTATCTGTACGGGCAACGCTCCAGGCGGTTCGCATTCATCCTGAATTTTGCATTTAAAAATACACCAATGCAAACGATGCTTGCGCCAGGAACTGCTGTTGATGCAACTGTGGTCTTTTATCCTGGACGCTGGCCTTATCGTGCTGTATTGAAGGAGCAAAGCACTACCCAAAAAAGCACCGGCAATCAACTGCCGACCGAATACGCCAACTGGTCGATTGCTCAGCAGGTGCTAACGGACATCGTAAGCCAGTCTCCCTGGTTTGACGAGATTCCTCAAATCGTTGGGCCCCTGACGTTGTTAACCGACAATGGTCGCCATTATCTGCGAGATGTTAATGGCCTTAGCCAGCCAGTTAATCCCAACTGGCCCCAGGAGTCTTTCTACAAATGGTTGGCACTGAGTGGTGGGCATCCTGTATTAGCCTTTGTGTTGCGAACCAAAGTCTGTGTTCTGCCCCTGGGTATCTGGGTGAACGATTCCATTACTTCTTATTATACCCTTTAAAATAGACGGCCATGACAACTCCAGACTGGTGGCAAGCTTTGGTCGAAACGGCACTTCTGGGTACAGAACGAAAGTCTTTTGATCCGGCTCAGTTGCCGGTAGAATTACAATCCAGTAAGGCAACGTCCTCCCCCGAACAGGCACTGTTGCAGACGGCGGCTTTGGCAACCAATTACCTTTGGGCAGGCTATGAACCAGCGGATTTAGCCTTGCCGGATATGCCTATCTGTGAACCGGAAACGCATCCTTATGCGCCAAAAGAAGCCATGCAAATACTCGCCAAACTTGTGGACGAACCAGCCCCCAACCGGCGCTTATTGAAAAAATGGGTTGATAGGTGTCAGAATCGAAACTGGATTCTTCCCCCTGATTCGCTATGCAATCTATTGGCCAGACATAAAAACGGTACAATAGAAGTTGATCCAGATGCACTCTATCACATAATTGGTAATCGAGGTAAATGGCTCGGACAAATCAACACCGATTGGTCGTATGAAGCCCCTAAAACTCCAGAGGAAACATGGGAAGAGCAGAATGGCTCACAGGCTCTTGCGCTTTATGAAATACGATTGGCGCAGCCGACTAAAGCCCGAGTTTTACTGGAAGAAAAATGGGATCAGCAGCCTCTGAAAGAGAAGAAATTATTACTAAGTGCGCTAAATCCAGGGTTGTCGTTGGAAGATGAACCTTTCCTGGAAAAGCTTAGAATCGATTTACTGTCTGTTAAGAAGCCCAAAACTGTCCAGATTGAGCATTTTCAACTCGTAAGTGAACTGTTATTGGCTATACCCGGCAGTGCTTTATTTCAGGAAGTGGTTGGTCAACTAAGGCCCTACTTTAAGGCGAATAAAGGTATATTCCAACGCTTGGTTGGTAAGTCTGAAACGGCCCTGGTCTTACCAATCCACTTCGACGATTTCTTCAATGAAGCAAGTATGAAGAAACTGGGCGTTGAAATAAATGCTGACTTATCGGAGCAATTGCTCATTCTTAGTTGGTTTGCTACTCTTTTAATAAAAGTGCACCCCGACTGCTGGGCAATTATACTGAATGATAAAAAGCTACGTCCTGTCCCTTTTTTCATGCGACAATCCTGGCCTGAGGGCGAGCGAGATGCTATTGCCCAGGTGCTTGCCCAGATGGTTCGGAGATTTAAACGTACGGACTGGGTCGCTGATCTTCTCCCGCATAAATCAGCCATAACGGAGTGGCCTGCCTTGCTGGCACTACTATCGCCCGACGAACAACAACGACTTATTCCTATAGAATTCGATTTAACCAACGTATACGGTAACTATCAGTTTTTGACGGACGAAGAGGCTACTCAATGGTCTCTTGCCTTTAGCGAGTACGTATGGGAAGCCATTGTAAAAACGTGGATTAAAACTCCTTATCTGCAAGGTGCTGAACGGCAATTTGTTCGAGATGCGGTTGCCGTCATTCATCCCGATATATTGACAAATGCGCAAGCTGCTGCAGACCGATATCTCTCAGGGCATCAGCAATATACATTCAACGAACAAGTGCTTACGCCACTCAACCGGTGGCTCAACCTACGACGACGTATCAACGAATTGTAACCAAACCACTGACAACCCACAAATCGACCTTATGAACGTACTACGCCAACACGCTGAGCAACAATTCGCCGAGGAGCTAACCGAACTCGCCAAACAGGATAGCGCCCAGCGGCCACCCAACTGGCTTCTGTCGCCCAATGCGGTCGTTACGTATCTGGTGGGAGGTACCCTGAAAAACGGCTTTATTGTCTCACCGAAATATATTGGTAGCCGCCGTCTCATGGAGATTGCCGTGGCGACGCTGACAACCGATCGGGCCCTGTTGCTGTACGGGCTACCCGGTACGGCTAAATCGTGGGTTGCCGAACACCTGGCCGCTGCCATTTCGGGCAATTCTACGTTGCTGATTCAGGGAACGGCCGGCACCAGCGAAGAAGCCATTCGCTACGGTTGGAACTATGCCCGATTATTAGCCGAAGGTCCTTCGGAACGAGCGCTCGTCACAACGCCCATGATGACCGCCATGCAATCGGGTAAAATTGCACGAATCGAGGAATTAACGCGTATTTCGGCTGATGTACAGGATACGCTCATCACGATTTTGTCGGAGAAAGTATTACCTATTCCTGAACTGAATTCCGAAATCCAGGCCGTGAAAGGTTTTAATGTTATTGCCACGGCCAACAACCGCGACAAAGGCGTTAATGAATTATCAGGCGCGTTAAAACGCCGTTTCAACACAGTAATCCTGCCCGTTCCGTCAAGCATGGACGAAGAGGTCGATATTGTTCAACGACGGGTAACCAGTTTGGTCCGTACGCTGGAACTACCTGCCGAAGCGCCATCGGTACACGAACTTCGTCGGGTCGTCAGCATCTTCCGTGAATTAAGATCAGGTCTTACCAACGATGGGAAGACCAAGTTAAAAACGCCTTCTGGCACGATGAGCACAGCCGAGGCCATATCTGTCGTCAACAGCGGTCTGGCTCTGGCGGCTCATTTTGGCGATGGTCAATTACGGGCAGACGACGTAGCGGCTGGTTTGGTCGGCGCCATTGTTAAAGATCCTGTACAGGACAAAGTTGTCTGGAACGAATACCTGGAAACCGTCCTTAAAACCCGCGAAGACTGGCGCGACATGTACCGGGCCTGTAAGGAGATTAGTTTATGAAGCTGACCCTCCTCGGCATTCGTCATCATGGAGTAGGCTCGGCCCGCTACGTGCAGGAAGCGTTGAGTCAGATTCGGCCTGACCTTCTTCTCGTTGAAGGTCCACCAGAACTAGATACGGTACTGACTCATCTGGCTAGTAATGAGCTACAGCCGCCTGTCGCTGTTCTTGCTTATAATCCAGACGATCTGAAACAGGCGGTTTATTATCCCTTTGCTACGTTCTCCCCAGAATGGCAGGCGCTTACATGGGCTGTTCAGCAAGACGTACCGACTCGAATGATCGACTTGCCGGTAAGTCATTCGTTCGGAATCGAACAGCGAAAAAAGGCAGTTGCTGAAAATACTGAGGATCGAAAAGTAGGTGAAACGCCCGAAACAACAGAGACAACAACACTTGATGAACCTTCGGATAAATCGAGTCAAACTACGTCTTTGCTAAGTCTGGCCCAAGCCGATGGATATGATGATAGCGAAGCCTGGTGGGAGCAGCATGTGGAGCAACGATACGTTAAAGAGTATGCCCTCGACCATTTCGACGCCGTTCAACAGGCCATGACGGCCTTGCGGGAGTATGCAGCCCCCAACGCAGAGAATGATCTGCGGGAAGCGTATATGCGGCAGCTGATTAGACAGGCTGAAACCGATGGCTTTGGCAACGTAGTGGTTGTATGCGGAGCCTGGCACGTACCGGGGTTAACTACCTGGTCAACCACAAAAAAAGAAGATACTCGGTTGCTGAAAGGATTGCCTAAAACGACTGTCCGCGCCACCTGGATTCCGTGGACGTATGACCGATTGGGGTGGCGTAGCGGCTATGGGGCTGGTATTACGTCGCCCGGTTGGTACGACCACAACTGGAATCATCCCGACGATACCGGCATCCGTTGGCTGACCCACGTAGCGCGGTTGTTCCGTAAAAACAAAATGGATACGTCCACAGCCCACGTGATCGAAGCCTACCGATTAGCCGAAACGCTGGCTGGTTTACGTAATCTGCCGAGGGCTGGTCTGTCGGAATTAAATGAAGCTACGACAACCGTGCTTTGCTTCGGCGATAGCATTTTGCTGAAGCTGGTAGAAGAGGAATTGATTGTTGGTAAAAAGATGGGGCAAGTCCCCGCCGATACGCCTAAATTACCATTACAGGCCGATTTCGAGGAACTTACCCGAAAAATCCGGTTGCCACAAAGCGCCGAACGAAAGGACTACGAACTCGATTTACGGAAAGACCTTGACCTGAATCGGAGCCGGTTACTCCATCGTCTTACAATCCTTGAGGTCACCTGGGGCACACGGGGTGCTGCACGTACTAAAGGTACTTTTAAGGAAGTGTGGACATTAAGGTGGCAACCCGACATGGTGTTGCAGCTTATTGAAAAGGCGATTTTTGGTAATAACGTCGAGAATGCAGCTACGGCTTTCCTATTAGATAAAAGCGGGCGAACGAATCGCATCGGCGATCTGGCCCAATTGATGCAGCAGGCTATTCCGGCTGAACTGTTCGGTGCAATTGAGCAGCTACTGGCCCGCATTGGCGAACTTGCTACCGTTTCGGCCGACGTATTAGAATTGATGCAGGCTTTTACGCCACTGGTTGATGTGAGTCGATACGGTAACGTGCGCAACACCGACCTAACGGTTATTCACCAACTTATCGAAGGGCTCATAACGCGGGTGTGTATTGGCTTGCCCAATGCTTGTTATGGCCTCGATAACGACAGTGCAGCCTTAATGCTTAAGCAGATACGGCTCGTCAATGAGGCTACTCGCTTGCTCGAAAACGAATCGTTACGTATCCTGTGGAACACTACGCTGCATCAACTACTGCTCAAAGCAGAGCACTTGAATACTGATACGTCGGCACCGGGAATTAACCCACTGATTACGGGTGGACTTTGCCGTATCCTGTTCGATGGGCAGCTTCTTAGTCTATCCGAAACAACGACCGCTTTTGGGCTGGCACTCTCGGCAAGCCAACCCGCAACGGCCTCAGCAGCCTGGCTTGAAGGTTTTTTGTCGGGAAGCGGGCTGATTCTATTGTATGATCAGGTACTCTGGAACCTGCTTTATAAATGGGTTGCCGATCTGCCAGCGGAGCATTTTTCTGAATTGCTCCCCATCCTGCGCCGAACGTTCGCTCGTTTCGAACCCGCTGATCGCCGACAGCTCGGTACTAAAGCCCGTCAGGGAATTTCGGCATCGGTCGTTACATCCAGCAAGGAGGTCACTGCATTCAATACCGAGCGGGCCAGTCAGGTATTGGGCGTAATGAACGAATTATTAGGTCTATAAATCCAGATCGATATGGGGCTGAAACAAACGTTACTCAACTTATTCACAAACTCGGATTCTCAACCTGACAAACTTTCTATGCTAACGCCACCAATTGACCGCGAGCCATTGTTGCAGAAGTTTAGCGATGAAACCCGAAACCTCGCTTATTATGAAGCCCACAAAGCCGATTACAGCCAATTAATCGAATACTTACGCGATGGCCGTGTTGCCTATCCAGTTATTCAATTTGGTTTTTACGGCCATACCCTCTACGCTGCTTATTGGGCTATGCTTTCTCCGAATCCTCAGCAATGGGATGCATTTGATCTTCGACTGATAGCGTTTGCAGTAGGGCAGGGGACAAATCGCTACAATTATTTATACGAGGATTTCTACGAAAACTGGTTGGCCGAACGGGTCAACGGTTCGTTCGGTGCAGAAACGATTCATTCACTGGTTCAGCATATGGCCCGATATGGTGTATCAGAAGGGGATTTCTGGTTTGCCGTACTGAAATATATTGAGCTAGCTGATTCTGATTTTCCATTAATTCACTGGATGATAGCGCGGCTCGATCAGTATCATGCGTTATCCTGGCCCAACTTATACGGGCACCAGCGAATAAATTACCTGAAACTGATTTTAAAATGGAAGCCCGACTTTGTCAAAGCGCATGTGTCCGATTTCCTTCAGTTGGGCAGCTACAATGATCGGTTGGGATTAGATACTGACCTTGTTCATGAATTGTTGGCGTACGATGCTACGTATTTTGGTCCTTTTGTTGCCGACGTTCAGCGATACGTTACCGATCCGGGAACGTATCGTAGCCTACAGAAATTATTGGCGCAGTACGTACCGAATCAGTACGAGTCAGAAACGCTGTCCGCTGCATACGATTATCTGGAGTTAGTACGGCGCGAGATGACTGCTACGTCACCCAAAAACTATTTTCTCAGTAGCGAACGTACCGATCCAAAAGGGCCATATGAACTGAGTGTCAAGGTACTTTTCGACCGGATTTTCAGCCAGGAGGAACCAGCCAAAGCCAGAGAATACGTCTACAACTGGCTGCGGGTCTGTCCGGCACCGGATATACAATTGTTCGAATTTCTGTCTGGGCGACTTGGTCAGGAAAGTGTTCCCTTCCTGATTTTAGGCTTGCAGGTAGATTCCAAAGGCTTGTATTTCGATGAGATTCGACTAGCCAAGGATAGTTTAAAGCTCCTTGCACAGTATGATTACACTGACTATTATCCGCAAATCTGGGCGCTGACCCGTCATAAGTCGAAGCAAATGCGGGAAATAGCGGCTGTCACCCTCGCTAAACTTGGCGAAATAGCCATTCCCGAAGCTGAAAAATTACTCCGCCACAAAAAGGCCGATTTTCGGCAGACGGGCGCTTTACTCCTTTCGCTGATCCGTACTGACCGGGCGCAGTCGTTATTGATGGATGCGCTCAATACCGAAAAGAACGACGATACGCGCGATGTGATGCTGGAGAGTCTGGCCGGATTATTACCTGCTCCGACAACTCAGGATGAGGTTGCGGCCGTTGTAGAAAAAGCCCGCCAACGTAGTAAACTAGACGTTCCGGTAGCGCCTTATCTTGTTGAGACCAATTTGCCCGAACTCTATTGGCAGAGCTCGGGCGAACCATTAAACCAGGATACTATTCGGTTTTTGTTGTATCGGCAGAATCGCTCAAAAGATATCCGGCCCGATAGCGAAGCTCGACCACTCTACACGCTTATCGATCGGCAACGTAGTGGTCCGTTTGCTCACACGGTGCTGAAAGCTTATCTGGAAGCCGGGGCCGATCCGAAAGGAAAAGGCTGTCTGACCGTGGCGGCTATGCTGGGTAATGACGAGGAAGTTGATCTGCTAAAGACAAAAGTGAATCAGTGGGCCGAAGCCGGACGCGGCAAAATGGCCGAATATGCCGTACAGGCACTGGCACTCATTGGCTCTAATAAGGCGCTACGTGCCGTCGAATTTTACGCCCGAAAGTACAAGAACAAGAATAAAAATATCGGCGCTGCGGCCAACGAAGCCTTTACGATTGCCGCCGATACGCTTGGCATTTCGCCCTACGATTTGGCCGATTCCATTATTCCTGATTTTGGTTTCGAGGGTTTATTTCGACCGTTTGAAGCTGGCAATGAGACGTACCGGGCCTTCGTTGGAACCGATTTTAAATTGGCATTTCTCAACGAAGACAACAAACTGAGCAAGACATTACCTAAAGCGGCTTCCGCGGATTTAAAAGAAGAATTTAAGGAGATCAGTAAGGAAATTCGGGATATTGTGAAAGCCCAGTCGGGACGGCTGGAACAGTATTTGGTCATTCAGCGCAAATGGCCGAGCGATAATTGGCAACAGTTCTTTCTGGGCAATCCGGTTATGTTTGCTTATGCTATTCGATTGATCTGGGGCGTCTTCGATCACCAGCAAATCCTGCTTTTTACGTTCCAGTGCCAGGAAGATCAGACGTTGCTCAACGAAGCGGGCGACGAGATTGAACTACCCGATGATACGTTAATCGGAATGGTGCATCCGCTAGCCTTAACCGACGGACAACGTACTCACTGGTCGCAGCAACTCACTGATGCCAACATAGAACCAATCTTTCCGCAACTGGCTCGTCAGGTCGTTCCGCTTCCTGAGTCGGACTCCGATTTGACCATAGATCGGCAGTTTGAAGGCATCGAGTATGGCGGGTATGGTTTTGTCAGCAAAATGGAAAAATTAGGCTGGTTTCGGGGATCGGTGCAGGACGCCGGCTGGATTGCTAGTTACTACAAAGATTTCACGGATCTGAGTATCACGGCCATTCTGACTCAGCAGGGCAATATCTGTGTTGGCTATTACGATGAAAATGCGGCCTTAGGTGATATTATGTTTGCTCGTGCGCAGAGTGTCCGGTTCGGGAGTTACATGTACGATGAACCCAGTAAGGATACTGATCCGCGGCTAATTCGATTCGGGAACGTTCCTCCCATCGTTTATTCGGAAGTGATGGCCGACATGTTATTTTTTAAAGAGAACGACGCTCGTTCAAAAGACAATCCATTATGAGTGACCCACTAATTCGATGGCGGCTTATTCTCGGCGGCAATGAAGCCGATGGAACGGGTGCTACGTTGACCGGCCAGGACGCCCAGATTGATGCTGCGTTAGCGGCATTGTACGAATTTGAACGACGAGGCCAGTTTGATTACGGGTCTACCGATGCGTCTCGAAAAGGAGGTT
Source organism: Spirosoma flavus (assembly GCF_054778555.1). Lineage (NCBI taxonomy): Bacteria > Pseudomonadati > Bacteroidota > Cytophagia > Cytophagales > Cytophagaceae > Spirosoma > Spirosoma flavus. The sequence goes on from NZ_BAAGZL010000001.1 coordinate 471,061, forward strand.
CAGGGGCGTCGCAGCCGAACGTAGCGCGGTGGCTGGGCGATATCCGGCAGTTTTTTAAGCAGTCGGTGGTGCAGGTTATGCAGAACGATGCCCTGAAACAGGATGAATTGAAGCGAAAATTAATGTTTGAGCCAGAAATTCTGGAGCAGGCAACGCCCGATGTTCATTTAGTGGCCACACTGATGGAGCTAGGTAAACTGATACCCTCGAAAACCAAGGATACTGCCCGTCGCGTTGTGCAGAACGTAGTGGATGAGCTTCTGCAAAAAGTCGAACAAAAAACGATTCAGGCTATCACAGGAGCCATTAATCGTGCCGCTCGTAACCGGCGCCCGCGCCATAACGAAATGGACTGGAATTCGACCATTCGAAAAAACCTGAAACACTATCAGCCTGATTACAAAACGATTATTCCAGAGATACGGATTGGGTACGGGCGAAAATCGAAACGATCGCTGAAAGACATTGTCCTTTGCCTGGACCAAAGCGGTTCGATGGGGCAGTCGGTGGTTTATTCAGGGATTTTCGGTGCCGTAATGGCCAGCATACCGACGGTAACAACCCGGATGGTTGTATTTGATACGGAAGTAGCCGACCTGACTGAAGACCTTAAAGATCCGGTCGATTTGCTGTTTGGTGTTCAACTCGGCGGTGGAACCGACATTAACCGAGCCCTAACGTATTGTCAGCAACTGATTACCAAGCCCGACGACACCATTCTGGTACTGATTACTGATTTATACGAAGGAGGTAATTCAGAAAACATGCGTCGGCGAATGGCTGAGTTGGTCGCTTCTGGTGTTCAGTTGATTACATTGCTGGCTCTCGACGACAGCGGAGCCCCATCATTTGACCATCAGCATGCCCGTTATTTATCTGGATTGGGCGTACCCGTTTTTGCCTGTACACCTGACCTATTTCCAGATCTGATGGCAGCCGCCATCAACAAACAGGATTTAACCCAATGGGCCGGTGACAACGATGTAGTTTTGAAAGGAAGGTAATCGAAAACCACTCCAGAAAATACCATCATCAATCTGTATAATCAACTTCACTGATTCAACGAGAAGAATGAATCATTTACGTATTGCTGGCGCATGCTCTTCGACAGCCCATGCGCCAGAAGTGCGTTAATTGGTCAGCTCTAGAACCACTACGGATACGGGCGGCAACGTAACGGTCAGATTATCACCGTTCATTTTGGACCCCGTGAAAGGGACTGGTTTTACTTTCGTGGTATTTTCGAACGTATTGTGATCCTGTACTTTGGCCGAGGTAAGAATACGTCCCGTCATAGCAGCTGCTTTAAATCCCTTTACGTTTACCGTAACTTCCTGCGGCTTACCGGCATCAATATTGACCAGCGAAATGTGCGTTTTGCCCGCCTTGTCCCGCGACGCAGACACCGATACGGCCGGTAGCTTATAATCTCCCACTTTATAGTCTTCCGTTTTTACGTCAACGGGAAGCATGGTCGCATCCTGGTGTACATTGTACATTTCCAGAACGTGGTACGTAGGAGTCAGCAGCATCTTGTCGCCCTTGGTCAGAATCACAGCCTGGAGCACGTTAACAGCCTGCGCCAGATTCGCCATCCGGACCCGGTCGGCGTGGTTGTGGAAGATATTGAGCGTAGCACCCGCTAAAATAGCGTCTCGCATGGTGTTCTGCTGATACAGGAAGCCCGGGTTTGTATTTGGCTCTACTTCGTACCAGCCTCCCCATTCATCGACCACTAAAGCTATCTTCTTCTGCGGATCGTACTTGTCCATAATTTCCGAATGCTTTTGCACAAACTCATCCATTTTCAGGGCTTCGTTCATGGTATGGGCGTAGTCGGTTTCCGTAAATTCGGTGGCGGAACCTTTCTCCTTTGGTCCCCAGCCGAACACCGAATAATGGTGCAGGGCTACCCCTTCAACCATTTTGCCAGGAATGTTTTTCATAAGGGTTTCGGTCCAGTTGAAATCATTGGAACTGGCCCCTGATGCGATGCGGAAAATAGTTTCTTTCCCCACCTGTGGCGCCATAAACGTAGCATACTGGCGGTAGATGTTTGCGTAGTAATCAGCCGTCATATTCCCTCCGCAACCCCAGGCTTCGTTCCCAACGCCCCAATAACGTACGTTCCAGGGCGCTTGCCGACCGTTTTGCTGCCGAAGATTTGACATGGGGCTATTTTTAGGGAAATTAACGTATTGAACCCAATCGCTCAAGTCCTGTACCGTCCCGCTCCCTACATTTCCGGCCAGATACGGCTCAGTGTTCAGCAGCTCGCACATGTTCAGAAAATCGTGCGTGCCGAAGCTATTATCTTCCGTGACGCCCCCCCACCAGGTATTCACAATTTTGGGCCGTTTGGCTTTTGGGCCAATGCCATCTTTCCAGTGATACGTATCGGCGAAGCATCCTCCCGGCCAGCGCAGGTTCGGAATTTTCATTTTTTTCAGGGCTTCCACTACGTCCAGCCGAACGCCATTTTTATTCGGAATTTTGGTATTGCCTTCACCAACGTAGAACCCATCGTAAATACACCGGCCCAGGTGTTCCGCAAAATGACCATAAATGTGCCGGCTGATAATTGTTTTCCCTTGGTCAGCATTAATCGTAACCCGATTCTGAGCTATAGCGCCCAAACTGAACGTAGCGAGCAGAATTGGGGTAAGTTGTTTCTTCATAAATTTATGTTGCACTATTAGTAGTTTATAAAACAAGTCTAAGATGATAAATCTTTAACGTAGCACTTTTTACCAAGCTGGTAAAAACTCAAAATCATTAAGCCCAAACGGCTCCCAAGATCGAAAATTTTAGGCAGGATCGCCTTTCTCACGTAGTCTGAGTCGAAGAATCTGAAGGCTTTTATCGAGGCAACAGTAGCGGTCGTTAAAGAGAAATAGGTTTTCAGTTTCGCGACTCATTTTCATTTTATCAAAAGTATAGTCAAAAATGATTGGGCTATTTAAAATGTAACATAGCCAAAGAATCGTGTAACATATCTTGGTGACTTTTGGATTATGGCAATATACTTTTGCTCATAATTGCTATTACTCAATTTAACGTAGCAGAAAAGTTACTCGCGGTGAAAAAAATGTTACAGCCAATCTCAGAGAAGATAGATGTAAGTATGGCTGTTCACAACCAGGCTTTATTCCCTGACCGGACGTAACGTACCGGTGCGAAACTGCTCTGACAAAGCCAACTTAGTTGCTAAGCCTTTTAGTCGGTGAAGATGGGTTGGTGGCGAAGCAAAAAGTACAATAGATGAATTCCAGAATCGCTTTACTTATTTTTTTGCTGTGGTATCCTCTTACCGCGCGAACCCAATCCGGCAAATTGTTTACGGCCGAGAACGGTTTGTCGGGTAGCGTAGTCAGCGATATCCATCAGGATCGGAGTGGTTTTTTGTGGATTGCCACCGAAGACGGCTTGAACCGGTTTGATGGAATAACGTTTACCGTATACAGGCACGACAGAAAAAATGACACGGGAATTCTGAGTAATCTGCTTCAGGACTTGTATGAGGACAAGGCTGGTCGAATGTATGTCGGTTCAATCGAAGGATTACAGTATTACAATTCGGCCAGTGACTCCTTCCACAAAATACCCCTTAAACTAGACGATGGAACTGTTGTTAGTACGCGGGTAGTGAGTGTCTGTGAACGAAAAAACGGAGATATTCTGATCGGCACTTCAGGGCGCGGCTTGTTTAAACTAGTGAAAAAAGGCGGTCAGCTTTGGGGCCAAAAAATCCATTTGCCCGTTCCCAGTGAGTTGATTATCAGTCTTTTTGAGGATACCGATCAGAACTTATGGGTGTCTACAGAAGATAAAGGGCTGTTCCGACTAGACAGACACACCACCAAATCATTTTTTGATACTAAAAAAGTGCAGAATAATGTGGTGAGAAGTATCTGCCAGGATCGGTACGGACGTCTGTTTGTCGGCAACATGAATAGTGGATTGTTTCGATACGACCCTGTTAATCAAAGCTTTATTGCCATTCCCTATAATGGCCGGACTGACCTTCCGGTCGATGAACTACTGGTCAATCGGAACAACCAGATCCTGATGGCCACCAGTGGGAAAGGATTGAAATATTTCGATCCGGCTACCAACAAAATTCAGGATCTGAACACGAATGTGACCAGCTTTGACCTGTCTAAATCCAAGGTACATTCGGTTTTTGAAGACAAGGCTGGTAATATCTGGGTTGGCATTTTTCAGAAAGGGTTGCTGCTACTGGCCGGCAATCCAAATCGGTTCGGTTATATAGGCTATAAGTCAGTAAACAGCAATTTCATTGGCTCGAGCACCGTCATGTCATTGTTTCAGGATTCGGATAAAACAGTCTGGGTCGGCACCGACAATGACGGATTATATGCGCTTTCGCCGGGCGCTGCCAGCGGTGTCCACTACAAGCCCGACACTGAACATGGACCGGTGCCATCCAATATCATGACTATTTATGAGGATTCAAGAAAAAACATCTGGCTTGGGTCCTATTTAAGTGGTCTGGTTCAATTCGATCCGAAAACGGGAAGAACCAGCGCTAGCAGTAAGATTATCGACAAAAACGGGGACAACGTTCAGCGGGTGTTCAGTATCAAAGAGGATTCCAGCCAGAGGCTCTGGGTTGCTACGATGGGTTCTGGCTTATTCTCACTGGACCTTCGTTCGGGAGCCGTCAAAAATTTTGAAGCGCCACCCAGTAAACTAAATCGACTCACCAACAACCTTATTCCCAATAACTGGATTAACTGTCTGCTCATTTCTAAAGACAACAAGCTATTTATTGGTACGTTCGACGGACTGGCCTGTCTGGACCTGGAAACGGAAAATTTCGTCTCCACTTTGGGCAGAAATAGCCTTCTGAGCGGCATCGTAATCTACGCGCTATTTGACGATAACAAAGGCAATCTATGGCTGGGGACCTCTCAGGGACTGAAAAAATTGAATCGTTCGACTAAAGCGATTACTTCGTTTGATACAGACAATGGCCTGCCAAGTAGTATGATCAGCGCCATCCGGGGCGATAACGACGGGCATCTATGGATAAGTACCAACCGGGGTTTGTCGAGGATGGATCTGGAAACCAATACGTTTGTCAATTTCTATTCGGCCGATGGGCTCCAGGGCAATGAATTTAGCCAGGGAGCCGCCATAGAAGCTGACAACGGCGAGTTGTATTTCGGCGGAGTAAACGGCATCACTCATTTTAAACCCGATGCGATACGTATTGCCAGTAAACGGCTGGCGGTACAAATTGTCGACCTGTATATTCACGATAAGCCGGTCAGAAAGGGGACAACATCTGGTACGTATCAAGTTGTCGATACAACCGTCAATAGTGCCCGGGAATTTAACTTGTCTCATCAGGATAACTCATTCACGCTGGAGTTTTCGACGATGGATTTTATTGATGCCGAGCGGGTTTCCTATTTGTATTCCATCAATGACAACAACTGGGTTGAATTGCGTCCGGGTTCTAACCGATTAACCTTCGATAACCTGGCTCCTGGTACCTACACATTTCGCTTAAAGGCAAAAGCCAACAAAGCCATTTCCGACCAGCATCAGGTAACCATCTTCATACACCCGGCCTGGTACTTATCGCTTTGGGCGAAGCTTATTTATGGCTTATTAATCCTGATTCTGTCGGGTCTGGTTTACAGAACGATCCGGAATCGGCGACGTATCAAAGAGGAACGGCTGGCTCACCAACGGCTGGAAGAGGTAAATGAAGCCAAACTCCAGTTTTTTATCAACATTGCCCATGAGATACGTACCCCTCTAACGTTGGTTGTCAGTCCGTTACAAAAGCTGATTAGTCACGATCAGGATAAAGAGCGCCGGCACCTGTACAACATCATGGGCCGGAACACAAAACGTTTACTGGATCTGGTTAATCAGTTGATGGACATCCGCAAAATTGAAAAAGGGCAGATGGCCTTGCAGTTGGCCCGAGTCGATATGGTGCAGTTTACGGGCGAAATCTGTCAGTTATTTGAAGAGCAGGTCCACGCCAAACAGATTCACTTTGTCATGGATTTTCCGGCGGATCGTGTCTTTGCCCGCATCGACCCGTTGAATTTCGATAAAGTGCTCATCAATATCCTTTCCAACGCATTCAAATTCACGCCCAACGGCGGAACAATTCGGGTAGCTCTGACCCTAAAACCTTCTGGCCTGACATCGGATCGGAACCAGCAGGATTTAGTGATAACGATTGAAGATTCCGGCCAGTTTATTAACGAGAACGAGACAGAACGGATATTCGAATGCTTTTATCAATCGCCCGACCACCGCGATTATAACCAATATGGCACAGGCATCGGTCTTCATTTGGTAAAACAACTGGTAGAACTGCACAACGGCACCATAAAAGTAGAAAATAAGGATTCTATCGGCTGCTGCTTTTCCATAACGCTGGCCGTCGATGAAGTTATTTCCGCTGAAACCCCGGCAATAGTGCCAGTAACACTTGCCACCCAGCGTTTACCAGAACCCGAAGAGCCCTCAAAAACACGACTCAAGCGAAAATCGAGGTGTGTCGTTATTGTTGACGATGACCGGGAGATATGCGACTACCTTGTTGACGAATTATCGGACGAATACAGTGTGTTTGCCTATGCCAATGGCGAAGAGGCTTATAAAGGGATCGTGAAAGAGAAACCTGATCTGGTTGTCAGCGATGTTATGATGCCCGTGATGGATGGCATGGCGCTTTGCCGTAAACTGAGAGCCAACCCTCTGGTGAACCATATACCGATCGTTTTATTGACGGCCAAAACCGAAGAATCGACTAATGTTCAGGCGCTTGAGCTGGGCGCCGACGCTTACATCACCAAACCATTCAACATCGACATCTTGTTGAAAACCGTTGATGGCCTGATCAAAAACAGACAACTCCTGAAAAATAATGAGCACGAACAGCAATATCAGGATGAGTTCATTTCGAAAATCAGCCTCAAAGCGGCTGAGGAAAGATTGCTGGAAAAAGTTCACCTGGTAATCAATCAGAACCTGTCCAATCCCGAGTTAAGCGTCGAGATGATTGCGGGCGAAATTGGTATCAGTCGCGTGCATCTGCATCGTAAATTAAAAGAGCTGACCAACGTAACAACCCGAGATCTTATCCGAACGATACGAATGAAACAGGCCGCGAATCTGCTAACAACCAAAGGGTTAAGCGTTTCAGAGGTATCGTTTGCGGTAGGCTATCCGAACGTAAACAATTTTTCGGTTGCCTTTAAGGAATTATACGGCGTGTCGCCCACGGGCTATTCGGCGCAACACATGACAAAAGTTAAGCCAGTGCCCTTGTAAAACAACAGTTTACCCCATTTGTAGCCTTTACTAGTTGACGATTCGCTTACACTGATGAGACTATTTTATTGCCTGTTTTTATTAATCGTTTCGACGGTTTGTTTTTCCCAGAACAAACCTGCATTGAAACTCTGGTACAACAGACCTTCCGGCCAAACCTGGGAAAATGCTCTGCCCGTCGGAAATGGTCGGCTGGGGGCGATGGTGTACGGAAACGTAGCAAAGGAAATTATTCAACTCAATGAACATACGGTCTGGAGCGGCAGCCCGAACCGAAACGACAACCCAGATGCGCTGGCCGCCCTGCCCGAAATCCGGCAGTTGATTTTCGACGGTAAACAGAAAGAGGCTGAGCAGCTTGCCAATAAATCCATCATTACCAAAAAATCGCATGGGCAGATGTTTCAGCCCGTGGGCAACCTGCACCTTGCTTTCGACGGTTCCGACAACGTAACGAATTATTACCGCGAACTGGACATAGAACGAGCCGTTGCGAAAACATCCTACACCATCGGCGACGTAACGTACACGCGGGAAATTCTGGCCTCTTTTCCCGACAACGTAGTGGTCATGCATTTAACCGCCAGCAAGCCTGGCAAGCTGTCGTTTTCCGCTTCTTTTTCCACCCAGCACAAATCATTCGAACGTAACACCACACCAGCCAACGAACTCACGCTGTCTGGCACTACAGCCGATCATGAAGGTGTAAAAGGCATGGTGAAATTCAAAACCATTGCCCGAATCAAAACAGCGGGCGGTACAGTTGCGGCCAACGATACGTCGCTCATCGTAAAAGGGGCGAACGTAGCAACGATTTACGTAGCGATTGCCACCAATTTTAACAATTACAAAGACATCAGCGGAGATGAAAACGCCCGTGCTACGTCATTTTTGAACAAGGCTTATCCAAAGTCTTTCCCGGCCATCCTGAATCCGCATGTTGCTACGTATCAGAAGCTTTTCAACCGTGTTAAGCTTGATTTAGGCATTACGGAGGCTGGAAAATTGCCCACCGACGAACGGCTAAGCAATTTTCGCTCGGTCAACGACCCGCAACTTGTTACGTTGTATTATCAATACGGGCGTTATTTGCTGATTTCTTCTTCGCAGCCCGGAAGTCAACCCGCCAATTTACAGGGTATCTGGAACAACAAAATGCGTCCGCCCTGGGACAGCAAATACACCATCAACATCAACGCCCAGATGAATTACTGGCCAGCCGAAAAAACCAATCTCGCCGAGCTTCATGAGCCGTTTTTACGAATGGTTCGGGAACTGGCCGAAACGGGGCAGGAAACGGCTAAGGTTATGTACGGCGCTGGTGGCTGGATGGCGCATCACAACACGGATATCTGGCGGATCAACGGGCCGGTAGATGGGGCGTTTTGGGGCATGTGGGTAGCCGGTGGCGGATGGACCAGCCAGCATTTGTGGGAACATTATCTCTACAATGGCGATCAGGCATATCTGGCATCGATTTACCCAGTATTGAAGGGGGCTGCCCAGTTTTATGCCGACTTCCTAGTTGAACATCCGAAGTATCACTGGCTCGTAGTCAATCCCGGTACCTCGCCCGAAAACGCACCGAAAGCGCATGGCGGCTCATCGCTGGATGCCGGTACGACGATGGACAATCAGATTGTGTTCGACGTATTCAGTACGGCGATACGTGCTGCCGAGCTGCTGAAAAAAGATTCGGATTTCGTCGCGCTGCTGAAACAGAAACGTAGCAAACTGCCGCCCATGCACATCGGGCAATATGGTCAGTTGCAGGAATGGCTCGACGACGTTGATGACCCTAACGACAAGCATCGGCACGTATCACATTTATATGGCCTGTTTCCGTCCAATCAAATTTCGGCCTACCGCACACCTGACCTGTTCAGTGCCGCTAAAACGACGTTGACGCATCGGGGCGACGTATCGACCGGCTGGAGCATGGGCTGGAAAGTGAACTGGTGGGCCAAACTTCAGGACGGCAACCATGCTTACGCGCTGATTCAGAATCAACTGACCCCGTTAGGCGTCACCAAAGATGGGGGCGGTACTTACAACAACCTGTTCGATGCGCACCCGCCATTTCAGATCGATGGCAATTTTGGCTGTACGTCGGGCATCACCGAAATGCTCATGCAAAGCAGTGATGGCAGCCTACAATTACTGCCCGCCCTGCCTGATGTGTGGCCAACGGGTAGCATTAGCGGCCTACGGGCGCGCGGTGGGTTTGAGGTCGTGAGTCTGGATTGGAAAGACGGTAAAGTCACGAAAGTAGCCGTAAAGTCGAATCTGGGCGGGAACCTTCGTCTGCGGGCGCCGAACGCGATGAAGGCAAATGGTGCTACGTTGGCGAAAGCATCAGGCACAAATACGAATCCGTTTTACCTGATGGAAGAAACTCCGGCAGCAATCAAATCTCCCCAGGCCAACGTAACGTCTTTATCACTAAAAGAAACGCTTGTGTATGATTTGCCAACTCAGCGTGGGAAAGTATATACGCTGGTAATGGAATAGTAAATAAGCTAATAACAAGGAATTCTCTAATAAGTAACTTATTCATGAAAAACCGCCTTTTTTCGGTTCTTTTTATAGTACTTGGTTTGGTGTTGAGCCAACTGGTTTCGGCCCAAACCACGTTGGTCAACCCAATTCTGACAGGGTTTTATCCTGATCCGAGCATCGTGAAAGTTGGGCCGGATTATTACCTGGTTAACTCGACGTTTTCGTACTTCCCCGGCCTTCCAATCATGCACAGCAAAGACCTGAAAAACTGGAAGCAAATTGGCAACGTCATCGACCGGCCTGAACAAATGGATTTCATGGGCGAACGGCTGACGCGCGGCCTTTTCGCACCCGGTATTAGTTATAATAAAGGAACATACTATGTTACCTGTACCGATATCGACCACGACGGCAACTTTGTTGTGACGGCCAAAAATCCGGCTGGTCCCTGGAGCAATCCTGTTAAAATTCCGCAGGTACGCGGCATCGACCCATCCATTTATTTTGATGAAAGTACCGACAAAGCCTACATCATCTACAACAGTGATGCGCCCGATCGTAAGCCGCTGTATTCCGGTCACCGGACGATACGTATGTACGAGTTTGATCCGGTGAATCTGAAAGTTGTCGGCGAAGAAAAGCAGCTTGTCAACGGTGGGGTGGATTTATCGAGAAAGCCGGTCTGGATTGAAGGACCGCACATTTTGAAACGTAACGGCTGGTATTACCTCTACGCGGCCGAGGGTGGTACGTCGGTCAATCACTCCGAAGTGGTGCTACGTAGCAAAGATGTCTGGGGACCATACGTACCGTTTGAAGGAAATCCAATCCTGACGCAGCGCGAGTTGCCAGCCGATCGGAAAGACGCCATTACGTCGGCCGGGCACGCGCAATTTGTGGAAGGGCCGGATGGCCAATGGTATTCAATTTTTCTGGCGGTACGTCCTTACGAAGGCGATTATTACAACACCGGTCGCGAAACCTTCATTGCGCCGTTGTCCTGGAAAGACGACTGGCCGATGATCGAACACGGCGAAAAGGTCATCGCTTATAGTTATCCAGTTAACTACAAAGAAGTTAAGCAAAAGGGAACCCCGCCCCAATCAGGCAATTTTGCGTACACAATCTCTTTTGACAAAGAACTTGATCCATCGCTTTTATTTCTGCGGACTCATGATAAAAGTTCCTACTCCCTGTCGAAAAAGGAAGGGCTGACGCTGAAACTTAAGCCCGAAACGGTGATGGAAATGGGTAATCCTGCCTTCATCGGAAAACGCCAGCAACACCTTTACAGCACTGCTGAAACTGAGCTGACGTTTATGCCAAAATCAGACAAAGAAAAAGCCGGTCTGACCATTTTACAGGATGAGAGCCATTTTTATTTCCTGTGTAAATCCCAGTCGCAGGGTAAGGATGTCCTTCAACTCTACAAAGGCGTTCCCCGGTCAAAGGAGATGGAACTGCTGACGGAAACGCCACTGAATTCGAAAGTCGAAAAAGTCGGGCTACGCATTACGTCGCAAGGCGATACGTATAGTTTCTACACCTCAACCGATGCCAAAAACTGGACGTTGATGAAAGATAAAGTTGACGGTAAATTTCTGAGTACAAAAGTTTCCGGTGGCTTCATTGGTTGTGTGTATGGCCTGTACGCTACGTCGTCGGGTGAGCCAACGACGAATACCGCTTCGTTCCAGTTTCTGAAATACAAAGGAGACGACCCAATGTATAAATGAAAACCAACGTATTACATATCGCTATCTTGTTGATGGTCAGCGTTTCGGCGCTGGCGCAAATTCAATCCTTTGCTTTGCAGGACGTGAAGCTGACGGGGGGTGCATTCAAGAATGCGCAGGATATTGACCTCAAATATATGTTGGCGCTCGACCCTGATAAACTTCTGGCGCCTTACCAGATCGACGCTGGTTTGCCGCTGAAAGCGCAACGTTATGGGAATTGGGAAAGCTCGGGTTTAGATGGACATATTGGTGGGCATTATTTGTCGGCCTTAGCCATGATGTATGCCTCCACAGGCAATACTGAACTGAAAAAACGGCTCGACTACATGGTTGCCGAACTGGCCCGCTGTCAGGCAAAAAATGGGAATGGCTACGTGGGTGGTATTCCGCAGGGAAAACTATTCTGGGAACGGATTCATAAAGGCGATATCGACGGGAGCAGCTTCGGACTGAATAATACGTGGGTGCCGCTCTACAACATCCACAAGTTGTTTGCAGGCTTGTACGATTCTTATCAATATGCTGATAGTCAGCAGGCTAAGGTCGTATTGATTGGCCTGGGTGATTGGTTTATCGAACTCATTAAACCGCTTTCCGATGATCAGATTCAGCAGGTGCTACGTACCGAGCATGGCGGCATTAACGAATCATTCGCCGACCTGTACATCCTGACCAAGGACAAAAGATACCTCGAAACCGCTCAGCGAATTTCACATCGTGCGCTGCTGAATCCATTGCTGGAAAAACAGGATAAGCTGACAGGGCTGCACGCCAACACCCAGATTCCGAAAGTGATTGGATACGAGAAAATTGCCATGCTGACGAACAAGGCGGACTGGTCGGATGCGGCTCAGTTTTTCTGGCAGGATGTTTCTCAGACACGTAGCGTCGCCTTTGGTGGAAACAGTGTACGAGAGCATTTCAACCCCACAACCGATTTCAGCCAGATGGTGAAATCGAATCAGGGCCCCGAAACCTGCAATTCCTATAATATGCTGCGGCTGAGTAAAGCGTTGTTTCTGGACAAGGCCGATCCCAGCTACCTGGATTTCTACGAGCGGGCGCTCTACAACCATATTCTGTCGAGCCAACATCCCACTAAAGGTGGATTTGTCTATTTCACGCCCATCCGCCCCAATCACTACCGTGTGTATTCGCAACCCGAAACCAGTATGTGGTGCTGCGTAGGATCGGGGCTGGAAAACCACACGAAATACGGGGAGCTGATCTACAGCCATTCGGGACAGGATCTGTTTGTTAATCTGTTGATTCCATCCGAATTAAATTGGCCGGAAAAGGGACTCAAGCTTAGTCAAACTACTACGTTCCCGTACAAAAACGAATCGGAACTGGCTCTGCAACTGACGAAACCGCAGGTTTTTGCCGTAAATATCCGCTACCCGAAGTGGGCTGAGAATCTGGAGGTTCTGGTCAATGGCAAGGCGCAGAAAACTGACGGACAGCCTTCGCGCTACGTAGCCATCAACCGAAAATGGCAAAAGGGTGATGTAATTACTGTACACTTCAAAACGACTACGAAGCTGGAGTATCTGCCCGATGGGTCTAACTGGGGGGCTTTCGTACACGGTCCTGTCGTATTGGCCGCAAAAACGTCTACAGAAGACCTGGCGGGTCTTTTCGCCGACGATAGCCGCATGGGGCATGAAACAAAAGGTAAGTTATATCCGATCACCAATGCGTACGCGCTCGTCGGTAATCCAGACCAGTACGTTTCCCGAGTAAAAGCTATTGGAAATCTGAAGTTTAGTCTGGATTCGTTGACGCTGCAACCGTTTTACGAAATACACAATGCACGGTATCAGATGTATTTCCAGACATTTTCCCAGTCGGCCTTTGACGAGCAGAAAGCGAAGCTAAAACAACAGGAGATCGAAGCGCTTGCACTGGAAGCAAAAACGGTCGATAAAGTGAATTGTGGTGAACAACAGCCCGAGGTAGACCACGCTTTCAAAGGCGAAAAGACGCAGGCAGGGTATGACGATGAGCGTTTCTGGCGCAATACTCGCTCGTATATTTCGTATGAGTTGCAGAATAAAAATCGAGAATCTAAAGTGCTTATTATAAATGCTTTGGATTCTATAAAGACAGACGACGTCAGTTTCCTTCTTAATGACAAACCTGCCGAAATAACTTCTGGCGAGGATAAAACTGTCCGAATAAAAGCAATTGACGATGAAGTCATTACGCTGAAAATCATAGCCAAAAACGGCAAAAGCACACCTCGCTTCAATCAAATCAGAATTTTAACAAAATAACAAATGATTTTTTTCAACATGAATAGAAAGGCGGTGATTGTTCGTAAATGTGTCAAAACAACACTATTGGTGTTTGGGTGTGTACTGAGTTCCTTCGCCCAATCCAACTTCACCAGTAAAGTCATTGGCGTAGGGGTAGTGGTGGCGGATCTGGATCGCTCGCTGGACTTTTATGTAAATGGCATTGGCATGGTCAAAACGGGCAGTTTTACGATCAATGAAGATTTCGGCAAACGCTCGGGCCTGACGAATGGCGTGTCGGTAGGGGTTACCATCCTGAAACTCGAAAACAGCCCCGAAGCCACCGATTGGAAACTGATGAGCTTTGGTAAAAAAGCCGGCCATTCAAAGCCCAAATTCATTCAGGATGATACAGGTATGCAGTATATCACTATCCAAGTAAAAGCCCTGAAGCCCATCATTGACCGACTGACCCGTATGAACGTACCGTTTCTGGGAAGCACTCCGACGGTCCTGAATGAGAAATCGCACTTTGTCTTCGTACAAGACCCCGACGGTACGTTCATTGAGCTAATTGGCCCGATGCAGTAAGCCTGAAAATCGACATGGAAAACAGGATATTCCGCTACGTTCTGCTGACAACTGGTTTGTTGATCGGGTACGTAGCAGCGGTGGCGCAAAACGCCCAGAACCCGATCATCTTCGCTGACGTACCTGACTTGAGCATGATTCGGGTGGGTACTACGTACTACATGAGCAGTACGACTATGCACCTAAGTCCAGGACTGCCCATTATGAAGTCGACCGATTTGGTGAACTGGCAATTAGTCGGGTATGCGTACGATACGTTGGCGAGTATGGACGCCCTGAATCTGACGAATGGAAAAAGCACCTATGGACGAGGTTCGTGGGCTAGTAGCCTGCGTTATCAAAAGGGCACTTACTACGTTACCACCTTCGCACAGACCACCGGTAAAACGTATATCTACACCACAAAAAATATTGAGAAAGGTCCCTGGAAAGAAACTTCGTTCAAACCTTCCTACCACGATCACAGCTTATTTTTCGATGACGACGGCCGAACGTATCTGATTTATGGCGCGGGAAAACTCAAAATACTTGAGCTCAACGCCGATGCTTCCGGGGTAAAACCGGGTACTACAGAGCAAACATTAATTGAAAACGCAAGTACGCCGTCGGGAACAGGCGGAGGTTTACCGGCCGAAGGTTCTCAACTGTTTAAAGTGAACGGAAAATACTATCTGTTCAACATTACGTGGCCACGTGGGGGCATGCGTACCGTAGTGATTCATCGGGCCGATAAACTAACGGGTCCCTGGGAGGGAAAAGTAGCCTTGCAGGATTTAGGCGTTGCGCAGGGCGGACTTATCGATACACCCGATGGAAAATGGTACGCCTATCTATTCCGCGATTTTGGTGGCGTTGGCCGTATTCCGTATCTGGTGCCGGTCAAGTGGGAAGATGGCTGGCCTGTATTGGGTGTTGATGGCAAAGTACCCCAAACGCTTGATTTGCCCGCCAACAAAAGTCTGGTTCCGGGAATTGTAGCTTCCGACGAATTTACCCGCAAAAAAGGCGAACCGGCCTTGCCGCTAGTCTGGCAGTGGAACCATAATCCCGACAACACACTCTGGTCGGTCAATACCCGAAACGGCTATTTGCGACTGAAAACGGGACGTATCGATACGTCGTTTGTAATGGTCCGAAATACGCTTACCCAACGTACCATTGGCCCGGAGTGCAGCGGGTCAACTGCTCTCGACGTATCAAATCTGAAAGACGGTGACTTTGCGGGATTATGTCTGTTACAGAAGAATTACGGACTGGTTGGGGTGAAGCGGGAGAATGGGCAGAATGCTATCGTCATGGTGAGTGTAGCTTCAAGTAAACCGGTTGAAATACAACGGGTTCCATTATCCCGAAAAACGGTTTACCTGAAAGCGGAGTGTGATTTCAAAGACCGTAAAGACACGGCGAATTTCTTTTACAGCCTGGATGGCAAAACGTGGACGCGCATCGGAGAGTCGCTGAAAATGCCTTATACCATCCCACACTTTATGGGCTATCGGTTCGGCCTGTTCAATTACGCAACCCAGCAAACGGGTGGCTATGCCGATTTCGATTATTTCCGAATCACCAACACGATAGCGCAGCCAACAAAAAACTAACGCTCAACCCAATCCTTTATCCGGCTCCTCATGAAAAAGACGTTTTCAACTGCTACGCTTCTCTTGGGCTTTCTGTTTATGAGCTTGAACGGTTTCGCTCAGGATAAGAACTTTTACATTTTTCTGTGTTTCGGGCAATCCAATATGGAGGGAAACGCCAAAATAGAACCGCAGGATACGGTCAATGTAGACAGCCGCTTTCAGGTGCTGGAGGCCGTAGACTGTCCAAGTCTGAACCGGAAAATGGGCCAATGGTATACCGCCGTTCCGCCCCTGTGCCGCTGCCGAACCGGGCTTACACCCGCCGATTATTTTGGCCGGGAGCTATTGGCAAATCTGCCTGAAAAAGCGCGCGTAGGGGTCATCAACGTAGCGGTAGGCGGCTGCAAAATTGAATTGTTCGATAAAGATCAGTACGAATCGTACGTCACGACGGTGCCGGGCTGGATGAAAAATTTCATTCAGGAATACGGAGGCAATCCATACGGCCGACTGGTCGAGATGGCGAAACTGGCCCAGAAAGATGGTGTTATCAAGGGTATTTTGCTGCATCAGGGCGAGTCGAATACCAACGATTCGCTGTGGACGAAAAAAGTTAAAGTCGTTTACGATAACCTGATGCACGACCTGAAGCTGAAACCCAGAAAAGTACCGCTGCTGGCGGGCGAAACGGTCAATGCAGATCAGGGCGGCATTTGTGCCAGTATGAACCGAATTATTGCTACGCTCCCGCAAACGATCAAAAACGCCCACGTAATTTCCTCAGCTGGCTGTACCGACGCAGCTGATAACCTGCACTTTAATGCCGCTGGCTACCGGGAGTTAGGAAAACGCTACGCCCGACAAATGCTGTCGTTACTGGGCTATACAATGAAAGTAGAGTAATATCCCGTTCTGTTCAATCGTCCTCAAAACCCTTAAATTAACAAGAAGATGCGTCAACCCTTAACCCTTCATTTTCGTCTCCTGTGGACCTTTCTCTGCCTTTCTGGTCTGGCTTTGGGCCAGCCGCCCAGGGGACCATTGGTCGTGTCTCCGCAGGTGAACGCCGACAAATCCGTTACGTTCCGTTATCTCGCTCCACAGGCAAAGGAGGTCAGGCTAAGTGCGCAGTTTGAGAAGGCGCCCGTCGCCATGACCAAAGGCGAGCAGGGCATCTGGAGCGTAACGACTAGCCCCATCAAACCCGACATTTATCCCTACAGCTTCCAAGTTGATGGCGTAACGGTGATGGACCCGGCCAACGTAGCGTTTTTCCCGAACGAGCGGTTCAAAGCTAGTCTGGTGGACGTACCGGGTGATACGCCCCTGATTCACGCCATGCGGGACGTACCACATGGCTCGGTTAATTACGAATACTACCCGTCTGCTGAAGGGACTACTGGTTCGCTGGTTGTGTACACACCGCCGGGTTACGATAAAAATACGTCGCAAAAATACCCGGTTTATTACCTCATCAGCGGCACGACCGATACCGAAGAAACCTTTTTTAAAGTGGGCAAAACCAATTGGATTCTGGACAATCTGATTGCCGAAGGAAAAGCCAAACCGATGATTATCGTCATGCCGTACGGGAACATTGCGGCACGTATCACGGAGCAAAAAGGAGGAGCTAAACCCGCCGACCCGACAGTGCGTGATGGTGACGATGCCGTAAAACGGGCCAATGCGTTCGGTGACGATCTAGTCGGTAACGTAATTCCCTACGTCGAGAAAAATTACCGCACGATCAGCAACCGGGAAAATCGGGCTATCGGTGGGTTCTCGCGCGGGGGTGGGCAAACGCTCCGAACGGGTTTCGGCCATATGGACAAGTTTGCGTGGGTGTGTGCCTACAGTTCGTATCTGTCGCCCCAGGAAATGGAAAGAAGCTTTCCGCAGATAATCAGTAAGCCCAATGACACTAACAAACAATTGAAACTGCTCTGGGTGAGCGTGGGGAGCGACGATTTTCTCTACAAAGGCACCGTCGAATTTATGGATTACCTAAAGGCGAAGCAGGTGAACTTCAAAAGCCTGATCACCGACGGCGGCCACACCTGGATGAATGTCAAACACTACGTTGCCGAAACCACCCCTTTATTATTCCGCTAACCCCCTGTCTTCATGAAACGCATTTTCTATTTATTTCAACTTCTGCTGGTTGTGTCGGTAACGGTTTTCGCCCAGCAGCGGCCCCCGTCGATCAGCTCGCCTGACGTACATCCTGACCATAGCATTACGTTCCGGTATTTCTCGAAAAAAGCCAGCAAAGTAATGGTGAGCGGTGAGTTTCTGAAAGCGCCCGTCGCCCTGACCAAAGATACGTCCGGCATCTGGAGCGTAACGGTTCCGCCTGTCAAGCCTGATATTTACCCGTACAGTTTCACTGTCGATAGTGTGCAGCTTGCTGATCCAAACAATACGTACATTTTTGCTAATGAGCGCTTCAAACGTAGCATTGTCGACGTACCGGGCGATCAGCCGTTGATTCATTCGCTACAGAACGTACCGCACGGAAAGATCAGCTATCGGTATTACAAATCGGGTACGTTGAGAACGACCCGGCAGTTGCTGGTCTATACCCCACCCGGCTTCAATCCGAACGGAAAGACCAAATATCCAGTCCTGTACCTGATTCACGGTGGTTCCGACACCGAAGAAACCTGGACCAAAGTGGGCCGCGCCAACCTGATTGCCGACAACCTGATTGCGCAGGGCAAAGCCAAACCCATGCTAATTGTGATGCCCTACGGAAATGTTCGTCCCGCGCCCATGCCTGACTTTACCAAAGACATGGTAGCTGACATCGTTCCATTTGTGGAGGCTAACTACCCGGTCGACAAAGACAGCAAAAGCCGGGCGGTGGCTGGGTTTTCGGTCGGTGGTGGACAAACGCTGAACATCGGCCTGACCAATACCGATAAGTTCGCCTATATCTGTTCGTATGCACCGTACACGGCCACCGAAGAATTTCAGAAAAACTTTGCCAACTGGTCGCCCGACGCGAATAAAATCAACAGTCAGTTGAAATTATTTACCGTCAGCGTAGGCACCGAGGATTTTCTCTACGAGCCGGTGAAAAAGAACATTGCCATGTTCGAAGAGAAAAAAATCCGGACGAAAAGCTACATCGTTCCCGGCGGTCATACCTGGATGAACTGTAAACAATACCTGGCTACTACGTTGCAAGAGCTGTTTAAATAACCTATACATTTTATTTCTTAAACCAACAAACCAATGATACGTATCTCGTTAGCTACTTTGTTTGCCGTGGCCGTAGCCAGTACAAACAGTTTTGCCCAGACAGGCCAATCGGCCATCGCTGAGGATTTCAAACCTTCCACCCTGAACCAGCCGGGGCAGGAATACCCACAAGTGAACTCGCAGGGTTACGCCCGATTCAAGATCAAGGCTCCTAAAGCCGATAGTGTTCGGGTGAGCTTGGGGTTAGGGGGAAAAGGCGGTACTATTCTCGCTAAAGGCGAAGACGGCTTCTGGACCGGCACGACGGCAGGGCCGTTGGATGAGGGATTCCATTATTATAACGTAACGATCGACGGCGGAAAATTTAACGACCCCGGCGCGTTGAATTATTACGGTTCGGTCCGGTGGGAGAGCGGCATTGAGATTCCCGCTCATGATCAGGCCTTTTACGCCCTGAAGGATGTCCCTCATGGAAATGTACAGCAGGTCCTTTTTCCTTCTAAAAGCACCAATACGTCGCGTAGGGCTTTCGTCTATACGCCACCGGGCTATGAGAAAGAAAAATCGAAAAAATATCCAGTGCTGTACCTGCAACATGGCTGGGGAGAAGACGAAACGGCCTGGAGTAATCAGGGACACGCCAATCTGATTATGGACAATCTGATCGCCGAAGGTAAAAGCAAGCCATTCATCATCGTGATGACCTACGGCATGACCAACGAAGTAAAGTTTGGGAAGATCAGAGAGTTCAAAATCGACCCATTTCAGACTGTCTTGGTTGATGAATTGATTCCGTATGTAGATGCGAACTTTCGTACCCTCAGCAACCGCGACAATCGGGCGATGGCGGGCTTGTCGATGGGTGGTATGGAAACCAAAATGATTACGCTCAATAAGCCAGAGATGTTTGGGTATTACGGCCTGCTTAGTGGGGGCGTCTATGCACCCGAAGACCTCAAAGACAAGGCGAAACCAAAGCTTGTTTTTATTAGCTGCGGCAGCAAGGAACGGCCCGACGGCGTAACAAAATCGGTAACGGATCTGAAAGGGGCGGGGTATAACGCCGTTTCGTATATCTCCGACAAAACGGCCCACGAATTTCTGACGTGGCGTCGGAGCCTGCACGAGCTTGCCCCGTTGCTGTTTAACTAGTACGTTCGGCTTATCTACCTAAACCATGAAAACTACTTTATTGCTGAAAAGGACGTACTTGGTCATTGCTACGTTAATGGGATCAGCGGCCTACTCGCAAACCATCGAAAAAGAAGCGCCCAAAGGCTTTGACCAGTTACGAACTGGCATCGCTACGGGCAAAATCGATACGATTCAATACGTATCAAAAACGGTAGGAACTTCTCGCAAAGCGTTGGTTTACACCCCGCCCGGCTACAATAAAAAGACGAAATATCCGGTGCTGTATCTCCTGCACGGCATTGGTGGGGATGAGAAAGAATGGCTTCGGGGCGGCACACCGCAAATTGTTCTCGACAATTTGTACGCAGACAATAAACTCCAGCCCATGATTGTGGTGATGCCCAACGGACGCGCCATGAAAGACGACCGGGCGGTTGGGAATATTTTCGACAAAGACAAAGTCGAAGCGTTTGCTACGTTCGAAAAAGATTTGCTGACCGATCTGATTCCGTTTATCGAGAAAAAATACCCGACCCTGACCGACCGCGAACACCGGGCTATTGCCGGGCTCTCGATGGGGGGCGGCCAATCGCTGAATTTCGGTCTGGGTAATCTGGATAAGTTTGCCTGGGTGGGCGGATTTTCGTCGGCCCCGAACACAAAACCTCCTCAGGAGTTGGTGCCAAATCCGGCAGAAGCCAAGAAGAAACTGAAGCTGCTCTGGATTTCGTGCGGTGATAATGATGGGCTTATTACGTTCAGCAAACGCACCCACGACTACCTCTACCAGAACGACGTACCGCACATCTACTACGTTGAACCGGGCGTCCATGATTTTAAAGTCTGGAAAAACGGCCTATATATGTTCTCCCAGTTTCTGTTCAAACCGGTCGATACGTCCACGTTTACGAAATATACCGTTTTAGGATCACCAGCGTCTACCAATACCCGCTCTGCTAAATACCCGCAGATTTTGCCTGATAATCGCGTCGTGTTTCGGGTGAAAGCGCCGGATGCGAAGAAAGTGCAGATCGATCTGGGCAAAAAATACGACATGGTGAAAGATACCGCTGGATTCTGGAACATAACGACCGATTCCATCAGCCGGGGCTTTCATTATTATTCGCTGCTGGTCGATGGATTACCCGTCGCCGATCCGGCCAGTGAATCTTTTTATGGCATGAGCCGTATGGCCAGTGGCATCGAAATTCCAGATAGAGACGGCGGTTTTTATGCTATGAAAGACGTAGCGCACGGCGACATACGTATCAAACGCTACCTGTCAAAAGCTACGAATTCCTGGCGCGAAATGTACGTCTATACCCCACCCGGCTATGACAAATCGAGTGAAAAATACCCGGTATTGTATCTCCTGCACGGAGGGGGCGAAGATCAGCGCGGATGGGCTACGCAGGGCAAAACGGACTTGATTCTGGACAATCTGATTGCCGAAGGAAAGGCCAAATCGATGCTGATCGTGATGCTCGACGGCAACGTGAGTAACGCTGGTCTGGCGGGCTTCAACGAGAACGTATTACGGGCATTTGAAAACGAACTGAAGCAGGGAGCAATTCCATTCGTCGAAAGTAATTACCGGGTAGAGACTGACGCGAAAAACCGGGCGTTGGCGGGCTTGTCGATGGGCGGTTTGCAGACGTTGTACGCGGGCATTAAAAACACCAATCTGTTTTCGTCGCTCGGTGTCTTTAGTTCGGGCTGGTTTGCTAATAATCCGAAACTGTCTGATCCTCAGTATGAATTCATGAAGGATAATGCTAGCGCCATCAACAGCAATCTGAAAAATCTGTGGATTTCGATGGGTGGCAAAGAAGACATCGCTTACCAGAACTGCCAGGTTATGATGAAAAAGTTCGATGAAATGGGCGTCAAATATACATACAGCGAATACGCGGGCGGACACACGTGGCCTGTCTGGCGGCACGATCTGTTTATGTTTGCACCCCTGTTATTTAAGTAATCGACTAATCTTTAAAACTAACCCAAATGAGTTTAGATTTTAGCTTGCTTGATTACAGCATTATTGGGGCCTATTTCCTGATTGTCTTTGCGATTGGCTACTATTTTTCCCGGCAGGAACGTAGCAGCACCGAATACTTTCTGGCGGGGCGACATGTCGGCTGGTTTGCTGTTGGTGCTTCATTATTTGCCTCTAACATTTCGACCGAGCACTTCATCGGATTGTCGGGAACGGGCTATATGTCGGGGCTGGCCACAGGAAATTTCGAATGGTCGGCTTCGATTTGTCTGCTCATTCTGGGCTGGGTGTTCGTGCCATTCTACCTTAAATCGGGCGTGTTTACCATGCCGGAGTTTCTGGAACGGCGCTATAGCTCGGCCAGCCGCTGGTATCTCAGTTCGGTGTCAATCATTGCCTATATTCTGACCAAGATTTCGGTTCACCTGTTTGCCGCCGGGATTTTGCTCAAACAGGTGATGGGATGGGATATTTATACCTCTTCCATTCTGTTGGTGGTTGTTACTGGCATTTACACTATTGCCGGAGGAATGGCCGCTGTGATCTATACTGAACTGATTCAGACGTTTATCCTGCTGGCTGGAGCGATTGCTCTGACCTGGATTGGCCTCGACAAAGTCGGTGGATGGAATGAGCTGGTGGCGAACGTACCAACCGGCCACATGGATATGTTTCGCCCGATGAGTGACCCAGAGTTTCCCTGGACGGGCGTTATTCTGGGGCCGTATATCGTTGGTATCTGGTACTGGTGTACCGATCAGAGTATTGTTCAGCGCGTACTGGCTGCCAAAAACATCGACCACGCTAAATCGGGCACCATCATGGCTGGTTTTCTGAAAATTCTGCCCGTATTCATTCTCGTCCTTCCCGGTCTGATTGCTTACGCCCTTCACCAGAAAGGCCTGCTGTTGCCGGGCCAGAAGCTCAGCCCAAACGACGTATATCCAGTGATGGTGAAGGAGCTGTTGCCAAGCGGTTTTCGGGGGCTGGTCGTTGCTTCGCTGCTGGCGGCTTTGATGGCATCACTGGCAGCTTGTTTCAATTCGGCTTCAACGCTGATGACCATCGACGTATACCAGAAATTCCGTCCGCAAGCTTCTGAAAAGCAACTAGTCAATTTCGGACGTATTTCAACGGTGGTACTGGTAGCCGTGAGTTTGTTGTGGGTGCCGCTGGTTACGGTGCTGTCCGATCAATTATACGTGTATCTGCAATCAGTACAGAGTTACATCAGTCCGCCCATTGCTTGTGTGTTTCTGGTAGGTTTGTTATGGCCACGCGCCAACGCGACCGGTTCGAAAGTCGTGCTTTGGACGGGCCTGGCCCTGGGAATGCTGCGGTTTGTACTGGAAGTTATTCATAAGAATTCGCCGTTCTCCAATCCGGTGCTGAAACCTCTGATTGAGATGAACTTCATGCACTTCGCCATTCTCTTGTTTATCATTTCCGTATTACTGCTCATCGTCGTTAGTCTGGCTACCCCCGCACCTGCACAGGACAAGCTGAATGGCCTTACGTTCCGATACGCTGGTGAGGTTAAACTGGACGAAGACTATAAAATCGAAAATCCCGTCCGCCGTCGGCAGAATGTTACGGCTTCCATTATTCTACTAGTCATGTTGCTGGTACTGTGGATCTTATTCTTTTAACTGTATAGAAATTAAAATCGAATGCAACGAATTTTCGCTACATCGGCCCTGATCGCCTTAATCGGGTGCTCACTGACCGCCCTTGCGCAGAATAACGGAAACAAAACTCCGAAAGACGCGCCCCTGGTGTCCCACATTTACACCGCCGACCCTTCGGTCCACGTTTTTAACGGCAAAATTTACATTTATCCTTCGCACGACATTGATGCCAAAGATGTCAAAGAGGATGATGAAGGGGGCCATTTCGCCATGCGCGACTACCACGTTCTGTCGATGGATAAGATCGGCGGTCCGGTGAAAGACAACGGGGTAGCTCTCGATATTAAGGACATTCCGTGGGCGGGGCGTCAACTGTGGGCACCCGATGCTACGTATAAAAACGGTACGTACTACCTCTATTTCCCGGTGAAGGATAAACAGGATGTGTTCCGAATCGGCGTAGCAACTAGCAAGAGTCCCACAGGGCCGTTCAAACCAGAAGCGGAACCCATCAAAGGCAGTTACAGCATCGATCCCACTGTTTTTCAGGACGCTGATGGTAAGGCGTATCTCTACTTTGGAGGCATCTGGGGTGGGCAGTTGCAGCGCTGGGAGGGTAACAACTATGATCCAAAAGGGGCTTTAAAGCAGAAAGACGAAGTGGCCTACCTCCCACGAGTTGCCCGGCTAAGTGCCGACATGAAATCCTTCGCCGAGCCGGTTCGGGAGGTGCAATTGCTCGATAAGAACGGAAAACCGTTTCTGGAAAAAGATAACGACAAACGCTTTTTCGAAGCGGCCTGGCTTCACAAATACAACGGGAAATATTACTTCTCCTATTCTACCGGCGATACCCACAACCTCTGTTACGCCATCGGCGACAATCCATACGGACCGTTTACGTACCAGGGCGTAGTTCTTAAACCTGTTCTCGGCTGGACGAATCACCATTCTATCGTACAGATCGGACAAAAATGGTATCTATTCTACCACGACGTCCAGCTTTCGGGCAAGACCCACCTGCGTAACGTGAAAGTAACTGAGTTGACTTACAATCCAGACGGTACGATTAAAACCATTGATGCCTATAAATAATACGTATCTAAACACTCTTCATTATGCATAAACTCAGCTCCTACGCCCTGATAGCCCTGACCGTCGCTTTTGTAGCGCCCGAAAAAGGACTGAAAGATTATTACAAAGATTACTTTCCCATTGGCGTGGCCGTAAACCCACGCATGGTACAGCCCGGCCCGGACGCCGAACTGATCAAAGCCCAGTTTAACAGCATGACGCCCGAAAATGCCATGAAAATGGGGCCGATTCATCCAGAAGAGAACCGTTATAACTGGAAAGATGCCGACGCCATTGCCGATTTTGCCCAGCAGAACAATATTAAGTTACGTGGTCACACGCTTTGCTGGCACAATCAGACTCCACGCTGGCTTTTCACCGATTCTACTGGTAAAACCGTGAGCCGGGACGTACTACTCGCCCGCCTGAAGCAGCATATTACTGACGTAATGGGTCGGTATAAAGGTAAAATCTACGCCTGGGACGTAGTGAATGAAGCTGTTCCGGATACAGGAACGAGCCTTTACCGCAAATCGAAATTTTACGAAATTATTGGCGAGGATTATATCGAAAAAGCATTTCAGTATGCACACGAAGTTGACCCGTCTGCGCAACTGTTCTATAACGATTATAACACAGAAAATGCCTCAAAGCGGGAACGTATCTTCCAACTGCTCAAGAAGTTGAAGGACAAAAAAGTGCCTGTCAATGGAGTTGGTCTACAGGCGCATTGGTCTATTTACGAACCTACGAAGCAGGAACTGGAAGAGTCGATCAACAAATTCGCTGGTCTGGGGCTCAAGGTGCAGTTTACAGAGGTGGACGTATCAGTGTATCCCAAAGAGCACGAGCGTCGGCAGCGTCGCGATACGGATAAGAGTGAGTTTACTCCAGAGATGGCCGACAAACAGGCGGCTCATTACAAAATGTTATTCGAGGTATTCCGTAAGCACCGCGACAAAATCACTGGTGTTACGTTTTGGAATCTGACAGATCGCTATTCCTGGCTGGATAATTTTCCTGTTCCGGGCCGCAAAGATTATCCCTTATTATTCGATCAGAATGGTCAGCCTAAAAAGGCCTATGAGAGCGTAGTGAAATTCTAAAAAGCTGTTTCAGATAACTTAAGTGACAGCTCAGCTAACGTATTGCTGCCACCAAGGGTTTCGATAGGCTCAGCCGGACAAACAAGCTTGAGTCAAAATTCAGCTGACTGCTAGGCTGAGCCTGTCGAAATCCGTAGCAACAGCCACAAATAGCTAACGGGTTAGTTCATTGATGAACAATTCATAACTCGCGTTGAATAGGTTTAATAACGTAGTAAAAAAAGAGTTGAGCTTGTGCTGTTTAAAAATGCCCACTCAAATCCGGTTATAATACTTGTTCCTGAAACATTCATTTACTGGTATTACAAGAATGATCCGGTCAATTAGTTACGTTCAGGTTTATTTTTCAAGAATGTAACATAGCCAAAGAATTGTGTAACATATTTATGGCGTATCTTGCACTATATCAATATAATTTTGTTTCCAACGGATATTGATTGATTCGTTTTAAAACGAAAAGAAACAAACGGTCACAAGTTGTTGCCGGAATTTTATAGAAAACCGATATGAAGTTTTTGGCTACTTACTTAATGGATAATTCGAGTAGAACATATGTTGGCAAGACTTCTCCATAAGAAATATAAGTTGACTGGTAAGGAATTTTAGATAACATGGTTGATCGTAAAAAAATTAAGCTGTAAGCCCGCCAAACCAAAAGTAAGTATTCTTTTAAGTAAACGGATTATTAAATGTATGATTACTAAAACTCCTCATGTAGCCTATGCATAGACAAGCATACATACAATAAAAAAGTCAGTAATGCGCCAACATTACTGACTGGTAAGTACCCCCATTTTTCGGCGAGAAAAATCATCCAAATTGGATGCAGGGATTTTTTTGTCTTTGTGAAAAAACAAACCCTTAAAATTATGATAAATCAATTACAAATTCATGCTTTATCGCTAAAACACATACGGCCGTGGCTCAACCTGCTTCTGGTGTTTTATTGCCTGATCACAACTGCCAGGGCTAACGTTGCCGATCAATCTGTTACAGGTACAGTGCTGGATGAAAAAGGAACCCCACTAGTAGGCGTAAATATTCAAATTAAAGGTACCACCAGAGGCACTGCCAGTGACGCAAAGGGATCCTACCGAATTGACGTACCGAATGGTACTTCCGTGTTGGTGTTCAGTTATATTGGTTACAGAAGACAGGAAATTACGGTGGGCAATCAGTCGATTATCAACGTATCGATGGAGGCTGATGCCGGAGCGCTGGAAGAAGTTGTTGTGGTTGGATATGGTACTCAAAAACGATCCTCGTTAACAGGCGCTGTATCGACCGTTACACCCAAAGAAATAACGGCGCTTCCGGTGCCGAACGTAGCATCGGCGCTTCAGGGGCGCGTTCCAGGGGTATCAGTAGTAAATAACGGCGGCCCAGGTTCATCACCCATCGTGCAGATACGTGGAATTGGGTCAATTAGCTATGGATCAGGACCATTGTATGTTATTGACGGTGTGCCAACCGGCGATCTGAACAGCTTTAATACCAATGATATTGAATCACTAGAGGTGCTGAAAGATGCCAGTTCGGCCGCTATTTATGGCTCACGGGCAGCTAATGGGGTTATTCTGATTACGACCAAAAAAGGGGGGCGGAATAATAAAATTCAGGTAACCCTCGATTCGTACGTTGGTACGCAGAGCGCTACTCATAAAATCGATGTATTAAATCGCGATCAATACGTCCAATATGCTAAAGCGCTGACTTCTAATGCGGGTATTGCGTTGCCCTCGCGTTTAAGCAACCTCAATACGCCCATTTATGACGGGGCGACACAAACTTTTGCGCAGACCGAAACCAACTGGCAGAATGAGCTTTTCCACAACGCGCCTATCGCTCAGCACCAGCTTTCATTGTCGGGTGGAAATACCGTGTCCCGGTTTTTTGCCTCGGGCAGCTATTTCAAACAGGATGGTATTATGCGGGGAACGGATTTCGAACGGGGCTCGCTACGTATAAACTCAGATCACCAGGTCGCAAAATTTCTGTCGGTTGGGCAGACGCTGACAGCAGCGTACAGCAACCAGCGAGGTGAAACAACGGGCGACCGATCACAGCTGATGCACGCCATCCGGATGATGCCGTACTGGCCAACTATGGACCCGACGAAAGTGGGTGGATTCAGTGCCCCGACAGCCGCCGACGGGTCTGATCCGGAGAACCCGCTACGTGCTCCGGCAATGGACGTAACACGAACGAAGTTTCTAAAAGCTTTTGCTACGGTTTACGCCGATGTTCGATTGACCAGTTACCTGAAATACCGCTTCAATTACGGAGTTGATCTGGGCTTTTCGAACGGTAGTACGTTTAATCCGATTTACAACGATGGTTACGTACAGCGCAGTTCAGCCACTGTTTCCCAGACACGTAACACCAACATTGCGCAGACCATAACAAACCAACTGTCGTTCGATAAGTCGTTTGGCAAGCACAATCTGAGCGTATTGGCCGTCGCCGAAACCCAAAAAGTTCTCTCAACGGGATTGACCGGATCAGGAACCCGGCCTAACAACGATCTGGACGTGATTCAGGGAGTAAGCAACCCGGCGATCACCAGCACCCGTGGCGAAACGGATCTGATCTCTTACGTCGGTCGTATCAATTATGATTTCGACGGGAAGTATCTGTTAAGTGCCTCGATTCGGCGGGATGGTTCATCATTATTTGCGCCGGGTAATAAGTGGGGTAACTTCCCATCGGCATCGGTGGGCTGGCGTATCAACCAGGAAAGTTTCATGAAAGGGTTGCCAAATATTTCTGAACTGAAACTGCGGGCCAGCTACGGGAAGACGGGCTTTAACGGAATAGCCAACTACGCCTGGCAATCGCTTGTGTCGGCAGATGCGACGGCCTACCCATTCGGGTCGGCCAATAGCCTGGGTTCGTATTTTAACTCGCTGGGAAACACCGAGCTGAAGTGGGAAACTACAGACATGGTTAATGGAGGCATTGATCTTGGTCTGTTTAATAACAAAATCACGTTTACGGCCGAAGTTTATAACCGGTTTACCGACGGCCTGATTCTGGGGGTTCCCATTCCTAATTCGATCGGTTACAGTAATGCGCCCGTTGCCAACATCGGCAGTATGAAAAACTGGGGTTATGAATTCCAGGCGGGGTATAATTACGCAAAAGGCGATTTTCGGTGGAATCTCTCGGCCAACGTCGGTATTACGCGTAACCGGGTCCTGAGTCTGGCCACACCTACGGCTTCGATCTATGCCGGTTCAAATGCGGATTATGGCGGGGCCGACATCACCAAAACCGAAACGGGTCAACCGATTCAGTCGTTCTATGGCTACGTAGTGGAGGGCATTTTTAAGTCAGTTGACGAAGTATACAGCGCTCCTGTTCAAAACCGCCCCGCAACGCGTGACGCCGATAATCCCGCCAAAAACACGTCGGCTGGCGATATTCGCTTCAAAGACCTGAATGGCGATGGTAAGATTGATGCCAATGACCGGACGTACCTCGGAAGCTACCTGCCGAAATTTAATTATGGCGCCAATTTTAGCGGCAGCTACAAAAATTTCGACTTTACCCTGTATTTGCAGGGCACCTATGGTAACAAAATTTACAATGGTACAAAAGTGGTTACGCAAGGTATGCTACGTCTGTTTAATGCTGGCCCCGCCGTGCTAAATGCCTGGACGCCAACCAATATGAATACCGATGTGCCACGGGCAATTGCGGGCGATCCGAACAATAACAGCCGTACGTCAGACCGTTTTATCGAAGATGGATCGTACATGCGTGTTAAAAACCTGACCATCGGCTATTCAATCCCGACCAAAGTGCTGGGTGGATTGACCAATAACGTAGTGAATAAAGTACGGGTATACGTATCGAGCCAGAACTTGCTGACTTTGACCAAATACACGGGCTATGATCCGGAAATTGGTTCTCGCAACGGAACGCTGCTCCGGAGTGGAATCGATTACGCCAACTATCCACAGGCACGCACGTTACTAGCTGGTCTTCAGATTACGTTCTAATTGACTTTAACGAACCTAAAAGCATACTTTTTTATGAAAAGGCACTATTTCTCAACTGGCGTTCTGCTGCTTGGCCTGGCCGTTGGGTGTAACGAAAAAGCCCTCGATCAACTGAACCCAAACGCGGTTACCACCGACAGCTATTTTCAAACCGATATACAGATCAAGAGCGCAATTAATGGAGTTTATGCGGCTCTTCAGTCTACGAACCTGGTTGCCCGCGAGTGGTTCTTTACGCACGATCTGCGTTCTGACGACGTAGCGGCCGGTGGCGGACAACTGGAAACACCCCGAAATCAGCTATTACTGGGCGTTCATAGTACAGATAATGGGCTGGTCAGCTCTGTCTGGACCGGCGCTTATCGGGTTATTCACCGCGCCAACGTAGTGATCGACAAGGCATCGGCTTCCAAATCCTTGTCGACGGCAGTGGCGACCCAGTCCGTTGGCGAAGCCAAGTTTTTACGAGCCTGGTCCTATTTCGAATTGGTGAGTATGTGGGGCGGTGTTCCGCTCTACAAAACCTACGTTACGTCGGTAGCCGGGTCGTTACCTCGCTCGTCCGAAGCCGATGTGTATGCCTTTATTGTTGCCGATCTGAAAGCGGCTCAGGATGCGCTTCCTGCTACGTATGATGCGGCTAATCAAGGCCGTGCTACCAAAGGAGCGGCTCAGATGCTGCTGGCTCGTGTCTATCTGCAACAGGGTGATTATGCTAATGCGAAGACAGAACTTCAGAAAATTATCAGCTCTGGAAATTATGCTCTGGTAGATGAATACAACGATAATTTCATCGAAGAGACCGAGTTCAATAAGGAGTCGATCTGGGAAGTTAACTTTTTGCCGTCGGGTGGTACGTTCAACTGGAATGGTGATGCCGATGGCGCGTCGGCGGGAGAAGAAACGGTTCGGACGCAGGAGTACTCGGGTATTGGCTGGCGGAACATTATTCCCTCGAACAGTTTATTAGCTGAGTTTGAGAAGACCAGTAAAGGCGATGCCAAGACCGATCCCCGGTATGCAAAATCGTTTTATACGACCGGCGATAAATACAATAAGGACCAAACCGTACTGACCGACGAGGTGCAGAACGGCAATAGCTCAACTGTGGATGGCAAAGTGCAGAAAGTAAGCTGGCGGAAGTTTACCCTGATGTACAAAGCGGGTGTGTCGACCACGGGCGGCATTAACCAACGCATCATGCGTTACGCCGAAACGCTGCTGTCTATGGCCGAATGCGAAAACGAACTGGGTAACCTCGCCAGTGCCGTTACGTATCTGAACATGATTCGCAATCGGCCCAGCGTAGCGATGCCGACGTACCCAACGACCAAATATCCAGTGTCGACAAAAGATCAGGTATTTGATGCGATCGTACACGAGCGCCGGGTTGAGTTGAATGGCGAAGAGATTCGCAATCGGGATATCCTGCGCTGGCGGAAGCTGGGTAAGCTAAAAACGGAACCGCTTTCGTATTTTCAGAAAGGAAAACACGAGCTATTGCCTATACCGCAGCAGGAAATTGACAATAATCCGAACGTCGGCGTAAAAGGACAGAATCCTGGGTATTAAGTAGTTTAAACGTGTGATTTTCTCAGGCAATGACACCGGAGTTTCCGGTGTCATTGTTCTATTACTGGATAGTAACAGACGATTTCTATGAGACGGTTATGGTCAGGCATGATCTGGATGGGTTTGATAACAAGCCTGTTGATGGGTTGTCAACAGACAGGGTCAACCCGGTTTGAGCGCCTTTCCAGCGACCATACGCACGTAACGTTCAACAATGCCTTAACACCCACCGAAGGATTAAATGGCTTTACGTTCACCAATTTTTACAACGGTGGGGGTGTGGGCGTTGGTGATGTCAACAACGATGGCTTAACCGATCTGTTTTTTACGGGGAATCAGGTGAGTTGCCGGCTTTACCTGAATCGGGGTGGACAAGATAAGGACGCCTTTCAATTTGAGGACATAACCCAATCGGCCGGGCTAACCACTGATCGTTGGTGCTCAGGTGTTACGTTGGTCGATGTTAATCAGGACGGTTGGCTGGATATCTATCTGTCGGTGGCGAGTCACCCTGCCTTGAAGCATACTGAAAATCTGCTGTTTATCAATCAGGGCGTAAAAACCGGTAAGCCTGTTTTTAAAGAGATGGCGACCGAGTACGGTTTGGCCGATCCTGCCTTCACGACCCAATCCGCCTTTTTTGATTACGATCTGGACGGTGATCTGGACGTGTTTTTGCTGAACACGGCTCCTGATTTTCAGAATCCCGCGCACGTTCGTCCAGTCGTGTCAGATGGATCACACCCCAGTACGGGTAAACTGTATCGAAACGAGGGAACTGGCCCAAAAGGGCATCCTGTTTTTAAAGATGTATCAAAAGAGGCCGGAATCACCTACGACGAGTTGGGTTTAGGATTGGTCATCAGCGATTTCAATAAAGACGGGTATCCAGACATATATTGCTCCAATGACTTCAATAGCAGCGACATTCTCTACCTGAATAATGGAAAAGGTCATTTCACCAATGCCATTAAGCAGGCAATGGCGCACACCAGCATGTACGGAATGGGCGTCGATGCCGCCGACCTGAACAACGATGGCTTGCCCGATCTGATGCAGCTGGATATGCTGCCCAAAGAAAATAACCGACTCAAAATGATGCTGGCTGGTCAGGATTATGACCGGAAGCAAATGAGTGTTTCGCCCCAGTTCGGGCATCAGATGCAGTATATGCGTAACTGCCTACAGATGAATCTGGGGGTAGTGGGCAGTAAAAATATCCATCAAGCTAGCACAACCGCCAACTCTTCTGCTCCTATCTCGGAGCCCCATGCTCCACTTTTCTCCGAAGTTGGTCTGATGGCGGGCGTGGCGCAAACGGACTGGAGTTGGGCGACTCTACTCGCTGATTTCGACAACGATGGCTGGAAGGATATGTACATTACCAACGGCTATCGAAAAAACGTAACCGACCGGGATTTTATCACGTTTACCGAAGACTTCTCTGGCTTTGGTACCACTGAGTATAACACCAAAAAACGCCTGGAACTGCTTGATAAAGTGCCCGAGATCTCATTGGCTCATTACGCGTTTCGGAATAAAGGGGATGGCTCATTCGATGACATTTCTCAAAATTGGGGACTTCATGAAGAATCGTACGCAAATGGGGCCGCTTACGCCGATTTCGACAACGATGGAGACCTGGATTTAGCCGTCAATAACATTGATGGCGAGGCTTTTGTGTATCGGAATCAGAGCCGGGAGCAGGACCCATCCCAGCACTATGTATCGGTTAACTTACAAGGTGATTCCCTAAATCGTCAGGGGTTCGGAGCAGCAGTAACACTCTGGTCAGGTGGCCTCATGCAATACAGTGAATTGTCGGTTGTTCGTGGGTATTTATCATCGATCGAACCCAGGCTGCATTTTGGGTTAGGTACTCAGCGTAAAATTGATTCGCTACGTATCCGGTGGCCCGATGGACGCGTGGAAGTCAAGCGTAACGTAGTGGCCGATCAGCGCATTACGCTCTCCTATGCACAAGCCAGGAGCAGTGCTACGTCTATTCAACCGGTTACGGCTCAGCCGTTATTTACCGACGTAACAGCAGACTATCCGGTCGATTTCGTTCATGCCGAATCGGATTTTGTCGATTTCAAACAGACGGCGGCAATGCATAAAATGCTGTCTAGGTCGGGTTTTGCAATGGCGGTTGGCGATGTAAACGGCGACGGTCTGGACGATTGCTTTCTGGGTAGCTCGTATCGGGGAAGTCCGGCAAGTCTTTTCTGGCAAACGGCATCCGGGAATTTTACGAAACGACCCTTCCCGGCCTTAACCAATCAGGAAGCGACGAACGCTTTGTTTTTTGATGCTGACGGAGATAAAGACCTGGATCTGTACGTAGTGTATGGGAGCAACGAGCGCCCCGTTACCGAAAAATCGTTCTATCAGGATCAGCTATATTTTAACAATGGGAAAGGTGATTTCAGTCTGGCACCCGCTGGCACATTGCCCGATGTTTCTGGTAGTGGCTCCTGCGTTGTAGCTACCGATTTTGACAAGGATGGCGATCTGGATTTGTTTGTCGGGGGGCGGCAGATACCTGGCAGCTATCCACTGCCAGCCAGGAGTTATCTGCTTCGAAATGATCGATCAGCGCAGGGAAACCGCTTTGTTGATGTCACCCGTCAGCTAAGTCCCCAGCTAATGCAGGTCGGCATGGTATGTTCAGCGCTCTGGTCGGATTATGACCGCGACGGCTGGGACGATCTGGTAGTGGCTGGTGAATGGATGCCGCTAACCATCTTTAAAAACACCAAAGGTTCATTCCAGCCTACTTCTTCAATCCAAATTCCCAATTCGTCGGGTTGGTGGAATTGCCTCGCTCAGGGCGATTTCGATCAGGATGGTGATCTGGATTATATAGCTGGAAATGAAGGATTGAATACCCTATACCGGGCGTCGGAAAAAGAGCCGGTTAAACTGATTGCGCGCGATTTCAATAATGACGGTACGCTTGATCCGCTCATGGGGTATTATATCGATGGCGTATGTTATCCGGCCATACCGCGCGATGCATTGAATCAGCAGGTTATTCAATTCCGTCGGAAATACCAGCGATTTGCCGATTATGCAGCGGTGACCTTCGATGACTTGCTTTCAGAAGATGACCGGAAAGGGGCATACCATACGCAGGCAACGTATCTGGAAAGCGCGTACATCGAAAATCTGGGTCAGGGAAAATTTGCGATTCATGCCTTACCCCGGCTCGCTCAAGTGGCGCCTGTATATGGTATTGTCGTTAACGATTTCAACCAGGATGGCCACCTGGACGTAGTGCTGACCGGTAATTTCTACCCGAACGAAGTCAATATGGGCCGCGAAGATGCCTCCGTAGGAGTAGTATTGTTGGGTGATGGGCATGGTCATTGGAAGCCGCTTGGCCCTAGGGAAAGTGGTTTATTAATTCGGGGAGACGCCCGCTCGTCGGCTTTACTGACTGGCCCAGATCAAAAAAAACTTCTGCTTACGGCTATCAACTCACAGGGCCTGACGTTGAACCGCTGTATGGAGCTAAAACGACGTTAATAAGGCTTTAGCAAGCTTAGCCAGATTGCCATAGTGCCGCATCAATAGTTCAGACAATTCCAGCAACTTGACGACCGGCAAAAGAAAATGATAAGCAATAGCGTTTAAGGGGGTAGCAAGCACCTATTCGCGTTCACCCATGGCAGATCAGCCCAACTGGCTTCATAAATTAGGCAATCTACTCGTGCCCCCCAGCCAGAGCCAACCTACTTCTACCGCTACAGTAACCAATAAACGGATTCTGGCTGAGTTGGTGTCTTCGTTTGAGGATTCCATTGGTCGGGAGTCTGTTGGAACGAGTATGCTGTTCAATGCGCACTTCCTCATTATCCTACATCCAGATACCTACGAAGAACGCCAGAATGCGTTTCCGGTTATTGTCGATGAGGCAGTTAAGTCCTTTAAAGCCGTAATTGCCGCGCATAAAGGGGAATATGAACGAGTATCGCCCGTGGCCTCCAGCTGGTTTTTTAAATTCGGGGGTGGCCGCGAGTTTGGTGGAGAAACCGTCTCGCCAACAGATGTTTACGTAGTGGGCGCGCTGACAGGAATTTTGCCCGGTAATGAAGCTCGCCCGTCTTCGGATAAGCTGCACGTAACGCGCCGGATCAAACAAACCAACCGCTACGAAAAAGTAGATGTAGATCTAAATACGTTTCAGCATATTGACTTTCGTGAGCCGGGGGCTTTTGTGGTAAAGTTTAAATTTGATCCGTCGCCCACCCCAAACGAACGGGCTGCAACGCCGGGATCGGCTACTCGGAACGTACCAAACTTACCACGTAGCCTAGCCGCCGGACTGGCCGAGATAACGTATTACATTGCCGAATTAAACAAAGAGGATACGTACCTAATGCGAGACCGGGAAATTGTAGTCGCCCGAAAGGAGCCTGATAACCAGCATTTTCCGAATTATCTGCTTCTCGAATCGGCCTACGTATCGAATCCGCATGCCCGCATTCGGTACGACGACGCAACCCAAGCCTTTCAACTCGCATCGTTCAGCCGAAACGAAACCCGTGTGAACGAACAGCTCATTCCACGTAGCGAACCCGCTAATCCGCAGTGGTACTCCTTACCTGACAAAGCTCAGATTCTGCTTAATAGCATGGTTACGCTACACTTCCAACGCACTACGTAAGCATGATTGATGCGCTACTTGTTTTCGGGTTACTCCTGTTCGTTGGATTCCTGGTCTTGAAACATTTTCAGG
The DNA here is from genome assembly GCF_054778555.1 of Spirosoma flavus. NCBI lineage: Bacteria > Pseudomonadati > Bacteroidota > Cytophagia > Cytophagales > Cytophagaceae > Spirosoma > Spirosoma flavus. The sequence goes on from NZ_BAAGZL010000001.1 coordinate 507,495, forward strand.
ATTTACCTCGATAAATAAAGTAACGCGGCCGGACTGAAGTTACAGCAGGCCCCGAATTACTGAATCTCTACTGAATGAATTCACTAGAATTTGCCGGCAAGACCGACGTAGGTCAGCGCCGAACCGATAATCAGGATGCTTTTATCTGCTCAACGATTTGGGCGGAAACTACGGCCTTATTGACGGTTATCGACGGTGTCGGTGGGTATGCCGGGGGCGACCGGGCTGCGGCTATTGCAAAGGAGTCGATTGAACAATACATGGCCAAGCCAAACGGCGATCCGTTGTCGATGCTGCGCGAAGCGGTTGTGTTTGCCAATAATCAAATCAATAACGAGCGACATCAGGAGCCCCGGTTAGCACAAATGTGTTGCGTGCTGAGCTCAGCCGTGGCTGATACTCAGTCGGGTAAGCTGTATTACGTTCATGTGGGCGATACGCGTTTGTACCGCTATCGGCAAGGTGTGCTCGAAAAACTAACGTACGATCATTCGCTGGTTGGCGTTCGGGAAGATGCGAACGAACTCACCGAAGCCGAAGCGATGGCGCACCCCCGCCGGAACGAAATCCTGCGAGACGTTGGCTCAGAAGAACATCGGGTTGACGATCCTAATTTTCTGGAATCGGGCGAAACCGATTTTCTACCGGGCGATACGTTGCTACTCTGTAGCGACGGCCTGACGGATATGATCACACAAGCGCAAATCAGGGCGATTCTAGAGCAAAAGCCAACCCTTGACCAGCAGACAATCGAATTGATTCGGTTAGCTAATCAGCAAGGCGGTAAAGACAACATCACAGTCGTTCTGGCTAAAAACAATGCGTTGGCCGCCGGACCTTCGACAAGCCCAGCAAAGGCTGTCGACGTACCAGCGCCTATCGTACCACAAACGGCTCCCATTGCTCAGGAAGTGACATCTACTAAGTCAAAGCCAGCAAAAAAGCGTTCAACGGGGCTATTGGCGTTGTTTGGATTGTTAACCATCGGACTGATTGCGGCCATTATGTGGTATCAATATCAACCATCCGGCCAATCTGATGTAGCACAGGTCGATAGCCTGGCAACTACTGGTAGTCAACCGAATACAATGTCGGCGACAGCAGGAGCAACGTCCAGATTTGATTCATTGCTGCAAACCGCCTACCGCAGTAAAGATCATCGTCTGATTTTGCCGGCTGATACGTTTCGGCTTGCGAATACTTTACTGGTAACCGACTCTTTACAACGTATCACCGGCGATAACCGACTAACCGTTCTGATGCCCGCTGACTCCGCCCAAACGCAGGTAGCACTACGTATCGACCGGGCAGGAACAGCGCAGGTAGAGAATATGATAATCAGCGGATTTAAGACCGGTATTGAAACAACCCGCGATACGAAATTGCAGCTCTCAAACGTGTATTTTAAAAACGTGGGATTGCCCATTAGCGCAGCGGTTCGGCAGGATACGTTCCGCAAAGTCGTTGTTAGTATGTCTGTACAAAATGGTCCCGATTCAACCAAAACAAAACGCCGTTAATGTCCACGATTCGATTTGATACGCGGTTTCCCGGTTACGAAGTGCTAAGCGAATTGGGACGTAGTAACGCGCGCATCCTCAAAGCGCGTCACCTGGCGACGGGCGATCTGGTGGCGATTAAACACTTTGCGCTTAATACGGATGCCGAAACGCTACGTCGGTTTGAGCGCGAATCGGCTATTATGACCAGTATCGCTCATCCCAATATCGTAAAAGTGCGTGAGGTTCGGCTGGATGCGGAATTGCCTTACCTGGTCATGGAACTGATCGAGGGCGGAAGTCTAAAGCAACTCATTGATAATCAGGGAGCTCTGGACGTATCGACAGTCAGTCGGTTGGCATTGCAAATGGCGAGCGCGTTCAAAGCGATTCATCCGCAGGGCATCGTTCATCGCGACATTAAACCTGAGAATATTTTGTATCGCCCGCTGCCTAGCGGTGAGCTGCATTTTCTGCTGACCGATTTCGGGGTAGCTCGCTTGCACGAACAATCGAATACACTGACGGGGCAGTCGCTGATGACGTATGAATATGCGTCGCCCGAACAGTTTAACGATCCCAAAGGGGTTGGCGTCGCGACGGATTATTATTCCCTGGGCGTAGTGCTGTATGAGTGTCTGCATGGTAACGTACCGTTTGCGTTAGACGATCATACGGGAATTGTTACGTTCATGAATAAGGTATTGACGGAAGCGCCACCTGCCCTGACGGTTTCTAAAAACGACCAGACGCTTAGCCCGTTTGTGGACGTACTGCGGGGGTTGTTGCAAAAGAAACCGGCTGATCGGCTAAGCGATCCTGACGAGCTAACCTGGATGATCAAACAGGCCGAACTTGCTTATTTACAGGCTAATCGAAGTACTGCTCCGCGATCTTCTACCCCAGAGCCAGTAAAGCCCGCAGTTATCAGCGAACCAGAAAAAAAGGCGGTGGAAGTAGTGAATGCTACGCCAATAGAAGCCAGGCCGGTACAGGCGCGTCCTCCTCTCAAGCCACAAACAGGTAGCCTGAAATGGGCTGCTATAGCGCTGGCTGTTTTTTTAGGGATCGTCGGTCTATACTTTGCCGTTCTGAAACCAAAAGCCAGCCCTCAAACAACGGCTGTCGATACGCCGATTACCAAAACGGATAATTCTGGAGAATCAAATTCAACCGAAGAAACCGCACGTCTCCAACGAGAAGAAGAGGAGGCCGCACGACAGGAGCAACTCAGACAGGAAGCTTTGGCTGCGGTTAAAGGCCTGACCGTGAAGGCGAATGATTACCGGGTAGGCTTATTCGGCGGGATCAAAAATGTACAACTTCAGCTGAGCAACCCGAGTCAGGTCACTTTTTCGTCGGTTGGGGTAAAGGTGAATTATTTCAAAGATGGCGGTGGATTGTATAAATCCGAGAAGGTGTATTTTACTAACGTCGGCCCCAATTCGTCGCTCATCGAGACGGCACCGAACAGCGACCGGGGCACTAAAATCACCTACAAAATTATCGATCATCAGTTTGCTCCTCCGCTGGACTCACTGATGACGACCGCTTCATCAGACTCGCTAAATTGATTGACTAATGCCAACCGTAGGTGTCAATACGCATTTTCCGGGCTACGAGATTATCGGCGAATTAGGACGTAGCAACGCCCGTGTGCTGAAAGCGCGTCATCTGGCAACGGGCGATTTAGTGGCGATTAAACACTTCACTGTCAACACGGATGCCGATACGTTACGTCGGTTTCGGCTCGAATCGCAGTTGATGACCGACATCCAGCATCCGAACGTAGTGCGTGTGCGCGAAGTGCAGTTGGACATGCCGATGCCATTTATTGTGATGGAATGGGTGGAGGGCGGAAACCTGCGTACACTGCTCGGCGAACAGGGGTATCTGGACGTATCTAATACCATTCGGCTGGGGCTACAAATGGCCGAAGCGTTTAAGGTGATTCATGCGCGCGGTATTATCCACCGCGACATCAAACCCGAAAACATTCTTTTTCGGCCCTTGCCCAGTGGCGAAATTCATTTTCTACTGACCGATTTTGGCGTTGCCCGCTTGCACGAACAATCGCAAACGATGACGGGCCAATCGCTGATGACCTACGAATACGCGTCGCCGGAGCAGTTCGATAATCCACGGGGCGTTACTAAGGCTACGGATTACTATTCGCTGGGTGTGGTTTTATATGAATGTCTGTCGGGAAAGGTGCCGTTTTCGATGAGCGATGGTGCAGGCATCGCTACGTTCATGGGGCATGTTTTGCGTACACCGCCCCCGACTTTACTGATGCCTTCGGGGCAGAATATCCCCCCCAGTCTGGATGCAATACTGGATGAGATATTAGTCAAAAATCCATCCAACCGACTTAGCGATGTCGATGAATTCATATTTCTGCTGCGGCAAGCCAATGTTGAGCAGTTGCAGGATAACCGGCCTGCGGATCGTCGGATACCGGCTACGTCACGCACGATGTCGGCTCCGGTACAAGTGCCTCCATACGGAGCGCCGGCCACACCAATCTACGATGATGAACCTGAGCGCCGGTCAAATGGATGGGCGGTTGGATTGGCTTTTTTTGTCGTTACGCTGCTGATCGGCTTGGCTGTTTTGTATAAAATTCGCCAGGATGAAGCCAATAACAAGCCTCGCATTGTCGCCGATACGACACGAGTAGTGCCCGATTCTACCGAAACCGACACGATGACGGAGGATACAACGGATGCCTCATCAGGCTATTTAATCGAGAGCCCAACGGATTCAACTACGACCGAAAGTAATTCAGAGACTGTACCTGAAACGCCAGCCGCAGCACCCGATTCATCGCAAACGGTTGTCGATTCAACGCGGACAAATTAAATAGTAAAAGCTTTTTACCCCTAAATCCCCTGAAGGGGACTTTGCTCATGCTTAGAAAAAGTCCCCCTTCAGGGGATTTAGGGGTTGACCACCAAAACATGAATGTATCCTCTAGCCCGTCCGGGCGGCCGTATTTGCTGGGAGCATCGATTGTGCTACTACTGCTATTTGGGCGGCTGTATATGAACCTGTCTCCGGCACTGAATCAGGCTAAAGATGCCTTGGTCAGCGGACAGGCGTTGACACTAGAATCGGGGCTGAAATCGGCCTCGATCCAGCGGATTCTCAACACGGGCAATTATTATAGCGACTCGAAAGACCGAGTTTTGATTGGTGATACGCTGGCTGCTAAACTTCGGCAAAACGGTTCGCCGGATAATCTGGGTGCTCTGAACAAACGGTTGTTTTCAGTAGTGGTCCCGGTGGCCTGGCGTAGTCGGATTGGCGGTACGGATTTTCAGAGTCGGTTGCGGATATCTCGTCAGCAAATGGGCTTTGATTCGGTGCTGTACGTTCGCGAACTGAACAACCCTAAATCGTATCCCGCGACTGTTAGTGCCGGAACTGGAACAAAGGAAATCGCCGGACGAGTGATACGCGACGACGTTCCAATGGCGAGCGTATTAGTGCAGTTAAAGCGTCATCCGGCCACGGCCCAACCCGATACGTTACCTGATCGGTTTACTTATGCTCGAACAGACGCCGATGGGAAGTTTTCCTTTACGGGGTTGACAGATGGCTCTGGCTACAGCGTTGTTCCGCTTAAGCCTGGATTTGAGTTTGGTAGTCGCCGGGGGACGAGTCATCTGACCAGCGATCAGTCGTATAGCTTCACCGCTCGTCGGCATCAACTGCGCTTGATTGGTTCAACAGTTTATGGGCAACTCAAGATCGATCATGCGTTTACCGTCCGCACGCCAACTGCCTTTACGGCGCAATTCTGGGCCATTGTTGTGCTTTTCATACTGGCCTTCTGGCTTGTGCAAGGCTTTTGGGATATCCGGCGCTTTCAACCCGATCCGCTGTTATTGCCCATTCTGATGCTATTAACAGGCATATCCGTACTGACACTTTTAGCCATTCAGGACCCTTTGCAGGACATCCTTTACGCCTGGCAAACGTTGCAGGGTGTTGCGATTGGTATGATTTGTATGACGATTTTATCGCAACTCAATATTGGTCGGTTTTACGCGGATTGGCGCTACGACTGGCTTGTTACGTTCCGAAATCGGGATTCAGTACGTCTGTCGGGCTGGACTTGGCTGGTGCTTGCTGTTGGTCTGGCAACGTTGACGTTGCTGGTTGGTTCAGGGCCGGAGGGAAGTGGTGTACGAGTAAACTTGTCCATACTGGGACTGACGTTTCAACCCAGCGAGATTACGAAATACCTGCTGCTGATCTTCTTTGCGGGTTTCTTTGCTGCCCATGAGCAACAGATTCGGCAACTGCCCGATTTGCGCTGGCGGTTTCAGGTAAGTTTGGGTGCATTGGCCGGAGCGGGGCTGCTCATGTTGCTATACCTCCTGTTAGGCGATATGGGTCCGGCCTTGGTCGTCTGCTTTACGTTCCTGTTATTTTATAGCATTGCCCGCGGAAATCTGCCGCTGACACTGGCAACGGGTTTTGGCTATGGTGTAACGCTCTGGCTGCTACCCGGTTGGATTGCTACGTTGCTCAGCTTCGTTGTGCTAATCGGGTATATGTACTGGCGGGGGGAAGCGCGTTCGCGGACAAAATTAGGCTGGGCCGCTTTGCTCACCGAAGCGCCCGTTTTACTTCTTTTAGTGATGGCGATGTTCGCATTTGGCGATCAACTGCCGTTTGTGGGAAGTCGCCTTGCCGACCGGAAGGCCATGTGGCTCAATCCCTGGAATAACGACGTGTATGGAGGTGACCATTTAGCGCATAGTTTCTGGGCCTTATCAGCCGGTGGCTGGACGGGGCAGGGATTAGGAAAAGGATTTGCGAGTGCCATGCCAGCCGCCCATACCGATATGATTCTGCCAAGCGTGGGCGAAGAACTGGGTGGTTTGGGCGTAGTCGCGGTGTTTCTGCTAATGGGAATATTATTGCACCGGATTTTACTGCATTCCCGACGAGCTGGTCAGCCGTTTAGTTTCTTTCTGGTGGCTGGTATAGCGATTGCCACAGGGGTTCAGTTTTTGATTATCGCAAGTGGCTCGATTGGGTTGCTACCTCTGACGGGAATTAGTGTACCGTTCCTGAGTTACGGCAAGATTTCGCTGATTATCAATTTGATGGCAATGGGTGTCGTGTTTAGCGTAGCGCATCGTCCGGGGCAGTTGGAGCAACGTCAATACCTGGAGAAGCATTACGACGTAGTACTGATGACGGGTATTGCCGGGTTTCTAATTGGTGTTCTGGTACTGATTGGTCGCTTGTTGCCCATTATCGGCTGGCGGGGTAGCGAGTACATTGTACGTCCGGCTCGCGTAGTGACTCGCAATGGCGATCCTGTATATAGCTACAACCCCCGAATTGAGCGGCTAACCCGTGTACTGGCAGCAGGAACAGTTTATGATCGGAATGGTTTGGTACTGGCAACCAGCTCGCCCGGACAGGTTACGCAGCAATCGACGCGATTGCGGGAAAGTGGCCTGAAATCAGAACAGCTTCAAACACTTACGCAAAAACGACTGCAACGGTATTACCCGTTCGGCGAACATCTGTTTTTTTGGACTGGCGATTTGAATACGCAACTGTTTTGGGGGCAAAGCAATGGGTATTATGCCGAGGCAACCCATTTCAGCGAATTACGGGGATTCAACAGTCGTCCGCGCAAAACGACCCTTGTTGCGACCGACTACCAGGCCGACCGATTCAGCCCGACGGTTCAGCAAACGCGCACCCTTACCGCCTACGATTACAGCGAGCTGGCTCCAGCCTTACGAGCCGGAATCGACAGCCGTGAAGTGGCCGAACGGAAAGCCAAAAACCGCGACATACATCTGAGTATCAATGCCGAATTACAGGTCGCGTTACAGAAAGCGTTGGCCCAATCGGAATACAACAACAAACGTCTTTCGGTAGTCGTATTGGACGCTCGTTCTGGCGATGTCCTGGCCTCGGCGGTTCACCCATTACCCAACCTCAAAACGCCCGAAGTCATGCTGTTGGCCGATCGGGATCGGCTGAAACTCCCCTATCTGGTGACTGAACGCGATTTGGGTATGACGTACGCAACCGCTCCCGGTTCCACCGCTAAAATTCTGACGGCGATGGCTGCCTTTAATAAATTGGGTTCGTCGGCGTCGGCAGTTAGCTACCCGATTTCGTGTCAGGAGATTATCCGTCGGGGTACGCGGGAATCGGAACCCTGCGGAGAGGAGGTCGATATGCGGAAGGCCATTGTTCGGTCGAGCAACGTCTATTTTATCCGAACCGCAAACGATAATGCGCTGGATAACGAAATGGCCGATCTCTATTTAGCCACCGGCATGAACGTCGATCTGATTGGCGGCTACTCCTTCTCGGATACGCACACCGACGACGAACGTAGTCAGATTAGGAAACATTGGCGCGACTCCTCGTTTGTGGTACGTCGGAAATTGTATCAAAGTACACAATATCCAAGACGCTACCGGAGTGAGTTTTCGGGCCTGGCCTGGGGGCAAGGACAATTGACGGCAACGCCCGCATCAATGGCCCGAATGGCGGGTGCCATTGCGAATCAGGGCATCTTGCAGCCATCACGCTACGTACTGGATCGGGCGGGAAAACCGGATGCTATTGGCGCCGGAAAGCCCGTAGCTCGTCGCCCAGATTATGCAGAGCAGTTAGAGGAATTCATGATTGAACAGTCGAATCCATCGGAGGGACGTAGCAAAATTAACGTAGCGCGGGTGGCGGGTAAAACCGGTACGCCCGAACGGATCGTGCAGGGTGTTCAGCGTAATGATGGCTGGTACGTATTTTTCGCCCCCACACCCGACGGTCGATCGCACACAGTGGTTACAGTACGTATCGAGTTGGGCGAATCCTCCGCCGATGCGGTCAATCTAACGAATACCGTGGTCGCACCCATTTTGAAACAACGTAACTATTTAGGAAGCTTTTAACGTAGCAGCAACTACCATGAGTCTATCAGAGAAAATAAAAAATCTGTTTGGGTTTACCCCAGCGGAACAGCAGTCCACAGCGCCCAAAGAGCCAAGTGAATCGCTTCCCGTTACGTCAAATTCAAATCCCACTGGACCTCCGCCAGCCGCTCAGTTACGCGAGCAGGTCATGCGATTTGTCGTCGGTAAACTTCGGGCCTACCAGAATGAACCGGATACAGCTCCAGTTGGGCTTCGCTTGTCTGTTTTATGCGCAACTCCTGAAGATGAAGAGTTATATCGGGTTGCCTTGTGGACAAATCAGCCGGGAAAATTTCAGGCTGAACTATCTCGCCAATTGGCTGACAATTACATTACGTTACCCAAAAACTGGCAGTTTGACTATACCTTTTATAGGAATGAATTGCCTGAAACTACGTATCGGGAAGGAAATTTAGGCTTGTTCGTCGTTGATAAATCGAAACCAGATAACGCACCACTCCTGGCCAGAGTAACGGCTCTAGTAGGTCAGCTGGAACAGCTCAAGTATGTTCTTGATCCAGCTAAAAACACCACGTTCTGTATCGGGCGCGGACGTAGCACGCAAACGGCATCTGGTCGTGTCCGTACCAATGACATTGTTCTCTTAAACGACGATGATCCGGGTTTCGATCCTCAGAAAGGCGCTGGCAACGGAGCGGTTAGTCGCGCACATGCGACGATACGTTATGATCAGATTCAAAAACGATACGTTCTTCTTGTCGATCCGGGTGGGCTACCTTCGGGAGGAAATAAAACGAAACTTATGCACCCGAACGATTCAATGGAGCGGGCCGATATTGCCGGAATGAGTTACCCCCTTCAAAGCGGAGATCAGATTGAATTGGGGGGCGAAATTATGCTTTTATTCGAGCTTCTGTAATCTTAGCAAAAGTTAGAAATAGGCTTCAGTAAATCCCTGTAGGTGAACTCTTTTGGTAGTTTTAATCGAAAGTCAAATTTCGTTAAATGCCTAGGTTTTACATACATGAAAAATCTTTCTCTGCTTTGCCTTTTCTTCCTTGCTCCGTTAGTACTCCTGGCTCAGGTAACAGAAAATTATCCGGTTCACCCCGATGCTCAACCACAGGAAGGCGTTCCTAAAGGCGAAGTCCTTAAATTCACGTTTGAAAAATCCAAAATCTTTCCGGGTACATGGCGCGAGTACTGGTTGTATGTACCCGCTCAATATCAACCTTCTCAACCCGCCTGCGTCTATGTAAATCAAGACGGTGTTCAGTGGCAGGCCCCCGCCGTTTTTGACAACCTGATTCACAAGAAAGAAATGCCCGTTACCATTGGCGTTTTCGTCATGCACGGACGGGTTAAAGCAGCTAAGCCCGATGATGCGCTGGATCGTTTCAATCGGAGTTATGAGTATGATGGACTAGGAGATAATTACGTCCGATTCCTGCTGGAAGAACTGCTTCCCGACGTAGAAACCAAAAAAACGTCGGATGGGCGGGCGATACGTCTTTCTCAAAAAGGGAATGACCGAGCCATTGGTGGGTCGAGCAGTGGGGCGGTTTGTGCCTTTACGGCGGCTTGGGAACGTCCCGATGCGTTTAGTCGGGTATTTAGTACGATTGGTACGTATGTGGGTTTACGCGGGGCCGATCGCTATCCGACACTAATCCGGAAATTTGAACCAAAACCGCTACGTGTCTTTTTGCAGGACGGCGCCAACGACCACAACATCTACGCGGGCGACTGGTTTATGGCCAATCAAATGATGGAACGGGCGCTAACCTTTGCGGGCTACGAAGTGCAGCACATCTGGGGCGAAGGGGCGCATAATGGTAAACATGGTACCGCGATTTTCCCCGATGCCATGCGGTATCTCTGGAAAGGCTGGCCCGAACCGATCAAAACGGGAACTTCAAAGAATCAGATGCTTACCGAAATATTAGTGCCCAGCGAAGGCTGGCAACTGGTTGGCGAAGGGTATCGATCGGCAGACGGACTTAGCGCAAATGACAAAGGGGAAATATTCTTTACGGATGACCCGGCTGGAAAAGGCTGGAAAGTAGACGTAGACAATAAACTAAGTCAGGTGGGTGGTAAAACCGTTCCAACCAATAATGGACTTAAAGGGAATTTTAGTGTCATGGCCGCTAATGGAAACGGTTACGTCACCAGCTCGTCGATGAATACCAGCGGGTTGAGTGAAGTATGGCTGGTTCGGCCCGGTGGAAAAAGGGTTAAGGTCGATACCGGACTTCTGACGGCTAGTGGTATAACGCTTTCGCCAGATCAAACGCTGTTGTATGTAGCTGATAAGCAATCACATTGGGTATACAGTTTTTCAATTCAGCCCGACGGGACATTGGCTAATAAGCAAAAATATTACTGGCTTCATTCGCCCGATGCGGCCGAGGATGCAGGGGCGGAAGGACTCAAAACGGATCGCGACGGGCGGCTATATGTGGCTTCACGCATGGGGATTCAAGTATGCGATCAGGCGGGCCGCGTTAATGTTATCCTGCCTACCCCCAACGGAAAAGTCTCCAATGTCTGTTTTGGGGGAAGCAACTTCGATGTGCTTTACGCTACGTGTGGCGATAAAGTGTACAGACGAAAACTAAATGTTAAAGGAGCTAATACGTGGGACAAACCCATCAAGCCTACCGCACCGAGGTTATAAGCTGATTGTAAACGGGTTTAACTAGCAATTCAGTTGATTCAATGCAATCTCCTGGGGTATATTCGCTTGTTCGTAACTATGTACAATTAATAACCATTTCACGACAAACATGAAACTACTTTTAGCGCTCTGGGAAGGCATCCTGATAAACATATCGCTCTACGCTCAGCCAAAATTTCCAACCGGGACCGAGTCAGACTTTACTATCCAGAACTTCAGATTTGCAACCGGCGATGTTCTTCCTCAACTCAATATTCATTACACAACCATCGGTCAGCCAGTAAAAGACAGAAATGGAACGGTGACCAATGCTGTCTTAATCAACTGTCGCTGACAGCTAAAGAATGAATTACACTATGCGACATCTGCTCACCTGATAAAAGCTGTAAGGTTACGCACGCTCAGTAATTATGAGGCTAAGATGAGTCCTACTACGTTTGGTTTGCCACAAAATTCTTATGACCAGAATTCAGTTTTCGACGAGCCGATTTATTAAATACAAATCGTTTTTACGTAGCAAATCGTTACACATACGTAACAACTGATCAGGTTATTTGCTGTATGAACCGACGTATTCGATTTGACGATCTGGAAAGCGCACCTTTTAAAGAACTGATTCAGGGATTAGCTCTGCAATGGGTCCGTGCTGAACTGCCATCTCAGGTACTTTCTTATGAAGATTACCTCACGAATATTCGAATTTTATTACTTACCACGCAGGATACAGAGCGGACTTCCCTGATTGTAAATGCTGTTCTTGATCAGGCTGTTACGCTTCGTAAAACCTCGGAGTGGGTTGAGCAGGAACTTAAATTTGAGGGAATGATCGAAGGGGCAGACCGGGCCGATTTTCTTGCTTTTGATCTTCACCAATCGGTTACGATCGACGATCAGCTGCTAGACCGCTACAATGAACGAATAAATCGTTTTGCTACTAAATCCGAGTAAATTCTTTTTTCATAGGGACTAACGCCTATCTAAGAAGCACATTCTAACCGTGCCTTAGCAGGTAAAAAATTGCCATTTCTACCAACGGTATTTAGAGGCATATTCGAAAGGGTATGATTGATAAAATCATACAAACCGCCGAAAAAATCATACACAGAATCGCAACGAAAATCTACATTCTTTGTGGTGGCTAAACCTACGTATCGGTACGTAGGAAAGTAGCTTGCCCGGCGAGCCTAAAAAGGGGGAGATTGGGTTTCAGTCATTTAAATAAGATGAAGATTCACCTCAATGCGTTGGCCGCGGTCACTACGTTATCGAAGCTCAGATTGTTCTCCTGCATTCTGATTGCTCTGTGCCTCAGCTCCTGCTCGAAAGACGTATTCATGTTCACCTCTTTTCATGAACCCGCCAACGAAGGCCTACGCTTTCTGTATAGTTACGACGGCTATAAATGGACGGACCTGAATCGCACATTTCTAAAGCCTGAAATTGGTAATCAGAAAGTTATGCGCGATCCGTCCATCGCCCAGGGTAAAGACGGTACGTTCCATTTGGTATGGACGAGTAGCTGGAAAGACGATAAAGGATTCGGATACGCCAGTTCCGAAGACCTGATCCACTGGTCGCGAGAGCGATTCATTCCGGTGATGGAGCACGAACCGACGACGGTAAATGTGTGGGCGCCAGAATTGTTCTACGACGACGAAACCGACCAGTTTGTTATCATCTGGGCGTCGACAATTCCAGATCGATTTGAGCGGGGTGTAGAAGAGGAAAAGAATAACCACCGGATGTATTATACCACGACGAAGGATTTCACTACGTTCGCGCCCACCAAACTCTTTCTTGATCCAAAGTTCAGTGTCATCGACGCTGTCATTGTAAAGCGAAAACCGGCTGACTACGTATTAGTGTTGAAGGACAACACTCGCCCCGAACGTAACATCAAAGTAGCGTTCGGGACGAATGTTACAGGTCCGTACAATAACGTATCAGCACCGTTTACCAAGAAATTCACCGAAGGCCCATCCGTAGCGAAAGTCGGCGATGATTGGCTCATCTATTTCGATTCGTATCAGGATAAAAGCTACGATGCCGTCCGCACCCGCGATTTCAAAACGTTCACCGATGTAAAATCAGAAATCTCCGTTCCCGAAGGCCACAAACACGGAACGATTTTCAAGGTGAAGAAGCGGATTCTGAAAGGGTTGTTGAAGCAATAAACAAGTGTTTTTGTCATGCTGACCGGTCAGCATGACAAAAACGTTGAAGTGCAATCGTTAAATGAACTATCAAATTTTAATACTTTTCCTTCTTTCTCTCTGCCGTTTCGCCACTGCCCAGCAGACCGAAAAATATTACCTGTCGGGAGCGGGGAATGATCATGCCGTGAACTGGCAATTTTACTGCACAGCCGGACAGAATTCGGGTAAGTGGACGACCATTCCTGTCCCCTCGAACTGGGAATTGCAGGGCTTTGGTAAATACAATTACGGGTTTGCTAAAGACAGCGCACGGGGTAAGGAACAGGGGCTGTACAAATATGAATTTCAAGTGCCGGCTTCATGGAAAGGCAAGCATATAAACCTTGTTTTTGAGGGCGTTATGACCGATGCTGATGTAAAAATCAACGGCAAGTCAGCCGGGCCGATTCATCAGGGCGCCTACTACGCTTTTCGATACGACGTAACGAATTCACTAAACTATGGTAGCGCTAACCTTCTCGAAGTCAACGTATCGAAACACTCGGCCAATATGTCTGTAAATGAGGCCGAGCGCAAAGGCGATTTCTGGATTTTCGGCGGTATTTTTCGACCTGTTTATCTGGAAATTCTTCCCAGCGAACATATCGCGAACGTAGCAATTGATGCCAAAGCAAACGGTACGTTCACGGCTCAACTTCAACTGGCCACAAAAGGCAAATCCACCGACGTATCGGCGCAGATTTTCACCCTATCCGGCCAAAAAGTAGGTACGCCATTCACGTCCAGAATCAGTTCCGGAAGCAGCGTTACGTTGACAAAAACGATTCAAAATCCATTGCTGTGGACGTCCGAAACACCAAATCGCTATAAAGTTGAATTCCGATTGCTACAGGCAGGTAAGCCAATTCATGTGCTGACGAAAACGTTTGGTTTTCGGACGGTTGAAGTGAAGCAACGCGACGGTATTTACGTCAACGGCACGAAAATCAAACTGAAAGGCGTGAACCGCCATTCGTTCTGGCCAACGTCGGGCCGGACGTTGAGCAAAAAGATTAGCGTTCTTGACGTCAATTTGATGAAAGACATGAACATGAACGCCGTTCGCATGTCGCATTACCCACCCGACGATCATTTCCTGGACGTTTGTGATTCGCTAGGCTTGTTTGTGTTCGATGAACTAGCGGGCTGGCACGGCCATTACGATACGCCAACCGGCACCAAACTCCTGTACGAACTCATCACGCACGATGTCAATCACCCGTCGGTCATCATGTGGATCAATGGAAACGAAGGTGGCCATAACCGCGAGCTTGACGCACTTTTTGCCAAAGAAGATATTCAGAAACGGCACATACTGCATGCTTGGGAGGATTTCAACGGCTTCGATACGCAGCACTACCGCGAATACAACTACGGCATTGGCAATTACAATCTTGGTCATTCCATTACGTTACCCACTGAGTTTCTACATGGTGTGTACGATGGCGGTCACGGCGCCGGCCTCGATGATTATTGGGAAGCCATGTGGCATGAACCATTAGCGTCCGGCGGTTTTCTGTGGGATTTCGCCGATCAGGGCGTAGTACGTACCGACCGAAACAACGGTAAAGGTCCACTCGATACTGACGGTAGCCGTGGTGCAGATGGCATTGTAGGCCCGTATCGCGAGAAGGAGGGAAGCTTTTTCACAATCAAAGAAGTATGGTCGCCCATTAAACTCGAACGCCGGGAAATTACGCCTAGTTTCGACGGTACGTTCCCAATTGAAAATCGCTACCATTTCACCAATTCGTCGCAGTGTTCATTTACCGGAAAATTGGTGAAAGTGAGCGGTCCCTACGACGTAGTGAAACCCATTGAAAAGACGTTTTCCGTTACGTCGCCGAACGTAAAACCGCTGGAGAAAGGCGTACTAAAAGCCGTACTTCCTCCTGATTGGAAGAATTACGATTTTCTATACATCACCGCGAAAGACCCGTTCAAGCGAGAGTTATTTACCTGGAGTTTCGCCATTTCATTACCAGACAACGTAGTGTCGTCATTGGTGAAAATGGAAGGCGCAGGCAACGTAGCACTTAGTGAAACCGATTCGCTATTTAACGTAACGGCCAACGGTATTCAGTTATCGATTAGTAAACGTAACGGTACGCTACGTCAGGTTTCGAATAACAAAGGAAACGTTTTGCTGACCAACGGACCAATCTTGCAGGAAGCCGTTAATAACTTCAAAAACTTCACACAACGTAGCGATGGCAAAAATCTCATCATCGAATCGACCTTCGACCGAAAAACGGGCTACAATACGTTGCAGTGGACAATCTATCCGTCGGGGTGGGTGAAAATGCGGGTGCGCTATTTCCCAAATAACTACTTCACCTTTATGAACGGCGTCAATTTCTCGTTTCCCGAAGCGGATATGAAAGCCGTTACGTGGATGGGAAAAGGTCCGTACCGCGTCTGGAAAAACCGGCTGAAAGGTGGTACGTTTGGTGTATGGCACAAAGACTACAACAACACCGAAACCGGCGAACAGCCGCTAGTTTACCCCGAATTCAAAGGGTATCACGCCAATATGTACTGGTGCAGATTTGAAGCGGCTGGCAATCCATTTACGGTATTGACGGAGAATGAAGACGTCTTTTTCAGGCTTTTCACGCCCGCCTGGAAAACCGATCAATGGCACAACTACGAACCTATTTTTCCGGCGGGTGATATCTCGTTCATGCAGGGAATTAGTAGCATCGGTACCAAAACTCAACGTAACGAAACTACCGGCCCGATGGGCCAGAAATACGCCTTTTACGATTACGAAAAAGAACCCGCCCGCGCTATCGAAATGACCTTGTATTTCGATTTTTCGGGTAGATAGAACCTTATGAAAGGTGTTTTTACTATACTATATCTACTTCCTTCGCTCCTCTTCGCACAGGCCGAAATCTGGGTGGCTCCGGATGGCTTGGATGCGAGTGTGGGAACGAAAGAAAAACCATTGGCAAGCCTGCAACTGGCGTTACGTAAGGTACGTGAACTACGTCGGCTGAACGACCCGAGCGTAGCGCAGGGAGCGCATATTTACCTACGTAATGGCTTGTACGCACTAAGCGAACCGGTTTTTATTCGCCCGGAAGATTCTGGTACGTTTGCCAGCCCAACAATCATTGAAGCAGCGCCGAATGAGCAACCTGTTTTGAGTGGAGGAGTGCCTGTTACGCACTGGCAAAAGCTGAAAGGCAACGTAGCCGGTTTGCCAAGAGAAGTGGCTGGAAAAGTGTGGGTGGCCGACGCGCCAAAAATCGGTGGACGATTGCAGGAGTTTCGGCAATTGTGGGTGAACGGCGAAAAAGCGATACGTGCCAAAGACACGCCTTATCCAATCATGAACCGGATTTTGTCATGGAATAAACAGGAGCAAACCTGCTGGATTCCGGTCCCTAAATTTGGCGATTTGTCGAAAGCAGACGGGCTGGAAATGCTCATTCATCAATGGTGGGCGATTGCCAATCTACGTATCAAACGGATTGACGTACAGGGCGATAGTGCAAAGCTCTGGTTTCATCAGCCCGAAAGCCGGATTCAGTCGGAGCATCCGTGGCCCGCGCCCTGGATTTCCAAAGAAACGGGTAATTCGGCCTTTTATCTGACCAACGCCATTCAATTTCTAAACCAACCCGGCGAGTGGTTTCTGGATACCAGAGCCGAAAAAATTTACTACATCCCGCGGTCAAACGAAGATCTCACAACCGCTCAAGTTATTGCGCCTTCGCTCGAAACGCTGGTACGTATCGCCGGAACGATTGACCAACCCGTAACCAACGTAGCGTTTAAAGGCATTACGTTTCAGCATACGGGCTGGCTACGTCCGTCGCAGCAGGGGCATGTACCGCATCAGGCGGGGCTGTATATGCTCGATGCCTACAAGCTGAAAATCCCCGGTACGCCCGATAAAAAATCGTTGGAAAACCAGGCATGGGTAGGACGCCCGGCATCGGCTGTGGACGTGAATTTCGCACAACATACTACGTTCGAAAACTGCCGGTTCGAGCATCTGGCCGCCACAGGATTAGACTATAACAAAGGCGTCCAGAATAATCTGATACGTGGCAATCTGTTCAAAGACATTGGTGGTACAGGCATTATGGCGGGCGTTTTCGCCGACGAAGCGATAGAAATTCACCGGCCTTACAACCCGACAGACGAACGAGAAGTTTGTAGTAATCTGACCATCAGTAACAATTTAATTACCAACGTAACAAACGAAGATTGGGGTGCGGTAGGGATTGGCGCTGGTTACGTTCGGGGCATTACTATCGAGCACAACGACATCAGCGAAGTTGGCTACAGCGGAATCAGCATGGGCTGGGGCTGGACACGTACCATCAACGCCATGCGCAACAATCGAGTGGTAGCAAACAGAATTCATCGCTACGCCAAACACATGTATGATGCAGCTGCCATCTATACGTTGTCGGCGCAGCCGGGCTCACTAATTGCCGAAAATTACATTGACAGTGTCTACAAAGCTCCGTATGCACATCTTCCGGCACACTGGTTTTATCTCTATACCGATGAAGGTTCGTCGTATTTTACGATCAAGGACAACTGGACGCCGTCGGAAAAATACCTGCAAAACGCCAACGGCCCGAACAACGTCTGGGAACGTAACGGTCCGAACGTAGCAGATAGCATTCGAGCCAAGGCGGGGCTTCAGCCAACGTATCAATATTTGCTTCAGGAGAAATCTCCCGCCGACCCATTGTGGCGTATCAATAAGGAAAATCCGGTTATTGTTGAACTGACGACTAGCGATGACCAACCGCTCGATGAACAGAAACTAAACGCGGTTCTGGCTAGAAATAAGGTTAGCCCAAACTCACTGTATCAGTGGCAAAATCACTACGTCATTTTCGACAAAGTTCAGGACGTTTATGTACTGGGCGAACGCTTAAAATCGGCGTTTCCAAATGCGAAAGTGAAAACGTATTACGACCTGTTTTACGAATTCAACCGCAGCCGATGCGAAACTGGTCCTGTTTCGGGTGAGTGGGAGCACACGATTTTGACGGCTAATCTAGTAGCTGATACGTCGCTCCAGAATCAATATTTAACGCATCACGCTACGCAGTTCGAGAAATGGCCAGAGGTATCGAAAGGGTTTTGCAACGCTCAGTTTCAGCAATTGCTTTTGTATCGAAATGGTCGGCAACTGATGCTGGTTATCAGCGTTCCCAAAGGCGAAAGTTTAGACAAGCTCAACTCGAAAACCACTGAAAATAATCCGCGTGTCGATGAGTGGAACGCGCTTATGAAAAAGTATCAGGAAGGAATTCCGGGTACGAAGCCGGGTGAGGTTTGGGTGGAACTGAAGAGGGAGAGACAATAAAAACAAATCGATGTTACGATTAGGCATTTTAGGATTGGGCGAAGGACGTAGTACGATGTCAGCGGCATTGTCGAGCCCGAATTATGAACTGGTCAAAGTTTGTGATCAAAAACTGGAACTGTGCCAGCAGCGCGAAAAAGAGTTTGATTTTCACAGCTATACGACCAATTATCAGGAATTGCTCGACGATCCGACGATTGATGTCATTGCGATCTACACCCCCGATCACCTCCACGCGGAGCACACCAGACAGGCAATGCTTCACGGCAAGCACGTGGTGTGCACCAAGCCATTTATTGATGATCTGTCGAAGGCGAAAGAGCTAATTGAGGTCAGCGAGAAAACGGGTAAAAAGGTATTTGTAGGCCAAAGCTCCCGCTTTTTCGAGCCGATGAAAAAGCAGCGTAGCGATTTTGAAGCAGGCCTAATTGGTGAATTAATCACGATCGAAGGATATTACCACGCCGATCATCGCTGGTTTCTCGCAAAAGGTTGGTCGCTGGAAAACGCATTCAAATGGCTTTATGGCGGGCTGAGTCATCCGGTCGATTTTATACGCTGGTATCTGCCAAATATCGAAGAAGTGATGGGCTATGGCATGTTAAGCTCAAATGGACGAAAAGGAGGACTGAAAAACGCCGATACGATGCATTTCATTTTCAAAGCTACCGACGGACGTATTGCCCGCGTAAGTGGCGCCTACACGGGGCCCGTGCAGCCGGTTGTGCGCGACTCTGAAATGAGCTGTATTCTACGTGGTACAGAGGGCTGTAGTCAAGCCGATTACATGGATTTGCGCTACTCCATCACGACCAACACAGGCGAAGAAATTGTGCAGACCTGGGAGCACAAACTGAAGCATTATTTCCGGTTCGAAGGCAAAAGCCATCACGCAGGCGAGTACCAGAATTACCTCGATTATTTCGCTACGTGTCTCGAAACCGGTCAAACGGCCTATCCCGACATTCGTGAAGGTATCGGCACCGTAGCGCTGCTTCAGGCAATGGATAAATCGCTGCAAACCGGTCAGCCGGTGAAAGTGCAGGACGTATTGAGCGAGCATGGGCTATGAACAACATCACCGACCGCTTAACTGCTTTAGATTATGACATTGTGCTGGCCTATCTGGTCATTCTGGCTATAATCGGATACCGGGCCAGCCGACCGAAAAAAGGGCAGACCGACGATACGTTGTTTCTGGCGAATAAATCGCTGGGGTGGGCGAGTATTGGGTTTAATATGTGGGGTACCAATGTTGGTCCGTCGATGTTGCTGGCGTTTGCGAGTATCGGTTATAGTACCGGGATTGTTGCTATTAATTTCGACTGGTACGCGTTCGTATTTCTGTTTTTGCTGGCCATTGTTTTTGCGCCAAAATACTTGGCTGCCAACGTAATGACCATGCCTGAGTTCATGGGGAAACGCTACGGTGAATCAACACAAACCATTCTGGCCTGGTATGCGCTGATCAAAATTCTGATTTCCTGGTTGTCGCTGGGGCTGTTTGCGGGCGGGTTTCTGGTACGTCAGATTTTGGGAATTCCAATGTGGCAATCGGTGATTGTGCTGGTGCTGTTTGCCGGATTGTTCGCGTATACGGGCGGACTGAAAGCGATTGCTCGCGTCAATGTGTTTCAGATGCTTTTGCTCATTGGCGTGTCACTGACACTTACGATTATTGGCATTAATAAAGTTGGGGGACTGGAAGCTGTCTTCCAGAAAGCGCCAACTGACTACTGGAGTCTGATTCATTCAGCCAGCGATACCAAATATCCGTGGCCGGCCATTTTACTGGGCTATCCGGTGGCTGCCATTGCATTCTTCTGCACCGATCAGGCGATGGTGCAATCGGTGTTGGGAGCCAGGAATTTAGAGCAGGGACAATTGGGTGTCAACTTTATTGGATGGCTCAAAATCCTGTCGTTGCCGCTGTTTATTCTTCCGGGAATTCTGTGTTTTATTCTGTTTCCGAATCTCAAAAATCCCGACGAAGCGTATATGACGATGGTTACGAACCTGTTTCCGCCGGGTATGAACGGGCTGGTGATTGTGGTGCTGATTGCGGTATTGGTCGGTACAATTGGTTCGTCGTTGAATTCGCTTAGTACCGTATTTACGATGGATGTATACGCGCAGAAAATCAATCCAAAAGCCAGTAATCAGGATTTGATTCGCATCGGGCGAATGACCGTTTTGGCTGGCTGCGTGTTTGCGGTTGGTATGGCGCTGGCAATCGATAGCATTAAAGGGCTGAATCTATTCGATGTATTTCAGTCAGTCTTAGGGTTCATTGCTCCACCTTTGTCCGTCGTTTTTTTGCTAACTGTTTTCTGGAAACGTACCACACGTAGCGCTGTGAACACGGTTCTGTCTTTCGGCTCAGCGTTTAGTCTTGGCGTTGGCATTTTGTATTTGTGGGTCTTCCCCGCCGATCAATACAGTTTCTGGCCGCACTATCTGCTCCTGTCATTTTCTATTTTCGCGGTGTTACTTATCAAGGCCATTCTAATCTCGCTACTCGATAAAAATCCGACCACTTACGTAGTGGATGAAACGGAACGTAGTACGATTGCCAAACCCACCCAAACCGTCTGGATTGCGTGGATTTCGCTGGCTGTTGTGATGGTCGCCTTGTACGTAGCGTTTCACTAACCCACTTTTTAGGTATATTCCTATGACTCGCCTTGCTTTACTTTTACTGACTTTTCTTCCCTGTCTGATACGTAGCGCACAGGGGCAACCACCGGCCAAACAATCCCTTATGCTCTGGTATAAACAGCCAGCAAACCAATGGGTTGAGGCTTTGCCGATTGGCAATGGTCGATTGGGCGGAATGGTGTTTGGTGGTGTCGAAACCGATCATATTCAGTTCAACGAAGAAACCCTTTGGACGGGCGGGCCACGTGATTATCACCGAGAAGGTGCGAGCAAATACCTTCCGCAGATTCGCCAGTTACTGGCCGAAGGGAAACAAGCTGAAGCCGAAAAGCTGGCGCAGGAAAAATTCATGGGTCGGCAGAGTAACGAAGACGGTTACGCACAGAAAAAAACGGCTTGGTTTGAACGTGTTCGGAATGTGAGCAACGGGAAAGGAAATCCGGCTTCTGCTACGTTCGATGACCGTTCCTGGAAAACCATGACCGTTCCGACTGCGGAGGGTTGGGAGAAAGCAGGACTGGAAGGGCTTGACGGAGCGATCTGGTTTCATACTACGTTCGATTTACCCGCAACCTGGGCAGGAAAGGACGTAGTGCTCGACATGGGGCGTATTCGCGATCAGGATTTTACGTACCTGAATGGCGAACTGGTTGGCTCTGATGAAGGTATCGCCAAAAACCGGCGTTATAAGATTCCGGCAGCCAAATTACGCGCGGGCAAAAATCAATTGACGATTCAGGTCATTAATCTGTTCGATAAAGGCGGTTTCATCGGTGTTAAAACCAGCCAGCCGACATTTGTAGTTTATCCCGAAGGCAGTAAACCCACAGAAGGCGTACCGCTGAGTCAGCCATTCAAATACTGGATTCAGGATGACAACCCACCAGCTTCTCCTCGCTATCAGGCCGATTATCAACCGTTTGGCGACCTTTGGCTGAATGTCAAAGGGCAGAGTAACGTAGCAAATTATCGTCGCGAACTGGATATAACGACAGCGACTTCCCGTGTTACGTATTTGGCTAATGGTGTGAATTTCACCCGCGAATATCTGGTTAGTGCGCCTGATCAGGTAATGACCATTCATCTAACTGCCAGTCAGCCGGGAAAAATTAGTTTTGACGCTACGTTCACGAGTCCGCATAGAGGTTTTTCGGTTCGGAAAATTGATGGTCAGACGATTGCGTTGTCTGTACAGGTGCGTAACGGAGCGCTGCGGGGAGAGAGTTTGCTACGTATTCAAACTCAAAAAGGCCAGATCAGTGTTTCGGGAAATAAGCTTATCGTTTCGGGTGCCGACGTAGCAACCTTGTACGTAACGGCAGGAACCAATTTTAAAAACTACAAGAACGTATCGGGCGACCCAGCCATGATGAACCAGCAGCCTATGCAGGCGCTACGTTCTAAAACGTTCGAGGTTGTCAAAGCGGCTCATGTGCGCGATTACCAATCCTATTTCAATACGTTGTCGCTGGATTTAGGCCACTCGCCAAACGAGCAATTGCCGACTGATGAACGACTGAAGCGTTTCGAACAATCATCGGACCCCGCGCTGGCGGCTTTGTATGTTCAATATGGCCGCTATTTATTGATTTCGAGTTCGCGACCGGGGAATCAACCGGCTAATTTGCAGGGTATCTGGAACGATTTGCTGACACCGCCCTGGGGTAGTAAATACACCACGAATATCAATCTGGAAATGAATTACTGGCCAGCCGAAATGCTCAATCTGGCGGCCTGCCACGAGCCATTATTTAAAGCGATTGAGGAAATGGTTGAAACAGGACGTGAAACGGCGAAGGCGCATTACAATGCGCGTGGCTGGGTGCTCCATCATAACACCGATTTATGGCGTGGAACGGCTCCAATCAATGCGTCGAATCACGGTATTTGGGTGACGGGCGGGGCCTGGGTTGCGCATCATTTGTGGGAGCATTATCGCTATTCACAAGACAAGGAATTTCTGCAAAAACGGGCTTATCCAGTCATGAAAGAAGCGGCTCAGTTCTTCGTGGATTTTCTGGTAAAAGATCCAAAAACGGGCTGGCTCATCAGTACGCCATCCAACTCCCCTGAACACGGCGGATTGGTGGCTGGACCAACAATGGACCATCAAATCATCCGTGATTTGTTCAAGAATTGCATGGCCGCCAGCGAAGTCCTGAACACGGATGCTACGTTCCGGGATACGTTGAAAACGATGTATGCTCAGATTGCGCCAAATCAAATTGGTAAGCATGGCCAGTTGCAGGAATGGATTCAGGACGTCGACGACCCTAAGGATCATCACCGGCACGTATCACATCTCTGGGGCGTCCACCCCGGCACCGATATTACGTTTGACGAAACACCTGATTTGATGAAAGCTGCCAAACAATCGCTGCTGGAACGGGGAGACGAAGGAACAGGCTGGAGTCTGGCCTGGAAAATCAATTTCTGGGCGCGGTTTCGCGATGGAAATCATGCGTATAACATGCTCAAACTGCTTTTTCGCCCCGCTATCTTACCTGAAGGCACTGTAGGCGGAGGTTCGTATCCCAACCTGTTCGATGCGCACCCACCGTTCCAGATTGACGGTAATTTTGGTGGCTCTAGCGGTATTGCCGAAATGATTCTACAAAGTCAGGGTAAAACGATTGATTTGCTGCCTGCGCTACCTTCTGAGTTGCCAACTGGCCACATCAACGGCATTTGTGCCCAAGGCGGTTTTGTGATGAATATCCGCTGGCAAAATGGGCAACTAACAGGCGTTGACGTTACGTCGAAAGCGGGGCAACCCTGCGTGCTACGTTATGGCGGTAAGCAAGTGAGTCTGAGGACCGAAAAAGGGAAAACGTATAAGTTGGATGGGGCGTTGAAAGTGTTGTAAATTCTGCGATGCTGTTCTCTTCAATGTTATTCGTGCTAACGAATCGTCGCGTAGCGACCTAATGTTTATAGCAAAAGTGCCCTGCCCCATTAACCTCCGTCGCGTAGCGACCAAACCCATGAGTGCCGTTTTGTTAGGTCACTACGCGACGGAACGTGGCTTTTGATCGTTTTTTCTACAAACATTTGGTCGCTACGCGACGAGTTGTTAACGCAAGCAACTTCTTAACGGGGCAAACAGCAGTTCATAAATTCTACAAAAAATCAACCCTGCCTACCCGGTAGAAACTACACAAGGTAAGCAGGGTGAAAGCAATCGGTTTACTCTTACTCTGTTCTATTTCAAGGGGTCAAATGCACCGCCCCAGGTCGTATTCTGAATCAGTTTGGGGTTGTTGTCGATGGCGCTCTGCGGGATCGGGAAGTAGTAATATTCCGGCTTCCAGTTGATTGCGTATTTCGTGTCTAGTTGCTTGAATACCAGCGTAAAATAATCGGTATAAGCCACATCCAGATTCAC
The DNA here is from genome assembly GCF_054778555.1 of Spirosoma flavus. NCBI lineage: Bacteria > Pseudomonadati > Bacteroidota > Cytophagia > Cytophagales > Cytophagaceae > Spirosoma > Spirosoma flavus. The sequence goes on from NZ_BAAGZL010000001.1 coordinate 532,176, forward strand.
ATTATCCCGGTTCGTCGCGAAATCAGCGGGAACGCCCGTCGTTTTCAGATTGATTGTTACGCCCGTCCGGCGGGTACCGTTCAGCGTTTTTTCGATCAGTTTCCAGCGACGCAAATCCCAGAAACGCTTGCCTTCGAACGCAAATTCAATTTGCCGCTCGTACAGAATCGCATCGAATAGTTCGGCGCGGGTCATGTTGGCTTTCAGGCCATACAGACCGTCGGTTCCGGCTTCGATACCGGCCCGTTTGCGAACGGCTTTCAATTGCGTGTAGGCTTCGTCTAGTTTGTTGATACCCGTAGCACTTTCGGCCAGATTCAGCAACACTTCGGCAAACCGAATTTCGATCCAGTCGGTACCCGAATATTGCGCATCGCCGATTGATACGGTCGGATTAATCGCTTTGCGCGTATAAAATCCGGTGTTCGAGGCTTTGGCTTCTACGGTTTTACCCCCTACGTAGTACGTCCATACTTTATTAGCCGTGTTGCCATTCAGAGGCCAGTTTACGCCATTGTACGCAATCGTTTTGTCGAAACGGGGATCGCGGTTTTTGTAGAATAGCTGATCTTTGTACGTGTATTTCGTCGATTCGCCGGGTTTCTTGCCGTCCAACATCGGGAAGGCTTTCACCATCTCCCAGGAAGGTTGGTTCGACCCTCCGCCAGTGCCCGCGTACGAAGGCCGCGTTGCGTTATCGTAGCCGTTGTTTTTCCGAGTCTGATCGCCTGTAGCGGTGTTGTAGCCAGTAATCAGCACGGCTTCGGGGTTGTTAACTTCCTGAAACCAAAGTTGGTCGAACGACGCGTGCAGCCCGAAGCCGTTGGTCGTCAGTAAATCGTATGCCTGTTTATTGGCATCGTACGAAGCCTGCCATTTTGCTACGTCATCGCTTGGATTAAACTGCGGGCTGGCAGCAGTTAATAATACTCTGCCTTTGAAAGCAGCAGCAGCCCCTTTTGTGATACGTCCCCAATCGCTCGCCGAAGTCCAGCGGCCCGGTACCGAAGCAATGGTCGAATCAAGGTCTTTTATAATCTGGGCAAAGGTTTCGGCCGTCGTATTTCTGGGTATAAACGCGGCTTCACGCGCTTCGACACCTACAGCCGCCAGCGGAGTCAGCACGAGCGGAACACCACCATAAAGACGTACCAGATCGAAGTAGCGCCACGCCCGGAAAAACTGCGCCTGAGAACGGAGTTTATTCTTCGTAAACTGAGGTAATGTACCATTCTTTACATCGCTCAGGAACATGTTGATTACCCGGATCTTACCATAGTTATTGGTGGGATCGAGCTTGGTACCAAAATCGCCAACTTCATTCACCAGCAACGAGCCTTCCAGCAGTTTACTTTCGCCAAACGATTCATCGGTCAGGGTGGTAATGCTTGGCGTATTGGGGCCAAGCGTCGGAATACCGGCTGGCAGATTCTGATCGTAGATGTAATCGAGATTCATCTGCGTAAGCGTCGAATCTTTGAAAATCAGATCGCCACTCGTTGAATTCAAATCGGTTTTATCGAGCACTTTCATGCAACCGGTCAAAGCAAGCGGTGCGCAAAAGGTGAGGAGAAATTTATGAGTTACTTTCATGAGTATCAGTCGGATTTTCAAAGGCCAAGATTTAAACCGATCGAATAGGAACGTAGTACCGGATACGCATCATAGCTACCTGAATACGCTTTGTAATCGTAAGGATTATACAAATTGAGCGGGTTGGTAGCTACCAGATACACCCGAACAGTGCTCAATCTCAGCTTACTGGCAATCGTGGCGGGCAGACCATACGAAATGTTGAAATTACGTACCGCCACCTGTGTCGAAGAGCGAAACCAGTAATCGGATGTTACCTGATACGTGTCTTTGTAATAGGGGCTCGGATACGTAGCGTTCGGATTCTCCGGCGTCCAGTGATCGGCCCAGAAAATAGGCCGGTTAGCGGTTGACGTCCCCTGATTGCGGGCCGTTGATTCCACTACGTCCTGCCCGCCAAACGAACCACTGATCACAGCTGCCACCGACAGGTTTCTGTAGGAGGTACTGAAATTGAAACCGAACCCGTAGTGATTGCTGGCTTTTCTGGTCAGGAACTGCATGTCGGCGTCGGTGATTTTACCATCGGGCGCGGTATACTGGCCAGATGCATCTTTCGGGCCGCGAACGTCTTCATAGTAAAGCATACCGGGTTTGGGTGCAGCACCGAAAAGCGTGTAGCCCGGATGGGTGGCCAGATACGCTTCTACGTCCTGTTGCGTGCGGAACATGCCCGCATACTTATAGCCTTGCACGCCCATATCCGACGATTTGCCGATTGGGTCTTCGTAAGTGCCGATTTTGCCTTTGTCGACGTCAATTTTGATCTGCTTGTTATCGCTCCAGCTCAGGAATGCATTCACTTTATACGACCAGTCATTGTTGATTTTATCGTTCCAGCCCAGCGAAATTTCCGTTCCGAAACCATCGACAATGGCGTAGTTTTCAGAAGGCAAATTCGCGCCAACGATGAGTGGAACCGACGAGGTCAGGGCGGTTAGCATGTTGTACCGATGGTCGTAAAACCAGTCCATGGTGAACGACAGGCGGTTTTTCAGGAATTGCGCATCCAGACCGATGTTATACTTCGTGTTGTCATCCCAACGAGCCTGACGGTTTGCCATCGCATTGTTCGGCGTGACTACCAGCGGGCGATCTGCATTACCGCCAAACACGGCTCCTTTACCGGTCTGGATGGAATAGCTGGTCAGCCAGTTATAGGCTTTGGTTGCATCACCCCCCAGAAAACCCAGTGAACCACGCAGTTTCAGGAAATCAATACCGCGAACATTGTTGCGGAAAAAAGGCTCTTCGGAAACAACCCAGCCCGCAGAAAATGACGGGAAAAGTCCCCAGCGGTATTCAGGCGCAAATTTGGTCGAGGCATCGTAGCGGATGGCCGTTTCAAACAGGTACTTATTCGCGTAGCTATAATTGATACGTCCGGCATACGACAGGAAACCCACTTCCGTTTCTGTTTCCGAGGTCGTCTGCGTACCGATTGCGTACCGCATGTTATCCAGCCCGCCGATGATAACACCCTCAGCCATAGCCGCTACGTTGTCAGCGTGCGTTTCCGATTGCTCGAAGAAAGCGATGGCCGACAACTGGTGTTTGCCAAACTGGCGATCATAATTCAGATAGCCATTCAACTGATACGTATCGATATAACCGGGGTTGACCCGCACCCGATCACCATTGTTCAGCGTGACCGGTTTCAATACGTCTCCGCCGTAGATGTGTTTGTGATCGCCAAGCATCGAGAAACTGTATACATTGTATTTAGTGCCGTATTGTTTACCGAAGCTATTGTCGAACGTACGGCTATAGAGCACTCTAGCTTTCAGTCCTTTCACGCCAGGAATCTCGTAGTCCAGGTTGGCCGTTACGTTGAGGCCGGTGCTACGTGTCTGCGTATAGTTGTCCGAATTTTGTACCTCAAAGAAGTGGAAAGCATCAACGGTATTTGTGTTGCTGTTATTCGACAAGAGCACTGGCAATCCATTAACGTAAGGCGGGTTAAATTGGGGCGTGTAGAGCAGACTTTTCATGTCATTGTCCGCGTTTTCACCGCCCTGTTTCAGGTAATACATGCGCTTGTTACCGATGTAGCTGCTCACCGAGAGAGCCGCTTTCAGCCCTCGGGTCACCTGCATGTCGGCGCTGGCACGGAATGTCCATTTATCGAAATTGATGTTATCGAAGTTGGCATTCTGCCCGTTATAGGAAACACCAGCGAAATACGTAGCCTTTTCGTTGCCACCGCTTACGTTCAGCGCATGACGCTGCACCGTCGATGGTTTCCAGGCTGTCCGTAGCCAGTCGGTGTTGTTGTTCTGAAAATAGGCCAGTTCGTCGGGCGTGTAGATAAGTGGGTCGGTAGCTGTTTTTCCCGATGCGTAGTTCAGATCGTTCATATATGTCGCCTGCTGAACCCCGTTCATCATTTTGGGTAACGTAGCACTGGAGATCCCCGTTGAACCGCTATAACTAAACTTAGGCGCACCAACTTTCCCACGTTTGGTCGTAATAACCACTACACCTTGGTTGGAACGAGCCCCATAAATAGCAGCCGCGGCATCTTTCAGTACCGAAATAGCTTCGACTTCCGATACGTCGAGCGTATTGAAATCATCTTCCGAACGTATCACATTATCAATGACATACAACGGACGTAACGTTCCCCCATCCTTCGATAAGATGATTGGGTTACGTACCGTAATCTGCGCATTATCGCCCGGACGGCTGGTTCCTCCCGAAACGCCAACGCCGGGCAATTGACCCGTCAGTACCGCCGACAAATTGTTCACGGGCAAATCCTGAACCGACTTCATATCAACGGTGGCAACGGCCCCGGTGAGACTTACTTTCTTCTGCGTACCATAACCCACAACCACCACTTCGCCAAGGGCGGCCGCGTCTTCTTCCAACTGAATCGTCAGCGAGGTTTTGCCAGCTACCGGAACTTCCTGTGTTTTAAAGCCGATGTAGCTGAAAATCAGGGTTTCGTTGCCGGTTGGGAGATTCAGTCGGAACATACCTTTTATGTCCGAAACCGTTCCGGTTTTGGTCCCTTTTATTAGTACGTTCACCCCTGGCAGCGGCTCGCCTTTGGCATCTTTTACCGTTCCGGTAATATTCTCCAATGGTGCCCCTTTCGCCGACGACTTAATGGTGACCAGGCTCCCTGTTTCAGCGAAACACATATCTTCCGTGAGTCCGGCCAAAATCAGCGCGCAAACCAGCTTTACCGTACTGGTTAAAAGTTTTTGTTTCTGCGTGTGCAAAGCCAACGTCATGGCGTGTCCAATTAAAAGTTAAGACAAAGAGAAATCGTTATTGAACAATGGATAATGAGGTAGTTAAAATTACTTTTTCGCTTCTCGGGCAATACGTTCTTCCCATTCTTTGCTGGCCTTTTTCATATCGATGCCAGCCGCCGACAGGTAGTTATTTATACGTCCTTTATACTTGCCAAACATGGCGTGCTTTTCTTTCGACGTACCTTCGTCCATAGCCCGTTCGCGCGCTTCGGTCAGCCAGGTTAAAATCTGCGTTTTTTGCGCATCGGTAAGGTCGGGTAACATAGCCTGATAGCCTTTATACGTGATGGGCACTACGCCGTAGGTCATCCCGTCTTTTACCTGCTCAATTTGCTGCGGACTTAAGACACGCTCCATATCCGCAAGGTAATTGCTGTGCAAAGCCGTCAACTTCGCCTGAGCTTCTGTTTCGACAGCCTCTTTTCCGGTTTTGTCGGTCAGATTAGCCAGAGCAGATTTCCGGCTCTCGTGAATGTTATTCAGGTTCCGGTATTGTTGCGCGATTAGCTCCTGAACCTTATCGGCCTTTGCGGCATCGGTTATTCCGAGCGTCGTTACAATCTTACTTGCCCGCTCGTTGACGACCCGCGTATAGGTCGCGTCTTTATCTTCTTTGGGCTGCTCCTGCCCGAACGAAAACCCCATTCCGAAAAGGATCAGAAGGAGGCTAAACAGGTAACTTTTCAGGGTACGATTCATCGATACGATAAGGTTAAAACCACGTTTTTAACTAGAGCGTAAATGGGCGGTGGGGTGTGGGCTGGTTATGTCAAGAAGCTTCAGTCAATACCGGTTAAAAGCAGACAAAACCGAGATTAAACAATACTTTTCTATAACACCATACAAAAATATGGTACATTTTGGGGCAACAACTGCATTTTTTTGTCAATTTATTATAGGAAATTAGCATGGCCTAAATAGGAGTAATCAATGATATTTCGTTTAGATTTGTAGATTGAAGAGTATTTTGAGTTTCAGTTGGGCTAGTGGCCCGTCTGGAACGTGAGACTTTGAATCTGAAACCCGTTATGAAGCCCTTATTCCGAAGAGTAACTGCTAACCTGGAAACCTCCTACACAGCACGACACGACATCCTGCCGCATTTTAAGAATATCTGGCATTACCATCCAGAGCTTGAATTGCACTATATTATCAAGGGGGAAGGCGTTCGGTTTATTGGCGATAAGATCAGCAATTTTTCCCCCGGCGAGATTGTACTGGTGGGCGAGAATTTACCGCATACCTGGCGTAGTGCGGACGAATATTTTAAGAATGATCCCGATCTAAACATCGAAATCATTGTCCTTCATTTTCTGCCCGGTTGTTTAGGCGATCATTTGCTGAAACTGCCCGATGCGTATCTGTTACCGAGGCTTTTTGAAAAGGCCAAAAGCGGCATGGTGATTAACGGTGAAGCGAATCAAAAATTAGCCGAACTGATGCGTCGGGCCATTGAGGCAACCAACCTGGATAAAATTCTTATTCTGCTTTCGATTCTGAAAACGCTGGCCGAAACCGACGAATACGAATCCATTGTGAATGGACAGGCGGCTTTTTACCAGTCGAATGAGTCGGACACGCTACGTTTAAATAAGGTTTGTAACTACACGCTGACGAATTATAAACAGGATATTACGTTAGAAGACATTTCGGCAATCAGTAACCTGAGTGTTACGTCGTTTTGTCGCTATTTTAAATTAATGACCAATAAGACGTATTACGATTTCCTGATTGAGATACGTATTAGTCACGCCTGCCGCGCGCTGATTGAAGATAAGATACCAACCGAGGTAATTTGTTTCGATTGCGGTTTTAACAACGTATCGAATTTCTACCGCCATTTCAAAAAAGTGACGGGCCTCACGCCGTTGGAATACAAGCGGCAGTATTTGAAGAAAGGGCGAGTGTTGGCGTAATGGATTGCGCTCTACGTAACAGCCCTATAACTGCGCTATTACAGGTTCTAGCTTACTACGTTTAACAACCTGCTTACCATTGGCCAGGACGATAAATCCTTTTCCTTTTCTGTACTTTTTTCCGGTTTTGTCGTACAAAATGGTCAGGGTTTTTCCGTGATACAGTACGTTGTCCAGACAAAACCAATCCCACTGATCTACAGGAATGAGCGGATGGATTTCCAGTACGTTATCGGCACGGGGTTTTAGACCGACGAGGTCGTTGATGATCAAATCCGCGAAACCGGAGTGGTTGTAGAATTTGCTTCTCGGGTTATCGCCTTTCAGCCATTCGCCTGTTTTTTCATCCTGATACTCACCCAAATAAATCGTTCCATTCATGGTATGCGACCGGGCGTATTTCAGTAGTTCGTTGTAAAAAACCGTTTTGGTCATCCGGCCCTGGTTTTTGTAATCAGTCAGCAAATTGGAAAGACCTTTCAACGTTTGGGTGGTGGCAAATGGCCAGACAGCGCCGTCCCATTCGCAGCTGTGCCCGGACCCATGGGTGCGGAACTGCGGGTGCCGACGTTCTGCGGTAGTAATGCCCCAAGGGGCGTCGAAACCGGTGGTATCGGTTAACTGATTCCATTGTTGTGCGTACTCTGGCGTGTCGTTGGGCAGGTTGAAATACCAGGGAATAAATCCAATAGCTTCGCGGACGTTGGCGAAGGCGCCATTTGGGTGTTTGACTTCAAAAAATTGGTTCTCTTTGTTCCACAAACTATCCAGCGTTAGCTTTTTCAGTTCGGTCGCCTGCTGCTGGTATCGGCGCTGGAGGGTATCGTTTCCGACCAAAGCCGCCATGGCCGCTAACGCTTTTGCATTACCGTACATATAGCTGTTGATGGTGGGGCGTCGGTTTTTCTCTTTCCGCGAGCCACTGATCGATTCTTCCATCGCATCCTTCACGTCAAACTGCCAGAACAAACCAGAGGGCAACTGTTTTTCCTGCTGCCATTTGCGGTAATCGGCGTCCAGAGCGGATAGATTTTTCTGAATAAATGACTTGTCAAGATTAACGAGGTAGCGATTATACACCGCATCGTCGACCCAACTGCTGAAGCCGTGAAAACGCTGAACTGTATGCTTTGGATCGACGTAGAGCCAGAACGTAATGTAATCGGCCATATACGTTTGGTTGTGCAGCCAGCGACCCTCGTAAATGTGATGCCCCAGGGCACTACTGACCGCGTTATACTTGCCCGCATGGTTCACCTTCGTGATGAATTCGGTGAAAATAAACCCCTCGGGCGTTTCTTTCAGGTGCTTCCGAAACGCCCACCAACGGTAGTAATACACTTTGTTCAGTAACGTATCGGGGCAGTCGAACAGGGGAATGTTTTTAGCCAGCCAGTCAGCCGATTGATCGTTTGGTACGTAGTTTTTTACGGCTTCTTCGTCGACGGAGTTAAAGTAGCTAACGTAGTTTTTTAACTTATCGGTTGACAGGACTTTCGCCGTCTGAGCGGGGCAAATTGTCGCTTGTAAAAGACTAGCGGTTAGTATTAAAAAGAAGAAAAATCGGGCGTTCATTGACTAGTGCTACGTTCCAAAAGGTCAGAACTTTCGGGAGATTGACGAAAAGTAAACAAGTCCAGCTTCACAAATTTACTCTCTAAATTTGCTCACTTGCTCTACTATTTTCTCTCTTAATTATACCATTTTAGCCTTGCTACGTTCCATCTTTCATCGTTTATCAGGCCACTTCTGGAATAGTTTATTGCTTGTCAATATTCTAGTTGTCAGTAGTATACGTAGTGGTTCTGCTCAATCGGCAGCTATAGATCAATATAACGTAGTATGGACGAGTCAAAGTAAAAATTCAGCAGAATCGATGCCCTGTGGTGGGGGTGATATTGGCCTGAACGTGTGGGTTGAGAAAGGTGATTTACTGATATACGTATCACGAAGCGGTACGTTCGACCACAATAATACGTTACTGAAACTCGGGCGCATTCGGCTCAAATTATCTCCCAATCCATTCGATGAAGGCGTTACGTTCCGGCAGGAGTTGGTGCTTAACAAAGGGCACGTTTCAATTAATGGCACCAAATCAGGGCTTTCGGCGCAGATTACGGTTTGGGTTGATGTGTTCAGGCCGGTCGTTCACGTCGACATATCGAGTGATAAAGCGCTACGTGCCGAAGCCTCTTTTGAAAGCTGGCGCTACGTTGATCGTGTGACGAAAGGCAAGGAAAACAACGCGAATTCGTATAAGTGGGCCCCGCCGGGCGAAGTCAAAACGCTGAAGGATGCGATTCAATTTAATGGTGATGATGTGGTTTTTTACCATAGAAATGGCCCGGAACGTAGCGCTTTCGACGAAACGGTGCAGCAGCAGGGCTTGGATAGGGTCAAATCGCAACTGTTCAATCCGCTAGCTGACCTGACGTTTGGAGGAAGGCTATCAGGCCGAAATATGAAACCGGCCGGTACGTATCAGGGGCGTTATTTAGATACTGATTTTCAGGGCTGGAAACTGGTCAGTACGAAAGCTGCCCGTTCGCATTCGCTTCTCGTTCACCTGCATGCAGCCAAAGCCGCCCAGTTGGAAGATTGGCAACGGGGGTTGGAAAACGTACAGAAAGAAGCTGATAAGGTAGCAAAAACGGCGCAGCAAAAAACGCAGGGCTGGTGGAATGACTTCTGGACGAAAAGCTTTGTCTGCATCACAAATCCACCAAATTCGCCTGAGTGGCAAGTCGCTCGCAACTATCAATTGTTCCGGTACATGCTGGGCTGTAATGCCTTCGGTAAATATCCGACTAAATTCAACGGTGGCCTGTTTACGTTTGATCCCTCGCTGACGGATTCGACAATGAGGTATACGCCCGACTTCCGCAATTGGGGTGGGGGTATCCACACGGCGCAAAACCAGCGATTGGTTTACTGGCCGATGCTGAAAAGTGGCGACTGGTCTCTGATGAAACCGCAATTCGATTTTTACCTGAATGTCCTCAAAAATGCAGAGTTGCGAACGGCGGTTTACTGGCAGCACAAAGGAGCCAGTTTCACGGAACAGATCGAGAATTTTGGTCTACCCAACTTCGCGGAATACGGCACCAAACGTCCGGCTGGCTACGATAAAGGCATGGAATACAACGCCTGGCTGGAATATGAATGGGATACGGTGCTGGAGTTTTGCCTGATGATGCTGGAAACGGAACGATACGCAGGTCAGGATATTTCGGGCTATATTCCGTTCATGGAAAGCTGTTTAACTTTCTTTGACGAACACTATCAGTATCTGGCCAAAAAGCGAGGCAGTAAAGCGCTGGACGGCGATAAAAAACTGATTTTGTATCCGGGTTCGGCCGCCGAAACGTACAAGATGGCCTATAATTCGACGTCAACCATTTCGGCGCTACGTACCGTGCTGATACGTCTGCTGGAGCTGCCTGGTACGTATTTGACAACCGAAAAGCGGGAATCTTGGAAAGCCATGTTGAGCCGGATTCCGCCGATAAGTTTTCGGTCGTTTGACGGTCATCCGACAATTGCCCCGGCCAAACTCTGGGAGCGTATCAACAACGTAGAAACACCCCAGCTCTATCCGGTTTATCCATGGGGAGTTTATGGTTTGGGCAAAGCCGGGCTGGATACGGCTATCAATACGTATCGGTACGATACCGACGCCTTGAAATTCCGCAGTCATGTAGGCTGGAAGCAGGACAATATTTTCGCGGCTCGGCTAGGCCTGACTGATGAAGCGGCTCGCCTTACGTTACTGAAGTTGAGTGACTCCGATCGTCGGTTCCCAGCTTTCTGGGGGCCGGGCTATGACTGGACGCCGGATCATAATTGGGGAGGGTCGGGGATGATTGGTTTGCAGGAAATGCTGTTGCAAGCCGATGGCCGAAAAATTTATCTGTTTCCGGCCTGGCCCAAAAACTGGGACGTCCATGTTAAGCTTCACGCGCCCTACAACACTACCGTCGAAGCTGTCCTGAAAAACGGCAAAGTTGAATCGCTGCTGGTAACTCCCGAGTCCCGGCGGAGTGATGTTGTAACTATGCTTAAATAGCTTTTAGGAATTTTTTACAGTTCCATCGTATATAGCGTACGGTAGTTAGGCAATAAGCGGATTGCATACTAATTAACTTCTTGTCACCTTTGACGTAAATATGATAGCATAGGTATTATCTTTGTTTAACTTTTAATCGCGTAAGCAGCTAGAATCTTAAACAAAAGCTTTTATGGAAGGTCAGCGTAAAGGTGATGAAGAGACTGATCTTAACTTAAAGTTAAAGGAAGTCCTGATTAACTGGTCAGCAGCGGCTACCGAATTATATCGTCAGTATAATCAAATTAGCCTTTACCTGGACTCAATTCACCAGGCGCCCCGCCATGAAACGAATTGGATAGGGCAGTGCCATGTTCCTCAACTGATGAGTTTGCAGATTACCATGCGAAGTGAACTGGAAAAATTATTGCTTGACCTTGATCAAATTGATAACCAATCGGTCATCAACCGATTAGAACAGCTGGATAATCATACACAATCTTTAAGGCAGCTTAACCAGCAGGCCCACAGACTTCTCGAATTAGCGTTATTATCTGCCAGCTAGGTCTTTATCCAACCTATTCAATTTAGACCATATCATGAATCACGTTGGTAAATCTTTCAGTCAAGTTTTCGAGCGGTATTTGTATAAAGTGGCTAATCAGACGATTGATCTTGCTTATCCTGCTACGCAAACGGAGATGATCAATCTGTTAACAGAGGTGAGTAGAGTGGCTGAAACTACTGAACAGGGGATAATTCAGTCAGAGCTATCCGAGTGGGGACAGATATTACTGAAGCCTGTTGATTGGCGTTCAGTTCATCAACAATGGTTGCTGGAGATTCATCGGGCAAGGCAGGAGCGGACCATGCGCTACATCCAGCGACTTGAAGGAGTAATTGCGACTACTTACCTGCGCTATCAACAGGTAAAAATGAGTTTCTTAAGTGAGCCCCGCCGGTCCAGGCTCGTATCTTACTATGAAGAGGCATTAGCCGGTTATAAACAGCACTTGGTTCAGGTATTAGCTACTAATAAAGCAAATTGACTGATGGTTAAAGTCAGCTTTGTTTAGTGGTTTCTGGATAAAGAATTAAGCAGATGATGATATTGTAGACTCACCGTACTAACGGAATCCAGACGGTCATTTCAGAGCGTCCTCGGTTGCTCCAGGCGTAGTAGGGAATCAGTCGAACCGGTGTTGACGCAGGCGATTTGTCCGACACTTCCCGATAAAGCTGATTTGTCCACGTAGTGTTGTCGATACGTTGCGCATCACCTTCCAGCGCCATCAGTTCGCTATTTTCGATGGTTACGAGTTTGGGTCTGAGGTTGTTTTTCGTCGACAGTCCTAACGTAGTGATTTTCTCCTTGGTGTTGTCAACCGATTCCAGACAGTAAACAACAGGGCCGCGTTTTACCGCTACCTGATTACGTACTTCTTCAACCAGCGGATTTGCTTCGATTAGTTTAACCGGCATCGGCAAGTTGATTTCGACTTTATCACCCGCTTTCCAGCTTCGGTTCAGTTCGGCATATTCCCCCGATTGAATTTTAGCGGACGTAGCGACTCCATTCACTTTAATTGTAGCCCCCTGGCACCAGCCCGGAACACGCACAAAGAGTGAAAACGGTTTGGTTGGTACTTGCGCCAGACTGATCGTTACGGCACCATCCCACGGATAGGCTGTTTCCTGCGTTAGTCGGATTGGCGAGCCGTCTTTTAACGTAGTAGTCAGTTGATTAGCCCCAAACAGATTCAGCCATAAACCTTTGTCGGATACGCTATACGCATAATTACTAACCTCAGCCACGGTACGTACTGTATTCGGCGGGCAGCAATTCGACAGGCGAATGTAAGGCTGCCGGCCGCCCATCCAGCGCATATGATACGGATAATCATCTGACGCACTTAACGGATTGGTATAGAAGAATTTATTTCCGTCCAGACTAATTCCCGACAGGATGCTGTTGTACAGCGCCAGTTCCATAACATCCGCATATTTGGCTTTGCCCGTAATTTGTAGCATCCGGTAGTTCCAGAGCAAATTGCCAATGTTGGCGCAGGTTTCGTTATGGGCAGAATGGTTTGGTAATTGATACGCCTTCCCGTACGCCTGATGAATTTTCTGCACGGAGTCAGGTTTATAGGAAGTTCCTTCCGGCGAAACGCCATCATAAAGTGCTCCACAGCCGCCCGTTACGTACATTTTACGATGAATTACATCATCCCACATTAAATCTAACGTAGCGAGCAGCGTACTATCACCCGTTTCGGCAAATACGTCGGCAGCACCTGCAAACAGGTAATTAGCCCGAACCGCGTGTCCAATTACCTTAGTCATCTTTCGAAACGGAACCCGGTCGGAGTTGTCGTCGGTACCGTCCGTCTGGCCGCGAATGTCGATAAGCTTCTGAGCCAGAGCCAGATACTTTGGCTCCTGCGTGGTGCGGTACATCTCGATAATGCCCATGTAGTGCGATGGGCAAATGGCGTTACGTGCCTGTTCGGGACTAGCGTTGTTGTAAAAACCGATCAGGAAATCAGTCGCTTTTTTCGCGATGTTCAGCAATGAGGTTTTGCCCGTAGCGCGGTAATGCACGCAGGCTGCCGTCATCAGATGCCCGAAGTTGTAAGCCTCGAAACTGAGCTTATCACGGAAGGCCGCCCCATCAAACATCTTCTTCTCACCGGTCTTTTTCTGCTGAATAATGGTCTTCGTATAAATGTAGCCGTCAGGCATTTGGGCTTTGCCAATAACGGCGATGGCATCATCCATCAGGGCGTCCAGTTTTTTATCGTGCGTCAACGCATACATACCCGCCAGCGATTCCAGCGTTTTGTAGAAATCGCCGTCGTGAAATGAAGGGCCTTTGGCATTTCCTGATGCCAGTCCAGCCGCAATTTTAAAATTCTCGAACGAGTGACTGACTTTCGCGTTGGTGTACGTATCCCAGAGGTGCGGCACCATCGAGTCCCGGCAAACTTTGAAGCGATCTGCCCAGAATCCCGTTGTCCACGTAACGTCACTCATATTGACGCCCTGCAACCGAACGAACTTGCTTTGCGACGTATTGACCAGGCCTTTTTGCTGAGCATGGCTGGTTATACTGCCAACTAAGAACCAACTGATACAGAATATATAAAGCGATTTACGTAGCATAGTTGGGCGATTGCGCTGAGGTAATGTAACGGTTTGGAATGTGTCAGCGCATCAATCAAAATTAATAGGAATAAACCGCTATAGAATATGCTATTTTCACAACCCGTTGTAGGATATTATCGTACTACGTCTCCAATCTGGCCTTAACCCGCCTGAAAAATGGATTTTAGATACGTAGTGTTGGCACCAAAATTCTTCTTGACGTTACGTGGATCGGCCGCATCGCGCGAGCGTTCGACGACCAGCCAGCCTTTCCAGCCCATATCATCCAGCGTTTGTTTTACTTTTTTCAGGTCAAGCCGGGTGTTGTTCTGAAGCCACACGCCATCTTCGTCGGTGCAGTGAATCTGGCAAATTCGCTTTTTGCCCAGAATGCGTAACTCATCGTGCAAATCGCGTCCGGCTTTGAGTGGATTAGAGAAATTGAAGTAAATCTGGATGTTTTTTGAGCCAATTTCATCCAAGAGTTTTACTTCCCCCGCAGCGTCCAACGACGTTTCGATACCGACCACAACGCCTGCTTTCTTCGCCATCTTACCAACCACTTTCAATCGCTCGACAATGACCGGTCGCAGTTCGGGATTTTTTACCAAGTCGCCCTGTGTGCCCAGCGGCAGAAACGCTACGTTGACATTCATCGCCTTCATCGTGTCGAAGCAATCCTGAATCATGCGCTGATACGTTGGTCGAGTCGCAAACGACTGCGCGTAGAAACCCGACATGGCCAGCGAACAGATTTCCAGATTGAGTTCCTTCGCTTTATCCAGAAACTGCTGCCGTATTTCGGGATTAGCCAGTTGATTATCAAACGTATCACGCTGGCCCAATCCGCCCATATCGACTTCCAGACCGTCGGCACCAATGTCTTTGGTGAGCTGAAAAGCACCCAATTTCTGCCGCTTCAGAATCATTAAATCGACTACAGCAATTTTATAGGTTTGTTTTTCAGAAGGTTTTGCCCAGGCCCATGCGTCGGGCAAGCATAATCCGGCGGCCATGAGCGAACTAGACGTAATGAATTGTCGACGAGAGAGTTGCATACGTAGTTGAGTTGTATGGCGTTTTTGTCATGCTGACCGGTCCGCCGGTGCGGCAGGAAGCATTTTAACGTATCATTACTTGCAGGCAAGGATGCCTCAGCATGACAAAAACGTTTATTTTGGGCTTGTGGCTGAGAGTTTAAGCTGTGCAGCCGTCGTGGAATCTGTCGAATCTTCATCTGCGTCAGATGACAGAGATTTCTTGCGCCAGCCGCTGTACAAAAGGTTTTGATCCAGCTTTGGTTTTGGAAAGAAGAGACTTGCTACGTAGCCAACGCCAATAACAACCAGATGGCTGTATACGCCCAACATCAGTTTATGATGCGTGAAATTGTAATTACCAAGGTCTAATAAAAGCCGTTTATTGTCGCCGTAGCCGATTTTGGTAGAGGTCAGGAAGGCATAAGCCGTGAACAGAATACACGTAACAATGGCAATATTTACCCCCTGCCAATTAGCCCGCGCACTGAAAATGCCCAGCAGGAAAATCCCGACAATACCACCCGAAAAGATGGCGTATAATGTAAAGACAATACCCAAAACGCCCTCATTACCAGCTTGCAAGTAAATGGCGCCAATCCCAATTGCAATGAGGCCGGAGATGATAACAATCGTTTTACTGACCGTCAGATATTCTTTATCGGTACGTGCCGGACGGGCTTTTTTATAGAAATCTTCCAGTCCAACAGCCGCCAGTGAATTCAAATCCGCACTGAGGCTGCAAATAGCCGCCGAAATCATAGCTGCGAGAATGAACCCAACCACGCCCGTCGGAAATTTCGTCATGATGAAATACGGGAAAACCGCATCCGGTCGCAGATTTTGGGGGAGGGGATTCTGCTTATAGTAGACAAACAGCGCGGTTCCGATAAACATAAACAGCGCCCAAACCGGCACGGTTAGCGAAATGCCCAGAATCGACGCTTTGATAGCCGCTCTGTCGGTTTTGGCAGTCAGATAGCGCTGGACAACGGTCTGGTCAGTGCCGTATTTCTGGATGGCGTAGAACATGCCGTTAATGACCATCACGACAAATGTGAGCTTCGTAAAATTCAGATCATAAGGCCCAAAACCGGTTCGCCCATTCTCCGAAGCCGTATGAATGACCTCGGAAAAACCGCCGTTGACAGAAAAAAGAATGACCATTACGCAGAGAAGTCCGCTGGCAAATAGCATAAACCCCTGAAAAACATCCAGCCAGATGACCGCTTCAATACCCCCCAGTAAATTGACCGTAATGATAATCAGCCCAACCACGATGATGATGTAGAACGTATCAGCGCCAGTCATATTCGTCAGCGCTACAGACAGCAGAAAGAAAACCGTTCCCATCGATGAGAACTGCCTGAGTACAAAAGCGATAGAGCTATAATAACGAGCAAACGAACCGAAGCGCTTCTCGAAATATTCATACGTACTGAGGCCAATAACTTTGCGATACAATGGCACAATGAACCAAATGGTACCTAGCAAAATAATTGGCACCATTAACCCCTGTACCAGCAGCAGCCAGTTCGAGGAATAGCCCTCACTTGGATAGCCCAGGAATGTAACGCTGCTGATTAGCGTAGCCAGAAGCGACATACCAATTGCCCAGGCGGGCACCCGACCTCTGGCGGCAAAATACGTTTCGGTGGTACGTTGATTTTTCGCGTACCGCAACCCGAAATACAGGTTGATAATCAGCACCGCAACGATTATAAGGTAATCAATTAGGCTAAGGGTTGGGATCGACATTCGGTTTAGGAATTAATCAAAATGTCCATAATTCCGTAGGCCAGCGATAGCTTCCGGGTTTCATCGTAATGTATAATGGCTCGTGGCCGATAGCCAGACTTCGAACCACACCAGTTGCCAGTTCATGTGTCGGAGCAAGTTGCGTAACGCCAATTTCACGTAGCACCGCCGACGCCGTTGAGCCGCCTTCGATAATTAATTCATCTACGGAAATCTGATCAAGCACCTGCTTCACGGTTTTTGCCATGGCGCTTCGTAGCTGGACCGCCTGTCCGGTAGTATTCGCGTCTATCGCAATAATTACCTGTTCATGTCGCTCAAAATACGTAACGATTTGGTCGGCCCAATTGGTTAGTTCATCGTCTTCCTGATCAACGGACTGCGCCAGATTATCGGGCATGTAGCAGACACAATTTGCGACCAAAGCCGCCTTTTTCACCAGTTCCGCGCTACGTTCAAAGGCTGTTCCACACACATAAAACCTGCGGTTGCCCAAGGTGATTTCTGGACTTGGTTCGCGTTTGGGAACGTAGTGTGTGCTAAGAATTGCTTCAAAGAAACCCGCACCCCCGCCCGGCAACGTCTGCTCATCGATACGTCCGGCCCATGTTTTTAGATCGCCCTGCGTTCCGGCCTCCCCAATAATAATGCCCGGCTGAAGCGAGGTCGTTGTGGGAGGCAGAACCGATAACGCTACGTTGTCTACCGATAACCGCTTCAGTATGTTCGACTCGGTTATCGGAAACTCCGGATCTTGCGAAAAATTAGTCTGGTGAATCAGTTCGCCCTGAACGTAATAATGACCATCGATCAGCATTCTACCCAACGCAGGATTCGCCGGAACAATGAGTGCTTTGTCTAAATTCAGTACGTTCAGTTGCGCGCTGACTTCTGCAATTACATACCCACGTAGCACCGAATCCGTCTTTTTGTAGATCAGTTGTGGCTTCATAGTACGTAACATAGCGCTCACCTGGGTCATTTCCTGCACAGCTTCCGACTCAGAAACAGACCGCGCATCGGTGGCAATGACGAGCAAATCCGCCGTTGATTGTGGGTTAACTGACATCGCCAGCTCAACCGTCAAACCAAAGGTTCGGCCAATGCCTGCCAGTTCCGCTGCTCCCGTTAAATCATCCGCAATGACAGCAATCATAATTAAAGAGCGAAAGTGTGAAAGAGTGAAAGTGCGAAAAACTAAAAGAGTGAATACTGACGCAAGTTTTTGTCGCTCTTTTGCTCTTTCGCTCTTTCGCTCTTTTTATTCCTCGCTAACTGCACTGCCGATTCGATGGCCAGAATCATCGCATCGGGGCTGGCTACGCCTTTTCCGGCGATTTCAAACGCGGTTCCGTGATCGACGGAGGTACGGATAATCGGTAAACCCATCGTGATGTTAACGCCTTTCACACTATCCATCTGCTTTTTTTCGGCGTTCCATTTGAAACCCGTTAGTTTAAACGGAATGTGGCCCTGATCGTGATACATGGCCACGACACCACCGTAATAACCCGTAGCCGCTTTAGAGAACAACGTATCAGCCGGAACTGGGCCTTCTACGTCAAATCCACGTCGTTTAGCTTCTGCCACGGCGGGTGCGATTTCTTCATCGTCTTCCGTACCAAACAGACCCGAATCGCCAGCGTGTGGGTTTAAGCCCGCTACGCCAATTTTCAGATTCGTTTCACCTAATGAAATCAGTCCGTTATGCAGTAATTCGATCACTTCAAGGATACGGTCTTTTTTTACCAGATCACAGGCTTGCCGAAGCGATACGTGCGTCGATACGTGAATCACTTTTAGCTGATCCTCAACCAGTAGCATTCCGTATTTCTTCGTGTTGGTGTAATGCGCGTAGATTTCGGTATGCCCGGCGAAATGATGACCGGCTTCGTTGATGGATTTTTTGTTGATCGGCCCCGTTACAGTGGCGTCAATTTCGTCAGCCAGCGCCAGATCGATGACTTTTTTCACGGATGCAAACGCGGCTTCGCCCGCCATTGCTGAGATTTCACCGAATTGTAAATTGTCAAGCGCTACGTTGTCGAGGTCATACACGTCAATCGTGCCGAACTGGAACGTAGCGTTTTGAATGGAGTGGATAGGATGGATTGCTACGTTCAGGTTCAATCGTTTCGAAATATCCGCAAACACACCCGCATCACCTACCAGAACCGGATTGCAGATTTCGTATATAATTGGATTCAATAGTGCCTTCACGGCTATTTCGGGACCAATACTGGCCGGATCACCCATCGTAATCCCGATGATTGGTTTCTCTACGTTGTTCATTATTAGTCAGTTTTCTGTTTACGGTTTTCTGTTTCCAGTTGGCTGACGCATAGTTCACTAACTGAAAACAGAAGACTGAAAACTGTGAACTTAAATTTGTATTTCCTCCTTCGCCAGTAATTCAGCAAGTTCGGTTTTTAGTTTATTTTCTTCCTGTACAGACTGGGGTTGCAGAGGGGGCATCATGGTTGTTCCGCAGAGGCCATATTCCTGCATGAGCACTTTCAGCGCCCATAACGATTCGCCCAGCGTTCGGCCCGACTGGTATAAATGACCGAATACATCCGACTGATTCTGACAGGAAAAAGCTTTTTCTTCGTCACCCGTCTGAATCGCTTTCATCATGTCGCGATAGATGCCTGGAAACAGGTTTCCGGTGCTGGGCACCAGACCATCACTACCTGCCAGTATAGCATGAGCTGACCGGGCGGCCCAGCCCATAAAATGGCTGAAATCAGGCCGATTTGCCCAAAGCGCTACCGACTGCGTCAGCCTATCCATGCTACGTTCTGAATCTTTGACACCAACAATATTCGGGTGATGGCTTAGCTCATCAATCACAGAAATTGGAATCGACATTCGGGTTGTAGCGAAGATATTGTAGATGATCATCGGGCCATTTAGCTGATCGGCTAACTGCTCGAAATACCGCTTCATCTGGTCTTCCGACAAGGCGTAATAACAGGGAAGGGTAGCCGCCACCGCATCGACACCCGCATCGAAACAGTAATTCGCGAACTCCGCCGACTCCTCCAGACAATTCGCGGAGATGCCTGCGTACAGAACCGTGTCTGTGGATTGCCGCCCAGCCGATTTTAGTCGGGCGGCTTCTTTCACGTAAGCCTTTTTCACCGACATCGGGAGTGACGTCGCTTCACCGGTTGTCCCGAGAACAAACGGCATGGCTTCACTGGCCTGAATGGTAGACACGATTTTCTCAACGGCCGCCACATCCAATCGATACGTTTGGGTCAGTGGCGTAACCAGCGGAACCACAACACCCTGGTATTTCTTTTTCATAGTCATAGCCTAATAAGCGGCTGAATAAATAGCGATAGCATCATCACGAGTAATTTCCCGCGGATTATTCTTCAATAAACGAGTGATTTTCAGGGCATCGTCAGCCATTTGCGGAATCGCGTCTTTCGGAATCCCTACGTCGCGTAAACGTTTCGGTATACCACATTCCCGGATCAATTCCTTGATTTTCTGTACACCCCTTGCGGCTGTTTCAGCGCAATCCTGCCCCCGCTCGCAGCCAAGCGCCGTGGCTACCTGAGCGTATCGACACGTTGCTGCCGGAATGTTAAATTCCATGACATACGGCAGCAGCAACGCATTGGAAAGTCCGTGTGCCAGATGGAACATGCTCCCCAGCGGATACGACAGCGCATGAACCCCTGCCGTATTGACCGGCCCCAAACAGAACCCACCTAACAAACTTCCCATCGCCACCTCCGAGCGAGCATTTTCATCTGCTCCGTTACGTACTGCCTGCACGATGTTGTTGGCAATCAGGCGCATGCCTTCGTATGCGTACATGTCGATGAAAGGCTGAGCGAATTTGTTAGTGTAAGCCTCCAGACAATGTGTCAGCGCATCTATACCGGTAGCGGCTGTAATCGATGGTGGAACGCTCATCGTCAGTAGTGGGTCAACATATACAATGTCGGGCACCAGAAACGGGCTGATAATTCCTTTCTTCTGATTGTCAGCATCATCGACCAAAATGGCGTTCGGCGATGCCTCACTACCCGTTCCCGACGTAGCAGGTACGCAGATGAGTTTTTTGCTACGCCCGCTCAGGTTGCCGATACCCAGCATATCGGTGAGCGTCTGATCGTTTTCGAGTTGCGCGGCTACAAGTTTCGCTACGTCGAGTACGCTGCCGCCACCAATGCCCAGCACTACGTCGGGGTTGAATGGCGTTACGGATTTCATCAACGTAGTGAAGTCGGCAAACGACGGCTCCTGCACGATGCTGGTATCAGTCTGAACCTGTATTCCGTTGGTTTCCAACGTATCAACTAGATTCTTCAGCGCAGCCAGCAACGGACTGATCGTAACCAGCAGCACACCCTTTGGCGCTAACTGAATCATCTCATCAGCCAGTTTCGCCAACGACCCTTTGCCGAAGACCAGTTTACCGGGGAATTGTATGGTTAAAAATTGACTCATTATTTCGAATCTCTGTCTGAGCTCTTTTGTCATTCCGACGCAGGAGGAATCTTAAACTTTCCTAACACTCAGGTGAGGGTACTTTAACCGGGCCGCCGGAGCGGATTCCTCCTTCGTCGGAATGACAAAAAAGTTTAATCCTTCGTAATCTCTTTGGCAATCGGTGCAGAGTACCCATCCAATGTCGGCCAGATACCGTTTTCAATTGGCTTTAACTTCAGTTTCTTCGGATCGATAACCGCATGTTTGATCTTCTGCCGACGCCACGTATAAATCACGTGGACCATTCCGTCACTTGTCTGAATCACAGACGGATATGAATACTGACTAATGGGTGAATCTTCCAGAATCATAGCGGCTGACCAGTCCTTCCCATCGTTCGAAATTGCCAGATTCAATGGCGTGCGAGGCCCTTTTGCCAAATCGCCCGGCGGTAATACGTGGTTATACACTAATACCTGCCGACCATCTTTCAGCGTGACTGCGTCGGTGCCGGAGTTGTTATTGGGTAAGTTTGTTTTGGCCAATGGCGACCAGGTTTCGCCGTTATCCGTCGACCAGGACTCTTCAATAGCGCGATCTTTGCTACGTGCCAGAATCTGAAGTTTACCATTGCCGTAAGACAAAATGCTGGGTTGAATGGCGTTCAACGATTTCCCGTCGTTGATCGGGCCGATTTTGCGCCAGGTTTTGCCAAAATCAGAGGTTATCTCGAAATGCAGTTTCCAGCCATCACCTTCCGTGCTGGAAGGGCAAACCAGATTTCCGTTAGCGAGTAAAACCGGTTTGTTTTTGACCGGACCGATGTAGCCATCGGGCAGTTTCTTAGCCGCCGACCATGTACGCCCTCCATCCGCCGACGTTTTCAGTAAGCCCCACCACTTCGACGGACTTGGCCCAACTTTGTAAAACAGCATCAAATCGCCTTTGGGAATCTGATATAAAACAGGATTCCAGCAAGCGTATCGCAACGTATCGTTGACGATGCCATTCGCTACGTTCTGCGGAGCCAGCCACTTACCCTTTTCTTGTCGACTGATCCAGATACACACGTCCGGATTTCGTTCTTTGGTGCCTCCAAACCAGGCCGAAACCAGTCCGGTTGGCGTTTCAGCAATAGTAGCTGCATGGCTTTCCGGGAAAGGCGGATTTTCAACCACAAACTCATCCGTTACCAACCCCGATTGCCATTTGGCTAACTGAGCGAACGTAGCACTGGAAAAAACCAGCGTGACGAGTAAGGTTATATAGTGTATTTTATTGACCATCTCATTATCAGGATTTTTTTATCATGCTGACGAAGGAAGCATCTTAAGGTTTCCTTATTTGTAAGTCAGGAGGCTTTAAGATGCCGCTTCGGCGGTCCGATTCCTTCGCCAGCATGACAAAAAACTATTCAGCTCTATTCTGCAATGCGCTTGTTTTGAAAGACTTAATCACGAAAACGGCTTCAGGCTCCAGTTCACCACCTTTTGGTAGATCATAATTCTGGTCCGTGGGCGTATCGGCATCCGGGAAACGGCGTACCTTACCCGTTCGGAAAACGACCCGCCGGAATGAAGCCACAGGCGCGAAAAACAACCGCGCCCCTTTAGACTGACCATTGACGAACGTAGTAAACATGCGCTTGTCGCGGTCCAATTCGATACGTACTTCGTATTGTTTTCCTGCTTCGTATTTCTGAATGTTCGAATCGCGATAACCCACTTTAGCTTTAAATAAACTGTCGGCGTCGAACATCAGACGTACTGCTGGATCGCCTTTCGCATCCTGGAACTCAATGTGTAACGTACCTTTGTTTGTCTGTTGTGGTGCTATCGAAAATTCAACAGCCAGCTTTTTAGAATCTGGAATAACGCGCTCAGCTTTGGCGTAATCAAAGGGATCTTTATCACGTAGCACCAGTGATTTCACTCCGTCTACCGATTCGATTTTGGCCGATGCGTAGATTGGGCTGTAGATATTCCAGCGTTTCAATTCCTCACCCGCGGGCAACGTAGCGAAGGTTTCGTTTGGGTGCGTAGTGACTTCGTCGGTGATGGGAACCGGAATCTTGGAAACCCAGATATCTTCCTTATTCACACTGTACGTCACCCACAAATTGCCATCAGGAG
Organism: Spirosoma flavus; assembly: GCF_054778555.1. NCBI lineage: Bacteria > Pseudomonadati > Bacteroidota > Cytophagia > Cytophagales > Cytophagaceae > Spirosoma > Spirosoma flavus. The sequence goes on from NZ_BAAGZL010000001.1 coordinate 555,519, forward strand.
GTGTGCCGTTACCTTCTTCGATGCCCCGAACGTATTGCGGTCCGTAAGACTTGTAAGCGCCACCGTAGCGCATGGACGTAATCTCGCCGTTAACCAGCAGTAGATTCGTGTAATTCAGTCCGTCTTTGCTGGTCGACAAGGCTAACGGCCAACGAAATTCCGACGGATTATAAACCGTAACGTACTGCCCATCTGACATTCGCTGACCCCAGATTTTGGCATTGCTGTTTACAAATCCCGGCGCCCGAAGCGGGTTGTAAAGCCAGGTTTTACCATCGTCTTTGCTAATCGTCGTGAGCGCGTGCTTCCAGAGACCAACCACCCGATTATCAGGTAAATGGTAATAGCTGAACGCCTTAACATCTTTCTTCAATGAAATCAGCGGATCGTTCCGGTCGGCTTCTTCAATCCACTGCTGCATCATCAGATTGTTGCCCAATAGTTCGTTGCAGGCTTCCACAAATCCCTTGTCTTTCGACGTCGTATAGAACGGATACGCTGACTTCGTTTTATCCCAGGACGTATTGTTTCGAATGAAGTAGATCGGGCCAAACTTGCCATCGGGATAGATCTCGCGAACGACCCGCCCGATGCCGTTACCGTCATTGGGGTCATCTTTCGGTCCCATCACGATGCCGTAAAACCCAAGCGTCAGCAGCCTTTTGTTTTTCGCTACGTAGAAACCCATACGCTGGTGCATCACCGCGTACAAATCCTTGGCTACCTCTGGTCGGCCTTCCTTTTTCCACCCATCCGGAATTTTGTACGGCGGAAAAACGACCGTCGGCTTCGACCAGCTTTGGCCATCTTTCGAGGTTAGAAGTAGAGTCTGACCTGGTGGTACGTGTTCACCAACCGGATTGCTCAAAAATTGAACGTAGTACGTGTTGTTCCAATACGTCAGCATGGGCGCGTGGTTGTACGTCCAATTCAAGCCACCCGCTAACTCTGGATGTTCGCGATTCGCCCGAAAAACCTGAATGTTATGTACGCCCACTGCCGGACTTAGTTGCCCGTGGTGATAATCGACATTCGACAACGTAGTACCGACGTAACGAACGGTGTCTTGGGCGTGGAGTTGGGTGATGCAGAGTAAAAGCAGTATTACCCATACCCCTAAATCCCCTAAAGGGGACTTTGTCCATACATAAGCCAAGTCCCCTTTAGGGGATTTAGGGGTAAAACGAAACCTTCTCATAACCCTTTACTTTTTTTAACCCAAATCACTTCAGCACCTTCACTCTGCTTCTTCAGACTAACGACACCGCCACCTTTCACTACGTCGTTCAACTTGGTGATCTGCCCCGTTTTCGGATTTACGTAATGCACTGTGAACGTACCAGCCGCTTTCGTCAAATCAAGTTGAACCGCATTCAATGATTCATTGTAGAAAATATAGCCCGTTTTTTCGACACCTAATGCCCATTGACTGGTAGAGTTCTGTGATAACTCAACCGGCTGCATTTGCGTGGCATCGGCCAGAAATTGCGGGTCGGACAAAGGTGGTACGTTCGGCATGGAGCCTCCAGCCATCAGTACTGCCCAGCCCATTGAATCATAGCTGTCGGCAGAATACGTAACAGCCTTCTCCGGGAATTTCTGCCGATATTCTTTTACGGCTCGATACACTTGCTCAAACGAACTTTTCTTCGGCGGAGTCAGGCGGGCGTGCTGGCGTGGAGCCAGATTCTGACCACCGGCGGGCGCATAGGTAGTGCCGTTAGCCTGATAATGCCAGTACCGAATGTCGATCAGATTGACAACCGAGGCCCGTTTGGTATCGGCCAAAATTGCATCCTGAACATCCTTTGTTGTGCTTAGGCCAACAATCACTTTTTTGCCGGTTTCCTTTTCCCATTCACTGATCGTATCCAGCCAGAATTGCACGAATGACAAGGGGCCAGTGTACTCAGCACTAATGAGTTGAATTACGCCCGTGTTGCCCACGAAATTATTCAGACACTGCTGAATGTAGGCCCGATGCAGCGCCCGCCGAACCGGATTCGATACGTCGTAAAACTGCTCGGCCATGAAAATCCGTTTGTCGCCCGCGTAAGGTACAGGTTCAGGAAAACCCGTGTTATTGATGTTGTTGACAGGTCGCCAGGGGAAATCGGCGTAATGCGCACCGGCTTCGATAATGTTGTGCTGGAAATAATTTTCGTGAATCAACGTAAGCCCTTTCTGGTCAGCCAGATCGGCATATTGTTTCAGTCGATTCCAATACCAGTGATTGTATTTGATTAAATCATACTTGCTCAGGCCATCCCAGGCGGTTTCTTTGCCACTGCGGGCAAACGGCAACTCATAAAACGGTGGCCAGACATCCCCATCCATCCGACGAATCCGTTCGTGATCGTCGCGCCGACGATCGTACCAGAGACCGTAGTTATGATCAATGGCCAGTACGTTATCAGCCTTAAGCGAATCGGTCATTACGTCCAGATCGTCGGTCAATCCTCGGCCCGTCATCCCCGGTACGTAGCGCGTAATGTGTGGTTTCGCTCCGGCTATTCCGTGAGGCCGTGCGCTGCCGTTCCACCAGGTTATTTCCTGCCGCCGACCAGTCAGCAACGTACTACCGCGAACCAGTTTCCCCTGCTGAATCTGCATCGGTTCTGCCTTTTTGACAAGTTGCTCTTTGGGAAGCCCGATACCATCAATTGACCTCGCTGTCGACGTAGCAGGAATGGGTTGGCGTTGAGATGCGGCTGTGATAAAATCGTATAACGTCGGCGCTGGATTAACGGCCTGTTTCGTAAGCGCAGCCGCTACGTCAATCCTCGGACTACTTGACGCTTCCGAATCAACCGGCAACAGAATGGTCCGGGACGTAACACTTTCACCCAAACGGTCTTTTAATTGAGCATAATATAAGCTCCGGGGCCGGATGTGCTCATTCGACATATCCCAATAGCCATCTCCCGAAAACTGCGCCCACGTACCGAACGCCCAGTTTTGCGCTGTTGGAGGGTGATAACAATCAATGCGGGAAGCAGTACATTGCCAGAAAACACTGTTGGCCGCATTCCAGCCTGCGCCCTGCTCATCCTGTCCGCGATTAGCGAAACGTAGCGCGTTGCCATCCACATTCACTACGTCGAACAAAACGCCCGACGCCCAACTGTCGATACTACCGCTGAAACTGAACGGAAGATGCGACTCACACTGCACAAAGGCATTTGGTCCGGCACTACAAAAACCAACGGCAAAATCGTGAATGCCCGATTCGGCGTAGAGTCTCTGACAAAGAACTTGTTGCCCTTTGACAAAGAACGTATTACGTCGTTCGCCCCCAATTTCAGAAATCGGCTCCAGCGACTGGCAATCTTCAATGGTGATACGTTTAGCTGACTCCTGAACAAATACAGCCGAACCAGCAAAATGCCGAAACATAACCTGCCGAACCCAAGCGTCCTGTACGTTTTCGAGAACGATAGCCATCCAGCGATGGTCTTCGTCTTTAGGATTGGTTTTATCGAATGTCGAGGCAAGTTGCAGATTTTCAATCCCGGTATGCGTGATACGTCCCGGCCAGGTATAGCGGGCGATTGTTCCGCCACCGTAAGTAGAATCTAACGCCGTTGTGAGGGGGGCATCCAGTGTGATTTCAGTGCCATTGATGCCGGTGATTTGCCGATCCCAGAACACGTCACGTTGTCCCGGTTTCCAGCCTAGTGCCGAAAGCCCTCCGCCGAACGTATCAGTCCCCAGCTTCTGAATCCATTCTTTGGTTGATGGACGACGAACCTGAACATAATCACCAACCTTAAAATCTGCTACGTTGCTAACTCGGATTTTGGTCGCATTAACAGGGACGTAACGGTCTGAAATTGAGATAGAAGCCGATAAATGGCGGTCATTTTTACCCGCAATTGTTATGAGGTTTTCGCGACTGAAGCCGGTTCCGAGAAGGGTAGTTACTCCCGTACCGCTACCACGTAACACTACGCCCGAAGCCGTTATAGTGAGGCTACCTGCTACTTCATGAACCCCTTTTTCCAGCAGAACCGCACCCCGAAAACCGTCTTTATTCATCGGCAGCGATGCTACGTAGTCGATGGCCGCCTGAATTCGGCGAGTGGCATCTCCTTTACGTGACGGCACTACAACCTGTATCGCTACGTTCGGAATAGCCTGTTCGCCAGCCTGATAGCCGCAGTACGAAAAATCGAGAATGCGGTTGCCCAATTCATCAGGCGTGTACACCAAATGCCCATCGCTCCCCAGTGCTACCGGTTTGGGCGGAGCGGGCTTCTTCCCTTGCGCACGTACTTCGCCCAACTGCCCGAAAGTGAGCAGAAGCGAAAGAGTAGCGGCAAAGAGGTTGAGTTTGAGCACGGTTTAAGAGAGTTGCATTAGGCTCCGACAGGCTCCGGCTGTCGGATTCGCGATAGCGAATAATTACGTAACTACAACCGACAGCCGGAGCCTGTCGGGGCCTATGCAACTACGTTCTGGGGCGAACCTGCGCAACAGATACTACGCTGTTCAGATACTCTTCGATGTTGGTATAACCATCCTTGTTCTTATCCTGGCTTGCATCAGACGCGTCTTTCGGGTTTAGGCCATTCTTGATTTCCCAGGCATCGGGCATGCCATCTTTGTCCGAATCGGTGTAAGGTGCGCCTTTATATTCAGGGTAACCACCTACCTGTATCGGGTCGGTGATGATACCGTTTTTATACGAATCGATGGGTAAACGACGGTGTTTGAACTGCGTTTCCGGCAATTTAACTCCTTCTTTATAAGCAATCTTTCCCGTACGTACCTGCTCAACGATGCGTGAATCAACAGGGTCGCGTTTGGGTAACGTAGCACCGGCATTTTCCAGCACAAAGTCGTGCGCCTGCTTAGCCGTTACGATGGTCAGTTTGGGCATAGGCAGCGGCTCTTTCCATTTGATATTAGCCGTGTATTCACCTGCATTCGCCTGATCTTCAACCTGAACACCACCGTCCCAATTGTCTTTCGTAACCTTATCGTTTCCTTCAACGATGTTACCTGCTACGTATGCCCGTCCGTATACACGATAGGGTAGTTTGCTACGTCCTGATTCGGGTTTTAAAATACGGTAGGCGAGGGGCGAATTTTTGGGTGTTTCGGGGCCAGGCTTGTAGTAGTTGTTGATAATATTGTACATAGCCGTATAATCGCCCCCGTCCATCGACCGGTGTACCCAGTTGAAGATAACGTTGTTGGTAAAGTTGAAAATACCGTTCCAGCCAATCGACGGATTACGGCCCGCGTTGTCGGCCCAGAGGTTGCGCATGAACGTACAATTTTCGCCACCTAACGTACTGCCGAAAGCGTGATTCCACGTATCGAGCGCTTCCGAGAAAATAGAATTCTGAATCGTGATATTGACCGTGGGTAGTTTTTCCTCTACCGTCTTACCCGTGCTGTCGTTATACATATGGCGGTACATCGACATGTTTTCGTCGAGGCCCCAGCTTGCCGATACGTGATCGATCATGATGTTGCCGATTGGGTTTCCGCCAATCGAATCGTCGCGACGACCCACGCCTGTTTCGCCCCGCCGGAACCGCATAAACCGAACCAATACGTCGTGCGTATTGATCCAAACCGATTCGCCCGCTACGCATATGCCGTCGCCCGGAGCCGTTTGTCCAGCGATAGTAATGTAAGGGGCTCTGATAATCAGTGGACTTTTTAGCTTGATGATCCCTGCTACGTTGAACACGACGGTACGTGCGCCCCCTTGTTCGCAGGCTTCCCGCAACGTACCGGGACCGCTATCGGCCAAGCTCGTAACGACAATAACTTTGCCACCGCGACCGCCAAACGTATAGGCACCACCACCTTCCGCACCCGGAAAAGCTGGAATACTTGCCTGCGGCAGATCGACCGGACGGGCTGCCCAGGGGATATACGGTTTTCCCTCCTTCGCTTCTTTCGCAATAATTGGCTTCGCTTTTTCCCAGGCAATATCGGACTGACGCCAGGACTCTTTGAGAAGGTCATCGCTTGCCTTCTGAACATCAGCCGGAATGGTCGGATACTGCGCCAAAGCACTCGGCTGTCTGCCTAAAAGGATGGCGGTAAGCACTACGGGAGCAATCAGTTTTTTCATTGTCGGAAATTTCTGTTGAGCGAATTGCCGGTAAGGTTATGATTCGGGTTGTATTATACCCTCAAAATAAGCCTATAAAATGCGGCAATATCTATATCATTTTTTCGGCAATGTATAGGATATTATCATTCCCTCTTAAAGTGCTATTAAACACCCCCAAAACAGACGTTTTTGAGAAGTTAACGTATAATTATTGATTGAATATTATTTTGGAATACCTGGTGGGATTGCCGGAAACCGTGATTACGTCGCTGGGAGTATGCCTTCTTACTGTTGAACCTATTTAAGCTTATGTATAGAGAACTTTTTGTCATTCTGATGTACGAAGAATCTTCAAGGTTCACAATGCTCAGGTGAGGAACCTTTGAGATTCTTCGTACATCAGAATGACAAAAACGCTGTTTTTTGACCTATCTTAGAAAGTTTAAACAAGTTCATTGTGATACTATTCTACACTTTCTGTGGATCTACAGGGCACAAAACATTACAGGCATGCGAGCTGCCCGTTGCTGAGTCTTCACAGGAAGAACTGATCCGCGAAATTGCTACGACTTCTCTTTAGCTTTTCGCTTCGTTTATTTTTTCGTGCGCTTCTTCCAGATCGTCGCCTTCCGGGCGAGGAATTTCTACGTCCTTGTGCGCCTGATCACTTACATACGTCAGTGCAACCAGCATCGGAAAGTGATCCGAGCCGCAGTTGGGTAAACGCTGGATGGTCTGCAACTGAAAATGATTGGAAACGAAAATGTGGTCCAACGGCCAGCGCAGAAAAAAGTAACGCGCGTGAAACGTATTATAAAGCCCGCGGCCAATCCGCGGATCAAGCAATCCACTAACCCGCTGAAACAAACGCGTCGTGTGCGACCAGGCTACGTCGTTCAGATCACCCGCTACAATGACCGGGCCGGTTTTAGTCCGTGCTTCTTTCCCCACCAGAATCAACTCGGCATCCCGTTCTGTAGATCGGTAATGTTCCGTAGGGCTTGGCGGCATCGGGTGGACGCCATAAAAATGAATCAGCTGGCCTGAGGGTAATTCAAGCTGCGCGTAAATCGACGGAATATCATCCTGAATCAGAAACCGTAGTTCGTGCGAACGTATCGGAAAACGGGAATAGAACAGCATGCCATACGTATTTTCCAGCGGATACAGGATTCTATGCGGGTAAAATTCCTCCAGATCGGTCAACGCATCCTGCCATTTCTGATTTGCTTCCAGCACGAGTAGGATATCCGGTTTATGTTTCTCCGCTAGCGCTTTAACCTCAGGCATCTGAGTATTTTCCATGAAAACATTCGCTGTCAGAAGCCGGATTGTGTTGCCTTTTTCTGAACCATTTCGTTTCGACGCTGAGAATGAGACGACTTGCTGCTTGTGTAAGGGCGTAAAGGGGTAAATCAGCCAGGACTGATACAGCAACGTTGCCAGTAAACCGATAGGAACAATCAGCAGAAAACCATCCATATGATGCCCAACTACCAGCCAGCCCATCAGACCAATTGCTGCCAATACGGTAAGTTGTAAATGCGGAAAGTCCCAAACGCGAATCCACCAATAGTCGAGCCGGATCAGGTTAATAAATGAAGCAATGGTAATGCAAATTGAATAGATAAGTAGCACTAAATCAGGAGCAGGCATGGTCATGTTTGGAATGGCATCTGATAAGCAAACTTCAAAACCCTTCCGAAGTTTTTGCCATACTTCCTTTAGCCGCATTTAGGACATGGTCTTAGTAAATACATATTACTATTTGAATTCACACAGTTAAATAGGCTCCAATGAAAAATCCTACATTTTCAAAAAGTTGTACCATGATAATATTGTACAATTTTTAGAAAAAATGATGGAGATTAAGGTTAAGCTAATCAAGTAAGTTTGTCAATCATTTTTTATTACTCGAAGAATCGAACCGTTAAGGAAGTGAAATGACAGCTTCCCTGATTTTTCTATTTAAGGGCATTAATCCGCTGAACGTCAACGTGGTAAAACAAGCTATTCCTCCGTTAAACTCCTTAACCATATGAATATGAAATACATATGTACCTGGTTTTTGAGCCTTTTCTGGCTATTCCAAGTAGGCTTTTCGACTATAGCTTCCTCGCAACCGGTTGCCAGCCTTCAACAGCGACCGGCTTTGGCCTCAGTAAAGATATCCACTACGTCACTCATCCCCGCTGTGTCCGCACAGACAACAGCCGACCGACCCATTCGCGGAACTGTGAAAGATGAAAACGGACAGGGTTTGCCGGGCGTGAGCGTCGTTATCAAAAACACGAGTCAGGGAACGACAACCGACCAAAATGGTACGTACCAGCTGACTATTCCAGAAGCGGCTACTACGTTGGTGTTCAGTTTCGTAGGCTATCTTTCACAGGAGGTAGCTATTGGAACTCAATCGGAAGTGAACGTAACGCTGGCTACCGATAGCAAGCAATTAAACGAAGTGGTTGTTGTGGGTTACGGTACGCAGCGCAAGCGCGATTTGACCGGTTCAGTCGTATCGATCAAAGGTGACGAGACTGTTAAATTGCCGGTAACATCGCCAGTGGAAGCGCTTCAGGGGAAAATTCCGGGGGCTGACATCACACGCAACAGTGGGTACGCTGGCGCCAATGCCTCCATCCGTATTCGTGGGAACCGCTCGATTGCCAATCCGAGCAGCTCGAACAACGTACTGTATATTGTCGATGGCGTCCAGGGCGTCAACGCGAACGACATTAACCCAAACGATATTGCTTCCATCGACGTATTGAAAGACGCTTCTTCAACCGCGATTTACGGGTCTCGGGGAGCTAATGGCGTTATTATTATTACGACCAAACGCGGCAGCAGTGGCAAAGCCAAATTGAGCTACAACGGGTACGCGGGTATCTCGGAAGTTGCGGGTTATGGTCAGTTTATGACTGGTCCTGAATACATTGCGTTCCGGCGTGAAGCGTACCGGGCATCGGGTACGTGGAGTAGTCCGGCCGACGATTCAAAGATTTTTAACGCGCTTCAACTGGATGCCATTCAGAAACAGCAGTTTCCGGATTGGCCCAAACTGTTGCTGAAACCTGGGTTTCAGCAGGATCATCAGCTTGGCATTACCGCCGGTACGGATAAGACCAAAATCTATTTCTCGGTTGGGTATTACAACGAAAAGGGAATCCTTCGACTGGATGAATTCAAGCGGTATTCGGCACGTATCAACGTCGATCAGACCATTAATAACTGGGTTACCGCCGGTATTCAGGCCCAGCTCGCTTATATCGACAACGATGTTCGTCGGGACCCATTCAACCGTGCGTCGAACATTCCACCACTAGGCACTCCTTACGACGAAAACGGCAATTTTATTCCGTTTCCATTGGGTGGAACCGTCATCAACCCGCTGGCCGACGAGCAACCGAACGCTTATAAACGGAACAATAAAATCAATCGCGGTACGCTGTCGACCTACCTCGAACTGCGTCCTTTTGAAGGGTTTACGCTACGCTCGACGCTGGGCGCCATTTTCTCGACCAACGAATTAGGAAGTTACTACGGACGAAATACCATCGACGGAGCGGGTACCAAGTCGCAAGCGTCGGTTACCAGTAACCAGAGCCGCAACCTGAGCTGGGAGAACGTATTGACTTATAAACGCGCCATTCAGGATCATTCGTTCACAATTACGGGCGTAACCAGTTACCTGACGTTTACCAATACATCGAGTTTCGCGGGCGGCAACAACCAGTTGATACCGGCGCAGTATTTTTATAACCTGGCTGCGGCCAATCAGAACCCATTTTACGGAAGCACGTACAGCCAGAACAAGTTGATTTCATTTACGGGTCGCGTCAATTATAGCTTCAAGGATAAATATTTGCTGACCGTTACGGGACGTAGCGATGGTTCGTCCAAACTGGGCGAGGGACATAAATGGGCTTTCTTCCCTTCGGTAGGACTGGGCTGGCGTATCAGCGACGAATCGTTCATGCAGCAGCAGAAATTCGTAACCGATCTGAAACTGCGGGCCAGTTATGGCGTTTCGGGTAACGACGTAATTAACCCGTACGCTACGCAAAATTCACTCGCCACGGTTTCGTTTGCCTACAACGACGCGAATGCGGCCAACGCTTACCTGATTAACCAAACCATTGGCAATCAGGATCTAAAGTGGGAGCTGACTACTACGGCCGACGTCGGTCTGGACATAGGGCTGCTCGACAACCGCATTACGGCCAACATCGACTATTACGACGCGCGTACCAACGATCTTATTTTCCCGTATACGCTGCCGCTGCTCACGGGCGTAACGACGGTGAACCGCAACATTGGCAAGACTCGAAACCGGGGGATTGAGATTGGTATCACGACGCAGACGATGCGCCGGAAAGATTATAGCTGGTCGACCAACCTGACGTTTGCCCGCAACCAGGAACGTATCGTTACGTTGCCCCAAGGCGACGTAATAGCCGACGACTACCGCAACTCGCTTATCCAGGGGCAGCCCTCACAGATTTATTATGACTATAAAAAGTTGGGTATCTGGCAGTTGGGTGAAGAATCAGAAGCGGCTAAATACGGCGCAATTCCCGGCGATATAAAGATTGCCGACCTGAACAACGATGGTAAAATCAGTGGTCTGGATCGAACGATTATCGGTTCGCGCGTACCATCGTGGACGGGCGGTTTGGGCAACGACATTCGGTTCAAAGGCTTCGATCTGAACGTATTGTTTATCGCTCGCGTGGGACAGTGGATCAGTTCGGACTACTACGCCAAGTATAACCGGAACGGGGGCAACAACGGCGCCAGCATCGATTACTGGACACCTGAAAATCCTACCAACGATTACCCTCGTCCCAACGCAACCCGGAGCTCCACCTACGTAACGACGCTGACCGAACGGCAGGCTTCGTTCGCCAAACTTCGGAACGTAACATTAGGCTACACGTTCCCGAAAACGATAACGAACAAATTTAAAGTCGACAACCTGCGGCTATACGTATCAGGCCGAAACCTCGCCTGGTTCTCAAACCTGAAAGATTTCGATCCTGAAAACGAGGGTGTTATCGATCAGCCGTTGACGAAACTATACGTATTTGGCTTAAACCTTGGTTTTTAAAGAGCAATTTTAAAGAGCGAAAGAATGAAAGAGTGAAAGAGCGATAGTGCTGAAAATACACTCATTCACTCATTCACTCTTTCGCTCTTTGAAATTGCTCATTCACTCTTTAAAACATGAAAACATTCATAAAATACATCCCCTTGCTAGCCCTCGCTGCTACGTTGCTGTCCTGCACCGAAGATTTGCAGGAATACAACCCGGCGGGATCAACCGCTCAGAGTCTGTTTACGACATCCGAAGGCATCGAAGCTGGTGTCAACGGAATCTATACGTACAACCGCTATTTCTACGGGAAAGAGGAAGGTCACGGCCTCATGGAAATGGGCACCGATATCTGGACCAATGCGGCCAACAACAACACCTCTGGCGCGAACGGTATTTTTCCTCAGTTATCGCTCACAACGTATCAGGGCCTGACAACCGACAACGTCTGGGTAAAAAGCCGGATGTGGCAGCAGTGCTACGCGGCTATCAACCTGGCGAACAACGTAATGAAATACCTGCCAACGGCGGGCGTAAACGCAGCGCGTCAGAAGGAACTGGAAGGCGAAACCCGGTTTCTGCGTGCCTGGTATTACTACATGCTGGTAGAAAGTTTTGGTCCGGTACCGCTTCGGTTAGAACCCACCGAAAGTATTGAAACAACGGCGACTCGTGCGTCGGTCGATGCGGTTTACGACCAGATTCTTCAAGACCTTCAGTTTGCCGTTACAGCCATTCCAACAACTACTACGGAATATGGACGTATCACGCGTCCGGCATCCGAAGCGTTTCTGGCGAAGGTATACCTGACGCGGGGTAAAAATCAGGAAGCGAGCAACTACGCCAAAAAGGTTATTACAGGCTATAACTACAAACTGTTGCCCACCTACGCCAATCTGTGGACGTTTACGAATCAGCAAAATACGGAAGTACTCTGGGCAGTCAATTACTCGACAAATCTGGCGTTTAATGCGGGTAGTAATGTGAGCCACACGCTGTATTTAATGGAGTACAACACCCAACCCGGTATGAAACGTGACGTAGCGAACGGCTTTCCAAACGTGCGCTATATGCCGACGAAATTTCTCCTCAATCTGTTCGATGATGCCAACGATTCGCGCTACAACGCTACGTTCAAATCAGCATGGAAGGCAAATGAAACGGATGCAACGAAACGTCCGGCGGGCATTAACGTAGGCGATACGGCCATCCTGACGACGAAATATCCGGTGACGACCGCGTTCCGGCAGTCGAAAAAATACAAGATTTACGACATAAACGATGTGTACAAAGCGGATGGAACGCCAAACGACCGGTTCCACTACGTATCACTTCAGAAATTTGACGATCCGACCCGGGCCACGGATGCCACCATCGAAAGTGCACGGGATGCCTATATTTTACGATTAGGTGAAGTGTACCTGTTAGCGGCTGAAGCTCAGTTGAATCTGGGCAAAAAGGATTCGGCGGCTTACTACGTTAATGAGATTCGGACGCGGGCCGCCGTTCCCGGCAAGCAGGCGAACATGCGTGTAGCGGCCGCCGACGTAACGCTCGATTTCATTCTTGACGAACGCGCCCGCGAATTGGCTGGCGAACAGGTACGTTGGTTTGATCTGAAACGGACGAATAAACTGGTAGAACGGGTGAAAAAATACAACCCCGATGCCGCTCCCAATATCCAGACATACCACGTAGTACGTCCTATTCCACAAAGCGAGGTCGATGCGGTAACGAACAAGGGTGAATTTGCGCAGAATCCGGGCTATTAGCCAGCAAACATTGTACAATTTTCAGAGAAAATGATGGAGGTTAGGGTAGGGGCAAACGCGTAAGTTTGTACCTACCATAACCTCCTAATCTTTTGGTAGCCAGCATGAACCGTCTGTCTTATTGCTTTCTGCTTCTATTCACCTATGCAAGCCTATCCGTGTTGCCTGTCCTAGCGCAGTCCAACACGAAAAAGGGCCAACGCGTCGTCATTTCCCTTCCGTCGGCTAGCCATGTTCGCGTAACGTACGGTGTTGAAAAGCTTAAACGGGCCGTTCAGGAAGCAGGATATTCAGTTATAGTTAATCCGCAAATCCCAAAAAAAACTAATGATTATCAAATCTATGTTAGCCTGAGTTCGGGGAAAGATTTGAAAAAAGAGGGATTTTCGATCCGGAAAGATGGCCAACAGCCGATGCTGCTGAATGGCAACGATCCGTCGGGTGTGCTGTATGGCTGTCTGGAGTTAGCTGAACAGGTGAAAAATGCGGGCAAACTTCCTCAAACAATCAACCTGACCGACAGTCCTGAAATGGTGCTGCGTGGTACGTGTATAGGCGTGCAAAAACCGACGTATTTGCCCGGTCGCGATGTGTATGAGTACCCGTATACGCCCGAAACGTTTCCGTGGCTGTATGATAAAGCATTGTGGATCAGGTATCTGGACATGATGGTTGAGAATCGGTTCAATTCGCTGTATTTGTGGAATGGGCACCCGTTTGCGTCGCTGGTTCGTCTGAAAGAGTATCCGTATGCGGTGGAGGTCGATGATGCTACGTTCAAAAAGAACGAAGAAATGTTTCGGTTTCTGACCGAAGAGGCTGACAAACGTGGCATTTGGGTTATCCAGATGTTCTACAATATTATCGTCTCGAAACCTTTCGCCGAACACCACAAAATCAAAACGCAGGACCGAAACCGTCCAATCGTTCCGCTCATTGCCGATTATACCCGCAAGTCGATTGCGGCCTTCGTTGAGAAGTATCCAAATGTTGGTTTACTGATTGCGCTGGGTGAAGCGATGGAAGGCGTTGGCCAGGACGATGTAGATTGGTTTACGCAAACAATTATTCCGGGTGTGAAAGATGGCCTGAAAGCGCTGGGTAAAACGTCGGAGCCGCCAATTGTGCTTCGTGCCCATGATACCGATGCGCCCCGCGTGATGAAAGCGGCTCTGCCGTTGTACAAAAATCTATATACCGAAGCCAAGTTCAACGGCGAAGCTCTCACTACGTATGAGCCGCGCGGAAAATGGGCCGAACTGCATCGAACCTTGAGTAGTATTGGTACGGTACAAATAGAAAATGTGCACATTCTGGCCAATCTGGAGCCCTTTCGCTATGGTTCTGCTGATTTTATTCAGAAGTCTGTGCAGGCTATGCACAACATATACGGAGCCAACGGATTGCATCTCTATCCGCAGGCATCCTATTGGGATTGGCCGTACACCGCCGATAAAACAAGTCCGCGATTGCTTCAACTAGATCGCGACTGGATCTGGTATAAAAACTGGGCACGCTACGCCTGGAAAGCAAATCGTAACCGCAACGAAGAACTAACGTATTGGGGTAAGCAACTGGCTGACAAATACGGTTTTTCCCTGGAAAAAGGCAAAGACGTACTGGAGGCCTACGAACAAGCCGGCGAGATTGAACCCAAATTGCTACGTCGCTACGGCATCACCGATGGGAACCGACAAACGCTGACGCTGGGCATGCTCATGACGCAACTCATCAATCCATTTCGCTATGGACTATTCACGCTGATGTACGAATCGGAGGCTCCTGAAGGTGAGATGATTATTGATTACGCCGAAAAGGATTGGAACAAGCAAAGTCACATTGGCGAAACACCTCCGAAAGTTGCCGACGAAGTAATCGAACATGGTAAAAAAGCAGTAGCGGCTATTGATAAAGCAACTGGTTCGGTGACGAAAGAGAAGGCGGAGTTTGACCGGTTGAAAAACGATGTGTATTGCCAGAATGAACTAGCCAATTTCTACGCCCAGAAAGCCCGCGCTGCGGTGGCCGTGCTACGTTATAAATATTCCAACGACGTTCGCGATCTGGAAAAAGCCGTACCCTTGCTTGAAAGTAGCGTGAAGCATTTCACGGAATTAACAAACCTGACGCGCGATACGTATCTGTATGCCAATAGTATGCAGACCAAACAGCGCAAAATTCCGATGCGGGGTGTGGATGGTACGTATAAAACCTGGGAGGAAATGCTGCCGGTATATCAGAAAGAACTGAGTCGTTTTAAGCACGTAATCGATTCGCTGAAAACGACCAGCAACAGTAACGACGGACCGGCCGTTGCCAAAGAGCCCGTTACGTTGAAATCCGCCACTGTTACGTTGCAAAGTCCTCAGGTTGATACGTATTCGCTCGAAAAAGGCCAGCGTGTTTTTGCTGATACGTCGGTCACTATTCGTGACGTAGCACCTGAACTGAAGCAGTTGAAAGGATTGAAATTGTCGAAAGCCAAACTCCAGTCGGAACGTACCAGTTTGACGTTTTCGACCACGCAACCGGTGAAACTCCTGGTCGGCTTTTTCAACGAGAAGAATCCAAAATACCTGCCCGCTCCCGAACTCGAAACCGACGCCAGCGCCAACGATTACGGCCAGTCGGAAATCAAAATTTCAAACGCCATTCTGGTTGATGGATTACCGCCCGTCAATGTTCATGCGTATTCGTTCAAACCCGGCCAGCATACGCTAAATCTGGGTAAGGGAGCTTGTCTGTTGCTCGGCTTTATGGACGGAACTCAGGAAATCCCCATTTACGACGCTGGCCTGGCAGGTAGCAAGAAGAATATTGACTGGCTGTTCGAGTAAAATCAAAGGTTAATAAAATAGGTTGGATTGTAGGATAGCTGACTGATCACTGATAGTCAGCTATTTTAGTTTAAAACGCAGACGGTAAGCGTAATACAAAACAACGCCAACCGGAATTCCCGATTGGCGTTGCAAACATGGTTAGTTAGATTGGGTAATGTAATTATCGCTCAGAGAGCGGGGTAAATTCTCGTAACGTAGCACCTGTGTAAATCTGACGCGGACGGCCAATCGGCTCTTTCTGTTCACGCATTTCTTTCCATTGCGCAATCCAGCCCGGTAAGCGGCCAATTGCGAACATCACAGTGAACATGTTCGTCGGAATACCCAGAGCTCGGTAAATGATACCTGAATAGAAATCGACGTTTGGATACAGTTTGCGAGAGATGAAATACTCGTCGTGCAAGGCGGCTTCTTCGAGACCTTTGGCAATTTCCAGAACCGGGTCGTTTACACCAAGCTTGCTCAATACGTCGTCGGCGGCTTTTTTGATGATTTTGGCGCGAGGGTCGAAATTTTTATAAACGCGGTGACCAAAACCAAACAGGCGGAAACCGGTTGTTTTCGCGTTTTTCGCCATGTCAACGTATTTGCTTACATCACCTCCGTCGGCGCGGATAGCTTCAAGCATCTCAATTACTTCCTGGTTCGCACCACCGTGTAGTGGGCCCCATAAAGCACTGATACCCGCCGAAATAGACGAATAAATATTGGCCTGCGACGAACCTACCAGACGTACCGTCGACGTCGAACAGTTTTGCTCGTGATCGGCGTGAAGAATGAGCAGTACATTTAATGCTTCTACAACAACCGGGTCGATTTGGTAATCTTCGACCGGCAGCGAGAACATCATGTTCAGGAAATTCGGAATGTAATCGAGCTGGTTTTTGGGGTAATTCATCGGGTGGCCCAGCGAACGCTTATACGACCACGTAGCAATCGTAGGTAATTTGGCCAGCAACCGGATGATGTGCTGGTCGGTTTTATCTTCTTCGGAACTACCTTCAATATCGGGATAAAAGGCACTCATGGCGCTAACCAGCGACGCCAGCACGCCCATAGGATGCGCTTTTACGGGAAAACCATCGAATATTTTCCGCATGTCTTCATTCACCAGCGTGTGCCGACGAACAGCGGTTTCAAAAGTTGTATATTGCTCTTTACTAGGCAGTTCGCCGTAAATGAGTAGGTATGCTACTTCCAGAAATGACGCTTTGGCCGCTAAATCTTCAATGGCATACCCCCTATACTGTAAAATACCCTCTTCTCCATCCAGGAACGTAATGGCGCTTTTAGTGGCACCAGTATTTTTATAACCCCGGTCTAACGTTACGTAGCCGGTCTGATCACGCAGATTCGAGATGTCGAAAGCTTTTTCGTGTTCGGTTCCCTCCAAGGTCGGGAATGAATAGGACTTACCATCGACAGTTAACTCAGCGGTATTTGCCATAAAAAACAGGGTATAGTTAATCAGAGGTAATAAACGGGTGATTGGTTACGTACTAAGATAATTTCCAGCAGGTGAGCTAACGTATTAACTCAAAAGACCCTGATGAAGTTATCCGACAAATTTACCGGCGTACCGGTCCGGCGAAATTAGCCCAAAATTCCAAACGACGAATGAAAACCCCATAAAAAAGCCACATTACATTTATATTAAGCTGTAACAGTGACGTTCGTCCATAAGATTTGCGTCTACCGTTTGAAAAAAACGCCACCTTTCATTACTGATTTAACACGATATAAGTCGGATATGGTTCGGGTAGGATCACCTTCTATCGCAACTAAATCGGCCAGCAGTCCTGCTTTAATACGTCCCCGGTCGGTGGTGTGGAACGTATCGGCATTAACGGACGTAGCGGAACGTAGTACGTCGAGGGGTTTCATGCCGTAGTCGACCATCATGATTAATTCGCGAGCGTTATCGCCGTGGCTGAACACGCCCACATCGCCCCCGGCACAAATAGTTACGCCAGCATCGAGCGCCTGCCGGAACGTAACACGTTTCTTTTTGATACGTTCCGGCTCGGCTTCCTGTCCTTTTTTCCAACCGCGATACTGACTAACCGCATCGCCAGCCGCGAGGGTAGGGCAGAGGGACGTACCGTGTTGCTTCATCAGCGCAAAAATTTCAGGCGTACCGGCATCGCCATGTTCAACGGTTTCGCAGCCTCCCAGAATGGCTCGGCGCATCCCTTCGGCCGTACCAGCATGCGCAACCACCGGTCGCCCGCTGCTTTTGGCGACCTCAACAATAAGTTTGATTTCATCGACGGTATAGGTTGGCTGTGCATCTGCCATGAGCCCCCATCGGTAATCGGCGTAGATTTTGATGGCATCGGCGCCCTTGCCAATCTGCCGACGGACCGCCTGAATCAACGCATCGTGTCCATCGGCTTCTTCGGCGCCTTGTGGTACGTTCACATCGGGGCTAAACCCTTTAGGTGCGTAACTTCCAGTTGCGATAAGCGCCCGCGTCACCACAATCATCCTTGGACCCGGAATAATGCCCTGATTAATCGCCTGTTTTAGGCCAACATCGTCGTAATCAGCGCCTTCAGTGCCTAAGTCACGTACCGTTGTGAAGCCAGCCATCAGGGTTTTCTGGGCGTGTATCGTAGCGCGGGCCACACGTAACGAACGGGCTTCTTTCAATACCTGATCATCCCAGGTCGTCTCGTTGTAGGGATGTAGGAGTAGGTGCGAATGGCCTTCGATTAAGCCGGGGAGCAACGTAGTGCCTTTCAGTTCAATAAGTTCCGCCCCGCTTCCCGAAACCGACGTAGCAGGACCAACCGCTTCAATTTTATCACCCCTCACACGGACCACCCAGCCCTCGTGAACAGCTTCACCATCGAAAACGCGGTCGGGTTTTAGGAGGTATGTTGTCTGGGCAAAAAGTGATATTGGTAGGAAAAGCAGAAATGTGTACAGTTGTTTCATGGATGAAGTGCAAAGAGCCAAAAATACGTAAAAAGTTATAGCCCGGACGTTCACCGCCGAGCTACAATTAGAAATTAGAAGGATGTATAACTAACTGCTACGTCTATTTAGTACGGCATCCCAAACCCCTTTGCCAAACACCAGCACTAGCAAGCCCGGTAGCAAAATAGCCCCGGCCCGAAAACCAGCCCCTGTTAGTTTATAAATTCCCGTATTGTATTGGGTGAAACTCTGGAATAAGTAGTAGGCAGAGAAGGCCAGTATAGCGACTGTGGCTCCAATGGCTACCGGTTGACTCAACCGACCCAATAACCAACTAATTAACAGAGACACACCCACTACAGCAGAAACGGTGCCTAAAGCTTTCGGAAAGGTTTCGATAGCGGTGTACTCAAAAAAGAAAACCCCAGCCTGACCAATCAGATTGGGGTGAGCCAGTAGCCAGCCGTCCAGAACGACCAGTACCAGCAGTAAAACATAAAAAAATGGGTTACGCATACGTCAATTTCGCAGGTTGTTTTAAGACCAACGAAAACAGGACACGTAACGTTTGTCTACCCCGCTAACTCCATCTTCAAAAAATGGCCTGTATAGCTTCCTTTTACGGATGCGACCTTTTCGGGAGTCCCTTCAGCGATGATGTTACCACCTTTGTTACCACCTTCTGGACCAAGGTCAATAAGGTGATCGGAGACTTTAATCACGTCTAGATTGTGCTCGATAATTAACACGGTATTACCCTTGTCAGCTAGCTTGTTCAATACGTCCAGCAGGTGCGCAATGTCCTGAAAATGAAGACCAGTCGTCGGTTCATCAAGGATGTACATCGTCTTGCCCGTGTCTTTTTTCGACAATTCTTCGGCAAGTTTTACGCGTTGCGCTTCACCACCCGACAACGTAGTGGCGTGTTGACCGAGCGTAATGTAGCCGAGCCCTACATCGTTCAGCGTCTGAACTTTACGTAGTATTTTAGGTTGACTGGCGAAGAAATCCAGCGCTTGCTCAACGGTCATATCCAGTACGTCGGCAATGGATTTTCCTTTGAAACGTACCTCCAGCGTTTCGCGGTTGAAGCGCTTGCCTTTGCAGGTTTCGCACATGACATGTACGTCGGGAAGGAACTCCATTTCGATTTTCTTCATGCCCGCTCCCTCACAATCTTCGCAACGACCACCTTTTACGTTAAACGAGAACCGCCCCGGTTTATAACCCCGGATTTTAGCTTCGGGCAGTTCGGCAAACAAGGTACGGATCTCCGAAAACATCCCCGTATACGTAGCGGGATTCGAGCGGGGCGTCCGGCCAATGG
Source organism: Spirosoma flavus (assembly GCF_054778555.1). Classification (NCBI taxonomy): domain Bacteria; kingdom Pseudomonadati; phylum Bacteroidota; class Cytophagia; order Cytophagales; family Cytophagaceae; genus Spirosoma; species Spirosoma flavus. The sequence goes on from NZ_BAAGZL010000001.1 coordinate 575,551, forward strand.
GCGACTGATCCACTTCAATTACTTTATCGAGATGTTCCAGACCTTCTACCGTTTTAAACGGCAGTGGTTCGCGCTTCGATTTATAGAAGTGGCGATTTAATACCGGAAACAGTGTTTCGTGAATCAGTGACGATTTGCCGCTTCCCGATACGCCCGTAATTGTAACCATGCGGCCGAGCGGCAACTTGAGCGTTACGTTCTTCAGGTTATGGCCCGTTGCGTTTTTGATAATCAGGAATTTACCATTGCCTTTACGTCGTTCGGTGGGAACCGCAATGGTACGTCGGCCACTCAGATAATCGGCGGTGGTACTCCCATTTCTCAGGAATTCTTCGGGTGTGCCGATGCCCACCACCTGCCCACCGTGTCGACCGGCGCCGGGACCAATGTCGAGAATAAAATCCGATTCGAGCATCATGTCTTTGTCGTGCTCGACGACCAGAACCGTATTGCCCAAATCACGCAGGTTTTTCAGCGAATCAATCAGTTTAACGTTATCACGCTGGTGTAGACCGATGCTTGGTTCATCCATAATATACAGAACGCCAACCAGTTGCGTACCGATCTGCGTAGCGAGTCTGATACGTTGCGCTTCGCCACCCGATAAAGTACGTAGCGGACGGTCGAGTGTAAGATACTCAAGGCCGATGTTAAGCAGGAAACCGATACGTTTGCGAATTTCTTTCAGAATTTCCTTCGCTATTACGTTCTGGCGGTCGCTCAGTCGTGTTTCGAGGCCATCAAACCAGGTTGTTAATTCCGAAATGTCCATGCGAGCCAGTTCGGAAATGTTTTTGTGGTCGATGCGGAAATACAACGATTCCTTTTTCAACCGGGCTCCGTTGCATTCAGGGCAGGTTTTCACCACCATAAAGTCTTTCAACCACTCCTGAATTTTCTCGGTGCTGTTTTCCTGCTGACGCTTCAGAAAGTTGACAATTCCTTCGAATTTGAAGCTGTAATAATCTTCTCCCGGGTATTTTTTCGATGGTACCGTCGCTTCATCTTCCGTTCCGTACATGAGCGCGTGTAACAGATCGTCAGGAAATTTTGCGACGGGCGTAGTGAGGTTCAGCTTGTACTTTTTCAGGATGGCTTCGATTTCCTTGAAAATCCACAACTCGCGGTATTCGCCTAAGGGGGCAATCGCTCCCCGGCTGATACTCAGTGATTTGTCAGGGATGACCGATTCTTCCGTAATCTCTTCAACAACGCCTAAACCATTACAAACCGGGCAGGCACCGTACGGCGAGTTGAATGAGAACGTATTAGGCGACGGTTCGTCGTAACTAATCCCTGATTCGGGGTCCATCAGGTTCTGTGAGAAATAGACCAACGTACTGTTTCCATCAAGCATCTGCATCGCGCCTTTTCCCTGACGTAGCGCCGTTTGTACAGACTGACTCAATCGATAGCGATCTTCTGTTTTCGGAACCAAACGGTCGATGACAATTTCGATATCGTGGATTTTGTACCGGTCGAGCTGCATCTTCGGTACGATTTCCTGTACCACACCGTCGACCCGCACTTTGGTGTAGCCCGTTTTGGCAATCTGCACGAACAACTCGCGGTAATGCCCTTTCCGACCTTTTACGATGGGAGCCAACAAAGTGAGTTTTTGCCCGGCGTATTGTTCCAGAATCGTGTCGATAATCTGATCTTGCGACTGGCGTTCCATCTTGCGGCCCGTCAGGTACGAAAATGCTTCGCCTGCGCGGGCGTACAGCAATCGCAGAAAATCATAAATCTCGGTGGTGGTACCGACGGTGGAACGCGGGTTCTTCGAGGTCGTTTTCTGCTCGATGGAAATCACCGGGCTCAGGCCGTTGATCTTATCGACGTCCGGGCGCTCCATATCGCCGATAAACGAACGGGCGTAGGCCGAGAAACTTTCCATATAACGACGTTGACCTTCGGCATAAATCGTATCGAAAGCTAACGACGATTTTCCGCTTCCACTGATGCCGGTTACAACAACCAGTTTATTGCGAGGAATAGTAACGTCAATGTTTTTTAGATTGTGTTCACGGGCGCCAAGTACTTCAATCTGGTCGTAGCCTGTGAGGTCAATATCAGTAAGTCCGGCTTCACGGATTTGCGGCTTTTCTTCAGTCGTCACGCTGTAATAGGCTTATTCTAAACAACAACGTAAAACTGAATAGGGGAGTTTCCGCCAGTCAGGTCAATAGCCGTTATATTTTACTTTTTATATAACTGTGCTACGTTCATCCTGCTTTTACTTTCTTAAAAGCCGTATTATTCGGTTGCAGACTGTTCGCTGAGCCAGTTTTTTACTTCTTCAAGCATAAGCGCGGCTGATTTCCGGGTAGCTTCTACGTCGCTGTGAAGTTGGCTAAGCCGGGAATTTACGGCCGCGGGCAGGTTGAAAAAAACGCTGTAGTCGTTTACGTGTTGGGGGCCGGTTGGAAGTTGGCGTTCAGCGAAAAAATCGACTAATGCCTGGTGTTCGGAACGAAGATGCATACCGCGAAGATAACCTCCGATTTGTTTATTTGACCAAACAATTTTAAGTAACAGTACATTGAGATATACGTAGCGTGTTACGTTCGCAGCCGTGTTCACTCGAACGTAACACGCTACGTACTACGTAAGGCTTTCAAAACCAACAAAGTAGTTTATGAATCCAGAAATGAAATCTATCCTGGCAGACCTGGTTAGTCAATTAAGTTCTCTTTCAGTAAAAGTCGATAGTCTGAAAGCACAGGTCGATGCCACGCATCCGGATGCACAACGTATTGAAACAGCTACAAGTCAACTTCAGGAAAGTATTGCTAATTTGAAAGAAATACGGTTTGGACTGGAATCTGATTTTAGTTACGACGACTAATTGATTGGTTGCTTGTAGGCATATTTAATGGGTAAGTAGTAAGCAATACGTTGCTGTAAAGTTGTTTTGCCGTTATCTTGCAAATAGAAAGTTATTCACCCCGACGATGAAAGGAAGCCAGTTAGATTATTGTTTGAGCAGGGGATATTTTCGAATGCAACAAAACATTTTTACCTGTCAGTATTTGCTTTTCGAAGACAAAGTTTGCTCCGTACACTGGCTCCGTCTCGTGCTGGACAATGTGTACTACGGCCCTAAACAGCAACGATTGCTCCGAGCCAATGAAAAATTCTCTGTAGCGATTAAGCCATTTGCGTTGACCGATGAATTGAATGCATTGTATAGTGTATATAGAAACGCTATTAATTTCGATGCTCCCGAATCGATAGACTCCTGCCTGCTAAATGGAAGCAAAACAAATGTGTTTGATACACTGATGGTTGAGATTCGGGATGAGGGTAAACTAATTGCGGTAGGTATTTTTGATAATGGCCTGAATACGATTGCCGGCATCATGAATTTTTACGACCCGGACTACCGAAAACATAGTTTGGGAAAATTCCTGATGCTAATGAAAATAAACTACGCCCGGCATCAGAAGAAAGTCTACTATTACCCGGGTTACCTGGCCAATAAATATCCCAAATTCGATTATAAACTTTTTCCCTGCGAAGCGGCTACCGAAGTGCTGGACGACAATACCGGAATATGGCTTCCTTTCTCCTGGGAAACTGTGTACGTTCTCTCGGCAGCCCTTCTGGATGAATAATAGCCAGTTATGATGTTGAACTGTATTGCTTATTGTTTGCTTTATTTTTGAATTTTAGACACTCTCTTAATAAATAGGTATATTTATTGTAGCAGGATACGATAATAGCTGTTTTTCTTATTTGTGAACTAATTCGTTTGAGTAATATATAGAATAGTATCCTGATTAAGTAATACGTTTCAATTGCTATATAATATTATCAGTTGGCATACTTTATGTGGTCTTTTTGAGCGGCTTTTGCTCTAATCCTCCGTATTTTTAAAATGTATGCAATGAAATTTATACAGCAAGATAACTTATTGAGAACTATCGAATCTGCCATCGCCAATCAGCAGGTTATTCAGATGAAACTAGGCAATACGTGGCGAACAATTGAACCGTACCAAATAGGACCGCAGAAAGGAATTGAACAACCAATCAGTGTTTATGGCTATTGTCGAGACATTGTTGCCGATTCACTGACTCCCAGCCGGTGGCAACTCTTTCGTGTTGAGGATATTGATGTCGTAGAATTAACGAATTATTCATTCCAGCCTCACATTGACTATACTGGAAAGGAGGAATTCCTGCAGTCAACATTTTGCCAGTTACGAGTAAACAAAGGCAAAATTAAAAATGGTTACAGACAAAAAAGTCCGATCAGATAGCCGACCGGACTTTCCTAAGAAAGTAACAAATGTTTAACATTTTGACTGGAACTGTTAATCAAGGTCACAATACTTTCAAAAAAAAGTATGAAGTGTATATGGACAAGGAGATAATAGTAAAACAAAGCCCAGCCGTTAAACATCGCAGATTGCCATTACTTGCCACAGATCGGTAGAAACGTATCACTACGTAACGTCAGGCAGGCGTATCAGGATGAACTTTAGATACAGGAAAGTTAAACCTTTGATTAGAAGGTTAATGTAAAAGGTCTGATCCGTCGTCTAGATTGTACTTCCAGAAGCCTAATGAACCTTTGGCAGTAATCGGTACGTCGAAGAGGTAAGGATTTTCAAGCTCCCAGACAAAGCGGCCATCTGAATAGTCACCGTATAAATATTGTTCGTACCAATGCACAAAATTATCGAGATCTTCTCCTTTTTCGGTCAACCAGTCTTCTGAGCGTTGTGTATTTACCAGATTAACTGTGCCCAGAATTTTGCCTACAGGTAAATTATCTGCCTGAAAACCATGCGCCATAAGTCGGCTACGGAAGGGCTCCTGTAAGCAGAGATTCCGGCACCAGGCGGGCATAGAAGACGTAGCATGAATCCCTAACGTACCTCGATAATCGGTGTTCCAACTTCGGGTTTCAAACTTCTTTAATCCCAATACAACCAAAGTGGCATACGGCTGGTAGAGACTAATGACGGTCATTTATGGATTATTACTGGTTAATAGAATTGTTTTCTGGAAAACAGAATAGTAAATCAAGAGGGCGGCAAGATGCAAAATAACTTTATTATGTAGCCAATGTATTCCCTCTAATTTTTAATATTCTTATTTTGAATAACCTTGTTGTAACGATTTATTGCACAAATTAGATAACTAGTAATAAGTGCGACAGCAGCTTTCCGTATATTCTATTAACTGATATCTTATTTATGGTAAATACGGTGTAAGTAAATTCTACCAGTTATTAGTAGCAATCTGTACGAAGATATTAGTATACTGGATTAATACTCATCTGCTTTGCAATCATCTGTAGGGTTTTTGCCTGTTTGTCAGGCGTTCGTGCGTCGAAAGCAAGCTTTTCAATAGAAGCCAGCGGAAAAACCCAGCCTCTCAGTTCAGTACTCCATTCGTTATAGCAATGAACCGCTTCCTCAAACTCCGCTTCGGTCCATCTGTCGAGCGCATTTAATTCCTGCAACCGCTTTTTCTGACGGCGCTGTATGTCAGCGACTTCCTTCGGTATGGCATCATTCCTATCCATAGGCTGTAATCAATTTGATTCGATTTCGGGTTATTAGGAGCAAAATCGAAGCCAAACTGATTAACCTGGTTTGGTGATACGTATGGATAGCAGGAGAATGAACGGGCTATGGAAACGCAGGTAACCTTAACAATCTGGACGGGCGTTGCCTATGGGGCAATTAAGCGGGTTGTAGTGCCCTATGAATACGGCGCCGATATGAAACTAGCCATGGAGCGATACGCCAGCGAGCACGGTTTTACGTTAGCGCTTTCGGGCGAAGAAGGTAGAGCCGGACTATACTGGAACGACGAAGGACAGCTGGTGCGACTGGCTATCGAAGCCGCAGCATGATCGGCTTATTCAAACGTATTATTTCAGATGGTTTCGGATGAACCAGTCACTAATTCATCCGAATTGAGAGAAACCTTTCTGAATATAACGAGTTGATAAGCCGCAGTAAGTAAACAAAAACGCCTTATAAACGTATGGAAAACACACCAACACAATTCCAGCCCGGCGATCAGGTGACGCTCCTGGAAGGTAGCTCGCCCATGACCGTTACAGCCGTTAAAGAAGGCGGTCGAATTATTACCTGCGTGAGCAGTAACGAAGATAAACCCGCTGAGCAGGATTTTGATGCAACCAAATTAACAAAGCTGCATAGCGGTGAACAATCAGGCGCGAATGCGTGAGTTGTATAGTTATAGAGTTGTAAGGTTATAAAGTTGGCTGACGTAACAAGAACTCTACTACTTTATAACCTTTCAACTCTATAACTATATCACCCCACCATTGATAGCTGCTGCTTAAACTCATTCGCCCGACGACGAGCTACCGTCAGTGAGCGCTCGCCAGAGAGGTACACTTCCATCATTCCCCCTTTTTGCGGGCGGTGTTCAACAATGTGCGAAGGATTGACCAGCGTACCTTTATGAATACGAATAAATTCTGGCAACTGCTCAGCGAAACGTAACAACGTCTTAGCAATTAGAATGGGCCGCTCGCCTTTCAGGTGGACGTAGGTGTAGTTGCCCTCGCTTTCAAAATATTCAATGGATTTAACAGATACCCGACGTTTTCTTTTGATGTCAGCTAATTCAATGGTTTCCATTGCAGTATATAGAGTTTGGTTTCAGGAAGAACTATTTTGCCGATTGACCGTGCGTCAACCGTAACAAAAGTAGATACTACAAAACGCACACATATCGAGAGTTGATAATAGGCTGTTTTGACCTCATAACCGGAACCACTTTGGAGATAACTGGTAAGCCAAAAATTAACGAAAGAGGAGGTTTAAAGAACGAAAGAGTGAATGAGCGAAAGAGCGAATGGCCATCCGGAAAATTCGCTCTTTCACTCATTCACTCTTTCGCTAATTAATCTACATGCCCCATTCCCTCGGAAGGCCCAATTGGCGGGCGTAATGGGCAGGCGCATTCTGGTGAACCCAACCCAGTAGCTTATTCACTTCATCGACAAATTCGATGTAATAATCAGGGTCTAGTTTGGGGATTTTTTTCAGAATTTGTTCAGTACGTTTGGCAATGTATTCGGCGGCTTTATCGGTACGGCTGTTGTACTTCTGAAGCAGGTGTGCGTTATGATCGTAGAACGTATTGAGCATATACAGCATCAGGTCTACTTCGCCGTATTTATCTTTCGTCACTTTCAGGTGCCGACTGATGTACCCGCTGACAGTACGCATATCCATCATAATCCAGCCCGCCGAATCCTGATTTAGATTTGCTGTCCGACGAATAAACTGACGGATCAGTTCGCGTCGCTCATCAATTGTTTGCTTACGTTCCACCAGCTCAAACTGGAGCCGTTCGGTGAGAACCGCATCTTTTGCAATCAAACGTAGCAGCAGCTTGTCTTTCTCTGCGTCCGGCATTCGGACAATGGCTTTCTTAAGGTCTGGGTCGATGGCGGCCATATTCTTTTAAGTGACAAGCGATAAGCGTTGAATGAAAAGCAAAACTAGTATCATTTATCAATCTCCACGCATCGCTTATCGCTCATCACTCTTTACACCCCTACCGTGTCACTTTCGTCGGTACGTATTTTTTCTTCGATGTAGCAAATAATTCGATCTGCTACGTCCAGACCCGTTGCGGTTTCGAAACCTTCCAGACCCGGTGATGAATTGACTTCGAGGACCAGCGGCCCCCGTTCGGAAGGTATCATATCAACGCCAGCCACTTTTAGGCCTAGGGCGCGGGCGGCTGAAATGGCGGTCTCTTCTTCGGCGGAGGTAAGTGTAATCGCTGCTGCGTTACCACCCCGGTGAATATTTGACCGAAATTCACCTTCCAGTCCCTGCCGTTTGATGGCCCCCACCACCCGGCCGCCCACAACGAACGCTCGCAAGTCAGAACCTTTGGCTTCGGCGACAAATTCCTGCACCAATACGTTCTTTTTCAGACCATAAAACGCTTCAATAGTCGATTTGGCGGCTTTAGCTGTCTCGGCCAGTACTACGCCAATTCCCTGCGTACCCTCCAGCAGTTTAATGACCACCGGCGGGCCGCCAACCAGTTTAATAAGCTGCGAAATATCACCGTTTTTAGGATGGTTGGCGAAGACGGTTTTAGGCAAACCAACGCCCGCTTTCGAAAGTACCTGAAGGCTGCGAAGCTTATTCCGTGATCGCGTAATTGCCTGCGATTTGGCCGTTGTAAATACGTTCATCATTTCGAACTGACGTACCACGGCACAGCCATAATCGGTTACAGAAACGCCAATACGTGGGATAACGGCATCAATAAGACCCAATTCCTGCCCTTCGTAACGGATGGACGGAGAACCTCCCTCAATCATCACCTGGCAGTGGAGATGATTCACGATAAGGCCCTCATGGCCACGATTGTTTATCGCTTCGAGAAGCTTTTGGGTAGAATATAAATTCGGATTAGTCGATAGTATCGCGATACGCATAAAACGTCGATAGTCGGCGGTCGATAAAATGTCGATTAAATTAAGTTCAGAGAGCTGTGCTGGTCTTTAAGGATAATGACGAGCGACCGTTGGCCGGTTTTGCCTGATAGGATAGATTTTTCTGTGATACGTCGACAATGAAGCGATTCTTGAGTAGCTTCCTGCCTAACAGTACTGGATTTTTGAGGTGTTCGCGATCAGCCAGCGTAAATTCGGCACGAATACTACGTCCGAAAAGTACCACGCGGGTTTTGATAACGTACCGTTTTTCGGATACCCCAAACGAATTACGTATCGTCCGCTGACTGAACTGGTTACTGTAAAACTGATGAACCTGCTCATTGTTACGGGCAATCACCCGAAAACTCAACATTGTTTCCTCGCCCGACTTTATTAGCTGAACATCCTGACAATGCAATGCCGACGTATAAGCGCCCGTATCAACCTTGGCTTGTACATCAAACAAGTTCAGGTCGGGAAAATCGACAAAATCAGTCATGCCGATAGTCTTTTTAGGGCGCATGGAGATGGTTGTTGGGTTGTAGAGTTATTGAGTTATAAGTTTATAAAGTTGTAGGGGTGTATAATCGCGGACCAGCCAGTACCGGCGAGGAACCGCAATTTTATAACCCTATAACCTTGCAACGCTACAACTTCATTTTCAGGACCCGGCTGAATGTGAGAGACAAATCGAGCATGAGCATTTTGGCACGGGCGTTACGTTCGAGGTGATACGCTGCTTCGTTCAGATTATTGACGATGTACTCAATATGATTGACGGTCAGAATTTTGGCAAAATTTTTCACGAAGGCCATTTCCTCATCGGGCAGACGTAGCAAAGCGCTTGCGCCCTGGTTCCAAAGAAATAAATCGCGGTACATACGGATACTGTAATCGAGGAGGCCTTTTTGTTTTTCCTTACTAAAACCATCAAATTGGTCAGCCTGTTTGACCAACGTAATAATATCCTGTCGGTAACAGGTCCGCATCCACTCAGCAAACCAGGTATGTTGCTCTGTCAGGCTGTTATCCTGTTTGCTCAGTACGATAGCTTCGGCCAGATTTCCGTCGGCCAGATAGGCGTTACGTCGGGCGCTGGTTTCGTCGAGGTTCAAATACTGGCGCAGGTACGTAGCAACTTCTTCGTCGGTGAAGGCTCGCACGGCTACCCGCTGCGTTCGTGAGAGAATGGTAATGAGTAACTTATCCGGCTGATTCGTCACCAGCAGAAACAGCGTTTGGGCGGGCGGTTCTTCTAACACTTTCAGCAGCGCATTAGCCGACGACGTATTCATCAGCTCCGGCAGCCAGATAAGCATGATTTTGTACGCACCCTCATACGCCTTCAGCGACAACTTTTGCAGAATATTCCGCGCTTCTTCCGCCGAAATATTTCCCTGTTTGTTGTCGGCTCCCATCGTTTCGAGCCATTCGGGTAACGTATGGTAAGGCTGCTCCAGTAAAAGCGTTCGCCAGTCGGCCAGGTACGCTTCCGAAGTTTTTCCTTTGGCCAGATTAGCAACCGGAAAAACCATGTGCAGATCGGGGTGAACGAGCTTCCGGGTTTTTACGCAGGCCGCACATCGCCCACAGGAGTCATCGCTCTGTTTATCTTCACAGTTAACATACTGCGCCAATGCCAGCGCAAGCGCCAGATTCGCACTACCAACCGACCCGTCGAATAGCAATGCGTGGGCCAGATGGTTGGTTTGTACGGCACGTAGCAGCAACTGTTTGGTGTCGTCGTGACCGATGATTTCGGAGAATTGCATAACGTAGTGAGACTCGACGTAACAAGCCGGGTCATCAAGGAAATAGAAATCTATAGGTCAAACGACGTAGTGCTATCAATATGACGGGTTCGTTCGAGCGAAAAAATCTCGCGCAGAATATTTTCTTCAACGATATCGAACGGTTTGTCCCGGCGTTTGAACGCTTCGGCGGCAACCTGAAGTGCTTTTTCCAGCCGATACGTAGTGAAACCATCAATGGCGCCACCCCACGAAAACGACGAAATATGCTTGGGTTGAAAACCGCTGCCGAAAACGTTGGCACTTACACCCACTACGCTGCCGGTATTAAACATGGTGCTGATGCCCGCCTTGGTAAAATCAGCAATCATCAGTCCGCAGAAAATCCGGCCTGTATCTTCCAGTCGGCCAGTTGCGTAGGAGTGAAGCTTTACGTTGGTGTAGTCGTTTTTAAGGTTTGAATTATTCACATTGGCGCCAAGATTGCACCATTCGCCAATGACCGAATTGCCCAGAAAACCGTCGTGTCCTTTGTTGCTGTAACCAAAAAAAACGGAGTTGCCGACCTCACCACCTACTTTACAATACGGTCCAATTGTCGTGTTATTCCGCATTTTGCCGCCCCAGTTCACTGTCGATCCTTCGCCGAGCGAGAACGGGCCAATCATAATGGTTCCTTCGCTGATCGTCGCGTTTTTACCAACGTAAATTGGGCCGCCTTCTGCATTTAACACCGCAGCACGGATGGTAGCGCCCTCTTCAACAAAAATATTCTCGGGAGCGTAGCAGCGGGTAAACGGATCTGTAATTGGCTGCGACGTGCGGCCTGCTGTGATACGAGCAAAATCACTACGTATCTGATCACCGTTGTGAACGAAAATATCCCACGGATGAAAAATAATGGTAAGCGATTCAGTAAACGTCTGAAAGTCATGAGTATCGTTGATGGTGGGAGCTTTTTGTAAAAGTTTGTTCGTACGTACCGCCAGCACAAGGCCATCGGTTGTCATTAGCCCGGCATTCGTTGGTAACGTAGCAACTGCATCGATAAGCGCGGGTGTAGGGCAAACGGCTCCATTTACGTATAAATTGTCGTCACCGGCCTGCTGCGGAAATTTGGCCTGTAAATATGGCTCGGTCAGGTACGATGGTTGCTGATTCAGCGTGTCGGCCCATTTTTCGGCCAACGTCTGAATACCAACGCGAACACCTGCCACCGGTCGGGTGAAGGTAAAGGGCAACAGCGCCGTTCGGATAACCGGGTCGTCGAATAGAATCAGATTTGACATGACAAGGTCGATTATATCTGCTGGCAAATATCAGACCTTAATCGCGAAAAAAAGAACGTAGCGAACAGTTACTTTTACGAAAATATGGCCGATCTATCGCTCGACGCTGTTATTCAACGTATCGCCCAGCTTCAGGACGAATCGGGCCTGTTCGCGTCGTTTCGGAGCAATCGCTCGCTACGTTACCGCCGGGCCGATGCCAACGTGTTTTTTACCGCCATCACCGTTTTTACGCTGCAAAATCTGCGTCACGTGGCGTCTCCGCAAAGCCAGCAACTGATTGACCAGATTCAGGAACGTGCTACGTTGGCTTATCCGATGTTTCGGAACAAAGACGGCCTGCAAACCTATAATTTCTGGCCAACGCGCCCTTCGCGGCATTTTCCCAACGGCTACATTTTTGGTCGATTCGAGCACTTCCGTATTCCCGACGATATTGACGATACGTCGATGGTATATCTGACAACCAGTCCGTTACGCTTAGAGCAGCTCTGGTTGAAAGACAAACTTGCTCAGCACGCTAACGGGAGTCAGCCCCAAGGTATCGTTAATACGTATCCTGACTATCGGAGTTTGAGAGCCTATTCAACTTGGTTTGGGAAAAACATGCCTATCGATTTCGATGCCTGTGCACTAAGCAACATTCTTTATTGTGTTTATGCATACGATTTGCCTCGTAACCAACATGATATTGACTCGTTAACGTATTTGCGTTCGGTGGTAGAGTCGGGACGTTACGTAACGGAGCCGTTCAACTGCGCACCCCATTACGCCCGAGCGTCGCTTATCATTTACCACGTATCACGATTAATGTCGGCCTTCTCCATCCCCGAACTCGAACCCGTGCGTGACCAATTACGTAGCGATGCCCAAAAACTCCATCAGAATGCCCAAAATCGTGTGGAGCAATTGTTGTTATCTATCTCCTTGCTACGTCTCCAGCAAACGGCTTCAACTGTTGATTTGGAACGTATCGAGGCCGATTTTACTACGTTTAATTTTTTCATAGCTGGCCTGTTAACAGCTTACGAACAGCCTATGCTACGTCGTTTCGCTGACCGCTCTATTACGCAGATGCGGTGGCAATGTGAAGCCCATTGCTGGGCGTTGGTGGCGGAATATCTTTCGTTACGTAGTAATCGTGAATATATGCAGTAAGCTGTCCTAGCTCATTTTTCGTAAACAAGTGACCTTAAAAATAGGTACGTTTTGAATGAATTATATATGGTTGATTCTTTATATAAACTGCTAATAATGAGCGTAGAACCTGTTAAAAAGACCGCTTAATATATTTATGATATACTTTTTATTGAAAATGGCCTCATTGAGTTAATATAATTATTTAAAAACTTATTTTTGTAAACTTATCTAATTTACAAAATCCAGGTCAGCTCTATGAGAAGTGCTTTAACCGATGAAGAAGTAATTCAGCGGTATTTTCATACGCAGCCTGACCAATGCTTTGAAGCACTTTACAGTCGTTACGTCAACAAAGTTTACCGGCGGTGCCTGTCGATGACGAACGATTCCTTTCAGGCCGAGGATTTTACGCAAGACATTTTCCTAAAAGTTTTCAATAAACTGGACGCTTTCCAACAACGGTCCAGTTTCTCGACCTGGCTCTACTCAATTGCCTACAATTACTGTTCTGATCAGCTCCGGCATGCCAAAAAAGTCCGCTTCGATTCGATAGAAGATGATTACGAATATGATGAGTCAGAAACGGAAGCCTCGCTCCTGCACGACGACACCTTAGAACTCGTGAAACTGGCCATGAATAAGTTGTCGGATGATGAACGAAACATGCTGCAACTTAAATACGAAGATGGGCTGAGTGTTGAAGAAATTTCTAAAATTTATAATATAAAGCCCAGCGCCATAAAGATGCGCCTGAAGCGAAGCCGCGATAAAATACAGCAAATGTGTAGTCAATACAGCTTATAGTAAAGTAATGTCTAAGTAGAACTATACCGTTAAAGCATTTCATTAATTATTCACTGAAGGTTTTGATTTACTTCAAAATCCCCTTTTACCTAAATCGGCTTACTCCATCTGTCAATTACAAGAGTTGGCATTAGTTTAGTTACCAGGAGTTACTAAATCACTGCTTCTTAAATTCAGTCCGTACCTACATTTTGCCCCCGATTTTTTTTACATTTTCATACATGAAAACGACCGGTTTACTTTTGCTCTTAATGAGCCTGAGCTTTAGTGTATATGCCCAGATAAAAGCTGTTACAGACAAAGGTGATGAGGTGCTGCTCTACGCTAACGGTACCTGGAAATATTCAAAAGACACTGAACCGGCTACCACAGAAATTTCCACTAATCCAATCCCATTCAAACGGAGTACCAGTGCTGACTTTTTGTTGAAAAGTAACCGGGCGAGCATTGGTTTCTGGCTGAATCCGCAAAAGTGGACCTTCAAAAAAGGGGCTGAAGGAGAAGCTGCCGAATACAAACTTCAGGCGAAGAATGGAGACTTGTACGGAATGATTATCGCTGAAAAAATTCAAGTGCCACTCAACATGTTGAAAAACATTGCTTTGAAAAATGCTCGTGTTGCCGCGCCCGATATTCAGCTGCAACAAGAAGAGTATCGCACGGTGAATGGTCAGCGGGTACTGCATCTGAAAATGACTGGTACCATCGAGGGTATTGTATTTACATACTACAGCTACAACTATTCCGATGCTGGTGGCACCATTCAATTTTTAGTTTACTCATCTGAAAAACTCATGCAGCAGAATCAGGCTGTTGCCGAGGAGCTGCTTAACGGTCTGGTAAAGCTTCCATAAATTCGGAAGCTTTCACATACTCAGCTGTATTATTATGAAGAACTAAATATATATCTTTTAACCACACATCATTGTATGACAAGACCTAATGAGTTTTCGAAAAGTACTATAGCTGATGCGCTGCAAAGGCAGAACGGACGTTGTGGCATTTGTGGTGAGAACGTACTGGTTTTGGGCCGGAAATTCAACGCTCACCATATAACCTCGGCCAAATACGGCGGCACTGATAGTCTGGACAATTGTGTCATTCTCTGCGATGAAGATGAGGACGGATGGCGCGGGGGAGGCTGTCATCTATTCGCTCACGGCGATTCGTTTCGGCGCGCGTTTGAATTAAACCGCAGTGAGTATATTTATATTAATGGATAATTGGCATTCAGGAGTTTAAAAGCGTTTTCCTGACGATTGAGAATGGCCTTATGGGTTATGCTGTTATGGCATTTCGGTTGATCTGCCGGCGGGCCATTCTCAATGATAAACCGACTCTTTTGAGTGCTTCTTACAAATTTTAGATTCACTCTAAATCGGTGGAGAAACACCTATATGTCGTCAATATATACTGGCATAAGACGAATGCTTTAAATCAAAAAATGATTAATTAATATATTAATTATTTAAGTTAGATTATAGTAAAAATACAAATCAAAAAAGATTAATATATGTAAAAAATACCTTGTTTCTATTTATTTGTAAAGGACAGATTTCCTAAGTTATAACGGCAGTATTTATAGCTACATCTATTAATCTTGCAAATTTTTTTCTATGTGGTAAGATATTGAAATACAATATTTTATGTAATTTGTAATATGTTTAGTTAAAAAAATATTTAGCCATTTTTTCGTTAGAAGAGTTTCACTTTCTGATTTCGGCACCTTTGTCGAATATGTCCATTCATTTACTAAGAAAGTTTCGTTATGAAAACAATTGCATTTATTACATTGCTCATTGCCAGTGTTACATCTTATGCTCAGGTACGCGTTGGTATTACTGCCGCTGGCACAGTTAATAATTTTGCCTATAGAGACAGAACTGGTGGCGATCCTAGTGAGTCTATCATTGGTGTTCAGGCTGGTTTAATGTTTGATGCTCCGTTGGGCGGTGGTTTATCGCTACGTCCGCAAGTTCTTTATGCACTGAAAGGCGCTAAGCAACGTAGCGGTAGTGCCGAAGCGTTAATCAATCTAAACTACATCGAAGTGCCTGTTCAACTTGTGTATGGAATTCCAGCAGGGGCCGGAAAAGTTGCTTTAGGAATAGGGCCGTATCTGGGCTATGCAGTTAGCGGTAACGTAACAACTAAAATAGGAGGAAGCTCGAATACGGAAAAAATGACTTTTGGCTCTGCTCAGGATCAACTGCGGCAACTGGATTTGGGTCTGCGGGCGTCGATTGGCTATGAATTATCATCTGGTTTAACCATTACAGGTTTCTACTCGCCTGGTCTGCTGAATATTAGTAACTACACAAACGGAGCCATTCTGAACACAGGTGGCGGTCTTGCGCTGGGCTATTGGCTCGGCCGTCGTTAAGATTATCTGACCAATTCATAGCTGTTATGTTGCAACGCCCATCGGCTACCGTCGATGGGCGTTGCGTTTTCTAACATTTTATGAATCAAGTGACTCACCGACGAAATTTTGCCGTACCTTTGCGGTCAATTTTACAAAAAACAGTTAAAATAATTATGAAAATCGCAGTCGTTGGAGCCACGGGCCTGGTCGGTGGCGAAATCCTGAAAGTTCTCGAAGAACGGAACTTCCCTATTACTGAACTCATTCCTGTCGCTTCGGAGCGGTCGGTTGGTAAACAGGTGGAGTTTAAGGGTAAGTCATATATGGTCGTTAGCTTCGAGGATGCCATTGCCGCTAAACCGGCCATTGCGATTTTTTCGGCCGGTGGCAGTACGTCGCTGGCGCTTGCTCCAAAATTTGCCGAAGCAGGTATTGTGGTAGTCGATAATTCGTCGGCCTGGCGGATGGACCCAACCAAAAAACTGGTTGTTCCAGAAGTGAATGCCAACGTATTAACTATCGATGACAAAATCATCGCCAACCCCAACTGCTCGACTATTCAGATGGTAGTGGCTCTGAAACCGCTTCACGACCGCTACAAAATCAAACGGGTTGTTGTATCAACGTATCAGTCGGTTACGGGAACAGGTAAAGCCGCTGTTGATCAGTTGTTTGCCGAACGTAATGGTGATAAAGATGCGCCCAAAGTTTACCCGCACCCGATCGACCTGAACGTACTGCCTCATATTGACGTATTCCTCGATAATGGTTACACCAAAGAGGAAATGAAAATGGTCAACGAGACCAAGAAAATCATGGGCGACGATTCAATTCAGGTAACGGCCACTACGGTACGTATCCCTACCATCGGCGGCCATTCCGAAGCGGTGAACATCGAGTTTGAAGATGAATACGAACTGAGCGACGTAGTAAATATTCTCAGCAATACCGAAGGCGTTATCGTTCAGGATGATCCGCAGAACAAAGTCTACCCAATGCCATTAACGGCCCACGGTAAAGACGAAGTTTTCGTAGGCCGTATTCGTCGCGACGAAAGCCAGCCTAAAACGGTGAACATGTGGATCGTGGCTGATAATCTCCGCAAAGGGGCCGCTACGAACGCCGTTCAAATTGCCGAATATCTCTTAAAACACGAACTGGTAGAAGCAGGTAGCTTGGTGTAATACTAATGAACTTGCGTGGTGTCGGGCTCTCAAACCCGACACCACGTAAAGGGACGTAGCTATAATTTCAAAATTTTCTTAATGTAGACATTACTATGTTTTCGAGTAAAGACTACTCCAAAATGACACTCGAAGAATTGGTGGCAGAAGAGAAAAGATTGAAATCACAAAAAATTACAGTTGCTGTGTTCGTCGGTCTTGTAGTTGGCACAGCTGTTTATGCTGCTACACATAAAGGGTTTATTCTTACTGTTCTTTTACTTGTTTTTTCGTTTCAGATTGGTTCCAGATATTCAAATAATCTGAAGGGTATCCAATCGGAAATAAGCCGCAGAAATACTCCCTTTGGTAATGCATGAAGTAGAGTGTACTCTTGTGATGATCAGATAATTACACATCATATAACTTACTTCATACATTTTTAAGTAAAAAACCGTACCTTTGCGGTCCAATTCAGCGCCCGACCGGAGTATATGGTTCTTTCGGCGGGCCATAATCACCTAACGAACCACAACAGAATGAGCCAGAAAATCCGTATTAAACTGAAGTCGTTCGACCACACGCTGGTTGACAAATCGGCTGAGAAAATTGTGAAAGCCGTCAAATCGACGGGCGCCATTGTAAGCGGCCCAATTCCTCTGCCAACCAATAAAGAAATTTATACCGTACTGCGGTCGCCCCACGTCAACAAGAAGGCTCGGGAACAATTCCAACTGTGCACATACAAGCGTCTGGTTGATATTTACAGCAGCAGCGCCAAAACGGTAGATGCGCTGATGAAACTTGAACTCCCCAGCGGTGTTGACGTAGAGATTAAGGTTTAATGAGTTGCAAAGTTATAATGTTGTAAGGTTATAGAGTTGCAACTTTCTAATGCCGCAGGCACGGAACGTATTGGTTCGGGCTTGCGGCATTTGTATTTCCGAACGTAACGCGTCATAACCTTTCATCCTTTTCTCCACATCCCCGGCACAAATTCAGGATTAAAGTTGTATATTTATAGTAAAGGCTATGACAAAGAATCGTCTCGCCAGTACTCAGGTTCGTTATGCTAAACGTCATTCAACTCCTCCCCGATTCGATTGCTAATCAGATAGCTGCCGGTGAAGTCGTGCAACGCCCCGCGTCGGTAGTGAAGGAGTTGCTCGAAAATTCGGTTGACGCCAAAGCAAAATCCATTCAGGTGATTGTCAGGGAGGCTGGGCGTAATCTGATTCAGATTATCGACGATGGGCTGGGCATGAGCGAAACCGATGCCCGCATGAGTTTTGAACGGCACGCTACGTCTAAAATCCGCTCATCCGACGATTTATTCCGCATCAAAACGATGGGATTCCGGGGCGAAGCACTGGCATCTATTGCAGCTGTAGCACAGGTTGAAATGCGCACCCGTCGCGCGGTCGACGAACTCGGTACGTTGGTACGTATTGAGGGGTCGGAAATTAAAGCACAGGAGGCTATTTCCTGTTTGCCCGGCACGAATCTGCTGATTAAAAACCTGTTTTTCAACGTACCGGCCCGACGTAATTTCCTGAAATCAAACTCCGTAGAGATGCGTCACATTTTAGACGAATTTCAACGAGTAGCGCTGGCGAACCCTGAGGTTGCTTTCTCGCTCTTTCATAACGATCAGGAGATCTATAACCTACCCGCCGGAAAACTTAGCCGACGTATCGTCGATATGTTTGGCAAGAGTTACCGCGAACAGTTGAATTTTTGCGAAGAAAAAACGCCCTACGTAACGGTTCATGGTTACATTGGTAAGCCCGAATCAGCCCGGAAGGCACGTAACGAGCAGTTTTTTTTCGTAAATAATCGATTCATTAAACACAATTACCTGCATCACGCTGTCATTGGCGCTTATGAAGGTACGTTGCCCGAAGGCAGCCATCCGTTCTACGTCCTGTTTATTGAGATTGATCCATCACACATCGATATTAACATTCACCCGACGAAAACGGAGATAAAATTTGATGACGAGCGGTCGGTTTATGCCATCATGATGGCAGCCGTTCGCAAAGCAGTGGGTCTATATAATCTGGCACCTTCCCTCGATTTTGATTCGGACGTTAATTTTCTAACGGGTGTTAAACCCGGTATGGCTACTGATACGTCTGCTCAGCCGAGCGTTGTCGTGAAATCAGATGCTTCCGAACGTAGCGCCGTGAAGCCTAGCATGGCCCGCCCTATTTCTGCTTCCTGGGCCTCGGGTAATGCACAACCCAGCAGTCCTGCCACTCCGCTACGTAGCAGTGCGCTGGATAAAGCCGCCGGAAGTAGTTTCGATTTGACGCCCAAAGCTGAGAAAGCCGAGCCCCGCCCATCGGCCAATAACTGGCAGATTATAAAAGAAAGTAACCGCGAGGCTGATAAAGATTCGGCTGAAAAAGCTGGTGAAGAAACAGACTGGCTAGGTCCCGTAAAAGTAACCGCAGAACCTACCGAACCATCCGGCGAAAATGAAAAGATTACGTTAGGAAGTCGGGCTAACAAACTCCTGTCAGAAACTGTTTCGATGGAGCAGGAGCCGCCGGTGATGTTGGAGGAAGGGAATATTGTGCAACTGCACAACCGATATTTGCTGGCACCGATACGTTCGGGCATGTTGCTGGTTGATCAACGGCGGGCTTACGAACGGGTTCTGTACGACCAGTTTCAGGCATCGCTGACGAAACGTAATGGATCATCGCAGCAACTTTTGTTTCCTAAAACCATTACGTTGATGCCCGTTGATTTTCAACTGGCTATCGAACTTCGCGACGACCTGATCAATCTGGGTTTTGAGTTTGATGAACTGGGTGCTAATACGTTTGTGATTCGGGGCGTACCGGCCCTCACCACAGGCGATAATGAAGAAGAGTTGTTTGCCAATCTGCTGGCCCAGTTACGTTCGGATACGGGTCGGCTGAAATTAGATAAAATTGAATCGATGGCGCGGTCGTTATCCAGGCGGTCATCGATGCGTCATACCACTCGATTGAGTTCGACGGAATGTAAAGCGCTCATTGAACAAGTATTAGCATCTTCTAATCCAAGTTACACACCCACTGGCGAACCCGTTATGGTTGTGTTGACGTTGGATAAAATTGCTGCGCTTTTTCGCTAATCATTCCGTTATTTCGCTTAAATTAGTTTGTAAACGATGTTCAATTTAACTCCGGTAGTTCGCATACTGCTAATAATAAACGTATTGGTGTATCTGATCACGAATGAGGCTATTATCCAACAATTTGGTTTACACTCATTTGTTTCGGCCCAATTCAACCCAATTCAGATTCTGACCCACATGTTTTTGCATGGTAGTCTTAATCACATTTTTAGCAATATGATTGGGTTGATCGTGTTTGGTCCTATGCTGGAAAGCTATTGGGGGCCAAAACGATTCACGTTTTTTTATTTATTTACCGGAATCGGAGCTGCATTTTTATATGGTGGAATAAACTATTATGAAATGCAGCACGTATATGAATTATATAAAGACGAATTTGGAGGCACTTTTGCCCAATTTGCAACCCAGTATGGCCAGCCGATGGTTGGTGCATCGGGGGCAATTTTCGGCGTAATTATGGGGTATGGATTATTGTTTCCAAACACTCAACTATTTTTATTGTTTCCACCTATACCGGTGAAAGCTAAATACCTCGTTATTTTTTACGCGGCCTTTGAGCTTTACTCGGGTGTATATCGGGCACAGGCCGACAATGTCGCTCACTTTGCCCATATCGGCGGCATGTTGTTTGCATTTATACTGGTGAAATACTGGGGGTCACAGGGAAAAACATTATACTAGTAATGAGCGGGTTGTTCGATGATTTCCGAAGCGAGTTCAGTAAGCCCAACAATACGTTGGTGCAGCTTATATTGATCAACGTAGTCATATTTCTGGTGCTATTGATAGGCAGGGTGAGCCTAAGCATTGCGCAGAACGAAGAAATTTATGGCTTTGTACGGGCGCAACTTATGTTGCCCGGTAATCTGGCAGCGTTTTTGCACAAGCCGTGGACTCTGTTTACGTACTTCTTCACGCATGACGAGATTTTTCATATTCTCTACAACATGCTCTTTTTGTACTGGTTCGGCCGCCTGATCGATGAATATCTGGGCAGCCGCCGGTTAATCGGTTTATATATCACGGGTGGTATGGCTGGTGGGCTGCTTTACCTGGCTATGTATAACCTGGTGCCTTACTTCCAGAATCATGCCGATGTTGCCCGTATGCTGGGCGCTTCCGCAGCCGCTTTCTCGGTGGCTGTCGGGGCTGCTACGTTACTTCCGAATTATACCTTCCATTTGTTATTTTTCGGTCCGGTACGTATCAAATACATCGTCTTCTTTTTTGTCATCCTGTCAATAGCACAATCGGCGGGCACGAATGCTGGCGGTAATCTGGCTCATTTGGGAGGAGCCATAATGGGCTTCTGCTACGTTAAATTGCTTCAGAATGGTACCGATCTTGGCCGCCCTCTTTACTGGCTGGCGGATGGCTGGAGCAATCTTTTAAAGCCAAAA
Organism: Spirosoma flavus; assembly: GCF_054778555.1. Lineage (NCBI taxonomy): Bacteria > Pseudomonadati > Bacteroidota > Cytophagia > Cytophagales > Cytophagaceae > Spirosoma > Spirosoma flavus. The sequence goes on from NZ_BAAGZL010000001.1 coordinate 597,050, forward strand.
CCTGCCATTAAAGTATCCTATCGGCAACGTAGCAGTGCCAGCGCACAGACAAGTTCCTATGCGTCAACCGCTGGTTCATCTACTATGTCGACGCCTGATCAGGACGAAATTGATACCATTCTGGACAAGATTTCGCGGTCTGGCTATGAGAGCCTTACTCGGGAAGAGAAGCAGAAACTATTCCGGGCGAGTCAGCGCAATTAACGTAGTACGTTCGTTTCGGGTGAGGAAATGGCTTTACAAGATGATTTTTTTGTAATGCAAAATCTTTTAAAAATCTAATTTACTAATGCGCTCGTATGTATGAGCAGGCATGAATACTTAGATTTTTTATAATAGCTAAAAAAAGTGGTAGCTTCGTGTCCAGAATAAAATGGGAGAATCACCAAAAAAATCATTGTATTTTGTACGCGTCTTGTTGTAAGACAGGTGCTTACCAGTTACCATCATGCTGATTACCCCCGGCAGTTTACTTGCCACCATCAACACTCCTGATCAACTTCGTAAACTCGATAAATCTCTATTACCCCAGCTAGCCGATGAACTGCGTCAATTTATCATTGACGACGTATCGGTTTATGGTGGTCATTTTGGAGCCAGTCTGGGCGTAGTTGAGCTAACGGTTGCGCTTCACTACGTATTTAATACGCCTGACGATCAGTTAATTTGGGACGTAGGTCATCAGGCCTATGGGCATAAAATTCTGACCGGTCGCCGGGAAAAATTCCATACGAATCGATTTTATAAAGGTTTGTCGGGTTTCCCTAAGCGGAAAGAGAGCGAATACGACGCGTTTGGCGTAGGTCATTCCTCTACGTCGATTTCGGCGGCTTTGGGTATGGCGGTTGCTTCGCAGCTTCAGGGAAATAACCAACGTAGCCATATTGCTGTAATTGGCGATGGCGCGCTGACAGCCGGTGAAGCCTTCGAAGGCATGAACCACGCGGGTGCTACCGATAGCAATCTGCTGATTGTTCTGAACGACAACTGCATGAGCATCGATCCCAACGTGGGGGCGCTACGTGAATACCTGACCGATATTACAACCTCGCAGACGTATAATAAAGTCAAAGATGAGGTTTGGAATCTGCTCGGTAAAATGAGCAAGTTCGGGAAGAGCGCGCAGGAGATTGTCTCGAAAGTAGAATCAGGAATCAAGTCTTCTTTGCTCGACCAGAGTAACCTGTTCGAATCGCTGCATCTGCGTTATTTTGGCCCTATCGACGGTCACGACATCGACCATTTGGTCAGCGTTCTGGCCGATCTCAAACAGATTCCCGGTCCTAAACTGCTGCACGTTCTGACTGTAAAAGGGAAAGGATACGGCCCGGCGGAAAAAGATCAGACCAAATGGCACGCTCCGGGTCTGTTCGACAAAGTTACTGGGGTCATTACCAAGAAAATATACGATTCGCCACAGCCGCCCAAGTATCAGGACGTATTTGGGAATACGTTAGTTGAGCTGGCCGAGCAGAATCCACGTATCGTGGGCGTTACGCCAGCCATGCCTTCCGGTTCGTCGATGAACATTATGATGAAAGCCATGCCTAAGCGGGCTTTCGACGTGGGAATTGCTGAACAGCACGCCGTTACGTTCTCGGCCGGGATGGCGACGCAGGGCGAGGTAGTTTTCTGCAACATTTATTCCACCTTCATGCAACGGGCGTATGACCAGGTCATTCACGACGTTTGTATACAGGAATTGCCGGTGATTTTCTGCCTCGATCGGGCTGGTTTTGCCGGAGCTGATGGTCCAACGCATCACGGTGCCTACGATTTGGCGTATATGCGCTGCGTTCCGAACATGATTGTGGCCGCGCCCATGAATGAGCAGGAACTACGCAATATGATGTTTACAGCCCAGTCAGACGAAGTGCAACAAGGCAAACGGGCTTTCACGATACGTTATCCGCGTGGTGAAGGCGTGATGCCGAACTGGCGTACTCCGCTCGAAAAGCAGGTTATTGGCAAAGGGCGCATGGTTAGCGATGGCGAGAACGTAGCGATTCTAACGATTGGCCACATTGGAAACTACGCCGTTGAAGCCATTCAGAAATTAGCTGGTGAAGGAATTCGCCCGGCCCATTTTGATATGCGCTACGTTAAACCGCTCGACGAAGAACTGCTTCATCAGATTTTCACTCGTTTCGACCGCGTTTTGACGGTGGAAGATGGCTGTCTGATGGGTGGTTTTGGTAGTGCAGTCCTTGAATTCATGGCGAACCATAGTTACATGGCCTGCGTGAAACGTCTGGGTATTCCCGATGCAGTTATTGAGCACGGTGAACAGATTGAGCTTCATCGGGAGTGTGGTTTTGATCCCGAAGGTATTGCGAAGGCCGTTCGTGAACTTTTATTCACAGGCCGCGCGGTTGTAATTTAAAGAGCGAAAGTATGAAAGAGTGAAAGAGCGAAAACCCATCGGATGGATTCGCTCTTTCACTCTTTCGTACTTTCGCTCTTTTATTTTTGTGAATCATGAACGTTTATAAATTCGGAGGGGCTTCCGTAAAAGACGCTGCTGGCGTTCGGAACGTAGCGGAAATCATACGGACGCAGGCACGAAATACGCTGCTGGTTGTATCGGCGATGGGCAAAACAACGAATGCGCTGGAAGAACTTGTTCGGGCGTACATTCGTCAGCCTGAGGCCGTTCAGGAGCGGTTACGGTTCATTCGGTATTCCCACGACGTAATTATGAATGAGCTGAACGCTGATTTTAGTCTTGTTCAGCAAACATTTGATAATCTTGAGAATGACCTTGCCCAACCGCCTATCGGTACGTATGATGAAATTTACGACCGCATCGTAGCGTTGGGCGAAGTAATATCTACCCAAATACTCGCGGCTTATTTAACTCATATCGGGGTGGCAGTACGCTGGCTCGATGCCCGGCAGGTAATTTGTGCCGATACTACGTTCCGGGAAGGACGTATCGATTGGGAAAAGACCATACAACGTATCAGTGAGGACGTAGCAAAAGGTGGTGTTACGTTAACCCAGGGATTCATTGGCAAAACATCCGACGGGCGCACCATTACGTTGGGCCGTGATGGTTCAGATTACTCGGCGGCCATTTTTGCCCACTGTCTCAATGCCGACCACGTAACAATCTGGAAAGACGTACCGGGCGTGCTCAATGCTGATCCTAAATGGTTCGACAAGACCGTGTTGCTCGATAAATTAACGTATCAGGATGCCATTGAATTAGCTTATTACGGCGCTACGGTTATTCATCCGAAAACGATTAAGCCGCTGCAGAACAAAAATATCCCGCTCTACGTCCGCTCGTTCATCCAGCCCGATGCGCCTAGTACGGTTATCGGCAACTTCAAGCTGAATCTGCCGATTCCTTCGTTTATCTTCAAAGTCAATCAGTTACTGATTTCCTTACATCCAAACGACTTTTCATTTATTGCAGAAGATAACTTGAGCCGGATTTTTGCCCGATTTGCACAGATGGGCGTTCGCATCAATCTCATGCAAAACACCGCTATTAGCTTCTCAGTGGTCGTTGACAGCAACCCGGAACGTATTCCGGCCTTGTTGGAATTGCTGAAGCAGGATTTTCGGGTAAGCTATAACGAAGGGGTCGAACTCATCACGATTCGGCATTATGACCAGGAAACTATTAGCCGTGTATTGGTCAACAAAAACCTGCTTCTGGAACAGAAAAGCCGCTACACAGTACAGTTGGTAGTACGTGAAGCGGCTTGATTTTTAAAGAGCGAAAGTACGAAAGAGTGAAAGAGCGATAATGCTGGATAGTCACTCTTTCACTCTTTCACTCTTTCACTCTTTAGAACTTCGGACAGGGTAGTTTCTTGTCTTTCTTCTTGACGCCCCCTCGGCGGCTTTCGGGTTTGTCGAAAATGTATGATAACGACAATTCGTGCGAACCACCGCTATTGCCCAGCGTCGAAATCGTTACGTCGTAACTGTAGCCAATCGAGAATTTATCCATTCGCCAGCCAGCCAATAGGGCAATTGCGTCGTGGTTATTCAGCGTCTGATTGTACTTTTTGAAAGGGATACCCCGATAATAAGCACCAATCGTAAGTGGTGAATACGTCAGATAAGCGCCTAAATCAAGCTGGTCGTACTTACCCTGGTGTTTGTACATAATCACCGGTGAGAAGCTAATCTCCCGATCCATCTCGTCGACCAGACCCGTAAATCCGCCAAGCGGAATCCGCAGACCGGCATGGATGCTAGCCTTTACCGGTAAGCGTTCGCGTCCACCCACAAAGAAACCCTGGTCGGGACGGTTGATATGATGGGCCGAAGCGCCGATCCAGAACCAATCCGAATAAAAAAGACCACCTGTGGAGAAATCAAGGTATTTTTTTGTTGGGGCGTTGGCCAACAAAGTCGGGTCTTGCGATACGCTGCCCGTTATGAAACCCCGGTCGGTAAACTGGTCGCCCGTTGTAAGCCCGAAATAGTTGACGCTACGATTGACGTAGGAGCCCTGCAAACCAAGCCGCACGAACGACGCTTCGCCCACCTGAAACTGGTACGCATATTGCAACCCTATATCCGTGGATTGAATCCTTCCCTGACCCTGGTTGTCATTTTGAATCAGCAAACCAACCCCACTATTATATTTGTCGAAATAGTGGTCGAAAGACACCATCGTTGTTACGTAGTTTGTGATGGCGGGCCACTGATTCCGGTAGTTGGCCGTGATACGTGGTGCTAGCGCCGACCCGGCAAAAGCAGGATTCAGATACAGCGGAGCTGCGTAGAACTGAGTAAACTGAGGGTCCTGCGCAAAGACCAGGCGACTCAGGCTCAGCATCAAAATCGTCAGTACGTATTTATTAAACATAGTAGGATAATCGGGGCAAAGACTGGGCCAATTTTATCAGTGCAACGTTATGACAGGAAACGAAGTATATAGCAGCACAACAACCTATAAAATTAAGTGATTTTTAGGGGCGTTCTGGTCTATTCTACGATAAAATTTTAACGAAACACTTTCGTTTATACTAACGTAATGCCCCCGCTGTTGTTATGCTGAGGGAGTGAAATTGAGAGGGGAGCCTTATTCAACGTTTGTTCATGTGGATTTCTAATAAGCATATTCGGGTAATTAAACTCTTCGCCGTGCTGTTTCTGCTGGCTGGGCTGCGCGTTGCCTGGGCGCAGGGTACATCAACTGGCGGCATCCAAATTATTGGTGGGAAACCATGTGTTCCTGACCAGGAATGCAAATCAGATTCACTTGTATTCAAAGACAGTATACAAACCGGTGTTACAAACCGGATCTGGAGTTTTGGCGATGGCACGCCTTCGGTAACAAAAAGAGATTCAACTGTCAAACACGTTTATCAGACGGCCGGAGAGTACCTCGTAAGTATTACAAGAACAATCAGTGGAAGCACAACCACTACTTCTCGACGAGTTAATATTGGAACTCCTCCTCAATCCTTTGTCAACTGGCGGACCGACACAACCATCTGTAAAGGCGAAGTCATCACACTTGACCCTTACGGCGGAGGTCCAGCCCAATCGGGATTACGCTTTCTCTGGTATCCCAAAGGCGATACTACACAAACGTTACAGGTCGATAGTTCAGGCTGTTACTCGGTAGAAGCCATTAGTCCGAACGGCTGTACCTATCAGGATCGTATCAACGTATCAGTTTGTGGGGAACAGAATGAGTCGCAGGGGGTAAAATGGTATTTTGGCCAGAATGCCGGTCTGGATTTTAGCGGTGGCGGAAGTCCTAAACCGATCACCGACGGGAAGTTGAGTACTATTGAAGGGTCGTCGTCGATTGCAGATACGAAAGGGAAATTGCTGTTCTATTCCGATGGGATTACAATTTACGATAAAGATGGTAAACCCATGAAATCGCTGGTGCCGGGCGATACAACAACGACACAGATACCACTAGGCGGAAACAAAAACTCTACTCAATCGGCCCTGATTGTTCCAAAACCGACCTGCCGGGGCTGCGAATATCTGTACTACGTATACACCACATCGGAGATTCGTGGACAGAAAACGCTGACGTATAGTGTAGTTGATATGCGGAAAGACGGTGGGAAAGGCGCCATTGTAGAGAAAAATATTCCTGTCTCAAATTCAAGTACTGAGCAATCGGCTTCGGTTGAGAACGAACGCGATTCAACATTCTGGGTTATTACCCGTAAGTATGGTACGAATCAGTTTGAAGTCCGGCATTTGACCCGTGATGAAAATACTGATCCTATTACGTATCCTAAACCTGGCGAAAAAGGTGGACAAGTCATCGATTCGCTGGCGATGGCCGAAGGTTACATTAAAATCGGTCCGGCCGATACGGCCAGCGCAAACGGAGCCAGTCGTCCGATGGCGGTTGTGATTCCTGGTCCGCCAAAAAACGTTATTGAACTCTATACGTTTAATGACTCATTAGGTACACTCGTCTACAATAAAACCGTTGATTTGGGGCCTGCCCCGCCCAAAGCGTATGGCGTCGAATTTTCGCCCGACGGAAAAAATCTGTACGTAACAATGCTGGCCGATACCAATTCTGACGGGAGTCAGAAGGGATCATCGTATCTGTTACGTTACGATCTTTCGCAGCCGGATTCGCTTATATCCAGGTCGAAAATGGTGGTCGATAGCAGTACCACGCGCCAATACGGGGCGCTTCAGATCGGGCCGGATGGTCGGATATACGTAGCTATTAAGGGAAGCCAGAATTTGGGTACCATTGACAATCCGAATGGAGGGCTTTTGGATAGCCTGATCTATAATCCACAAGGGCAAACGCTGGGCGGTCAAACCAGCCAGCTTGGGCTACCAAACCTGGTTTCTAACTTTAACGACCAATCGAATGGACCGGGGTTAACCTATGGCGATACGTGTGTAAACGCGCCAACCGTGTTTCAGGTGAGTCCGAACTGCCCTAAATTAAAAGAAACATACACACTCAGTTTTGGCGATGGCAGCCGTCCCTATTCAACAACGGCTACCGACCCTATCACGCACCCGTACAAAACACCTGGTACGTATTACGTCAGCCTGCATATTGTTACGCAAACCAGCTCGGGCGGCATTTGTAAGGACACAACGATTACTGACACATTAACCATCCTGGAAACACCCCCCGATATAAATTTAGGGGGAGACACGGCTATCTGTAACAAGAAAGGCATTACACTCGATCTTAAAGTACAGGCAAAAGTGTACGTCTGGATTGTCAACGGCAGTATAGCCAGCCGCCAGAAAACTATAAAACTGGAACGGCCCGGCTTTTACTACGTAGTGGGTTTGGCCGCCAATGGCGAATGTTTCAAAAGCGACACCATCGAAGTTCAGATTAAGCCCCCACCAACGCTCGATCTTGGCCCCGATACGCTTTTCTGTTATCGCTCGTCGGTTAATGTACGCGTACCGCAGCAGCAGTACGTTCAGTTTCAGTGGAGTAATGGAGAAACTACCCGTAGTATCGCGGTATCGAAAGCTGGTACGTATTCGGTTACGGCTCAAACGACTCAGCTGGATGGTACAACCTGCGAAAACTCAGATACTATCCGCGTAACTGAGTTGCCGAAAATACGTGTTGCCGCTACGTTAACCCAGCCGCTCGGCTGTACGTCGACTGACGGCGCCATTGAACTGACGCCTACCCCCGCCGGAAATTATCGATATGACTGGAAAACGGCAGATGGAACGGCGATAGCGGATACCATAAATCGCCAAACGGCGCTAACCGAAGGGAAGTATACAATTAACGTAACGGAGGTGCTGCATAGTTGTAAGGCTGATACGTCGTTTACCCTGAAATCACCTGCCAATACGTTAGTAATTACTCCGCGCGTCAGAGATGCCTTGTGTAGTACGCCTAACAGCGGAACCATCAGTCTGAACGTAACAGGAGGCACACCCGCTACGTATCAGTGGCTCGATCAGACTAAAAATACTGTTGCTACTACAGCCATTTTTGGCAGCGCAGCACCTGGGTTGTATTTCGTGCAGATCGTAGATGAGAAGGGCTGTAAAGCCTCAAAGGATAGCATTAAGGTTGGTTTAGATAGCACCGGTCTGGCGCGACTTGGACCTGATACGCTTAAGTGTATTGGCGGTGTGGTAATACTGGCTCCGCTTTCCGGCGATACGCCCGGTAATACGTATCAGTGGAGCACAGGCGCCACCACGCCGACCATTTCGGTGGCGCAACCGGGTTCATACAGTCTGTCGGTCGTTAATACACAAAATGGTTGTAAAGGGCGAGCCAGCATTCAGGTCAACGATCGCCCCGCTCCGAATTTCTCTTATACGCAACAAGCATCGTTATGTGAAGGAGATTTAGGAACGGTCAGGTTATCGGCCAACGGTGCCGCCGGTTTGAAATTCTTATGGCTAACCCAGAACGATACTACCCGTAACGTAACAGTCAATAAAGCAGGTCAATACTCAATTCAGGTAACTGATCCGCAAGGATGTACGGCTACGGGCATAGCGCGCGTACTGAATCTGTGCGAGCCGCGGGTAAATCTGCCCGATGCTTTTACGCCGAATAACGATGGCATTAACGACGTACTGCAAATCTTCACGGCTTACATTACTGATTACGAATTCAGAATTTATAACCGGTGGGGAGAAGTCATTTTCGTGAGCAATAATCCAGAGCAGAAATGGGACGGTACGTACAAAGGTTCTACGTATCCATCAATGCTTTACCCATATATTGTGCAGTACCGAAGTGAGTCATTTCCAGACCGTGGCGTCATCACAAAACGGGGCACTGTAATGTTGATTAGATAGCGTGATTGTCCCTATTTTTTCGTATATTTGAGATAAAACATATGGTCTAAAAACGGCTTAATTCAGGCTGAAAATGGGCCATATCGGTCTTAATCAAAATCATGCGAAACGACTTTTTGAAAGGCTCTACAGACGGAATGACCGCCACCGACAAAGAGGTTGAAAAGGCTCTCCGCCCACTCTCTTTCGAAGACTTTACCGGGCAGGCGAAAGTCCTCGACAACCTCGAAGTTTTCGTCCGGGCAGCCATGCAGCGGGGCGACGCGCTCGACCACGTATTGCTTCATGGCCCTCCGGGTTTGGGCAAAACAACTTTGTCGCATATTATCGCCAATGAGCTGAACGCGAACATTAAAATGACGTCGGGGCCCGTGCTCGATAAGCCCAGCGATCTGGCCGGTTTGCTAACGAACCTTCAGCCTAACGACGTCTTGTTTATCGACGAAATTCACCGGCTGAATCCCATTGTGGAAGAATACCTTTATTCGGCCATGGAGGATTACAAGATTGATATTATGCTCGACTCCGGCCCGAACGCCCGGACGGTGCAGATCAAACTGAATCCGTTCACGCTGATTGGCGCGACGACCCGCGCGGGGATGCTGACGTCACCGCTACGTGCCCGATTTGGGATCAGCTGCCGGCTCGAGTACTATGATGCGCAGTTATTGACCAGTATTGTGCAGCGATCTTCGGCTATTCTAGGGACACCTATCGACGAAACGGGTGCTTATGAAATTGCCCGCCGGAGCCGGGGTACACCACGTATCGCCAACAATCTGCTACGTCGTACCCGCGATTTTGCGCAGGTAAAAGGTAATGGCTACATCAATGTTGAGATTGCTGAGATTGCGCTGAGTGCACTCGACGTGGATCAGAACGGGCTCGACGACATGGATAATCGAATCTTGTCAACGATTATTGAGAAGTTTAAAGGCGGCCCCGTGGGGCTTACTACCATTGCGACTGCCTGCGGTGAAGAAGCGGAAACGATTGAAGAAGTATATGAGCCTTTCCTGATTCAGGAAGGTTTTCTGAAGCGCACCTCCCGTGGGCGCGAAGCTACGGAAAAGGCATATATGCACTTGGGTATTGTGCCCAATTTCCGAACGGGCGATTTGTTCGGTTAAGATTTTGTAACATCCCGAACGCACTAGCGTTCGGGATGTTTGTTTACGTAGAGGTTAATTCAATAACTTGCTTTTATAGATGCAGTCAATCACTTCTGCAACAGCCGTATCGACCAGGAAATAATAAATATTTTTCCCGCTACGTCGGATGTCAAGAATTCCTTTGTCGCGCATATTAATTAGATGATGCGAAATCAACGACTGTTCAGCATTGAGATTTTTGTAAATCGTTGATACGTTCAACTCCCTGTTCTCATTCAGCATCTGAATAATTTTGATGCGAAGCGGGTGCGCTACGGCTTTTAATACGTAGGCCGCTTTGTCGATGCGCTTTTCGTCGTCCATAGTTTTAGTAATGTCAATCTAAGATTAGTGTTTTGGTAGGTAGCTGGAAATTTACTTAAAAAAAACGATAGAATTCACTAACTAATTTATTGATGTTAGTTTGAGTTTAATTTCTGACAATTTTTTCAAATTGATGATATAATGTACATTCTTTATAATGTAACTTACGATTTATCAGCTAATTATAAATGAAAAACTTTTCAAACGGCATAAATTATTTTTTAAATCGCTTAATTATAATTAGGCTAATTAATGCAAAAAAAGTAGCTGTTGGTTATTCATAACTAATGATTTAGAGTAGCCTTCAAGTAGTAATAAATACTGTTAAAATTTCAATAATATTGATAACTACGGATGCCTTTCCTGCATCAATTTGGTTGATTCTTATGGTTATGACTAATGTTAAAATTGAAACTAAAAAATAGGCATTGAACCGCTCAGTAAATACAGTGTAAAGGGGCAAAGAAGTAAAAATGTCAACCCCTTACCCCTTCACGTACTGCTACTTCTGTCGGAAAAACACCGTAATGGGTACACCTGTAAAGTCGAAATGTTCCCGGATTCGGTTTTCCAGGAAGCGTTCATAGGACTCCTGAATATATTGGGGCAAGTTGCAGAAAAATACAAACGTCGGCGATGGGGTTGGCACTTGCAGCATGTATTTAATCTTAATGTATTTCCCCTTGATAGATGGTGGCGGATACTTTTCTATTTCGGGCTGCATGGCTTCATTCAACTTCGACGTAGCAATTTTTCGTGCTTTGTTTTCGTAGACTTCCATTGCCTTTTCCATCACCTGAAAAATGCGCTGCTTCTCATGCACCGACGCAAAAATGATAGGCAGGTAATCGATGGGCATCATCCGCTGAATCATTTCCTTACGTAACACGTCGGCCGTGCGATGGTCTTTTTCCACGGCATCCCACTTATTCACCATAATCACGACGCCCTTTTTGGCTTTAACGGCCTGGCCAATAATGTTCAGATCCTGAGCCTCAAGCCCTCGCGTGGCATCAAGCAGAATAATACACACATCCGACTCTTCCATGGCCTTAATCGAACGTAGCGTCGAGTAAAACTCAATGTTATCATTGATACGTGCCTTACGTCGTAATCCAGCCGTATCGGTCAAGATAAAATCTTTACCATAAGCACGGTAGCGCGTGTCGATAGCATCGCGGGTAGTACCCGCAATATCGGTTACGATGCTACGTTCCTGGCCCGTTAATACGTTCAGGAACGACGATTTACCTACATTCGGGCGGCCCAGAATGGCGATACGTGGAATGCCCTCGTTTGGGTTTTCGACGCCGGTTGTCTGGAAATTTTTGATAAGTTCATCCAGTAAATCACCGGTTCCAGAACCGGTCATAGACGAAATAGGGTAGGGGTCGCCCAGGCCAAGCGAGTAAAATTCGGAAGCTGCGTGCATCCGCTCCGCAGTTTCTGCTTTATTGGCTATGACGTATACCGGCTTTTTCGACCGACGTAATACGTTGGCAAAATCTTCATCCAGGCCCGTAATACCCGTCTGTGTGTCAACCACAAACAACAGGGCGGTCGATTCCTGAATAGCAATTTCTACCTGTTCCCGAATCGATTCTTCAAATACGTCCTCGGAGCCTACTACGTACCCTCCCGTGTCGATGAGCGTAAAATAATGGCTATTCCATTCGGCCGTGCCATAATGTCGGTCGCGAGTTACCCCACTTTGGTTGTCCATAATGGCCTGCCGCTGTTCTGTCAGGCGATTAAATAGCGTTGATTTACCCACATTCGGGCGTCCAACAATTGCAACAATATTTGCCATGATTGAATGGTAATGATAAATGATGAAAGAGCTTACGCAAACAGTCATCATTTATCATTGCATTTTACTCGTCATATCCCAATCGCTTGAGCATACGCTCTTTCTGCCGCCAGTCGGGTTCTACTTTGACGAATTGTTCTAAAAATACTTTCTTACCAAAGAACCGTTCCAGCTCTTCGCGGGCCATAATTCCCGTTTTCTTAATCATTTTGCCCCCTTCGCCGAGCAAAATAGCGCGCTGTGTAGCTCGCTCGACCAAAATTTCGGCCTGAACTACAATTATGTCTTCTTTTTCCTTGAAGCCAGTAATAATAACCTCGCTGCTGTAAGGTACTTCTTTCTTATAATTCAGAAATATTTTTTCCCGGATAATCTCTGAAGCAAAGAATCGCTCTGGTTTATCGGTTAGTTCGTCTTTGGGAAAATAGGGCGGGTGCTCCGGTAGACGGGAAAAAATACTATCAAACACCAGATCGATATTAAAGCCGTTCAGAGCCGAAATCGGAATGATTTCCTGGGCCTTGAAATGGGTCTGCCAGTAGGCAATCTTTTCGATTACCTGATCTTGCGTTGCCTGGTCAATCTTGTTGATAAGCAGTAGGATAGGCACTTCCGACTTTTGCAGTCGTACGATAACATCATCTTCATCGTGCTGTTCGAAAATATCGGTTACGAACAGTACTACGTCAGCATCTTCAATGGAGCCGCGCACGAAGCTCATCATCGATTCATGCAATTTATACTGAGGCTTAATAATACCCGGCGTATCGGAGTAAACGAGCTGAAATTCCTGATCGTGGTGTGTTCCATTCAGGATGCCCATAATGCGGTGACGCGTTGTCTGGGCCTTCGAGGTGATGATGGAGAGCCGCTCACCAACGAGCTGGTTCATTAGTGTTGACTTACCTACGTTTGGTTTGCCAACGATGCTTACAAATCCAGCCTTATGATTGGCCGGAAAATTTTCAATCAGTTGTGTATTCATCTTGAGGTGATCCTACTAGCTGACAGCCAGTAGCTTTTGTGGAGAACTCCCAAATTTTAAAAACAGTTTCCGGGGTTCATAAACTTTTTTTACAAAGATAGTTGATTTTATAGAAAATCGTCGTACCTTTGCACTCCAAACATCGCGGGATGGAGCAGTTGGTAGCTCGTTGGGCTCATAACCCAAAGGTCGCTGGTTCGAGTCCAGCTCCCGCTACTAAAGTGGACTGACTACATGAATTTGTAGTCAGTCCTTCTTTTTTGTACTCATTTTTGCTTGAGGATGAGCACATTAGCTCAAAAAAATAATCAGCTTTGGTGGTTCGATATTTTCCATCTTCGTAAATCAACTTTCCTGGAAAAACCGAACCGACTATCTGCTGCTGGACTTCTAGTGGCGATTGCGTATAGTATTTTGGCAAATTGCCCAACATCGTACAACCGTGAGATAGATACTTCGCAAAACTATCATCTTGCATTTGCCATATTTTGAGCGAATCAGTTAGCAAAGTTTGCTTCGTTGTATAAGCCGCTCGCTTCTGCACATACGTATCCCGATCAATAACGCCATCAGCCAGTCTATCATCTTCGCTACAAGCCAATCATTGGTATGGATTCAATTTGTACACCCAGTTATTCAGAAGCGTAAACTCTAGCAGCGGCTTGATTCCGATTAAAGGGGTTAGCCCCACATAGTGTAAGCGCTGTTGGAAAGTTACTTTGTCATTCTGATCTCGATAAGCCAGCCCCTTTTGCTAGTAATTTAGTTCGAATCGGGAAACTAACCATCGGTTGATACTTTGTTGGTAGAAGCCTTCGCTGTAAAAGGTATTACGTGGCGCTATTCCTCGGCTGTGATAAACCCCACCAGGTGTTGAGATGGTAATATCAGTCGTTACTCGTTGATAACCTCCTCTAATTCCAAAATAGCCTGGTGGAATGGGTGTCTGACTAAAAACTAAGTGGGTGCAGAACAGCAATAGCCAAGTGAATATCCCAAAACCAATTTTCATACGATTGAATCAAAGTATTGAGACGTAAGAATACTTGTATTTATTTCCCTGAGGAACGACAAGTCGATTGATAAAACTTTGATTCTGGAGTTTTGAGGATTCGACCGTTCGTGTTTACTTAACTAGATCCACTCACTTTGATATCCATCCATTAGTGTTACCCGGTCGTCTACTAACCTCTCGTCGGTAGCCATCAATGGCTTTTCGGATACAGAATACGTCCGAGTGCTTGCTAATCAACTGGTCAAACCAAACGCTACTGAAGCACCATTGCTAACTGCGACTGGATGAGTCGACACATCGACTCCCAGGTAATATCCCAGGAATTAGCCAGCAAATGTTCATCAACAGTTTTCCAGTTGATTGGCTGCGTGAGTGCGCTCGCGATGTGCTGCTCAAACTCTAACGTTGATTCGGCAATATGAACCGGTGCCCAATTGCCGTAAGCACTCACAACATCATGAATAGGTGTTGACACCACCGGTAAACCCGCAGCCAGGTATTCAGGAGTTTTTGTAGGGCTGATATAACGCGTATGTTCGTTGATGGCAAACGGCATCATGGCAACATCCCAATGGCAGAAGTAAGTTGGCAGCTCCGAATAAAGTTTGAAGCCCAGATAATGAATATTCGGTGCTTTGGGCAAATCGGCCGGATTGATTTTAACTACCGGGCCTAATAAAATAAATTGCCAGTCAGGTCGACGCTCGGCTAAATCACGGAGTAACTGAAGATTCATTCGTTCATCAATAACGCCACTATAGCCAATACGTGGTGTAGGAATGGCCATCAAATCGGCCGGCTCTGGCAAGTCATGGCGAGCGGGTTCAAAATGGCTGTATTCTATACTGCTTGGGAAGGCAAATACGCTGGGGTGTCTGGCCTGTTTGGCTTCGAATAAACTGAGTCCACCCGTAAAAATCAGATTAGCCCGTTTCAACAAGGCGGCCTCCTGCTCCAGCAGATTGGCAGGCGCTCCCAAAAAAGCAGACAGCTCATCCATACAATCGTATATCGTTACCCGGGGGGTAAGATGGTCAGTGAATAACAGAGCCATTGGCGTATAATACCAGGCGATGAAATCGTGGATTTTATGCTGCGTGATTAGTGCATCGACCGCTTCGCGTTGCTGGCGAATCGCATCGGCGGGACTGGTCCCATGCTGTATATGTGGAATAACAACCGTAAGAGTCGGGCTAATTGACCGAACATCCAGCCGATTTTCAGGCCCGTAAATTGGTTCTTCGATAAACCATACCCGCCATTGATGACTGGCCCGGCTCAGCAAATGCTGAGGCCGCTGGTAAACGAAATTCCAGCGCAGATGGGAAAAACAAATCAAATCGGATACCTGGCTGGTCGATAATTCGGTTCTTTCTGAAGTTACTGATTGAGAATGAGCGCTATCTCGGAAATCTAATTCAGGCGTAAGTATGGGTCGATGCTGAAGCATAGATAATTGAAAAAAGAAGATTGATGCGGCCCGGTTCAGGCTACAACGCTATGAACTGAGTGTACTGAAATTTGTTAACGACTCACCCGGATTATGCCCTAAGGTTTTACTTAAAAACAAATTAAACTTATCTAGTAGCTGACGATAGGCAAATAAGCTGAGGTCTGGTCGGCTTGATCCTAAATTTTCGGTGCAACCGCCAACAATCAATGCCTCTCCCGGATTTATGAGTATATGGATCCTACGCCCCCCATTAATGCCTCCGTGTCGGCAGATATTTCGTCTGACAGTTTTTCTCAACTAAAACCGCTCCTGAAACGAATTGCCGAGGCCGCGCCCGATACGGATGCGGAAGGCAGTTTTCCCGAGAAGGCCTTTCAGTGGCTGGCCGGCGCTGGATTATTGGCCATTACGTTACCAGGCAATGCACTCGATTTTAATCAGGGCCAAACCGCCCGGCTGCTTCAGTTACTCAAACAGATTGGCTCTGCGAATCTGGCTGTTGGTCGGGTTTATGAGGGGCATATCAACGCGCTCTATCTGATTCATCTCTATGCGACACCCGAACAACAGTCGATTTGGTATGCCGATGTTTCACAGCATGGCCGACTGTTTAGCGTCTGGAATACGCAGGAAGAAAACGGCGTTCGGATCGAAGCGACGAGTTCGGCGACAGGCGATACGTACCGTTTGCGTGGTACGAAAACCTTTTGCTCAGGTGCGGGCTGGATTCAGCGTCCGTTAGTGACGGGAGAACTTCAACCAACTGCTGAGAGTAATCGCTCACCGGGCTGGCAGATGGCTATTGTGCCTACGGAACGGGTTTCTACGATCGCGCAGGACAGCCAATTCTGGAAGCCGCTGGGCATGCGCGCATCCGCCAGTTTCAAGCTCGATTTTACGGGTGTTGAATTAACAGAAACCGACCTGTTAGGACAACCGGGTGATTATTTGCGGCAACCCTATTTTAGCGGTGGAGCCATTCGATTTGCAGCTGTTCAACTGGGAGGGGCCGAAGCAATCTACGAAGCGACTCGACAATACCTCGTCGATCTGAATCGGACGGGTGATCAGCTTCAGCAAACGCGACTGGCCGAAATGGCGTATTTGATCGAATCTGGAAATCAATGGCTAAAATCGGCCGGTGATAAGACCGATGGGTGGCTGGCCGAAGGTGCTGACTGGACTAAAATCGTTGCTTACGCCAACATGACACGTACCGCAATTGAAGAAATTTGCCTGCGGGTGATGCCTCTTGCCGAACGGTGCGTAGGGGCGCGCGGCTTGCTACGTCCGCACCCCTTTGAACGGCTCCATCGTGATTTGACCCATTACCTCCGTCAGCCGGCTCCCGATGCTACGTTGGTCGATATTGGAAAATACGTACTCAATAACCCGTCAAATGCCGATGAATGCTGGCAATAATTTGGTACTTAATCTGGATGAACAGGCTGCTCAATTGACCGATCTGAGTGAAATTGGCTCGGCCTTAGTTATTGCCCCGCACCCCGACGATGAGTCGCTCGGATGCGGAGGAACGATCGCTCAACTACGTCAACGCGGTTATGCCGTTCACGTAGCGTTTGTCAGTGATGGAACCATGTCACACCCAAATTCAAACGCGTATCCGGCTGAGCGTCTGCGCGATGTACGCGAAGAGGAAGCGAGAGAAGCATTACGTATTTTAGCCATTTCACCCAGCGATTGCACCTTTTTGCGATACCGCGACAGGCAAGTTCCTACCCGAAATGATTCTGGTTTTACAGAGGCAGCGTACCAGATTGCTACGTTGCTTGATCAGCTAAAGCCAACTACGGTTTTTGTGCCCTGGCGACGCGACCCGCATCCGGATCACCGGGCATCCTGGCAGATCACGCAGGAAGCTTTACAACGTAGCATGACTGAGCCCCGAGTGCTGGAGTACCTGATCTGGCTTTGGGAATTAGGAACCGAAGCCGATTGGCCACAGCCTGAAGAAATGCGGGTATGGCGTGTGCCTATTGATACCGTAATGGATCAGCGAAACCAGGCTATTGCAGCTCATCGCTCGCAGGTAACCCGGATGATTGATGACGACCCAACTGGGTTTTATCTATCGCCCGAACTCCTGCTTCATTTCGACAAACCATATGAACGTTTTCTGGAAGATCGGCAAAGACGTTTTGACTAATAATCTGCTCAACTAATCTGTAAATCAGTATGCCTACGCCAAATAATACGTTGAATCAGCAGTATTTCGACGATGTTTATAAAGCGAATGAAGATCCCTGGTCTTTTGAGACTAGCCCATATGAACAACAGAAATACGAAGCGACACTGGCCGCTTTACCGAACAAACAGTACGATTCGGCTTTTGAAATCGGCTGCTCCATTGGCGTATTGACGCAAATGCTGGCTCCAAAATGCCACCGTCTTTTATCAGTCGATGCCAGCGAATTGCCTTTGAAAGCAGCCCGTAAGCGTTTAGCTGACTATCCGACGGTAACGATTCAGCAGATGGCGATTCCGGATCAGTTTCCAGACGGCTCGTTCGATCTGATTCTGCTGTCAGAAGTGGGCTATTATTTTTCGTATTCTGATTTGGCGCGCGTGCGTCAATTATTAATCGATCATCTTCGGCCTAATGGACACCTGTTGTTGGTTCATTGGACGCCCGTCGTGCACGATTATCCTTTAACAGGCGATCAGGTGCACGATTTTTTCCTGGAAACAAGTCGTCCAGGCGGCCAATTAACTCATCTGCTCAATCAGCGCGCGGATACGTATCGGTTAGATTTATTTCAAAAGAAAGTGGACGAGCTTCCGCAAAAGACAGGCGTACGGGCCTAATTCGGCAAGGATATCATAAAATAGATTGATTACCTGCTACGTAAACGCGACTTTCAGTCTGGTTTACAAACTCGCGCAATTGGGAAATTGCTTCAGTAATTGGGACGGCTTTCCACAAAGAAACCCACGTACCAACGATTAGTTTAGCCTCAACCTGTTCCCAAAGCTGACCGAAATGACAGCTTTGTTCCAGTCGGTCGTGAAGCCATTCTACATTCAGTAGCAACGTATCGGCAATCTCCTGAATAGTAGCAACTGATTGACTGTTAGTCTGATTTTGCCAAATTTCTCGTAATAAACGTCGTGCCTGGATGCGATGGATAATCGCGGCAGCAGGTTCAACCAGTTGACACTGATGCGAGCGGTTTAGGCAATCCCAGTAACGTAACTGCTCTGAAAATCCGATATCTACCCGTCCTTCCAAACGTGTTGACGTAGTAACGCGAACGTGCGGGCTTTGACGTACCCGACTATCCATTCGAATCAGAGCGCGGTATAAAGCTTCATCTTCCAGATTAGCTACGTCCGGCAATCCACCCACGCGCTCGTAAGCCGCACAGGTCAGTGCTAAACTAGCCCCAAAATGCTGGAAATGACGTGGCCAGGGATCAAAAGCGAGCGGGTCCAGACTAGCTTCGAGCTGGGCGATCAGCATCCGATACGTAACGTTTCGAAGATGATTCACTCGTACCCGGCTCAGATCAGGTCGCGTTAAAATTCGTCCGCCAACGGCGTCGCAGCCCTGAGCAATTTCAGCTTGCGTATGCGCCAGCCAGCAAGGATCAACAATAGTGTCGCCATCCGTGGAGGCAATAATGCCTTGTGGTCTGCCTACCTGCCGCAGCCGTTTACAGGCTTCATCCATCAGTAAACGACGGGCCGTACCAACGTTCGCTTTTTCAGGTGGCAACTGTATACTCGACACATACAGCGAAAAAGCAGGGTATCTACGCTGATAATCTCGTGCAACCTGTTCTGAACCGTCCGTACAATTATTCAGCAACAATAACACTTCATATCGACGCGCTGGCAGGAGGTTGCCGTCTAGTTGCCGTTGATTACGCAATCCGTCCAATGCCTGCTCCAGATTATCGGCCTCATTGCGGGCAGGAATGATCACGGAAATGCGCAACTGATTATCAGGCGGATGGTGGTCGAATAAGCCAAATTGACGCGCCAGACGAACAGGAAGTACGTTGAGTTGTGGTTTCATTAAGTGTTTTTCGCGCGCTGAGGACGTATCAATTCTTAAAGTGGATAATTAATTAACGAGAAGTGAACCCTATTGTTAAAGGTGTTGGTACATTTCATGGGCCGTTGTGGGCAATACCCTAGCGAAACGGACGTATCGGCAACAAAAGCGATTAACAGCCGGTTAGTAAACGCATTCAGACTACCTATTTTCACGGCCTGTCAGACAACAACGTTATGGAAACAACAAACGAATTTCGTCCGAAATCAGAGCAGATTCCCGGTCAGCAACTCCCGTATCCTGCCCGACAATCGGACATGAACCCTGCCCCCGACAGTAATTTGTCCAATTATAAGCCCGCCGGAAAACTGACGGATAAAGTAGCGATCATCACTGGGGCCGATAGTGGAATTGGCCGGGCCGTAGCCATCGCCTTTGCTATGGAAGGTGCCGACGTCGCCATTGTTTACAATGAAAACACCGACGACGCCCAAACCACGAAAGAGATGGTCGAACGTACTGGCCGCTCCTGTCTGGTGATTCAGGCTGATGTTCGGGACGCAAACGCTTGTCTGGATGCCGTCAAACAAACCGTTGATCGCTACGGCAAACTGAACGTATTGGTCAATAATGCGGCTTATCAGATGGCGCAGGAACATATTGAAGATATTACGGAAGAGCAATTTCGCCGGACGTTCGAGACCAATATTTTCGGTTATTTTTTCATGGTCAAAGCCGCTTTGCCGCATCTTCACGAAGGCGACGCTATTGTCAATACGGGCAGTATCGTGGGTATTGTTGGTAATCCAATTCTGGTCGATTATACAGCTTCTAAAGGGGCTATTCATGCTTTCACCAAATCATTGGCGATTCAGTTGGGGAAGCGCAATATCCGGGTCAACTGCGTAGCGCCCGGCCCCGTCTGGACACCCAACATTCCGGCGACAATGCCCGAAGATGAAGTCAAAAATTTTGGTCACGAAGTTGCCCTCGCTCGTCCTGGACAACCGGAAGAATTAGCGCCTGCGTATGTGCTACTGGCGTCGAGTGAAGGAAGTTTCATTACCGGCAGCATTGTTGAAGTGACAGGCGGGAAATTGGGTTAATCTTAACATAAACCATGCACAAACACTATCCGGAGGAGACAGTCCGCGTGTTGCTCCAAAGCGACCAGGTTTCCGAAAAGACCCGACAGGTTCTTACCGACCGATTGACAGCCTCTGCGGAGTCTCCCCGGTTTTTCTCCAGTCAGGAACTGGAACTACTACGTGCCATCTGCAACCGGCTTATTCCGCAGGATAATCGTTCTGAGTCGATCGACGTAGCAGGGGGCATTGACAAGCGACTGGCGCAACATGGTTCGGACGGCTGGCGATATGATACCATGCCTGCCGATGGCGATGCTTATAAACAGGGCTTAGCCGGAATCGAAGAGACAGCCCATGTATTGTTTGGACAACCATTTCAGCAATTGGCCGAGGCCCAGCAGGATGAACTGCTGAGCCAGATTCAGCGAGCCGAAGCGCCGGGTACAATCTGGTCGACTATGCCTGCCAACCGGTTTTTTGAAGAACTGCTAACCGAAGCCGCCCACAATTTTTACAGTCATCCGCTGGCGCAGGAGGAAATCGGGTACGTAGGTATGGCCGACGTACCGGGTTGGCAACGTATTGGCCTGAATCAACTGGAATCGCGTGAACCGAGAATCGTGAATGAATAGAAATGATGGGCGATTGCAAAACAATTGCGTTCATCATTTCTTTTATAGTGTTCATTCTGATTCGAGAACATGGGGTATTCAACGACCGAACCGGTTGATGCTGTGGTAATTGGAACGGGCGCTGGCGGTGCTCCTTTATTGGCCAGACTAGCCAGAGCAGGCTTAAACGTAGTAGCGCTCGAAGCCGGGAAGCACTGGAAGCCAGCCACCGATTTTGCTACAGACGAAAAAGAGCAGGAAAAATTATTCTGGACCGACGAGCGCCTGAGTGCCGGAGCCGATCCGATTCCGTTTGGCAGCAATAATTCCGGTACGGGCGTTGGCGGATCGACGTTGCATTATACGGCCTACACACCCCGCGCCCAACCCGACGATTTACAACTTCGCACTGACTTTGGCGTTGGTGAAGACTGGCCTTTCGGTTACGATCAGCTAGAACCTTATTACGACGAAGTCGAACAGTTTCTGGGCATTTCGGGCCCATCGCCTTACCCTTGGGGGCCTGCTCGAAAACGGGCGTATGCATTAGGTCCGTTACCCATCAACGGGGCTGGGCAATTGATGCAGAAAGGCTGTGACAAAGTAGGCGTCAAAACATCGCCAGCGGCCAATGCGGCTTTATCGGCAGGCTATTACCAGGAGGGCGTTGGTCATCGTCCGGCCTGCACCAATCGCGGTTTTTGCCAGGCAGGTTGTTCTACCGGCGCAAAAGCCAGTATGGACGTAACGTATATTCCACTAGCGCTACGTTACGGTGCAGAAATCCGTTCGGAAAGCTTTGTTACACAATTAATCCCCGATTCTTCAGGCCGAATTCGCGAGGTTATCTACGTTCGAAATGGGCAGGAAGAACGGCTGCGTTGCCGGTACGTATTTCTGTGCGCGGGCACCATTGAAACCGCCCGATTACTGCTTCTTAATAACCTGGCTAACAGCAGTGGACAAGTTGGGCGGAACCTGATGGCGCATACGGGTTTGCAGATTTGGGGAGAGTTCGATGAGGACATACGTCCCTACAAAGGAATTCCGGGAGCACTGATTTCGGAAGATATGCACCGGCCTCAACAGGCCGATTTCGCCGGTGGTTACCTGCTCCAGTCGATTGGCGTTATGCCGCTCACGTATATAACTCAGATGGCCCGGGCGCGTGGTTTGTGGGGGCAGGCGTTGAAACAGGCTGCGCTGGCTTATAACCACGTAGCAGGCATCAATATCCTGGGCGACTGTTTGCCCGACTCAAAAAACTATCTGGAATTATCGGATGAGAATGACATCCGTGGGCTACCCAAACCACGTATCTATTTCTCAAACGGCGAAAATGAAAAACGAATGACGGCCCATGCGGATAGGGTGATGCGCGAAATCTGGTCGGCGGCCGATGCTAAAAATGTTTGGGCCTTTCCGCGGAACGCGCACGTTATCGGTACGTGTCGCATGGGCACAAATCCGGCTTCGGCGGTGGTCAATGCCGATGGCCAATCGTTCGATATTCCCAACCTGTTTATTAGTGATAATTCAACGTTCCCGAGTGCGTTGAGCGTGAATCCTGCCCTGACAATCATGGCTTTGGCTCTTCGCACCGCCGACCGGTTTCTCGAACGTTACAAGTAAATAGTTACGGGCATTTCTTCCGCAATAGATGACAACGTTATGACGCAAAAAGGCTTTTTAGGACGTATTAAAAAACAATACGGCGACGGAAATTACGCTGGCGATCAGTTTGGCGGAGCGGCTGGCCACGATGGGAGCGGTTTGCCCGTTGATAATCCCGGCAATTTCATGTTTGCGACCGGTATTGAATGCTCGTATCCTATTGTTCAAAAAGATAAAATAAGACGGGATTTATTGCAGGAATGTGGTCATTACGACCGTTGGAAAGAAGATCTCGGACTAGTTAAAGAAATGGGATTGAACGTATTACGTTACGGTCTTCCCTATTATAGTATTCATCAGGGGCCGGGCAAATTTGACTGGAGTTTCGCCGACGAAGCAATGGCGGAAATTAAACGGCTGAAAATAACGCCCATTCTGGACCTGATGCACTTTGGTTTGCCCGACTGGATCGGCGATTACCAGAACCCAGATTTACCTGTTCTTTTTGCTCAATATGCCGGTGCGGTGGCCGAGCGCTATCCGTGGGTACGTTTCTATACGCCCGTCAACGAAATCTACGTAACGGCTCGTTTGAGTGGGAAAGAAGGAGCCTGGAATGAGCAACTCAAAACCGATAAAGCCTTCGTGACGGCGCTCAAACACTGCGTAGCGGCCAGCATCATGGGCAATCACGAAATCGCCAGACGCCGAAACGACTGCGTGATTGTCCAGAGCGAAAGCGCTGAATTCACCCATGATCTGTCGGCCACTCCTGATCCGCAATTGACCCTCGAAAACGAACTTCGTTTTCTGTCATTAGACCTATTGTATGCCAACCCTCCGTCGACAACGGTGGCCATGTACATGATGGATAACGGGCTGACGCGTGAAGAGTACGATTGGTTTATGGCTGGCAAACCGCCTGGTTATCAGATCATGGGAAATGACTATTATGGCCGGAACGAACGGATCAGACTGCCCGACGGCTCCATTAAAATCTCCATGGACGTACTGGGTTGGTACGAAATTACAAAAGACTACTACGAGCGCTACCGGATGCCCGTCATGCATACGGAAACGAATGTTTTCGAAGCCGATTTAGCCCCCATCTGGCTGTTCAAACAATGGGTAAGTATTATGCGGATGCGCCGGAACGGTGTACCCGTAATAGGCTTTACCTGGTATAGCCTGATTGATCAGATAGATTGGGATTCGCAGCTTAAAGAAGTGAATAACAACGTAAACGCCTGTGGTCTCTACGATCTCGACCGCAAGCCCCGCCCCGTTGCTGAAGCCTATAAAACACTGCTGAAAGAGTTTGGTCAGATCACAATTGTACCTCACGCTGAGATGCTTGAAATCACGGAGCGCCCCGCCCGATTGAAAGTACCTACGTAATCCATAAACGCCTGTGCTATATTCGGTTAACAAGACGCAACTTAACGTAATTGAAGCGGGTAGCGGGCCACTGGCACTCGTATTTCTGCACTATTTTGGGGGCTCGGCACTGGAATGGCAGACGGTTATGAACTCACTGGCCGATCAGTACCGATGCATAGCCGTCGACCTGCGCGGACACGGTGATTCGGAAGCGCCGACTACTTCTTTTTCAGTCGAGACAATGGTTGAAGATATTCGGCAACTGTTGCAACGACTGAACATTCAGCGGTTTGTCCTGATTGGTCATTCGATGAGCGGGAAAGTAGCGCTGGCGCTGGCGAGTCAACAACCGAAGGGCCTTCAATCGCTGGTGTTATTCGCGCCATCACCCCCCGTCCCAGAACCGATTCCGGAGGATGACCGGCAGGAGATGCTGGCTACACACGGGCAGCGGGAAGCAGCCGAGCAAACCGCTACGAAAATTACCGTAAAATCCATAAGCGAATCGGCTAGAAACCAGATCATTACGGACAATCTCCGTACATCTGAAGTGGCCTGGAATGCCTGGCTGATGCTAGGCAGTAAAGAAGATATTTCGGCGCAGATGACGGCCATTCAGGTGCCGGTAGCTATACTCGCTGGGTCAGCCGACAAAGCGCTCTCGCCAGAGGTCCAGCCGACTAAAACGCTACCGTATTTGAAGGGTGCTACTCTGGAAATCGCTGAAGGTGTAGGCCATTTGTTGCCTTGGGAAACACCGGACGACGTAATACGTTTTATTCGGAAACAACTGCCGAACTAAAACGCCTGCCTATTGAGCTATGCCTTCGCTTACGCGTCCATCAGCCACTGAAGTGCCGACATTGGCCGATTCGACAGATCGATGGGGGACGTATCGTTTAAAGGAAGTTTTATTACCGGTGAAGCCATTGACCGAGTTAATCAGATTGACAAGGTTTTACGGAAAATATCCGGCTTTTGCCGCACACGCGCTATCCTCCGAATACGCCTGGTTTATAAACCGCAATTACGATCACTGGATTTTACCTGAACAACGTAGCATCAGCTACTCATTCGAAGCCCGAAATAGATTTCGAACCTGTAGTTGATCAACGACTTGTGCTTTATAGTACCGGCCAATGGGCAGCGTCTGGCCCGGTACGTTGATGGACGTTTCGGTCATGGACAGAATTTTGGATTTCGCGACGATAAACGACCGATGAATGCGCAGAAACTGCTCGCCAGGTAATAGGTCTTCATAATATCCCAACGTTTGGCGAGTCGTGACCTGTCGGGTTTGGGTCGTGATTCTGACGTAGTCCCGTAAACTTTCCAGCGAGATAATTTCACCGAGATTAATCCGAATCAACTGCCGCTCTTCTTTGACGAACAAAAAAGGCTCGTCGGCAATTACGGGCGTCGGTTGTGGAGTCAATCGCTTCTGCGTGAACGCTTTACCAACCGCTTTAATGAAACGCTCGAACGGAATGGGTTTAATCAGATAATCCAATACATCCAGTTCGTAACCGTCCAGCGCATACTCCCGATAGGCCGACGTAATGATCGTTTTTGGTGGGCTCGACAACGCCCACTGAGGCATGGTACGTAGCAATTCCAGACCCGAAAGCTGCGGCATCTGAATGTCCAGAAACAACAGATCGACCGGTCTGTTTTGGAGTAACGTAAAGGCTTCAACCGCCGACCGGCACTTACCAATCAGTTCCAGCCCGTCGACCTGCTGAATGTATGCGGCCAGTACATCCAGCGCGATAGGTTCGTCGTCAACCAGCAAACATTTGATCTTCATTCGTCTTTTCTGGTCTAAAATCGCTACTGGTTAACGTAATGGTCAGGGTAGCCAGATACGTGCCCGTGCCGTTACGTTGCCGAAGCTGGTGCCGATTGGGGTAAATTAATTGTAGTCGTTTAACAATGTTCGATAACCCGATTCCGGTTGCGGGCGTCTGGTTGTTTAGTTCAGGTTTACTGTTTTCGACTTTAAAAACTAGTTCGGTCGGGTTCACCGTAAGCTGAATCTGAAGCCACGCGTCATCTAACTGACGACTTATGCCATGTTTAAACGCATTCTCGACAAATGGCAGTAAGAGCAGCGGGGCAATAAAGAGCCGATCGGTAGAACCGCTAACCTGTACGGACAGATGCAGTCGCTCACCATAGCGAATGCGTTCCAACGCCAGATAATTCTCTACATAAGCAATCTCTTTGGGGAGTGGTACCTGAGCCAGATTGCCCTCGTAGAGCATATACTGCATCAACTGCGCCAACCGTAACACCACTTCGCCCGCTTTCTGAGCATCCTGGCTGGTTAGACCGTAGAGGTTGTTGAGCGTATTGAACAGAAAATGCGGATTGATCTGATCCTTCAGCGACTTCAACTCAATACGTTGATTAGCAATTACTAACTGCTGATTCAGTTGCTGTTGCCGAAAGCCGAAACGTATCATGTGGAAACCAATCAGCAGCCCGGACGTACAGAGCAGGTAAAAAGCGCAGAGCATAAACCAGCCCCAATCCCAGGGTTTCTCGGTACGCAGGCGGGCTGGCTCAAACGGAATTAGATACAGGTAATACGTGCCTTCCCAGTATAGAATTCCGCAAATCAGCAGGGCTATCAGGGTCAGCAGGCTGAAATGAACGTAGCGTTGGGTTAACAGGTACGTTGGAATCAGGAAATACAACGTAACGTAGGTGAAAATCAGTTGCGCGGGTAATTGCGCCAGCGCCGAGAGCAGATTCGCTACGTAGCGGTGTTCGAATTTGTCAATCGCCAACACCTGCACCCCGATATAGCACAGCCAGGCCACAAGGTGAATGAGGATTTCCCGATAAACGGACGGCTGAAGTGGCGGCATGAGGCAAAAACGAATAACCCCCAAATTAGTGAATTCGGTGCTACGTTCATGCACAAAAAACGGAATCGCTTTTTGCCGATGATAAACGACCGTCAATGTGCGACAGAATACAGATTTACTACGCGAAAGGTGTCGAACGGAGCTCAACGGCCGTCTGTCTCAGGCAGATAGCTTTCTGTCGTATGGGTTTGGCTTGCCGGCGGGGCTGCGTAATATTTACGACTACCAACCTACGATGAAAAAGACCGGCTGACTTCTACATTGGGTCAGTCGGCTTTATCAGGGTTGCAAAGATAAAAGCCTGTTAACTACTGCTCCTGACATGAACGTATGTCGACTCTATATGCTGTTTCTGGCTGTTGTTGCTCTGTCGCAAAGTGCTGTGGCCCAGGCTAGCAAGTACGGATTTTATGTTGATGGACGGCAGAATCGAATAGAGATCCCTTTCGAGTACCGGTCGAATCTGATCATCATTCCCGTTTGTATCAATGATCAGCAGCCGATGCATTTTATCGTCGCTACGGGCGTTAGTCACACGATTATTACCGATCCAGATGCCTTTCAGCGCAATACGTTCGTGGCAAGCCGAACCATCAAATTAACGGGTGTAGGTGGGTCAAACGCACTCCTGGCCTCGGTATCTGCCGGAAATTCACTACGTCTGGGTAAACTCCAGAGTGATCTGCACACACTGATTGTCCTGAGCGAAGACATCATGCGTTTATCTGAGTACGCCGGTATGCCAATTCAGGGGATTATTGGCTATGAACTCTTTGCTAACCTGGTCGTTACGTTGGATTTTGACCGCCAGATCATGACGCTGATCAAGCCTGATAAATACAAGTACCGTTCCGCTGATGGCGAAAAATATCCAATTTCTATTCAGGATAAGAAAATCTATACAGATCTGTTGTCTGTATCCAACGGTCGGGATTGGGTGCCGCTACGTGTCATCATTGATACGGGGGCTGGGCAGGCTCTGTTACTGGATCGGTTTCGGCATTGCCAGGTGCCAGTGCCCAATAAAGTCATTCCGGTATCGCTGGGGAAGGGCCTGACGGGTGAAGTTCGGGGTGAATTAGGGCGTTTATCCACCATCCGGGTTGGACGTTGTGTGCTGACAGATGTGCTGGTGGCGTATCCCGACAGTCTGGATTTTGGTCTGAAACTGGCTCAATTACCCGAACGTCAGGGAAATATCGGTTGTGAGCTGCTACGTCG
Organism: Spirosoma flavus; assembly: GCF_054778555.1. Taxonomy (NCBI): domain Bacteria; kingdom Pseudomonadati; phylum Bacteroidota; class Cytophagia; order Cytophagales; family Cytophagaceae; genus Spirosoma; species Spirosoma flavus. Next base: position 625,356 of record NZ_BAAGZL010000001.1, read on the forward strand.
GTTTCGCGTTACGTTCAATTATCCTGCTGGTTATCTGGTTATGAAGCCCGTAAAACGATTGACCCGAGAACCATTCGCCTACGACATGAGTGGGCTGGAGCTGCGCGCCCGTGGAGCCGGGTTTGATCAATACGTTATAACGCAGGTCGTTAAAGATTCACCCGCCGAAAAAGCGGGTGTACGGGTTGGTGATGAGTTGCTTTGGGTGGATAACAACCCCGCCACCCAGCTCACAATGGGCGAAATTTACAAACTGTTGCTGGCTGGCGAAGGGAAGCAGGTTACCATCATTATACGGCGTCAAAGTCAGGTTAGCCGGCATCAGATTTTGCTCAAACGACTCATTTAGTTACCCAGACAGTATTTCTCAACCCTTACTAAAAGCAGCATAAAACATGAATAAACTCTTTACGATGGGTCGGCTTTTGTTTGCCATCGCCATACTGGCGCTTGGCGTAGTACACCTCGTCACGGGTAATTTTCCTACCAGCTTATTGCCCATTCCGGCTGATTTTCCAGCCCGATCCGCACTTGTTTTAGTGATGGGTCTATTTTTGACTGCATGTAGTCTGAGCCTGGTTCTGGCGTGGAAAGCGGATAGGGCGGCTTTAAGTTTGGGGCTGCTTTTTTTGCTGTGCGCCTGTTACCCGCATCTGATCAACTTATTCGCGAACTGGTTTGCGGGTGGTACGTGGACGGTATTCGGCGAGTTACTGGCGCTCAGCGGGGGCGCGTGCTACGTAGCAGACCGGCTGAAATTACCGGCAGATACCGTTGGCAGGATTCGCTTCAACGTAGCAAAGTGGGGTAAATGGCTTTTCGCGGTTTCACTGGTAATTTTTGGTATTCTTCATTTTCAATACGGGGCTTACGTTGCTACGTTGATTCCGGCCTGGATACCCACTCGTTTATTCTGGGCCTATTTTGTCGGTGTAGCCTTTGTGGCAACGGCTATTAGCCTCATCATCAATCGGCAGCAAGTGCTCGCATCGGGCCTGCTGGGGGTTATGTTTTTACTCTGGGTGCTGGTTTTACACATACCACGCGCGCTTGCCAAACCGCAATCAGAACCCGAATGGACCAGTTTATCCATCGCGTTGGCCATGAGCGGTATTGCCTTCTTCCTAGCGGGTGCCGAGCGCCAGAAAACGGAAGTGTTACGTTCTGCGCCGTTTATCAGAACAACCGTTATGAATCCGTAAAAGTAATGCTCCAGTAATTCCGATAAGTTCTCAAACTTTACCGACGCTACCCCTGCTTTTGGTTCATTAATTTTGGGGCAGATAATCTGTTCGTAATCAATTGGCTAGAATCATGGTGAACTATCAGGAGTTAATTACGCAAGCCTACCACACCTTTAATGCCCGCGATATTGACGCTGTGCTGAACCTAATGCAACCCGACGTAGACTGGCCGAACGGTTGGGAAGGCGGCTATGTAAAAGGCCACGACGAAGTACGCAATTATTGGCTTCGGCAATGGCAGGAACTTAATCCTAACGTAACACCGATTTCGTTCAGTGAAACCCCGGATGGCCGTATCGATGTAACGGTTCATCAGTTTGTAAAAGACCTCGAGGGGAACGTAGTGGCCGATGAACTCGTCAAGCATATCTATACGATGGAGTATGGTAAAATTAAACGAATGGATATTCAACCTACTTACTCTTAGAAACGGCCCATCTTTTACACTCTGCACCAGCCTGAACAAAATGTGTTTTGGGCTGGTGTTTCATTTTACCCATGCCTGTCTGGCTTACAACCTGCTTTTACTACGTACATTTCAGGAATTCAGGAACTTGGTGCATGCATAATGTGCTACGTCAACTGCTGACACAAATTGGTCTGGCTCAGTAAACAGACCTTCTTACGCACTTTGTGTGGTGCTGCTCTGATTAAATTTTCAGCTCTTTTACGTAACGAAGTGAAAACTAACAGACGTAGTATCCGCCTTTTATTCCTTAACCTGAAATAGTATCCTAAAATGTTAGACCCGATCCTCATTTTACTCATTGGGGTTGTCGTAGTAGTTGGAGGTATCATTGGCCTCAAATTACACCCTTTTTTAGCCCTCCTGTTAGCCGCATTAACCGTTGCCCTGCTTACCCCCACCGAACTGGTTCAGCAGTATTTTATTTCGAAAGGGTTATCAGAAGCGGAAGCCCTCAAACAAGCCCATAAAAGCATCGGCGAACGTATCGCCACCGAATTCGGAAACACCTGCACCAAAATAGGCATTCTGATTGCGATGGCGGCCATAATCGGTAAAGCTATGCTCGATAGCGGAGCCGCCGAAAAAGTCATCCGAGCCATGCTTAAAGTGACAGGCGTAAAAAACGCGCCAATCGGTTTCATTTTGAGCAGTTTCTTTCTGACGATTCCCGTTTTTGTGGATACGGTCATCTTTCTGATGATGCCGCTGGCAAAGGCGATGGGCATGCGACTGGGCAAAAATTACCTGCTGCTGGCCTTGTCGGTTATTGCCGGTGCCGTTATGGCCAACTCCTACGTACCGCCTTCGCCCGGACCTTTGTTTCTGGTAGGCGCGCTAAACGTACCCATCGGATTGATGATGGTTTGTGGCGTTCTGCTTGGGCTCTGCACCATCACCGTCGGCTATCTGATCGCGGTTTTTCTAAACAAAAAATTTGATATTCCGCTACGAGATTCCCCCGACGCGCGTTTGGCCGACATCAAAGCCATTGCCGAAAAAGATGATAAAGAGTTGCCTTCATTGGGCTGGGCTTTGCTTCCGGCGGTTTTTCCGTTGGCCACCATTTGCATACGATCAGCCGTAGAAGCGTTTCGTAAGCCCGGTGCCCCTTTAACCGATTCGCCATTTCTTAATGCTGTTCTGGACGTGATTCTTTTCTTTGGCGATAAAAATATTGCCCTGCTGATGGGTGGTATTTTCGCGCTTTTCGTGCTGGCGCGTCAGAAAAAAACGACGAAAGAGAAACTGACGGCATTCGTTCAAACCGCGTTGATGAGTGGCGGGGGTATCATTCTAATTACCGCAGCAGGAGGAGCTTTTGGCGGTATGTTGCAGCAATCGGGCATCAGCGATCGGATTGCCGACCTGACCAAAGGTTATCAGATGGCATTGATTCCGTTGGCTTTTTTTATTGCGATGGTGGTACGTACCGCACAAGGCTCGGCCACGGTGGCCCTGATTACCGCGTCCGGAATTCTGGCGGGAATGGCCCAGAACGCTAATCTGGGTTTTCATCCGGTTTATCTGTGTCTGGCTATTGGGAGCGGAGCGAAACTGATTCCCTGGATGAACGATGCTGGTTTCTGGATCATGTGCAAAACCAGTAACCTAACAGAAAAAGAAGCTCTCAAAACCATTGCGCCCATGCAAAGTCTGATGGGGCTGACCGGCGTTATCCTGACCATGATAGCCGCCTGGCTTTTTCCGTTGGTTTGATTTTTTGTTGTGCTTCATTAACTGGCTTGATAAACGACTTTTAAGCAGAGCCTCAGTACATTTAACCGAGTACATTCGTCGTGATGGAGACGTTGACAACCCAAAATACCCTACTAAAAACCACCCCTGACGACAACGTAGCAATCGTCGCTAATCCATCGGGATTAGATCGGGGCACTGTTGTGCTACATGGAATCGTACTCGAAGAGCCAATTCCGATGGGGCATAAAGTAGCCCTTAAATCGTTTCAGGAAGGTGATGAAGTGGTACGTTACGGGCAAGTGATTGGTTACGCTAATCAGTCCATAAAAGCGGGAAGTTGGGTTAACGAACGTACCATTAGCCTGCCGCAACCGCCAGATTTGAACGATATTCAGTACGTCCAGAAAAGTCCTTACGAAATAGAACCGCTGGAAGGCTATACATTTCAGGGCTATAAAAATCCGGATGGGAGTGCGGGCACTAAGAACGTACTGGGAATCACAACGAGTGTGCAGTGCGTAGCGGGCATTACCGATTTTATCTGTCGGAAAATCAAGCAGGAATTATTACCGCTTTACCCCAATGTGGATGACGTAGTGGCGTTTAATCACAGTTACGGTTGCGGTATCGCCATTGACGCTCCGGCCGCCATTGTACCCATTCGTACCATCCAGCACATCGCGCAAAACCCAAATTTTGGTGGCGAAATCATGATTATCGGCCTGGGTTGCGAAAAACTACGCCCTGAGCGATTGTTGCCTACTAGTCAAAATCCAGCGGATAGTTCAATTCTGTATTTGCAGGATGAAGCCTTCGAAGGATTTGGCGACATGGTCGATGGCATTATGCAGCTAGCCGAAAAACACCTGCAAAAGCTAAATCAGCGCAAACGTACTACCTGCCCAGCTTCTGATCTGGTGGTGGGCATGCAATGTGGCGGAAGCGACGCCTTTTCGGGGCTGACGGGCAATCCAGTTTCGGGTTTTGCGGCCGATTTGATTGTGCGAGCCGGCGGAACGGTATTTTTCTCCGAAGTGACCGAAGTACGAGACGCCATTCATCTACTGGTGCCAAGAGCAGTCGACGCGAACGTAGCACAGGCACTTAAGGACGAAATGGCGTGGTATGATGCTTATTTACAGCAGGGTAGGGCAGATCGTAGCGCCAATACGACCCCCGGTAATAAAGGCGGAGGGTTGAGTAATATTGTGGAAAAGGCTCTCGGATCGGTGGCCAAATCAGGTACGAGCCCGATTGTCGACGTAATAGCTCCGGGTGAAAAAATTCGTAAGAAAGGCCTAAATTTTGTGGCTACTCCAGCCAGCGATTTTGTTTGCGGAACGCTCCAGTTAGCCGCTGGAATGAATATGCACGTATTCATCACAGGCCGGGGTACCCCTTACGGTCTGGCGATGGTGCCGGTGCTGAAAGTAAGCTCTAACTCAAAACTGGCTAACAGATGGCATGATTTGATCGATTTTGATGCTGGCCCGATTGCCTTTGGCACGAAAACCATCGAAGAAATGGGGTGGGAATTATTTCATCTGATTCTCGACGTAGCGAGCGGAACTAAAAAAGTAGCAACCGATAAGCTTGGTATCTATAATGATTTAGTCCTGTTCAATCCCGGCCCGTTAACGTAGCGAAATGCTACGTTAACGGGCTAGTTTTTTGTCATTACCAAACAGTTATCCGATTACTTTCGGGTTTGTACATTTTGTCGCCGGGTTGCACATTAAAGGCTTTGTAAAACGGCGTGAAGTTCATCAGCGGCCCGTTTACGCGCCACTTGGCCGGGGAGTGCGGATTGGTGTTAACATACATGCCCATGTACGCATCGCGCGTTTTTACGCGCCAGATACGGGCTATCGAAATGAAAAACCGTTGATCAGGCGTAAAACCGTCCAGTTTCGTCGTGTCTTTGCCTTGTTCGGTCAGTTTAAAGGCGTCGTATGCAATTGCGACCCCTGCAATATCGGCGGTATTTTCGCCCACGGTCAAAGCTCCTTTTACGTGTACCGAATCCAGTACGGTAAACTTATTGTACTGGTCAATCACCTGTTGGGTTTTCGCTTTGAATTTGGCATAGTCCCCTTTTGTCCACCAGTCTGTTACGTTGCCGAATTTATCGTATTGAGCGCCCTGGTCGTCGAACGAGTGGGTAATTTCGTGACCAATCACCATGCCGATGCCGCCGTAATTCAACGCATCGTCGGCATTCACATCGAAATAAGGAGGCTGTAAAATGCCCGCCGGAAAGACTATTTCATTGAGTGGAGGATTATTATACGCCGTCACCGTGGGTGGGGTTGTATGCCATTCGGTTCGGTCGACAGGCTGTCCTACTTTAGCGACTCGATCGAGATAATCATTCTTCGTGGCCGACAATCGATTCTCGAAATAGGCATCTCGTTTTATATTCACCTTCGAGTAGTCCTGCCATTTGTCCGGATAACCGATTTTCTGCGAGAAGGCGTATAGTTTGTCTTTGGCTTTTGCCTTGGTCGAATCGCTCATCCAATCCAGGCGGCTGATACGTGCTTCAAAGGCTTTTTTAAGGTTATCCACCAGAACGGCCATCCGTTTTCTGGCTTCTTCCGGGAAGTATTTTTTTACGTATAACTGAGCCAGCGCCTGCCCAATCGATCGATCGACAGCCTGTGTCATTTCTTCAGCTCTTGATTTCTTAACCGCCTGGCCGGTCAGGATTTTGGCGTACGCAAACGAAGCATCAACAAACGGCTGGCTCAGGAAATTGGCGTAATTGGTCAGCGCGTGGGCTTTTAAATAGACCTTCCAATCCTGAACAGAAACCGAATCCAGCATCCTGTTCAGCTTTTCGTAATAAGCGGGTTGTCCTACGTTGACGGAGTCGGCCTTTACGCCCAGATCATTTAATAAGGTCGTCCAGTTTAGTGTAGGTTGTTTCTTCGACAATTCGCTGATGGCCAGTTTATTGTAATTTGCCTTTACATCTCTCAGTTCAATATTGGTTCGGTGAACGTTGGCAAATTGTTTTTCAATATTATACGTAGTGGTTGCATTTTTCGCGGCAGCCGCTGCTTCTACACCTGTCAATTCAAACAGACGGGTAAGGTAGTTTTTGTATGCAGTTTGGATGGAGCGAGTCGACGAATCGGTCTTGAAATAATACGCTTTTTCGGGCAGGCCGATGCCGGTTTGGGAAAACTGAGCAATGTTGATCGTACTCTGCTTGTCGTCGGGCCCGACGTAAAAACCAATGATGGACTCATTGCCAACCTTTTGTTCGTCAGTCACCAGTTTCAGCAACGTAGCAGCGTCCGTAATGGCGTCAATTCGGCCGAGCAAAGGCTTGATGGGTTCGTACCCACGTTTGTTAATAGAAGTTGTGTCCATACCGGACGCGTAAAAATCGCCCACTTTCTGTTCGAGACTGCCGGGCGGATTCTGTTTCGCCGAAACGCTGTCCAGAATCGCCTGCAACCGAATGCGTTGCGGGTAATTCAAAAAGGAATAAGAGCCCACGCCAGTTTGGGAAGCTGGTATGCGGGCGGTATCGTACCAAATACCGTTGGCAAACGTAAAGAAGTCATCACCAGGCTTTTTTGACGCATCAACTCCTGTTATGACCACGCGCTTTGTAGTCGGAATAGAAACTCGCTGACAGGCTGCTGCCAGCAACAGCGTTAACGACAGATATAGAAGTGTTTTCATGATCTTGCAAGATAAGCAAGTTCACCGGGCCGATTTATCAGGCTGTCTCAATTTTCAACTGTTCAACTCGTTGCTTTCGTCTGTTAAAAAGGCTTAAAATTCGTTACGTCTGCCAACTGTCTTGCCCGATCCGGTATCTATCAGGCAAACAAGCTGTATCGCTAATGAAGCCCTGTATTTTACTCCTTTGTCTGATAGCACCTCTTGCCGGAAAAGCGCAAAAACAAGCTGACAATAAGCAGCAAAATCCATTGAAAAAGGGAAACGTAGTGCTGGGGTTAAGTGCGGGTCATGGGTATCGGGGCAATTATCCTACCACTACGTCCGTTTCGCCCCAGGTTCATTATTTCCTCAGCGATAAATTATCGGTGGCGGTTACTGGACGGTACATGAAAGCCAAATCGACTTACAGCATAACGTACCTGGGCGCAGGCGCATCGACCCGCTATTATTACGTGAAAACCAACCGCTTTACCTTGTTTGGGCAGGTAGGGGCTACCTACGGGCAAACTACGTATGATCGCTTCGACCCATCCGACTTACGATCTGTAAACGGTACGCGCAACAATAATTGGCAAACCAATGCCGGGATCGGCGCCCAATATCACGTAGGCAAGCGCTTGTCTGTTGAGGCCGTTGGTGAACGAAGCTGGCTTCCGTCGTCTGATTTGACCCCTTCTTACAACCGTTGGCAGACCAGCATTGGCGTTAATTATAAACTAAAATAATGGGCGTTATAGGCGTTTTTTGAGCTAGGGGATTTACTTTTAAACTTCTCTAAAAAGCGTTTGATATTCTTCATCAGATGTCAAAATCAGCTCGGCATGATTCACATTCATTTCGCAAAATCAGCTACACTGCTAGTTGGCCTCACTCTACCGGTAACCGTTGTCTGCGCTCAGCTAAAACCGAGTGGCGGTCGTGATACGTCGTTTACGGTACAGGGTTCTTACCTGCGCGAGAAGAAAATTCACCCTGAAATCACCCTGGCCGATTCAACGCTGCCAGCCGGAGTACGTATTGATAAAGCCGTTACGTATAGTACGCCCAGTGCTGGAAGAAACCTGAAGTTGGATATCTATGCGCAGCCAGCCGTTTCCGGGAAAACTCGTCCGGCTGTGATCATGATTCACGGTGGCGGCTGGCGTTCCGGCGACCGTTCGCATAACAACACGATGGCCGGGCAACTGGCTGCCAGAGGATTTGTAGCTATTCCAGTCGAATATCGTTTATCAACGGAAGCTCTATATCCAGCCGCAGTCCATGATATTAAAGCCGCCATCCGCTGGGTTCGGGCCAATGCGAAGAAATACGCTGTTGATCCCAACCGGATTGCTGTGCTTGGTTTTTCGGCGGGTGGACAGTTAGCCGCGTTGGTGGGTACCACAAACAAAAATCCTCAATTTGAAGGTACTGGTGGCAATGCAAAATTCTCAAGCGCCGTTCAGGCCATTGTCGATATTGACGGGGTGCTCGCTTTTATTCATCCCGAATCGGGAGAGGGCGATGATTCCAAGTCAACGTCAGCGGCAACGTACTGGTTCGGTTATTCCAAAACACAGCGTCCCGATTTATGGCAGGAAGCGTCGGCGCTGAATCACATCGACAGGCAAACGCCACCCATTTTATTCCTGAATAGTTCTGTCGATCGGATGCACGGCGGCCGTGACGATCTGATTGCCAAACTGAAACCATTTGGTACGTATTCTGAGGTTCACACGTTTCCGGATGCGCCCCATACGTTCCTGTTTTTCAATCCGTGGTTTACGCCAACATTAGCTTACATCAACGATTTTTTGAACCGGACACTAGTTACGCCGACAAAATGAGCCAGCATTATCAATTCAATGGCTATTAAGTCGGTTAATTCGATACTAATCGGCCCTGGGCATCTTCAACATGTAATCGATTCAAATCCAGACCATCCAGCACCAAAACACCCTGTATAGACGACTGTTGCCTGGCGTCCTGTTTCCACGACCAGACCAGCTTTCCGGCGGGTGTATATTCCAGAATCTGGGTTCCGCTCGTTCCGTGATCGGGACCGTGCCCCTGCCAATTAGCGACTACCCAATTTCCATTCTTCAGGATTTGAAAACCGGAGAAAAAATAAGGATTTACGACGGGCGGTCCGCTGATACTATCTACAAAAGCACCTTTCTGATCAAAACGCTGAAAATTAGCCGAAAAACCACCACTCACCAGTGTTTGGCCGTTGCCTAATCGCTGCGCCTGCCACGCATGCTGCGCTTTGGCCTGTTTAGTAAGCTGCGCCTGCCAAATGATTGAGCCATCGGGCTTTCCTTCAAAAACCCGGTCGTTGGAGGTAATCAGAAAATTGCCGTTTATCATTTCCCGAATCAGCCGAACGTAGTTGAAATCTGGGTAGTTAACCGTTCGCTGAATTTTCTGGTTCTGGTCTAGCTCAAGTAATACGATACCTTTTTTGTCCTGCCAGTTCAGGCCAACCAGCATCGTGTTACCATTACGCAAACGACGGGCGACAATGGTTCCATCGAACGTAGCAACTTCGGCTACTTTAGCGCCTGTTTTAATATCCCGCTCTTCGTAGCCCTTACCCGTACCGATCATCACCCGTCCCTGTCCAACCAGTTGCAGATCGCGGCCCGCCGGAACCGATACGTAGTAGTTTCGTTCCGGATGAGCCAAGTCGATATAATTCAATTTAGAAAGTCCTTCATCACGTAACAGCATCTGCCGAGAAGGGTAACTGCCAGAGGAAGGCTGCGCGAAACTTTCCATCGAAATCAGCAGAAACAGGGCTGAAAACAACCTGATGATACGTGGTTTTGTCATGCGTTGAAAGCGTTTTTATACCAAAAAGACTGCTACGTCTAAATGTATACTAGCTAGATTTATAAACTTGGAAATTAGGGATTTACTCCTTGTATCGGCTCCACCCGGAACCAGTCGAAGTCGGCATAACCGGAGTCATTAATTTGCGTAGTACGCGTGCAGAAAATGCCCAGCTTGGCACCAATCCAGCGGCCAACTTCAGCCTGAAACGATTCGCCGGTTTTTGTAAAACTTTGCCCGTCAAGACTATAGCTAAACTGGCATTTCGCTCCCTCAACCACTTCTACACGCAGGTAGATTGGATTACCAGCATTCACTTTGGCAATAACCGTTTCAACTTCGGGCTTTCCATCCGACGCTTTTTTGCAAACGCCATACACCAGACTGATTCCATCTTTCGCGCTTTTCAGAATGAGATTGGCGTAACTCTGTCCCATGATAATCAAACCAGTACGTTCGTTTTCCAGCTTCGGATTCGGCTTAAACGTCAGCTTCGTAGTCGCCATGAACCGTTCGGCCGGAAATTTCTGGAGTAACAGATTCGGTACGTCCCAGTTGTTTTTGGCGTCGTCGGGCACTTTATAAGAGTACAGCCGCAAAAATCCCTGCTTGCTCATGGTGTGCCAAATGCCTTTGGGATTAGCCTGCCATTGCCACTGTAAACCTAACGTAGTACCGTCGAACTCATCCGATTCAGGCGGGGTACTAGTGGGATAGGTTTTGCCAATCGGTCCGCCGGAGTGAGCCGGTTTTTTGTATGTCAGTACGGGCTCGCCTTTGCCATCGTCGTTAGTATCGATACCAATAACGGGCCAGTCGTTCACCCATTTCATCGGTTGCAGGTGGACTACGCGCCCGTAGGCTTCCTTGTCCTGAAAATGCAGAAACCAGTCTTCAGACTTTCCATTGACCGGCGACGTATCGACCCAGGCGCCTTGGTGCGGCCCATTGATGGGCGATTTCCCCTGATCCATCACTACTTTTCGTTCATAAGGACCGTAAATATTTTTCGAACGTAGCACTAGTTGCCAGCCCGTAGGCACACCGCCCGCTGGTGCGAAAATGTAATAGTAACCGTTACGTTTGTAAAATTTAGGGCCTTCAATCGTCGGGTCAGTTTCGTGCCCGTCGTAGACAATGACGCCCTCGTCAATCACTTTGGAGCCTTCGGCGTTAAGCTTTTTAACGGTAATCACACTTTTGATACCGGCCCGACTACCCGCCCAGCCATGTACCAGATAAACCTGTCCGTTATCATCCCAGAGTGGGCACGGGTCAATCAGCCCTTTGCCGCCTTCCACCAAAACCGGCTCTGACCAGGGACCAGCCGGATTGTTGGCTTTGGTTAGATAAATGCCGAAATCAGGATCGGGGTAGTAGATGTAGAATTCGTTGTTGTAATAACGTATCGCGGGTGCCCAAACGCCATTGCCATGCTGCGTTTTCTCGAAATGCTCGAACGGCGGCTGACGCTTCAGCGCATGACCAATGAGCGTCCAGTTCACCAAGTCTTTCGAATGCAGAATCGGCAACCCCGGTATGGCGTCGAAGCTTGACGCCACCATATAAAAATCCTCCCCCGCCCGACAGGCATCGGGATCAGAATAATCGGCATGCAAAACCGGGTTTTTATACGTACCATTTCCCAAATCCGACACCCACACTTTCGATACGTAGGACGTAGTGGGCAACGTAGCAGTTTTCGGTTTAGCGGTTTGCGCAACAGCCGAAAACGTTGATAGACAGAATAAACCAACGAGTGGTAACGAATTCATAACAGCGAGATTAGTGAGCCTTGGGATTCCAGGCCGATTGGGCAGAAAAGATGTTCGTCAGTGTATATTCTTTAGCGTCCTTCGCCGAAAGCTGCTTCGACCAGCCCGCCCGTTTCGACGTATCGCCACCGGCTCCGGTACTGCCATATTCGGCATAGAGAACCGTTTTTTCGTTGTCGGCATTGCCCCAGTTATCCCAACCGACGGGCAAAATATGTCTACCGATAGCGGTACGTATAAAAACCGTTTTCGACTGCGGTCGCCACGGCCGGCCGAGATACGCCTTCTTGACGGATGGATCGGCGATGAGTTTGCAGTCGAGGAAAACAAAGCCGTATTTCTGGTAATTGGGCGTAGCGGCTGCGGTGATGAATGAATCCGATAAGTTTTTGATGGTACACGACTGAAAAACCGCAATCGATTTCCCGAAAATAAAATCCGTCGTTCCCTCGACGTAGCAGTTCTCGTAATACTGCCGACTACCTTCAGCGGCTGCGTACAGCGTATCCTGATTGCCCAGCAATACGCAATTTCTACAGACAAACCGGTCGCCTTCTACGTGCAACGCCACCGCCTGGCCTACCCGTCCGGCCGTGTTACGTATCGTCAGATTTTCCAGAATAATGTCCGGCGCATCGACCAGCACTACGTAGGATGTATACGTACTGAATTTGCTGCTGCCAGTTAAGTCTTTGCCGCCGGGATACGCTTTCCCCGAATAATCATCGCCCGTAATAATGACGCCTTCCTTGCTTTCGCCGATGATGTGAATGTTGGGTTTCTGGGACGGAATGACCAGTTTTTCGGCATACGTACCGTTTTTCACAAACAACGTAACACGCACCTGCATGTGGTCGCGGAAGTTATTTACGGCTTCCTGAATGGTTTTGTAATTGCCGCTACCGTCCTGAGCTACAGTAAAGGTCACTGAGGACGTAGCAGATAGGGTCTGGCTCCAGGCGGCATTTGTATAAACTAGTAAGTAAAAAAGCAGAAGCAGTTTTTTCATTTGTAAAAGAGAATGTAAAACCATTCTAACTCCCCGTAGATTTAATCTTGTCGGGGTTTGTATTTCATCGCGTAGCGACCTGATGTCTATAGTTAACCATCTCCTCCTCGTGATCCGTCGCGTAGCGACCTAACCCTATTCGTTTTGTTAGGTCGCTACGCGACGGATGGACTTATTGAACTCACATTTTCTACAAACATTAGGTCGCTACGCGACGAAATACAAACCCCAATAAGTTAAAATCTACACGAGCCAAAATTTTTTAACAAAGCAATAAGACGTTCTACTTAACGCTTTCCGGTTTAACGATCCGGTCGGCCAGATCAAGCTTGAGCGACCGGATGTTCGCCAGTACGATTTCGGCCATTCGCCGGCCACCCAATTCACTGAAATGGGTATTATCTTCTTTGCCCTGTGGATGGTTGGGGTGCTCGCCGGGAGCCAGATGAAGGAATAAAAGCTTCGAGGTTTCGGGGCCAAGCTGCTGCAATAGCTGCTGGCTTTGGGTGTCTAAATCAATCAAGGGAGTAGTTTGATCTTTGGCGACAGTACGAACCAGTTTAGAATAAGCATTGTGCGTACCTTCAATTTTTCCAGCATCGTCGAATTTGCGACGTGCAACCGGCGTAATAAGCACCGGAATCGCTTTTTTAGCCCGACTTTCAGTAATAAACCGAATCAGATTTGCCTGAAAATCGGCCTCGTTTGTATAGCTCTTTTTTGTCGGCACTTCGTCGTTATGGCCGAACTGAATAAACACGTAGTCACCTTCTTTCAGATTATCAGAGACTGATTGCCAGCGTTTTTCCTCGATAAACGTACGCGTGCTACGTCCGTTCTGAGCGCGGTTATCGACTGTTACACTTTCATCGAAGAAATAGGCAAACGGCATTCCCCAGCCAGTTTCAGGATATGCTTTCACCTGCTTGATCGACATGGTTGAATCGCCGATCAGGTAAACCGTGATTTTGCCGGGTAACGTAGCAAATCCCGAAAACACCAATAGACTAATTAGCAGCAACGTAGTATGAAAACGAGTCATGTTCATCTTATTTAACGGATGACAACATCAGATTTTTTTCCAGTGCTCCTTTGCCAAATTCGGCTTTGTTCTGGGCTTTCGTTACGTCGGTATTCGTCACCTGAATATCCTGGCTACGTTCACCATTGATTGAAAACAACAGGCTTGCCTGTGGATTATATTGAATGGCGTCGAACGTCAGTTTGCTACTGTTATCGACCAGAATTACAGGCTTGGTATCGTGCGTGATAAACTGCGCTTTCCGAATTTCAATACCCTGTGCATCAATCAGTTCAACGCCTTTGTCTGTCTTGAGCGTCAGGTTCACCATCCGAATATTCTGGATCGGCATTTCAGGAAGTCCACGTACAAAAATACCTTTTTGCGCGCCGTTGCAGACGATATTTTCGAACTGCATATTTCGAAAAATAGGCGTGCCTTCATTTACAACGGGTCTCATATCGCGTTCGCCATCGGTGGCGAATTTTACGAAATAATACATGTCGAAGAAGATGGCTTCCTGCGCGATATCTTTCATGAAAATATCCTTCGCGTAGATGTGTTCGACTACACCGCCACGACCACGTACTGACTTGAAACGTAGACCTTTATCGGTGCCCATGAACGTGCAGTTGTAGACGAAAATGTTACGTGCCCCACCACTCATTTCGCTACCAACCACAAACCCGCCGTGACCGTTGTAGACCGTGTTGTTACGTATCACGCCATTTTCGGTGGGCATTCCGCGCTTACGGCCCTCTTCGTCTTTACCCGATTTGATACAAATGGCATCGTCGCCCACGTCGAGCGTACAACCTTCGATCAGGAAGTTTTTGCAGGATTCGATATCCATTCCGTCGCCGTTGTGGGCGTATTCGGGATTCTTGGTCGTTACGTTCCGAATGGTCAAATCCTGACACATCAGCGGATGCAGACACCAGGCCGGTGAATTCTGGAACGTAACGCCTTCTAGCAACACCCTTTTGCAACTGGTCAGCACCATCAGATTTGGCCGCAGGAAATCCTTCATATTCGCAAAATCGGCCGGCTTCTTCCCATCGACCAGCAGCATGCTCATATTTTCAGTACTGGCCTTCTTGAACTGCTCGCTCGGATACCAGGTTTTTCCATCGTCTTTCAAAACCCCGCCCGACGCCACTTTTTCTTTCCACTCGCCTTCGGTCAACTGACTCTTGTGAACCGCCCGCCAGACATCGCCATTGCCATCAATAATGCCCTGACCCGTAATCGCTACGTTCTCCAGATTGATCCCCGAAATAGGCGACTGATTGCGAGCCGCTTTTTTGCCTTCGTACGTACCTTCAACCAGCGCGTACTGACTTTTATCGGTCGTAAACAGCAACGTAGCAGACTTTTTTAGGTGCAGATTCACGTTGCTTTTAAGCTCAACAGGCCCGGTAATCCAGATACCAGACGGCACCAGCACCACGCCACCCCCTTTCTGACTACAGGCGGCAATGGCGGCATTGATTGCCTTGGTATTCAACGTAACGCCGTCGGGTTTGGCACCGTGCGCCAGAATGGATACGGTATCCTTGCGGAACGTTGGCTGCGTTATTTTCGGGAGGTTTGTCCAGCTATACGTCTGGGCTGATGCAGCAAACGGAGCTAGGGCTAACAATGCAACGCTGAGTAATTGATGTCTTTTTCGCATAAGATTTTATAAAAATATAGACGGCCTTTTTCGTCGCGTAGCGACCCAATGTTAATAGCAATAAGATGTTTCACCATCTATTTCCCGTCGCGTAGCGACCAAATAACAACGCTAATTTGTTTGGTCGCTACGCGACGGAAGGTGATTCTTACCCCTCGTTCTCTATAAACATTTGGTCACTACGTGACGAGCTTTAACCCTACAAGGTTGGTCGCATGAGCTGCGGTGTTTCCCTATTGATACCCTTGATTCTGTGCAAATTCTGTCTTGTTTGTCACGGCATCCAATTGCGTTTGCGGGATAGGACGCTGTACGTGGAAATCCTGCAAATTCACGGCGTTATCAGGTGCGTAAGCTTTGATACGTTCGATCAACTTGCCGGTACGTTTCAGATCAAACCAGCGTATTTGCTCGCCAGCCAGTTCGCGGGCGCGTTCGTCCAGAATGAAATCGAGCGTAACCTGCGCTGGCGTAATCTGCATGGCGGCTGATTTGCCCGCTTTAGCAGCGCGGGTACGTAGCACGTTGACATAATCAGCGGCAGCCTGTAAATTACCCAATTTCATCTGCGCTTCTGCCGCAATCATATAGACTTCGGCCAGACGTATCACGAACACATCGCGTGCACTCTGCGCTTCGTTCAGGTTCGCCCGCGTGGGGTCCATGAACTTCGACAGGGTGGGGTAGCGCAGGTTATCTTTCACCGTTCCGTTGGCGTTGTAAATTTTGCTACGGTCGTAAGTCTGGTATTTGCGCGTCGCTTCAAATGCGTCGGGGATTTCTTTTCGGGTGCAATACACCGCCGTGTCTCCAATGTTCATCCCCGCCGGACGCGACGTAGCATTCGCCAGCCAGACTTCCATGAACGAGCCTTCATACCGGGCGTCGTTATCACTGTACAGATCGAGCAGGAAACGGGTCGGCATATAGCGGTTGAACGGACGTCCGTTAACAACGTCGCGTGTCATACCGGGCCGGTCGTCATACTTCATCAGAAAGAGCAGATGCCCGTTGTTGCTGCCCCGGCTGTGGCCGTAGGGGTTGAACGTAGTGTTTACCAGGTCGTTGATGGCCAGATTAGCTGCGTAATCCACTACGTAAATGGCCTCTTTGGTTTTCAGATTGCTCATTTTCCAGAGATCGGCGTAGTTGGTTTCCAGCTTGTACGTATTGCTGGTGATGACGGCCTGTGCCATTTCGAGCGCTTCTTTGTTCATGTTCCGCGTCAGGTACATACGCGCCAGAAATGCCTGAGCCGCCCCTTTCGTCACTTTACCGTATTGCGGCTGCGTAACGGGGAGATTGGCAACGGCGAACTTCAGATCTTCGAAAATCTGATTATAAAACGTTTCAACGGGCGTGCGATTGGCTGTCGAAACAATACCGTTCGTTTCCTGCGTCGTAAAATGTACCCCGCCCCAGGTTTCAACGATGTGCCAGTAATAGAACGCCCGCAAAAACCGAAGTTCGCCCTCCCGAATCGGACGTAGCGTAGCCGAAAGCCCCGCTTTATCGATTCGGGCGATACCACCATTACACAAATTGATGGCGGCATAAAACTCACGCCATTCACTCGTGAGGGCTGCATTACTGCCCTGTAGGTTCAGGTATTGAGTTAAATCGCGGTAAACTTCTCCCGAACCACTCGTCCAGATATCGGTTCCGGTTTCAGCGATGTTATAGGCTTCCTCTTTGCCATACCACCACCGCTGATACGTATAGGCCGCGTTGACCAGCGTTTCAAAACCTTCGGGTGTAGAGTAAACCGTTTCGGCCGTTAAGCCGCTGGGGTTGTATTCATCCAGTACGTCCTTGCACGACGTAAACGTGAGCAGGAAGAAGGCTAATAACCCCGTTTTATTGATCAAAAATGATTTCATGTTTAGTACCGAATTAAGGGTTATAGATTGACGTTCAAGCCAAAAACATACAGTTTGGTCATCGGGAAATTCTCCGAGCCACCCCGTTCCGGATCGTAGTTGAGCTTGGTGAAGGTGAACAGGTTTTTGCCCGTTACGTACAGCCGAACGCCACGTATCACTTTCGATTTAAGGAACGTAGCCGGTACGTTGTACGCCAGCGTGATGTTCCGAATCCGGGCAAACGTACCATCAACGTACCCAAGTGTCGAGAGGTATTTCAGACCGCCGTTTTTGTTCGGGCGAGGATAGGCGTTGGTTGGATTTTCGGGCGTCCAGTAGTCCAGGCCGGCTGTACTGTTACCAACTCCCTGCGAATCGAAACGGGCCGAACGGTCGGAGTTGATCATCTGGCCGACACGGGCGTACAGGAATACGTTCAGGTCGAAGCCTTTGAATTTGACCGTATTATCGAAACCGCCACTCCATTTTGGCCGTGGATTTCCAAGAATGATCCGGTCATTCACCGCATCGATTTTACCATCGTTGTTCTGGTCTCTTACTTTAATTTCGCCGGGCAGTTGCGTTGGTGAAATAGCTTTGGCCGCTTCAGCCTCCGACGTTTGCCAGATACCCAGTTTTTCGTAATCATAAAAAACGTTGATGGGTTGGCCGATGAACCAGCCGTTGCCGATGTCGTTGCCGCCCGTTACCAGTTCCGTAATTTCTTCCTTGTTCCGGGTAAACGTTACGTTGCTGGTCCAAGTCAGGTTCGATGTACGGATGTTGGTGCTTCCCAGCGTGACTTCAAAGCCCCGGTTGCGCGTTTTTCCGATGTTCTGTTTAACCGTTGTTACGCCCGTTGTTGGTGGTAAACCGCGGTCCAGCAGCAAGTCCATCGTGCGGGTGTCATAATAGTCAATCGACGTATTGAGCCGACCGTTGAACAGACCAAAATCGACGCCGAAGTTCGTTGTGCTCGATAATTCCCAACCCAATGCCGCGTTCCCTACGTTACGCGAAAACGTATAGGCAGGTGCCGGTACTTCGTCGTAACCAAAAGCCAGCCGCGTTAACGTGGTTTGTGTCGCATACGGCCCCGATGGGTCATTTCCTGCAATACCGTAGCTCGCCCGCACTTTCAGGTCACTAAGTCCTTTGACGCCCTGCATGAATCCTTCTTCGATGATCCGCCAGGCGAAGGCTGCCGACGGGAAGAACGTCCATTTGTTACCCGTTGCCAGTTTCGACGAACCATCTTCGCGCGCCGTCAGCGTGAGTAGGTAACGGTCGCGGAAGGCGTAGTTTAAGCGGGCAGCGTATGAAATCAGATTGTTCTGCGAATAGGACGAATTGATTTTGATTTCCTCGGTGGCACTTCCTAGTGAATAGAATAGCTGCGATGGTAATAGTTGGTTTACTCCCGAAGCCGTTACGTCGTCGGATCTGTTGCCAATGTAACTGGCAATTCCCGTGAGCGTAAACGCGTGCTGGCCAAGGGTCCGCTGATACGTTACTACGTTCTCCCAGTTCAGACTGGTGCTGTTGCTGGCATTGTACGTAGCGAGCGATTTGCCCGTCAACGAACGGTCGATGGACTTTGGCGACGCATAGGAACCGTTACGTATCGACGCCAGGTTAACGCCCACCGTGCTACGTATCGTCAGACCTTTCAGTGGGGTCAGTTCGAGGTAGCCGTTTGTCAGAATCCGGGTTGTCAGGATAGAGTTGTTGAACACGTTCGGCTGCTCGTCCGAGAGCGGGTTAGCTGTCTGGCCATCCAGCATGATGTAGTTGAAGTTACCGTTGGCATCATACAGCGAACCTAGCGGACTGATTTTATTGGCCTGGTTCAGCGGGTCGCGACGAACGCTCTGGTTATAGTATGTTAGCTGGCTCAACAGACCAACTTTCATCCAGTCGTTGATGGTGTAATCGACGTTCAGACGGCCCGTGTAGCGTTTCAGCTCATCCAGCTTCAGTACCCCTTTTTCGTTATAATAATCGACCGATACGTATGATTTCAAACGATCAGATCCGGCGCGAATACCAATTTGATAATCCTGTTGCAGACCATTGTGAATCAGCTCGTTCTGGTAATCAGTCCAGACGCCTTTCTGTAAGGCGTCATATTCCGCTACGTTCGTGAAAATGGCCGCGTCATCAGCGGGGCTTTTCCAGACACCAGCCGCCCGCCAGGCTTCCCGTTTTAGGTCACGAAACCCATTGATATCCATCGCTTTCGGATACATGGTCACCTGCGAAATTCCCGAATAGGCGTTGAACGAAATATCCGGTTTGCCCGACTTTCCCTTTTTGGTCGTAATCAGAATAACGCCGTTGGCACCCCGTGACCCGTAAATCGCAATCGACGACGCATCTTTCAATACGTCCATCGTTTCGATGTCGTTGGCGTTGATGTCTTCGAGGTTGCTGTACTGAATTCCATCGACGATAATCAGGGGCGCGTTATTACCACCAATCGAGCGGTTTCCACGAATGCGGATGCTCACGCCAGCACCGGCTTGACCACTGTTCCGCGTAATGTCGGCCCCGGCAATTTTACCCTGCGCGGCTTCCAGTACGTTGGCGGTAGGCACTTCTTTCAGTTGCTCGCTTTTGAGCTGCACTACCGAACCCGTCAAATCTTTTTTGCGAACGGCGCCGTAGCCAATGACCACTACTTCATCCAGGGCACTCACGTCTGGCGCCATCGTTACGTTAATGGTTGATTGATTCCCCACCACTACGTCCTGGCTCTGGTAACCGACAAACGAAAATGTCAACGTAGTACCGCTGCCATCCGGCACCGAAATTTTAAACAGTCCGTTGGCGTCCGTTGTCGACCCGCGCGTTGTGCCTTTCACCAGTACGCTTACGCCCGGCAAGCCCACATTTTTCTCGTCTTTTACCGTTCCCGATACTACGCGGTCTGCTGTTTCGGTAGTCGGGTTGTCAACCTGCGTTCGTGGTTCTGCGTAGGTTTCCAGAACGATCTGCCCGCCAACCAGGCGATACGACAGCTTCATTGGTTTCAGCAACTCGTCGAGTGCTTCGTTCAGGCGTTTTTCGGAGAAATTGATGGTCACGGGACGCTCTACGTTCACCGCTTTCGAGCTGTAGACAAATCGGGCTGAGGTCTGCTGCTCAATTTGCGACAAAACGTTACGTAGCCGTTGCCCATCGACTTTCAGGGTAACAGGTCGACTCATCAGTTCCTGGCCGAGGCCGTCGAAAGCCATCGTTAAACTCGCACAGGCGATGAGCAGGAATAGTTGAACAGCCGAAATTTTCATAATCCACAGAAGGGTTTTAACCTGCCTACCTGGAGAGTTATCTATACGTACAGGTTCTCTTTTTTTCATACTTTTAAGGGTTTTTGTTAAATGGACATTTGACAAAATCATCCCTTTGTTCGGGGCAAGATTCGCGGTCTACCCGAAGCGGGATTCATTGGGCGCTGGTTTGTGTTGGAAGCACAGCCAGCGTCTTTTTACATTGTCGGGAGGATGGAGATTTTATGTCATAGTTTATATTTAATTGGTTGTTTATGAAAGATTTAGTTGCCACATCCTTTTCCAGTGACCAGGATGGTAGTCCCCTGAACTTCGTAGGTTGATTTCAGGGCGGCACAAATGATGTCGAGTTGCGTGTAAAGCGGCTGATTGGTAAGGTCGGCCGTGAGCGGGCAATTATTCTGACTCTCGCTCTCCACTTCGATGTTGATTCCGTAAGCCTGTTCGAGTCGCGTTAATACGTCGGCCAATGGCGTATCGTCGAACTGGAACGACACCGACTTTTTTACGGCTTCAGGCGTTTTGATAAGCTGTGGCGCTTCGACCAGACCCGTTACAAAATGCTGCTGTTCTTCGAAGAACGTAGCAGCCTGATTTGGGCTTAATACAACGCCATTCGATGTTGTTTTTTCGGATGTATTCTTTTCATAAACCGCTACTCGGCCCGTTACGACCTCTACCCGCACCTGCTTCGTATTCTCTTGATGACGAACATAAAAGCTCGTTCCCAATACTTTGGTCACTACGTTGCCAGTGTATACATAGAAGGGTCGCGATGGCATCCGTGCTACGTCGAAAAAGGCATTACCGGTGAGGTAAACGGTACGTTTGTCAGCTGCGAAATGCTCAGGATAACGTAGCGAACTATGAGCGTTTAAATTGACAGTACTTCCATCTTCTAACCGGACCGTCATCGACTGTGCCGACTCATTTGTTTTCTCAATCCAGCCCTCCTGATTGGACGTAATAGCCGTGAGAATTTTAGCGGGAGACAACGTAGCATCAGAACGCTGTGCGAAGTACCACCAGCCAACCAGAACGAGTGAAGCTGCTACGCCCATCCAGCGAAACAAAATGGTACGTAGCGGAACAATCCGGGTTGATTCATCCTCGTCGTCCGTATCCATTTTATCCTGAATCCGATTCCAGAGACGGTCTTCCAACACGTCCATATCGAGCTGCTGACCAGATTCATTGGTTTCGGTTTCCAGTAGGCCATACCAATGCTCAACAAATGCCTTCTCTTCCGGCGTACATTCTCCACGAAGATATTTTTGTAGAAGCTCTTTGAATGACTTTCGACTCATGGTTCGGTAGCGAAGGATTTACACTACCTAAGTCAAACAACTGGTGAGGAACCGCAAATAATTTTATTTGTTAGAGAAAAAATATAATAAAATGACCGATTTTGGCTTGATATTATTTAAATAATCCTAAACGTTGTGAGCTATAGATAATGGATTGATTTAGGACAATTGCTGAAGGCCCACGCGTTAGCCGCGCGCTCACATGGTAATCAGCACAAGAAGACTTGGCAAAAGATAGGAGCGCAGATAAGTACGTAACGTTTTAACTGCCTGGCTGAGATGGTATTCAACGGTACGTTCCGGTACGTTCAGATGTGACGAAATCTGCTTGACGGATTGGTATTCTAAACGATTCAGTTTAAAGATTTCGCGGGTTTTTTCAGGAAGGTCATTGACTTGCTTCTCAACTACGGCCATTAATTCGTTCAGCTCCATCTGTTCGTCCGTGGTTGAGGAAGCTTCGGGTAAATGGCTGTAAGCGTACTCAGTGTATTTCTCGTGAATCAGCGTCGATTTGATATGATTGATAACGGCATACCGAATTGCCGTAAATAAGTAAGCATCAAGTTGTTCAATGCGTAATTTGTCACGTCGTTCCCACAGTTTCAGGAATAAATCCTGTAGTAATTCCTCGACGGCATCCTGCGATTCAATTTTACGACGGGCGATCGCATACAACTTCTTCCAATAGCGCAAATAAATCTCCCGAAAAGCAGCTTCATCACCCGTTCGAAGTCGGATGAGCAATATTTCGTCCGGAAGCGATTTTAAATTTATGAGCATATAGGAAGCTACTTACTTATATTGAATTATTCCCAGAATGTATTCTTTATGCAAAAAAGAACGTCAAGGATAACTATCAATTAACTTCAATAGATTACTTAAATTTATCAAGCAAAAGTTGTCTATTTTTTATGCAATCGTTGCCGGGAACGTTACAAATAATTTAGTAAGATCCATTTTTTGGCATTAACAAAGATAATTGACGAATTAAGTACCTAGGCCGCAAAAAGAAAGAATGATTTTAGTTTTGTATTTTAACAAGAGCAATACGTTTTATGAGCCTTGTTTCATTGACCTAAGTTGACGGATTCTTTAGCCAGCTCAAAGCTTCCTGGATGGCTTGTAGCGAGCTATAGCGGGGATGATAATTCAATAATCGACGGGCTTTTTCAATACTGCCATTAGGGCTGTGCGCTATGTGGTCCCATGTTAGGTGAGCATCCTGTGGTGCTACATGTTGACGAAATTCTTCCCAAGGGACGAACCGTAATTTAGCTGCTTGTCCGTACCAGGCTGCCAGCGATTCGGCATAACCGCGTAGAGTTAATGCTTTGGCTGATAAAATATGAAAGCTTTCGCCCACGGCCTGATCTCGATGAATCAGCGCCTGCATAAAACCCAGAGCCACATCGTCGGCGTGTACATGGTGTAAGGTTTCCATACCCAGGTTAGGTAGGGTTACTTCATGCCCTTGTTCCAGTTGCGAAAACACGGTGGCGTTTAGGTTTCCGGCCGGGTTGATAGGTAACCAGCCGGGGCCAACCAAGTGACCAGGATGGAGTATGGTGGAAGGAAAACTTCGTTGATCGACCTGATGCAGCAGAAAGTCTTCAATAGCTGCTTTCTGAATGCCATAATCTCCAAAAGGGTGACGAGGCTGGGATTCGTCGGTAGGCACTTCAACACTGTGGCCGTGGACCCACATAGTGCCGCAGTGAAGGTAGTGCTCCAGGCGGCCCTGTAAATCATTTACCAACTGCTGGGCACTATCGGGCTGAAAACATATCAGGTCAATAATTACCTGTGGATTCAAATCAGCTATGGCCTGGCTAAACTTTCCCTGCTGTTCAAGCTGGCTACGATCCAGTGTTATCATCTGAACCTTTTGCCAGGCCGCATGAGGCAGGTAAGGAATTCGTTGCTGACGGCAGATACAAATGACCTGGTGGCCAGCGTCTACCAAACGGGGCACCAGAAAGGTACCTACATGGCCGGTACCACCAATAACGACTATGCGCATAGGAAAATGGTTTTGATAGGCGGTTATCTGCCTATGAAAGTAGTCGCAGATGCAATTGCGAGTAAAAGATATTTATTCCTGAGTTTCTTGAAAGCTTTATTTAGTTATATAACCGCAGATTAGCACTTTTTTCATATTGAAGGGCACAAAAAACACAAAAACCCGCACAAACAGGGTGTCTATGCAGGTTTTTGTGTTTTTTGTGCTCCCGAAGGATTAAAAATAGTACTGATATTCAGTCAGTTACAAGTGAATTTTTGTGCAGTTGACGGAATAGTTGACGGATTTGCAATAGGTAGTTCAACTTGTGTAAAATAGCTAGTCAATAGTTGACGGGTTGTAGTGAAGGCTTTGTGCATTTGGCTGAAAACAAGCTGCCTTCATGGATTAATAGACAATGAGTGAGTCGGAAACTATTATAGACATTAGGAATATGTACCGAACTATAGCGACTAATGAGCCTATGGTAAGCCTATTCGCAGACGGCTACTAGCATTGAATAGCAACTGGCCGCTGGTTCCATATTGTATGTGTAAGGCTTTGCCCTCGTAGCTGTCTGGTAAATTAACGGCATGGTTAATTTGCACCTCATCTGTGTTGACTGGAAATCGACCACATGACCAAACACTTGGGTCAGTCCAGTCTCCCGCCTTTAAGGTAATCATAGGCGCGTTAGGGTTAGATTCGACTGTAGTAGTTTGCGTGGCTGAACAACTATTAACATTAGTCGCAGTTACTAAGTAAATACCTGCCTGATTCACTACTGCCTGATTGCCTGATTGACTCATGATTCCTGGCCCACTGAATATATACGTATTACCTCCTCCGGCAGTTAGGGTTACGCTAGACTGAGTACAGTTTAATGTATCACTTGCCAATAGGCTCACTACAGGAGTTGGATTAATGGTTAGGATGACACTTGCTGTTGGACTTTCCACTCCATCACTAGCTGTGACGGTTATGGTATAGACTGTAGGTACACTCACTGTTGGGGCTGTTATCTGTAATGTAGCACCTGTTGCAGAAATGCCTGCAGGCTGGCTACTCCAGCTAAAGGAAGAGGGGGTGAAATTAGCGGCAACAGCTGTCAGGTTCAATAGACTGGCCGAACATATAGCAGGCGGATTAGTGGGGCTCACGTTGACAAAGGCCGGGGGAGTCACCTTACGAATTCGTTCATTATTCCGATCCACAATATATAGATTGCCGCTGCCATCCACTGTTATTCCTGATGGAAAATAGAGCTGGGCTGCTGTAGATAGTCCTCCATCTCCACTGAAGCCAATGCTACCATTACCTGCTATAGTGCTGATGATCCCCTGCGGGCTTACTTTGCGAATGCGGTGATTCCCTGTCTCAGCAATATATAAATTGCCACTACCATCCACCGCTATTCCATAAGGATCATTAAGTTGGGCGTTGGTGGCCAGCCCTCCATCACCTCCGTAACCTTGAATTCCATTGCCCGCTATGGTGCTAATAATTCCTCCTGGGGTTACCTTACGAATGCGCTGGTTAACTCGATCACTGATGTATATATTACCATTTCCATCCACCGCTACTGCACAAGGCAGATCGAGTTGAGCAGCAGTAGCTGTGCCTCCATCTCCACTAAAACCCCGCGTTCCATTCCCTGCGATGGTATTGATAATACCTGCTGAATTCACTTTGCGAATACGATTGTTAGCTTGGTCTGCAATATAGAAATTACCATTTCCATCTGCAGCTACTCCATAAGGTTGAGCAAGCTGGGCATTGGTGGCTGGCCCCCCGTCTCCACTGTAACCTGGACTTCTGTTACCTGCTACGACGGCTACATATCCCCCTGGGGAAACCTTACCAATAAAATGATTACCGTAATCAGCGACAATGGGAATATTATTTCCGTCTATCGCTATTCCTGTAGCTAAATCAAAATAGGTTACGCTACTAATAATACCTCCTGGGGTTACTTTACGAATGAAATCGTTGCCTGTATCAGCTATATACAGGTTCCCATTGCCATCTATTCCTACTGCGTTGGGATAGTTAAGTTGTGCATTGGTGGCTGGCCCCCCGTCCCCACTATATTGATCAAAGCCATTACCCGCTATGGTGTTGATGACCCCATCGGGTCTGACCTTGCGGATGCGATTGTTAGACACATCAGCGATAAAGAGGTTTCCGCTAATATCCGTTGCTACTGTGTAAGGAGCATTAAGTTTGGCGTTGGAGGCTTGGCCTCCATCTCCGCTAAAGCCAGCAATGCCGTTGCCTGCTATGGTGCTGATCATTCCGTCTGGACTCACCTTGCGAATGCGCTGGTTATACCGATCCGCGATTAAAATATTTCCATTACCATCCAACGCAACTCCAAGAGGAGAATTAAGCTGAGCAGTGGTAGCCAGTATTCCATCCCCATTATAGCCAGCGATACCGTTGCCGGTCAACGTGTTGATAAGGCCATTTGACGTTACCTTGCGGATGCAATGGTTACCAGAATCCGCGATGTAAAGATTACCATTTTCATCCACTGCTACTGCATAAGGACTTTTGAGCTGGGCAGAAGTTGCCGCAGCACCATCACCGCTGTAGCCTGCATTACCATTACCTGCTACTGTGCTAATGATTCCGTCCGACGTTACTTTGCGAATACGATGGTTTACGTACTCAGCGATAAAAAGGTTGCCATTATTATCCACTGCTATCCCAAAGGGACGATAGAGTTGAGCAGCTGTAGCTGTCCCTCCATCCCCACTGAAGCCAGCACTACCATTGCCCGCTACAGTACTGATTATTCCACCTGGAGTTACTTTGCGAATGCGATGATTATCAGAATCAGCAATGTAAAGATTACCACTTCCATCCAACGCTATTTTAACGGGATGGTTGAGTTTGGCGTTGGTGGCCGGGCCTCCATCACCTCCATAACCTTGAATTCCATTGCCCGCAATGGTGCTAATGGTTCCAGCGGGCGTTACCCTGCGGATGCGATTATTAATACCATCAGTGATGTAAGTATTCCCGTTCCCATCTACTACTACAGCAGCGGCATCACCAATCGCCACCGCCGTAGCAGTACCCACACCCCCATTAGAGCCTGCTACAGTATTGATGCGCTGGGCAAAAGTCGTCTTTGAAGATAATAAGAGAATTAGAAACCATACCGATGGCAAACCGCGTAAAAATTGATGCATGAATCAATAATTTAGGGATAGTCAGATAATATGTGGTTATGAACACTAAAAATATGGAAAAATAAATGCCTTATCAAAACCCTGTTTTCTGAGTGGATTACGTAATAGTGAAGCCAGGAGCAGGAGCAATTATTGGATAATTAGTGTGTAATTTTGCTTTTCAATCTAGCGGCCTTTATTGGCTACTTGGTTTGGTCAGAGCCGAGCGGGTGGTTCCCTCGGCTCATCGGGTCGGGTGGGTGGTTCCCCCGACCTTTTTTTATTTTATAAATGTGTCATGTCCTAAAATAGGTTTACAGCTCAGTTAAGAGCTGTAAATGAATAAACGACAAAAGGCAGTACGAGAATACTTGCTGGGTGGGTGCACCTACCTGCAACTGGAAAAAAAGTATGGCATCAGTAAAGCCACAATAAATCGGTGTGTGCTCAAGTATCAAGCGCAACAACAGGCTAAACTGAAAGGCGTGGGCTTATCTTCAGATCCTATGAAGCCCAAACCCAATCAACCAGCAAGCGTTGAGCAACTCCAAAAGCTTTTGGAGCAGGAGCGCTTCCGAAATAAGCTGCTGAACGCCATGCTCGATATTGCCGAGGATGAGCTGCAAGTCCCGATCCGAAAAAAGTTTGCGGGGCCGCCCGTGCGGCACCAAGCGGTCGAAAAAGTGAGGCACAACGAAAAGTGACACAGCCTGTCGGCGTTGTGTGCACTACTTGGTTATAGCAGGCAGGCATTTTATCAATTCCAGAAGAATAATAACCAGGCCTGCTTCGAAGCCGAGCTGGTTATTCAGCAAGTGTTGATCCACCGCGTTCAGCAGCCCCGCTTAGGCACTAGAAAATTACTGGTGCTAATGCAGGATTTTGTCCAAAAGCACCAGTTGAAGCTGGGTCGAGATGCGTTATTTGATTTGCTACGAGCCCATAAGCTATTAGTGAAAAAGCGTCGTCGAAGGGTGCAAACTACCTTTTCGAATCACTGGCAGAATCGGACCGCCGAAGCGGAAGTATCCAAACCTAATACGGGAGTATGTACCCATAGCACCTAATTCGCTATGGGTGAGCGATATAGTTTATGTTCTGGTCGGTGAGGGCTTTGCTTACCTGAGCTTAGTGACCGACGCCTATAGCCGCAAAATCGTCGGCTTCTGCGTGTCCGAGACCTTGAGCGCGATGGGTAGTCTGAAGGCCTTGTCTATGGCCTTGAAAGACTGCCCGGACACGAGTGGATTGATTCACCACAGCGACCGTGGCGTGCAGTATTGTTGCCTGGAGTATGTCAATCTTTTAAAGGATAATACCATCCAAATCAGCATGACGCAAAGCGGAGATCCATTGGAGAACGCTATTGCCGAACGAGTGAATGGGATACTAAAAGCGGAGCTATTAGCCGATCACTATCCCACCCTAGCAATGGCTAGAAAAGGGATTGCCCAAGCTGTCCTGATTTACAATTCATTGCGACCTCATAGCAGTTGTGACATGCTGACCCCACAGCAAGCCCATCAGCAAACGGGTAATTTGCGAAGACGCTGGAAAAATTACTATAAGAAAAGGGAAGTAAAGCTAGAAATTGCTAGCTAAATTTCGGTTGAGATATTGTAAACGGATAGTAGGACTCTAAACATGAACTAATAAATTCACTTCGAAACTGTAAACTTATTTTAGGACGCTACATGAATTTGAGACGTTGTTTTGTGAGATGGCAATTTGAGACTGTGGGATAATTCGTGAGGTGTTGTTTACTGATTATAGCGGCAGTCTCGGGGAAACGGGCGTTTCCAGAGACGGTCAAGTTTCACGCTTTCTTTGATGTATCGCATACCTATTCGCTTTAGTTTAGCAGCCTATATTCATTGGGTGATTGGCCAACTCGTTGTTTAAAGAGCCGGATAAAGTGCTGAGGATACTTAAAGCCTAAATCATAAGCGATTTGACTAACCGATTTCTGTTGATCAAAAATTCGCTCCTTGGCGACATCAATAACTTTTGCTTGGATATATTCCTGAGCCGGTTTGCCGGTTTCTTTTTTGATTAGGTCGCCAAAATAGTTGGCGGATAAATTTAATTCACCCGCGCAGTAGGACACCGATGGCAAGCCAATCAGTTGGGGTTTATCGGTCATAAAATACTCGTTCAATAACTGCTCAAACCGTTCTAAAATGCCCTTATTGACCGTAATACGGGTAATGAATTGGCGGTCGTAAAACCGCATGCAATAACCCAGGAATAATTCGACGTTGGCCACAATCAAGCGTTTACTATGCTTGTCGATGGCATGCTCCAGTTCGTATTCGATCTTAGAAAAGCAGTCCATCACAATGCTTCGCTCCCGACTGGATAAATGAAGCGATTCAAAGGATTGATAGCCAAAAAAGGTGTATTCCTGAATCGTTCGTCCTAGCGAAGTCCCGTGAATGAGATCGGGATGAAAGACTAGTGCATAGCCTTTGGGCTGATACGTTTCGCCATTACTATTCATACCAGCTACCTGCCCAGGTGCCATAAACACTAGGGTTCCTTCCTGGTAATCATATGTATGTCGTCCGTAGACTAAATCCCCGCACTTAACATCTTTTAGAAAAATGGTGTAAAATCCAAAATACATGCGGGAGCCTTGCCGAGGATCGGCTTTTGACAAATCAACCACACTAATCAGCGGGTGAAGCGTCTCATTGTTATTAAATGCGTTGTAATCGCTTATGGTCTCAAATTGGCGCAACATATCCATACTATTGTCGGTTTCTCCAATTCAAACTTAACGCTTTCCCAACGGCTTACCAGAGACAAAACACTAAATTAGGAATATTGGTAGTAATCCCCGTAATCTGTATACCAATCAGGCCAATAAATAGGGAGACCTTTGCCATATCATTTGTAACTACCTATGTAACAAGTTGTTTTGAACAATGGGGTAGAAATGCCCATCCTGGGATTTGGCGTTTTTCAAGTGACGGATCTAGCCGAATATGAACGAAGCGTATTAGATGCCCTTGCTACGGGGTATCGGCTCATCGATACGGCGGCTTCCTATGGGAACGAAGAAGCTGTTGGCCGGGTCATCAAAAAAAGTAGCATAGCCCGCAACGAGTTGTTTATCACCACCAAGCTTTGGATTCAGTCGAATGGCTATGAGGCCACCAAGAAAGCCTTCGAGGCTTCGTTGAAAAAACTGCAACTCGACTACCTGGATCTATATCTAATTCATCAGCCAATGGGCGATGTGTACGGCGAGTGGCGAGCCATGTAGGAGCTGTACAAAGAAGGAAGGATTCGGGCCATCGGTGTCAGCAATTTCGGGCCTGATCGGTTAATCGACCTAATCGTTCATAACGAAATCGTTCCGGCAGTTAATCAAATCGAAACCCATCCCTTTCACCAACAACTCGCAACGCAACAGTTTCTCATCGACAACCAGGTACAAATCGAATCCTGGGGGCCGTTCGCGGAAGGGAAAAACAATCTGTTTCACAATGAAGTGCTTGGTAAAATCGCTTCAAAGCATAATAAATCGATTGCCCAAATCGTCTTGCGGTGGCTTACGCAACGGGGTGTGGTAGCCATCCCTAAATCGGTTCGCAAAGAACGTATGGAAGAGAACTTTGATAGCCTTGGTTTTGCGTTAAGCGCGGATGACATGGAAGCCATCAAAACTTTAGATACAAATGCCAGTCTGTTTTTTGATCACCGTGATCCGGCAATGGTCAAATGGTTAGGCGAACGAAAATTAACGCGTTAAACCCCAATAAACTAGTATGAAAACCTTAGTTATCAGTATTCTTTTAGCCACCGCTAGTATTCAACTAATCGTCGCACAAAGTGCCAAATCAACAACAACTCCCAACAGCCAGGAACAGGAAATCATTACGCTCTCAAAAGATAAATGGGGTTGGATGTCCGATAAGAATGTGGACAAGCTAACGACCTTATTTGATGACCAATCGATGTTTGTTCACATGGGTGGAAGCTGGGGCAAGAGCCAGGAACTGGAGGTCATCAAGAACGGGACTATTTGGTACAAAAAAGCGACTGTCTATTCAACGACCTTCCATCAGATTGGCAATACGGCCATCTTGTTAAGTGACTTAGACCTGGTGGCCGTTGTGGGTGGGAACGAAGTCACCAATCCCTTTATGGTGACAGAAGTCTATGTAAAAGAAAACGGTAAATGGTCGTTAGGTCAACTCTCGTTTTCCAGGCTGATGAGACCCGTTAAAAATTAGCGAATGTTTTTAAAACCTATCATTATGCAACCTATAACGAAAGGCAACCAGCATACAGATACAACCCGTCGCAACCTACTTAAAACAGGATTGGCACTCGCAGGCGGGGCCTTGTTTGCCCACGATACAAAAGGAACTACGATTTCTTCGAGTCAACCCAATTCATTTACCCCAACGACTAAACCGGGACATCGTAAATTAGGCACATTGGAGGTTTCCAGTGTGGGCCTGGGTGTGCAGAATATGCATCGTACCTACCAAACGACGATTCCCTACCGGCCCGATATGATCAAAATCATTCGGAAAGCCTTCGATAGCGGTGTCACCTTATTTGATACCGCAGAAGCCTACGGTCCCTTTGAATGCGAACGTATTTTGGGTGAAAGCATCGCCCCGTTCCGTAACAAGATTGTGATCGAAACCAAGTACGGCTGGGATATTGACCAAAAGACGGGTCAGCGTCTACCCGGTTTGAACAGTCGTCCCGAACACATTAAGGAAGTAGTCGAAGGCATGCTGAAACGTCTTCGTACCGACCGGATTGATTTGTTATATCAACATCGGGTCGATCCAGCGGTTCCGATTGAAGACGTTGTAGGGGCTATCAAGGATCTTATTGGTCAAGGGAAAGTCTTGCATTACGGTTTATCCGAACCAGGCCCACAAACCGTTCGGCGTGCCCATGCCATTCATCCGGTTACGGCGATTCAGAATGAATATTCGCTGCTCTGGCGGGGGCCGGAAGAAGTCATCCTTCCCCTGTGCGAGGAATTGGGTATTGGGTTCGTTTGTTGGAGTCCGCTGGGTGTCGGTTTTCTGACGGGGGCCATTGACGCCAATACGCGGTTTGCTCCCGGCGACATTCGCGGCATTGAAGAACGATTCTCCCCGGAGAATCTCCCCAATAACCTGGCCCTGGTGAAACTGGTCCAACGTTGGGCTGAACGAAAACAAGCCACCCCCGCTCAGATTTCGCTGGCCTGGCTTATTGCGCGAAAACCGTGGATTGTTCCCATTCCAGGTACCACCCAAATGGCGCATATGCAGGAAAACGCTGGTGCTGCTGACGTGAAATTTACGCGGGATGAGTTAACTCAGTTCAATCAGGAATTATCGGCTATTACGATCAAGGGTTTGCGACTGCCACAAGCCGTTTTAAATTTCTCCAACGTTGAAGCGCCCACTAAGCCGTAAAACGGAATCCTAAACTTAATCCCAATGAAAAAGCTACTGTTCGTTGCCATCACGGTATTACTCTCTTCAACATCGTTTGCCCAGCATCAACTTGAGAAACTATGGGAGTCCGACTCGATTACTTTAAAAGGTCCAGAGTCCGCCTTATTCGATCCAGTCTCAAAATCCCTTTACGTATCCAGCATGAATGCGGGCGCGGTTGTGCGTATGGATCTTGATGGGAAAATTATCAAGTCTGACTGGGTAACGGGTCTGAATGCCAACAAAGGATCGGCCTTGTTTAAAGGGTTATTCTATACCGCCGAATTAGCCGCCGTTGCCGTGATCGATGTCGCTAAAGCATCCCTTATCAAACGCATCCCGATTGACGGCGCGGTGATGCTGAATGATCTGGCGGTGGATACCAAGGGCGTGGTCTATGTGAGCGATACGCGCACGGGAAAAGTGTATCGGATCGAGGGAGACAAACCCACTCTTTACCTCGAAAATATCCCCGGTGCGAATGGATTGCTTTGCGTAAATTCTGATCTGTATGTTGCGGGATCGACTACATTCCAAAAAGTAAATGCGGCCAAAGAAATTACCCCAATTGGAAGCGGATATGAAAGCGGACTCGATGGCATTGTGATGGTTGGCCCGAATGAATTTATTCTCAGCAACTACAAGGGTATTTTGTACTATGTGATGGCGGATGGAACCAACCAAGTGTTATTGGATAGCCGGGCCAATCGAATCATGGCCAACGATATAAGTTACGACAGTCGAACCAAAACCCTTTATGTGCCCTC
The DNA here is from genome assembly GCF_054778555.1 of Spirosoma flavus. Classification (NCBI taxonomy): domain Bacteria; kingdom Pseudomonadati; phylum Bacteroidota; class Cytophagia; order Cytophagales; family Cytophagaceae; genus Spirosoma; species Spirosoma flavus. The sequence goes on from NZ_BAAGZL010000001.1 coordinate 658,623, forward strand.
CTTTGGTACGAATCGGATCTTTGCCTATAGCGTAAACTAAGCCATCAATATCGTTCAACCGGCTCGGCTGCGAGGTCAGTAAAGCCTGAATGACCTATGAAAAAGAGCCTGACTTTATCGCTACTACTAGCTTTGTTATTTTCTCCGACTATCACTCATGCGCAGTCGGTATCGTCAAAAAAGATTTTGATTGTCTATCTATCGCGCACGAACAACACAAAAGTCTTAGCCGAAATCATTCATCAACAGGTTGGCGGCACGTTAATCGTTTTGGAAATAGAGAAGCCTTACCCACAGAACTATCAGGCCACGGTTCAACAGGTCGTCCATGAGAATGAAACGGGTTTCCTACCGCCCTTAAAAACAAAAATTGACCGTATTCAGCAATACGATGTGGTGTTTGTTGGCTTTCCAACTTGGGGCATGCAATTGCCTCCACCAATGAAAAGCTTTCTGCATCAATACGACTTGAAGGGTAAAACCGTCATTCCATTTAATAGCAACGGTGGCTACGGCATAGGAAGTAGTTTTCAGACAGTCGCCGAGCTTTGCCCTAACAGTACTGTACTAGACGGATTTACCACCAGGGGCGGTTCGGAACGAGATGGGCAATTATTGGTCATTCAGGGAGCCAGAGCCAAAGAAGCCGAAACCGCAATACAAGCTTGGTTACGAAAACTGAAACTCCTTTAAGCAGCGTCTCGACTTTAAATGTCTTTATCTCAAAAAAAACCTCCTTTTTTGGGATTAGGTTTTAATCATATGAAAACTATCAATACCCCCCCTCTGAATTTTGACCGCGAATCTTTTTGCCTGGACTAGCGGTCGTAAATAGCGTTTTGGCTAAAGATTTGATATACCCCTGCCTACAGGTCAATTTCGTAGCGTGTCCCTTTTCGGTAATCAATACCAGCCTGCATTCGGTCGGTTGGTTTAATATGTTCGCTAACGGAAAACAAAAGCATTTGTCTCTTTTCAAGATGCAGATACTTCTTGATGATACGTAGTGGATTATTGAATTGATTGGTGTAGGCATTGCGGATGTTATGAGCCATGTAGTAACATTGTTGCTCCAGCGAAGTTCCAACTTGTTTTGTAGTTAGAAACCGAGCCGCTACGTTGTCGAACGTCGGGCGGTCGAGGTCATACAAGTTCCTCAACTGAGTGGCTGAAACAAACCGTTGGCGCGGTCGCGGGTACTCTATGACAAAACCCGTAATTGGACAGACAACAGCCCCCGGTTTTTGTGTAGTTTTTACTGATTCTACACCTTGTTTACACGGCTGGTTACTGTCACAGATTAACCCGGAATACAAGGGGTTAATTTGTGACAAATTAGACGTAATAAGGTCGGTTAATTCGTGACAGGTCGTACCTTTTACGTTCTTACGAATTAACAAACTAGAGTCGGTTAATTTATGACAGCTCTTATCTACTGGTTGAACTGTAACCGTCGGATTTATCAGGTTTTGCCATTTGATTCGGTTGTCTTTGGTGAGAGTTAATAAACGGGCATCAATGGCGGTTAACTTGTTCCAGGTCTTACCAATGAGCGCGGCCGTTTCTTCTTGCCACTTGCCGCCATATTGTTCAAATAAAGCCCGGTAGCGTCGTCTGTCGCGGCTCAATCGTTGCCGGTGAGTATTGGCCTGTTTGTGTGTCAGGTCGTCGGGTATATGCCAGTAACGGGGGTTACGCCCATTGCGGTAGATTTCCTGTTTGTCGAGTGGTAATTTAGCCAGGTCAATTGTAGAGTCGTCAAACAGAATTTCATTAAACGTATTGACCAATATAATTCCCAACTGTTTGTAATTTCCTACGTTCAATAAATCAGCTAAGGTGAGTAGTTTTATGGTCGTACCGTTGAAATACTCCATCTTTTTAACCCGAATCTCAAACCGTAACCAATTGCCGTTTAGATTTCTCTGTTTGCCTTTATCGTAAATCTTTACGGCATAGCGTTGTAGTTGGCAAACGTAGTACGGCGTATCACTGTGGGTATCCAGGTAAAACGGTTGATTCTTGTAACAAACCAGATTTTTCAAAACCTGACTAACCGAAAAGGGTAATTCGACATTTACACCAAACTCTATGTTGTTGATAGTCGAGCTAAACAGGTCGAAACCGTAAGAACATACCAACTCATCGAGCGTCAGTAAAAGATCATTCACTGTAAACTGATCGGCGTTGTATTGGCCGTTGTTATGAAACTTGTGTAAACTGCCTTTCATTTCAAGGCGGTAGCCGTGTCTGGTTCGTCGAGGAACGAGACGAAAGGTCAGCCCCCGGTCGAATGCCTTTCTGGTAGGGTCGAGAATTACGCCGGTTTGTCCGTTGACCAATGCCGCGAACGTCAAATGGTCATTGGCCAGTAACGTGTCTACATCTACCGAAACGTCCAGTATTTTTATTCCGTCGAACATGACATAGAGGAACCGCCCTCACGTCAGAGCGTGTGGAAATACCCCTTTGTGGAGCGGTTCGTTACGTTTGGAAATTAGTGGAGTAGTCCCCGCCCAATAACAGCCGATATAAACGCGGCCCGGTCTTTGGGATAAGGATAATAGGCGGGAAAATAACGGAGGGTCATACGGCCGGAATCGGTCGTAAATTGTACAATAACGCCGTTACGTACTTTTTCCCCTCTCTGCCCAAACGTCACAACATTGCCGATGTAAACGCCGGGGTAGTCGGTACGTTGCAAGCCCGTAAAGAACGTAATCTTTCGGCCTGACTTTTTGCCCGTACCTTTGGCTGTTTCTTTCTTTTGGGTAGTTGGCCCTTGTAGAATGACTTCCGCGTCTATGTTGTCGTTGAAGCGTCGTTCCTCTACAATCAATTCACGCGGAACCTTACAAAAGCCCGGCTCACATTCTTTAACCAGATACCGGCCCCGGTCGGCATCGAGCCGAAAGGTCAGGCGGTGCGAAGTCGGTAGATAGCTCATTGCCCCCGGCCTTCCTGTGCCTTGTGTCGGAATCGACGCGATTGTTTAAGAGCGGCCAATACGTCGGTTTTTTGATAACGAACCCGGCCGTTTATTTTGAGCGGGACTAGCACGGCGGGGCGGTCGTCGGTATCTGTGGCCCACTCATGCAACGTAGTGAGCGATACCTGTAGAGTTTCGGCGGTTTGCCGACGTGTCAACAGGTCAGGCAGGTTAAGACCCTCCGGCGCGGGTGGTGTGTAGTTCGCTAACTCCGAGCGAACGGCCCCGCGTACCAATTCAGTTAATTGGTCAGGGGTAATCTGAATTTGGGTTACTGTTCCAAACATGGCTGTACTTGATTATTTATACAGCTAATTTGGCGGTTCTTAAGGCGGGGGGTATAGGCGGGGGTACCCCCAATTTATCAGATACCACGCATTTTTTGGATGTCAGCCCTCATCACTTGTATTTCGGCAATTACAGCATCCACATTTAATAGTCTAGCGGCCTTCTCAACCGCGTCGAGATCGGCAATTTTGTATGGGACTTGTGAAGCTGTAAATGACTTTCGATCGTAGAGCAGTTGATTAACTTTCACATTCGCTCCCTTTGCCCCTTTAATATCATTATTGAAGTCTAACCCTGTAAGCAATGCAATAGCACGTAATTCAGGAGCGTCATCAGTATTAGCTGGTTTCCTGGGAAATAGCCCCTTTTGTTGTAGCAATCGGATAAACAGTAATTTTTGAGGGGCTGACAATCCTTTCTCTACTGGTTGTTCTTCTTCATCTGGTTCTACTGATTGAGGTTTTTCATATTTTACCTTGTCCAAGCCGAACAAATTATAGTATCTAGTAAGGGCGTGATCTATTTTCTTTAAAAATCCTGCTACTTGTTTTAGATGATGACTGAAGCTGATCAAACCTGATCCAAGCCACCCATTTATTTTCATGCCATTTATATACGGGCCTACGTGGAACAAAGGAGGACTATTGACCCATTTGTAATAGACCTGTTCTTTTTGCAGATACTCTCCTATCTCGCTATCAATAACTTTTTTATAAATAAGCCTCTCACTCATCCTGAACAGGTTCTCCTTCAACTCATTCTCAAACGCTATTACGTCATAAGTAGTTATTTCAGCATTATTCTCATACCTGGTTTGGAAACCGTCCTTATCGAATAAGTCATTGAAGGCACCTAACTCAACGCCTAAGTCGTCGGCTCTAATCGGGCTCCTACTCAAAACCTTCAAAACCGAATTAGCAGTATCACAGTAGATTACACAGATTGATCTTAAGAAGCCTAATTGAGTATTTGTTGCCATCAGGTCAAATCTTGGTTTGGTCGTCAATCAGTACTAAATTTTTTACCAGTGGTCAGCCGGTGGTCGCATAGTTCACATAAAATTTTAGGTTTTTGTTAGACACAGATAGATAGCACCTTGGGCGAGGTTGAGCGAAGATTTTCAGGGATAGAAATTAAAGTGTAAATAATCGAGTATGGCATATTATATAGGGATTAAGGAAATAATAGGCCAATATTATATTATTATTGTATTATAGTATATGTTTTAGTCGAAATATATTTATAAAGATAGAAAAGTATCCGAGTAGATTATTACAATATTGGTTGAGTTTCCCCCTTTAAAGGATTATTTAGATACGGTTAAGTAAAGTGAGGCAAAATGCAACACCTCGCGTCATGTGCATGGTGTTGGCGGATTTATAAGGAAATTTGCAGGTATTAGCAGAGAGCGAGGGACTGCAACACTCGGTATCCTAAAGAATACTGTAATCTTTTCAGGCAATTTCTTTTGTGGTTCTATCTTGGGAGCTGAGGTTTGGGTAAGTGCATAATCTATGCCGCCTGACGGGTCGGCGGCACTTGAACAACTAACCCGATAGGTTGTACTAAGTCTGCAAACTCTTTTACGTATTCATCACGTAGTTCAGTGTATTGTCGAATAGCTAATTGGTCGGGTCTCTCTTGGGCAGTATGCCGTTCTATAGCCGTGTTTGTGCGCTCAATCAGATCGAGCAACCGGGCAACCATTGCGGCCCGCTCATCTGCATTAGCCGGGTGGTTTTCGTTTAGATGTTCGTAGTTTTCCATCGGTCAATACGTTAGCTCTAAAAACCCTTTATTTCCCTTTGGTTTGGGTGTATTAAATCGAAAACTCCAATCAGCCCGGTCAAGGTCAAATAATTTGTAATTTAGATGATTGACCGGGTAAACCTTAACAAAATAGCCATCAACATCTTTTTGACCCAAATGCCGTAGTTGCCGCAAACTTTCAAAAAATAGCTCGTATTGTTCATAGAGCTGAAAATCAATAAACGTTACTACGTCAATATCGTTCGGGTTTAGTTTGCGAGTGACAAAACTTCCGTCAATCCATTGCGTAAAAGTTGCTCCAGTGGGCAAATTGGCCTGTATGTTCTCAGTGTATCGCTGGTAGGCATCAAACAATTTACGTCTTGTTTTCGATTCGGCAAACTCAACCACAAACACCCGCTCAATTATTGTCAGGTCTGTAGGGATTCCGCTATAAGGTATTAGATAACCTAAATTGTCAAACTGTAAATCGTTGGGCATATCTATTGAAAGTGGGCATGGTCAAGTAACATCATTGCGTTTTGCTCTGAAGAAACTTTGATGTAACGTAACAGCATCTTTTCCGAACGGTGGCCGGTAATCTTCATAATCTGAATAGGGTCAACCTTTGCTAAATATGCGTTTGTTGCAAAAGATCGGCGTGCCGTGTGCGTCCCTATCAACTCCCATTTTTCTACGTACCGCGTTTTACGGCTACCGCCCTCTGTGCGCGTAATTTCAACCCGTTCCTTTATCCCTGCCCTTTTTCCCAACTCTTTCAGATGCTCGTTTAAACGTTGGTTGCTGATTGGTTGAGGTGGAACCCCGTTATATTTTTCGAGAATAGCCCGCACTTTGGAATTGAGGGGTATTACGACCCGCTCTGCTGTTTTCTGTGTCCTACAGGTTAGCGTTCGGCCGCTGTGCGTAATGTTTTCAGGCCGTAGTTCAGAGAAATCAGAGAATCGTAAACCTGTATAACAGCCAATCAGAAAAAGGTCACGCGCCCGATCAAGCCCCGGCGTTGCGGTTAGGTTGAGTGTGAAAATTGTCGTCAGTTCGTCGTCAGATAGATATACACTGTCTACGTCCTCTGAAAACTTTCTAAAATCCCTATGCTGAAATATTGTGTTTGTGTGCAGTCCGTCCGCGTGAGCCTGTTTCAACAATATTTTCAGGTTCTTCAACAAACAGCCTACATAATTCAGAGTTAGCCCTCGGTTAGTCAGCCAGATTTTGAAGCTGTGATAGAACGTCAGGTTGTATGCATCATAATCAATCGGGTTTCCAGTGCTGGTATGATATTCGTCTAACAATCCTTTTAAAACACGGTAACTTGCCAGCGTAAAGCGGGAATATCGGGTGTTCTTGGCGTTTAGCCGTTTCCCATCTTCAGCCAGCCCAACAAATCGTTCGATAAAGGCTGTAAAGGGTTCACGGTCAACCTCAACAACTGGTTCAGGTTTCGTTTTCTTGACGCGCCCCATTTCGGTGTTAAGGTGCTCTTTCAGCGTCACATTGTCGAATGGATTGTGGCAAGTTGTAGCCGCGTCAGAATCATCTTAAACGCAGCTCTATGACGGTCAATACCCGCGTTGATGGTTTGGTACGTTTCCCGTAAGGCTCGGCTCTTCTGGTTGATGTATGCGCGTTGATTGGTTAAATCCCATTGATAAGGGTCAATGGTCAAACCTGTTGAGTAGACAAAACGAGTATTGTCGTAGCGGTAAAACAGGGAAATGAGCGTTGGCCGGTCGGCGCGAGGGTCTTTAAGGAGGAATTTTATGTCCTGGTCAGTAATAGTTTTCATTGGTTTTACCCGGTTTGGTCAATACCAAGTTACGAAGAAAACTAACACAGTTGACGGATTTAGTTGACGAAACCGAATATTTTATAATAAAGTCTGATAAAGAAAAAAGGTTAACTCGTTGATAATGAGTAAAAATTTACTCCAGCGAATTAACCTTTATTTGTAATCAGTGCTCCCGAAGGGATTCGAACCCCTATCGATGGTACCGGAAACCATAATTCTATCCATTGAACTACGGGAGCTGGCCCCAATTTTGGGACTGCAAATATAGCAGTCTGCTGCTTTTATTGCAAGCTAACTCCTAAATCAAAATGGGCTTTATTAACGCCGTCCGCGACCACCACGACGGTTTTCACCTTTCGGGGCCGGGCTACGTTTCCGGTCGGAACGACTGGATGAACGGCTACGGCTATTCTCAGATCGATTGTTTCGACCACTTTCGTAACGGCTTGAACGGCCAAAATCATTTGTACGCTGATCGGCTTTGTCGCTAACTAAAGCGAAATCCATGCTACGTCGGGCGAGATTGGTTTCTTTCACACGGACCACCACAGGATCGCCAAAAGTGTACATCTTTTTGTGGCGTTGCCCGACGATACGGTAATTGTCCTTGTCAAACTCGTAATAATCGTCGGTTAAGTCCTGCATACGTACCAGACCTTCGCAGTTGTTCTCCGTAATTTCTACAAAAAAGCCAAATTCTGTCACGCCTGAAATAACGCCCTCGAACACCTGGTCGGGGGCCATCCGACTCATAAACTCAACCTGCTTATATTTAATGCTGGCTCGTTCGGCTTCGGCTGCCATGCGTTCGCGTTCCGACGAATGCTTGCATTTTTCTTCGTATTCATCGCGATCAACCGATTTACCTTTGTCCAGGTAATGCTGTAATAGGCGATGAGCCATCATGTCGGGGTAGCGACGAATCGGCGACGTGAAGTGTGAATACCGTCGAAATGCCAGGCCAAAATGACCAATATCTTCTGTGCTGTATCGCGCTTTCGACATGGTACGTACCGCCAGCTGTTGTAACATATTGGCTTCGGGTTTGCCTTCAATGCTTTCCATAAATCGATTCATCGAGTTGGACAATTGAGCATCGTCGACATTCAGTTTATAGCCTAAACGTCGGGCGAAATCCGAGAAACTTCGCAGTTTGTCTTCGTCGGGGCCTTCGTGAATTCGATACACCATTACGTTCTCTTCACGATTCTTATTTCGCTTCGATAACGAATGCACAAATTCGGCTACGCGCTTGTTAGCCAGCAACATAAACTCTTCAATGAGTTTGTTGGTATCCTGCCGGATTTTAGGATAAACGGCTAATGGTACGCCGTTTTCGTCGAGCCGGAAACGTACTTCGGGTGTTTCGAAATTGATAGCGCCGTTTTTGAAACGCTCGTCGCGCAGCTTATACGCCAGTTCATTCAGCAGCCGCAATTCTTCCAGATAATCACCACTGTTATTGTTGAGGATGTCCTGTGCTTCTTCGTAAGCAAACCGCCGGTTTGAGTGAATCGCCGTACGGCCAAACCATTCGTTGACAATCTGTGCATTAGGTGTTAACTCGAACACCGCAGAAAACGTCAATTTGTCTTCGTTGGGACGTAGTGAACACAACCCGTTCGACAGTTTTTCGGGTAACATCGGCACCACACGGTCAACCAGATAGACGGACGTAGCACGCTTGTAGGCTTCCGCTTCCAGTTTTGAGCCCGGCCGAACGTAGTACGTTACGTCGGCAATGTGTACACCAATTTCGTAGTTACCGTTGGGAAGCAATTGCACGGATAGGGCGTCATCAAAATCTTTAGCATCGACCGGATCGATGGTGAACGTAGTAACGTCGCGCATATCGCGCCGATTAGCGAGTTCTTTTTCACCTATCTGGGTCGGAATGCTTTCGGCTTCCTGCTCTACGTCTTCCGGAAAATGAATGGGCAATCCAAATTCAGCCAGAATGGCGTGCATCTCAGTATTATTCTGCCCCGCTACGCCTAATACTGTGATAATTTCGCCCTCGAATTGCTGTTTGCGGCTATTGGATTCCGGGTATTTTGTAAGCCTGACAATGACTTTCTCGCCATCTTTGGCACCGCCTAATTTATCCTGCGGAATAAAAATATCCTCGTAAATCTTCTTGCTGTCAGGAATCACAAAGCCATAGGTCGGCCAGACTTCAATACGTCCTACCAGCTCGCTACGTCCGCGTTCTACTACGTTCGCTACCTTGCCCTCGATCCGTCGGCCACGGTTGCGCGAATCCGTGAAACGTATTACGCGCACACGGTCGCCATCCACCGCGCCGGCTAAATCGTCGGTAGATACCCAGATATCATCGTCGCGGTCGCCACGGACACCTGTGGCAGTATCAGGAATGACGAACGCAAAGCGTGAATTGACGTGATCGACAACACCTTCGATAAGATTTGCATCAGCGTCGGCGAGATAACTGCCGTCGGTCTGACGTATCAATGAGCCTTCTTCGGCCAATTCGCCAATCAGTCCGTGCATAATGAGTTTCATGCGCCGGTCGTTGGTACCGAAATGGTCGAGAACCTGCTCCTGAGTAAATGTCCGATCGTCATTAATCTGAAAAAAAGCCATCAGGTCATTTTTCAGCTCGTCCAGAAATGAATCTGCCTGTTTTATTGGTCCGGTTCGGGCCGATTTCTCCAACCCTTTTTCGCGGGATCGGGACGAATTGGCCCTTCCTGAACTAGGCCGACCAGCGGTTGACCCCCCGGTTGCAGGTTTGTTGTATTTATTTTGTTTTGGTTTTCCGTTTCTCATGTTGTTTCCTCAGCTTCACAGCGAGGGTAAAATTGATAAATACTGGGTGAAAACGAGGCAGAGAATACAGAATCAATGTCTCAATCACTCAGTACGATATGTTCTTCGGCAACGGCTGGCGCACCTACCATTTTTAGGTACACCTGCACCAGCATGACCATTGAATCGCGGGCGTACTGTTCAATACGTGGCCAGTCGTGTTCGCGGTAGTATACCTCGCTGGTATGCTCTCCGGTCCATTCGAGGGGGGGCGTTGGTACGTTCAGCACAGCCGCCAGCAGGTCGAGCGGAGCAAAATGCCGTTTATCGCCAAATTGCCACTGTTCCAGCGTGTCTTTGTGATTGATTTCCCACGGTTTTTTTCCGGAAATCTGTAGCGCTGGCGGGAGCGGCAACCCATTCGCCATCAGCCGACGACACAGATACGGGAAATCGAACTCTTTGCCGTTGTGCGCACAAAGAGTTAACTCGCCCTGCGGATATCGGTTAATTATTTCCAGAAATTCCTCCAGAATGGCCAGCTCAATGTCGTTGCTCAACAGCTTGACTTTCAGATGCGGTTTGTCTTCTTCATCGAAAAATAAACCCCCAACGCTGATGCAGATTATTTTGCCGAATTCGGCGTAGTACGATGCCCGTCGATCATACCAGCCAGCCGCCGAGATTTCGTCCTCTGTTTTAAAAAAACGGCTTTTTTCTTCCCATTGCCGTTGCAGGCGCGGGTCAACGGTTGTCAGCGATGGCTCACCCGCCACCGTCTTCAGATCGATGAACAGATAGTTTTTTAATCGACGCTTCCAGGAAACAGGTTGAGGCATAGGCTGTAACGCGGATATTTTATCCGCAGCGTTATTAACTATGCGGATAAAATATCCGCGTTACTCAGTCGTGCAAAATCCCGTCCAGGCCTAAAGCCGGTATTCGAACCAGGTTTTCATCAACGATACTGTCGGGCACGAAGATAAACTTCTTATCGAAAATCTGCTCATCGATGAAGTAGCTCACCCAGTATTCATTATTCAGATGAAACACATCGGGCATGATCGTTTCGACGACTTCGTAGGATGCAGGAGGTATTTCGGCAAAAAAATGCCGTAAAGTCGACGTTTTCTGCTCCTCGTCATCTTTCTGGCCGTAACCTTTCGAGGTAACAAATACGTTTTTGATCGCTACGTTGTTCTGGTTGATCAAAAAAACCTGCCAGTCATACCCTCCAATCTGATTTTCTTTTCGGGCAATTACAACCTGTACGCCCTCAACGGGCAAAAATTGAATGTCTTTTTTCATGCATTAAAACGCGGATGGCCAATCTGTATACCGGACCAACCGTGCGGTGAAACCGCCTTTAATTGCGGACTTCCGCCCGCGTTACCAACTCCATTTCAAATAAACTGGCCATGTGCCGCTGAACATGCCCGGCTACTTCATCCAGTGACACTTCCCGCCCTAATTCGGCCGCTAGCGACGTAACGGCTTTGTCGGTAATGCCACACGGGACAATATGGTTAAAATAACTCAAATCCGTATTCACGTTCAAGGCAAAACCGTGCATTGTGACCCAGCGGCTGGCTTTTACGCCCATCGCACAGATTTTACGCGGATTCTGCTTCACGTCCGATTCGTCCGAATCCGTTTCAAAATCAAGCCATACGCCTGTAAGACCATCAATTCGACCTGCCTGTAAGCCATAGTCGGCCAGCGTCAGAATGATACTCTCTTCCAATAAACGCATGTAGCGGTGAATGTCGGTAAAGAAATTATCCAAATCCAGAATCGGATAACCAACCAATTGACCGGGCCCGTGATACGTTACGTCGCCCCCGCGCCGGATGCGGAAGAACGTAGCACCCAGTTCGTTCGTAAGTCGATCCTGATCGATAAGCAGGTTTTCAGGATGTCCACTGGTGCCCATCGTGTAAACGGGTGGATGCTCACAAAACAGGAGGTAATTCGGCGTGAGTTGCTGCTCCTGATCAGATACGGTGCGGTTCAGAAGTTTCTGATTCACAATAATAGTAAACAACCGTTCCTGCTCATCCCAGGCGGTCTGATACTCGATTAATCCTAATTTCTGAACCTCTACTTGTTTATTGACGCGACTATTCATTTTTTTACGGACGAACAAGCCTTACCAGGGGTTGCTCCGCTACGTACTAACAACGTAATGGCTGGCTTTTGTTCGTTACGTCCTAAACCCAACCATCAGGAATGGCCCAGCATAACGAAACTGGCAAACAAGGAGAAGCCGAAGCCGTGCGCTACCTACGCGAAAAAGGCTACGAAATTCTGTCCCACAATTACCGTCACAAACACGCCGAAATCGATCTTATTGTCAAAAAAGATAAGCTTTTGGTTTTTGCTGAAGTGAAAACACGTAGTAACCTCAGCTACGGAAATCCGGAAGAATTTGTTTCCTACACAAAAGCAAAACTGGTGATGAAGGCCGCCGAAGCCTACATTTTTGCTACTGACTGGATACATGATGTTCGCTTCGATATCATTGCCGTTACGTTGTCAGGTAACCAGATGCGGGTGAAACATATCGAAGATGCGTTCTGCTAAAGCATAGCCCATCGAACCGCTATTATCGTTACGTAAGCCTTCAATAATAACCGACTGGCTTATAAATCTTTTCGGTCGAAAATTACGTTTAGTAAGTAGCCGCTACTTGGTGCATCAATAAACGCCTATGAACGTAATGATTATCCGGCGCTCGACGCTGCTTCTATCTGTTGTTGCTACCCTCCTGATCGCGTCTTGTCGAAAACCAGCCGACGTAACACCTGCTACAGATGCACAGGTAAATGACTGGATTCTGTCGAACATGCAGACGTATTATTTCTGGAACGATAAACTTCCTGCTAATCCCGACAAATCGCTGGCGCCCAGTCCATTTTTCTACTCGCTGCTGTACGATTACAATAAAACGACCAATCCCGAACGTGACCGTTTCTCCTGGATTCAGGAAAGTGCCGATCAATTGAAAGCGTCGCTGAGTGGTCAGTCGAAAACGACGGGGATTGAATACCGTCTGTTTTACCGCGACCAAACCCAGTCGTCTGTTGGCGCTACGGTTTTATACGTATCACCAGGGTCTCCGGCCGCAAAAGCAGGTATCAAACGGGGCGATGTGATTACAAAAGTGAATGGTCAATCGCTATCCGGAACGAACTATAGTCAATTACTAAACAGTAATGCTGACTCGTATACGTATGGTTTTGCTACGTTGAAAAACAACGTACTGACCGATACTGATCAGACGAAACAGGTAACAGCTGTTGTGTTGCAGGAAGATCCGGTGCTGCTGGATACAACGTATACGATTGGTTCTAAAACGATTGGTTACGTAGTATATAACCAGTTTACGCCGGGCGCTTATAAATCGGATGGAAGCACCGACAATACGTACGACCAAAAGCTGGATGCCATTTTCGGTAAGTTCAAACAGAAAGGCGTAAATGAAATGGTACTCGACCTGCGCTATAACCGGGGTGGCTACGTGAGTTCGGCGACCAATCTGGCTAGTCTGATGGGTAAAAATATTGACGCCAACAAAGTGTTCTATTCCCAGAAATGGAACAGTAACGTAATGGCCGACCGCGATAAGCAGTCTGGTGCTGGGTGGAATAATCAGAAATTTCTGGTTAAATCGACGGCTATCGGGTCTAATCTGAGTCGGTTATACGTACTGACAACCGGAAGTACGGCGTCGGCTAGTGAACTGATTATTAATGGGCTACGTCCATTTATGACGGTTACTACAATTGGCACGACAACGGTAGGTAAAAACGTAGGTTCAATTACCATTTCCGATAAAACGGGCGCTATTAAATGGGGTATGCAGCCCATTACGTTCAAATCGGCCAATGCACTGGGTTTTACGGACTATGGCGCAGGATTTGTGCCAGCGGTTGAAGTGAAAGAGCCGCTCATTGGTATGAAAGCCTTGGGTGATTTGACCGAGCCGCTGCTGAGCGAAGCCGTTTTTCAGATATCGGGTACACGCACAGCCCGCCGGGGAGTAGACGCAGATACACAGCAAAGTATCGGATCGTCGCTGGACCGTAAGGCGGGTGGCGGCAATATGTTTATTGAAAATTAAGCCAGAGCCGTTCATAATTAAAATTGTATTATTTTAAAACAAAAGCGGCTCCAAAGGCTGCTTTTGGGGTTTAATAGTGTAACTTTAGGATAAGCAATCCGCCAACACTATGTACGAGAAGAATATAGGTACGAAGCAAAAAGCATTACGTATTAACCTTGACCGGCGTATTTATGGGTCGTTTGCCGAAATTGGAGCCGGTCAGGAAACAGCCGCTATGTTTTTTAAAGCAGGCGGCTCTTCAGGAACCATCGCCAAAACTATGTCGGCCTACGACATGACCTTCAGTGACTCGATTTATGGCGTCGAAGAAAGCGGACGCTACGTGGTGGAGTCAAGGCTGGTAAAAATGCTGAGTAAAGAGTACAGTTTGCTGGAGAAACGATTAGCTGAAAAACGTGGTCCAGATACCACGTTTTTTGCGTTCGCTAATACGGTGGTTGCACTTAACTATCAGAAAACGAATGAGGCTCACGGCTGGCTTGGATGCCGGTTTCAGTTGAATCCGCAGGCTGGTTATAACGACGTCATTATTCACGTCCGCATGACGGACAATGAGAATATCCTTCAGCAACAGGCACTTGGAATTATTGGCGTTAACCTGATTTATGGTTGTTACTACTACGCCAAATCGCCCGAAACGCTGGTACTGTCGTTGATGGACGACCTGTCGCCCGAACGGATTCAGATTGACATGATTCGGTTCAACGGGCCTGATTTCGAAGGCGTAGATAACCGATTAATGAGTTTGCATCTGGTAAAAAACGGTTTCACCGATGCGGCTTTATTTGGTCCGGACGGGCAGGTTTTACAGCCATCCGAAGCGCTCTATAAAAAGCATATTCTGGTAATGCGCGGGCGTTTGCGGCCGCTGACGAACGTGCAGATGGATATGATTGAAAACGGCCTGAAACAGTTCAAAGACGAGTCTGATGTGGATGGAAATCGGGTGGTGTCGATGGCTGAATTGACGCTGCACAACCTGAAAGCCAATGAACAGGGCATTGATGAGAAAGACTTTCTGGATCGGGTAGATATTCTCTGCTCAATGGGGCAGACCGTGATGATTTCCAACTATCTGGAATATTACAAGCTGGTGGCGTATCTGGCCCGGCTGACGCGCCTGAAAATTGGCCTGATTGTGGGCATCCCAAACCTCGAATATATTTTTGAGGAAGGTCACTATGAGTTTCTGCCGGGGGGGATTCTGGAGTCCTTTGCTACGTTGTTCAGCCGCAAAGTGAAGTTGTTCGTGTACCCAACCCTGCGCGACGGTACGTTATATACCTGTAACGAATTTGAACTGCCGCCTACGCTGGAGCCGCTGTTTCAGTATCTGGTACGTAACGACAAAATTGAAGACATCACTGACTTCAACGAACAGCATCTGCACATCTCAACTGACCACGTACTGGAAATGATTCAGCAGGGAGAGGATGGCTGGGAAAAAATGGTGCCCGATCGAGTGGCCGAGCAGATTAAAGCCAATTGCTTATTCGGATACCCCTGCGAAGTTGAGTACGTACCGATTGGGCAGCAAGTACGTCAGCAGCAGGTTGAAGAACAGACCGTATCCAGCAGCTAAGTCTCAAAGCTACTTAAGCAGATAGTATTACGTGTGTAATGAATAGTCAACTGGCTATAAGCCAGAGGGATTATTCATGCTACGTTCCCTTAATTGGCGTATTGCTGTGCATATACCCGTTGTACTTTTTCGCGGGTACGCTTGAGACGCATTTTCACTGCGCTGTTCTTTAGGTTATAGGTCTCCGCAAGTTCCTCGATGCTCATACCGTCTTCGTATTTCATCCGAAGCAGTTGCTGTTCGCTTTGAGAGAGGGTTTGCATGGCCTTTTTCACTAACTGGAGCGACTCTTCATGCAGGTGAGCGTCTCTATTTTCGGCCATGTCGTAATGAGGGTTTTCATCCATCGACGTCATCGGAAGCCGTTTAGACCGACGTAGCTGGTCGGAGCAGTAATTGAAAGCGATGGAATAAAGCCAGGTGGAGAAAGTAGATCGTTCCTGAAAAGCATCTAACTTATCGAATACCTTCAGAAAAATGTCGTGGGTAAAATCTTGCGCTTTCTCGGAATCTTTGGTCATCGACAGACAGCGCTGATAGACTTTCTTAACGTAACGATTGTAAAGAGTTTCAAAACACTCGGAGGGCTGACTTGACAAATGCTGACGAATCACTTGTTCGTCCGTTAATGAAGTGTCCATGAAGGTTGCCAGTAGTTTCGGTTAGTTAGGTCTTGGGTTTAATTGTCTTTTTGACGTATATTTTCTGTTTTGGTAACAAATGATATATGAAAAAAACGGTGTTTGAGTATCTTTTCTTTAAAAAGTTCAATACATGGGTTGTATTATGCTAAATTATTTTTTTTCTAATTCTAAGATTCGTTAACATCTTCTTTATTGATTTTGCCTTGTACCTATTTGGATTTGAAACTATTTGTTACTGTATATCTGGTATATATAAATAAAAAGCGTGTTTAAGGGATATCATTATCCACTTAAACACGCCCTGACCACTGCCCTTTTTGAAGCAATTCCAGATAAATAGAAGTACAATTTAGGCTAATTCCATTACCCAGTCGTCCTGTTCAACAACAGTTCCTTCTTTGAGGACGATCTTGGCAACAGTACCTGCTTTTGGGGCAGCTACGATACTTTCCATTTTCATCGCTTCGATAACAAACAACGGCTGGTTTTTCTTTACCGTATCACCTTCTTTCACCAGAATGCGTGTCAACCGCCCTTGCAGCGGAGCGCCAACGTCACCAGCCTTACTCACCTTAGCGTTGAGCGCCTTCTCAACTTTCGAAGCCTTGTCGCGCACCCGTACCTGGCGACTCTGCCCGTTGAGTTCGAACGTAATGGTACGCATCCCAAATTCATCTGGTTCCGATTTGAACAACAGACGTACCAGAATATTCTTGCCTTCTTCAATATTGATCAGAATCTCTTCATTCTCTTTCAGGCCGTAGAAGAAAGCAGGTGTTGGAATGATGCTGACGTTACCGTATTGCTCGTTAGCGTTATAATATTCATCGTACACCTTCGGGTACATCTGATACGACAGATAATCGACGAAGCCATCGCTATGTGGGTACTTCTCCTGAAACGCTTTAAAATCAGCGTCAAAATCAATAGGTTTCAGATGCTCGTTCGGGCGGCCGGTAATTGGCTCTTCACCTTTTAAGATAGCCTCCTGCACATCTTTAGGGAAACCTCCAACCGGCTGGCCCAGAATACCTTTCATTAATTCTTTCACCGATTCGGGGAACGAAAGCGATTCGCCCCGTTTCAGTACGTCGTCGGCAGTAAGGTTGTTGGCCGTCATGAAAATGGCCATATCACCCACGACTTTCGACGAAGGCGTTACTTTTACAATATCCCCAAAAAGCTGATTGGCTACGGAGTAATTTTTCTTCAGCGTTTCAAACTTGTCGCCCAGCCCGGTAGCAATGGCCTGTGGTTTAAGATTCGAATATTGTCCGCCCGGAATTTCGTTTTCGTAGACTTCCGCGCTGCTGGCCTTCATCCCTGATTCAAAAGGATAGTAGTACTCGCGAACGTCTTCCCAGTAATTGGAGAATGCGTTGAGCGAAGACAGGTTCATATTGCACTCACGCTCATGCCCTTGCATCATCGCCACCACCGAGTTAAAGTTCGGTTGTGAGGTTAAACCTGATAAAGCACCCAGCGCACAATCGACAATGTCCACGCCTGCATCAATGGCTTTCAGATACGTAGCGGCCTGAATTCCCGCCGTATCGTGCGTATGTAGATGCACCGGAATGCTGACTGCCTGCTTCAATTCACGTACCAGTACGTCGGCGGCCAGCGGTTTCAGCAACCCGGCCATGTCTTTGATCGCCAGCAGATGCGCGCCTTCGTCTTCGAGCTGGCGAGCCATGTCTAGGTAGTATTGAAGCGTGTATTTGTGCTGATTCGGAGACAGTACGTCGCCGGTGTAACAGATGGCGGCCTCGCAGAGTGCATCGGTACGTTCACGAACGGCTTTGATGCTCACTTTCATGGCTTCGACCCAGTTGAGCGAGTCGAAAATGCGGAATACGTCGATACCGGTTTCCCAGGATTTTTCGACGAATTTTTCAATCAGGTTATCCGGGTAGGCCGAATAGCCAACCGCGTTGGAGCCGCGGAACAGCATCTGCAGCAGCATATTCGGCATCGCTTCACGTAGTGCGGCCAACCGTTTCCAGGGGCTCTCGTACAGGAAGCGCATCGATACGTCGAACGTAGCGCCACCCCAGACTTCCATTGAGAAAAGTTCTGGATGATTTTTCGCAAAGCCTTCGGCTACTTTCATCAAATCCTGCGTCCTAACGCGCGTAGCCAGCAGCGACTGGTGCCCATCCCGGAACGTAGTGTCGGTGTAAAGTACGCATTGCTGATCTTTCACCCATTGCACAAACTTCTCGCGGCCTAACTCTTTCAGCCGGTCGCGGTTGCCGGAAGGGTAGGGGCTATACGTATCGAAAGGCGGAACGATGGGCGTACGGAAAATCTTCGAATCATCCTTCTTTTTAACCTCCGGATTGCCGTTTACAATAACGTCGGCGAGGTAATTCAGCACGCGTGTCGAACGGTCTTGCGGCTTGCGGAAATCGAACAGTTCGGGGTGCGTTTCGATAAACGATACGCGTGCCTCGCCCCGCTGGAAAACCGGATTGCGAATTACATTTTCCAGAAAGCCAATATTCGTTTTTACCCCCCGAATCCGGAATTCGACCAGTGCCCGCATCAGCCGTTGGGTAGCGCCTTTCAGCGTACGGCCCCGCGCCGATACTTTCACAATCATCGAATCGAAGTAAGGCGAGATTTTCATACCCGCGTAGCTACTTCCCTCGTCCAGACGTATACCAAAACCAGCCGCATTTCGGTAGGCTGTAATCGTACCAAAATCGGGTTTGAAGCCGTTGGCGGGGTCTTCGGTTGTGATTCGGCACTGAATGGCGTAACCATTCAGCGGAATTTCGTCCTGATGATTAATATAAATGCCATTGTCAGAAAGCTGGTACCCCATCGCAATCAGAATCTGCGTTCGAACGATGTCGATACCCGTCACTTCCTCTGTAATGGTGTGTTCTACCTGAATCCGCGGGTTTACCTCGATAAAATAGATATTCTCGTTTCTATCGACCAGAAATTCGACCGTACCAGCGTTCGAATACTCAACTGCGCGACCGAGTTGCAAAGCGTATTCATACAGCTTGTTTTTCGTTTCCTGCCGAAGTCCAAACGAAGGAGCAACTTCAACTACTTTCTGAAACCGGCGTTGTACCGAACAATCGCGTTCATAGAGGTGAACAATGTTGCCGTGCTGATCGCCAAGAAGTTGAACCTCAATATGCTTCGGATCTTCGATGAATTTTTCCAGGAAAATCGTATCGTCACCGAAAGCGTTTTTAGCTTCGTTTTTAGCTTCTGTGAACGCTTTCGGGAAATCGTCGGCGTTACGTACCACACGCATACCGCGACCACCACCACCGGCAGCGGCTTTCACCATTACCGGAAATCCGATACGTTCGGCTTCGGTCAGAGCAAATTCTGGCGACATATTTTCTTCGCGCGAATCCGGAATCAGCGGTACGCCAGCTTTCGTTGCCAGATTTTTGGCCCGTACTTTATCACCCAGCGCATCCATGGCTTCGGGCGATGGACCAACGAAAATAATGCCTTCCTCGCGGCACCGACGAGCCAGTTTTACGTTTTCCGACAGGAAGCCGTAACCTGGGTGAATGGCATCGACTTTATGTCGTTTGGCCAGCAGAATAATGCCTTCAACATCCAGATACGGCTTCAGCGGATCTTCATCCCGACCAATCTGAAAGGCTTCGTCGGCCTTATAGCGGTGGAGCGAATAACGGTCTTCATAGGTATAAACGGCAACCGTAGTGATGCCTAATTCGGTAGCGGCCCGCATGATGCGAATGGCAATCTCACCCCGGTTAGCAACAAGCAGACGTTTAATGGGTCGGATGTAATCTTTCATAGAATTTTTAATGAAAGCGGCTTCTGGTTACGAAAGCGTCAAACAAATGGCAAGATGGCCGAAAATTTTCAAAAACTCGTCCTGAACCATAGAATCATCTGAGAAGACAGCTTTTTCCAGAAATAATACATTTAGAAATCTATACAGGAAAACGTAGTAAAAAGAACTTCGCCGTTGAGCATTATTAATTTATAGCTTACTCGTATCTATAGCGAAATCAGTAATATGATGGCGTGATTAAAAGTACAATTTGTAATAATGAATTTAGTGCTTAAATAATTGATAAGAAGAGCGTTATAGTATTTATGTCTTTATTTGGGACAAACGTAGCTACGTGATTTAGATAGTTTTTTAAATCATGGCATCGAATTTGTTTGGATGTAACTGAATAGACTACCCAGCCTATATCAGTAACAAGTTACGCCATGAAAAAACTCTTCCTAACCGTGCTGGCTGCTGGCATGACCACCGTCTCCTTTTGTCAGAAAACGTTTATTTTATCGCATCAGGACAAAAAAGGATTCTTTGCCGTGTCGGCGGGAGCCAGCTTGCCCATTGGACGATACGGGAGCTGCCTGACTTCCGATATAAAAGCCTGTATGGCTAGTCAGGGGCTATCCTTTAACGTATCGGCTGGCTATCGACTGTTTGGGCCGGTTGGATTGATGGTACGTGGCGAACAGCATCGAAACGAAGTAGATACGAAAGCCATGCTCAGTTCGCTCTATCGAAACGAAACCGATGTCTGGACGGCGAAAGCCGATAACTGGACAATTTCGAGCGTAATGGCTGGCCCCTATATTGCCATTCCATTAGGTCGCTTTTCGGTAGATGCCCGTTTGTTAGCTGGTAAGGCGCAGGCTACGTTGCCGAACACGTCGATGGCGGGTAATTTCGGCAGTATGGAGATGTCGTTGAAAACCACGGGTTCGCAAAGCACAGCCACGGCTTTTGGGGGCGGGGCTACGCTACGTTACCGATTAGGACGTAATACCTCAGCGCACATCAATGCGGATTATACACGTGCCGATTTCCTGTTTCACAACCTGACATCAACGGCTACGAACGGTTCTCAAAAATCGACGAGTTTGCCTTACAGCAGCAACCGCGTTGTCGACGTCGTAAGCGTGTCAGCGGGTTTTGCAATTTTGTTCGGCAATAAATACCGTCCGTTCTAACGACCGTTGAGGAAGCTTTGTCAACAGCTTATCCACATTGCCTTGCAACCCAGTCGCGAGCGTAGTAGTTTAGTAGTCAATTCTTATTCCTTCAGACTATGACACCGCTTCGCCGACATGCCGTTCTTCGGCGTGTTAAAGATATTACTCTCAGTGCAACCCTCACTTTGGCCCTGCTCAATGGCGCGGCCACCCTACAGAGTTGCGGCAATAATGATTCCGACGAACAGGAACGTACTGAAACTCGCTTTGGAAAAGGCGTTCGGACGTACATCACCGAAACCGCTCCCGGTACGTTTAAAATTACCGACGAACTTCCCGCCGAGCCTGATAAAGCCGGGGCCATTGTGAGCTATTACGACGGCCACCGCGATACGCTCAGCGTAGCAGCCGCCAAGCGGTTGGTTGAGTCCGATGAATCGACCCGTTCATATCTGCACAATTCCGGTACGTATCATCACCACAGCGGCCTGTCCAGCGCATTGCTCTGGGGCAGTTTAGGCTATATGCTGGGGCGCAATTCGAGTCCGCAATATGAGGCCGATGCCCGCCGATACGGAGCAAGCGCCTATGCCAATACAGGCTTATACGAACGTTCGACGCGCGTAGGCGAAAGTGTACGCTCATCGCGGGTGACACGTACCGTTCGGCCGTCGCGGGGACGTAGCGGTTTCTTTGGCGGACGTAGCCGGAGTTTTTCAGGCTAAACGTAGCGGCCGAATTTCTCGAATTTGTCCAATTAATGAACTGAAACGTAGCCGTTTGCCTTTACTACGTTATATTTACGGTTATGAATCGGGTGAAAAATTGGGAACGACTACGGCAGGAAACGTTTGATGTTTGCATCATTGGCGCGGGTGCCAGCGGAGCAGGAGCTGCCCTGGATGCAGCGCTACGTGGTTATAAAGTCGCGCTGATTGACCGTAGCGATTTTTCGAGCGAGACGTCTTCGCGTTCAACCAAACTGATTCATGGTGGCGTACGATATCTGGAGCAGGCCATCAAAAAACTGGACCTGGCCCAACTCCGGCAAGTGCGGCACGGACTGGCCGAACGCCGGACGGTGGTACGTAACGCCCCACATCTGGCCCATCCACTGGCTTTACTGACGCCCGTATTTAGCTGGTTCGAAGGGTTGTACATGACCATTGGACTGTCCCTCTATGACCTGATTTCCGGACGCGATGCGTTTCCGGGCGGTAAATGGCTCAGTCAGAAGGATGCGTTAACATTATCGCCGAAGTTGACGCGAAAAATGCACAGCGCCGTGCTTTATTACGATGGACAGCTAAACGACGCCCGTTACGCGCTGGCACTGGTACAGTCGGCAGATGAAGCGGGTGCTGCCGTAGTTAATTATGCTGCGCTGACCGAGTTTAAGCTGGAAAACGGCACCATCAAAGCCGCAACTGTTGAAAATCAATTAACTGGCGAAACAATAACGCTACGTGCCAACGTATTTCTCAATTGTACAGGACCTTATTCCGACGCGATACGTCTCTTAGCAAACTCGTCGCTTGACCAGCGGATTCGCCCCAGCAAAGGCGTTCACATAGTGCTTCCCCGCGAAACGCTCAACAGCGATTGCGCCATTCTGATACCAAAAACAAGCGACGGTCGCGTGGTTTTTGCCATTCCGTTTGGTGATAAAGTATTCGTAGGTACTACCGATACCGATTTTTCGGATTTGGCGCACGAACCCGTACTGGAACCAGCTGAAGTTGATTATCTCCTCGAAACGGTACGTCCTTACCTCGACCATACGCCCAATAAGGCCGATGTGCAGTCGGGTTTTGGCGGTATTCGCCCGCTGATTGTGAGTAGTCGGGCCGATACGAAAACGTTGCTACGTGATCACGAAGTTGAGCATGACCCAACATCGGGTTTGCTGAGTTTGCTCGGTGGCAAATGGACAACGTACCGACTTATGGCGCAGGACGCTATTGATCAGGTAAGTGAGCAGCTTGGAAAAACGGAACGTAGCAAAACCGAAACGCATTATCTGGTCGGTGGCGAAAACTACCGCTACGACGATTGGCAACTGTTGCAGAAAGCCCACAATCTGCCGGCTGATACGTGTCAGCACCTGATGCGTACCTACGGAACCCGCGCCGAACGTATCACGAAACTTAGTCAATCACAATCGAATCTGGCCGAAAAACTGACGAACGGGCAGCCCTTTATTAAAGCCGAAGTCGTTTATCAGGTTCGTGAAGAAATGGCCGTTACGTTACGTGACGTACTGGCCCGGCGCTGGCGTCTCGAACTGTCGGACTGGTCGTTAACGGCGCGAGTTGCCCCGCAAGTGGCCGATCTGATGGCCGCCGAATTAGGCTGGAGCGCTACGTATCGAGATAGTCAGCTTCAATCGTACCAAAACCTGTTGGCTTCGTTTGCCAAGAAAGCGGGTTTGGTTGCTGATGACGCTGCCGTGAGTGCGGTATAATTTCATGACTTTTCACACACCGAACTGACGGTGGTCGGACAAAAAGAATGGCGCAGATTTCAGTCTGCGCCATTCTTTTTGAAAAACATTACGTTTTAAGGGTACTATTGCTTATCCCACCAAACGCGGGTATCCAGATTGTCTGGTCCCTGCCGGGAGATGGCTTCATTTACTTTGGCACCATTCACCGAAATTTCTGAGTCTGGGTAGCTTAAGCGATTGATGAAACTGCCTTTGATTTCCTTGCCCGGATACGGATTCGGCGTCAGTTTTGGAAAACCGCTACGTCGGAAATTCGCGAAAACTTCAGGCCCGTTCAGGAAAGAAGCCACCCAATACTGCGTATTGATCAGCTCAAGACCCTGCGCTGCTACGTATGGATTTTTCTGCAAATAAGCCGCAATGTTCGCGTCCGATACCAGCGACGTAGCGTCATAATCACCCAACTGCTTCATATGTGCCGTTACGCCCGCGTTGTAATAGTCGGCGGCACTTCCGGTTGTCCAGCCACGTACCGCAGCCTCAGCCAGCAGCAATTGCGTTTGTGCATATGTTACGAGGAAACAGGGAGCATTGAGGCCACCCATCCGTAAGCGATCTAGCTGCGAGTAATCGTAGAAAGTAGCCAGTCCATCTTTCGTAGCCTGCGCCGGAATCGTACCGTTATCGAAACCGAGCGGCATACCGATCTGAACGGCTGGATCACGATTGGCGCGGGCGGTTGTTTGTTCCGGGCCACTCTTGGCACCAACGTAACGCACGGCAATGGAAGCCAGCCGTGGGTCAGATGTGTTTTTCAAATAATCGACAAACGTCTTGGTCAGGTAATAGTTAGCCGCTTCGGTCGAATTCAGCGTAACACCGACCGGATTTTGGTAATTGGCGTTGTTCCGAATCACGCAGTTATCGGCGTTCGACTGCATCAAACCAGCCGCTACAGCTTTCTGCACGGTCGATTGGGCCAGTGTCGGGTTTACTTTCGAAAGACGCATTCCAGCTCTCAGCAGCAGCGAGTTAGCCAGTTTTTTCCATTTAGCAATGTCGCCCCCATAGATGAGGTCACCCGCTTCGATGGCCTTACTGGCATCAAGAGCCGCCGGAGCTTCCGACAGTTCTTTCAGAATATCGGTGTAAATGCTTTCCTGCGTATCGTATTTCGGCGTGATATTGGCCGACAGATAACCCTGTCCGGCTTCGGTGTAAGGAATATCGCCGTACGTATCGGTCAGCACCATAAATACGTATGCTTTCCAGATACGCATCATGTTGTACAGATTCTGGCGACTAGCATCCGACTTCGTTTTGGCCAGTGCGTCAACCAGATACCGGACATTATCCCGATAATAGCGTTGCCATAAAGCCGCGTTAGCGCCCGCTGCACCCCGATTGTCGATGTTAAAGTTTCCGCCCGAAACAATTCCAGAGTTAGGCGAAAACATCTGTTGCACAATCGGTTCTTCAAAAATCAGCAGTGAGCCACCCGGAAACGTCGTGTTGACGATAGCGTTATTGAACGTAAAAATCGGGTTCAGCGACGTAGCGGCAGTAGGGTTCGTATTGAGTTGGTCGAAACCTTTCTCGCAGCTACTAAGGCCAACAAGCCCCGCAATCAGTGGTATATATAAGAGTGTTTTTTTCATGACTTTTAGAGGATAATCCAGGTGCCTGATTTAGAAGCGAACGTTCAGGTTGAAACCAATGCTACGTGTGGTGGGCAAACCTGTCGACTCAAGACCAACCAGGTTATCGGAGCTAAAGCCAAACTGTTCGGGGTCGATGTTTGGTACCCATTTCTTCAGAATCGCTACGTTGTTGGCCACTGCACTTAACCGTACACCTTTAATAAATAACGATTTAGGGAGCAGTTTCGTGAAGTCGTAGCCGATACTAATTTGACGAAGCTTCCAGAGGCCAGCGTCATACACAACCTGTTCGCCAAGGCTTTTTGTACGACCAACCGAGTAGTAATCCTGCACGGCAGCGCGCACCGTGTTGACTTCGCCGTTGGTATTCACACCAACGCCCACCATCTTGTTATCAGCATCACCCCGGCCAACCAGCGTTTCTTTTTGCAGGCCGTGCCGGAACGCGTTCAGGTTGGTACCCGAAATCATTTTGCCGCCCAGTTTGAAATCAATCAGGAACGATAGGCTGACACCTTTGTAGTTGAACGTATTCGTGATACCGCCAACGTACTTAGGCAGCGCCGAACCAAACGAAATCTGATCGGCTGTCCGGTTAGCGATACCATCACTACCGTGGATGATACGTCCCTGAGCGTCACGTGCATAGCCGTAGCTGTAAAGCTGGCCCAACTCCTGGCCAACCACCTGACGTAGTTCACCTACGTAAATACCCGTACCAACGGTGATGCGTTCGGCCTGTTTGTCTTTGTTGATATCTTTTTCGGGCGATCCGTCGTCGTCGGTGAGCAGTTTCAGTAGTTTCGTTTTGTTATACGACCCGTTCAACGTAACGTCCCAGGAGAAATCTTTCGTCCGCAGTGGTGACAGATTCAAGAGCACTTCAACGCCCCGGTTGCGGCTTTCTCCGTTGTTAATCAGGACGCTGGTATAACCCGACGCATCCGACGACTGAGCCTGCACAATCTGATCGCTGGTGATTTTGTTGTAATAAGCAAAGTCTAAGCTAACCCGGTTGTTGAACAATTTCAACTCCAGACCAACTTCGGTTTCCTGCGTGCGGCTGGGACGTAGCGTATTGCTGGGAACCGTGTTCGACGTAATGTTACCGACGGGTTGTCCCTGACCAGCTGGGTTCGGGAAAAGGTTGGCGGCAACCGCGTAGAACAGGTTATTTGAATACGGTGCTACGTCGCCATCGCTACCGACGGCAGCATACGCAGCGCGAACTTTACCGAAATTCAGCCAGGAAGGTAGTTTGTCGAAGGCTTGCGAGAACACGAAACTACCCGTTACTGATGGGTACAGAATGCTCCGATTACCAGCGGCCAGCGTCGAGAACCAGTCGTCCCGGATGGTTCCGTTCAGATATAGGAAGTCTTTGTAAGACAATTCAGCTGCGCCGTAGAGTGAATTAACTTTCCGTTCGCTAAGCCCCAGCGTAGGATCTTTGACCCGTCCGTTCTGTGGAACGTACAAACCGCGAACGATGAAATCGGTAGCCAGTACGCTGTTCACGTCGCTCCGGCGATAGAGTTGGTTGCCCCCCAAAGTCAGGTCTACGCCAATGATGCCGAATTTACGCGTAGCGCCAATCAGGAAATCGGTGTTGAGTTCGCGGAAACGACGCGCTTCCTGTACGTAGGCACCGTTTACGAAACCGGCCGGAGCCGCAGCCAGCGACGCTTGACCCGTCGGGAAGTTATAGTCCTGATCGCGTGACCAGTAATCCTGACCTACACGCCCTTGGATGTACAGCCAATCCGTTACGTTGTAACGCGCCGAAATATTACCGAACAGGCGGTCGCGACGGATATTTTCAAACTTATTATTCAGGACGAAATACGGGTTCGTCCGGTTCATGAAACGGGAGTAGATGAATTCGTTGCCCGTAGCAGGATTAATCTGGTTGGCTTCCAGTACGTCGAGCGGCATCGAGTTCGCCAATGTGTAAATCACCGTAGGCGTACTGTTGTCCTGCTGAGCAATCTGCGGTGGGTTTTTGTTGTACTCGTTCGAGTAGTTCATCGTGCCCGTTACGGTCAGGCGGTTCGACAGGTTATAGCTGAAACCCAGGTTGATGGTTTTCCGGTTGTAGCTGTTGTTCCGCGTAATGCCATTGTTGTCCAGATTGGAAAGCGATAAATTGAAACCGCCTTTTTCGCCCCCCGACGAAACGGCTATCGAGTTTGTCCAGGTAGAACCCTCCCGATAGAATTTGTTGATGAT
Organism: Spirosoma flavus; assembly: GCF_054778555.1. NCBI lineage: Bacteria > Pseudomonadati > Bacteroidota > Cytophagia > Cytophagales > Cytophagaceae > Spirosoma > Spirosoma flavus. Next base: position 685,878 of record NZ_BAAGZL010000001.1, read on the forward strand.
GTTACGTACCGGCTGATACGGAACCGTTACGCCCCCAAAAAGCACTTGCGTCTGGCCAGCAAATTTCTCGCCGAAGCTCCAGACGCCCGAAGTTGGGTTGGGCGCCGTTGGCCGAACGCCATACTCTCCCTGACCGTATTCGTACTGATAATCCGTGAAATCGAGTGGGTGGTCGGTGGTGAAGTTGGTGTTATACGTAACGCCGATCCCCTGGCCCGTACCCTTCGTTTTGGTTGTGATCAGAATGGCACCGTCTTTAGCCCGCGAGCCATAAAGGGCAGCAGCCGTTCCGCCCTTCAGGACGGTCATGCCTTCAATGTCGTCAGGGTTGATCGATGACAGACCATCGCCACCGTCGGAGTAGTTTCGGTCGCGGCTACCGATGGAGTTGTCACTACCGGCGTTTCCGTTGTTTTGACCGAAGTTGGTATTATCGACGGGCACGCCGTTGATAACGATAAGCGGAGTATTTTGCCCCGAAAACGACGATTGGCCGCGAATCCGGATTTTACTCGTACCCGCTGCCCCCGTGCCTAAGCTGCTGATGTTGACACCCGCAATTTTGCCTTGCAATGCGTTGATAAAGTTAACGGTCCGGTTCGTTGTTACCTGTTCGGGACTTACGATAGCGGTGGCGTAGCCCAGCCGTTTTGCTTCCTTTTTGATACCCAGCGCCGTCACGACTACTTCGCCCAGATTTTGCTCAGCTTCCTGAAGGGTAATGGTTAATTGTGTCTGATTACCAATTGATTGAGTAATGCCTGCAAACCCAATGGCGCTAAAAACCAGCGTGGCGTTAGGCGCTACGTTCAGACTGAAACTCCCGTTTCCGTCGGTGGTGGTACCGAGTTGCGTGTCTTTTACCAGAATAGTTACGCCCGGAATGGGTTGCTGATCTTTACCTGATAAGACGCGACCTGTGACACGACGGTCTTGCGCTTGGGCCAGATGCGTCATGAGGAAGGCAGTCAATAGCAAAAAGCAGAGACTAGCCCTGAATTGTACAACATGCTTCATTAGATAGATTGGTTTAATTGGAAGTTATTAGGTGATGTTGGGTGATTACCGATTGCTTTCAAAAATTCGTAGCTGGATGACTCATCCGAAGATGAAGTAGAGCACAATATTAAATTGTCAAACGGACACAATTTCAAAAATACTATATTTTATCACGGAAAAACAAAATTTGCCTTTTTTCGTAAAGAGTTTTCTGAGTAATTCCTACTATGTATTAAGAAAGAATAAAAAAATTTGGAAGTATTATGAACATTAATCACCTTTGTCCACCGAACTAGAAGAGTAAAACCTATTAACTCTATTTATATGGCAGCCGATTGCGTACTGATGGCTTATTTCTGCCCTAACACTTTCCGTACAGTTTCTGAGAAAGCAGTCATGCGAATGTGTTGTTGATACACTCTGTTTACTCAATACGTAGCAGCGACTCATCAATTTTCCCATTTGGTCGTTCCTCTGACAGATTATAGTACAGACGCCCAGCCAATAATCTTAAAAGACAGTTTTTCGGCAAGCAGCACGTTTGCTTTTTTATAAACACAAATACTATACTTATTCTGTATAGTAAGTATTTTAAATCATTTACCATGACTTTAGTAGCAGAATCTTCAAAAAATCACGTCTATAGTAGTGTTAGACCCAGTTTCTCACTGACCGACGAACAAAAAGCGTTTTTCGACAAGAATGGATTTTTGCATATCAAAGGCTTCGTCCAGCGCGAAACAGTACAGTTCTTTTTGCAGGAATTACAACGTATCGAAGAGAAGTGGATCGCCGAACAGGTCGATAAAATCAACGGTACCCCCATCAAATACGGCCGCGACGAAAACGGCAAGCGAATTGTCCAGCGATTCGCGTTTGCATCGTGGTTTAGTCCGGTGCTACGTGAATTTTTGCAGGACAAGCGCCTGAAAGCGCTCACTACGCTACTACAGCCATTCGATGGGCGTATCGGCGAGGATGAAAAGGATGGCCTGGTCGTGAATCACTACGTTCGGACGCCGGAAAGTAATTTCTCACGCATGGGCTGGCACACCGATAGCCCGCGCGATCTGTTCTTAGGCCACCGCATTCGGCCCATGCTCAACGTAGGACTTCACCTCGACGATTGCCCTCAGACAAATGGTGGGCTGCGTGTGTTACCCGGCACACACAAGCAAAATACCCTGCTGACTTTGTTCCGCAAACGGCAGTTCATCGACCACCGCCCCGACCCACGCGAAGTTGGGTTCGACATTGAAGCGGGCGATCTGACCATTCAAGACGGGAGCCTGTGGCACCGGGTCGAACAATCGCCAAATATGGGGGCCGCCAGCCGCCGTCGGGTGATGTATATTCCGCTGATTACGGGCGACTACCAGCCTAAAACGGCAGCCAGCAAAACGCCATTTTACCACATTCTGGGAAGTAAGATTTTACGGTAATAAGACTACGTTGTGTTCGAGTGTTCTGAATAAAACAAACGTATGGAATTCAACTGGTTAGCTTCGTTTCTTGTACACGCCAACTGGCTTGCTTTTGCCGTTCCGCTCTTCCTGTTGTTTATGGGAATCGAATACCTCGTTGCGAAGTGGCAGAAAAAGAACTATTTCCAATTCAGTACGTCGGTGGCCAACCTGAACGTGGGCATCGCCGAACGCTTGCTGGACAGTTTTACGGTTGGCGCTTTTTACTTCGTTTACGATTATTTGCACCGTCATTTCGCTCTGCTCGACATTCGGCCAACCGTCTGGACGTGGGTTAGTTTGCTGATCGTGACTGATTTTGTGTGGTATTGGTATCATCGGCTGGCGCACGAAATCAATCTGTTCTGGGCCGTACACGTAGTGCATCACCAGAGCGAAGATTTCAACTACACTGTCTCCGCCCGAATCACCGTTTTTCAGGCCGTAGTACGTACCGGTTTCTGGTCGATTTTGCCAGTTATTGGTTTTCCGGCGGAAATGATTACGACCATCCTGCTGGTTCACGGTCTGTATCCATTTTTTATTCATACGCGCACCATCGGGAAACTCGGCTGGCTCGAATACGTAATGGTAACGCCTTCACACCACCGCGTACACCACGCCAGCAACCCCGAATACCTCGACAAAAACTACGGCGACGTACTGATCATCTGGGACAAGCTCTTTGGTACGTTTGTTGAAGAACGTAACGAGCCGATGTATGGGCTAACGAAGCCGCTCGATAGTCACAGTTTTTTGTGGCAGCATTTTCACGGATTGCTCGAACTGCTGGCAGCAGGTTGGCGGGCCGATGGATTTCGTGCAAAATGGAACGTACTGTTTGGTCGACCGGAGGCTATGAACCCGGCCATTCGTCAAGAACTTGAATCCAGATTTTTGTCGATCAATGCCGCTGAACGTCAGGTGGAGCATACGCAACGTCGGCGGTTTCGGGGTTACGTAGCAGGCCAACTAATGGGAACATTACTGATTTTATTCGTTTTTCTATTAGTCGAACGCTACGTTCCGGGCTGGCTTCAGTGGCTGACGGCGTTGTTTATTCTGCTAACACTCATCAACTGCGGGGCGCTGCTCGAACAGCGTCAGTGGGTTTTGTACCTTGAAGTAGGTCGAGTGGCTATACTCTGGCTGGCGCTGTACGGCTTGCTTGGTGATCCGATGTTGATTGTACTGGGCTACATCGGTGCGCTATCGCTCTGGGCTTATTTCTCATTCATCCGAAGGCATTATTTCCAGTTGGTTTACGGCTAATACGTTTTCCTTTTTCATTTACCATCACGAACAACCTGATAAATGGCACCTAATACGAATGATAAACTAAAAACGAGCCGGTCCCGCTATCGGAAGCGGCTCCGATACGCGCTGTCGTTCAATAAAACACGTAGCAAACGCCGAAAAGCGTTGAATCCATATTCCCTTAGCTTTTTCGGCGTATGGTTTCTGGCGATGATAGCTGCCGTAGGATTTCATGCGCCTGAAGAGCCGTCGTACCGGGCGCAGTTAGAAGAATGGCATCAGAACCGCGTTAAATCGCTGAAAAGCGAAACCGGCTGGCTAAATCTGGCTGGGCTCTTCTGGCTGAACGAAGGTAAAAATTCAGTTGGTCGCGGACCAGATTTCGACGTTCGTTTTCCGGTTGCCAATGAGTTGAAAGAACTGGGCATTTTCACCCTGCACAATGGCGACGTTCGCTTTACGCCGAATCCTGGCGCTGATGTTCAGGTCGATGGGAAGCCTGTAACGGAGTCATTGGTTGTCTTTTCGGGCGATAAAAGTAAGCCACTCGTGTTGGCGCATGAGTCGCTACGTTGGTTTATCATCAAGCGAGGACCAAAATACGGCGTGCGGCTACGCGATCTGAACAGCCCGTTTCTACATGAATTTAACGGAATCGACCGCTTCCCGATTGATGAAAGCTGGAAAGTAAAAGCTCGTCTCGAAAAGCCATCGGAGCCGAAAACGATTCCGATTCTGGACGTACTGGGGCAAACAACGCAGACGCCTTTGGCCGGTACGTTGATATTTGAACACGCGGGAAAGACGTATCAACTGGACGCTGTTGGCGAAGGCGAAAAGCTATTTATCTTATTCGGAGATCCTACAAACGAGCATGATACGTATGGCGCTGGCCGGTTTTTATACGCCGATAAACCCGGTGCAGACGGTAACACCACGCTTGATTTTAACCAGTCGATCAACCCACCCTGCGCCTTTACGCCCTACGCTACGTGTCCGCTTCCGCCGAAGCAGAACAAACTGGCGGTGGCTATAAAAGCGGGCGAAAAACGGTACGGCGACCATTAATTCATGCAGAACGAACGAAACGATCGTGATGCGGCTTATTTCTATGGTTTGCCCTATCACGAGCAACTGAATCTGGTTTGGCAGCGGGGAATGCTGATTGAGGCCCGACGTATTCCGGGTTTCTGGCTGCATCTGTACGCAGTCAATACGTTTTTTGTGGAGATGTGGGTTTGCCAGCGTCGCTATGAAGTTACGTTGGTACGTCTGCTCAGCAATACCGACGAGTTAGAGCCTTATATTGATAAAATTTCGCTTAAGGAACTGGTGTAGAGTGATATATGATATAGGGCGTATGAAACCAGGACTATACTAATTATATCATACATTATACACCATACATCATACATTCTATTCGCATGAACACGCTAACAAGCGCTACGTTGCCCTCGAAACTGCCGAATGTTGGGACCACCATTTTTACAGTGATGTCGAAACTGGCGGCCGATGTGGGGGCTATTAACCTCTCGCAAGGGTTTCCGGGTTTCGATTGTTCGCCGGAATTGGTGTCACTAGTGGAGCATTATTTGCGTCGGGGATTTAACCAATACGCGCCGATGACGGGTGTTCAGACGCTACGTGAAGCGCTGGCGCAGAAAGCTTCTGATCTATATAACGTAACGTATCATCCTGATACAGAAGTGACTGTTACGTCAGGAGCTACTGAAGCGATCTTTGCGGCTGTTACGTCGGTAGTACGTCCCGGCGATGAGGTAATTGTGTTTGAACCGGCTTACGACAGCTACGTTCCAGCCATTGAACTGAACGGCGGAATTCCCGTCTACGTAACCCTAACACCGCCCGACTATAGCATCGACTGGCAGGCGGTACGTGAAAAAATCACCGAAAAAACCCGGCTGATTCTGGTCAATACGCCCCATAACCCAACGGGTCGGGTATGGACAGTAGACGATTTGGTGCAACTGGCCAACATTGTCCGCGACCGCGATATCTGGATTGTGAGCGATGAAGTATACGAGCATATCCTGTTCGATGGCCGTACGCATCATTCGCTGATGACGCATCCGGTGTTGCAGGAACGAACGTTCGTTGTGGGCTCTTTCGGGAAGACGTTTCACATTACGGGCTGGAAAATCGGGTACTGTCTGGCTCCGGTCGAGCTAACCCGGGAGTTTCGAAAAATACATCAGTATCTGACATTCAGTACCGTAACGCCGATGCAATACGCGCTGGCCGATTATCTGGCGCAACCGTCACATTATCAGGAGTTACCAGCTTTTTACCAGCGCAAACGCGACTTATTTCTCGATGGCATACGGAACTCCCGTTTTGAGTTTAAACCGGCTGAGGGCAGTTTTTTTCAGACGGTGTCCTATGCTTCTATAACCGACGAGCCGGACTATGATCTGGCGATACGTCTGACGAAAGAAATCAACGTAGCGTCGATTCCAGTGTCGGTATTTTACCAGCAGAAAAACGATTACAACATTCTTCGGTTCTGTTTCGCCAAAGACGACGCTACGTTACAGAAAGCCGCCGACCGCCTGAGCAAACTGTAATGCGGATTTTCCGTCCGCCCAACATATTATGGAAAAATCAACGAAATATTCAACGTTATCGTCACTATCAACACTTCATCAACAAACACTCGAATGCCCGGTCGATGGGGTAAAAGTGAACGAAAACAAAGTTCGCACCATCGCTTTCGGCGTCCTTCTGACCACCATCGCGTATCTGCTGACGGGATTCTGGCCGTTGTTCCTCTTCCTGCTGATCGACTTTTCGCTACGTGCCCTTAACTATGGGAAATTCAGCCCGTTGGCTCGCCTGAGCGATGGGGTTATCAAGCTGTTAAACTTTCCGGTTGTTCCTATCGACCAGGCTCCCAAACGATTCGCTGCAGGCGTAGGGATGGTTTTTTCGGTCGTTATTCTAGGGCTGCATGGATTAGGGATTTCGGCATTTTGGGTGGCAGGCGTAATAGCTATATTCGCAGCGCTGGAATCGCTGGCGGGTTTCTGCGCCGGTTGCTACGTGTATACGTTCCTGAAAAAAATTCGAGTAATCAGCTAGGTTTGTAGTTCTTTTCGTTGCCCAAATATCTCCGGAGATGCCTAGAATCAAGCCATTACCTATAAACGAAGCAACGCCCGACGTACTGGCGGCTTATGATGCGCACGTCACCGACTATCCGGGCAGTCGCATTACCAACATGAAAGCCACGCTGGGCCGATCGCTGCTGTCGTTTCAGATTTACATGCAGTGGTATCCGTTGTATGAAGAGGTGAAGAAAATTCTTGGGTTCAGGCTGGCTTATCTGTATGCTCACGCCATTTCCGAAGGGTCAAACTGTCCCCTCTGCACTACGTTCTTCCGACGGATCATTATCGACAACGGCGAGCGCCCTGAAGACCTGAAACTAACTGAGCATGAGCAGGATGTGATTGATTTCGGTAGCGCCATTGCGCAACATAAAGGTGAGATTTCGAATGCGCTTTACGGGTCTCTGGCCGACCGTTATACTGACGAACAACTAGTAATTTTGATTGCGTTTGCGGGTCAGATGATTGCCACGAACGTGTTCAACAACGTATTGCAGGTGAATATCGACGAATATTTGTATCCATATCTGCCTTTGATGCAGCAACAGGTTCAGACACAACAATAATGGCTGATTTCGACGGGAACGTAGCGTTTATCACTGGCGCGGCTCATGGGCAGGGTAGGGCCGTAGCCCTGGCACTGGCCAAAGAAGGGGCCGATATTGTGGCTTTCGATTTAGCGAAACCACAGGCGTATCCTGGCTATTCACTTGGCTCTGAAACCGAGTTGGATAGCCTGAAACGCGAGGTTGAAGCGCTCGGAAAGCACTGCCTGACCGTGCAGGGTGATGTACGTCGGGATGAGGACATCAGTCGGGCGGTCGATGCTACGTTGGTCAACTTCGGACGTATCGATATTCTGTTCAACAACGCGGGCATCTGCGCCTACGGACTCGCTCATGAACTTCCCGAGAACGAGTGGGACGCCATGATCGATATCAATCTGAAAGGTGCCTGGCTGGTGGCCCGACGTATCATTCCGGTGATGATGAAGCAAAAATCGGGCGTGATTATCAACAACTCATCGATTGCCGGATTGCGCGGAATGAACCGGCTCAGTCATTACGCGGCTTCCAAATGGGGGCTGGTCGGCCTGACGAAATCGTGGGCTATTGAATTAGCCCCCTATAATATCCGCGTCAATTCCATTCACCCGACGGGTGTGAACACCCCCATGAACGACGGCCTGGCCGAATTGGAAGGCACTACTACGCAGGAAATTGCGGAACGATCGGCGGGAAATCTGTTGCCTGTGCCCTGGGTCGAAACGGAGGACGTAGCAGCTATGGTCCTATACTTAGCTTCTGAAAAAGCCCGCTACGTCACCGGCTCGCAGTTTGTACTTGATGCGGGCTTATTGACGCGTTAAATCATTGCTAACGTAGCAGCCCTATTTCTGAAAATAAATCGGCCCTCAATATGAGGGCTTTTTTGTTGTTGAGTGGTAACTATAAAATGGGTATAATGTTTAATAACTCCATTATTTTGCTAGATTTGACAAGGCTAATATTAATATAGTATTAAAAGATTATTACCAAATCATTAAGTAGTATGCCAAAAAATCTCCACTCTATTTTTCTTAAAAGGCTATCAATGACTATGATAGCCTTTTTGATTTCGCACTGTATCTGGGCGCAGGGAACTGTGCAGGGTACAGTGTTGGATGCCAAAAAATCGCCCTTAGTGGGCATCAACGTAGTGGTTAAAGGGACCACGCGAGGTACCGTGACGGACGTTAACGGTAAATTTTCGGTGAGTGCCGACCCCTCGGCCACACTGATTTTTTCCGGCGTGGGGTTTGTGCGGCAGGAAGTTCCAATTGGTAACAGCACCGAGCTGAACATCACGTTATCGGAAGACAATGCCGTACTGAGTGAGGTAGTCGTAACGGCGCTCGGTATCAAACGCGATAAACGGTCGCTGGGGTATTCGGTGCAGGAAATCAATGGTCAGGAACTTTCTACCGCCAAGGAAGCAAACCTGGCTACGGCGCTAGCGGGTAAGGTGGCGGGTGTACAGGTGACCCGTTCGGCAAACGGTGCTGGCGGCTCGTCGCGGGTGATTATTCGTGGGGCTAACTCGCTGGTGGGCAATAGCCAACCGCTCTACGTTATTGACGGTGTTCCGATGGATAACCAGAATCCGCGCTCGCCCGGTAGCTCGGGAGGGATTGATTACGGTGACGGTATTTCCAACATAAATCCCGAAGATATTGAAACCATGTCGGTACTGAAAGGCCCGAACGCGGCCGCTCTTTATGGCCAGCGTGGAAGTAACGGCGTGGTGCTGATCACTACAAAATCGGGCAAAAACAAGAAAGGAATCGGCGTTAAGTACGGAATTGATTACTCGCTTGGAGACGCGCTGGTGCTACCTGATTTTCAGGATGAATACGGACAGGGACTGGATAATACGTTTACCAATTTTCGGGGGAATGATGGTAAAATTTACACTTGGGCGGCTGCGCAGGCGGCTGGCATTCAGGGGCTTCCTAAAATGAGCGGTGGCCGCGACCGATTTACCCGCGCCAGCTGGGGGCCGCACATGGATGGGCAGCAATACGAAGATCAATGGGGTAACGTACTGAATCTGACGCCCCAACCCAATACGTTCCAGAAGTTTTTCAATACCGAAAAGCAGATGGTCAATAACCTGAGCGTAGAGGGAGGCAACGAATCGGTGAACTACCGATTGGCGTATTCCAATACGAAAATTGACGGATACGTACCGACTAATACGTTGACACGTAACAACATCAGCTTACGGACGGTGGCCAAAGTGACCTCAAAACTTGAAGCCGACGTAAAGGTCAACTACATTGCTCAAGTGGGCGTAAATCGTCCAACAGTTTCGGATGCGGCTGATAACCCGGCCTATATCTTCATCAGTCAGCCACGTAGCATACCGATGGATATTCTGGCCAATTCAGCGTGGACGGCCGAGGACGTAGCAAAACAACTGGGCTATGGCACTACGGCTTTTGTTGGTCTTGAAAAAACCTACGCCACCAATTCCTCGACCGCCAACCCCTACTGGACCCGAGATCACACCCGCAATTCCGACGACCGCCGTCGGGTGATTGGCTTGCTTCGCCTGAGTTATCAGTTTAACGACTGGATTCGTTTGACGGCCCGCGCCGGAACGGATTTTTACACCGACCAGCGTTTCCGCTATCGGGAAAAAGGTACCTACGTAACGACCAACAAAAACGGCGATATCAACGAAGAAGTGTCGCGGACACGTGAAGATAACAGCGACGTACTGCTTTCGCTGACGCCAAAAATTTCGGACGATATTTCGTTTTCGCTAAATCTGGGCGCCAACCACCAACGCTATTCTTCGCGCACGACCGGTAACACAGGAAACGAATTCATCGCGCCAAACCTCTACGTTATCAACAATACGTTGACAAACTCGTATGTTTTCGGCCTTACGGAATCGTCGATTAATTCGGTTTATGGGTCGGGGTCGATTGGGTATAAAGACATGGCGTTTATTGATTTCTCCGCTCGAAATGACTGGTCGTCAACGCTTTCGCCGAAAAACAATTCGTTCTTCTATCCGGCTATCAGCGGAAGTTTGATTCTGACGGATGCGTTCCGGCTGCAAAGTCCGGTGCTGAGTTTCCTGAAAGTGAGAGCATCGTGGGCGCAGGCGGGTAGCTCGGGTAGTCCGTACCAATTGAACGGAAATTACTCGCTCGATCAGTACACGCAGGGCGGTATTCCGCTCGCATCGTTTGCGTCGACCATTCCCGATCCGAACCTGAAAAACGAGCTCACTACGTCGAATGAATTCGGTCTGGAGGCTCGTCTGTTGAAAAACCGCATCGGTCTGACTTTCGCGTATTACAACGCCAGCACGAAAAACCAGATTCTGAACGTACCACTGCCTCCATCCAGTACGTTCACCTCGCGGCTGATTAACGCGGGTGAGATCCGGAATCACGGTATTGAATTGTCACTGACCGGAACGGCGGTGAAAACGCCATCGGGCTTCACTTGGGATGCTACGTTCAATTACTCACAAAACCGCAACGAAGTTGTGTCGCTGGCCGAAGGCGTACCAACGTACATTCTCGGAAGCGACCGGGGGGTACAGGTAATCGCTACGCCCGGCAAACCGTTCGGGACCATTCTGGGCAATGGTTTTCAGTGGATACGCGACGGAGCAGGCAATCGCATTATCGACCCAACAACAGGTTTGCCGGTGAAAACAAACGCCAAAATTCTGTATGAAATGGGTAATGCGCTGCCCAAGTGGATTGGCGGTTTCAACAACGTATTCCGTTATAAAGGCGTCTCGCTTTCTGGTCTGGTCGATATCAGTCAGGGTGGCAATGTGTATTCACAGAGTTTGCGGGAAGAGCTAATTTATGGTACCATCAAGAAAACCCTGCCCGGTCGCGATGGTAGCTACGTAGCACAGGGTGTGGTTGGGACGAAAGCCGCCGATGGTACGTGGACGAGCACTGGTCAAGCCAATACAAAACAGGTTCGGGCGCAGGACTACTGGAACGTAATAGCGCCGGACAAAGACAACGTAGTGGCCGAAGAAATGCTCAACGACGCGAGCTACATCATCATGCGGGAGGTAACATTGAATTATAGCCTTCCAACTAAACTAGTAAGTAAGACGCCATTCCGGGGTATTCGGGCGGGTGTTTATGGGCGGAACCTGTTCTATTTCCAGCGGAAAACGGATGGGTTTGCGCCTGAAGCGTCGGCTTTCAACGTCAACAACTCGTCGCTGGGCCTCGAATCTACGGCTCTGCCGCTGCTACGTTATTTCGGCTTTAGCCTGAATTGTGAACTGTAAAAGAAGAACTTAGAAATGAAGAAAATAATAAAACCTCTCTGCATCGCACTCGCCTTATTTATGGCGCAGGCCTGCACCGACGATTTTGAAAAAATAAATACGCCACCAACTTCCGTTACGTCCATCGACCCCGGACTAGTGCTCTCGAAAGTACAGCGCGATGCGGCTTTTTCGGAAGGTTTCGAGTACCCAAATAATCAGTTTGGGTCGTGGATACAACATTGGGCGGGGGGCGTTCTGATTTCGAGTTCGCGCTATATTCAGCAGGCCGATACCGACCTCTGGGCTTCTCATTTTGTTTATTTGCGGAACATTACCCAGATACGTAACCAATTGCTCAAAGGTCTCGAAAACGATCCGCGGGGACGTACCAAACTGGCCATCGCCCGGATTGTTGAAATCTCAATCTGGCAGCGGCTGACCGATTTGTTTGGCGACGTACCGTATTCGCAAACGGCGCTGGGTACCGAAAGTGTAAATAATCAACCCGCTTTCGATACCCAGGAATCGATCTATAAATCGCTGATTACTACGTTAGATGCGGCTATTGCGCAACTCAACGCCAGCGATGCCAGCTACGGAACCGCCGATTTTTATTACAAAGGCGACGTAGCGAAATGGAAAAAATACGGCAATTCATTAAAGCTACGTCTGGGTATGCGCATTCGCTACGGCGATCCGACGCTGGCACAAAAAACCGTTACCGAGGCAATGGGCCAGCCGTTGCTGGAATCGAACGCCGATAACGCGGCCATTCCGACCTATAATGACGCCACTAACGCCAACGTCCACCCGGTTTTGAACCACTGGCTAGCTGGCAGTCCTGATTTGAAATATCTGGCTGATACGTTTGTGAATCAACTGGTTACTACAAATGATCCGCGCCTTCCGGCTTTGGTTCAGCCGACGGTTAATTCGGTTAAAGCCGGAAAACCAGCTTATAAGGGCATAGGCGTTGCGCTGACAGATGCGTTGCTGAAAACGATTATTAAGGATGATTATTCGACGGCTTCACAGGCTACGTTCTTTAACAAGGCATACAATCCGCCCATTCCGTGCGTGCAGATGACGTTTGCTGATGTGAGTTTCTACAAAGCCGAAGCTGCGCTGGAAGGCTGGGGCGCTACGTCCGATCAGGCGGATAAATTCTACCAGGATGGCGTGAAAGCGGCTATGTCGATGGCGCCGTATAACGTAGCAACCATTCCGGCTACGTATGGCGAGTTGTCGTTTACGGGTTTGTCGAAAGAACAGAAACTGGAGAAAATCGGTACGCAGAAATGGATTCAGTTGTTCGGTCGTTCCTACGAAGCCTTCATCGAATGGCGTCGGATGGGTTATCCGAAACTGGCTCCCGGTCCAAACGCTGGTTCGACGAATGGACAGATTCCGCGTCGGGCGGTTTATTCTACGCAGGAAGCGTTGCTGAACAAGCCCAATTACGATGCTGCTGTTGGCCGCCTGCCAAGTGGTGATACGTACCTGAGCAAGGTTTGGTGGGATAAACGATAGCCAGAATTACCATACGAACAGAACCGCGCTGGATTGCCAGCGCGGTTCTGTTTTTTTGCTTATTTTGTCAGATAACCGCTTTCATCTATGACAACTAAACTGCTACGTCTCATCCTGGTTTTGGTTCTTATTTATTCCGTATGGAGTAGTACGGTAAACGCGCAGCCTATTACGTCGGCGCAAATCGATGATGTTGTGCAACGCACGCTCACTACGTTCGATGTGCCGGGAATTGCCGTAGCTGTGGTGAAAGATGGAAAAGTGGTCCACTCGAAAGGATACGGCGTGCGGTCGCTGAGAACCAAAGAGAAAGTAGATGAAAATACGCTGTTTGGCATTGCGTCGAACAGCAAGGCCTTTACGTCGGCGGCACTGGGCATGCTCATCGATGAAGGTAAAGTTAAATGGGACGATAAGGTAATTGACTACATCCCCGAATTTCGAATGTACAACGCTTACGTGACAGAAGAATTCACCATCCGCGATCTGCTCACGCACCGAAGCGGACTTGGTCTCGGCGCGGGTGATCTGATGTTCTGGCCCGATTCGAGCAACTTCACCATGAAAGATATTATTCATAATCTGCGCTATCTGAAACCCGTTTCGGGCTTTCGGACGAAGTATGATTACGATAATCTGCTCTACATGGTGGCTGGCGAAGTGATTGAACGTATCAGCGGCAAAAGTTGGGAGTCCTTCGTGGAGGAACGTATCATGAAACCGCTTCAAATGACACGTAGCGCCGGTACGTATAGTCGGCTGGCGGACAAGGGCAATGTTATTGATGCCCACGCATCGGTCAATGGTAACGTGCAGGTAATCAGCCGGGATATGTTTCGGTTTGGCAATTCGGCGGGAGGTATCAATTCAAGCGTGGCCGATATGAGCAAGTGGGTGATCATGCAGTTGAATCGGGGAAAATACGGGCCGAATCAAAGTCAGCAGTTGTTCAGCGTGAACGTGCACAATGATATGTGGGCTCCCCAAACCATTACGCCGGTTAGTCCAACACCGGTGCCGCCGTATAACACCCATTTTTCGGCTTACGGGCTGGGCTGGGGGCTGAGCGACGTGAAAGGCTACCAACAGGTAACGCACACGGGCGGACTGGCGGGTATGGTTACGCAGGTAACATTACTTCCTGAACTTCAGCTGGGTATCATCGTTTTCACGAATCAGCAAGTTGGAGCGGCTTTCAGTGCAGTTACCAATACCATTAAAGACAGTTACCTCGGACTGCCACCAACTGACTGGGTAAAGACGTTTAGCGAACGGGTGAAGAAAGGGCAGGACGAAGCGAATGCCATTACCAAAAACATCTGGGACAGCATTGAGAAAGAACGGAAAACCGGTACGTCGAAAACCGATGTTACGTCCTACCTCGGAACGTATCACGATAACTGGTTTGGCGACGTATCGATTCACTCGAAGAATGGCAAACTGTGGTTTCAATCGCTCCGTTCGCCGAAGCTGACGGGCGAAATGTTCTTCTACAAAAACAACACGTTCATTGTGAAATGGCTGAATCGCAGTCTCGACGCCGACGCCTACGTTACGTTCCAGACCGACGAAACGATGAAGCCGGTTTCCATTAAAATGAAGCCAATTTCGCCCCTCACCGATTTCAGCTTCGATTTTCAGGACCTGGATCTGCAGCGTGTTCCGGATAAAGCCGCGAACTGATTCAATAGAATTTGAAGAGTGAGTCAGGTACTTTGTCGGTGCTGTTTGTGCGAATGGCCTGGTGGCAGAATCATTGAAGTTCCCAACTGTGTCGGTTTGAAATAACCATGTAATTCATTTTGGCATAGTTTATTAGGGCGGGGCAACCTGTACCGCGTGAAATTACCGTAACCTAAATAGTTAGCAGTCAATAACATAGGTTTTACTTTATTCGGGTGCTGTTTCTGAGTGTAATAGTCTAAGATTGTTTTCAACCTTTATTCACTATTCAGATGAACCCAAACAAAGCTTTGTGGGAAAAGGGCGATTTCACTCAAATTGCCCAGGCCATACGGAAAAGCGGTGAAGCGCTGGTCGCTCAACTTGGAATCACCCCCGGACTCAATGTTCTGGACTTAGCTTGCGGAGATGGTACGACCGCCATACCGGCAGCCAGATTAGGCGCTTCGGTTTTAGGCGTGGATATCGCCAGTAATCTGGTAGCAGCGGGTAATCGTCGGGTTGCAGCGGAAGGGCTCACCAATTGTCATTTTCAGGAAGGCGATGCGACCGACCTGCATGAGTTAAATGACCAAAGCTTTGACCTTGTTGTAACTATTTTTGGGGCTATGTTCGCGCCGAAGCCAGTTGACGTAGCGAAAGAGATGGTTCGGGTTACGCGCCCGGGCGGACGTATCGTGATGGGAAACTGGATACCCGGTGATCCAACACTAGTCGCGCAAGTACTAAAAATCAGTTCGGCTTATACCGCGCCACCGCCAGAAGGGTTTGTCAGTCCTATGTTGTGGGGAGTCGAGAGTCATGTTATCGACCGGTTTGGGCAGGCAGGAATACCCAAAGAAAACATCAGCTTTTTCAAGGACACGGCTATTCTTAGAGCCCCGTATACACCCGCCGAATTACTTCACAAGTTCAGAAATTTCTATGGCCCAACCATGAATGCGTTTGAAGCGGCTGAGAAAAATGGTAAAGCTGAGGCTTTGCAACAGGAATTGGAGACGCTGTTTGTAAGTCAAAACCAAAGCAGCGACACGACCAAAACGTCGATACCAGCGTCATTTTTAAAAGTGACTGTTGCAGTTTGACGCTATACACCCGCTTTTTAGGTCGTTTTTGACCAGTACCGTTCGATCAGTCGTCCTTATTTTCCGACCATTCATCAAATCCCATTGCCGTTCCAGTAGTTTGTAATACATAGTACTAGCTAGAGCCTATAACTTTGGTGCAACAAATCGGGAAAGAAACCCCGACCTGCTTAGAACTAAACATAAACAACATACTACAATGAAAACGATCATCAAATCTTTCGCTCTTGCTCTTACACTGGGTTTTGTTACCGCATCGGCTACGTTAAGTGAAGCTAAACCAATCGGTCTTAAAGACCCAGCGACGGCCGCTTCTTACCAGACTGGTATTTACACATCGAAAGACAACAAACTGAACATCGCCCTGAATAAGGAAGTGGGTGGAACTGTCGATGTTAAGTTTAAAAACAATGAAGGCAAAGTTTTATTCAGTGAACGGCTGGGTAAAAACGAAACTACGTACCGCACTCGCTTAAGCCTGGGCGAACTGCCCGACGGTGAGTATCAGGTTGAAATCACCAACGGTGTTGAAACGCAGAAGCACGTAGTAACGATTAAAACTGAACAGCCTGCAACATCCGGCCGCGTAGTGGCTATGAATTAATAACTTGAAACAAAATTAGTTTTTCCTGGACTGGACACCCGACTTCCCGAAAGCTCTAGACTTTCGGGAAGTTTTGTTTATAACGTAATAAAGTCCCATACAGCATCTTGCTGTCTGAGTAGACGGCACCGACAGGCTCTGGCTGTCGGAGTTGCCGGATGGTTAGTTGCTGACGCAACTCCGACAGCCAGAGCCTGTCGGTGCCTTTCAACGTATCAGAAAACGCCCGGACGTCCAACGAGCAAACGGCTGATGGGGCGGTAATCAGTGAATTCGATAAAAGGTGCTACGTAGCCGGGTTTTACGGGTTCTTCACGTACCAGATCGGTGCTGAGGTATTTCTTATTACTGTCGCACAGAATGGTTACGACGCGGGCTTGCGGACCTAGTTCGGTCTGAAGATTGATAGCGCCAATCAGGTTGGCACCCGACGAGATACCGACTGCTACGCCCAGTTGCAGGGCCAGTTTTTGCGCCACCAGAATTGAGTCACCGTCGCTGGCCTGCACAACGTGATCAAGTTCGTTCAGCTTCAAAATATCGGGAATAAACTCGTCGAAAAAGCCCTGAATACGGTGCGAACCCGTTTTATAGCCAACCGATAACGTAGGCGATTCGGCGGGTTCAAGCGGATGGACTCGAATGTCGGGTTTGCGGGATTTGAGGTAGCGCCCAACCCCCATCACCGTACCGCCCGTACCAACGCCAGCCACAAAGGCATCGGGCGTTACGTCGACTCCCTGCATTTGCAGCCAGATTTCCTTACCCGTAGTCAGCCGGTGCGCATCGGCGTTGTATTGATTCGCAAACTGACGCGGCAGAAAAACGTGTGGGTCGGCGGCAGCCATTTCTTCCGACCGACGTATCGCGCCCAGAAAACCGCCTTCTTCCTTCGTAAACAGAATAATATCGGCGCCCAGACTGCGTATGATGTCGATACGTTCCTGACTAATGCCAGCCGGCATAATAATCGTAACCGGATGCCCCAACGCACGACCCACTGCCGAAAAAGCAATGCCCGAACTGCCGCTGGTGGCTTCCACAATACGGTCGCCGGGTTGAATATGACCCTGTCGATACGCCTGATGCAGTACGTGCAGGGCCATGCGATCTTTCATGCTGCCCGTCAGGTTATAATGTTCGCACTTGACGTAAAGCGAGCGGGGCTGGCCTTCGTAGGTATAAAATAATTCCAGCATCGGCGTATTACCGACCAGGTGCCAGAGGTGCTCAAATTTTTCCTGAATGGCGGGTTTTAACGTGATTTCGGACGATGAAGTCATGTGATACGTAGTGAAAAAACAGCGCGTTACATTTAGACAATATTCTATAAAAAAGTACCCGCAACGTTCGTAAATCATTGCGGGTAAGGATCTTATTGCTGAACGTAGCGTCAAGGTTTGGCGGCCAGAATTTCGCCCAGTTTTTTGCCGAGTTCTTCACCCCGAACGTTCTTGGCGACGATTTTGCCATCAGGACCGATCAGGAAGTTCTGCGGAATGGAACGGATACCGTATTGTTTTGCTACGTCGTTTTCCCAGAATTTCAGGTCTGATACGTGCGTCCAGGTCAGATTATCCTTGTGAATGGCTTTTAGCCAGGCTTCTTTGGCGTTAGGTCGGTCGAGGGAAACGCCCAGCACGGTGAAATTTTTGTCTTTATACTGCTGGAAGTTTTTCACTACGTTCGGGTTTTCGGCCCGGCAGGGTCCGCACCAGCTTGCCCAGAAATCAATCAGTACGTATTTACCCCGAAAACTGTTCAGCGACACAGCTTTACCCAACGTATCGGCCTGCGAAAATTCGGGAGCTATCTCGCCAATGGACGTAGCTTTCACGCTGGCCAGCACTTTGGCGTATTCTTTTCCACTCTTTCCGTTCTTAATCACTTCGCCTAAGCTTTCATACATAGGTCCAACTTCGGCGTATTCAGGCGTGTAGTCATACTGTTGCAGGGTAAATAAGCTGACCAGCGAGTTCGGATTTTCTTTAATGAACTGCGCCTTCACTTTTTTCTGATCGGCTTCCAGGGCTTCGTACCGTTTGTCAAGATTTGCCTCGAACTCCTTCGATTTTTTCTGTTCAGGAGTAGCCGCCCGATATTCTCTCATCAACTGCGCCATTTTGTCGCTGGTTTGTCTCAGCATCCCAGTCAGTTTCTGATTGTCGATGTTGAGCGGAGTTCCATCTGCCACCGCATTGGCGAGTGAATCGGGACTTTCTACGGTGATATTGCCCGGCTCCAGATAAAGGCTCATCGACGAGATGGGGCGGGTATTTGTGAAACCAGTCCCTAACTTATCGACGTACAGTCCCACCAGCATGGGCTCGTCTACGTTGCCTGAAAACGAGAATGTACCATTTTCAATTTTGGCTGAGTCTATTTTTACGTCGGTGCCAACCCGATAACGTAGGTACGCTTTGGCGGGAGCGTTGACGTTACGTAGTTTTCCTTTCAGCGTGTACGAACCTTTCTGCGCCCAAAGCAGCGACGGGCTTAACAGGCATATGAGAACAAGTAATTGTTTCATGGTGATGAATGTGTTCAGTTGATAACCCCTAAAAGTAAGGATATTCTGTGGGGTTCGCACATTCATAACCGAAAAACGGTCAGCTCGTTACGAAGCTGACCGTTGGTGATACGTAGTAGTAAACCTTCTTACTTGATCGGTACGTTGAACGTACCATCGGTTAGGGTAATTTTAACACCTTTGTCATTATACGCGGTGAAAGAAAACGTACCAGCGATTTCAGTGGCCGTCTTTTTCGTTATCGTAACCGTTCCTGTTCCAGGTTTAACTACAGTCGAATACGCGTCACTCGTGCTGGCTTTGGTAAACGAACCGAAATTGATAGAGCTTAACTCGTGTGTACCTACCTGTGCCGTATTGGGCAGGGCAATTACCGCAACATCACTGGTTTTGCTATCGAGGCCGTAGATGCCGTAATAACCATCATTGCCTGGGAAGCTAATTTTAGCGTAAGCGAAATCAGGTTTGAAGTCCTTTCCGTCAACTTTTGTTGAAAAAGCTACACTTGATTGCTGCTGTGTTCCTGTGCCGGATGGGGTGACACTATCGTCATTTTTTTTGCTGCACGAGGTTAAGCTAATGATACCAGAAAAGGCAAGAATGGCTGCGATACGTAACGTTTTCATGATTAATGGAGATTCGTTGTTTTTGAAAAAGTGAAAGGATTGATGGTAGGGGATTCAGTACGTCAGATTACTTAAACGGTACATTGAATTTTCCTTCGGTGATGGTACGCTTAACGGTGCCTTTGTCGTTGTAAGCCACGAACGAGAAGGTGCCTTCGACATTAGTTGTCGTCATTTTAGTTATCGTAACGGTACCTTCGCCGGGTTCTACACGTGTTGAGAATGAATCGGTGCCGTTACCAAGCGAGAATCCACCGTAATTAATGTAGCTTAATTTATGCGTACCAACCAGAGCTGCATAAGGCAGGCCAATAAACACTACGTCGCCGGTTCTGCTGTCGAGGCCGTAGATGCCGTAGTAACCATCGTTGCCGGGCATTACGGCTTTGCTGTATACCAGATCAGGCATATAATCTTTGCCGTCAATTTTGGCTACGAAACCGGTTGACGTCAGCGCCGTGGTTGCTGATGTTGTAGTAGTAGTTGTCGGATTCGTGGTGGTCGTGGTATTGGATGTAGGCGTTGTTGGTGTTGTTGGGGTGGTTTGAGTTGGTGCAGGCATGACATCATCACTTTTTTTGCTGCAAGACGTTAAACCGATGATTCCAGAAAAGAGAAGGATGGCTGCTACGTGTAAAGTTTTCATGATTGAAAGAGTTGTTTGTGTCTGTAAAAAGTTAGTTGCTATGTTAGGATGATTCAGTCGCCTGAGTCATTGAGGAAGAGTGCCGTTCGGTGTCTGTTCCTGTTTGACGATTCAAAACTACTACGTCGGGGAAGGGGCTATTGGAGAGACTATATAGAAGGCGGTCTTTGGTTTAAAAGCGGTGGAAATGAACCTAAAACTGGCGGGTTTTTACAGGCTCCGGCTTTCGGAGTTGCATTAGCGACTAACTGTGTAGCTACAACCCATCCGGCAACTCCGACAGCCGGAGCCTGTCGGGGCCTGTAAAAACAATCAGCCCGATACGCGGTGCATATCGGGCTGATTGTTAATTACGTAATGCTACGTTACGGCTTCGCTTCGTCTTTTGCAGTGCTGCCGCTGGCGGGTGCCAGTGAGTTAATCCAGGCCGCAATCTTCAAAGCGTCGGCTTTGGGAACCTGCGGCATGGGAGGCATTTCGGTTGCATAATCGGGCCAGTGTTGCGGCTTGGGGTTATAAATCAGCTCAACAATCTGGTCGTTGGTGTATTTCCGCTTGGCTACGTCCGCGAAAGCAGGACCAACCTGCCGTTTGTTGGCCTGATGGCAGGCAGCACAGGTGTGGCGCGTCAATAAGCCTTTCACCTGGTCATACGTCGGTGCTTTGGCCGACGTAACAGCCTGACCCTCTACGAGTTTTGGTTTGCCTCCTTTGGTAGCTGCTGCCTTAGTTGCGGCTGATGTTGTTGCTGGTGCGGCTGTTGGAGCCGGAGCTGCCGCCGAATTTTTAGTGCTCATATCGCTCGTAGCCAGCTTTTGCCCGTCGGGAATGTTATTCAACGTATAATAAGCAATCGGGTGAACGAGCGAGTACGTTCCTTCGGTAGCACGAACGCCATCGAGCGTAAGCTGGTGAATGTAGTATTTCCGAAGATTATCAACCACCAGACGCGCTTTCAGACCATCTTCTGAAACCTTTACACCTTTCAGCGTTAGCGCTTCTTTGTTGATCGTTGGGCTACCATACACGGGATGGTATTTATAGATGAAGCTTTCGACCCGGTACGACGCCAGATCCTCAGCAGTTTTACGGTCAACAGGTTTGGTGAATTCGATTTCGAAACCGTCGGGCATGGCTTTTACCGTACGCATTTCAAATGGAATGGCACCGTTCCAGGTCAGCCGTTGCAGACCTTCGTTGGCTTCACCAGCCGATCCCCATCCGCGGTTGGTTTCGCCCACGAACAGCGAACCATCTTTGGCAAAGGCCATACGTAGCACGCCCGATTTAAAACCGTTACGTAGTTCGATGGCACCGCCCTGATATTCGCCGTTTACTTTCTCCATAAACACCCGCGAAATTTTGCTCATGCCCTGATCGCCAACGAGCAACTGACCGGAAAATGGCCCAAACGCTCCCTGCGGTATTTCCAGAATTTCGGAGTTAGAGATGCCCAGAATACCGTGCGGCAACCAAACGGAAGGCGTTCTGACTTCAACACCCGGAAACTTGTCTTTCATCTGATACAGCAGATTCGGCGTTTCGTTCACTACGTTCTCGGGTTTGATAGCACGGCCATTTTCACCCCGACGTTTGCGTTCATCTATTTGGGCGTCGAATTGCTCAATCGACAATTTAACCGGCGAATTGGCCATACCTGTCCAGCGCAAACCGGCCGGGTGTCCTACAAAAGAGCCTTTCTTTACGTGAACAATACCGCCCGATCCCATCCAGTCGCCCTGGTTGTCGGCGTAGAAAAGTTCGTTATCATAAATACCAAGTCCGCAGGGCGAGCGCATCCCGGTAGCCCAGGGCTGCATGTTGCCTTTTTCGTCGATTTTCATCGTCCAGCCGCGCCAGGGGACACGACTTTCGCCCCGCCACCATTCTTCATCGCCGAACGCTACGTTGCCCGTTACAAAGAACTGACCGTCAGGCGCAATTTTAGGTCCGAAGCTATATTCATGGTAGTGACCCGACAATGGCCAGGCATATACCGTCTCGAATACGTCGGCTTTCCCATCATCGTTGGAATCGACAAGTTTGGTCAATTCGCCCCGTTGCGCGCAGTAGAGCGCCCCATCTTTGTAAGTTAACCCCAAAATTTCGTGCAGACCCGACGCAAACTTGCGGAAGTAGGGTTTGCGGCTGGTTGGGTTTTCCACAATCCAGATATCACCCCGACGCGTGGCTACACCCAGATCGCCGTTGGGTAGCGTGTACAGGCCACCAACTTCAAGCAAAGTACCTTCGGGCGCGGTTACTTTCAGAATCTTAAAAAAATCTTCCTCTTTCGGCGATTCCTGCGCCCGGACTGCTACGTAGCTGGCAACCGCGAAGAGGGCAGTTAGTATATATTTCATGAGCTGAATTAATCAATGTATGGTGTATGAAGTAAGATATATGATGTATGAATTAGGATGTATTGTACAGGTTATACATCATAAATCTTACCTCATACATCTTAGTTCGTCCATTTAAAATAGGATTGAGTAAACCACTTTTCCTTTCACCGGGACGATCAGTTCCTGCCGCCCGTTGGCTTCCCGAATGCTGGGTTTCGCTCCTGCTACGTCGTCGATACGTACATATGCCTGTCCATCAATCAGATACATTCCATTTTCCAGAGCGCTAATCGTGCTGCCACTTACCAGACGGGCGTAAAGGTCGCTGGGGGAATTGGTGATGGTTACTTCCCGCTGGACACCTTTTCCTTCACCTAAAGTCCGGATTTTATCGTTTACGGATGCGCCAAAACTCTGATAGCGGAACGTAGGGCGGTCGCTTTCGTCCAGTACGTATCCTTTGGGCCGGTAACCAGAACCGGTTGTATCAGTCGGCCAGTTGGTTTGTGGCGATGCGAGTTTGGTCAGGAAGAAAACAGGTGCGCCGAGTCGCTGCACCATACCCATTGGGCGCGAAGAGCCGTCGCCCCGGTCGTGCCACATGGGCGTAGTATCCAGAAACATGCCCCGCCAAACCTGCACCAGCGCGCCTTTGTCGAGGTCGTACGTATAATGCACCTGCTCTGGGCTACCCACCGATACAGCGTGCGTGACACGTAGCGTTCGGCCCTGCGTGTTTTTCTCACCGGGCATATCCATGAAACTACGTAGCATCGTATTCGTATTGGCTTCGACCAGAATTGGGTCAACTTCTTCGCCAGAGCCGCCCGCGCCATCGCTGATCGCGTATTCACGGATGCCCGGCCCGGTAATGCTCAACCCTAATGCTGGTTGCGCCCAATCGACGAATTTTGAGTACAAAAGTTCGAAAGGCAGGTCGCCTTTCGCCAACGTAACTTGTCCGCGTGCGTTCCGTTCTCCGGGAGAAATCACCGTCTGATTGTTGATTTTCATCATACCGCCACCCCCACTGGCACCCAGATTGAACTTGTATTCGCCGGGTTCGGAGACACGTAACGTACCGGTATACCGGATTAAAAACTCGTTGGGAATCCGTGTTACGTTAGCCGACAGCACCGTAGTGGCTCCTTCTGACTCGGGGGCGGTTTTATCGTAAGCTGGTGGATCCTTCTCAAATTTACCTTTATAAACGGCGTATTTCAGATTGAGCAGTTCGGGGCGGGGCTTATCGTAGGCAACGTAGCGAATGTTACGGATGGCTACGGCACCGTGATCGCCCTGAATACGGATGGGGCCAAGTGCTTTTTCGTCGGCAAACGCAGAGCCGCGCGTAGGGCCGGTCAGCTCAACATTTTCCTGAATGATAACGCCGTTCAGTTCAATCCGAATCACGCGGGCGTTTTCGGTTTTTTGCGGTGCCCCGCCGGGCCCATTGCTGTTGAAACGTGGGGCCTGGAACGAGATTTTAAGATGTTGCCACAGACCCGGTGCGCGGCTGGCATTCTGACGGGCTGCGTGCCCTTCGTACCCTTTCTGTCCATCGGGCCGTTTATCGTCCCAGCGTTCATACACGGCGCCATTGTCGTGAACGTTTGGTGTACGAATCTCCCAGCTATCGCGTAACTGAATTTCGTAGCGGCCCTGCAGATAGACGCCCGAATTCGATTTCGCTGCCATCATGTAATCGAGTTCCAGATCGACATCGCCGTGCTGCAGGGTTGTAAACAAGTCGTATTTGTAAGGATTTTGAGGATCGGCAGGCATTTTCGCCATCGGGATATTCGCCAGCACACCCGTCCCTTTTTCGGTGATCAGCGTGTTGTCTTTGGCCAAATCTGCCCGCACGTTGCCTATAATCTGCCAGTTGGCCGTGGGCGATACAAACGCGCTTAAATCATTGAGTGTGACTGGGGTTCCCGGCATCGGAGCGGGCTGAGCCAGTGCCAGACCGATACCC
The DNA here is from genome assembly GCF_054778555.1 of Spirosoma flavus. Lineage (NCBI taxonomy): Bacteria > Pseudomonadati > Bacteroidota > Cytophagia > Cytophagales > Cytophagaceae > Spirosoma > Spirosoma flavus. The sequence goes on from NZ_BAAGZL010000001.1 coordinate 710,552, forward strand.
ATCAGGCAGCCCAGACTCAGCAGCCCTCCGAAACGGGCTGAAAGAATAGAGGTTATCATGCGTTTACCATAAGATTTGAAGGGCGAAAGTTACATTTTTTCCAGGTAAAAGACTGCGAATAAACAGTTAGACTTATCTTTGATCGTTTTACGGACGAACTCATTAATTCGAACCATTTTCCATGAAAAACGTACGATTACCAATTGCCCTTTGCCTCGCTGTAATTTGTCAGGGGTATACCAATCTGGCCCTTGCTCAGACGGAACCAAGTAAACAAACCCCACAGTCCACCGAAATTTGGGAACCTGTTCCTCCCGTCGTTACCCCCGGCACGAATTCAGCTAATACCGCCGGCACAACTCCTCCTTCGGATGCCATTGTGCTTTTCGACGGTAAAAATGCCGACCAGTGGGTAGCTAATAAAGGGTACAACCCAACCAATAGCACCGATCCGCTTCAGTGGCCCGTGCGCGATGGCGTCCTGTATTCAGGAAAAACGTCGTCGGCCATGTCGAAACAGCAATTCGGCGATATGCAGTTGCACATTGAGTTTCAGACACCGTCGAAAGTAGAAGGGAACGGACAAGGCCGGGGCAACAGCGGAATTTTCCTGCAAGGCCGTTACGAATTGCAGGTGCTGGATAACTACGAAAACCCAACCTACGTAAACGGCATGGTCGGCTCGATTTACAAGCAGGCTATTCCGTTGGCAAACCCCAGCCGCAAACCCGGCGAGTGGCAGACGTATGATGTGATCTATAATCAACCTAAATTCAACAAAGCTGGGCTGATGCTGGAGCCTGCTTTTGTAACCGTACTGCTCAACGGCGTTCTGGTGCAGAACCACGTAGCTATTCGCGGTACAACCGAGTATATCGGTTACCCAAAAGTGCAGGCGCACGGTAAAGGCCCGATCATTTTGCAGGACCACGGCAACCCAGTTGGTTTCCGCAATATCTGGGTGAGAGAATTGTAAAAAGATGGATGACGTATGAGATATGGATTAATCGCTGAAGGGCGTCCATTCATACACCATACATCCTACATCATATATCCTTAACGTACCATTCAGTAAGAGCCCTCGGCGTTTGTCGGGGGCTTTTTGTATCATTGCCTGTTTAATTGATCGTTAGCCTATGCGTGTTGTTTACCCACTCCTCTTCCTGATTGTCAGCCTACTGACGGCTTGCTCTACTACTACGGTATATATCGTGCGCCATGCTGAGAAAGTAAGTGAAGCCGACACGACCGATTTATCGCCAGCGGGCCACGAACGGGCGAAGGCGTTAGCCGACGTACTGGTTTCGAAAGGAATCGATTCGATTTTCACGACACCTACCCGACGTACCCGCCAGACGGCCGCGCTATTGGCTAAGCAGCTCGGAATTACGATGGTCGATTATCCGTCCCGGCCTAACGATGCTATCGTGAAACGTATCAATCAGATACGTAGCAAAACGGTGCTGGTCGTCGGACATAGCAATACCATTCTGGATATTGCCAAAGGATTGGGCACGCAACCGACTCTGACAACTATTGCCTCCGGCGATTTTGACAATCTGCTACGTGTCCAGATCAAGCGGGGATTATTTGGTACGTCAAAAACAATATCACAAACAACTTACGGCCAGCCAACACAATAGGCTCCGACAGGCTCTGGCTGTCGCTGAGTTAGTCGCTGGCGCGACTTTGACAGCCGGAGCCTGTCTGGGCCATTCCTAAAATCATGCAAATGCAGTATTGATGAAGGGGTTACGTACTTCTACCTTTGTCCAGCAACTGCCAACCAATCGACTCATGAAAGCAATACGTAGTTTCGGGTTAATCAGTTTGTTATTGTTGAATCACTACGTTGTCCGGGCGCAGGGACCTCGGGCGGCTGGCGATAAAATGCCTACGCTACGTAAAAAAGTTGCCGTTACGCCCGCCAACTATACCGGTCGCCAGTTAATCGTAGGGAACGGCGGGGGAGTTACTGGCGCTGCAACTGCCTATTACCTGTTCGAAGACGGTAAACTGTTTGGCTGGCGGAATCGCGATACTACGTTTACGTTCATTGCTCAGCAAACGCCTGCCAACACCAAAAAAGTCTTCGCTACGTTCGACGAAAAGTGCAAAATAAAAACCACCAAATTCGACTACCCCGGCAACATGTACAAACTTGTCCGCTGGAAAAAAGGAAAGGAAATTTATAAAGTAGCCTGGGGAGAACCTGGTAAAACGGTTCCACCCAATTACCCCAAATTTTATGATTCGTTCATGGCCATGATTCCGGCTTCGCTACGTCTGAAATAAGGAGTTATAGGGTTGTACGGTTATAGAGTTGTATAGTTATAAAGTTCATTAGTAACAATTTAGCAGTCGCTCATTCACTCTTTCGCTTTTTGTTATGAAACCACAGCTATTCTTAATAACGGGTCTTTTAACTGCCTCCGCTACGTTGGCGCAGCAGCCCGAATCTGGCTTTGCTCAGAAACGGAAAACGGGCGAAGCTTCGTCAGATCTGGCGAAACGTCTTGGTGCTACGTTGGTATCGCCACCGACCAACAAATTTGGTCGGCAGACAATGCTGGGAACGGGCCAAAGTGCTTCGTCGCTGGAACCGATGCGTTTGCGGGTGATACGTGACGAAAAGACCAATTTGCCCATATTTATCGAACGAAAAGGGAGTCCGAGAACGGCTATCACTAAGGGAGCGCGTTTGTCGGCTGCGGCTGCTACGTCGGTAACGTATCAGTTCATGGGGCAGATACGTAGTTTGCTGAAAATCGAGAATCCTGAATCACAATTCACGGTCAGACAGTCCGAAACGGATGATCTCGGGCAAATGCATCTTCGCCTGACGCAGACGCACCGGGGCATCCCCGTACTTGGCGCTGAACTCGTGGCGCACCTCACGGATGGCAACGTAACAACCCTGAACGGTCGCTATCAACTGGTGCCGGATGCGTTGTCGACAACCCCAAAACTGAATCTCACCGACGCTTCTGAACGAGCGCTTACCGACGTGCGCAAAACATCAACCGTTCGCTCGTTTGGCGATAATATCCTGAAACTGAAATCGTCGGAAGGTGATTTGTGCGTGTTTATGACGGATAATAACGAGGCTAAACTCGCGTATCAGCTGACGGTACGTCCGAATATGCTCGAACGCTGGGAATACGTTATCGACGCACAGTCTGGCGAGGTTTTAGACAAATACAACCACACCTGCTCGTTTGCGGGGCCTATTAAAGCAACGGCTAAAGACCTCAACGGGAATACGCGCACGGTCCAGACGTATCAGCACACGAACGGTACGTATTACATGATCGATGCGTCGCGGGCGATGTTCAAGAATACGTCCAAAATGCCGGATAATCCGCTCGGCGCGCTCTGGACGGTCGATGCAAAAAATACGTTCGGCGATAAACAGGAAATTTACCAGATTACCTCTGCCAACAACACCAACTGGACGCCTACCGCAATTTCGGCACATTACAACGCGGGAATTGCTTACGAATACTACCTCAATACGTTCAAACGGAACGCGCTCAACGGCAACGGCGAAACCATTGTATCCATCGTAAACATGCCGGATGACGACGGAAAAACGATGGATAACGCCTACTGGAACGGCAAAGTGATGGCGTACGGCAACGGTAAACTGCTGAAACCGCTGGCAGGTGCGCTCGACGTAGCAGGCCACGAAATGACCCACGGCGTGATTCAGAATACGGCCAATTTGCAGTACAAAAATCAGTCGGGCGCGATTAATGAATCGATGGCCGATGTATTCGGTGCCATGATCGACCGCGACGACTGGAAACTTGGCGAAGACGTAGCGACGCCCCAGGTATTGCCGTCGGGTGCGCTACGTGATCTCTCGAACCCGAATCAGGGCGGGAAAGCCAAAGATCCGAACGGGTATCAGCCCGCGAGCATGTCGCAGTACGATAATACTACGGAGGATAATGGGGGCGTACACATTAACAGCGGCATCCCCAACTTTGCTTTTTACAAATTCGCTACGGCTGTCGGGAAAGATAAAGCGGAACGGGTTTATTACCAGGCGCTGACTAAATATCTGGTGCGTACGTCGCAGTTTCTGGATTTGAGGCTGGCCGTTGTCAAAGCCGCCGGTGACCTCTACGGAGCTACCGGGGCGGAAGTAAATGCCGCCAAAGCTGCCTTCGATGCCGTTGGTATAACGGAAAGCACACAGACAAATCCCGGCAAACAGCCCGACGTACCAGTCGCTAACGGGCAGGATTTGATTCTTCTAACCAAGACAACCGATAGTCGGCTTTATGCGACGACGGTAGGTTCACAACAGTTAACGGTGAAATCAACTCTAGCTTTGAAACACCGCCCAAGCGTGACCGACGACGGGAAATTCGCGTACTACGTAACGTCGGACAAGCGCATTCGGGCGGTAAACCTGACCGGTACGGCGTCTGAAACGGTTATTTCCAACGAAACCATCTGGAGTAACGTAGCGATATCCAAAGATGGCACTAAACTGGCTGCGCTGACTGATAATCAGGATGCTTCGATTTATGTGTATAGCTACGCCAAACAGAAATGGACTCAATTCAGGCTCTATAACCCGACCTATACAGAAGGTGTTGAAACGGGCGAAGTAAAGTATGCCGATTCGTTTGAGTGGGATTTCACGGGCGAGAACGTTGTCTATGATGCGTATAACGCCTTGAGAAACAATGCCGGTGACGACGTCGATTACTGGGATGTCGGCTTCATTAACGTATGGAATAATAAAACGGGCGATTTCGCCAAGGGCAACATCGAAAAGCTGTTCTCCGGACTGGAGGAAGGCGAAAGCATCGGAAACCCGTCATTCTCTAAAAACTCCCCCGATATAATTGCATTTGACTACGTTAACGATAACGACAATAGCTACTACGTAGTGGCTACCGACATCAGTACGGGTGGCCTGGAGGGTGTTTACGAGAACAATACGTTGGGTTTCCCAAGTTATTCCCGGCTCGATAACCAATTGGTATTCAGTACAAAATCGAGTAGTAAGGAAAACGTAGTGAGTATAAAGTTAGGGGCTGATAAGATATCGCCTTCGGGATCGATTGCGTTATTGTACGAGAACACAAAATGGCCCGTCTGGTACACGCAGGCTAATCGGGTCATTCCCACAAAAACTGCACAAACCATTACGTTCGACGCCATCACTGACCGCTATTTCAACCAGGGAGATTTGGTGCTAAAAGCAACCTGTTCGTCGAATCTGGCGGTTGGTTTTCAAGTGAAAAGTGGCCCTGCTACGTTGAGCGGCAGTACGTTGAAATTCTCGGGCGTCGGTGCGGTGACGATTCGCGCTTTCCAGGCTGGGAACGATCAGTTTGCTGCGGCCACCGACGTAGAACGGACGTTTAACGTACTGGCCGTGCTGGGAACCGAACCCGCCTGGTCTGATGCCTTATCAGTTTATCCGAACCCGGTTAGCAATACGCTCACCGTTGAGTTACCGTCCACCGAACGTATCGAACAGGTATCGATTCACGGGTTATCGGGTGCTACGTTGCTGAAGCCAACCATTCAACCCCGCCAACATTCTGCTACGTTGGAAGTGGGCCAACTGCCGAAAGGACAGTACATTCTGCAAATTCAAACGCCTAACGGAGCGACCAGCCGGAAGGTGGTGAAAGAGTAATGGATGATATATGAAGTAGGATATAGGATGTATTTTGCTGATTCAGAATACATCCTACATCCTACTTCATATATCATCTATTATCTCGTCGCGATTCGGATCGTTTGATCGCTTGAGCTGGCTTCTACGATGTCAGCTTTGTTGTACTTCTGAAATTCCTGAAAAGCGACCTCTTTGTCATCGACGATGAAGTGCGCGAACGAACGCTGGATGGTTTCGTCATCGGTTGGAACTGTGAAAAAAGATGATTCTTTTTTCCTCTCGTCCAGTTGGAATCGGATCGGGATATTATATTTTACATTGACCACTTCACCATTCTGACGACCCGGAATCCAGCGGGGCATCTGCGAAACCACCCGAATAGCTTCTTCATCGGTACCAAAGCCCATTCCTTTTAGCACCTGTACGTCCGTGACTTCCCCCGTTTTAGTAACAATAAAGCTAAGGTATACTTTGCCTTCTACCTTTGCCTTTGCTGCCCGTTCGGGATATTTCAGGTTGTTAAACATGTATTCGCCCAACTTGACCATTCCGCCTGGAAATTCAGGCTGGTGTTCCACAACCGTATAAACCTCGTCATCCACTTTTGCATTTTTTCTGACATTGTTTTCCGCCGTAGTAGGCTGGTCGCGATCCGATTGCGTACACATGAGCAAGCTGGCCGCCAGGGGCAAAACCAGGGCATAGCCGAATAACGCCCGGCGATGCGAAGCAGGTTTTTGTAACATAATGATACGTTGTTTAAGGGTTGATTTTGAAGCAAAAGACGTAGTAAGCGCGGCTGGCGATACGTTGAGTGCGTAGGCTACCAACTGACGTGGGTAATCGGGTTGGGGCGTTTGCAGCACGGCCCGGTCGGCCAGAAATTCGTGTACTTCCTGCAAAGCTCGTTTGTAGAAAATCAGGACCGGATTGAACCAGAAAACGGCCTGTGTCATTTCCAGAAACAGTATGTCGGCAGTATGGCGTTGGCGAATGTGCGCTTCTTCGTGACGCAGTAATGCATCGGGTTCTGTCTGCGCATCGGCCTGATTGAGCACCAGATACGTTCCAAATGAGAACGAAGGCGTTACGTTGCTGTTCAGGCGAACCAGCGTGTAAGTCGGTTTACGTTCGGCATTTCCCCCGCTAATCAACTGCATGACGGCTCGCAGGTGAACTACTAGTCTGATAAACATACATAGTACACCAATTCCGTAAAAAAGCCAGAGCCATTGCGCTGCGGTCAAGGTGTACGTACTGGCATGACTTCCCGAATTAACCACGAAGGTTGGCAGGGTAATAACACCCGTTGGCAAAGCGTCAGACAACGTATCAGGCAATCTGACGAATGGCAACGCCAACGACAGCCCTATCGTGCCCACCAGATATGCCCGATTGAGTCCGAAAAACGTGTTTCGACGTAGCAGAAGCACGTAGCAGCCGTAAAAGAGTAGCAGAAACAGGTTAACGGTCAGGAGGTAGCTGAAGGCACTCATTTCTTCTTGCTCTTGGTGGTTATCAGGATGACGCCATTTTTACCTTTTTCGCCGTATACAGCCGCTGATGCATCTTTTAATACCGAGATGCTCTCAATGGTGTTGGGATCTAATTTCACAATATTCTTTCCTGGTAAATCTTCTTTGTTAAGCACAGTTCCTTTTGGCTGCTCCACGCCATCGATGATATAGAGCGGATCTCCGTCAGTAAAAGCGTTCCCCCGTATTTGAATCGAGGTGTTGTTCTGGGGTGCTGTGTCGGAATTAGTAGCCGCAACGCCTTCGTTTACACGGTTATCTGATTGTACTTGCCCGGTACGTTTATCTTCCGCTTTTTCCAGCGAAAAGTTAATAGGAAGATTGTACTGCACGTTCACTGCTTTACCCTGTTGACGACCTGGTTTCCAGGCTGGCATTTGGCTCACGACCCGTACAGCCTCCTCGTCGCAGCCACTGCCAATACCTTTTAGTATCGTTACATCGCGAATCTTGCCGTCAGATGAGACAATAAACCTGACAAACACCCGTCCCTGCACTCGCTTTTCTCTTGCTTCTTTAGGGTAGCGCAGGTTCTGGGCCAGATACTGCCCAAGCGCTTTCATCCCGCCCGGAAATTCAGGCTGTTTTTCAACAACCGTGAATACCTCGTCTTGAGGAGGGGCTACGGCCGAAGCTGACGGTTTATTAGATGGCTCAAAAGCGATCACATGCACTTCATTCAAAACATTGGGGCTGGCTTGTCCGGTACGTTTGTCTTCTGGTTTTTCCAGCGCAAATTGAATTGGTAGCACAAACTGCGTAGCAACCGGTTTGCCGTTCTGCTGAGCGGGTAGCCAGCGCGGCATCTGACGAACGATACGTAGTGCCTCTTCATCGCAGCCACTACCGATGCCTTTTTTGATGGTAGCAGTCCCGATTTCGCCAGTAGGCAACACCACGAACTCAACAAATACATTGCCCTCAACACCAGCGGCTTTAGCTTTGGCCGGGTAACGTAATTCATGAGCTACGTACTGCATAAGTCCGGGTATACCCGTCGGAAACGCAGCCGGTTCCTCTACTGACGTATACACCTTGCCATTAATGGTTTCCGTCGTAGGAGTGATTCGCGCTGGCATGGCCGGATTCGGCTTGATGGATTTAAAAACCGACGTAGCGCCCATTGCTGGTAATTCGTTGGGGTTTTCTTCCGACAGAGCGACATCAATAACTGTATGCCCTTCGACGGGTATATTCATTGTTGTAAAGCCGACAAAACTGACGCTCAGAATAGCGTTTTTAGGAACGTTCTGAAGTTTATAAGCGCCATTCACATCCGTTGGAATTCCCTTACCCGTGTTGGCTACTACAACAATGGCGCCCGGAATTTCTTTTTTATCAGCCGCGCTGGTTACTTTACCCGACACCGTAATTTGTTCGTCGGATACGTCATTGATCATAGCGGCTATTTCTTCACGAGCCGTAGTCATGGAAAGCAGCCCCAGCGCCAGCGGAATCACCAGAACATATTTACCCAGTGCCCAACGCGTAGTAGATCGCTGATGAAGCATCAGAATCCGTTGCTTGAGCAGCGACGGATTGAAAAATCCGTTTACCAGCGTATCGGGCTGAGCACTAAACGCGTAGCTCACCAGAAAACGGGCATAATCGGTTGGCTGATCGATGGCTTTGTCGGCCAGAAATTCGTGTACCTGACGTAGCATTTTGTCGATGAGCCATAACGCCGGGCATGCCCAGAACAGACAACGTAGCAACGCCAGACTCACTACGTCGGTGCTGTGGTGCTGGCGGATGTGAACCAGCTCATGATCAATAATGGAGTCTGTATGGCGATCGTCGGAGTTGAGTATCAGGTAGCGAAAAAACGAGAATGTGGGAACCTGGTTGCTTTCGGGTTGAACCAATACGTAGTCGTCGGTACGTTGCTGCGGTGACTGGTGAATGAAACGTAGCAGTCGCGTCGTGCGAAGCAGCAGACGTAGCACCAGTAACGTAGCCATAATTCCGTAGGCGATAATACCAATCTGTTCCCAATCCGGTCCCGTTTCAACAGGCGCTACGACGTCATAAACCGGCAGTGCGATCACGCCCGCCGGCACCGGCAGCACGTCAACGGTTTGGGTTGGAAGTTTCACGAGTGGAAGTACCAGCGTCAGCAGGGCCGATACCAACAGATACGCCCGATTGAGTGACAGAAACGTGTGTCGGCGAAGAAAAAGCCAGTAGCAACTGACAAACAACAGGCCGTAGAGATTGGCTTTCAGGAAATAGTCGAGCGTATTCATTGGTTTTTCTGTTGGTTTAAGAGCTTAATAATTTCGTCGGCTTCGTTCAGACTAATGTTTTTGTCCTGCACAAAAAACGACACCAGTTTCTTGAGCGAGTTGTCGAAGTAGTTGGCCATCAGTTGTTCCGTCTGAAATCGGCGGTATTCCTCTTCGGTAATGAGCGGATAGTATTCGTGCGTTTTGCCGTAGGCCGTGTAGCCAACCAGTTCTTTCTTCTCTAAAATCCGGATGATGGTCGAGACGGTGTTGTAAGCGGGTTTGGTCGGCGGGTCTCCGGATTCAGGAAGTTCGGCCAGTACGTCCTTGACGAAGCCTTTTTTTAGCTGCCAGAGAACCCGCATAATTTCTTCTTCTGCTTTGGTCAGTTCACGTATCGCCATTGTTGTTTTCAAGTGGTTGCTGATTAGTAAACGAAAGTTATGACTAATGGTTTAGTTTTACAACTAATCTATTAGTTAATTTTTTCTTAGAACGTAAAAACCCCGCTCCTGTTGCTAGGAGCGGGGTTTTTACGTTTTGTCATGCATCTAAACTCAGTATAACAAATCACTGTTTTAGATTTGTCTCAATCATTTCATCATTTTCCCTTCCAGCATTTTAATGAAATACCCACCCACTACTGATCGGGCCTGGAAACCGACTTGCTTGGCGTCGGTCGTTTCGTGCCAATCAGAGAGGGGAACGCGGCTTGGCGTTTCGTTGGCGTATTTCCAGACGGGTTTCACCAGGGCCTGAAAATCTTTTGGCGATTGGGCAAGCGTGGCTGTCCACATGATCCAGTCTGATTTGGTATAGGTTTTACGGCTGTCGAGCGGCAGTCCGTAGGGTTCCTGTTTGGTCAGGTAGTAAGCGATTTCTTTCTGGGTAATATCTTTCGGGAAAATGTTCATGTTGAGCAGCTTATCCCAAACCAGATTGTATTTCTGGCTCCACGTATCGGCGCTGTTTTCAAACGTCAGATCGTAGTGGGTTTTGGTCGAAGCGGTTTTGTCGAGGGCGAGTTGCTGCCATTTCGTTGCCATTTCGCGTGCGGTTTTCAGATTGCTTTCGGCGGTAGCCTTATCGCCTAGCATAGCTGCCATTTGGCCATAAGACGCAATGCCCAGAATGGCTTTTACCGACAGATTCGCGTTACGGGCAATATGTCCGGCGAAGTCATCGGTACACAACTGGTTGGCGGGATCGAAACCATCTTTTTTGAGGTAATCCACCCAGGTTGTCAACGTTTTCCAGTGCTGTTTGGCGTAGTTGGCGTTGCCTTCGGCCTTCGCGATGGCCCCCGCCAGCAGCAGCATATTGCCCGATTCTTCTACCGGCATATCTTCGCCGTAGGTCTGACCGTTTGCCAGTGGGTACGTACCAACGTCATGAGCCGCAAAAGGCTTGCTCCAGCGGCCACTTTCTGAATACTGGAAAATCGGCTCCATCATGCCTTTCAGCAATGTAGGATTATACAACAAATAGAGCGGTGCCGATGGATACGTTATGTCGACAGTACCGATGGAGCCGTTGGAGAAATTTTCTTTCGAGAAAAAGAGGATTTCACCTTTGGGTCCCGCTACAATTTTGTGAGCCGCAATAGATTGTCGATACGCCAGTACACACAAATCGGCGTATTCTTTACCCCCTGCCTTCTGCGCATCGGCGCGGAGTTTGGCGTCGAACGTAGTGGCTTTCTGGCGTAGTCGGTTATAATCGGTTTCGGCGGTTTGCAGGAGTTCGCCCATGCTGGTTTTGCCGGTTTTGTTCCACCAGGGGCGCAGATTCTGTTTGAAATACTGGACGGAATATAAATCGTCGTAACCCAGTAAAATGTGCCGACTGGCCAGCCCTGTTACGTTGTTAAAATCCAGAACAGCGGCTAGTGCTACGTCTACCGCAGCGCGCGCGGGCAATTTGGCTCCGGCCGGCAACTGACCTTTGCTTATAAAGGATTGTTTGAGCGCATTCGTTAGTCCAGAGCCGGTCTGATTGCCATTTTGCTGCGGGGCCGCCAGATACGCATATCCCCAGTCGATCCGGATGTTATCGCCTTTCTTGCCCAGTAATTGCTGCGCTTCTGTGCCTACTACCTGATACGTTAAACTGCCTGTCTGCGCTACTTTCGTAACGACCTCCTGCCCGATGGTGTTGGTCGCAACCGTACCCGATTCGCTGAAAAAGACCTGCACCGAATGTGGCTTGCCATCCTGCGACTTCACATCGAACGTAACGTAGCTGATGGGGCGGGCCACTACGTTCAGTTCATCGAGCAGTAGGGGCGACAGAAAATTTACGGATAGATTCACCGGCCCAGCCGTAAACGTGTATTTTGTCTGCGTGGCCGATACCGTTACGTCGGTTTGTTCGGCGGGCGTGACCGACGCCAGTGTTACGGGGTTGACCAGTCCAACGTCGATGAACGAGCCACCGCGCGGACTTACACAATGAACGGCTAGCACGTTTTTTCCGGTTTGCAGCGCTTTCTGTCCCGCAGCCGATAGCGGCAGGTAAATATGCTCGTGGATGTAGCCTTTTTTGTCCAGAATTTCGGTGCCGTTCAGGTAAATCACTACGTCGTCGTCGTGGTTGAGGGCGAGGAGTAATTTGGAGGCATCGGCTTTACCATCGTAAGTAAATTCCCGACGGAAATAGATGCCGTCTTTCATCGTTTCGCTGTTGACCCACTTGGTTTTAGCGTCGGGCGTATCGCCAAAGGGCCCCGGTCCCGATTGCCACTTGCCATCGTCGAAGTCGGTTTTCTCCCAGCCGTTTGCTGGTTTGTCCATCGTGTAGCGGGCCGTGAACGGCTTCACTTCGCCAGTAGGCAGAATGGGTTCATACGTAGTGGGCACCGCTCCCAAAAACTGATACGCTTTCCCATCGACCCGGATAATGCCTTCGAGCGATTGCGCTTTGCCCGTCCAGTGACGTGTGGGTGAGTCGGTTAGTTTATCCGTATTGCTCCAGATACTAAAATAAGGATCATGCGTGATGAGCGGGTAGGCGGGTGGACGTAGTTTCTGCGCGTAGCTGACGCCCAACACAAAAGAAAGAAATAAAATGCCTGAGAAACGGAACGAAGCGTATAGACGCATTGGGAAAGTTATTTTTGAATTTGAGCGTTTATCCACCGATAAAGTAGAGTGCTAGTTGTGCCTTACTTATGGGTGATTGATCAATTGGCGGCAATGATAAAGCAGAACGTGGCGAAATGCAAAATTGCGATGTGGAGCCCTGTCTCGGCTCGGAAGGTAATGCCTGATCGGAAAGCTAGGCAGTTGTATTGCTTTTTTGTTACGACCTTTATCAGGCGTATGAGACATTGCCTTTCAAACTGCTTCTTGCACGAGTAATGAAGCTGAATTGACAAGTCATTAGTCTACTTTATCTAAACTCGCTTACGGCTAGAGACTGCGGTGAGTTTTGCGTAAGTTTTTTATCCCCGTTATGACAAACAGATGAAATATAGAAAAGAGATTATGAGTCGTGAGTTTACGAAACACTTACTTGACTTTAGAGGTAAAAACAGCAGCTTACATCTTGTTATCCACCATTTTAAAGGGCCCGACAAAGGCGGTCCTCATGATCATCCATTCCGGTTTCGAACACACATCCTTAAGGGGAGCTACATAGAGCGCGTCTATTCCTACACGTCCGATGGCCAGTGGCGGTTTGAAGATATTGAACGAAAAGCCGGCACGACGCACCTTGTAGAAGCTGAATGCATTCATGAACTAATTCACCTGCCCGAAGGCGACTGCTGGACGGTAATTCAGCCTGAGCAAAAAGTACGCGAACCGGGTTTCTGGCGATTTGAGGAAGGCGGAATCTGGTTCAGGCAATGGAACAGTAAGTGGAAAAGGGTATATTAATCCGTTCCGTCGATCATCCTGGAAGTATCGTATAATTTGCTCTTACACCCGCAACACCCGGCTTATGACCAGGTTGAGGCCGTCAGTCAGATAATGATTCCGATTGACGGTCGATTAAGAGGCTGAGTAGTGAGTGGTAAAAGAAACCGCTTTTAAGTTTTCGACCGATTACTCAACTCAGTTTTGGAAATTTTTGTACCAAAAGGCATTTTGCAATAATTTCGACAGAAACGGTCAATTTGCACAATTTAGCTTTTCTTTACGTAGAAGTGCGTAGGTCAGCTTAGTACTACGTAGTACATTTCTGTAGGCTTGACGTAATGCAGCTACCGACTCTGGCTACTGTAGTAAATCTAAACGACCCGACTCTTTTTAGAAGGTGCTTCCTTACAATGGAGAAGTTGATTACGGGAGCCCGCGTTCCAAACCAATACAACGTACCCCGACCCATTCGAACGGTTTTGAAACATATGTACTCTATACGTTTGGTATGTCTTTTTGCCCTACTAACTCCAGGGGTTTGGGGGCAGACACTTAAATCTGACAGTTCATTTACGCAAAGTGCCCGAAAGGCGGCTATCCGTTCGTATGACAAGGCAATGTATCGGCAAATACACGTCTACGAGGGGCACGAATACATTGTTCATGACCACCGAATCAAAGTTCACCCATACTACGTGGCAGATAACCTCCAGACGGGAACGGTTTCCTACAATGGCGTCGATTATGATAAGGTATCCATGTTGTATGACATCGTTCGGGATGAGCTGGTGGTGCAGCCGCCCGACGGCGCGTATCGGCTGACTTTGCGCAACGAAAAGATTGCCCGCTTTACGTTTGGAAATCACACCTTTACCCGAATCGTGAGTGATAGTACGACCGGTATCCGGACGGGTTTTTACGAGTTGTTGCACGATGGCAAAACGAAAGCACTCGCCAAGCGACAGAAAACTATATTGGAAGATATTTCGAGTGGGGTGTATAAAGGTGAGTATCTGCCCAAAGATCAGTTCTATGTTTTCAAAGACAATACGTATCGGGAAGTGAAAACCAAGAAATCGCTGCTACGTCTGTTTCCCGATCAGTCGAAAGAACTACGAAAATACATTCGCAGCAAAGACCTTAAATTTAAGAATGAACTGCGCGAGGAAGCCATTACGAAGGTAACCCGACGTTATGACGAACTAACCCGTTGACCATGACCCAACTGTACCGAATTACGTTATTGCTTTTGCTGCTGACCGGTTCGATGGTTGAACTAGTCGCGCAGACCACCGAAAAGCCCATCAGTGGCGAGTTCTCGAACCTGCGTTTTGAATCGTTTGTGCAGCAGGTAGAAGCCCAGTCAACGTATCGTTTTTTTTACAATCCGAGAGATGTAGACAGCCTGATTGTGGATATGAAAGTGGATAAACAGCCGCTTTCGGCCGTGCTACGTCAGCTTTTTCAGGGGTCGAAATTTGGGTTTGCCATTGATGCCCAGCAGCGCGTTTATATCACCGCCAATCGACTCATTCGTACCGAGTTGCCGATTGGTTTCTTCCGACGGGGCAACGCTGAATCCGGCTCCGATTCCACTCTTTCGGCGTACATGTCCGAGACACAGAAAAAACGTATTGAACCCGAAGCGAAAACCTACGAAATCGGTAAACCTACCAATCCGATTCGTCCCGGTCGCGCTACGTTGACGGGACTGGTCCGTAACCTGGCGTCGGGGGAGCCGATTGTGGGTGCGGCCGTTTACATCGAAAATCCCAGAATCGGTACCGTTACCGATCAGTTTGGGCACTATTCCTTTACGTTGCCCCGTGGTCGGCACGACCTCAAGCTACGTAGCATCGGGATGAAAGATACTCGGCGTAAAATCATTCTGTATTCGGATGGGAAGTTCGACGTGGAGATGGAGGACGACGTAATTGCCCTGAAAGAAGTGGTGATCGAAGCCGAAAAAGATGCGAACATTTCGGGCGTGCAGATGGGGCAGGAGCGGGTCGATATCAAGAGTATCAAGCAGGTACCTACGGCCCTGGGCGAAGCCGACTTGCTACGTGTTATTCAAACCTTGCCAGGCGTTAAAACCGTAGGCGAAAGTTCAACCGGCCTCAACGTGCGCGGGGGCGCCACCGACCAGAACCTAATTCTCTACAACGACGCACCCATCTACAATTCATCGCACCTGTTCGGGTTTTTCTCGGCCTTCAACCCCGACATGATCAAGAGCGCCGAACTCTACAAAAGTGCCATTCCGTCGCGGTTTGGCGGTCGGCTGTCGTCGGTGCTGGATGTGCAGACGCGCGACGGCAACAAGAAGAAATTTGTGGGTTCGGGCGGTATCGGTCTGCTTACGGGACGTATCACGGTAGAAGGCCCGATTCTGAAAGATAAAACGTCGTTTATTGCCGGTTTCCGCTCCACGTATTCCGATTGGCTGCTACGTCAGTTGTCGGCTAAATCGTATCAGAACAGCCGCGCTTCGTTCTACGACGTAAACCTGCACATTACGCACGATGCCAACGAAAAGAACACGTTCTACCTGACGGGCTACCTGAGCCAGGACCGCTTCCGGCTCAACAGCGACACTACGTATGGCTATCGTAACCAGACCGCTACGTTGAAATGGAAGCACATCATTACCAATAAGCTGTACAGCGTTTTCACGGGTAGCTACAGTGGTTATTCGTATGGGGTTTCGAGCGAAAAACAGCCCTTGAACGCGTATCAGCTCGATTTCTCCATCAATCAGTCGCAGTTCAAAGCCGATTTCAACTATTACCCCACCAATCAGCACGCGCTTGATTTCGGCTTCAGCAGTATTTACTACAAACTGTCTCCCGGAAATTTCCAGCCGAAAGGAGAGCAGTCACTGATCATTCCGGACGTAGTGTCGACAGAAAAAGGCGTCGAAAGTGCGGTTTACATCGGCGACCGTTTCGACGTATCGTCCAAGCTGACGATCAGCGCTGGCCTTCGGTATTCGTTCTATTCATATCTGGGGCCAAATACGGTTTATCAATACGCCGAAGGAATACCTAAATCGGTGAATTCGATTATCGATACGTTGTCTTATGGTAACAATAAGAGTATCGCTTCGTACGGCGGGCCCGAGTATCGGGTGGCACTACGTTACGCCCTGACGTCTACGGCTTCGGTGAAAGCGAGTTTTAACCGCACCCGGCAGTATATTCAGATGCTGTCGAACACCACCGTTATTTCGCCGACCGATATCTGGAAACTGAGCGATCAGTCCGTTCGACCCCAAATTGGCGATCAGTTTGCGGTGGGCTTTTACAAAAACAACCGGACGAACACCATCGAAACCTCGGTAGAAGCGTATTACAAAACCATGCGCAACCTGCTCGATTACCGAAGTGGTGCTACGTTAATTTTGAATCATCACATCGAAACCGACGTAGTGAACGCCGAAGGAATAGCGTATGGCATTGAGTTTCTGGTGAAAAAGATGACCGGCAAACTGAACGGCTGGCTCAGCTACACCTACGCCCGAACGCTGCTACGTTCGACCAGTATCAACAATACCGAAATCATTAATTCGGGCAGTTATTACCCGAGCAGTTACGACAAACCGCACGACGTAACGATGGTTGGCAACTACAAAATCAACCGGCGGTTCAGCCTGTCGCTCAATTTTACGTACAGCACCGGCCGACCCATTACGTTGCCTGTCAGCAAGTTTGTCCTCGATAATTCGGTTCGGGTGCTGTATTCTGAACGCAATCAGTATCGGATTCCTGATTATTACCGGGCCGATTTCGCGATGAATATTGAGGGGAACCATAGGGTTAAGAAGCTGGCGCACAGCTCCTGGACCATTTCTGTCTATAATTTATTGGGGCGGCACAACGCTTACTCCGTGTATTTCAAGGCGGAGCAGGGCCGCATCAACGGGTATCAGTTGTCTATTTTCGGCGAGCCAATTCCGTCCGTTACGTATAATTTCAGATTCTAATGAACAAGCAAAAACTCATCGGCTGGTTGTGTATAGCCCTGGTGGGCGGCTGTGTCGATCCGTATCGACCACCCGAAATCGCGTCGCCGGCCAGTTATCTGGTTGTCAATGGCTTTTTTGATAGCTCACCGGGTACCACCACCACAATTAAGTTGTCGCGGACGCAAAACCTCGCTGATTTTAAAACGCCAGCGGTTGAGACGAAGGCAATTGTCACGATAGAATCGCAGAGCAAAGCAGTTTATGCGCTGAAAGAAGGTACACCGGGTAGTTACACGCTTGCCGGTGTGACGCCGGTTGCGGGGGAAACGTATCGGCTGCATATTCTGACCCGAGGCACGGATTATTATTCGGATTATGTGCCTGTAGTAACCACGCCCCCTATCGACAGTGTGAGCTGGGAAGCAAATGCGGATGGCTTACAGATTCTGGCAAACACGCACGACCCTCGGAACAATACCCGCTACTATCGCTGGGAATACGACGCTACGTGGGAGTACTATTCGCGTTACTACTCGTCGCTGGAGTTGAAAAATAACCAGATTGTGGGCCGTCAGATTCCGATAAACCGATGCTGGAACAGTGAATCATCGACCAATATTATTACGACGTCGACGGTGCGGCTGAAGCAGGATATCGTCAGTAAATATCCGCTTACGTTTATCCCTGGTTCATCCATTAAGCTGGAATCCAGGTACAGCATTCTGGTCAAGCAGTCGTCGCTGACGCAGGCGGGCTTCGAGTATTATGACCAATTAGCGAAGATCACGCAGAATATCGGCTCTATTTTCGATCCCCAGCCGTCGCAGATTATCGGTAATATTCGCTCGTCGGCGAGTGCTTCAGATCTGGTGATGGGCTTTTTTAGGGTCGGTAACGTCGAAACGAAACGTATTTTCATTACCAAATCGCAATTGCCGCGCTGGTATACCATTACGGGGCAGGAGGGATGTGTTGTCGATACCCTGTCGTTGGGCGAGATACGTAGGGACATGCCCGCCATTATTGAGCCTTACGATTTTGAATACCTCACCACAGCCGAGTATTGTGTGGATTGCCGCCTTCGGGGTGGTAATTTGACGAAA
The DNA here is from genome assembly GCF_054778555.1 of Spirosoma flavus. NCBI lineage: Bacteria > Pseudomonadati > Bacteroidota > Cytophagia > Cytophagales > Cytophagaceae > Spirosoma > Spirosoma flavus. Next base: position 728,889 of record NZ_BAAGZL010000001.1, read on the forward strand.
CCTAATTTCTGGTAATATACGATGTCCACACGAAGCTATTTGTTGAGTTGCCTGCTGATCATGAGCAGCCTTCCTGGATTCAGCCAAACGACGGAGCCGTTGAAAGCGATTACGCAGTCGTTTGATACGTATCGCCAGCAGACGCTACAGGAAAAGCTGTTCGTGCATACTGATCAATCGGCGTACGTAACGGGCGAAACGATCTGGTTTAAGGTGTACTACGTCGATGCTACGTTACATAAACCGCTGGATGTAAGTAAAGTAGCTTACGTTGAGCTGCTGGATAACGAATCGAATTCGACGCTTCAGGCGAAAGTAGCGTTAAGCGCTAACGGCGGAAATGGTACGTTCTTTCTGCCCGCGTCGATGAATTCCGGTACGTATCGGCTGCGGGCGTATACCAGCTGGATGAAGAATTTCAGCCCCGAGTTTTATTTCGAGAAGAATCTAACCATTGTCAATCCGTTCAAAACGTTGGGTCTGCCGGCTCAGAAACCGGCACCTGATTATGATATTCAGTTCTTTCCCGAAGGCGGTAATCTGGTGCAGGGTATTGCCAGCAACGTAGCGTTTAAAGCAGCCGACGAATCGGGAAAGGGTATAACGGTTCGGGGTGGAATTGTGAATGCGCAGAATGATACGTTGGTGCGGTTTCAGTCGCACAAGTTCGGCATTGGTACGTTTACGTTTACGCCCTCAGAAGCTGCGAGTTACCGGGCTGTTGTGCAGGATGCGCAGGGCCGTTCGTTTACGCGTCCGCTACCGGCCGTTCAACCACAGGGCTACGTGATGCGCCTAGAGGAAGACGGCCCGGATAAGCTGAAAATTACCGTTAAAACCAATCTGAGTGGCATTCAGCAGGTGTATCTATTTGCGCACACGCGGCAGGAAATAAAAGCTGCCGAAGGACGCCCGTTTCAGCAGGAAATTAGTTTTTCAATTGATAAAAAAGGGCTGGATGAGGGGATTTCGCACATCACGGTGTTCGATGCCAGTCAGAAGCCCGTCTGCGAGCGGCTCTATTTCAAACGACCAACGCAGGAGTTACGTATCCAGCTCAAATCCGACCAGCCGCAGTATGCATCTCGCAGCAAAGTGACCCTTGAAACGGCTGTGCAGGCATCCACTGCCAATAATAATCAGGCGTCAATGTCGGTGGCGGTGTATCGGGTGGATTCGCTTGCTACGTCGGCTACCGACAACATTCTGAACTACTTATGGATGACTTCGGATTTGGTCGGACGGATCGAATCGCCGGAATACTATCTGCAACCTACCAGCCCCGACGTAGCACTGGCCACGGATAACCTGATGCTGACGCACGGCTGGCGACGCTTCCGCTGGGACGACGTACTGACCAATAAACCGGCGCTACGTTCCTTCCTTCCCGAACCCAATGGACTGATCGTTCAGGGTAAAGTAACCAATCCCGAAACCGGCAAGCCCGTTCCGAACATAATGACGTACTTGTCGACCCCCGGTCGACCGACCCGCTTGTACGTATTTCGCAGTGACGCTGATGGACGGGTTCGCTACGAACTGCAGGATTTTTACGGGCCTAAAAGCCTTATTGCTCAGACCAATCCGGAAGATAGCCTCAACAAACTAACCATTGAAAGTCCGTTCTCTACGTCTCTTTCCACAAATCGTCTGCCTGAAATAAGTCTCAACGAATCACATACGGCACAGTTGCAAAATCGAAGCGTGGCTATGCAGGTACAGTCGACGTATTGGGGGGATGAGATCATTCGGTATCGCTATCCGGAAATTGATAGTTCTGCTTTTTACGGAAAACCGCCCGAAACGTATCTGCTGGACGCTTACACCCGTTTCCCGCGTATGGAGGAAGTGCTGCGGGAGTACGTAACGGGTGTGCTGCCCCGAAAAAAGGACGGGCACTTCCGGTTGGCGGTGCCAAACTTACCCTATCGCGCACTTTTTGATGAACAATCGCTGGTGCTGATGGACGGTGTACCGGTTTTCAACATGGATCGAATCATCGATTTCAGCCCGTTGAAAATCAGGCAAATCGACGTAATAACGAATCGATACATTATGGGCATGGCTGGCTTCAGCGGTATCATCAATTTCATGACCTATAAGGGCGATCTGGCTGGTTTTCTGCTGGATAATCGACTGGTGAAACTTGATTACGATGGCCTGCAACTGCAACGTGAATTTTATGCACCCCGCTACGAAACGCCCAGACAACAAACCAGCCGGCTGCCCGATGGCCGGACATTGCTATACTGGAACCCCAACGTAACAGTCAATGCACAAGGCAAATCACAGCTCGATTTTTACACATCCGACCAGACCGGTACGTATCTCGTTGAAATCAACGGCCTGACAACGGAAGGGCAGGCGGGTTATCAACGGACGCTGTTTGAGGTTAAGAATGTGGCGAAGTAACGCCTGATAGGAGGGTGCAGTACGGCTTACTGATTTTAAATGTGTTTCTTTAAAGGCTGTCTAAAATTCAGTTAGACAGCCTTTTTTTGTCATGTCTCCGCAGCCGGGCTACCGGAGCGGAAGCATGACAAATTCACTGTAGTGGACTTTTGTATAAAATTTAGGAAATACTCTTTTCATGAAATACACAATACTGGTCGCATTCACATTTAGTTTATGGCTGACATTTCACCCTATCTCAAAAGCGCAGCAACAAATTACGGCTACCGGCAACACCGCTAAGCCCTGGACGTATTGGTGGTGGATGGGCAGTGCCGTCAACGAAGCCGACATTACGTATCAGTTGGAGCAGTTTGCCAAGGCCGGGTTGGGAGGTGTACACATTATTCCCATTTACGGCGTCAAAGGGTTTGAAAATCAATTTATTCCGTTTCTGAGTAAGCGATGGCAGGATGTACTGGCGCATACCGTGCGGGAAGGTAAGCGGCTGGGCGTGGGTGTTGATCTGACCACGGGTACGGGGTGGCCGTTTGGCGGGCCGAACGTATCGGAAGAAATCGCGGCCAAAGCCTGGAAAAATGACAACGGAACCCTCGCGACTGTTCTGACTAAACAGCAGGTGAAACGCCCCGCGCCGGGTGGCCAAGGGCTGGTAGTCGATTACTTTAACAAACCGGCCGTTGAACAGTATCTGCGCCGTTTCGACTCCACATTGCTACGTATGCCCGAACGCCCGAGAGTCGTTTATAATGATTCGTACGAGGTATACGGTGCCAACTGGACCGCCGATTTTCTGGCTCAGTTTAGAGCCCGTCGCGGCTACGACCTCAATAGCCAGATCGCCCTGCTGACCGACACGACCCAACGTAGTGAAAGCATTCTGGTACACCAGGATTACCACCAAACGCTATCGGAATTATTGAACGACGGCTTTGCCAAAACGTGGGGTGGCTGGGCCAGAAAAGCGGGCTATCTGTCAAGAAATCAGGCGCACGGATCGCCGGGAAATCTGATTGATTTATACGCTCAGGCCGACATTCCCGAAACCGAATCGTTTGGCTCCAGCCGATTTCCGATTCCCGGTTTGCGCGTAGATGCCAATTACGAAGTTGAGCGCTTTGGTACGCCTAATCCGCTGGCGATGAAGTTTGCGTCGTCGGCTGCTCATTTGCTGGGTAAACCACTGGTGAGTTCGGAAAGTACTACGTGGTTGGCGAACCATTTTCAGGTATCGCTGTCGCAGATAAAACCGCAGATTGATGAATTATTTGCAGCGGGCATCAACCACATTTTCTATCATGGTACGCCGTATTCGCCCCCGTCGGAAAATTGGCCCGGTTGGATATTCTATGCGTCGACCAATTACGGGCCTTCATCGCACTTCTGGCCGCATCTGCCGTTGCTGAATCAATACATCGAGCGTTGCCAGACGCGCCTGCAGGCCAGCAAACCGGATAATGACGTACTGGTTTATTTTCCGATTCATGATCTGTGGGCTACTCCGGCTAAATCAGCGGGCGGCATTCATCAGTTGGAAGTTCACCACGTAGAACGCTGGTTGTTGCCGCAGCCCTTCGGCCGGATGTGCGAACAACTGAGTCAGCGCGGTTATTCATTCGATTACGTATCCGACGAATTGCTCAATAAACTGACAGTCAGTAAGCAAACGATACAAAGTCCGGGTGGCGCGACGTATCAGGTAATTCTGGTGCCCCGCACTACGTATATGCCCGAAACCACGCTACGTCGGTTGGAACAACTGGCTCGTCAGGGCGCCCGTATCGTATTCGAGCAGCAGTTACCAGAGCAGGCATCGGGATTTTACAATCATGAATCTCGTTCGGCAACGGTTGTCCAATTGGGGAAAGCGCTTCAACAGCGGAAAAATGTAACGGTCAGCAACGACGTATTCTCTACGTTGCCGCAATTAGGTGTTCGGGTCGAAACCTGGGCTGTTGAAGGACTGTCATTTCTACGCAAACGTAGCGCCGATGCGACCATTTATTTTATTACTAATCTCGACAATCGATTTCGTCAGAACTGGATTCAGCTTTCGGCTAAAGGACGTATCAGTCGCTACGATCCGCTGACTGATAAGCAGGAACCTCTGCCGATTCGGAACGGACGTAACGGTCAGGTTGAAACCTTCTTATCAGTGGAACCGGGGCAGGCGTTTTTTGTGACTGTCGGCCCGGAAGCAGCGTCTTCGAATGGAGCAGCCGGTCCGCAGCCAGCCATACGTAACGCCGGTACGTCGATGGTGCTTAAGAACCCGTGGCAGGTCGATTTTCTGCAAGGGCGCCCATCCTTAACGCTATCGACAACCCTTACGAATCTAAGTTCGTGGACAACCTTTTCTGATTCAGCGAGTTATTATTCTGGCAAGGCTCGCTACAGAACAACGTTCGATTTGCCCGCTAGTCAACAGACAGCCACGTACCAACTCGATTTGGGTGATGTTCGTGAGGTAGCCGATGTCCGTGTGAATGGGCAACCGGTTGGAACAGCCTGGTGCCTACCGTTTCGCGTAACAATACCCGCCAATCTGTTGAAACCAACTGGAAATCAGCTGGAGATTGACGTAACGAATCTGTCGGCCAATTACATGCGGTTGTATGATCGGGTAAATCCGGGCTGGAAGAAGTTTTACGACATCAACATCGTCGACATTCGTTACCGCCCTTTCAATGCCGCTACGTGGGATGCGGTGCCTTCCGGCTTGCTGGGACCAATAATGCTGACGTCAGTTGGTTCGTTATAAAGTTGTAGAGTTATAAAGTTAATAGCCGCAATGTATAGCCTTGTAATACTACAACTTTATAACCTTACAACTTTACAACATTATAACTTGTCTTCCTGACTGTATGATAAACCGAAGAGATTTTCTGACTGGATTATCGGTACTACCTTTCACGGGTTCGCTGGCTCATGGCCTGGCCGATTCATTTCTGAACGATGACCGCTCGGTATTTAGCAAACATTTAAAACCCATTGGCCGTATCCTGGAATCGCCGGATTGGTACGTCTGGTGCAGCAGCCCGATTTATGGGCCCGACGGAATGGTGCATTTGTTCTACTCCAGGTGGTCGGCCGATAAAAAAATGGAAGGCTGGATAAACGGTTCGGAGATTGCTCACGCTGTAGCTAAATCTCCAGAATCGCCTTTCGAGTATGTAGACACTATATTAGCCCCCCGCGCCGGTGCCTGGGATGCCACTACGTGCCACAATCCGCACATTGTCTACACCGATGGGCGGTACTGTCTGTTCTACATGGGAAATTCCAACGGAAAAACAGATACGCAACGGATCGGTATGGCTACCGCCAAGTCGTTGAAAGGCCCGTGGAAACGGATGGATAAACCGCTGCTTCAGCCCGGTGCGGCCGGTGCCTGGGATGATCATTGCACAACGAACCCTTCGTTTGTGAAACATCCCAACGGTCAGTACTGGCTTTATTATAAATCGTGGAATACGCAGGAAGAAGAAAAGTCAACTGGTGCCGACGTTCGAGGTAATCGGAAATATGGGTTAGCCGTTGCCACTCGATTGACGGGCCCTTATCGTCGGGTGAGTACACGGGCCATTCTTGATTTTTCCGGCCGGGGAAACAATGCCCAGTTTGAAGATGCGTACGTTTGGCTTCAGCACGGCGAATTCAATATGCTGGCCCGCGATATGGGTGTTTTTGGTAACAACGATGGCCTGTATCTGAACTCTACCGATGGCATTCGCTGGGAAGCTCCTAAAATTGCTTATGGACCGATTCAGGACTATACCAAAGAACCGGAAGCTCCGAAACACCTGAGTCGCTATGGCAGACTTGAACGTCCGCAATTACTGATGCGCCACGGGCGGCCCCGATACCTGTTTGCCGCTGCTCAAGGCGGAAAACACATGACTTCATCGCCCTTTATTTTTAGAATTACCGGTGGCGATAAAGAGGATAAAAAAGGCAAAGAGGATAAGGAAGCTTAGAAGCAGTTGGAGCTGAGGTTTCGTCGCGTAGCGACCGAATGTTTATAGCCGCTATTATTCACCCCTGAAAATCACCGTCGCGTAGCGACCAAACCAATCACTAAATTGGTTTGGTCGCTACGCGACGGTGAGATACACAATGAACTCTTTATTCTACAAACATTTGGTCGTTATGCGACGAATGCTTTGCTACGACTGTAGGCAAAAACTACTGTTTCCGCGTCGAGAACTGGTAAACCGTTGACGATTTGTACGTTTGGCCGGGACGTAACACTGTCGAAGGGAAATTTGGCTGGTTTGGCGAATCGGGATAATGTTCCGTTTCGAGGCAAAGAGCGTACCGTTTCTGGTACGGGAAACCTTCGCGGCCCGTTACGGTGCCATCCAGAAAATTACCGGTGTAAAACTGCACCGCCGGTTCAGTAGTACGTACTTCCATAACGCGGCCGCTGGTTGGCTCAAATACCGTTGCCGCCAGCTTTAGTGAATTGCTTGTATCCTTCAATACCCAGGCGTGGTCATAGCCCAGGCCGTATTTAATCTGCGTATCCGTCGAATCATTGATACGTTTACCGATAACGGTAGGTTTGGTAAAATCAAACGGCGTACCGGCAACGGGCATCAATTTACCCGTTGGAATCAACGTATTATCAACCGGAACCAGATTGTCTGAATTCAGGGTGAGTTCATGTTCGAGTACGTCACGTTTGGCTCCGCCCGTCAGGTTGAAGTACGTATGATTGGTCAGGTTAACAACGGTTGGTTTGTCGGTCGTGGCCTGGTAATCGATACGTAGCGCATTGTCTTTCTGGAGCGTATAGGTCACTTCAACCGACAGATTTCCGGGGTAACCTTCTTCGCCGTCTTTTGAGGTGTAAGTCAATTTAAGGGCCGGTTCGTCGCCTTCAACGGGCGTAGCGTTCCAAAGTACTTTATCAAAACCGACTAATCCGCCATGCAGGTGGTTGCCCATGTTGTTGGTGGCGAGCGTATAGGGTTTGCCATCCAGCGTGAATTTCCCTTTGGCAATCCGGTTACCGTAGCGGCCAACCAATGCGCCGAAGTAAGGCGTTCCTTTTACGTAGCCCGCCAGCGAATCCATGCCCAGCGTTACGTCCTCAAACTTTCCGTTGCGATCGGGGGCTGTCAATCCGACGATAATACCACCATAGTTGGTGATTTCGGCCGTCATGCCAGCCGCGTTGTGAAGTTTATACAAATCGGCGGTTTGGCCGCTGGGCAATTGGCCGTATACGGTTTTTTCGATACCCGGCTTTTGTTCGGCCGTTTCTTTGTTGGAGGAACAGGAGGTCATAACTACACAGCCCGTCAGGAGAGCCAGGGAGAGAAATTGAGTCAGAAATTTCATGAATGCAAGCAATGAGGTACAGGATTATGGACTAAAGCCGTCGGTGGCTTTTTAATACTATAAAGCAAAATCGGCAACGTATTATCCCGTTAACAGCCCTGGCCGTAGTAGGCATTTTTGCCATGCTTGCGCTCGTAGTGTTTCAGACGTAGCGTGTCTTTGATACGGGGCGTATTCGGGTTGATCTGAAGCGTCAGGTAGGCCATGCGAGCTAACTCTTCAAGTACCGCCGAGTTATACACCGCTTTATCCGCCGATTTGCCCCAAGTGAACGGGCCATGATTTTGCAGCAAAACCATCTCTACTTCGCTGTATGACAAGCCTTTTTCAGCAAAGGCGTTCATGATCTGATGCCCAGTTTCGTGTTCGTAATCACCTTCGATCATCTCGTCGGTCAGGGCCGGGGCACAGGGAATATCCTGATGAGTATGGTCAGCGTGAGTGGTGCCAAAAATAGGAATGTCGAGGCCGGCCTGCGCCCAGGCAACCGCGTGCGTGCTGTGCGTGTGTGAAATTCCACCGATTTTCTCCCAGGTTTTGTAGAGAAGCGCGTGGGTTTTTGTATCGGACGAAGGGCGCATTTTGCCTTCGACGATGAGCCCATCGTAGTCGCAGATGACGATGTCCTGAGGTTTTAGTTCGTCGTAGGGCACACCGCTGGGTTTGATGGCGAATATTGCCCGGTTGCGGTCGACAGCACTGACATTACCGAATGTAAACAACACCAGTCCTAATTTCGGAAGCTGCATGTTGGCTTCGTAGCATTCTTCTTTTAAAGTCGTGTACATGGGTTAAATGAACAAGTACGGCTCAAAAGTATCACTTTTAACTGATTCATTACATTTTGTCTATGCCCTTCTGGAATGGTTCGCCGTGGCAACCTAACCTGCCCGACAAGGTAAAAATGGACCGTTTTCCGCTTTGCTACGTATCGGGAATCGCGAATGACTTCCCGTATTTCTCAACTGCAACTCGTTCGTTACTTCATGAACCGTACCGATTTTCTGAAAACGTCTGCCCTCGCCAGTGCTACGCTTATTACCGATCCGACTCAGGTTCGGGCTTTTATTACGCGTCAACCCGCCCAGAAATACCGCACGGCGTTAGTGGGCGCTGGCTGGTGGGGAAATAACATACTACGTTGTGCATTGCAGGCAGGTGAGTCTAAATTGGTGGCGCTCTGCGATGTAGATACGCGTCAACTCCAGAAGACGAGCGACGAAGCCGCGAAACTGACGTCGGACAAACCGAAATTATACCGCGATTACCGGGAGATGATTAATACGGAAAAACCCGAAATCGTTATCGTCGCAACACCCGACCACTGGCACCCGCTGATCGCTATTGCCGCCATGAAAGCCGGTGCGCACGTATACGTCGAAAAACCGATTAGCCATACCATCAACGAAGGTAAAGCGATGGTGAAAACCGCCCGCGATACTGGCCGGACCTGTCAGGTGGGTATGCACCGGCGCATATCGCCCCACAACGTATCGGGGATGGAGTTTCTGAAGTCGGGGAAAGCGGGTAAAATTGGTATGGCGCGGGCATTCGTTTACTACGCGGGGGGCGCAGGCCAACCCACGCCCGACACCGAAGCACCCAAAGAAATGGATTGGGATATGTGGTGTGGACCGGCTCCGCTACGTGCCTTCAACCCAACCATGCACCCCAGAGGCTGGCGTAATTACCTGAACTATGCCAACGGCGTATTGGGCGACTGGGGTATTCACTGGCTGGACCAGATTTTGTTCTGGACCGACGAAAAACATCCGCGCAAGGTGTACTCAACCGGGGGGCGGCCCATTAAAAACGACACCACCGATGCGCCTGACCATCAGGTTGCTACGTATGAGTTTGAAGGGTTTACCGCTTTATGGGAACAACGTACTTTCGCCGGAAACATGGCCGAAAAAACACACCCGCAACAAGCGGTAGGCGTTTATTTTTACGGAACAGAAGGTACGTTCCACATGGGCTGGCTCGACGGCTGGACCTTCTATCCGTCAGATCCCAAAAAGCAGATTATCCATCAGGATGCTCAATTAGATAAGCCTGATGATCAAAATATTGCGTTGCTGTGGCGTAATTTCCTGGATAGCATCAAAACGAAAAAGAACCCTGTCGCCGATATCGAAATTGGCCATCGTTCTACGAATATGGCGCTGCTCGGAATGCTTTCGCTGAAGCTTGGACGTAGCGTTGAATGGGATGGCAAACAGATTCCAAATGATCCCGAAGCCAACAAGTTGCTAAGCCGCGCTTACCGGGGCGACTGGCAATATCCGACCTAGGCCAATAGACTTTCTTTAAACTGCTACGTGCCCATTCAGGAAATTACGCTGAATGGGCACGTAGCAGTTTAAAGAAAGGAGAGAAATTAAGAACCTAGCCGAAGCCGGCCGTTTTGCTTCGGAAGTAGTCGGCCAGTAGCGTCATACCGTAGTCGGCCCGCCCGAGCGCTGTAGCTGGTTGGGATGGTAACAGCATGTTTCAGCCGCACGATATCGGTATTCAGAGGCACGCGACGTACCGACCAGATTGCCGGATCATTCCACTCACCAGCCTGTGTGGAAACAACTTCGCCGTTGACCAATCCACACAAATGGTTGTTGCAACTGACAGCCGCCAAACGTGTCTGTTTATCCGGGGTTGTTTGTCTGAATGACATAAGTCGCTCCGAATGATACCCAGGCCGGGTCATGCGCTGTAAACTATCAATGGTTCGCTGAGTGTGTGACACATAAGCAACCGATCGATTAGCAGGCCAGGCACGTTCTTGAAGGGCTGCTATTCGATTGTTTTGAGCCAGGGCTGGTAACGTAACGGTTAGCCAGCAGATAACTGGCATCAGCATACTAACGTAGCGGGAATAGTTCATACGCATTATGAGAGTAATTGCCCCTAGTTAGTTGCCAGCAAAAATTGATCGACATTTTCGGTGTTGTTAATCCTGTTCCATGTCGTTACTCGGGTTGGTTGTCCATTGACAAATTCACGCGTGACCACCTGACCGTACTCCAGCGTAATTGTCTCATTGACTGCCGGACAACCGCTTGTACAACCCTCTGCAGCACCAGCCTGGTAATTACTGACAAGAACAGTTCCTAGTACAACCTGATACGCTAGTTCGCGGCCTCCTCCTGTGAGGGGACGATAAAAATTTAATCGGACGCGCTGATAATTTCTGCCAGTAAATAAGGCCTGTTGAATAGGTGCTGTTGATGGGTCTATCTGCTTAGTAATTAGAATTGGCGCAAAAACAGCTTTGGCAGCACCCGTTCCACCTGTTTGACCGCCAATAGTTACGCTGTTCGAAAACCCGTAGGAAATACTCGTCAGGAGGATTTCACCTCCTGCGTAGGGTGTAGCCGTGCCGGTACCTACGGCAAGTTCCATGTAAAGACCCTGAGCAAAACTACTGCTGAAGGATAAAGCTGTAATGATCAATAAGGCAGATAAAAATTTCATTATATGATGTTTTTTAGTTCTTAACTAGTTCAAATATAACAGTTAAACAAACGAATAAAGACAATATCTATCGATAAAGTATTCAATATGTACGTAATGCATCGAGACAACTTTTCGGAGGGATAGCTGCATCCAGTCTGGACTAAGGATACGTATTATTCTGGTTTAGTAAGCTATGTAGTGCCACTCGTATGAGATCGGCGCGACCTCTCTAAAACGTTGGTTTTTCACTCAACTGGAAGAAACACCAGGATAAATCCGATGAGGAAAACAGCCCCCAGAAAGGCCAAGATGTGAAACCTGTTTTTTGCCTATTTGCTAATTGAATGAAGGTTTAGGATGACTCCATTTTAAAGCGACTAGCCAAGATAGAGGCCCCCGTCGACTTCCAGCGTCTGGCCGGTGATGAACGAGGCCTCGTCAGAAGCTAGAAACAAAGCCGCGTGGGCAATATCTTCGGGCTGACCCAACCGACCTACGGCAATGCGAGACTGAATCATCTGTCGCAACGCGTCGGGAACTGCCTCGAACATGGCCGTCTGGATGGCCCCTGGCGCAATGGCGTTGACCGTAATGCCGTATTTTCCCAGCTCGCGCCCCCACACTTTGGTCATACCAATCAACCCCGCTTTAGCCGCTACATAGTTGGTCTGGCCAAAGTTGCCATGAACGCCCACCGACGAAGCCATGTTGACTATTCGACCGTATTGCTGGCTGATCATGGTTTCGAGCACCGCCTGCGTACAGTTGAGCGCACCCGTCAGGTTTACGTCAAGAACCCGCTGCCATTGTGCGGCATCCAGTTTGCGTAGGGTTGCATCCCGTGTAATGCCAGCGTTATTGACCAGTATGTGAATACCCCCAAAGCGATTAATAACCGTTTCCACAGCTTGTTTAAGGCTATCTACCTGCGTTACGTCGATACCAGGCATAGCCGTTACGGAGTACCCTTTTCCGCTCAATTCATCGGCAGTACGTTGCGTCGCTTCGGATTCGACATCCCAGATAATAACCTGAGCGCCTTCCTGAGCAAACCGCTCGGCAATAGCCCGGCCAATACCACCAGCGCCACCTGTTACAATCGCTACTTTTTGATATAACTTACTCATAACCAGAAGTTAATCTTCTCGATTTAAACGGGAATATTTACTGTTTCTGTTCGTTTTCTAAGTAAATATGAGAGCTAATTATAACAAAACAATACCTGTAATCAACACCAACGTAGCATGGAATAAATCGTTACGTTCGGACATAGATCCAAACCCGTAGACAGTTAGTCAGATCATAATATCGCTTTCTATACTCCATCTCAGGTAATGCTAAGATCGGCACCGATCACGTAGCGATGGACTGCCTGGGTTTAGGTCCATGAATTTGGAAAGGTACCACTTGTTGAATAGCTTGCCACGGAGAGCCGATTGATCCCCGATCTTAGCGAAACATCAACCAAAATTTACCAAAGCGCTTCATGCAATCACTTCTCAACGAATTAGCTCAACGTAGCACCCAAACCCAACTTGGTGGTGGGTCTAAAAAAATTGACGATCAGCATCGTAAAGGAAAACTTACCGCGCGCGAACGTATTGATTACCTGACCGACGACGGAAAACCGTTTGTCGAAATCGGGCTGTTTGCGGGTGAGGATATGTACGCCGAACACGGCGGTTGCCCGTCTGGGGGCGTAGTGGTCGGAATTGGCTACGTATCGGGGCGGCAGTGCGTGATTGTGGCGAACGATGCGACTGTAAAAGCCGGTGCATGGTTTCCAATTACAGCTAAAAAAAACCTCCGGGCGCAGGAAATCGCGCTGGAAAATCGATTGCCGATCATTTATCTGGTCGATAGCGCCGGGGTTTATTTGCCTTTACAGAACGATGTGTTTGCCGATAAAGAACACTTCGGGCGCACGTTTCGGAATAATGCTCAACTGTCGGCGATGGGCATTTTGCAGGTAGCGGCCATCATGGGTAGTTGCGTAGCGGGTGGTGCCTATTTGCCCATTATGTCCGACGAAGCCCTGATTGTGGAAGGAACCGGTTCTATTTTTCTGGCTGGTCCGTATCTGGTGAAAGCATCCATCGGTGAAGATGTTGACGCCGAAACGTTGGGTGGCGCCACGACTCAAACCGACATTTCGGGCGTCGTGGACAACAAATACCCCGACGACAAAAGCTGTCTGGATGCCATAAAGCGAATTTTCGACAAAACAGGTCATTCCGAAATGGCTGGCTTCGACCGCACGGAACCCGCTTCGCCGACAAAAGATCCGGATGAGATTTATCAGATCCTTCCCGCCGATCGCGTCAAGCCCTACGACATGCAGGAGATTATTGAGCGGATGGTCGATAACTCCGAATTCGATGCCTATAAACCGGGTTATGGACAGTCGTTGTTATGCGGCTACGCCCGAATCGACGGTTGGGCGGTGGGGATTGTGGCGAATCAACGTAAAGTCGTGAAAGCCAAAGGACGTACCGGACAGGCGGGTGAAATGCAGATGGGTGGTGTCATTTACGGAGATGCCGCCGATAAAGCCGCCCGCTTTATCATGAACTGCAACCAGAAACGGATTCCGCTGGTGTTTTTGCAGGACGTATCCGGCTTCATGGTTGGCAGCCGGGCTGAGCAGGGCGGCATTATTAAAGACGGTGCTAAAATGGTCAGCGCGATGGCTAATTCGGTGGTGCCGAAATTCACGGTTGTTATTGGTAATTCGTATGGTGCAGGCAACTACGCTATGTGCGGCAAAGCCTACGACCCCCGTCTGATGCTGGCCTGGCCAACGGCGCAGATGGCCGTGATGAGTGGGGCTTCGGCCGCTAAAACGCTGCTTCAGATTCAGGTGGCCGCTCAGAAAGCCAAGGGCCAACCCATGACGCCCGAAGAAGAACAGGAACAACTGAAAAAAATAACCGACCAGTATAACGCTCAATTGTCGCCCTACTACGCAGCCGCCCGGCTCTGGGTCGACGCCGTTATCGACCCGCTGCAAACTCGGCAGGTTCTCTCCGAAGGTATCGCAGCCGCTAACCATGCGCCCATTACAAAGCCGTACAGCGTAGGCGTGATTCAGACGTAGTGAAAGCGAATTAGTTAGTTTTTATTGATCAGTAGTTCACGCTACGTTGAAGTATACTTATCAAAAGACGTAATGACTTACCCCGATCGGCTACGTATCATGGCGGGTCGGGGTAATTTATTGTCTCTCAAAAACAGGTAATTATAGTTGCTGTTTGCCGCCCAAGTACCTGTAAAAGAGCAAAGCAGTTCCAGCTATTGGGAAAGTACAGCCTGTTATAAACCACTTACTACTAGGTACTAAGTGGATTTTTTTAGTGATGGTGATGGCTGGTAGTTTTGCTACGTAACAAGCAGCACAATGAAAGCCAATCGACAATCCACATTCAAAAATCCTGACGAAGCGGCCCAGTTTCTGGAAAACTGGAATCAGGAAGTGCAACTCCTCAATGGGTTTACTTATCAGCAACTCACGGTGGAAACGGCTTTTGGCAATACTAGGGTCTGGGCCGCCAACACCCATTTGGTTGATGCTCAAACCGTCGTGTTTTTTCCAGGTGCCCGTACGTGTGGTTTGTTTTGGGATTTGGATAATGTGCTGGCGCCCTTTCGCGATAATTGCCGCTATTTTATTGTTGATGTAAACGGGCAGCCCAGCCTGAGCGATGGACAGTATCTGAACATAAAAAGTCGGGACTATGGCTACTGGGCCACGCAACTTTTCGATGCGCTCAACATAAGCAAAGCAACTGTACTTGGCGCTTCGTTGGGCGGGCTGATTTGCCTCAATTTATGTCTGGTAGCACCGAAACGAGTTCACAAAGCGATTTTGCTAAATCCGGCAGGAATACAACCGTTTTCGCTCTCCTTGCAGAATCTATTCTACAACATGCTACCTATCGTATGGCCTACATCAACTACCATTTCCAGATTTCTTGATAAGGCTATATTTTGTGCGCCAAATCATCAGCTACCCTGTTCCTATCGTAATCTTATCGATTGTTATTTTCTCTATGTGCTTCGTAATCATCGGTTTAAGGGCGATTATCCAGCACCGTTGCCGCCTAACGATTTAGCACGCATACACACAGATATTTACCTGGTTCTGGGCGAAAATGATCTATTGTTTCCGCCACGTGAGACCCAGCGGCTGGCGGCTGCTCATATTCCGGGATTGCGTACTAGTCGGATTTTGCCGCAGACGGGGCATGGCATTGAAACGTCGCGGCAGGCGTTGCAACTCGCTTTCGAATTTTTTAAACTGCCCTCTTACGTTAAGGAGTCATCAACGGCAGTTCAATAACAACCCGCGTTCCTGTGGCTTCGTGCGCTTCATTTTCTTTATCAATCACCACAACCTGTGTTTGTTTTCCGTTACGTTGCCCAATCAGTTGCAGGCGCTCGGCGGTTACCTGAAGGCCTACGCTTCGGTGCGATGTTGGCGTCCGGCTCTTGAGTTCGGCGGCTCTACGTCGGCCAATCCCATCATCCTCCACGATGCATTCCAGGTAGTCTGGCGTTGAACGTACCCGCACCCAGATCGTGCCCGTTTCCGTTTTATGAGCGATGCCGTGAAGGATTGCATTTTCAATGTAAGGCTGGATAATCATGGGCGGAATAAGCAGGCTTTCTACTTTAAGATCAGGACTCGTTTCAATGAAAAAATCGAATTTATGATCGAACCGTAACTGCTCCAGCTCCAGATAGAGTTCAAGCTGCTCCAGCTCACTAGCCAGTGTAACCCATTCCTGGCGCGAGTTGTCCAGAATCAGCCGCATCAATCGGGAAAATTTGACGAGGTATTTATCCGCGTTGTCGCTGTCGTTCTGCAGCACAAACAGCCGAATCGCATTCAGCGAATTATACAGAAAATGCGGATTCATCTGCGAACGTAACGCCTTCATTTCCACGGCGGCCAGCCGTTGCTTGAACTCACTTTGTTCGGCCTGCTGAAGCATCAGTCGTTTTTCCCGGCTCCGGGCAATGAAGATAAACAGACCGATAAACGTACCCATTAAACCAAGCTGAAACCAGCCCGTTTGCCAGAATGGAGGCTGAATATAAATCGGTAACGACTGAACCGGACTCCAATTTCCCTGCTGGGTGCGGGCTCTCACCTGAAACAAATAATGCCCGCCTTTTACGCCGGTATACGTAGCAAACGTCCGATTTTCACTACGTACCCAATCCGGGTCATAGTTTGTCAATCGATACGTATATTCAATCGGAGCGCTGCCAGGAGCCGCCAGGGATGAGAAAGTTAGAGTAAAAAAATTCTCTTTATAGGTCAGCTCAATGGGAGACGTATCGGAGAAAAGGGGACGGGATTTTTCAAATACGGCCAGACTACTAATTACAGGTTTCGAGGCAGCCTGCGCACCGCCAATCTTGTCGGGATTGACTCGAATCAGATTACCCGTATTGACAAACAATAGGTCGCCGTTGCGAAGTCGATATTGGGTATTTGAGAAGAAATTATTTTCCCGCTGCCCATACCTGACGCGCGGATTTACGATTCGTTCCCGTACCGGATCGAAAATAGTATGGCCTTCATACGAGTTGACCCATATATTGCCCTGACGATCAGGCAATATTTTATTGCATACGTCCATCAATAGCCCATCGCTTTCCATCCAGGATTTAAACCGGTTCTGTGTAGGATCATACTGGACTAACCCACCCCCTTCCGAAGCATACCAGATTTTGTTGTCAGGCCCCGCCCAAAGGTCATTAATCGGTTGTTGGAGTACACGAGGTACCTGATTCTGGTTAGGTACGTGAGCCGTAAATGTTTGCTGGGCGCTGTTGTATTGATATAACCGCCCCAGGTACGTACCAAACCACACATTCCCCAACTTGTCTTCCGTAAAAGACGTAACGTTTGTTACGTCAGAAGAGCCCGACAAACTGTCTAAATTATGTCGTTTGTACGTTTTCGTTTGCGGATGGTATTCGAACAGCCACCTAGAGGAAGCGCTGATCCAGACCCTTTTACGGCTGTCCTGAAATGCCCAGGTAATGTAAGAATCCTGTAATTTATTTCTCTCGGGTATCGCGCTGAATGGCCTAAATTGTCGGGTAACAGGGTTGAAAATTTGAATTCCCTTACTCGTACACACCCAGATTTCTTCATCAACTAATCCCAGATGAAAAACGCTACTCACCGATAAAGGCAACGTAGCATGACCGGCAACCGGATGCGTTGTAAATGTCTGTTTGCTTGTGTTATAGGCAATCAGGCCATTCCAGTTCGTTCCCATCCATACCGTACCCGCACCATCTTCGACTAAAGAAAAAATTCGGAGTGGAGATTTACGCTCGGGAAAAGCGAGAGCAGGATTGAAAATAGTTTGATAGGCATGGTTCGGTTTATAAATAGACAAACCATACAGGCCACCAACAAACGTAACACCCTCCCGCGTCTGGAGGGCGTCCCAGAAAAAGTTTGAATTTATACTACCTGGGTCGGCATCGTCGTGGTTCAGTTGAATCCAGGTGTTTGTGGCCGAAGTCCGATGGAAAATTTCATTGTTCCAGCTACTCAACCAAATGTCATTTTGCGAATCGACGTATATAGCCGAACTAGAAACGATTTCAATTTTTTTGTTTGGCGCCAAAACCGGCGTTATGGACGTAGTTTGATCCTTTTTTGCATCATACGCCATTAATTGACGCTTCTCTTCATCGCCGAAAAGCAGCTGGCCAAGCCGGTCGAAAGTCAGCGGATAGATTTTATGATCGGTGAAAACGGTCGAATGCTGCGGATTATGGCGGTAATTATAAAAGACCTTCTTGTGCAGATCGAAACAGTTAAGCCCTTTACCCGATCCCATCCATAATCTGGGATGATTAGGATCTTCAACGAGCGAATTACGAGGAATCTGGTTTGTTGAAAGCGTTGTTGGATCAGCTGGATTGTGACGATACGCTTTGAACCGATTTTGAGCGGGTAAAAACTCAAATAAGCCCCCCAACGACGTTGCCCAAATCGTCCCGTTGCGATCACAGAGAATATTATTGACAACATTGTTACTGAACGCTTCCGATGAGTTTGTCTCCAGTAAATAATTGGTGAACGTATTCGTGTCTTTTGAATACCGGCTCACCCCATTTACCGTTGCGACCCATATGTTCCCGGCTTTATCTTCAGCAATGTCCATAATGTTGTTATGGGCAATCGAATTAGGCTGCGTCCGATTATGCTTGAACGGAATAAAATGAGACCCGTCGAATCGATTGAGTCCATTGAACGTACCGACCCAGATAAAGCCCTGCCGGTCCTGATGGAGGCAATTGATAAGGTTATACGATAAGCCGTTTTTTGTTGAAAGCTGACTAAAGTAAATATTGGAAGAAATAGGCACAGATGGCCCGGGAGCAGTTGATTGCGCCCGTCCAGGCCAGGCGAAAATGAGGAGTAAACCTATCAGATTGGGGCAAATAGGTTTTGAATATTTTAGTAAGGATAAGGGAAGGGTAAACCAATCAGAACTCCACATAATTGGTTAATTCATAGAATATTGTGCGTTTTTAACCGTACCGCCGTAGCGGTTCCATTTTATTAGTTTGGGATGATTTAATTAGCGGAAACAAACGTAGCATTATTTCTGGCTTCTAGTAGTTTTAACTTCCTCAGCGGTGACGGCGCTGGCTTTGTTGCCAAAACTGCTACGTATATAAGTCAGTACGTCGGCGATTTGGGTATCGGTCAGAAAATCGTGGGCAGGCATAGCGTTGTCGTACATATCGCCTTCAATTTCCTGCCCCTGCAACCCTTTTAATACTACGTTGATCAAGCGGGTTTTATCGCCGTTCACCCACTCGGTGTTACGTAGCGGAGGGTTTAAATTGGGAACGCCCGACCCGTTTGCCTGATGGCACGTCAGGCAATTTTGCTCATAAATCACCTGTCCGGGCGATTTTGTGGCTGGCTTTTTGGCCGGAGTCTGCGCCAGAACAGCAGCTGGTAAAAGCAGCACTACACCTAAAAAACCGAAAATCTTATTTTGCAAAGCTTTCATGATCAGTCGATACGTTATTTGCGCCATTTCAGCGTGTTCAGCATATGTACAATGTCGTTTCGAATATACTGAATAACAGGCTGGAGCGAATCGTTTTCCGTTGCTACGTTAAAATATAAGGCTCCCCGCAAAAAATGTGTCGTCGAATCAGTCGTAACAAACTGCACCTGACTGGGAACCTCGCCCGATAAGTCAATAATACTGGCTTCCAGTCCTGATTTTAATCGCAGCTTTCGTTGCTCAATAGCGTAGGCTTTAATGTTATGGCGAGCCGCCAGTTTGTAAGAATCTTCGAGCATGCTACGTAGCCGGTTCACATCGTGTAAAACCGGTTTGTAAGTTAACTGAACACTGGCATTCCAGGCCGGGTAATTGATGAAAATCCAGTGGGGTTCGGAGCGGGCAAACGTATCGGGTAGAATTCGGGCAATTGAGTTATACTCAAACTCATACGGATGGGTTGCCTCAATCTGTTTATATACCGGCTTGGGCAAATCGAAGCGGGGAAAACCTTTCGGTTTGGGTGTATAATTGTCGGATGAACTGCCGCTACAGGCTGCCACCAGTAACGTAGTGGAAACAAAAAGAAGTTGCTTGAGCACGGATGATACGTAGTGTTTACTAGACTTCAAAAAAACGAAAAAGCCTGGCATTTTGGTGTCAGGCTTTTGCTTGGAAAAAATTGTTACGTTGTGTTATGCATTCACATCTTCCAGCTGCTCCTGCCGAACGGGCTGGCCCATTAACGTAGCAAACCGATTGATGTTGAACGTTGGTTCGAACCAGACTTCGCCCATAACGGGGTGTTTTACAGGTACATCCGGGTTTTTTATTTCGTTCAGAAGAACGCCCGTTTCGCCCGTCGTGTGGCGTTTCACCTGCCGAATGGTGTACAACGTATCGCGTTTGGGCGTCTGTATACCAAACTCTGCGTAAAAGGCCAGCACAGGCGCTGGAAAACTATCGTTCGTGCAAATAACTTCCATTGTCAGAACCGGAATTTTCTGGATTTAAATGATTAACACGATTTTGTAAGAAAAAATCCTAAAATTTTTTCAATCTAATAAATCCAGGCCGTGTCGGCGGTCCGATCAAACAATCCTGAAAATCCCTAAATCAGCTAAATCCAGGTTCAGACTAATCCTCAAATAAACTACCAAACTGCCCCAGCACCGAACCGCCTTCTTTATGCGACTGAGCGCTGTAAGGAGCCAGACGCTGAACGAGTTTGGAAATCGGCATCGACTGAATCCAGACTTTTCCGGTGCCACGTAACGTAGCGAGGAAAAGGCCCTCTCCGCCAAAAATCATGCTACGTAGGCCGCCCGCCCGCTGAATATCGAAGTTAATACTTGGCTCAAAACCCACTACGCAGCCGGTATCGACACGTAGCGTTTCGTTGTTCAGCGTCCGCTCAACAACCACCCCGCCGGAGTGAATAAAAGCCATGCCGTCACCCTGTACTTTCTCCAGAATGAAGCCTTCACCCCCGAAAAAGCCAGCGCCCAGACGCTGATTGAACTGGATGCTCAGTTTTGTGCCGAGAGCCGCACACAAAAAAGCGTCCTTTTGCACAATTAACGTATTGCCGTAAATATTCGCCAGGTTAACCGGCATAATGGTGCCCGGATACGGAGCCGCAAAAGCCACTTTTCGTTTGCCAACACCCCGGTTCGTGAAGTGGGTCATGAACAGTGATTCGCCCATGATCATCCGCGAACCCGCATTGAGTAGTTTGCCTAAAAAGCCCTGATCTGGTTGCGAACCGTCGCCCATTTTGGTTTCGAACGTAATGCCGTCTTCCATAAACAGCATGGAACCGGCTTCGGCAATAACGGTTTCGTTGGGGTCAAGCTCAATCTCAACGATTTGAATGTCTTCGCCAATGATTTTGTAGTCGATTTCGTGAGAATACATGCTAAGAGTCGTTAGTAATTCGTCAAAAGTTTAGTGAACTATAGTCGAAAACTACACAATCGTGGGCATTTCCCGGATATCTTTTCTGACAAACGGCACAAAAAAAGCCCGACCGGGCAATTTCACAGGTCGGGCTTTTTAGCGTTGATTAATATCGTCGGGCAAATCATTGTCACTTTCATCGAAAAGACGCTCGTCATCGTCGTCTTTGTCATCGGGTTCCTCCGATTCAGCGTCGCCTTTGAGATTCAGATCCGTACGGTGACGGAGCTTTTTATCATCAACGGTTTTGTTCAGGAACTGATTGATGCGGTCAATGTCAAAACTCGTGGTGATTTCACCGAACGAGTTAATCTTAATGTCAAAACCTTCGAGTTCTTTGTGAACACGCGGTTTATCGTTTTCGTCGGGATTGGATTTCTTCTTTGCCATGAGCTTTGCGTTTGAGTACAAACTTAAAACCGAAACACGAGTCCAGCTATTAGGTTCAAAATTTTTAGCTAGCCGATGCTGTTAGCGTCGTCAGCGCTGTTTCCAGACGATTGATCGTTTCTGCTTTACCGATAATCTCCATCGTCAGCATCAAATCAGGGCCAGCGCCTAGTCCAGTTAAAGCTAGTCGCATTGCCTGCATGATTTTCCCTTGTTTAATACCGGCCTGTTGCATGGCATCGCCCAGGGTATGTTTAATATTCTCAGACACGAAATCACCATCGAAGGAACGTAGCGCGTCCCGGAAAACGGTTACGGCGCGTTTGGCATCATCGTTCCACTTGGCCGCTACAATGGCTTCATCGAACGTAGCAGGAGCCTGGAATAACGTAGTGGCTTCGTTGAAAATCTCGCGCGCAAAATTGACCCGCCCTTTCAGCAACGCAACAATCTTCTCGGCTTTCTCGGCGGAACAGGTAAACCCGGCGGCTTCGGCCTGTTGCTGTACGGTCGGTGCTAATTCGGCATCGGGGCGCTGGCGGACGTATTGATGATTGAACCACTGCGCTTTCTGAATATCGAAGCGAGCCCCCGCTTTGTGCACCTGCGCCAGATCGAAACTGGCAATCAGTTCATCCATTGTGAACAATTCCTGTTCGGTACCGGGATTCCAACCCAACAGCGCCAGAAAATTGACAGTCGCTTCCGGAAGATACCCATCTTCGCGGAAACCCCGCGCCACCTGACCTGTAACCGGATCGGTCCACTGCAACGGAAAAATCGGGAAACCACCCAAATCGGCGTCTCGCTTGCTGAGTTTGCCATTCCCTTCCGGCTTCAGCAACAGTGGCAGGTGAGCAAACTGCGGCATGGTGTCTTCCCAACCCAGATAACGATATAACAATACGTGCAACGGAGCCGATGGAAGCCACTCTTCCCCCCGAATGACGTGCGTAATGCCCATCAAATGGTCGTCGACGATATTCGCTAAGTGATACGTCGGTAAACCGTCCGATTTCAGCAGAATCTTGTCATCAATGGCCGATGAATGCACGTTCACCCATCCTCGAATAATATCGTTCAGCCGAACTTCTTCTTTACGGGGCGTTTTTAAGCGAATAACGTAGGGCTCACCGGCGTCGACACGGGCGCGAACATCGTCGGCCTTCATCGTCAGCGAATTACGCATCTGCATCCGCGTGATGACGTTGTATTGGGCGGCTGGTGCGTTGGCTTCTTCAAGTCGCTTCCGCATGGCGTCCAGTTCCTCCGTCGTATCAAAAGCGTAGTATGCTTTACCTTCATCGACCAGTCGTTGGGCTTCTTTCTGGTAAATGTCCTTGCGTTCCGACTGCCGGTATGGTGCGTGTGGACCACCAACGCCCTGACCTTCATCTATCTCGATGCCAGCCCATCGCAAACTTTCCAGAATGTAGTCTTCGGCACCCGGCACAAACCGATTCTGATCGGTATCTTCAATGCGCAGGAGCATTTTGCCGCCCATTTTTCGAGCGAATAAATAATTATAAAGTGCCGTTCGTACCCCGCCAATGTGCAGCGGACCAGTCGGGCTGGGGGCGAAACGAACGCGAACAGGAGTTGACATAAAGAGTGAATGAGTGAAAGAGCGAAAGAGTGGCCGACGCGTCATATTCGCTCTTTCACTCATTCACTCTTTCACTCTTTAAATAGCTATAACTGAAATTTCAACATTAACATCTTTGGGCAGCCGGGCTACTTCCACCGTTTCGCGGGCGGGTGGTTCGGTGGTGAAGAAACGGCCATAAACTTCGTTGATAGCCGCAAAATTATTCATGTCTTTCACGAAAATGCTGCTCTTCACGATGTTCGAATAATCCAGACCGGCGGCTTTAAGAATAGCGCCGATATTCTCCATTACTTTTTGCGTCTCGGCCTGAATGTCGCCCTGGACCGCTACGTCGATAGCCACCTGGCCCGAAACGAACAGCAGACTCGCGGGAGACGCTACGTTTATCTTTACAGCCTGACTATAAGGACCAATGGGCGCTGGTGCCTGATCCGTATAAACAATTTGTTTGCTCATGGTTTTAATTTCTATTGGCTGATACTCGTCAGTCGTGATCGTCTACATTGACTGTCGACTGTCAGTTAGTACGTCACAAAGGTATCACTAAGAAACTGTTTGACTTTACAAATCGTCGTGTGGCAACCTAATGTTTATAGCAAAATTACGCCTGATCGGGTTTTCGTTGCGCAACGACTTACCCAATCGACGGGCATTTGCTGGGGGCGCTGTGCGACAAAATTATGGTAACTATGGCTTCGTGGAAAGACTTTTTACAGAACGTAGCGTCCGACGCTGATGCTCAATTTGACCGATTGAAAAACAAACTCTTTGGTCGTTTGGATGCCGAAAAACCCTACAAAATCATCTATTATCGTGGCTTTGGCAGCCCTACCGCCGTTTGGTTGAAAGGGCGCGTTTTGAGGCAGCGAGACCTGAGCACGCCCAGCGATCATGATACATTCTGGCAAAACCTGCTGGCAACGTATCAACGCTTCGAAAGCGATGAAGTACCTAACGTAATCGTACGAGTAGAAGCGTTCGGTACGTCGTATACAACGGTTACTGACGAAGATGGCTATTTTGAGCTCACCATCAACCCGCCGAATGATCTGCCGCCGGGCCGCGCCTGGTTTCCAGTTCAATATTCGCTGGATAACGTAGTGCAGCCAGCCACCGAGTTAAACCCGGACAACGTAGCGCAACCCGTTGAAAAAGCGGGTTATCTAATGATTTCGCCACCGTTCAGCAAGTTTGGCGTCATTTCCGACATTGACGATACGGTATTGGTAACCGACGCCACCAACCTGCTTCAGACCGCCCGACTGACGTTTTTGGGGAATGCGTACACGCGTCTGCCCTTTGCCGGAATCGGGGCTTTTTATCGGGCCTTGCAGAGTGGGCCGGTCACTACGTTGTTTAATCCAATTTATTTCGTGTCGAGCAGCCCCTGGAATCTATATGATTTGCTGGTCGATTTTTTTCGGATTCAGGGAATCCCAAAAGGCCCCTTGCTGCTACGTGATTTTAGCCTGAATAAACAAATGCTTTCGTCGGAAGGGCATCATACGCATAAGCTGGCCATGATCCGTAAAGTGCTGGATGTGAACCCTCAACTGCCCTTCGTGCTCATTGGCGACAGCGGCCAGCAGGACCCCGAAATTTATTCACAAATAGTTAAGGAAAACCCCGGTCGAATTCTGGCGATTTACATTCGCGACGTATCGGAAGATGTACGGGATGAAGCCGTTCGTGAACTTATTCGCACAACCGATACGTATAACGTTCCGATGTTGCTCGTGGCGGATACCGTAGCGGCTGCTGAACACGCGGCTTCGTTAGGATTAATCGATTCCGACACCATTCCCGAAATCCGCGCCGACCGCCGGGCTGATAAGGAGTAATTCAGAACCGGGATTGAGCAGATTGAGGGATTTTCAGGATTTTGTTAGTTTATAAAGCGCTTCAACGAAGCGAGAAACAAAATCCTGAAAATCCCTCAATCTGCTCAATCCCGGTTCTGACATTTTTTTTACCCCTCACGCAACCCTTTCTAAAAACCCTCCGTATTGACGGACGAACCGGTTCAACTGTTCAATCTTTACTATCAAACTACAGTTGACATGAGAACGTCCTATTTTGTGAAGCGCCTGCCTGTATTGACGGCTTTGCTGATGATTGCGCTATGGAGTTGCAAGGAAGAAAACCCGACAACCGTTGGTGGTGGTACGGATTTATCGCTCGCAACAACGTCGCTGGGTAACGTTATTGCCGGTGAAAACGGAAAAACGCTTTATTTCTTTGCGCCCGACGTAACGGGTACCTCGAGTTGCACGGGTGGTTGCGCAACAACCTGGCCAGTATTTTACAAAGAAAACCCTTCGATGGGAACGGGTCTGAAAGCGAGCGATTTTGCGACCATTACCCGCGCCGACGGGTCGAAACAAACCACGTTTAAAGGCTGGCCGCTCTACTATTATCAGAACGACGCCAAAACGGGCGATGTGAACGGCGAAAACGTCGGTAACGTCTGGCTGGTCGCTAAGCCAAATTATACGGTGATGCTGGCGTCGCGGCAACTGGTGGGGATGGATGGCAAAAACTACACCTTCGACACGAAAGAAGGAACAGGCAATTCGTTATTCCTGACCGACAGCATTGGGCGTACGCTCTACGCCTTTGCTCCCGACAAAAAGAATAAAAATACGTATACCAAAGCCGATCTGAGTAACAACCCAACCTGGCCGATATTCGAAACGTCGGCTACGATTGGCGAAATTCCGTCGGCGCTCAAAAAGTCTGATTTTACGACCATTACGGCGGTCGGCAAAACACAGCTTACTTACAAAGGCTGGCCCCTTTACTATTTTGGTGCCGACGCTGGTCAGCGAGGGGCCACGAAAGGTGTAAGCGTGCCAAGACCGGGTGTATGGCCTGTCGTGAACAGTACATCGGCGGAAGCGCCGAATTAATAAAGTAACTGGGTTAATTTCGATTCTGTTAGCCTGATTGAATGTAGCGTGTATAATGGATGATTATCAGCCAGGAATTAATTATTCATTTCTCATTAAACATTCACTTAAAGTTTTATTTTTAAGTCGACAGAATCTTATTGATTGCCTGATTACCTGTAACCCAAACGTGGAATAGCTTGTCCAACGCGCCGAACATACCTGCTTTATCCGACTTGCTCGCTGGTTGCTTACGTAACCAGCGGCAAAGTCAGGAGTTGCTATACCGGCAATTCTATGGGTATGCTATGAGCGTATGCCTGCGGTATGCCCCTACTCGTGAGGGGGCGCTGGAAGTGCTCAACGATGGGTTTCTGAAAGTTTTTACCCGATTAGATCAATATGATCCGGCGCAGCCTTTTAAGGGCTGGCTACGGCGAATCATGATCAACGCAGCGGTAGATCACTATCGCCAGGAGATGAAGCATCACCATCATGAATCGGTCGAGGATGTTGGGCAAATGGCGATTTCGGAAGCATCTGACGCTTTTAGTCAGCTCGCTCACGAGGATTTAATGGCCTTGATTCAGCGGCTGTCGCCTGCGTATCGGCTGGTGTTTAACCTGTATGTTATAGACGGATACACGCACGAAGAAATTGCCAACCAGCTTGGTATTTCGGTCGGAGCGTCGAAATCAAACTTAGCCCGGGCGCGGGAAAATCTACGCGTACTATTGAAGCAGATAAACTACGACGAGTATGTCAGAGCTAACCGATGACCAATTGGATGAGCTCTTCAGAAAGTCGGCTGAAGAGTTCGAACCGAATCAGGATCCAGGGGCGTGGTCTAAAATGAGCACCCTGCTGGATTCGACCGACAAAACCAGACCAGCCGGAGCAATGCTCTGGAAGAATCTGCTACGTTGGGGATTGCCCGTTGCGCTGCTATTATTGCTGACGGGTGGAGGATGGTTCGTCTATCAAAAGGCAACTAGTGGCGAACGTAACGCTTTGTCATCGACAGTCGTCAGCCAACAGCCCGAAGGGAATACAACAGCTAAAGGGTCACATCAGCGCGAATCGTCCCGATTAGCCGATACAGAACAGTCAACTGAGCCGCAACAACAGGACGCAGGGAAGCTTGCCAGCGATGTTCAGCCATCGGTTAATCGGGAGGAATCGACCGATGAACAAACGGTGCAAACGAATTCCAGCAATCGGACAAAGTTGGCCGATGAACGAACGAATTTGCCAAAAACCTCTGATAACGTAGCCATTACACCTGCGACATCGCCCGCGTCTGCCGCTCGCCCTGCAACGAAGTCGGCTGGTCCGGCGTATAGGTCAACAAAGAGCGCCAACGTAGCAAAATCTTCGTTACGTAACGTAGCACCTTTGGCAACACGTAAAGCCATAGATCGCGTCAATCGCTCAGCGCAAACCAACGTATCAACTATCGGTACTTTTACCCAGCAGCAACGTAGTGTTTTGGCAACGCGCAGACGAGGCTACGCCCGTCGGGACGGGAACGTAGTACCTCCTGGTCTATCGGTTAATAACCAGATGGGCGCTACCCCAAACTCGACTGTGAAGCAGCTGCCTGCTGATGAACCACGTAATGCTACGTTGACTGAGTCGATGGAAACCGCTCCCGAAGCCGCTGCCCTGATGAACGTAACCGAGCTGGCCAGTAAATCACCACGCTGGCCAAAAAATCTGGCGTTTGAAGGCCGGCCTATGGAAGTAAAGCCTGATACAACAGTACGAAAGGTTGTGCCCAACGTACCGGTTCAGCGCGGGTTGAGTGTTCGGTTCGTCGTGGCTCCGGATTTGAGTTCAATCGGTTTGAAAAACTTTACACGACCGGGTACGAACGTTGGCTTATTGCTGGAATATCGGTTGGCGTCGCGTTGGAGTATTCAGGCGGGTGTGATTCAAAGCACGAAAGTGTATAAGGCGCTGCCGGGCGAATATGACTATTCGCTTTTGCCCGCAGAAATCAAAAAGTACCCAGCTAATTTCGCCGGAATAGATGGTCGATGTAATATGTTCGACATTCCGATAAACATACGGTATGATGTTTTGGTAAGACCTCGCAGCGACGGTCGCCAACCATCTCGGTGGTTCGTCAGTACAGGTGTAACCAGCTACATCATGAATAAAGAGGATTACACCTATGTTTATTACCGTCCATATGCGACAAATCCGACAACGGAGAGTGAGAGCACAGGCGGCTATGGCCTTAGCAATCTGAACTTTTCAATTGGGTACGAACGAGCCATTAGCAGACGATTATCCTGGCAGGTGGAGCCGTTCATGAAAGCTCCGATAAAGAAAGTGGGTTATTTTAAGATTGATTTATTGAGTACGGGTACGTTTTTTTCGCTTCGCTATAAGCTGTAAACCCGTGAGTGCATAAGTGAAGCAAAGTTGTTCGTTAATTCATGTAAATACACTAAATTTAATTATAACGCCATGAAAAGCAATCCAACGACCGAACAAATGAAGCGCGGAGAGTTCATCCGCAGCCTTGGCCTGAGCAGCGCAGCCCTGATGGCGTTCTATTGCATGGGTACTACGTTGACGTCCTGTTCGAAAAGCAACAGTACCGACCCAACGCCGTCTACAGGTAATCCTACCGGAACGGGTTTTACAGGCAATGCCGATGCCTCGAAAGGAGCCGTCAATTTTACGCTGGACCTGAACTCCAGTACGTATAGTAAACTGAAAACAGCGGGCCAGTACGCTATTGTGGGTGGGGTTATCGTAGCGAAAGTGAAAAGCGGGTCAGTTGTTGCGCTGTCGAAAGCCTGCACTCACGAGGGTACTGAAGTGGTATATCGGTCGACGCAAGATGATATTTACTGTGGTAATCACGGCTCAGAGTATGCAGTAACAGGCGCAGTAAAAGTGGGACCGGCTACGAAGGCATTGACCCAGTATAAAACCTCCCTCAGTACAGACGGGAACACACTGACGGTAACCGCCTAATTTTCAATAGTCAACGCGATGAAATACGTCATTTTTGCCACGCTTTTATGGCTTGGGGTGGGTTCACTACAGGCTCAGGATTCGACAGCGGTGCGCCGGGACTCGTCCCGTGCGCCCGCAGCCGAACCAAAATCATCGGATGACGATCTCCTGGCCAGCCTTTCTGATTCAACAGATAAACAGGAGTTGTTGCCGCATAAAATGCTGTTTACGCAACGAGCCTTCTGGGGCCCGAAAGGGTTGCTACGTAGCCTGAAAGTGGCACCACTTACGCCCGAAGGCCGGGCAAAGGAGCTTAAAGTAAGACGTACCATGCTCGGTATGCACCAGATTGGGGGTTTCGTTACGTTGGCGGGATTTATTGCGCAGGGTATTCTTGGCGCAAAGCTGTACAACGCTAAAGGACAGGAGTATGTTGATACAAAAAAGTGGCACGAACGCAGTGCTACGTTTATCAACATCGCTTATGGCACTACGTTGGCTTTATCGCTCACGACGCCACCGCCGGTAGTTGGCGCCCGCAAGGGATTCACGACCATCAAACTGCATAAATACCTCGCTATTGTGCACTTGACAGGAATGGTTGCAACTAATGTACTGGCACACATGATTCAGGATAATCCAGAACTTAAACCGTATCACCGGGCGGCAGCCTATACTACGTTCGGTGCCTACGCAGCTTCTATTGTTTCTTTGACTTTTTAAGCTATGAAAAACTATCTGATTTTGAGTGGCTTACTCATAGCCACCTGGGCGTTCTTTGCCTTTACAGCACCGATGGCCAAACGCAAAGTAATGGCCGACAAAACGCAATCGACCGTTACGTATGCCGCCAAACACCCGCTTCACAGTTGGGAAGGTGTCAGCAAGGAAGTGAATGGCGCTATGATGTACAACGACGAAACCAAGCAACCTGAAAGCGTAGCGGTTTCGATAAAAGTGTCGTCGTTCGACAGCGACAATAACAACCGCGATTCGCACGCTATGGAAGTGCTCGATGGTATCAAGTTTCCGAACGTAACGTTTACCAGCTCGAATATCAAAACAGCCGAAGATGGTACTATGTCGGCTCAGGGTACGTTGACGTTTCACGGTGTTCCCAAGCCTGTTACGTTGCAGGCAACGCGCAAAGAGGCCGGTGGTAAAATGACACTTACGGGGCAGTTTCCGGTTAATATGACGGATTACGGTATTGAACGGCCATCGCTTATGGGCATGAAAGTGGAAGATGGCATGGTGCTACGTTTCAATCTTGTTTTCAATCTGTAACTCCCCGCTACGTCAGCTCGGAGAATAGATTTTCATCAAACATAACGCGGCTTCGGTAGGAATCAAACGGTTCGATTTCTATTGAAGCCGCGTTACGTTATAGCCTGTTTTACAGGTTTTACTATTTTGGAAATGTGGTACGTATTCGACCTTTGTTCTGTACATCACGCTACAGGAAACAGGCGTATCTAAGAAAACGTATCAACAAAAAATTGCCAACTACGGCACTGCTGTATTAATGTTAGGTATCGGATATAATTTTTCGGATGCGCTGGGTGGCTGGTCTGTCTGGGTGAGTTCTTGTGGAAAACGAGCCAGGGAGGCAGCTTAATTATCGGCTTTACCTGCAACACTGTTAGTTTCGGCTTGAGCTGGCTGAGGCTGGTTTGAACTGACTACCAGATTGCGCTTCAACCCGCGTCGGGCGAGAAGACCGCTAATAACGATCAAAAGCGAACCTAGAAAAAACGGCGCTCCGGGAAGATAGGTAGGCGCTTTGGGGGAGGTGAAAAATGAAAACAAATTCCCCATAATAAAAGGCCCGACAATCGACGTAACGCTGGTCAGACTAGTTAGCGCACCCTGCAACTCACCCTGTTCATTACCTGGAACCTGATTGGAGATAATTCCCTGAATGGATGGGCCAGCAATGCCCCCTAGCGCGTAAATAAACATGAATGCAAACATCATCCAGCTCTGATTCGCTAGTCCAAACAAAAGGAAACCAATCGCGCTGAACATCATGCCCACATAAACCGATCGCTGCTGACCTAACTTGGGAATAAGCACCCGGCTCAAGCCACCCTGTACCAGTGCAAACGCCACGCCAATTGTAGCCAGCGAGAAGCCAACCGTTGTTTCATCCCACTTGAATTTCTCGATGGTGTAGAACGTCCAGGTGCCCTGCACGGCAAACCCGGCAATGTAAATCAGCACCAACGACGCTACCAATCCCAGAATGACGGGATATTTGCCCAGCCGCATCAACGAACCCAGCGGATTGGCCCGTTTCCAGTCGAACGGACGACGATGGTCTGGGGAAAGCGATTCGGGCAGAATCAATAAGCCATAAAGAAAGTTAACCAGCGTTAGGCCAGCCGCTACGAAAAAAGGTACCCGCGGCCCATATTGGCCCAGAAGCCCGCCGATGGCCGGGCCAAGAATGAAGCCCACACCAAAAGCCGCGCCTACCAAACCGAAATTTTGCGCTCGTTTTTCCGGTGGACTAATGTCGGCAATGTAGGCAGTGGCTGTAGTGAAACTGGCACCCGTTATCCCGGCCAGAACCCGACCAACAAACAGCCATCCGATGCTAGGCGCAAATCCCTGAAACAGATAATCAACGCCAAAACCAAGCAATGAAAACAGCAGTACCGGTCGACGGCCGTAGCGGTCGCTCAATCCACCTAAAACGGGCGCGAAGATGAACTGCATTAATGCATAAGCAGGCGTTAACAAGGCGCCCCAACTGGCTGCCTGACTGATGTTGCCATGAATCAGTTGCTCAAGCAGTTTTGGGAAAACAGGAATGATAATACCCAACCCCGTTACGTCGATGAGCAACGTAATGAAAATGAAAATCAGCGCTGGTGCAGTACGTTGTTTGGACATGAGAATGGGAGTTATAAAGTTGTAGGGTTATAAGGTTGTAGAGTTGGCTGACGCGAACGAATTAGGCGGAGCAACTTTACAACCTTATAACCCTACAACTTTATAACTTTTTTTACGCGTAAGTATTCAGCATGACGGGCATCACCAGCATCAGGATGTCTTCGTTTTCTTCCTTGTCGGCTGGGATGAGCAAACCAGCCCGGTTGGGCGCCGACATTTCCAGTGAAACCATTTTGGCAGACAGATTACTCAAAACTTCCGATAACAGCTTGGCGTTGAAGCCAATTTCCATCGCGTCGCCGTTGTATTCGCAGAGGAGTTTTTCGTTGGCTTCGTTGGAGTAATCGAGGTCTTCGGCTGAGATGGTCAGGGAGCCCGCTTTGAGCGAAAGCCGAATCTGGTGCGTTGTGCGGTTGGCGTAAATCATGATCCGCTTCAGCGAATTGAGCAGATCACTACGTCCAATCGTCATTACGTTCGGATTGTTGGTCGGAATGGCGTTCTCGTAGTCCGGGAAACGCTCGTCAATCAGTCGGCAGATGAGCTGTGTGGGGCCGAACGTAAAGGAAGCGTTCGACTGACTAAACTCGGTGCTGACCGGCACATTCTCCGGCAACGATGCTTTGAGCAATTGCAGGGCTTTTCGCGGAATAATAATCGACGTACTAGCCGCCGAACCGAGATCGGTACGTCGGTAGCGAATGAGTCGGTGCCCGTCGGTTGCCACGAACGTAGCATTGTCGCCGGTGAGTTGTAAAAGTACCCCCGTCATGGCCGGGCGAAGGTCGTCGGTGCTGGTCGCAAAAACTGTATTGTTGATGGCGCCGAGCAATACGTCCGACGTCATATCGACCGACATGTTCTTATTTACCGTCGGAAGTTTGGGGAAATCAATTGGATTTTCGCCAGAAAGCTTGTAGCGACCATTGTCGGTCAGGATTTCCGTACCGAACGTATTAGTATCAATATTGATCGTGACAGGCTGCTCGGGTAAGCTGCGTAACGTATCAAGCAAAAGCTTAGCAGGAATGGCAATAGACCCGTTTTCGCTCGATTCAACCGGCATCTGCGTGGTCATGGTTGTTTGCAGATCCGAAGCCGTTACGATCAGATTTCCATCTTCGATACGAAATAGGAAATTTTCAAGAATCGGCACAATCGGGTTGGTAGCCACGACGCCGTTGATATGCTGAAGGTTTTTGAGAAGAACAGATGAGGAAACAATAAATTTCATTAGCCAGTTGGTTAAGTCGGTTATCACTTGGATATAAGAACAAAAGTAGCAAAAAAAGCCGACAGCCGGTCCAAGTTTTTCGAGAACCTTTCGACTGTAAATGGTGGTTCTAAAGAGTGAAAGAGCGAATGAGTGAAAGAGCGCATTTCCAGCGCCCTCGCTCTTTCATTCATTCGCTCTTTCACTCTTTAAACTATGGAAATTGTCAATCGTGTAGCCAATAGTGGCCTGATTACGCTCGATTTGGAAGATCTTTATCATCCGGGCGAGCGCGTCGTGTATGATCTGAAAGATAACCTTTATATGGGGTTGATTCTGAAAGAAAAAGATTTTCGGGCTTTTCTGAAAGAGCATGACTGGAGCCAATATGCCGGTAAGAACGTAGCAATTACCTGCACCGAAGATGCCATTGTACCAACTTGGGCCTACATGCTGCTTACCCTGCAATTGCAGCCTTTCGCCAACAGCATTGTGTTTGGTACGTTGACTGACCTGGAGGAGAAACTTTATTTTGATGCCATTGCCCAAATCAACCCTGATGATTACCGCGACGCCCGCGTAGTAGTGAAAGGATGCTCAAAAGTACCCGTTCCCACGGCTGCTTACGTCGAGGTGACCCGCGTGCTACGTCCGGTAGTGCAAAGCCTGCTATTTGGCGAACCCTGCAGCACCGTCCCCCTCTACAAGCGCCCGAAAGCGTAGTACAGGCCCCGGCTGTCGGTTGCGACTATAGATTTATATTGATCATTATCAGGCCCCGACAGTCAGCATCTGTCGGGGCCTGATGGCTTTATAGGGTTTCTTTAAGATTTCATTTTTATCCATTACAGGCTGGTATACTAATTGCATAGGATTTAGGCTGATGCAGTCTATTTTTAGTGCATTGCTGTCGCTTTGGTAACAATAGTGTACCATAGTGGCTATTTATGCTTTTTTATAGTCTCGTATTTTAATAAGTAGTATATTAGATTTCTTGCGTTTTGAATCAATCCGCTGATTGACAATTTGTTGTGTGTTTAATCAGCCCACTTATAGCGAAATGAATTTGATATAATTTTTACTGTATAATGAAACTTCAAATAGTAATTCTATTGCTTTCATTATCTACCCTTGTCAGTGCTCAAGAAAACCTGATTAAAAACCCTAGTTGTGATTTGCCTTTGGTAAATGGTAAGATACCGTCTTGGGTTGAAATGGCTGGTAGTGAATGGACGAAGCGTACAACCAATCCTGCTCCACAAAAGGGAGATGGGTATTTTTCTGCGGTCAATACTGCCGACGCCGAATTAAGCCAAACCATTGCCCTGGATGATTATACCTGTTCCATTGATTTAGGGAATCAACGCTTTTTCTTTCTGGGGTCGGTCAGCTCTACTTCTAAAAATCCGCCTGATCAGACTACTATTGTTCTTGATGCGCTCGATGGCAGTGATGTAGTACTGGACTCTTATACACTTGGCCCGTCAAACTACGGTACGTGGACTCTCGTTACTACGTCCTTTATTGTAAAGCCTAAAACCCGGAAAATTAGAATACGACTACGAAGCCAGCGCCGAAGCGGTACTACGACTGAAGCTTATTTCGATGATCTGGCACTGGCGGCAACGCCCGAGGGAAAGAATTTTACGATCGCGTCGACAACCGCGCTTCCGGCCAGTTGTGGGCGTTCGGATGGCGTATTAACGGTGAGCATAACGCCAAATCTGCCGATTTCGTCCCGACAATATTCTGTCGACGGGCAGACATTTCAGGCGAGCCCGACCTTTATCAATCTCGCCAGTAAAAATTATACGGTTACAGTGAAAGATGGCGGCTGTGTGCAAAGTCAGTCGGCTACCGTAGGTGTTAGAAATCCGCCGAAGATTGATAGGGTCAACTCCGCCAGTGCTACTTGTGGGCGTGCCGATGGAGCCATTTCATTAACCTTAGCCAGTGGAAGCGGAGCCAGTCAATATGCCTTAAATAGTCAACCATTTCAGATTACGCCCGTTTTCTTTAATCTGGTAGGCGGAAAGTATAAAGTGACCGTTAAGGATGGGGATTGTAGTGTATCGGACTCGATAACCGTTGGCAACAAAGGTTTACCACGTATTGATGATGTAAAGATTACGGATGCCAGTTGCAACCAGCCCGACGGAACCGTAACATTGGTTGTATCGGGTGGGAGCGGGGCAGGTCAGTATTCGCTGAATGGGCAAACGTATCAGTCGACGCCTGTCTTTAAGAATCTGGCCAGTGGCGATTACAAAGCAACAGTCAAAGATGGGGCCTGTCTTGTGGATAGGGCGGTGAAAGTGAATCGTAAACCAATAGTGCTCAACCCGTTTCAGGTCAAGGATGCTACGTGTAACCAAGCCAACGGAATTATTACCGCCACTGTGCAGGGCGGTAGTGGAACCAAGTCTTATTCACTGGATGGGAAACCCTCGCAAAGTAGTCCTATCTTTCAGAATCTGGCCGGTGGAACTTATACAGTTACGGTGACCGACGGCGGATGCACAACTAGTCAGACGGTTACCGTAGGCGCTAATTCTGCCCCAAAAATCGACGGTATGCAAACCAGCGAATCCACCTGCGGACAACAGGATGGTACGTTAACGTTGACTGTATCGGGGGGCAGCGGCAACAAGCAGTATTCACTCAATGGGCAATCCTTTCAGTCGGGCACTACGTTCCAGAATCTGGCCGTTGGAAGCTATACCGTGACGGTTAAAGACGCTGCTAACTGTATAGTAAAACGAGAAGTGAGTATTGACGCATCCGGCGATTGCTACGTATATGTACCCGATGCCTTCACCCCGAATCGTGATGGAGTAAACGATTATTTTCAACTGGTATCAGGTTATAAAATCAATTATACCATTCGGAAATTAGCTATTTATAACCGTTGGGGAGAAGTGATGTTTGCGAGGGAAAAT
Source organism: Spirosoma flavus (assembly GCF_054778555.1). Taxonomy (NCBI): domain Bacteria; kingdom Pseudomonadati; phylum Bacteroidota; class Cytophagia; order Cytophagales; family Cytophagaceae; genus Spirosoma; species Spirosoma flavus. The sequence continues at coordinate 765,026 of NZ_BAAGZL010000001.1, forward strand.
TTCTCGATACTTGAGAAAGATGGCTGGTGGGATGGTACGTCTCAAGGGGCCGCGGTTGACGCGGGGGCTTATACGTATTACTTCGAATACGTTGATGTTAAAAACGTAGCCATTGCCCGACGTGGTGTTGTTACGGTGCTACGTTGATTTTTGTCATTCTAACGAAGAATCTTGAAACGTCCTGACGTAGTGAGTGAGGACGCTTCAGGATTCTTCGTTAGAATAACTGATAATGCGCTACAGAAACAGTTTAATTAGGCATATCACCGATAAGCTGCTTCGCTCCAGCGAAGCTCGTTTTTCAACTGACGCAGGTTCGTATTGCGGTCAATAACCACGAGCTCTACACCGAAAATATCAGCAAAATCTTCGATATCGTCAGTGGTCAGATTTTGGCTGTATACTGTGTGGTGAGCACCGCCAGCCAGAATCCAGGCCGCGCAACCCGTTTGCATATCGGGGAGGGGTTTCCAGATGGCGCGGGCAACAGGCAGTTTGGGGAGCGCTTCGGGCACGTCAACCGCTTCCACTTCATTGACCAGCAGCCGAAACCGATTGCCCATATCAATCAATGATACGTTGATCGCCGGACCCGCCGGAGCGTTGAACACCAGACGTACCGGATCGGCCTTACCGCCGATACCCAGTGGATGAATTTCACAGGTTGGTTTTGCGGCCGCTATTGACGGACAAATTTCGAGCATGTGCGAACCGAGCACCAGCGGATTTCCGGGGTTGAAATGATACGTATAATCTTCCATGAACGAGTTGCCGCCCGGAAGTCCAGCCGCCATCACTTTCAGCGTACGTACCATGGCCGATGTTTTCCAGTCGCCTTCACCACCGAAGCCGTAACCCTCGGCCATGAGTCGTTGGGAAGCAATGCCCGGCAGTTGGGTCATGCCGTGCAGGTCTTCGAACGTATCGGTATAGGCCGAAAAATTACCATCCTTCAAAAACGCCCGCAAACCGATTTCAATCTTGGCTGCGTCACGTAGCGAACCGTGCTGAGCACCGCCTTTGCGTAGCGAATCCATCAGCGAGTAAGTATCTGCGTATTCAGTTACTAATTGGTCAATTTCGGCATCAGTAACCTGATTGATTACCGCCACCAGATCGCCGATGCCGTGCGTATTTACCGACATGCCGAACGTCATTTCGGCGGCTACTTTATCGCCATCCGTAACGGCTACCTGCCGCATGTTATCGCCAAATCGTACCACTTTCATAGTTTTCAGCTCATAGGCGGCCACTGCTACGCGCGTCCAGCCAGCAATTTTGGCGATTACGTCAGGCTCCTGCCAGTAGCCAACAACTACCTTCCGGTTCAGGCGCATCCGCGACATGATGAAGCCAAATTCCCGGTCGCCGTGGGCCGACTGGTTGAGGTTCATAAAATCCATGTCGATGTCATTCCACGGAATGTCGCGGTTGAACTGCGTGTGGAGGTGGAGCATCGGTTTTTTCAGGACACTTAATCCCCGAATCCACATTTTAGCGGGCGAAAACGTGTGCATCCACGTAATGATGCCCACGCAATTGCGCGCTACGTTCGCTTCCTGACAGATGGTGTAAATTTCGTCCGGCGTTTTAACGACCGGCTTGAAAACAACCCGAACCGGAATGGCTGACGACGTATCAAACGAATCGGCAATGATTTGTGAATGAGCATCGACCTGCTTCAGCGTTTCCTCGCCGTAGAGGTGCTGACTGCCCGTTATGAACCAAATTTCGTACTGCTTTAAATCAATCATGTTGTTTATGTTTTCGTCATGCTGAGAAACGAGGCATAACAGAACTACTTTCCTTCGACAAATTTTCCCAGTTTCAAATACTTCTGATATAGCTTTTCATACGTAGCAACTGTTTCAGGGCGAGGCTGGTATTCGGCGTCGAAGCCTGAACCCATAGCCTGCTGAGCCGCTTCCATAGTCGGGTGCACGCCAGCCGCAACAGCCGCACACATAGCCGCCCCCAGCGCGCAGGCCTGATCGGCGCGGGCTACCTGAATCGGTTTGTTCAGTACGTCGGCGAGGGTTTGCATCACAAATGGCGACTTTTTTGCGACACCACCGATGGCAATCACTTTCTTGATCGGGACACCTTCTTCCCCAAAGCGATCCACAATGCTGCGGGAGCCAAAAGCGGTGGCTTCAACCAGCGCTTTGAAAACCGTAGCCGCGTCCGTACCGAGACTCAAGCCTGCCAGAGCTGCTTTCAACGTGTGATTTGCGTCAGGCGTCCGGCGGCCATTAATCCAGTCGAGGGCAATAACATCGTTTTCGGTGACGGGTAACGTAGCGGCCTGCTTCGATAGATGCGGAATTAGCTGACTTTCTAACGTAGCGGCCGCTTCATCGCCCAGCAACTCACGTACTGGACCGGTTATCAATCGGGCAAACCAGGCGTACAGATCGCCAAAAGCAGATTGTCCCGCTTCCAGACCGAGCATTCCCGGCGCCACTGAACCATCAACCTGACCACAGATACCCCGAATCAATTGATGCCCGATTTCTTCGTTTGGCGCCATCAGGATATCGCAGGTCGACGTACCGATGATACGTACAAACGCATACGGCTCAATTTCAGCACCAACGGCACCCATGTGTGCATCGAAAGCACCAACGCCAATCACTACGTTGGTTGATAGCCCTAATTTCTCAGCCCACTCCGCCGAAAGATTTCCCATCGACTGGTCGGCGGTGAACGTATCAGTGAAGAGACGATTGCGGAGGCCACCGAGCAATGGGTCGAGCCGGGTTAGGAATTCGTCGGAAGGAAGGCCATCGAATTCGCTGTGCCAGAGCGCTTTGTGCCCAGCCGCGCAACGTGAGCGACGTAGCGTCAGCGGGTTTGTGTTGCCGGTCAGTACAGCCGAAATCCAGTCGCAATGCTCGATCCAGGAAAAGGCGTGTTGCCGAATCGTTTCATCCACACGTAGCGTCCGAAGGATTTTCGCCCAGAACCACTCCGACGAATAAATTCCGCCAACGTATTTGGTGTAATCAATATCCCAGTGATGCGCCAACGTATTGATTTCCTCCGCTTCAGCGTTGGACGTGTGGTCTTTCCAGAGAATAAACATACCGTTTGGATTCTCCGCGAAATCAGGACGTAGCGCCAGCGGCAAACCCGTTTCGTCGACCGCGCAGGGCGTAGAACCGGTAGTGTCGACTGAAATACCAACAACCTGCTGCCGAACGTCCGCTGGAGCCTGCGCCAACGCTCCGTTGATGGCCGCTTCCAGCCCTTCCAGATAATCGAGCGGGTGTTGGCGAAACTGTGAGGTTGCCGGATTGCAATAAAGTCCTCTTTTCCAGCGGGCGTACTCGTGCACGTGCGTGCCAGCGGCCTCTCCCGTCTGAGCATTCACAACCAGCGCCCGAACCGAATCGGTACCAAAATCGACGCCGATAACGTATTGATTAGTCATGGGTATTGGGTATTCAACGTATCGTGTTTGTGTGACACAATATTAAGCCATACTTGTGCTTTTTCAATGAGAAACGTAATTATTTTTTGATAGAGGGGCCTGTTACGTTAGCGTGAGTTCTGGAAAAAAGCTGACGTATTCGGTAAGGTACTGCTGGTATTTTTCGGAATTGAGCCGGTATAGCTTCCCTTTCTTAGTTGCGGAATTGGTGTCCTTTTCGCCGGTATCAATCAGTAAATCGGTCGACATGATTTTGCGGCTGAAGTTCCGGCGGTCGAGTTGGGTGTTGTAAATGGCTTCGTATAACTTCTGCAACTGCGGAATGGTAAATCGCTCGGGCATTAGCCCCAAACCGATGGCGTGCAGGGCCGCTTTATACCGGAGCTGACGTAGTGCCTGCTCAACCATTAGGTCGTGGTCGAAAATGAGCCGGGGTTTTTTAGCCAGACTAATCCAATACGCATTGTGCGCTTTCAGGGCGTTGGTATCCTGTTGCTGGCTGTTCACCAGCGCATAATACACCACTGACACGGTACGTTCGACGGGATCGCGGTTGACGGAGCCAAACGTTTGCAGTTGTTCGAGATAGTGATTTTTCAAGCCCGTCAACTCAAACAGGATTCGTTGAGCAGCATGTTCCAGGTCTTCATGCTCTTTCAGAAAACCACCCATCAGCGACCAGTTTCCTTTTTCTGGATCAAAGTTTCGCTTGATCAGCAAGACATTCAGCTCGTTGCCATCGAAACCGAAAATAATGCAGTCGAGCGCCACTAAAATTCGGTTCGAATGGGAATAGTGTGTCATGAGCAGTCAGTAAAAAGGTGCTTTATTAAGCCTGATTGAGTAAAGAAATGATTATTTGTCGCTAAATAATGCAAATTTTTTTTGATTAAGCCGCGTATCGAATAAAATTGCAGCCAACATGGAAAACCATACTGTAAACGAGTTGCCCAGATGACAACCACCGAAATTGAGGTTCTCTTTGAGCGATTCAAGGACGTAAAAATTGGCGTTATCGGCGACTTTGCCGTAGACCTTTATTACAGCTTACAAACCCAGACGGGCGAGCAATCGCTGGAAACAAAAAAAGACGTTTTCTGGGGAAGCCAGCCGCGGGCGTCGCTGGGTGCGGCCGGTAATGTTGTTCAAAATCTGACTGCCTTAGGTGTCCATAGAGTGCATGCCATCGGTTGCGTGGGTGATGACCTGTATGGACGTGAAATGCAGCATTTATTTCAGACGCTGAACGTCAACACCCAGCATTTGCTGAAGGCTTCTGAAAACTGGGATACCTGCGTATATACCAAACCGAACGATGACGGTCAGGAAGCCAATCGGATTGATTTCGGTACGGCCAATTCACTCTCCGATGCGTTTTTCGACCAATTGCTGGCAGGTTTAGAATCATTGCTGGTACATCTGGACGTACTGATTATCAATCAGCAATTTGCCAAACCGCTTCTTACAAAGGAACGCGTATTTTCAATCAACGACTTGATTCAACGCTTTCCAAGCGTGCAATTTGTGGCTGACATGCGTGATGTCGGTACGTATGTACACGGTGCTACGTTGAAAGTCAATACGAATGAACTGGCTCGTTTTCTGGACGTAGCAGCGCCGGAACATCCCGACCTAAACTGGTGCGTTGAACACGGTACTACGTTGCGCGAGCAATTGGGCGGGGCACTGCTGATCACCCGTGGTCCTGCCGGAATTCTATATCTGGACCAAAACGGCCCGCAATACGTTGAAGGCCTACATTTATCGGGCGAACTGGATACCGTCGGCGCGGGCGATACGGTAGTCGCTGCCTGGTCGGCCTGCCGGGGAGCGGGTGCTACGTTGGCTCAGGCGCTGGAAATGGCAAATCTGGCAGCCGCTATTACAGTTCAGAAACTCCGCCAAACGGGTACGGCTACGTTGCCCGAAATCCTTGCCCTTCATAAACAATTCTCTACGAATGACTAAGCAAAATCTGCAGTACTGCCGTCAGGAATTATATCATCACCTGACAAACGAATTATTGCCTTTCTGGATGAATCGCGCTGTCGACCGCGAGAATGGCGGATTTATCACGCATTTTGATAAAGATGGTAACGATTCGGGTGAGGACGAGAAATCGCTCATTGCACAAACGCGGTCTATTTACACGTATTCGTCGGCGCATCGGGCGGGGTATGGCGATGGGAAACTGGGCGAAATGGCTCGTCATGGCGTCGATTACCTCATTGAGCGGATGTGGGACGAAGAACACGGCGGTTTTTACTGGATGACCAATCGGAAAGGGGAGGTAATCAATGATCAGAAGATCGTCTACGGGCAAAGTTTTGCCATTTATTGTCTGAGCGAATACACGCTCTCTACGGGCGACACGCGGGGTATCGACTATGCGCAACGAGTCTTCGATTTATTGCAGAAACACGCGGTCGATACGTGTTACGGTGGTTATTTCGAGATGTTCTTCCGCGACTGGACGCTTAAAGGGGCGGGGGCAGGTGGTGGCGATCGGAAAACGCTCGACGCGCATATGCACCTGATGGAAGCGTTCACTACGTTGTACGAATGTTCGCAGAACCCCCTGCATCGACGGAAACTGCTGGAAGTCATTACGTTGCTGACGGAGAAAATTATGCATCCGATACATGGTACCGGAATTCCGCAGTTCTGGGCCGACTGGCGCGTGGCCCCGCAGATCAAATTCGACGTAATTTGGGGTTGGGATCGATTTACGGAAGATGGCGTAAAACGGGAGGCTGAGGACAATACCAGTTATGGTCATAATGCTGAGTTTGCCTGGTTGCTGCTGCACGCGCTGGACGTACTGGGCATCCCGCACAGCGAATACCAGGAGCAGTTACTAAAATCCATATCACACGCGGTTGATTTTGGCATCGACTGGGAGTTTGGTGGGGTTTTTGTGGAAGGTTCTCATGCGGGTGTAGTCTATGATCGGGAAAAGGAATTCTGGCAACAAGCCGAAGTGGTCATTGGGTTACTGGATGCATATCGGATTTTTGGTGACGAAAAATACTGGAATGCTTATGAAAACGTCCATCGGTTTTTGATGGACAAAATGATTAATCATCCGGTTGGCGAGTGGTGGCCACTGATGACTCGACAGGGAGTACCCATCTGGACACACATGAGTCATTCCTGGAAAATCAATTACCACACAGTACGCTCTGTAATTCAGTCGATACGTCGTCTGGATATGCTATTGTCGGAGTAGAGGCAATATTTTGGTTTTGTAGGTTAATAAATTGGACATTAATACGTTAATGACTTTAATTAAGTGCTTTGTGAAAAATTAATCAATCTTGTAGACACTTTCTGGAGATTTATTAATTTTGTTACTGTTAGATTTTTCAAATTAAGTTCTTGTAGTGCCCTAGGACGGTTTTATCAGACACGTAACTGATAGTTTAGGCAATAGCCAGGTTTACTTTAGTATATAGTTAGGTTTATAGTCATTCATAAAGAACGTATCGATGTATGAATAGTGAATACATCCGCACTAAAAATGTAACAGCCTCCGAAAAGAGTGCGATAAACTCCCGAAAAGCCTCAATAATCGCCATTCTAATTGGTGTTTTGTTGTGCGTTATAATGATTGAATTAATAGCGCAGGCTTTTTATTTTGTCGTTGTAAAAAGGCAGCTGGACTCCGTAAAAAATTCAGCTTTTTTTTACCTTCAAAAATCAAGTAATGATGAGCTGGGGTACGAACTTAAGTCCAGAGTAAATCTTATCAATGACGGACGATTATTGCTCATTAATAAGTTGGGCGTTCGTGAAAAATCAGACACGACACAAAAACAAAAACGGCGTATCGGTTTGCTGGGCGATTCCGTTGTTTTTGGTATCAACCAGAGTCAGGACAGTACGTTAAGTGAATTGACAGAAGATGTCCGGGGCGGTACTATTCAAGTGATTAACCTGGGTGTACCGGGTTATGCTACGCCACAAATGGTTCCCCAGCTAAAAAAATATGACCCAACGTATCAATTCGATGAAGTTGTTTATTTGCTGAATCTCAATGATTTTACGCTGAGAAACTCGATCTACGAAGGAGCAGATAATGGCGTTTATCGCTATTTTAACCCCCCTGCTTTCAAAGCCGTGTGGTTCTTGCGAAAATTGATTTATCGCATCAAGAAAAAAGGCGAAGTGATGTATAACTCTGACTATTATCACTGGTCATTCAATGGCACAAAAGATAAAATTTTTGAAAGTTTGCATAGGTTAAAAGAGCAAACAAAAGTGCCATTCAGTGTCATAATTTTGCCAGCTGGTATAGGTTATAAAAACAATACGTATGAGCTGGCTGATATGACAATTGAAATTGAACAGTTTCTCAAAAAAGAAAATATTCGTTACGCCAGTCCTGTAAATGAATATAGTAAAAATACGACGGCGCTATTAGACGAAACGGACCATTTAACCATTAAAGGAAATAAAGTAATGGCTCAAATAATTTCGAATTTGCTCACGAAATAGTGACTATTTAAACTTACTTTACACGTCCACATGTGAGCATCTTTGTAGGCTTAAGAACGATACGTATATTCATAACGGTATCATAAAAGTTGGGCACTAACTCTATCCTTTCCTACAAACGAAGCCTATTCATTCGGCTGGCTGTTATTCCTCTAGCAGCGTTAGTAGCCTCCCATGTCGTTTTTAGTCAGGTTTTTCCCGGTCAGCCGGGCTATCAATTTCCCTGGGCGTACTTCCTGACCGTTGCCACGGTGATGTTTTCCTGTTGGGAAGTTAACCTATTCATTTTCAGGTGGCTCGATGAACGATTACCCTTCTGGCAGAATCCTAATCGCCGACTTGTATACCAAATATTATTTGGTGGTACTGCTACATTACTAACGTTTGCGGTGGTTTTTCCGCTGGCTCAGCGTCTGTATGCGCAGCATTGGCCCGCTCCCGCCACCGTGACGAGGGGCATTATTGTTTGTATTACGCTAGCCACACTTGTTAATGGTGGCTACGTCGGTTTCTATCTGATGCAGGCATTTTGGGCTGAGCGTCAGAATAATACGTCTGAAAATACATTTGCTCTGACCAACGTAAACACGTCGTCGGCTCAGACACTTGTTACTATAGACGTGAGCAGCGGTCAATTGCGTTTACCTATGGAGGAAATTGCTTACTTCTATTCAACTGGCGGGCTAATCTTACTGGTTAAAATTGATGGCCAACAAATTGCTACGCGTTATGCTTCGTTTGCTCAACTGACGTCTGGTCTTGATAGCCGGTATTTCTTTCAGTTGAACCGTCAGTTCGTTGTGGGGATAGGTGCTGTTCGCGCTGTTCAGGATGATGTCAACCGCAAACTGATCGTTACGTTAGTGCCCGCCCTGCACCGCCAAGAGTCACATCAGGAAGTTATTGTAAGTCGCTACCGGAGCCTTGACCTGCGTAAATGGCTGCAATCTATCAGTCATTGACCATTCATCGGTAAATCTGATACCATTCATTTTCTGGGGAAAATACGTATCGTTTTTCAGCTGCAATTGCGTATTTCCTTTGCTGCTGCAAGCACACAGCTTGCCTGGAAACAATAAGTTTATGCAACCTAATTTAGCGCATCTCTACGAACCAACTCCACTTTGGCTAGATGCAGGATTTGTCCTCACTACGCTTGTAACCCTATATTTTCTCTACGTAGCGTTCGGGCGGGCTTCTAAACGGAAAACCGCTTGGATTTTAATCAGTTTGGGTTGGCTAACGTTCTTGGCTATACTGGCTTATCAACACTTTTTTCAACAATTAACCGGTTTCCCACCTCGCTTTGTACTCACAATTGGGCCACCATTTTTACTAATTATCTGTTTGTTTAGTATCTCAAAAAGCCGTGCCTGGATACGTGGATTACCGCTCTCGACGCTCACATTTATACACGTAGTACGCGTTCCTGTAGAACTGATGCTCTATAGTTTATATCTCTACCAGCAAATTCCTGAACTGATGACGTTCGCCGGGCGAAACTTCGACGTACTGGCAGGATTAACGGCTCCAGTAATGGCCTGGCTGGTATTTCGGCGTAAATCGGTTTCGCTGCGTTGGCTACTTCTCTGGAACGTAGTGGCGGTTGGCCTACTGTTCAATATTGTCATTCAGGCGATTTTGGCGGCACCCCTTCCGTTTCAGCAGCTCGCTTTCGATCAGCCGAACGTAGCGGTATTGAAAGCGCCTTATGTCTGGCTCCCTGGCTTCCTTGTGCCGGTGGTATTTTTCAGCCATGCGGTTAGCCTGCTCCAGTTAATTTCCGCGTTACGTCGCAACGGAGGATTAATGGAGCCTGCCTGATATTTATTCTGTTTAATTGCCTGTAGGATAGATTGATACGTTCGTTTATTTGTTCGTGTAAATCAGAATGGATTCGGCTTGCACAACCACCGAATCGCAGCCGTTCAAACGGTCAGGAGCCGCAACGGGGCCATGCCATTTCGGGTCGGCTGAATCGAGCAGTTTTTGCCAGGGACGATCACATACGGGCATCGTAAATGACTGGCTTTCTTTCGAGAAATTCAGAAGGCAAACGACCGTTTCAAGACCTGACGTAGCAACCCAATCAACCTGTTTGTGTTGCCGCAGTAGCATGATCGTTTGTTTGGATTCGTCAACAACAACGGCTACCGATTCGCGGTCGGGGTGACGTAGCGACGATTGTTTGCGCAGAGCCAGCAGAGTCTGGTAGTAGCGGAACATCGTAGCATGCGGTTCCTGATCGCGTAGTTCCCAATTGAGTTTCGACCGTTCGAAGGTTCGCTCGTCCTGCGCATCGGGGGCTTCGGCTACGTCCTGAAACGCGGCAAATTCCCGTCGACGTCCCTGCCGAACGGCTTCAATCAGGTTTGGGTCGCTGTGGCTCACGAAATACATAAACGGATTTAATTCGCCATATTCTTCACCCATAAATAGCATCGGCAGATATGGACTACTCATAACAGCTCCTGCCATTAATTTCTGCATCGACAAACTCACGAGTTGGCTGGGGCGCTCACCCAGCATCCGGTTACCAATGTGATCGTGATTCTGCGAGAAAACCACAAACTGCCGCCCAGCATGACCTGCCGTTGATTTTCCGACGATACGCGCCCGCCGGGGCATATACGTACCATCGTATACGTAAGCGTCTTTATAGGATTTCGCTAAGTGCTGAATCCCGTTATAATCAACGTAGTAGCCTTTTTGCTCGCCGGTAGCCGTTACGCGGAGGGCGTGGTGAAATTCGTCGTTCCACTGGGCATCCATGCCGTAGCCCTCTTGCGCAAGTGCCTGAATAAATTTGGTTTCGTTCTGGTCCGATTCCACAATCAGGTAATGTTGCCGGCCCGTTTGCCGGATCAATTCATCCACGTACTGCTTGATTTCACGTAGCAAATGCACTTCGCGGGCGTCATGAATGGCGTGAGCTGCGTCGATACGTAGCGCGTCGATGTGAAAATCCCGAAACCACATCAATACGTTTTCGATGAAATACCGACGCACGCTGTCGCTGTAATCAGCGTCGAAATTGAGAGCGTGCCCCCACGGCGTCTGGTATCGGTTGGTGAAATACGGGCCATAGTCGTAAAAATAATTGCCTTCGGGGCCCATGTGGTTGTACACTACGTCGAGAACAACCGCCAAACCTTTCCGGTGACAGGCATCGACCAACTGTTGCAACCCGATAGCACCGCCATACGAATTCTGCACCGCGTATGGGCAAACACCATCGTAGCCCCAGTTCCGCGTGCCGGGAAATTGTGCCACCGGCATAATCTCGACGGCGTTGATACCCAGTTCAATCAGGTAATCGAGTCGACTTTCAATACCCGCGAACGTACCATCGGGGGTGAATGTACCGGTGTGAAGTTCATACAATAAATAATCATCGAGCGGCAGATTCTTCCAGTTGTCATCCGTCCAGATAAATTCCGACGTATCAATGGCCTGCGATGGCCCGTGAACTCCCTCGGGCTGTGAAAGTGAAGCCGGATCGGGCCGTTCGAGCGTATCGTTCAGGATAAATGAATACGTATCACCGGGTTGAAGTTGGGGAGTCGAGGTTTGCCAGTACGTGCCATCCAACTGAAGGCGGACAGTTTGCTGTTGTTGATGAAGGCGAAGACAGACACTTTGTGCGAAAGGGGCCCAGACACGTATACAGGCCCCTTCATCAGAGAACGTAACGCCGAGAGTTCGACGGCTAATCAAGGTTTGATGCATAAATTGAAGCAGCGGTTATGCATCAAACTAGCTATCAGCCGGTTGTGTTAGCCGAAATGGTTAAAACTCAAACATTCACCTCAATAGTAGTTCCTTTATCGGCAATGACGCGGAACGTACCACCCAGTTCCTGAGCTCGTTTCTGCATGTTTTGCAGGCCGTAATGTTGTTCAGAAATGGCCGCATCAGGCAAATTGAACCCTTGTCCATTATCGCGGATACTTAGATTTATTCCTTTGGTTTCCAGTATATTTAGCTGCACAATAGCCTCAGTCGCGCGGGCGTGTTTCACTACGTTATTGAGTGCTTCCTGAACAATCCGGAACAGGTTCAGCACCTGAGACGACGTAAGGCGTTTGGTGGTCGACCCCGTCAACTGTACGTCGACCGATAAGCCATCGGTTTCGTGAACGTAACGGTTGATGTATTGATTGAGCCGCTCACCAAACTCTTCCACCGTAAAGCTTTCCTGATGGATAGCCCAGATCGTTTCGCGCAGGAGTTTAACGGCCTCACGGGTATGTACCACAATGTTCCGTAACTGATTTGCCCATTTCTTACCGTCCTTAACCGGTTGTCGTTCAGCCTGATCGCTGATGTGTGTTAGATTGGTTACGACGAAAGCCAAATGAGCGCCTACATTGTCGTGTAGATCACGGGCAATACGTTCTTTTTCGACTAATAAATTGTTTTTCAGGGCTAGCGCCTGTACTTCGGCTTCGTAAGCACGCTGTTGCTGAACCGTGTGTTCTTTAATAAGTTGCTCGGTTTTATCGCGCTCCACTTTGTAGCGGTAAGCCAGACCAATCGTCAGAACAAAAACCTCAAACAGACCCGCAAGGGCGTAGTTAGCAAAGTTAGCAACGGCCTCGTAGGTAGGAATCAGGCCGAAATTCGCAAATACCTGCCCGAGGTTGAGGGTATAGTATGGTAAAACGGCAATCAGGTACAGCCAGGCTTCGCGAACGTGATACCGGCGAACAATACTAATGATGATATAGGCAACGATGACGGGCATTGGGAGCCAGTAAATCATCGAAAAAAGCCGGACGATAACTAACTCAACCAGCGGAGTAAACGGTACAAAAAGCTCGATGGTTAGCGAAAAAAGTCCAACTACGCAGCACCAGAGTACTACCGTTCCGATGGTGTGCCAGCGATGCGAAGGCGTGTGACGCAGCGGCAAAAACGTACGGACAAAAGTGAGTTGTGAATAGAACAGAACGAGCGGAAACAGAAAATAAACGTTTTGTCGAGGCAGTAGAAACTGCTCGTCGAAGGCAAATTGGTTCAGAAAACCGTCGTTAATAACGAAAAAACCAACCAGTCCCAGCAGGCAGAAAATATAACGGGAGTAAATCGGTGCGAACGTAGTGAGGAAAAAAATCAGGCTCATGATCGCCACAAACGTGAGCGTGAACAAAACTCCTCCCCAGAATAAATACCCTTTCTGAACCTCACTTTCGTAAGCTGTTTCGGGAACGAGGTTGACCGGAATAAGCTGCGCACCCCGTTGTTTAAAGATGCGCAGGTAGGCCGTTACGTTCTGACCAGCCGGTACCGTAAACGGAAACCAGTAGTGTCGATGATTTCTGATACGTTGGTTCGTCGGTGTTTTCCAGCCAATGACCGGCGAAGTCGATAAAACTCGCTGCTGGTCGTCGACAACAAAAAGCTGAAGCTGATCGAAACTCCAGAAGTCTATTTCAGTGAACCAGTTTTGCGGTTTGGTGGTGGGATTGTGTAATCGATAACGTAGCCAGATCGGTCGGGCTGCCTGAACGCTACTGATATAGCCGAAGTTCGGTACTGGCGACTCGACTGGGCGAAACGCAGCATCAATAGCCGGATGTGTTACGTCGTTTAACCCCCGAATACGTAACGAATCCAGAAAATAAGCTATGTGCCCACGTAGTGAAAGCGGATGATTGGCGGTAGGTAATTCCAGAATCGGTTGGTCGGCTACGGGCTGCCCCATAAGGGGGAGAGCGATCAAGCAACCGCTTAATAACCATACGAACCGATACAAGAAATGTCTCATCCGCGCTTCTAAATACTACGAAAGTAGACAATTTATGGATTTTCTGGACGTAACCTAGGTGGCAACTCATAGTCACGCGCAAAACTCCGGTGTGTCGCCCGAGTCATTTACTGGCCTACGTTCACTTTGGCTCCCGTCCCAAAAATGAGCTTCTGTCCTAAATCAACATTAATTTGCTGTGCATTACCGATATAGCCAGCCGGTAGTGTTACGTTGTGTTTGATCTGAATACTATCACTACTGGTTGGCAGGCAATTACAGGACCAGGTAGCCGGATCATTCCATAAACCGTTACGTAGCGTGTAGATAGCCAGGCCGGGCAAAGGCGCCCCCTGCACCCATGTGCCGAAACTGTGCGCGGGCACCTTAACACGTAGTATACCCGCCCCCGACACAACCGGATGCGCGGTTGAGCTTGTACCGGCTACGTTGCTGAACGTCACGCCCGCAGCCACGCCATTACGTTGTATTACCGGTACTTCTACGTCAACCGGCTGATCGCCATAATTAATCACATTCAACACTTCTTTCCCGCCTGCGCTGCCCGAAGCGTTGTTCTGATAAATGAGTGTGCGTTTGTAGCAGCCTGTGAAATAATTGAGCGCCGGGCCACCAAATTTATTAAGGTAATCGATGCTCGTTGAGCCGCTGATGTACGTTTTAAGTACGTTCAATAACTGGTCGATTCCGGTTTTTAAGCCGCCTTGTGGCCAATTCGGGAAATAGCCATATGTCTGTGGCGCGCAGGCCGTACCGTTCCAGGTTATTACTGAGGCAGGATAGCCGTAATAGTCTGGCCAGAACACCGTTGGTACGCCCAGATGATTGTTAGTGAGCAAATAGGCGTAGCTGTTGAGTGCGTCGGCGCGGTCGTGTATGAGCGCATCGCCAAACGTTGGGTCGGCGCTACGGAAATCGTGATTGTTGAGCATCGTCACTACGTTGTTTCCGCTGAAACCGCTTCCATCGTGCAGACTGCCCGTAAAAATGCTACGTACATCCCACGAATCTGTGTCATTACAATCGGCAGACGTACTCACGCCGTTTCCACCATCGCTGGCTTTTTTCAATTGATCGCGGAGGTTGAAATCGAATACTTTCGGATTAAGGCTGGCTGCACCGCAGGCATTCAGTTTAGTATAGACCTGATTAAGCCAGCTCCCTTGCGGCCCAGGATCTTGCCCATACCACTCGCCAACAATCAGGCTGGGGTCTTTACCAGCCGCGTGCATGGCACAGAGTAAATCGCCCACGAACGAAGCCGGAAAATGTTTGATAGCGTCCATTCTTAGCCCGCGAATGCCCACTTGATCCCAGCTCCAGAGTGTCCAGTCGATTAGTTTTTGTTTAGTATCGGGATTCTGGTGATCGTAATCGTAAAAATAATCCATACTCTGCTGGCTCCAGGCGGGTCCGAGGCACGTAGCATTCACGTCGGAAGCCGGATCTCCTGACCAGTTAGGCCGGAAATTACTACCATTCATACAGGGACCACCGCCCGGCAAACCGCAGAAATTGGTAAACGTCTGCGCCCGGAGTTTGTAACTGGGATTGAGGCCACCACCCGAAAACATGTTACCCACTTCTGCCAGATCGCGCGCCGAGCCATTGCCCAATGAACCTAAGGGGTCGTACCAGATTTTCCAGGGGCGATGATTAGAATAAGCAGTAATATCGCCCGGATTGATGTTGATCATTTGAATAAACAACGTATCGGACGGGTTGAAATCAGCCGTATTAAGCGCAATTTGAAATTCATCGTTATCGCCATCGGAATCAATCGTAACCTGGTAATTTGTCCCCAGTTGAATTGGATAAGCTGCTGCTTGTTCCGGCGCTACAACCGTCGTTGCGTTAACGGGCGACCAGCGCGAACCTCCTATTTTTTTTGTAGTCACGTAGAGCATGTACTGGCTGCCTGCATACGTATTGGTGCGGGAACTGATGTTGACGTAGTAATTCCCAATGCCGTTACCCGACGTCCCGCCAACGGGTAGAATAAGTCGATAACGATCTGACGGCATGGCGTACTGATAGCAATTCTGATTGCTGGTGTTGCCTGCATGGTTCATAACATAATCCAGTACGGGATCGTTGGTTTCAGGAGCGCCACCATCGCGGTGGTTGTAAATCATATCGCCTACTACCTGCATTCCGGCGCCACTGAATGTCGATACCATGTTCAGAATCTGCTGTTTAGTGCCGAGCGCCGTAAGTGTGCTATTGGTGCCAATGTACAGGTCTTTCGGGTCGTAGCCGCCACTGTTAGGACCGTTGCCCTGAAACGGCGGTGTCCAGATATGGGTAAAACCTGACGCAGCTAACGGAATGGCTTTGGCCGCCAACGTATCGGCCCAGGCAGCTCCGCACTGCGCTTTGGGAATGTCGTAATAAAATCCCTGCATCATCACTTGCTGGGCATTTACGAAATTGATAGTACCGACGAATACGGCTATTAATGAAAGAATTCTGTTTAGAAATTTCATGGTTCGGGTAAGACGCAAAAGCTATGATGAAATAGTGTTAGTCGAATGGTATGCCTGCGCCAAGCTTCCGGTTGGTCCAGATAAATTATTTTAAAACTACTCGCTGGCTGAGACGTACCGACCCCTCACGTAGCGTTAACAAATACACGCCTGATGAGAGGGCTATTTTAGGAACGATTCTGAACGTAGTACCCGATTCAGCCTGAAGATCGAACGTAATGGATTGCCCGTTTTGCTGGGTTAATCGGAGATTTTCGGGTCGTACGTTTTTCAGACGAATACGTATCGGTTGGGCTTCGGTTGGATTGCCTAGCACGTCCAAAAGCGGCTGCGTTTCCTTATACACCACACCAACCGTTTTAGAGTAAGTTGTGGAGCCATCCATATCGACCTGTCGCAAGCGGTAGTAGTTATCCCCACTCAAAGGCGATTTATCCACAAAAACGTATTGCTGCCGCGACGACGTAGTGCCTTTGCCTGCCTCCTGCCCAATGGCCTCGAACGTAAAGGCATCGGCGCTACGTTCGATGAAAAAATGGCTGTTATTTTGCTCAATCGCCGTTTCCCATACTACGTTGATAAGGCCGTCGCCAGCTTTGGCATTGAACGAAACGAGACGTACCGGCAATGGATTCGGAACAATCTGCCAGCACTGGTAATCAACTTCATAACGAGCGCGGCCATGAAATCCCGGCCCCATTGTTACGCGGGCATCGGCATTGCCAAATGCGCGCCCTAGGTCAATAGAAGCCGTAGCCGTAAAGTCGATGGTGAACGTACCGCCTGTCTGACTGACGCTACCTGCGGGAACGGTTGACGTTTGTTGAAGCGCGGTTCCAAACGATGCTACGTTGTTGCCCGCCGACGGGTAATACCACGATTGGTTGGGTTGTTGCAATGCCCAATCGTACTGGTTGCCGCTACCAGCATCGTTAACCACCAGATTTTGCGTGACTGTCTGATTCCCTGTTGAGCCACTGCCGCCGTATTTGCTCGCCGACCAGTTTAGTTGATAGTTGGCTGTGATATTGAAGCTGGATTGCCCGCCCGAATTTCCACCAATTACCAGAAATCGTAATTCGCCAGCCCCAATACCCGAACCGTCGCAAACGGAGCCATCGTCAATGACGATTCGGGCGGCTGTGGGTAGGCAAACCGTTCCAGTAGAAGCACCGTTTGGAACAGAAGATTCAGGATTGGGATTTGTCCATTCGGTTAACGTGACGCGCCGGGTGGCAGCCGATGATGAAGGCCAGTTACTACCAGACGTAGTGCCTCCGCAACCGGGATTTTGAGATACGGTCAGACTGCTAAAGTTGCTGCCGCTTTCGCCGACGTTGCCAAAAATCTGTTTCTGAATAATCGGGCAGCCTGATACGATGGTTGAAGGTAAATCGGGCGGGCATTTTATGTTTAAACCGAAAGAACTGTCATTTGTGCCGCAGCTGCCTGTGCCTGATTTGCAGCCCGTTCGCTGCGGACCAGTTGTGTACGTACTGGAACTAACGGCCTGCCAAACGTAACCCGGCGCGGGCGTAATGGAAGGCTGAGCTACTGAAATCAGGGATAATGTAGAAAAGAAAAGTGTCGCAATAACGTAGCGTTTACGCATAGACATATTTCAGGGCTTAAGAAAAGTTAGCCCTGAAATACATGAAATAATCTTTTATAAACAAATACGATACAAATAATAATACTAATATGTAAAATCAAGTTACTAACAGAAACTTACTACTTTATTAAGATAGGTTTTAACTAATTAGAATTTTCTGTAAGACGTGAGAACGTGACATTGGTAACGGTTGCCAGATTGATAAAATTTTAATGGCGTCAGATTTAAAAACCTGACGCCACCACTAGACTATATATCTACAGCGTATATCCGCCGTTATATTGCCGCTTCACGAACTGGTTAGCGTAGTCGTAGTTCGTGATTTTCATGGAATTGCCATCCCACAAAAGCTTTTTGCGCCCCGTAAACTTGCCATCTTCCCGAACCAGGTATGAACGCGTGGCCAGGTTACCCATCAAAACGGTTTCGGTGAGTGGTCCGGACTGGTCGAATGAAGAGGAGGTATACGCGCCAAATCCCTGCTTGCAGGCTTTCACCCATTGCTGCTGATGGCCTTCGGTTTTTCCCTCCACGAGTGGCCGCTCGGGCGCGGGAAGGGTTTTATCCCCAAACTTATCCACAGGAAGTAGTTTCGGGTTGTTTCCGAACAGGCCGCCGGTCAACATCCCTTTTGTTCCAATAAAGAGAATACCGCCGTCGATGGATTGGAAAACATCATTGTACTCGGCACCATCGGGTAACTGGGGTCGGATGCCGCCATCGAACCAGGAAAATTTGATTTCCTTAACCTTGCGGTCTTCCGACGGAAAAGTCAGGTGAATCGCCGACGAAGGAGGACATACATCGTCATAAAAAGCCTCCTGGAAGAAATCGGAGTAGACCGACCCAACGCTGCATTCTACTGAGGTCGGGTATTTCAGCTTGAGAGCACGAAACGGTACGTCCATGAAATGGCAACCCATATCGCCCAGAGCGCCTGTACCAAAATCCCAGTACCCTCGCCAACGGGTCGGCATATAAGCCGAATGGTAGTCGCGCTGAGGGGCTGTACCAAGCCATAAGGGCCAGTTCACTTCGGCCGGAACCGGCTGGGACTCACCCTTATCTTTCGGCGATTTAACGCCCTGCGGCCACACCGGGCGGTTTGTCCAGCAATAAACGGTATGCACGTGGCCAATCATTTTTTTCTGAATAGCTGCCTCGATGATGCGTGTTGCATCGCCCGAACTACCCTGATTACCCATCTGCGTGACCACTTTATACTTTTGGGCCGCTTCGGTGAGCATTCGGGCTTCGTAGATGTCGTGCGTAAGGGGTTTTTCGACGTATACGTGCTTGCCAAGCTGCATGGCCGCCATCGCGATGGGCGCATGCATGTGGTCGGGCGTGCTGACAATTACGGCGTCGAAGGTTTTACCGGCCTTGTCGAACATTTCCCGGTAATCCTGAAAATAGGGGGCGCTGGAAAACTGACTCCTGAATTTTTTAGCCTGCCGATCGTCTACATCACACAGCGCGACGATGTTGTCGGAGCCATTATTATAAGATAGGCGGATATTGACATCGGCTTTGCCCCCGCAGCCGACAGCCGCAATATTGAGTTTGTCGGACGGCGCGATGATACGTGAACCATCCGGCGATTTACCGCCCAGCACATGACGAGGAACGATAAAGAAGCCAGCAGCTACTAATGTGCTGCTTTCCAGAAATTTACGGCGAGAGGGATTAGGCATAGTCAATGAGCGAAAGGGCGAATGAGTGAAAGAGCGAATATACTGAATCGCTCTTTCACTCATTCGCCCTTTCGCTCATTAGTTTATCCCATAACCTGCCCCATCTTCATGGCGGTGGCCATATCGCCTTTAATTTTTAATTTTCCCGTCATAACGGCCATCATCGGATTCAGGTCGCCGGTGCCCAGACGTACCAGATTATCCACCGAGATATGCAGTTCGCAGTCGGCCGGTTTATTATCATTCGTGACCTGAGCGGGCGATTGCGTGGAATCAATAAAAATATTTCCCTGCTCGTTCACAATTTTAATAGTGGCGTTTATGCTGTCGGCATTCGTAAATTTGTTCCGAATCTGGTCGGTTAGTTCCTGAAGAGTCATCGGTGATTGCTTATGGTTTTTCAGAAAACGCTGCACCGTCAATAAAGTTTCTACTGCGGTCATCTGGTCCGCGTTACGTATGCGCTCTCAATTCTTAACGGTTCTCTGCATTTTAACGTTTCTAAGCTGCGCTTTGGGCCTGTTCGACGCCACAGTGTCTTTCATGCAGACCGATGCTGTTTCTACTACCCAACGTATTGATCGTCCCACTCCCGAAGCGGAAAAAACACCCAAACAATACTACGAAGATCGCTCCACTGGCGACGCACCCGTATCGAATGATCCCGACGAAGTACGTTCGCTGGCGATTGCGCAGTTTGCTTATTCGCTACTAACCCTTATCGGAGCCATTCTTATGTTCCGGCTGCAACGTATCGGTTTCTGGATATACGTAGCGGGCGTTGCTGTTGGGCTGTTTTTGCCGGTAATTCTGGCCGGATTCGTTGCGCTCAATACGTCGTTTGGGGTGTTTTTTAGCCTGCTTTTTGTTGGATTATACTGGACGATGGTGAAAGAAATGAAGTAACGCGGACATGTTGTCCGCATAGTCATAATTGAACTTCTTCCTAAAACTATGCGGACAACATGTCCGCGTTACTTAACTTCAACCGGGTTCAGCACACTTGCATCAGTATTGCTGACGAATGCTACGCGCTTGCTATCAGGCGACCAGGATGGCGTATTGATCGTGCCCTGACCACCGTAGATGTAGGCAATCACTTTGGGTTTGCCGCCCGACATGGGCATCAGGCGCAGGTACACGTGCTTGTAGGGTGGGTGATCGCCGGATTTGACTTCGTCTTTGAGAAACGACAGAAAAACAATCCATTTGCCATCGGGTGAAATATGGGCGAACCAGTCGTGAAATTCGCCGTCGGTCACTGCTTCCTGACCGCTTCCATCGGGTTTCATGCGCCAGATTTGCATGGTGCCGGTGCGGTTGGAATTGAAGTAAATCCACTTGCCGTCGGGTGTGTATTCGGGGCCATCATCCAGCCCGGTTGCGTCAGTCAGCCGAACTTCGGTACCACCGTCGGCGGGGACTTTGTAGATATCAAACTCGTTGTTACGTGATCCGCAGAAAACCAGACTTTTTCCATCGGGCGACCAGCCGTGCAGGTAAGAAGGTCCTTTCGGCGTGATCTGTTTCGGTGTGCCGCCTTCTATTGGTACGGTATAAATGATGGAACCACCAAGTGCGCTGACACCGCTACTCAATCCTAATTGTTTGCCATCGAACGAAATAACGTGGTCGTTGTTATTGTTTTTCACCTCGCCCGTATTCACGGTACGTACCTGTTTGGTCGCAAAATCAAACGCCTGAATTAAACCTCGTCCGTTATAAATCAACGACTTATTATCGTTTGTCCAGTTGGGTGCCTGAATGGAATAGGGCTCGGTATGAATGATGTTACGTTTGCCCGTCGCTACGTCGAGCAATTCGAGCCGGCTGGCCAGATTCATGCGATTCGGTTGTTCGGCAGGACTTACGGGAACGCTGATACGTACATCTTCGAACTGCGCCTTTGCGGCTGCGTTCCGATTGGGTGCGCAAACGAACAGACCCACGTAAAGCTCCTCACCTAAATTAAGTTCTGCTACGTCGCGCATCTGAAACGGTTCGCCGAATCGAGCTACGCGCACGGTGAACGTAGTGCCCCGGCGTTCGAGCTGAATAATGTCGGCGTTCTTTACGGACGTAGCGTTTTCTTCCGACGTAGCGCCAGTGGTTTTACGAAGCTGTACCAACGTAGCACCGTTACCCTGAACAACCGCACTCACGTGGGCGGCATCGGCCGACAGGCTACTACGTGCCATCCAGCCCATTTTTTGCCCTGCTTCGGCGCCTTTACCGGAAAATTGTCCACGACCATAAACGATGAAATCGCCTTTGATACGTTTCCACAAAAAGTGAATTTCATCCTGCGTACCACCCATTGCAGCGCCAGAACCATTTAGTTCGTACGTCTGTGTTGCAGCTTTATACGTAGCAAGGCCGGGACGCACAGCCGAGCCGATACTACTCTGTCCGTCGAAAACGCCTACCGGATTCTGCTGGGCCGATGCTGATTGAGATAACAGGAGCAGCCCTGTCCATACGAGAAAAATCAGTTGCTTCATTTTGGGTAAGAAGAGGGGTGAATGGCCGATGCAGCAGTTTTCTGAGAAAAGAAAAAGGGTCTTCCGACTTACTTTCTGCGGCAAACTTTTTGCAGAAATGTACCGACGAATTAAACTTTAGATCAACGGATTGGTCTTTGGAATACGGCTGAACTCTGATTGTTGATACAACCGGTTCTTTCCGTTCGTTTGGTAGGAGTGCAGTTTGGTGTGTAGATGGCCATAAAGCTATTTACGTTCAGAAAACCTTCGGACGATTTTCAGGTTGAATCGACAAATCGTTATTTAATTCGTTATATATCCAAACGTTGTGTTAACTGCCTTATGAATGTTTTTCGCGTTGGCGCTTTACTGGTTTTTTTGGGCATGACATTAACGGCCCTGGCGCCGAAATCCGACGATCCTGATGCGGTATTGGGACGGTGGCTGAGCCATAAAAAGCGAAACCAGGTTCAGATTTATAAGCAGGGAAATAAGTACTACGGCAAGCTGGTCTGGATGCTGGAACCTAACGATCCAGTAACGAAAAAACCGAAACTCGACAGCGAAAACCCTGACGCAAGCCTCCGCAGCCGTCCGCTTATGCAAATGATTCTGGTGTCTAATCTTTCCTATAAAGGAAACAATGTCTGGGGTGATGGCGAGGTCTATAATCCCGAAGACGGAAAGACGTATGGTTGTGAACTCATACTCAAAGATCCTAATTTGCTCGATATGCGTGGCTACGTAATGGGTATCAGTATGCTCGGAAAAACACGTACCTGGACACGAGTAAAATAAATTGAAATTGTTGAATCATAATTAAAAACGCCAGGACTAGTCCTGGCGTTTTTTTTGCTGTTAACAAGCGGGAAATTCAATCATTTATCGCTGTTTTTAACGAAAAATGGGCTCTTTTTATTTATGCATTTTATCTATTAGTAACTTACAATAGCCTATTGGGCCGTTCAATCAATTTGTTTTGAAATCCATTGATTCTATATTCTTAATTATGCAAATTTGCTTCAGTCAAAAGTAACATAATGTTTCACTTTAAATTTACAACAGATGAAAAACGTAAACTTTCTACACGTTTTACTGGTAGCCAGTCCAATACTGGCAAACGCTCAAAATTATGTAGCTACTTCCCCATCTTCTGCGACGCCAGGGAATCAAAACACAATTGTTGGTATTGGTGCCGGTAACACTACGTTAACGGGAACACGAAACATCTTCCTGGGTAGTGGCGCAGGGCCCCTAAGCACGACTGGTTTCGATAACACGTTTATTGGCGTGCTGGCAGGAGCAAAGAACACGACTGGGTTCTCGAACGTGTTTTTAGGACTTAACTCGGGTGCTAATAACGTATCCGGACAGAGTAACCTCTTTATGGGTGCCTATTCAGGCCAATTCAATACTACAGGAAACTATAACCTGTTTATTGGTAACGGTTCAGGGCAAAACACAACCGGCGGCAATGGTAATACGTTCATTGGTGACGGCTCAGGTAATGCGAATACCACAGGAACTCAAAATACGTATATCGGACAGTATGCAGGGTTCTTAGGTAACGTTACAGCGTCTAAGAATACGTTCATTGGTTGGGGTGCGGGAAGTACAAGCTCTACTTCAGTTGTGAGTGGTGCAACTGCTATCGGCGCCGATGCTGTTGTTACGAAAAGCAATGCAGTTGTCATAGGAGCCACTAACGTACAGGTGGGTATCGGTAACTCTTCCCCAAATAACAAACTGGAGATTACGGCCGGAACAACAAACACGTCGGGTCTGCGCTTTACCAGATTAACCCAAAGCTCACCCAGCTCTAGCTTGTTAGATCTGAGCATAACGTTAAACCCGCTAGCTCCACTTGTTAAAGTGTTAACAGTGGATGGCAACGGCGATGTGAAACTGGTGGGACTTTCTCTGAGCTTGCTGGGTGGCGGATTAGGTTTACGTGAAGGAGCTGGTTTGTGGGAAAGCAAAGCTGGTTTTGCGCAAAATACGAACCAGGAAGGCGTTATCATTGGTAACGGCATCACCAGTACGCCAAAAGATTATAACCTGTTCGTAAGCAAAGGTATCCTGACCGAAAAAGTGAAAGTAGCCGTGAACGGTACGTCGGAATGGAGTGACTATGTGTTCGATAAGTCGTACAAACTGAAAAACCTGTCGGCTGTAGAAAACTACATCAAAACCAACAAGCACCTGCCTGGTATTCCTTCGGCTCAGGAAATGGTTGAGCAAGGCAACGATCTTCACAAAACCGATGCTAAACTGCTGGCTAAAATTGAAGAGCTGACGTTGTACATGATTGAGATGAAGAAGGATAATCAGCAGCTCCAACGGGCTGTGAACAACCTGAAGCGTCAGAACAAAGCCATCAATCAAAAACTGCAACACGCTGTTCGGTAAGGCTCGCTACATAAACGATTTTCAGCTATGAAACAGCACCTTATCAAAATTATGGCACTGGTAGCGGTAGGTACCTACTGCCAGGCACAGGAGGTAATAACGGCAGCGGTGGAGTCGAGCGCCCCTCAGACACAACACTCCGCTACGCAGTTGATCGCTCGCAATCAGATTTCGCAACGGGCTAGCGTGATCTATACGGCTGGTGAATCGGTTGTACTACAACCGGGTTTCCAGGCGAAAGCGGGGTCGATTTTCACGGCGAGTATTCGTACACTTCCGGTTGAGCAGGCCTTTTCGAAAGATCTGACCATAACGGCTTATCCCAATCCGTTTCGTCAGGAAACTCGCGTCGAGTATTCACTGCCGCGAAACAGTCAGGTTCGGGGTGTGTTGACCAATCTACAAGGTCAGGTGGTTAAGCAGTCTGCCAACACCGAATTCCAGGAAGCTGGTAGACACCAACTAGACCTGTCGGGAAGCGATTTGCCAGCTGGTACGTATATCTACCAGTTGCAAACCGGCACTGAGCAGAAGTCGATACGTTTGGTAAAGCAACCGTAGTGATATGAGCCAACGTTAATTGGCGTTCTATATCGCTTTTCATTCCACCCAGTCCGTAAGTCACGTTCGTGATTTATAGACTGGGTGGAATTGTTTTAGAAAGTATCCGAGGGGAAAACACTACGAAAGAAAAAAGAGAAGCAGATAAGCGTAATACTCTTTCAGGTAGGACTTTAACAAACGTAGCGCCTTGGTGATGTGCTGTTCGACGGTTTTTTCAGAAATGGCGAGTTGCTGAGCAATTTCCCGATTTGACTGCCCTTTTCGGCTACTTAAAAAAACTTCCTTGCATTTGGGCGGTAACAATTGAAGCCCTTTTTCGTAATGCTCCTGCAAATCGGAAGCGAGCAACTGCTGATCTGTCGCATCAGTATATTCCTCCTGCTGCGTTTCTAACTGTGTATAGTAGTATTGACGCGTATACTCTTTCCGATAGTGCGAAATAATTAGATTCTTGGCCGTCGAAAATAGATACGAGCGGCTCGATTCGATAGTTTGGCTGCTACGTTGCCTCCAGATACTGATGAAGGCTTCCTGGACAATTTCCTGCGCAACAAACTGGTCGTTTACTTTACTGAATGTATAATTGAAGAGTGGTCGAAAATAGCAATTATAAAGGTCGGCAAACTCCTTTTGATCATTACTTTCATCGGAATAAGGCCTAAAAATTGAGCTCATAGCCAGAATTTCCTAAGTCCGTATAATTTTTTACAAAGATCGAACGGCTTTATTTTTAATCGTTTTCCGGTGGATTAAGAATTCGTACGCTTTTTTCTACCAATATTAATAAATAATTAACAGTAATATGTCGAGCATAATGACCTAAATGCAAACAGCAGCATAAATTCTGGTGAGATTCATCATCGAATGCGCTTACAACGTAATACAGTCGCTGGGAACGTATCAACTACGTTTTTTATAGCCAGTAGATTGTTACGTATCGGTTTGAAAGCAGTACACTATTTTTACCTATATACTTCATGAAAAAAGGCCTTTTGCATGCTGCTACGTTTGCGCTGATTGGTGGACTGGTGGCCTTCCGCCCTCAACTGGTAATACCTACAACCAAATCCACAATTTCTGCACGGTATGCCCCAGCGCCCAAAAATATAATTTACATTCTTGCCGACGACCACCGTTACGATTTTATGGGTTTCATCGGAAAAGTGCCCGGTCTGAAAACGCCAAATCTCGACCGGCTGGCCAGCGAAGGCGCTCATATTCCCAATGCGTTTGTTAGTACGGCACTCTGCTCGCCCAGCCGCGCTAGTATCCTGACCGGTCAGTACGCCCACACGCATAAAGTTGTCGACAATTTTGCGCCACTGACACCCGGACTGAAGTTTTTTCCGCAGTACCTGCAGAAAGCGGGTTACAAAACGGCTTTTCTGGGTAAATGGCACATGGGTAACACCGACGATGCTCCCCAGCCGGGATTTGATTACTGGCTGAGTTTCAAAGGGCAAGGCGTTTACTACAACCCTACGTTTAACATCAACGGCAAGCAGGTAGCCCATAAAGACAGTAGCTACACCAGCGATTTGTTGACGGATTACGCCTTGAAATGGCTTGGTACGTTAGACAAAACAAAACCCTTCTGCCTGTATCTATCGCACAAAGCGGTTCACGCTGATTTCCAGCCCGCACGTCGTCATCGGAATGTGTATAAAAACATGCCGATTCAGTATCCGGAAACGATGTACCTGACCGCCAGCGACACCAGTAAAATCTGGGGACCCAAACCTACGGTCAGCCCCAATCTGAAAGTCAACATGGCTGACATGCCCAACTGGGTGAAACAGCAACGGTATAGCTGGCACGGCGTCGATTATTTGTATCACGGCACCATCGATTTCAACGATTTCTACCGGCAATACTGCGAAACGCTGTTAGGCGTGGACGATAGCGTAGGACGCGTTTTGAAATGGCTGGAAGACAATGGCCAACTGGAAAACACGATGGTCGTGTACATGGGCGACAACGGTTTCAGCTTCGGCGAACGCGGCCTGATCGACAAACGGCACATGTACGAAGAGTCGATGCGGGTGCCCCTGCTGGTACGTTGCCCGGCGGTGGTGAAAGGCGGCACAAAAGTTCAGCAGGTGATTCAAAACGTCGATCTGGCGCCGACGTTTCTAGCGTATGCCGGTCTGTCGAAGCCCACGCAAATGCAGGGAAACTCGTTTCTACCCATCCTTAAAGGTGAAAAAATCGCCTGGCGCGACCGGGCTTTTTACGAGTATTACTGGGAAGCTGATTTTCCGCAAACACCTACCATGTTCGGTGTTCGAACGGATCGCTATAAATACATTTTCAACCACGGCGTTTGGGATGCCAACGAACTCTATGATTTGCAGACTGACCCGCAGGAAGTGAACAACCTGATACGTAGCAAAGAGCATCAGGCAATTGCCAAAGACCTGCGCAACCAGGTTTTCGACTGGCTCGAATCGACTAACGGCTTGCAGATTCCACTCCATCCTATCCGCCAGCAACGTAACGACCATCGCTATAAGGGCAATTACTGATACGTAACGTAGTGTTTTGGAAACGTCAAATGCTCACATCTGGCATTTTCAAAACACTACGTTACGTATCAGCTACAGCCGCATTTCTTTATAAAATCTGCATAACGGAAAAATTACCAGACATTTGCGGCACCGTTATTCGTTATAGTTCGGTATGAAATCCGCGTTTCTCTCTACGTTTATCGTGATAGCCGCTTTAATTGCGGTCAATGTGTTATCCGCTTTTGTGTTTTTCCGGCTCGATCTGACGCAGGAGAAACGCTATACGCTCTCCGAAGCAACCGAAACACTGCTGACTAATCTGCCCGACGATATCCACGTA
The DNA here is from genome assembly GCF_054778555.1 of Spirosoma flavus. NCBI lineage: Bacteria > Pseudomonadati > Bacteroidota > Cytophagia > Cytophagales > Cytophagaceae > Spirosoma > Spirosoma flavus. Next base: position 792,821 of record NZ_BAAGZL010000001.1, read on the forward strand.
GATGTCTACCTCACAGGTGATTTACCACCAGCTTTCAAACGGCTGGAAAACGCCGTACGTGAAACGCTGGACGAGTTCCAGGCCCGCGCCGGCCGTACCATTACGTATCGATTCATTAATCCCGACGTCATTACTAATCCTGAAGCCAAAGGAAAATTGATTGATAAGTTGCAGCAACGCGGCTTACTGCCTACAAATCTGGTTGCAAACGAAGGTGGGAAACGTACCGAAAAGCTGGTATTTCCGGGAGCAATTGTGTCGTATCAGGGAAAAGAGTTAGGGGTTTTGTTTTTGAAAGGAAACAAAACGGATTCGAAAGAAGAGCAGTTAAATCAATCGTATGAAGGCGTTGAGTTTGAGTTAGCGTCGACCATTCGGAAACTGACGCAGACAAAGGAAAATCGCCGACATATCGGGCTTTTGTACGGGCATACGCAGGTGCCGCCCTCGCGATTTGCCGATTTACTGGCGTCGGTTCAGCAGAATTACGATCTGTTTTTTGTCGACATGACCAAACCCGGCCCTATCACCGGAATTGACGCATTACTGGTGCTAAAACCTGATACGCCCTTCTCTGAAGATGATCTATTTAAGCTGGATCAATACGTAGTGAACGGCGGACGTGCCCTGTTTTTCACGGATGGTCAGCGCGTTGATTCGGTTAGTACACAAGGGACATATGCCCAGCCGTTGAACCTGAATCTCGACGATTTATTTTTCCACTGGGGCGTACGTATCAACCGCGACGTAGTGAAAGATATTTATTGCGCCCCCATTCCGATGAATGTCGGTAATATGGGCGATAAGCCTAACATTCAACTGGTTCCGTGGCGATTTTACCCCTTGCTGAATAATTTCGGCACCAGCGGCAATCCCATCGTTCGTAACCTCGATATGGTGCTGGGCCGGTTTGTCAGTACGTTGGATACCGTTCGGGCGGCAGGGATTCAGAAAATACCGCTGTTGCTTACATCGCCATACACGAAAATTCTGAAAACGCCGGCCCTGATTTCCTACAACGAAGCCCATCAGCAGCCCGACCCCAAAACCTACGACGGTGGGACACGTATCGTAGGCTGTTTGCTGGAAGGCAAGTTTCAGTCGATGTATGCGAACCGCATTTTGCCGGGCGATACACGAGCCGCTGGATTTAAGTCAAGTGGTGATTTCTCGCGGGTGCTCGTCTGCTCCGACGGCGATCTGGTGATCAACGATGTCGATTATAAACGTAATGTGCCTTATCCACTGGGCTTCGATCATTACACACGTAACACCTTTGCTAACAAAGACTTTGCTCTGAACGCTATTGATTATTTAGTCGATCCCAAGGGCGTGATTGCCGCCCGTTCACGTACCGTTACGTTACGTCCGCTCGACAAAATTCGGGTTGATACGAACCGGACCGGATGGCAGTTGCTCAACCTGCTTGGACCACTGTTGCTGGTGGGCGTAACGGGGGTAATCTGGCAGGTGCTACGTCGCCGGAAGTATGGTGTCGGGTAGTTTTTGGGACAGATTTTAGTTCGATGAAGAGAAATAACTCCACCGAAATTACGCTACGTTGGCGAGTACATTTGTCGAAATAGTGCCTTTACGTTAACAGAATTTACCCTTTAACGTAATGAAATCTAGCCGAATAAATAGCTTTTTAACGTTCTGTCTATTAGCTGGTAATCAGTGGGTACAGGCGCAGCAGGCCCACGTTAATCTGGACTGGAATCCGCAGAAAAACACGCAGAATCTGGTACCTTATGGAGCAAGCGTTATCTCGCCCGAAGTTCGCGACGACCGTACCGTTACGTTCCGGCTGAAAGCGCGCGATGCCAAACAAGTGATGCTGGCAGGTAGCCCCATGCTGCTGGCGTTATCGGCAAAAAGGCCGATTCCTTTTCAGAAAGATAACGACAGCCTCTGGTCGCTGATGGTTGGGCCGATTAAGCCAGATATTTACGTTTACAAGTTCATCATCGATGGCGTTATGGTACCCGACCCGAACAATACGTTGACGGGTTTTAACGATCAGCCGGGTTACAGCAATCTGGTCGTTTCCGGCGATGGACCCGCTTATTACGATGCCAAGCCCGTGCCGCACGGAGCCGTTACCCGCCACATTTATCATTCTGACGTATTGAAAGGCGAGCGGGAAATGTACGTCTACACACCACCCGGTTATTCGCCAAAACAGAAATATCCGGTACTTTATCTGGTCGGTGGCAGTGGCGAACTGGCATCAGGATGGACCCTCGACGGACGCGCTAACTTCATCGCCGATAACCTCATTGCTGAAAAGAAAATGGTGCCGATGATTATTGCCATGCCTAATAATCAGGTTGTTCACCGCAGCGATCCGAATCATACCGAAAAAACGTTTCCGCTTTTTGAAGAGGAATTGAAGAAACAGATTATTCCGTTCGTCGATAAAAGCTACAGCACCCGCGCCGATCGGAAAGGGCGCGCCCTGGCTGACCTGAGTATGGGTGGACGGCATACGCAATTTGTCGGGTTAAAAAATCTGGATTTGTTCAGCTCGTTCGGCGTCCTGAGCGCGGGCGACCCAAACACCGAAACGGTCAGCGCTACGTTCCTGAATGATCCGCAAGCCAATCAAAAAGTTGACTATCTGCTGGTGGGTCAGGGCACACACGAAGCTGACGCGCCCATCGGCAAACGGGTTATTGCGCTGCACGAAGCCTTGCAGAAGCACAATATTAAACACGAGTATTACGTCGGTGGCGACGGCGCTCACGATTGGGGCACCTGGCGACACCTGCTGTACTATAAACTCCTTCCCAACTTGTGGAAGAAATAACAGTTCAATGCCATCTCAACTAAACACGTAGTATGCACCTCTCTAAAAAAAGCCTGATCGTAGGCATTGCGAGTCTTTCCTTGTTTGCTGGTACATGCTTGTATGCACCATCGGCGCTGGCGCAGGCTCCACAGCGGACACCAACGCCAAACGATACGTTGAAATCGCCTAACGTACTGGCCGATAAGCGTGTTCTCATCCAGATTTATGCGCCCAAAGCGAGCGAAGTAATCGTTGCGGGCGATTTCCTGAATGGAGCAAAACCGGTTAATCTGAATAAAAACGAGCAGGGTGTCTGGTCGGCGGCAATCGGTCCGTTAACACCTGATTACTACACCTATACCTTGATGGTTGATGGCGTTCGGACTATCGATCCAAAAAATCCGGTCATCAAACAGGGGATTGCCAGTTTGGAAAACGTATTGATGGTGCCTGGCTCTGAAACGGCTTTCGAAGACAACAAATCGGTGCCACACGGTGAAGTACGTGAGGTCTGGTATTCGTCCAATACGTTGGGAATGATGCGCCGGATGCACGTCTATACGCCCCCCGGTTACGAAGCAGGGAAATCAAAATACCCCGTCTTTTATCTACTGCACGGCGGGGGTGACGATGATACCGGCTGGAATTCCATTGGTCGGGCTGGATTTATCGTCGATAATTTGCTGGCAGCCGGAAAAGCCAAACCCATGATTATTGTGATGCCAAACGGCAGTATGCCCGCCCGACCCACTGATAGCCCGGATATGATGCAGCGCATGAGCCAAATGCGGGCGCTGTTTGCCGATGAGCTGCTGAAAGACATTATGCCGCTGGTCGAAAAAACGTATCGGGTGAATACGTCTCCCGAAAATCGGGCACTGGCCGGCCTCAGCATGGGTGGTTTCCAGACGCTGGACGTGGCATTGACCCGGCCCGAACTGTTCAATTACGTCGGCGTTTTCAGTTCGGGATTCTTTGGTAGTGCAATTGATGAGGCCGAAACTCAATACGCGAAGGCGCTCAACGATCCCAATTTTAATAAAGGCAAAAAGTTATTCTGGGTTGGAATTGGCAAAGACGATTTTGTGATGGATGCCAACAAAAAAACGCTGGCCCTGCTCGACAAACACCATATCAAATATCAGTACAAAGAAACGTCTGGCGGCCATACGTGGATCAACTGGCGACAGTACCTCAACGAATACGTACCGATGCTATTTAAGTAGACGTTTAGAAGCAGTTTGAATAAATGCACCGTCGCGTAGCGACCAAAGGTTTGTAGCGAGAAAGTCCCAATTCAGTTTCGTCGCGTAGCGACCAAACTGACAGCCTAGGATTTGTTGGGTCGCTACGCGACGATTTCGTTGGTCTAGCTATCTTTCTGAGACGCACCATTACCCACAAAAATTCGTAACTTGGCTATTCTTCTCTAGCCCTATGGCAGCTATAAAACTTACCATAAATAATCAGGCTCACACGCTGGACGTGGACCCTGATATGCCCTTACTTTGGGCCATCCGCGACGTAGTGGGACTAACCGGTACTAAATTTGGCTGCGGCATTGCGCAGTGCGGAGCGTGTACAGTCCATTTGGCCGGTACACCGACACGATCTTGCAGCATTCCAGTTTCGGCGGTGGCTGGCCAAAAGATTACGACCATCGAAGGCATCTCGAAAAATGGTGACCATCCGATTCAGAAAGCCTGGATTGAACATCAGGTGCCGCAATGCGGCTATTGCCAATCGGGGCAAATTATGTCGGCGGTGGCGTTGCTGAAACAAACGCCCAAACCAACGGATGAGGATATTGATACCGCCATGCAGGGAAATATTTGCCGGTGCGGTACGTACAACCGAATCCGGCAGGCCATTCATACGGCCGCATCTGAAATGAATGCCGCCCCCAAAGTCCCTAAAACCACGCCTAAAATCGGTAAGCGATGAGCCAGAATCCTACTCCGAAAACCGAAAAATCGTCGCGCCGGGATTTCCTGAAAACCATCGGCCTGACCGGCACTACGTTGGCGCTGGGTTTCCCATCGACCGAACTGCTCGCCAGCCCCGTTCTGAATTTAAGTGCATTACCTGAAACGGTTGAACTGACGCCCTACGTACTGATCGAAAAAACGGGACGTATTACGTTAATGAATCCACGTCCGGAAATCGGGCAGGGAACGTATCAGTCGGTGCCAGCGCTAATTGCTGAAGAATTGGAAGTCGCACTGGATAAAGTCGTCATTAAACAAACGGGTGGCGAAAGCAAGTATGGCGAAATGTGGTCGCAGGCGGTGGGCGGCAGCGGTTCGATCCGGGGCGGATATAAGCAAATGCGCAAGGTTGGTGCATCGGCCCGCGAAATGCTCATCAAAGCCGCCAGCGATCAGTGGAACGTACCGGTTGCCGAATGTTTCGCCGAAAACGCGACCGTTATCCATAAACCGAGCGGCAAAAAACTAACCTACGGCCAACTGGCCGAAACGGCCGCCAAACTTCCGGTTCCGAAAGAGCCGAAATTGAAAGATCCGAAGCAGTTTAAGATTTTGGGTAAATCTACACCCCGCCCCGACGTACCACCCAAGGTGACAGGGCAGGCTCAGTTTGGTATCGATGCCAAAGTGCCGGGTATGGTGTATGCGTCTATTGAGCGTTGCCCGGTTTTGGGCAGTAAACTGGTTAGTTTCGATGCCACGAAGGCACTGAAGGTAAAAGGCGTTCAGAAAGTAGTTAAAGTCGAACGTATCGTTGGCAAGAATCACTACGAAGGTGTTGCTGTGATTGCCGACAATTATTGGGCAGCCAACAAAGGACGTAAAGCGTTGACTGTGAAGTGGGACCATCAGCAGCACGATACGTTCAACTCCGCCGAGTACGAAAAACAGCTACGTGAACTAGCGAAAAATGAGGGCGTAGTTGGCCACAATGCCGGCGATTTCGACAAAACCTTTGCCGACGCACCAACCAAACTCGAAGCCTTCTACGAAACGCCCATCGTGAGCCATTCGACGATGGAGCCAATGAACGCCACGGCTCACTACAAACCCGATGGCAAAGTCGAGCTTTGGCTATCGACGCAAGGGGGTGATTTAACGAAAGATGCCGTTGCCAAAGCGCTGAAAATTCCGGCCGACAACGTAACGGTGCACGTACTGTTCAACGGAGGTGGTTTTGGACGAAGACTCGCGCAGGATTTTGCCACGGAAGCTACGTTACTCTCGAAAACCATCGGTAAACCTGTCAAAGTTGTCTGGACGCGCGAAGATGATACGCGTCTTGGGCCTTTCCGTCCGATGACGTTCTCGGCTATGCGCGGAGCACTTGCCGCCGACGGGAAAGCCGTTGCGTTTCAGCACAAGGTTATTTCGCCTTCTATCGATGCTACAATGGAAGAGAAATACGACCAAACGAAGCCCGATGGAACCATGCTTGAAGGTACGGGCGAACAGAAATATGAGATCCCAAACCTGAACACGCGCTACGTTCATGCCGAGATGCACATTCCGCTAACGTACTGGCGATCAGTAACGAGTTCGACGGTGGCGTTTGCGCATGAGTGTTTTCTGGACGAGATGGCGCATAAAGCCGGGCAAGACCCGATGGCGTACCGGTTGGGTATGCTCACAAAAGAAACTGACGCTAAACGAGTGCTTGCCAAACTGAAAGAGGTGTCGGATTGGGAGAAACCCTTACCTGCCGGAAAAGGGCGTGGTGTGGCTCAATGGGAGTTTTTTGCTGGATTGGCCGGGCAGGTTGTCGAAGTGTCGAAAAATAACGCTGGAGGGATTACGGTTGATAAAGTCTATTGCGTAATCGACCTTGGCACAGTCGTTAATCCAGACACGGTAAAAGCACAGGTCGAAGGAGCCATTGCAATGGCGTTGACGGCGGCAACTAAAGACGGTATTACGTTCGAGAATGGACAGGCGAAACAAGCCAACTTCGACGCCAACCGAATGCTACGTATCAACGAAATGCCGAAAGTTGAGGTGCACATTCTGGCCGAAGGTGGGCCAACCATCAAAGGTGTCGGTGAGCCGGGGCTGCCGCCGTTAGCTCCTGCCTTAGCCAATGCCGTTTTTGCCGCCACGGGTAAGCGAATCCGTCGACTGCCGTTCGATCTGGAAAAAGTTTAGAATGGTTGTTTGGATTATCCAGCAGGCATATGGTTTCATTCGACGATGTTTGGTTAGCGGCTTGTGGCTGTATGGCGGCCGATTCGTCTAACCATGATAATCTATTTAATTGAGTATCAACCTTAATTATTCATTACGTTGCAGCCTGTTCCTATTAAAACCACCGTTGTTGGCTCGATGCCTTTTCCCGGCTGGCTCGAATTCTCCAGTCAGCATCTGGCGCAGTTTGGCCCTGCCGACATTAATGAAATGATTGAAGATGCTGTCGTTACGTCGGTGCATGACCAGGTTGCAGCCGGATTGGATGTGATTACTGATGGTGAACAAACGCGCTTCGATTTTAACCTGTCGTTTTACGGCTATATCAACGGCATCCAGAACAACGATACCGAACTACGTCGATTTGGCCCGCCTGCTCACGATCAGCGTGGAAAGCATAATATCATCGAACCGTTAACAGCTCCCAAAGGTCTTGGCGTGGTAGAAGAATACCTCCGCTTGAAACGGCTGGCACCCGAAGGGCAAGGTCTTAAAGTTTCGATTCCGGGGCCTTATACGCTCAGCGGACGATTACTTCCTGGCAGTTTATATAAAGATCGCTGGGAGGTAACGGAAGCTTTATTGCCGCTGGTGAATCAGGAAATTGCTAAACTGGTCGAGTTGGGCGTGCCGGAAATTTGCGTCGATGAGCCATCAATGTCCTGCTACGCTTACCGTGAGGACACCAAACGTTTCGTCGATATTTTCAACCGGACAGTAGCGCCTGGCGTCGGGAAAACCCGGCTGTCGATGCACCTGTGCTTCGGAAATTACAAAGGGCGTTCGGTGGGGAAAAAGACCATCGCGCCTATGCTACCCGATTTTCTGGACATGACCGTTGATGAACTCCATTCAGAAATGACCATCCTAAACTTTTCGGAAGTGAATCTGCTGGAACGTTTCGCTGAAAAATTCGACGTAGCAGTTGGCGTCATCGACGTAAAAAGCTACTATATCGAAACCCCCGAAGACGTAGCAGAACGCATCCGAAAATGCCTGCCTTACGTCCCCGCCGAGAAATTAGCTGTTGCCCCCGACTGCGGACTAAGCCAAACCGCACGCTGGGCCGCCAAACAAAAGTTAGCGAACATGGTGGCTGGGGCAAAGATTGTCAGGGATGAGGTCTGATCGGACCGCCGACGCGGCTGGGATTTAACGGATTGATGGATTTTCTGGATTTTGTTTTTCGCTTTTTTTGAAGCGTTTTATCAATAACAAAATCCAGCAAATCCATCAATCTGCTAAATCCCGGTTCAGACTATCCGATACCACGCACCGCTCATTCGCTAGTTTATCTAAACTCTCATCAAGCAGCATTTGGGTTTTGGCGTTGTCGAAATACGTAGCAAAGGAAGTTCGTAACTCTTTACGTTTCATTGCTTCCAGAAAACGCCGAACGTCATCCTGGGTTTCGAGGAGTAGGGGAGGGACTTCGGTAGGCTGGTCGTCTTCACCTTTAGCGACCATCGTAAAATAGCTGGTATTTGTGTGCTTAATGACAGATGTCGTTACGTTCTCGGCGATAACTTTGATACCAACTACCAACGACGTTCGCCCGACGTAGTTGACCGACGCCATCAGCGAAACCAATTCGCCAACCTCCACCGGCTGTCGAAAATTCACACCATCAACGGACACCGTTACGCAATACCGTCCCGCATGTTTGGCCGCGCAGGCATAGGCCACTTTGTCCATCAGCGAGAGGAGAATACCTCCATGTACCCGACCGCCAAAGTTGGCGTACGACGGAATCATCAACTCCGTCAACGTAGTACGCGAATAATTAACAGGCTTGGCGTTCATAAGTGGAATAAATTAATCCTGAAAATCCCGGTTCAGACAATCATAACAAATATCCTTAAAAATAAAAAAAGCCGCTACGTAGCGGCTTTAAACAAAATCCTATAAATCCATCAATCTGTTAAATCCCAGTTCAGACAATCAAACGGCGAAACTCTCCCCGCAACCGCAGGTCCGACTTGCGTTCGGATTTTTGAACTGGAAACCTTTTCCATTCAGTCCGTCCGAGAAATCGAGTTCGGTACCCGCCAGATAAAGCAGGCTTTTGCGGTCTACCAAAATCTTAATGCCTTTATCTTCAACAACATGGTCAGTCGGTTGCTGTGTGGCATCAAATTGTAAATCGTACATCAGCCCCGAGCAACCACCGCCCTGTACACCCACGCGAATGGCGTATTCATCGGCAAGGCCATCTTTCTGGCGGAGTTCAATAATTTTGTTTTTAGCAACTTCCGAAACCGTAACCATAGTTGTAATCGAATCAATTTTGACGCATATCGATGCTTTCTCTATAACTTTCGCCCAAACGGAAAAGTTCTTTAAACGCCTATGCTGACCAACGTAGAACATATCGGAATTGCCGTCCGCGACATTGCCGCATCAAATGAGCTGTTTACCAAACTCCTGAACGTAGCGCCCTATAAATCGGAAACAGTGGCTTCGGAAGGCGTTGCTACGTCCTTTTTTCAGGTCAATCAGACAAAAATTGAACTTCTGGAAGCGACTCATCCCGACAGCCCGATTGCAAAATTCCTGGAGAAAAAAGGGGAGGGAATTCATCATGTTGCCTTTGAAGTAGATGACATTCAGACCGAGATGGAACGGCTAAAAGCAGAGGGCTTTACGTTACTGAATGAAACCCCCAAGCTTGGGGCCGACAATAAATTAGTGTGTTTTCTGCATCCGAAAGGTACCAATGGCGTGCTGGTGGAGCTGTGTCAGGAACGTAAGGAATAACCAAAAATGAAGAAAACCAACCAGTCACTTTTAGGAGTAGTATTTCTTTTCATAACAACGTTTGCCTGCGGGCAACAAACCAGTTATACGGCCCGATTTACTCAACCGGGCGTCGATGTGCAGCATTATGGATTCTCGCTGACACTGAGCGATTCAACTAACCAGATTAAGGGCGAAACCACCATCCGATTCATGCGCGCCGACGACCGGCAAACCGTCTGGTTCGATCTCATCGGTGGCAAAGCCGATACAGTTGCCACAGGGATGAAGGTACGTAGCGTTGCACTGGCCGATGGCAAAACTGCGCCGTTCAGCCAACGTAACAACCGAGTGTTTATCAATCTCCCAGCCGCGCCAAATCAGGCAACCGAACTGGTGATACGTTATGATGGAATTCCTGAAAAGGGATTGATTATCAGTAAGAACAAGTTTGGTGAGCGAACCTTTTTCGGTGATAACTGGCCCAATAATGCCCGGAATTACCTGCCTGTAGTTGATCACCCGTCTGATAAGGCAACCTGCTCGTTTACGGTTAATGCACCCGCTACGTATCGTGTCATCGCGAACGGTAAATTTCTGGGTGAGAGCCCGTTGCCTAACGGACGTAAACTGACGCGCTGGCAGGAAAATACGCCGATTCCGACCAAAGTGATGGTGATTGGTGCGGCCAAATTTGCCGTTGAAGAAGTTGGCGCTGTGAGTGGAGTTCCTGTACAAAGCTGGCTTTACCCGAGAGACAGCCAGAAAGGTTTCATTGATTACCGGCCCGCCAAAGAAATTCTTCAATACTTCATCGATAAAATTGGTCCCTATTCCTACGAGAAACTGGCGAACGTGGAATCGACCACAATTTTCGGAGGAATGGAAAATGCGAGTTGCATTTTCTACAATGAGAAAGTAATTGTTGGCCACAAAGATTCGGACGTAGAAGCCTTGCTGGCCCACGAAATTGCGCATCAATGGTTTGGTAACTCAGCTACTGAAGCCGACTGGTCGCAGCTGTGGCTGAGCGAAGGGTTTGCTACATATTTCTCGGCCCTTTACCTCGAACACGCCTACGGCAAAGACACACTCAACGCCGTTCTGAACCAGAATAAAGGCCAGATTTTTCGTTACTCGGCGCTGAAACCAAAAGGCACTATTATTGACTCGACGGCCAACGATCTGATGGATTTGCTGAATCCCAATTCCTACCAGAAAGGCGGTTGGGTACTGCACATGTTACGTCATGAACTTGGCGACGATACGTTCTGGAAAGGTATTCGGGCCTATTACGAGAAATTCCGCAACCGCAACGCGCAAAGCAGCGATCTACAGGCGGTTATGGAAAGCACTTCGGGCAAGAAACTAGGGCAGTTCTTCAAGCAATGGCTCTATCAGCCCGGCTATCCTGAAATTGTTTGGGGCACGAATTACGACGAAGCGAAAAAAGCCTTAATCATCGACGTTCGGCAGGCGCAGCGAACAGGTGCGTTTTTTGCAGTCCCGCTCACGTTCAGCATCCGCGACGCACGAGGTCGTGAGCTCAGTCGTACCGCCCGCCTGAACATGACTGAACAAAACCAGACGTTCACTGTGCCGATGGCTACCAAACCAGCCGCCGTCGCCATCGACCCCGACAATACCGTACTGATGCGCGCCGTACAAATGGGAAAGTAAATCCCTAACTTAAAGGCCCAAACAGCCTCTGGCCGTTTGAGTCGCAAAGCGACTAATAGAGTCTCATATTCTGATAGTTCATCAAACAGCATCTTGCTGTTTGATACATAATTCAAAAATACCTCGTCATGCTCAAGCGCGTTTCCATCCAGAACTTCAAGAGCCTAAAAGACGTAACGCTCGACCTTCAAAAAGTCAATTTACTCATCGGCCCGAACAACTCCGGTAAGACGAATTTTTTAAAAGCGCTTGAATTCTTTGAGTTTGGAGTCTTGCAAGATGATGTTGCTGCTGAAAGATTGGCACGCAGTTTTCGATTTAAAAGATCCGCAGATTCACTAGGAATTAATCTTACTTTTCAAAAAGGTATTGAAGAATTAACATTTCATCGAGGGTTTGACTTTTCTAAGAATACAGATGTAAAATCATCACAGTCAACTACCAGAGAAGGACTTTTAATAGCAGTAAACGATCAAGGGTACCCTGATGTAATGTATTTACGAAGGCAACTTGATTTTCTGAAAATTTATCGACCTGATCCAAATATCCTTACCAAACCTGGCCCTGTTGGAGATATTAATTCTGAATATGTCACAGCAAATGCTTCTAATCTGGAAGGGTTTTTAGATTTAATGCTTGGTAAATTTAGAAAAACAATATTTTATCAAATAGAATCAGATTTACAGAAATGCATTTCTGAATTCGGTGAAATCATTTTAGAAGGTGTAGGGGTGACGGAAGAACTTACAAAGCTTTACGATGCGAAGTACCGTAACTTCTCTTTTAAAAAACTTGGATTAAAGGACATCAGACAAGATATAATTTATTGGGCCGACGAACTCTCAGAAGGCACTCTCTACTTCCTTGCCCTCCTCTGCATCATTAACCAACCAAATCCTCCTAAACTTTTACTTTTAGAGGAACCTGAAAAAGGGATTCACCCGCGCCGTATTTGGGAGGTGATGAAATTTATATTTCAGTTAGCAGAAGAAAAGGACATTCAGATTATTATGACTACGCACAATGAACACGTTGTAAACGCTTTTTCATCAATGCCAGAATCTGTATTTGTCTTTGATAAAAATAATGAGACTGGCGCTACCGAAGTTAGAAATCTTCAAAAGGATATTATCGAGCCAGGTGATCGGAAAAGCGAAGAGCTAGGTTTAGATAAAATTGATCTTACATCTAATCTTGGTGAATATTGGATGTATGGTTTAATAGGGGGCGTACCAAGTGATGTACAATGAACAGAACCAAGCGGCTGGATTATACATTAATTGCTGAAGGCTATGCTGAATATGGATTTATCCCAGCGTATTTACGGTTAGTTGCTGAAAAATATAGTGTTCAAGCAGTACCTAGCAGTCTAGGCTTTAAGAGGCAAATTGCAGGTAAATCAAAGGTGCTTAAGGAAGCAGAAATTATTACTATAACTGCCATTCAAAGAGATCATCCGCTTATTATAGTAGGAATTGACTTAGATGCTGCTGATCACGACCCAGAACAGCCTAAACATGCGAACGAGTGTCAACAAGTGATTAAGGCCCTAGGTAAAACGTATAAGAAATACGGAGATCGAATTATCTATTTTGTCACTGTCCAAGCTATTGAGCAATGGCTTACTTATCAGGCTTACAAAGTTGGCTTAGCTGAAAAAGCTAATTCAAATAGTTTGGAGAGCAAGACTCAAGATGAATTGAAGAAAATACTATATGGTACCAAAGATAACGGGCCTAATATGGATCGAATCGCTCAAAATATCGCTGAAAACGGAGATTTTGATGAGCTTGCTAAACAATCTCGAAGTTTCGCCCATTTTCACAAAAGGATAACTGAATTTCTAGCCAATTACCAATAAAAATCAAAAAGCCAAAGCTTCACAGCCGTGGCTTTTCTTGTCAAAAGTAACTTTTGTTTAGTTCAACGTAATGGTGCGGGCGGCTGTTTGAGCTGGCTTGGTCGATAACGTAACAGGATGTACCGTTACGTCGCTACCCGATACGATTTCTACCTGGTACGTTCCATCTTCAAGCTCAGCCATATCGAATTTGAAATGGAAATTGCCTTGTTTTTTGCTGATCGATTGTTTTGCCAGCATGTCGCCATTTTTATCTTTTAAAAAGACGATCAGCGCTTTACCGGGTTCGCGCTCCACAAACACGTTCAGTTTGGAAGGTGATGCCGATGGGAAAACGGCAGCTTTGTACGACTCGGTCGTAGCGGTTGGATTGGCAGTTGGTTTGGCCGGAGCGGCAAACGTAGCGGTGCTTATTAAGACAGCAGCGATGAGAGATTTGGCAAATGTGTTCATGTGTTTTATGTATTTGTTGTTGTTTGATGTCTCAAAGGTATGGCGGTAAAAATCGGTTGTGAACCGAGATTGGTACAGACTGTCAGAAAAGCGTCTTGAATGGTGAAAATTCGGTGTCAAAGTGTTTTTATGCTTTATTGCTACGCTGATCGAAAATTCTATTTTTCGCCTAAAAGCCTGGTAACAAGGTTATTTGTCTGTCCGACGTAATGCCTGAAATAGAAGAAGCGTAACGGTGATTTAAACGAAGCCCTTGATTCAGACGTTAATTCTGGTACAAAACCATCGACGAACGCTAACTACGTAGCCATATGAATTTCTACAATTCCATCATCGACACGATTGGCAATACGCCCCTTGTCAAACTAAACAAAGTGACGAAAGGCATACCCGGAACGATTCTGGCGAAAGTCGAATATTTCAACCCCGGCAATTCGGTAAAAGATCGAATCGCGATTCGGATGATTGAAGACGCCGAAGCGAAAGGTATCATTAAGCCCGGTGGCACGATCATCGAAGGTACCAGCGGCAATACCGGAATGGGATTGGCATTAGCCGCCATTGGGAAAGGCTACAAATGCATTTTCACGATGGCCGACAAACAGTCGAAGGAGAAGATTGATATTCTCCGGGCAGTTGGTGCTGAAGTAATCGTTTGTCCAACCAACGTAGCGCCCGACGATCCGCGTTCGTATTATTCGGTTGCTAAAAAACTCAACCGTGATATTCCCAATTCGCTGTACCCGAATCAATACGATAACCTGTCAAATACAGCCGCTCATTACGAAACTACTGGCCCCGAAATCTGGCGCGATACCGATGGCAAAATCACGCACTTCGCGGCTGGCGTCGGCACGGGCGGAACCATCTGCGGTACGTCGAAATTCCTGAAAGAGCAGAATCCGAACGTAGTATCGATTGGTCTTGATACGTATGGATCGGTGTTTAAAAAGTATAAGGAGACGGGGATCTTCGATGAAGGCGAAATTTACCCGTACATGACCGAAGGCATCGGTGAAGATATTCTGCCGCAGAACGTCGATTTTAGTATGATCGACCATTTTGTGAAAGTGACTGACAAAGATGCGGCCATTATGGCTCGTCGGCTATCTCGCGAAGAAGGATTATTTGTGGGCTGGTCGTGCGGAACGGCTGTGCATGGCGCGCTGGAGTGGGCGCGTGAACACTTGACCGATAGCGACGTAATGGTAATCCTGCTTCCCGATCACGGCACGCGCTACCTCGCCAAAATCTATAACGATACGTGGATGAAAGACCATGGTTTTCTGGAAGACCGCGCCTTTAAAACCGCTCGCGACATCATTCATCATAAGAATGGCAACGGCGCTAGTCGGCAATCTTCCTTAACGACGGTAGGCGCTGATGTATCGGTCAGTCAGGCGATTCATGTGCTGAACCGGTACGGCATTTCGCAGATTCCGGTTACCGATGCAGACGGGCATATTGTCGGTAGTCTGACTGATTCGACCATTTTGACTAAATTGATTGAAGATCCATCCATAAAAGAACACCATGTCAGCGACGTAATGGATAAACCCTTCAAGTTTGTTGGTCTGGATAATACCATCGACGCTCTCTCTTCACTCATTGATCGTGACAACAAAGCACTGCTCGTCCGCGACGAGAAAGAACAGGTTCATATCATTACGCAGGCTGATTTGTTGAGTGCAATGACGAGTTAATAAAACCTGGTGTGATGTCCTGGCGGTCCGGCGACATCACACCAGGATAAAATCATCTTCGGTTATCGCTGCCTTCCATCATGCTCAGGTAGCTCATGTAGCGGCTTTCGGCAATGTCGCCTTCGGCAACGGCGTCTTTGATGGCGCAGCCGGGTTCGTTAATATGCAGACAGTTATGAAAGCGACACTCGTTTAACCGGTCGCGCATTTCGGGGAAGTAGTGGCTGATTTCTTCTTTCTCCGTGTCAATCAGGCCTAATTCTTTAATTCCCGGCGTATCGATAATGAACGTATCTGGGGCCAGCTCAAACATCTCGGCAAACGTAGTGGTATGAACCCCTTTGTTCGCAAAGGTCGATACTTCGTTGGTACGTAGATTAAGTTCCGGCGAAATGGCATTCACCAGCGACGATTTTCCAACGCCCGAATGGCCAGACAACAGCGTAACTTTATGGTCAAGCAGTTGCCGGAACGTATCAACGCCCTCACCCTCAATTGCCGACGTAGCCAGACACGTATAACCGATACGTTCATACATGTCCATAATTTCCTGCTGATACGCCAGTCCTTCGTCGTTCAGAATATCGGTTTTGTTAAAAACAACCGCCGTTGGAATCCGGAATGACTCTGCCGAAACTAGAAACCGGTCGATGAAACCAAGCGAAGTACGAGGGAGTGTCAACGTAGCAAGCAGCACCGCCTGATCGAGGTTGGCCGCCAGAATATGACCGTGCGCCGTTTTATGGACTGACTGCCGGATGATGTAATTCTCGCGCGGGGCAATGTCGTTGATAACCGCCGTGTTTTCAATTTTGTCTTCAACCTCAAAAGCTACCTTATCACCAACGGCAATTGGATTGGTAACTTTCATTCCCATTATTTTGAATTTGCCCTTTAATCGTCCCTGATAGATATGACCGTCCGTGTCACGAATATCGTACCAGGAGCCTGTTGAGCGTATGACTAAACCGTTGTACAATTTTGAAAGAGTGAAAGTGTGAAAAGATTCAAAGAGCGAAAGAGTGAAAGAGTGCCGCAACGGATGTTGAGTACCATCCGACAGCCTGCTTTTTCGCTCATTCACTCATTCGCTCTTCGATTACCTGCATAACCTTCTCGGTCGCGCCAATGTTCCGCAGAACGTAGTGGCGACTGATGCGAGCAGCTTCTGATGGATTTGCATACTGCTTCTCGAAGGTAGCCTGAAACTCAGACGTATCGTGAACCGAAAAGGCGGCTCCTTCTCTAATTAAATCAACCGCTTCCTGAAATTTGACATAGTTTGGGCCGAAAAACAGGGGCATACCGAACGTAGCGGCTTCCAGAATGTTATGTAGTCCTTTGCCAAACGCACCGCCAATATGAGCAAATTCGCCGTATTGATACAGCGACGAAAGCATACCAATATTGTCAATAAACAATACGTCGGCGGTCGGTGCATCTGTTACGTTGGTCTGCGAAAAACGTATTGACTTTTTCGTTAATTGAGATTGCCAGCGTTCAATTTCATCGTCGTGAATTTCGTGGGGGGCAATGATAACTTTCAACGGTTTGTCGAACTGGTTGATAAAAGGAATCAGAACAGCCATGTCGGCCTGCCACGCGCTCCCTACAATCAGCAATGGTGTTTCGTTCTTGAACGTCTTTGCTAGCGGAATATCTTTTTTGGTAGACGCTACCTGTGCTACCCGGTCGAAGCGCGTATCGCCTGCGAGTGTTACGTTAGTGATGCCAATGGAAGCCAGCAAATCGACAGATTCCTGATTCTGCACCAGAATGTGGTCGAAATAAGTCAGTAGACTTTTGTAGAATTGCGAAATCGGACCGAGTGCCCGGAAAAAAATTTGGTTTGGTCGGAAGATCGCTGAGAATGAAATGACGGGAACATTATGTTTTTTCAACTCATGCAGGTAGTTGTACCAGAATTCATACTTGATGAAAAAAGCCATTTTAGGCTTCACCAGCTGAATAAACTGACTAGCGTTGGCTGATGTATCAGCGGGTAAGTATATAATATAATCGGCACCAGCGTAGTTTTTTCGCACCTCGTAACCGGAGGGCGAGAAAAACGTAAGCAGAATTTTGTAGTTGGGATATTGTTCCCGAAAGGCTTCCATGACGGGTCGTCCCTGCTCAAATTCGCCTAGAGAGGCCGCATGAAACCAGACAATTGGAGCCGTATTTCCGACCAGGAGAGCACGTAACGTTGACTGCCAGTCGCGCCGACCAGTTACCCACTGCTGCGCTTTCTGGTTGAAGGGTGATGCCAGTTGCAGCAGCCCCTGATAAGCAGCAATCCCGGCATTATAGAATCCTGAAAACAAGCGAATATGTGATTAGTTATATTGACAAAGCTACGAACTCACTACCAAATCCTCCATTCATGCAAACGTACGATACGTTAACCGAAGCACTTGAAGGGCTCCGCAAGCAGGGCTTCACCCGTGATTACAATCTGAAAGAAACCTGTCTGAAATGCCAACAGGATGATATTGAACTGAACCCGAGCGATTTCGATATTGTCGATACGTATCGATTCGAAGGGATGACCGATCCCGGCGATGAAACAGTTCTCTACGCTATTGAAGCCAAAGATGGGCAACGTGGTACGTTAGTGGACGCTTACGGGCCGTATTCAGAAGCTATCTCGCCCGAAATGGCTGAGAAGCTACGGATTCGTCAGAACGAATGATGAACTTTTCAAACGAAAAATCTGCTTTACTACCAACAGAATAGTTGTTAAAGCAATGAATTGGCATAAGTTAACAAACGATACCCAACTCGACATTATCAAAGAAGAATCGGCGCAGCAGCCCATCCTGATTTTCAAGCATAGCACCAGCTGCTCGATTAGTGCGATGGCGCTTAGCCGGATGGAACGTAACTGGAACGACCAGCTCGGCGTGAAGCCTTATTACCTTGATTTATTGGCTAATCGGAAGGCTTCGAACAACGTAGCGAATGAATTTGGCGTTCATCACGAATCTCCTCAGGTGCTTCTGATACGTAACGGCGAGTGCATTTATGATGCCTCGCATATGTCCATTTCATTTGCCGGTTTGCAGCAGGCAGTTTAAGAGAATCAGCCGATAGTAGTTGGTCAATAGTTGCTGGAAATCGACATTGGCGGCTATTGACTAACCACTAGTTTACTCCTTCAGCGTAATTCTCGCGCGGTGGCAAACGCCCCCAATGGGCGGATTGAATTTTGATACGCTGACTTCAACACTCTGAAGGTCAGTATATTTTGTGCGGATTTCCTGGATGATCTGGTGCGCTACGTGTTCGAGTAAACGGGCGGGCTTCTTCATGACAGTCGCCGTAATTCGGTACAAATCTTCATAATTGACCGTAGCACTGAGTCGGTCACGCCGGGCGGCTTCCGAGAAATCGGCCGTGACGACAATATCTACAGAGTATTTGTTACCGATTTTTTGCTCCTCGTCATAAAAGCCATGATAGGAGAAAAATTCAAGCCCTTCTAATGCAATTGTTCCCATACGAGACCATTGCTACGTCGGCCTGATACGTGTCGTTAGCTAACGTAGCAATTGTAAGTTATATCTGGTCGAAAAAAGACCCTCCTTTTTTCGGTTGTCCTTCGGGTTCGGAGTTGTTGACTTCGGCTAGTACCGATTCAGGTGCGTTTTGCTCAGTGGATGATTCTGCATCAGCAGTCGGTTCCTGCATAGCCTGTGACTGAGGTTGTTCCTCCTGCGATTGCTCAGTAGCATCGTCAAGTTTCTCAACGAGAACTTCATCGACTGGAATAGCTTCGGGAATCGAGGCTTCACGTTCGATCAGCGGAGGTAGATCAGCGACGGGGTTCGCCTGAGCTTCTGGTGTTTCGGAGTCAGACGACGTTTCGGCAGGGTTTGATTTGGGCGATTTGGCTGCTTTTTCGTTTTCGGCCTTGATTTCTTCGTTAATTTGCCCCGTTACTTCTTCGATTTTGCCTTTCAGATTTTGCCGCGCAAATTTCTTTTCAAATCGTTCTACACTGTCGACCGCATTGCCAGCCAAGGTGCGAATCTGAGTCGCTAGATTATCTTTATAGCCTTCCAGCGCTTTAAAATCATGCTCAAGCGATTTTAGATCATTAATAATATTATCCTTTAAATAACGAGCCTGATTTTCAGCGTCTTGAACAAGTAATGCGGCCTTTTTACGCGCTTCGGCGAGAACTTCGTCGGCTTTTTGCTGAGCGTCGGCTAATTTTTGCTCACCGGCTCTGTTAGCTTGTTCGGTGATCTGGGCGCTCGTATCTTCAGCTGATTTGAGCGTACGAAACAGCGTCATTTCTACTTCTTTCAGCTTGTTTAGCTCTTTTTCGGCCAGTTCAAGCTGCATTTTCAGCATCTTTTGTTCACCGGTTACGCGTTCCCATTCCTGCGATAATGAAATCAGGAAAGCGTCAACGTCTTCTGGCTTATAACCGCGCAACGCCTTCTCAAATGTGTGCTGCCGGATTTCGATGGGCGTAATTTTCATTAGTGCGCTTCAGGGTTTGGTTTTAGAGCTATTCTGCTCGAATAAGGTGAAGTAACGTCCATATTACGGATTTTACAACAAATAGCCAGAAAATTGAGCGATTGTCGTATGAGTCGAAATTAGTTTATCAATTTCCATACCGAAATTGTCCGGTCGTCGCTGGCCGATAGGAGCTGTTCGGGTTGCCCAGTCCAAAGTAATTTGTTGACCGACGTACCATGTCCGGCGTGCCGTGCCCTGTCGACAACTTTCAATAAACGATACGTTTCGGCATCCCATATCTTAATGGATTTATCCATACTGGCTGTCGCAAACAACTTTCCATCACCGCTGAAAGACAGATGATTAATAGCAAACATGTGAGCCACTACGTCCTGCCGTAATATGTAGTTGTGCTCTACGTCCCAGACCTTCAGATGCGCATCACGACCGGCGGAGAGCAGGTAGCGAAAATCAGGCGAATAACTTATCGTAAATACAGAATTGGTATGCGCTGATAGTGTTCGTTTCAAGTCGTAGGTCTCTAAATCGAAAATGCGTATTGTATTGTCGCTATAGCCCACTGCAAACTCACGCTCCACGGGGTTGATCGCAATGGAGCGGGCTGACTGACTCGATGCTTTTAAGTGTTTGCGAACCACTAACTGGCCGACATCGACGATGGCAAGAACACCATCGGCTAAGGCTATGAATGCGTCGTTTTTATACAGTTTTATATCGAAAATGGCGGCTGTCGTTAGCTTTATGGAGTTTATTTCCCGTTTCTGAATTGGGTCTACTACGTGAATGCCTTCGTAATTCTGACCAATCCATAACAGCCCCGTATCAGGCTGGAACGCTAGCGCATATACGGACGCCGGTACGCTGGCTACCAGCTCACCCATATCGGGCCGGTTCAGGTTCCAGCGAACAACCTGACCGTCACCCCCTGCTGAAAAGAATTGATCGGCCGAAGGACCTCGCTCCAGGCTGTACACGCAATCGCGGTGGCCGCCAAACGTATCGATTTTTTCTACGATCACTCGAAAATTGGAGTTAGTTGAAGCTCAAAGGTCGCGAAACCTTTCATTTTGTCCAGCTACTTCCGACTTTTGATTTGTGACTTTTCAATTAGACATTCATACCGACTGTATCGCTACGCTTCGGGCCATTACCGAGGATGAAACGACGCTACGTTCTCAGTTGCCGCTAACAATTCTGGAAGAAGAAGAACTAGCTTCCATTACTCATCCTGCGCAACGTATCGAGTGGCTGGCGTGCCGGCTGGCGATTCAGCAGTTAGTGCAGGCGCAGGGGCTGAATTATGCAGGATTGCAGAAAGATGAATACGGAAAACCGCACTTGATTGGCTCGCCCTGGCATATTTCGCTGTCGCACACGGGCGGATGGGCTGCTGCAGTAGTGCACCGGTCGAGGCCGGTTGGTATTGATATTGAACCGATTCGCGAGCAGTTTAAACGAGTTGTGCCACGCGTTTTGTCGGAAAGTGAAATAGCGGATGCTCAGGGCGATCCTAACCGTTTGGCGGTGTATTGGTGCGCAAAAGAGGCTCTCTATAAATTGTATGGAAAGCGTCATCTCACGTTTCGGGAGCATCTGCACGTAGAGCCTTTTGCCGATGGAGCCGAGAAACTCGTCGGCCATGTACGTCTGCCAGAACACGCTGAACAATTGCAAATCAATTGTTTCCGTATCGGGCCGGGACTGCTGGCGGTAGCGTATTAATGAAAGGCCCCGACAGCCTCCCGGCTGTTGGAGACGCGATAGCGGCTAATTGGGTAGCTACTACGTATCTAAAATTCCGACAGCCAGAGCCTGTCGGGGCCTACTGACTCTAATCTACCATACTCAGTTTCACCGTGTTTGTCCGGCGCGACTGCGTCAGCGGCATACTGAGCGTATTGATGAAAATATCACCAGATTCCAGTTTACCCTGACCCACCAGCGTCTGTTTAATGCCTTCAACAGTTTGATCGACTGTCAGGTTAAGGTCTGGCTCATAAGGCATCACTTGTACACCCCAATACAAACCCAACGTGTTACGTAGCTGTGGGTCGTTCGAAAAGACATATAAATCGGCTTTCGGGCGATGGTGCGAAATACGTACTGCCGTGTAGCCCGAGTTGGTAATACCAATAATCGCCTTTGCTTTCGTGTCACGCGCTAAACGACAGGCACTCATCACTACGTTGTCGTTCAGTACGTTCTGGCTTGGCTCTTCGTTGACGTGGGCGTGATAGCGATAATAAATTTTATCGGTGGTGGCTTCTACCTGTCGGATGGTATTGGCCATGCTTTCAACCGCCAAAATCGGGTATTTACCCGAAGCAGTTTCGGCGCTGAGCATCACGGCGTCGGCTCCATCCATTACCGAATTGGCAATATCATTGATTTCGGCGCGGGTTGGGCGGGGAGCGTCGATCATACTTTCCAGCATTTGTGTCGCCACAATAACCGGCTTGGCAGCTTTGTTGCACTTCTCAACCAGCATTTTCTGAATCATCGGCACTTCTTCGGCGGGTAACTCTACACCCAGGTCACCACGAGCCACCATGAGTCCGTCGGTGGCTGCAATAATCGAGTCGATATTCTGAATAGCCTCGGGTTTTTCGATTTTGGCTACCACCCGGCTTTTCTTTCCTTTCGACTTGATATATTCCTTGATTTCGATGATTTCGGACGCTTCCCGAACAAACGACAGCGCAATCCATTCCACATCATGCTCAAGCCCAAATTCCAGATCGGTCCAGTCTTTTTCGGTAACGGCTGGCATCGAAACCTTCGTATTTGGCAAGTTTACGCCCTTTTTCGATTTCATCGGTCCGCCGTAAACAACTTCAGTAACTACGTCGGTGCCTTCGGTACGTAGCACGCGTACTTCCAGCTTTCCATCGTCCATCAGAATACGTTCGCCCTGGTGAACGTCTTTGTACATATCCTTGTAGGGCGTACTGACACGTTCGGCCGTTCCTAAAATATCTTCGTTGGTAAAGACCAGCTCCTGACCGGGAACAATCATAACGCCATCTTTATTTTCGACGTTGCCAATGCGGATTTTGGGACCTTGCAAATCCTGTAATACGCATAGGTTCAGGTTGTATTCCTCATTCAGTTCGCGAATACGCGTAAGCCGCATGAGGTGGTCTTCGTGAGTACCGTGAGAGAAGTTGAGCCGGAAGACGTTCACACCGGCTTTGGCAAGTGCCAGCAACTGTTCTTTCGTTTCGGAAGCCGGTCCAATCGTGGCAACAATCTTGGTTTTCTTTGACATGAGGGGCAGAAAAAATTGGGCAAAACGGGCACAAAGCCGGTGCAAAAATAACCGGATGGTCTTATAAACAGTGGAGTTTACGGAAATTTTACGGGAAGAGTAGATTGAAGGCGCTTACCAAATCGTCGTGACCAAATTAAATTCTGTACATTCTGCAAAATACTACGTGTTATATTTCAGATCATGCAACAGGTCGCTAACTCTTTAGAGGCTAATCGTCTCCCTTGAAGATACCTTGCACTCCTGGACATCCCAACTGACGTTTCGCTTCTTCTGGAGTATCGAAAGTTTCATTTAACAATGTTACAATTACTGAAGCCGTGTCGTTTTTTACAGGTAATTATTCTGGATGAAGAATTGGTCCATTTTGTAGTTTCCGATTACTGTCGCCAACATGCGAATGTCTTTTTTTACTACTAGTGCAAAAAAATCACAAACAGTCCACATCGGCCACGATGCTAACCTGGCGCAGACCTTTGTCGGTCAGGATATCGTTGATACGTTCCTGAATATAACTCTTGACGGCTTTTACGTTCATTTTGTCTCGTTCAATTTTGATCAAAATATCGAACAGAAACTGATTTCGTATGCGCTCAACCAGCGGTTCTTCCGGGCCAAGTACGCGGCTGCTTCCCAGCGCATCAGTGAGTTCGTCGGCTAGTCGTTGGGCGGCTTTGCTGCTGGTGATTTTGTCGGCGTGACGTACCGTTAGTTTAATCAATCGCGAAAAAGGCGGATAATTGAAATCCTGACGTTCCTGAATTTCTTCTTCGTATAACCCTTTGTAGTCGTTCGTAATGATTTTTTGCAGAATCGGCTGCTGCGGATTATTCGTCTGGATAAGCACCGTTCCCTGTCGACCAGCGCGACGACCCGCCCGACCACTTACCTGCGTGAGCATCTGGAACGCTCGTTCAGTAGCCCGGAAATCCGGGAAATGAATCAGTCGATCCGCATCGAAAATACCGACCAGACTTACATTGTCGAAATCTAAGCCTTTGGTAATCATTTGGGTACCTACCAGAATATCGACTTGGCCGCTCTCAAATTCCTGAATAATTTGCTGGTAGGCATTTTTGGCACGAGTCGTATCCAGATCCATACGTAGCACCCGCGATCCCGGAAAGAAAATCTGTAGCTGGTCTTCCAGTTTTTCTGTTCCGAAGCCAATGGTACGCACTTTGGTAGAACCGCAGGCCGGGCAGGTACGTGGTACGGGGTCTTTGTGGCCGCAATAATGGCACCGTAGTTCGGCATCGCGCTGGTGATACGTCAGGCTGACGGCACAGTTGTTGCATTCGGCGGTCCAGTCGCAGTCTTCGCACTGCATATAGGGTGAGTAGCCACGCCGGTTTTGAAACAGAATACTTTGCTCTTTACGCTCCATATTCATTTCCAGCGCTGTATAAAGCACCGACGAAAACTCATGTTTCATGGTTTTCTGCCGTTTTTCCTGCTGCGTATTGACCAGCAGGATATTGGGCAACGTAGCATCGCCAAACCGCTGGAACAATTCAACTAACCCGTATCGTCCCTGTTTGGCCTGGTAATACGTTTCGAGCGAGGGCGTAGCCGACCCGAGCAGCACTTTGGCCTGTTGCCAATGGGCTAGCATCATCGCTACGTCGCGGGCATGATAGCGGGGAGCAGGATCGTGTTGTTTGTAGCTGGTTTCATGTTCTTCGTCAACAATAATTAGTCCCAGATTGTCGAAAGGTAAAAACACCGATGACCGAACGCCCACTACAAACTGGTACTGCCCCGACACAACGCCTTTCCAGACTTCTACCCGTTCGTTATCGGAAAATTTGGAGTGGTAAATCCCCATTTTATCGCCAAAAACGCGTTGCAGACGTACCACAATCTGAGCCGTCAGCGCGATTTCGGGAAGCAAATAGAGCACCTGCGTACCACCGCCCAGCGCCTGCTGGATGAGGTCAATGTAGACTTCGGTTTTACCACTACCCGTGATGCCGTGCAGCAGTACGATGTTCTGCTGCTCAAACTGAGCCATGATTTTCTCCGAAGCCGCGCGCTGGTAATCAGTTAGTTTGATTTCAGCCTGGGGTGACAGCGTATTGGCAAAGCGCGGCTGGATAACTTCGAACGTCTCGAAAACGCCGTTTTTGATAAGCGTCGTTAGCGACGATTGCGAAATCTCGTCGTCCTGATTCAGAACCGTTTTGTCGAGACCTTTCTGATTCAGCGACGGATTCATCTGCATCGGTACGTGCCGTAGGTAGCGCATGACCACTTCCTGTTGTTTCGGTAGTTTTTCGAGCCGATTCAGCAATACCAGCAGTTGTTCCCGTTCCTCGTAATTGGCATGCATCCGAACCTTACGTACCATTTTGGGAATGTACTTTTCGCGCACTTCCTCAAAAACAATAACCGCTTTTTTACCCACCAGCGACTTGATGAGCGCCGGTACGTTGCTCCCTTCGCCCGCCAGCCGGCCCAGTTCTTCGTACGACAAAGCCGGGTGCTTTTTCAACTCTGTCAGCAAGGCTTCTTCAAACTCCGTCAGGAGTTCAGGATAATCGAAATCGGGGTTATACTGCACTTTCGACTGGCTCGAAATTTTGAGCCCCGATGGTAGTGCTACGTTCATCACCTCGCCCACGCAGCACATGTAATATTCAGCCATCCAGCGGAACAACTCAAGCTGATAACCAGTCACTAACGGATACTCATCGAGTACTTCGCTGATGTATCGGGCCTGATACGCTGTGGGCGGAGAGTTATGTAACCGGGCCACAATGGCGGTCATAACACGACCATTGTTTTTTCCGAACGGAACAATGACACGAGCGCCAATTTTAACCAGCTCAGCCATTCCCCTCGGAACCCGGTACGTGAACAAACGGGGCACTGGAATAGGAAGAATCAAATCGGCGAAGAACGTTACTTCGTCGCTATCGAATGTTGCAAACAACGTATTGAGTTGATCTTCCACGATTTATTAAGTGTCTTTGATACGTATGTAAAACAGGCTTGTTTATCTCTTCCAGCAAGCTTTCTGTTTAGTAGAAATAAGTCCGGCCGATACGTTTGCAACGAATGCGAATTGACCAATCGGACGTATTACCGTGCGCAGCCGTATCTACAAAGCTACACATTGAAGGGCACTCTGAAAAAAGACATTTATCTTCTGTTGCCTATTAACCAAAGCTCGTAAGAAATGAATCTGAGCTGCTCAAAAAAAGTGTTCTGGCATCAATTTTGACGCCCCAGGCCATTTTGTTGTAATGAAATATGAGGCAAATTTCATGTGAACGCGAAGAATCACATTGGTTCTAACAGTGACTTATGACGGCTGAATAAGTGTATAAAAAAGGCGATAAGTATACAGGTAGTGACCCAAAAACCGGTCAGGGTGATATGGTGATATTCTGGTTAATCTGGCAGAGATTTTGTTGAACTGAACACCATTCAGCATTCTATTTATGGACTTACACGCATTTAAAAGCGAATAGTGAAGACTATTTGTAGATAAATAGTGCTTTCTGTGAATAAAATTCTGCCCCGTAACGCCAGAATCAACAACTGTACTTACACCTAAAACAACCTGTAATGAAGCAACACTACTT
Organism: Spirosoma flavus; assembly: GCF_054778555.1. Classification (NCBI taxonomy): domain Bacteria; kingdom Pseudomonadati; phylum Bacteroidota; class Cytophagia; order Cytophagales; family Cytophagaceae; genus Spirosoma; species Spirosoma flavus. The sequence goes on from NZ_BAAGZL010000001.1 coordinate 819,566, forward strand.
ATTACTTACGTTCTGGAAAAAGAGGCTTTTTTTCTCTTTCATTTTGATCTTTTGCACATCACTGGCCGTACAGGCGCAGATTAGCGGGCATGTGTTCCGAGACTTTGATATGAACGGCGTGCGCTCCGATACGCTGCCCATTGAACCAGGAATTTCAGGCGTTACGGTTCGAGCTTTTGTCGACTTGAGTAAAACGCCTGTACTGACTACAACAGATAATACAGGGACTTATTCATTCTCAAGCGCCGATGTGCCCGCCAGTAAATCTGTACGTATCGAATTCACCAATCTGCCAACCGGAAATTACAATGGACCCTATGGAAATAACAGTGGCACAAGTGTTCAGTTTGTAAATTCTCCGGCCAGTAACATTAACGTTGGTATAAATTACCCTTCTGATTATTGTCAGCCTTCTGGCGTCGATATAGCTATACCTATCTACGTTAATGGTAATACACTCATAACGACCGATGAAAATGGTAATCCAGTCCCGGAAGACAGACAATCGGCCAAGAGTAACACGCTCATTCGTGTATCTTACAACGCGTCTGGCGTTGCCAGATCCGATAATTTTCCGTTCAATAGTCTGGCAACCGGTCAGCAGACAGGCGCTACCTGGGGGTTAGCTTATCAGCGTCGGACAAAGAAACTATATACCAGTGCGGTCATAAAACGGCATATGAGTTTTGGGCCGTTAGGTTCGGGCGGAATTTATGTTACTGATATTGCGTCTGGTACAACCACTAATTTTATCGACCTAAAAACGATCGGTATTGATACCGGCGACGACCCGCATAGTGGATTGTTTGGGGATAAAACGCAGGCAAGCATCGATGCCGGACCCATGATTGCTATGGGACGCATGAGTATTGGCGGAATGGATGTATCGGAGGATGATAAGACCTTGTATCTCGTCAATTTAAAAGACCGGAAACTATACGGAATTTTCATTGATTCGCCCGCGCGAACGCCAACCGCGGCCGATGTTAAATCCTGGGCTATACCCGATCCTGGTTGTTCGAATGGTGATTTCCGGCCTTGGGCCGTGAAGTTTTATCACGGTAAGATTTATGTTGGGGTTATTTGCTCAGCCGAAACCTCGCAGCAACAAGCTGATTTAAAAGCGACTATCTATCGTTTCGATCCAGCAGCGGCAACTCCGGCCTTCGAAGAGATTTTAGCCTTTCCGCTCGATTTTCGGCGTGGCCCAGCCGATGGGACATTTGATCCACTGGATCCCAACCGGTCCTGCACGAAATACGATCACTGGCTTCCCTGGACAAATGCGTGGCCCGAAACCTGCGGATTAGGTCAGAATCCGACTTTTGTGATGTTTCCGCAACCTATTCTAAGCAGCTTTTCGTTTGACGACGATGGGTCTATGCTGATCGGATTCCTGGATCGCTTTGGGCACCTGGCTGGTTTAGTGAACCATGATCCGCAAGGTCAGGGATTTTACAACGGTTTTACGGGCGGTGATCTGTTACGTGCCTATATCCACAACGGCGAATATGTGCTGGAAAGCAATGGGATAGCCGGCGATCGGACGGGAAGTGGCGTTGCGAATAATGAAGGGCCGGGTGGAGGAGAGTTCTATGGACATGACGATTGGATTTTCCTTCGACGTATTGCCCATTCCGAAGTGACAAACGGCGCTACAGTCGTTATTCCGGGCTATAATGAAGTTGTTACGTCGGCTTACGACCCACTCGATAATGTTTATCAATCGGCTGGTTTAAAAGTATTTAGCAACAAGGATGGTAGTAAAAATCGTAATTACGTCATTTATACCCAGCAGCCGGGCTCGTTCGGAAAAGCTTCTGGCCTTGGCGATACCAAAGCTCTGTGCGACCCCGCGCCCGTACAAATTGGAAACCGGATCTGGTTTGACGATAACCGTGACGGAATTCAGGATGCCTATGAGCCCGGTGTTGACGGTATTGTACTGACGCTGCACGATATGGAAAACGCTGGTGCACAGGTTGGTACGCAAACCACTCACGACGGAGGGCAGTATTACTTCAATAACAAGACGGTTCCGGAGGGTATCAAGTTTGGGCATAAATACGAAGTACGTATGGATACCACCCAGCTACCCCTCTTGGATATTACGCTCAATGGCACCAAACCCATTCCGCAGGCGGTGGGTAGCCCGCCGGGAGGCCGGCGGGCGGCTGGAATGCAACGTCATTATTCGATTTCACCGAAAGATCGGACTGATTTCGCTGAGGGTGACATGAGGGATTCGGACGCCAGATTAGTGGGCAACTCTGCCGTGATTGCGCTGACGACAATGGATGCTGGTCAGAACGATTTTACCTACGACTTATCGATGTATTCCTGCCCGGAGCTTACGTCTGAGAAAGATACGATTCGTGTTTGTCCGGGAGTACGTATTGATTCAATTTCAGCCATGGGCAATCACCTGAGCCGGATTGATTCAATTCGATTTGTGGCATTCAGCAGCCCGCAGTCGGGTACGGCTATGTATGGTAGCGGAGGAACCGTGCTGGGTACTGTGAAACCCGATCCGAATAACAGGGCCGTGCTGCCTAATCCAGCCATCAATGTGTCGAATGGGAGGAACCAATACGTTTACGCCATTATTTTCCCAACGCCGGAAAATCCAGCCTGCCGCCAGACCGACGAAACCGTCGTTGAGCAAAGGCCCCCTGTAACGTTGATTGCCAAAAGTGATAAAATTAGCTGCACACAATTATACACGACGCTGCAAAGCGATTTTCGCTACGTAGATGGCTCACCTGTGTCTTCCGCAAAATATAGCTGGACTGGACCTGCTAGTTTGACCAGCGATCAGCAGTCATTGTTAACATCCATCGTAGGAGTATACAGTGTTACGGCTACGAATCTCGACTGCCCAAGCCAAACTGCAACGGCGCAGCTGACAGTGGTGGCCGACACCGTAAAACCATCACTAATTGCGTATGGCGCTTATAAACTCTGCCGAAACTGTAGTGCCCGTTTGTATGCCGAATCGCCTGGTGCTACGTTGTACTGGATGGGGCCCAACGGATTTACCAGCACGGAAGCTGAGCCATTAGTCAGCGTAGTAGGCATCTACACCGTAACAGCGACAGGCGCTAATGGATGTCCCATATCTGCATCGGTTGAATTCTCACTGCCCGTTACGGCCCCTCCCGACCCTTGTGTGCCACAGTGTTTACCGATAACTATATCCAGACTCAGACGATAAGCGGAGATCAACCTGTCGTAGCAACGAATACGTATCACGAAAAAGCTCGGAGACAACTCAGCTACTGGGTTTGATCCGGGCTTTTTTAGCGAACATGAAGTTCTTATCGGTCGCAGAGACAGGAATCTTTGTTGATACGTATTCGTTGTCTTTAAAGATGATTTTCCTCGATTCGAGATACGTAATTGAATTATAGAGTGATTACCGTAGACTTGAAGTTAGTTAATGGTTTGATAACTATTTAGCTGAATCTTTTGTAGTCTACACTAGTCATTTGTTAGCCCAGAACGATGCAGGTATTTGACGTAATTATTGTAGGGGGCGGCCCCTGTGGACTGGCGGCTGGTATTGAAGCAACTAAAGCTGGCCTGAGCCATTTGATTCTTGAAAAGGGCAGCCTGACCGAATCCATTCGGGAATACCCTCGGCGGATGCGGTTCTTCTCGACCGCCGAGAATATTGAAATCGGTGGACTGCCGTTTCCAATCTCAGGTGTAAAAGCCAGCCGCGACGAAGCGCTTCAGTATTACCGAAAAGCGGCTGCCTACTATAATCTGAATTTCAAGCTGTTTCAGGAAGTTCAGGAAGTAAAAAAGGAGAATGAACTGTTCACCGTTTCTACTACGTCCGGCGATACGTATCAGGCGCGGAAAGTGATTATGGCAACGGGCTATTTTACCCATCCTCGCTGGCTCAATATTCCGGGTGAAAACCTGCCGCACGTATCACACTACTACGACGAGCCGTTCAAATATTCCTTTACCAACGTAGTGCTTATTGGCGCGTCGAACTCGGCGGTTGAAGCGGCTCTGGAATTGTATCGGCACGACGTGAACATCACGGTTGTACACCGGGGCGAAGATTTTCGGAGTACGGTCAAATACTGGCTGGTTCCTGATGTGAAAAACCGGGTGAAAGAGGGTAAAATCAAAACGATGTTCGACTCGTGCGTGACGCAGATTGACGAACGTAACGTAACGGTTTCCAATTTGAAAACGGGCGAAGAAATCCAGCTCCCCGCCGATTTTGTCTTTATCCTGACAGGCTACATTCCCGACGCCGATTTGCTACGTCGCTGCGGTATTGAGCTTGATTCTGAATCGCAGGTGCCGGTTTTTGACAAGGAAACCTTTGAAACGAATATTCCCGGTCTCTACGTCTGTGGAACGGTGCTGGCTGGTATTCACACCGAAAAAGTATTCATTGAAAACGGTCGCGAGCACGCCCAGGCCATCATCGATCACATCGCTGGCCGTGAAGTGCATAAAGTAGCCGAGTTGATTGACCGGATTTAGAAAACTCGGTCTGGGCCAAGCCGGAACGGTTTAGCCCAGACCGTGCTTACCACGTTCGCTTACTCATCACTTTATCCAGTTCAGCGCGCGTCATGGTGCCCAGTTCGGGGTGTTGGGTGAGCCATTTCAGGAATTCGGTTTTGATTTCGTCGGTCCACTGGCTGTCGATTTGGCCGGTGGTGTACCGACCTGATTTCACCGCTTCGAAACCAAACTGATCTTTACGGGTCACGAATTCACAGGTAGTTATAACCTGTTCGGCCATGTGCGCGGGTACGAATAATACGCCTTCCCGCTGCGCAATCACCAGATCGCCTGGGAGCACAATGGCACCGCCGATGCGAATAGGAGAGTTGAGGCCCATTAACACCATTTCTTCGATAAACGATGGGTGAAAATCGCGCACGAAGGCGTTGAATCCTTTGATATTCTGCAATTCCTGCAAATCTCTGGCGGCTCCGTTGAAGACGACGCCATTGCCAGTTTTGCTGAAAATAGCATTGCCCAACGTAGCGCCCATTAACGTACCGCCCCCAATTTTTCCATACGCGTCTGCTACGTATACATCGCCTTTGGTCAGCGTTTCGATGGGCCAGGCGTTGGTATTGCCTTTACGTCCCTGCTTGGTGGTGCCTCGTTCTTTGATGGCTTTCTCGACATCAGGGCGGCTGGGCATAAACATCGCCGTAACGGCCCGGCCAACCACCGCTACGTCGTTTTGAATGAGTTTCCAGCCGCCTTCAAACTGGTTGGTGTAACCCTCGTTTTTCAGTACCGTCCAGGCATCATCCAGCCCGATGTTTTTAGCCCGTTCGAGCAGATTATCTGGGATTTTGGGCCGCCCATCCGGGAAGCGTTCGCCCTTCCATTCGGCAGTCAGAAAGGTCAATTCTTCTTTCGGTAAGGTCTGAGCAAATGAAGCGGTAATGCTTCCAAAAACAAGAAGAGACGCTACGTAGGTAATTCGAAATTTCATTGTGAGAGATTTGTCAGTTTTCTGAACCAGGATTTAGCGGATTTAAGGATTTTCAGGATTTTGTTTTTCGCTTCTTCGAAGCGCATAGTCAAATAGCAAAATCCTGAAAATCCTTAAATCCGCTAAATCCCGGTTCAGACAATTAATGTCCTTCTTTCGCTAGGTAAGCGTCTATGTCTTTTTGGGTGATAGCCAGCTTTTTTGGGTATTTGCCGACCCAGGCCCGAAATTCATCTTTGATTTTCGAAGACCAGTCGCCGTGGATTTCGCCGGATGGGTATTTGCCCTGTTGCAGCAATACGCGCTCGAATTCATCACGTAACGCCGTCATTTCCGAAGCTGAAACCAGCCCTTCAACCAGATGCGCCGGAATAAATACAACCCCGTACTCATTAGCAAACACTACGTCGCCGGGAAACACCGTCACCTCGCCGATGCGGATGGGTGCGTTTATAGACGTGGGCGTCATGTCTTTGATGTACGACGGGTCGTGGCCTTTCACCCAGGCGTTGAAGCCTTTCGTGTCTTTCAGTTCCTGCATATCGCGCACGGAGCCGTAGAAAATCACGCCTTTGCCCGTTTTGCCGTAAATCGCATTACCCAGGCTGGAGCCAATCAACGTACCGTCTTTAATTTTACCGTAGCCATCTGCTACGTAGATGTCGCCTTTGGTCAGAACATCGATGGGCCAGATGTTGATGCCGCCTTTTTGCGCCCGGCCTTCGGCTTTCCCCTGTTTCCGAACCAACGTATCGAGGTCGGGGCGGGTGGGCATGAATTGCGCCGTTACCACGCGACCGGTCATGGTTTCGCCGGGTTTCAGAATAACCCAGTTTTTCTCGACCTGATTCCGGTAGCCTTTATTGCCCAGATACCCCCAGATTTGCTCCAGCGTACAATTCTGGAGCCGTTCGAGCACGAGGTCGGGTACGTTCGGGCGACCATCGGGCAGGCGTTCGCCTTTCCAGCCTGAGGTTAGCGCTGTTACGTATTCAACGGAGGAGCCGATACGTTGCGCCTGGGCCGCCGGAACGGCTGAGAACGTAGTGACTATTCCAATTAATAAGCTATTTATGAGGGTTTTAGGTAATGATATTTTTTTCATGTTACAACGGAGGAAATGAGCTTGCTGTGGAGATAAAAGGCGAATCGATAAGTAAAATACTGCCATCATTTCATTTTATAGCTGAATACCCGAAAACCAAGACTAACTGTTTCAATATGAAAAATATCTTCGCCCGTTTAGCCGCTTCCGGTAATGGATCTGACCGCCGGAATTTCCTGCGGAATGCTGGACTAGGTGGCCTATCGCTGGGTTTAGCGTTCGAGAAAAAGCCGTTTGCCACCGAGCAGGAGCTTGAATTTATCACTCAGAAAGTGAGTCGTGATTCAAAACCAAACGAACTGAAAATCACCGATATGCGGGTGGCTGTTCTGCAGGGTGTTCCCTTCAGCAGCCCAATTATTCGCATCGATACGAATCAGGGACTTGTCGGCTGGGGCGAAGTGCGCGACGGAGCCAGCGCTAATTATGCGCTCATGCTCAAAAGCCGGATTCTGGGCAAAAACCCCTGTAACGTCGAGCAGATTTTTAAGGTAATAAAACAGTTTGGTAACCACAGCCGGGCTGCCGGTGGCGTGTGTGGCGTTGAAATGGCGCTCTGGGATTTGGCTGGTAAGGCATATAACGTACCGGCCTATCAGATGCTGGGCGGAAAATACCGCGATTTCGTCCGGTTGTATGCCGATACGCCCGAAGCCGATACGTATGAAGGCTTCGCCAAAAATATGCAGAAGCGTCGGGATCAGGGTTATTCGTTCCTCAAAATGGATTTCGGTATCGGAATGCTGGCCGATCAGCCGGGGATGCTGGTGAACGGCGGCAACTGGAGCGTAAAGCGGCAGTGGAGTGATAGCGAACCCGGTAAATTAGGTAACTATGCCAATACGAAACACCCGTTTACACGCATTCAGGTAACAAAAAAAGGGTTAGATCGATTGGTAGAGCACGTCGGTAAAGTGCGCGACATTGTTGGTTATGATACGCCCCTCGCGGCTGACCACTTTGGCCATTTCGACGTGAATACCGCCATTCAGATTGGCAAAGCGATGGAGCCTTTCCGGCTGGCGTGGCTCGAAGACCTCGTGCCCTGGTTCTACACCGATCAGTGGAAACAAATCACGGATGCTATCGAAACCCCGACGCTGACGGGTGAAGATATTTTCCTGAAAGAAGAATTCATCAAGCTTATCGACGCCAAAGCTATCGACATGATTCACCCCGATCTGGCTTCGTCGGGTGGTTTGCTGGAAACCAAGAAAATCGGTGATTACGCTGAAGAAAGAGGTATTCCAATGGCGATGCACTTTGCCGGTTCGCCAATTTGCATGATGGCGAACGTACACTGTGCGGCTGCTACCGAGAATTTTGTGGCTCTTGAACACCATGGCGTAGATGTTGCCGGTTGGGAAGACCTCGTTACCGGTATGAAACCAATTGTCGACAAAGGCTTCGTAAAAGTACCCGACAAACCCGGCCTGGGCGTTGAACTGAATGAAGAAGTAGCCAAAAAATTCCTCAGAAAAGGCGCTACGTGGTTTGCACCAACCGACACCTGGAACGCCAAAGATTCGGCTGATCGCGAGTGGAGTTAATCAGGAATAAATAATAAGTAATAAAAATGGATAATGGGGCTGTCTCATTATCCATTTTTTGTTGGTCATTCCTTCAACAAATCTTTCAAGGCGTTGTCCAGATCGGCGAATTGATAGCGGAAGGATGTCTCATCGGCGATACGTTTATTGAGGACGTAGTTCCCACCAATCACGGTAATCGCTAATTCGCCAAACATCATTTTAATGACAAAAGCCGGAATATTCGGCAGCAGCATCGGGCGGTGTAGTACGTTGGCTATCGAACGGGTCAACGTTTCGTTGGTAACCGGCGTGGGCGCTACGGCATTGTAAACGCCCTGCCATGATGTATCGGTGACTGCCTTGCTAATAATCTGACACAAATCATCGAGGTGAATCCAGGAAATGTATTGCTGACCGGAGCCAATGGGCGCACCGGCCCCCAGCCGAATGGGTTGCGCTAGTTTGGGAAGCGCTCCTCCTTCCTTCATGAGTACCACGCCAATACGTAGTTTCACCGTGCGAATGCCGAGAGCCGCTACCTGATCCTCCGAACGTTCCCAGGCACGTACTACCTGCGCCAGAAAATCGGTGCCGCCCGCTGCGGTTTCGGTCAACGGACGGTCGCCCGTGTCGCCCCCGTAGTAACCAATAGCCGAAGCGCCCACAAACGATTTCACCTGATGCGGATGCTGGGCCAACGCCTGAACCAGCAGGTCGGTCGATTGAGTACGGCTTTCCAGGATCTCAGCTTTACGTTCATCGGTCCAGCGTTTGTCGGCAACTCCCTCGCCCGCGAGATGAACAATGTGATCGGCAGTCTGAATCGCTTTCAGGTCAATCTTTCCTTTTTTAACATCCCATTTATAAACCGTTACGTTAGGCGGGAGCCCCCGGCCAGACGTAGCACGACTAAGTAACGAAACCTGAAAGCCTTGTTGCTGAAGTAGTTGGGTAAGCCGGCGGCCAATAGAACCGGTGCCACCCGTAATAAGAACATTCTGACTCATACGTATGACTCATTCCGACCCGACTGAACGTAACTGTATTACGTAGAATGGAATCGGAACGTATTTATGGACTGGGTCTGAGAAACTTTATGCGGTTCATTATACAACTCCCTCTCTGCGCTCTTGTTTCAGCTCGGCTACTAATTTATAAGCGGTCGGCTGACCTAAAATTGAAAGAAACTGACCCAAATTTAATAGCAGCAGAGTCTACATTTACAACACAATAACTTCTTGGTAAATTGCTAATTTTTGGTAAAATAGTTGCGTTTCCGACGTTTATCAGCTAACAGTCAGCTACGTAGAGATGAAGTAACGAGTACATTTTTTTGGCACAACACTTACCTATTGCGCCAACGTCCGATTAACACCAAGCTTCTAATTTGGCCATCCGTTTTTCTACCGACTTTATGGATACACGACTATTGATCATCAGGTTGTTTGTTAGCTTTTTGCTGGCTATAGGTGTTCGGTACGTATCGATTGCGCAGAAGCTGCCTCTACCGAATTGTGGTGTTGAAATAAATGCCTCTGATGCAAAGGAGCTTAAGCAGAAGATGCTGGCTTTTAAGAAGGTAATGGGTACAAAGAGCGCATTTACAACGCTGACCTACATACCCGTTCGGCCGCATATCGTTCGGAAGAGCGACGGCTCCGGCGGTTTCGAATTATCGGGAATGAATGAAGTAATGGCCATGACCAATAAATACTATATGGTGAATGGCCTGGGGATTCAGTTTTACTTTGCCGGGGAATCAGTCAATTATATCGATAACGACGATTTGTGGGCGAATTTTCCAGGCCCTTCCGGGCCATTTGACGTACCTAATGCCCTGAATCAGTATTACGTGCATAGCATTCAGGGTGGCTTTTCGGGACTTGCGGCATTCCCTTCCAATAATCTGTATTCGACCGAATCTTTTATTGCCGTCAGTAATTCGCCTGGCGACAAACGAGTAATAGGCAACTACATAATTCCCCACGAATTCGGTCATAATTTTGGCCTATACCATACATTTGGTCAGGGAAGTGGAGAATCGCTGACTGACGAACTGGTTACGCGGGGAGCCGGTGCCAACTGCGAAACTGCCGGCGATTTTATCTGCGATACACCCGCCGATCCCTTCACAAGACAAAATACGCCCGGCTATTATAGCGACTCAAACGGCTGCTACGTATACGACACCGAAAATACCGTTCGTGACGCGAATGGAGAGCCATTTAACCCGTCGTTGAGCAACATCATGTCGTATTTTTCCGCCAATAACTGTACGCACGATTTCACGGCGGGGCAGTACGATCATATCCAGCAGGCCCTCGCGTTACGTCAGACGCATACCGCCTATACGCTTGATTACGGAGCAACGCCCATGACGCCCCCCAGTAACCTGAGTTTGACGTTTGCGCTGGCTGCAAAAACAGTTACGGCTACCTGGCAGGACAATTCCAGCACTGAACTAGGCTATTTTATTGAACGCGCTACGTCGCCCTCGGGACCGTTTGTGCCGGTGGGTGGGGTAGGACCCAACGTAACGACCTTTACTGATACGGAACTGCCGCTCGACGTAACGTTTTATTACCGGATTCGTCCGTCCAATACCATCACTAGTCACCTCAGCCCAACGGTGGCGGTTAACACTAGTTCGTGTGCACCTGTTCAGTCTACTTCGCCGAGTCCGGCCCGTACGTCGGCCACCTTAAACTGGTACGGAAATTTTGTGTCAACTTATAACATCCAGTGGCGAGTGGCTGGTGCTACCGAGTGGAACACGGTGAATGGTGTTGCTTCCGGTGGTTATTCGCTAACCGGGCTGACGGCTGGCACTACGTATGAGTGGGGCGTGCAATCTGTCTGTTCGGCCACGTCGGTATCTGCTTTTGTGCCGGGGCAAACCTTCACTACGTTCACCTGCGTAACTCCCTATTTTTTAGGCACAACGGGCGCTACGTCATCGTCGGCGGGGGTTTACTGGTACGTTGCGTACGGTGAGTCGGGCCGAACGTATGAACTGCGGTACCGGCCCACCGGAACACCCAACTGGAATACGATCAGCGGTATCACCAGCCAGTCATTTTCGCTGACGGGACTTACGAACAATACGACTTACGAATGGCAAATCAGGAGTGTGTGTTCACCAACCGAGAGCTCAACATTTACGGCGAGCAGCATATTCACCACCAGTTGCCGGGTACCGAATGTAACGAGCAGCGTAGCCTCGCAGACCAGAGCCCGGCTGCAATGGTCGGCCCCTTTTCCCAGCGATGCCCAGTCGTTTCAACTACGTTACCGGCCTGCCGGAAATCCGAACTGGGCCACGGTTACTACGTCCATCCAGCCTGTTTATGATCTGAGCGGCCTTACTTCTGGTACTACGTATGAATGGCAGGTAGCATCGGTTTGCTCGGGGAGCGCGGTTTCTGATTTTTCCAGTCAGGCAACCTTTACAACGGGCTGTTTCTCGATTAAGCCACAGGATTTGGGCGCAAGCAACAGTACGTCCTCATCGGTCCAGTTAAACTGGTTTGCGACTGCTGACCCCGGTACGTTGTTCACGCTACGTTACCGCCCGACCGGCACGCCCACCTGGACAACGGTCAGCAACCTGACCGCAACGACTAACAACAATGTCTATACATTTGGGAATTACGTTTTGACTGGATTAACGCCGGGTACCAATTACGAATGGGAAATGGCAACTGCCTGCTCACCACAGAATTCGACGTTTACGGCAGGGCCTATTTTTCCCACGCTGTGCCCGATTCCGGCCAATTTATACCCAACCGTATTTGTTACGTCGGCTTATTTATTTTGGGATTCGGTGAGCCCCAGTGCTACGTATGAAGTTCGTTATCGGCAAGCCGGTTCAAGCAATGACTGGACAACGGTTTCCAACATCAACAGTACAACTGTATCGCTGACTGGATTAATCAGTAATACGGCCTACGATTGGGAAGTTCGAACGATTTGTGGTAATAATGGTTCCTCTACTTTCTCGTCGACACGTACGTTTTACACGCCCGACTGCACGGTCCCGGTCAATCTGCAAACGACTAACCTGACCACTACGTCGGCCCAGCTCAACTGGAGCTTTGCCGCTGCCAACGCCGACACGCGCTACCAGGGACGCTATCGGGCCGTGGGCACGACCGACTGGATTGTACTGGATAATCTGACCAGCAGCGGTGGGGTCGGTTACACGGTTATCAACGGTCTGACAAGCGGAACCGCCTACGAGTGGCAGATTCGTACGCTGTGTTCGGTGGGAGAGAGTTCGCCGTTTAGCAGCTCCGTTACGTTCTACACGACGGTTCCGTGCAATGGGATGTACACCGTCAAAGCTGGCTCGTGGGCTGACCCAACGGTGTGGTCGTGCAACCGGACACCACTGGCAACGGACGTAGTACAGCTCAAACACGTCGTGAACATACCGGCCAGCTACGTAGCAACGGCGCAACGGCTGCAATTTTTTCCGGGCATACGACTTACCTATGGACCTGATGCCCGATTAAGGGTAGGGTTTTAATAAAAGATATCCAGTTTCTCACAGCGTTTATGACTATACGACTATTTGCCGTCAAACTCCTGATTGCCATTTTATTGTGCAGTAGTGTTCAGTACGTATCGGTTGCGCAGAAGCAGCCGGAACCAAATTGTGGTACGGAAATAAGTCCGGAACAGGCCAAAGCGTTGCAGCAGCATGTAATACTGGCGCTCAAGCAAAAGATGGCCACCAACGGGGTTTTCACTACGTTGACCTACGTACCGATTCGTCCGCACATCATTCGCCGGGGCAATGGAAACGGCGAATTCGATCTGGCGCATCTGAACAATGTCATGGCGGCTACGAATCGCTATTTCATGATTAATGGGCTGGGGATTCAGTTCTACTTTGCGGGCGAAACGCCCAATTATATCAACAACGATAATTGGTATTTCAATTTTCCGTATTACAACCTGACACCTCTGGATGCGTATGACGTACCGAACGCCATGAACCAATACTATCCGTATACTATAGAGAGTTCAGCGGCTGGAGGGTACGCCTTTTATCCTGACAACAGCGTTCAATCGACCCGCTCCGTGATCGGTACAAGCGGCTCCCGCGATTTTATAGGCAATCATCTTATACCCCATGAATTAGGGCATAATTTCAGCCTGATACATACGCATGGTTTATCGAATGGTACGTACCGTACTAATGAGCTGGTTACGCGGGGTATCGGCGCCAACTGCGAAACTGCCGGCGATCAAATCTGTGATACGCCCGCTGATCCCTATGTGATTGGTAGTCAGTTGGAATACATTACCGTAGATGGCTGCCTTCAATATTCACCCAACAATACCCTTCGCGATGCCAATGGCGACCCGTATACGCCATCGCTTACGAATATCATGTCGTATTATCAGTACTTTGACAGAGATTGCCCTTCGCATTTTACGTCGGGGCAATACGAGCGCATTCAGGCGGGGTTGGCTATCCGGCAGGGTCATACGGCTTATACACTCGATTATCCGGCGACCAACGTACCACCGGCGACCAATCTGACGGCAACGGTCAGTGGTATATGGGTGCAGCTTTCCTGGCAGGATAATGCCACCAATGAAATGGGCTATTTCGTCGAACGTGCTACGTCGTCATCGGGACCTTTCGTTTCGGTGGGTGGGGTGGCTCCCGACGTTACGTCGTTTACGGACCAGACGGCCAGCCCGAACACGACGTATTATTACCGCATTCGCCCGTCCAACACAACTACCGGCAGCCTGAATCCGAATACGACGGTAACGACGCCCGTTATTCCGCCCGTTACGGGCTTAACCACCACCAACATTACCGGAAGCAGCGCACAGCTAAACTGGAGTAATCTGGGCGATGGTGTTGAGTATGATGTTCAATGGCGTCAGGTAGGGGCTGCTACCTGGAATGTACTACGTCGGATTTCTTCTTCCAACAACCAGATAGGGTACTTACTGAGTAATACAACCTACGAATGGCAGGTTAAGCCCTCCCTCAGCAGTACTTTTTCCGGGCCTGTTACTTTCACCACGATCTGCCCAATTCCTGCCAATCTGTACAGTACCACCGAGCGGATTCGGGCTCAACTTTCTTGGAGTGGAGTCAGCAATCAAACCTACACCCTTCAGTGGCGGCAGTCCGGTACGTCGGACTGGACGACGGTTAATAATCTGAATACTACTACGTATGCACTTTCGGAGCTGACTGCGTCGACGGTTTATGAATGGCGGATTCAGGGCATTTGCCCGCCCGGTGTTCAGTCGGAATTCAGCAGCCCTCAGTCGTTTACGACCCGTGCCTGCCAAAGCCCTTACTCGACGTATCTGGGTTCGGTAGGCGGAGATTTTGCCAACGTGTCCTGGTATTTCAGTACGCAGGACCCACCCCGGACCGTTGATCTGCGCTACCGGCCGGTTGGAACGCCCACCTGGACCACCGTCAGCAGCCTGAGTACAACGTATACAGTTGGCAATTACCAGCTCACGGGGCTTGCGAACAATACGGTTTATGAATGGCAGCTACGTACCGTCTGTTCAGCTACCGAACAAACGGAGTATACGTCGCCCAATTCGTTTACAACGCTCTGCCGAACGCCAGTTAACCTGACGTCAACCGTTTCGGCGACGCAGGCCCAATTAAGCTGGCGGGTCACGCCTAATACGCAGAGCAACAGTACGTTTACTGTGCAGTACCGGCCCGTTGGCACCACGGTATGGACCACCGTTACGAGTGCAACCACTACGTTTACTGGCGGCTTTGCCAAATTAACCGGGCTCACAACCGGTGCTACGTATGAATGGCGCGTTCAGACGGCTTGTTCAGCAACGGCCCTATCCGATTTTTCGGCGATTGCCCAGTTTACCACTACTTGTTCAGTGCCGCTGTACAACGGTTTTGTGGTGTCGGCTATTACGTCGAGTTCGGTACAGCTCAACTGGATCATTACGGATGACCCGGTGAATCATTACGACATTCGGTATCGACCCATCGATACACCAAACTGGACCACGATCAGCACACTTGGCACCAGCGCTACGTTGACAGGACTGACCAACAACACTACGTATGTGTGGCAATTGCGAACAATATGTTACGAAAACGAAGCTGCCGGTTTTATATCTGGACCGGATTTTACGACGCAGTGCCGGGTTTCTTTATATCGTACCGCTAGTCCCCAGGTTACGTCTGCTACGTTGAACTGGGAACTGACCGGGTCTAATACGACCTATTCAATTCAGTATAGAAAATCGGGCACGACGAGCTGGACGACTATCAATAATGTGGCCGGTGCGAGTTATACTGTTACAAACCTCACCGCAAACACGGCGTATGAGTGGCAATTGGCAACCGTATGTTCCGACGGCGTTTCGACTGGTTACGTAGTAGGAGCGGATTTTACTACGTATGCCTGTGATAAGGCGAGTATCTATCCGACAACGAATCTGACAACCAACTCTGCCCAATTGAATTGGGTTTACAGTTACGCAAACGCCGATACCCGCTATCAGGGTCGTTATCGGGCGGTGAGCGCCACCGACTGGATTGTACTGGATAATTTGACCAGTACAGACCGCGTGGGCTACACCATGCTGACCAATCTGGCAAACGGCACTACGTATGAATGGCAGATCCGGACGCTCTGTTCAGCCACCGAAAGCTCCGGCTTTACAGACTCCTATAGGTTTCAGACTTTAACGCTCTGTCCAATTATATACACAATCCAAACGGGTTTGTGGAACGATCCGAGTACCTGGTCGTGCAATCGCATTCCTGCTCCCGACGATGTTGTGCAGATCAAACATGCTGTGGTAATACCCGCCAGTTACATTGCCACTGCACGACGTATTAATTACGACGCCGGGAAACCAGTCAATTATGGCACAAATGCGCGGCTAAAACTGGGTTTTTAAAGATTTCTTAGCCACCCAGTACTAACTACGTTGGGTTTGAGCAGGCTCGCCACTGGATAGATTTCTAGTCATTCTAGCTATCCTGTGAGTAACGATGTACATAGTTCACTATATTGGAAGTGGTTTAAACCTCTGTCACTGCCTTTTTTATGGTTGACTTCTACAATCGTCCTTCCAGCTTTTTTTCGTCCCGTTTGTTGCTCCTGATAGGCTTATTATTTGGCCTTACTTCAGCAACCGTGCTGGCCCAGACCATCCGCTACGTAAAACCCACCGCATCGGGTTTGGGCAACGGCTCATCCTGGGAAAATGCTTCCTCTAGTTTACAAACCATGATCGACTCAAGTACCGTAGGCGATCAGGTCTGGGTGGCGGCTGGTACGTATAAACCCACCTCCACCACCGCCCGAGACATCAGCTTCACTATGAAAAATGGAGTGGCTATCTATGGAGGTTTTGCCGGCAGTGAAATGACGTTAAGCCAACGGCCGGACACCATGCCCTCCAGCACTACGTTGAGTGGCGATATTGGCACAGTGGGTGATAACACAGATAACTCGTTCCACATTGTTGTTGCTCCATATCTTCTGAATGCGACAGCTATTCTGGATGGCTTTGTTATCACCGCTGGTAACGCCAACACCGAAACTAATAATGGTGGTGCGGGAATGATCAACGGTTCTTCCTCTCCACTGATTCGTCGGTGCTTCTTTGTGGCTAACCGGTCCATCGGCACTGGCGGTGCGATATATAACAGCAACGCCAACCCAAAACTTATTAACTGTTCCTTTCTTGATAATGTGGCCGGTAAGGGTGGGGCGATAGGTAACTACAGCTTTGCCGCGGGGGTCAGCAGCCCGCAACTTATTAACTGCTCCTTTCAAAATAATACAGCCAATCAGGGTGGGGCCATCTATAATTATGCTGATTTTAGGTTCAGTGAAACCAGCCCTACATTGACCAACTGTTCTTTTCAAGGAAATTCGGCCGAACAGGGCGGGGCGGTGTACAGCGATAATTATAGAAGTAGCAGCCTCACGTATATGGTCAACTGCGTGCTTTGGAACAATGGGGGAGCCAATACGTTTGTTATGTATGGGAATTATGTACTGTCTTATGTGGCGCTTAGATACAGTCTGATCGATGCATCGGCGACTGTCTATGGCGCTGAGCCAGGCACCATGACGACCACCACCACGCCCTTTGCCTCCACCACCAGCACCGTACTGTCGCTTACCTCGCTGGCTATCAACTCGGGCGATCCCAGCACTACCACCGCTACGGTAGGCACCACGGATCTGGCGGGTAATCCCCGCTTCACCCAGGGACGAATCGATATGGGGGCTTATGAGACTGTCAGCTGCGATGGTCTGGTCACCTCCGTCAAAGACGGCAACTGGGATGATCCAACGATCTGGAACTGCAACGTAGTGCCCTCAAGTACGGATATCGTATTAATTAACCACGTAGTGACGTTGCCCGCCAGCTACACCGCTCAGATTAAAACGCTACGTAGTAACGGCGCTGGAAAATTACTCTATCAGACCGACGCTAAACTGGAATTGGGTTTATGACGCATTCGAGACGACGGCCCGATCTGCGCCGATAATCTGGTTGCTGGCTTCTCAAACCTTGATAATCACATTCTTCCGGTACATCCACCATAATATGCTGAACCAGATAAGCACGAACGTAACGGCCCCCGCCAGCGATGCATTACGTGGGTCGGTGAACGGGGGAGCGATGAAGGAGCGATACAGATAATCTCTCAATCCGACTTCTTTACCGTCGGGTAACGTAACGTGGATGAGGCCCATGATACGTGGAATCAGACCCGATAGAAAAAAGACGGTAATGGCATTGACGCCAAACGCTACAAACGGTAAGACGGCAAAACGGTATTTCTGCACATCGATGAGCCAATAACAAATGGCCAGTCCCAGCATAGCCAATCCGCCCGCCAGCAATACGTAAGAGCTGGTCCAGAGGGCTTTGTTGATCGGAAAAAAGCCATTCCAGCATAAACCAGCGAATAACGTCAGGCAACCCACGGTAAATAACCAGGCCACTTTTTCAGGGGCTGGTCGACTGCTTCGTAGCCACGTGCCTGTCAGAATACCCAACAGCCCAGTGCCAATAGCCGGCAACGTGCTGAGCAGCCCTTCCGGGTCCCACACCTTGGCCGGTTTGTAGACGTGCGCGGGTGTCAGAATCGTCCGGTCGAACCAGGCGGCCAGATTGGATTCGGGTTCGAGGTTTGGGTAGCCAACACCCGGTACGGGCACCAGCGTCATCAGCAGCCAGTATACAATCAAAATGATTCCGACAAGCGAAAGCTGTTGCCGATACGTTGTTTTCAAAAACAGCAGCGAGCAGCATAGATACACGATGGCGATTCGTTGCAAAACGCCCGGAATTCGAACCGTAGTGATGTCGAATTTGGGAAAGAAATTCAGGAAAAAACCAAGCAAAAATAACGTAGCGCTCCGTTTCAAAATTTTAAAAATAACGCTCCTGCCCGCGTGAGAACCGCCCGTAACGTATTGACCAAGCGCGAACGTGATGGATACGCCCACGATGAAAAGAAAAAACGGGAAAATAAGGTCAGTAGGCGTCCATCCGTGCCAGGAAGCATGTTCGAGGGGTGGATAAATATGGCCCCACTCGCCCGGATTATTGACCAGAATCATAGCCGCCACGGTTACGCCCCGAAAAAAATCGAGCGAAAGCAGGCGCGACGATGGGGTGAGGCTGGTAGGAGTTGATGTTACGTTCGTTTCAGAAAGGGTCATTTGCTGGAAGTGCAACGCTACGTTTACGCTGTAAAGAAATAAGTAAACTTTATCAGTTGCTTACAAAGTTAGTACTCGGTTAAAATTCGAACGGTTTATTGGTTAAGTTCACGAATTCCCTCTTGAATACCGTTATTTTCATCAGTTTCTTTCTCCCTTTTCCTTACATCTTATGTCAACTTTCACCAATCAGGTGGCTTTTATCACAGGTGCGGGCTCTGGTATTGGACGGGCAACGGCGCTGGCATTTGCCAAAGCTGGCGCTAAAATTGTCGTTGCTGAAATCAACGAAACCAGCGGACGCGCCACTGTCGATATGATTAATGAAATTGATGGACAGGCGCTATTTATTCCCTGTAACGTAGCGGAGCCGACCCAGATCGCATCGGCGGTTCAGCAAACAGTTGAACAATACGGACGGCTGGATATTGGTATCAACAATGCGGGTATTGGCGGGAAATACGCCCGGTTTCTGGATCAGACCCAGCAGGATTTCGAGGAAATGATGACCGTGAATGTCGGTGGAGTATTTCATGGCATGAAAGCTCAGATTCGGCAGATGCTCAATCAACCTGAAGGGGGTCGTATTGTGAACGTATCAAGCATTGCGGGCGTCCGTGGTATGCCGATGGGGGCACCGTACAGCGCATCCAAACACGCCGTGATTGGTTTGACAAAAACGGCTGCGCTCGAATACGTTCGTCAGAAAATACGTATCAATGCTGTTTGTCCGGTGTATACACACTCAACTATGGTCGATGAGTTGCTACAGGCAGCCCCTATTTTGGGCGAGCGGATGCGCAAATTGATTCCGATTGGGCGATTGGGCGAACCCCAAGAAATTGCCCAGGCCATTGTATGGCTCTGCTCCGACGAAAACGAGTTTTTCACCGGTCAGGCTATCCATTTGGATGGCGGAATGACAGCGGGTTGATACGTATCAACAAAAAAAGTACCGGTCTCTGGGTGAGCCGGTACTTCTGAATATCAATTAACTAGGTGCAATTACCTTGGTCCACGACCGCGTGAACGGTTGCTTCCATAGCCACTCCGGGCGCCGGGGCTATTATAGTACCGATAACGGGGTGCCGGTGAATAATAACGAGGACGTACTACAACGGGCGGTGCCGGACGATAGTAGCCATATGGCCGGGCATAACCGTAAGGGCGATACCCATAATTATACCCATATGGACGTGGGCCGTAGCCAGTACCTGTACTTACATAAGATGGTCCGCAACTGGTCAACAACACAACGAGCAAGCCCGCAATTACCAGATGCATACTTTTTATCGTTTTCATGATCAGAGTTGTTTAGTAGTCAACCGTTTTGTCAATTAGACAAATCATGACCAATCCGGTTTAATGAGAACGATAAAAAAGAGATTAAAGTTTTAAGTTAAAAGCTTGTATATTCATAATCAGGCCTTTAACTTTTCTTTTAAGTAAGCCAGTGATAGTTTGTAAGCGTCGGCTGCGGCTTCTTTATCGTAAATCGGGTTGCTGGGATTCGCAAAACCGTGGTCAGCATCGTACATTTTGACCGTCACTTTTTTGCCCGCCTTCTGCATGTTCTCTTCAAACTGCTTCACCATTTCGGGATTAATGCCTTTGTCTTTGCTGCCGAAAATGCCCAATACGTCGGTTGTTAGCGTTTTGAGTTTCTCTACGTCCTGCTCTGGCCGACCGTAGTACATTACGCAGCCTTTCGCCTGCTGACCCTCCTGAAGGGCCGACTGAAGCGACAACATACCGCCAAAACACCAGCCCACGCTGCCAAACTCAGCTTTAGGACCGGCATAGGCGATGGCTCCCTTCATGATGCTGGCCAGTCGCTCTTTGCTGGCTCCGCTCATGAGCTTACCGGCTTCGGCCCGGTCGGTGGCTACTTTACCGTCGTACATGTCCACGGCCAGTACGTTCACGTCTTTTAAATCGTTGTAAAACGCTTCCGACTGCTGTTTGATGTTGTCGTTCAGGCCCCACCATTCCTGATAAACCAGCAGCCATTTGTTCGACGGATTTTTCGATTTCAACAGAAAGCCATTTGCCGACTGACCATCCGGCGTCGAAAACTTAATCATGTCACCCGCGCCTTTGTATGTGAACGGAAGCGGATTTTCGTGCAATTTCTGGAAAGCCGGGTCAGCGGCCATCTGCGCCATATCGTTCGGACCGGCGGGCGCGTGACAAAGAACGATTTCAGTTTCCTGCGGTTTCTGCACAGGAGACAGATATGTTAGCAGCGATAGTAGAAAAGAGAACCCCGAAATAAAGATGATTTTCATGTGTTTTGATAATTAGTTGAACCTAGTAACGTATTGATCAGCCGTTTGGTTAACCGGCCCAGAATCAAATATAGGAATCAATGGCTGATTGTTTTTAATCGCAAAATCCGCTACGTAGTCTTACCACTTTCAACCGAAGTGCCGGTTGGGGATGCTCCAATGGTTAACAGATTTATTCGTTAATTCCTGTAGAGCCTTTAATCTTCTATCTGTACGAAAATCAGTTCATTAGACTATACAATCGCTTCGTAAAACAGACTTTTTAAGTGCCTGAAAGCCGCTTTCAGTTGCTTCTTTCTCAATTTAAAGGCAATTTTGAATGAGTACCATCAACAATTCTTAACTTAACTATGCAGGTATTTCTACAAAAAGCCTTCCTGGTGTTACTTTGTATGGCCCTGATGACGGCAGCCTATGCCCAGGATCGTCAGATAACGGGTAAAGTTACCTCAGCGGAAGACAACACGCCAATTCCGGGAGCCAGCGTTGTGATACGTGGCTCAACGCGCGGCACGACTACAGATGCCACCGGAACGTATCAGATTCAGGCCCGTACGGGGCAGGTACTTCGGGTAAGTTTTATCGGCGCAACCACGCAGGACATCACCATCGGTAACGACAATGTAGTCAACGTATCACTGAAAGCAGAAGCCAATGCGCTGAACGAAGTGGTCGTTACGGCGCTCGGTGTCAAGCAGGAACGTCGGGCATTAGGCTACGCCATCACTGAAGTGAAGGGTTCGCAATTGGCTGAAACACAGCGTGAAAACTTCCTGACATCGTTGCAGGGTCGCGTGCCTGGTTTGCAAATGTCGACCACGAGTGGTTTGCCAGGGGCTTCGGTTCAGATTCAGCTTCGGGGCGTAAACTCGATTGGTGGCGACAATTCACCGCTGTTCGTTGTCGATGGATTACCGATCAATAACAGTACGTTCAGTCAGGGCGCGCTGGTGTCGGATGGGCCAAACCGCAACAGCGATTACCTGAACCGGGCGGCTGACATTAATCCGAACGATATCGAGAGCATCAGCGTGCTGAAAGGACCGGAAGCAGCCGCGCTGTACGGCATCAATGCGGCTGCGGGAGCCATTATCATTACCACCAAAAAAGGCCGCGCCGGACGTAGCAACGTGAGTTACGATAACGTATTTCGGGTCGATCATGTGTATCGATACCCGAAAGTACAAACCGTGTACGGTCGCGGGACCGCAGGAACGCTTAGCCCAACGGCGTTATCATTTTTTGGGCCGAAATACCCGGAAGGATCGCAGATTTTTGATAATTCAAGAGCCTTTTTCAAAGATGCATTGACAAATCGCCACAACCTGACGTTTGACGGCGGCACCGAAAAACTGACGTATCGGGCGTCGAGCAGCTATACCAATTCGCAGGGAACAGTGCCGACAACGGGTTCGCAGATTCTGAATCTGTCTCTCAATCTGGTGTCAACGATTAGCTCGAAACTCGAAATCTCGCCCTCGATTCAGTATACGAACACCAAAATTCAGAAACAGGCGGCTGGACCTCTGGGCTATCTGATTAACCTGCTCACCTGGCCCTCGAACGACGATATTACCAATTACCTGAATCCGGATGGTACGCGTCGACGTATTGTGACCGAAGCGGGTGGCGAGTTAGATAATCCGCTGTTCAACGTGAACAGGAATCAGTCCAGCGATCAGACTAACCGAACCATCGGACGACTGGCGGTAAAATACGATCCAACGTCCTGGCTGAACATTACGGGACGTATTGGAACTGACCTGGCCGCTACGTCTGGAAACAATTTCATCCATCCCGAAACCAACGACGGTATTGCGCGCAGAGGTGCCATTGAAAACTACAATCAGAACAGCCGTATCCTGACCAGCAACGTACTGGCTACGGTCCGCAAATCGTTTGGCGACAAGATTAAAACGTCGCTGCTGGTAGGAGGGGACCTTTACGATTCCCGCGAACAAACAACGGCGATCTACGGTGAAAACCTGTACATTCCTGATTATAACTCATCGAACAACACCGATCCGATTTCGCGGAACCACAAATACACCTTTTTGCAACGGCGCGTGGTGAGTGCACTGGGTCAGTTTACGTTCGGCTATGGAGACATTCTTTATCTGAGCGTAACGGGACGTAACGACTGGACCTCAACTATGCCGATTCAGTCGCGGTCGTTCTTTTATCCGTCGGTGAGCGGTAGTTTTGTATTAACTGAATTGCCTGGTTTGCAGGGTAGTAAAACGGTTTCATTTGCCAAAATCAGAGCATCTTTCGCCGAAGTGGGTAAAGATGCGCGTCCTTACCGGGTGCTATCGAGCCTGACTACGCAGTTGACGACGGGCGGTGGTTTTGGCTATAATTTCTACGCTGGAAACCCAAATCTGAAACCAGAATTTGGCAAGAGTATGGAAATTGGTGGAGAGGTTCAGCTCTACAACGGACGGATTGGACTTGATATCGCCTATTACGATACGCGCCGGATTGATCAGATTGTAGAACAGCGCCTTAGCTACGGAACCGGATTCGTATTTGGCTTGCTGAACGGTGGTTCTTTCTCGACCAAAGGCGTTGAATTTGCGCTGACTGGAAAACCGGTTAAAACAGCAGACTTCAGTTGGGACGTAGTGGTCAATTTCTCGAAGTATAAAACCGCCGTGTTGACCCTGCCAGCCGCCAACGTACCGGAATATTACAACTCTGATACGTGGTTATACGGCAATATTCGCGCGTCGGCGTTTGTGCCGAACGTAGCCGATTACTTCCCTGAGCAGACGCTACGTCCGCAGGATTTGCGGGGCGCTGGTTCGGCGCTGGCTTTCGGTGGATACGACTACGTTCGCAATAAAAATGGCCAGATTTTGATCAACCCCGCATCGGGATTGCCGGTCATTAATACTAATTTCTTACCCATCGGCGACCGGACACCTGATTTCACCATTGGGCTGACCAACTCGTTTCGCTACAAAAATCTGAGCTTATCCTTCCTGCTCGACATCCGCAAAGGGGGCGACGTATTTAACGGCAACGAAATGTATCTGTTCCGGACGGGGTTGAGTACCAATACGTTAAATCGGGAACAGCCGGTGGTCTTTAATGGCGTATTGCGGGACGGAAAAGAAAATACCGAAAACCCAACGGTGAACACGGTTCAGCTTACGCCACTGTATAATACTAACTATTTTTCGGCTACGCCCGAGTCGGCTTTCGTCGAACGTAACATCAACTGGATGCGGCTACGTGACCTCACGCTGAACTACACATTCCCGGCGGAATGGCTGAGCAAGACCAAAGTGATACGTCAGGCGGGCGTTTTTGTGACAGGAACCGATCTGTTTCTGCTGACCAATTACACCGGCGCCGACCCGAACGTAAATGGTACTACCGCTACGTCGCAGGGTGCCGGAGCGGCTGGTTTTGATTTTGGTAAGCTGGCTGTGCCACGGGGTATTTCGTTCGGTATCCGGGCTGGATTTTAACGTAACGCGGGTGGTCGGCCGTTGCCGTAGCAACCCACAGTTTTAAGCCATACAAGCGGGCTTCTCCCGCCCTATATATTCATCAATCATGAAAAAAAGACTCTTATTACTACTGACGCTGTTTGGATTTGGGCTGAGCAGTTGCAGCGAATACCTGGATATAAATGCTGACCCGAGCTTCCCGCAGGTATCGGACGGCAATGCATTGCTGCCACCGATTATTGCCAACATGGTGCGGGGCGAAGTGTTCGATACGCGCTACGTGGGCAAATACGACCAGTATTTCGCCAGTTCGGCCGCGCTCGATCAATGGGACCGACACGGTTATATTTTTGGTTCGGGCGATCTGGGGGGCGAAAAATGGAGCACACACTACTGGCGTATCGGTAAAAACGTCGATCTGATGATTGACGACGGCAACAAAACCCAACGCTATGATCTGGTTGGCATTGCCAAGGCGATACGTGCCTGGAGCTGGCAGACATCGACAGATTTGTACGGAGAAATGATTCTGAAACAGGCCTGGGACAGCGAACGCTACCAATTCGACTTTGATCCACAGCCCGATATTTATGCGGAAGTGATACGTCTCAACCAGGAAGCGCTGACGGATCTGGCCCGTACCGACGGCAAGGAACCTTCGTCCGCTACCCGCCCCGGCGATCTGGTTTATAAAGGCGATAAAGCGAAGTGGGTCAAATTTATTTATGCTACGTTGGCACGTAACATGCTGCACATCAGCAATAAAGCTACGTTCAGCGCGGATAAAGTCATTGAATATTGCGACAAATCGCTGGCGAGCAACGCCGATAACTTCAGCGTACCGCATCGGGCCAGTTCGTCGAACGATGCCAATTTCTTTGGTCCTCGCCGGGGAAACGTTAACTCGTTTCGGGTTACGGATTTTATGCTTTCGCTGCTGGATGGGCGCGTTTTCGGTGGGGTTGCTGATCCACGTTTGCCACTTATGTTTTCTCCGGCTCCCGATGGCGTCTATCGGGGTGTAGTACCCGTTGCTGGCGATCCGAACAACGTAACGGGTAATGTCAGACGGATTCCTTTTCTGTTTGGGTATTCGCCAGCCATTACGCCCACGCCCGGAACCGGTAAGTTTCTATTCAAAGACGATGCCGATCACCCGATCATTACGTATGCGGAAGTGCAGTTTATGAAAGCCGAAGCCGCCTTCCGGAAAGGCGACAAAACGCTGGCACTCGACGCTTATAAAAAAGGGGTGCAGGCCAACATAGAATGGACCAACACCGTTGACCGAACCGCTACGCCGATTCCGACGGCCGATATAACCAAATACATGACGAGCAAAGCGGTGGTTCAAACCGCCGACGCGCTGACATTGAAGGACATTATGCTGCAAAAGTATATTGCCCTGTTCATGCACGGCTCGCTCGAAACCTGGGTCGATTTACGGCGCTTCCAGTATGACACAAATATCTACACGGGGTACATTATTCCGACCGGCACGAACCTGTTCCCCGACAATCTGGGCAAACCTGTTCAGCGGATGCGGCCCCGGTACAATTCGGAGTTTATCTGGAACCGTGCGTCACTGGCTAACATCGGCGCTACGTTACCCGAATACCACACCAAAGAACTTTGGTTCTCAACCAAATAACTTATTGACAAACGATGAAACAACTAATAGCCTTTTGTTGCGTAGCGCTAAGCGGTTTGTTAGCCACAGGTTGCGGCAATAAATTCGATTTTCTGAAGGATGTGCAAATGCCTGCTGGTGCGCAATTGCGGTTCATCCACGCGGCCCCTGATGCGCCCGCTCTTGATGTATACGTGAACGACAAGCAAATTTCTGGAGCCGCCGTTGCCACGACCAACCCGACCGGAAGCGTGCTCTATACAACCAGTACGTTATCGGTATTTCCGGCTGTTGATTACTCGGCTATTCCAGCCGGGGCGGCAAAAGTAAAAGCGGTGAATGCGTCGGGGGGAACGGTTGCCAGCCCACTGATTTCGGCTGATCTAACGACTGAAGCAGGGAAACGTTATTCGGTATTTGCAACGGGTCTGGCACCAAGTTATAGCCTTTTAACGATTCCTGATGAGCTTCCGGCGTTGTCGGGCAACAACATTTTTGCGCGAATTGTGAATCTGGTTCCTAATTCGACCGATGTTACGTTGACTTACGACGGGAAGGAGATCATAACGGGTATTGCACCCGGAAAAGCCAGCGCTTTTGTTCCGATTGCCCCGCCCGCCGATTACAAATCAGGACTGATACGTACATTGAATTTTCAGGCAAAAGTGAACGGAGCAATTCCGGTCACAACGGTGACTTATGCTAATCCGGCACCCGGAATTCAGCCTGGGGGCGTTTTTACCTTTTACGTAAGAGGGGTTATGACGACAGACACAAAGTCGCCAACAAAATACGCCGTAGGGTTTTTGAATTACCAGAATCGGTAAGTAAACAGAGAAGTTATAAAGTTGTAGGGTTATATAGTTGTAAAGTACTTGATGCGCAAGTCCCGGCGGGGAACCGCAACTTTACAACTATATAACTCTACAACTTTATAACTTCTCTGTTTACCGCCTAATCCTGTCTCCGCCAATCGCATGAATACCAGCTCAAACGTTCAGTTACTCGTGGTTGAAGACGAACCGAAAGTAGCGATGTTTATCAAAAAGGGCCTGCAAACGCAGGCCTATGCCGTTGAGATTGCATCGACGGGCGAAGAAGCAAAAAACCTGCTTAGTAAATCGCGCTTCGACCTGATTATTCTGGATGTGAATCTGCCCGACATTTCTGGTCTGGAGCTGGCCGAATACATCCGTCATCAGCCCAGCCAGGTGCCCATTCTGATGCTGACCGCGCTGGATACGGTGGCCGATAAACTCCTGGGTTTCGAAGCGGGCGCCGACGACTATCTGGCCAAACCGTTCGATTTCATGGAGCTTCTGGCGCGGGTGAAAGCGCTGTTAAAGCGAGCGCCCACCGTCGAAGAGCCGGGCCGACTGTTGCGTGTTGCTGATCTGGAGCTTGATCTTCACGAACGGGTTGCCCGGCGTAACGGACAAACCATTGAGTTGACGGCGCGCGAGTATACCTTGCTGGAGTATCTGATGCGCAATGCGGGCCGGGTAGTTTCGCGGGTTGACATTGCTGAGCATGTCTGGGATATTGGGTTCGATACGGGCACCAACGTCATTGATGTTTACGTCAGTTATCTGCGGGCGAAAATCGATAAAGACTCGCCAAATAAGCTCATTCACACCTTGATTGGTATGGGTTACGTACTAAAAGAAAAATGAGCCTTCGCAATCGACTGACCCTTTTCTTTACGGCCATCGTATCCGTTTCGCTGGCTTTATTTTGCCTGTCGCTTTACCTGGCGGCCGATCGCTATCGTGAGCGCGAATTTCAGCATCGTCTGCGTTCCGAAGCCTTAACGGCTGGCCATCTGCTGGTTGGTAAAGAACGTATTAATCCATCGCTTTATAAGTTAATGGATCGGAACCAGTTAACGGTTCTGCCCGATGAGGAGATCATTATTTATAACGCGAACGGACAACTGGTTTACGAAAGCGGCACCGATTTTCTTACGGTATCAGCCGTTACGTTAACCCGCATTCGGCAAGAGCAGCAACTTTATTGGAAACAGGGCAACCGCGAGATTGCGGGCGTATCTTTTAAGGATGACCAGACTCCTTTCGTGATTATTGCCTCCGCTGTTGATACGTATAATCGACGAACCTTACAGGATTTCGGTCAGCTGCTTGGTATTGGCTGGTTTCTGATGACGGGACTTATGCTGGTGGCGGGGCGCTTGTTTGCCGGGCGAACGCTACGTCCGATCAATCAGATCAATAGCCAGATTGACGCCATTACGGCGATGAATCTGTCGTTACGTTTGCCGGAAGGTGATCAGGCCAACGAACTCGCTCAACTGGCGCAGCGCTTCAATCGGATGCTGAACCGGCTCGAAGAAGCCTTTCGGTTGCAACGTTATTTTGTGTCGCACGCTTCGCATGAATTGCGAACGCCATTAACGGCCATTACGGGACAGCTGGAAGTGTCGCTGCTGGCCGACGACGAGCCTGACGAACTGCGCACTACGATCCGTTCCGTGCTTGACGATGTGCGCGGACTTAATCGCCTGACGAACGGTTTACTGGCCCTGACCAATGCAAACATGGATTCGTCGAGTGTGCCGATGGAAACCGTACGTATTGATACGTTACTAAATCAGATACAGGACGAATTTCGGCGACTTCATCCCAATTATACCGTCGAACTACGTATCAAAACGCCTGCTACGTCGACGCTTCATTGGCAAGTCCTGGGCAATGAAAGCTTATTGCGAACGGCCTTTTTCAACCTCCTCGAAAACGGGGGCAAATTTTCGGTTGATCACTACGTAACAGTCATTTTATCGGCCCCGAAAGACTTCCTTGAGATAAAAGTCTATAATACTGGCTCTGTGATTCCGGCCGACCAACTCACGGCTATTTTCGTTCCCTTCCAGCGGGGACGTAACGCGGACGGGCAGCCGGGCTATGGCATTGGGCTATCCCTAACCGAACGTATCATTCAGCTCCATAAGGGTACAATTCGAGTTGACTCATCAGCTGATTCGGGCACTACGTTTACTGTTACACTTCCCCGATAAGGGGTTATAAAGTTGTAGGGTTATATAGTTGTAAAGTTTTTAATGCGCCAGCCAACTTTACAACCTTATAACCCTACAACTTTATAACTTTTTTCATTTCTAATCCCGTTCTAATGCGGCTCTAACACGAGCCTAACTCCGGCTTCTGACCTTTGTTGTGTCGATCAGATAAACACTGATTGACGACATAAAACTGACAAAGCCATGAAAAAATACATTGTTATAGCCGTTCTTAGTACCTTGACTATCCTCAACGCTTCCGCGCAGGATGACACCAAACTACGTCGCGACGTAACGTACTCGACACACAACTACAAACACGCCAATAAAGCCGCTGCTGCTCGTCAGTGGTCCAACAAAAAAGGGGTGACCGTAAATGCGCCAACACTAAATCAGGGGCCAGCCGTGAGCTACAAGCACCAGGCTCCGGGCACAGCTCCCGTTGGTGGGGTAGTAACAACGCACACGCCTGAAAGAGACGTAGCGGTTCGGAACTATAAGATTCAGCGAGTTAGTGAGCCGCGTTCGACTGCGTCGCCTGATACGGACGTAACGGCTGGCGTACCACAAAACCAACCGAATGCAGGAGGTAACTAACCCCTCTGTAACAGAAGCTTTGCATTGTAATCACTCAACGTAGCTTTTACTTTTTTGCTGGCAGATCGCGTGGACCTGAAGCTAATCACTTCAGGTCTTTAGCATAGTCTCTGACCTGGAAATGGGTTCGAAGACTTAGGAACTGTCTGAGCTAACCAATCGTCGCGTAGCGACCAAATGTTTATAGAAACAGAGCATGATTATATTGGCTTCCGTCGCATAGCGACCAAACCAATTGGCGTAGTTTTGTTTGGTCGCTATGCGACGCGGTTAGCTTGGGCTATTTTGGCTACAAACATTAGGTCGCTACGCGACGATTGTCTATCACGTTTATCATTGCCACACTGGCTAGATCTGCAACGTAGTATGTAAACGTAGCATTCGACTATCTGCTACGTTACTTTGTTTTATCATTCCCTCTTGTCACTATGTATTCACCCGATATCGCTTTAGCCTTAGGCAGTCTTGTTTATGCCTTATCCTGTTTAGATGGGCGACCACACAAGGAGGAACTGTTAGTTGCGAAAGAATTGCTGGTCAGAGAACCACATGGCTCTCTGGCCGTCAACGGACTTTTTCTGCGGGAGGACGTACGAGAGTCGACCGAAGAAGCCTATGCATTTGGCATGCGTCGGTTGGTTAGCAAACGAACGGAATTAACGGATAAGACGAAAAGGCGATTTATCGCGCTATTGCTACGTGTGGCTCGGGCGCACAAAGGTATTTCGCCCAGCGAATGGTCGTTCATTCGCCGATTCTGGCGCGAAATCCGCCACCTTTAACGTATTGTTACGCTTTCACCAGTTCAAAAATGGTGATCTCTGGAAGGATGCCGACGCGACCCGGATACCCGATGTAACCGTAGCCCCGGTTCACGTAAAGCCGTTGATTTCCTTCCTGATACAGACCAGCCCATTGGCGGTAGAAATACTGCGTCGGGCTCCAGCGAATGCTTCCAATTTCAACACCGAATTGCGCGCCGTGGGTGTGGCCGCTGAACTGAACGTCGATGTCCGGATATTTTGGGCGAACTTCAGCGTCCCAGTGGGTTGGGTCGTGGGAGAGGAGGAGTTTTACGGGATAATCTTCAGTGCCTTTGTACGCTTTCGCGAGGTTTCCGGCACGTAGCGCGGCTGGCCCAAAACCCAGATTTTGCACGCCGATGAGGGCAATTTTATCGCCGTTCTGCTCCAAAATCTTATTTTCGTCGAGCATGATGTTCCAGCCCATCTGCTTGTGTGCGGCTATTACGTTCAGTACGTTCTGACGTTCGGCCTGCGCACTTGGCCATTGTACGTATTTACCGTAATCATGATTGCCCAGTGTTGAATAAACACCCATTGGCGCTTTCACTTTGTCAAATACGTCGATGTAATTATTGGCTTCCTCGGCATGGCTATTTACTAAATCGCCGGTAAAGAAGACCAGATCGGGTTTTTGGCCCATCAGCATTTCAACGCCCCCTTTCACGGCCGTTTTATTGAAAAAACTACCCGTATGAATGTCCGAAATCTGCGCGATGGTCATCCCGTTAAAACCCGATGGCAGGTTTTTCATGGGCAGTTTGATACGTCGGATTCGGTAGTCGTGCGCGCCCGAAATGATGCCCCACGAGAAAGCCGCCAGTGGAATCGTGCCAACTACCAGCGCCGTTTTCATCAGAAAATCAGAACGCGTAATGGTATCGTTGGGCAACGTAGTAGTAACAGGCGACGTTTGGCTCGACGTATCCTGAACGGCTTCAATCACAGCGGGTTTGTAGAACAGCGATACAACCCAACGAAAAAAACGGCCGATATCGTCGATCAACAAAATTAGGATGGTAAAAACTTTTGAGAAATAAGGAATCGCAATGCCCGCCCACAGAAACGTGCGTACCTGGCGACTGAGTGAATCGGGTGGGAGGAGCTGCATCACTACGTAGATAATCAGCGAAAGTGCCGTGAGGCTCCAGTAGGCAATCGTGATAATTCGTTGCGTGCTTTCGCTGGCCGACCGGCTAACCGTTTTAACAGCCTGCCATACGTACCAGTCGATCAGCAACATGATGACAGGCAAAATAAAAACGAGTGATGCGCGATTCATAAATTCAAAGAGTGAAAGTGCGAAAGAGCGAAAGAGTGAAAGAACCTGCCGGACGGTTTGCTGCCGAATGGCATTCGCTCTTTCATTCTTTCACTCTTTCGCTCATTAAAATTACACAAGTTCTTCTTCCGGCTCCAACTCGCGTTTCTCGAGTGCAGGGTCTTTCTTGCCGAACCACTTCATCCGAATCCGCTCATTAATCCAGTACATACAAGGTACTACCACGAGGGTAAGAACCGTTGAGAACGTTAAGCCGAAGATAATCGTCCAGGCCAGGATATTCCAGAATACCGAACTATCTCCTCCAATAACCAGATTCGGATCGAAGTCGCGGAAAAGCGTCACGAAATTTACTGTGAGGCCAAACGCCAGCGGAATCAGACCCAGTACGGCCGCCGAAGCCGTCAGCAATACCGGTGTCAGACGAATGCCGCCTGCTTCAATAATGGCCTCACGTAGCGGTACGCCCCGACCACGCAATTCTTCAATGAATTCGATGAGCAGAATCCCGTTCTTCACCACGATACCTGCCAGTGCGATGATACCCACGCCCGACATAATAATCGAGAAATCTTTGTTAAAGACGACGAAACCAAGCAGTACGCCAATCAGCGAGAACAGGATGGTGACGAAGATAATCAGCGGTTTTACGACCGAGTTGAACTGCGTCGACATAATCAGGTAGATAAGCATCAGCGCGATACCGAAAGCCGCACCTAAGAAGCTCATCGATTCCTGCTGATCTTCCTGCTCACCACCGATACGAACCGTGTAGCCATTCGGAACTTCCATTTCGTTGATAACGGTCTGAATCTGAGCCACAATCTGGTTGGCGTTGTAGCCCGGTACTACGTCGGAGCTAAGCGTTACCAGACGTTCCTGATTCTTGCGGTTGATCTGGCTGAACGTAGTAGAATAGCTGATATTCGCTACCGACGTAATGGGCACCTGACGTAGCTGACCACCCATCACCATGTCGCGATAAACGACATTTAGGCTCAGAAGCCGGTCAATCTGGCTGCGATCGTCCTGTTTCAGACGTACCATAATCGGGTACTCATCTTTGGCATCGCGGAATTTAGATACCTCAAGTCCAAACAGGGCCGTCCGAATCGCCATCGCGATTTGACCCGACGAAATGCCTTCACGTTCCGCTTTTTCGCGGTCAATGTCGATTACGATTTCGGGCTTGTTGGTAATCAGATCCGACTTCAGCTGGTCAATACCCTGAATCCCGGCTTTCGCAATATTCTGCTTAACCTGATTCTCCAGTTTTTTCAGCTCGTCGAACTCTTCACCCGCAATTTCAATAGCAATTGGCTTACCGGTTGGCGGACCATTCGATTCGCGTTCTACCGAAATTTCGCTACCGGGTAATCCAACCATCGCCATCCGAACTTTCGAAAGCAGTGAATCAGTTGAAATGCCACCACGTTCCACGCCCGGTACAAAGGCAACCGTCACTTTCGATTTATGCGGAGTCGCCGACCGGTCGGGGTTCATCGGATCGCCAGCGTTTTTACCAACGTTCGAAATAACCGAATTCACAATGCCCATGGCTTTGTTGTCTTCCATGACTTTGAAAACGCGCTTCTCAATTTCCTTCGTCGTTGCGTTCGTCACGCGGGCGTCCGTACCGATAGGCATTACGTTGTACACGTAAATGTAATCCGGCTCACCGCTTGGGAAAAACAGCACTTTGGGTTTGGCAATGCCTGTAATAATGAACGTCAGAATCAGTAAACCAAACGCGGCAACAATAGCAAACACAGGTCGCCAGCCGTGCAAAATCCACGAAATCAACTTACGGTAGCCATTTTTCAGACCTGGCAGCAATGTCTCCTGGAACGGAATAATCAGCTTCGGCGTCAGAACGTAGTGATTGAAGACGTACAGAATCAGGAACAGTACAAACAGGTTGCCAATACCTCGGTCAATGACGTAGCCAACGCCCGCCAGTACAGTCAAAATCAGTACCGGCCGCTTGATTTCCTGGAAAGTTGGCTTTTTGTGATTAGCC
Organism: Spirosoma flavus; assembly: GCF_054778555.1. Classification (NCBI taxonomy): domain Bacteria; kingdom Pseudomonadati; phylum Bacteroidota; class Cytophagia; order Cytophagales; family Cytophagaceae; genus Spirosoma; species Spirosoma flavus. The sequence continues at coordinate 853,518 of NZ_BAAGZL010000001.1, forward strand.
TCTTCGTCGTGCCGTTTCATAAATGTTACAGCGAAAACCGGGTTGATTACATACGCCACGAACAGCGATGCAAACAGGGTTAGGATGAGCGTCAGTGGCAGGAATTTCATGAACTCACCTACAATTCCTGGCCAGAATAACAGCGGGAAGAACGGCGCGATGGTCGTCAACGTACCGGATAATACCGGCGCAAATACCTCACCCGCAGCGGCTTTAACGGCTTGTCGGATGTTCCAGTTTTTGTGCTCGTTAAAAAGCCGGTGCGCGTTCTCGATCACCACAATGGCATCATCGACCACCAGCCCTAAACCAAGCAGGAAGGCGAACAATACCATGATATTCAGCGTAAACGACGTACCAACGACTGGCCCAACTACAGGCATCAACACGAATGCGACCAGCGCCGAGAGAGGTACCGACAGACCGACGAAAATAGCGTCGCGCACACCCATGAAGAACATCAGTACGAGTACTACGAAAATGAAGCCCAGTACAACCGTGTTCACGAGGTCGTTCACACTTTCGCGGGTACGTTCCGATTGGTCAGCGGTTATTTTTACGTCCAGACCCGCCGGGAAATGCGACGTTTTATATTCCGCAATGGTTTCCTCAATCCGGTCGGCGGCCGAAATCAGGTTGGCGCCCGCCCGTTTAATGACGTTCAACGTAACAACCGATTTGTTGTTTAAGCGAGCGAAATCTTGTTGCTCTTCAAAGTTGTCTGTTACTTCAGCAATATCGCCCAGCCGAACGGTTGCACCCGTAGCTGTCCGAATTTGCAGGTTCTGAAGCTGTGCTACGTCGGTGAATTCACCCTTTACACGTACCGTCCGACGAACGCCATCAATCGGCAATTCACCACCCGATACGTTGATGTTTTCGCCCTGAATCGCCTGCTGAATATCGGTGAACGCCAGTCCTGCCGATTGCATCCGGGCAAGATCGAGGTTGATCTGGATCTCCCGCGTCAACGCACCCACGATATCGACACGACGAATTTCGGGCATCCCTTCAATGACGTCCTGCAAATCTTCGGCGTATTCTTTCAGTTGTTTCAGCGAGAAATTACCGGCCATGTTGATGTTCATAATCGGCATTTCCGAGAAGTCGACGTCCTGCGCCGTTGGACCTGCATCAAGCTTTTGCGGCAGGTCGGGCTTGGCTTTGTCGATGGCGTCGCGCACCCGTTGCAGCGCTTCCGCCGATTCTACGTCAGGGTTAAATTCAACGAGAATAACCGATACGTCCTGCAACGCATTCGATTTGATCCGTTTTACGCCAGAAATCGACTTTAATTGCTTCTCAATCTGTTTGTTAATCGTATTTTCAATATCCGCTGGTGCCGTTCCTACGTACACGGTGTTGATGTACACCTGCGGTACTTTGATGTCGGGAAACTGCTCCTTCGGCAGATTGTTATACACGAACAGCCCACCAATCGTAATCAGGAAGGTGAAAATGTAAATCGCCGTCCGGTTTTCAACGCACCAGTTGGTAAATCCGAGGGTTTTATATTGTTCAAATTTCATGTTGTAATGGTTTTTCGATTCGATTTGTAGAGACCGGTCCGCCGTTGCGGAGGCATGCCTTGTCTCATGACCGGATGGGTTTAACGCGACCTATTGCTGACGCACATGAGAGAAGGCATGCCTTCTCTCTACAAATACAAATCAGAAATTAATCGGTTGTCCATCGACCAAATCCTGATAACCAGCCGTAACGATCTGATCGCCCGACTGTAACCCTTGCGTCACTTCAATCTGGCCGCCGTACGACTGACCCGTTTTAATCGTTTTGGCTTTCGCAACTTTCTTGCCGCCCTCATTCACCGCTACGTACACCAGTTGCCCATTTTCTGTGCTCTGAATCAGGTTCTGGTTGATCACAATAGCGTTTGACTGCGTCTGGTCATTGATTTTTACCCGAGCCAACATGTTTGGTTTCAGCGCGTTGTCCGACGGTAGCGGAGCTTCAATCGTGAATGTCCGGGTGGCAGGATCAACGGTAGTAGCTACGAACGAGATTTTCGAACTCAGTTTCCGGTTCAAATCCGGGAATTCAACCTGAATAGCATCCCCCTTCCGAACACTGCCCGAATACGTATCAGCAACTTTCGCTACCACTTTCAGTTGCGACAGATTTACGACCTGCACCAAGCCCATTCCTGGCATCGCCGATTGACCAACTTTCACCATTACGTGGTCGACAACGCCCGAAATTGGCGCCGTTACAGTCGACTGGCCGATTTGAGCATTCAACGTAGAGAGTCGACGTTCCAGCGATTCTTTGTTGTTTTTAGCTTGCAGGTACTGAATTTCCGTACCAATCTGCTGTTTCCACAAAGCGGCCTGTTTTTCGAACACGGTATTGGCCAATGAAAGCTGCGTTTTCACTTCTTCCACCGACTCACGTAGCAACTGATCATCTACTTTGGCAATGGGTTGCCCAGCTCGAACCTGGTCACCTTCGCGAACGTAAACCGCCGTAACAACACCGCCCGATTTAGGTGAAACCTGTACGTTATTTTTGGCGTCGATTGTTCCCTGTAATTCTACAAAGTGCTTGAACGTACCAGAGGTCAATGGCGCAACCGTTACGTCCTTCACGCGAGCTTCTTCCTGCTTTTTCGGATCAAGTTTGGCAAGTTCCGACTCTAGTGATTTAATCTTGGTATTCAGTTCGGTCTGCTGCGATTTCAGCGAGGCAAGCTCTTCCCGTTTGGCCGTCACGTCAGACGCGCCCCCGTTTTCATTTTTCTCCCCTGAGCAGGCTGCAAGTAAGCCGACAAGGGCAATGGCGTAGTATGGCTTCATCATAATCATGTTTAAAATCTTTCTTCTGGCCAGGTTGACTGACACTAACTTGGTATTTGTTTACTGTCCTGTATAAAGTTTGCCGCTGGCTTTGTCGGCATCGACTTTTGCCAGCATAAAATCGAGTAATGACGCGAAATAGTTGGTCTGGGCCTCGCGCGACGAGCTTTCGGCGTTGAGCACTTCAATGTTCGAACCAACTCCTTCTTTGTATTTGATACGGGTCACCCGAAGAATTTCCTGCGCCAGATCGAGGTTGCGCTTTTGGGTACGTAGCGTTTGCAGGCTGTTCTGGGTCGTAATCTGCGCCTGCCGGATTTGCAGGTCAATGGAGTTTTTCAGCAGATTGCTTCCCAGTTTGGCCTTTTCGAGCGCAAATTTCTTTTGCTGAGATAGATAGCGTTTCTGGAAACCATCGAAAACGGGCACCTGAAGCTGTAAGTTAATGGCCGCTGAATTGAACCACTGCGTAGTGAAAAATTCGCCCAGATTGTTACGTCCGTTGTTATGTCCGTAAGTTGCAGAAGCAAATAATCTTGGCAAATATTGTTTGCCAACGCTCTGGAAATCAAGGTCGGCAAGTTGAATCTGGTTCTGCAACGTAGCGTACTCAATACGTTGGTTGTAGTCGAATTCTGGCGAAACAGCTATTGAGCGTTCCAGTTCTTCCAGGTTCAGGTCCTGGATTTTATCGGTCAACGTAATGGCATCGTTGATACCCAGGCCCATCTGAAATTTCAGCAGGTAATAACTCAGGCCAACCAAATTCTGCACATTTTGACGCTCTGCTTTCAGGTTATTCGACTGAACTTCAAGCCGGTTAACGTCAATTTTCTCAACGAATCCCTGCTTATTCAGCGCTATTGTTTCGTTCAAAAGCGTATCGATACGTCCGATATTATAGTCGAGCAATTTGATACGTTCTTCACTAACCAGTACGTTGTAGTACGCTTTAGATACCTGTTCGGCAACACTAATTTTCGAAGCCATTACGTTCTTCTGGCTCAGTTCGCGCAACGTAGCGGCTGCTTTCAGGCCAATTTTGTAGCTGGCGTCGTATAGTAACTGGTTTAGCGTAGCTGATACGTTCCCCTGGAAATTTACCCCGAACGGGATGGCCGTTACGCCCGCATTTTCCGGCTGATTACCACTGGTTGCCGTCGACGAAGCCGGGGCCCCAAAACCACCAGCAGGTAAGATAAATTTCTGAATAATAGCGTTGTATGTAAGTAAGCTTGCAATGCTCACCTGAGGCAGCGCACTCGATTTTACTTCCCGAATCCGGGCTTCGGAACTCAGGGCATCCAGCCCCGAATTTTTCACATTGATGTTGTTGTCTACCGCGAACTTTACCGCTTCAGTCAGCGAAAAGTTCTGGTTAGTCTGAGCCAGCAATGGACCGCTGCTTACCAGAGCAAGTGCGCCGACCATTATAGCTAGTTTCGTATTAGTTAACTTCATGGTTGTACTGATTAACATACTGGTTGTAGATGGTGAATCCTTTCTCGGTCAGCATTCCGCGGACGAAGTGGTGAATGAGTTCATATTGAATTTGCTGCATGGTGAATTGGTCGGTTGAAAATAGTTCAGTATTAAAGGCAAGCTCGATTTGTTCGACCCGAAGACGGGCTAAAATGGTCGGATTTATGTCGGGACGATATAGGCCTTGTTCAATACCTTTTTGGATATTTTCAAGAATAGATCGCATAATCTGATTTTCTTTATACTGTCTGAACAAAGCAAACGCCTGTGGGTAGTAGCGTTTTACGTCAACCAGCAAATTGGGGCTAACCTGGTCGGCATGTTTCTGCATCATGTTCAGAACCCATAGCATTTCTTCTACCGGATTGAGGCCTTCTATGACCATGCAATCCATTTCTGACTGATTTCTAACCGTTTTATCCTGGATAACCTGGTATAAAATCTCTTCTTTATCGTTGAAATGCTGATAAATCGTCTTCTTCGAGATACCAAGCTGTTTCGCAATATCTTCCATTGTTACAGAGCGTACACCATACTTCCAGAACAATCGTTCAGCCTCTGCCAAAATCCTCTGTTTCATCAAAAAATAGAACTTTTACAGGATGAACTTCGGAAACTCAAATATAGTTCGGAGTTTCCAGGTTAATTTGGAGAAAGTGATGAACGGCCTGAAAAGTGGAGTGAAACCACCTAATTCACCGATGAAATCTGTGGTATTTAACCTGGTAATATGTACTATGCAGAGCCAAGGCATGCCTTGTCGAATAACCAGATGGTTTTGATTGGCGCCTGAGATTGCTGACGTCAATGAGCCAAGGCATGCCTTAGCTCTACCCGTTCCAAAAAGAAACCCTATTTTTGCCACGCATTTTGTTTTTGTTTATCTGATGTCTCAGGCCATTCATTTTATTTCTATCGGCGGTAGCGCCATGCACAACCTCGCTCGCGCCCTGCAACAACAGGGTTACGTCATTACCGGCTCCGACGACGAAATCAACGAACCTTCCCGCACGCGACTGCAGGAGCAGGGCTTGCTGCCTGCCAGTCCGGGCTGGTATCCTGAAAAAATCCATGCCGGGCTTAGTGGCGTTATTGTTGGTATGCACGCCAAAGCGGATAATCCTGAATTAGTTCGCGCACAGGAACTGGGCTTACCCATCTATTCCTATCCTGAGTTTGTCGACCAGCTGAGCCGAAATAAACAGCGCGTAGTGATTGCCGGGAGTCATGGTAAAACGACGATTACGGCGATGATTCTGCACGCACTGAAGCACTTTAAACGGAATGCCGACTACGTAGTTGGAGCCGTTATGGATGGTTTTGATACCACCGTGCGTCTGACGAACGATACCGATGGAAATGCAGCGCCGGTCATTATTCTGGAAGCTGACGAGTTTCCGTCTTCACCCATTGATACGCGCCCGAAATTTCTGCAATACCAGCCGCACATTGCGCTCATTAGCGGAATTGCCTGGGACCATGTTGCTTATTATCCAACTTGGGAAACGTATGTGGACCCGTTCGAGTCGCTGGCCGAAGCTATGCCGAAAGCGGGCATCTTAATCTTCGATGAATCGGACGATATGCTCGACGTAATAGGTCAGAAAGAGCGCGAAGACATTACCAAAATTCCGTATCAGGCGCACCCCAGCGAAGTCGTAAATGGGCAAACGTACCTGATTACGAAGCAAAAACAGAAAGTTCCGGTCCAGATTTTTGGGGAGCACAATATGAAAAATATTGCCGGTGCCATGATCGTCTGCGACAGAATCGGCATCACGGAAGATCAGTTTTATGAAGCCATACCGAGTTTTAGTGGCGTAGGTAACCGTCTCGAAAAAATTGCTGAAACTACCGATAAGGGTAAGTCTCAACGTATCGTTTTCCGTGATCTCGCCCATGCGCCCGCGCAGGTAGAAGCTGCTACACAAGCTGTTAAAGCTCAATTTTCGACTCAGAAACTTTTGGCTGTACTGGAATTATCGGCTTCCGACGTAGCAAATAGCAATTTTCTGGAAGAATATAAAGATAGCCTGAAAGCCGCCGATGCTGTGACTATTTACGTGAATGCTACGTCTGATGGTGTCAATCCTGAACGTATTATTGCTACGTTTGGCCGGACTGATCTGCGTTTGTTTACTGATACGTTAGGTCTACAAACGTATCTATTGGAGCAGCAGGAGCAGGCCGCTATTTTTCTATTTATGAGTTCGGCTACGTTCGGCGGTTTAGATTTACAGGCTGTTAGTTCTCAATTGTTGTAAAAAATCATGCAAAGTATAGTTGTTTATTGTGGTTCCAGCCCTGGTGCGAATCCTGTTTATAATGAAGTCGCTACGGAACTTGGCAAGAAGATGGCGGCCCAGAGCATCCGGCTCATTTATGGTGGTGGCGGCTTCGGTCTTATGGGCGACGTAGCAGACGCCGTTTTGCAAAACGGCGGAGAAGTGACGGGGGTAATTCCTAATTTTCTAGCTGATCTCGAAGTGGCCCACAAAACGCTTTCCGAACTGCATTTTGTGGAAACCATGCACGAGCGAAAATACAAAATGGTGCAACTGGCCAAAGGCGTGATTGCCCTGCCTGGCGGCTACGGTACGTTGGATGAATTATTCGAAATTCTGGCCTGGCGCCAACTGAAAATTTACGACGGTCCAATTGCTATTATTAATATCAATGGCTTCTACGACTTACTACTTCAGCAACTCGACCGGATGGTGGACGATGGGTTCCTTAAACCTCAGAATCGTGAATTACTCATCGTAGCGGAATCGGTTGATGAAGCTCTGGAGCAGATAAGTGCTTTCTGGAATGGGGGTGAATCTGAGTCGTTCTAGCAACCTGTCTGGCTATCGAAACGTTTCTCCAGAAACTAACGACTCCCTTTTTTAATAACTAAATAAATTGGATAGCTGATGGCGATGAAAGCAATGGCGTAGAGGCTGCTGGAAAAATCACCGATGACGACGCCTATCAAAAAGGCCAGCGACATAATCAACAATATCCAGGTGGAGAAAGGATAACCCCAGGCACGTACCGGGCGCGGGAGTTCGGGCTCGGTCTGGCGTAGACGTATCAGCGACGAAAAGCCCGACGCGTAGCACAGCACGAAAAAGAACGTAGCAATATCCGAAAGTTTGCCGTAGGTGTTGGTTAGAATCATCAGAACCGACGCGCTGGCAGTCAGAATTGTTGCATAAGTAGGCGTACCACCCGCGTTGACGTGCGTGACGAACGGGAAAAACAGTCCATCGCGCCCCATCGCGAAAATGACGCGCGGGTTAAACATAATCTGGGCGTTGATAATACCCATAATCGAAATCATCAGCAGGAACGTAACGATCTGTGCACTTCCCGGCCCAAACAGGTATTGAACAGCGTCAGCAGCCGCCAGTTTCGAACCTGCCAACGTCGATACGGGCAATACGTAGATCAGGGCCAGATTCACCAGTACGTAAATACCAATAATCAGCAGAACGCCAGTGATCATGGAGCGGGGCAGATTTCGGCTGGGGTTTACATCTTCTTCGGTGAAATAAGCGGCTGTGTGCCAGCCATCATAGGTATAAAAAATAGACTGCAATGCAGCCAGAATTCCGAGCCAGACACCACCTTCAGCTAACGGACGAAGGTCGCTGGGGGATGGCGTGGCCGGTTTGTCGGGAGTAACGGTAAAACAAACAATAACGAAAGCAAGTAGCCCCACTGCTTTCAATAAACTCATTACTTCCTGCGCCCGGCTGGCCAGCATGACGCCAATGGAGTGAAACGCCACGAAAGCCGCCAGAATACCAATGGCCACCATTTTCTGATAAGCCTCCAGCGAAGGAAACAGCAAACTGGTGTACTCGCTCATAACGGCGGCCCCAAATGCCATAGCCGACACACTCCCTAGCCAGCTACTGATACCGATTACAAAACCAGCATAATCGCCAAATGCCCGGCGCGTGTACACGTACCAGGCCCCCGCTTTGGGTAACATGGTTCCCAACTCCATTACCGATAGCGACCCAGCCAGTGCGTAAAGACCGACGGCTAACCAAACGACGATTATTAACGTTGGGTCGCCGATGTCCTGCGCAATTGGGCCGGGCTTCCGCAGGATACCAGTGCCAATAGTGCCGCCAATCGTAACCGCTATGCCGAAACCAACACCCAGTAGTTTCTTAAGTTGATTCTGAGCCATAGAAGAGAAATCGTGAACGCCGAAGTTGAACGGTGGATTTTCACAATGATAGCGAAAAGTTGCCTGTTCAACGTAGCACCCGTTGTAAAACGGCCATCGTTGCCGATTTTTCGTAAGTTTGCTGGCATGAGATTGTTACTGACGCATCCATACGTGTTGGTCTTTATGGGCGGGGGAGCTGGAAGCCTGCTTCGCTACGTAGCAGGTCGTTATGTACCGGTAATGTTGACCGGGTCGCCTTTTCCAACCGCCATTCTGCTGGTCAACGTAGTGGCGAGTTTTATACTTGGCGCCGTGATCAGCTGGGCAACGTATCACCAGGACGAAACCACTCGGTTACTGGTAGGGGTTGGTTTCTGCGGAGGACTCAGCACGTTTTCAAGCTTTAGCTACGATACGGTTGCACTGCTGCAAAATGGTCGTATTGGAGCCGCCCTACTCAACATCGGTTTAAACGTAGTACTGTGTCTGCTGGCTTCAATGGCAGGTCTATGGCTGGGTCAAAAATTATAAAAACAAATAACTATGCAGATTAAACCACTTGCTGGTCTGACTCAGCAGTTGCCTGAACGTAGGCCAATATGTCTGTTGAAATCGGTTTATGCAATCCGGCAATCTGCGCTGATAACTTTACTTTTTTTGTTACGAATGGCTTTTACAAACCTACAAGCCCAGGATTTAGAACTATCTCGTCGACTGCACGATGCCCACGATACGTTCAAGGAAAAAACACTGGCTCACCGCCGATTTAAGCATACTGATATCGTGCCGCTGATCCAGCGTCTAAGCGGACCATTGTCGGTTAGCCAGGCGGGGGAGTCGCTGGAAAAACGCGCCATTTACCAGGTGAAGGCCGGAACCGGCGCTACGAACGTACTGCTCTGGAGCCAGATGCACGGTGACGAAGCCACAGCAACGATGGCGATGTTCGATATTTTCAACTTCTTGCAAGCTAAAAACGACGGTTTCGATGCGCTACGCCAAACCATTCTGACCAATATGTCCATCTATTTTGTGCCGATGCTCAATCCCGATGGAGCCGAACGCTTTCAGCGACGTACCGCTACCGACATCGACATGAACCGCGATGCGCTACGTTTACAAACACCCGAAGGAGCTTTATTAAAACACCTTCAGCAAACCCTGAAACCACTCGTCGGCTTCAATCTGCACGATCAGAATCCGCGGTATAGCGTAGCTAAAACCGGCAAACAGGCCGTTGTTTCGTTTCTGGCTACGGCGTATGATGAAGAACGTAACGTAAACGACGTTCGCCAGCGGTCGATGCAGTTGATTGTAGGCATGAATCGCGTTTTGCAGCAGTTTATTCCCGGCCAGGTCGCTCGTTACGATGACGAGTTTGAACCGCGTGCATTTGGCGATAACATCCAGAAATGGGGCACTACGTTAATCCTGATCGAGTCGGGCGGATTTAAAGGTGATTCCGAAAAAATGACCATTCGGCGATTAAATTTCGTCGCTATTCTGACGGCACTGAAAGCTATTGCCGATGGGTCATACAAGCAGGAAAACACGGCTGATTACCCGACGATTCCAGAAAATGGACGTGCCTTATTCGACGTATTAATTCGGAATGTGACCACCTTGCGCAATGGCTACCCTGTGCGAGTCGATATAGGTATAAACCACCATGAAGTGAGTGACAAATCCGCTCGTTCGTATCATTACAGGAGCGTCATAGAAGATCTGGGTGACCTATCGACATTTTACGGAATAGATGAGATTGATGCCACAGGAATGACGCTTACACCCGCCAATATATACCCCGATACACTCGATTCGGCAGCCGAGTTGGCTAAACTGGATTTGCCAAGCCTTCGGCAAAATGGAGTACTCGCTTTTAAAATTAAAAAAGCGCAACAGAGTGTGTTTCCGGTTCAACAAGTACACCTTTTGCACGAAGGTAGTTTGCCAGCACAGCCTCTTGAACTAGAGCAAATTCCTACGTTTCTGCTCAAAAAAGGGAATCAGGTTCGCTATCGGTTTGTCAATGGTTTTTGGGAGGAGAAGCCTGAGAGCGTTCAAAATGGAATTATTGATTAAAAGTAAGCAGAGCGGTAGGCCGCCATATGAGCGCTAAAATCAACTAATTAACGTAGACTACGGGTCTCTGTCCGCCTTGAAGCTAATACTCGACTAAATCCATGAACTTTTAGGGAGTAAATGAATGTTCGGCAGTAAATTTGCACTGCTTATATGTTAACCAGTAAGAATGTGTCTAAATTGTACACATTTTTCATGAACGAGTTTAGATTCTTGATTGATTGCTGAGGACTTACTAACTTGGCAGATTATAAGGAATTATACTCATACATGTGCGTGTTTTCATAATCCCTAATAATCCTTCACAGACGCCGTAACGATGATCTCAAAGAAAGCAAAATATGCCATTAAGGCCCTCAAAGTGTTGACCGAAGAGTATGGAAAAGGTCCCGTATTGATTTCATACATCTCAGCTAAAGAACACATTCCCAAGAAGTTCCTGGAAGCTATTCTTTTAGAATTGCGTAATCACGGCATTCTGCAAAGCCAGAAAGGGAAAGGAGGAGGTTACCTGCTACGTGTCGATCCGGCACGGGTTAATCTGGCGCAGGTACTACGTGTAATTGATGGGCCTATTGCGCCAACTCCCTGTGTATCGTTTAACTTTTACGTTAAATGCGACGACTGCGACGATGAGATCACCTGCGCGTTACGTCCTATTATGGAACGTGTCAGAGACGCGAACCTGGGCGTATATGAGAACACCTCCCTACTTACATTCCAGAATCCAGATTCGCTGCAAACCAAAGAGATTCCCCTTGGAACGCCAACGGCCAGCGTAGCAGATTCGTCAAGGCTGACGGCTTAAAGAAAGTTAAAAAGTTGTAGGGTTATAAAGTCGCAAAGTTTTTGAGCAGAACTCAAACTTTGCGACTTTATAACCCTACAACTTTTTAATTATACAGCTTACTCTTCACCGGGTTGGTGCTCTTTACGTAACAGATCGTTGACGGTTTTCACCGGATTGAACGTAATAAGCGGAACTTCTACAAACATCGTGTTCCAGTCGGCCATGGCGCCGTTCCAGAGGCCGGGCAATTCCTGTGCTTTGAGGTCTTTACCATCTTTCGATTTCGCCGTGATGAATCCTGTTTGCGGGTCACGATAGGCAGGCAGGTCGTATTTCTCACCATTCCGATCTCTCAGACCGCAAACCAAATCAACGGGATTGAAGTGCGTGGCTTCGTCAAAAATGGCTTTCTGGCCCGCGTCTTTCATGTCAATTTGCGCCGATTCCACAACTTGCAGCGACACTGATCCATCCTGATTTTTAGCCCAGAACGGTCCGCCACCCGGCTCTCCGACGTTTTTCACCATACCGCAGACACGTACCGGACGGTTCAGCTTCTTGCGGAAGTACTCCAGTTTTTCGTCTTTCGAAAGCGCATCAAAACCGTCGGGTGGCAACGTAAAGAGTTTGGTACGTAGTAGTTCGTCGGCTTCGGCAAGATAACCGTCGCTTACGTCGTCGCCTGCCAGCAAATCCTGCAATCGGGAAATTTGCTTCTGCGCATCGAGCAGCACAGCCGCCAGCACTTTTTTATACGTAACGGTCTGTTCCTTGATTTCGTCGGGTACTACGTTGTCGATGTTCTTGATGAACACAATATCCGCGTCGATGTCGTTGAGGTTTTCAATCAGCGCGCCGTGTCCCGCTGGTCTGAAAAGCAGCGAGTTATCGTTATTCCGGAATGGCGAATTGTCCATGTTTACCGAAATGGTATCCGTCGATTTCTTTTGTTCCGAAAAACTAATGTCGAACGTAACACCAAGCCAGGCTTCGTAATCAGCTTTCTGCTCGTCGATGAGTTTTTCGAACCGACTGCGGTGTTCGGGCGAAACGGTGAAATGAATTTTCACAAGCCCATCAGAGTTGGCATAAGCGGCTCCTTCTACCAGATGTTCTTCAACCGGAGTTCGGGGACCGTCGGCATAGTTGTGAAATTTGAGTAATCCTTTCGGCAGGCTACCGTAATCCAAACCTTCGTCGGTCAATAGGAAACGTAGCACGGTTTGCCGATCATTTTCGGAAACGGCTTTGTCTAAATCCTGCCCTTTGGCGGCCATAGCGGCTTTCAAATCTTCGTAAAATGCGAAGTCAGTAATCCGGGTAAATACCTCATCGACAGATTTATCCGATTTGCCATCCAAAGCCGCAAACAACGACTTGAACATACGCGTAGCAGCCCCCGACGCAGGCACGAACTTCACCAGATCGCGTTCGTGAGCGGCTTCATCGAACCGATGAATGTAGGTCGGCAACTGATCTTCTTCCACGCGGATGATACCGTCGCCAATGGTTGCCGCCTTGATAACATGGAGGTAGGGAAAACCCTGAATAAAATGCTGTATCTGTTGGTCAATCTGGTCGAGCGATACGCCCTGTTTCAGAATCTGGTCCTGGTCTAGTTCCGTGAACTGCATATGGATAAAATGAAAATACGTAACGAATGGGCGGCAAATTGCGGATTTCGGGAATAGGACGCAAATCAAATTATTGCAAATTCAACTTCTTAAATGTCTATTTTTCTTCGCATCTCGTTAAGAAATCGCGCCTTACCTTTGCCGTTTGATACTTGCCTGTTTGATTGTTATGAAACTGATTGCTTTCGACGCGGATGACACGCTTTGGGTAAACGAACCAAACTACGTAGATGTTAAGGAAAAACTGTGCGAACTGCTGGCGCACTACGTTGAGCAGGACGTACTGAGTGATCGGTTTTACGACGCCCAGATGCGAAACCTGCATCTGTTCGGATACGGTGCCAAGAGTTTCATTCTGTCGATGATCGAAACCGTTATCGAATTAACTAACGGGGCCATTACCGGCGCTGAAATTCAGCAGATTATCGACGTAGGCCGACGCTTGCTCGATTTCCCCATCGACGTGCTGGACGGTATTCCGGAGGTACTGGAAACGCTCTCGAAGGATTTTGATTTGATGGTACTTACCAAAGGCGATTTGTTCGACCAGGAAAGTAAAATTGCTCGTTCGGGGCTGGGTCATTATTTCAAACACGTCGAAATAGTGAGCGAAAAAAATGAGCAAGCGTACCAGCGGGTATTACAGAGGTATCAGGTGCAGCCCGCCGATTTTATCATGATTGGTAACTCGCTCAAATCCGATGTTTTGCCAGTTGTCCACATTGGCGGGCGAGCTATCCACATTCCTTATTCTGTTACGTGGCTACACGAACAAGTAGCTGATGAACAACTGGTGGGTAAATCGTTCACTACGTTAGCGAGTGCACGTGAATTGCTGGGTTTATTCGGAAAGGTTACCGAGTAAGCGTAAACGAATCGGCATCCAGATTGGCCGGAAATTTCTCCCGAAAGGAACGTAGCTCATCCAGCGAAAGCGTCTGTTGGTGAACGATTTCGGTATCAGAATGGCGAAATGCTACGTCTCCTTTATAATCGATTACGGCCGAATCGCCGGTATAGAGATGCTCATTCCCGTCGGTTCCAACGCGGTTGACACCCACGACGTAGCTGAGATTTTCGATGGCGCGGGCTTGCAGCAGCGTATTCCAGGCGCTACGTCGAGCGGCAGGCCAGTTTGCTACGTAGAGCAGCAAGTCATACGCGAAATCGGTCGATTCGGCTTGACGATTTCGGCTCCAGACCGGAAAGCGGAGGTCATAACAAATGAGAGGGCAAATACGCCAGCCCTTCCACTCTTTAATAATTCGTTGTGTACCAGCTGCATAAATGCCATCTTCGCCCGCCATGCGAAATAAATGGCGCTTGTCATACATGTCGAATTGCCCGTCGGGCTGCATCCAGATGAGCCGATTAAAATACCGCCGACCCGTCTGACCGTCTCCTTCCTGCACTACGTAGCTGCCGGTAACAACGGCTCCCGTTTGCGCAGCCATCTGCTTCATCCAGCGGAACGTAGTAAGATTCATGGGTTCCGCTACATTCCTGGCTTCCATCGTGAAACCCGTTGTGAACATTTCGGGAAGCACAATCAAATCAGTTGATTCGGGCAACGTAAAGATACGTTCCTCCAGCATCGCCCGATTTGCGACTGGATCGTGCCAATAAAGATCAGCCTGAAGGAGGGTGATATGCATGGGGCGCGGGACCGAGGGCATGGGGATAAGGTCAACTATCCCCTCGCCCTCGGCTATTTACTTGGGAATTTCATTTTGTACTCGGCGTCGGTTTTTCCCTTCGAAATATCGGTCAGCTTTTTCTTGATCAGGGTTCGACGTAGCGGGGGCAGATAATCGGTAAAGAGTTTGCCATCGAGGTGGTCGTATTCGTGCTGAATGATACGTGCCGCCATGCCTTCGTACTCTTCTTCGTGTTCATTCCAGTCGGTGTCGAAATAACGAATCACCACAATCTCCGGTCGAAACACTTCGCCCCGAATGCCCGGAATACTTAAACAGCCTTCTTCAAAACCCCAGTCGTCGCCCGCTTCTTCGATGATTTCAGGGTTGATAAACACCTTTTTGAAGCCAATCAGGCTTTTGTCGACTTCTTCTTCCGGCTCATCTTCGTTCAGCGGCTCACCATCGACCACAAAAATGCGAATGCTTTGCCCGATCTGCGGACCAGCCAATCCTACGCCCGAGGCCGCATACATCGTTTCAAACATATTCTGGCTCAACGTTTTCACGTCGACGCTACCGGGTTCAATGTCTTTGGCGCGCTTTCGCAGCACCGGGTCGCCGTAGGCAATTATTGGGAGAATCATATTTTTTTCAGTCTGAACCGGGATTGAGCGGATTCAAGGATTTTCTGGATCTTGTTTTTCACTTCTTCGAAATACTAAATCAAAAACAAAATCCAGAAAATCATTCAATCAGCTCAATCCCGGTTCAGAAATTTACTTTCCATGTACGATTGAAGGATGATAGCGGCACTGACTTTGTCGATGTTACCTTTTTCACGTCGATCTTTTTTCGTGCTTCCACCAGCTATCATAGCCTGTAAAGCCATAACCGACGTGAATCGTTCGTCGTGCCAGTGAACCGGAATTTCGGGAAACGCCTGTTGCAGGTGCATTACAAATTTCCGAACGCGGGCCGTATTATCGGTATCATTGCCATCTAATCCTTTCGGCAAACCAACTATAAATTCGGCTACGGGCTCGCGCTGTATATACGCTTTGAGGAACTTTAAAACCTCGTGCGAAGCCACCGTTTCCAACGCCGACGCAATGAGTTGCAACGGGTCAGTAACGGCGATTCCGGTACGTTTCGCGCCGTAGTCGATTGCTAAAAGTCTTGCCATTTCGGTAACAAAGGTACGAAGGCTGAGGGCATGGGGCAAGCGGCAGAAGGGTATTGTGGAGACAAGGCATGTCTTCTACGCGTCAGCAATGCCATGCGGTTATGAGACAAGGCATACCCTGTTTCTACAAGGCTCTATTCCATTTTGCTACGTCATCCAAAGTGTCTAAATCAACGGAAGCCAGCGGAAACACTACGTAAGCACAATCTTGTAAGTGGTTCTGAATCAGTTTGCGTGCGCCGACATCGCCTGACAATTGTAAGAATTCAGCTTTGTATCGAATGCTGAATAATGCGGGTACGCCCAGGTGCTTTGCTTCACCGTATTTAGTGGCAACGATACCTTTTCCGGATTGTTGATACGTAGTAATTATCTGACGTAGTAAATCAGCTGTTACGTAGGGCTGGTCGGTCAGCACAATCAGAAAGGCGTCGGTCGTTTTTTCGTCTACTTCACTTAAGCCAATACGTAGCGACGAGGCTAGGCCCTCATTCCAATTGGAATTTTCTACGATAGCGATAGGAAGTTGATTCAGTTCGGGAAGGAGCTGTTCGCGGTTGGCACCCAGCACTACAATCACTGGCCCGGTTTCCAGCGAAAGTGCCTCATCGACGATACGTCGGATTAATGTTTTTCCCTGATACGTAAGTAATTGCTTGGGCTGGCCGCCTAATCGGCTGGAGCTTCCGGCTGCTAGCACAAGGGTGGCAATACGCATGAATTAACGGCCCGTCACGGCGTCAATCGTTTCAGAAGCGCGGCTGTGATTGGGTACGTTTCCGGAAAGTCGTTCGTGAATAGGACCCGGTTTATGCTTCAGAAAACCACCTTTACCTTTGGCAAAAAAGGCTTTTATCTCAGCCACAATCGACAACGCAATTTCGTCGGGTGTTTCGGCTCCCAAATCCAGACCGATGGGGGCATGAACCCGCGCGAGTTGCGCTTCAGAAAACATAAGCCCATCTTTTTCAAATTCTGCCTGCATTTTTTCGAATCGCTTACCCGGACCGAGCATACCAATGTAGGGCGTATCCGTAGCCAGCAATGCCTGCAAAACCGCCCGGTCATAGTTAAAATTGTGCGACATCAGCACCGCAGCAGTTCGGTTAGTAATGGTCAGTTTATCGAGTACTACGTCGCGGTCGGCGTAGAGTACGCAGGTGGCAACCGGGAAACGCTTGGGTGACAAATGAGCAATGCAATCGTCGGTTACGGTTACCTGCCAGCCCAGTTCGCGGGCGAGTTTGGCAACGGGTATTACGTCGTAACCAGCGCCAAAAATTACCAGTTCAATGCCTGGGTCGATGCGTTCAATGAAGATTTCAACAGCTCCTGAATTTACCCAATACGTTTTGGTCAGCGGTTTGCCGGTTTGAAAAACCTCCTGCATATCAGCAGCCAGCCAGTCGGGGAGGGGCTCGGCGGCTTCGGTAAGTCGAAACCGGTTGGCCGGGGCCAGCCCTGTATCGTCATCGCTTTTGAGAACCGTTGCCAGCGCCCGAACGTCGCGTTTATCGATAAATTCTTTCAGTAACGTAATAGGGCTTTCTGCTTTCGTCGGGTCGATGGGCTCGATCAAAACGTCGATGATCCCGTTGCAGCCTAGTCCAACGCCAAAGCTGTTCGCTCCGTCGTCCATCGTATCATACGTAACAACAATCGGCTGACCATCAAGCATCACCTGACGCGCTTTACGGAGCGCATCGCCCTCCAGGCAGCCGCCACTAATGGCACCTTCCCAGCGGCCATCGTCGGTTATGAGCATACGGGCACCCGGCCGCCGATACGACGACCCTTCAACCCAGACAACGGTAGCCAGCGCAGCTTTCCGTTGCGAAAAGTCAATCTGCTCAAAAACGTCGACGATGCGTGTAATTTCTTTCATGTCATTTTTTCATGTTCCAGCCGGGCGCTAAAACGAACGTTGGTTTGATCTATTTCTACTCCGGCGGCCTGGCTTTGTCAGTATGTCAAAACTGCTTTTATAACGATCTGTTTAAAGCAATCCAGGATGATTTACGAAAATACGATTTTTAGCCGGACGGACCGAAGTCTCCGGCGGTTTATACTAGTCAAACGTATATTCCCACCAGAGCATATTTTCAATTCTGTCGAATAAATGAAAACCATTTTTTTCGAGCACTTTCTGTGAAGCTACGTTCTCGGTATCAGTATCGGCTACTACACGCCGAACACCGGGCTGTTGCTCGGCCCAGGCAACTAATCCGCTCACCATTTCGCTCATGTAACCCTTTCGACAGAGTGACGGATACGTACCATAACCAATTTCGACCGTGCCGGTTTCGTCGGGCTCGCCTTTAAACTTGGCTTCGGCAACAAACTGCTGCTTCTGACGGTCGATGGCAAGCCACAGCGTATGAAAAAGTGGATCGCGGGTTGGGTCCTTCAATCGGGGAATCGTAAAGTGTGTAATGATGCTTAACACGGGTTCCCAGGCCACACGATTGCCCTTTTGTAATCCCAGTGACTTCTCCAACTGATAATTATCGGCAATGTGCAACCGAAGCTGGTCGAGCGTCAAGGGAATAAGCGTCAGTCGGGGTGTATCAATCATACTACGTTAAAAAGTTGTATGCAATTGTGCTAAAATAGTTTAAGTTATTTCTGGATCATTCAACTTCTAAAGTAGTTTTAGTGAACTACTTAACCGAATAATTAGCCGATAACCAGAATTGTTACGTTCGACAAGCTCAGATGGGAACGTAGCACGGCGGCTGTCAATAATCTACATAAAGAAGGAAACAATAAATTATATTTCCGGGCAGATTGACTTCTGTATATGCTTGTCAAAGAACGTATCAGTTACTTAATGCTACGTTATTGATGATCGGTGGATTGCCAAAATACCTCCTCCCAGTCATGCTAAAACTCGTTTTCTCTGTTTTTTCTGTCTTTTTTCTTCTGTTTTTCAATTCGTTACGTCCCAAACGTTCTGAAACAGCTGAATTTCGTCAAGTGCCGACGCGGGCCGATTCGCTGCCGAATGCCAGTAGCTGGCCCTCTGAACTTAAAGTTACCAATTTTGCAGGGCCTGATCTCACACCCAGCCCGGCCTGCCTGGCTGTAGCACCTACCGGCGAAGTTTATGTTGGCGTCGATATGATTGGTTCGCTGGGGAAAAAGCCGGGGCAGGGACGTATCGTCAGACTAGTTGATACGAATCATGACGGGAAAGTGGATCAGCATACTACGTTCGCCGTGGTCGATAATCCGCGCGGAATTCTCCCTGTGGGCGATCAGGTTTTTGTGCTTCATACGATGTTTTCGAAAGAAACGGGTATTGCGTCGGGAATGGATTTGGTGGTCTTTGCCGATAAAAATCATGATGGCGTGGCCGATGGACCTTCCTCGCCAATTGTTGAACACATCTGCTCGCCTAAGTTTATTCAAAGTCGCGGCACTGATCACGCTACCAACGGTATCCGGATGGGTATCGACGGCTGGATTTATATTGCCGTTGGGGATTTTGGTTTCCACGGCGCAACCGACCGATCGGGTAAAAAAATGACGATGCTGGGCGGAGGAATCGTTCGGGTGCGGCCCAATGGTACCGAAATGGAAATTTATACGCACGGAATGCGTAATATTTACGACGTAGCCATTGACCCATACATGAATATGTTCACCCGCGACAATACCAACGACGGGGGAGGCTGGAACATTCGATTTAGCAACCAGATTCAATCGGGCGAATATGGCTATCCGGTTCTGTTCAAGCACTTTACCGACGAAATTATTCCGGCGCTGGTCGACGTGGGCGGTGGCTCTGGAACGGGTTCATTTTATATGGACGACGATACGTGGCCTGAGAAATACAATCACGTACCGATGATGGCCGACTGGGGACGTAACCAGCTTTATCTTCATCGCGTTACGCCCGATCAATCGACGTTCACGCAAAAGGAAGAGGAGTTTATTAAGCTATCGCAGATTACCGATGTTGACGTGGATGCGTCGGGTGAAATGTACTTATCGGCCTGGGCGGGAGCGGGGTATTCGGGCAACCCAAATAAAGGGTTTGTCGTACGTGCCGTACCCAAAAACTGGACATACAAAGCGTTTCCGGACGTAACGAAACTGTCGGAGAAAAAACTGGGTGATTTACTGAAATCGGGCAGTTCTGTAGCGCGTCTGGCTGCTCAACAGGAATTGATTTCGCGACCGGCCAAGAAGTCTACTAAACTTACCTGGAATATCGCAGAAGATAAGTCGGCTCCACGCTACGCTCGCGTTGCGGCTATGTATGCTTACGCGCAGATAACCGGTGCCGACGGTATTGCCAATCTGGTGAAACTGACCGAAGACAGCGATCTAAAAGAATTTGCGTTACGTGCCTTGTCCGACCGGAAATCGACAATTCAGTCGGTTCCCATCGAGCCATTTTTGAATGGTCTGAAAGATCCATCGCCCCGTGTTCAGACAGCGGCAATTATCGGCCTGGGTCGATTGGAACGTATCGAAGCTGCACAGGCGTTGCTAAATACGAACGTACCGGCATCATTTACTCCGCCGGCTAAAGGCACAGAAGGGCCACACGCTACGCCTAATTCCGCCATTGTTCCGCCCCACCTCGCCGTTCGGGCGCTGGTGACTATACACGCCGTTGATGCTTGTGTGCAGGCCATCGAGTCGGCGCATGGAACGTTGGCACTCTGGGCGTTACGTTACATGCACGACCCCAAAGCCGTTGCCGGACTAATTGCCGCTTATAAGCATACGCAGAACGAAGCGCTGAAAAAACAGATACTCGTTACGTTGTCGAGGCTGTACAGAAAAGAAGCCGACTACGATGGCTCGTGGTGGTGGAGCACCCGCCCCGATACGCATGGTCCCTACTACAAAACCGTTACGTGGGAATCGTCGCCGATGATTAAAGATTTCCTGGTTGAGGAGTGGAATAAGTCGGCTGATAAATCATTTTTTACCGATCTAGATAGTCGCCATCGTACCGAAATTCCGGAATTTGGCGCAAAGGATTCGGTTGTGGTCGCGAAGGAAGAAACCAAAGTGGATCTGGAGAAAATTCGGAACAAAAAAGGGCAGATTGGCGAATCGTCTATTGAAGACGTCATGCTGGCGATGGCCAAGATTCCGGGCAACGCTACGTTGGGGAAAACCTTATTTACTCAGCAAGGTTGTGTGGCCTGTCATAGTCTCAGCAAGAGCGAAACCATGAAAGGCCCGTTCATGGGGCAAATTGGTTCGATCATGACCCGCGATCAGATTGCCGAATCGATTCTCAAACCGAATGCGTCGATTTCGCAAGGTTTCGCTACGGTACTTATTACGGCCAAAGGAAATAAGAGTTATACCGGATTTGTGACCGAAGAATCGGCGAATCGCGTGGTGCTACGTGACATTACAGGACAGGTTACTACGTTGAAAACATCTGATATTCTGAATCGTAAAGAGATGGAAACATCGATGATGCCTAGTGGGCTGGCCAATGCGCTGTCGTACGAAGAATTTGCGTCGTTGATCACGTTTCTGTCGCAGCAGAAAAAGTAGAGTTAAATAATTGTAGGGTTGTAGAGTTTTGAACGCGTCAGCCAACCTTATAACTCTACAACCCTGAACCAATAATTCACATGAAATCACAAATCACTACGTTGCTGCTTTGCTGCACATTGGCAGCCTTTGGGCAGGGGAATTCGGGCAGTAAGGAAGAATGGAAGCCGTTGTTTAACGGTAAAAACCTGGATGGCTGGGATATCAAAATCCGGGGAAACGACCTGAACGACAACTTCGGTAATACGTTCCGGGTTGAAGACGGTAAAATGGTGGTTCGGTACGATAAGTACGACGACTTTAAGCAGAAATACGGCCATATCTTCTATAAGGGCGATTTCTCATACTACCGAATTGCTGTTGAATACCGGTTCGTGGGTGAGCAGGCTCCAAAAGGCGAAGGCTGGGCGTGGCGTAACAGTGGTATCATGGTGCATGGACAACCAGCGGCCAGCATGGGCAAAGACCAGGATTTTCCGGCCTCTATCGAAGTTCAATTATTGGGTGGTCCCGGCGATGGTAAAAAACGGACTACCTGCAATCTCTGTACACCCGGAACCAAGGTAGTGATTGATGGGAAGTTACGCACACAACACTGCATCAGTTCGACCTCAAAAACCTACGATGGCGATCAATGGGTGCGGGCCGAAGTGCTGGTGCTGGGCGATTCGCTGATTCAGCATTTTGCCAACGGCGAAAAGGTGCTGGAGTACAATAAACCACAACTTGGCGGTGGGTCGGTGAGTGGTCATGATTCATCCTTGATTGTCGACGGAAAACTGCTTGATCACGGTAGCATTTCTTTGCAAAGTGAAAGCCATCCGGTCGAATTTCGGAAAGTAGAAATCCTGAATCTGAAGGGGTGCATGGATCCCAAAGCGAAAAACTACAAGTCGTATTTTGTTAAGGCCGACAACAGCCTCTGCGATTATGGGAAGAAGTGACGCTACGTTCGGAAGATCCGCTTAGAACGGATAGCCCACGCCGATGTTGAACACCAGGTTCTCCTTGCGCCAGTCGCGGTCGCGGAAGTTAATTTTGTCGATAACCCACTCGCTACCGTCTGTTTTGTAAGGTTTACGAAGCGGTGTTCCTAAATCAAACCGGATCAGGAAATAAGAGAGATCAATTCGTATACCCACGCCTGTACCCACGGCTATTTGGTCGTAAAACGTTTTCGAGAATTGAGCGCCATACCCGAAAATCTCCGTATTGGAATAAGTCCAAACGTTACCGGCATCCACGAAAATAGCGCCTTCAAGGTACTGATTAAACTTGAGCCGTAACTCTGTATTCGCTTCCAGCCGAACGTCGCCACCGCCATCCTGGAAGATAGGCACGTTACGTAGTGTATCGCGGGTAAATACGCCCGGTCCGATAGCCCTTGGCCGAAAAGCCCGAATGCTGTTACTTCCTCCAACGAAATATTGCTTGGTGAAGGGTAACTGGTAGCCTTTTGAATTTCCGTAGGTGATTCCAACGCCAGCAAATACGCGATTGGCTAGGGTCAGGTTTTTGGCTAATTTCCGGTAGTAGCGGAAATCAGCATCTAAGCGCAGAAACTGAGCATAGGGTACGTTGAAAATACCGTTCCGATCATCATTAGTTACCTTTTCATGGAAAAATAAGCTGGCCAGATTACCGGCAGCTTCAACATTAGCTGTTAGGCGAAATGTATTAGGAGAAATAGACCGAGCCGGCGAATTATAATTGAACGTGTATAAGCTACTGAGAATAAGCTGGTCTGAATTAAGAATATTGATGTATTGCTTTCGTATAGTCTCGTCAATATCCGTATTGCCAATCAAATCATAAAGACCTGACGCTTTGTCTCGTGGTACATACACATAGTTGATATTAAACGGTTGAAATACATGCTCAACCTGCTGATTCTGTCGCCAGGCGTAGCCATACGTAATCTGTGCCGAATTAATACGGTATAACCCACCCCGGATAATGGTTTGATAACCAATGGTTGCGTTCGTTTTTGGCAACGCCTGCCGCTGATCGTATCGGAAACGAAAAGGAGATACCAGGCGAGGGAAACTTAACGTAGCATCGGCTCCAAATCGATAGTTTGTAACCCCTTCTCCGGCGGCTCCTGCCTGAAATTCAATACCCGCATTGGCATTGATAACTAACTGTTCAGCCCGACGTAGCGCGTTCCGGTTGCGCCAGCTCACAATAAGTTGTGTACCCGTAAAATTGTTGGAGCGCGACGTACCATCAAGCTCGGCCCGCATCGATTTAGCGGGGTAGGGGGTCAGGTAATAGTGCACATCCAGCACCGCCGAATCCCCCTGTTGATCGGGATCGAAACGGTTACGGACAAACTTAAACGCCCCTACGTTGATGAATCGCGACAGCGTCAAATCCTGCATCCGGCTATTGTATAATCTGCCCGGCTGCACAGTCACAATATCCCGGAACAGTTTTGGATTGAACCGACGTGTTGAATCGACCACCCGAAAACTTTCGTCGGTCTGATACGCTCGTCGCTGATTGGTGTCGTTACGTGCCGTTGAGAGGTTGTAATTCGGATAAATAAATACGTTGCGAATCGTGTAGGGTACGCCAGCCGCTTCGGGCATATCGGGCTTGATGGCGAAATAAACCTTTGTTTTATGCGCCACCGAATCATTATCGGCTATTACTGCTATGTAATCGGGCAGGAAATAATAAAAACCACGCTGCTTGATCGACTGACTGATACGTTCGCGTTCGAGTTTGATGTTATCGAACAGATACGGGTCGCCTTTTCTGATGACGGTACGTCGGGACGACAACCGTAGCGCCTTCTTAACAGGGGTTGAATCGATTAGGAAACCGACCGAATCAATATGGTAACGCTGTTTGAGATTGACTTCATAAACCCCTCTCGCTTTATACCCTTCTTCCTTAAGCTGAGCGGTAGCATCCGAACCAAAATACCCTTGATTCTGCATCGTAGCCTTGAAAATCGGAATGTTCGATGAAAGGGCTTTGGCGCTGGCAAATACAGGCTCCTGACCAAACTTCCGGCGAAACCACGCCCGAAAACCCTTTGGCTTTTTGGGTTCGCCGAACAGATAGTACAACGCTACTTTGATCGGATAGCCGAAAATTTGTTTGTTAGGACGCGGTCTTGCCAATCCAGTCAATTGATCCTGTATAGCTTCCTGCTCAGCGGCTGGAACCGTAGAATCTGCTTTAATAACAACGTCGGTGCCCATGTAAAGCCGCTCATTGGCTGGCAGATGCTTGGCGACATTACAGCCGTTGAGCAACCAGACCGTGAGCAGAAAACACAAACAGGTAACTATGTTTTTCATAATGCGTTAGTTCATCACGGTACCCGGCGACGACCGACTGAAAATTTCGGAAAACGAGTTATAATCCATCGAAATAATGAACCCAACCCCAGTTTCAATTATGTAGCCATCGAGTACGGCCTGATAATCGTTACGTCGGTATGCCCGCAATACGTAGCGGCCGTCGCGGGTGATGTTGTAATTAGCCGATACGTTATCAAATACCTGATTCTGACTGGGGGTAGCGGCACTGGCCGCGTTGTCGAGTACAAAGTTTTTACCCACCGAAACCGTAACACGACCCGCCAGAAAACTACGCGATATCCCCACGTTCAAATCGGTACGTGATCCGTTGGTAACTCCGCCTGTGTTGGCACTGCCCGTTTGCGAAAGCAGGTTAAAGTCAACGTCGAAGCCTTTTAATACGTTGGAAGCCAGTCGGCCTAACTGGTCGGAAATGAGCTTGCTTACACTGCTACGGGCAATATTTTCGGCCTGCGTATTGAGGCCACCATTTCCTGAACCTGAAAAGAAATCCGACGAATTTTCTGGTAAAAACCGGCCCAGCACCAGCAGCGCAAATACCTGTTTATTGATCTGTGACTGATCCTGACGTAGCGTTCGTAGCTTGCTTTCGATATTGCTTCCCAAAACATTTGACTGCGATTGAGCAGCATTGCTTTCTTCTTCGGGCAGCCGAATGTCGAAACTCAATTTTGGGGCCGATAAATTGTCGCTGATGGTGAGCAGAACTTCAAAAGGTAATTTACGTTTGGCGGCCGCTGCATCCACACTGGTCGATTCGTTGCCGATCAGATCGCCGGGCGGGGTCGATACTTTATAAATAGCCGTCATATTGATGTCGGCCTTAAGTGGGTCGCCGGTGAAATTGATGTATCCTCCTTTCTGCAACAGGAATTGTCGTTTCAGTACCTGATACGTCATCGAGTACTCGCCCTCCGTTACGTCATAACGGCCCAAAACCGTCATCTGACCAGCCGCGTTGATGCCTACGTTCAGTCGGGCGTTGCCGCGCGCCCGTAGGTAATCGCCGTTGAGCTCGTCGACAACAATGGTCAGTTCCGATTTTTCGTCAGCTTCCAGATCAAGCGAAATGGTTGAATTACTTAATTCATCGAACGACAGCCGGGTCGTCTTGACGGTATCGCTTTTGGGTCGGTAAAGGTATTTCTGGAGGGCCAGCGAATCGCTATGATTAATAAACGTAACAATGCCATTGGCTTCATTCACATCTACCGATTCGTCGGGCAGCACCATCGAGATTTTACTGCCGTCCTCCAAACGTACCGTACCATTTATCGACGCGTTGGAACCCGTTCCTTTAATCCGTAAATCGGCGCTGATAGCGGCTTGCCCGTAAGCATAATCGTTATCTTTTCGCGCGGCATTCAGTACCTGAAAATCGGCTGCTCTTACCCGCAGATTATACGCTACGTCAGGTAGATTACGTAGCACTACCGTTCCGTCAGTTGTGAGGGTACGGCCCAACGTATCGCGTACATTGAAATCGTTGAACGTAATGGTCTGCCCCGCAAAAGCCAGTTTTTCCTGATCGATGCGGTACGTAGCGTTGAGTTGTTTGATGTTAAACGCCACCGAATCGAACGCCACGCTGCCGTCGATTTTGGGATTGTCGGTTGATCCTGCAACGGTAAATCCGCCAACGAGCTTGCCTTTGGCCTGCCGTAGTTCACCGAAACTGAAGGCTTCAATGGTGCGGGCATCCAGCCGGTTCAGTTTAATGGCCAGTTCGAGGGCTTGTTTAGCGTTTTCCGGGTTGTAGAAACCCGTAATTGTTGCATCGTTATACGGCCCAATCAAGGTTGTATTGACGTTAATTCGTCCATCTGACGTATTGTTGAATCGGGCAGTCAGGTTACCGATGGGCTTAGTCATCACCTGTAAACTATCGACGTAAATAGACCCGATAAAGGCCAGATTATTGTCTTCACCCATATAATCACGTACGACAATCGTGCCATTGAGTTCACCGTCGGCCAGTGTAGTATCCTGGTTGGCGAGCCGGGCCAGATTGGCTATATCGAGGGCGCGGGCAGTTACGCGAATGGGGGCGTTGGCGTATTGTTCGGTACTGCTTATTTCGAGCGACCGCTGCTGCTGTTCTAAATGTAATCGATTAATCAGGATGCCATCTTTACCATATTGCGCAAAACCAGTGGTATCAGTTTCCCAGCGTTGGTAATTAGTGAGCAGGCCGTTCGGCGCAAACTGGAAGCGGTAACTGGAATCGATAATGCTGAGCTTACCCGAAATCCCGTGCAAATCCTGATTCAATGAATCTTTGTTGACCAGTGCAAACCGGAACTGATTGTTAGCCGCGATACCATTCAGATTTGTCTGCCGGATCGTCATGCCGTCGTACAGAACGCCGTCAATACCCCCATTAACAACCAACTGATTTCCTACGCCACGTAGCAGAAAACGGCTTCCCTGCAACGTAGTGGTATCGTACACAACCACGCCCGTACGTAACGTAGCCGATAGCGTCGTATCGCGCTTATTATCCAGGTACGCATCCATTCGCACCGTGTCCATCTTGGTAAGGCCCGGAACAAATGCCAATAGCAGCGGATTCTGGTACGCTTTCATGCTCATCGTGAAGGCGTGCGGGGGCGGAATGGCCTTATATTTCAGATCCGGCAGCGCAATGTATTTTCCTATTTCGCCTGCGATGATGTCGTAAAGTTGCGCGTACTCGAACTGCCCGTTGAGGTTAACCTGCGCCCCCGGTATCTGCGCCATCACCGACTTCGTATTGCCGTCGGCACCCAGTCGGGCATAAAGCGAGTCGATGGGGTAACTTTTTCCGTCTAAACTTAACGTAGCATCATTAATTGAAACCGTACCGACGGGTTTAGCCGGATCGGTCGAAGCCATGTCCATAAGGATACGTCCCTTAATGGAGAGCGGGTCGTCGTATAATTTGAGTGCTTGCAGATTCAGTTCATTCAGCACCGTCTGCCCTTTCACACCCGGAAAATCACCTTTCAGATTGACCTGTGCATCAATAGCGACATTAGCGTTCGGGTCTTTGAGTGCTCCTTTTATGTCCAGGTTTCCGCTAGCCAGTTTGCCTTCTGCATCGAGATTCTGGTAGCGGTACCCATTCAAATCGGCGTATTTAATAGCCAGGTCGAAGTCGGTTGTTAATGTATTAACGTCGATGCCGCGCCCATTGACAGTAGCCCGGCCCGTTACCTTACCAATAGTTCCAGTTTGCTTGAGCCACTTACCCGCGTCGAAATCCGTCAGATTGAGCGTGCCTTTATACGTTTCATTTTTACCTGCTACAAAACCCGCCAATCGGCCATCGAAAGCGGCCGAACCCCAAACGGTATTGATTTTTGCATCCAGAATAAGGTCGTTTAATTGACCTTTTAATTTTCCAGTAAGTTTTAAACCGGGCGGTAGATCAATTGTAGATGGGATAGATCCCTTGGGAGCCAGCTTATTAATATCGGCCAACGTAGTGCTGACCTCCTGCACGTTCATATTTACCCCAATTCTATCGGGGTCCGTTACGTTCGTCAGTTGCCCACTCGCCCGTAGTCTGGTGCCTGACAGCATATCGAATTCAAGCTTGGGCAAATTCAGTGCGGCCAACGTCCCATTCGCCTGCGCATTCGCCCTAAATACACCCCCGCGATTACCCGCAAACGGTGGCGTATTCGCCAGATCTGGAGCCAGTTGCAATACGTCATCGACCGACAAACGACTCTGCCGCAGATTCACCCGAACGGCGACACGTTTGGCAAAACGTGGATTGCTCAACTGCGCCAGCGAATCGTAACGTAGCACCATTTGATCGCGCAGCAACGTAGTGGGCGTCTGGATATACAATTTGGTGAGCGTAGTGGTTGTGTCGGTATAGAGCAGGTTGGTTTCGAATTTCTGGAGTACAAAGCCGCTCGTAGCCCGGAATCGACCGTTACGTAGCTGACCACTAATACGTTGTCCGCGTTTGCCTAAATCCTGATACACCAGAAACTTACCGTCAATACCCAGATTGCGGAGATCGAGGTGGCCATAATCCAGTCCCTGTTTCTGACGCGGGGCCGTTTCATCATCAAATTGAATGCGGTTATTGGCAAATCGCACGTTGGTTAGCCGCGCCTGCCAGCCGGGTGACGTACTGGTCGTAGAAGTTGGAGGTTCGGGTGAAGACGCTTTTTTGGTTGGTTTGGTTAACGTAGCAGCAACGTCACCATCGGTCAATTCAAGCGTTTTAAGGCCGATTTTCGAGCCTTCCAGATAAAAATAATCGGACTCCATCGCCAGTCGATTCACAGCGCCCTTCGTTCGGAAATCGGCCGTTTCGACGTTCACATCCCATTTTGTGTTCGTAAGCTGCCACTTGCCCAGCGCCAGATTTAAGGTATCGCCCGGCTTGGAAGGCGCTCCGGGGGGTGTTGGCAGACCTTCATACAAACGCGTAAATACGTTCAATCCATTGCCCGTTACGTTCGAGAGATGATATTTCGACGTATTGACGTCCATATCGCTGAATTTAGCGTTCAGACTGTCGAGAGACGCATTTACATTGGCCCCAACAACATCGTCTTTGTAGCGAATTCGCACATCGCGTAAAGCAATACCCGTTAGGTTGATTTTCATCGGTGTCGACACCGTGTCAGACGGTTCGGGGGCTGAACCTGTATCGAAAGCATCGAGAATGTACTGAAAATTGAAAGCTGTATCCGGCAACGTCCGGGTAATGTTCACCTGGACGCGTTCCAGCTCAATCTGGTTCAGCATCACGCGGTTATCAAGCAAACCCATCATATCGAGGTCGACGCGCATCCGGCCTCCATTGAGCAACGTATCGCCCTTTGGTGTTTTGAAAAATACGTCCTCCAGCTCAATCCAGTCGGGAATAGAGTATTTGATACGTCCGATGTGAAAAGGTGACTGAAGCCGTTTTGCCAGATACGAGTTTACCTGCTTCGTAACGAATTGCTCGCCCCAGGGAGTGGTGGTAACAAGTACCACGAACCCAGCGACCAGCAGCACGAGGGCTAAAATCCCCAGCAGAATTCGAACAAGTATTTTTGCCACAGGTGGTAATTCTTAATGACTAATGGGTAATGTATAGTGATTAATCAGCAATACAGATAGAATAGAACATTATTCATTGTTCATTAATCATTATACATTAATTATATTATTAGATTCATAACGCGCTGGCGAAGTATTATGTTACGAGCTTCTTTTTATAGCTACTAAATGTCCACAATAATCACG
Organism: Spirosoma flavus; assembly: GCF_054778555.1. Classification (NCBI taxonomy): domain Bacteria; kingdom Pseudomonadati; phylum Bacteroidota; class Cytophagia; order Cytophagales; family Cytophagaceae; genus Spirosoma; species Spirosoma flavus. The sequence goes on from NZ_BAAGZL010000001.1 coordinate 883,412, forward strand.
CCTTCATTCTATTCACTATTTGTAAAGTCAGACGAACGATATGTACATACGTAACGGTGATTTCTGCCAGAATATCGTCGGGGCGATCTGGTTCTTAAATCGTACCTTACTAGTCGTTTCAAGTTGTCTCGTTTGCTAGTTCGAACAGCAATTACAGTTGTGATATGATACGCTGTTCATAATATTAATGTGGCACAAATGATAAAAAACGTTGTTGACCGGCCATAAAAACGGCTAACCTTTTGTCCGGCTCAAGGTTCTTTCGTAAAGAATTGTTGCAGACTCGGTCCGTAGCGGGTAATTTTGGGTTTCCTACTTCTCGTTAACGGATGAGTGATCTCTTTACAGCTGAATCGATTGTCAGCTTACTGACCCTGACATTTCTGGAAATCGTTCTGGGTATCGATAACATCATTTTTATTTCCATTGCGGCTAACAAACTGGCCAGCAAAGACCAGCCGAAAGCCCGCAATATCGGCCTGATACTGGCGATGGCCTTCCGTCTTATTCTTCTGATGGGAATTTCGGTTGTGATTTCGCTTAGCAAGCCCTTTACGCACATCGACGCGGGCTGGTTCAAAGCGGCTTTCACGGGGCAGAGCCTGATTCTGTTTGGCGGAGGTATTTTTCTGCTTTACAAGGCTACCTCCGAAATTCACCACAAGCTGGAAGGCAGTGACCACGAAGAACAAGCCGGTGGTTCACAAGCCAAAACGACCATTTCGAGTGTGGTAACGCAGATTGCCGTAACGAACATTGTTTTCTCCATTGATTCCATTCTGACGGCCATTGGGCTTACACAGAACGTAGCGATTATGATGATTGCTGTTATTCTGTCTATTCTGATCATGATGTTCTTTGCCGGGCCTGTCGGTAAGTTTGTGAACGAGCACCCAACGATTCAGATGCTGGGACTAGCGTTTCTGATTATGATTGGCTTCATGCTGGTGGCCGAAGGGGCTCACCTGTCCGAAGTTGTGTTTTTTGATCAGGAAGTGGGCTCGGTACCAAAAGGTTACCTGTATTTCGCCATTGCGTTCTCGCTGGGGGTTGAGTTCCTCAATATTCGACTTCGGAAAAAACAGAAGCCTGTCCGACTGCACAATTATGAAGGGCAGCCGGGCGAGGATGGAATTATTTAGTTTTGCAGGCCCCGGCAGGTTCCGGCTGTCGGCGTCGCGAATGCGACGAACTGGGTAGATACGATGTAACCGACAGCCGGAGCCTGTCGGGGCCTTTCCCTAACTACCTTGTCTCTTACCGACCAATTAACGGACATTCTGAACAGTCTCGGCGGTTTTGGCCCTGAAACGTGGTTAGCTGTGTCATTTTGTGTAGTGCTGCTGACCGAATTGCTTGGCCGGCAACGTAGTAAGTCAACGGTACGTCGGTTGTTGGCGGGGTTAAGCGTAGTGGCTGTGCTGTTGGCCGGCCTCTGGGCAGTGCTGATGCCGGTACGTGGTTTCCTGTTCATGCACCTGCTTTTTGTGGATAACCAGGCCATTTTTGTGCAGGTAGTGATTGCGCTAGGCGCCGGATTCGTCTTACTCTATGAAGCATTTACTACGTCTGATACCGACGTGGTGTTACGTTCAAATCTTGCCGAACGGCCAGGACTTCCCCTGGAATGGTACTCGTTGCTGATTGCCATGACGCTGGGCCTGTTTCTAATGGCTGTATCGGTCAATCTGCTCAGTATTTACCTGAGTATCGAACTGGTGTCGATCTGCTCCTATCTGCTCACTGCGCTGGTGGCCGATCGTAAGGCGTCGGAAGGAGGCATTAAATACCTGCTGTTCGGCGCTATTAGTTCAGCCATTATGCTTTATGGGATGTCGCTGCTCTATGGCATGACCGGCACCCTTGATTTAACCGCCGACGCTTTCGGAACCGAACTGGCTCAGCAGGATGCCCCGGTTGTGGCTGTAGCAATGTTGCTGACTGGCGCGGGTCTGCTGTTCAAACTGGCTGGTGTGCCGTTTCACATCTGGACGCCCGATGCGTATGAAGCGGCTCCGGTTCCGGTGGCGGCTTTCTTTTCGGTTGGCCCCAAAATAGCGGGGGTACTGGTGCTGATGCGGGTGGTAACGAGCTTGCCTATCGAGGCTCCGGGAGGGGCTTCGGCGCTGGTGCTACAAACGCCACTGGCTGTGCTGGCGCTGGCTGGTATTCTGATAGGTAATTTGTCGGCTCTGCGCCAAACCGATGCCAAGCGATTGCTGGCTTATTCGACCATTGCGCACGCTGGCTTTTTGCTGGTTGGGGTTGTAGCGTTGAATGAAGCCGGTTTCGAGGCAACATTGTTTTATGCCGGTACATATCTGTTTATTTCGCTGGCAGCCTTCTTTTTAATTGATCTGCTGGCACGTAGCAACAACAGCGATTTGACCATCAGTAGTTTTGCTGGATTAGGCCCGAAGCAACCACTGCTTTCGGTGGCGATTTTGGTTGTTATGCTGGCGCTGACGGGATTGCCTCCAACGGTTGGTTTCACGGCTAAACTGTTGTCGTTTTCGGCCCTCTACGAAGCTTATCAGCACTCCGGCGATCCCTGGTTGCTGGCGTTGTTTGTACTGGGCCTGCTGAATGCCCTGATTTCGCTGGTGTATTACCTGAAAATTCCGTTTCTCCTTTTCTTTCGGCCTGCTGCTACGTCTTCAGAGTCAGATAGTTTAGTGCCAATCTCGAAATCGGCTGTCTGGCTAACGGTTGGTGTTACGTTGCCGGTAATTATCCTGTTCCTGAAACCCGATCTGCTGCTACGTTGGCTGGCCAATCAATAAACTACTTTCTCCAATCGGCGGGGTTTTTGTTTCTTTGTACTGGAAACAACCTGAGAATGCCCCTATGAGTCCAGTCCTGGATATGTCGATTGATGAGCTTTTCGACCAGTTCGATAACCTTCGCGTGCTAATTGTTGGCGACGTAATGCTTGATTCCTACGTGTGGGGGCATGTCGAACGTATTTCGCCCGAAGCACCCGTTCCGGTGGTAACGGTCGACCGGCGCGAACTGCGGTTGGGTGGGGCTGGTAACGTTCTGCTGAATGTACAGGCGTTGGGCGCTGAAGCCATTATTTGTTCGGTAATTGGCACAGATCAGGCGGGTAATCAACTCGAACAGCAGCTTGACGAGCGTGGCCTCAATTGCACCGGCTTGATACGTAGCCAGACCCGAATCACGACCATCAAGGAACGTATCATTGCCGGTTCTCAGCAGGTCGTACGTGTCGATACCGAAACAGACAAATACATTACTTCTGACGAACGCGAACTATTGGTGGCTAAAGCTAAAGAACTGATACCAAGTTGTCACGTAGTGATTTTCGAGGATTACGATAAAGGCGTCCTGAGCAAAGAAGCCATTGGCGATATCACGGATTTTGCCAATGAGCAGGGCGTTCCAACGGTCGTCGATCCTAAAAAACGGAATTTCCTTTCGTATAATAATGCGACCCTGTTTAAGCCGAATCTGAAAGAACTGCGAGAAGGACTGAAGGTGGATTTCGATGTGGATAACCTGGCTGAATTGGGCGACGTAGTACATCAGTTGAAAGAAACCCTTAACCTAAAAGGGGCGCTGATTACGTTGTCGGAGCGGGGCGCGTTCATTGATTTTAATGGCGAAACCCAGAAGTTACCTGCCCATATTCGCCAGATTGCGGACGTATCAGGGGCGGGCGATACCGTCATCAGCATTGCCGCCTGCTGCGTGGCCCTGAAACAATCGCCTACTATCATTGCGGGTTTATCGAATCTGGGTGGAGGACTCGTTTGTGAATCCGTCGGCGTTGTTCCGATTGACAAGAAACAGCTTAAGGAAGAAGCCAAGGAGCATTTTGGGTAATTTACCGTGTTGTTGATAAATTCAACAAATTGTTTTCATGTGTTTTTATATGTTTGCTGAACGTATCAAACTGTTAAAACCATTATGAAAACATTCTTTTCTATTCTCTTTGTCAGTGTTTTAGTAACCACGTCTGTATCAGCTCAGGACGCCCCAACGCGGGAAATCGGCCTTCGCATTAGTAATTTTGAGAGCATTGGCATGATTTACAAAAAACAGATACGGGAAAACACTTTCCGCCGGTATCGACTCGCTTTTGGAAATCTGACTGCCAATTTCAATCGCAATACGTCCCTGTTTGGTTTTTCGGCGGGGGGAGCCGTCGGGAAAGAAAAACGTCGATCGGTTAGTGATAAACTGCAATTCGTTTATGGCACGGAGTTAATAGCTACTATTAACCTTTATTCGTCGAACAACGGTACGGTAACCATTGATAATGGGAACGGAGGCACTACTACCTACACAGGTAACAATTTGTTTCTAGCATCGCCTTCGATCGGTATTGGTTTTGTGCTGGGCGCTCAATATAATTTCAATCCGAGATGGTACCTGAGCGCTGAGTTAATACCTTCGATAACAGCCAATGGCGTATTTGGCAATGGAGCCTCGCTCTACACAATAAATGCCAGCTTCAATTCGGGAACTGCAGGTATTACGGGTGCCTACCGATTTTAACCTGATAACTCGGCCAAAATATATTTTGCAACGTATTACCCCACCCAAATTCCGGTCGGAACGAAGGTGGGGTAATACGTTTAATGATTAATAGTCAGTTAATTAGTGACGTAATGACGTAAGAAATAGAAGTAGTACGTTCTAAACGTTTACTTTGTCTGTAAAAACAGATGTATGCGGCAACGGTTGGTTTCTTTGTTGGTTTTTCTGGCCATTATCTGGAATAGCTATGCCCAGCAACCGACGCTGACGTTCGAACACCTGACTACCAAAGAAGGCCTGCCATCTAATGACATCTGGTGCATCACAAAAGATAAAGAAGGCTTTTTGTGGATCGGTACGGGACGTAGCGTTTGTCGGTACGATGGTTATTCGTTTTATACCCCTGATAACCAGCGGCTAGGCTATAGTTCCGGCGTCTCCGTCGATTCGTCAGGAACAATTTATACCTCTGTTGCGACGAAAGGTCTGTGGGCGATCAATCCTGTAACCCTGACTGCGCAAACAATTCTCTACAATAATTATCAGGATAATGACCAAACTAACGACCTGCACGAGCGTGCTTTCGTCGATTCGTACGGTCAAATCTGGATGTGCGATTATGAATTGGTGAAGCGATATGATCCGAAACATAAAAAGCTACGACACTATCCTCTTTCTAAAACGCATACGACGCACGAAGACGCTACGTTTTTTGAAGATCGTCAGCGCAGGCTCTGGATTGTTTCGGAAGTGGGACTGTACCGGTACGACCGTCAGCAGGACAAAATCACCTGTTTATTAGGCCGAGAGGCTACTCAGGGAGCAAATCAGAAGCCAGTCCGACTGGAGATGGCCTTTGAAGATGCATCAGGAAACATCTGGATGGGGGCCTACGATCAGGGGTTGGTTTGTTTTACTCCGGCGAACGGAACGTTCCGATTTTTAACGAAAGAATTTGCTAAACAGAATGTAATCTGCGGTCAGGAATCGATCGATGCAAACGGACAAAAGCTATTTTTTGTCGGTACCGAAAAGGGACTAAGCGTCTACTACCCATCCCGAAATGAAGTGTACCACCTGCCCGAATTCTATCGGAAAGGCATTCATATCAAAACGATTTACGACGATAAGGTGAATGGAATTCTCTGGATTGGAACGCGCAAAGGACTGTTCAAGTATCGCTATCGAAACCCCGGAATTCATACTATCGACATACCGGCAAACATAGCGCAGTCACAAGTCGACATCACAAGTTTCCTGCCTATGCCGGGCAAAAGCTATTTGTTAGGTTTGTCACACTCCGGAGCATTGGCCTGGCAACCAGCAACGAATCAGTTCCGACTGTGGCCGTATCCAACGAACGCCTATACCAATCAACTGCACTGGATTAACGGTCGGCCCGTGGCTTTTACGAATCGAGGTCTATTTATTGGGAATCCGGCCACTGCTACGTTCTCGCCAATGAACGTAGCATCCAAATTGTTTACGTCTACCGAATTCAGAGACGGTTTGCTGGATCGGAAAGGTCGGCTCTGGATCGCCAATCTTACGGAAGGCTTAAAGGTGATTGACCCTGTAACCGGCGCTGAACACAAACTCTGGCCTGATTCGGAGAATCAGCGGCTGATGCAGAATAATTATATCAAGGCGATTTGTGAAGCCGATGACGGGAAAATCTGGGTGGCTACCTGCCCCAAAGGCCTTTACTACGTCGACGAACAATCGGCAAAGCCGGGTCAGGGGAAATTTGTTGATATTAGAACGTTGCCGATTAATAAAGGCAAGAGCTTGGGAGGCCTATGCCTGAACGCCTTGCAGCCGGGTACGAACGGATCTATACTGGTGGCTAGCTGGGGTGGCATAAATAAAATCTCGTCTAATGGGTTGATTTTGAGCTCTTTCGATTACGAACACGACGAGCTGCATGATACGTTCTGCTCCAATCTCTGCGAAGATAAATTTGGTAATATCTGGTTCAGCACGAATGAAGGTATTCATATTGCAAATTTGAAAACCCGGAAAATAAAGCATTTAACAACTATCGAAGGACTAAACAGCAATGCACCAACCGGATTTTTTAAAAACGGACCAGACGAGTTGCTGCTGGGGTATCTAAATACTATTAACGAGCTGGATATCAATGCGCTGGTTCATAGTAAATCCGTTCCGCATATCGCGCTTAGCTCCGTAGACGTGAAGGGAAAGCGATTGCATCAGGATATTCACAAGGAAATTGTCTTGAAACCCGACGAAAATTCAATTGCACTTAATTTTTCAACGCTGAATTTTGAACCTGCTTCTAAAAACGTATACAGCTATCAGCTAGAGGGTTATGAGCCGGGTTGGGTCGATATCGGTAATCAGCATACGGTGTCATTTACGAACCTGCCGGCCCGATCGTATACGCTACGTGTCAGAAGCAGTGATAGTTTTGGATTGACGACGGAAAAGCCGTTGGCCATCCGGTTAACCGTCGAGCCTTATTTTACGGACACCTGGTTTTTTAAAATTCTGATTGGGGTTTTCATTGGTGGCCTGATTGTTTTGCTGATGCGGTGGCGGTTCAATACGTTGGCCGAACGTAATCAATTAGACCTCCAGATTGCCGAATGGCGGCTGAAAGCGTTACAGTCGCAGATGAATCCGCACTTTTTGTTCAACTCACTCAATTCGGTACAGAATTATTTGCTGACCAATCGAGGCATTGAAGGAGCAAAGTATCTGTCGAAGTTTTCGAAGCTGGTACGTCGAATCATGGAGAATTCGAACCACCAGTACCTTTCGTTCGAGCAGATTATTGAAACGCTGAAAATGTATGTCGAAATCGAATCGTTTCGGTTCAATCACGAATTCAGCTATACGTTCGACATTGACGATAACGAGCAGCTATTAGATGCCATGCTGCCGCCGATGTTGCTCCAGCCCTACGTTGAAAATGCCATCTGGCACGGTCTGATGCCGAAAGAAGGAAAAAAGACGCTGACCGTAACGGCTCGAATTCAGCAGAACCATATCGTTTGCATCATCGAAGACAACGGCGTCGGACGAACGTTTGCCCCGCGTGTCGAGGGGCATATTTCGCGAGGTCAGGAAATGACGAGAGGTATTTTTGAATCACTACGTCGGAAAGACAGCAAGGCAAAGCTGGAAATTGTCGATTTGTTCGACGCTGATAATCAATCGGCAGGGACGCGGGTAATCATGACCATTCCCCTTGCACAGACGTAGCATGTTTGTTTTTATCCTGCTGAGGTATCTCTAAAATGCTACGTACCTCAGCAGGGTAAAAAATTAAGCAGCGCCCAACTCTTTGATCGCATCAACAAAACATTTGGCCTTGTCCGGATCGGTATCCGGATAAATACCGTGGCCCAGATTGGCGATGTAATGCTGGTGACCAAACCCATCGAGCATCCGCTTCACTTCAGCGCGAATCTGGGCAAAATCGGCGTAAAGAACACAAGGGTCCAGATTTCCCTGCAAAACCCGGTCGGGAATGAGCTGACGCGATTCATGCGGGTCCATGTTCCAGTCGAGGCCCACTACGTCGCAGCTGAGTTGGCCAATGTCTTGCCGGGCAAAGAAGGCTCCTTTGGCAAAAACCGTAACCGGTACGTCGGTGATTAAATCGCAGATTTGTTTGATATACGGCAGTGAGAACGTAGCGTATTGTTCAGGCGAGAGAATACCCGCCCAGGAATCAAAAATCTGAATCAAATCGACTCCGGCACGTATCTGCGCCTGTAGGTAGGCAATGGTGCTATCGGTGATCTGCTGAAGCAGCGCGTGGGCAAAATCGGGGTCGGTGTAAAGCAGTTTTTTGGCGACCGAAAACGTTTTTGAGCCTTTCCCTTCGGTCATGTAACAGAAAATGGTGAAGGGTGCTCCGGCGAAGCCAATCAGCGGTACGCGATTGTTTAACTCCTTTTTAGTCAGCCTGATCGCGTCTAATACGTAGCCAAGGTCACTTTCGGCATCGGCCACGCGCAGGCGGCTTAGCTCGCTCATGTTACGTACCGTTTGCGGAAAAACAGGACCACGACTTTCGATCATTTCGTAGGGGAGGCCCATCGCTTCGGGCACCACCAGAATATCGGAGAAAATGATGGCGGCATCTACATCGAAAGCATCTACCGGCTGAATGGTCACTTCAGCAGCGAGTTCGGGCGTTTTTGCCAACGTAATGAAACTGCCCGCCTGCTCACGAACGACCCGGTATTGAGGTAATACACGCCCGGCTTGTCGCATCATCCAGACTGGTACGCGTTCGGTCAATTCGCCCCGCGCCGTACGGAGCAGTAAATCGTTTTGTAAAGTCATGGTGCAAAGATAAACCGGGATTCCAACAAGATTAAAAGGATTTACAGGATTGGTTGGATTGCCTGATCGGGCTGCCGACGCGGCCTGGCTTCTAACAAGATGAAAGAATTAACTGGATTTTGCTTTGAACGTATCAGGCGGGTTTGCGCGCCCATATCAGGCTGTAGTCCAGTCCGGTAGGAATGGTTTCTTCCATTGGTTCCAGACCGGCCTCAACAAACCAGCTTCGGTATTCGGCCCGGCTGTAGCAACGGCCTTTTGTGCCCCAGAATAGTTGGGCTGAGTAGTCTGTCACTGCCAGTGGTCCATCTAACGTATCGTTCAAAAAGGCATCGTGCGCCCAGAGTTCGCCATTAGGACGTAACGCTTCGGCAAACCGATTTGCCAGTAATTGGCAGGTTGTCGTTGGCCAGTCGTGAAACAGGCTGGCTGCCAGAAGAATATCTGCTTTGGGTAACGTATCGGTCAGCATATCGCCTGCCAGGAACGTAACGCGCTCTGGAACGCTTTCGGCTCCTGGTCTACCACTCCGCCCAAAATCGTCAAGGAGCTCCTTTGCTACGTCCAAAACCGCCTGACGATCAAATAACGTAGCGGTTGAGGTAGGGTTATTAAGTAGCCACTCATAGGTATACAGACCCGTTCCGCCCGCTACGTCCAGCAGATGGCCTTCGCGCTGCGTCATTTTAGCCGCCACGATGGGAGACAAATGACGAGCGCGACCGGCCAGCCCCAGCGTGAATTTGCGGGACAACTCCGGATCGTCCATCGGCGAAGGTGCTTCACCTTCCTTGACGTATGAGATGCCATCGGGCGTTTCCAGCGGACCATCGTTTTGAAGACGTATCGCCATTTCAAGCACACCCGCATCGTCTTTCTCCAGACCAACGTAGCCGATCAGGTTATCGCTTTGACTTTCAGTCAGGAAGCGGCCCAGCTCCGTGATACCAAGTTGCCCGGCCTGATTATAAGCGAGCAGATTCATGGCGCACAGGGAAGGAAACAGCACGCTGGCTGGTCGTTCATTTAAATGGAGCCGCTTACTGAGTTCTGCTACGGAAAGTGATTCATGCACCAGCGTTTCAAATACGGGTATGTGATGAACAGCCGCGATTAAAATTCGGGAACTGTACATAGCCCTCAAATGACGGGTAATGGGAGCGGGATCGAGGTACTCGTGCGACTTCACGGCAGCGGTAGGTTTTGGTATAGCAAATAAATGATTTTATTGGTCAATAAAAGGTGATTCATTACTATAAATTGTATTCATAACAGGTAGTTACGGGCAATGTACTCTAGCCAGTCATCTCCTGAAAATGTTTCGTAAATCCTCTTATTAACATCGTAATTTCAGGCGCCATTTTAACTAATTGCAACTATTATCGATAGTATACGTTCCTTTGTACCTCCGAAAGCAGGAAAAGCACTGACAAAGCAGTAATCGATGCCTTTCTCCAACATCAGGCAGGATTAAAGACGGTGCGTATAGAAAGACAAATGATAATGACAGAAAATTTAGTATAGTAGATTAGAAAACCAGACGAAAAAGCCTGAAGTCCAAGTTTAAGTACCAGCATGTTTTTAGAAAAAATCAAATCTGCAGAATCAGGTGTGTTGCTTTATGGCATCACTCCTCCCAAAGTCGGTACTCCTCCTGAACGCGTTGCCGAGATTGCCCACAAAACAATTGAGCGATTAACTGCCCTGGATATCGATGCACTTGTGGTGTATGACGTTCAGGATGAATCGGCTCGAACAAAAGAAGAAAGACCTTTCCCGTTTTTAAACGCGCTTGATCCGCTTAGTTTTGCTGCCGATTATCTGGGTTCTTTGCAGGTTCCGAAAATAATCTATCGCCCTGCTGGTAAATTTTCGAACGAAGAGTTAACCGATTGGCTGGAAGAGTTGCATACGCAGCAATTCTATCCTGTTTTTGTTGGCGTACCGGCACCCGATTTTCCAGTAAAAACCAGCTTGCAGGAAGCCTATAAAATCTGGAGCAGGCATCAGGAAACATCCGTCATTGGCGCGGTAACCATCCCTGAACGGCATAACGTACTAAAAGATGAAGATGTCAGGATGCTGGATAAGATGAGCTGCGGGGTGTCTTACTTTATCTCACAGTGCATTTTTAATGTCGACTACGCGAAGCAGGTTGTCGAAGCGCTGCTCACGAACTGTAAGGGTCAGCGTATTAATCCTCCTACGATTATTTTCACGATTACCGCCTGCGGATCGGCTAAAACGCTTCAGTTTATGGAGTGGCTGGGCATTCACGTACCGGATGAGTTGAAAGAAGAACTGAAAAAATCAGACGATATTCTTGAGAAATCGGTGAAAATATGTCTTGATATTGCCTCAGCACTTACTACGTTCTGTCTTGAACATGGTGTTCCCTTCGGCTTCAATATCGAAAGTGTGGCCATCCGCAAAGCAGAAATTGAAGCTTCTATTTATCTGACGAATGCAATAGGGCAGATGCTTCAGGACAAAGGGTTGCGGAAGGCGGCAAAAGATGTTGCCATGATGACGGAGGCACCGCATTTGCCCAAATTATAAAAACGGATGCCTTCTCTTTTCATTGACACCGAACGTCTGCGTGACCTCAACAGCGGCTTAGGGCAGGTGTGTCTGCATCTGGGGCATGAACTGATACGTCAGTGCCCGCCTTCCTGGCGGCTAACGTTTCTGGTGCCTAAAGGAAAATCAGGCATTTTTGGGGATACGGTCAAGTACATCGAAGCGTCCTGGCTACGGAAAATCTGGATTCCGGGCCAATACGATGTCTGGCATTGTCTGCATCAGGATTCAGCCTACTTACCTTCTAATCGGGCAACTAAACTGATGCTGACGGTGTATGACCTGAACTTTCTGGAACGTACTGACTACTCGCCGGCCAAGAAAAACCGACGGTTGGCCAAGCTTCAGCGAAAAATCAACCGTGCTACGTTGCTGACGGCCGGCTCTGCCTATACTGCTTCCGTCATGCGCGAACATCTGCACATTCCAGCCAGTACACCCTTGAACGTAGTGTATACTGGCGTAGCGGTCAATCCAGAAAATACGCCCTCGGAATTACCTGATAATCAAATATTCAACGTAGCATTTAAGGACGTACCGTTTTTTCTGTTCGTTGGGGTTATTCACCCGAAAAAAAATGTGCACACGCTGCTGCCACTGCTCGAAGCTTTCCCGGATTATCGGTTAGTATTGGCCGGCCCCGACCGGCATCCATACGCACAGCACATTCGCGAGCAGGCACAGAAATTAGGCGTTGCTGATCGGCTCGTAATGCCCGGCCCGGTTGATGAAGCCACTAAACTTTGGCTTTATGAGCACTGTGAGGCCTTTTTATTTCCTTCTCTATCCGAAGGTTTTGGTCTTCCGGTTGCCGAAGCCATGACATTTGGGAAGCCCGTTTTTATTTCAAGACTGACGAGTTTGCCCGAAGTAGGAGGGAAGGAAGCCTATTATTTCGAAGATTTCGAACCGGAAAACATGGCCCGAACGCTTGATGAGGGACTACGTGATTTTGCCCAGAATCCACTACGTCAGGAGCGGGTACGTCGGCGAGCGAATGGGTTTTCCTGGCCAGCGATTGCCGGTGAATACTGGAAATTATACGAAGAACTCGCCCGAAAGTAGCATTGCTACGTTCCAGTGATTACGATGTACTACGTTACTTGGGAGAAATCGGCAGCGGTTTTTCCATATCAGCCTTCATTTGAGCAGGAAGCTGAAAAACCTGCCCATCCTGATTGCAGAAATAGAGATAAGAAGCCGATAGCTGACGTGCATTTCCGTCAGCCCAGAATGCGTAAAAACCGGGATGGGCAGCTACTGGCCGGCGGGGGTAGCTCTGATTTCGGGTTTTGTTCTGGGTAATCGGTTTGCCTGTTTTCCAGCTTTTCCCCTGATCCTTACTTTCCAATAGTACCAAATCGCCACCCGTTCCATAGGGTTGAGGACCAGCGTTTACCGGCCCAATAATGCGCCAAAGATTACCTGCTACGTAGAGCGAACCCATGTCATAATTGTGGTCCGATTGTGCTACGTCGTGTATGGTCCACTGCTGACCCGTCCAATGGGCAACGTGCCAGCTATAGGGGCCATTTTCAGGACCCGGCTCGGGGCCTTTACTGGTAACGTACAAAATAACTGGACGTCCCTTATCGTCGTGATTTACATCGCTGATGTAGACGTTTAGCCCGAGGCTTTTATAGTCCTTAACCAGTGCTGAATTAGTTGTCGTTGTTAATGGCAAACGTACTGACTTCCCATCTGCAGTTTTCCAGTTTTGACCAAAATCGTCCGTTTCAACGTAGTATAAGTTAGTGCGGTAATCCAAACCCGCTCCAGTTTCCGTATCGGGATGGTAATTGAAAGCGCTACCCACCTTGTTTTTCCACTGATTACTGCTCTGATAATGACCTTCTTCAATTGTGGCAATATCTTTCCAGGCTGACCAGTTAATCCCGTCATGACTCGTTAAAAACGAAATTGTTCGGCGGGGTTTGTTTTTGCCATAACGTAGCACGTTTCGGTCGTAATGAGTCATGAGATTGAAAAATCCACGTCCGGATTGGTAATACGTTTGCAGGTAAGAGAAATTGTCGAACGGTATTTTTTCGCCTTTTTCGTTCAATCGGGTGGCGTCAATCCGCTCAAAGCTGCTGATATCGTGGGATTTGCTGCTACGATGAATAAAAGAAGGTCGTTCGGTGCCATGCGATGTCGAAAAAATCCAGACATAGCCTTTATCATCAAGCTGTATTACTGGATTATCGTGCGCGTCGTCTGTTTGTTTGTTGAGCAGTAATGTAGGCCGAGATACCATCCCGGTTTTATGATCGAAAAAGCCAACCATATGGCATAACTGACGCGAAGTTGAATCTGTGACACCACCATAGCAGAAAAAGGTTTTTTGAACCGACGGCGCATAAACGGAAAAAGGATAATGATTGGCCGGATACGTACCAAGTCCCCCGCTGTATTTGTGCACATACGTATCGTTGGTCTTCCCGATAAAATACCAAATGCCTCTATACCCCGACGCTTTCTGATTAAGGGTTTGCGCCTGAACAAGGCTGATAGTGCTTAGCAATACTATGCACCAAATCAGTTGACTTTTTAGACGTAATCTGCATTTTTTGCTCATGTACTTTACTGCGTAAAACCCCAAACTTTATTTAATAGGAAGACAGTTCAGCCGGATTTTACTTACGGAAACGTATTAAAAGAAGAAGGCCACAACCCGATTGAGCTGTGGCCTTCTTCAGAAAACCTATTGCGAATAACGATTAGGCATTTGCCAGGGCTTCGGCACCACCCACGATTTCGAGGATTTCGGTCGTGATGGCGGCCTGACGTGTCCGGTTGTAGACCAGACGAAGCTCTTTCAGCAGTTCACCGGCGTTATCCGTTGCTTTATCCATAGCCGTCATTCGGGCACCGTGTTCGGCTGCGTTCGAATCCAGAACGGCTTTGTACAATTGAATTTTAATCGTTTTCGGAATCAGCTCCGTTACGATTTCTTCTTCCGACGGTTCAAAAATGTAATTGATCGAGCTTGTCGAACCAGCTGTTTCAGCAGCCACAATGGGTAGCATCTGTTCCATCCGTACAATTTGCACCGCTGCGTTGCGGAACTCGTTGTAGATGATTTCTACTACGTCATACCGGCCTTCGGCGAAACCGGCCATGGCTTCTTCGGCAGCCGCGCGAACGGAAGCAAAGTTTAATGAGCTGAACGTATCGACGTGCGTAGTATTGACTTTCATGCCCCGACGCGCAAAGGCTTCAGCGCCTTTTTTGCCGATAGCCATAATCTCTACGTTACCCGCCCGAGCCTGCGACGCGTATTTTTCGTCGATCAGTGCCAGCGCTCCTTTCACGGCGTTTGTGTTAAAAGCTCCACAGAGGCCCCGATCCGACGTAACAACAATCAGCAACACCCGATCAACTGTCCGGGCCTGCTTATAAGGGCTTTCCGATGCCGTTTCGGCTCCCGCCGATACAGTACCGAGCATCTGGCTTAGCTTCTGGGCATAAGGCCGTAGCTGGGTTATATTTTCCTGCGCCCGACGCAGTTTTGCCGCCGACACCATTTTCATGGCTTTGGTGATCTGCTGTGTCGAGTTGATCGATGCGATACGGGCGCGTACTTCTTTAAGAGAGGCCATAGTGGTCGATAGTCGTCAGTCGGTAGTTAGTAATCGTTGGCTTACGACTACTAACTACCGACTATTGACTTAGTATTTTAATAATTGGCAGACAAATCAGCAGCTACTTTCTTCAACGTAGCAGTACCTTCGTCCGTCAATTTACCGGCGCGAAGCTCGTCCAGTACGTTCGGATATTGGGCACTCAGCACCATTCCAAACTCGCTTTCGAACGCTTTTACTTTGTTGACAGGTACTTTGTCGAGTAAGCCGTTCGTCGAAGCGTAGATAATAGCAACCTGCTGTTCTACGGACACTGGAGCGTATTGAGGCTGTTTCAGCATCTCCTGATTCCGGCGACCCCGTTCGATGGTAAGTTTGGTCGACGCATCAAGGTCAGAACCGAATTTCGCGAAGGCTTCCAGCTCGCGGAACTGCGCCTGATCGAGTTTCAACGTACCAGCTACTTTCTTCATCGACTTGATCTGCGCATTACCACCCACACGCGATACCGAAATACCTACGTTGATGGCTGGGCGAATACCCGAGTTGAACAAGTTCGACTCCAGGAAGATCTGTCCGTCCGTAATCGAAATTACGTTGGTCGGAATGTAAGCCGATACGTCACCAGCCTGCGTTTCGATGATCGGAAGCGCCGTCAGCGAACCACCACCTTTCACTTTGTCCTGCAACGATGGTGGCAGGTCATTCATGTTTTTGGCGATCTCGTCGTTGCTATTGATTTTAGCGGCCCGTTCCAGCAGGCGGCTGTGGAGATAGAATACGTCTCCAGGATACGCTTCACGTCCTGGTGGGCGACGTAGCAGTAGCGATACTTCGCGATAAGCAACCGCCTGTTTCGACAGATCGTCATAAACAACCAGCGCTGGGCGACCCGTATCGCGGAAAAATTCGCCAATGGCCGCACCCGTAAACGGCGCGAAGAACTGCATCGGAGAAGGGTCAGAAGCATTGGCCGATACAATTACCGTGTAATCCATAGCGCCCGCCTTACGTAACGTAGCTTCTACCTGCTTCACGGTCGACGCTTTCTGACCGCACGCTACGTAGATACAGAATACTGGCTGACCTTTGTCGTAAAATTCTTTCTGGTTGATGATCGTGTCGATCGCCACAGCGGTTTTACCCGTCTGACGGTCGCCGATGATTAACTCCCGCTGACCGCGGCCAATGGGGATCATGGCGTCGATAGCCTTAATCCCGGTTTGAAGCGGCTCGTTCACGGGTTGACGGTAGATTACACCCGGTGCTTTCCGTTCCAAGGGCATTGGGAACACGTCACCCTGAATAGGGCCCATGCCGTCGATTGGCAGACCGAGCGTATTTACGACGCGACCTAAAATACCATCGCCTACGTTCACATAGGCAATCTGATTGGTACGTTTAACGGTGTCGCCTTCTTTAATTTCTGAATAATCGCCGAGCAATACTGCTCCAACGTTATCTTCTTCGAGGTTCAGGGCCATTGCCTGAAGCCCATTGTCGAACGACAGCAATTCGCCGGCCTGCACTTTGGAGAGGCCGTAGATACGCGCTACGCCGTCGCCGATTTGCAGCACCGTACCGACTTCTTCGAGTTCAGCTTCGGTTTGGGTTCCGGCCAGTTGCTGGCGCAGAATGGCTGATATCTCGTCGGGTCTTACGGAGTCCATATATGAAAGGGAAATTTTAGTTTGATTTTTCGGCCGCAAAGGTACAATTAAAATTTCATAAAAATGCGACGAAATGAAGAAATGACGCCTGAATCTTAGACTTTTCCGATATGCCGCCCCGATTCAGTCAACCACTAAGCCAGTCTATCGAACCGTTTATCCAAAATCGCCGTACATTAGGCGGCTAAAATTGTCATTAGCCAAATTTTCAGCTACTTTTAATAGCTGAATGTCGTTTAAAATCATGAAGTTAGGAGTCACGAGTTTTTTTTCGAAACTGTTCGATAAATAAACTTTTATCCTATTCGTTCATGTTTTAGGAATAGTATAGTTCTGTAAGTTCACACGTTTACTTTTTCGCATGAAGTTTAACCAATGGATGCTGGCCGGTATGATGTCGGCTGTTTTTATGGCCGGTACTGCGGCTGCACAAGGAAAAAAACCTGCCGTTTCTAAACCTAAATCAGCGGCTCGGCCGACTGCCACCGCAAAATCAAGTGCATCGGCCGCGAGCATGGCATCTTCTCAGGACTCGGTTAGTTATAGCATTGGCCTTTTTATGGCCCAGAACCTCAAACAACAGGGTTTGGCCGATGTTAATACCACGCTACTCACGCAGGGATTGATGGATATGCTGAAGGGTGATAATACTAAACTGACTATGGCGCAGGCTGGTCAGATTATGAACAACCTGATGCAGAAAAAGGCCGCTGGACAACAGGCTGAAATGATGAAGGTTTCGGCGGAAAACAAAAAGGCAGGTACGGCTTTTCTGACGGAGAATAAAGCGAAGCCCGGTGTAGTCACTACGTCCAGCGGATTGCAGTATTCCATCGAAAAAGAAGGAACTGGTGCTAAACCAACAGACAAAGATCGGGTTAAAGTACATTATACCGGCCGCACGCTGGATGGCCATGTGTTCGACAGTTCAGTTGAACGAGGCCAACCTGCCGAATTCGGTGTTACTGAAGTGATTAAAGGCTGGACTGAAGCCCTGCAACTGATGCCCGTTGGTTCGAAATGGAAATTGTATATTCCATCCGATCTGGCATACGGCGACCGGGGAACCGGTGGCGACATCAAACCCGGCGCTACGTTGGTCTTTGATGTCGAGCTGCTTGATATTGTTAAACAATAACTAAGAGTGAAAGCGCGAAAGAATGAAAGAGCGGTCCGTCGCCACGGTGAATAGGTAACCAGATCACCAACACTCTTTCGCTCTTTCACCCTTTCGCCATTAATCTGGATCGAATGAAAAAGTATCTGGTAACCCTTTTGCCCGTGCTGATGCTGAGTTTTCAGCCGGATTCACCCTCAGATGCATCTACGCTGAGCCGTGCTTCTAGTCACGTGAGTCGACAGGCTTCTCCGATCGATGATCTGAAGCCTACGGTGTCACAGGAGCAGGTAGAGACGCTGGTAGCCAAGCTGCTAACAACGTATCACTATCGTAAGGTACGGCTCAATGATTCGTTGTCGTCAGTGATTTGGGATAACTATCTCAAAGAGGTCGATGGCAACAAGACGTATCTCCTGGCGTCGGACGTAGCCTCTTTTGAGAAGTATCGCAATCAAATTGATGATGCCCTGATTAATGGCGATCTTTCGGCGGCTTATGATCTCTACAACGTATTCCGGAAACGGTATCAGGAACGTAGCGCTTTCGTTAAAGAGCAACTTAAAAAGCCGTTCACGTTTACTGATGACGAAAGTTTTAACACCGACCGCGAAAAGGCATCTTGGGCTAAAACGCCTGCCGAACTGGACGAACTCTGGACAAAGATTATCAAGAATCAGGAATTGGAACTGCGGCTTGGTAATCGGAAGGACAGTGCGGTAACGGCCCTGATGACCCAGCGGTATGGCAACCTTGATAAAGCGATCAATCGCATTAAAAGCGCCGACGTGTTCCAGATGTATATGAACTCGTTTGCCGAAGCGCTTGACCCGCACACGAATTATCTGTCGCCCAACAACGCTGATCGTTTTAACCAGGAAATGAGCCAGTCGCTCGAAGGCATTGGCGCAATGCTACGTGAAGACGGCGACTATATTCGGATTACGGAAGTGTTGCCCGGTGGTCCTGCCTTTAAGAGCAAACTCCTTCAGAAAGAAGACAAAATTGCCGGTGTAGCTCAGGGCGATAATGGCCACATGGTGAACACAATGAACTGGCAGGTTGATGAGGTTGTAAAACTCATTAAAGGCCCCAAAGGTACCGTAGTACGCCTGCAAATCATATCGCCCAACGCGATAGCAGGAGCTCCACCCAAAGAGATTCGTCTGGTTCGTGAGAAAATCAAACTCGAAGAGCAGCGGGCTAAGAAAGAAGTCATTGAGGTATCGGACAATGGTCGGCCATTTAAAATTGGTGTGATTAACATTCCGATGTTCTACCGCGATTTCGAAGGTGCTCGTAAGCGTGAAGAAGGCTTCAGCAGCACGACCAGCGATGTGAAGCGGTTTGTTGAAGAACTGAAAACTGAAAAAGTAGACGGTATCGTGATTGACCTGCGCGACAACGGCGGTGGTTCGCTGACCGAAGCCATCAACCTGACAGGGTTATTCATTCCGAAAGGCCCGGTTGTGCAGGTTCGTGAGTCGACAGGTGAAACGGAAGTCTACACCGATCCTGATCCATCTGTTACGTACGACGGCCCCATGGCAGTGCTGGTGAACCGGTTTAGTGCCTCGGCCTCCGAAATCTTTGCCGCAGCTATTCAGGACTACAAACGGGGTGTTATCGTTGGCGGTCAAACGTTCGGAAAGGGAACGGTGCAGACGCTGATCGACCTGAATCAATGGTTGCCTAAATCACAGGAGAAAGTTGGTCAGGTAAAAATGACTATTCAGAAATTTTATCGGATTAACGGCAGCAGCACGCAGCACAAAGGCGTAACGCCTGATATTGAGCTGCCATCCGCTTTCTCGGCCGAAGAATATGGCGAGAGTTCGCAGCCAAGCGCCCTGCCTTGGGATCAGATTGGTTCGACTCGTTACGAACAGTCGACGGCGCTAAACGACAAAATCCTGACCCGTCTGCGCGAAAAATTCGATCAGCGGTTAAAGTCGGACCCGGAATTGAAACAACTGGCGCAGGATCTGGCCGATTTCAAGAAGGCCAAAGAAAACACGGTTGTATCATTGCAGGAGTCGAAACGTCGGAAAGAACGGGATGAAGCTGAGAAAAAACGAGCGGCTGCCAATAAAGTTTCGCAGGCTGCGAGTGCACCCGTTGACGAAACAGGAACAGCGGCTGCTCCGAAAAAGAAAAAAGACCCGTATCTGAACGAAGCGGGTTTGGTATTAGCCGATTATATTCTGGCCGTTAACAAATAAGTGATACGTCCAGGCGTTTTAAAATCCCGTGTGGCAAACTGTCACACGGGATTTTTCGTTTTTAAAACGCTACGTTACCTTGAACAGTAACGTAACGATTTGATTGGTACTTATTTATCCTAACCGCTACGTCCTTTGTGGTATTTTTTGATTAAGCAGGATGCGCTCGAGCAGGCGCAATACGAACAATTGCAAAAACGGGCTTCGTTGACCGAAGTTGAGATTTTCAACGAACCTTACGAAAACTGGTACGTCTTTTCCGTCGAAAAAGAAAACTACGCTACGTTCATGGACCACTTAGACCGGGATGGAATTTCCTATGAGCTTACTTCAGACCGACCTAGTCGTGATGAGTTGCTCGATAGTATGCGCTAAAAATGTGGCTTGGTCCAGACACAGGTACTAGCTTACGAAGCTGAGTGTACAGGAAAATCAGGCTCAGACTGACTAGGCAACACGGGTTCATACCGCTTTACCCGCCGAAAAAATCGCCACGTTAACAACGCGGCCGCTAGGGTAAGGCCAGTCAGTAAGCCGATCCAAACGCCAACCGCATCAAGCTTGAATGGGAAGGCCAATACGTAGCTGAGAGGAAGGGCGACTACCCAGTATGAAAACAACGTAATCACCGTTGGTACGTTCACGTCCGACAAGCCGCGCAAACCACCGAGCGCTACGACCTGCACACCGTCAGAAAGCTGAAAGAAACCCGCAATAATAACCAGCGATGCGGCAATCTGCATCACACTCGGGTTATCGCGGATATACAACGTAACGAGCCAGTCGTTAGCCGTCAGGAAGAGCAATGCAGCCAGGCTCATAAAACCAACCGACAGGATAAACGCGGCTACGCCCGCCCGCCAGATTCCTTCCTGACTGTTACGTCCCAGGGCGGCACTGACCCGAATCGCTGCCGCCGACGAAATGCCCGTTGCCATCATATACGTAACGGAAGCCATGTTGATGGCAATCTGGTGAGCCGCCAATTGGTTTTCGCCCAGCCAACCCACAATGACGACGGCCAGCGAGAACGTAGCAACTTCGAAAAAAAACGTTAGCCCCCCCGGAATTCCCAGACGCAGAACCGTCCAGGCTTCGGCATTGGTTGGCTGGGATCGAAATTCCGGTTTTAAATATTCCTTGAAGCGTTGAGCCCGGTAAATGTAAGCCAGCATGGCCCCGGCCATAAACGTTCGTGACAGCAACGTAGCCGTTGCTGATCCCATCAGGCCAAGTTCTGGAAACGGCCCAATGCCTTTAATCAATACGTAGTTCAGCAACGCGTTGACCAGCAATGCCGACAACGTAATGGTCATGGCAACGCGTGGGTAACGCAGCCCGTCGCAGAGTTGACGAGCGGCCACAAAAATCAGCAGGGGTAATAGCGACGCACTCAGAATGAGCATGAAATCGCGCGCCAGTTGCGTTACGTTAGGAGTTTGGCCAAACAGGTCGAAGTTAAACGCCAGCAGTACCGATAATCCACCTAAGATAAAACTGAGTAGCAGAGCCACCCGAATACCCGCCCGAAAAAAGCGGTTTATGGAAGCCGGGTCGCCCTGACTGCGTGATTTCGATACCAGTGCCGCCACGACCGATAGCCCACCGACGCCAATGCTCGACATCAGAAAGGAGAGCGAATTGGCCAGGCCAGCCGCTCCTAAGGGCACTGAACCCAGCAATCGCCCAACGAATAGGTTATCGGTAACGCCCATCAGGACAACTCCAAGTTGCGCAATGATGATTGGCACGCTAAGTCGAACGGTATCAAGGAGTTCGGTGCGGTAAGAAATGGGCGTGGGGTGTTGAGCAGCAGACATGAATAGAGGTAACGTAGCGCCGTTACATGAAGTGTGCCGCAAAAGTAGCGTATTCCCTACGTTTGCCGATGGAACATATACAAATTTGGAGACTCACTTAGCCCTAAAAAAAGACTCCCCGATAACGTAGTACGTTCGGGGAGTAGATGAATCTTAACCTATGCTATGTTGATACCGGGTGACGTAGCACTAACAGGTCAGTTTTGACGTGTTGGTATCGTACCAATGGGTGTTACTTCATAGTCGAAGAATTTAAGGGCCACCTGTATGGTATTCATTTTGGTTCCGCGTTGAATCGGGTAGCCGTCGGCATTCAATGTATAATCGTAGAAAAAGCTTACAAAGGGCGAATTACTGCCGGGTTTGTAGTGATGCTCCATAGGAACCAGGTGAAGCTGGTCGAAATCACCAAATATTTTAAGATACGTGTCCAGTGGCTTCACCGTTGGATTGAGTCGGTTTTTGTCGACGAGGCCGCCGGTTGGACTTCCATAACTATGCCAGATATTCTCGTCGTTTACGCCGGAAGCATCTGTATGGTTAATCCAGTCGATACCGTGATTGGGGTTGTACGTGAAATCCCAGCGCTCATTATTTATCGTGCTTTTAATCTTCTTGAGGTTCCCTTTGAGGCCATTCTCGGTGTAATACTCATAATCATACGAACGTTCAGTCTCAACGTTACCCTGAAAATTAAAGGTTTTATGATGCGAATGAGTCGCTTTACCGTCATTATTCAGGGTGTAAAATTCTTGCTTGGTAACTTTTCCACTAAGATGTTCCGTCTTTGTAATCACACTACCGTTGAATCCATAGCCATAGTCGATATAGTGGTTTGGGTCAAGCGATGCTTTTATCAACCGGCCATCACTACTATAGGTTAATACGGTATTTCCATCTTTCGTGAGGGTATATTTTTTGAAAATACTCACCACCGGCGGAATATCAAATTGGTTCACACCCGTACGGGCTGCCCCATTTTGCTGCGGCATCGGATCGGTCAGATTATTTTTGTCGCAGGAAATTAACCCAATTGAGAATAAGAGAACTGCGGCCACGAAAGCCGAAATTTTTACTAATTTGTTCATTGTATTTGTTGTTTTGGTTGCGGTCCGCCGTAGCGGTTTAACACTGCAAAACTACCGGGGCTGTCAAGTCGCCACTAGTCTGAATCAACAACAAGCGGGTTTGAGTCAATAGCTGGTGCCTGGGTCAACAAACAGTACGTTTCCTTCGCAGGTAGTGCCTTGTACCCTGTGGCTTTCTTTGTACTTTTGTTCTCTTAAATAAAATCAGGCAAAGCCTTTGAAAGAATACGGCAGCAGTATCCAAAAGCTGGTTGACAACATGGTCAACATTGAGGATCGGGAAAAACGGACTCGTTACGCCCACATCCTGATCGAATTAATGCGGCAAATTCACCCCAACATGAAAGATGGGCAGGACTACTACAATAAACTGTGGGACGACCTGTATATCATGTCGGGCTTCACGTTAGATGTCGATAGTCCTTATCCACCCCCGTCGGAAGAAGCACTGGGTAAAAAGCCGCAGCGGGTTCCCTACAACACGCACCATCTGAAATTCAAGCACTTCGGACGTAATGTCGATTTGCTGGTGGCAAAAGCAACCTCGCTGGAAGACCCCGACGAACGCCGGGCGTTTGTGTCGTATCTGACCCGCCTGATGCGTACTTTCTACCAGGCCTGGAACAAAGAATCGGTTGAAGACGAAACAATCTACCAGAGCTTGATCGATTTATCAAGCGGTAAACTTTACGACGACATTAAGCTGATTCGGGAACAAGGGCTGGTGGAATCAACCCCGCGCGAACGTACCGGCGATCAACCCCAACGTATCAGCAACACGAATCACCGCGACGGCAGTCAGCGGCCCAATAATCAGGGGCGACCGAATAACGGCCAGGGCGGCCAGCGCAACTTCGGAAATCGCAATAATAATCAGCAAGGGCGTTCCAATAACCGCAACGATAACTCAGGCGGCCAGCGCAATTTTGGCAATAATCGCCCCGGCAACAATCGTAACGACGGCCCACGCCGACGCAGATAATTTTTTAATAAATAATGGTTAGTGAATAATGAACGGGCTGCTAACGTAGCGTCTTAACATTATGCATTAACCATTGTTCATTATACATTAACTACAATTCATCATTCCTAAAATGGCATCTTTTCAAATTACAGGTGGACGTACCTTAAAAGGTGAACTTATTCCACAGGGAGCAAAAAACGAAGCGCTGCAAATTCTCTGCGCCGTATTGCTTACCAAAGAACCGATCACCATTCATAATATACCAAGTATTCGCGATGTCAACCAACTCATTGATCTGTTGGGTGATTTGGGCGTATGGGTTACTAAAATTGGGGGTAATTCCTACCGGTTTCAGGCCAGCGACGTCAATCTCGATTACCTGGATACGGATGTCTACAAACGTAAAGCTGCCGCGCTACGTGGGTCGGTTATGTTGCTTGGACCCATGCTGGCCCGTTTCAAAAAAGGACGTATTCCCCGACCCGGTGGCGACAAAATCGGTCGTCGGCGACTGGATACCCACTTTCTGGGCTTCGAGAAACTAGGAGCGCAATTCAATTATGACGCAAACGATGGCGGCTATTATCAGGTCGATGCCAGCAATCTGCGCGGTACGTATATGCTGCTTGACGAAGCATCGGTAACGGGTACGGCCAACGTATTGATGGCCGCTGTGATGGCCGAGGGAACCACGACCATTTACAACGCGGCCTGTGAGCCTTACCTCCAGCAATTGAGCAAAATGCTCAACTCGATGGGCGCAAAAATTACGGGTGTTGGATCGAATCTGCTTACCATCGAAGGCGTTTCGGAGTTGAAAGGAACCGAGCATACCATGTTGCCCGA
The DNA here is from genome assembly GCF_054778555.1 of Spirosoma flavus. Classification (NCBI taxonomy): domain Bacteria; kingdom Pseudomonadati; phylum Bacteroidota; class Cytophagia; order Cytophagales; family Cytophagaceae; genus Spirosoma; species Spirosoma flavus. Next base: position 908,126 of record NZ_BAAGZL010000001.1, read on the forward strand.
CATGATTGAAATCGGATCGTTTATCGGCATGGCTGCCATGACACAATCGGAAATTACCATCAAAAACTGCCAGATTCCGGAGTTGGGCATTATTCCCGATCAGTTTCGACGGTTGGGTATTCAAATGGAATTTCGGGGCGACGATATTTTCATCCCGGCGCAGGAACGCTATCAAATCGACAGTTTTCTGGACGGCGGCATGATGACGGTGGCCGATGCGCCCTGGCCGGGTTTTACACCTGACTTGTTAAGTATTGTGCTCGTAACGGCCGTACAGGCACAAGGTACGTTACTTATTCACCAGAAAATGTTCGAAAGCCGCCTGTTTTTCGTCGATAAACTCATCGACATGGGCGCGCAAATTATCCTCTGCGATCCGCACCGTGCTACAGTTGTGGGTCTGAATCGTCAGATTCCGTTGAAAGGCATCCGCATGTCATCACCCGATATTCGGGCGGGGGTTGCTTTACTCATCGCGGCCCTGTCGGCACAAGGTACCAGCATCATCGACAATATCGAGCAGATCGATCGCGGTTACCAAAACATCGATTCACGTCTCAATGCGATTGGTGCAGAAATTATTCGGTTGTAGACTTGGAAACGACTTATTATTGAAAAAGACGGATGAATTTCATTCGTCTTTTTTTATTCAAAACAGCACTAATGCAAATCAAAGTCAGGTATAATTGCACCACCTCGCTAAACCTTCCCGACTTTTTTTTGTCTTTATTAGGTAACTCATTAAGGTTGACCTCGTCACACTAATTTAATAATCAGTTTACCAATGAAAACGCTCCCATCTAATCTGTCTATCTGGGCTTTTGTTGCCCTTTTATCCAGTGCTTCACTGAGTGCTTGCGCACAAGCTACCAGTGGAGCTGCTACGCAGAGTGCTCAAGCCGCTGATCCAGCCAAAACAGCACTTGTTCAGCCGATGCAGCAAACGATTACTAAAATGAAAAAACTGGTTGCTACCGGTGATCCCGATTTCGACTATGCTTATCAGGCTAAACTGCATACCCAGGGTGTACAGGATTTGCTAAATCAGGAAATTCAGAATGGCAAGGACCCCGCCATCCAACAACTGGCAAAAGATATGCTTCCCATTGCCACTAGTGATGTTACTATGCTCGATGGTACCATTAAGCAGCTAAAGCCAACGCGTCCGAATCAGGCATTTACGCAGCAACAGAGCCGTAATATCGAGGCTATGAACCTTAAATTACAGCAAAACGGTGCTAGCGACAAACTGACAAGCAGTCTGGATAAAAATTTCGCTACGTTGTTTCTAGACCAGCGTCAGGATGCAATCGATATGGCCACTACGTACCTGCAATACGGCAAGAATGAAACGTTACGTACCTACGCTCAACAACTGATCGATAAAGCCAAAAAAGATATGGAAGTGGCAAAAGCCGCCATGCCTAAATAAAACCTTTATACCTTAGATGCAGTAATGGTAGTATAACCAAACCTACCGTTACTGCATTTATGGAGATTGCTAATACGTTTATTCCAACAGCGGGTACTGCGGGGGTGCTGGCAATGATTGCTTATTTTTTTTTGCAGGTGGCCATGTATGGCTTTCTGGCCAGCTTTATCTTCTCGCTGGCCGTCCGCGATCAAATCCCTTCTGAACAACGTAATACCTTCTTGCTGACAGCGTTGGCTTCAGCCATTGCTGGATTGGTCTATTACCAGATTCAAACGCATTACGTTACGTCTCTTTCTGAATTAGCTACTGTAACTGACAGCAACGATCGGCAAACTTCTGTACGTGAGGGGTATAACGCGGTTGGTCAATACCGCTACGTTATCTGGTTCGTTACGTCCCCACTAGCTATCATTCAACTTCTCGCTCTTTTTGGTGTTCCGTGGGAACGTATCAAACGGCAATGGATGGGTTTATTGATGGCTGTGCTGTTTATGTTTCTGGCGAGCTACATCGGCCATCAGCAGCTTTCATTTGATAATGAGATCCAAACCGGGCCCAAACTGACGTGGGGACTTATCGCTCTGATTGACTACGTATTTATCTTTTTTACGCTGAATCGCCTTTGGAACGAGTTGGGAACGCAGCTGCCGGCTATCCTGCGACGCACATTTCGCCAGACGATGCTCCTATTATTAGCAGTTTGGGGCGTTTATCTGGTAGGATACATGCTGACGCTGCTACGTCTCGATTTCAATTGGATACACATTACGTTAACCCTTGCCGATATAGCAGGAATTATTGGAGTGGGAGCGATACGTTATTGGCAGAGTACTAGACTAGTTGAGTCTTAATTAGCATAAAAAGAACTTTATAATAATTAAGATTTACTGCACCCGTCCCTCAACCAGAAATTCGTTCTTGTCGAAATACGGTAGTTTCTGGTAGCCAGATAGTTTGTAATGTTTTATCTGCCATTCGCGACCAGCTGCGGGGCCGCTTTCCAGCAATACGTGTCGTTCGGAAGAGTATAGTGGATTGCTGGTTTGCATCACCGCTTCGATTCGGCGGGGCTGGCGCGACGTAGTATCTAACTGAACCGTAAGTGATTGAACCGCAAGGTGTTCTTCTTCAGGTTTCAGGGTATACTGATACGTTGCTGAGTCGGGGCGCGTAATGACGTAACTGTTACGTAGTGCCGGTTTGTTGATGTCGGCCTGTACAAACAACTCCAGTTCGTGGGCCCAGTTAATGTCGTGGGTATTTTGCTGATTTCGGTTTTCGTTGATGGCCACCGTCTTGTTGACTAATGGCTTCTGCGCCGATAAACCGGCAATCTGTTTCTGCACAAACCCTACTACGTCGTAATAAACAGGGGCCTGATTCTGCTGGGCGGGATTATTGCAACCGCTGATTAACAGCGGAACTACACAAAAAAGTAAAGGAATAAAACGCATAGGTGGACCAAAATAGACGCAAAACGGAGCGACTTCACAGAACTACCAACACGATTTTTTCGAAATCGGTTTGGGTAATCAAATTCTCGTCCAAAATTTGCATTTTGTTTCGATGAATGATGTTAGATAGAAGATGAACAGTATCCTACCGTTCAAATTTCTTTTTTCTTGCGTCTACAGGCTCTCTACTTAGTCGCTTATAAATTAATTCTATGGAATACGACGTAATTATGATTGGCTCCGGACCGGGTGGATATACCGGCGCGATTCGTTGTGCACAACTCGGACTGAAAACGGCCATTATTGAAAAATACCCGAGCTTGGGCGGTACGTGCCTGAACGTCGGTTGTATTCCGTCGAAAGCACTGCTCGATTCGACGGAGCATTATTACAATGCTGCCCACACCTTTGCCGAGCATGGCATCAAACTGGCTGATTTGCAAGTTGATCTGGCGCAGATGATTGCCCGCAAAACCAGCGTTGTCGACCAGACGACCAAGGGCATTACGTTCCTGATGAAGAAAAATAAAATCGACGAATATCACGGCGTCGGTTCGTTTGTTGATCCGCATACGATCAAAATCACCAAAAGCGATGGCAGCGAACAAACCATCACCGGAAAAAATATCATCATCGCTACCGGCTCGAAACCGTCGTCGTTCCCGTCGATGCCTATCGACAAAAAACGGGTCATTACGTCGACCGAAGCCCTGACACTTCAGGAAATTCCTAAGCACCTGATTGTAATTGGCGCGGGTGTGATTGGCGCTGAATTGGGTTCGGTATATGCCCGGATTGGCTCGAAAGTGTCGTTTGTGGAGTTTGCCGATTCGATGATTCCGACGATGGATAAAACGATGGGCAAGGAGCTGCAGAAAGTAGTCAAAAAACTCGGCGCCGATTTCTATTTCAGCCACAAAGTCACGAAAGTAGAAAACAAGGGTGATGAAGTCATAGTAAGCGTTGATACGCCAAAAGGCGAGCAGATAACCCTCACCGGCGATTACTGCTTGGTATCGGTTGGTCGTCGTCCATACACCGATGGTTTAAATCTGGAAGCCGCCGGTCTGAAAACCGACGATCGGGGACGTATCGAAGTTGATGAACACCTACGTACCAGCGTGCCACACATCTACGCGCTGGGCGACGTAATACGCGGGGCAATGCTGGCGCACAAAGCCGAAGAGGAAGGTACGTTTATTGCCGAAACCATTGTGGGGCAGAAGCCGCACATTCACTACCGGCTGATTCCAGGTGTTGTGTATACGTGGCCCGAAGTGGCTTCGGTGGGCTATACCGAAGAAGAAGTCAAAAAAGAAGGCATTCCGTATAAAGTGGGTTCGTTCCCGTTCAAAGCACTGGGCCGGGCGCGGGCTAGTATGGATGTTGATGGGCTGGTGAAAGTGCTGGCACACAAGGAAACCGACGAAATTCTGGGCGTTCACATGATTGGTGCCCGTGCCGCTGACATGATTGCCGAAGCCGTAACCGCCATGGAATTCCGGGCGTCGGCCGAGGACGTATCACGTATGTCGCACGCTCACCCGACCTATACCGAAGCGTTCAAAGAAGCCTGCTTGGCCGCTACCGACAATCGGGCGATCAATATGTAATACGTTCTTTGGAACAACGTAACGCCCGGTTGCTACGTAGCAACCGGGCCTTTTTGTATCTTGCTACGTTAACCAATACAACCTCAATCATGAAAAAAACGATTACACTTCTTCTCATTCTAACTGTTCACTACGTTCAGGCGCAGTACACTGATTCGGTGACCATCCGAAAAATTTACGATGAAGCGCTCTCGAACGGAAAATCCTACGAATGGCTCCGGCATCTGACCAAGAAAATCGGGCCACGATTGAGCGGTTCGGCGGGAGCGCAGAAGGCCGTTGACTGGACCAAACAAGTGATGGAACAGCATGGCTTCGACCGGGTTTTTTTACAGGATGTTATGGTACCGCACTGGGTACGTGGTGCCAAAGAAGAAGCGTACATCCTGAACGGGAAGCAGAAAACGGTGGTGCCTATTGCGGCCTTGGGCGGTTCCGTAGCGACTCCTCCCAAAGGCATCGGTGCGGGCGTTATTGAAGTCAAAAGCTTTGCTGAACTGCGGGCGATGAGTCCCGACAAGGTTAAAGGGAAAATCGTGTTTTTCAATCGCCCGATGGACCCAACCAAAATCAATACGTTCGAAGCTTATAGCGGGGCGGTGGAGCAGCGAGCCAATGGTGCTACCGAAGCAGCCCGTTTGGGCGCGGTTGGGGCCATAATACGTTCGATGACTAATGTTCATGACAATTATCCGCACGTAGGTGGTATGCGCTATGCGACGGGTGTACCCCTGATTCCGACGGCGGCTATCAGCACCAACGGAGCGGATTTATTAAGCAAAACCTTAGCCGAAAATCCAAACACTACGTTCTTCTTCAAACAGAATTGCGAAACGCTGCCCGACGCCAAATCCTACAACGTAGTGGGCGAAATTCGGGGAAGTGAGAAACCCGACGAAATCATTGTCGTTGGCGGCCACCTCGATTCGTGGGATCTGGCCGAAGGTGCGCACGACGATGGCGCTGGCTGCGTTCAGTCTATCGAAGTGCTACGTATCATGAAAGCGCTGGGAATCAAACCGAAACGTACCATTCGGGCAGTGATGTTCATGAATGAGGAAAATGGCTTGCGGGGTGGAATCCAATACGCCGACGTAGCAAAAAAGAATAACGAAAAACACATTGCAGCTGTAGAATCCGACAATGGTGGTTTCACGCCAAGAGGTTTCGGTATCGTCGGAACACCCGATCAACGGGCGAAAGTAATTCTCTGGAAACCACTACTTACGCCTTACGGCCTTCACGAAATCGGCGCTGGCGGTGGCGGTGCTGATATTGGTCCATTGGCGCAGTTAGGCACGGTACTCTTTGGCTTTAAACCGGATACACAACGCTATTTTGATTACCACCACACGATGGTTGATAACTTCGAAGCCGTTAGCCAACGTGAACTTGAACTCGGTGGTGCGTCGATGGCTGCGCTGGTTTATCTGCTGGATAAATACGGCTTATAGATGGGGAATTATAAAGTTGTAAGGTTGTAGGGTTATAGGGTTGTAAAGTTGGCTGACGCATTTAGAACTTTACAACCCTATAACCCTACAACTTTATAACTCCTCTCAAAACGACTCGCCGGTGAGGATGTAGAAACCGACGCCTTCGCGAGTGATGCCCATGTCGGCGCGGAGAAAAACATCTTTCTTCTTGAAAAGCAGGTAACGAACACCCGTGCCACCCGTTGGTAGTAGGTGATTAAACTGCACCTGATTGATGGCGGGCGCGACCGTGCCGACAGCCGCAAAAACAACGGCACCAAACCGCTGGCTGAACGGAAAAGGTAGCCAGCGATATTCAACCTGAGCGGCTGCGTAAAACTTATCCCGGTAACGGCCCATGTAATAGCCCCGCATAATCGTTTCGCCACCTAGCAGCGCCAGTTGATTAAATGGTACGTCTCCTGTTGTCAGGTTGCCGTATACCTGCCAGGCCAGCACCTGATTTTTTCGCATCGGATGATAGCCTCGTACATCGGCAAACAGGTTATGGAATGACAGCGAATTGCTACGTGATTGACCGTAGTTGAGATAAGCCACTTCCCCGAAAAAACCGCTACGTGGATTCAGGGCATTCGGACGGCTATCGTAAATAAGCCCCGGTCCAAGTCCAACGTTCGACGTACCGTTGCTGCCCAATGGAAGCTCGTGCGTCATGCCTTCGGGTTGTTCGAACTCGATATTGCTTAAATGTTGAAAATCAAGTTCTAGCCCGCCAAACAGGTTGGGTCGAATTCGGCGCATGGCTCGTTCGCGAAACTGAACGGAAAAGGCATCAACTGTGGCGGGATCGCCGGATTTTGTTTTAGGGCCAATTCCGTAATAGAGTAGGGGAAATCGCTGGATGCGCCCGCGCCCCAGAAAATACCATCGGTCGTTATCGCCGTAAATGGTGTGATCGAGGAAAAGTCCGTACTGGCCACGTAACGTAACAAAGCTAAATGTCTGTAATTCACTCAGGCGGTTCCGCTGGACTTTATTACGGGCGTGGTATAGATAGAGAGCCGATACACCCAATTCGAAACTGGTTTCTGGGGCGTAAGCTATCGTGGGATAAAACGAAACGTGCGGATTCGAGGACGACGTAGTATCGTTCAGAAAACGATCGTATAACCGCTTCACCAGCGTCTGAGCCAGCACGTCGACTGACGAACCTATAAATAAGCCAATCAGCAACAAATGCCTGACGAAATAATTGCTGTATGGCTTCCGCATAGAGTTGATCCTTCACTATGCAGAACTTAACCAGAATTTCACTACGTCGGTTTTGAACGTATCAACTTCGGGTAAGCACCAAAGCCAAACGTAGCATTAGAGGCTTTTGTCCAGCACCTTACGCGCTTCACCAATATCGGCAGGCAGCGGAGCATTACGTTTAACGATTTTGCCCGTTCGATTAATCACCATAGCCGAAATTTCACTGTCGGCACGCATTCGCTCAACGGCATCAAATAATTGATTGTCAGTAAGTAATAAATGATCGCCGATCAGGTTGTAACGGGTTGCGATTTCGGGCCATACCTGTTTGTTGGTATCGGGCATGGGTACGTAAATCAGTGCAAAGTCGCGAGGATTATACACATTTCGCAGGCGTTGTGCATCCTGTGCCGCCTGGCGCCCCGCTTCGTCATTTGGAACCATCAGTACGTAGATAACCTTTCCCCGGTTCGAATTGATCACCTTGTCGAACAACGTAGAGCCGCTGCCCAGGCGATTTTGCGTAACAAATACACCGGACGAAATTTCAACTGGTCTTTCTGAATTACCGGCGTTCTGCAAGGTTTGTACGGCCGCACGGATGCGCGTACTGTCCTTTATTTCAAGCCGATACAGCTCATCCAGCGATTGCCCCAGGGCAGGGTCTTTCACCTGTGGACGAGCGTAGTCATAAAGGAGTTTGGCAAAATCGAGGGTTAGCCCAGGCAACGTACTGGCCAGCCAATAGGCCGTCATGTAGCTCACGGCGGGGCCGTCAAACGCCTGTCTGCTACGTTCGATCATCGTTTCGTAGTTAACCAGCCGCTGCAACGTATCGGGGCTCCGTCGGACCAATCCTTCAAAAAAACGCAGATCAGCTGCGCGGGCTGAGTTTTTTAGCGCATAATCATTCAGTTTTAAGCGCTCATCAGCGGTCAGGTCTTTACCGTATCGATCAAGTAACGTAGCAAGCACGCGAACTGACAGGCCGTTGCGATTATTAGTAACAGTTGTGCTAACACGCTGGGTGACGTAGTTGGCAAATCGATTCATAGCCGACGCCCGCGCCAGCGTTAGTATCTGGTCATCGGTGGGACGTAACGAATCGATCGATATTTCCGATAAATCGTCGTTGTCGTAAGCGGCTTTGTCGTATAGAAAGGCTGCGGCATTGTATCGATTTGAATAACCAACCCAACGTACAAGCAGTGGAAACGGTTTTTCTTTAGTCGCAAAAGCCGCGAAAGGAGCCCGATAGGCATTGGCTACCAACTTGTAAGTGGCCTCATTGCCCATGTTATTAACCTGATTCGACAGCTTTTTGCCGTCGGGCTTGTTGGGATAATTCGCTTCGAAAGCCTTGTACCGGGCAAATTGTTGGTTCACCTGGGCATTTACGCCACCAAATTTGAACGGAACGGCCGTTGAAAACAGAGAATCCGCATCCAGATCAACAGTGAGCGTGCCGGGCGAGGCCAGAAGCGCGGTTGAAATGCGTCCGTAATTAAAAAATACCTCTTCCTGCGGATAAATCAGTGGCAGAGAAACCCGGAACGTACCGTCGAGGTTGAGCGGAGCGGGACGTACCAATTCGCGATTGGCCTGCAAAATATTCGTCCGGCTCATGAAAACGGTGGGTGCTTCGCGGTAGAGCCGGGCTGATAAATTTCGAATACGTCCGGTCACAATTACCGAATCGACGGACTGAGCGTGGGACGATACGTAGTGAAAACAGGCCGTAAAAAGTAGTAAGTAGAAGTAGCGTCGGTTCAGGATTTTCATTGCTTCGGGAAACAGATAAAGCAATAACAAACGAAAAGCCCAAACTGTCAACAATGGGCTAAAAATGTGGTCGTTTTACTTTGTTTTGGTGCCGTGATATTGATCTGCTTCCTGATAGTCAACCCGAAGAGGATGGCCAACCCAATCAGTAGGAAGCAGGATTCGGCGCAGGTCGGGGTGATTTTCGAACTGGATGCCTACCAGATCGAAAGCTTCTCGTTCGTGCCAGTCGGCGGTTCGCCAGATGTGGGCTACGCTCGGCACCGACGGCAAGCGATTGCTACCCGTGCTACGTGGCACCATGACTTTTAGCATCAGATTATGCTCGTAAGGAATGGAAGTAAAGTTATAAACAACCTCCATTGTATTGGCATCTGGCCCATTATCAATGCCCGTTACGCAGGATAAGAGATCAAAAAATAACCGTTTATCATCACGAAGAAACTGGCAAACGGCTACCAGACGTTCGGCAGGAACGATGAGAAACGGCTGGAAATTCTGAGTATTCACTTGCAGATCAGCGCCAAATTGGGTGGTGAGCAGGTCGGCGATTTCGGAGAAAGTCATTCGTTAGTACGGATTCGTATTAGGATTACTACGTGTGTCGATAATGCGCAGGACATAGAGGGTGTCATCAACTAATTCGTAATAGAGTGCATTATACGTATCAATCATTTTTCTTCGTACTCCGAACACCTTGCGAGATAGTGTGCCAATCTCAGGAGCAGATTCCAATACGTTGAGGCTTCTGTAAAAAGCGTTGACGAAACGCATCGCTACTTCAGGTGATCAGTTTTCTGCTAAAAAATCGGTTATATTATTTACGTCATCATCTACCGATGGCATTACAACGATTTTAACTGCGGCCACTTAGTTTCCATTTTACGTTTAAAATCATCCAAAGACATTCCTTTACCTTGACGAACTTCCTCACGAGCCTTCTCGAGCCCTGCTAGTTGTTCATCGGTTAAATCATCAAGTATGTCCCGGCTTATATCGCTCGATAAAATTCGGCTTACTTCAACTAAAATAGCTTCGTTCAACTGTTCATCGATTTGGAGATGAATCTTACTCTTCAGTTCCTGAATGCTCATCGACGTATTCGTTTTCTATGGAAAGATACAAAAAATCAGCCAGTCCTAGGCCAGCCAGGCCAGCCACTGCATCCAGTTTTCGACCCAGAACAGGAACCGAGTAGCGAATTTAGCCGCTGGTGCCGAGGTAGGCTCGAGGGTTAAGCTGTTGTTGTTCAGATCTGTATCCATATAGATTTTTTGCTTCGGGTCGACCTTTGCCCATACAGCTTTGGCGTTTTCAGTTACCGTAAACAGCCGCTGCCGACTTTTGCCATCCCAGAACAGCATCAATTCTTTATCATTGTCGAAATGCACCAATATGTCCACCGGCATCCGCCCATCGCCTTTGCGTTCTACCGTTACGGTCGATTGATAACCGTTCCCTATTTTTTTATTTCGGAGTGAAGTCAACTGATAATCCACGACCTGTTCGCCGTAGAGCACCTGTTCAAAAAACCAGTTCATGTCGGAGCCGTATTTCGATCCCAATCGCTTCGGAACGATTTCGTTGACAACGTCGATGAAGTTTTGCCCGCTCGGATGTTTAAACTTCCAGCGGATGAAATACGTCTGCATAATTTCGTCCATTACCGCCCGGCCAACCAACCCCTCCAGCGTTCGCATCCACGTAGCGGTTTTCATGTACGTCAGCACACCATACTGGCCATCAGGAAGTTGCCACGTATTGCCAAACGACGATCCAATGGCTGGATTATCCTGGTGCACGTAACTATCCCGCGACATTTCCAGATCACCCATCCGAAACCCGAACAGATTTACGACCGACTGACGAGCACCATACGTAGCATCCATGATTCGGCCTTCGTAATACTGATTTACACCTTCATCGAGCCAGGCTTCTTCGAATTCGTTCGTCGCCAGCAATTGCATAAAGTACTGATGACCAAACTCATGCACAACCACCTGTTCGGGGAAGAGAACGCCTTTGGGCAAAAAAGAAGCTGTTCCGGCAGTAATGAACGTCGGGTACTCCATTCCGGCTGCACCGTCGGCGCTGAGGGGAGGGTCAACGATGGTCAGATTTGGGAAAGGATATTTGCCGAGGTTTTTGTCAAAATAGGTCAATGCCGCTTTCGCAGCGTCCAGGTGCCGTTTTGCCTGATGCGCGTGTTCGGGCTGCATCACCAGCTCAATATCGACCGTACCACCCGAAGGACGTTTCCATTTGTCATTAATCACCTGGAAATGAGGAGAAGCAGTCCACGCAAAATCCACTACGTCTTCGGCGTGATAGAGAATGGTTTTGGTGCCATTCTTATGCATTTTTTCGGACTGAAACAGGCCAACTGCGCTGATCCAATACTCTTTTGGCGTCGTAATAGTCACGTCGTAAACACCATAATCGGCGTAGAATTCGGAATGGGCGTGAAACTGGTGGCAGTTCCACTGACCTGCCTTAGCGTAACGCGACCCGGCTGGCTCATACACCCCAATTTTCGGGAACCACTGGCCTACCAGAAAAAAGTCGTCTTCAAAACCAGTGCGGGCAAATATTTTCGGCAGTTTGGCGCGGAAAGCAATGTCCAGTACGATGGTTTGACCCGGTTCGAGGGGTTTGCTCAGCGGCACCCGAATCACAGTTTGGTCGTTGATGTTGTGATCGTCGGGCTGAATAAACTGATACATTAACGAGTTGCCACCCTTCTCGCGCATCGAAACAACGTCGATGGAGCCGTACGGATCAATTTTAGCGTTTCGGTCGATTTGTGTGCCCCGCAACTGCCCACCCGATTCGCGCATGAACGTAGTACGCTCGTTCTTGAACGCATTGAGATACAGGTGAAATTGCAATTCGGAAATCCGGTCGGGCGATGCATTCCGCCAGGTCAGCGTTTCGCGTCCGGTGATTTTTTTCGCGACGGGGTCGAGCGTTACGTCGATCTGGTAATTCGCCAGACGCGGGCTCAGGGGTGTCGGGAAAATAGGTTTCGTCGGTTGCGCAAGCCCTATCAACGTAGTGAAAAGCAAAGAAAGAAACAGTACGTGTTTCATGAAGAATCGTATGTCTGGCGGTGGATGCAAGGTAATTGAAAATTCGTTTGAACCGGCCAAACCCTGCTGACATAGGGCTGTCACGGGTGTCACCGATCTTTGTAACGAACAATAAACCAGACAAAATCCTATGCAACTGATTCCCGTGTTTTTGAACGAACTCGAGCAGGAAACTCAAACAACCCGCAAAATGCTACAACGTATTCCGGACGATAAATACGACTGGAGACCCCACGCAAAAAGCATGACCGTTCGGCAACTGGCGACGCATATTGCCAACCTGCCGACCTGGGTGACAATGGCAATAACGACCGATGGGCTGGATTTTGAAAAGAACCCGTACAAGGAAGATCACATCAACAACACCGCCGAACTGATGACGTATCTCGAAACCTGTCTGGTCGATGGCAAATCGCGGCTGGTGCCTGAAAATGAAGCTATTCTGAATGAGCCATGGACGCTACGTAACGGGGCCGAAATTTACTTCACGTCGCCCAAACACGAAGTTATCCGCACCGCTCTTAACCAGATTGTCCATCACCGCGCTCAAATGGGCGTTTTCCTTCGGCTGCTGGACATCCCAATCCCAGGTAGTTATGGGCCAAGTGCCGATGAATATTAACTGATATATGATGTAGGGTATATGCTGTTTTTGGGTTAGCAGCAAAAGCATCATATACCCTACATCATACATTCCTCGGGTTGTTTTTGCGCGGAAAAAGAGGCATATTGGTTCATTCTCTTTTTAGCCCACTCATCCGATATATGCATTCTCGTTGCTACGTACTGCTATTCAGTTTTCTCTTTCCCAGTTTTCTCCTCGCCCAATCCTACGATCTGGTTATCCGAAACGGTCGCGTTGTCGACGGAACGGGTAACCCGTGGGTGTATGCCGACGTTGCCATTCAGAACGGACGTATTGCCCGTGTCGGGTCGATTCCGGCAACCGACGCTAAACAAACCATCGACGCCAAAGGGCTGATTGTCGCTCCTGGCTTCATCGATGTTCATGCCCACGTAGAAGGTAGTCTCGAAGCCCAACCCGGTGCGCCCAACTTTATTTATGATGGCGTTACAACCGTAATAACCGGCAACTGTGGCAGTTCGAGCTCGAACCTGAAAATGTATTTCGATACGTTGCGGCTGATGAAAACGTCGATTAATGTGGGCGCACTAGTTGGTCATAATTCGGTACGTATGAAAGTCATGAAAATGGCTTTCCGTGAGCCAACCGCCCGCGAACAGGCCGATATGGAAGCGCTGGTTGAGCAGGCTATGAAAGACGGAGCCGTTGGTATGTCTACGGGACTGATTTACACACCGGGCACTTACGCCCGCACCCCGGAAGTAGTCAATCTGGCGAAAACGGCAGCGCGTTACGGTGGTGTGTACGCATCGCACATACGTAACGAGGGGCAGAACGTAAAGCAGGCGGTTACAGAAGCCATTCAGATCAGTCGGGAAGCCAATATTCCGGTTGAGATTTCGCATTTTAAAGTCGCCAGCAAGCCGTTATGGGGCAAAAGCACCGAAACTGTCGAACTGGTAGAAGCCGCTCGACGCGAGGGTTTGGACGTAACAGTCGATCAGTATCCGTATACGGCTTCCAGTACGTCGTTGGAGAGCATTTTGCCGTCGTGGGCGCTGGCCGATGGTGATTCGGCTGTACTGGTGCGGTTCCATGATCCAGCGACACGTACCAAAATACGTAACGAAATGCTGGAAACGCTCAGCAAGAATCTGCGGAAGAATTACGAGTACGCGGTTGTGTCAAGTTATAAGCCCGATACTACCTTCAACGGTAAGAGTATCAGTGCTATTAATCAGAAATTGGGTCGTAAGAACAACGCCGAAACGGAGGCCGAACTAGTGATGGAATTGATGGAAAGGGCTAACCTGAAACGTATCCAGATGGTGTACCACACCATGTCGGAAACCGACGTAGAGAACATTCTTCGCTATCCAAACACGATGATTGCTTCGGATGCGGGCGTCGCGAAATTCGGGAAAGATATGCCGCATCCTCGGGCGTATGGCACCAATGCCCGCGTACTGGGTCACTACGTTCGCGAACGGCACGTTATCCCTCTGGAGGAGGCCGTTCGCCGGATGACATCGCTGCCTGCACAACGTTTCCGGCTTGCTGACCGGGGTTTGCTACGTCCGGGTTACGCGGCAGATATTGTTCTATTCGACGAAAAAACCGTAGCCGACCGCGCTACGTATGATCAGCCGCACGCGTACACAACGGGCATTCCTTACGTATTAGTCAACGGAACGCCCGTGATCGAAAATGGCAAACATAACGGTCAGCGACCGGGGCAATTGCTGATGGGGCCGGGCTATGGGAAATGAGGGGTTGTGTATGCTGTATGCTGTATGATGTATATGCGTTGAAAATACGCCATACATCCCTTATCAAACGAGAACAGGTGCCTTCTGCCGCGAAAAACGAACCATAAACAATATGGCGAGTTAAAAGAGGTATGAATACAGAACATCCTTCGCTTGAGGAACTTGCCAATTTCCTACGCAGCGAACTGAGCGCAGAAAGCTATCCAGCCGATGAACAGGGTGGGATTTATTACCCCTCAAAACGATCCATACGACGAATGGGCCTGGCTCTGGAGCCGTTTCCGACTTTAGCCGACTGGATCGAAGAAAACCACCTCGACGCGATCTGGCTGCACCGCCCCTGGCAACTCGATTTGGCAACCATACCCTCCGATGTTGGCGTGTTGTCGCATCATCTTCCTTTCGATGAAACATTGACAGTAGGCCATAACAAACAACTGGCGCAGTTACTACGTGCTACGTCGGCGCCCGAGCCAATTGGTTATAAACAATCGGTTACCAGCGAAGGTAAATTCCTGCCTCAACGGCCGCTGGGCATGATTGTGGACGTAGCAGAGGATGAGTTCGACAACTGGCTGACCCGGATCAAAGAACTGTTTGGCGGCTACGACCGGGCCGAAGCAGGTCATTCGAGTAGTGGCTTGAACTTCGATAATTCCCGAATTGCCGTTGTGGGTGCAATGACTGATGCTCTTGTGCGGGAAGCCGATGAACGTGGTGCGCAAATGTATCTGACGGGAGCGTATCGAAAACCTGCTCAAGTGGCTGTCGATGAAACAGGTATGGCTGTGGTGGCCGTTGGGCATCGCCGTTCGGAAGAATGGGGGTTACACGTATTGGCTGATTTAATACGAACGCGTTGGTCTTTTGACTGCGTGATTTATACGTAAGCGCATAAGCTGCTACGTCATCCGACCCCGCTACGTTGGTAGCCTGATAAACGACCGTATAATTGTTTTTTAATGAAATTTTAATTTTAGTAAATCCATTTTGCAAGTACGGCCGTATAGCCCTGTCAGTATCGTTTTCATTTCTCATTTAAGGACATCCGAATGAAAAAAACTACAGCTATGCGCTACAAAAAACACCTCCGCCTTTTTATTGGCCTGCTGGCTATCGGCTCACTATCCACGCTCGAATCCTGCCGCGATACTCAGCTACAGCTTGACCCTCAGGTAAATACAGCCAATGCTCGGTTATCGGCTGATTTCATGTTTTATGTGCTGACCGACAACAATCAACTCCTTAAGCTGAGCACTCAGAATCCGTCGGCTAACATGGGTACGATTACGGTTACGGGTGTTTTGAACAACGAACGTCTGACGGCCATCGATTTCCGCCCGGCAACAGGACAGCTCTATGCGGTTAGTAACGGGAGTCGGTTATATATGATTAACCTGACCAATGGTGTAGCAACAGCGCTCGGAACTGGCCCTTTCTCGCCTGCCGTGAATGGCGACGTAGTAGGCTTCGATTTCAACCCCACCGTCGACCGGATTCGCCTGGTTACGAACCGTGGTCAGAACTTACGATTGAATCCTGAAACGGGTGGCCTTGCTGCCATCGACGGGAATATCAACGGGGTTCCAAACGTAGCATTGTCGGGTGCGGCTTATACCAACAACCGGTCGGGCGCCACAACCACTACGTTGTATGACATCGACCCAATTACCGACAAATTGTATCGGCAGGACCCGCCCAATAACGGTACGTTGGTAGAAGTGGGCATGCTGGGTATCGACATTGCGGGTACGGGTAGCTTTGATATTGCGCCCAATGGCGATGCCGTAGCGGCTCTGATCAGCAATAATACGCAGGGTTTTTATCAGCTAAACCTGAGTACAGGACGCGCTGAATACCTGGGTGGTTTGCCGAGTGGAATGAGTATTGTAGGTCTGGCTATTCCAACGGAGCCAGTTGCCTATTCGGCGGATGGAATGAATAATCTCTGGATTTTTAACCCAATGTCGCCGTCGCCTGTTGCGAAACCAATTGCGGGTATGCAACCGGGCGAAACCATTTACGGACTTGATTTCCGTCCGGCGAATGGACAGTTATACGCACTGGGTAGCACGAGTCGTTTGTATACGATCAATCTGGGGACAGGAGCCGCTACAGCCATTGGCAGCGGGCCATTCAGTCCGGCGCTGTCGGGTACGGATATTGGTTTCGATTTCAACCCCACCGTCGACCGGATTCGGGTGGTTACCAACAGCGGTCAGGATTTGCGCCTGAACCCGAATGATGGAACCGTAGCTGCTGTAGACGTAGCACTGAATCCGGGTTCGCCCGTTGTAACGGCTGCGGCTTACACAAATAACTTTGCCGGAGCTACTACCACTACGTTGTATGACATCGACATCCGGACGGCCAACGCTACGTTAGTTATCCAAAATCCGCCGAACAACGGTACGTTGGTGCCAGTAGGTGGCCTGGGTTTCAGTGCTGAAGGCGGTAATGGATTCGACATTGGCGGCACAAGCAACATGGGGTACGCCCTGCTACGTTCCGGCGGAACAACAACCGTATACAGCATCAATTTAGGCTCTGGCGCGGCTTCGGCTATGGCAACTATTCCGGGCAATCCAACCGTACGCGGCTTCGCGCTTGGTTTAGGTTTCTAATTATAGTTGGCCCTAAACAATATAGGGCGGTAGTATAAACAACAAATCGGCACCAAGTTTTTGGTGCCGATTTGTTGTTTATACTACTTCAGAATAGCATTTGCACTACATCTCTTCCCACTATAAACGAGGGCAAGCACCGGTTTCCTGGGGCTGACGAAAAACTGATTCCGGTAGTTATCTAGAATTTTATATGCTCTTCTAAAAATGTACTAATCAATACGAGGTATCAACAGAAGTTCAACTTATTCAGACTGCCGATATTAATAGATTGTTATCAATGGCAATTCTGATGGAGATGGTTATTAATTTTGTCTTAATCAGACACTTACCATTGAGTAAGGTGTCTGGACCATCAACTGATCCACAACAATTACCGTTTATTTATGAAGCACGTTTCCCTGAACCGTATTTTTCTAGCTTGTTTTTTCCTGGTGGTTTTGTCGTTAATGAGTTCGATCAGTTGGGCGCAAACGACTATTACTCAATGGAATTTTAACTCTGTTCCTGCTGATGCATCCAATAGTACGGGCACAACAACGCCGTCAACGGGTGCTGGTAGTCTAAGCACTGTAGGCGGTACTACGGCATCGTTTGGCAACGGATCTGGCTCAAGCGATCCGGCCGCTTCCGATAACACAGGCTATAGCATTACAAACTTCCCATCGGCTACCCAGAACAATAAAACCGCCGGTATCGAATTCCGAGTTGCCACCACTGGTTTCCAGAGCCTGACAGTTTCCTGGGATCAACGTTTTAGCAATACGGCCGCTAACAGGGCTCGCCTGCAATATTCTACCGATGGAGGTACATCATACACAGATGTTGTCTTGCCCTTTTCCGTTTCAGCAGGTGATCAATTTTATAACAACAATCAGTACGATCTGGCTTCTATTCCGGCCCTCGATAATCGTGCTGATGTTCGTTTTCGTATCGTCGCCGAATTTTCGGTTCCCGTAAGCAGTCCTACCAGCTATACGGCTGCGAATCCGACGTCAACCTATGCGCCGGGCGGCAACTGGCGATTCGACATGGTAACGATAAAGGGTGTGACCATTCCGGCTCTTCCCGATCTGACCGTTTCGTTGGCGGGTCCGTCGTCTGCCATCATAGACCAGCCCTTCGTCTATAGCCTGGTGGTTAGTAACGTCGGCAATGCTGAAGCTATCAACGTACCCGTTTCGTTTACATTACCAGTAGGAGTTTCTTATGTTGGAGCCTCGGATGTAGGTACTTTCACCGCGACGCAATCAAGTGGCGTTGTCTCTTTTTTGGGGGGAAGTTTATCCGCTAGCAGTAGTGCTACGTTGACCGTTACGGTATCGTCACCGGCTGAGGTTACTATTACGGTGCCGTCCGGCGCGGCTGTGATTGATGAAGGTAATTCTGTTATTGAATCTGATGAAGCCAATAACAGCTCAACAGCCACGGTCAACACGGCCGTAGGTTTTGCCAATCAACCACCCGTTGCCCCCACCATTCCCGATCAGAGCGGTATCGTTGCCATCCCATTCACTTATACCGTTCCAGCGTTTACAGATCCTGAGAGTCAGACGCTTGCCTATGCCATTACGGGGCTGCCGGCGGGCCTGAGCGTTGATAATACAACACGTATCATTTCGGGTACACCAACGGCCAGCGGCTCCACAACCATAACGGTAATAGCTACCGATCCGGCTAACGCTTCGACTTCGGCGACTTTTGGGATAACGATCAATGCCAATCAGCCGCCGGTGCCCGCTTCGATTAGTAATCAGACGGCAACAGCGGGCGTGTCGTATAGCTATGTAGTACCGGCCTTCACCGATCCCGAGAGTCAGACGCTTCTTTATGCGGCCGCTGGCCTCCCAAACGGTCTGTCGTTTGATGCCGTAACGCGGGCCATTATCGGCACGCCTACCACGGGAGGGGTATCGTCGGTTACGATCTCTGCCACCGACCCAGCCAGCAATACGTCCACCGCAATTTTCTCTTTCACGGTTAGCACAACGCCGGTGGGTATTATCCGCATCACGGAATTCATGTATAATGGCACACCCGGCGAATATTTCGAATTAACGAATGTTGGCAACGCACCCGTCAATATGACCGGCTGGAGCTACGACGATAATTCGCGGATAGCGGGATCGTTTTCGTTAAGTAGTTTAGGAATCGTGCAGCCCGGCGAGTCGGTGGTGGTAACCGAGGCCGATGCGACTGTTTTCCGAAGAGCCTGGTATCTGCCCAATTCAGTTAAAGTGCTGGGCGGTAATCTGGAAAACCTGGGACGTAGCGATGAAATAAATATTTACAATACATCGGCTACGCTGGTGGACAGACTGACGTTCAATGATCAGGGTATTCCGAATTCGGTACGTACCAGCGACATAAGCGGCTGGACCGCACCCGCCAATCTGGGTTTGAATCAGGTCACTACGTATCAGCTTTCCGCCGTTGGTGATGTGCAAAATTCGTATAGTGCCACCACAGGCAACGTAGGAAATCCGGGCGGCTATTACGTTCCGCTCAATCGTGTACTGGTGGTTGAATCCGGCAATAGTACGACTGTCGTTGAAGGAGGGGCTACTGATACGTATACGATTAAACTCAACAGCCAGCCCTTGGCCGATGTTATCGTTTCGATTAATTCCGGCTCGCAGTTGTCCGTCAGTCCTACTTCGCTGACGTTCACGCCGGCTTCGTATAGTGTAGCCCAGACGGTAACCGTAACCGCCGTTGACGACAACGTATTGGAAGGTACGCACACAGCCCAGATCAGCCAAAGTACCAGCAGCACTGATCCGGCCTACAACGGCATTGCTACGAATTCGGTGAGTGTGACGATTACGGATAAAAATACCGCACCGACAGTGGCACAGGCTATTAATTCGCAGACAGCTACGATAGGGGTGAGTCTCACGTTCACCATTCCATCGGCTACGTTTACCGATGCCGAAACGCCTAATAGTCTCACGCTGAGTGTAATTGGTCTTCCCGCCGGGCTCAGTTTCACCGCCCCGTCGACCATTAGCGGGACGCCTTCAACTACGGTGGGTTCGCCGTTCACCGTAACCGTTGTGGCTACCGATCCGGGAAGTCTGTCGGTGAGTACTACGTTTTCGCTGACCGTAAACCGACCCAATACCGCACCTACGGTAGCGCAACCGATTGCTTCTCAGACCGCCACCCTAGGGGTAAGTTTCAGTTTTGCTATTCCGTCTGCTACGTTCACCGATGCCGAAACCCCAAATAACCTCACGCTGAGTATGCGAGGATTGCCCGCCGGACTTAGTTTCACCGCGCCAACGCTTATTTCGGGAACCCCTTCAACCACCGTCGGTTCGCCCTTCACCGTAACGGTCGTGGCTACCGATCCGGGAAATCTGTCGATTAGCACTACGTTCACGCTGACCATAGACCGCCCCAATGCACCTCCGACGGTGGCACAACCGATTGCTTCTCAGACCGCTACCGTAGGTATTCCTTATGGATTTAGCATTCCTGCAGGTACGTTTACCGATGACCAGACGCCCAATAGCCTCACTTTGTCGGTGAGTGGTCTTCCCGCCGGACTTAATTTCATCACGCAAACAACGATTTCGGGAACTCCTTCAACCACAGTCGGTTCACCGTTTACCGTAACAGTTGTGGCTACTGATCCAGGCGGTTTATCGGTTTCGACCACCTTTAGCTTTAGTGTGCTGCCTGTACCGAACACGACCCCTACAGTGGCACAGGCAATCGGCCCGCAAACAGCACCCGTAAACCAGCCTTTTCTGTTTGTGATTCCCGCCAGTACATTCACCGATGCCGAAACGCCGAACAACCTCGTATTATCGGTTAGCGGATTGCCCAGTGGCCTTGCGTTTACAGCACCATCAAAAATCAGCGGCACGCCTTCAACCACGGTGGGTTCGCCATTTACCGTAACGGTTGTAGCTACTGACCCAAACGGATTAACCGTCGCAACCACGTTCCAGATTACCGTAAACAACACGACGACCTGCGTGAATATGTTTACGATTAAGGATGGTAGTTGGAATGATGCATCAGTATGGTCGTGCGGTCGCCTACCGGTCAGTACCGACGCATTGACCCTAAACAATGCCGTTACGTTGCCAGCGTCCTATACAGGTAATGCGCTTCGGGTGAGATTCAGCCAGTCGGGCCGACTGATCTATAATTCAGGAAGTAAGCTTAGATTGAATTAGCGATATAAACGCAAGAAGCGTCTTTGTTACGTTGGAGAGTGATCACTCTCTAACGTAACAAAGACGCTTCTTGCGTTTATATAGAACGTAACCGGGTATTTGATACGTCGGCACTACGTCAGAACCACGGCCTTTTTACTTTAAACGAACGTTTCAAACCACTAATCATCAGGAAGGCACCAACGATACCGAAGATTATGGCCAACGTAGTGACGTGCAGGATCGCGAACACAACCGCTACCAGAATAATAATAACCGACGCTTTCAGTTTCCAGCTGATACGTTGCCACCAGTTCAGTTCTTTACGTAGCGGCATACCCAAACTCTGCCGGATGCGGTTGCCCAGCTTCAGTTTTTTCTTGTTTTTAGGTTCCGGCTGTTTGTCGTCGGCCGTGTTTTCTGCCGATGGGAGCATCGACTGAACCCGTTGCATCCGTTGCACAACCCGTTGCTGAGTCGATTGGTGAACTTCTTTCGCCACGCTCGCCACAATCGGTGCTACGTCCTCTTTGGTATCTGCTACGGGTTCATTGGCTTCGGCAGCAATGGTATCTGATGCTACGTCTTCAGTGCTAACCGAGCGGTCAACAGCAAGGCGGGCGGCCGCGGGATGGGACGTCCGCTGGAAATACGCAACTGGTCGGTGGCAGGCAGAAAGAAAG
This sequence comes from Spirosoma flavus, assembly GCF_054778555.1. NCBI lineage: Bacteria > Pseudomonadati > Bacteroidota > Cytophagia > Cytophagales > Cytophagaceae > Spirosoma > Spirosoma flavus. Next base: position 930,020 of record NZ_BAAGZL010000001.1, read on the forward strand.
AAAACAAACGTAATGGCCAGTAGGATAAGAAAGTTTTTCATCAAGTTGCAGGTTGTCAGCACAAAATGAGATTGCGCAACAGCAAAAGTTCTCTTTACAACGAATCGGACTTGCCGGTTAATATCAATGGAGTGAAAAAGTGGCAATAATCGGTCAAATTATCTGTGTATTTATGGCTCAAACAGTAAGCGCAACTGGTCTTTCGACTTTTCGGGACAAATCTATTTCGAAGCTGTTTTATGGACGAATTACTATTCTGGCTGGCGTTGGTACTGTTGACTGCTCCTCTGGCGTCGGCTCAGAAGGCCGATGAATTTAATTACGACGAAGCCAAAGTGGGTACCTACACACTTCCCGATCCGTTGACGAGCAAAGATGGCAAAGCGGTGAAAACAAAATCGGCCTGGACCAGCCGCCGGGCCGAACTATTGGAGCTTTTTGCCGCCAATGTTTATGGTCATACACCCAAACAGAAAGTCAAACTTCGCTTTGAGACAACATCGGTCAATGAATCGGCGCTGAATGGACTGGCTATCCGCAAACTGGTGTCCATTTTCTTTGTCGACTACCCACAAATTCCATCGGTCGACGTAGCGCTCTATCTGCCAAAAAATAAAAAATCGGTACCTGTTTTTCTGGGCCTGAACTTCAGCGGAAATCACGCTGCCACCACTGAAACCGACGTGCCGATCACAACACGCTGGGTATATAATGCTATTGGCGAGGTATCGGTCAATAACAAAGCCACTGAAAAATCGCGCGGAACGCAGGCGGCTAGCTGGCAAATTGAGGCCATTGTGAAGCGCGGTTACGGGCTGGCAACGTTTTACTACGGCGATATTGAACCCGACCACCCGAAAGGCTGGCAGGGGCATATCCGGTCGGTGTTGGACAGTCCTTCCGAAACAATTCCAAGCCCAAGCAACAACTGGGGAGCCATTGGCGCCTGGGCCTGGGGACTTTGCCGGGTGATGGATTACCTCCAGACGGAACCTGCTATTGACAACAAGCGGGTTATTCTAATCGGCCATTCTCGACTGGGTAAAGCGGCTTTGTGGGCGGGTGCTCAGGACGAACGGTTTGCGGCTGTTATTTCCAATGAGTCGGGCGAAGGCGGAGCGGCTTTATCGCGTCGATGGTATGGCGAAACCGTTGAACGTATCAATAAGAGCTTTCCGCACTGGTTCAACGCTCAGTATAAAACATACAACAAACGTGTCGCCGACCTCCCCGTTGATCAGCACGAGTTGCTGGCGCTCATTGCTCCGCGCCCGCTCTACGTTGCCAGCGCCGAGGAAGACCGCTGGTCTGACCCCAGAGGTGAGTTTTTGGGCGCCATGCACACGGAGCCCGTTTATAAACTTTTCGGCAAAACGGGGCTAGGTACCGATACGTTCCCGGCCGTGAATCAGCCCATCGGCCAAACGGTACGTTACCACATCCGAACCGGTAAACACGACGTAACGGCGTATGACTGGGAGCAATATTTAAAGTTTGCGGATGAGTTGCTTGGGAAATGATACGTAGTGGATTGCAATAATTATTACAATAAACCGAAATATTAATTCTTATGGAAGATTATTTAATTGAAAGAGTATCAAGAGTAATAGAGGATAATTTAAATATTACGAAAGGAAGTACTCCTGTCCCTTTTTTTGGTAATTTTAATACTTCAAAATCATGTACAATATCAATAAATCCAAGTGATAATGAATTTATTAAAAAGAGTAAAAGCGGTATAAGTACTTTTAGAAAACGATTGATTTCGAGGAACGATTTAAATATAAAAGATAATGAAATAATTTCAATGTCAGATTGTGAAGAAGTATTAAAAAGTTGCTTAAACTACTTTCAAAATGATCCCTATAGGCTTTGGTTTGATAAGTATAATGAATTTTTAAATCAATTTGATTTGTCTTATTATAAAGGGACTGTCGTTCATTTGGATATTGTGCAATGGGCTACGACACCTTTTTGGCAGGATTTAAGTAATGAGGTAAAGAATACTTTAATATATCAAGATTTGCCATTTTTGAAAATGGTGCTGGATGATAAAAATTTTGAATATATATTTTTGAATGGAGATACAACTGTAAATTCAATAAAAGAATTATTGAATTTGTCATTTATAATTCAAAGAAAAGTGAATTTTTATAATCGTAGAATTACAATTTATTACGGTCATTATAAAAATTCTAAAGTGATTGGCTGGTCAGGTTATCTGCAATCCGCGCAGATTGGTGGTTACCAAAGAATTAGAGAACTGGCAACCTTAATTAAAAATGAACTAGAAATAAATTAATTGTAAAGCAATAAACGCAATTTTACCTTTGCGGGCATGAATCCAGACAATGATCCCCGCCCTTGGCACGTCGAAAGTTCCGAATACATTCATAAGTTACCGTGGTTTACCGTTCGCAAAGAAGCCATTCGGATGGAAAGTGGCGGTACTATTCCGGACTATTTCATTTTTGAGTATCCCGACTGGATTAACGTAGTGGCCGTTACGTCTGACAATGAACTGGTTTTGATACGTCAGTATCGGCACGGCATCGGTGGTGTTCATTACGAACTTTGTGCGGGCGTTGTCGATCCGGGCGAAGAACCGTTGCACGCTGCTCAGCGTGAGCTACTCGAAGAGACAGGCTACGGTGGCGGCACGTGGCAACCGATCATGACGCTTTCGGCCAATCCGGGTACGCACAACAACCTGACGTATGCGTTTCTGGTTACGGGTGTTACGTTGCAACAGTCTCAGCATCTGGAAATTACGGAAGAGATCAGTGTACACGTAGTGAGCCGCGAACGCGCCTGGGAAATTATCAACCAGGGCGAAATGATGCAGGCGTTGCACCTGGCGCCTTTGCTGAAATATCTGTCTGAACCGGGATTTAGCTGATTTGAGGATTTTCTGGATTTTGTTAATTGATAAAGCGCTTCTTCGAAGTGAAAGACAAAATCCAGAAAATCCTCAAATCAGCTAAATCCCGGTTCAGACATTATCTTTGCGCCAAAATGACTGGACTAGCTGAATAACAAAACCCTGCTAATCCTCAAATCTGCTAAATCCCGGTTCAGAAATTGATTATCCCTCTTGCCCTCCGCGCTGATCAAACGCAGGAGTATTATTTTTCGGTGAAGCTGGCTGAAGTTCGTCGACTTCAGGCGGCTGGTCACGATGTGATTAATCTCGGCATCGGCAACCCTGATTTGATGCCCTCGGCCAATACGATTGATGCGCTTATTCACTCGGCCCAGCAACCCGGTGCGCATGGGTATCAGCCGTATAAAGGCACGCCCGGTCTGCGTCAGGGTATCGCCAACTTTTATCAACACACCTACGGTGTTACGCTTGATTCGGAAACGGAAATTCTTCCGCTGATCGGTTCGAAAGAAGGTATCACGCATATTTCGCTGACGTTTCTAAATGATGGCGACGGCGTTCTTGTGCCCGAACTGGGTTACCCGGCCTATCGGGCGGTGAGTCGTATGGTCGGTGCTAATGTAATGGATTATCCATTGCAGGAAAATGCGGGCTGGCAACCCGATTGGGAAGCGATGGCCGATCGGGTAGCTGCTGCACCAGCTAGCAATCCAGTCAAAATTATCTGGCTCAATTACCCACACATGCCGACCGGCGCACCTGCTACGCCGGCTTTGTTTGAGCGAGCGGTGAAGTTCGCGCATGATCACCACGTACTACTCTGCCACGATAATCCGTATAGCCTGATTCTGAATAAAAAAGCGCCAATTAGTCTATTATCGGTAGATGGCGCAAAGGACGTAGCGGTCGAATTGAATTCGCTGAGTAAATCGCACAACATGGCGGGCTGGCGTATCGGCTGGATGGCGGGCGCGAAGCCTTACGTAGACGCGGTCCTGACTATAAAAAGCAACGTCGATTCAGGACAGTTCAAGCCTTTGATGGATGCGGCTGCCGAAGCCCTGACTAACTCCGACGACTGGCACCGCGAACGTAACGCGGTTTATGAAGGTCGCATGGATGCGCTGCACGCGTTTCTGGATGCGCTCGGCTGTACCTACTCGCTCGATCAGGAAGGGCTTTTTATCTGGGCTAAACTGCCCGATTCGGTACCATCAGCCGAAGTTCTCGTTGATGATCTACTTCAAAATAAACACGTTTTCATTGCCCCCGGCTTCATCTTCGGCCCCAAAGGCGACCGTTACGTGCGGGTCTCGCTATGCGTACCGAAGGAGCGGGTAATGGAAGCAACAAAACGCATCTGAACCGGGATTTAGCTGATTGATGGATTTTCAGGATTTTGTTTTTTGCTGATATACGCGCTTCGAAGAAGCGAAAACGAAATCCAGAAAATCCATCAATCAGCTAAATCCCGGTTCAGGAATACTCCTCTTTAACTCTTTCAATGAATTATGAAATGTAAAACTTTATTGATGGAGCTAAATGCAGGATTACAAATTTGCCGAGCTGACGCATCGCGTCATTGGATGTTCGATGGAAGTTCACCGTATATTGGGGAACGGATTTCAGCCGGGCCGCCGGAGCGGAGGTAATTTATCAGCGTTCGCTGGCTTACGAACTGGAACAGTTCAATATCGGTTTCGCCAGAGAGGTCGATATGCCGATTTTTTATAAAGGTGTATCGGTTGGCGGACGGCGGGTTGATTTTCTGATAGAAGAGAAAATCCTCGTTGAGTTAAAAGCGATTATCAAACTGGAGGAAGTCCATCTGGCACAAGCCATTAATTACCTGGAAGCCTATAATCTAGAAATCGGTCTGCTCATAAATTTCGGCGCGTCCAGCCTCGAATTCAAGCGCTTACTGAATCCACATTTCCGACGCTTCCACACCAAACCATAAGTGTTTTGTATAATAGCAAAACAAAATCCAGAAAATCCCCAAATCAGCTAAATCCCGGTCCATGAAAGTTTCCATCGTAGGCATTGGTCTGTTGGGCGGTTCGTTCGCCCTGGCTCTTCGTGAGAAATACCCCAAAATGCATTTCATCGGCGTCGATACGTCGCCCGTGAATGGGCAATTGGCTCTGGCAAAAGGCATTGTCGATGACGTACTGCCCTTGGCGGAAGCGGTACCACAAAGTAACTTAGTGGTCATGGCTACGCCCGTAAACGTCATTATCAACCTGTTGCCAATGGTGCTCGATTATCTTTCTGCCGGTGCCACCGTCGTTGATCTCGGCTCGACCAAAGAATCTATTTGCGACGTAGCAGATGCCCATCCAAAACGGGCCCAGTTCGTGGCTGCTCACCCAATGGCCGGTACCGAAAATTCGGGGCCAGGAGCCGCGTTCCGGGAATTATTGCCTGGTAAGAACCTGATTATCTGCGATGCTGACAAGAGTAACGCAGACAGTCTGTTACTGGCCGAGAGCCTGTTTCGGGATGCGGGCATGAAGCTGTTTTACATGACGCCCAAAGAACACGACCTGCATCTGGCCTACGTATCGCACCTAAGCCACATCAGCGCTTTTGCCCTGGGACTGACCGTTCTCGAAAAAGAAAAAGACGAACAGGCAATTTTCGACATGGCCAGTACGGGTTTCAGCTCGACGGTACGTCTGGCCAAAAGCTCACCGCAGATGTGGGCACCCATTTTCGACCAGAACCGGACGAACGTATCGAATGCACTGGCGGCTTATATCGAGTTCCTACAACAGTTTAAGCAGGTAATTGACGATCAGGACGTAGCAACATCACTCGATTTTATGAAGCGGGCCAACATCATTCGGCGGGTGCTGGATGGCATCGAGAAGCGGTAAATAAAAACTTCATCCCGCAAATCCGCACAAAAAACGTTTTCGTTGGTTAATAAAAGATAATGAACAATGTAAAATGAGTGATGAGTAAGGTTAGCCAGTAGACCCTCGGTTGAAAGCATTATTCACCCTTCGTTATCCATTATTCATTTTACGTTGTTCACTATCTTATTTAACCCAAACGAACGCTATGGAAGCGACGGAAGCACCAGCAACTGAGGCTGGCACAATTACTATTGGCGGTGATCTGACCGTGAATCGAATGGCTTACGGAGCCATGCGCCTGACTGGTGAAGGCATCTGGGGGCCGCCCAAAGACCACGATGAGTCCATTCGTGTTCTCAAACGATGTCTTGAATTAGGCATCAATTTCATTGATACAGCCGATAGTTACGGCCCCTACGTATCGGAAGAGCTGATTGCCGAAGCTTTACATCCTTATCCCGAAGGACTGGTTATTGCCACTAAAGGCGGATTGCTGCGTACCGGCCCTAACCAGTGGCCTGTTGATGGAAGTCGTAAGCATCTGGAAGAGGCCCTGAACGGAAGCCTGAAACGCCTGAAACTAGAACGTATCGACCTATATCAATTGCACCGTTTCGATACGAAAGTGCCCTCTGAAGAATACCTGAGTTTTTTGCAGGAGGCCCAACAGCAAGGCAAAATTCGGCATATTGGCCTATCGGAAGTGAGTGTCGAGCAGATTGAAGAAGCTAGTCAGTATTTCGACGTAGTGTCGGTGCAGAACATGTATAATTTCGGCGAGCAACGCTGGAACGACGTACTACGTTACTGTGAACAGAAAAATATCGCGTTTATCCCCTGGTATCCGCTGAATGCAGGCAACATGAATCCGGATCGTCATAACGCCATCCGGAAAGTAGCCGCGCGGCATAACACTACCGAATTCCAGATTGCGCTGGCCTGGTTGCTGGCGGCTTCGCCCGTTATGTTGCCGATTGCCGGTACGTCGTCGGTGAAACACCTGGAAGAGAACGTAGCGGCTGCTGCAATCAAGTTAACCGACGAAGATCTGCGGGATATGCCGTTGCCCAAATAAATGCTACGTAACTACGTAGTTACTACGTAACATTGTCGTTTTCAGCATGGCAAAAACAAAAAGGGTTGCTACGTAGCAACCCTTTTTGTTTTCCTGACAATAGCAGAAATATAGAACGTACTACGTCCTAGGCCGACTTTTCCAGGGCTTTTACCCGTTCGTAAGCCCCACGCAGTTCGCTTAGTTGCTTCCGTAGGTCTTCCTTGATATAAGCCGGCAGATGGTCTTTCTCGATCGCATCTTCGTAGGCTTCAACAGCAGCATTTTCGCCAAATTCTACCGAGCTCAGAATAGAATCTCTGTCTTTGCCCGTTATAGCTGCTTTAATATCAATCCAGGCGCGGTGTAATTGGCTCGAAATATCTGTCGAGTCGAAATCGGCCACGCCCGAGCCGTCAATACGTACAATGTGATCAGCCAGTTGACTACGGAACTGTTCGCTTTGAACAATCATGTGCCGGAACAATTCATTCAGGTCGGCATCTTTACTTTCTTTAATGGATTCTTCGTAGCCATGAATCCGGTCGTTGTTAATCTTAACCAGATCGTTCAGATCATCAACAATTTCCTTATTGTTAGTCATAACAGTTGCTAATGGATGGTTATAAACAATAAGTACAACCCACCATCAAACGAAGATGTTTAGGAAATCCGGCAAATTTTTCTGATTACGGATAAACTTTCAGCCTTCGCAAATAGGTCAGCTAAATCTTATCTGAAAAACTACGTCTGATCCTAGTCCGATTGCAGGTTATACCGTATAATAAACATCGCTAGGATAGAGGTACCGCTTAATAAACATTATCTTTTCTCTATAAATCATAATATTCAGACTTATATAAACCATATTTTCGGCAGATTCTTTCGTAAGCGGTATTTTTTGTCCCGTTGGCTCAAGAAACGCTGAAACCGCTAAAAAAAAGAGCCAAATCAGAAAACCAAGGGGGCCCATGAATCGTAGTTATGGCAATTCTTCCGACGAACGGCAGAAAACTCAACAACAATTTTTGGGTCAATGGAAAATCTACCGAAAGACACTACTGACATCAGTCAGTTGCTGACGGGCAAGACTTCGGCAGCTTTAGGGCGCCGTGTCTTTTTGCGTTATCTGGGCGCAACCGCAGCAGCAGGCGTTGCATTGAGCGCTTGCCATAATGAAATTGACGACACCGTAGCACGGGGCGCTGGCCGGGCCGGGGATGTAATTGACCTCGGCGACATTGGTTATAGCGATGTAGGTATTCTGAACTATGCGTATGCGCTGGAACAGCTGGAAGCCGCTTTCTATACCCAAGTCATGATGACGCCCTATTCGGGCATGAATGGCTACGAAATGGCGCAACTACGCGACATTCGCGACCACGAAATCAGCCACCGCGAACTGTTCAAAGCTGCTCTGGGAAGTGCTGCCATTCCAGGCCTGACCCCTAATTTCAGCAGCATCAACTTCAGCAGCCGGGCGTCGGTTCTGGGAACGGCCCGCGTTTTCGAAGCGATTGGTGTTTCGGCCTACAACGGTGCTGGTAACCTCATCAAAAACGTTGATTATCTCTTGCTGGCTGGCAAAATCGTATCGGTTGAAGCGCGCCACACGTCGATCATCAGCGAAATGCTGAACCCAATGACTTCTTCATTTGCCGGTAACGATATCGTTGCACCTTCGACAGGACTTGGCGAAGCGCGTATGCCTGAAGAAGTATTAACGCTGGTAAGACCATTTGTACAGGAAACCATCAACGGCAAAAACTACCGTCGTGCTTAAACGTTCAGAGCAGCCATGAATCTACAAAACATACTTAATGAAATTGAGAAGGTGGACGCCGACGTTTACGAGCGGATTGACCACGTATCACGTCGCCATGTGTTCCACAACTTCCTGAAAAAAGCTGCTGCCGGTATTGCGCCAGTCGCTTTCGGAGCGGTTCTGAACAAGGCTTATGCACAGTCTAATACAGTAGTAGACGTACTGAATTTTGCGTTGACCCTGGAATACCTTGAAGCCGAATTTTACAATCGTGGCCTGTCCAGTTCACTGGTTATGGGTAACGAAGGTCAGATGACGTTCCAGCAGATTGCACTTCACGAGAATGCACACGTAGCGCTGCTACGTTCGGCTCTGGGCGGTGCGGCCATTTCGAAGCCTAATTTCGACTTTACGGCGAAGGGTGCTTTCCCAGACGTATTCTCGAATTACCGTACCTTCATAACCGTTTCACATGCCCTTGAAGATACGGGTGTTCGGGCTTATAAAGGTCAGGCCGGAAATTTGATATCAGCTCCTGACGTACTGAAAACAGCGCTGCAAATTCACTCTGTTGAAGCTATGCACGCTGCTAAAGTTCGCTATCTGCTTGGTGCAAAAGGCTGGATTACGGGCAACATGGGGGCACCAGCGGCTGTTTATGCCGGAGAAGACAATACGTCTCAGGGTGGTGTTAACGTGAATGGTTTGGGAGGTATCGGGTTTGGCCCGGCTTCAGAAGCCTACGACGAACCACTGTCGAAAGCAGCCGTTCTGGCTATTGCTACGCCGTTCCTGGCCTAAGCAAAAGCTAATTATAGAAGAGGGTATCGGGTCTGACTCGATACCCTTTTTATTTGACGTAAAAGCAGAATTAATACCCGTTTAAACTTCCTTTTACGTCTTATCCCCAACCTCTGCGGGGGTCGAGAGATAAGACGTAAAAGTTGTCATGAACTCGTGTAAGAATATTTCACTGCGCTACGTGCCTACAGGTAAAACCAGGCCCGAATTATTCACTAAAAGACTACTGACTTTGACTTTTTACGGTTTCGCTGTAATGCTACGTATCTGAACGGTTGAGCCTTTCTCAAACCCGTATTGATCCGGAGGACTGTTGAGCGAGATCTGGCTAATGACACCATCCCAGCCGTTCTGACCGCTTAAGTTAATTTCGTACGTTCTGAACTGTCCGTCGCCTACAATTGGAAATTCAACGTAGCGGCTAGGCATATCCACGAAATTGTCTTCTTCCGGTTTTTTCCAGGTGAAACGCGCCCGGTTCCCCTGCGTACGAAAAGCCGCCTGGATATATATTTTTGGTACGTCGGTAGCGCGCCAAAACACCAGCGGACTCATTACCCGAAAGTTGTTTTGTTTGTCATCGTGACGAGACCACTGAATTGCCAGTGCATTCTGAACTGGCCAACCCCGGTCCTGGGTATTAAAGTAATACCAGCCCTGGCGGTCGTTTACAAACTGGTAATTGGGAGCCGATGCCGGGCGAGGCTGGCTGTACGCAAACTTCCGGATATCGTCGAGCGAGCCAACGACCAGCGTGTATTCGTATTCATACTGCCCGTTGTGGTCGATCTGAAGGTAATCGCAGTTGTTGATGTATGAACTGGAACCGTCGTATTCGTTGCCCTCCCGCAATTGACCAAAGCTGGCTGTATTCGACCGGAAGGCGTTGGATCGATATAGACCAACGCCCCGACCTTTGGCATTGAGCAGCGCAATCCAGTTTTCGGTAGCATAGCGGGTTTTCATATCGTGGTCGGTGTATTCCGAAACAGCATCGTTGGTGAAGGGCTTCTGACCGTTGTAGATAACCTGCCGGTAGTAAGGCGCATTTAGGTAAACACAGGGTGTTTCCTGCGTACGACCTTCATAATGCGTGGTATCGGTACGATTAACTTCGATGCGGCAGCGAACGTGTATCGTGTTGTCTTTCAGTTCAATCCAGTGCTGCATGGTACAATCGGCGGGTTCATCGAAAAGCGGCCAGATTTTGGGTATGGTTTTCACGTACAGCGTATTCTGCCCCTGCTGATAGCTGATTACCTGCGCCGGGTGGTTGTAGTAATCGCCCGTTTGAACCGGATTCCAGCCCAGGTTCCGCCACTCGTAGACCGGGTCTTTCCCATTCACACTATACGGATAGGGGCCGCCATAAATTGAGGTCTGCAACTGCCGTCCGAGGTCATTGTTATTGACCATGTTTTCGTTGCTCCCCGCTTCAGCCAGGTAGTTGATGGCCCCGCCCATATTCAAATCAATAGCCACCTTTACTTTGTCATTCGACAAAAAGAGTCGCTTGTTTGATGATGGCTGTTCCTTGCCGGGAAGCCCACCACCAGGCGGATTCGGCACAACCGGTGGTGTATACGGTGCTGTGGCCGGATAGTCGTTTACACACGTAACAGCCAGACAGCCAACCAGTATACAGATAATAACAGGATAAAACCGGAACATAAACGTAGAGTAATGCGAGATTAAAAACAGATTAAAACAAAATTAGTGTCTGTCAGACCCTTTTGCAATAATACTTTCTGATTGGCCCAGTTAAGGCATTTTACAGATTAAATCTGAGGTGTTACGTAATTTTTCGAAGATACGGCTTATTCCTTGCGTTAGATACACTAATTTTGCAGGATTTTTTGGCCCACTGCTCCAGGTTGCCAGTCGCGATACGTTATCTGTATCATAAATCCGGTAGCTTGTTCGGGGTCGTCCAACGGTTCATTGCTCCACAGAAAAATGCCCAAAAACACCAACATTCGCTCTGTTCTTATCATTGGCTCTGGCCCCATTGTTATTGGTCAGGCGTGCGAGTTCGATTATGCGGGTTCGCAGGCCGCCCGTTCCATTCGGGATGAAGGCATTGAAGTAGCGCTGATTAATTCCAATCCGGCTACGATTATGACTGACCCAATCAACGCCGATCATGTGTATCTGCTGCCATTGGAAAAGAAGTCGATCGTCGAAATTCTGGAAAAACACATTGCCATGGGTAGGCCCATCGATGCCGTTTTACCCACAATGGGTGGCCAGACAGCGTTGAATCTGGCCATCGACTGCGACAAAGCTGGCGTCTGGGAAAAATATAACGTACAGATTATTGGTGTCGATATACGCGCCATCGAAACCACCGAAGACCGCGAGAAATTCCGGTTGCTGATGCTCCAGTTAGGCGCTGGTGTTTGTAAAGGCCGCACGGCCCGCTCGTTTCTGGAAGGTAAAGAAATTGCGCAGGAAATTGGATTTCCGCTTGTCATCCGGCCTTCGTTTACGCTCGGTGGTACGGGCGGTGGCTTCGTAAACGTACCCGAAGATTTCGACAAAGCGCTGACTCACGGCTTACACGCATCGCCCGTGCATGAGGTACTGGTGGAACAAAGTGTGATGGGCTGGAAAGAGTACGAATTGGAGTTGCTACGTGATAATAATGGCAATTTCATTATTATCTGCTCCATCGAGAACTTCGACCCGATGGGCGTTCATACCGGCGACAGCATTACGGTAGCGCCGGCCATGACCCTGCCCGATACGTTATATCAGCAAATGCGCGATCTAGCAATCCGGGTAATGGGCGGTATCGGGCAGTTTGCGGGAGGGTGTAATATCCAGTTCTCGGTGAATCCGCAAACCGACGAAATTATTGTCATTGAGGTGAATCCGCGGGTGAGCCGCTCATCGGCGCTGGCGTCTAAAGCAACGGGTTACCCGATTGCCAAAATTGCCGCTAAAATGGCCGTTGGTTACAACCTCGACGAGCTGATTAACCCGATTACGGGTACTACGTCGGCTTTCTTCGAACCAGCCATCGACTACGTTATCGTAAAAGTGCCGCGCTGGAACTTTGATAAGTTTCCGGGCGCCGACCGGTCACTGGGCTTACAGATGAAATCAGTGGGCGAAGCAATGGGAATTGGCCGGAACTTCCAGGAGGCCCTGCAAAAAGCCTGTCAATCGCTCGAAATCCGACGTAACGGTCTTGGCGCCGATGGTCACGAACTCACCGACCGCGACGCGCTGACCGAAAGTCTTCAGCACCCAAGCTGGAACCGGCTTTTCCATATTTACGATGCGTTCAAGGCCGGTATGTCGTTCCGGACTATCCAGCAACTGACTAAAATCGACCCCTGGTTCCTGCATCAGATTGAAGAATTGATTGAACTGGAACGGGAAATTCAGCAGTACGATCTGGAGGACCTGCCACCCGAACTGCTACGTACTGCCAAGCAAAAAGGTTATGCCGACCGCCAATTGGCTCATTTGCTTGGTGTGAAGGAAAGCAGAGTCTATAACTACCGTCAAGCGCACAACATCCGTCGCGTGTACAAATGCGTGGATACCTGCGCGGCTGAGTTCGAGGCCAAAACGCCTTACTATTACTCGACGTTCAACAACCAGGTGCCCATCACCACCGACCACGCCGAACCCGTTTCGGATTTGCCGGGTAATGAGTCGATACGTAGCAACCGCAAAAAGGTGGTCGTGTTGGGCTCAGGACCGAACCGGATTGGCCAGGGAATTGAGTTCGATTACTCCTGCGTGCATGGTGTGTTAGCCGCCAAAGAAGCTGGCTACGAAACCATTATGATTAACTGCAACCCGGAGACCGTTTCGACCGACCCTGATATTGCCGACAAACTTTATTTTGAGCCGGTGTTCTGGGAGCACGTTCACGCTATCATCCAGCACGAACAGCCCGAAGGCGTCATTGTGCAATTGGGCGGTCAGACGGCCTTAAAAATGGCCGAAAAACTGACGCGCTATGGCATCAAAATCATCGGTACAAGTTGGGAAGCACTTGATTTAGCCGAGGACCGGGGTCACTTCTCCGATATGCTACGTCAGCTCGATATTCCCTATCCGAAGTTCGGAACGGTGCGCGAGTCGGAAGCTGCTATAGAACTGTCGCGTGAACTGGGATTCCCGCTGCTAGTACGTCCGAGCTACGTATTGGGCGGTCAAAGTATGAAAATCGTCATCAATGAAAACGAGCTGGAGCAGCACGTGATGAAGATTCTGCAGGACATTCCCGACAACAACATTCTGCTCGACCACTTCCTCGAAAATGCTATCGAAGCGGAATCTGACGCCATTTGCGATGGTGAAGACGTGTATATCATCGGTATCATGGAACACATTGAACCGGCGGGTATCCACTCCGGCGATTCCTACGCGCTGCTGCCGACGTTCGATTTGAGTGAAAATGTGGTGCGGCAAATTGAAGAATACACCAAAAAAATAGCCGTTGCGCTCAAAACGGTGGGCTTGATCAACATTCAGTTCGCCATCAAAGATGAGAAAGTGTATGTGATCGAGGCCAACCCACGCGCCAGCCGTACCGTACCGTTCATCTGCAAAGCCTACCAGGAGCCGTACGTAAACTACGCGACGAAGGTGATGCTGGGTGATAAAAAAGTGAAGGATTTTACCTTTAATCCGGTCAAAAATGGATACGCCATCAAGATTCCGGTGTTCTCGTTCAGCAAATTCCCGAACGTCAACAAGGAACTCGGCCCCGAAATGAAATCAACCGGCGAAGGCATTTACTTCATTGACGATTTGAAGGACGATTTCTTCCAGAAAGTCTATTCCGAACGGAATCTGTATCTGAGCCGATAAGTAATAGTAACCATAAAAAAGGGGCATCTCAAATTTGAGATGCCCCTTTTATTTATGCTACATAGAAACGTTTGACGTATCACTACTACGGCAACTTCTGCACAGCATCGTAAATAAGATTTATATACCGCACGCGGTCAATCTCATAGACGAAATTGACGTTTGGTTTTTGCTTCAGTACGTCGAAAAAATCAACGACGGTTGTTCCGGTCGTCAGTTTGCCGTTTACTTCAACATCAACGTAGCACGGTTTCGCGCTAAATATCGACGGGTTAATCAGATACGCGATGGCGCAGGGGTCGTGAAGGGCGGCTCCTCCTTCCAGTTCGGGGCGTTCCCGACGGTAGAAAATGGAGAAAAAGTCCATCAATTCGGCCACTACGTTTCCCGACTGATTGCCGATTCCCCGAAACCGCTCAATGTCTTCCTGAAACACCAATGCCTGGTGTGTTACGTCCAGTCCGCACATCGTAATCGAAACGCCCGAATTGAAAACGACTGCAGCCGCTTCGGGGTCTACATAGATGTTGAACTCAGCCGTCGGCGTCATATTACCCCGAAAAGCGCCCCCGCCCATCAGCGAAATCTGCTCAATTTTATCCTTTAGGTGTGGGTACGCCAGCAGGAACGTAGCAATATTGGTCAGTGGGCCGGTTGGCACGATGGTAATTTTTTCCGAACTCTCCGTCAGAATCTGCGCTATCGCTTCCACCGCCGACAACGATTCAGGACGTAGCGTGGGCTCGGGTAGGGTAGGGCCGTCCATGCCCATTTCGCCATGTACATAATCGGCAATAATCAACTCCCGAAACAACGGTTTCTCGCAGCCTTTGTACACCGGAATATCGACCTGAAGCAACGTAACAAGTTTCAGCGCGTTCTTCAGCGTTTTGGCCTGCGTCTGATTTCCCGCCGACGTAGTAATTGCTTTTATGTCGAATAAGCCGCTGCCAACAGCCAGCATGAGCATAACGGCATCATCGTGTCCGGGATCGCAGTCAATAATTACGGGTAGTTTTTTCATGTGCTACGTCTGTTTGGGGCGACGAATATACCAAACTTGAACTGGCTTTACTGAAAATGGCCGTTACCGATCGATAAAGTGGGAAAGATTAACGGATAAATTCAGTCCATCACGTATTTTAGCTATTTATTAACCTAACTAAAATGCGTGATCTATACACTTCATTATTCATTGCATCCGTTGCCCTGCTCGGTCCGAACGTAGCAAAATCGCAGTCGAACGCGATTCCTGCCGAAGCCCAGCAAGTAGTCAAAACGGTACGTCCCGAAGCGATTAAAAACCATATGCGTATCCTGGCCAGCGATTCGCTCAAAGGTCGGAAACCCGGCTCGCGTGGTTTCGATATGGCGGCTGAATACGTAGTGAGTCAGTTTAAAGCCCTTGGTTTACAGCCTGCTGGCGAAAATAAAACGTATCGGCAGAACGTACCACTGGGCCGCTGGCAGGTGCAGGAAGGAAACAGCTCTGTTGCTTTAATTACGAAGGGAGAAGAACGGCCGCTGATCATTGGTCGGCAGTGTATTCTTAGCCCAAATCCTGATCTGCCAACCAGCGAAGTCAACGCGCCGGTGGTGTTCGTTGGGTACGGCGTTACAGCCCCCGAACTGGATTATGATGACTATAAAGGCATCGACGTAAAGGGCAAAATTGTGGCGTATTTCAACGGCGCACCTGCTACGTTCCCGTCTAATCAGCGGGCATATTACTCGTCATCGAAAGCCGAAAATGCAGTGGCGCACGGGGCCGTTGGTACGGTAGCGTTCAGCATGCCCACCGATCTCCGAAACCGTGTTGAAACGGCAGCTCCGCGTGCGCGCCTGGGTGTCTACAAATGGCGTGATAAGCAGGGGAAACCGCAACGTACCTATCCGGCCATCAAAGGAGCCGCTTCGTTGAGCGATTCGACGGCTCGTCTGTTGTTTGCGCAGGCTGGTACGTCCTTCCGGGATGCGCTGGAAGCGGCCCAGAAAAATCGCCCGCAGGCGTTTCCGTTGAACGTATCAATACGTATGAAAACGCAGACGGATGCGGTGGAAGAGGTGGCTGGTTACAATCTGGTTTCGCTGTTACCCGGTACCGACCCGGTATTGAAAAATGAATACGTAGTGATCGTCGCCCACCTCGACCATCTGGGGATTACGAGACCTGTGAAGGGCGATTCCATTAACAATGGCGCTCACGACAACGCTTCGGGCGTGGCGATCAATCTGGAAACAGCGCGGCTGTTTTCGTCACTTCCAAAAGCACCTCGTCGGTCGATTTTGTTCGTTTGTGTAACGGGCGAAGAATTAGGGCTGCTGGGGTCGGATTATTTCGCCAGCAACCCAACCGTTCCAAAAGAGAAAATTGTCTCTAACCAGACGCTGGATATGCCATTTTTCTTTCATCCGCTGCTCGATATCGTCCCTTATGGCGCGCAGCATTCCAGTCTGGATAAGGAAGTAAGTCAGGCGGCTTCGTTTTTGGGCGTACAGATTAGCCCTGATCCAATTCCTGAGCAAACCGTGTTCATGCGAAGCGACCACTTCAGCTTTGTGCGTCAGGGCATTCCAGCGTTGTTCATCAAAAGCGGGTCGCAGACGGGCAACCCAAACCTCGACGGTACCAAACTAAATCTGAGCTGGCGGGCCACCATTTATCACTCGCCCCAGGACGATATGAATCAGCCGTTCGATTTCAACGCAGCCGCCAAACACGCGCAACTGCAATTTCTCGTCGGCTACCTAACCGCCCAGGCCGATGGCCGCCCCACCTGGAACAAAGGCGATTTCTTCGGGACGAAGTTTGGAAAAGAGAAAATGTAAATTGGATGTATGAAGTAGGATATATGATATAGGATGTATGATGTATTTTCTATCAGCTATCATACATCCTACTTCATATATCCTATCACGCGTTTTTCCACTTAATGCCACAGCCAATTGCTCTTGCCGTTGGGGTGGTAACGGGTTTTCCGGCCAGCAGCTCGTTGACGGCTTCTTCTACGTACTTTTTGCTGGCTGAGGAGCCGTCGCCCTGGTTGTTATCGATGGCGCCTATATAGGCTACACGATACTGGTTTCCTTCTTTTTTCACCACAAACATATGGGGAGTATTGGAAGCCCCAAACGCACTGGCCACCGCCTGACTTTCGTCGTGTAAATAAGGAAATGCGTATTTTTTGTATTTGGCCCGCGCTTGCATTCCCGCGTATGAATCGCCCGGCGAACGTTGCGCATCGTTGGATTGGATCGCAACAACCGGAAATCCTTTCGGCGCGAACTGCTCATTAAGCGCAATGATGCGGCTTTCGTAGGCCTGCGCAACCGGGCAGGTATTGCAGGTAAAGGCAATAATGTACCCTTTTACGTCTTTCTGATCGGCGAGCGATACGTCTCGGCCATCTACATTTTTCAGTTTAAAATCCTGGACTACATCACCCACTTTGTAACCCGTCGACGAAGTGTGCGAGGTCATCAGCACGATAGCGAACATCAGCTCGATCGCAAGCAATAAATTAGCTTTTTTCATGACATTCATTGTTTGAGTTTATTGATAATTGATTCAAGTTCACCGTTTTTCACGGGTTTCCCGATAAACTGCCGAACGTTACGTTTCTCATTCAGCACCAGTGTCATAGGTAACGCGCCCGACCATTCGGGAACCAGTTTATCAATCCAGGTATTTAAATCCGGCTCATCGAGCAGCACTACGTTCGTGCCCATTTTTCGGTTGCGCACAAATGGAATCACTTTGGTAGCCAACGTTTTTCGCGCATCCATGGATACCAGCAACACACTCACGTTCTGGTTTGCATACGTCTTGCGAACCGATTCGAAGAGCGGCAACTCCTTCACACAGGGCGCACACCAGGTTGCCCAGAAATTGACGACATACAACGTATCGTTTGGCTGTTTGATACGTTGCTCCAGCTCTTCAAATTTCAGGACAGGCACTGATTGACCTCTTACCGCTACGTTGCCCAGTAAAAACATGAGTAGCGTAACCCCAACTTTCATCGACATTCGTAGTAGCTATAAAAATAAAACAGACTGATTTGAAATTCCACTCTTCTAGTTAAGAATCAGGTGATTGTGGCGTTGCAGTATACATGACGAACGTATCGGCGCTAGCTGATAGTACTTGCAAAATGGTGGCTGATGAAAATTCAATTTAACGGTATCCGCCTATTCAGCAAAATTCAAATGCCTTTGGTAGGCAATCATGTAGCAATAAAACACTACTAAAAACAAAGGAGGCAAAGCCAATGGCCCTGCCTCCCTGCTACCTGAACTTGCTTTTTTTATTCCGACTTGATGAGCTTCACGGTCTTGAGCTGGCTCGCTGTGCGCACCTGCAACAATAGAATGCCCCGATTAGCCGCTAGCGGCACCCGGACTCGTTCCACCGTACCCGCTTCATCAATTACTTGCTGATGCGTCGATCGTCCCTGCATATCTACCAGATCTATTGAGACCCGCTGGCCATAGGCCCCCCGAATCTCAATAGCAGCCGATTGACCTGAGGTCGGGTTGCCCAGCACCGTTACCTGCAATTCGCTGCCCACTTCGGTCACACCCTGCCGCGTGCTGCCACAGGCCGCTAGCCAGTTGTACGCATAACTGGCCTGCAAGGAACCCTGACGAGCGCGCAACTGCAACACTGGGTTGTCGGTGTATAACGTTAATTGGTAGGGGCCAGGTGCCGTGGTGGGTAACATCTCATTAACCACCGAGAAACTGATCGGACTGCCATCCGAGCCCCCGTAGATCGGCGTGAACGTCAGCGAACGCTGATTCGCATTCAGCACCACACAACTCACCGTCTGCACGCCAGAAATAATGAAACCACCGGCTGGATTAACCGTCAGCGTAAAGGTGGTGCTTACACTTAATCCCTGGGGATCAGTAGCCGTTACGGTCACCGAACTCACCCCGGTTACACTCGGTACACCACCGATCTGACTGGGTGGGCTAAAGCTTAAACCCGCCGGTAAGCCACTGACGGAAAGCACCAGGGAGTTCGGCGTCTCGTTGTCGGTGAAGGTGAGTTGGGGAATCGTGTAGCCAAAACCCGTACCCACCTGCGCGGTCTGATTGGTCAACGGCTGGTTGACGCGCGGTGGCGTGTTGGGCATTGGATTGGAACAAGCCGCCAGCCAGTTATAGCTGAAGGACACTTCGCCCGGCGTACCGGTCTGGATGGCCTTGAGCACAATCACCGGATTGTCAGTGTAGAGCTGCAGATTGTAAGGCCCGGCCGCCGTGGTGGGCGCCAGCTCGTTGACCACCGAGAAGCTGATGGGCTGCGCGTTGGTGCCACTGTAGCGGGGCGTGAAGCTGATGGCATAGCGGTTGGCCGCAATCTGCTGACAATTGTCGGTGGTGACTCCGGTGATGGCGAATCCTCCGCTGACGGTCGCCGACTGGACGCTGATGGTGAAGCCATAACTAGCCGATAAACTGCCCGGATCGGTAGCCGTCAGGGTGACACTGGTGGTGCCAGCCGCTGAAGGCGTACCCGAAATCACGCCGTTGGTCAACGTCAACCCAGCGGGTAGTGGACTGCTGGTGAGCGCCAGAGAAGTAGGCGTTTGGGCATCGGTGAATACGTTGCTCACGTTCAGGCTGAAGGGCTGACCCTGGATGATGGTCTGGTTGGCAACCGGGTTGGCCACGGTGGGTGGGGTGTTCATACCCGTTGGCATCACCACACTCAACGAGAAGCTGGTGCTTACACTCAACCCCTGGGGATCGGTAGCCGTTACGCTCACCGAGCTTACACCGGTTACACTAGGCACGCCCCCGATCTGATTAGGCTGGGTGAAGTTCAGTCCAGCCGGTAAGCCGCTCACACTCAGCACCAGACTCTGAGGAGTCTCATTGTCGGTGAAGGTGTTCTGCGGAATGGTATACCCAAAGGCCTGGCCGACCTGCGCAATCTGGTTAACCAGCGGCTGGTTGACGCGCGGTGGGGTGTTGGGCATGGGGTTAGAACAGGCCGCCAGCCAGTTGTAGCTGAAGGAAGCCTCGCCGGGCGTGCCGGTCTGGATGGCCTTAAGCACAATCACCGGATTGTCGGTGTAGAGCTGGAGCGTGTATGGCCCCGGTTCGGTGGTGGGGAACAGCTCATTGACCACCGAGAAGCTGATGGGCTGGGCGTTGGTACCACTGTAGACTGGGGTGAAGCTGATGACGTAGCGGTTGCTGGCGATCTGCTGGCAGTTATTGGTGGTGACGGCTGAGATAGCGAAGGGACCTGCTGGAGCTGCCTGCAGGACGGTGACCGATGCGACTCCGGAGCAGGTTCCTGTCGTTCCCGTCACGGAGTAGACACCTGGGGTGTTGACCACGATGCTGGCCGTGTTGGCGCTGGTACTCCACTGGTAGTTCGTAGCGCCACTGGCGGTCAGCGTCGTGCTCTGGCCGGCGCCAATCGTCAGCGACGGATTGGCAGAGATGCTCACTGATAGGGCGCTGCTGCTCTGGGCAACAGTCGCCGACGTCGTAGCGGTGCAACCATTTCCGGCTGTCAGGGTAACCGTATAGGTTCCGGCTGCGGTGGCGCTTATGACCTGAGTTACAGCGCCTGTATTCCAGCGATACGTTCCCGTTCCCGTCGCGCTCAGGCTGACCGAGCTGGTCGTGCAATTCAACGTAGCGCTGTTGGGAGAAATGCTTACGGTTGGCACTGAATTATCCTGAACCACCTGAGCTGATGCTATGGCGGTACAACCGTTGCTGGCTGTCAGGGTCACTGAGTACGTATTTGCCGACGTAGCACTGATTACCTGGCTGGTGGCGCCAGTGCTCCATCGATACGTACCCGTACTACCTGTTGCGCTTAAACTCACCGACGTGGTTGTACAAGTCAACGTAGCACTAGCTGGCGATATATTTACCGTTGGTATTGTATTATCCTGAACTACGGTAGCACTGGCCATAGCCGTACAGCCGTTATTATTCGTTGATGTAACGGAGTAGATTCCACCTGCCGTCGCGCTAATGACCTGGCTGGTGGCTCCCGTATTCCATAGATACGTGCCTGTTCCCACCGCAGTTAAGCTGACCACTGAATTGGCGCAGGTCAACGTAGCACTTGGGGGATTAATACTGACTGTTGGTGGAGTGGTTGCCTGGGTAACCGTTGTGCTGGCCATAGCCGTACAGCCGTTACCATCCGTCAGGGTGACCGAGTAAGGCCCGCCTACCGTCGCACTAATCACCTGGCTAGTCGCTCCGGTGCTCCACAGATACGTACCAGCGCTGCCGGTTGCCGATAAGCTTACTGACTGAGTCGCACAAGTTAATGTAGCATTCGAAGGGCTGATACTGACGGTGGGTACACTGGTAGCGCTGAAGATGGTCGTGGTGGTGCTACTGGTGCAACCCGACGCGTTAGCCACTGTTACTGAATACGTTCCCGCCACATTAACAATAGCCGTGTTGCCGCTCTGGCTCACTACGTTAGGCCCCGTAAAGGTGTAGGATGTGCCACCACTGGCCGTCAGGGTCAGGCTGGTTTGGGCACAGGTTAACGTAGCGGATGGACTGGCCGTTAGGGTTGGTGTAGGCGCCGAGCCGCTGGTTACTGTTACGCTGGCGGTACCCGAACAGCCCGTACTTGTGTTCGTCACCGTGACCGAGTAAACGCCCGCTACGGCGGTGATGCTGGCGGTAGTGGCGTTATTACTCCACTGATAACTGTTGCCCCCCGAAGCGGTTAACGTAGTAGTTCCACCGGAGCAGACCGACGTAGCCCCACTGATGGTAGCGGTTACGGCTGGATTGGCGGTGATAACGGCCGTTCCTGAAAAAGCCTCGCTGCACGAACCATTTTTAACCACGGCCCGGAAATACGTCGTTTGGGTGACGTTGAGCACTGTCAGGCTATTCGAGGTGGTATTAATCGCCGTTGTACTGGCAAAACTGCTAGTGGCAGATGCTTCCCAGCGCTGCACCGCGCCTACATTACCGCTCAGGGTCAACGTAGTAGAATTGGTTCCGGCGCAGACGCTGGTGCTGCCTGCTACGTTCCCACCCACCGTAGCTGGGGTCACAGTGACGGTTGTTGAGACAAACGCACTCACGCAGTCCGCGTTTTCGCAGCGCACCTGATAGATGGTGTTGGCAGTCAGGTTTGGCGTGTTATAAGGCGAACCGGAGGAAAGCAACGTAGTACCGGCGGCATCGTACCACTTGACAGTACCCACGCTACACGTTGCGGATAACGAAGCCGGAGTGCCTGAACAGACCGTGGTCTGGTTGCCAGCGGCCAATACAGGCGTAGCAGGCGTTGTACAATTGACGTAGAGCTTGACATCATCTATGGCTACCCCGCCAAAGAAGACTGAATTATCCGAAGTGAGTCGGACTTTAAATCGAATGGTTTTCCCTTTAAAGGCAGAAACATCGGCAAAAAAGGTTCCCCAGCCCGTTGACATAGGAACGTTAACGGTTGGATTACCTACGATAAAACCTGAAGTTCCTGACCTTTGATCACCCCCTATCCAGGTATACACGTTTTGGGTAAGACCACCCCCACCCACTTCTTCAACGTAAACCTCTAACTGGTCGAAAATCGTACCTTCCATCTGGTGCTTCATAGCCCAGCTTAGTATCAACGAATTACCCGTAACCGCCGTCAGGTCAATATCGCCCGATTCTAAAAGCTGGTTCGAGTTTAGTGCATAAGGGCCGGTTAAGTTCGTTTTCCAGGCATTCGTGCCGCTGTTTGCGGTAGTAAAAGCGGCAATGGGGGTTGCTGTAGTGGTTGCAGCCGTATTAGGGGTTCCCCGTTCCCATTGATCGTTTGTGCCGGAGTGGGTAAAACCACCGTCGCCACTTTCAAAATCCTGGGAGTAAATAGGGGTATAAGTAGCCAAGGTGGCTGGCGTATCATCTGCCAGTATTTCAATCCCCCAGGAAGTTAGTGTTCCGCCACTAGCGTTGTTATTATCGTCGTAAAGAGTCAATGTCCAGGTACCACCGGCCTTCATGCCTTTCAACTGATTCAGTTTTGATTCTCTTTTCGGCATGAGGTTCACAGGCTTCAACACAGTAAAACTTGGCGGGAGGGCATTATAGTCGTTTAACCGTATATCCATCTGCGTTTGCCCGCCTGTTGCCGCTGATCCAATGTCCGTAAACAGGCCAATCTGGTTTCCCTCCGGTGTTGTAAGAATAGCGTCTACATCTTGCATGAGCGCATGATTGAGCGTAATTCTCACAGCCAGATCTTTAATGATTGCGTTACCCGGAATGGTTACAGTCGACGATACACTTCCATTTGATGGCCCAATAGCCTTTGGCACATCCGTTGACGTATAGGTTGTAAAGCCCGTAGTGGCATCAAGCTTAGATACCGAAAGATGGTAGGTAGCGGTTGGTCCACCGACAGCGGCTGAGGCTGCATCCACAAACAGATAATACGTACCAGACTCTTTGACGGTAAAGAACATAGCCTCCGATGGTATGGTCGGATTGGGCGTAGCATCACTCGTTCCGGCATCATCAGTAACCATAATCTGGTTGCCTGCATCGCCAAACAACGCAAAACCAAGTCGGCCATTCCAGGACGTACCATCTCGCTCAGGATCTAGATCCAGACTTAAAAAGACAGTTTCGCCAGCATTCAAGGTAATGGAATACCAGTCCTGTTCGGTAGCAGCCGCCGTGTTTCTGGCCCCGCTCACCCAACCGCTTGCCGGGGCCGTATTAGCCGTGGCGGGCGTGTCATTGCCCTCAACTTCAGGCGTTGGACTGCCGCTCTGAACTTTAAGATATAAATCGTATGGGCATTCGAGGGTCGTCCCTGCCGTAAAGTCATTTACTTTAATGTAATAGGTGCCGGTCGTCGGAATAATAGCGCCAGCAATGGATGACGAAAGAGCGGAAAAAGAACCATTGTCATCGTCAAACTCAATGACAGTAGACCCATCTGGCCCAATCAGAGTTAGCTGGCTATCTTGCGAAGATCCTGAACCTGTATAGGCAAAGGCAGTCATAGTAGCCGCATACACCCGGTCGCCGGCATTGGCTGTGAACGAATAATAATCGATATCGCCCTTAGGATAAAGATTGCCCCGGATTTTTACGGCCGTACCGCCAAGCGCTGTAGCCGTAGCCGCTGAGTTATTGTTGCTGTAGAGATTCTCTTGTTGAAAGAGCATCGAACCGGCCAGTAAGCTTGTCGGCTTGCTTGGCAGGGCCGAAACAAGGTTGTTAGGAAGAGAAATCACCTGTACATCATTTTCGACCTCGGGCGTTGGGTCTTTAGATCCCGGAATCGGTGATACTTTCTGCCCGAATGCCGTAAGTGCGAACAGAACGAAAAGGGAAGTGAGAAGTTTTTTCAAGAAGATGGTGATTAGAAAGTGGCAGTTAAGAAAGGAAACGCACTGATTTCTTGACAAAATAGTGAATTGTTTTTATTAGCTAGCTATTAGTCTAGATGATATGAGCCTAATAAATGGCTGATAATTAGTAGATTAGGGTGTAAAATATGATAATTAATTTATGTAAGCTACTGTTTGTGAGATCATTGCTTCATAAAAGATACAGTCTAAAGAAAACAGCCCGGCGATGCTAAATCGTTAAGAAGATTTAGTATCGCCGGGCTGTAAAGCGGGAAATATAGTTTGTTGCTATAAATCTACTTCGGATAATTAGCGCAACCCCCTAAAAACCAAGTCGCAACGTAGCGCCACTCTGATACGTTAGCTTGCCTCCGGATGTATACCGCAACGTTTTGCCTACCGCTACGTAGTTAGCCGGTAAAGTAACCGCATGGTTGAGCTGGACTGTAACCGTGCTGGCTGGAACAACTCCGCACGACCATACTGTTGGGTCGTTCCAGTTTCCGGCCTTAACGGTGCTTGTCTCCGTATTAAATGCTGATGTTACAGTGGCACTGGCTACGGCGGTGCAGCCATTCGCTCCAGTAAGCGTCACCGAATATGTACCAGCCGCACTCACCGAAATACTGGCCGTAGTGGCTCCCGTGCTCCAGCGATACGTACCGCTGCCCACTGCCGTCAGACTCGCGGTAGGGCTGGCGCAGGTCAACGTGGCACTAGATGGGTTGATGCTCACCGAAGGCGCAGCCGTATTTTGGGATACCTGCGCCACTGCGGTTGCCGTACAGCCGTTGGCACTGGTCAAGGTCACCGAGTAGAAACCTGCCGTGTTTACGCTGATACTGGACGTAGTGGCCCCGGTATTCCACCGATACGTACCATTGCCCGCTGCACTCAAGCTTACCGAGGTTGTAGTACAGGTCAACGTAGCACTCGACGGATTGATACTCACCGAAGGCACCGAGCTATTTTGCTGTACAGTGGCACTGGCTGCTGCGGTGCATCCGTTAGTGCCGGTCAGTGTTACCGAATACGTACCTGCTACGTTCACCGAAATGCTGGCTGTAGTCGCGCCCGTATTCCATCGATACGTACCACTACCTACGGCGTTCAGGGTTGCGGTTGGATTGGCGCAGCTTAGCGTAACACTCGATGGATTAATGCTCACCGAAGGCGAAGTTGTATTCTGCGATACCTGGACCGATGCATTAGCTATACACCCGTTACTGCCTGTCAACGTTACCGAGTAAGTGCCCGCGATGCTTACAGTGATACTGGACGTAGTCGCTCCGGTGTTCCATCGATACGTTCCTGAGCCTGTGGCCGTTAGCGTTGCCGTGGGACTGCTGCAAGTCAACGTAGCATTCGACGGGCTGATGCTCACCGAGGGTGCCGAATTATCTTGCGATACCGCAGCCGCAGCGGTCGCGGTACAGCCGTTTGCACTGGTTAACGTCACCGAATAGAAACCTGCTGTACTTACATTGATGCTGGACGAAGTAGCCCCGGTGCTCCAGCGATACGTACCACTGCCTACTGCGCTGAGGCTCACCGACGTAGTAGCGCAGGTTAGTACAGGATTTGGCGGATTTATGCTTACCATTGGTGCGTCATTTACCGTTACGTTGACGGTTGTTGTACTTGTGGCCCCATCAGTCGACGTTACGGTTACGGTAAATGTTTTTACTCCCGACGTAGTACCGGTTGCCGTAACCGCGCTGGCCGACGTAGTATTCAACGTAGTACCCGCCGGAGCTGCCCAGGCGTAGGTGTACGGCGTAACTCCGCCAGAAACGGTCACCGATAAAGTTGCAGAATTATTGAGGCAAATTGCTGTGGATGAAGCGGAAGCCGTGATGGAGAGACTGCGCTGAAACTCATACGAACCCATATCCACACGCCCGCCGTTGACCCGTGGATTACCGGCCAGATCCGTCGTGACACCGGTAAGGCCGGTTGCCGAATTGAGTCCGGCATCAATGGCTACGGCTGTGGAAGTTAATTCTGTACTGAAATTTGAGACAAACGGTCTGGTGTTATTGGTCAGGTTGTTACCTCCGTTGGCGTAGCCCGTTACCGTTGTTTCGAAAAGGCTATAACTGGCCGTTACGGTAGCCCCTGAATTGAAGAACGTTCCGCTGCCGCCATTGTTAAAGAACACGCAGTTGGTCAACGTAACGGCAGTTGTTCCGTTGGTAGCCCGTACGTTGTACATGGCTTTGCCCGTACTGGTAGCGGTATTTCCCTGAAATGAGCAGTTGGTAAAATCCGGGCGGCAGGCAAAATTGGCACCTGCCGAATTATAAAATGCACCCCCCTGCGAATCGGCCGAATTGCTTTGGAATGAGCAGTTTACAAAAATAGGACTCACAAAATTGCTGCTGGCATTGTTGTAAACGGCCCCGCCATCGTTGGTGGTTGTATTGCCGTTAAAATCACAATTGATGAACTGTGGATTGACCGGGCTCGTACCGCTGGCGTCGTTATAAATGGCCCCGCCCCCCATACTGCCGCCGGAATTGCTCTGGAACTGACAGTTTGTAAACTTCGGGCTACTATCGTTGATGTTATAAACGGCCCCCGCTCCCAAATAACCGGAATTGCTTTTAAACACGCAGTTCGTGAATTGGGGCGACGCATTCGTGTTATACACAGCTCCCCCGGTTCCAGAGGCTAAGTTGTTTGTAAACACGCAATTACGAATGGTTGGTGTACAGCCGCTGCCTGCACCATCGTTAAACAGGGCACCCCCATTATTGTCGGGCGCGGGGCCGTCGGCGCTGGCTCCGCCAATAACAAATCCGTCCAGAATTGCGGTTGAATTTATGCCTGACCCGTTTCGTATAATGTGGTAGCTGTTACGGTTGTACGATCCATCGCTGTCAATATCGCCCGATAACGTACTGCTGCTCGGTATGGTCAGATTGATCAACGGCCGCTGATTCAGAGCAGTTTCAGTACCTACGAAACCACCATAAATAGCTACCCCGTTTTTCATCACGAAACTAACCATAACGTCTGCCGAGGTACTGGCTGGTTTGTACGTTCCGGCTGCTACCCAAATTTCGGTCAGATTGGTTGCACAACCGTAGTTCAGCGCCGATTGCAGATCCGTAAAGGCATTCTGCCAGCTTAAGCCCGTATTGGCACCTGTCGCATTGGCCTTCACATACAAACGGGCCACCTGTCCAGCAGCCGACGTAGTACTGGTTACTGTTGTAGTCGTACTGCTAACACAACCAGCCGAGTTAGTTACCGATACTGAGTAGGTACCTGGAGCACTCACTACGCGGGTTGTCGTAGCCCCGGTTGTACCGATTTCGGTGCCGCTGCCATCTCTGAACGTATAAATATCACCACCCGAAGCGGTCAGCGTAACTGAGCTTTGCGTACAGGTCAGCGGTCCATTGTTCACCAGTGTAGCCACCGGAAGCGCGTTGACGGTATAGCTTCTGGAAGTCGTGTAGGTTTTGCTGTTGGCGCTGGTTGTTAGGCTAAAGCTCTGGGCACCAACACTGTTCGCGGTGAATGTCAGGCTGAAGGCCGCGCTGTTACTGGAGCCCACCAGCGACGTAGCACCACTGGTAAGGGTGTAGCTATAGCCATTCGATACGTTGTTTATGTTGGCCGTCACGGTCACTGGACTACCTACACAAACCGGATCAGGACTTGACGACAAATCCGAAATGACGGGCGTTATGGTGTCGCAATACGATATGCCTCCATTGTTGGCCGTGTAAACGATGCCTCCAGCAACGTAAACGTCGCTTACGTAGTTGTTACCCAAACCATTATTGCTGGTATAATTGGTGAACGTAGCACCGCCATTGGTCGAAATACTAAGCCCGCCCTGAACCGCTACGTAGACGGTACTGCCCAGCACAAACACACTGTTGGCCGGATTGCCCGGTACGTTGCCTAAACCGCTGTTCGCCTGAGTTTTGTTGACGAACGAAGTACCTCCGTTGGTTGAAATGCTCAACCCATTGATAGTAGTTACGTAAATCGCGCCGTCTGTTACGTAAACTCCTCTGGTCGAATTACTCCCTAAGCTACTATTGGATGTCGTCTTATTGTTGAACGAGCTGGCTCCGTTCGTCGAGATGCCTAATCCACCCGACGTAGCGGCATACACGCTGGTGCTCGATGGCCCCGAAATGGCAAATACATCATTAACGGCATTGTTTCCGAGACCATTGGTCGTGGTG
Source organism: Spirosoma flavus (assembly GCF_054778555.1). Lineage (NCBI taxonomy): Bacteria > Pseudomonadati > Bacteroidota > Cytophagia > Cytophagales > Cytophagaceae > Spirosoma > Spirosoma flavus. The sequence goes on from NZ_BAAGZL010000001.1 coordinate 958,787, forward strand.
CGGTTAATAAACGAGGTGCCACCATTCGTGGAGATACTTAAGCCGCCATTCGTAGCGGCATAAATTGTGGTGCTGCTTGGGCCAGACAAAGCATAAACAGCATTGACAAGCGTATTCCCCAGGCCGCTGGTATAATTGGTAAAGGACGTACCGCCATCGGTCGAAATACTCAAGCCTGCATTAGTGGCCGCGTAGATGGTATTGTTGAGGACATAGACGTCATTTACGATGTTGTCTCCCAGTCCATCGGTTGTTAATTTGGTGACGAATGAAAGTCCACCGTCCGTGGAAATACTTAACCCCCGGTTGGTAGCCGCATAAACGGTCGAACTGCCCGGACCAGTTACCACATAAACGGCATGGGTATTGTTACTTTCAAGGCCGTCGGCCGTGGTGCGCGTGGCATACACGCTGCAGGTAGGGCCGTTCTGTCCTGACACAGGCGACCACCTGAGTAGTGTAGTCAGGCCAAAAAGAAAGCAGCAAAAACGTAGCAAGTAATTTTTAATCATAGTACGAAGAGGGTTATACGTTCGTGGGTTTACGTGCGCCCACGACGCCTGCAAGTTCGGGTCTGAATTTTATTGCTGCTAACACTCTCGTCGCATTCATTAACACGCTCGTCGCATTTACGAAAAAGAGGCCTAGTAGTGGATGTTTTTTTATACGATATATGACAGTTCTGGGAATATTCTTGCTCAGTACGTCTTGACTTACCAAAGTGTAAGTATGTGCTTGACAGGCAGTGTATTACAGTGTAGGGAGTCATAACCCGAACCCCCATAAACAAGCAGGGAGGCAGGACATTGATCCTGCCTCCCTGCTAACTAAGTTTACTCAAGCTATTCAGACTTGATAACTTTCACCGTTTTGACTTGAGTAGTGAGTGGCTCATTGAGGAATTTACCTCCGGGAATTATATAGGTCTGTCTTTAGTAGGCTGGATGGGCCTGTCAGATACGGCCAGCGAGGATGCTACCAAAGGTTTTCCCATAATGAAAAAATGGCTTCGGGAGGATATAGCTATTCAATTAGAAAACTAGCCCCTAAAATGAGTTCTCCGGCCTCAACCTTATAGTGAAAGAAACCGGAGAACTCATTTTAATAATGCTGCGACCTGTCAACGTAGTAACAACCGTGCTACGTTCTACAGCCGGCTAATTCAGAAGCCCAGCCGCAATCGTGCCCCGATCTGATACGTTAACTTACCACCGGTTCCATAACGTAGCGTTTTGATCTGCGCTACGTAGCTGGCTGGTAAACTCACTACGTGATTCAGCTGCACTACGTCAGTCGGACCAGGAACCACCCCGCACGACCACACCGCCGGATCATCCCAACTGCCTGCTTTTACCGACGTAATGGCGCCATTCGCATCCCGGCAATTATTCGGATCGACTACCCGCAACGTAAAGCTGGTACTTACCGTTAGTCCTTGCGGATCAGTTGCCGTTACCGTCACTGAACTGATGCCCGTCGCGCTGGGAACGCCCCCAAATTGCGTCGGCGGACTGAAACTGAGTCCGGCGGGAAGTCCACTCACGCTGAGAGAAAGACTTTGGGGCGATTCGTTGTCGGTGAAAGTGAGTTGAGGAATCGTATAACCAAATGCCTGCCCCACTTTCGCCACCTGATCGGTCAGCGGCTGGTTGACCCGGGGGGGCGTGTTGGGCTGCGGATTCTGACAGAAACTCAGCCAGTTGTAGGTAAACGAAGCTTCGCCCGCACTGCCGGCCTGTTTGGCCTTCAGGATAATACTCGGTTTGTCATTGTAAAGTTGCAGGCTATACGGTCCCGGCGCAGTTGTCGGTGCCAGCTCGCTAACGACTTCAAACGTAATGGTTTGTCCATTCACACCACTGTAGCGAGGAGTGAAACTGATGTCATAGCGGTTGGCCGCAATCTGAGTGCAGGTCAGTGGGCTCACGCCAGTGATAGCGAAAGGAATCGTCGACGAAGGCTGCACCGTGAGACTAAAGCTGGTTGTGGCGGTAAGTCCACCCGGATCGGTAGCTTTGAGCGTTATTGTCGACGTACCCGTTTGAGACGGCGTACCGGAAATGGCAGTTCCCACCAACGTAAGTCCGGCAGGTAACCCGCTGGCGGCCAGCGTCAGTGCCTGCGGAGTCTGCGCATCGGAGAAGGTATTAGAGACGCTCAGCGTAAACGACTGGCCCTGAATAGCCAGTTGATCGGGCACAGAGTTGGCTACGATTGGCGAGGTATTGGCCGCCGACGGATCAATCACTGTCAGCACAAACGTAGCCGACACCGTCAAACCACCGGGATCAGTCGCGGTCACCGTCACCGAACTGGTGCCCGCCGTTGTTGGTACGCCACCGATTTGAGCCGGTGCCGTAAAGCTGAGTCCAGCTGGTAACCCGTTAACCGTCAGCGTAAGACTTTGTGGCGTTTCGTTGTCGGTGAACGTATTTTGCGGAATCGTATAGCCAAATCCCTGCCCCACACGAGCCGTTTGATTGGTCAAGGGCTGATCAACGCGAGGGGGCGTGTTGGGCTGCGGATTCTGACACACGGCCAGCCAGTTATACGTATACGTAACCTCACCCGGCGTACCGGCCTGCTGGGCGTGGAGAATCAGCGTTGGGTTGTCCGTATAGAGCTGTAGCGTATACGGCCCCGGATCGGTAGTCGGGAAAATCTCGTTGGCGATGGAGAAGCTAACAGGTTGCCCGTTAAGTCCAGTGTATCGTGGCGTAAAGCTGATGACGTAGCGGTTACTGGCGATCTGCTGACAGGAATTAGAAATAACCGACGAGATGGCAAACGGCGACGAAACCGTGACTGAAGCAGCTGACGAACAAATGCCATTAGTACCCGTAACGGAGTAGACACCAGTCGTATTAACCACAATAGCCGACGTAGTAGCGCCTGTGTTCCACTGATACGTAGCGGCTCCACTGGCAGTAAGTGTAGTCGTTTGCCCCGCACTGATGGTTAGCGACGGATTGGCCGTGATACTCACCACAGGCAACGAATTATCCTGAACTACCTGAGCCGACGCCACGGCCGTACACCCATTGGTACCCGTCAACGTCACTGAATAAGTGGCCGCCGACGTAGCACTGATCACTTGAGACGTAGCCCCGGTGCTCCAGCGGTACGTTCCCGTTCCTACGGCAGTTAAACTCACCGTTGGATTGGTGCATGTCAACGTAGCACTACTTGGAGTGATACTCACCGAAGGCGGGGTCGTATTCTGGAACACTTGAGCCGATGTCGTAGCGGTACACCCGTTGGTTCCCGTCAACGTGACGGAATATGTGTTAGCCAAGCTAGCGCTGATGACTGACGTAGTGGCTCCATTGCTCCATCGATACGTACCGGTTCCCACCGCCGTCAGACTTACCGCTGTATCAGTACAGGTTAACGTAGCACTCGATGGGCTGATACTCACGGTAGGCACTATCTGATCGGCACCTACGACGACGCTTGTTGACGCTGTACAACCATTGGTGCCCGTCACCGTAACCGAATACGTACCCGCTGCGGTCACACTCCGGACGGACGAAGTAAGGTTATCATTCCAGCGATACGTTCCTGTTCCTACGGCGGTTAAACTCACCGTTGGATTGGTACAAGTTAACGTAGCACTACTTGGAGTAATACTCACGGTGGGCGGAGTAACGTCCTGGAATACTTGAGCCGAAGTGGTAGCGGTGCAACCGTTGGTTCCCGTCAATGTCACCGAGTACGTATCAGCTGACGTAGCGCTGATGACCGACGTAGTAGCCCCGGTGGTCCACCGATACGTACCCGCTCCCACGGCGCTTAGACTGACACTCGTTGTCGTACAAGTCAACGTAGCACTACTTGGAATGATACTCACCGAAGGCGGGGCTTGGTCGGCGCTGACAATCACGCTGGCTGTTGCCGTACAGCCGTTCGCGCTCGTCAACGTAACGGAGTACGTGTTTGCTGACGTAGCATTGATGACTGGCGACGTAGCACCGGTATTCCAACGTAGTGAACCATTACCCACTGCCGTCAGACTTACCGCCGGATTGGTGCAGGTCAACGTAGCACTGGTCGGGTTGATGTTCACTACGGGCGGAGACGTATTTTCAAATACCTGCGCCGAAGTGGTAGCGGTGCAACCGTTAGCCCCCGTCAATGTCACCGAGTACGTACCAGCCGACGTCGCGCTGATGACCGACGTAGTAGCACCGGTGGTCCATCGATACGTTCCTGTTCCTACGGCGGTTAAACTCGCCGTTGGATTGGTGCAGGTTAACGTAGCGCTAGATGGAGTGATGCTGACAGTTGGAGGAGTTTGATCGGCCGCGACGGTGGTGGTGGTATTGGCCGTACAACCACTCGCGTTGGCTACTATGACCGAATACGTTCCACCGCTACTGACTACCACCGAATTGCTGGCCCCCGGTGTGCCGATCACCGTACCACTGCCATTGAGGAAGGTGTAGGACGTACCGCCCGAAGCCGTTAAGGTCACGCTGGTTTGGGCGCAGGTTATCGTACCGCTACTGATCAGCCCAGGATTAGGTAACTCATTGATTGTTAGTGTAGCTGAAGCCGTGGCCGAGCAGGTTGCTTCGGCAGCCAGCCGCGCCGGAACTGTTGGACCAGTCGGGCCCGTTGCGCCTGAAACCGTAACCGAGTACGTTCCCGTGGCCGTTACGTTGATTACTGCCGTAGTTTCGCCGGTGCTCCACAGGTACGAACTTCCACCCGAAGCCGTCAGCGAAGCGGGCTGCCCCTGGCACACGGTCAGAGTCGGCGGGTTGATAACGGCTACCGGAAGGGGAGTAATGGTCAGATAAACCGTAGCGGTCGATGAACAGCCGACGGCATTGGTCACCGTCACCGATTGTGGACCTGCCGGGCCGCTGTAGCCTCCACCGGGTCCCGGATTGCCGGAAGGGGCGTTGGTATCAATGATGTTGATGGCCGTTGTCGTTCCGTTGTTCCATAGATACGTCGTACCCCCGGACGCCGTTAGCGTAACCGACGTGCCCTGGCAGATCGTCAGGCTGGGGTTAGCCGTAATACTGGGCGTAGACGCTTCGTTGAGCGTTACGGAAATGGATACCGTTTTGGTGCAGCTGTTGGCGTTATCGGTAGCGGCAAAATACAACGTAGCACTGCTGCCAATCGACAGCGCCGTCGCCGTGAACGTATTGCTTCCCTGATCGTAGCTGCCCGCGGGCTGTGTTAATGCCTGGTCGGAATACCACGTAGTGCCCACCGTGAACTGATTATTGTTGGAGCCTAACTGCAGGGCGGGTGTGATCGTAGGACTACCACAGCTGCTGATGGGTGCGGCAATCACATCGTTATTCACTACGTTGGGAATGGGATTGCCCTGCGGATAGTCGATGATGCCATTGTTGGTCAGCGTGCCTGTGTTGCTGTGCGGCTGACTCGTTTTGACCGTAAACAGGCCCGCATTGACGAATGTGTCCCCATTGTTGATGTTATCGAAGACCGTTAATGCCCCACAGGCACTGTTGGAGACTGTACCCGCGTTGGTGATGCCATGCCCCCCGATGGCCCCCAATGTGCCGATAGTGACTGTACCCGCATTGGTAAAGGTGGTCATTACTTCGTTGGTGAGGCCGTTCTGATTAGTCGCCGTTTGGTCAACCTGAATCAATCCTCCGCTTAGATTAGTAAAAACAGCCGCTACATTGCCCGACCCGTCCCCATTTAAAATACCCCCACTACCGAGCGGTACATTATTTCCCATACGAATCTGGCCCGCATTGGTCAGGGTCGTGACATTCTTCAGGCCCAGGCCCACCCGGTCCAGTTGAATACTGCCTCCGGCCGAGTTGGCGAAGGAAATACCGGTGTTATAAATACCCGACTGTCCTGTACTGGCGAGTGAACCCACGAAAATCTTTCCGTCATTGCGGAACGTACCGGTAACGTTCCAGATGCCATTGCCGTACGCTCTGTCCACCCGAATTTCGCCGGTGACGGTATTGGTAAATGTGCCGCGGTTGAAAATATTATCCTGACTCGAAAAGGCGACATCACCAACCGTCAGCGTCGATGAATTGATAAAGCTGCCTCCTGCGGGAACGTTAATGCCCTGGTTGCTTCGATTAATGTTGATGTTTCCCCCCGGACTGTTGGTAAACGTACCGCCTGACACCTGAATACCATTTCCCGCGACGGTGGTCAGACTGCCAATTTTGAGGATAGCTGCATTCGTGAAGGCACCGTTAGCCGTGCCTGTAGTAATGCCCTGGCCGCCCGTCCGGTCGATCTGGATAAGGCCGCCGGCATTATTTTGGAAAATACCCTGATTATTAATCCCACTAGCGCCCACAGTCGCTGAAGCACCCATCGTAATGATAGCCGCATTGGTAAATGTACCCAAAATCGAGTTAATGCCATGGCTACCCGTCCGTCCGATCTGGATAAGGCCGCCGGCATTGTTCCGGAAGGTAGCCTGATTGCCAATTCCACTGGCACTTACACTAGCCGAATAGCCCACCGTAATCGTAGCGGAGTTGGTAAACGTACTCGCCAGGTTGGTTATACCGTTTGTCGTACGGTCAATCTGAATAAGCCCGCCCGGGTTGTTGAGGAAGGTAGTCTGGGTACCAATCCCGGCACCGCCCAGCGTGGCCGAAGCACCCACCGTAATGGTGGCTGAGTTGGTAAATGTACCCGTTTGATTGGACACGCCATCCCCGGTTGTGCGGTCAATCTGAATGATGCCCCCTGCGGTGTTCTGGAAAGTACCCCTGTTGGCCAACCCACTTCCCGTCACTATCGATTCATTACCAATGACTAATAGCCCGTTATTGGTCACCGTTCCTCTGTTTATAAATCCGTTGTTATTTCTGGAGCCGTTGATAGTCAGACTTCCCGCAGTGGTGATGCTCAGCGAGGATCCGCTTCCCACCTCCACCGAGTTAGCCACTGCCGTTGTGCTTAGAACGGGCTTGTTGGCAGGTGCCGACGGAATCAATACGTCGTCGCTAGTCAGCGGTACGCGGGATGGGCACCAGTTGCCCGCCGTGTTCCAGTCGGTGCTGACGGCTCCCGTCCAGGTGAGCAACGTAGCAGAAATTGCGTTCACAACAGTGGCCGTAGTCGAGGAAGTACAACCATTGGCGTTTGCTACAGTGACCGTATACGTACCGGCCACACTAACCACAAACTGGCCATTTGTATTGGTCTGAGTCCCCGCACCGCCAGTTAGGGTGTAAGAACTTCCGCTACCGGCCGTCAACGTAACGCTCGGGCTGGCGCAGGTCAACGTAGCACTTCTGGGCGTGAGCGTAGCGGTGGGAGTAGCATTCACGGTCAAGCTAAAGGCCGTGCTGGTTAGGCTGTTGCAGGAACCCGTCACGACCGCCGAATAGCTTCCGGCATCACTGGTTTGCACATTGGTTAGTGATAACGTAGCACTGGTTTGCGCATTCACTACCGACCCATCCTTATACCACTGATACGTTAAGGGCCCTGTTCCCGAAACGCTCACACTCGCTGTTACCGTACTACCTACGCATACCGTCGTCTCTGCTATTGGCTGCGCCGTGATACCTGATACCGTACTGGCCGCACCCTGGAATTCATAGGCTCCCATATCGACGCGGTCTGGCGTTCCGGTGCCGCTGTTGTAAAAACGCGGATTCCCCGCCAGATCCGTGGTGATGCCCGTCAGGCCCGATGCCGAGTTCAGCCCCGCGTTGATGGCCGGTGAGCAGGGCGCCAGAGCCATACTACTGGTGCTGGCAAAGGGCGAGGTGACGGTCGTCAGGTTCCCTGGACCGGTTACATCTACCCCGGATGTATTGTCGAATAGGCTGTAACTGGCAGGAACAGGAATACTGTTAAGATTATAAAATGAGAAAAATCCATTGCCAAACACCACACAGTTAACCAGCGTGGGGAGGCTGTGGTCACTGGCACTATTTGCCTTATTGTATATGGCCCCGCCACCACCAGAGGAAGCTGCATTATTCTGAAAGGAGCAGTTGGTCAGTACAGGGTTACTGTTGCCGCCACTAACCCCATCGTTAAACATCGCCCCGCCATCTTTAGCACTATTGCTCAGAAAGGCGCAGTTGGTCAGCGTGGGGCTACTGATGCCAGACGTATATGCATTATTGAAGATGGCTCCGCCAGCGTTGATAGCCGAATTGTTCTGGAACAGGCAGTTGATCAGCGTGGGATTGCTATGGCCAGTCGATGTTCGCCCATCGTTACCTATTGCCCCACCGGCGGCAGCTGAGTTGCTCAGGAATGTACAGTTGGTCAGTATGGGATTGCTGTTGCCCTCATAGCCACTGTTTAATATTGCCCCGCCCTGGTCAGTACTCGAGTTTTTCTGAAACAAACAATTGGTCAGCGTAGGGCTGCTGAGGCCCTGAAACCCATCATTACAGATGGCCCCGCCACCATCGGGAGCCGAATTGTTCTGAAAAAAGCAATTGACCAGTACCGGACTGCTCTGGCCTGCAAAACCATTGTTATAGATGGCTCCGCCCTTGCTGGCAGCCGAATTACCCTCAAAGGAGCAGTTGCGAATCAGGGGGCTACAATCATGACCGTTGCCCCTGCCATTGTTGAAGATACCCCCGCCCAGGTTTAGGTTGTTTCCTATGCCATTTTGTCCGCTGGGGTCATTGGCGTTGCCGCCGGTTATCACAAAACCGTCCAGAATAGCCGAGTTGTTCAGGCTTAGGCTGGTTGGGTTGTTGATGACGTGGTAGCTGTTGTCAGCCGTGTTGCCCAGTGTCCCAATGTCGCCGGAGAGGGTAGTGCTGGACGGATTGCCGGTGACGGGATTGAGGGAAGGGCGCGCGTCCAGGGTAGCCTCATTGCCCTGAAAGCCCCCATATATCGCTACGCCGTTTCGCATCGAAAAACTGATGGTGCGACTATCGGGGCCAGTTGTAGTGGTGGGTTTGTACGTACCAGCCGCTACCCATACCTGAGCTCCGCAGCCAGCCGCCGTGTTGATGGCCGTTTGCAGAGCCGTTCCCGAAAAAGCGTTCGTCCAGCTACTGCCATCCTGCAAACCGGCTCCGCCCGGTGTTACGTACACCACTGAATTGCAGGGATTGACCGTCAGGCTGACCAAGCTGGTGCTGGTGGGCGAACCGCCCGATGACGCTGCGGTAATGGTGATGGTTTGAGGCCCACTCACGCCCGTACCCACACTGGCCGATACGGCGCTGGTAGAGGTAGCCGACAGGGTAATGCCTGCCGGGGCCGCCCAGGTGTAAGAGTAAGGAACAGTCCCCCCTGAAGCTGTTACCGATAAGGCCGTCGTTGTCCCCGCGGCAACCGGATTGGGCGTGGCGGAGGTGACCAGTGTCAGCACATCGGCGCAGTTTAAGCGTACCGATATGCTGTTGTTGGTTTCATTTGCAGAGACCAGATCGACTTTGCCATCACCATTGAAGTCACCCATCACCACTGAACGGGGAGTGTTTCCCACGGTAAAAGTGGCTTGGGGGCTAAAACTGCCGGTGCCATTGCCCAGTAGCACTGAGACGTTGTTACTATTATAATTTGCCACGGCCAGGTCGGCTTTCCCATCGCCGTTGATGTCGCCCACCGCCACCGAACGGGGGTTATTTCCTACAGCATAACTGACTGGGGAACCAAAGCCGCCTGCGCCCGTACCGAGCAGCACGGATACGTTGTTAGTCGTATAGTTCGCCACGACCAGATCGACTTTGCCATCACCATTGACGTCACCCACCGCTACTGAAGAAGGGCTACTACCAGCCGCAAAATTGGTTTGGGCACCAAAGCCGCCCGAACCGTCCCCTAGCCGCACTGCTACGTTATTGTTGCCTCCGTTCGCGGTAACCAGATCGATTTTACCATCGCCGTTGAAATCAGCAATCGCCAGAGAGGGGCCATTCCCCATAGGATAAGTGGTTAGGGCACCGAAACTGCCTGTCCCTGTTCCCAGTCGCACGGTAACGCTGCCGGTACTGGAATTCGCCACGGCAATATCCGCTTGGCCATCACTATTGAAGTCGCCCACCACAACTAAAGAAGGATCACCTCCCATGCTAAAGGTGGTTTGGGGGCCAAAGCTGCCTGTGCCTGTACCCAGCAGCACCGAGACATTGTTAGAGGTTACGTTCGCAGTGACAAGATCGGCTTTGCCATCATTATTGAAGTCACCCACGGCCACCCAAAGGGGGTTACTCGATGCGGTAAACGTGGTTGGCGCACCAAAATTACCCAAACCATCGCCCAGTCGCACCGAGACGTTATTGTTGTTTAGGCTCGCGGTGACCAGATCGACTTTTCCATCGCCGTTGAAATCACCAGTAGCTACCGAAACGGGACCTCCCAACGAAGGATAAGTGATAGTCGGTTGAAAACACTGAGCTCCGGCCCGGCTACTTAGCCCAATTAAGAATAGGAAAATCAGTGCCCAGCGGGTGTAGATATGTTCACGCTGGGCCATAAATAAATCAGGGCTGGTAAGCCAGGTTCGTAAAAATACAGTCATACGGTGATTGATTAAAGTGGCTTTCGAGAAGGGAGAGGCTTTGTAATGAAAATAAAGCTAGATAATATATTGATATTTATCAGTGTAAATATGCTAAACGGTCAACGGAGCGGGGGGATCTGTTGGCCCAGATACTACCGCTGCCCGTAGCTGTGGGCTTGCCATAGGGGATAGCCTGGACAAGTCCAGAAAGCCCAAGTCATCCATCGCGAAAATCACGGGTGATTGATCAGTCAACCGGGCCGGTACGTGAAGGCGTAAACCGGAAAAAGGCGTAAGTGCAGAAGCTGCTCAACCCCGCCAGCAGGTGCCAGACTGAATGGCCCTGATACAGTGAATGCGGATCGCAGCCGATTTTCTGTACATCGAGCGCCCTGATTTTCAGCGCAACAACAATCAGTACGATACTGGAAATCGCCAGCAAAACAGACCGTTCTTTCCTGAGCTGGATGTAATTGATGATAATCAATATCCAGGTCATCAGGATCAGAGCGGGTAATAGAATGCTGCTTGGAATCAGCAGGTGAATTTCATAAAACGATAGAATCAGCAAAACAACAAGGCCGATAAAAACGCGCTTTGCCGATTCCGATAATTTGATTCGATGGAAAACGTGATAAAGGGCAATAATGAGCAACGTAACGCTCACACCATACGTACCGTTCATATCGACCCGCTGCCCAACCCACGTAAGCGATGCATGAAAAAAAGCGCTGCCAACGCTCAGATAAATCAAACAGAGACCCATGAGCAGCGAAAGCATCGGAAATTGTTGAAGCCGATTCTGAGTTGCCGTCCGCTGATTTTTACGATCATTTAGAGCGAGCAGGCAAATAAAAATACCAAAGAAGAAATACACCAGATTCGAGTACGTATTAACCAACTGGTGAAAGAATCTGGAAACGTCGTTAAACTCGCAATATTCGCCCGTCAAGGCCGATTGACTGACAACCATTCCTTCCCAAACGTGGCCGGTTAACGTAGTATTCAGCAGGAAAAAGACAAAAACCATCGCCAGCGTATACGTAGTAGAGCGAAAGGTTAGCTGGCTGAATTGATTTTTCATAACGCGGTCATGTGATACGTGCTTAGTACTACGTTCCTAACGAATTAATCCCGGTCGAGGGCGAGCAGTGTTTGTAATAATACGTTGGCACCGTTGCCAATATCGACTCCTTTCGAAAACTCCTTGGGCGAGTGACTGATACCACCTACGCTGGGAATGAAAATCATGCCTACTGGCGCAATTTGAGCCATTTCCTGCGAATCGTGCCCGGCCCCGCTTTGCATATATCGATACGTTAGGCCCATCGATTTGGCCGAAGCAATGATTTTGTCCTGAATCGGCTTGGCCGTGAGCGCGGGCGTTACGCCGATCGACGACTGCGCGAAAGAGATGTTCGTTTCAGACGTTTTGGCAATTTCTTTGGCTTTCGCTTCAAATTCCTGAAACAGTTTCCAGATCTTATCGTGCGACAAATCCCGAATTTCGACGCCCAGCACCACCTTACCCGGAATCACATTATACGCACCCGGTTCGGCAGAAATTTTGCCAATTGTACCCACCTGTCGGCCTTCGTGGCTTGTAACGACTTCATTTAGCGCGACAATCAGTTTAGCAGCCGCCAGCAGGGCATCGCGACGGGCGTCCATGGGCGTGGTACCGGCATGGTTAGCCGCGCCTTCAACTGTAGCGTCCCAGTGCTGAATACCAACGATTCCTTCTACGACGCCAATCTGTAGATTCTCTTTCATCAAAATACCACCCTGTTCAATATGCAGTTCGACAAAGGCGGCTACGTCTCCTTTTTTTCGAACTACTTTGCTTAAACTATCCGGGTTGCCGCCAATGGCCCGAATGCCGTCGGCGATGGTCAATCCGCTTTGCGTCATTGATTTCAAGGCGGCTGGCGTGATTTTGCCAATCAGGGCACCACTGCCCACCGTTCCGCCTTCTTCATTGGCGAAAATGATCAGCTCCAGCGGATGTTCGGTTACTACGTTGTTTTCATTGAGGGTTTCGACCAGTTCGAGCGCACTAATTGAACCGACGGGACCGTCATAATTTCCGCCATTTGGAACGCTATCGATGTGAGAGCCAAAGGCAATGGGTTTGAGCGCTGGATTCTTTCCTTTGCGTCGGCCAATGATATTACCTGCGTAATCGATCGTTACGTCGAGTCTGGCTTTTTTCATCAGATCGATAAAGTAAGCCCGCCCTTCCTGATCGGCTTTGCTGTAGGCCACGCGCCCATTTCCGCCGTTCGGCAGTGCCCCAAATTTTGACAGTTCTAGTAGACGAGTCTGGATACGTTGCTGGTTGATTTTCAGGCTTTTGATAGCTGGTTGCGTTTGGCTAAAGGCAGTACATGAAATCAATAGCCAATAAATAAGTAGCGTATTTTTCATCGGTTGTATTGTCGGTATTTAAGACTTCGAAACGAAGCAATGATTGATGTGACAAAACAGCAATCGTTGATAAGTAAGTATGGGTTTACTTAATCCGCTTATACTTTCTCAGCAGATCAATAACTGACTTTTGCGGAAGTGCGTAGGCTTTATTTCCATTGATGCCTTCGATGGTTTCGGCGGCTACCATCGCATTAATAACCGCTTCTTCAACGGCCTGCACGGTAGCCTCGAACAGTGGATTTATCCGGTCGTTGGGTAGTTCAGAAAGCGTCGTGAATCGATCCCGTTTGAAAGCGCCCGGATTAGCGGTCGAGAATGCCAGAAAGATATCGCCGGAGCCATTTTCACCCCGCCCGCCCACAATGCCGATACCCAACGGAACCCGTGCCGCAATCCGTTTTAACTGATGCGGAAGCAGTGGGGCATCGGTCGCGACAATCACAATAATCGACCCGTCGCCGGGCTGGTAGGAGGGGGGCGCTTTCATCTCATAATTCAGGGTGTCTTTCAGTTCTACTCCTACCGGAACGCCGGCAATGCTTAGGTTTCGTTTCGCACCAAAATTCGCCTGCACCAGTACGCCAACGGTGTACGACGAATCGGCAATCTTGACCAGCCGCGAAGCTGTTCCGGTGCCACCTTTAAATCCCAGGCACATCATACCCGTTCCTCCGCCAACATTGCCTTCCTGAATTGTCCCGCTTTTGGCACCATCCAGCGCTTCGAAAGCGTGACTTTCCTTGACGTGAAAGCCGTAAATGTCATTTAGAAATCCATCGTACGTTTCGGCCACAACGGGGTATGTGTACCAGAAATCTTCTTTGTACCAGCCGGTTTTAACGTACCATTTCAGAACCGCATCACGTACGGTGCCCACACTGTTGGTGTTGGTAATCATGACCGGGCCCTCCAGAAAACCGGATTCCGTGATCCACGTAGTACCAGTCATTTCGCCATTCCCGTTTAGGGTGTACCAGTTGGCATAGACCGGATTGTTGGTTCGGCCACGGGGCAAAATAGCCGTAACGCCGGTACGTACCGGACCCTTGCCCCGGATGTTTTTTCCCTGACCCGAAATGATGGTGTTATACCCAACTTCCACGCCTTTTACGTCGGTGATGGCATTGAATTTTCCGGGCGTACCATTGAACGGGATGCCAATATCTCTGGCTCTTGGCTTCTGCCCAAAAACTGCACTAAAACAAATTGAAAATAGAAGCAAAAAACAGGTTGTTACGTTAAATACAGCTTTCATATGTTTCCGGCGTCTACATCGTGGATAAACTGAATGACACCATTCATAAAGACCTGCTGATCGTCCCACATCGACAAATGGCTGCCGTTGGGGCAGTAGAGATAGCGTCCTTTTTTGACCATTTTGCTTTGTGCTTCCATTGCCTTCGGGTCCATCGTATCGTATTTGGCGCCAATCATTAAGGTCGGTACGTTGATTTCGTGTAGTCGATTTTTGATGTCCCAATTCGCCAACCGGCCACTGATACCGAACTCACTCGGGCCCTGCATCAGCGTATAGACGTAATTGTTTCCGTGTTTGGCAGCTCGGTTGAGGCCGTCGGGCCATTCGGTTAATCGGCAGATGTGTTCGTGGTAAAAATTAGGAATGAGCAATTCCATGTAGCGCGGATTGGCGAAATCTTTCTTCGCTTCGATAGCGCGCACTTCTTTCAAAACCTCGGGCTTCATTTGTTTGGCCAGTACGTCTTCGGCGTACTTTCCGTATTCAGGCGCGCTGGCTACCATGTTGGCAATCAGCATGCCTTTCAGGTTTTTCTGGTATTTCAGTGCGTATTCCATCGCCAGAATGCCACCCCACGAATTGCCCAATACGTAGAAGTTGGAACTGTCGGCCCCGAGCGCCTGACGTACCTGTTCAACTTCCTCCACAAATCGTTCGGTGGTCCAGAGTTTATCGTCTTTGGGCTGGTCGCTGTAGTAGGAACCTAGCTGGTCGTACTCATAAAATTCAAATCCCTCGCGGCCAAAAAACGTCTCGAAACATTCCATGTACTCGTGCGTCATGGCTGGACCACCATGCAGCAGCAGGACTTTGATTTTGGGATTATTGCCAAACCGTTTCGTCCAGACTTTGAATTCGCCAACCGGCGTTTTTATCGGAATGAGTTTCACGCCCCCGGATTCCGGTGAACCTGTGTACGTGAAATAGTCTTTGACTGCAACAGAGGTTGATGACTCTTTTTGCTGGCAGGAAATAAGCAGAAAAACGAATGAGATTAGGAAAAGTAGGCGCATGGTGTTGTCTCTGAGAGAGGGATTGATTTGGTAATACGTTCGGTTTTGTCAGTACGGCAAAGATGCTTGAGAAGCGAAGTCTTTACTCCAGCTTTGCCATACCCTTTATTTTTCGGTACGGCGCTTTAAAGAAATCGCTTACGGTCTGGTTGAACAAATCCTTATAAGCAATAAGCGTCGAATGGCCGGAATTAGGCAAAATCCACAGATACGCCTGCGGAATCGCTTCGGCGATTGTCAGCGTGTGTTTCGCCAAAATAACGTCATGATCACCGCCAATGACCAATGTCGGACAACGTACCGTTTTCAAATCTGCCGTTGAAATATGCGGTTGACGTATCATCAAACTCAGTAATTTCTCCTGCGTTTTGACGACTGGTGTTTGCGACACCTTCGACAGACTATCATTCATCGATACAATCCACTGAAAAAGATCCGCATCCACGGCAGACGTATCAGGCCACAGATTAGCGCCGGTAACGGCTAGTTTTTTTACCTTTTCGGGATGCCGCATCGCCAGCAGCAGGCCGTTAATACCGCCGTCGCTCCAGCCGACAACGTAGCACGAATCCACTTTTAACTGGTTCAGCAGCGCATTTAAATCATCGGCCATCATTTCGTACGAGAGCGAGTCGCTGGTATCGATGGATTTTCCCTGCGCCCGGCTATCGACCGCAATGACCTTGTAGTTTTTAGCGAAATACGGAATCTGGTTTTTGAAATTTTCGATGGAACCGCCATTACCGTGAATCATCAGCAACGGTTTCCCGGCCCCGTACACTTCGTAATACATTTTGATGCCCCGGACGCTGGCGTATTTCCCTACCTTGGCATTGTTCCCATAGGACGTAGCACTGACCGAAGCGACAGGCAACGTCGATTGCGCAAAAGTGGTAGATAGTAACGCAGATGCAATGACCAGGAGAAGGAAGTTTGTTAGGTGCTTCATTGTTGTGAAAATGGGTGACGCTACGTGATTTTTGCTACGTATCATTCGCTAAAGATCGACTTTATTTCAATCCCTGACATGGTCTTTGTAAATCAGATTGTTTTCCAGTGAAACCCAGATTACTAGCGTTTTCGACAACCTTCGTTTTTTAGATCAGGGGACTGATTTTGTTGCAGTCTGAATACCACAGCGACTACGGTGAGCTGTACTGTAATGGTAAGGCCACGCTATACCATTTTATTTAAAATTGGAGCTGGATGTTTCTGGCGAATACTTAGGTATATTTAACTATATTTTAATAGATTTTTTTGTGCTTTCCGGGTTCGATGCTTGTTACTTTGTCAGCCTTTATTGACCGGATGACGCTACGAACAACTTTATACAGCTTGTTGCTGATTGGTTTGATACCGCTCAGCACTCGGGCGCAAACTACCTTTACCCTTCGGCAAACGCTTCAGCAGGTACGTACCAACAGCCCGGTGCTACGTGTCGAACGCCTGAATATCAGCACCGCACAGGCCGATCAGGTGACGGCGAACCTACGTCCAAATCCGGTAATCAATAACCAGACGCTGATTCAGCTAACACCAACGCCGGGTGCCGAAGGTGTTGGCGCATTTAATCGGCAGCGTCGGCAATTCTGGTTGCAGGCTACCAAAGAATTTGATATTCATAATAAACGCACGTACCGAAACCGGTTTGCCGAAGCCAACACAACGCTGGCGACACGTAGCGTCGATGAAACCGAACGAAATCTGTTATTCGACGCAGCCAATCGCTACCTGGATGCCTGGTATGCCCGTATTCAACTGGCGCTGCTGCAACGGGCAAAATCCAACACCGACACGTTGGTTCAGCTAAACAAAGTGCGCCTTAAAGACTTGGTAATCAGCAGTACTGATCTGACGCGCACGCAGCTTATTTCGGATCAGTACGAGATTCAGACCCGTACGGCCCGGCAGGATTTACAAAACCGCCTGAACGAACTACGGCTGGTTCTGGGCGTAAGCGACAGCATCAACGTAGCCATGAACGATTCCATTATCCACCCCGCTTTCAATCCGTTACGTCTTTATCCAACTGTGAACGCTACGTCCGATAGCCTGCTTCGGCTGGCTTCGGCAACGCGTTCCGACGTGCGGGTGGCCGAAGCCAATATTGAATCGGCCCGACGTAACGCCGACCTCCAACAGGTACTGGCCAAACCGCGCAACGAAGCCGGTCTAATCTGGAACCCACAGAATGCGGTGCCCTACGCGGGAATTTTCCTGACGTTGGAGCTGCCCTTCTATAGCCGTAATCAGGGTGAAATTCAGAAAGCGCGCGTCTTGCAGGATCAGGCGAGCCAGGCCGCTACGTTGGTGCAGACGCGGATTCGGGCAGAGGTTGAAACGGCGTATCAGTCGTTCATGACCAGCCGCCAGAATATTGACCGGTACATCGCTATTCGTCGCGACGCCGACCGCGTACTGGCTTCCGTCCGATACGCTTATCTGCGCGGGGCCACTACGTTGATCGATCTGCTGGAAGCTCAGCGTTCGTGGTTCGATACGCAAACGGCTTATTATCAGAACTTATATACGTACCGTCAGAATTACGTCCGGCTGCTTTACGTAACGGGACAGATCAGCTCTTATTAACTGAATAGTTAATGAAGGCCCCGACAGGCTCTGGCTGTCGGTTGTAGCTAATGGTTTAGTCGCTATCGCGACTCCGACAACCAGAGCCTGTCGGGGCCTTCATTAACTATTTGCATGAAAGCTTATCTGATACTCTTGCTGCTGGTGCTTCTAGCAGCCTGTAAAGAAAAACCAAAGGCGGTTGTCAATGCAATCCCTCGTCCGATTATCAGCCCAGACGGTCAGCGCATTACGTTTCCCGATTCGGTGATGATGCGTCCATTTGAAACGCATCCTGTTCGTGCGTCAACCATCCAAACGGATTTTTCGGCACCGGGACACGTAGCGGCCATGGTGCTACGTTCGGTGGAGAATCCGGCGGAGCGGCTCGTGCTTTTTGATGAACCCAGCCTGTCGGATAATTACACGGCCATTTTGCAGCACCGCATTAACATTCAAACGGAACGCGGCAATCTGGAACGGGTGAAAGATTTACAGGCGCACGGAGCTGCATCGGGCAAGGAAGTTATTGAAGCACAGACGCAACTGGCCAACGAAGAAGCGGCCATCATCTCGGACGAAGCCACGTTGAAACTGGCTGGTTTCGATCCGAAAGAACTACGGCGCGCTCCGCCAAATACGGTTCTGGTTGTTTGTGAAATTCCTGAAAATCAGTTTGGCGCCATTCGGAAAGGTTTGAATTGTGTACTCAATTTCACCGCTTTTCCCAACGAACGATTTGCCGGACGTATCGACAATGTGAATGACTATGTGGATAACACCACGCGCCAGATCAAACTACGTATTTCCGTCGATAATCCCGACGGTCGGTTGAAAGCGGGGATGTTCGCTACGGTCGCATTTGGCGTTACCGAGGGCCAGTTTATGACTGTTCCCCGCGATGCTGTGGTGACAGTTCAGGGCCGCGATTACGTATTCACCCGAACCGGTGATAAAACGGTTGAACGTCGCCCTGTACAACTCGGCCAGCAACGAGCCGATAAGGTGGTGGTGCAAAGCGGACTCCGCGAAAACGACGATGTAGTGATCGCTAACGTCATGCAATTGAAAGGGTTAAGTTTTGGGTACTAATTGAGATGATTCAAAAACTAATCACATTTTCCCTTAAAAACCGCTGGGTTGTTGTTGGCGTGGCTTTGGCGTTGATGGGCGTCGGATTGTGGTGTTTCAAGCTGTTAAAGATTGAAGCGTACCCCGATATTGCCGATACCAACGTCATTGTTATTGCCAAATACGACGGTCGGGCGGCCGAAGAGGTTGAGCAGCAGGTAACCATCCCGATTGAACGGGTTTTGAATAGCGTTCCCCACGTAACGGATCGCCGGTCGAGGACCATTTTTGGCCTGTCGGTGGTGCAGTTGAATTTCGACGAAACAGTTACGGATTACTTTGCTCGTCAACAAGTTATCGAACGACTTGCCAACGCCGAATTACCCGAAGGTGTTTCGCCCGAACTGGCTCCGTTGACCACGGCGGTGGGTGAAATTTACCGCTACGTTATTGAAGCCCCGCCGAGCATGACGCCCATGCAACTGCGTGATTTGCAGGACTGGACCATCATTCCGCAACTGCTTCAGGTGCCCGGCCTCGCCGACGTAACAACCTTCGGCGGACCGATCAAACAATATCAGGTTATTCCTGATCCGGCCAAACTCCGCAAGTATGATCTTACGTTGAAGGACGTTATTGAGGCTGTTCAGAAAAACAACCAGAATACGGGTGGAAACGTCATTTCGCGGGGTGGACAAGGCTTTGCGGTACGTGGTTTGGGCGCGCTGAAAACCCCTGAAGACGTACAAAATATCGTCCTGAAAGCCAACGAAGGCGTGCCGGTTTTACTACGTGACGTAGCGAGTGTCGAAATCAACCCGCCATCGCCGTCTGGTATTCTGGGCTACCGGATTCCCGACGAACATCTGGACGTAATCGGCGCTACAGAAGGGATCATTCTGCTACGTCGGGGCGAAAATCCGAGCGAAGTCTTAGAGTTACTGAAAGAAAAAATTGCCGACCTCGAAGCGCGTGAATTGCCCAAAGGCGTTCACCTACGTATTCTCTACGACCGGGGTTTTCTAATCGATCACTCGCTCGAAACCGTTGCGCACACGCTCATCGAAGGGATTTCGATTGTGGCCATTTTGCTGGTTTTGTTTCTGGGAAGTCTTCGGGCAGCTCTGGTTGTTACAGTTACGATTCCGTTTTCGCTGCTGTTTGCGTTTATCCTGATGAAACTGGTGGGAATTCCGGCTAACTTATTATCGCTGGGCGCCATTGATTTCGGGATTATTGTGGATGGAGCCAGTGTGATGGCCGAACATCTTATTCGAAGGTATCGATCAGCAGGGCCGGCCGAACGGAATCAGGGCATTGTAAACGTAACGTCGCGGTCGGCAGGGGAGGTGGCGCGGGAGATTTTCTTCTCGGTGACCATTATCATTCTGGCGTATCTGCCTATTTTGCTGATGCAACGGGTTGAGGGTAAGCTCTTTAGTCCGATGGCGTTAACGTTATCTTTTGCCGTTATCGGTTCGCTGGTTTGTGCACTTACGCTAATTCCGGTGTTGATTTCATTTGCGTTCCGAAAAGTATTGGCTCCGGGCGGCAAACCGTTGAAAGAACACAAAAACTTCCTGATTTCGCCACTGGAACGCGGCTATCGCTGGCTACTACGTTCTACGCTGTTCCGGATGCCGAGATTGGTGGTTGGCGTGGGCATGGCAGTTGTGCTGGTGATGGTTGGGTTCGGACTAAAACTAGGCACCGAGTTTTTGCCCGAACTCGACGAAGGGTCTATTTTCATGCGCGCCTTCATGCCATCGGGAATTACAATTCAGGAGAACGCGAAAATTGCGCCCAAAATCCGCGACATCATTAGTGAGTATAAACCGGTCAGTTTCGTCATCACCCAAACCGGCCGTAACGACGACGGTACCGACCCGTTCCCAACCGACCGCACCGAAATTCTGGTTGGGCTGAAAGATTACAGTACGTGGTCGGACACGATTGCGAAGAAGGAAATTGTGCGGTCGATGCAGAACGAATTGCAGGAAGCGTTTCCAGGCGCGTTTTTCTCGTCGGGCCAGCCAATTATCGATCAGGTAATGGAAATCGTGACGGGTAGCGCGGCTGATCTGGCCATTTCGGTTGTCGGTAGCGATTTAACGCTCATGCGAGCCAAAGCCGACAGCATTGCTACGTTAGTGAAAGGTATGAACGGCGCTGTATCCGTCAATATTGAGCAGGAAGGGCCACAGGACCAACTGGCGATACGTATCAACCGACCGGCGGCTGCCCGATACGGCATCAACGTAGCGGAAATCGAGAATATAATTGAAGCGGCCATCGGCGGTAAAGCCATTGGTTCGATTTACGACGAAGCCAAACGCTACGATATTGTGGTACGTTTCACACCCGAAAGCCGGGGGAGTATCGACGCCATTCGGCAGTTGCAGGTGCCTTCTGCAACGGGCGCACTGATTCCGATGAGTGAACTGGCCGACATTCGTTACGTTCAGGGGCAGACCAATATTTACCGCATTAACGGCAAACGCATGGTAACGGTACGTACCAATATTCGGGGTCGCGACCAGGGCGGTTTTGTTAAGGAGATCAGCCAGAAAGTACGTCAGCACGTTAAAATTCCTGAAGGTTACAGCGTCATTTACGGCGGGCAATACGAAAATCTGGAACGGGCTGGTGGTCAGTTGGCTATTTCGATTCCGCTGACGATTGTGGTGGTTTTTCTGTTCCTGTTCATGCTGTATGGAAACGTGCGTGATACGTTGGTAACACTGACTTGTCTGTTGTTTGCGCTGGCGGGGGGCATTGGCGCTTTGCTGCTACGTGGCTATAATTTCAACGTATCGGCGGGTGTCGGTTTCGTGTCGATTTTCGGGATTTCGGTGATGGCGGGGGTGTTGCTGGTGTCGGCGCTGAACCGCAACCTGATGAATAATTCGAAATCGCTGCTGGAAATAACGATTGAAACGGCGCAGGAGCAATTCACGGCCATCATGGCCATTATGGTCGTGGCGATTATCGGGCTGGTTCCGGCGGCTATTTCAAGTGGTATTGGCTCCGACGTACAACGCCCGCTGGCTACCGTGATCATCGGCGGCCTGACCACTACGTTGTTCTTTACTCCACTGATAATTCCACCGCTGTTTTATCTGGTCAATCGCCGTCGGCCGCGGCCCACTCCACTCGATTCCGCCGGTCACCACATTCCTGAGCCAATAGAGGAAGGAACGGAAATTTGATGAAAGAGCGAAAGAGCGAATATCATCCAGCAGACGCTCTTTCGCTCATTCACTCTTTCGCTCATTTTATAAACCGTATCGTCAGCGGGTAGCGGTAATATTCGCCGTTGTTGGCTTTGATGCCTGCGATGACGGTGAAAACGACCCAGACAATACCTACGATGGTGATTAGGACAAAGCCAATTAATACGAACATCAGCAGAATGGATATGGCTGCCGCCAGAGCCATCGTAATCTGAAAGTTTACCGACTCTTTGCCGTGATAATCCACATACGCCGATTTGTCTTTATAGATTTGCCAGATAATCAGCGGCCCTAAAACAGTACCAATCAGAAAAAACGAGCCTGGTAGGGCAACCAAATGAGCCAGCATAGCCCACATGCGCTCGTCGGATTCGCTCAGCGCTACCGGTGCTGACGAATAAGGTGGCGGAGGGGTTGGCGGAGGAGGTATAGGCGGTGGCGTTTGATTTTCCATAACTTACCCTGAGTTTGATTAGGAAGGTAAGTTATAAAAAGAAAACCGATGATTCACACCTACAACGATTTACAGCTAACCGCCTTACCTGTAAATCGTTGCAGATGCTGAATAGATATAGCGAGTGCCTCACATTGGGATTCGGTTGGGGAATCGAAAAAGTTGGGCGTTACGTCTATTGATTTGTTGCCAATACTACGTTTCCAGGCGCCAGTAACTTGCCCATTCGCCATAATCAGATTGTCGAAACTAATTGTGGGTATCGGCAATCCACTCCGAAGCATCATTGATGGACTTCGGTCTTTGTAGCCCATGATAAATTCGTCGTAAATCGGCAATAAGTGCAGGTAGTCAATCGCTGACTTTGCGGGGAGCGCTACGTCTGTGAAGTAATAATTTCCAGATTTCTTCACAGAGGTATCAAGTAGCTGTATCCCCTTTTTGCAATCGGTCAGCGTAAGCCCCGACCACGTAGCAAAATCTGCCAACGTAGCAGGGCCGCGACTGGTGAAATAGCGTCGGGTCAATTCGACCAATGATTCGTCTTTGCTAAGTGGTGGCTTTGAGGCAACCCGTTCATTCAGAAGCGCGTATGTAAACTGATTTCCCTGGCGGGGGCCGCTACAAATCAGGCCTTCCAGTTCGGCATTCATCATGACGTAGCTCAATCGGAAGCCCGCTACGTCGATTCCGTTCCGTTTAAATGCCTGATTCAACGTATCGCGGGTGAGGTGTTTCCCGCCCTCCAGTTCCCGAATTATCAACTCATTGCAGCGATTGAAAAGCGACGTATCGAGTTCGAGTTTTCGGTACATGAAGGCGTTGGCTACGTGAACGCGGGGAGCCGTTAGCTGAAGCATCCAGCGAATGTCGGCAGCGGCCACTACGTGCCAGGTCGGACGTAGCATATGCGTACGTAGCAAAGCTCCGTCCGTGAAATCCTGTTCGATTTCGGCATCGGTCAGGTGGGGCAATCGCAGGCCAAGTCCCCATTTCGACTGGGCGTACTCCTGCCCCTGAACGGCTCCCATCCAGCTCACCAGTTCGCTGGCTGTCTTAAGATCTGTACCCGCAAACTGTTGACTAACAAACCGATGCGTGGCAATATCTGCTACGTTCATGTACCTGATTCTGCTAACTACTACTCAATTACCTAACAACGAATGTACAATTTTCAGCCTCACTTTTGCCAGGCCGGTATTAGCCATATTTCACTTTCTACTGTTTTTGCGAAAAAGTTGCCAGTACATCTTCCAGGTTTTTTTGGGACATCGCATATCCTTCCTTGAAACCCATTTCAAGCATCTTTTCCATACGGGTAAGGGACTCGTTGTAAATCGTAATGATCACTTTTGTCGTTCCGTTTTGTTCGCTGAAAGTATGGTCCCAATCAGAACCCGGCAATTCAGGATTTTCATCTTTGTCGGCAAAAGCATTGAACATTTTGAAATTGGTTTTTGGCGTGATGGACGTGTATTTCTGAATAGACCAAAACTCTTGTCCTTCAGGGCTTACCATCGCATAAAATCGTCGTCCGCCAACTTCAAAATTCATAAATTTTGTTTTTGAGGTCCAGGGCTTTGGCGCAACCCATTGATCAAGAATTTCGGGTTTCGTAAATGCATCCCAAACCAGCGAAAGGTCGGCCGCAAATTCCCGGGTTATAACTACTGTTTTTGTCGTTTTGTCGACGGTAAAATCAACTAGCAGATCGTTGTTCATTTTCTCTGTTGTTTAATTGTTAGTAATACGTTGTCAAGTTGATTAAACCGGATTTCCCAAATTTTTCTGAATTGGTCCAGCCATATGTCAACCTCCTTCATTTTTTCAATTTCAAGGGAGTAGTAAATTTCCCGGCCTTGTTGTTCCTGTTTCACCAGTTCGCATTCTGTAAGTACGCGAAGATGTTTGGAAACCGCTTGTCGGGTTGTGTTGAAGTTGTCAGCAATGGTGTTTGGAGTCATGGCCTGCACCGCAAGTAAGGTGATAATAGCTCGCCTTGTCGGATCAGCTATTGCCTGAAAAATATCTCGTCTCATGCTTTTGCAATACTTTTGAAACCGAATGGTTGCAAATATACGCGCAACCATTCGGTTTCGCAAATTTTACGCACTAAAAGGAAATCAATTGGAAGTTGTCAATTACGCTCAAAATACCAGGTAACCCGTTCCGATTCGTCAGGTTAATCTAGCTGAATCAGTTTCTTTCGTTGATCGAAGCGAACAACATGATCTTTTAAGAAGGCAGTACCAATGCTGATCTGGTGAATTTTGTCAGAATAATAAACTTTCTGATTGGTCAGCCGTAAGCCGCCCAGCACAATTTCATCCTGAATAATAGCTTCCTGCAAAATAAACTTGGTGTTACCTTGTGTAATGGTCTGCTGATTGGCCGTATCGGTATATTGAATGCCTGTCAATGAAGATTTTGGAAAAAGCAGTGCCTGGTCCGAACTCACATCCAGATTGAAAAGCACTGTTTTTTTACCAACCGTACCCGTAACGACGAAGGCTTTTGAATAGGCAAGAACGCCTTTTGCCTGACGGGATAAAGTATCTTTCGTGACTAGCCATTGGTGATTGGGTCCGTCGATAGTGATTAGATACCCATCAAAGAAATTTTGCCCAATCAGGCCATCGGTAAGCTGCGGTTTAACGACGGAATTATATTCATCGACAGCCAGTTGCAGGGCTGAATGGATAACGTTACCAACACCAAGCTGATTGACGCCCACCAGAAATTCCCGCTTTACCTCATTGCCAGTCGTGTTTTGTTGAAAACCTACGATGTTCAAACCCAGTTCTTTAGCCAGACGACGATCAATACGAGCCGTTCCTGTTACCCCAGAATTCAGCAGAAAATTATAGGGCCCTCGTCCATTAACCTTGACTGGAATATACATCAGATTATCCCGAATGGTCAGCAGTGTGGGTTGTCGACTGGGTTGGCCAATGGCTGTATAGCCAATCAGTAGAAGGAATACGAGACGAAACAAAATAAGCACAGGCGCAGAGTTGAAGCTGATGTCAGCCAAGGAACGAAATTAGCACTGCGTTTCTTTACAGGATTCATCAACAAAAGCTTATATCAAACCCGAATCTTTAAACAGTTTGTAGATAGCCATTGAGTGGCCGTGACCTAAATCGAAGTCCTCTTTAAGCCAGGCTACGATGGCCCCCGCTTTAGTGCCGGGTTTGAGTAGCCCTTTAGCTTCGGCCAGTTTAATAAAATCGTCTGGGCCTTTGCCGGTTTTTGTTCGGATGTTGTCGATGTAGGCTTGAAAAGACATGCGGATTTGTGGTTTAGGGAACGTTGTATTACCTGTAAAAATGGCTGATTTTTACCACTAAATACCCCGGCTAATGCCAAAACTTTGCCTATCACATTTCAAGATAAACCGTTATGCAACGTAGGCATTTTTTAACCGCTACAATGGGAGTCGCATCGTTATCCAAGCAAAATAAGCTTACTGGAGATTCGCGAACGACAAAGCCGTTCACCGTGAAAACCGGAGAAGCCCGTTTTGGTGTTCATACGCCGTTTCGAGGCAAAAATGTTAATGATATAAAAATATCGGGCAAAGATACCAATGGGCAATTGGCTGTTTTTGAGTACATTGGCAAAGAAAAAATTGGCCCGACACTGCATATTCACCATGATCAGGACGAACTGTTTTCAATAATTGAGGGTGAATATCTCTTTCAGGTCGGCGACGAAAAATTCACGGTAAAAGCGGGTGATACGGTCTTTGCGCCACGTGGTATACCGCACACCTGGATTCAGTTGTCAGATTATGGAAAGCAAGTATACATGGTGCAGCCTGCGGGTAAAATGGAAGAGTTTTTTCTAAAAATGAATGAATTAAAAGGGCCACCTTCGGAAGAGTTGAGCCAGAAATTGCATAAGGAACACGGCATGATCGTAGTTGGTCCGCCACTGGCTTTAAAATAGCAGTGATAGCAGAGAATAGCCCATTTCGATAATCCCTGCCATCCCTGCATCCCACTACCATGGACGCTGTTTTCGACTATCGCCTGCCAAGCCCTGCCCTGCGTGACTACGTCAGGACGTTGCAGATTGTGGGTTGTACATTCCCGGCGTCAATGGCTGTTTTACCCGTCAAATCGTACTGGCCCCGTGCCGAAAACTCGCTGGCTTTTTACCCGAAAGACCCCGAACAGCTTGCGTATGGCTTTGATGGAACGTTACTTAGTAAACCTCGCTCAACGCTCAATGGCCAGTATTCGATTGTAACAAACCGACACGTTGGGCGCGATTTTATGGTATTTCAGGTGCAGTTTCAGCCGGGCGCGCTGTTCCGCTTGACGGGCATCCCGGCGTCTGAGCTGACTAATACGTTTGTGGATGCCGAAACAGTTTTCTCTACCGAAATCAGTCGGGTTAATGAGCGACTAAGTTACACGAAGCACTACACCGAAATGATACCGATTGTAGAAGATTTTCTGTTGTACTTAATCAATCGGGCAAAACGACGGGAATCCAGGCCAATCGATAAGGTAAGCCAGTATATACTTCAACCGCCAACTGGGGTTTCATTTGACGGACGTCAACTCGATTGGCTGGCCGATCAGGCGTGTTTGAGTCAACGGCAATTTTATCGACAGTTTGTGGAGCGCGAAGGCGTTAGCCCTAAACTCTACAGTCGTATTGCCCGTTTCGAAAACGCTATGAAACTGAAAAATACCCGCCCTTCTCTCGACTGGCTGAGTGTGGCTATGGAACTGGGATATTATGATTATCAGCACCTTGTGCGCGATTTTAAAGAGTTTACGCAATTAACGCCCAACGCATTTATAGAAGCCGACACCAAATCGCCCGAACGAACCTTCGGCGTAACGGAGACTTAACCGCTAGCTAAGTCAACTGAATAGTCAACTGTTTTAATGCGTACATTCACGATTATCTAGTAATCAAACGTATCATAAAACAACCCTAAACTCAATTGACATGGAAGCGAAATCAGCCACTGATCTGGTAAAAGAAGCCAAACAGCAAGTCGAAAATCTCACGCCCGAGCAGGTGCAGCAGGAAATGCAAAACGGTAACGCCAACCTGATCGATATCCGCGAGCCCGACGAATTAAAGCAAACCGGTAAAATTTCCGGATCGACAAATGCGCCCCGTGGCATGCTTGAATTCTACGCCGACGAATCGCTGCCTTACCATAAACCGGAGTTCGACAAGAACAAACGTATCATTCTGCACTGCGCATCCGGTGGTCGGTCGGCGCTGGCGGCTGCTACGTTAAAGCAAATGGGTTACACGAACGTAGCGCACATGGATGGAGGCATGAAAGCCTGGAAAGAAGCCGGATTCCCTACTGAATCCTGATAGATTTAGGGAAAGTAACGGGAATTTTGGATAAGCTGACATGATGTTTAAGTCTTGAGCGTCAGCGATATGATATAAGAAAATTAGCTCATTCTTCATATCGACTTTCCTTAACCAGATCAGCTAGTTTTTTGGGCGCTACTTCACAATAGGCCATTGTCAGCGCGTCTGCAAGTGTTTCGACAAGCACTTTATTCAGGTCGATGAGCGTCCAGCCCTGCTTGCCCCATTTATTCGGAACGGGGTAAATAATGAATTGGTCAAAAGATGAAAAAGCGCTTTGATCGATAGTCGATAATTTGACGCAAATCCGGTTGTGAGGCCCGTTATAGGTCGCGAACACTTTCTTGCCCACTCGGAAAGAAATCTTTCCAAAATGCGGCTGCTCGGTTGTTTCAGGCAACGACAGCGCTAGTTCTCTAATCTGATTGAGATCGATCATTAGTTAAATTCGGTTCAATGAATTCTTCAAATAGCAGATGCCATATGGCACAGGCTATAACTTCTGGTACATGATATAGGCGTTGTATAGGCCAAGTTTAACAATTTTTCGCGGGACGAATATGAGGAAAAACATACGTATTGCCGGAAGCAATTACGGCTTTGATGATAGTCCAGATCGCGTCGGCATCAGCGGGTGTGGCTTTTCGAATACCAATCATCGATTTCTGCATAACATCACAACTATAGGAACGTAGCATTTTGCCTGAACCTTCGTCTATTGGCTTTCGGAAGCTATATTTATCGGTCGAACTTCCTCCGAAAACCAGCTATGACTTTCTGCCCGTTTACTACGTTCTGGCGTACTCCATACTACGTTCTTTTGTTGCTGTTTATACCACTTATAAATTTTGCGCAGGGCACGTTAGCCGATTATCAACGCGCTGAATTTCTGAACGGCGCTTTTCAGAACAAAGTATACAATGCGCCGGAGCGGGTTCAGTGGGCAGATCAAACGCACACATTCTGGTACCTGAAAACGACGGCGAACGGCAAAGAATTTATTAAAGTCGATGCGGAACGTAGCATTAAAGAACCCGCTTTCGATCAGTCCCGACTTGCTACGTCACTGAGTCGGTTGACGGGACGTAGCATTACGCCTTATCAACTGCCATTTTCGGACGTAACACTTGGCACAAATGAAGTCTCGTTTAAAATCAAAGATTCAATCTTCACGTGTCCGCTTGATACGTATCAGTGCCGGCTTAAAGGGGTAATTACGCCTGAGCCATCGCGCTATTGGGGTGGGCAGAACGATGAACGCGAAGGCAAGCCAGTTTCATCGCCCGATGGTGCCTACGTAGCATTTATAAAAAACCACAACGTTTATATTCGCTCGACGCGCCGACCATCTGAGGACGTAGCGTTGAGTTTCGATGGTTCGGAAGGAGAGTACTATTCGGCCCGATTGGTGTGGTCGCCGGACTCGAAAAAGCTGGCTGTCAACAAAGTAAGAGCCAACGCGCCCCATTTGATTTATTTGATTGAATCGTCGCCCACTGACCAATTGCAGCCTAAACTACAATCGCGACCTTACCTGAAACCCGGCGATGCGCTGCCTCAACGAACGCCAACGTTGTTTCTGATTGAGAGTAAACGTCAAATTCAGGTACCCGCTGCGTTCATTCCGGAACAATACAACGTATCGACACCCCAATGGCGCAAAGACAGTCGGGCGTTTACGTTCGAGTATAACCAGCGCGGCCACCAGCGGTACACAATTTTCGAGATGAGCGCCGACGGGAACGTAAAGCCGCTGATTGACGAGACGAGTAAAACGTTCATCTGCTATAGTGGCAAAAACTTTCGCTACGACCTGGCTGATGGCAAAGAAACCATCTGGGCCTCAGAACGCGACGGCTGGAATCATCTCTACTTGTACGATGGTTCCGGAAAACTGAAAAACCAGATCACGAAAGGCAATTGGGTGATGCGCCGGGTGATTCACGTCGACGAAGTGAAACGTACCATTTTGTTCGAAGGTAGCGGGAAAGAGGCTGGGCAAGACCCTTATTTCAGTCAGTTCTATCGTATCAATTTTGACGGAACCGGGCTCACTACGTTGACAAACGAAAATGGCAATCACCGGACGTATTTTTCGGATGATTATCAATACGTTGTCGATAGCTACTCGCGCGTCGATGAGCCGCCGGTTACGGTGCTACGTCAGGTATCGACCGGTAAGGTTATCATGGAGCTGGAAAAGGCTGACATCAAACCGTTGATGGTGACCGGCTGGAAATTACCAGAGGTTTTCACTGCCAAAGGGCGCGATGGCCAAACGGATATCTGGGGTATTATTGTCCGACCATCGAATTTTGACCCGAACAAAAAATACCCGGTCATTGAATACATCTACGCTGGTCCGCACGATTCGTTTGTGCCGAAAAGTTTCGTTACGGACTCGCGGGGTTCGTTGCACGAAATGGCTGAACTGGGTTTCATTGTCGTGCAATGCGATGGCATGGGTACGTCGAATCGCTCGAAAGCTTTTCACGACGTTTGCTGGCAAAACCTGAAAGATGGCGGCTTTCCGGATCGTATCGCCTGGATGAAAGCGGCTGCGCAGAAATACTCGTACATGGATCTGAGCAAAGTCGGTATCTGGGGCAATTCGGCGGGTGGGCAAAGCTCGATGGGGGCGTTACTGCTACATCCTGATTTTTACAAAGTTGCTGTTTCGTCGTCGGGTTGTCACGATAATCGGATGGACAAAATCTGGTGGAATGAACAATGGATGGGTTACCCGATTGGCCCGCAATACGTCGAATCCTCGAACGTAACACACGCTAAAAACCTGAAAGGCAGGCTCCTCCTGATCCTTGGCGAACTGGATGATAACGTAGACCCTTCCTCTACGTTTCAGCTCATCAACGCCCTGATCAAAGCCAATAAGAATTTCGATTTTCTAATGGTTCCAGGCATGGGCCACTCGCTGGGCGGTGACTACGGCGAACACAAACGACGCGATTTTTTCGTGAAACACCTCCACGGTGTCGACCCGCCTGAGTGGTCGTGGGTGCCCAATATTACAATTCCTAAGCCTTAGATACTATTTAGGTAAGAGGAATCGTCGCGTAGCGACCGAATGTTTATAGACAAAATGCTCCAACCTGAGTACCGTCGCGTAGCGACCAAACCGATTTGCGTGGTTTTGTTTGGTCGCTACGCGACGTAGCCTCTTTAAGCAAGTTCTGTTTCTACAAACATTCGGTCGCTACGCGACGACTTACCTAACTCAAACAGTTTTTTACAAAGTTTTGCCACCTATTCAATTGCGTGACTCAAAAAATCAATTGTTGGAATGAAAAGTCAGGATTGCGCATCTCCAGTTCGTTCTCGCTTGATTCACGTTGCGCTTCTGTAGCGTAGGCAAACATCGTTTTTTCGTAAGCGTTGATGGCTGCTTCTAGGGTTTCATAGTTGCCGTTGGTGAGGTTTTCAGATAAAGTTAAGGCGTCTACAAGTCCGGTATTCACACCCTGGCCAGCGAAGGGCGGCATCAAATGGGCAGCGTCGCCAATCAGCGTTATTGGTAGAGGGCGACTGCTTTTCCATGATTTTTCCAGGGGTAATTTCCGGGTCGGCAACCCGACAAAGAAGGATGTGGCCTGAAATAACTGGTGGTAGTGTTCATCCCAATTAGCGAATCTATCGGCAAGAAACGCGCGAATGGCGTCTGTATCCTGAAAGTCTGGTCCGCTACTACGTTCCCACTCTTCAGGTCGTTTAAAAATTATCCCATAGGATAGCGAACCACTGTTGTAAGGATTCGCAACCAATAAATTGCCTTCGTGGGCAGTCATTAGCCGCTTACCATCGCATAATTGATAAAAATCCGGACAGTTTAGTTCAGGCTGTGGTACGTCTCCCTGAATGATAAACGTTCCAGTTTCCTCAACACCTGCATCGGTAACGTAACGCCTGACTTTCGACATTCCACCGTTGGCCACGATTACGAAATCGGCAGTCGCATCTGAATTATTGTCGAATTGTAACAGCCATTTTCCACTACGTTCATCCAGGGCAGCCAATTTTCTGTCCCAGACAACAGTATCGTTTTTTAGACTGTCGAGCAGTAGTTTTCGTAAATCGTTTCGGTTGATTTCAGGATTGTCGTATTGGTCTTCAAGCGTAATTTCTTTTGTAGCCAGTACATTACCTTGTTCGTCGGCGAAGCGTATGCCCATCGGCAGGGAAGTAGCATAATAGCTTTCCAGCAAACCTGCTTTAAGCATGGCTTTCTGGCCCGAAGATTTATGTAAATCGAGCGTACCACCCCAGATTCTGGCGTGCGGGTCTTTATCTCGTTCGTAAACCGAAACCGTTACGTCGATTCCTTCCTGTTGGAGTAATCGTGCCATGGTCAGACCGACGGGTCCCGCACCGATGATGGCAACTTTCTTGTTCGTTAGTAACATGATTTTGTGTTGTCTGGCAGTTGATTGCAACACAAAATTCCGGAATGCTTTTGCGCTAGTCTTGTACAAACGCGACAAAATCGCTGCTCACGATTTGTTTACCTTTCTTCGCTTTTCGCGCAAATGCCGCTGGCGTAGTACCGCTGTAGCGTTTGAATTCCCGGCTTAGGTGCGATTGATCCGTGTAGCCCAGCTCATGCGCCAAACCAGCAAGGTTGGCATCTGGATGAAGCCATAGGTAGTTTCGTACCTGTTCAAAACGGATCAGAGCCGATACGTCTTTAACCGTATGGCCCGACGATTGCTTAAACTTTCGTTCCAGGGTACGTACTGTCGCATGAGCGGCCAATGCCACCTGGCCGACCGGCAATGTTCCGGCCGCTTCACTCATTGCCGCTCCCGCTTTAGACAGTATAGTATCGGTCGTAATTCCTGCTTTGGCGTTTAGAAAATACTGCTTTAACTGAGTTACCGCTTTCGCTACCTTTCCATCCTGAATCGACTCAGCCAAAATAGGTTGAAGTTGAGCAATTGGGTGCTCAAATATGCGCATCTCGTCTTTACCCGACGGCAAACCAAGCAAATCAAACACAGTCCAGGGGAAGCATCGGACAGCCATGATTTCCAAACGGTTTTGTGTGTTAAAAACAGCAGGCTGATTGAGCAGTCCCATCATAAACGGCGATGGCAACGGCTGCAAACCATCATTATAAGAAGTGCTACGTAGGCTTCCGAAATAAAAAATCAGTTCAGCATAACCATCCGGTGTTACGTCAAAACTCGATGACTGTTCGCCAACATCTCTACTGTTGTACCAAAAGCACTTTATAGTATCTCGTAGTTCTTCAGGCGGTTCAAACTCCTGATGTTGTATATCGGAAGTTAGCATAGTTGGAAGGTAATGGATACAGGTACGAAAGAACGTAGCAACGTAGCGTTTTTTACCCGCAATCGACGTAACAAAACACTACGTAACGATCATTGCGCCAGTGTCGTTTCAATCGTTTTCAGGATTGTGGGCAGTTTTTCGTGGGCGTTGTTGCAGAGGAGGATTACTGTTTTATCCTTGTCAATAAAGCGCATGATCTGGGTTTTGTAGCCGGGATTATCACCATCGTGCCAGACCACTCTGCCTAGCTTATCGTTCTTTTTCAGTTCCCAGCCAAACCCATACGTAGTGAACGAGCCATCGTTCAGTTTGGCGGGTTTGAAAGCTTCCGCAAGTGTTTGCTGATTAACTAGTTGACTGCTATACAACGCCCGATCCCATTTCAGTAAATCGTCGACGGTTGAACTGATACGTCCCGGGCCTTTGCGGTTTCCGAGCCAGATGGCGTAGTTGAATTCCGGAAACGAATCGGCCCGAACGTAGCGTTTTTTCTCGGGTACGTATAAATGCCCCCAGGCCATGTTGGGCAGTTTTACTTTCTGATCGATGGTACGAATATCCGTATGCGTCATGCCTACCGGATTGAAAATGCGATTTCGGCAAAACTGGATAAAGTCTTCCCCGGAAACCCGTTCGGCAATGCTGGCCAGGAGCATATAACCCGTATTACTGTACGTGTATTTTGCGCCGGGTTCGAACAATTTGGGCGGATGATATTTGATGAGATAAGCAATGTTGTCGGCATTATTCGCGACTTTACTTTTATCCCAATATTTATCCATTACGTCCTGGTAGTCAGGCAAACCCGATGTGTGGTTCAGCAAATGACGAATGGTAATGCCCGGATACGGTAAGTTCGAAATGTACTTATCAATTCGGTCGTCGTATTCCAGTTTGCCTTCCTGCTTCAGCATCAGGATCGTCATGGCTGTGAACTGTTTCGACACCGACGCCAGTTCAAAAATCGAACCCGTAGTCATGGGTGTTTTCGTTTCGAAATTCTGGTAGCCGAATGCTTTTTCGTAAACCGGTTTTCCTCCGTCGGCAATCAGCACAACGCCACTAAAGTCGGGTACACCAGCGAAAAGAGCATCTAATTCTTTTTCCAGCGATACCGGCAATTGTGTTTTGGGTTGGGTGTAGGCTACAAAAAGTAAGGCGCTAACGGCTATAACGATAAGGGGAAAACGGTAGGAACGTAGCGGCATCAGGTTGTTGATGAATGGTTAATGAATTAAAGCGATCCGTAAAGTCAAAAAGACGTTTGTTACGTAATGTAGCGAAAATTGTGGCTGTGAAATGAATCCAATAAAAAAGGTCTGGATACCAACAAAATAGGACATCCAGACCTTGTTATTAACGCTAGTACTTAACTCGGATCAGTGGCGGGCGTACTGGTGTTATTTTCCCGCTCTACACGAGGGTAGGGGAAAAAGTTACGGTTCCGCTCCGAACCAGCCGCTCCCGGACCGGGCCGGTTAAACCGACGGCTATCCTCAAGCCGCATCCCTGTGAACGCCAGCTCAATATTGCGATTACGTAGTATTTCCAGCAAAATCGCATCAGCCGTTTGTGGGCCGCTATAGGCTGGCAAACCAGCGCCCAGTCCGAAGATATCAGTGGCCGCCGTTTTGGTTAGCACCTTATTCAAAGCTGTAACTGCATTCGCCAAATCACCTTTACGGGCATACGCTTCGGCCTGAATCAGTAGGATTTCACCAGGCAGATACACCGGAATCGGGGCGCTGTTCGACGTATAAAATCCAGTTCCCAGATTCGCTTTCGGGTTTGCGGTTTGCGTATAGAAAGCAATACGTTTGTCGGCAGCGTTCGGCGCCAGAACCGCCGGTAAGCCCAGCGACGTATTGGTTGGCGCATAGACGTTTACGTTACCAAACGCCGTGAAGAAAATCGGGTTTCGAGACGTATCATCGAAGTTAAACACCGACTTTTTAGTCAGATCAACTTTGGCCGCTGCGGCTAAGGCTTTGTCATAATCGCCAGCCATCAACGCGTAACGGGCAATCAGGGCCTGTAACGTATTAGGGATGTCGATACCAGCGGGAACTTTGCCCGTGAAGTTGGCCGATACCGGGTTAGCCGTTACCATCGTAGCCGCCGTTTCCAGTGAAGTGATCGCATTTTTCAGCAAATCGATTCGGTCAACGAAAGGCGCATTTTCGCCCGTAACAAGTGGAGCCGACTGGAAAAATTCAGCTAACGTACCGAGGGCTAATGCCCGAAAGATAGACGCATAAGCAACGATACCGCTTTTGGTACCCGGATCGGTCACCACGCCTGTATTCGCTAATACTAAATCAGCGTTGGAACGTAGCAATTGTGCCTGGGTCCAGATGATACGTACTACACCGTTTGAGCTCGTTACGTTAGCCTGACCCTGTTGCAGCGCAAATTCTTCGCCGTTACCCTGGTTCAGAACGATCAACTCGTTGGTAGTCAGTCCGCCCGCCGAAACGGCAGCGCCCAATACAGAGCCGCCACCGCCCACCGAGTAGCGATACTGCAAACTGTTACAAACCGTAATCAGCCCGTCAGTCGAACCAACCACCTGCGGTTGGCTGGCTGTGCTAGGGTTCAGGTATTCCTGCGTACAGGCATTCTGGAGAACCAGTATGCCCGCCAGAACGGAAGTTATAATGATTTTTTTCATGATAGTTGTTTGAGTCCCCGACAGGCTCTGGCTGTCGACTGAAGCTTTTAGCTGCTAATCAGTCGCTGGCGCGACGTCAACAGCCGGAGCCTGTTGAGGCCTACTTTTAAAATGATGCCGATAATTTTACCTGATACGTGCGGGGAATGGGTACGTTACCGAAGTCGAGGCCACGTAGCAAATCGTTGGTGCCACCTGCGTTGGTTTCCGGATCGAAGCCCGTGTATTTATCCCATGAATACAAGTTGCGGCCAATCAGCGATACGTTAATGTTGCTAACGTTTTTCAGCAACTTAGGCAACGTGTAGCTCAGCGATACCTCCCGAAGTTTGGTGTACGCGCCACTTTCAACCCGCCACTCTTCGGTGTTGTAAATCGCGAAAATATAC
This sequence comes from Spirosoma flavus, assembly GCF_054778555.1. Classification (NCBI taxonomy): domain Bacteria; kingdom Pseudomonadati; phylum Bacteroidota; class Cytophagia; order Cytophagales; family Cytophagaceae; genus Spirosoma; species Spirosoma flavus. The sequence continues at coordinate 994,998 of NZ_BAAGZL010000001.1, forward strand.
CCACGTTGTCTTTCACCTTTGAGTTCCTGTTCTACGTAGTCACCAATACCAACACCCTGCCGCGTCCGACGGTCAGCATTGAAAACATCGACGCCCTGCACAGCATCCAATAATATGTGCAGCGAGAGCGCTTTGTAATTCAGATTGGTTGTGAACGAACCCGTCCATTTTGGGTTTGGATTGGCAATTACGATGTTAGCTGTTGGAGACGCTGTGTTAGGCTGTCCTTCTGAGTTACGAGCTTTTACAAATTCAGTTGAGCCAACCGCCTGCGACGAAGCCCGTTCCGATTGTGGGAAGCCTTGTGCAGTTAACAATAACTCTCCATCATCCTTACGCGCATAACCTGTTCCATAATACACGCTGGCAGGCTGACCTTGCAACAGATACGGCGCTCCCGCTGGCGACGCAATGGCAATAGCTGGACTTCCTAACGACAAAACCTTGTTCCGGTTGCTGTTGAAAATGGCCGTTACGTCCCAGGAGAAATCCTTGGTTTTTACGGGGACGAGGTCAAGCACAACTTCAACGCCTTTGTTCTCCATCGTTCCTACGTTGTTGATAATACCCGTTCCGCCCGACGATGGTGCCAGTGCCCGGTTCACGACCAGATCTTTAATCTGCTGGTTGTAATACGTTACGCCCAGACCAATCCGGTTGTTCACGAACGAAAGGTCAACTCCACCTTCAATTTCGGCCATCCGCTCAGGGCGTACCAGTGGGTTAGCCAACTGAGCATTTGGCTGTAACGTATTCTTACCCAGATATGCAAGTGGTGTAAACTGGTAGAAACGGCTGTACGAGCCTACGCCCGACAGGTTACCCGCTTCGCCGTAGCTGAGTCGCAATTTCAGACTGTTGAACGCCTTGTTGAACGACGCATCTTTCCAGAAACTCAGGTCAGAAACAACGAACGAACCACTAACTTTTGGATAGAACTGGTTGGTTACTTCAGGCGAGAATTTCGACGATTTGTCGCGACGAACAGCGGCTGTTAAGAACGCCAAATTGTTGTAGCCAATGGTGGCCTGTGCGAAATAACCGCTCAGGTTGAAGCGGTCGAGGCTGTAGTTGGCCTGAACCGTCGTGCTGGCGGCACCAGCCACTGTTTCGATGAACGGTGACAGGTTTTGACCTTGCGCGATTGAGTAATCAGACCGGAAAAACTGGTAGCTGTAACCCGCCATTGCGTTCAGTTTGAACTGCTCCGATAATTGCCGTTCGTAGCTGATATTCAAATCGGTATTGATCTGAAACACGGTATTGTTGGCCGTTGCCGAATAGCCCAGTGGATACAGGTTCGCGCCTAAAGCCGCCTGTCCTGCGTAGGGGTAGGGGCGGATGTAGTTTTGCCCAACCTGCCCGTACGTATCGACACCCAGAATGTAGTCGATGCTCAAGCCTTTCAGCGGGGTCAAGTTCAGTTGAACATCACTCACCGTGCGGTTCACCGACTGCGTAAAACGCATATCTTCAATGGTCGACAACGGGTTCACGCGGGGACCTTCCACCGCCTGTAAGTTGCCTGAGGCATCGCGCTTGGTGATGTCGTAGATGTTGTTCAGGATGGTTACCGAGTTCATCGGGCTGTAAAATACGTTCCCGTTGGCTTTCTCGTTGGCAAAGCTGTTGGCGTAGGTCAAACCAGCCGAAAGTTTTGCCCAATTGGTCAAACGCTGATCGAGACGGGCGCGGAAATTGTACCGGGTAAAATCGGTGCCTTTGATGATTCCTTCGTTTTTCAGATAGCCAAACGATACGTAGTACTGCGTGTTATCGCGACCACCCGATACCGAAATCGAGTTGTCGGTACCATACCCCGTCCGGAAAATCTGGTCGAAATAGTTGTAACGCGGTACGTTGTCTACTACGTTGGAAAGCAGTGGGTTATCTGTCCCGTCACGTCGGATGGTCACGAACGTAGTGGCGGGGTTCAGCGCAAGGGCTGCCGTCTGGGCCGATCCCGGTGCGAACACCTGAATTGGGTAGAGCCGTTGCTGGGCGTTACCGAATGTTTTGGGGTAAAGGTTGATCGGTACGCTTTTCCGTAACTCATTCACATTGAAGGAAGTCGAAACGGTGATTTTCGGAGCGCCGGTCGTTCCTCGTTTTGTCGTGATAATTACCACCCCGTTTGCCGCACGAGAACCGTATTGCGCAGCCGCAGCGGCACCGTTCAATACGCTCAACGTAGCAATATCGCTGGGGCTGATGTCGGCAAGGCGGTTTGTACCGGCCTGAGCCGAACCAATCTGATCAGCCACAGCCAGTTGCGATACGTTGGTGCTCTGATTGCTCACAATAACGCCATCGATAACGTAGAGCGGGTCCGACGAACCCGACAGCGATTTGATACCCCGCAACCGAATCGACATCGACCCCGATGGATCGCCCGAGTTCTGAACAATCTGAGCGCCTGGAACCTTCCCTTGTAACGAATTCAATAAGCCCGCCGAACCAGATTGTTGTATATCCGAGGCTTTAATGGTGCTGATGGCATTCCCAAGCGAACGGCGAGACGCTTGCTGACCCGGCGACGTAACGACGACTTCGTCGAGGTTGGCGATATCTTCTTTCAGCGTTACGTTCACAGTCGATTGCGAACCGGCATTTACCGTTTGCGTTGCCGCCTGATAACCGACAGCCGTGATACGCAGCGTTACCTGGCCATCGCTGATTGGCGTGAATTGATAGTTGCCGTCAACGTCCGTTACAGTACCGGTGTTCGTTCCCGGAACCTGAACGGTGACGCCCGGAATTCCATTTCCGTTGGCGTCGGTGATACGTCCGCGAATAGGAGGACGCGTTCCCTGCCCGAAGCTAGCGGTGCATAGCAGAAGCATTGCCCAAATGAGTCCAACCTGCCGGGCACGTTGAACTATGAGCGAATAAACGTGGGTCATAGTACCTGAAGTTAGGTGAGTATGTACTGAAAAAAGTTAATTGTAATCTACAAAGCTAATGAAAACGGACTTACTTCAAATGGACAAATAGCCCTCTAAGCCAGATAATTGGCTGATTATTTCAAAGACGGAAAATGCGTGAAGAGGTTGCCTTTTAAAAAGACTTTTTCATCTATGGGATGTGCAAAAAAGCGTTGTAAGGTTATAAAGTTGTAGGGTTGTAAAGTTGTTGATGCGCCATCCAACTTTACAACCCTACAACTTTATAACCTTACAACTTTACTTTACCCCCGTTTTCAACAGAAAATCCCGCACCAACTCCTGTTGGTCAGTGCTGATGAAGTCAACGCCGGCCTCCCGCAGTTTCGCCCAAACAACCGGATCTTCCGGGCTTGCCCAAAGTCGTAGTTTTTTACCTTCCTGATGCACTCGCTCGACCAATTGTTTCAATTTTTGAAACTCAGTTACCGGCATTTCATCCTTACCCCGCCAGCTTAATTGGTTTTGGTAGGCATCGCTAATAATCGGCATCACTGCTGACGAATACTTTTTGCTCAAATCACCGGGCCGGCCATCGAGGGTTACCAATTTATCTTTGGCTTTCGCTACCGTGTTTACGGGCCGGTTCCCGGAAAGGACAATGGTAACAGGAGCAGGTAACTTGGATCGATAACGTAGCAGCAATTTGGTCAATGCCTGATACGTACTATCGGCCTGCGTTTTAGCGTCGATCATCAGGTAAAAAGGGCCTTTGTATCCCGCCAATACGTTCCCGTTCTGCTGACGTATGCGTTCGGCAAGTGGTTTCAGATACAGATTTTCGAGGGTTTGAGCCGATGCCCGTATGGTTGGCCGCTCGTGGGCGACGTACAACGTATCATTCAGCAGGTAAACGTCGGCTTCTACGCTGGTGAAACCATTGTCCAGCGCATCCCAGAGTGGCCGCGATTGTTCGTAGTCGTTGTGCGCGTGGGCATTTGGTAGGGGCGTTACGTTCGCCAGCGGCTGCGGTACTACGTTCTGCGCAATGGGCTGCGTCCAGGCGGTTTCTACATCGCCCGGCATAAACGGATTGTACTTCGTTTTGCTCGATACGATACGTGCGCGGGCAAGCAATACGTCATCAGGCAGCGTATACGTAGCGGACGTATCGGCCACTTCACGCAGCAATTCACCCTGCTCTTTATCTTTTCGTACGCCGAAAAACTGTATCCGATACGTTACGTTTCCTTCCGGTTTAACCCTCACTACCAACGTATTACCGACCTGCGGCAGTTGCTTCAACGTAACACCCGATGTAGCGTAGAAACGCCCAGCTTCCATCGATTCGATGAGCGCGCGGGGTGTTAGTTCGGGTGCGTCGACCATTACCCAGCCCCGCCCCGAATTGCTGAACGTTGGTCCGAAGAAATAATAGTGGTGGCTATCGTCGTTGCTAAGGCCATACATGAGTGGCCGCCCCTGACGCAAAAAATGCCCATTTATTTTGTCCCACATCGACTCGGTGCCTTCGCGCGTGCTGTCGCCGTAATTGTTCACCAGCGGATGCCCGTTGAACACTTCGAAAAAGCGTTCGTAACGTAACTGCATCAAATCCTGCGCCTTAATGGCCCAGTAAAAATTAGGGTGATTAATGTGCGGAAACATAGGCTGGCGTGTATGTCGTCGTTGCGCTACTACCAGGTCGATGTTGTTCTGCATCACCTCGGCTACACTGTTACCGGGTTGCGGACGGATGAGGTTCTGAACGTTCGTTACGTTCATGTGAATGGGCTTCCCCTGATAACCCGTCGAAACCTCTTCGCTTTTGATAATCAAAAACTTACCCGGTTCTTCAAAATAACTCCGGTATTCGCTCAACTGCTTCAGCCGAACTTTAAGCGAGTCGTTCTGGCCCCTCTGGTACTTCACCCAATCGGGCCCGAAGGTCCGTAAATATCGGTCAAACGTTCGTCGTCGGTCTGGCTGACGTGGTACGTTCACCCATTTTTCAACGTCCTGTATTATGTTATGGTCCGACAATCCAACGAACTGATAGCCATTGGCTTTGTACCAGTCCATGATCATTTCGGGGTAATCGTCGCCGTCGCTCCAAAGCGAGTGCGTGTGCAGATTGCCTTTATACCAATGTTGGGCTGGCGCTACGTTGGTGAGCAGTAGGAACGTAACGAGAAGTAGACTGAAACAGAAAGACTTATTCATCAGATAGTGAGCCATTGAGAGAAAAAGTCAACAATGGCCAAAACTACCGGATAACGGTTACTTTCCCAGTTTCTGATCGATCAAATACGTCATCAGGCGGGTTGCTGACAGGATGACTGGCCCCGCCATAGCGTCGTTCTGGAACGTACTGAAGGGCCCTAACCCAAAATAAAGTCCATCAGAAACCAGAAACGAAAGCTTTACCATACCGAGCTCTGGAAACGTAGTACGTTCCTGGTCCCAGGGGCCGATTCGGTTGACAATCTGTACGCTGTCGACAAAAAGCTGATGCACCAGCTGGCTCGATGTATCCGTCACTGCATCCCAAACCAGCAGTTTTTCGGCGTGGTTGATATACCGACACGTACCATCGCTGAAAGCTGCCAACGTATCAAGTCCGCCTTCCAGCGCAACTTCGATAATGACACCCAGCAGTACTTTGTCTTTCGCCGAAATACCGAGTTCCATCAGGCGATTATACGCCAGCAATTTCATGCGCGTTTCCAGCGACGTATCAGCCGTTATAGCGGCTAAGGTGTCTGGATTGGGAGATTCGGCCAGCAACGTATCCCAAGGGTAGCCAGCCGACGGATTAACCTTATTGTAGGCGTCGAGACGATCACAGAAAAGCTGGTGATAGATGTTGTTTAGGGCGTCGTTCTGATATGGCTTAATTGTTTGCTGTGAATCGGTGGCATGCATGGCGGAGTCGTTTTAGTATGAGGACGTTGCAAAGGTAAATTAGTCCAACTTGCTATTCGGCTGGAGTTAATAACTGGTAGAAATGGGTTGGCAATTGCCGGGAATAGCCTTGCTGATGGCCTTGGTTGAGGTCGTAGACCATTCGTTTTTCAAAATTTAGCCCTAAATTTCCCGGATACTATTCCTCTGATCGTAATCAGTCTGGCTACGTATCGAACTTTGTTTTTTGTGTCAACAGATTCACTTCAACTTCGAACCGTCAACGTAGTGCGCTACGTAACGCCACTGCGCGAGGGAGGCTCACTGCCGGCCATCGTGGAGGCCGATGACGATTTTTTATACGTACTGAAATTTCGGGGCGCCGGTCAGGGCACCAAAGCGCTCATTGCCGAATTGATTGCGGGCGAAATTGCGCGTTCACTCGGCTTACGTGTGCCCGAACTTGTGTTTGTCAATCTCGACGAAGCGTTTGGACGTACTGAACCGGACGAAGAAATTCAGGATTTGCTACGTGCCAGCGAAGGGCTGAATCTTGGCTTGCATTACCTGTCGGGTGCCATTACGTTCGACCCGATTCTCAACGACCTCAGCCCGCGTTTGGCTTCGCAGATTGTCTGGCTCGATGCGTTTGTGATGAACGTAGACCGGACGGCCCGTAACACGAACATGCTCATGTGGCACAAGGAGTTATGGCTTATTGATCATGGTGCCGCGCTTTACGTACACCATACCGGGCCGAACTGGCCAGAGCAACCCCGCCGTCCCTTTGCCCAGATCAAAGACCACGTATTGCTATCCAAAGCGACTGAACTCGACGCCGTAGATGCCGAATTTCGGCAACGGCTTACATCCGAAAAGCTTCAGGAAATTGTGGCGTTGGTACCCGATAATTGGCTGCTCAATAATGGCGTAATAGAATCGGCCGACGAGCAACGGGCGGTATATGCTCGATTTTTAACGGAGCGGTTAGCCTCATCCCAAATTTTTGTCAACGAAGCGAAGCATGCCAGAGAAGCACTTGTTTGAGTACGCCGTTATCCGGGTCGTACCCTGCGTTGAACGACAGGAATTTATGAATGTGGGCGTGATTTTATATTGTAAATCGCAGGGGTTTTTGCAGACGATGTGGGCGCTGAACGAAAGCCGGTTGCGGGCATTTTCGGCAGAAATTGATACTGATGAGTTGCGACAACGGCTTGGCGCTTTTGAACGGATATGCGCTGGAAAAAAAGAAGGTGGACCTATCGGAAAACTCTCCATCGCCGAACGTTTCCGCTGGCTGACTTCGACACGTAGCACCGTCGTGCAGCCGTCTCCCGTTCACCCCGGCTTATGCACCGACGCCCGCCAAACATTGGAGCATTTGTTTACGCAACTCGTAACGTAACGCGGACGTCCACGTCCGGGCATAAGCCGATATTTGTATGCACGCATCCACTAAATTTCTTACTCTACTTTTCTGCATCTGCACGACTGTTTGCAATAGTCAATCACGAACCGATGCGTTCTTAGAAAAGCTTTTCGCTAGTAATAAAAATCCTGTTTTTCAGAACGTTCTAAAAAACGCAGATTCCCATCGGCTGCAAATCATCTATACACGTATCGACCGGGATAAGGCCAACAAGCCCACGTTCACGAATTATTATTTTCGGGTTGATAGCACCGAGTATTTCAACCCCGCTTCAACCGTCAAACTGCCCTTAGCTCTGCTCTCACTCGACAAACTGAACCGCCTGAAAAACCCAAAACTGACGAAGTTCACTACGATTCAAGTTGATAGCGCCTACAGCGGGCAAATGAAAGAATGGAAAGATCCTAGTGCCGAAAGTGGTTATCCATCGCTGGCGCACTTCATTCGAAAAGCGTTTCTGGTCAGTGAAAATGACCCATATAGCCGGATGTATGAATTTGTCGGTCAGGGCGAAATCAATCGGGCGCTGCACACGAGGGGTTATCTGGATACACGTATCACCCATCGGTTTGTGCGCATGACCGCCGACGAAAATCGACATACCAATCCGGTTCGGTTTTTAGACGATAACGGCCAACTGATTTACACGCAACCGGCTGCCTATAATCAGGACCCGTTTGATTTTAGTCGCGTGGCCAAACTCGGCAAAGGGTATTACGCCAAAGAGAGTCTGGTGAATAAGCCGTTCGATTTTACCGAACGTAACAAGCTTCCTCTTGAAGCTCTTCATCAGTTGCTACGTTCGACGATGTTTCCAATGTCGGTGCCTGAGAAACAACGGTTTGATTTAACACACGACGATTATCAGTTTCTGTATCAATACCTATCGCAGTATCCAGGCGAGACGAATTATCCGAAATACGACCCAAAACAGTACTACGATAGCTACGTTAAATTCTTCTTTATGGACACTCTGCACCACCAGATGCCAGCCGGTGTTCGGGTGTTCAATAAAGTGGGCTGGGCCTATGGATTCTTAACGGATGCGTCCTACGTAGTGGATTTCACGAACAAAGTGGAATACATGCTTTCTGCTACGTTGTACGTCAACAACGACGGCATTCTGAACGATGATAAGTACGAATATGACAGTGTTGGTCACCCATTTTTATACCAACTTGGCCAGACCATCTACCAGCACGAGCTGAAACGTAAACGAAAGCAAACGCCTGATCTGAAGGCGTTTAAGATTAACTACGAAAAACGACGTAACGATGCTCGGCCTGTTGTGAAAGACGTTGATAATTGAAGAATGTTACAACGCCTTCTCAATCGTCTCCAGCGAAACGCCCAGCGTCTTTTGGGCAATGGCGTCTAATTGGGATTTTTCGCCAGTGAGATGAAAAACAGCGTGTTTATGAATTAACGTTTCGTTCGGTTTCAGGAACGCTGCGGGCGATACGCTTTCGATTTCATAGAATGGTCCCATCTGACTACCGTCGGCCAGCGGACCGTCGTTGTAAGCGTTTACGGCGTCGCCTTTTAGTGGGTCGGAGACGAGTTTCCATTCCTGATTCAGATACGTAGCGTTTTTATCAATGTCAAACAGGGTTAGCGTCAGTACGTTGTTCTCAGCGTCGTAGCTTCCGGCTATGGTTTTGGCTCGATTGGGCGGAATGCCCAGTTTGCCCCGGCTTTTTCCGTCGGCTTTGAAGTAAAGAACGCCGTTTTTATACGTAACGCGGTCGGGTGGAATCTGTCCAAAGTAATCCGTTGTCGCTACATTACCGGTTGCCTGTTCATCGTATGGAATCACAATGGTAACGCCGGGTGATGGTACGAACATGTCGAGCATCCACAGACAGGGAGCGCCGGTTTTTGGTGTCCAGGCTGTGGAGCCCGTATTGGTAATACTGTTGTCGGTTTGATAACCAACTAGTTTAATCCCATCGGCCAGCGACATATTGAGCCGGCTGGCCGCTTCGTCCCGACTCAGTAACGTAACACTCCGGTCGATTTTCAGTTGCAACGTAGTACCGGCGAAATTCGTCAGCGTCATATCCTTGTCCATCACCACCGACTGTACCGTTTTCGACGTAACGCGCCACGGTTCAGTATCAAAAGCGGGCGGAGTATGCCACTGCTCGAACTCCATTTTCGCCCCCGGCTTGAAAAACAGGGAATACTGCGCGCCCTCCGGTCCCAGCCACAACCGATTTTCGCCCCCGTAGGCGTTCATGTGCGCGTCGGGTTGACCTTCAAACGCTTTGTAATGCACCCACCCGAAACTTCGTCCCGGCATTCCCTCGGCGGTCGATGTAAAGACTTTCCCCTGATATTTAGCCGAAACAATGACCTGAGACGTACTATCGTCGCTGGAAAGCACCGCTACGTCGCTATCGTACTTCTGGAGGAAATCAAGGTCGTAACCGAACGTACCTTTTTCGGGTGTTCTCATGCTGGTTTTCTCGGTTTTGGAATTGGTTGTGCAAGCGCCTATTAGACAAATAGAGAGGAGCCATAGCGTTTTTCTCATGCCAGTAGTATAGACGGGGCTAAAACTTAATCAATCCAGTTTTCTAACTTGATTCCAGCAAGGTTTTGGAAATCACGGGTATTCCGCGTAACCAGTGTTAAGCCGTGTGTAATAGCGGTTGTCCCAATTAGCAAGTCAAATTCACCAACAGGACGCCCTATGCGTTTTAGTATTGCTTTCTGTTTGGCATATTCAGGAAAGCTTTGGCCAATCAGCAAGATTCGGTCTTTAAAAGCAATACGCAGCCATTCCAGATTTTGTCGATTTGCAACTCGATGACTTAGGGCACTGTTTTCTACGCCATACATTAACTCGGCAATTGTGATTTCTGATAAATAACAGGATTGAATGCCAACTGACCCTATTTTCTCAACCAGAACTTCCTGACCTTTAAATAAATGAATGCAGATGTTAGTATCCAGAAGATAAGTCATAATTCAATATCGCGCGGCTGGTCGTTACGGGCGCTATAAATTCTTGCTTCCAATTCATCAGCGGTTTCTTCTCCCTGCCAGCTTCCCGCAAATTTTTTCAATGCCGCTTGTAATTCCGCTTCGCTCGGATCACTATTATAATGAGCTTCTCTCGTTGAAAGACCCAGACGCTGTGCCAATCCTTTCAATAAAGCAAAATCATGATCACTCTGGGTTTCGATGGTGATAGTGTGTGTCATGTTTCCTCTTTTTTAACTTGAAAACCGCTAATCCAATCAAAGTTCCAATTTACCCTAAAGCTACAGGTTAGACAATCGTATAAACGGGTGTTTCGACAAAGCGCGAGGCCACAATCAGTTGCGTATCAGCCAGATGAGGTCTAAATAAATCGCGTGTCAAATCCGGACAATTGTTATCCTTCGACATATGCGACAGTAGGACGTGGCTCATGAACGACGGCTTGTGTGCCTGAAATAAAGCGAGCGCCTGCTGGTTTGACAGGTGCCCTTTGCCGCCCCGAATTCGTTGCTTCAGAAAATACGGGTAACGGCCGCGCTCCAGCATGTCTTCGTCGTAATTAGCTTCCAGAAAAGCCGCGTGGCACTGGCTGAAGTGACGTATGACGTGTTCACAAACTTCGCCGATGTCGGTAAATACGCCCACGTTTACGCCGTTTCCACTGACTATAAAACTGTGCGGATCGGCAGCATCGTGATGTTTCGGGAAAGCCGTAACGCGCAGACTACCAATGTCAACCGGTTCATAGGCACGTAGCGCCCGTAACGGAAAATCGCGCTCTGAAATGCGGGACCCACGTAGCGTTTGGGGCGTAATATATACGGGTAACTGGTGTTTTCGAGCCAGTTGCCGAATACCGCTGATGTGATCGCTGTGTTCGTGCGAAACAAAAATGGCTTTGACGGTCTGGAGCGACAAACCCAGTCGGCGCATCCGGTTTTCGGTTTCGCGACAGGAGATCCCGGCGTCGATCAAAACGGCTTCCTGCTCATTGCCAACGTAGTAGCAATTGCCGTTACTTCCCGAATTTAAAGAGGTAATAAATAAAGACATGGTACTAACAAATTAACGAATTTTCACCCGCAATCTGTTCATACTCGGTTTGCAAATTTGCCTGACTCCAACAAAAAAACGCTACGTTAAAAAGGTATCACTCGACCGGTGCGGCTACTTTCCAGAGCGAGGTCGATGACGCGGGCCAGTTGCTGAATGTCGGCAGGTGTTACGTTGGGTTGGGCGCCGTTCACAATGACGTCGTACAGGTTGTCGTAGAAAGGCATGTAGTTTCCCGGCAGGCTTTCGATACGTTCCGGGCCGCCGTTTCGGTAAAGTGTTCCCCAGCGGTCGTCAGGCTCAGTACCCCAGTCGGGCAGATTTGGCAGCAGGTTCTGCCGTAATCGCTCTTCCTGCGGATCTAACCCACCTTTGATAAACGAACCTTCGGTGCCGTGCAGGCTGTATCGAAGCTGATTCTGATACATCATCAGGTTGGATTCGAGCCGAACAATCTTATCAGAATACCCAAGTTTGATGTCGAAATAATCGTGAACCTGACTACCCGGTCGGATGATACGTGCACTCGCCTGAACCGAATCTGGTCTTCCGAATAAATGGAGTGCCTGGTCGATTAGGTGAGGGCCAAGGTTGTACAGATTACCGCGTCCGACTGCCGGTTTTTCTTTCCAGCTATTGGCCTGTAAACTCACCGGCGAAAACCGGTCGTAGCGGCATTCATAATCGATAAGCGTTCCAATCGCGCCTTCGTCCAAAAGGCGTTTGACGGTCAGAAAATCGGAATCCCAACGCCGGTTCTGGTAGGCAGTTGCCATAAGACCTTTTTGCTCCGCCAGATCAAGGAGTTGAATGGCTTCCTGTTCTGTCAGCGCAAACGGTTTTTCGATCACTACGTTTTTGCCATGTTCCAGCGCTTGTCGGGCGTACGCTACGTGGGTTTCGTTGGGTGAGCACACAAAAACAAGATCGATTTCCGGGTCAGCAAACAATTCTTCGGGCGTCGCAACCCAACCAATCGACGTATCGAAATCCCGAACGGCTTCGGGGCGACTGCTGGCAATTTTTGCCAACTGAAACCGTGGATTCACCGACAAAAACGGCGTATGAAAATATCGACCCGAAAGGCCAAACCCAATGATACCAACCTGAACAACTTTAGCCATAACAACGTACTGATTTGTCATTATAAACAGCTCGCGCTACTGAATCTACCCTACTGCCACAATGCTATAATACTGCTCTTGCGCCCTATTTTCGTTAACTTCCTTCATGTGAAAAGTTGTTTGACTTAACGGAATCGTCGCGTAGCGACCTAATGTTTGTAGAGATAGAACTATGTCACGTAGGTTCCGTCGCGTAGCGACCAAACAAAATCACGCCAGTTAGTTTGGTCGCTACGCGACGGAGCTTAGTCCGGGATATTTTGGCTATAAACATTAGGTCGCTACGCGACGATTTCAGTAAGTAGAACTACTTCTATAAAACGGCTTCAATAGTAGTCGTTTGTACTATAGTCCTTTCGTAATAGCTACGTTTAGCTCCACCCTTTCCCCTTGCTCATCTCAACCGTATGAACCTTCAATCATCTAATCGAAGAGATTTTCTGAAAACAGCATTGACTGGTGTACCGCTTATAACGGCGGCAGAAACAACGCTGTCCAAAGAAACTGTAAATAAGCAAACGAGTCATGTCCGGCTGAGCTGCAATCTTTATTCCTTCAACGAACCGCTCATGAGCCGTCAGATGAGTCTTGAAGACGTGCTTATCTTCTGTGCGGAGCTTGGTTTCGACGCCGTTGATCCAACCGGGTATTACTTTCCCAACTACCCAACTCCGCCCGACAACGATTACCTCTATCAAATCAAACGAAAAGCGTTTCGGCTGGGGCTCGACATTAGCGGGACCGGAGTACGTAACGATTTCACCTTACCCGACGCATCTCGCCGAAAGTTGGAGGTTGAATTGGTCAGAAAGTGGACCGACGTAGCGGCTCGGCTGGGCGCGCCGTGTATCCGGGTTTTCGCTGGAACGGGTAAAGAATTGCCGGCGGGTTATAATCGCGCTGAAGTAACGAACTGGGTGGTGGATGCGCTAGGTGAATGTGCCGACTATGCCGCGAAACAGGGCGTACTAATCGTGCTGCAAAACCACGCCGATTTTATTCAGACAGCCGATCACGTACTGGAGATTATAGGCCGGGTCAAGTCCGACTGGCTGGCCGTCAATCTGGACATTGGCAGCTTTAAAATTGGCGACCCTTACGCGCAGATTGCGAGTGTGGCACCTCATGCCGCCACGTGGCAGATTAAGGAAAAACTGTTCGTAAATGGGCAGGAGGTAACTACGGATTTGACCAAAGTGATGCGTATCGTGCGAGAATCGCATTATCGGGGTTATCTACCCATCGAAACACTGGGCAAAGGCGACCCAAAAGAGAAAGTGACGGTCTTTTATGACAAAGTGAAAAAAGCGTTAGAAGCGGTGGAGTGAAGTCATAAGAACTTAAATTAAACTATTGATTATTAATGGCTTACTGAGTGAATTTTTATCATCCTGACCGGCGGGCCGGTCAGGATGATAAAAATCTTTACTAATGATTCACGTTAGATTTAACGTTTGAGCAGTTTCACCGTCTGCTGTTGAGCGCCCGCCTGCACCCGTACGAACCGTAATCCCGACGTCGAACCTACCGGGACCGAAATTCGCTCCACCGACGAAGCCGACGGAACAGAATGCTGATACAGCTGACGTCCCTGTGAGTCTGTCAACTCAAGTTGTAGTAACTGGCCTTCAGCACCTCGCACGTCAAGCTCGGCCGTTTCGCCAATCACTGGATTACCCAGCACTGCTACGTTCAATCTGGAGCTCAGTTCATCCGTAGCCTCCCGAGCTGATGCGCCGGGTTCCGTACCCCAAACCCGAACTCCTCCTACGTAGACTACAACACGGTTGTTAGCCGTCATCGGATTAGTGCCGTTCAGATACGAGTAATCGTTGCTCTGGTTAAACTGACTCCAGTCCTGCTTGCCAATTCGGTACTCAATATTGCCCGTACTGGTCAACGGATACAATTTGGGCAGATTCACTACGCTCAGTTCCAGATACGTATCGGCATTAGCCAGCGGGGGATTGATCCGGACGAACTGCCCATTTATGTTATTGCTGCCTAACTGAGCGTAATCCAGGTAGAAATTCAGTGGCTGCGTGCCGTCCGAAGTGAAGTAGTAACGCACCTTAATGTCGGCGTAATTAACTGGTACGTTGCCTTCGTTACGTAGTTGCAGGTACGTATTGATCGTGTTGGTTGAAGCGCCTTTTTTGTTTTCCGTATAGATTTTCAGACTCTGTACCGGGTTCACTACGTTGGGCTCCGTTCCCCAGACCAGCGCCCCATTACGATAGGCGGTGATGCGGGAATTCGCTACGTAGTTGGCACTATTAGCATACGAGTAATCATCGCTTTCGTTGAAATAAGTCCAATCCTGCTTACCGATTCCATTCTGGATCGGCCCCGAATTTTGTCCAGCCGCCAGATTGCCCGCTGTCGGTAGAAAGCTGTACTCGATATAGCCCAGCGCTCCCTGTCGAGGTTGCGACAGTTCGACGTATTTCATCTTCACTTTATCGGTGCCCAGTTGCGCCCAATACACCGACAGGTTCGTCATTGGAGAAAACTGCTCCGCCGTCAGCCAGTAGCGAATGGTGATTTCACTATATGGAACGGGTGAGGTGCCATCATTTTGTACTTGCAGGTATGGCTTGATGGTGTTGTTCTGCTGGTTATTGTCGGCATCCTGATGGAATACTTTCAGATTGGCAACGGGCGCTGGCTGGATGAGAAGCGTTACCGAAGCAGGAGCGCTGGTGCAGGTGTTCAGGTTACAGGTGGCCGACAAGGTATAGCTACCGGGCTGAGTAAAGGTGTAAACACTGCCATTAGCTGTACCCGTGCCCCCCTGCGCCTGCCAGCTAATCGTGCCTGAGCAGCCGCTAGCCGTTACCGAAATAGGCTGATTCGTGGTAGACGTAGCGCTAGCCTGTAACGTGGGTGCTGCCAGCGTAGTGTTTCCATTTACTGTTCGGCTGGCGGTGGCCGTACAGCCATTACTGCCCGTCAGTGTGACCGAATACGTAGCGGCCGCCGTCACCGAAATTACTGGCGACGTAGCACCCGTACTCCAGCGATACGTACCAGTGCCTATTGCACTCAGACTCACCGAAGGACTGGCGCAGGTCAACGTAGCACTGGCCGGGTTGATGCTGACCGTTGGCACGGTTTTATCCTGACTAATCGTAACGGTTGCCATCGCCTGACAGCCGTTTTGTCCTTTTAACCACACCGTATAATCGCCGGCCAGACTTACCGAAATCACGTGACTGGTAGAGCCTGTGCTCCAGAGAACGGTCCCGGCGCCCACTGCACTCAGACTTACGACTGGCGTTGCACAGGTCAACGTAGCCGAGTTGGGTGTAATACTAACTGCCGGTTGATTTTTATCCTGACTCACCACCACAGACGTTGTACTCGAACAGCCATTAGACGTCGTCAAGGTTACTGAATACGTACCACCCTCAGTTACTGAGATGGCTGATGTAGTAGCTCCCGTATTCCATTGATATGTACCACTGCCTGTTGCACTTAGATTTACGGATGTCGTTGTGCAGGTCAGCGTAGCGCTCGAAGGAGTGACGCTCAGTGAAGGTGAGGCCGCGTTTTGGTCAACCACACGACTGGTGGTGGCTGTGCAGCCATTGGGAGCCGTCAGCGTCACGGAGTACGTACCGCCCTCCGTTACCGATATGGCTGACGTAGTGGCCCCGGTGTTCCAGCGATACGTACCATTACCAACCGCACTCAAACTTACGATTGGAGCAGCACAGGTTAACGTAGCGCTCGAAGGCGTGATGCTCACCGTTGGAGCCGTCGTATTTTGGTCCACACTCACACTGGCCGTGCTCGAACAGCCATTGGAGCCGATCAGCGTGACCGAATACGTACCACCAGCCGTCACCGAAATGGCCTGGCTCATAGCTCCGGTGTTCCACTGATACGTACCACTGCCGACTGCGCTCAGGTTCACCGTTGGATTGGCGCAGGTTAAGGTAGCACTGGCGGGCGAGATGCTCACCACAGGAGGGGTTTTATCCTCAATCACCTCGATGGTTGCGCTGGCGGTACACCCGGTGGCCCCCGTTACGGTAACCGAGTAGGTCCCCATCGACGTAGCGCTGATGACCTGAGAAGTCGCTCCGGTGTTCCACTGATACGTTCCGCTGCCCACCGCGGTCAGATTCACACTCGGACTGGCGCAGGTTAACGTAGCGCCGGTCGGCGTTCCGATACTGGGACTGATGCTCACCGAGGGGATGGCATTGACCGTCAGGCTGACCAGGCTGGTGCTAGTGGGCGAGCCTCCCGCAGCGGCAACCGTAACGGTGAGCGTTTGAACCCCACTCACGCCCGCATCGACACTGGCTGAAACGTCGCTGGTGGATGTAGCCGACAGGGTAATACCTGCCGGTGCCGCCCAGGTGTAGCTATACGGAGCCGTACCGCCCGAAGCCGTTACCGATAGTTGGGTAGAGGTGCCCGCGCAAACCGGGTTAGGCGTGGCCGACGTGACCAGACTCAGCGAAGGGGAGGTGGAGCAGTTGAGCAATACGGATATATCATTGCCACCATTATTCGGGGTAATTACGTCGGCTTTGCCATCGCCGTTAGCATCGCCCACGGCTATGTAAAAAGGGGCAATACCTGTGGCGAACTCTGTTTTAGGGTTAAAACTGCCTAGACCATCGCCTAACAGTATGGATACTTTGTAAACGACTCTATTCGCCACAGCCAGGTCGGCTCTGCCATCGCCATCAACGTCGCCCACCGCCACGGAAAACGGGTTATCCCCCGCGTTGAAATCAGTTTTGGGGTTAAAGCTGCCCGTGCCCGTGCCCAAGAGTAGGGATACCGTGTTATCGGCCCTATTCGCGGTGACCAGATCTGGTTTGTTATCGCCGTTGAAATCACTCACTGCTACGGAAAAAGGGGAGAAGCCAGTCGTGAAATCGGTTTTGGGACCAAAGCCGCCCGCTCCATCACCCAGCAGCACCGATACCGTATTGCCATTCGAATTCGCGATGACCAGGTCAACTTTGCTATCGCCATTAAAATCACTTACGGCTACCGATTGGGTCGCGCCCGTCACGGCAAAGGTGGTTTGAGGACCAAAACTTCCTGTACCTGTACCCAGCAGTACAGAAACAGTGTTGCTAAGTTGATTGGCGATGGCCAGGTCGGCTTTGCCATCGCCGTTGAAGTCACTCACCACTACGCAATAAGGGCTGGTTCCTGCGGCAAAATCGGTTTTAGGGCCAAAAGCCCCCGTTCCATCACCTAATACCACCGATACGTTGTTGCTGCCTGAATTTGCGATGACCAGGTCGGCTTTTCCATCGCTATTGAAGTCGCTCACTGCCACCGAGATCGGGTTAGCTCCCACCGCAAAGGTGGTTTGGGGTGCAAAGCTGCCTGTGCTAGTGCCTAGCAGTATAGACACCGTATTTCCGTTCCTGTTCCCCACGGCCAGGTCAGGCTTGCCATCACCGTTGAAGTCTCCTATCGCCACCGATCTGGGGCCAGAACCCACCGGATAGTTGGTAGCCGGCAGCAAACACTGTGCCCAGGTCTGGCGACTCAGCCCAGTTAGTAAAACAAGTAGCAGCCCCCAACAGACAAGAGCGGGTAAGTTTCGGGGCTTGGTAGCCTGATAGGGTCTGTGGTGGGATTCTGAAGTAATTTTGCCTCTGGTTTTTTGGCAAGAGAAGGAGAGTTGGAGCATGTATTTAACGGTTTGTATTAAGCTACTAAGCTACCTACAAGCCAATCCCCAAACCGCTGAAATGACGTGAACTCAGAGTTTACTAACATGAATGAGCTATCTGAGTATATAAATGATTTTATGATTAACTGCTAAGTCATCAAACGGTCACATACGCAACCTGTTAATTTGCTTTCTAAAGCGCTTTGTTGCACTATCGTAAACGGAGGATTTTTAAATTGCCAGTACGCTAATTGTCGATTACCAACGGCTTTCCATAAGAGGAATTTTGAACGGTCGGCCGTTGCTTGGGAGTTACGGCAACGCAAACGCTACGTATTTATCCCCGGAGCGCGTTTTGAGTTTGCCGCCACCGCAGGCAATCACTACGTACTGTTTACCTCCCACCGAATACGTAGTGGGCGATGCGTAACCAGCCGCTGGCAAAGCGGCTTTCCAAAGCGTTTTTCCAGTTTTGGTGTCCATGGCTCGGAACTGTTCGTCTTTGCTGGCGGCAATGAATAACAGGCCACTCCCCGTTACGAGCGGGCCCCCGTAGTTATCCGTTCCCGTGGGTGGAATACCTTGCGCAGTTAACTCCTTATATTCACCCAATGGCACTTGCCACCGATGTTCACCCGTGTTTAAATCAATGGCTGTGAGCGTTCCCCAGGGTGGATTGCTCACCGGATAACCTTTGCTATCGTACCAGCGATTGTAGCCTGTGTGTTGATACGGAACTTCTTCATTTTGAACGCTAACTGTTTGATTGGCAGTGTTCTTGTCGAAGATAAAATCGACTAGAATTTTGCGTTCGTTTTCAGGAAGATGGGAGAAAGACGGCATCATTCCCCGCCCTTTCAAAAGCAGTTGATGAACGGCATCGGGCGTCAGGCGTTTGTCGATAGCCAGCAATGACGGATACGAACCATCGTGATTGCCCCGACGGTCGGCTCCGTGGCAGGCTGCGCACCGAAGGTTATACAACTGTGCCCCCGTTATTGAAGCATTTTCGGCGGGCTGTTCCTTCTTTACTAGCGACGAGAAACACGGATTCTGCTTGGCCGGAATGAAAATAATCCCCGACGGATCAACGGCTGAGCCTCCCCATTGCGCCCCGCCATCCGTACCGGGGTAAAAGAGCGTCATGTCCGACGTGAGCGGGATATAAGCCGTGCCGGTACGTGCCTTACGTAACGTAGCAACCAGCTCGTCGCGGTTCGATGCCCACGTATTAATGTCCTGTTCGGTAAACGTCTGTTTGGTGAACGGAGCGGGTTTCTGCGGAATAGGCTGCGTCAGACTCGGAAACTCTCCGGCGATGGCATCGGTCGCGAATTTAGTTTCGACGATGGGAAACAGCGGCTTTCCAGTAACCCGGTCGAACACGAAAATATGGCCCTGTTTGGTGGTTTGGGCTACTGCGTCGATACGTCTCCCGTTCTGCGTTACGGTCAGCAGATTGGGTGGGGAAGGTGGGTCACGGTCCCAGATGTCGTGGTGAACAAACTGAAAATGCCAGAGCCGTTTGCCCGTATTGGCGTCCAGTGCGATCAGGCAGTTGGCAAAGAGGTTGTCGCCTTTGCGATTGCCGCCGTAAAAATCGTAAGCAGCCGAGCCGGTTGGTGCGTACACAATACCCCGCTGGCGGTCAATTGCCATACCCATCCAGGCATTGGCTCCGCCCAGTCGCTGTCGAGGATTGGCGGGTTGCCACGTAGCATAGCCAAACTCACCCGGTTGTGGAATGGTATGAAACGCCCAGACTTGCCGCCCTGTTCGAACGTCATACGCCCGAATATCGCCCAGTAAGGCCGTTTCGCCTTCGGCCAATCGCGCACCCACCAGAATCAGATTTTTATAGATGGTATTGGGCGTATTCGGCTGTACGTAGTTGTCGCCACCCGGCCGTTCGATGCCTATTTTCAAATCGATACGTCCACCCTGACCAAAGTTTTCAATGGATTTGCCTGTACGCGCGTCGAACGCATACAGCCATTTGCCTGCGCCAAACAGAATCCGCGATTCTTTTCCATCGGTCCAGTACGTAACGCTCCGGCTGGTCGTACCGCCATTATCAGTCAGATTGGTTTTCCAGATTTCCTGACCTGTAGCCGCGTTTATAGCAAATGCCTGTGTATTAGCCGATACACCATACAATACGCCGTCGATCACCAACGGATTGCACTGCATCTGCGTCCGGTTCCCGACCGTATCAGCCCCGCCCGACGCATACGTCCAGGCGACTTTCAATTGCTGAATATTTTCGGCGGTTATCTGGGTAAGTGGGGAATAGTGACTTCGGGCGCCATCACCATTGTATTCGGCCCAGTGGGTATCGGGCAGCGCCGGTTTGCAAATAAACCCGATCATTCCCAACAGCAGCATTCCCAGGCCGAACAAGTATTTCATGGCAGACGGTGTTACGTTCTGCTTCTCAAAGCATTGTCATTCTGCGAAATACTTTTCTGTGTGCTACGCCGGTGTAGGCCCCGACAGGCTCTGGCCGCTTCGGCGGTCCGATGTCGAAGTCGCCGGATGGTATATAGTTAGTCGCTGGTGCAACTCCGACATCGGACCGCCGAAGCGGCCAGAGCCTGTCGGGGTCTCTACAGCTTTTCGGCGATACGTAGTTTGGCGCTACGTGCCCGTGGATTCCGGGAAATCTCGTCGGGTGTGGCTTCGATGGGTTTGCGGGTGATGGCACGTAGTGGTTTGATTTCGTTGCCAAACAAATCTTTTTCTACTTCGCCCTGAAATTTGCCTTTGTTGATGAAGTTTTTCACCAGCCGGTCTTCCAGCGAATGGTATGACATCACAACTAGCCGTCCGCCCGGTTTCAGTACGTCGGGCACCAGTTCGAGAAACTCTTCCAGCACCTGCAATTCTTCGTTCACCTCGATACGTAGCGCCTGAAACACCTGCGCGAAATATTTATTTTCTTTGCCGCGTGGCGCCTGTCGTTGCAAAGCGGCTTTCAGGTCATTCACGGTTTTTATGGAACGATTCGAACGCGCTGACACCAAAGCTCCGGCGGCTGTACGGGCGTTCGTGATTTCGCCATACATGCCTAGAATCCGGTGGAGTTCGGCTTCTGAATATTCGTTCACAATCTGCCCAGCCGTTCGATCCGCATTCTGATTCATCCGCATATCGAGATCGGCGTCGAAACGGGTGGAGAAACCGCGTTCGGGCGTATCGATCTGGTGCGATGAAATCCCCAAATCGGCCAGAATACCGTCGACCTGTTCGGCTTTGTACAGGCGCAGGTAGCGTTTGATATTTCGGAAATTGGCGGCTACGAACGTCAGGCGCGAATCGCCGATGGCTTGTGCGTTGGCTTTGGCGTCGGCATCCTGGTCGAAACCAAACACCCGGCCACCCTCTAACTGGTTCAGAATGGCGCGGGTATGCCCACCGCCACCGAACGTAACGTCGACGTAGGTGCCGCCTGGCTGTAGATTTAGCCCGTCGATGCAGGCCTGTAATAAAACGGGTTCGTGGTAATCGCTCATTCAGAAACTAATGGACAGTAACGTAGTGTTTTAGTGTATGATGTATAGTATATGATGTATGATAACTTTGTTCAGAAAGCATACAATATGTACCCTATATCCCTATACAACCTGCATTGTCAATTTATGAAAAAAATCCTTCCTTTACTTTTGCTTCAATTGCTGGCGTGGCCAACGGTTTCTTCCTGCCAGTCAACGTCGCCTATTGTCAAACCGGGTACGTATCGCGCTGTTCTGAAAACGCCGGGTGGCCCGCTGCCGTTCGGGCTGGATATTCAACCCAAATCGGGCGACGCCAAAACGTATTCTGTTTTCGCGCTGAATGGTCAGGAGCGCCTGCCGATGGACGATGCTACGATACAGGGCGACTCGCTACGTATCCCGATGACGTTGTTTGAGTCGGAATTGGTTGCAAAGATAGACGGGAATACGCTCCGGGGCGTATACCGACGCCAGCGTGTCGCACAATCTGCACAAACATTGCCGTTCGAAGCTCAATTCGGGCAGACGTATCGGTTTACGCCCGATGAAAAACCAGCAACGGCCAACCTCACTGGAAAATGGGCGACCAATTTCGGAAGTAAAACGGGATTAGTAGATTCGGTGAACGCTGTAGGCGTTTTTGAACAGAAAGGAAATAAGCTGTTTGGTACGTTTCTGACACCTACGGGCGATTACCGCTATCTCGAAGGTAACGTAGTGGGCGACAGCCTGTTTCTGTCCTGTTTCGATGGTTCGCACGTGTATTTATTTAAAGCCAGATACAATCCCGCGTTTAGAAATATGACGGGGGGCCTGTGGGCGGGTATCTCGGGGTATGAACCCTGGGCCGCTCGTCTCGACCCAAATGCCGAATTGCCAGATCCTGCCAAACTGACCTACCTGAAACCAGGCAAGAATACGCTTAACGTATCATTCCCAGAACCGAACGGCAAAGCTGTCTCGCTAACTGACCCGCGTTTTAAGGGTAAAGTAACAATTGTGCAGATTCTGGGAACGTGGTGCCCGAACTGCATGGATGAGACGAATTTCCTGAGTCCGTGGTACAAAAAGAATAAGGAGCGAGGTGTTGAAGTTCTCGGATTGGCGTTCGAGCGGTCGGCAGACATGGCCGTATCAGGACCGAAAATTGAACGGATGAAACAGCGTTTTAAACTGGATTATCCCGTTGTGCTGGCCGGCACGAACGACAAAGCGCAGGCCTCTAAAGCACTCCCCGACCTGAATGCGGTCGTAGCTTTTCCAACGACCATTTTCATCGACAAAAAAGGACAGGTTCGCCACATTCATACGGGCTTCTCCGGGCCGGGTACTGGCAAATATTACGACCAGTACGTTGATGAGTTTAATCGGTTAATCGACAAGCTGCTGGCCGAAAAATAAACAAAAAAAGACCGCTGGCCAGCGGTCTTTTTTTGTTCTAGGTTATTCTTTTTTCCTTTATTCCAGCCACATCACTTTTTCGTAAGCGATTTCGTAATCCATTTCTTCGAGCGGGATTAGCTCGGTAAGGTGGCCGTTTTCGTCGGTTCGAATGGCGTTCCAACGGCCGGATGCGTCACGTAACAGAATCCGGTAGCCGTAAATCGGGTGCAAGGTAGCCGCATCGGTACGGTGGTCCCATCCGGTTTGTAGCTCCACGGCAAACGCGATACGTTCCAACACTTCCGGCAACTGATTCGCTACGTTGTCGGTACCATCTAATTCCTCAATCCACAGCACCAGACCATCGGTACCCCAGTTAAAATGGAGCGAAGCCGGGCTGAGGGTGATAATTGAAGCGTTCATAACCTTGTAGTTTAAGTTGTTTGCAAAGGGTAGAGCATACCTTTACCCCTATGCCGTCATACTCCAGGCGGGCGATGAAAGCACCGTGCTTTCCTGCTCTTCCCGCCATTTGCGGAGCCAGAAACGGTATTTTTTTCGACCGTAGTCAATAAAGCCGGGAATCGACGTAGCGTCGACGGCAAACAGTCGGTGTGGGCGTTGTTTCATCACGCCAATAAACACAAACCGAAACTGACGCGTCGAAGCCCACTCCTGATTGTCGGCGTTACGTAGGCTGTCGATATAAAAAGCCGCCTGTCGGTCGTAATCGTATGTGTAACACGATTCCAGAAACTGCGCCTGGGTGCGGGCTGACGTCGTTTTAACATCAATCACCAAAGCGTTACGTCGTTTTGGGCTCGTATAAATCATGTCGAGCCGAGCTTTACAGGCAACGCTCGTAGCGGGGTCAGTCGACAAAACGATACGTTCTCGCTCCGACATGCGCAGGTAACGGCGGCAAAATGTATCCTGTTTAATGGTGCGCATCAAAGTTGCCAACTGCTCGGCCTGCGCCAGCGACAACCCATCCAGTCCAGACTGGTCTGTTGAATCGACCATGTCGGGCAGTAGTTGTTGCATAACCGTTCCCACGGTTTCGGGTTCGAGCAGATGCTGGTGAAAAGCGCGCCCGAATACCTTCGTTTTTTCGCCAATAAAGCGCGCTGATGGTACCGACCAGTAGCCCAGATGTTCTTCTTTCAGCCGGGTTAGGTCGGAATTTGATACACGGGCCAGAGCGCGGTAGGCATCGCCGGGCGTGGCAAGCGGCTGAACCGAATTTGTATATATTGTTGAAGATGGAGATAGCATCGAAAAGAAATTTAAGGAACGACGTAACGTATCGCCGACGTAGCAGCGATACGTTACGTATAACACGTTGAATCAGATGATTAGCCAGCCGGTAATAATTCCGGATCTTCAGCGGCATGCGCAAACGGATTGTAGTAGTTCATGGCCGTTTTGATGTTGGCAATGTCCGTAAGCGTTTCCTGCCGGAAGATTTTCACATCCTGCGCAAACTGCTTGAGTTCGACGGTCTTCTCTACGTCGCCGATTTTGTAGGAGAACGTAGCGATGTAGTAAACTCCTTTCGGCTGCACCTTCGTGTTTTCTTTTTTCTCCGCCACAGCCGTAATCACTACGTCCGACAGCGTCTGGTCGTCGTAATAAAGTGGCTCGATGAGTCGAAAAATATTATCGACCGAGTAACCGTGGAAAAGAATAGCCGATACACAGTTTTTCTCGTCGATAAAAAAGATTTCAGCCCAGTTTTTGGTACCCATGTTCAGGATATTATCCGTGAAGATGCGCCAGGCAATTGGCTGAAAGGTAAGGGTACGGCCCAGCTTCTCCGAACCGTTAATGTTGAACACGCCTTCCTTCGCATCGAACCGGTACTGACGCGGGTGCCCCTCCAAATATTTATACTTATTGACTACTTCTCCAGTCAATTCGTGAATCTTTTGATACGGTTTCAGCGCACTATCGCTTTGAATTGTCGAAAGTTGGTTTTTGTTTTGTGTGTTCATTAGTATTTGTTGTTTACTGTTCAAGCAGGGGGCCCATGTTGCGGTCCCTTTTGCCTTTTTACAGGGTTGTGTTTATTGGTTTAAAATTACACAATTTCATGTAAAAAACAAGCCCATTTTGTAAGTTTAGTCGTGGTTTTTTACGCATTTTTGTGTAAAATGGCAGTGTGGTAGGTAGGTGACTGAGGTTCAGGAGGTAATCCGGACACTTTTGAAGCACCTTCGCCATGTCCTGAAAATTTTTTCGGAAAACTGAAAAATTTTTTCGCCAATTTTTCGCGACACACAATTATGACAATTCAACTCCGACTTCAGGAATTAATTGATGCCTTAGACATTAGCGTGCTTGAGTTTGCCCGGAAATTGGGCGAGCGCCGGGGCGAAAAAGTTTACCATATTCTTCACGGGCGACTGAAGCCGAGCTACGATACCATCGAGAAAATTCTGCTGGCCTATCCGCAGGTCAACGCCGACTGGTTGTTACGGGGCGAGGGGCTTATGTTTAAGATACTCAGCTCACCTTCGGCCGCCATTACCACCGAAGAACGGCTGCGAAACGTGGAGTTCTTACTGTTTCAGCTCAACGAGCGGATGACTGTGCTACAGACCACTAACGACCAGCTACTGGCCGAATTAAACGCTCTGAAAAAGGGGAAATTCTGAAGTGATACGGAGGAGTGTATTGCTATCGAAGTATTGAATGCATATATTTATTGCCAAAGTACCAGAATCAAGATCGATCTTACGTGTAAATTGACGTTTTCTTAACCTGACTCGACAGGCCCCTTCTATTTGGAGGGGCTTTTTTTTCGTAAACAACCGGCCTTACTTTCAGGTTATAGGTTGAAAAAACACCAAACGTTATGGCAACTACATCACCATTTGATCCAGATAAAGTAGATCCTGAATTTTATTCACACGACCCCAACCAACACGGCGACACGGATTTTGGTCGTGAATCAGGTGGGGTTGGCAATAACACATACGAAGGCGGTACGTCGGGGATGGATTTAGATTCCGAACGACGTAATGACACCTACGAAACTCGCGAGGCTAACCAGGATAAAGGGCGCGTGGGCGAACCGCATGGCGCAAGTCTGGGTGGAACACAGCAATGGGACGTTGACGCTGATACTATTTCGGACGTACCGAAAGGACAGCTGATGAGCGATGAAGCGGCTTCGAAGCTAAAAGAAGTGGCTGAAAACCCATCCGATGATGCGCTGCTGCATCGGGCCGACGCTACGTACCTAGAAGAAGGCGATAATCCGAATGCTGGCTATGACCCTCACGACAAAGGTTATACTGGAAAAGATAAAGAAAACCCTCAGTAATCTGAGTATAAATTTGTTCTAAAAAACGGTCAGGCGAATGCCTGACCGTTTTTATTTGGCCGGGTGATAAGCTTCACAACTTGATCCTGGCATTTTTTTGTAAACTTGCTTTTTATTTCAGTTAATCCGGCAGCTTCCTGTTGCCTCGTGTATTGTGCTCATCGAAACCCGTGCTTATGCGCGGGCGGGTTTGCTCGGTAACCCGTCCGACGGTTTTTTTGGTAAAACCATTGCTATTTCCGTACGCAACTTTGGGGCGTCCGTTACGTTGTACCCCTCGCCAGAACTGAACGTTGAACCGCAAGCGCAGGATACGAATAGTTTCAGAAGTCTGCATCACCTGCGTGATGCGGTTAGTACGCTCGGGTATCACGGCGGGGTGCCGTTGCTGAAAGCGGCTATCAAGAAATTTGCCGAATACTGCGAAACCGAAAACATCCGATTACCGAATCAGAATTTTTCGATACGTTACCGAACGTCGATTCCGCGGCAGGTTGGATTGTCGGGGTCTAGTGCCATCATTGTTGCTACGTTCCGGGCGCTCATGCAGTTTTATGGAGTCGAGATACCCCAGCCTTTGCTCCCCAACCTGGTGCTGGCCACCGAGACCGAAGAACTGGGCATTACGGCAGGGTTGCAGGACCGCGTAATTCAATGTTACGAAGGGTGCGTGTATATGGATTTCGACCGTACGATTATGGAAAATCAGGGTCACGGCAATTACGAACCCATCGATCCGCGTCTGCTTCCCAAGCTTTACATTGCTTACAATACCGAGCTTGGGAAGCAATCGGGACGTGTGCATAGCGATGTTCGGGCGCGTTGGTTGAAGGGCGAACCGCTGGTTGTTGACACGATGAGTGCTATTGCTGACGTAGCACGCCAAGGCCATGAAGCCATCCAGGAGCAGAATATTGACCAGCTCCACGAACTGGTGAACCGTAATTTTGATCTGCGCTCCACAATATTTAACATCAGCGAACGTAACCGCAGCCTCATCGAAGCCGCCCGCGCCTGTGGGGCATCAGCTTCCTTTACCGGCTCAGGTGGCTCCATCATCGGTATTTACCGCGACGACGCCATGCTGAACCGTCTTTTTGTTGAACTCCGAAAAATTAACGCCCGCGTTATAAAGCCATACGTAGTATAAATCAGCGAAAGAGTGAAAGAGTGAAAGAGCGAAAGTACCTGCCGGACGCTTCCGCCGAATGGTTTTCGCTCTTTCACTCTTTCACTCTTTCACTCTTTCATTATGATCAAGAAAGCCATCATCCCTGCCGCCGGACTTGGAACCCGGTTTTTGCCTGCCACCAAGGCTCAGCCTAAAGAAATGCTTCCGATTATTGACCGGCCCACGATTCAGTACGTCGTGCAGGAAGCCGTCGATTCGGGCATTGAAGATATTCTGATTATTACCGGGAAAGGAAAGCGTGCCATTGAAGATCACTTCGACCGGAACTACGAACTCGAAACCCGGCTGGAAGAAAAAGAAGACCAGTTATTGCTGGATGAAATGCGTCGGTTGTCGGACATGGCGAACCTGCATTACGTTCGACAGCGTGAACTGAACGGCTTGGGTGATGCTATTCGTTATGCTCGTCATCACGTTGGTAATGAGCCATTTGCGGTTTTGCTGGGCGATACCATCATGGACGCTGTAATTCCGGTGACGCAGCAGTTGATTGATACGCACGCTCAGTACGGTTGTTCGGTGATTGCGGTAGAAGAAGTGCCACACGACAAAGTGAATCGGTACGGAATCGTGGGCGGAAAATCATTGAGCGACCGCATTCTGGAACTGGAAATACTGGTCGAAAAACCGGCCATCAGCGAAGCCCCATCGAACTTGGCTATCGCTGGTCGGTATATCCTGACACCCGAAATTTTTTCGATGCTCGAGCAGACGCCCGTTGGTAAAAATAATGAGATTCAATTGACCGACGCCATGCTGCTGCTGCTCAAACGCGAAAACCTGTATGCCCATCGCATCGAAGGAAAGCGGCACGACATTGGCAACAAACTCGATTTCCTGAAAACAACGGTAGAATTTGCGCTCAAACGCCCTGAATTCGCCGATAAGTTTCGGGCTTTTCTGGAAGAGATCATTCGGAAAGGTGAGTGAGATGCATGAGAGAGATATAGGAAGGGTTAATTTCTGCTCTTCGCTGTATTGCCATCTGCATATATCCGGTTATAAAAACCAGCCCTCGTTACGTCAGGTTGTAGTACTTAACGTAGCGAGGGCTGGTTTTTTATACTGTCACAGTCAGGAAATAGATAAGTCGAGGCTGTAACCTATTGGCTTACAGCGTATTGCTGTCGCGTGGGTTTCATTCTTCACATTAATTAACCAGAACCGTTACAAAAGCCTCATCGTCTTCGCCGTTCAGGAAGCCATTGCCCGGCGTTGAATCGTCGTCTGGAGGACTGCTTCCGGCAATCTGAGCTCGCACCGACCCGCTGCCATTGGGTTGAACCGATAGCGTCAGCGTTCTCTTCTGACCAACCGGAATGGAATCGACTGTGCCGGTTACCGTTTGGCCATTAATGACAAAACCGCCTGGATTGAGCAATTGCCAGCCTACGGGTAATAGTATTTGGACCGATACCGCACTGGCAGTAGCACCTCCCCGGTTGCTAACCGATAACTGAAACTGAAGGGGTTCATTAGGGGAAAGGAGTAACTTGCTGGTAATCAAATCTAAACTAAGATCGGCCCTTGACGAGGATATGGGCGGCTGATTTGTCTGTACGGGTTGTAAGGGAGTTTGATTGGGGTTAGGTGATGATGCGTAGTAAACATTAGATTCAAAAGTAGTTCGCAAGTCAGCCGTGGCCGTGTCGTCCTGACCATCGCCTGTGCCGGAATTTGGCTGGCTGTCAGGGTCGATTTGATTACTGCTGATGATTTGGGCTGAAGTGTAATACGTGCCTATATGTGCGGCTCTGACCCTGAATACGTACGGTATGCTGGTCATAGGCGATATACTTCCCGCGTTGATACTGACCGTGCTGCTCGTAGCCGTAATTGCCGGAGACGACGTATCAAGAAACTCAAGCCCGCTCGGCAGTAAGCTTTGTATCGCCACACCGTCGGCAGCCAACGGGCCGCTGTTGGTGAGTGTTACCGTTACGTCGACAGGCTGCTGAACAGCTGGCGTACGGAGGCCGAGAACCATTTTTATCGACAAATCGGCCCCCGAACATAGGGTGAGCGACGTACTGGGCGCGCTCACCAGCGAAGGATTTGAGGCTAATACCCGGACCCGGTAGTTTGAACCAGCCGGTAAACCCGGCGGTAACGTAACGAAAATAGGACTGCTGCTACCGGAGCCAATCGTTGTTTCGTTCGTAAATGAACCATTAGCGTCGGAGAGCCGGACAGAGAACGTATTGCCGCCATTAACGGCTCCGTCGGTTACTTCGAACGATACGCTGAAGGAACTGCTTACACAGGATGACGGTACGTTCGTAATGGTCAGAACGGGTGGGATAGGGCCAATTGGCTCCATCGGATAATACAGAATGTTACGTCTTCCAATAAAAACAAGATCGAACCAAAGGCCCGGACCCGAATCGCCCTGGCGACGTACTGAGTACCGATAACGGCCTCTAGGCTCAACACCGCCGACACCGCCTGAAACAGGGGGATAGTTTCGTATGTAATTAAAATCGGCAAATTCGATGTAGTCGGGCGCTTCCGAACTGGGTTGTGCTACGTTCCAGCCTGAGTCATTGAAACCACCGCCGTCGATACGTTCGATGCGCACTTCCACCGGAGCCGTAGCTTGTACCATTGCATAGAAGCCGTGGCTTTCTGGCTCGTACCGATACCCAAATCGGCGAATGACAACGTCGGCAGTACCACCGCTTACCGGCGGCTGCAAAACGGGCGGAAATGGCAAAGCGGCTGCCCCCGCCTGCACCGTAAACGGCTCGCTCAAGGTGCCAACGGTGACAGGATGCGTAGAAAGCGTTCGAAAACGGTATTGGCCGTCAGGCAGGTTGGCGGGGAGGGTAACCAGAATAGGATTGGCCGTAGTAGGGGCCGATTCAAATACAATTTGGTTGTCGCTGCTCCGGAGAATCTGAACAAAGAACTGATTATTAGCTTCCTGTGGTACGTTTCGAAGAGAAGCTGCGGTGATTATGTCGCCAGGTCGACGGATCAGGGGCAGCGTATAGGCGCTGGTAATCAACGCCGACTCATCGTTTGGTAGGTACGGAACCGCATTCTGAAAAAAAGAAGCCGACAGACTCTGATCCCAACGGTTCGTAAATTCGATCAAACCGGGGCCTTTCATGTGGATATCGTCGGGCCGGTTTACGGGGCCAACAATGTCGTCTGTAGAAGGACCGGGGTATACGCTGGGTACATTGGCAATGAGTTGATTTTGAGCCGCTATAACGCCCGGATTGGTCTGCCCAAGAATATAGCTGGCCCGCGATACCACCCAGGGCAGTTGAGACCCACGAACCTGCTGCCGACTTTTTTGGATTACGTATTGAATGTTGTTGTAATACGTTGGCTGGTCAGAAAAGTTATCACTTTCGCCCTGATGCCAAAGCACAGCCCGCGCGCCCGTTCGTGCTACGTAGTGAAGCAGTACGGTTCCTAACTGTCGATAGACCGACGTTTGGGGTGTTGTTCCGATATTGCCAGCTGCCGATTGCTGCCACTGACTACTGGACGTAGCACCCAAAGAGGCTCCCAAGAACATAACCGGTACATTTAGTCGCTGAACCAGTTTATCGCCCAGTAAACCCCACAAATGAGGAGGCTGGCTGGGACCGATGGCGGTGCCATAACTGACGTTGCTCATACGTAGCGGCAACAATTGGTCGCTGATGCTATCGAGCTGAATATCAACGGCCGAGACGCGGTCTTCGGTAGCGCTCTGAACCCGCTGAAAGCCACCGTAATTGTTCGACTGCCCCGCTATGATAAACACCTCACCTACGCCAACCCGATTTACGGAAGTACTGGCTATGACAGACGATCCCGAACGGGCTTGTACATCGAGCCGATAAAAACCGGCTACTGCGGGTAGGCTGCCCCGGAAAGCGGATGAGTTAGGAAGTATGCTTAAAGTCGTCCAGGCGCTTATTTCGCCCTGTCCACTCGCTAACGGAACAACGCGGGCTTCGACGATATTGGCGCCTTGAGGGGCTGTTCCGGCGACAAGAATGTTGGCCTGGTTGGCTTGATTACGTTGAAAAACCATCCGGGGCACCGGACTGGTAATAACGAGTTGTGCAAGTGAGTTGAGCGGAAATAACCAATAAACCAACGACAGGAGTCGTAGATACTTTTTCATAGACGTGAATGGTGTTGGCGGAACCGAATCAGAAAGTTAGTGCAATTTCTTTGTGAAAGCGTTTACATCAACTCATTACCTTTTGTGGTAACATAAAACTAGCCCTCATGTATTCAACTTATGTTTCTGATTTTGTGCGTTTTTAACCGACTGATAAATTTTTGTAGAATTACCTGTGAGACGAAATATAGGCGGTTTGGCCACTATTTTTGCCAATAAAGAAGCTCAATCTGTTAACAGATTGAGCTTCTTTATTTTAGACGCATTTACGTTGAAAACTAGACTTATTTAACGCCAACGGCGGTTTTTATTTTTAATTCATCCAGCTGAG
Organism: Spirosoma flavus; assembly: GCF_054778555.1. NCBI lineage: Bacteria > Pseudomonadati > Bacteroidota > Cytophagia > Cytophagales > Cytophagaceae > Spirosoma > Spirosoma flavus. The sequence continues at coordinate 1,026,888 of NZ_BAAGZL010000001.1, forward strand.
CCTGGCTAATGACAGAGGGCGAATCGATCATGACATCGCGGCCGGAATTGTTTTTCGGGAAGGCAATAAAATCGCGGATGGAGTTTTCGCCCCCGAAAATGGAACACAACCGGTCGAAACCAAAGGCAATTCCGCCGTGGGGTGGTGCGCCAAATTCGAATGCGTCCATGAGGAAGCCGAACTGTGCTTTCGCTTCTTCGTCCGAGAATCCCAGGATGCTGAACATGCGCGCCTGCAACTCGCGGTTGAAAATCCGAATGGAGCCGCCACCCACTTCAGTTCCGTTGATAACCATGTCATAAGCGTTGGCACGTACCGACCCTAAATCAGTTTCGAGCAGCGGTATATCTTCGGGCTTTGGCGAGGTAAACGGATGGTGCATAGCAAACCAGCGTTGTTCTTCTTCGCCGTATTCGAGCAGTGGGAAATCGAGTACCCACAACGTACTGAATACGTTCGGATCACGGAGCCCTAAACGGCTACCCATCTCCAGTCGTAGTTCATTCAATTGCTTCCGGGCTTTAGCCGCATCACCCGAAATAATTAGCATCAGATCACCGGGTTTGGCCCCAAACTGGATGGCCCATTTCTGCAAATCTTCCTCCGAATAGAACTTATCGACGGATGATTTCAACGTGCCATCTTCATTATAGCGAACGTAGATCAGCCCTTTCGCGCCAATCTGCGGACGTTTCACCCAATCGGTCAGTTCGTCGATCTGTTTCCGGGTATAGTGAGCGCAGCCGGGTGCGTTGATACCGACGACCAATTCTGCTGAATCGAACACACCAAAGTTTTTGCCCGAGGTTAAATCCACCGTGTCGAACGTACCTTTCAACTCAACGAACTTCATATCGAAGCGGGTGTCGGGCTTATCAGAGCCGTAGAACTTCATGGCATCGGCGTAGGTCATGCGCGGTACGTTGGCTAGGTCGATACCTTTAACCGCCTTGAACAAATGCCGAATCAATCCTTCGAACATGTTCAGAATGTCTTCCTGCTCCACAAACGACATCTCGCAGTCGATCTGTGTGAACTCAGGCTGACGATCTGCGCGAAGGTCTTCGTCGCGGAAACATTTGACAATCTGGTAGTACCGGTCAAAGCCTGACACCATCAGCAACTGTTTGAACGTCTGTGGCGATTGAGGAAGCGCGTAAAATTCACCCGGATTCATCCGGCTGGGCACTACAAAATCGCGTGCACCTTCGGGCGTCGATTTAATCAGAACCGGCGTTTCAACTTCAATGAAATTCTGCCCGTCCATGTATAGTCGGGTTTGCTGTGCCATCCGATGCCGTAACTCCAGATTGCGCCGAACCGGATTACGACGCAGGTCGAGATAGCGGTATTTCATGCGGAGATCGTCGCCCCCGTCGGTATCATCTTCGATCAGGAAAGGCGGCAGCTTGGCTGGGTTCAATACTTCCAGCGACGTGACTTTCAATTCAATATCGCCAGTCGGAAGATTCGGATTTTTTGACTTCCGCTCGATGACAGTCCCCGTAGCTTTGATCACAAATTCACGTCCCAGCGAGCGAGCAATTGTGAACAGTTCAGGAGCGGTCTGACCGTCTTCCAGCAGCAGTTGGGTAATGCCGTAGCGGTCGCGGAGGTCAATCCAGAGTACACCACCTTTGTCGCGGATTGTTTGTACCCAGCCTGTTAGTGAGGCCGTCGTGTTAGCATTCGTAAGGCGGAGTTCTCCGCAAGTATGAGTACGCAGCATGAATAAAGAGCGAAAGGGTGAAAGAGCGAAAGAGTGAAAAAGCTGACGCGAGCGAAACCGTCGAATGGCCTTCACTCTTCTACTCTTTCGCACTTTCGCTCTTTAAATTCTGCCGCAAAGGTAGATACTTTACGGGAACTGGACAGCCGCTCTTTCACTCTTTCACTCTTTCGCTCTTTACTTTCTATAGTCCAAGGCTGGTTTCCGGTCGCCGAGCAGGGCTTCGTATTTGAAATCGGCCCCGCGTTTCTGATTCCATTCGGCGGTAGCTTTCTCGATCAGGGTTGGCGTTTTGTATAAATCCAGTGCAGTCAGGGCTATCGTTTTGGCCGCTACCAGCATGCCTTTCTGACCGATACTCATGCCACTAGCGGCCGTCGATTGCCAGCTATGGGCCGATGAACCCGGCACCCACGTAGCAGTTGACAAACCAACTGTTGGAACCACCCAACTTACGTCGCCCACGTCGGTAGAAGCGCTGCTGGTGGTGGTTTCGGAGGCTGTGCGGAAGTCTTTCACCTCGGCCGCACTTTCAACAGGGACTTTCGGGCCGTTGAACGTAGTACTGATTTTTTGAGCAAAAGCCGTTTCTTCAGGGGTGTATTTGATGCCGCCGACAGTTTGCAGATTCTGATGCATCACTTCGGCCAGCGTTACGTTCGGCAGCAGGTTATATACGCCACCCAAAACCTCCCATTCCACCTGTGTACCAGTTCCTTTAGCCGCACCTTCGGCGGCATTTTCGATACGTTTCCAGACACTTTGCAGAATATCACGGTCCTTGTGGCGAGCGTAATAATAAACCTCCGCAAAGGCCGGTACTACGTTCGGCGCTTCGCCACCGCGTGTAATCACGTAGTGAATGCGCGTATCAGACGGAATGTGCTCACGCATCATGTTGACCATATAGTTCATGGCTTCTACGCCATCCAGCGCCGACCGGCCTCGTTCGGGCGCGGCAGCCGCGTGAGCCGCGATGCCTTTAAACCGAAATTTGGCGTTTTTATTGGCTAGCGACGTACTGGCATCGGCTGCATTCTGAGCCCCGGGATGCCAGTGCAGCACTACGTCGACATCCTTGAATAACCCTTCACGTACCATATACACCTTTCCCGAACCACCTTCTTCGGCCGGGCAGCCGTAAATACGTATCGTTCCCGAATGCCCCGATTTCTTCAGCCAGTCCTTAATTTCGGTAGCGGCTGCGACAGAGGCCGTTCCGAACAGATTGTGGCCGCAGCCATGGCCGCCTTTCTGACCCTGAATGGGCGTAAATTCGGGTTTGGCTTCTGTGGCCAGACCGGGCAGCGCGTCATATTCACCCAGAATGCCGATCACGGGTTTGCCATAACCATACGTAGCAACAAACGCTGTCGGAATGCCCGCTACGCCCGTTTTTACGTCGAAACCTTCTTTCTTTAACTGTTCAACGAGCAAGGCTGAGCTTTTTTCTTCCTGATAACCAAGTTCAGCAAAATCCCAGATTTGTTTCGAGATACCAGCGTACTCAGGAAATCGCTTGTCGAGATCTGCCACTATGGTTTGCTTGTCTGAATCGATAGCTGACGTTGCTGCTTTTTTAGCTTTCGGCTGAGCAACAGCCAGTAAAGGCAACAGCAGTGCCGCAGTAAGAAATTGTGTTTTCATAGAAATCGTCACGGTTGTATTTAAATAGACAATTTGGTCATAAAGCCGATAAAAATACGGCAAAATGATAAAAGTACGTAACAATAATTGCTTGAGCTCCAGATTTGCGTAATAAAGAGCTTTAATGATTTTGAATGCTACGTTCAGTTATTGACCAAATTACTGATTGCCCGGAGGAGTTGCTACGGCTAAAGGAGGAACGTCTTTTACAGCAGGTGATGGGTCTGGTTTTGGTTTGCCACGTAGGAAAGAAAGAAGAGCGCCCGTTACTATTAATCCTGTCATAGTCAGGTAAGCGTAACGCATACCAAGCAGTTGAGCCTCAAGGGCTTCAGGCGTTACGTTGTTGGCTAGGGCGTAGCGGTTTCGGGTACTGTACCATATGGCCGCAGCCAAGGCAATACCCACCACAAAGCCGAGATTTCGCATAAAGGCAATCATGCTACTGGCAAGGGCCCGCTGGGCTAGGGGAGCCGAGTTCAACGCGCTACTACTGTTTGGCGACTGAAACAGACCGAACCCCAAACTCACCAGCGAACTCCGCCAGATAACATCTTGCCACTCCCAATCGGTATCGAGAAATGAAAAGGCAAAATACCCGCAGGCCGTTATCAACAATCCCGCACTTGACAGCCAGCGCGTTGGCACACGACTGGATAAATAGCCACCCAAAGGAGCTACGATACTAAGCGTTAACGGACCCGCCAGCAAAATCAGTCCCGCCCGTTCGGGAGTTAGCCCCAGCAGTTGTTGAAGGAAAAAAGGAATGACAAACAGGTTGCCGCCCGAGGCCACAAATCCACAAAAAGCCGATAAAATCGCCGAGGTAAACGGCCAGATTTTGAATAAATCAAGACGTAGCATCGGCTCACGGACACGCATTTCCCAGAGAAGAAAAAGTACTAGTAAAACACCGCCTATGGATAATAGGCTGATAACTAACGTATCATCCCAGCCGTAGCGTGGTTCGGGGCCAAAATCGAGGCCGGTCAGCAACGTAATAACTCCTATCAGAAATAACCCTGCGCCCACCAGATCAAAACGTTGGTTGGTTACTTTAGGGCTTTCGGGTAAAATAGTCCAGGCACGCCAGATGGCGATTAGACCAATCGGTACGTTGACCCAGAAAATACTCGTCCAGCCGAATTTGCCGAGCAATAACCCGCCAATCACCGGCCCGGCGCTGGAGCCAGCCGCCACCACCGATCCCATAAAGCCAAGTGCCTGACCCCGTTCTTTCGGCGAAAAAGCATCACTGATAATGGCTGGTCCAACAGCATAAATCATAGCCGCTCCCAAGCCCTGCACCACACGAAAACCCACCAGCGACCACAGGTTCCAGGCCAACCCGCAGAGTAGCGAACCGAATACAAACACACAGAACCCGCTGATATACAATTGCCTTCGCCCGACCCAGTCCGACAGTTTGCCCATGATGAGCAACGTACTGGTTGTGGTCAGCAGGTAGCACAAGACTATCCATTCTACACTATCACCAGCCGCTAATTCCCGGCGAATGGTGGGCAGGGCAATGTTCACGATGCTGCTGTCGAGCGTCGACATAAACGTACCGAACATCACCGTTCCCAGAATAATCCATTTGTTGGGCGACGACGTAGTAGTTGTAGTAACTGGGACAGACACAGGCGAAACAGGTTTATTCAGGAACCTAACCGGCAGAAACGCTACGTTGTTTAGCTCAGTTTGGTAACTGGCCCATTGTTACGTCTCCAAATTCTATCTTGATACGTAGCATAAACCTTAAAACTGTGACAGGGTGCAATCCATGATTTTCGGTAATTTGCGTCGTCGTTGGTCTTTACTGACTGCTAACTATTCTTGCTAATGTATCTCCTTGGATTTGACCTCGGCAGCTCGTCTGTCAAAGCGTGTTTAATCGATGCCGACAACGGTAACGTTGTTGCGTCGGCGTTTTATCCGCAACCTGAAATGGCCATCGAAGCTCCCCAACCGGGTTTCGCCGAACAACAACCCGAACTATGGTGGCAAAATGCCTGTCTGGCCAGCAAGGCCGTGATGCAGCAGGCAGCTATTCAACCGAGCGAGGTAAAAGCGATTGGTATTTCGTACCAGATGCACGGGCTGGTAGTTGTCGACAAGGATTTTAACGTACTACGTCCTTCCATCATCTGGTGCGATAGCCGGGCGGTTCCATATGGAAATGCCGCTTTCGATGCGCTTGGCCACGAACACACACTGCATCATCTGTTGAATTCACCGGGCAATTTCACGGCGGCTAAATTGGCCTGGGTGAAAGCGAACGAACCGGATGTGTACGCGCAGGTCGCTCAGTTCATGCTACCCGGCGATTATCTGGCCGCCCGCATGACTGGCGACATTGTTACAACAGCGTCCGGACTTTCGGAAGGCGCGTTCTGGGATTTTCAGGAAGCAAAGCCCGCGCAGTTTCTGCTCGATTATTTCGGATTTGATACGTCATTAATTCCTTCTATCAAACCCACGTTTGCACCGCAAGGCGAAATTACCGCATCGGCAGCCGCCGAACTGGGTCTTGCTGCTGGCACACCCGTTACGTATCGCGCTGGTGATCAGCCAAATAATGCGTGGTCGCTGAACGTACTGGAACCGGGTCAGATTGCGGCTACGGCTGGTACGTCGGGTGTGGTGTATGGCGTGAGTGATCAGGCTAAATACGATCCGCAATCGCGAGTCAATACGTTCCTGCACGTCAGCAACACGGCTCAGGCTCCGCGATATGGCGTTTTGTTGTGCGTGAACGGAACAGGCATTCTGAATAGCTGGCTACGTAATCAGGTGCTACGTCGAACGGTGGGTTACGACGAGATGAACGTACTGGCACACGAAGCCCCCATCGGTGCCGACGGACTGGTGTGCCTCCCATTCGGAAACGGTGCCGAACGCATGCTCGAAAACGCTGACTTAGGCGCGTCGTTTCATGGACTGCAACTCACACGGCACGGGTTGCCACACCTGATTCGGTCAGCGCAGGAAGGTATCGTTTTTGCGCTTTATTACGGTATTCAGATCATGGAAAGTGTGGGCGTTGGCTTGCAAACGATTCGGGCGGGAGAGGCCAATATGTTCCTGAGTCCGCTTTTCCGCGATACGTTAGCCAATCTCACTGGTGCTACCATCGAACTGTATAATACCGACGGCGCACAGGGAGCCGCTCGTGGTGCTGGACTTGGTCTGGGCCATTACAAAAATGCCCAGGAAGCCTTCACCGGTTTGCACGTAACAAAAACCATCCAACCCGATATGCGGGCGCAGGAAGCGTACCGCGAAGCATATGGGCGGTGGTCGACGGCTTTAGGGGGAAAATAATCGTTTGTTGCTAGCTTTGTGTAAATATGTAAAGGTATGGTCGACTACCGTCAGATTATCACTATAGAGCCTGGGAAACGAGGTGGAAAGCCTTGCATTAGAGGTATGCGTATTACTGTTGGTGATGTTTTAGGCTGGTTGGCCTTTGGCATGACGATGGACGAGATTATCAGCGATTTTCCGGAGTTGACCAAAGATGATATTTATGCTAGTCTGGCCTTTGCAGCTCACAAAGAGAACTCGCTTCGGATTGCTGCATGAAACTTCTTCTTGACCAGAATATTTCTTACCGAGTTGTTAAAAAACGGAAGGATCATTTTCCGGCCGTCGAAGGCGTTCGTGAGAACGGGCTGTATGATCAGAATGACCGGGCCATCTGGGATTTTTGTCGGCAGAATGAATTCACGATTGTTACGTTTGATGAAGATCTCTACAACTTGACCGCGCTTTATGGACCGCCACCCAAAATTATCTGGCTACGGACTGGCAATCTGACTAATGAACAAGCTGTAGAATTGCTTATTCGTTATAAATCCAATATTGAATTCTTTATCTCAGACCCATTGTCGGAAAAGGAAGGGTGCCTGGCTATTTATTCGACGGGGACAATTCCTATTTAGTTTTTGCCTTGGGAAGGCTTTCTTAGAGAAATCGGCAGTACGTGCACCTAAATTCTAGATATACATACTGCCGATTTTTGTTAAAAATTGATAACCAAATTTGGTCCTGGTCTGTGTCTCAACTTATTCTGGCGAAAATTTAACATAACAATTAGTTGTCATCTCTCTTTAAAAGAGAAGGCAACCTTGATGTGTAAACAATACTATATCGGCTATGAAAACGATTCAATTTTCGATTGACCTACGGTCTTTCTTTCTGGGCGCGCTTACACTGATTGGCGTTCTGTTACTGGCCAATTTCAAACCTTCCAGCCAAAACCAACCTGAACCCAGAAATACAGATAATCGGCGGTACCAAGCTGTAACCAGCGAACGAGAATCGATTATACTCGACACCCAGACAGGCGAATTCGTTGTTATGCCTAGCTACCTCGGACAACCGCGCAAGATCAAGCTGGATTTTAAAATGATAAAGCCTAAAAACTAAGTTGTTTTCTAAAGCTTCTACGCCTTCCGTTCCTGAGTAATTCGGATATCACACTCAGGTAACCAACTGGTTGACGCAGGAAGATGCCTTGTTTAGGATTAGGTCTTTTCGCCAGTTGCTGCGTTACTACATGGTTACTCCTAACAATCAGCTACTATGAAACCACTCACTTTTCTTTTCATTCTGGGTGTGCTATTGACGAGCTGCACGCCTAAAATTCAGGTTGTTACGTTACGTGGTTCAAATGTTCGTCCTGCCAAAGAAGGTCTAATTCTCGATAACGATACGTTGACGCTTCGGTATAATTTCGCCAGCGAGCGGGGGCTGATGCATCTTACGCTGGTCAACAAACTCAATAAGCCCTTATACGTTGACTGGAAGCGTTCTTCATTTATTATCGGGCAAGACAAAGTCGATTACTGGTACGACGTAGCCAATGTGGACGTAACAGGTTCTTCGTTGCGATACAACCGCTACGTTAGTTCTTCTGCCCTGAGTGGCACGATTACCAAAGCTGATCCTGTTGCCTTTATCCCGCCCCAGACCAAACTGGAAAAACAGCAATTTGTGATCGTACCTCAAGGCACGATACGTCTTCCCGGACAGGCCAGCGTTGTGCAGGAACCATCGAAATTGATGAGTAACAAAAAATTCGTTGATGTCAACGTATATACCTATGCGCCAGAGGAATCACCCTTGACGTTTCGTAATTATCTGACGCTATCGACTGACAAGGATTTTAAAACTGAGTTTTTTATCGATACAAAATTTTGGGCATCGGACGTAAAGGTGCTCCCCCGCGACCAAGTGTTGAGCCAGCGCATTGATGGGGTATACGAATATGCCGATCCGGTTCCGTTCAAACAGGCGGATGGTTTCTACGTATCTTTGCCCACGCAATAACTTCTACCGATTTATGAACCCGATCTTCGCTAAACTGAACTACAAAACCCAACCAGAAATTACCGTCCTGAATGCTCCGGATGAGTTTTTGCCCATCATGGATGAGATGCGTTCGATGGCTACTATTGTTACGTCGCCAGAGCAAATTCAAATCGGTAGTTTTGCGATTGCCTTTGTGAAAACCCAGCAGGAAGTGGATGCTGTTAGTCAGCTTCTGACCGAAAAAATTCAGGGTGATGGGTTGCTATGGCTGGCTTATCCAAAAGGTTCATCGAAAAAATATAAGTGCGATTTCAATCGAGACACGGGTTGGACGACTTTAGGGAAACTCGGTTTCGAGCCCGTTCGTATGGTAGCTATCGACGAAGACTGGAGCGCGCTACGTTTCCGACGAGTTGAATATGTTAAAAAGATGACCCGTCAGGAAAGTGGGGCAATTTCTGAACAAGGCAAGGCGAAAACCCGACAGAAAGTGAGCTAAAAGGCTCCCACAGGCTCTGGCTGTGGGCTACGCGGCAGCTATCATGTTAATCGCTAACGCTATTGCAACAGCCGGAGCCTGTTAGGGCCTTTATTTCAAAAATTCGCCCAGATTCTGCTTTGTTACGAGTTGGAACGGAATCAGCGTTTCTTTATCGTAAGGTTGCCCTTTCGCAATTTTGATAGCGGTTTCAATGGCTTTGGCGCCTTGTTGTTCAGCATTCTGGAAAACAGTAGCATCCAGTGTCCCTTTTTTGACAGCCTGCAAGGCGTCAGGAATAGCATCGATGCTGACAACCAAGACTTTATCTTTCAGACCTGCGTCGGTTAAGGCTTTTACAGCTCCGAGACCCATTTCGTCGTTCTGGGCAAAAACAGCGTTGATTTGTGAACCGTACGACTGAATCCAGTTCTCCATCAGCGACATCCCTTTGGCGCGGTCCCACTCGGCGGTTTGGTGCGCCAACAGTTTCAGATTTGGATACTGCTTGAGAATTTCCTGCGCACCCTGTTCGCGTTTTATCTGTGCCGCCTGCCCCATATAGCCGTGCATCATCAATACGTTACCCTTGCCGCCCAGTTTGTCGGCGATGAATTTCATGGCGATACGTGCCGATTCGACGTCATCCGAACCTACAAAAGCGGACGGTTTTGTACTCGTTTCAGAGTTGACGTTGATGATGGGAATTTTTGCGGCCAGCGCTTTAGTCACGGCGGGCGAACTGGCTTCCACCTCGCAGGGATTCATGATGATGGCGTCGACGTGCTGCGCAATGAAACTTTCGACCTGCTCCACCTGCTTCAGCGCCGACCGCTCCGCATCGACGGTGATGAGTTCAACGCCATCAGCTTCGGCTTTTTTAGCCATTTCATCGTGAACGTTCACGATAAATTCGTTCTGCATACTGAGCATGGATGCTCCTACGACGATCTTTTTACCGTCGCTCCCGCCACTTTTTTCGCTCGATGACGATTGATTACAGCCAATAAGTAAAGTACTGAATAGTAGGGTAGAAGCAAGTAATGGTAACGGTGGTCGTTTCATGATACGTTAGTGAGATGATTGATTCAGACTATCCAGCACAACGGCTCCAATGATGATAATTCCCATCACAACCTGCTGGTAATAAGACGTTACGTTCAATAAATCGAGACCATTGCTGATAACGCCAATTAGTAGCGCACCAAGCAACGTACCGGTCATGGTGCCTGTGCCGCCCGACGTACTGGTTCCGCCGATGATAGCAGCGGCAATGGCATCGAGTTCAAAACCAGCGCCGGCGTTCGGCTGGCCGGTGGTGATACGGGAAGTGAGCAGAATACCAGCCAAAGCCGCCAATCCTCCTGACAGGGCATAAACGATCATTTTTACGGTACTCAACTGAATACCAGACGCGCGGGCAGCCTGTTCATTGCCACCTACGGCGTACATATAGCGCCCCAAAACAGTTTTCCGTAGAATGATGGTGCAGATAATGAACGTAACGATCAGAATAATAATCAACGTTGGAATACCCAGGATTTTCCCGCCACCGATGAAGTTGAACGAATCGGAAAGATTAGAAATTGGTCGGCCTTTGCTCAGAATCAGCGCCAACCCTCTTCCCACGGTCATGGTTCCCAACGTAACGATAAACGGCGGCACTTTGCTACGTGTAATGATGAATCCGTTAAAAGCGCCGAACAACAGTCCTGCCAGTAACCCCATGCCAATCGGCACAACTACCGGATACGTATCAGGATGGGCAAACGTAGCGGCTGCGATTCCTGTAACAGCTACAATTGAACCTACCGACAAATCAATACCGCCAGTGATGATAACGAACGTAACGCCGAAGGCCAGCAACGCGTTGATCGACACCTGCGTAACGATAATCATCAGATTCTGAACGGTCAGAAACGTAGGGGCGAGAAACGTAAGGGTAAGACAGATAGCGAAGAAAGCAACAAAAAGGCCGTATTTGCCCAAACCTCGTAAACGTTCGTTATATGATTTTTCCATTCGTGTTGTTACGTACAGGCCCCGACAGGCTCCGGCTGTCGGAGTCGCTTTAGCGACTAACTCAGTAGCTACAACCGACAGCCGGAGCCTGTCGGAGCCTTCTCAATTCTGCATGGCGTACCGCATAATCGTTTCCTGTGTCGCGTCTTCGGTTGAGAGGGTGACTGTTAATTTCCCTTTCGCCAGAACCAGAATCCTATCGCTCAAGCCGAGTAATTCTGGGAGTTCCGATGAAATCAGAATTACCGCTATGCCTTTCTCTTTCAGTTGGTTGATTAGTTTGTAAATCTCGGCTTTGGCCCCAATGTCGATGCCACGTGTGGGCTCGTCGAGGATCACGAGCGACGGAGAAGAAAGCAGCACTTTGCCAATCACTACTTTTTGCTGATTGCCCCCGCTCAGATAAACCACCGGCTGATTCGGGCTGGCCGCTTTAATTTTTAGATCGTTCATGATGGCCTGCGCAGACGCGGCTTCGCTTTGGGCCTGCACCAATCCGCCTTTGGCGTGCTGTCGCAAACTCGACAACGTAATATTTTGCCGAACGGACAGGCGCGGAATAAAGCCCAGCTTTTTTCGGTCTTCGCTCACGTAGCCGACGCCCCGCTGAATGGCTTCCTGCGGTGATTTTACAGCAATAAATTTACCCTGAAGGTAAATTTCTCCACTATCGGGTTTGTCCAGACCGTAAATAGTCCGGGCGATTTCGGTACGTCCAGCGCCCATCAAACCAGCAATCCCCAGCACCTCTCCCTCGTAGGCCGAAAAGCTAATGTTCTCAAATTCACCCTGTCGGCTCAGTTTTTTAACCGACAGAACTTCTTTTCCACGTTCCGTTTTAGAACTCGGAAAAAGACTCTCGATTTTCCGCCCGACCATCATCGTGATCAACGTATCAATATCCAGTTCGGAAGCGGGTTTGGTGCCAATGTACGTACCGTCACGCAAGACGGTGATGGTGTCGGATATGGTGAATATCTCGTCCATTTTGTGCGAGATATAAATAATAGCTACGCCTTTGGCGGTCAGGTCTTTAATAATACTAAATAACGTAGCAACTTCTTTGTCGGACAGCGCAGAGGTCGGCTCATCCATAATGATCACCTTGGCGTCGTTCGAGATGGCTTTGGCAATTTCCACCATCTGCATCTGCGCTACGCTCAGGCGTTTCATCGGCACGTCGGGCGCAATGTCGACACCCATTTGTTTCAGCAATTCGGCGGCTTGCTGGTTCAGATTTCGGTCGTTCAGCCAGCTAAACAGATTGCCGTTTGCTTCCCGACCCAGGAAAATGTTTTGCGCTACGGTCAGTTCCGGAACCAGCAGCATTTCCTGGTGAATCATGGAAATGCCTTTTTTCATTACGTCTCGAACATGGCCCGTTGTCAGGTCGTCGCCTTCGAACTGGATTTCACCTGAATCGGGAGTTTCGAGCCCAATCAGGATTTTCATCAGCGTCGATTTTCCCGCCCCGTTCTCGCCCATCAGCGCGTGCACTTCCCCGCGACGTACCGCCAACTGAACATTATCCAGCGCCTTCACGCCCGAAAATGTCTTCGTTAATCCACGTACCTGAAGAATGTAATCCTGATTTACCTGCATAACGTAGTGAGGGCCGTTCAGTCGATTCTCTAAGACCGTAATCGGCCAAATATACCGTAATGATAAAACTACGCGCTGATTTTGCTACGTATTACGTCTCCTAACGTAGTAAAATCGCTGGTTTCAATAGCCCGAAGTGAGTCTGTCAACGTATTATGATGAGTGATATGCTTTCTATCAGAACGTAATGAATACACTAGCTCCCTGTACGCAACTAGCCATTCACGGTGGCGAAAAAATGGTTACTACTACGTTTCCCTGGCCAATTTTTGATGAACAGGAAGTGCAGGCCGTGGCCGACGTAGTACGTAGCGGTCAGTGGGGAAACCCCGATTGTGCCGGGCTCGTAGCGGAATTCGAACAGCAATTCGCTGATTATTGCGGCAGCAAATACGCGCTGAGTTGCGCCAACGGTTCGGTATCGCTACGTATGGCGCTCATTGCCTGTGGCGTAAAACCCGGCGATGAGGTAATTGTGCCGCCTTATACGTTCATTGCCACAGCATCGATTGTGTTGGAAGCCAATTGTGTACCGGTTTTCGTAGACATTGAACCTGATACGTATAACCTCGATCCGACGGCCATTGAAGCGGCCATCACCGAACGTACAAAAGCTATTATTCCAGTTCATTTTGCGGGACTTCCCTGCAATATGGATGCCATTATGGACATTGCGCGTCGGCACAATCTGCGCGTGATTGAAGATGCCGCGCACGCGCACGGAGCCGAATACAATGGACGTAAACTTGGCTCCATTGGCGATGTGGGCAGTTTCAGTTTTCAGTCGTCGAAAAATCTGAATTCGGGTGAAGGCGGTATGGTGATTACGAACGACGATACGTTGTACGAAACGATGAATTCGCTACGTAACGTCGGGCGATTGCCGAAGGGGCAGTGGTACGATCATTTCAATCCGGGCTGCAATTACCGGATTACGCAGTTACAGGCCGTTTTGCTCAGTCAGCAACTGAAACGGCTTGAAGGACAGACCATTATCCGAGACAAAAACGGACTTTATCTGGATAATTTATTGGTCGATATTAAAGGTATTACGCCCTTGAGCCGGGGAAACGTAGCGATACGTCATAGTCATCACCTATACATTTTCAGGTACGATAAACGTGAGTTTGGGGATACGTCGAAAGCGGATTTTGTAGCGATGCTGGCGGCTGAAGGTGTGCCCTGTTCGGGTGGGTATCCACATCCGTTGTATAAACAGCCCGTTTTTCAGCAAAAAAACTGGATGTGCTACGCTATTCCTGACTCTGTCGATTATGCACAAACGTACTGCCCCGTTGCCGAGCGAGCCTGCGCTGATGAAGCTGTGTGGATTTTTCAATTCGCCATGTTAGGTACTCGAAGCGATATGGAATCGTTTGCCGAAGCGATCCGTAAAATTCAGCGGGCAGTGAGGAAATAGATAATGTAAAATGCGCAATGCGATCGGCACGTAACCATTTTTCAGTCAATATTTTTCATTAGTCATTTATGAACCGGTTTTGGTCGTTTTTACTGTTCTTATTAGTCATTAGTAGCCCATTGATGTTGATGGCGCAGCCGCTTTCGCTGCAACGGGCTGTGATGCTGGTGTCGCCGTCGATACCCCTGCCAATGCGCGAAACAGCTCCGCAAATGCTCAGCGAAGAGATTGCGAAACGAACGGGCGTTACGTTAAAAACTGGTACAAACTGGTCTAAAGCAAATCCGGTTAACGTAGCATTTGTATTGTCGACGGATAAAGATTTACAGGGTGTGCCCGTCCCGACCAGTACGCAAAAAGATCAAGCAGAAGTTAAGCCGGAAGGGTTTCGGGTAGTTAGCAACGTAACGGCGAACGGCACTACGTTATGGATTATTGGTGCCGATGCGCGTGGAATTCTGTTTGGTACGTCTTGGGTGCTACGTCACCTGAATATGGAAGCGAAACGGCTTGAGTTGCCTCAGTCGGTGGACGTAGCGTCGTCGCCCGCGTATCCAATTCGGGGGCATCAGTTGGGCTATCGGACAACGGCTAATTCGTATGATGCCTGGACGGTGGCTCAGTTTGACCAGCACATTCGCGAACTCGCCATTTTTGGGACCAACGCTGTTGAAGGTATTCCGTTTCATGAAGAAGAAAAACCGAGCCCGCATTTTAAGGTTTCGCCTACTGAGATGCGGGTGAAAATGGGCGCGATTTGCCAGAAATACGATCTCGATTACTGGGTTTGGACACCCGTTACGTTCGAGCTCACGAATGCCGCCAAACGGAAAGTTGAACTCGATTTACACGAATCGTTTTACAAAGCCTGCCCCCGTCTCGACCATATTTTTGTTCCCGGTGGCGACCCTGGCGACAACCATCCCAGAGAGGTCATGCCGTTTTTGAAAGACCTGCACGCGTTGCTCATCAAGTACCATCCGAAAGGAAAAATCTGGCTTTCGTTACAGGGTTTCAACGTTGAACAGGTTGATTATTTTTACGATTACCTGGCTCAAAATAAGCCCGATTGGCTGGCCGGTGTAGTGCATGGACCAAGCAGCCCAAATCTGGCCGAAACGCGGTATCGGCTACCGAAACAGTATCAGATTCGGCAGTATCCCGATATTACGCACAATGTCCGTTGCGAGTTTCCGGTTCCTCGTTGGGATCAGGCGTATGCGTTGACACTCGGTCGAGAAGCGCCGAATCCAAGACCTTATTCATATGCCAAAGCGCAGGCGGCCATGGCTCCGTTTACTGATGGATTTGTTTCGTATTCAGACGGTTGCCACGACGACGTGAACAAGGTTGTCTGGAGTATGCGGGGCTGGAATCCCAATCAGGATGTGCACGAAATTCTGGCTGATTACGGGCGTTTTTTCTTCGGTCCGAAACTGGATGCTCCTGTTGCCGATGGCATTGCGGCTCTCGAACAAAACTGGAGCGGGCCGCTGGCCGAAAATGGCGGTGTCGAAGCTACGTTCACGTACTGGAAGCAACTAGAAACCGAAAATCCGGCGCTACGTAGCAACTGGCGCTGGCAAATTTTTATGCTACGTGCCTATTACGATACATACACCCGCCGACGCTTACTTTATGAGCAATCGCTCGAACAAAGGGCAAACGAACGGCTGGCTCAGGCCGAAACCATTGGCGCAGAAGCAGCTATGAAACAGGCTTTGGACGTAGTAAATCTGGCTGATATAAAACCAGTTTCGCCAGAGCTAAGGCAAAAAATAGAAACGCTTTGCTCGGATTTATTTACCTCTATCGGCCTTCAAACCAGCGTTCCGAAATACAAGGCCAAAGGATATGAACGCGGTTGTCTGCTCGATTTTGTGGATTATCCACTCAATAATCGATGGTGGATGACCGATGGGTTTGTGAACGTAAAATCGCTGAAAACGGACGATGAACAGGTAGCGCGTCTAAAACAGATGGGCACCTGGGAAAATCCGGGAAAAGGAAGCTTTTACGACGACGTATCAAGCATCAGTAAAGGGCCGCGGGTGAAAACCGTTTCGGACGATGCCACCGACATTGCGTGGTGGAAAGATGGTTTCAGTCGTGCCCGATTGTCGTCGCAGACGTATCAGCGCTGCCCGGCACTTGACTATGATAACCTCGACCCTGGTACGCGCTACGTTATCCGGGTGGTGGGTTTCGGCGAAGCGCTGCTACGTGTCGATGGGCAGCGGCTGGAGCCGATTGTCTACCATCGGGAAGCCGATACGATCAAGGAATGGATTGTTCCCCTGGCGGCTACGCAGGATGGACGTATCAGCGTTACGTTCGACCAGCCCGAAGAATCCCACCTGAACTGGCGGCAGAATTCCCGAATCTCCGATATCTGGCTATTGGCTGAAAAACCGAAGGACTAATTATCCAGGTTTGTCGGGTTGCCCGAAACCACACTAAAAACCGAGGCTTTGTCATGTTAACAAAGCCTCGGTTTTTATTTGTTTTTAAATTCACGCCAGCTTCCGGTATATCAACTCTAATTCGTAGTTTACTTCCCAATGCTTTTGATTACCCAGATACTATTGGAGTCAGTATTTTATTTGTTAAGCCATGTGTTCATCATCTCGTGGCTGAAAGACATTATTTTTACTACCTAAACAAAGCAATTTAGTAACAAAGTGGCTATTCGTTTGGTAGTTAACCAACAGATTGATTTTGCGTGCGGTATTGCTACTACTTGCCTCAACTATGACTGACGAGCAACATCCTCTTGATACAGCCCAAAAGCTAACTCAGCGGCTGGATATTGACTTTGCTCTCCAGGCGGCTGGCCTGGGTGTTTGGGAGTTAAACCCTGTTACCAATCAAGTTCTCTGGGACGACCGTTGCCGGGAGTTATTCGGATTGGCCAAAGATAACTATCTGTCTTATGAACAGGCTATTCAATATATTCATGCCGATGATATAAACCGGGTTAGTCAGGCCGTGCAGTGGGCTATGAACCCGCAGTCGAACGGCCTGTTTGATGAAACCTATCGTACATTAGGCGGTGATGACGGTCAGTTGCGCTGGGTGCGTTTCTATGGCAGAAGTTATTTTTCAGAAAATGGTGAAATTTATCGCTTTGCCGGTGTGGCTCAGGAAGTAACGCAGCAGATACTGGGTCAGCAACGCGAAGTTACCACTCGCCAGGATGCGCAACGACAACAGCGAATTTACGAGGCCATTACGGCAAGCACCCCTGATTTGATGTATGTCTTTGATCTGAACTATCGGTTCACATACGCCAATCGGGCACTGCTGGAAATGTGGGGCAGCAGTTGGGAGGAATCGGCCGGAAAAGGCCTGCTCGAAATTGGATATGAGCCTTGGCATGCCGAAATGCACGAACGGGAAATCGATCAGGTAGTGGCCACCAGAAAATCGATTCGGGGTGAAGTGTCCTTTCCTCATGCCACACTGGGCAAACGAATTTACGACTATGTATTTGCCCCGGTTCTTAACGAAAAGGGCGAAGTGGAAGCCGTAGCAGGTACAACCCGTGATATTACAGATATTAAGCAGGCCGAAGAAACCCTGCGTGAATCGGAAAAAAACTACCGCACCCTTTTTGAGTCCATGCAGGAAGGCTACACCGTTTGTGAGGCTATCCGCGACTCAGACGGAAAAATGATTAACTACCGATTCTTACAGGTGAATTCCGCTTTTGAGAAACTGACGGGTCTTACGCCAGAACAAACGCTGGGTAAAACCGCCTGGGATATATTGCCGGGGCTGGATACAAAATGGTATGCTACGTATCAGCAGGTTATCGAAACTCGCCAGCCGATTAAATTGGAAGATTACATTCCACCCCTTAACAGATGGTATCTTCTTACGGCGTTTTATTTTGGCGAGGAGCAGTTTGCTGTCTTGTTTGATGAAATAACCGAACGTAAACGGGCCGAAGCAGCCTTACAGGTCAGTGAAGAGCGGTTCAGGTCGTTTGTAACGGCTAGTTCAGATGTGGTTTATACCATGAGCGCCGACTGGCGGCACATGAATCAGCTGGAAGGAAAGACGTTTTTGGCTGATACGCAGGAACCCAGCCGCGACTGGTTACTGAAGTATGTTCCGTCGGAAGATCAGATTCCGGTAGAAGCGGCTATCGAAGACGCTATTGACAACAAACGTATTTTTGAGCTGGAACACCGTGTAATTCAGGCGGATGGACAGATAGGCTGGATTTTCTCCCGGGCCGTACCTATTCTGAATGAGCAGGGACAGATCCTGGAGTGGTTTGGCACTGCCAGCGATGTTACCGAACGAAAACGGGCCGAAGAAGCCCTGCGCCAGAGTGAAGAACGTTACCGGCATCTGTCGGCCGAGTTGGAAGAACGGGTAAACGCTCGTACTCAGGCGTTAAGCCAGGCCAATGCCGATCTGAAACGGTCGAATGATAATCTGCAACAGTTTGCTTATGTAGCCAGCCACGACCTTCAGGAGCCGCTACGTAAAATTCAGTCGTTTAGCACCCTGTTGACGGAGCAAATGGATGAGCAACTGAGCGCTACGTCCAGAGATCATTTACAGCGTATTACGGCAGCGGGCGCCCGTATGTCCACACTGATCAAAGATTTACTGGCGTATTCGCGCATTTCGACTCGTAAACAAATTTCTGGCTCCGTTTCGCTCGAGGCCATTATGGCTGGCGTGCTTACCACGCTCGAGTGGGAAATCAGCCAATCGGGGGCACAGATTAGCGTTGATGCTCTGCCGTTGGTTAAAGGGGATGAGTCGCAACTAGGCCAGCTATTTCAGAATTTACTGACGAATGCTATCAAGTTTGTGCCTCCCGGCCAGTCTCCTCAAATCCGTATTGAATATGCCCAGCGGTCGCTGAGCGAGTTGCCGTCTGGCGTGAGTCCTGGTATAGAGTCACCGATTTATCATCAAATCGACGTAACGGATAGCGGAATTGGGTTCGATAAAAAGTATAGGGATCGTATTTTCCAGGTTTTCCAGCGTCTTCATAGCCAAAATGAGTACGCAGGAACTGGTGTAGGATTGGCGATTTGTCAACGTGTAGTCGAAAACCACGGTGGAACCATTACCGCCAGCAGCCAACCCGGCCAGGGCGCTACGTTTAGTGTATATCTCCCGGTCTAAAAGGTTGTGACACAGAGAAGTTGTATGGTTGTAGAGTTATGCCGGGTTGCCGGGTCTGGCACATCAAGGTTTTAACTCTGCAACTTTATAAAGGCGTTATTGACGACAGGCTTAATTCTAAGAATGTAAAGTTCAACGTAGTGATTTAAGGGTTACCAGTTTAAGCTTAACTGAAAAATCACCTTTAGTATTGGTGAGGTCAACGAAGTGGGATTAGCTCTGAGCCAACGATGAAAAAAGTGAATTAATAGTAGCCAGTTTCTGAAGAGGGCAGGGCTTTTTTCATTTATCGATTAATCTATTTAATACATAAATTTTATTTAAAGAGTAACAAACTATTTATAAGTGAGCTCGGGTATATACCCATTTCCATTTTTCTATTTTCAATCTTTAATAAGGAATTTGTATAACTAGTTGGCCAATAATAAATAGCAACAAGTGTTGCTGATCTGCCTCTCTTTTTTGTCTGAAAAACTAAAAATTGATTGTTTTTAGCACCAGGTTACAATAGGTCAAGTCAATGTTACAATAGTGAAAGCCCACCGTACCGGGTGATTCTACCTTTGATCCATTGGAAATTCTTCCATATCACTTAAATCGTTTATTACTATGCGTTCATTTATCCTAGTAGCGCTGCTCTCAGCAAGTTTACTGGTGACAGCCGGGGCCTGTACGTCTGGATTAATCGATCCGGCCGGTTTTGCAACACCCCCGCCACCACCTCCTCCTCCGCCACCCCCACCTCCTCCACCGCCAGTTTACAATGTGGCTCCTACTGCACCGACTATTTCGCAAATCAATCAACCTATTAATAAAAGTGTCACTTTCACCTTGCCAGCCTTCACTGACGCGAATGGTGATCCATTAACCTATTCCCTCGCAGGAATGCCAGCTGGTATGACTTTTAATACAACCAGTCGGGTAGTTACGGCTTTGATTACCAAGGCAACTACCTATTCCTTACAATACAGGACTTCGGATGGTAAAACACAAAGTGAGATAACTATAGTGGTTAAATTTTCCTGAAACTGTTTATTGCTCGGTTGGCATATTTAATCAGATATGCCAACCGAGATTTGTTTAACCATGCCTTATTTGATACGTTGGCGACATTAGCCTGTTTCTTCTACTGAAGGAACTTACGCTACGTAGGGCGTATCGATTCGGGAAGATATTCCGACGACTACGCCACTTATATTATCGCTTGGACCGCGTGGAAATACGGATTCTATCGCTATGTAGACGGTTATTTTTTCGGCTTATTGGCTGAAGGTGGGCCAGGGTTACTTAGGGCTTGTAAAGCCACTAATTTTTTTCGCGTTGCGGAAGTCTCTTTTAGAGAAAGCGCCTTCTGAAAATTGGCTCTGGCATTGACAGTGTCTTTTTGGGCTACAAAGTAATCCCCATACGAGTCATAGGCGTTGAAGCTGGCTGGGTAATTTACCACATTGAGTTTGAACAGACTTTCCGCTTTTTTAAACTTCTTTTGGGAGACCATATAAGTGCCCAGTTCATTGACCAGACCTTCCGGGGGCTTCACCGTATAGCCCAACTGCCGGGTGGCGGCCGCAAAATGGGTTCTCAGTTTATCGGCTAACTGGGTATTATCTTGCTCATAGTCTTGGTCGGTCAGCTTTAAGGAGTAGGCCTCAAAAATGAAATGGAGCGCGTCGTACTCCGTGATGAGTGGCACCGAGCTATGGTCGTCCAGCCCGTAGTATTTCCCCTGGTAACGTAGGCCGGTTTGTCGATTGGCCTTTAGCAAACGATCCAGGGCTAAGATGGAGCGAATGTGTTTGGTCGATCCACTCGTGTCCGCCTGTACCCGTAAGGTATCCATATTGGACTCCATCGTATTGGCGATACCCATAAACAGGACTTTGCCCGCATACTTCTGGCTGGCTATAACCTGCCTGGCGGTATTGAGCAGCTGTTGATCCGCCCACCACATACTGGGGTCGATGGCCACATAGGCGTTGAACAAGTTGGGGTGACGAATGAGCGTGTTGATAACCAAAAGGCCACCCAGCGAATGGCCGATGAATAGTTTGTAGGGCTCAGTGGGATACTGCGAGTCAATGTAAGGCATTAGTTCGCCTTCAATGAAGGCGGTGAATGCCTCCCCTCCGCCCGAGTTCTTACGTCGTGTACTGTCAGCAGCCGATGGAATCATTCCGCCCCCCGGAGTGGGGGTCAGATCCCGTAGCCGGTTGGTATTGGCAATGCCCACCACGATCATCTCGGGGCAAATTGTATTGCCATTGACGGTACTTAGTTGATGGATCATGCCTACTACCGAGGGGAAGTGGCTTTCGCCGTCCAGCAGATAGACGACCGGATAGCGTCGTTTGGATATCCCTTCCTGTTTATAACTGTCTGGGACGTGCACCCATAGTTTACGCGTCTCATGGAGAACTTTTGAAGTCAGGCTATCAATTTTACCGATGACAATTTGCTGAGTTGGCTGGGCAAGTATTAGCCTGGGTAAGAGGATAAATAGGGTGAGTGTAAACCATTTTTTCATAGAGTTCAGGTAAGAAGATTGATTGCATAAATGGCCACAAGCCAACGCATATTATACACCAGTTATGGTTTAGCTAAACTACGAAAAACGTTAGATTAACTATTCATAAATTATTCGTCTCAATAAATGGACCTGCTACCTTTAACTGGACATTAAGTTAAGCATGATCTATCTTAGTGAACTATGAAAACCAGGAGGTAGTACGACCGCTACGGCGGACCGTGAGGAATTTAAACGAATGGCAGTGGAGTTGGCCGATGCCAAAGGCTCTCTGAAAATGACCGCTGAAGAATTAGGTATCACCCCACAGATTCTAACCAAGTGGCGCAGAGAACGCTTGGCTACCCAAAAAGCTAATATCAGTGGACGAGTGGGGGTCAGTCAAGAGCAGCAGGAAATTCTGCGGTTGAAAAAAGAATTGAAACAAGTTGAATTAGAGCGCGATATACTAAAAAAGGCGGTCAGCATCTCCTCCAGGAGCGACGGGGCATTTTTCAATTCATGAAAGCTCGTCATGCTGTTTTTACCGTTGAGACCGGTCCGCCGGTGCGGATGTGTAAAGTACTAAATGTAAGCCGCAGTGGATATTACTACTGGTTAGGGCAACGACCGACCAAAAGAGCGAAAAAGAATGCGACGATACTTAAGCTATAAATACTTCATTTACAGGTAGTAAGGAGCGGTGCGGTAATCCGAAAATCACTCGAAATCTGGCGGCTCAAGGTATAAACGTATCCTGGCCCCGCGTCGCTAGGCTGATGAATAAGGCTAACCTTAAACGTGTCGTTCAAAAGAAATACGTAGTCACAACTACTGATTCTAAGCATAACTATCCAGTGGCAGAAAATCACCTAGATCGTCAGTTCAGCCCCGTGATAGTCTATTAGCAGACTTTTCAAAGCAGATTAATAGCTAAACAGTCAGTCTTTGAATATATGGAGATTTGGTACAATCGACAACGAAAGCATTCAGCGTTGGGTTATCTTTCTCCTTTTGAATACTATAGTGGGTAACTCCACCATGTTGCTTAAAGATTTGTCCAGTGGTTTAAGTCCGGCCTGAGCCGTACCTTTTTTAGAAGCACCCTACAAATGGACAACTGTAGCGTAGGCTGATTTTGGCACCGTCAATTTTTTTAGCAGTTAGCCTAGGTAGGGTTCAACAGTTTTAACGTCTGCTGCCGGTATAATTTACCGATGGGTATCAAGTGACCGCCGATAGCAATCTGATCGGCGGTAAACGAATCAATCTTGTCCAAGGAGACCAGGAAGGAACGGTGGACCCGCAGAAATGAGGGGCTGGGCAGCATGGCTTCCAGAGCCGTGATGGCATATTTGGTGATGATGGAGCCTTTTATGGTATGAATCCTAACATAATCTTTCAGGCTTTCTATGTAAAGAATATCACGTAGAAAAACCTTCACCATTTTCCGCTCCGCCCGGAAATAAAGAAAGGCTTCCGAAGCCGTTTCGGGTGGGTGCGCCATGGGCGGTTGACCCATCGGCGAAAACTTTTGGTCGGGTAAGGCTTTACTAACCGACTTTAAAAACCGTTCGAAACTGATTGGCTTAACCAAGTAATCCGTAACGTCCAGTTCAAAGGCTTGTACGGCATAATGCTCAAAGGCCGTTGTTAGGACGATTTTAGTCGGTTGGGTTAACATTTTGATCAGCTCGATACCCGTTAGTTGCGGCAGTTGAATATCCAGAAACAGCAGATCAATCGGCTGCTGTTTTAAGGCTGTGAGGGCCTGAATCGCGTTGGTACATTCGCCGATTAGGGTAAGCATGGGCATCTGATTGATATACCGACGCAATACTTCCCGGGCAGGGGGTTCATCATCGACGATCAGGCAGCTATAGTTAGTCGGCGACTCCATTATAGACTGATTTGATAGACTCAGGATAGGCGTGTGTTAAGGTAAGCGACAAGTTAACAATATACATCTCTTCTTCATCATGGATAGCTAGTTCATGTTGGTTCGGATAATTTAATTCCAGCCTTTTCCGAACATTGGCTATGCCTATACCGGGTAACCCAAGCTTATGGCCCGCTGGCTTGCCATTAATCAGTTTCATCGCCAGTGTATCGTCGTGCAGGGTCACGGTTAAGCTGATCCAGGGGTTTTCTATCATGCGACTAGCCCCATGCTTAAATGCGTTTTCGAGAAAGGGCAAAAGCAGGAGTGGAGCAATGAGATGATGGGTCGTTTTGGGCAATTGCACCACCATGTCAAGCCCATGATCGTACCTCGCTTTTTCTAACTGTAGATAGTCACTGATCATGGTTAACTCCTTTTGGAGGGGAACCAACGGCTGACTACACTCATACAGGATATACCGCAGCAAGTGCGAAAGGCCCAGGATCATCCCGGATGCTTTTTGAGATACATCTTGTGTCAATGAATAAATCGTGTTGAGCGTATTGAATAAGAAGTGCGGGTGCAATTGGGCTTTCAACATCTGAAGCTCAGCATTTGCCTTTTCTTTTTCCAGTTGAAGAGCCCTTTGCTGCTTTTCCTGAAAGCATTTCAACAAGTGGATGGCCGCAGCTACCCCGCCTACGGTAATGCTGCCTCGCAAGCCGGCCAGCATGGCTACCCCGAACTGAACCGAGAAGGCGGGATGCAGCTCGCTGGCCACAACGGGCGATAACCGATCGGCAAGTTGGTGGCGGAGCTGATCAATAATTGTCATCGACAAGGTAGCCGATAAAGCCGCTGTTAGTAACACCAATACTACAGCACAAAGGGTAGCCAGGACGTACTTACCGGGTATAACTAGTCTGGGAATAACCAGATACATGAGCGAGTAAGCCAGAAATAAGCTTGGTATGAGGTAAATCAGCGTTTCCGGTAAGGTAATCAACAGGCGATGCCCAAAGGGCTGCCGTTGCAAAGCGGGTGATGGCGAAAAGGAATACAGCAGCAGCTGGAACAAAAACCAAAGCAGCCAGAACGTCAGATGCCGCCCTAACCGCCAGGCTGTCGTTTTTGAATAAATAAAGGGGAGTTGCTCCATGATGGGTCGGGGTCTGCCACGAAGATACAGATCGGTAACCAGATAAAACGAAGATCAAGTACGTATTCGACCAAGGTGGCTACGTTGTCGATAAGCACAGTTAGTCGACGACGAAATGCGCTTATCGACAAAAAAACACTGTCTGTTTTCAGGGCCGAATGGTTAGTCGACTTCTCAAAAAATGCAGTACCGTCTTGCCTACTTTTGAGAAAAATGAACGCCATGAAAACGTTGCTCACTCTCTTTTTACTAGGCCTCGCCACCACCCGGGTGTTCGCACAGATAGACACCACCAGCTATCCGAAAGAACGACAGGCGATCCGGCAATTACTACGTCATCAGCAACCCGGCACCCTGATCGACTGTCCTGATTTTATTGCGGTTGGTCCCAAAGGCGATATTTCCTTTTCCCATCAGCAATGGCTAGAGGTGCAGAAAAAAGAAAAGCTGGTTTTTAAATCGGTACAACCCGTTGCCGGCCATCAATTTATCCGAATTTATGATGGCACGATGGCCGTGGTTAACGCGCTGATCAACGTAAAGCTGGTAGTTGATGGGCAAGACGTGACCATCAACGTACGTCGCCTGGAAGTGTACCATAAAGCGGCCACTGGCTGGTGCCGCGTAGCCGGTCAGGGAACGCAGGTGGATGAAAAGCTATTTCCCGTTACTGGTAAATAACCTACTTCTCCTCGTTACGAGTCAGCCAGGATTGTTGTCATCGTAGGTAAGCTTGCCATTAGCTCGTGAAAGACTTTCACGAGCTAATGGCAAGCTTGACAAGTTTCACTTCTTCTCTCATTCACGGT
The DNA here is from genome assembly GCF_054778555.1 of Spirosoma flavus. NCBI lineage: Bacteria > Pseudomonadati > Bacteroidota > Cytophagia > Cytophagales > Cytophagaceae > Spirosoma > Spirosoma flavus. The sequence goes on from NZ_BAAGZL010000001.1 coordinate 1,052,609, forward strand.
TATGAACAAACTACTTGTTTTTTGCACAATCCTATTTTTATTAACAGACAGTTGGCAGGTAAACGCCCAGACTCGAACTACCCTATTCATGGGCATTGCCAATGATCAACTCAATGGCACATTTAATACCGTTTATGGCTTCAGAGACAATATACCCGGAGCGACGGATGCACCCTCGTATGCACATGGACAGGGAAACACGCTGGTAGGTGCTAATGCCAGTAATTATACCAACGGCTCAAACAACACATCCCTCGGCTTCAATGCAGGCGGTTGGTTTCTGAGTGGCTCCCAGAATGTGTTTATCGGCACCAATACCGCTTCTTCCTATAGAAATACTGACATTAACGGTACAACCACTAGAACGCTCACCGGCAACTGTTTTTTGGGCTATCAGGCGGGCACCTCTAATCAGGCCGATTACAACGTGTTTATCGGCCATCAGTCAGGCTATAGCAATGTAACAGGCACCGATAATGTCTTTGTGGGGACCAAAACAGGGTATGCCAATACAGGATCTAGCAATACGTTTCTGGGCTTTCAGGCGGGTCAAAGTAACACTACAGGTTCCAATAACCTCTTCCTGGGGTGGCTGTCGGGGCAGGCCAATACCACCGGCCTGTTGAATGTCTTTGTGGGCGGTTACACCGGGTATAACAATACCTCGGGCCAACTCAATACGTTCCTGGGCTACGCTACGGGTTCGGGCAATACCACCGGTCGGGTCAATACGTTTCTTGGCGGCTACGCGGGTGAAAACAACACAACGGGTATCCAAAATACGTATGTAGGCTATCAGGCGGGCCAATCGACAACCACGGGCAACACAAATACGATACTGGGTTATCAGGCAGGCAGCAAGCTCACCACGGGCAGTAACAACATTATCATTGGTCCCTCCTCGGGCACCGTTGTTCAAACGGGCAGTAACAACATTATGCTTGGGTTCAATGCCCAGCCTACCAGTAGCCTTCTTCAGAATACAGTAGCCATAGGTACCAACGCCACCGTTGCCTTAAACAATGCCATCGTTTTAGGGGATTACACGAACACCAGCATTGCGGTGGGCATCGGTACGAATTCACCTCAGTTTCCACTGGATGTACGCGGTACGATCAACCTGCGCAACAATGGCAAAATTAAATTTGCCCATTTGAGTAATACCCTGTTTGAGAGTACCACTGACCAATTTCTGACGGTTAATGAATTAGGGGAAACCGTGCTGGCCAGATATCGATTGAAGATTGACCATGTCAATCAGTGGAGTGATAAGGTATTTGACAAAGGATATCGTTTACCATTACTAACTGAAGTTGAACAGTATATTCAGCAGTACGGGCATTTGCCAAAGGTGCCCCCAGCTGAGCAAATAGTCAACGAAGGGGTTGATCTGGTACAGATGAATGCGTTGTTGTTGGAGAAAGTAGAAGAGCTAACCTTATATAGCATTCAGCAGGATAAGAAAGCAGCCCAACAACAACAGCGAATTGACCAACTGGAAGCTCACCACAAAAAAGACATCGAACAACTCAACGGGCTCCTTAAACAACTTCTGGAGAAGCGCTAGGAAAGGGCAGCCTGAGGCCCACTGAATGCATCAGCATAGTGTTATGTGAATGGGATTGTAGCTACAAGTGTCATTCAGGAAATAGGTCTGGTAAAAGTATTGGGAGCGTTAATGGAATTGCTCATAGTCCAGACGATGATTCGCCAATTATATTTTTATATATCTGGGTCGGCAGAAAGAATACGTTTCCTATTTTGGTAGCAAAGCATCCCGTTGACAACCCAGAAAGAGTATAACCGCTTCTAGTTGACACTGCTATATGGACCTCCCCTTATGGTTTATTGCCATCATTCTGATCCTTGTCGGTAGCTTGTGGCTCCGACAAGGCATCCGGCAACTGCTCAAGTGGGCGGGTAGCTCCATTCTGCTCAAGCTGCCAGCAGTTCAGCAGAGCGACCTCTTCGGGGTGACCAAACCTGGTACGTACGCCATCTGGCAGACTCGTAAAACCTATGGACAGGCATCGGTGAAGATGCCCACGCCTATTGTCGCGTCGGTCCCTGCTGGTAAAAGGCTCCAGCTTCACAAGGTCTCTTCCAAGGTGATGGTCAGCGGCATAGGGGAAACCCGCTTCCAGATGTTTACCTTTCGGGCTCAGCCTGGAGACCACAAGCTCGAATTACCTGAGCTTAGCGACGAGCGAAATTACGTCCTTGAAATTCGGGAATATAAGCCAACCTATCAACTGGTTCTGGCCATTCTGTTGACCATCTTAGGTGCTGCGGCTCTAATCATAGGCATCGTTATTCTGATTCAAAGCGTACTGCCTGAGAGCAGATCGTTACCATAGAGTAACTGCCGTCAACGCTTCTCTTATTGCTGTTTTATACCCAGTTCACCTCTTAAAAGGCTTCTGACTAGTTGAGACAGGTAAAAATGTAGTAGTTCAGCTATCGAAAACAAAATTCTCATCAAAGGCTCCCACCTGTGACTAAGGGCCAAGCTTAATTTAAAGCGATTATTAGACTGCTGTTTAGCTATTCATAGCTCATCCTTTTAACTTGTTACTTGTAATGTATGCATGCAGCTGGATATTCTGGAAGTAAAAGAATTGCTTTTAGTAACCTAGGCCCATCTACGAGTGTTTGAACAGCTGGAAGCTGAGCGGATCGCAAAAAAAACGGACCAGTCACTTCAGCTAATAGAGAAGCGTATTCAGACGCTTGCGGAGGAAATAATGGAGCTGATTCGCGAGTAAAATGCGTAACATTAAAGCAAGTAAACCGGTGCTGGTCACCGCAACTTGACCTTAGTTGTGATGATCTATTCTTCAGTATATAAATACCTGATATTTAGTAAACTATAATTGAATGATGCCTAAACAAATAGAAATTGACGGAACCGCCATCAACGACATTGCCTCCTTCTATGAGGAGATCAATCGGGTATTCATGGAGGGTGAAAGCTGGCGGATCGGCCAGAGCCTTGATGCGTTCAATGATTTACTGTTTGGAGGCTATGGGGCTTTAAAAGGGTTAGATTCGGTTGAGCTGGTCTGGCACCATATGGACCACAGCCGGAATGCGTTAGGCTATCAAACGACCCGAGCCTACTATCTGGAAAAGCTTAAACCTGGATTACCCTACAATAAAAAACTGTTTGCAGAAAAGCTAGCGGCTCTGGAAAATGGTAGTGGTGAAACGTATTTTGACAGCATACTGAGCCTTATTGCCGAGCATCCAAGGGTTAGGGTGATCACTGAGTGAGGTTATTATTGGGGCTGATAGTTGTCCGTCTCCCTGATCAGCAGCCGCGAGCACTTGTTCTCGCATAAAGACTCCATTCATGCTTTATATACTTTCAAAGGCAAGTGACGGATTTTATGTAGGGCCGCGCCACAGTGGACGCCTGGCGGTCCGCCGTGGCGTTACGAAACGGCAAACGCCCCGTTTGGGGCTAATAAACGAATAGGAGCGATAAAGTTTTTTTACAGTAAGATGATTTTTTCATCAAGAATATCTCTTGAAAAGCGCTTGTGAGAACTTGAGTATGGAGATTGAATTATTCATTAATGCCATGATTTTAGCAGCTTTGTATATAACTCCTGCACCTGCTCTTTTTCATAGTCGGTGCTCAGAGTTTGGTCCGCATAGTGAAGCAATAGGTCTGCTTGTTGACGCAGAATGAGCTTCCGCTCTGCATGACAAACGGCCTCATTGACTAAGGCCAGCGACCGTAATAACCGCCGAAGAACGGCGTGATTTCCCTTGGCGTTAATCCGCGGCAAATCGAACGCCAGCCGGATGTAATCCTCAAAGGTGGCACTGCGAACCAAGACCCGTAGGTGCCGACCATCCGACCGCAGCCGCGCCGGAAACTCACGTCGGCTCAGTTGTTCACTCAGCGCACCCAGGTAATCCACCGCCATGATGGCCGTCGTCGTATCATTGATGCCCGGCGAAAGCGCCTTTAGGATAATATCTACTAACTGCTGAATACCAAACCCCACATCCTGTTCCACGTTCCGATGGCGACCAATGCTCACGTAATCCATCAAATCATCAGGCCAATCGGCTTCCTTGGGGTCAGCACGCTCCATTCCACTACGTACCCGGAAGAGCACCGTTCCCTGACCCACAAAGGCACCCATTTCCTTCTCGATCCGTACTACCACCCGGTGTCGGGTGGCCCACTTGAGTAAGCCCTGGATATTGATCAATTGCAAGTACCCGGATTGATTGGTGGTGACGGCATGCCAGCCCGTTTGCTCGTCGGTATATCGCAGGGCCGCTTCGGCTTGCAGTGGATCGTCAATGGGTTCGCCCAATCGATCAGGAAACAGTTCGGCTATGGCTTTGCCGGTTTCGTGATAAATACGTTGAACAATCGTACCGGTCTGGAGCGATTCGGCAATGTGATGAATAAAAAAGATCAACGCTGCGACACCGCCCAAGGCTAACAGTAGACCTCCTAACACGGCTGTAGAGGGCACAAACTTCACCTCGTCATTCCCTCGAATGGTACCCAGTACGATCAGGCAGTAGGCAAACACGCCCACGAAATACCCCATTACGAGCTGATTAAAGCGGTCCCGCATAAAGTTGCGCAGCACGCGGGGTGAATACTGACTGCTTACCTGAGAAATCGTCGATAAGGTCAGAGAAAAAGCCAACGTAGCGACTGTCAACATGGACCCCGAGATGGCCGATAACATACCCCGGGCCCCATCGGCCCCCGAAGCAAACAGCAATGGAAAGCGTTTTTCGCCGTGCCAGCTTGTATGGGCATCAAACGCCACCAGGCCATAGGCCAGCCCGAAGGAAGCCAGCACCATCAGCGCTGGCACAAACCAGAGCGATTCCTGAAGTTGTTGCCAATATTGGCGCAATCGGGTAGACATCCTAAAAGAGATTAACTCTTGGGTAAACGGCTTGCGCCACGAATAGTTACATACCCATCTGCTGTACGTATTGAGGAACTGGAAACTAACGGGGACGCTACCGGTGAATAGGGTGGGATTGCCCCGTAATATTTACTTAGATGCATCCCTGGCTACGTATGGATGTATTTACCCTGATTACCCTCCCATTTGAGATAAAGTGGGTATTGCTGTTTATTGATTGGTATAAAAAAGCGTAAATCTGGCTAAATGGTAATCTTTGCATATATTTAAGTGTTGACTCAACTTTCTTTATCCAATTTAAACCGATTCTTGATGTCAAAACTTCCCTGGGCCAAATATCTCTTCAGTATACTGATAGTAGCCATCATTATTACTTTAACAGCCAAGTATATCACTGGTACCCCGCTTTTCTTAATTCCGCTGGCACTGGGACTGTATTGGCTTTTGCTACGTGTCTTTACCGGAATAACGGGCTATTAGTAAGCATCGATAGTAGGGAGAAATCACAAAAAATGCTCCTTTTACACGACTAATCTCTACAGCCTCCGCAATTCCGGTCTTACGGCGCAATTCGTTCAGAAAGTCGTTCATCTTCTGATTGGTGATTGTGCCTCTCGATATAGGCTGTAAAGGATTCAATTACCGTAGCTACCTCCTCAATTGATTTACTCTTTTTGGCGCGGCCTAATTCCGTGTCGAGGTGTTGTTTAATAGTTTCGTTGTTGAGGGGTATTTGAGCGAGTTGCAACGCGGTCAAAACTTTCTTAGTTGCCGAATGCCATCGGTCGAGGTGTCCATTAACAGTTTCAAACGGTTCACGGGAGGCCCGGTTCTTTTGATTCGTATAGGCACGTTGGGTGGTTGCATTCCACTGTAAATGCTCAATTGTTAAGCCGGTTGATGATTTAAATCGACTGTTTTCGTAGCGAAAAACTAGGTTTATGAGTGTTGGCCGGTCGGCGCGGGCATCTTTATGTAAGAACTTAATATCCTAATCTGAAATATTTTTCATTGTCTGACTTGGTTGGTCAGTATCAAGTCAGACAATGAAAAATATTTCAGATTAGGGGACGCAATAGAGGACAGATTTACTTTACTTTTTCGTATTTCTTTTGAGAAGATATAATAAATAAAAAAAGGTTAACTCGCTGATTTTTAGTGTAATTAACACTTTTGCGAATTAACCTTTATCAGAAAAAAGAGCCTCCTACGGGATTCGAACCTGCGACCTACGCATTACGAATGCGTCGCTCTACCAGCTGAGCTAAGGAGGCTTTTGTGCTGTTTGAGGGTGCAAATATATACGTTCGTAATTATGTGTGCAAAAACCGTGTCTATTTTTCACTATTACTCGCCTAATTTCGGGCGATAATTGCGCTGTAAAGACAAAACAAACGCTTTAGTGGTATGAACGTAACGAACCCACTGCTCATTGACGCCCATTTGGACTTATCGTTGAATGCCATTGAATGGAACCGAGATCTTCGCCAAACGGTCAATCAGATTCGGGAGCAGGAACAGGGAATGAGTGATAAAATAGACCGAGGGCGAGGAACAGTCGCCTTTCCCGAACTCCGCCGTGGGAATATTGGTCTGGTTGTCGCTACACAAATTGCCCGATTCAATCAAAGCAATGGCAATCTACCCGGCGCTGGCTGGAATTCACCAGAGCAGGCCTGGGCCATGACGCAGGCGCAACGTATCTGGTACGAAACCATGCAAGATGCTGGCGAGATGGTGCAAATCAAAGATCGGGAAGGGCTGGAGAAACACGTAGCACTGTGGCTCGATGAAACTCAGCCGAATGAAAATAAACCCGTTGGCTATATTTTGAGCCTGGAAGGAGCCGATTCGCTCGTCAATCTCTCATATCTGGAAAAAGCGTATACTTATGGCCTACGCGCCATCGGACCGGCGCACTACAGCACGGGCCGATACGCTCCGGGGACAGGTTTAAGCGGGCCTTTAACGGCACTTGGTCGTGAACTGGTCCGTGAAATGGACCGACTAGGTATGATTTTGGACGCTACCCACTTAACTGACGAAGGTTTTGATGAAGCCCTTAGCCTTTTCAAAGGGCCGGTTTGGGCCAGTCACCATAACTGCCGGGCATTGGCACCGCACCAGCGCCAACTCACCGACGATCAGATTCGTCAATTAGCGGAGCGAGGAGGGGTAATAGGTGGTTGCTTCGATGCCTGGATGATGAAACCCGGCTTTACGCAACGTATCAGTAGCCCTGCCGCTTTCGGTATCACCATCGAAACGATTATTGATCACTACGACCATATATGCCAGCTCACTGGTAATAGCGAACATATTGCCATCGGCAGCGATTTAGACGGTACGTATGGCATCGAACAGTCGCCCAGTGATTTGGATACAATTGCTGATTTGCAGAAACTGACCGGATTACTGGCCAAACGAGGTTATTCAGCCAGCGATATTGACAACATCTTCCACAAAAACTGGCTCCGTTTCCTGCGGACTGCGTGGAATTGAAGTCATAAAGAGGTTAAAAAGTTGTAGGGTTATAGGGTTGTAAAGTTGGCTGACGCCAAAGTGTATGCGTCAGCCAACTTTACAACCCTATAACCCTACAACTTTTTAACGTTAAACCAATACAGCTTTCAGAATCTGGTCCAGAATAAGCCGTCCGTCGGTGTTGCCGAGCGCTGGGTCAGCGGCACGTTCGGGATGGGGCATCATGCCGAAAACGTTTTTGCCTTTGTTGGTCACACCCGCAATATTTTCCAGACTACCATTTGGATTGGCTGCTTCCGTAACAGCGCCGGTTTCGTCGCAGTAGCGGAATAACACCTGACCGTTATCATTCAATGCTTTCAACGTATCGGCATCGGCAAAATAACGCCCTTCGCCGTGAGCCATTGGAATTTTATAAGCTGCTCGGTCCAGATCGGCCGTAAGCAGCGCATCGGGCGATTGTGGAGTCAAATAAATATTCTTGCAGACGTATTGCTGATTGGCGTTACGTAGCAGAACACCCGGAACCAGCCGAGCTTCGGCCAGCACCTGAAATCCATTACAGATTCCCATCAGATACCCGCCCCGGTTGGCGTGCGCAATCACCTCGTTCATGATGGGGGAGAAGCGCGCTACAGCACCGGTACGTAGGTAGTCGCCATACGAAAAACCACCGGGCAGAATAATAAAGTCGCTGCCTTGTAGATCGTGGTCTTTATGCCAAAGCTTAACGACTTCCTGACCCATCAGTTCTAACGTATCAACGGCATCCTGATCGCAGTTAGAGCCGGGGAAAACAACAACGCCAAATTTCATAGCAGATAAATAAGAGATAGCAAAAGGGAATACAAAGGTAACGATTCAAACGCCAGATTCACGATTCACGAGCTGTCTTCTGCAACTGAGTCAGCATCTGGTTTCAATTGGGTTATGAAGTGGGTTGTTTTGTCAGGTCTTTATTAGATGAAACCGTGCAAATCAACTACAACTAATGAACAATAAATTACTCGGAATCATTGCCTTAATCGGCGCGCCGTTTCTGGCCATTAATACGTATCTGCATGTTCAACATCAGAGCGGTCAGCCACCGGTTTATACCACTAATTCACTTAGCGGGTTTTTCGATCTGCTCTACATATCAGGCTGGCTTTGCAGCATCATAGCGCTACGTCAACTTAACGCAACCAGCTCGGATCGGTTCGGGCAGATTATGCCTAAAATCATGTTGATTACACTCGGATTAGCCGATCTCTGGAATGTATACGAAATGATTTTGCCTAACCACAACACCTGGCTTTATCATGCGCTGGATATGTTTTGGCCAATCAGCAACGTAGCGATGCTAGGAATGGGTATCGCCGTCATACGCGGGCGTCAGTTACCAGGCTGGAAACGCTACGTTCCTTTAGCCTGTGGATTATGGCTCCCGCTTACAGCAATCTGTTTTCTGCTACCTGAAAAGGTAGGATTTCATCTGTCAAATGTTTACACAGCACTGGCCTGGACACTGCTGGCACTGGTAGTATTGACAAGCGAAGAGCCCCAACGAGGGGCTCTAGATTCTGTAACGCTAGTATAAAATAATGACTTTTTACGACGTAGCACGGTTCACTTCAATCGACTGACCGGTACTGGAAACGGCTTTCCCCGGTTCAAACGTCAGGTCAATACGTCCCAGATTGATACCCGCAAACCCAACCTGATTGATCCAGACGGGTTGTCCATCCCGATTATTAACGGCTACGGGTGCATCCAGAAAGGTATGTGTATGACCACCAATAATCAGGTCGATGTTACGTGTCTGAGCGGCCAATACGTTATCCGAAACGGTTGAATCGTTGTATTTAAAGCCTAAGTGAGAGAGGCAGATAACATAGTCACACTTTTCTTTAGCCCGTAATTGAGCGGCTGTATCATTGGCGATTTCAACGGGATCGAGGTATTCTGTTTCCAGATAAGCACTTTTCGGAATGAGTCCTTCTGGCTTGATACCCAGGCCAAATACTCCCACCCGAATGCCATCTTTCTCGAACACCTTGTAGGGCTTTGAGCGGCCATCCATGGCTGTATTTTTAAAATCGTAGTTGGCGATCAGGATTGGAAAACTAGCCTTACCAAATTGCGTCACCATATTGTCGAGTCCACCATCGAAATCGTGGTTGCCGATGGTACCCGCATCGTAGCCAAGCTGGTTCATCGCCAGAATTTCGGGCTCACCTTTGTAGAGATTGAAATAGGGTGTTCCCTGAAAAATGTCGCCCGCATCGAACAGTAATACGTTAGGTTGTTCCTGGCGAATCTTACGAATTAACGTAGCACGACGAGCCACTCCACCTTTGCCCGCATTCCGACTGCCATCCATCGGGAACGGATCGAGTCGGCTGTGTACATCGTTTGTGTGCAGAATGGTCAGCGACGTAGCTTTTCGCCCAATACTACGTCCAGCATGGGCCAATACGTCGGGGGCTACCGAGCCAATAACGGCGGCAGTGCCAAGCAGTTTCAGAAACTGACGTCTATTCGATGCTGATACGTCCATCGGAAGTTGGATTTATAGGTTGGCCTGTTTTGCCTTGTTCTTTGAAATAATCGATAAGTGCGTCGCGCACCAAATAATTGATGTCTTCTCGCTTAATGGGGTTTTTCAGAAAGCCCGCATCGTCGCCACCATTCGCTACGTAGTCGCTCATCAATACAGTATAATTCTCGTTTGGCTGAAGCGTGCGCCCATTGGTAAACGTAACAGATTGCACCTGCTTATCGTGAACTTTTGCCCGTATGCCACCAACAACCAATCCGCTACCCTGCACAAAATGATTGAGCATTTTCTGAAGCATATCGCCCGTAACGGTCAATACAACTAATTGATTATCAAATGGCATGACTTCAAAAACTGAACCGATGGTAATATTGCCTTTCGGTAAATTAGTTCGAATACCACCGTAATTCAGATGAGAACAATCAATCGGTTTGCCGTAGCGTTGAGTAGCCTGTTTGAGCATCGCATCGGTGAGGATGTCATTCAAAGGCGCATCAGGCAGCCCTTTCTCGATAGATCCGGTCGATTGAGCCAGAACCTCGTTCATAGTTTTATCGAGTTTCTCCCGGTAAGGCTGTAGGAAACGGGCAACGCTGCTGTCAGTTGAGGCCGATAACGAATCAACACCAATGCGATTCGCCTTACGTGAGGCCAGATGGTAGCCGCCTGGACCGCAGGCCCAAAGGCCGATTAAAGCCAGAAACAAAAACGATTTCTTCATACGTATCGGTAAGTTCGGAAACGTTACGTAATCGTGCACCAAAAAAAGAAGAGAAAATGTTAACAACCTCCCCAAAAATAAGGAGATAAGCCCGTAGGAACGGCTTGTTAATGAAATTTAATACACTTGGAAGAGATTCCGACGTAGCACAAATGTGTTAAATCTGGCCATCGGGCAACGTAATCGTCGTGGGCTCTGGTCGATACCCAACCCGCCGAACACGTCCAAAACCACCGAAACCAATTTGCAAATTGATGAAACCACCCGCAAAGGGCTTGGTATCGAGCATCGGACTGTATGACAATTTGGTACGTATGAACCAGAAACTGGACTCTGCCCGGTCAAATTTAGGCGTGTTGTCGCCTAATTTTATGTCGAGAACGAGGCCGCCGGTGGGGGCGTAATCGGTAAGCGAGAAACCTTTGTATCGTTCGTCTTTGCGATCAGTAGGTGCCAGCGCGAGTAATCGGTAGCCGAGGTAAGGAATAACGCGGAGCCGGGGTGAATCGCTTACAATTTGCCCGATTCCCGCTTCGAACATCATTGGTGTAACCGACATACCGCTCTCCCAGGTATGATTCTGATAATCAAAACCTGCACGAATTGTGCCGTTATAAAGAGTCGGGTGCAGCATGAAGATAGTTCGTCGAAGTGCTACGTCGATGCCAAACACAACGCCCCCCGAGGGTGTAAAGACTTGAGAGATAGGGCCTATTGGCTGCATCAGCCCGCCACCAAAAAAGAAACCATAGCCAACTTTTGAGGTGTGATACGTAGTGACCAGATCGGGCGTATCGTAGAGCCGCTGCACAACCTGCTGTTGCCAACGTTTTAATTCCGTTACGTCGTCACCCCCGCCCGTTTCGGCCCGAAACCGATTCACTTCACCACCCAACTCCGTGTTGGTCATGTATTCAATCTGCTTCGCCTGCTGTTTAAATCGTCGGTCGGCTCCCAGCGCCACCAGTTTAGCTTTCATCTGTCGCGTATGCACTTCGACCAAATCGAACAGAACTTGATTGTAAGCCAGCGTTCGCTCATGACGAGCTGTTTCGGAAACCCACGACAGATTGCGGAACATTAAACAGAACGACTCAATAGCAGGCGCGCCCCAAGTAGAAAGTGTACGGGCTTCATAACCAATCTGATAATAAAATTCGGAACCACCCAGGCCCGGTTGTGTAGGCGAACGAAAATCGGAAAGTTGAAGCCGCCGTGTTGCACTCCAGTGTAACGTATCAATTGTTGCCTGGGCCGAGCCGAGCAAGGGCAACAAAAGCAGTACGAGGAGTAAACGTGCCATAGCAGGTATCGCTAAATATGGAGTGTAAAAATAGCAGTTAAGTTATTTATAACAAGTCACTTAACCTTAATTCGAATCCGGGCAGAATACCCTCGCCTGACAGCGTTACGGAAAAAGGTTTTGTGACCGATTCCGTATCAGGCCGGTAAATGGTGGTTTGTTGATTAAACGGATCAATAACCCAGCCAAGTTGAACACCATTTTGCAGATATTTTTCCATTTTGGCAGGCAGCGTATATTTTTCATCCGAATCACTCATCAGTTCAATCACAAAATCAGGACAGATTTTGGCGAATTTATCCTGCTCATTTTCGGAAAGACTACTCCAGCGTTTCTGACTAATCCAGGATACATCTGGCGCACGAACTGAGGTATCGGGGAGGGTAAAACCTGCGCTTGAATCGGCTACTAAACCCAACTTTGCTTTACGATTCCAAAGACCAATTTCAATAATTAAATCCGCGTTTCTTATTCCAGTTTTTGTATTTGAAGGCATTTCAAAAATAATCTGGCCGTTGGCTTCGCGTTCGATGCGGAGCGTAGGATTGGCCTGACAAAAAGCGTAAAACTCATCATCGGTCAGGCGTTCATCCCGGCGTAGGGTAGGATTGAGGGGAAACATCATCGTATTAGTCGTTACCTTGTGTCAATAGTAACAATTTTTCCCTGAAAAAATCGCAGTTTTCTAAAAAGGCAGAGGGGAGAAAGGAAAAGGGGCACATAGCTCTTTTCTTCCTTTCTCCCCTCTGCCTTACTCGTTTAACGGCTTAGTACCGATACATTTCCGACTTAAATGGACCGTCAACCGTTACGCCGATGTAATCAGCTTGTTCCTGTTCCAGCGGCTCCAGTTTTGCGCCAACGTGGGCCAGGTGAAGGGCAGCCACTTTCTCATCAAGTTTTTTCGGCAGTACGTATACTTTGTTTTCGTACTTGTCAGAATTCGCCCAAAGTTCGAGTTGTGCCAGCGTCTGGTTCGAGAACGAGCACGACATCACAAAGCTGGGGTGACCCATGGCACAGCCTAGGTTCACCAGACGACCTTCGGCCAGTACGATGATTTCTTTGCCATCAATTTCGTACATGTCAACCTGTGGTTTGATCTGGCTCTTGGCGTGGCCGTAATTTTCGTTCAACCAGGCCATATCAATTTCATTGTCGAAGTGACCAATGTTGCAGACAACGGCCTTATCTTTCATGGCTTTGAAATGACGACCTTTGATGATATTGACGTTACCCGTTGCGGTTACGAAAATCTGAGCACGCGTAGCGGCTTCGTCCATCGTAACAACTTCGTAACCATCCATAGCCGCTTGCAGCGCGCAGATTGGGTCAATTTCGGTTACCAGTACGCGGCAGCCAGCGCCACGTAGCGACTCAGCCGAGCCTTTACCTACGTCGCCGTAACCAGCTACAACGGCCACTTTACCAGCCAGCATCAAATCAGTTGCCCGACGGATAGCGTCGACCAGCGATTCGCGGCAACCGTATTTGTTGTCAAATTTCGACTTTGTTACCGAGTCATTTACGTTGATAGATGGGAGGTGCAACGTACCGTTTTTCATCCGCTCATACAGGCGGTGAACACCCGTAGTGGTTTCTTCCGATAGGCCTTTAATGCCCTGAATCAGTTCAGGATAAACGTCGAAAACCATGTTGGTCAGGTCGCCACCATCATCGAGAATCATGTTCAATGGCTGGCGATCTTCGCCGAAAAACAGCGTTTGCTCGATGCACCAGTTGAACTCTTCTTCGTTCATCCCTTTCCAAGCATACACCGGAATGCCAGCCGCAGCGATTGCCGCAGCAGCGTGATCCTGCGTCGAGAAAATGTTACAAGACGACCAGGTCACATCAGCACCCAGTTCAACCAGCGTTTCAATCAGAACGGCGGTCTGGATGGTCATGTGCAGGCACCCGGCAATGCGGGCGCCCTGGAGTGGTTTCGAGGGGCCATATTCAGCCCGAAGCGCCATAAGGCCTGGCATTTCGGCCTCAGCCAGACGAATTTCCTTGCGGCCCCATTCGGCCAGCGCGATGTCCTTAACCTTGTAGGGGACGTAGGTTGACGTTTGCATAGTGTTTAAGACAAGTGAAGCTCCATTTGCACGTAGTATCGGCCACTCGCTTCACGGTTGATTTCTTAGTAAAGTGCAAAAATAAGGGCAAAGATGCAGAATCCCTACCCGAACGGAAATACTTTCGTAATTGAACACTGCTACGTAGCACGTAGTAAGCTTCGGCTAATCTGTTTTAAATGATTTTCCGTACTACGTTAATAATCAGTTTTCGGCTGCCTGCAATCGGGCGACTTTACCATCCATCGTCGTTACCAAAACGTCGTGGTCGTTTAGTACGCAGATCCGGTTAACCATCGCGTTCGATAGTTTGTGCGCCCAAATGACTTGACGTTTAGGCCGATAAACGGCAAAGACAACACCATCGTCAGTTGGAACAAATATCTTGCCATTTCGCTCCGTGATGGGCGACGGACTAATCTCGTATCCGAACTTACAGTTAACGTACCATTCGGGCTTCGGCTGGTCGGCACGAGTTGATAAAGCCCACAACGTATCGTTCATGCATTTTACATAGAACAGGGATTTGTCTTCTGATAATCCGCTGGATTCGAAGCCTTTATGCTCATTTGTTTTCCAGATTTCTTTCCCCGTCTCGGCGTCAAGTGCGGTTACGGTTCGGTCGGGTGTTTGCAGAAAAATACGGCCGTCGGTCAGAACGGGTACGCCCGCTGCGGGTGAGAAATTGCGGCCTTTGCCATTGGTCCAGGTCCAGTCGAGTTGGCCAGTTTTTTTATTGAACGCGTAAAGCGACGACCCCCAGGAACCAATATAAACCCGTCTTTTATCGGCAATCGGTACTGATTCGATAAATCCTTTTATACCGTCGGAGATCCACTGTTCAGTACCATTTTTCAGCGACAACGCCCGGAATTTCCCTTCCGAACTACCAATGTATACCGTTTTTCCATCGATGAGCGGGCAGGCCACAATCGGTTTTCCGGTTGCTACGTTCCACAATGGTTTGCCGCTACGTTTGTCCAGACAATAAATGGTTCCATCGGTCGATGCGACGACGATCCGATTTTTCTGCATGGCTGGCGTCGAATAAATTTTTCCACCTGTCGGGAAGCGCCATTTTACAGAACCGTCGGTCAGTGAAAGAGCCACAACCTGCCCGTTTGTGTTGGGATAAAACGCCATTTCTTTGTCGGCAATGATCCCCGCGCCGATGTCGCTGCTGTCCTGTTTTTCCCAGACGGCTTTCACGTTGGCGTACTGCTGATTAACCTGGTAGGAGGGACGTTCATACGTAGCGTTCGACTGGGCGAAGTGGTGATTCACCAGCGGAATTACACGCCAGGGAGCGGCCGTCTGACCGGGCGCATCGCCAACAGTGGGCGTACGTACTGCAAACGACAACGTGTCATTTTGAATCGTGACGAGATTATAACCACCAACCGCATCTTTGGCCCGCAGATTCGAACGGCCCATCGTGCCTGGAATGCCTTCGAAATCCATCGCTTTATTGGCATGACCGTGCCCGCAGAAAGCCGCCTGTACGTTCGTTTTTTTGATTTCGTCGATGATTAAATTCCAGTTTGCCAGCGAGTTATCGAGTGGGTAGTGGTTCAGAAAAATAACTGGTTTGTCGGAGCCTTTCAGTTTTTCGACTTCACTACGTAGCCACAGTACGTCTTCGCGACTCACCAGCCCCGGCGACATGCGCATGTTAGGACCGCTGCCGCAGCCGATGAACCGATATTTCCCAAAATCGAAGGCAAAATGTTCAGCACCAAATACTTTTCGAAAGCTATTGCAACCGTTTTCAGACCATTTCGTATCGTGATTTCCGGGGAAGACGTACCATTTTCGGGTAAGCCCATCCATGATTTTTTTTGCCTGCGCAAACTCAGCATCGGAACCGAAATCCGTTACGTCGCCGGTGAAAATAATGAAGTCGATGTTGGGTAAAGCGTTGATATCGTTGACGGTACGTTGCAGATCTTCGGCGGCTGTTTCGGGGGCGCCTACGTGGGTATCAGTCACGAAAGCAAACCGGATGGGTTGCGCCAGTGCTACGTGGCACACGATCAGCAGGAGAAGAAACGTAATGAATTTGGACATGTCGTTGAGAATGGCTTGATCACCAGATTAGGTGTATGATTTCAGGTTTTAGAAGTTGTTCGCGTATGATCTTCGTCGCATAGCGACCTAATGTTTGTAGTCAGAAATATCTCTAAGCTCACGTCGCGTAGCGACCAAACCAATTAGTCTGGTAGTTAGGTCGCTACGCGACGGAAAGTTCTATCACACGATTTTATTATACAGACCTTAGGTCGCTATGCGACGAAAACTACGTGCAATCAATTTCTTCCAGCGTTCTGGCTGCAAAGTAACGCACACATTTTCCAAATTCCCCGCTCCAACTTGGGAACGCCATAGGATAACCCTCCGTTAATTTAGATAGAGAAGCTATGCTACGAAAACAATTACCATGAACGAAATTTCTATCATTCCTTACGATCCTGCCTACCAACCCGATTTCAAACGCCTGAATGTTGAGTGGATTTCACATTATTTCACGGTCGAAAAACACGATCTCGAACAACTGGATGAGCCTGAAAAATATATTCTTCCCAACAAGGGCCAGATTTTTTTCGCCAAAGAAGGGGACACCATTCTCGGTTGCGTAGCGATTGTAAACATGGGCGAAAGTGGTTTTGAACTCGCCAAAATGGCCGTTTCGCCCGAAGCGAGGGGCAAGGGTATCGGAAAAAAATTGTGCGTAGCCGCCATCGACTACGCACGTGAAATTGGTGTAAAAACCCTTTGGCTCGAATCGAATCGCCGACTAACGCCCGCCCTGACTATGTACGCCAGCGTTGGTTTTCGCGAGGTGCCGAGCGTACCAACGCCCTATGCCCGCGCTGATATTCGTATGGAAATGAGCCTGTAACGCGGACATGCTGTCCGCAAGTATTTACCTTCGGACAGCATGTCCGCGTTACTTTTTCGGCATGACGTACTCAAACGTATTGTTAATCGGAGCCTCAAAGTAGTTGACTTTCAGATAATCTAAGCGTTTATTGTGAACAGCCAAACGTTGCTTGAAATCGTCCAGATTCTTGCTTTCCATCGGCGTCCAGGCGGTTTCGGCAACGGCAATCAGGCGGGGAAATGCCATGTATTCAACGTAGTGTGTCGTTGGCATATACTCCGACCAGACGTTGGCCTGAACGCCCAGTACGTGTTTAGCTTGGTCAGCGGTTAAACTATCTGTCACCGACGGATTGAAGCTGTAAACTTTATCCAGTGGCAGCAACCCCCCGATAGCAACGGGTTGCGTTTTAGGATCAGCCTGGTAATAATCGAGGTAGCAATACGTAGTGGGGCTCATCACTACGTCGTGGTTCTGCCGGGCGGCCGCAATACCTCCACTGATGCCGCGCCAGCTCATTACGGTAGCATTCGGCGAAAGACCGCCTTCCAGAATTTCGTCCCAGCCAATGATACGTCGTCCTTTCGACGTAACGAATTTGTCGATACGCCGGATGAAATAACTCTGAAGTTCGTGCTCGTCTTTCAGTCCTTCTTTCTTCATCAACTCCTGACAGAATTTGCTTTGTTTCCATTCTTTTTTCGGGCATTCATCTCCACCAATATGAATGTATTTGCTTGGAAACAAGTCCATTACTTCGGTCAGTACGTTCTCCAGAAACGTGAAGGTTTCTTCGCGCGGAAACAGTACGTGATCATGCACGCCCCAAGTGCCTGAAACCGGCATAACCTGATCGGGATTGGCGCCTAACTCCGGATAGACCGATAACACCGCCACCGAATGCCCCGGCATTTCAATTTCGGGAATCACCGTAATGAAACGATCCTGGGCATATTTCACTACGTCGCGAATATCATTCTGCGTATAAAAACCGCCGTATGGTTTGTCGTCGTATTTGCGATCACGATAATGCCCCACCATCGTTGATTGACGAATGGACGCTTCTTGGGTTAATTTAGGGTATTTCTTGATTTCGATGCGCCACCCCTGATCCTCAGTCAAATGCCAGTGAAACACGTTCATTTTGTGAAGGGCCAGCAGGTCGATGTATTTTTTGATGAACGCCACTGGATAAAACTGGCGACCAGCGTCAAGCATTGACCCACGATATCCGTAGCGAGGACGATCTTCAATGGCAACGGCCGGCACCGTCCACGTAACGCCATCCACTTTCGTCGGGCTAAAAACGGCTGCCGGCATCAATTGCATCAGCGTTTGTACGGCGTAAAAATAGCCCTGCGGTTTTTCGGCCGAAATCACGATTTGTTTGGGCGAAACGGTCAGTGTATAACCTTCCTCTCCCAATTTTCCGCCACTGGCCGGCACAAACGAAATACCTTTCGACGACTTGCCCGTAGTGACAGTCGGCAACGTACCGATTGATTTCCCCAACTGGTCGGCCAGAACCTGCGCAATCCGACGTACTTCCGGATCGGTTGCTGCTACGTTAATAGTTGGTTTACCAGGTAATACGTACTGCCCACTACGTGTTTCCAGGTTTGTGGGTTTCGGCATTATAGCATACGTACTGGTCTGAGCACGTAACGCCTTTATCGTCAGCCCAAATACGACTAAGCAGACAAGCAGTTTTTTCATGGCAAAGAGTTATCGGATTTACCCTACAAAACTACGGGATGTTCGAATCGGGAGAGCGTCAAAACAAAGCATGTGGAAAACCAAAGCCGTTCTCTATCTATTTTTATTGACCCACGTTTGAGCTGAATTGAAGACAAAACACGGCTATACAGGCAAAATAGCCCTACATTCTGATTTGAGACATTGAGTGCGAAAACGTTTGCACAATTTCAATATTTTTTCAGAATCGTTACTGTAAATACGGCCCCAGCACTTTGGCCCAACGTTCATAGCCGGCCGGGAGCATGTGTAGGCTATCGGACTTAAATAATTCAGGAACAGGCTGGCCATTTTTTAGAAGCATGACGGGCCGAATATCAACGAATTGCGTTTTTTTCTGCTTGGCCAGAAACTGCTGAATCAACGTATTGCCCGCGTCAATTTCCGAGAAATATTTCCGTCGCGAGGGACTGGGTTTTATAGAGATAAACGTGAACGTAGCGTCAGGCAATTTCTTCCGAACGTTCAGAAAAAGGGTGACGAAGCGATCATAGATCTGCTGACCCGTTGCGCCTGCAGCTGCGTCATTTTCACCGGCATATAAAACGATCTGTTTGGGGGCATAAGCAATAATATTTCGATCGGCGTAATGAATAACATCGTTCAGCGTTGATCCACCGAATCCACGATTCAAGACAGTTTTGTTCGGGAAATAATTAGCCAGGTTATCCCAGAGCCGGATAGACGAACTGCCAGTAAACAGAATAGGTCGCTGGGGTGGAGGAGATGTTTTGTCGGCTTTTTCAAACGCCTGAATTTCAGCTTCAAATTTGTTCTCCTGAGCAAAGGCAAAAATGGGCAACAGGAACAGTAATACGTAGCGTAACATAAGAGTGAGTTGTTTTTAGATAAAAGGCAATGACTGGCTTAAACTCATATAAAGCAGAACCGGGATTTAACTGATTGAAGGATTTTTAGGATTTTGTTTTCTCGCTTCAAAGAAGCGCTTATTGACAAAATCGTGTTAATCCTTCAATCAGCTAAATCCCGGTTCTGACTAATTTAATCCGCTGCCTACGGCTTGACTAACTTAATCGTTTGCCGCTGGCCTGGAATACTGACATCCAACAGATAGATACCGCTGGTCTGACCCACATGCACCCGAATGCGTTCGTCACTACCCGCTTGATCAATCGTCTGCTCGTGAACCGGGTGGCCCTGTGCATTCACCACCCGTAGACGCAGCGCACTGCCGGCGGCTCCTTTCACACCCACTTCCACGCTTTCACCAATCACCGGGTTGCCCAGCACCACCACTTCAAGCGAGGTTTCAGGCGCACCCACCCGCGCCATGGCGTTGCAGGCCGCCAGCCAGTTGTAGCTGTACGTCGCTTCCCCAGGCGTACCCGCCTGAACCGCCTTCAGAACAATCACCGGATTGTCCGTGTACAGACTCAGTTGGTAAGGACCAGGATTCGTCGTGGGCGTCAATTCGTTGACCACCGAGAAGCTGATGGCCTGACCCGTGGCGCCCTGATAGACGGGGTTGAAGCTGATCGACTTGCGGTTCGCGCTCAGGCTGGTGCAGTTCAGCAGCGTGGCCCCCGTGATGGCAAAAGCCGTCGTGCTCGTGTTCGGATTGACCGTCAGGTTGAAGACCGTGAAGGTCGATAAGCCACCGGGATCTGTCGCCGTCACCGTCACCGAGTAAGGCGCAGCCATCGACACCGAAGGCGTACCCGAGATGTTGGCTGGCGGATTGAAGCTCAGACCAGCTGGTAGTCCACTCACCGACAGAGCCAGACTGCCCGGCGTTTCAGCATCATTGAACGTGTTAGCCGGAATGTTGAAGTTGTAACTCACGTTGATCGTCGCCGACTGTGGCCCAATTGGGTTAGCCACGGTAGGTGGCGTGTTGGTCGAGGGTACGTTGTTACAAGCGTCTAACCAGTTGTAGTTGAAAGTGGCTTCACCCGGCGTGCCTTGCTGGGTGGCCTTGAGCACAATCACCGGATTATCCGTGTACAGGTTCAACTGATAGGGTCCAGCTGCCGTCGTTGGCGCCAGTTCGTTGACCACCGAGAAGGTAATCTGTTGCCCATTCAACCCGCTATAGACTGGGCTGAAGCTGATGGCCCGGCGGTTCGGCGTTAGCGAGCTACAGTTGACCAGCGTTGCTCCCGTGATGGCGAAGGTGCTTGGCGGGGTCGAGGTTTGCGGATTGACCGTCAGGTTGAAGACCGTGAAGGTCGACAAGCCACCGGGATCCGTCGCGGTCACCGTCACCGAGAAGGGCGAGCCGGCCGAGGTGGACGGTGTACCCGAGATGGTGGCTGGTGGGGTGAAGCCCAGACCGGCTGGCAGACCGCTCACCGACAGAGCCAGGTTGCCCGGCGTCTGGGCATCGGTGAAGGTGTTGCCCGGAATCACGAAGCTGTAGCCCTGATTGACCGTCGCTGATTGTGGACCAATCGGATTGGCCACGGTGGGCGGGGTATTGGTCGATGGCGTACCGTTGCAGGCGTCTAACCAGTTGTAGCTAAAAGAGGCTTCACCTGGCGTATTCTGCTGAGTGGCTTTGAGCACAATCACTGGATTGTCCGTGTACAGCGTCAGGCTGTAGGGACCCGAGGCTGTCGTCGGGGGCAGTTCGTTGACCACCGAGAAGCTGATGGGTTGACCGGTCAGACCGCTGTAAACTGGAGTAAAGCTGATGGCTCGCTGATTCGGGCTCAGGGTCGTACAGTTGACCAGATTCACACCCGTGATGCCGAAGCTCTCCGTTGTGGGGGCAGGCAAGACCGTCAACTGGAAGGTGGTGAAGGTCGATAAACCGCCTGGATCGGTAGCTGTCACCGTTACCGAGAAGGGCGTACCCACGGTGGTCGATGGCGTACCCGAGATGAAATTCGGCGTAAAGAAGCCAATTCCCGGTGGTAGACCCGTCACCGCATACGTCAGGCTGCTGGGTGTTTCAGCATCGGTGAACGTACCTGGATTAATCACATAGCTGAAGGTCTGATTGACCGTGGCCGACTGGGGCGCGATCGGTGCTACCACTGAGGGCGGTGTATTGGGCGCCGTCATGCCCATGCAGGCGTTGAGCCAGTTGTAGCTGAAGGTAGCTTCGCCGGGAGTTCCCTGCTGGGTGGCTTTGAGCGTAATCACCGGATTATCCGTATACAGATCTAACGAATACGGCCCTGTCTGGGTGGTCGGTGGCAGTTCGTTGACCACTGAGAAGCTGATGGGCTGACCGTTCAGGCCACTGTAGACGGGTGTGAAGCTGAAGTAGCGACGGTTGGGTCCCGATGGGCTACAGCTCAGTATGTTCACACTGACAATGGTGAAGCTACCCGGAGGTGGGCAATCCTGATAGGTGACCGATGTGCTGGCCGCCGATGAACAACCATCTGAATTGGTAGCGGTTACCGAATAGACACCGGTGGCGCTCACCGTAGCCGTGTTACCACCCGAACCACCTTGCTGAGCGGCCCCTAGGCTGAAGACGTAGCTGGTGAAGCCTGGCGTGGCCGTCAGGGTCACCGTTGTAGTAGAGCAGCTCAGCGGACCGTTAGCCGTCAGACTTACGGGCGTGGCAGTCGTGCTGCCCGTTACCGTTACGTTGGTGCTGGACTGGCAACCTGACGCGTTGATAGCCGTTACTGAGTAGGTGCCAGCCGCATTCACTGTAGCTGTATTACCAGCCGAGCCACCTTGCTGAGCAGCCCCAGCACTGAAGACGTAGCTGGTGAAGCCTGGCGTAGCGGTCAATGTCACCGTCGTATTGGAACAGCTCAACGTACCACTGGCGGTCAGGTTAACTGGCGATGCAGTCGTGCTACCCGTCACCGTTACGTTGGTGGTCGACTGGCAGCCATTTGCATTGGTAGCCGTCACCGAATACGTACCGGCTGCGTTAACCGTGGCGGTGTTACCCGAGGAACCACCCACTTGGCTAGCACCTGCGCTGAAGACATAGCTGGTGAAACCTGGCGTAGCGGTCAAGGTCACGCTCGGTGCCGAGCAGCTTAATGGACCACTGGCCGTCAGGCTTACCGGGGTAGCAGTCGTGCTGCCAACAACCGTTACGTTGGTGGTTGATTGGCAACCGCTTGCATTGGTAGCCGTTACCGAATACGTACCGGCTACGTTCACCGTAGCGGTGTTTCCAGCTGAGCCACCCTGTTGGGCTGCGCCTGCGCTAAAGCTGTAGCTGGTGAAGCCCGGCGTTGCCGTTAGGGTCACCGTCGTATTGGAGCAGCTCAGCGGACCGTTAGCCGTCAGACTTACGGGCGTGGCCGTGGTGCTGCCGGTTACCGTTACGTTGGTGGTCGATAAACAACCCGACGCATTTGCGGCCGTCACCGAATAGGTGCCCGCCGTGTTCACCGTGGCTGTGTTGCCCGTCGAGCCGCCTACTTGGGCTGCCCCCGTGCTAAAGGTATAGCTGGTGAAACCGGCTGAGGCTGTCAGGGTAACACTGGTGGCTGAACAGCTCAATGTTCCACTGGCGGTCAGGCTTACCGGGGTAGCAGTCGTGCTGCCGGTTACCGTTACGTTGGTCGTCGATACGCAACCATTGGCATTCGTCGCAGATACCGAATACGTACCGGCTATGTTCACCGTGGCGGTATTTCCTGAAGAGCCACCTTGCTGAGCAGCCCCAGCACTGAAGACATAGCTAGTGAAACCTGGCGTAGCGGTCAAGGTCACGCTCGGTGCCGAGCAGCTTAATGGACCACTGGCCGTCAGACTTACCGGGGTAGCAGTCGTGCTGCCAACAACCGTTACGTTGGTGGTCGATACACAACCCGACGCGTTGATGGCACTGACCGAATAGGTACCCGCCGTGGTGACTGTCGCCGTATTGCCAGCCGAACCACCCACTTGACTAGCGCCAGTGCTGAAGCTGTAGCTAGTGAAACCAGCCGTGGCTGTCAAGGTAACACTGGTGGCCGAGCAACTCAACGCGCTGCTAACCGTTAGATTAACGGGCGTAGCGGTCGTGCTGCCCGTTACCGTTACGTTGGTAGTGGATAAACAACCCGACGCGTTGGCGGCCGTCACCGAATAGGTGCCCGCCGTGTTCACCGTGGCCGTGTTGCCCGTCGAGCCACCTACTTGGGCTGCCCCCGTGCTAAAGGTATAGCTGGTGAAGCCGGCTGAGGCTGTTAAGGTAACACTGGTGGCTGAACAGCTCAATGTTCCACTGGCAGTCAGGTCAACAGGCGTAGCGGTGGTGCTGCCGGTTACCGTTACGTTGGTGGTCGATACGCAGCCATTGGCATTCGTTGCGCTCACCGAGTAAACACCCGTGGTGCTCACGGTAGCGGTGTTACCGGCCGAACCGCCTACCTGGGCAGCTCCTGTGCTAAACGTATAGCTAGTAAAGCCAGCAGTAGCCGTCAGGGTAACGCTGGTGGCCGAACAACTCAACGTGCCACTCGCTGTCAGACTTACTGGAGTAGCGGTCGAACTACCTACAACCGTGATCGTGGTCGTCGAGATACAACCGCTTGCGTTGGTAGCGCTTACCGAGTACGTACCGGCGGTGTTGACCGTAGCAGTATTACCCGTCGAGCCACCCACTTGATTCGCGCCTGCACTAAAGGTGTAGCTAGTGAAGCCTGCCGTGGCTGTTAACGTAACACTGGTGGCCGAACAACTGATCGCGCTGCTAACCGTCAGGTCAACGGGCGTTGCTGTCGTGCTTCCGACTACCGTTACGTTGGTGGTCGATACGCAACCGCTAACCGCAGTCGCTGTCACCGAATACGTACCAGTCGTTGCGACAGTAGCGCTATTACTGGTTACTCCATTAGCCTGCGTAGCGCCTGCGCTGAAGGTATAGCTGGCGAAACCGGCTGTAGCTTCCAGCGTAACGGTGGGCGCCGTGCAGCTCAGCGGACCGCTGGCTGTCAGCGAAAGGAACGGGGATCCTACGGTGCCTACTGTACGAGCAGCAAGGGCATTACCAGTCGTGGTATTTCCGCTTACTACGCCACATGCATAAATCGAGTTACCCCGGTCAAAATAGTCGGAAACATCATATTGCGAGTCGCCATCGGTTGGCGTGCCCGTTAGACGGTTACGGTTCGGATCGCCACTGACAGGGGTTTGCTGCTCCTGGATACCGATATCGTTACCCGATACCGTATTGCCCGTTACCAGATAATTAACCCCTTCAACAACGATACCGAAACCTTCGCCGGTATTAGGCTGGACAAAACCCGATACATTGTTATTGCGAACCACAGCTCCCTTCGGCGTTTCCTGATTGTTCACGCTCACCGCTGCCGCCCGCCGTATTACTGCGATACCCGCTACGTCGCGAGTACCCGCGACGTTAGTGGCTCCGCTGATGTTGTTGCTTTCAATAACCAGACTTCCTGGCCCTGACGTAGCACCGGTACCGATGGACGATTTAACCTCCATACCGTAGCGACCGTTGTTGGAGATGGTGTTTCCCGAAACCAGGTTGGCACCTCCACTAGCCAAAGCGCCCAGTAAAGAAAGCCCTGCATCGCCGTTACCCGATAACGTATTGCCCGTTATCGTCACGCCCGTAGCCGTTCCTTCGTTGATGTCAATACCCGTCAGGCCATTGTTCACAACGTAGTTGTTAGTTACCGTGATGTTCTGCTTGAGGTTGTTGAAAATAATGAATCCGCGTCCACCATTTCCGATGCCGTTGCTGGCCAGTGTCGAGTTAGTAACCGATACGTTGGTTAACGTTCCAGATGTCTCCAGAATAATACCATGCACAGCATTGCTCGCCGAGATAACACCCGAAATCGTCAGGTTATTGTTGGTTTGTCCACGGATACCATTACCACTACCGTTGGGCGAACCTGCCTGATTTTTGATGGTTAAATTCTGGATGTTAATGCCCGCTACGTTATCGCTTAACGTAAAGCCGTTTCCTGCACCCAACCCTGTACCGTCGATGATCGAGCCGGTCTGGCTTACGCCTGTAATAGTCAGTGGTTTGGTAACGTTAACGTGCTCCGCAAAAGTGGCCTCCGCCAATTGAATAACGTCGCCCGAATTTGCTGCATCAACGGCTGACTGGATGGTACTGTACGACTGATTCTGCGTGATGTTCAGCACTGGGTTGAAATACGTAATCAGACCAAGTGCGGAATTGTCTGGTTTGTGCGTCAGTTTGGTTTCCAGCGCAGCCCGTTCCCCTGCCGTCATGGTTGAAGGGAGTTTCGGGCCGGTGCCCACATCGAATATGTTGTTGGCTGCATTCAGATTCACCGCGAAAGGAGCCGCCTGGGTGTTCGCCACACCGTTGCCGCCTGCCGTACCCGTGCTGCCGTCCAGCGCGATGAAGGTGCCTATATTAACATTGAAGTTATTCTCTGCTCCAGCCGTTCCCAGCACAATTGGCCCGAAGGTCGGATTGTCATTGTCCTGATTCAGGAAAACAAGGGCTGTACCGCTGTTGGGTACGGTGGAAGCATAGAAGGCATTACCCGTCAGGGTCAGCGAAACCACTGGGGTGAACGTACCACTCGAAGAACTCAGTTCTTTCGTATCGAACGTAACGTGGCGATACGAATTGGAAGTAGCAAACGGGTCGAACCGGTTGTTGGTCACGTTCACCGCCTGATAGTTTTCCAGACTGATACCCCAGTTGTGACTGGCAAAGGTGTTACTCGATACCGTAGTTAGCTTGGCGTTGGTGTTGTTCTTGAGCCGTAGCAGCGAGCTATAGGTGTTGCTGAACGTACCGTCAAAGACGTTGCTGTTAACGATAATGTTACCTGCTCCGGCGTTGTGCTCGGCCAGTTCGATACCTCCACCCCGGATGTTGTTGTTGGAGACGTTGATATCGCCGTTGGAGCCGAAACGTACCTGAATATCCTGGCTGATGGTCTGAATGGTGTTGCCCGTGAACGTACCACCGCCTTCATCCACGGCGATACCCGAACGGAACGATGCCGTCAGGCCATTGCCATTGACCGTGTTGCCGGTAGCCGTAATGGAATTGACCCCACCAGTGGCCACGCGGTAGGCCGCGTAGTTGATGCTGATCGCGTTCCGTTCGCCATACGACCCAGCGGGCGTACCGATAGGATCGATGATGTTGTCCTTAACGGCGATATTGTCGATGCCAGCGGCACTAGCGATAATAGCGCTACGTAGTCTGGCAAGATCAACCACAAAGTGGATGCCCTGAATGGTGACCCCATCAGCCGATACGTCGAAGAGGGTAGGTTTGCCACTAACTGTGCCGGAGTAGGCAACCGTTGTGCTGGCTCCCTGGCCTACAATCGTTACGCCCTTGTTGACCAGTACCTGCTCATCAAAAGCATATTCCGCGAGTTGCAGGACATCACCAGGATTAGCTGCATTAACAGCCGCCTGGATGGTGCCATACGTAGTGCCTTGGGTAGTATTCTGCACCGGATTGAACGTGCTGATCAAACCCAGAGCTGCGTTGTCTGGCTTGTGCAGCAGTTTGGTCTCCAGCGTAGTCCGCTCCGCTGGCGTCATGGCTGCGGGAAGCTTCAACCCGCTGCCGACATCGAAGCGGTCGTTCGTCGCACTCAAATTCACCGCGAAAGGAGCCGCCTGGGTGTTCGCCACACCGTTGCCGCCTACCGTGCCTGTATTGCCGTCCAACGCGATAAATGTGCCCAGTGAGCTGGTGAAATTGTTCATACCCAGTACAATCGGACCAAACGTAGGATTGTCATTGTCCTGGTTGTAGAAAATCACAGCTGTTCCACTGCCTGGTGACGTAGTACCGTTGAACGTATTGCTTGTCAACGTCAGCGAAACGACGGGCTGGAACGTACCACTCGAAGAGCTCAGTTCTTTCGTATCGAACGTAACGTGGCGATACGTTGTAGAACCCGTGGCTGGTGTGAACTGGTTGTTAGTAACATTAACGGCCTGGTAATTTTCCAGGCTGATACCCCAGTTGTGACTGGCGAACGTATTGTTCGAGACAGTCGTCTGCTTGGCTGCGGTGTTATTCTTGAGCCGTAGCAGCGAGGTGTAGGTGTTGCTGAACGTACCATCGAAGGTGTTCCCGCTAACGGTAAAGTTACCGGCGCCTGCATTGTGCTCGGCCAGTTCGATACCTCCACCCCGGATGTTGTTATTCGAAACGTTGACATCACCGTTGGAGCCGAAACGTACCTGAATATCCTGGCTGATGGTCTGAATGGTGTTGCCCGTGAACGTACCACCACCTTCATCCACGGCGATACCCGAACGGAATGAAGCTGTCAGGCCATTGCCATTGACTGTGTTGCCGGTAGCCGTAATGGAATTAACCCCACCAGTGGCCACGCGGTAGGCACCATAGTTGATGCTGATGGCGTTCCGAAGCCCATATGTTAATGGACCGGCCGGGTTGGGAGGGGAGTTGATCGGATCAACGATATTGTCTTTGACCGCTATATTGTCGATGTCTAGAGCTGTGGCAACAATAGCACTGCTGAGTTTAGCGAGATCCACGATAAAGTGGATGTTCTGAATCGTAACATTATTGGCTGATACGTCAAAGAGAGTGAGTTTGCCAGTGGGGGTGCCCGAAAACGAGACCGTTGTGCTGGCCCCCTGGCCTACAATCGTTACGCCCTTGTTGACCAACACCTGTTCGTCGAAAAGACCAGCGCTAGCCGTGAGTATATCGCCCGCAGCTGCTTCGTTTACCGCTAGCTGAATCGTAGAATACGCAGTACCTGGCTTGTTATTATTTGTAACTGATTTGTCGAACGTATTGCCTGAACCCGTAATCGAAGCAGGTGCAGGCGCTTGCGTACTTGCAATTTCGTTGTTACTGAACGTATTGTTATTCGCATCCACTGGGCTAGGTGAGCCAGCGTCGACAAACGCGTCGATACCAACATCATTACCTGTGAACGTATTGCCGTTGGCTGTAATCGCTCCGTTGTTGTAAGCCAACAGCCCGGCCGAAGAATACCCGCTGTTTGAGAAGTCAATATAATTGTTCCCCGTGATCGTTGAACTCTGGACGTTGCCCGTTGCACCCCGGCTAATCTGAATCCCGTTCTGCGCTAGAGCTGTTGTCGCCCCTGCGCCTGTGATGATTGAATTCTGAATGACGCCGTTTGAGCCAGCACCATCTATAACAATACCACCTTTCTGATACGTAGAAACCGTTACGTTAGTTGCCGTTAGGCTACCTGGAGAGCTGAGGTAGTCGAAACCCGCCCGGATACCAACACCCGTTTGACAGCCAAAAAAGGATGCCATTGGGTCAAGATAGATGTTCGTTATCGATGATGAGCTCAGATTCAGTGCAGCTCCTCCATTGATATTGATGCCATAAAATAAATCACCGCATCCGTTTGTCGGCGTAAGAGGGCCATTAACCCGTATACCCGTTATAGTTACGGTTACACCAGCGCCACGTACTTCAATAATATTCCGTTGATCAGTATCCGCCTGACCTGCTACTAAGGAGCCAGGTGCCTGCACAATAGTATTATCGCTGCCAGCTCCATTGATAGTCAGCGATTTTGTAATAAGTACTTGTTGTGGGTACGTACCAGCAGGCACCGCAATGACGTCGCCATTGTTAGCAGCATTCACGGCGGACTGTATGCTGGCATAATTGCCCCCACCGTTAATGGTAATCTGCGCCAGTACCTCCTGGCTGCTAAACCAGCTGATCAGAATCGCGAGTACGGCGAAAGCCCGCCGATAGGGCGGTGACGTAAGGGCATAGACGCTACGGTCTCTGGGTATCAGATCTGTCAAATCTGAAGGCACCCTCAGCGTCGGAGAAAGGAGCCATCGTATAAACGATAGCATCTCCCTCAATGAGCGTTGTAAAGCTGCATTCATGGATTAAGAGATAATTGATTGAAATTGAACAGGTATTAATTGAAATTAACGGAAATGCGTTTCGCAAAAGCCGACGAAAGCTTATTCCAGTCCATGACGTAGCCACAGATTGGGAAGAATAAAGAACTTTAAATTCAGAAGGGAATACCCGAGTAATTGAACCTGGATAACGTAGTTAAGTCAGGTAAATTTCGGAAGACTTGACAGGATCATTTTCAGCGGTTTTGATGGCTGAAATGACATAGCTACAGTGTAACCGATTAATTCGAAAAGGAAAGTAAATTTGGTGCATAACGGTTGATTGACTAAATTCTTGAGTTGAACAAATGTATGATTAATACAATATCGTATTCGTTTAATATAGTTGAATAGGTTTTAATGTTATTTAACGGTACTGTTTTCAACCTATGTAACTTGATTTGTTGATACACATGATTAAATGTATATAGATGGTATACTTATTGGGAATTAACGTAATTGTACGTTAATATAAGTTTACTTAATAATAGGTATTTTTAGGTAAAATAAATGTTAACGTTTTTTAATAAAAGGATACTTGTCCGTTTGTCGTCATCAAAAGCCTGCCAAACTGCTTCAATAAATGCGCCTGGACCGCCTGACTTACGGTAACTATATGCTCTGCAGAAATGGTTACGGTATCGTATTTTGTAGGTAAGCAGTTGCAATTCCACGTAGTAAGGTTGATCCAGTTGCCCGTTTGTTTGCTCACGATAGTGCCTCGTATTTTCCGGATACGATTGTTCAGCAAATCAGCAACGAATATATTCCCCAAGTTATCAGTAGCTACTCCGCTGGGGTTCGCTAGTTTGGCGCCGAGGGCACTACCCCCATCCCCTGAAAAACCATAGCTTCCACTGCCCGCCACTGTCCGAATGATACCGGACGTTAGAACCGAGCGTATCCGATTGTTTAATAAATCAGCAATGTACAACGTACCGCTAGTATCGACGGATACATCATTGGGATTGTTTAAACGGGCATTGAGAGCGGGGCCGCTATCACCACTAAAACCCGCCGAGCCATTACCCGCTATAGTTGTAATACTACCTGCCGGGGTAACTTTACGGATACGATGATTATATCGGTCGGCGATAAACAGATTGTTACCTGTATCGATGGCTATGCCGCTAGGGTTATTCAGGCTGGCGGCTGTGGCCGGGCCACCATCCCCACTGAAACCCGCCGACCCGTTGCCCGCTACAGTTGTGATGCTACCCGCTGGCGTAACTTTGCGGATGCGTTGATTGCCATTGTCAATAATGAATAGACTACCGCTGGCATTCACAGCAACCCCATTCGGATTATCCATACTGGCGTTGATGGCCAGCCCCCCATCGCCACTAAAACCGAGCGTGCCGTTTCCGGCTACAGTGCTAATGATGCCCGACGTAGTAACCTTGCGGATGCGATGATTTTTCTGATCGGCGATGTACAAATTTCCGCTTCCATCGACCGCTACGCCGGTTGGGTTCGCCAGATTCGCATTAATCGCATTTCCGCCATCGCCCCCAAAACCGAACGTACCATTACCCGCCACCGTCGTAATTACCCCCGATGTACTGACCTTGCGGATGCGATTGTTGCCCTGATCGGCAATGTACAGATTACCCGCTTTGTCGAACACTACGTCGATGGGATAGTACAAATCGGCGTTGGGTGCCGAGCCGCCATCACCACCAAAACCGAGCGTTCCATTACCCGCTACGGTGCTAATGATCCCTAACGTATTCACTTTACGAATCCGGTTATTACCCTGATCGGCGATGAATAAATTACCAAGTTTATCGACAGCCACTCCGCTGGGGTAAGCCATAGTAGCAGCGGTAGCTGGCCCGCCATCGCCCCCGAAGTTTGGCGACCCCGTTCCGGCTACGGTCGTAATGATTCCCGACGTATTGACTTTGCGAATCCGCTGATTATTGGGATCGGCAATGTAAAGATTGCCCAGGCTATCGGCCACTACGTCGGTGGGGTAGGAAAAACTGGCGGCTGTGGCCGGGCCGCCATCCCCGCTGAAACCTTGCGAACCATTTCCGGCTACGGTTGTGATGACTCCTGACGTAGTGACTTTGCGAATCCGTTGATTATCCCGGTCGGCCACATATAAATTGCCAATACGGTCTACCGATACGCCGTAAGGATAACTCAGGCTGGCGTTGGTAGCTGGCCCGCCATCGCCACCAAAGCCGAACGTACCGTTGCCTGCTACGGTTGTGATGACCCCCGACGTATCAACTTTACGGATGCGGTAATTGTAAAAATCGGCAATGTACAAATTGCCCCTTCCATCGACGGCTACCCCTCTGGGATACCAAAGCTTAGCACTGGTAGCTGGCCTGCCATCACCCCCGAAGCCGAACGTACCACTGCCCGCTACGGTCGTGATAATGCCCGACGTAGTGACTTTGCGAATACGGTGATTGTTGAAATCAGCGATATACAGGTTGCCCAGACTATCGACTGCTACGCTGTTGGGGTTATCCAGACTGGCGGCAGTAGCCGGTCCGCCATCGCCACTGAAGCCCGGCGTACCATTGCCCGCTACGGTCGTGATAGTGCCCGACGTAGTGACCTTGCGAATGCGGTTGTTATCAGAATCGACGATATAAAAATTCCCCAACGTATCAATCGCTACGCCAATTGGGTAAGCCAGACTGGCATTGGTAGCCGGTCCACCATCTCCCCGTGAATTAGAGCCTACTGCCGTCGTAATCAGTTGGGCCGAAGCAGAAATGCCGAACCACAAAAATAGACAGACAGCACTTAGCGAGCGTCCAGAGGTAGGATTGATACGTAGCATTTGTGTCATGGACAAAAGGATAAAGCAGGAAAAATAAGGTAGACCGACTTCTTCAAACGGCTCAATCGTCGTTTGTTTACTACGAAAATTCTAATCCTTACTTGAGTGGATCCACCTAATGGTCAATTACTTAGCAGTATCTAGTTCAGAATTTATTTAGTAAAAAAAGTCACATTGAAACTTAAATAATGATAATACGGTATGCATGTCGACATACCTGAAGACCTAATCACTTCGACAGCAATCTTCCAGCATGAAGATTGATCCATTTAGTCGGCTCAGAATGGGTTTGCACTCGGAGCTGGAATATAAATTTTGCCGTTCGGGGTAAACGTCAGTCGACCGAAAGGCTTTAGTGTCCTTGTCTGGACTGCTTCACCAACCGTTACATTATGGCCTGGTAAGATGGTTATGGAATCGTTAATTGTTGGCAAACACTGGCAATTCCAGGTACTGGTGATTGGCCAATTTCCGTCTTGTTTACTAATGATGAACCCCGTGACTTTCCGGACGCGATAATTCCACATATCGGCAACATACAGATTACCACGATTGTCAATGGTTACACCAAAAGGGGTTTTGAGTGAGGCTTTTTCTGCATAGCCCCCATCTCCCCCGAAGGCATACTGACCATTACCTATAGCCGTTGTCATGGTACCAGAGGGATCGATCATGCGGATACAATTATTTTGGTTTTCGGCGATAAATAAATTGCCCGCAATATCAACGGCTACATCAAAGGGTTCGTAGAGTTGAGTACTCCCTGCTACTGTCTTGATCGTACCATTGGTATCTATTTTGCGAATGCGATTATTTCCCTGATCGGCAATAAATAGATTCCCCTGATTATCGGTAGTTATTCCTCTTGGTTGATTGAGGGAAGCGGCTGTGGCTGGACCGCCATCGCCACTTAATGCCGATACACCCGTCCCCGCCACCGTCGTGATAATCCCATTCGTATCTATTTTGCGAATACGATGGTTTTCAGTATCGGCGATGAATATATTACCCAGTCCATCTACTGTTATTCCCCAAGGACGCGCTAAGCTGGCGGCTGTTGCCAATCCCCCGTCGCCATTGAAGCCCAGCGTCCCATTCCCCGCTACAGTTGTTAATACACCATTCGTATCCAGCTTACAAATCCGATGATGTTCACTATCTGTAATAAATAGTTGGTTATTATTATCTATGGCAATAGAACTTGGGTAAAATAAAGGTCCAGTATTTCTACCCCCTACCACTGTGGTAATGAGACCATTTGGTGCTACTTTTCGGATGTTCCAAAGAGCATTATCGACAATAAACACATTCCCTTTTTTATCTATGGCTATATCCGTGGGAAATTCCATACTGGCCGCGGTCGCTAGTCCTCCATCACCGCCATAGCCAAATGTACCATTGCCTGCCATTGTCGTGATGAGTTGAGCATGGAGCGGAATGGTCAGTAAAATCAGGATTGTAAATAGCCCAAAATGGATTAAAGACTTTAGGGAGAAGTTAACAGGTATAAAATGTTTCATTAGGGATTGAGTTAAGCAGTCATGATTGATTGTCTTGTTAAAACCCTCTACTCGGGAAGGTAATCTTGCTATTTGGTGTGAGCACAATTCGACCGAAAGGCTTTAGCGTTCTTGCTTGAACAGACTCCTGTACCGTTACGGTATGACCAGATAAGATGGTTACCGAGTCGTTGATTCCGGGCGTACATTGGCAGTTCCAGTTAGTGCCATTTGTCCAGATGCCTGTTTGCTTACTGAAAATGAGTCCACTGACTTTGCGAACCCGCGAACTACCTAGGACAGCTATGTGTAAATTGCCACGCCTGTCTAGTCCTACACCAAAAGGGTAGTCGAGCACGGATCTTTCTGAATAGCCGCCATCTCCGTCAAAACCTCTTGTGCCATTCCCCGCTACAAGTTTCAGTTCTCCATTCGTATCGATCATGCGGACGACATGATGCAATCTTTCGGCGATAAATAAGTTGCCAGCGCTATCTACGGCGACATCAAAAGGATCATAGAGTTCAGGGCTGACAGTGGTAATGATACCATTCGTATTTATTTTGCGGATTCGATTATTACCCTGATCCGCGACGAATAAATTGCCCTGCCTGTCAAAAGCTAATCCTTTGGGAAAACTGAGGGTTGCGGAAATGGCGGGTCCGCCATCGCCACTCAACGCCGATACACCCGTACCGGCCACGGTCGTGATAATCCCATTCGTATCGACTTTTCGGATGCGATGGTTTTCCTGATCTGAGATGAATAAGTTACCAGTTCTGTCTATCGCTACGCCCCATGGAAGATTCAGGCTAGCAGCCGTGGCCGGACCTCCATCGCCACTAAAACCTTGTGTGCCGTTGCCCGCTAATACCGTTCGTACCCCATTTGTATCTATTGTAGAAACTTGGTGCCTTGCCATTTCACCAAAAAACATATGATCGCTATTATCCAGAGCAATACTACTTGGATAAAATAAGGGACCATTGCCAACACCAGCACCACCAATAATTGTCGTAATAATCCCGTTTGGAGATACCTTTCGAACATTTGAGAGAATGGCGTCAAGAATAAGCAGATTCCCTTGTTTATCCTCGACGATATCGTATGGGTATTCCATACTAGCCGAAGTTGCCGGTCCACCATCGCCACTATACCCAAACGTACCATTGCCTGCCACCGTTGTAATGATTTGAGCGTGAAGCGGAAAGGTTAGTAAAAAGAGGGCTATATATACACTAAACCGGATTGATAGTTTTGACAAGAAGTCATTAGTAAGAGAATGTAACATCAGGGATATAAGTTGGGTAGGAATTATTGACTATTTTGAAAGGTAGAACTGATTAGAATCCTCGGCTTGGGAAGGTAATCTTACTGTTTGGGGTGAGAGTTAAATAGCCATACTGCTTTATGGTCCTGGCTTGAACTGGCTCACTCACCGTTACATTATGGCCGGGCAAGATGGTTACTGAACTCTCGATTGTTGGCGTACACTGACAATTCCAGAGGCTATTATTTAACCAGGAACCTGTTTGCTTACTGATGATGAGTCCCGTCACTTTACGGACGCGATAGTTCCAAAAATCGGCGATGAACAGATTACCACGACTGTCAAAGGTTACACCTACGGGGGTCCTGAGTGAGGCTCTTTCTGAATAACCACCGTCTCCGCTAAAACTATATAATCCATTGCCCACAACCGTTGTCATGATCCCATACGTATCTACCACACGGATGCAATTATTCTGGTTTTCAGCAATAAACAAATTACCAGCGATGTCTATAGTTACGTCATTGGGTTGATAGAGCTGAGTACTCCCTGCAACGGTCGTGATGATCCCATTCGGGTCTATCTTTCGGATGCGATTATTGCCACTGTCGGCAATATATAAATTCCCATTTTTATCGATAGTTAACCCTCTTGTATGATTGAGTGTAGCAGCTATTGCGGGACCGCCATCGCCACTCAACGCCGACACGCCTGTGCCAGCCACCGTTGTAATGATACCATTCGTATCGACTTTGCGGATACGATAGTTTTCCTCATCGGAGATGTACAGATTTCCCAGACTATCGACCGCTACGTTGTTGGGATAGTTCAGTTTAGCTGCTACAGCTGGGCCACCATCGCCACTAAAACCAATGACGCTATTACCTGCAACGGTAGTAAGCACACCATTCGTGTCCAATTTGCAAACCCGCTGGCGTGCACGATCAGCAATGAATATATTGCCATCAGCATCAAGCGCTATTCCAGTTGGGTAAAATAAGCCTGCGCCAGTTGTAGTGGAATTACTTATTGCCAGTGTGGTAATGGTGCCTTCTGGCGTCACTTTTCGGATATTCCAATTGGACTGATCGACAATGAGTAGATTCCCTTTTTTATCTACAACTAAATCAGTAGGGAATGTCATGCTAGCCGCAATCGCCGGTCCTCCATCCCCACTATAGCCAGACGTACCATTTCCTGCTACGGTTGTGATGATTTGGGCGTGGAGTGAAATTGACTGTAGTGAGAAGAGTGAGCTTAAAAAAAGAAGGGCAAATAAATTGGAACAGAAAGAAATACGTAAAGAAAATGGCATGGATGATAAGCTAGGGTGTGTATTCGATAAATAAAGATGCTTGCTGACAAAAAATCTCGCCAGTAGCTTTACAAAGCCATCAAAGATATAAGTTTATCTGAGAAAAGTTACAGATGATGGTTGTTTTCAGAAATAACGTAGCACCCCGTGAAAAGCCTGCCTAAATAAACGGCACTACCGACTCTAAACTCATGCCCCGGGAGCCTTTTACTAATACGTGCGTATCAGTCATGGGGTTATCCATGAGCCAGTTGTGCAGCGAAAATTTGTCGGGGAAATAGTAGGCTTTGGGCAAGGATGCCAGCGCGTATTTCATGTCTTTTCCGGCCAGAATCACGAGATCGAACTTGCCTTCCGCGATTAGTTTTCCGAGTGCAGCGTGTTCGGCTTGGCTTTCGGGGCCGAGTTCGTACATATCGCCCAGAATGACGGCTTTGCGTTTGGCCGACATAGCCGCAAACTGCCGGACAGCCGCTGCCATCGAACTTGGATTGGCGTTGTACGCGTCGAGCAACACCGTATTCGTTCCTTTGCTAACCACCTGCGACCGGTTGTTAGTCGGGTTATAGTCAGCGACGGCGCGGTTAGCCTCGGTGGACGTAACGCCAAAGTAATCACCGATGGCCAGGGCGGCCAGCATATTCTCAAAATTGTACTGACCGGGCAGATGCGTTGTGATAGTTTCGCCCGACGTAGCACGGTACGTAACGAAAGGCGATTCCTGAATCAACTCAATTGGCTGTTCGTCGGACGTAACGGCGGGGTAAAAAACGACTTCGCCTGTCTGTTCATCAGGGCGATACGTCTTCAGTCGCTCCCGATACATAGCCGTGAGTACTTTATCACGGGAATTGATGAACGCGGCACGTCCGTTTTGAATCAGGTAATCAAACAATTCGCCTTTCCCTTTCCGAACGCCTTCCACACCGCCGAATCCTTCCAGATGCGCTTTCCCTACGTTAGTAATCAAGCCGTGCGTAGGTTGGGAAATTGAGCAAAGCAGTTCAATTTCTTTCTGGTGATTGGCCCCCATTTCTACCACTGCCATTTCATAAGGCTCGGTTGCTCCGTCGCTACGTATCGCCAGTAGAGTGAGCGGTACACCAATGTGATTATTCAGGTTGCCAATTGTAGCATAAGTGCGGTATTTTTTGGAGAGAACAGCCGCAATCAATTCTTTGGTCGTCGTCTTGCCGTTAGAACCTGTGAGACCAATCACCGGGAAGGTAAAGGTTTGTCGGTGATGGCGGGCCAGATCCTGAAGCGCTGTCAGACAGTCTGCTACTAGTAGAAGCCGATTCTGGTCAGCAGGCTGGCTCTGTTGCCAAACCGCTACGTCGTCGATGAGGGCGTAACGGGCTCCCGACGCCAGCGCCTGAACCGCAAACTGATTCCCATCGAAGCTGGCTCCTTTGAGCGCCACAAACAGACAATCGGGCGTGATACGTCGCGTATCGGTCGAAACGCCTGTGCATTCCTGAAATTTCTGATAGAGTTGGGTAGTTGACTGTATGTCCATAGACATAAATGAGGGCTCTGTTCGTTCTTCTTTCTGAATCGCCGGGGCAATGGATGACGGCGTCGAATTTGTGAAGCCCAAAATTAGATGAAAAAGGCGTTTACGCTTCTGTTCTGTTTAACAACCCTGAGCGTGTTGGCTCAATCGGGTGGAAAAATTTCGTTTCGCTACGACCAGACTCCCACCGTTACGGTCAACGGTCGCACGTTGCTGAACCCCTGGGCGGGCGGACTCAATGCCACGCAGTATTCAACCATGCGGCTCAATGATGACAACCGCGACGATCTGGTTGTGTTCGACCGGATGACCAGTAAAGTCAGTACGTTCGTTGCTATTGACAACCCAACGGGTACGGGTACGGCCTGGCGTCACGCTCCCGAATACGAAGCCGCTTTCCCGGCTAAATTGTCGAGCTGGCTGTTGCTGGTTGATTACGATCAGGATGGCCGGAAAGATCTGTTTACGTATCGGTCGGGCGTTCGGTTATTTCACAATGATTCGCAGAATGGGCAGGTGAAATTCACGCTGGTAGCCGACCCGATTCAGACCGAAGGGTTCAGCGGTCGTCAATCGCTTTTTGTGGCATCAACCGATATTCCGGCCATTACCGATTTCGACGACGATGGTGATATTGACATCATTACGTTCGATTCGGGCGGGAACGTAGTGTCTTATCAGCAAAACATGAGCGTCGAACGTACCGGCAAAAAAGACGGGCTGGATTTTAAACGAAACGGCGGTTTGTGTTGGGGCCATTTCCAGAAAGAATACTGCAACGACTTCGTTTTCGGTATCCAGTGCGATCAGGATCTGAGTATTGCAGAACCAAAAATTGCCGTGAAAAAACCGTCGGGTGCGCGGCCCATGCATACCGGTAATACGTTGACGGTGATCGATACGGATGGCGATGGCAACAAGGATTTATTGTTTGGTTTTGTGAGCTGCGAGAACGTAGCACGACTACGTAGCGGAGGACCCAACAACGCCAAAGTTGATTATACAAGCTACGACAGTTTATATCCGGCGCAGAATCCAATTGCGTTTCCGGCCTTTCCGGCTACGTTCTGGGAAGATGTTGACGGCGATGGTACTAAAGATTTGCTGGCGTCGCCCAATGTGAGCCTGAACGACGGACTGGTGTTTGACTTTCGTTCGTCGGGATGGTTTTACAAGAACAAAGGCACGAATCAAAAGCCTGACTTTCAGTTAGTCCAAAAAGATTTCCTGCAAAACGACATGCTTGATTTGGGCGAACGGGCGGCCCCCGCGCTGGCCGATCTGGATGGCGATGGTGACCTGGATATGCTGGTTGGGTATGGAGGTGTCGGCGTCGGAAAAGATTATAAGGCCAGTCTATGGCATTTTGAAAACAAAGGCACGTTACAGAATCCGGCTTTTGTACTTGTCACAACCGATTATTTAGGGCTGAGTAAGTCGCTGGCTTTCAGCAATACAGTACCTTCATTTACCGATGTCGATAATAACGGCAGCATGGATTTAGTGCTGACCTATTTAATGGCCGGGGAAGTCAATGTTCGGGTGTTTTTCAACGCAGCGGCTAAAGGCGCTCCTGCGCAATATGATCTGGCTAAAGCTGTTCGCTGGCCTGTACCCGACATCATGATCGCGGGCGATTTGCTGACCATTACCGATGTCGATCGCGATGGTAAGCCTGACGCACTCATCAGCAGTTCGGCCTTTGGCACGATTCAGTATTATCGAAATACCGGTACGGCCACCGCTCCCACGCTTCAACTGCAAAATCAGAAGTTTGGCGGCATCGCCACCGATGATTATATCTACGCAAAAGCACGTTCGCTGGCAGTGGTTGACGTGAATGGCGATCAAAAAAACGAACTGATAGCCGCTGCCGACAATGGCACTGTGTACGTATATCAATTTCCGGAACCCATTACCCAATCGTTTGTCCTGCTCGATTCGCTGCCAGCCATTGGTAATCCCGGCTCAGGATTGATTGCCGCAACCGCCGACCTCGATGGTGACCAACTGCCCGATTTGATGCTCGGAAGCACGGGGGGAGGGCTGCGCTATCTAAAAAATACCTCGCAGCGCGTAGTAACGAGCACTGGCCCCGTAGAAGAACCCATCGGGCCCTGGGCGTTCCCTAACCCAACGGACCGTTACCTGACCATCCGCGCGCCCCACGACGGACGTATCGAATTGCTCTCCATATCCGGTCAGCGCATGCTGGAAGGGCAATCTATTCAGGCGGGCGTAGAAACCACCATCGACCTGGGCAATCTGCCAGACGCTACGTATCTGCTACGTTTGGTTTCTGATAATAGGGCGCCCATGGTGCAGAAAGTGGTGGTCTGGAAGTAAGAAATTAGTTTTCAATCCCTAAATCACTTTCAAGGAATTTAGGAGTTGAAAATTGCTTCTAAGGAATTTCCCTGAAAACACTTTTCCCCAGCCAGGGTTATTTGACGTAGCAATGAACAGGTCTAAAGGTACGTTTACAGCAACTTTTCGGCCGCCTAAACAATACTCAACCATGGAAAATACGTCAAATGCAGATAATCAAAGCCCCGATCAATCGTTCGGTGATTCGCTGAAAGGCTTGTCTCCACAGAACAACGATTTACCGCCAAACAACGAAGATGAAGAAGCGACTGTCTATGCGGGTCTGGGAGTAAATAATCAGCCCGACGCCTATAATCAGGGCAGCGATGAAGCTTCTGATACGTTGCTTTATACCGATAACGTAACGGCGCGTCATGCCACCGATGAACTATCGAACGACGAAGAACCCGACGAGTTTCCGAACGATCTGGCCAACAGCGACCTGTCGGATGATGACATAGACGAAGAAATCACGGAGTTGGCCGAGGAGGAAGACGAAGGGAACGAACGGTACTAGCAGAGGGTTGCGACGCAGAGAAGTTGTAAGGTTATAGGGTTATAAAGTTGTAAAGTTTTACGCGATGCGGAGCCAACTTTACAACTTTATAACCCTATAACCTTACAAC
The DNA here is from genome assembly GCF_054778555.1 of Spirosoma flavus. NCBI lineage: Bacteria > Pseudomonadati > Bacteroidota > Cytophagia > Cytophagales > Cytophagaceae > Spirosoma > Spirosoma flavus. The sequence goes on from NZ_BAAGZL010000001.1 coordinate 1,093,470, forward strand.
TTCTCTGCTTTCGTAACGCGTATTGCGTAAATTTGTAGTATGATTTCGATTACCAATCTCTCGTACTACCTCGGTAGCCGGGCACTTTACGAAAATGCCTCGCTCCACATCAAACCAAATCAGAAAATAGGGCTCATTGGGCTGAACGGAACAGGTAAATCCACCCTGCTACGTATCATCAATGGCGAATATCAGGCCGACGGTGGCACCATCTCCAAAGCTGGCGACGTAACACTCGGTTTTCTCAATCAGGATTTGCTGTCGTATCAGACCGACGATTCGATTTTGTCGGTAGCCATGCAGGCGTTCGAACGGCAAAATCAGCTGCAAAAGCAGATTGACGAGTTGCTCCACGAAATGGAAACCAATTATCGGGACGAACTCGTCGACAAACTCGGTAAGGTTCAGGAAGAATTCGATGCCCTCGATGGCTATACCGTACAGTCGCGGGCAGAAGAAATCATGGAAGGACTTGGTTTCTCGACCGAGGATCTGCAAAAACCGCTACGTACCTTCTCGGGCGGCTGGCGGATGCGGGTGATGCTGGCTAAACTGCTATTGCAGAAGCCCTCGCTGCTCATGCTCGATGAGCCGACCAACCACCTTGACCTACCATCGATTCAGTGGGTAGAAAAATACATCCAGACCTACGAAGGGGCCGTTATTGTGGTATCGCACGACCGCGAATTTCTGGATAACGTTATCGACGTAACGGTCGAAGTGGCGAATGCGAAATTGAATTATTACGCCGGAAACTATTCGTTCTATCTGGAAGAGAAAGCGTTACGTAACGAAATCCAGAAAGGTGCTTACGAAAACCAGCAGGCAAAAATCCGGCAGACTGAACGCTTCATCGAACGTTTCAAGGCGAAAGCCACCAAAGCCAAGCAGGCGCAGAGCCGGGTGAAACAACTCGCTCGTATGGAATTGGTTGACGCCGTAATTGACGAGTCGGCGCGGGTGAACTTCAAATTTCAGTTCTCGACTCAACCAGGCCGCCATATTCTTCACCTCGACGATATTACCAAACATTACGGGCCTAAAAAGATCCTGACTCACGCCGATATCCGGCTGGAACGGGGTGATAAAGTGGCCCTTATTGGTGCCAACGGACGTGGTAAATCGACGCTGCTACGTATCATTTCGGGTTCGGAGCCGCTGAACGATGGCAAGCGTCAGTTGGGACATAACGTATCATTCAGCTTCTACGCTCAGCACCAGCTCGAATCGTTGAGTGTCGATGATACGTTGCTCGATGAATTGAAACACGCTAACCCGACAAAAACCGAAGGCGAACTACGTGGCGTTTTAGGTTGCTTCCTGTTTTCCAACGACGAAGTTTTCAAGAAAATTAAAGTACTGTCGGGGGGCGAAAAATCACGGGTAGCGCTGGCGAAGGTGCTGCTTTCACAAGCCAACTTTCTGCTGCTCGATGAGCCGACCAATCACCTTGACATGCAGTCGGTAAACATTCTGATTCAGGCGCTCGAGCAATACGAAGGCACCTACGTAGTGGTTTCCCACGACCGGTATTTCGTGTCGCAGATTGCCAACAAAATCTGGTATATCGAAGACGAGCAAATCAAGGAATACCCCGGTACGTATGATGAGTACGAGTGGTGGATGGAAGAGCGGAAAGAGCAGGAAAGCGCTAATGGTACGTCTGGAAACAAAACTCAGTCAGCGCCCAAGGCTTCTGTTGCTCCGTCGTCAGAACCGCGCACTACGTCGAATGACGATGAGCGGAAAGAGTGGCAACGTACCTTGAAAAAGCTGACGCAGCAGGCGGAGGAATCTGAATCAAAGATTGCCCAGTTAGAAGACCGCAAAAAACGGCTTGAAACCGAACTGGCAGACCCAACGACTTACGGCGACAGCAAGCTGATGCAGGCGAAAAATGACGAATACCACCGCGTTAAAACGGAAATTGACCAGCTTCAGGACGAGTGGGAAACGGCCATGCTCGAAGCTGAAAAGTGGGAGAAGAAATTGGCCTAGCACCAACGTATCGTTTTTAGTCATAAAGCCGCAGCGGAGATACGCAGCGGCTTTTGTATGTATATCGGTTACCCACCAAATTTTATGTAAAGGAAAACCGCCCCACCCGATATGATAACCCAACTTACAAGGGCAGCTAAAGTCGATAAAATTGTTTTGAGGTAACCGGTTAATGTATGGAAGTTCAAAAAATGGTAATAAGCAATAGATAGATAAACTAATTGGAAAAGTAAAAGTATTCTATTCAGGAAAGGAAGAAACTGCTTCAGAGCCAGGCCAAATACCAGCGTCACTAGGATACTCACCAGCGAGAAAAAACTCGCAAAAAAGACCTGTGCAACCAGATGTTCAGCGTAATTGATGCCGCTTCGGCGGAAGCAGAGCCAGAACACAAATGCGAAAACTGGAATAGCCGCCAGCCCAATAAAATTTATATTTTCCTCGATGAAAAGCGTCGCTTGCCGACGACGTTCAACGTAAGGCAGCATGTCTTTAGGAACGTCGGGCGTTATGTGCTGACTCGGGTTTTTCGATTCTGGAAACCGAACAGTATAGGGTTTTACCAAAATGTTAACGGATAAATTAAGCCCTAATACGAGCAGCAGAAATGAGAATGGGTTAAAGTATTTTTTTCGCTTCTTCTCAAGAACATATTCGCATGCCGTAGTGCCCGGTTGCGTTGTAAGGTTTTTGATGAGAAACAGAACACCCCGGTCGACGCTGAAAATGGCCTGAAAAAACTCGTTGAGAATATGGCGAATCTGGAAACGCGGTAGGTCGGTAGTTTGACCGCAGGTTGGACAGTAAATAAAACCACTTGTGAGATCAGTCGAACAGTTGGGGCACTTTTCCATAAAGAACAGGTTTGCTGATAAGCCCGAGGTTTTCGTAATCTCCGTTAAATTAACGAGTTAGTCAATTGCTGCTGTAGAACTACTAAAATGTTTCACAAAATATTGCTTATATAATACAAGTAAAATATAATTGCATTTTATTTGTTGACCATGGGCGACTATAAAAAGGGCAGGGGAGCGCAGTTTAATACGGATAATAAATATGCGCGGCATCAGTATGAGCCGGATGAACAGGAATTGCCTGTTGATGACTTCCCTCCTCCGACCGTAAAAACGCAGTTTTTTGAGGAAACGCCCAAGCAAATTATTAGCTACCCCAAGAGTCCGGATATCGGATTTGTAGCGTCTGTTAATCCGTATCAGGGGTGTGAACACGGCTGCATTTACTGCTACGCCCGCCCTACCCATGAGTATTGGGGATTTTCGGCGGGGCTTGATTTTGAGAGTAAAATTATGGTCAAGAAAAATGCTCCGACCTTACTCGAAAAGCAATTTCAGTCGCGCTCCTACAAACCCGTCGTCATTCATTTTTCGGGAAATACCGACTGCTACCAACCCGCCGAACGAACGTATCAGCTGACGCGGAAGATGCTTGCTCTTTGCCTGCGGTATCGAAATCCGGTCGGCATCATTACCAAAAATGCGTTGATACTACGTGATTTAGATATTCTCGAACCACTGGCCAAACTGAATCTGGTGAATGTTGCGATTTCCATCACCACCCTCGATGAAAGTCTGAGATTACTGATGGAACCACGTACCGTTACGGCAGTGCAACGGTTCAAAACGATGAGTAAACTGCATCAGACGGGCGTACCGGTTGGCATTATGACGGCACCCATTATTCCCAGCCTGAACGACCACGAAATACCAAAACTCATCGAACAAGCGGCTAATTCGGGAGCTAGTTGGGCAGCTTATACCGTGGTACGTCTGAACGGAGCATTAGGTCCACTTTTCACAGATTGGCTACAGCAAACCTTCCCCGACCGCGCGGAGCGCATTTTGAATCAGATTGCGGATTGTCATGGCGGTCAGTTGAGCGATTCACGCTTCAACACACGCATGGAAGGAGAGGGCATCTATGCCCAACACATCGCGCAGCTTCACCGCATTGCCTGCCAGAAGTATCTCGCTGGCCGCGAACCCGCTACGTTAACAACGTCCTTATTCCGCCCCGCTGGACAAATCGGCTTGTTTGATACGTAGCAGGTTCTATTACTAGGAACGTAACGCCTTGCTTAAGGAGCCGAGGGAAGTAGCAGCTTTGCCCCTGCTGCTACGTTCAATTTACTTCCAGTTTCGTATTTGATACGTTGTGCTTCTGCCTGATAGCTGGCGGGAAGATTCACTACGTGTAGAAGCTGTACTTTTCGCGTGGCGTCAGGGACGCTGCCACACGACCACACGGTTGGGTCATTCCAACTGCCCGCTTTAACGGTGTACATATGCTCGGTCAACACAGAGAGTGAAGTGGAACCCGCTGGCGAACCGAAAACAGGCGTAGAAACGGTGACGGAGTAGACTCCTGACGTAGTGACCACGGCCTGGTTGGTGTTCCCGATCTGGGTAGCGCCGGGGCCAAACTGATAGGAGAATCCTTCACCCGAAGGCTGTGCTGTAATAGTAAGCGAGGTGGGTGAGCAGTTGGTGGTTCGATTGATGGTCAGCGTAGGCTGAATGGGATATGTGACTTTCTGTATACGCCGATTGCCTGTGTCAGCGATATACAGGTTTCCAGCACCATCAGTTGTAATACCGTTGGGATTATTCAATAAACCGGCTTCTGTTACTGTGGTTATTATTCCGTTTCTGTCGACTTTACGAATCCGGCCGGATTCTGAAAAAAACATGTTACCGGTAGGGTCGAAAGCTACTTCGTATGGATAATATAGAGGGCTATTAATTGCTGGAATATTGTCTCCGCCATAACCTGTATTGCCATTGCCTGCTACTGTGGTGATGATACCGTTAGCATCAACTTTCCGTATACGACCATTACTTGTATCGGTAATGTACAGATTTTCGTCTTTATCAAGTGTGACGCTTGAGGGGTTATTCAATTGTGCATTAGTAGCCAGGCCGCCGTCGCCACTAAAGCCGCCGTTATTTTGCCGTCCTGCCACAATAGAAATAACACCCGCTGGCGTAATTTTTAGAATGCACCAAAATGTAGGTATATAAACAGTGCCGTTTTTTGAAACGGCCATCCCGTTCGAATTATAAAAATCAGCACTGCTTAAGTTGATCTGATTGTCTATAAAGTTAGCCTCTCCGCTACCGGCTACGGTAGAGATAACACCATTTACATCAACTTTGCGTAGTCGCGTATTATACTGATCTACAATGTAAAGATTGCCGGTAGAATCAAAACCGATACCGCGAGGATGTTGAAGTTGTGCTATTGTAGCGGGGCCACCATCACCGGTGTAACCTTTTCCTCCATCACCGGCAACAGTACTGATAAGCCCATTCGGTGTAATTTTGCGGATGCGATCCCCAAATCGATCGGATACGTACACATTACCGTGCTTATCGACGGTTAAATTAGAAGGACTGTTCAAGAAATATCGTTTTCGAATGAAGGCATTCGTCGCCTGTCCGCCATCGCCACTAAAGCCACCCGCTATTGTATTGATCATCCCATCGCTGGTGATACGTCGTACTCTACCGTTTTCACGATCTGAAACGTAAATGTTTCCTGAAGGGTCAACGTCAACTCTCGATCTACGCCCAAATAAAGCATTTACCGCTAGCCCACCGTCGCCCTTAAAACCAAACGTACCGTTTCCGGCTATAGTAGTAATTATACCATCCACGCCCACTTTCCGAATACGTGCATTGAATTCCGCAATGTAAATATTACCCGATCCATCTACTGCTACGTCTTCAGGTTGTAATAGCGGTGTATTGACTGCTAATCCACCATCACCGCCAGATTGAAGAGCTCCAGTACCAGCCACCGTAGTGATGATTCCATTGACGTCGACTTTACGAACCCGATTGTTGTAGGAATCGGCGATAAATAAGTTGCCCATATTATCGACAACGGCAGCACTGGGAAAAGATAATCGGGCATTGGTCGCTAATACGCCATCACCATTGAAACCACCCGCTCCATTACCGGCTACTGTTGTAATGATGCCATTTACATCGACTTTACGAATACGGTTATTTTGATAATCTGTAATGTACAGATTGCCGGCATTATCCAGCGCTACATTACGCGGGTCTATAGCAGCATTGACGGCTGGTCCTCCGTCTCCACTAGAGCCATTATTACCGGTTCCAGCAACAATCGTGTATGTTCCATTAGGATCTATCCGGCGGACGCGACTATGGTGAAGGTCAGCTATGTATACCCTTCCCAAAGCATCAACGGCAACGCCGAGCGCTTCATCATATCCCAAATCGTTTGCTGGAAGACTACCTGATAGAGTAGTAATAATGCCACTAGCGTTAATTTTTCTAACCCCAAAGACGTCGCTATCTACTATGTATTTATTACCTGACTGATCAAAGGCAATAGCAGACGGCCCTCCGAAACCCGCATTAAGAGCCGATTGACCATCCCCATTATTCGTGCCGGAAGCGATGGTTGTGACTACCTGAGCGTAAGCCAGGTGAAGTGATAGGCAAAGAAATGCGATGAGTATTCCTGAAAGGAGAGTAAAAGTTCGAACCACAGAAAGATTGGATTAGTAATAGAAAAAGTAAGTTTACTTGTTTGATGCGTCCAGAAGAAAATAATGATGGAGTACCAATCTATTTGTGTTATTGAAAAAAGTATACAATCATTATAGCGCCTAGAAAATATATATAGTAACCCAAATATATGATTGCCTCATCAAAAGGCCACATGAGGATTTAATTTTAACAAGAAATTTCTTCATAATTCCTCCGAAGCGACTAAGGGTAAAACGGCTTATCTGTGTCATTCCGGTATCTGAACGCCCATCCGATGAATGAAGCTGAAGGTTTACCATCCCAAAATCCGGAAAACCGTCTCCGACCGCTCCACCCGACGGATGCGAACGTATCAATTGTCGATAATGAACACATTGTCCGAAAGGCTTTTGAAAACTCACCCGAGCAGGGTTTCGAAACGTTATTTCGGCTGTATTACCGACCGCTTTGCAGCCATGCGCTACGTTTCGTTTACACCCGCGAAGTAGCTGAAGATCTGGTTGGTGAAGTGTTCTATCAGCTCTGGAAAACAGGTGGATACGTAGCGGTCCAGCATACCTACCGAACCTACCTCTACGCAGCCGTACGCCATCGGGCCTACAACTACCTGCGCGACGAACTAACCGGCAACCGGACGCCCGTATCGCTTGACAATGTACCAGAATTGCTGCTCTCCGAAACTCCGCAAACGCTGGTCGAATACGACGAAACGTATCAGCGTCTCGAAAAAACTATTCAGGAATTACCCCCACAATGCCAGCGGATTTTTCTGATGAGCCGGTTCGAAAACCGAAAAAATCAGGAAATCGCCGACGAGCTTGGGCTGGCGCTCAAGACAGTTGAAGCTCATATGGCGCGTGCCCTAAAGCAGTTGCGTCAGATTTTTATCGGGCTTGCTTCTCTCTTTTTTTTAGTAACCCACTAAGGGTAAAAGCGTCGACTTGTGTCCACCCTGCAAACGTCAGTTATGGAAAATATCGTCAACAAAACGGTGCTGTTCGACTATTTTTCGGGTCGGGTTAGTCCGTTACAGAAGAAGGCAGTTGAGCAGTGGCTGGCCGAACCAGACAATCGCGAACACTACTACGAGTGGCTGCACGAATGGGAACTGACTCAGCTACAAATGGATGCCAACTGGCAGGTAGCTTTTGACAAAGTGGCCAGAGACGTAGTGGGACAGTCCCTGATTGACGAGCCACCGCCCGCTGTTCGGCAGAGAAGAATCGGCCAGATCTGGTTAGCGGCAGCGTCGGTTATATTGGTGTTTGGGCTAGGAGGCTGGTTGTTTCGGGAAAATCTTTTCTATGAAACAGTTCAGACTGGATTCGGCGAGACACGTAGTGTAACCTTGCCCGATGGGTCTGCCGTTACGCTAAACGCCAATTCGTCGCTACGTTATGCGCGCTGGTTTGGCCGGAAAATAGGCATTGGGCAATGGACGCTTGGCGGAAAGCAACCGGTACGTACCGTTTTCTTAACTGGTGAAGCTGATTTCTCAGTACGTCATCTCCCCAATCAACAGCGCTTTGTTGTCCTGACGCCAAAGGGGCTGAACGTAACGGTATTAGGTACGCAGTTCACGGTGTTTAGCCGCGAACGTAATACGCGGGTGGCGCTACGTTCCGGACGTGTGCAACTCACGATGCCCCGAGTTCACCAACAACCTTTGCTCATGAAACCCGGCGATTTAGCCACGTTCGACCGAAAGGGACAATTGGCACTGGTCAAGACGGCGCACCCCGAAGCGATGGCTTCGTGGAAACAGCATCGCTTTACGTTCGAACTGACGTCGCTACGTGAAATTGCCAATATGCTTCACGAAAATTACGGATTGCAGGTCACAATCAAGCATGAGCAACTGGCTGATCGCACCATTTCGGGTTCATTTCCGGCGCGAGATGCCAATGAAGTCCTGCAACTGGTAGCACAGTTACTTCAGATTAATTATAGCCGCGAGGATAATCGCGTTACGTTCACGGATTAACTCTTAACGAATACTAGTATAAACCACTCATGATGTACCCTATACGTATCTTTCGTTTTGGACTGGTGCTGTTGCCGCTATTAGGAGGCCACCCCAGTCTGGCGCAATTTCTGGCTGTGGCCAAAGCGCACCCTCGAATGTCCTATCAGACATCTTCTGCTCAAATGCTCCAGTTGAGGGACGTATTGAGCCAACTAAAAACACGTTATCAGGTCGATATTCTGTTTGAAGATCGGCTGGTTAGCGATCATCTGGTGAGTCCAGCGGTGATTGAACCGGGTGCTTCGCTGGAAAAAAATCTGGCGAAAGTCCTTAAACCACAAGGGCTTCGTTATGCGAAAGTAAAAGCGGGTGTATACGTAGTGCTGTCGGTCAACAAAACGCAGAAAGTAACCCTGCTGGAAGGAGCCAATCCTTTATCGCCTATTGGATCTGAACCGCTCGAAACCGCTACGTTGAATCAGGTGGCTTCGCGGGAAATGCAAACGACCGTTGACCAAACCATTAGTGGGCGTGTTACCGACGAAGCTAACGGTGGCGGTTTACCTGGTGTGAGCGTTGTGGTGAAAGGTACAACTCGTGGTACAACCACCGATTCAGATGGTAACTACCGGGTTAGCGTTCCCGACCAATCGGCCAATCTGACGCTGGTCTTTTCGTTCATCGGTTATGCTACGCAGGAAGTTGTAGTCGGCAATCGCACAACGGTGAACGTAACACTTGCTGGCGACAATAAAACGCTGGATGAGATTGTGGTAGTGGGGTATGGGCAACAAAACCGTCGTGATCTGACTGGATCTATTGCTTCATTAAAAACGCAGACGATCAAGGATCAGCCCGTTACGAACGTAGTAGAAGGCTTAACCGGACGGATGCCGGGCGTTGTGATTCAGCAGAATACGGGTGCTCCCGGTAATGCGCCATCCATCAAAGTGCGGGGGTTAGGTTCGATCAGTGCGGGTAACGGGCCTTTGGTCGTTATCGACGGGCAACCACTGAATTCGGGTAGTTTAACGAATGCCGGTGGCCTGAACCAACTTAATCCGAATGATATCGACAAAATCGACATCCTGAAAGATGCCTCAGCAACAGCCATTTACGGGTCACGTGGAGCCAACGGCGTTGTCATGGTAACGACCAAGCGGGGCAAATCGGGGCAGAGCCGTATTAACTTCGATTACTATACCGGTACGCAGGAGGTTAGCAAAAAAATGACACTGCTCAACTCGCAGCAGTTCGCTGATTTCGTGAAAGATGCGTTCAATGCGGCCTATCTTGAACGGGTTCCGGGCGCTTCAATCAATGATCCGAATAGTGCTCGGGCGGCTGGTCAGCGGTATCGGTATCCGCGAGGGGAATTTGCCGGTGTTAACTTCGATGACCCCAATAGCCTGGCTTATTACGATTATCAGGACATGATTTTCCAGAAAGCGCCCATCAGTAACTACCAGCTTTCGGCATCGGGCGGCTCGGAGAAGGTGCAGTATTTCGTGTCGGGAAATTACCTGAAACAGGATGGGATTATTAAACGCTCGGGTATCAATCGGTATACAGTACGTACCAATATCGATGCTCAATTATCCTCCAAGTTAAAAGTTGGCGTGAACTTCAGCCCGTCATACATGGACGAAAACCGGACGGCTACGGATGGACACTGGGCCAATAATGGCATTATCAATGCAGCCCTGTCGCTGCCGCCGTTTATTCCGATTTATCAGGCCGATGGCATTACGTATAACTCGCAGGCTTTCTACGCGGCTCCCTACGATTGGCCCGGTATTACCAACCCTGTAGCCAACATTACGGAAGCCGATAACAAAGTAAGCCAGCTTCGTTTGCTGGGTAACGCCTATGCCGAATTTGCCATCTGGAAAACGCTACGTTATCGCGGCACAATTGGCGCTGATCTGAATTATCTCCGGCAGAATCAGTACCAGACTTCGGCCATGCCGCTCAACCAGCTTCTGCCCCCGAACGTATCGACCGGATCGGCGTACACGTCGCAGAACATCAACTGGGTAACCAACCACACGCTGAACTTTACGCACGACATTGGTACCGAACATCATCTGGATGCACTGATCGGGATGGAAGCTCAGAATAACGACTTCCAGGAAAGTCGCGTCAATGCCAATAACTTCCCGAATGATCTGGTACGTACCGTGAATGCCGGTACGATCATCGGTGGTACGTCGTTTCAGGAACAGTGGTCACTAGCTTCCTATTTTGCCCGCGTTACGTATAATTTCAAAGACCGCTATCTATTCAATGTATCGGTACGTCGTGATGGGTCGTCGCGGTTTGGTGTGACCAGTCGATTTGGTACGTTCCCGTCGGGTTCGGTTGGTTGGCGCGTGAGCGAAGAGCCATTCATGAAATCGATTCCAACAATTTCTGAACTGAAAGTCCGGGCTAGCTATGGATTGTCAGGAAACAATTCGTTCGGTAATTATCCGGCCATTGGCGTGTTGAGCAAAGACAACTACGTACTGGGCAACGCATTGGCGAACGGTCTGGCAACCAGTAGCATCAGTAATGAACGCCTAAGCTGGGAAAAAAGCCGCCAAACCGATGTTGGGATTGATTTAGGCTTGTTCCAAAACCGAATTTTCCTGACCGTCGATTACTATAATCGGACTACTACCGATTTGTTGCTTTCGGTGCAGGTGCCTTCGCTAACGGGTTTCACCTCGGCGGTACGTAACATCGGACAGGTCGAAAATAAAGGCTGGGAGTTTGCGCTGTCGACCCGGAATATTGAAGCATCGGGCACGAAAGGCTTTAGCTGGACAACCGACTTGAACCTGTCGTTCAACCGGAACAAAGTGCTCGCACTCGGTCCCACGGGCGATCCTATACGTAGCGGAACGGGCGTAGGCGAAACCAACATTTCGGTAATCGGCCAGCCCTTAGGTAGCTTTTACGGGTATCAGCAATTGGGCGTCTTCCGCGATCAGGCCGATCTGGACAGTTATCCGCACTGGGCCGACAGCCGCCCCGGCGACGTTAAATTTGCCGATGTGAATAACGACGGAAAAATCACTGCCGACGACCGCACTCTGCTGGGTAACAACCAACCCGATTTTATTTACGGAATCACGAATTCTTTTTCCTTCAAAGGTTTCGATCTGAACGTAGTGATTCAGGGTGTGCAGGGCGGTAAAATTCTCAACCTATCGCGTCGTTTCTACGAAAACCTGGAAGGAAACGCCAACCAGTTGAGCACGATACTGACCCGCTGGCGGTCGCCACAAGACCCCGGCGATGGCATCACGCCCCGCGCGAACTCCCGCACAACGGGCAGCAACAACGTAGTATCGACGCGCTGGATTGAAGATGGTTCTTACTTCCGTGTCCGGAACATTACGTTGGGGTATAACGTACCGAACACGCTGACGCAGAAGATAAAAGTGCAGTCGATACGTATCTATGCTGGTGTGCAGAACCCGGTAACGGTTTCGAAGTATCTGGGTTACAACCCCGAAGTAAGTGGCTACGAAGGCCCGTTAACGGGGGGCGTCGACTACGGTTCCTATCCGCTGGCACGGACCTACACGATTGGTTTAAATCTAGGCTTCTAATCTCTCGATTCTCATGAAACGAATTCATATTCTTATTGGGTTAGTGGCGCTAAGCCTGACAGCCTGTAAAGAAAAATTTCTGGACTTAAATCCAATCTCGGCGGTTGGTACTACGTCCTTTTATAAATCGCAATCTGACGTATTAACGGCGCTGAATGGTGCTTACGGCGCGCTTCAGGCCAACGGACAATACGGTCAGTTTTACGTAGTTTCCGAAATTCCTTCCGACGATACGCGCCCGGTGCTATCGGGTTCGGTCACGGATCAGGACGAATTCGATAAATTCTATATTCGAACCACTAACCCGTACACGCTGGGTCGCTGGAACGATGGTTATCGCGGAATTTATCGCTGCAACGCCATTATTGAGCGTGCGGGCGGTGTTTCGATGAACGAAACTCTGAAGGCACGTATCATTGGCGAAGCGAAATTTCTGCGCGCACTGATGTATTTCAATCTGGTACGTGTTTTCGGCGACGTACCGCTCGTTTTAACTGAAATCACTGATCCATTGCAGGGTTACGATTATGCGCGCGCTCCGGTGGCTGATGTATACAACCAGATCATCAAAGACCTGACTGATGCCGAAGCGGTTCTATCGGTTAGCTACACCGGCGCCGATGTAGGCCGGGCGACGAGAGGAGCGGCCAAAAGCTTACTTGGAAAGGTATATCTGACCCAAAAGAAATACGCCGAAGCAGCTACGAAACTGAAAGAGGTGGTTGATGCCAATACGTATTCGCTGCTGCCGAGCTACGCTGATTTGTTTAAAGCGGCTAACAAAAACAATAAGGAGTCAATATTTGAGGTGCAGTATAAAAAAGGTAACCTGGGCGAAGGCAGCCCCTTTGCCAACGCCTACGCGCCTGAAAACTCTGGCAATGCGGTTATTCAGTTTGGGGGTGGTGGAAACAACCAGCCAACTACGGATCTGGTAAATAGCTACGAAGCCAACGACCCGCGCAGAGCCATATCAATGGCAACTAGCTATACGAATAGCAGCGGTGTAAAGATCGATTATAATTATATCCGTAAATACCTCGACCCACCAACCGTGGCGAATGATGCGGACGATAACTGGTACGTACTACGTTACGCTGACGTACTATTGATGTATGCCGAAGCCCTGAACGAAACCGGAAAAACTGCCGACGCGCTACCGTATCTGAACCAGGTCCGTAAACGGGTTGGACTGGCCGATAAATCCGTTACGTCCCAGGCCGATATGCGGTTGGCGATTGAGCAGGAACGTCGCGTAGAACTGGCGTTTGAGGGACATCGCTGGTTCGATCTGGTACGTACTGGCCGTGCTTTATCCGTTTTGCAGGCTAAAGCAACGGCAATTGGTATCAAAACGGCGCTCAGCGAAAACCTGTTAGTGTTCCCAATCCCACAAAGCCAGATCGACATCAACCCAGGAAAAATCAAGCAAAATCCGGGCTATTAGGAGCTGTAAGGTTATAACGTTATAGGGTTGTAAAGTTGGCTGACGCCTAAATTGCTTTCGCGTCAGCCAACTTTACAACCCTACAACGTTATAACCCTATAACTTCCTATCTATCATACCTAAATCCCTTCTTCGGGCCTTCAATGGGGTCGGCTTGCTCCAGCGTGAGGGTATGATCGAACGATTGGGTGATGGTTTTATGAATGCCTTTGCAGATGGTATCAAGTGGCAGGTCGTTTTCGTCGGTGCCAAAAGGATTCTCAATTTCTTCGGCGATTACTTCTAGACTCGCCAGCACGTAGAATACGAAAATTACCAGCGGGATGACGAGATAGTGAAGATTTGACACGTAGCCGAGCGGTAACGTAAGGCAGTACATCACGATGAATTTCTTAATGAATGAGCTGTATGAGAACGGAATCGGTGTGTTCTTGATACGTTCGCAGGCGCCACAAATGTCCATCAACGACTGAACTTCGTCATTCAGAATAATCAGGTGTTCGGGTATCAGGATTTTCTGACGTTGCAATTCGTTGATCTTCCCGAAAATGGCGAGCGCGATCTGTTGTGGTACGTGTTCATTCAGTCGCAGATTGCTTAGGCCGAACGTAGCGGTCTCTGTAAATTCACGTTCAAAATCATTTGAGCGGAGGTGATTCTTGAGCGCAAACGCAAAATTGGGAATCATGGCGCGGAAAAACGTTCTGGCTTCACTCTGATCTGGCTCTAGTAGCTGGTCTAGTTTCAGCGTCATATTCCGGGTGTTGTTCACTAGACCTCCCCATAATTTTCGCCCTTCCCACCACCGGTCGTAAGCCGTATTCGTCCGAAACACCAGCAGCATCGAAATCACGAAGCTCAGCAGGGTGTGCATGAACGAAAAGTTTTTCAGGTGCGGATTTTCACTCAAGCCCATCAACTCGATGATGTGAACAATAATGAATGAGTAAACAGCGATACCGATCAGGGCGGGCGTTAACTTGCGAACCGTGTCGGCCCGGTTGAACGTAACGATAAACCGAATCCACTCTTTCGGGTTGTAATTGACCATAGACGTTGGGTTGAGTATGCGATTGGCAAAAATAGCAACGTTTCGTTTGTATCACTTGTATACTTGTGCTGATTCCGCTACGTTAGCTATAGTACGTTAAAAACCGATTTCATGCCCATTTCTGCCCGACTAATTTCTTTCTTTTTTTTCTGGACAATTGCTACGTTCGTTACGGCGCAGCAGATTCAGACCGTCGATCATATTTACGATCCAAAGGTGCAAACGGTGCTGTTGTACCCGCTACTCAACGCGAATCCAAACGATCCCACGCGCACGTTAAATCCACCTATTATTTCGCTGGATGAACAGGTACCCCTTGAAGTCGAATTCGACGAATTATCGGCTAATTATCGCTCATTCCGGGCCAAACTTATTCATTGCAATTCCGATTGGCAGAAGTCGGTGTTGAATGACATTGAATTCACGTACGAATACAACGATAATCCCATAACCGAATACCAGATTTCGATAAACACCAAAGTCCCGTATTATCATTATCGATATACATTGCCGCGTGTGAAATTGCCGGGAAATTACATTTTGGTAGTTTACGACGAGCGGAATCGAAATAGCATCACGTTCACCCGACGCTTCATGACGTATCAGAACCGGGTGTTGGTATCGGCTCTGGCACGGTTCTCTGCGGCTCCCGACCGGCAGTTTGTCGACCAGCAAATAGACTTTACTATTAATTATAAAGGCTATCAGGTTATCTCTCCTCAGGACGATTTTAAGGTAGTGATCCGTCAGAATTACCGCGACGACCGGGTGATTCAGAACCTGCGACCTACCAACGTACAAGCGTTTGATCAGGTGCTCGATTATAAACTTATTGACCTGAGTAATACGTTGCCGGGGGTTAATGAATTCCGCTTTTTCGATACGCGGACGATTCTGTCCCGTGCTAACTACATTGAACGTATCGACCGACCCGCCGACCGCAATATTGCCTACGTACAGGTCGATCAGCCCCGCGCCCGAGGTGCTTACATTCAGAGCGATGATTTCAATGGGCAATACGTTATCGACCACCGCGAAACAGGCGACGGTGCTACGTATGCTGATTATATTGAAACGGTATTTACGCTACGTACCCCCGAAATACCGAACGTAGCGGTTTACGTGAATGGAGCCTTTAATTTATGGCAACTGAACGATCGCAACAGAATGACTTACGATCCAATTCTTAATGCGTATCGGACGTCGATGATGCTGAAACAGGGTGTCTACAATTACGACTACGTAGTGCAGACGAGCGGCTCTCCGCCGAAGGTTGATGAGTATTACATTGAGGGAAGTTTCTCCGGAACGGAAAACGATTACGAAGTATTCGTGTATCATCGCCCGCCTGCTTCCCGCGCCGACCAACTGATTTCGTATCGGCGGATAGGGATAAATAAACGGAAGTGATCTGAACCGGGATTTAGCAGATTGAGGGATTTTCTGGATTTTGTTTTTCGCTTCTTCGAAGCGTTTCATCTATTAACAAAATCCAGAAAATCCCTCAATCTGCTAAATCCCGGTTCAGCCTTACGCGCTGTGGAGGAATTCCATAATATCGCCGTCCTGTACGACGTATTCCTTTCCTTCAACGGCCAGTTTGCCGGCTTCACGAACGGCGGATTCTGTTTTGAATTGTTGAAAGTCAGGTAATTTCATGACCTGCGCCCGAATAAACTTCTTCTCGAAATCGGAGTGAATCACACCGGCGGCTTGGGGGGCTTTCCAGCCACGATGAATCGTCCAGGCACGTACCTCTTTAACCCCCGCCGTGAAATACGTAATGAGACCTAGCAGTTTGTAAGAAGCTTTGATGAGTTTGCTCAAGCCCGATTCCGTCAGGCTGTATTCGCCCAGAAATAGCTCGCGCTCTTCAGGGTCTTCCATTTCGGCAATCTGCGATTCGATGCTGGCACTGATCACAATCACTTCGGCACCTTCGTCTTTCACCGCTTCCCGTAGCGCGTCAGAATAAGCGTTTCCATTGGGCAGAGAACCCTCATCGACGTTTGCTACGTAGATAACCGGTTTGATGGTCAGCAATGAAATGTCACTGAGAGCGGCCTCCTGTTCTTCGGGTGATACGTTCACGGTACGGGCACTTTTACCCGCTTCCAGAGCCGTTTTGTAAATCTTCAACGTAGCGAGTTCGGCTTTCGCTTTGGCGTCGCCAACCTGGGCTGCTTTCGCAATCCGCTGGATTTTCTTATCGACAGACTCCAGGTCTTTTAGCTGAAGTTCGGCGTCGATAATTTCCTTATCCGATACCGGATTCACTTTGCCTTCTACGTGAACGATGTTTTCGTCTTCGAAACAACGTATCACGTGCACGATGGCATCGACCTCGCGAATGTTAGCCAGGAATTTATTGCCCAGCCCAGCGCCTTGACTGGCACCTTTTACGAGCCCGGCGATATCCACAAATTCGATAATGGTTGGTACCACTTTTTGCGGTTTCACCAGCCCTTCGAGCGTGTCTAAACGCTCGTCGGGTACGGTCACCACGCCCACGTTTGGTTCTATCGTACAGAACGGATAATTGGCAGCTTCAGCCTTCCCGCTCGAAATAGCATTAAACAGCGTCGATTTACCCACATTTGGTAAACCCACGATTCCACATTGTAAACCCATAGTTTAAATGCGAAAGAATGAAAGAGTGAAAGAGCGAATTTGCCGGACGGATTTCGCTCTTTCATTCTTTCGCTCTTTCACTCTTTAGTTTTTCCACAAAAATACAATCCCAACAGCGTACCACAAAAAAAGCCTTCGGTACTACACCGAAGGCAACTAATGAATGGGACAAACGTCCGCAGCGATTAGAAAAAAGTAGAGAAGTAAAGTCTAGCTCATTCAGTACGTTCTAATGTGTTGTTATTCCCATTTCAATTCGCTGGCAAAATCGTCCTGTTCGTCGCGTTCGCGCTGACCGAACTGAGCAAAATCCACATCCGGCATGAGTTCCGATTTCACATGTTCGACGGTTTCCTGCAGGGCTTCGACGAACTTATCGAAGTCTTCTTTGTAGAGAAACATTTTGTGTTTCTCATAAATGAACCCTTCTCCCTGCGGGTGCCGTCGGCTTTCGGTAATGGTCAGGTAATAATCGTTGGTTCGGGTTGACTTGACGTCAAAAAAGTAGGTCCGTTTGCCGGCCCGTACACGCTTTGAATAGATTTTCTCCCGGTCTCTTTCGTCCACAGTTAAATTGGTTTAGCTATTCTAAACCGCTAAAGTACGGTCATTAGTGAAAGTTCAAAAAGAAAGTGTATAAATATATTTTAGGGTAGTTTTTCCCCAAGTGGTCCGGATGTTTGTAGAAGTTATTCTACAGTTTTTTGAATAAATGCTTGGTTATAAGCCTGCTGTGATTTATATTTGTTTTTCAGGAATTGCACTTTTTGGGGGCGGACGGTATGCATGATGTCAATTGGCATACTCTCCGTCTATTTTTTTCACGTAACCAAGAGCTGTATGAGTTTAATCATGTCCCTTATGTTGTTTTTTGCCAACATAAAACCGGCGGAGGCCCTTCCAGGCCTCATACAGAAAGGCAAAGCGTCTTTTTATTCCAAGAAGTTCAATGGTCGCAGGACCGCTTATGGTGAGCGAGTTAGTTCTGAAGCACTGGCAGGTGCTCACCGTCATTACCCACTCAATACGTTGGTTGAAGTAACAAACCTCGACAACCATCGATCAGTAATTGTACGAATCAATGATCGAGGCCCTTTTTCGAAAGGACGTATCATTGACCTGACTCATGCAGCCGCTGAGGCACTTGGCATGGTTTCGAGAGGGATTGCCAACGTATCGCTACGTGTGGTTGGCAAAGGCCAGGAGATCGTTCTCGCACCATTTAATACGCCAGTTGCTTTTCAGCCGATGCTGGAACCTGTCCTCTAATCTGCATTTGTAGAATACGACCGCGCACCGTTCGAAATTTCAATGTGCAATTCCTGCCTGAAATGTCGAACGGTGCGCTTTTTGCGTTAAGTTTAAAGAGTGGTCTCTAAGAGCGAAAGAATGAAAGAGCGAAAGAGTAAAGCCGTCCGGCAACTGTTCGTTCTTTCACCGCTCCGGCGGCCCGGTCTTTCGCTCTTTCATTCTTTCGCTCTTTAATCTACATGAAGCAGCCCCTTAATCTCGGTCAGGTACGTTCGTTTGGTAATGTTGAATTTCTGGCCCGCCAACTGGTCGAAGGGTTCATTACCGGTCTTCATAAATCGCCGTTTCATGGTTTCTCGGTGGAATTTGCCGAACATCGGCTTTACAATACCGGCGAAACAACCCGACACATCGACTGGAAAGTTTTCGGCAAAACGGAGAAGTTGTTTGTGAAGCGGTACGAAGAAGAAACTAATCTGAGATGCCATCTGCTAGTCGATACGTCGTCGTCGATGTACTACCCGGAAGCCAATTACGGGAAGATAACGTTCAGCGTGATGGCGGCTGCCTGCTTAGCGTATATGCTTCAGCGTCAGAAAGATGCGGTGAGCCTGACAACCTTTTCTGATACGATTGATGTGCAGACGCCAGTGAAATCGACCCCGTCTCACGTGCACAAACTGTTCACGCAGCTGGACTTGTTGATGCAACAGCCCAAACCGCTACGTCGGACGTCGGCGGCTGATGTGATTCACCAGGTTGCCGAGAAAATTAACAAGCGGTCGCTGGTGGTGATTTTCAGTGATATGTTTGAAAATGCTGAAAAATCAGATGCCTTATTTTCGGCGCTGCAGCACCTTCGCCACAATCTGCATGAAGTTTTGGTTTTTCACGTAACGGATAAAAAAACCGAAGAAGAATTTGCCTTCGACGAGCGCCCCTATGAATTCATCGACCTCGAAACGGGTGAGAAAGTGAAACTCCAGCCGGGGCAGGTTCGCGAGACGTATCAGCAAGCCGTGAAGTCTTATTTTCAGGAATTGAAAATGCGTTGCGGTCAATATAAAATTGACTTTATCGAAGCGGATATCGCGCAAGGTTTCGACCAGATTCTAACGTCTTATTTAGTGAAGCGCACGAAAATGAAGTAGCAGGGGTTGTCTTCTTACGAAATCGTTTGACTTTGGATAGTCAACGCATCTGAGATTATACAACCAGAACCACAACGCTATGTCATTACAATCTGAGCAGGACTTGATCGGTATGCAGCAGATTAGTCAAATTGTTGGCTCAACTCTCAAGTGCATGCAACAATATGCCCGACCAGGAATGTCGACGTTTGAACTGGATCAATATGGACGGCAACTGCTGGAGGAGTACGGTGCCCGGTCGGCTCCTAAGCTCACTTACGGTTTTCCGGGTTGGACATGTATCAGTTTAAATGAGGAAGTCTGTCATGGCATCCCGTCCACAAAACGGATTCTCCAGGAAGGTGATTTGATCAATATTGATGTATCTGCTGAACTGAATGGCTATTGGTCCGACAATGGTGGCTCGTTCGTATTGGGGCAGGATATTCATCAGCATAGTGCACTGGTGGAAGCCTCGAAGCGCATTCTGGCCAAAGCCATTAGTCATATTCGGGGAGGTGTGCAAATTGCGGAAATTGGGCGCATCATTGAAACGGAAGCCAAGCGAAGCGGTTATCGGGTCATCAAGAATCTGGCTGGACACGGAATCGGCCGGAGCCTGCATGAAGAACCTCACGATATTTTGTGCTATTATGATCGGTCTAATAAAAACCGTTTTCGAAAGCACTCTGTCGTGGCAATCGAGACATTTTTATCCACTAAAGCCACCTATGCTCAGGAAAAAGGAGATGGTTGGACCTTAATCGCCAAAGACAGTTTTGCCGTGCAGCACGAACAAACGATTGTCGTTACCGACAAGGAACCCATCATCCTGACCGCTGCGAATCAATTGTGGAATTAACGGCTTTACTAGCCTATCATTGCCTTGCACAAAGCAACTTACATAACAGGTAATAAATGGCAGAATTTAAAATCGAAAAAGGACCTGAACTCGATTATTACGCAACAAGCCTTTGTTGGTTAGGGATAACACGTCGGGAATTAGCTGCGCTTAGGACGATTGTAAAGCGCGAAGATTTTTTATTGATGCTGGGCCATTTTGGGTCATGTTACCAATCTGAAGAAAGCCCCGAAATAATCAATTTTGCTTTCACGTTAATGACAGAACGTGAGGTTTCTCAAGAACTAATAGACAGAATAGTTTCATTTATTGATAGCAATCGCTTTGAGAATTAGGCTAATCTGTCTGCATACATGATTTAAACTATGTATCTCAGTATAAAGTAAAAACCACTACGTAACGTTACGTAGTGGTTTTTACTTTATACTGATTGTCGAACGTATTGAACTGTAAAAAAGCAATTCCTACTTCTTTACACTCGCTTTCGCATTAGCGGGTGCTGTAGCCGGTTTAGCTGTTGCATTTTGCCGTTTGTGGAAACCGATAAAATCTTCGATTTGCTCGATTGGTAATTTACGGGCAATGATCTTTTTATTCTTGTCGAGGATATACGTAGTGGGCGTGGTCCAGACGTCGTATTTGTGCCGATAATCGGTCCGGTACGTGAAATCGTAGCCGTTGATAGCGTTCTTCAGTTTAAATTCCTTCACGAACTTCTTCCACTCTTCCGGGCTCTGGTCGATAGCAATGGCCACTACGTCGACGCCCTTGCCTTTGTAGGCATCCGCGAATTTCTGGAGCTTGGGCGCACTCTCGCGGCAGTGTCCGCAGGTAGGCGAATAGAACACATACACCGTGTAATCGCTTTTGAGGATCGACTGAAGATTGAGCGGCCGTTTTAGCGAATCACTCACTACTGGCGTAACCAGCGTTTTGCCGACCAGATTCGGTTTTAACGTAGCAACGCGTTCGCCAATGCTTTTCAGCGTCGACGAATCCGAAACGGTCATGACACCCGTTTTATAATATTTCTCAAACATGTGTACAAACAGACCGTCGGTTCCCATTACTTTGGGCTGTTCGTACTGACTGGTGATGTAATAGATGGTATAGTATTTAATCTCTTTGTTTTTTCCGGCAATAGCTTTATTCACCAGAAAATCAGCCTCTTTAATCAATGAATCGGGCACCTGAACCGTCAGTTCCTTAATATATCGCTCAATTTTCGATTGCAAAAGCTGCGTCCGGACAAAGCGTTCATCACCAAAGTCAAAATCGTCCCAATAGTGTTTTTTATAATAATTAAACGTCCACGTCGAATCCGGGCGACCATTGGCGGCTTTGGGCGCAGCCGGAACTTCCGGTTCGGCGCTGGCTTTAAATAGTTTAACCGTGAACGTAGTGGGGTTTTCCTTCATGAACTGAATGCGATAATCATTCGCCTTCTGCTGCAAATCCGCCATCTTTTTGTTCACAATAGCGGCCGAAGCCGCATCGTTACGTAGTTTTTTCTCGGCTTGTATAGCTTGGGCTTCGTCGTAAAACTTAGCCAGCCCCTGCTGATACGTATAAAATAACTCGTTCTCTTTCGAGCCGGTTATTTTCATGTTTGCAACAACGCTGGACGTATCGGAATCGAATCCAAACTGCTGATCGTCAGTCATGATGAACTGGACGTAGGGATTTTTGGTAGGCACTACGACCATATATAATCCTTCGGGCAGCGCTTTTTTGCCCTCAAACGTCATATTACCATTAGCATCGACGCGCGCGGTGTCTTTTGGGATGTACTGCGTAGAGCCAAAATAGTGCGCCAGAACACAGGTTGTGTCTTTTATGCCTTTAATGTGTCCCGTGATTTTATAGCCGTCGGTGGCTGTTTGAGCCCATACAAGGGGAGTCAGTAAGCAACTAAGCAGAACCGTCAGGAGGAGATTTTTCATACAAGAGGGTACGTATCTTCGCAAAGTTAAGTATTGTTTGGTGTATTAAAGAGCGAAAGAATGAAAGAGCGAAAGAGCGAAAAAACAGCAGTAATCTTCTGTAGCTGATTCGCTCTTTCATTCTTTCGCTCTTTCACTCTTCGTACTACGTTTCTACAAAACGCTTGCCATACCTGATATAGTCTATGTTTTATTTCTTTTCCAAAACGTTAACGTTTCTTCTGACACCCGCAGGATGGCTCGTAATCACTTTATTAGCAGCCTTTTTTACAAAAAAACTCCGTTACCGTAGACGATTTATTGCCGTAGCACTAGGTATTTTCGTTTTGGCTGGCAATTCCTTCCTTACGAATGAACTGGCCCTCTTGTGGGAGTACCCCATTCAGCGGAATAGTATTATTCGGAATGATTCAACCATCCATGTGGCTGTTGTGCTGACAGGTGGTATCATCAATACCATGAAAGAAATACCAGACAACGGGTCAGAACATCGTTTTCTGTTGGGTAGAGAGGCCGACCGCGCTGCCCAGGCTTTGTATCTTTATAAAAAAGGAATTGTTCAGAAAATCCTGATTAGCGGTGGTAATGGCTCGCTGCCGTTCCAGGCCAAAGTGGTTAGTGATGAAGGCCAAATGACCGCTACGTTCCTGACGACGGCTGGTGTTCCGGCAAATGATATTGTGCTCGAAAACAAGTCCCGGAATACGCGTGAAAATGCGCTTTTCTCAACCCGTATGCTTCAACTACGATTTCGGACTAACCAATGCTTACTTGTTACGTCGGCCTGGCACATGCGTCGGGCAGTTGGTTGCTTTCAAAAAGCGGGCGTCAGCGTAACACCTTTTCCGACCAGTTTTATTGGCAATCGTCGGTCTTTTTCGCCAGGCGAATGGCTTCTGCCGCATGAAGAATCGTTCTTAGACGCGTATTATCTCATCCGGGAGATGATTGGTTTTTTAACATATCGAATCGTTGGGTATGTGTAAAAGCTAACGGTCTCATTCGCAGTAGTTTTGCTACGTTGTCACTATATAATTCTTTTTGGTAAGCGATGGAATATGAGAGAACGGCCCGAGAATTAATGGCAAGAATATTGTTATTTCAAGGTAGATATTGTACTTTTACAAACCCATAAAAAAATGAAGGGTATCGCGGAGTGATGTAGCGGTTCCTTCAGAATCAATTTTAGTGCTCTCTGCACGATTTACACTGCCTTAAGTAACCAGTCAGATAGCAGGTAAATGGAGTAAATACGATTCAGTAAAGAATACCTTTTTTGCGGCTGTTAGAATAGTGATCAGAAAGCAACGTAGCGAGTGAAGCCGCTGAGTATCAGACGCCGTTCAGGGTGAACGACGGAGTAGCGTACCCACCGTAACAATTGTTGCTGATGACCAAACTGTACCTGACGGTAGCAGCCGTTTGTGGCCTTACTATCTTCTCCAGCTCACAGGCCATTGCCCAAACCAGTCCGTTTTTTGCGCTCAATGCCGCTTCAGTTGTAAAGCCGCTTATCAAATGGGCCACTTCGCCTAAGAATGATGAAAGTCCAATTCATTTTTGTGGGGAAATGGTGCCCATCAATGATCCAGCCATCACTGATCGATGGGCGCGAACCCTTCATCAGCAGGCATCCTGGGCCAATGATCTGACCGTACTGAAACGCCGGGCTTCTGTGGTGTTTCCCATCATCGAACCGATTCTGCAACAATATCGAATTCCGTCCGATTTCAAGTTTTTGCCTCTATTGGAAAGTGCCGTAACCAACCGGGCGGTGTCGCGACGGGGAGCGGCTGGTTTCTGGCAACTGATGCCCCAAACGGCCCAATCGCTGGGGTTAAGTGTATCACGTCGACGCGACGACCGTTTCAACTTGCTCAAAGCTACGCATGCTGCCTGTCGGTATATCAATGAATTGCACGACCAGCTAGGCTCCTGGATGCTCGTGGCTACGGCTTATAACGCCGGACCGAACTATATCCAGAAATTGGCTCGTCAGTATCCTGACCGGCACCCGATGGCTTTGCCGTACCGGGCGGCTGAGACCAAAGCTTATTTGTTCCAGACAGTAGCCATTAAGGAACTGCTTACCCGTCCTCAGATATATCGGGCGGAGCTTGGAGGAGCTTTGGCATCTTTAAGTAACGATGCTTCTGTACTCTCAGCCGAGCGGGCTGCTATCCTGGCTTCATTTGATATGGACGAAGATACATTCGCCAAAGTCGCTGCTAAAGGGGATGAAAGTGTAGAGGAGCCACTTTTTGTCGCAGATTCCACAACGAACGTAGTGCTCATTGTAGAAGATCAGGACAAGGCTACTGAAGCTGTAATTATTGATGATGAGCCGGAAAAAAATGAAAAGCCTGCTGCTACGTCGGTAGCACCCGCACCAGTCGTAGCGTCCAATCGGCTGGTAACACGTAGTATGAGCGAAGGCAACCTGAGCGAAGGAAAACTCTGTATTTTTCAGGTCGTTCAGCCAATTACCATCAACGGACGAACCTTTGTCGTGGGCGATATGATTCAAGCCCATATCGAAATCATTGACGCAGGTTCAGGGCGCGTATTCTTACGAACTGATCAGTTGACAACCGCCCAAACCCGCGAAACTATTCCGCTTCGATTAGTGGCTACTGAACAACCCCGACAACCCGGCGTAGCAAAACCATCACGATTGGAAGGCTGGCAACTTTCCTGGGAAGCGTTGTAAATTAAAGAGTGAAAGAATGAAAAAGAGAAAGAGCGAAAGCCATCCGGCAGAATTTTCGCTCTTTCTCTTTTTCATTCTTTCACTCTTTAAATCACTTTCGGTCCCTGGCGGTTGATCTGTGATACGTATGCTTCGCTGGTAATGCCTACAGATAGGAATGCTTGCTGCATGGCGGCTCCTACTTGCTCAGCGGTCTGCACATCACGACTCAGGGCGAACATCGATGGCCCTGATCCTGAAATGCTGCATCCTAGTGCACCATTATCTAGTGCGGCCTGCTTGGCTTCGTTAAATTCGGGTATCAGTATAGAACGTACCGGCTCAATAATTACATCGACCAGCGAACGACTGATGAGATCATAATCAGGCGTCATCAGCCCCGCAATCAGCCCCGCTACGTTGCCCATCTGTGTGATGGTATTCTTCAGGGAGACTTCATTTTTCAGAATAAACCGGGCATCTTTTGTATTCACCTCAATATCGGGGTGGACCAATGTACAATAGAGCGCAGCTGAAGTTTCAATTTTAATAACGTCCAGCGGGCTGTAACTTCGAACCACCACAAAACCACCGAGCAAAGACGGCCCTACATTATCGGCGTGGGCTGATCCACAGGCGATACGCTCACCTTCCATGGCAAAAGGCAGCAGTTTCATAACGGGCAGAGGCCTCCCTAATAACTCATTCACAGCATAAACACCTGCTACGGCGCTGGCTGCACTAGAACCCAAACCGCTACCAAGCGGCATCTGCTTGTGAAGCACAACGTCGAGACCAAGATCGGTTCTATTAATCTGCTGGAGGTACGTTTGAATCGCAATTCCGGCTGTGTTACGTGCGGCTTCCCGCGGCAGTCGACCTTCGTCGCCAATGATATCGGTAATGCGAACACCCGGTTCGTCGCTGATCGTGAGGGTAATCTGGTCGCCAGGATTATCAACTGCAAAGCCAAAAATATCGAACCCGCAGGCTACGTTGGCCACCGTAGCAGGAGCAAATACACGTATTGAATCCACAGTATAAAGGGAGAAACAGGCCGCAAAGGTAATGATTTGAATCGGAAATCGTTGGACAGTCAACGTAGTGATTTCTCTACTTTGTTATAGAAATTACAAGTAATATCCATTCAGATTAGCGCTGCTACGTTTGCCTTAATTTCGATTGAGAATTTTGGCCAATAGTGATTTTGTCAAACGTAACGTAGTGAAAAAGTTTAGTTGAAAATAGTAGATTTCGTGTACGTATTAATACTTAATTACCTATCCTATATATAATTAATTATCAGTGGTTTGTCGCAATTCTCAATGGGGGTTAAATTCTGATTAAAGGTGCAACGTTTGTAGACTCTGGGTCGTATTCTGCTACGTACACAAACTAATTCCTATCTGTTACCCGAATAAATCATCCGATGAAAAAGCTAATTGTTGCCGGATGCGTCGTTACTGCCTTACTGGGTGGCTACGCTTGCACAAAAACCTCAGATTTGACGCCTGACGATGCCAACGCGTCGGCACGTAGCGCAGCCCCCGCCAGTGGAAGTGCTACCGGTCCTCATTCTGGTACAGCCACACCTCCCCACAACGGGACAGAAACCCATCCGCATAGTGGTACTGGCACGCCACCGCATAGCGGTACGGGCGGGCCTGGCGGGCCACCACCTCCGCATAGTGGCACGGCTACTGGCCCCCATACGGGTACGGCAACACCCCCGCACAGTGGTACGGACACGCAACCACATAGCGGTACGGGTACCCCTCCGGGACCAAAGCCAAAACCAAAGCATTAATAAGACTACGTAGTAAATCAAAAAGCCAGACATGTGTCTGGCTTTTTGATTTACTACGTATCGATTTTACTCGCCGAACATCTGATTCCAGATGCCTTTGGCTCTTTCTTTGGCTTCTTCGATCTGGAGCGCGGCTTCAGCTTTCAATTCATCCAATTTTACCTGAGCCGCTTCGAGTTGAACGGTCGCTTCGGCTTTCAGATCGTCGAATTTATCTTCTGCAGCTTCGGAAAGTTCGTCGGCTTTGGCAGCTGCAGCTGCGAATACGGTTTCGGCCTGTGCCTGTAAATTGGCGAGGTTGGAGGCTGTCGACGCTTTAGCTGCTTCAAAATGTTCCGTCGCTTTGGCCTGAAGCCCATCAATATCAATGTCTTTACCGAATTCTTTGGCTTGGGCTACTAGTTTGTCTTTCAACTCGTCAAGTTGCGTAGCAGCCGCATCTAGGTGTTGACTTGCCTGCGTTTTAAACGATTCGAGTTTTTCGGCGGCAGTAGCCTTGGCCGCCTGTGCCTGTTCGGTGGCGTTGGTTTTGGCGTTATTTTCCATCAGATTGCTTGTGGGGTTTCGGGTAAAGTTGAGAAAATTAGCGCAAATCCCTTACAAATTTGGAAGAAGGGTCTAATAAACAGGAAGAAAGGTCAAAATAGCCCTAGGGATTTAACTCAGACGTCGGATAATCAGACCGTTAACCAGCTCAAAAAGACCCGCCGGCTTCAGGGTTCGCCAATTGGCAATATCGAGGGTTCCGCCAAAGTTGATGTAATAATCGAGGTGGTATTTTTTCCATTCGCGTTCCACAAACTCCGGCGAGTGGATGGCGGCAATCCAACCGTCTTCTACGTCTTCAAACCACTCCTCGTAATAGCTGTCGTCGGACCCGTGAAAGTTCAGGATGTTTTCGGCAATCAGGATAAAATACTTAATGCCCTGATCAACCAGCGGATCTATTACCTGCCGTTTGAGGTACATAATGTCGTTATGTAACGTATCATTCCACTCGCCAAAAAGCTCGATCACTACAAACTGACGGTCGTAGTTGGCAAAGAGAATCTTGCAATACAGCGTTTCTGAGCCGATTTCGTCCCAAAGTGGGTGAATGTAATAGCCGTAAATAGTATTTTCATACTGCTGCATATTGTACTCCCGTTCGTAAAAAGGCGACTGCTCATCCTCCGACGCTGTGTAGTACTTTTCCCAGCCGTAAAAAGGTTCAATATCCTGCATAATCAAAGAATGAAAGGGTGAAAGAGCGAAAGAGCGTATTTCCAGTGCAACCACTCTTTCACTATTTCACTTATTAAGTATAACGTCAACGTAGCGGTGATTGTTGAATGGGATAATAGTATGTTTACACGATGAAACCGGCAAGTAAGTATATTCTGATTACGGGTG
Source organism: Spirosoma flavus (assembly GCF_054778555.1). Classification (NCBI taxonomy): domain Bacteria; kingdom Pseudomonadati; phylum Bacteroidota; class Cytophagia; order Cytophagales; family Cytophagaceae; genus Spirosoma; species Spirosoma flavus. Next base: position 1,121,777 of record NZ_BAAGZL010000001.1, read on the forward strand.
TCTCAACGGGCATTGGCTATGGTGCTGCCAGACAGTTTGTTAAACATGGATACACTGTGTTTGGTAGCGTCCGAAACCAGCCTGATGCCGACCGGTTGCAGGCTGAATTAGGACCTTCTTTTACCCCGCTACTGTTTGACGTAACCGACGTAGCAGCCGTTACGTTGGCCGCCCAGCAACTGACGGAAAAACTGGCCGGAAGTGGCTTGGGCGGGCTTATCAATAATGCCGGAATGGCCATTGGCGGGCCGTTGCAAAATCAGCCTATCGATACGTTTCGGAAACATCTGGATGTGAACGTAGTGGGCGTGGCTCTGGTCACACAGGCGTTTTTGCCGCTGTTGGGCGCTCGCGATAACCACCCGGTTCAGCCCGGCCGAATTCTCAATATCAGTTCCGTAAATGGGCAAATTGCGATTCCGTTTATGGGAGCTTATGTCAGTTCGAAATTTGCCCTTGAAGGGCTATCGCACAGTCTACGGAGAGAGTTGATGGGGTTCGGGATTAAGGTGATCATTGTAGGACCGGGAGCCGTTAAAACGCCGATTTGGGCGAAAGGAACGGATATGTCGGCTTACCAGAATACGCCCTATTTTCCGGCCATGAAAGGGTTTCTTAAACAAGTAGAAAAATCGGAAGCCAACGGTTTTTCAATCGATGAGGTGGGGCAACGTATCGTCGAGATTTACGAAACACGTAACCCGCAGGTACGTTACGCACTGGTGCCTAATTTGCTGATGAGCTGGATGTTACCCCGGTTGCTTCCCCACAAGGTGCTCGACTGGATTCTGGCAAGAATAGGCAAACACTAGGAATAAGATTCATACGGCAGAAACGTAGCGAAAGTGCTTTTAACGAACGTAGTACACCATTGATTTGTATGCTTAAACCCGCTTTTCAGAAAGACGACGCTTTGCTGGCCGATATCGAAGCCGCTCGCCTGCAACCCGACAAACTGCACATCTGGTGGCTCGGTCAGAGTGGTTTTTTGTTGCAGTACAACGACAAACACGTACTATTTGACCCTTATCTGTCTGATTCATTATCTGAAAAATACGCGCAAACCGACAAGCCACACGTTCGCCTGTCCGAACGCGTTATTCTCTCGGGCCACCTCGGAATGGTCGACGTTGTTACGTCCAGCCACAACCACACCGATCATCTGGATTATGATACGCTAAATCCATTGTTTGCGGCTAATCAGGATATAAAATTCGTTATTCCGGCAGCCAACCGCGCTTTTATCTACGAGCGAATGAACAGTAACTTTGGTCATAATCAGCCCATTGGTATGGCCGATGGTGAAACTGTCGAAGTAGACGGCATTACGTTCCACGGTGTTCCGGCGGCTCACAACGAAATAGAACGCGATGCCGAAGGACGTAGCAAATTCATGGGGTTTGTGGTGGAAATTGGTCCGTATCGGGTTTATCATTCCGGTGATACGCTCTGGTACGATGGCATGGTCGATATACTACGTCCCTTCGCGGTCGACGTAGCGTTTCTACCCATCAACGGCAATAAGCCTGAACGGCGCGTAGCTGGAAATCTTGATGCCGACGAAGCTGCACGATTAGGCGTTGCTATTTGTGCAAAACTTGTGATTCCGCATCATTACGACATGTTCGCCTTCAACACCGCCGATCCTGCCGACTTTATACGTGCCTGTGAGAAATACGGTACATCTTATCGGGTAATGCAGTTGGGAGAGCGTGTTAATGTGAGTCGGTAGAACAAGAATGAAGGCCGCTTTTCTGAAACAACGTATCTCAACAATCTTGACAAAATGCCATGAAAAAAATGTTTTTCCTGTGCTTGCTCGCTACGTCACCGCTGCTGGCGCAAACTGATTCTACGAGTCAGAAAAAACTGAATTTTAAAATTCAGGTGGTTGATAATCAGATTGCTATTGGGTACGGGTTAGCCATCGGTGATGTAGATGGCGACAAAAAGCAGGACATTCTGTTGGCCGATCAGAAGGAGTTTGTCTGGTATAAAAACCCCGGCGATAAAACGTCGCCCTGGAAACGCTACGTTATGGCGGCTAACCTGACACCTCAGGATAACGTCTGCATTGCCGCCCGCGACCTCGATGGAGACGGGCGCGTAGAAGTAGCCGTGGGCGCAGGCTGGAATCCCGCCGAAACCGGCGACAGTACGAAATCGGGAGCGGTTTTTTACCTCGTCCGGCCGCAGGACCCGACGCAAAAATGGGAACCGATACGTTTGCCGCACGAGGTAACGACGCACCGGATGCGTTGGGCAAAAGTCGGTAAAGCTGATTATCAGTTGATTGTAGTTCCTCTGCATGGGTTAGGGAATAAAAATGGCGAAGGCCGCGGAGTTCGCGTGTGGGGTTACGCGTTTCCGAAAAATCCACGTAGCGCCTGGAAACGCTATCTGGTCGATTCGACCATGCACCTGACACATAATTTCGAGATTTGGGAAGACGGCGAAAATGGGTCAGCAACCGGGCTTGTTCTAGCCGGAAAAGAAGGGGGGCAAATAATTGAATGGCAGCAAACTAAGTGGCAGGCTCTTGATGATGAATCAGTGAGAAACGCGCTGCCGATGTTGAACAAAAATGTAGATGGTATCGGCGAAATTCGTCGGATGAACAAGGGGAAAAGTGTAGCCACCATTCAGCCGATGCACGGTAATCTGCTCCAGTTTGAAACGGGATTTTATACGTTCCAGAAGCCCCGAAAACCTGTTTCTGAAAAAGAAATTACGCTGATTACCGACGTAATGAGCCAGGGGCACGCGCTGGTTTGTGGTGATTTTTTGGGGCTTGGAAGCGATCAGATTGTGGCGGGGTGGCGGAATCCAAACGCCGACAAGAAGGTTGGTGTACGGCTTTTTAAACCCGAAGAAAACGATAATATGGACGGTTACGTGCTCGACGACAGCGTGCGCATGGCCTGCGAAGACATTCAGGCTGCCGATCTGGATGGCGACGGCAACCTGGATTTGATTGCATCGGGCCGTGCTACGTTGAATGTACTGATTTACTGGAACCAGCGGAAGCCGTAACGTAGTATTCACTACGTAGCGAAAATCCAAAATCCAGTCAACAGGGTATATAATGAACTATGAAACGAGTCATTTTTATCGCCCTTTTTCTACTCTTAATCGGTTGGGTGCTCACTGATTTACTTTTTTCCCATAAGGTAGATCTCCGCCATTTTGATGCCGACGAAGTTGGCCGACTCGATGGCGTAATGTGGCGATCTTATTATGAACGAAAACCACTCCGCTTATTCTGGCAATCGGCCGAACTGATTCGAAAGCAGGTTCAAGCCCCGTTCTGGCGGTCGTTTGTGATTGCTTACCATGCGGCCAAAGCTGCGTTTGTGTTTAAAGACGGAACCAGTCGGACGGAGTACAACCGGGCTTTACCTGATCTGGAAGCGTTTTATGGAGCTATCGGAAAACTAAGCCAGCAGCCCATGAACGTAGCAAAAACGGCAAAAAACGAACTGGAGTGGTGGATCATCCGACGAGAGCGTGACCGCCATCCACCTGCCGAATGGGCGCAGATACAGGCGCATACCGTCGCTGATTTATATCAAATCTCACCAGCGTCCTGCGCCGAATATGCGCAGCTACGTACCGAGGCAATGCTGTTTCGCGATCAGCGGGGCAACGCCATCACCGAGCAGGACTGGCAACATATTGATGCCTTATTAAAGAAATCATGGCGTTCGTTAGCGGAGGCAGTGCGGTAGATTGTCCAGTAAACTTTTCAATTCTATAACCTAACGTACCAGATTTTCAGCGCCCAAATCCGTTCCTCCGCCCATAGCCCAGCGGCCGTTTGCCCGATCATTCCGCATGGCGTATTCCACTACGCCAAAAGCCTGGCCGAAACCGTAGCCAATGACCAGATAATCACCACTCTGGAAACCGACCCCGTTATAGGTCTGATTGGCTACGTTCCACTGTACCTGAACGGTACGTCCGGTTTTCTGCATCATCAGTTTTCCGCGATAAGCACCGCCATCCGGATTGGTTCCTGTTACGTCGTATTGCCCACCCTGACCGGTCAGCGTTTCGGTACCCGTTTGGCCGTTGAATTGTGAGGCTGTCCAGACGCCTTCCAGCTGATTTCCGTTTGCGTTCACTTTGTAAACAGCAACACCATAGGCCGAATTAATACCATAACCAGCAAACAGTTTCCCGTTCAGCATAACACCCACGCCAGAATAATTACCAGCCGTCGTTTTCCAGTCCAGATTGAACGTATTGCCCGTTTTGGCGATGCGAACGGTGCCGTCGTAAGACCCACCGTTCGGCAGCTGAGCGGTTTCGATTTTCCAGGTTTCGTTCTGAGCAAAAAGCGTTTGTGCGGTGAGCATGGTTATAAACAGTGAGAGCGTAGGCGTTTTCACAGTGGTAGTTGATTAATGGTAGAAAAGTTTGGCGAGCAGAATTTATTTCGCGACAGGATTTCCAGTTAAATCTTTCACAACGATTTGCGGAAATTTTTCAAGGCCGTCCAACGTAGTAATCTGATTGTTAGCCAGTAGCAGCCAACGCACATTGGGGCAGCCCGTCAGCGACTGTACATCTGTCAGTTTATTACCAGAAAGGTCTAAACGGTCAATTTTAGTATTCTTCAGTCCTGATACGTTACGTAGATCGCAATCTTTCAAGTACAAATCGCTCAGATTGGGCAGTTGCGACAGTGGAGAAACATCGCTCAGCGGATGGCCCGACAAATTTAATCCCGTTACGTGCCCTTTTTGTAAGCAGGCCCGAAACCCACGATCTGGTACGTCCAGATTCCAGTGTTCGGTGAACGTAGCATCGGTAAGCGAAAGATTGGCGCTCTTGGCGATGTTTGTCAGTGCTGTTATTTCCGCCGGAGCCACTGTTGACAAATCATAGTCGTACTGGCCAGGGCTAGGTTTACCTTTGCCCATTTCCATACTGATCCCCCACGCATACACGCCAAGACCCATCAGACAAAATCCAAAACTGAGTATCGACAAAATTTTATGCTGGCTAAACCCCTGAATGGTCCACCATAAAGCCACCAGATAGAGCACAAAAACACCGCCGATAAGCGGCATAGCGGTCCAGTCCGGCAGTTTTTTGAGCGGAGAGTTAGGATTGGTCAGCCCCTCGGTCATCGAGTAGCCAAGAGCCATCGTCAATACCAGCGAGAGAAGAAAACCACGAATCGCCATGAGAAGGGTGTATGAAGTATGATGTAGGAAATAGGGTTTATGACAGTGCTATATAGCCTATTTCCTACATCATACATCTTTTAGTTCGACCAGTTTGGAAACTGTCCTTTCAATTCATCATCGAGCGAGTCGGCCCAGATCTCGAGGTCTGAAATGCAGGTGCTTAATTCGTTGAAATCCATACCTTTAATATCGCGTTCAAACGTAGCGTATACCTTTTGAGTATTAGGCATAATCGACAATTTAACCCCTAGTCTTCTGTCGTTAAGTTCGAGCAAGTGGCGATAGAAACCCAGGATATTGTTGACGGGTACGTCCATTAATGGAGAGAAAATCCGCAGGTAGTCCCGACGGGCACCACTGTTAAAATGGATGGTTTCAATCAAGACTTCGATACCAGCCGATCCTTTTTTCCAGAGCCAGTTTTTGCGTTCTGGATTATAAACTTTGTCGCGTGGTAGGCCAAGTGATTCGACGTAACAGTGAATCATTTCAGTAACGCGCCGGTGTTGTTCGTCGAGTTCTGGGTGTACTGGATTGGGGAGTTGCGGAGTGTCCATAACAGGATGGCTTTGGTTTAGAGTTGGTGAATCGGTAACGTAACAAACTTTACGTTACCGATTTTGAACAGACCAAAAATAAGGCAATCCAGGTAGGGACATGCGCACGATTGTGCGTACGGTAGATTTGACTTTAAAAGCGGAGGAAATAAGTGAAAAACTGGCGGGCTGGAGAAAGCAATACGAATGGCTGACTTGTTCCATAATAGCTGGCGTCAGCCCACTCGTAGCTAATCACTTATAGTTCATCATTCATTTTCCGCAAGCTCAGCGTGTATTCCCAAAACCGGATGTCAGCCTGACTTTGGTGCTGAAAAATGGCCCAGAAAACGCCATACAGTACCATCAATGGAAAAAAGCAGTTTAAAAGAATAACGGGGTCACCTGTTCTTATAACTTCCTGAAAACCACGGATAATAAACATCAGGCAGGGAAAGCCGAATAGAGCTGTGGCAATAATAAAGATAACGTGCGGCACAAGGGTCAGGCTAACTAACGTTTGCCCATCCTGTGTTTGGTACGAACCATGTAGGGTTGGAGACAGACTTTCTTTTTTGAACGTACCAGCGGTTTTACGTATCGAAAAATCATACGAGCTAATTTCTCCATAATAGGGTTTGGGGCTCATAATACTGAATCCCGTAATTACGTTGGCGTTGAGTTTCTGCTGTATTTCGGCGGGGGAGATGGTAGTCTGGTACTTAAATTGTCGATAAAGCAGTAAAGATGTTAACATAGTACAAAGAGCTATCGTTACGGTTGGAATAAAGCTACAAATCAGTTTTACTACGCAAATACTGACGGATAATCCAGTCTTCAGCCATTCGACCCGATACTTCACCGAGTGAGGTTACATAGGCCCGATTGATATCCGGTTCATCTTTGCGGAAAATATGAAAACCTTCGCCCTGAAAAGCCCCGGCTTCAAATGGCGATTGCCGGAGAATCTCCTGACGTTGCTTATCAGACAGATTTTCTAACTGTCGGTTTAATCGTCGTTCTGCAAACCATTTTTTAAACCACATATAAAGAGGAATCTCGCTGATTCTGCGGTTGTTATGATTTCAAAGTAAAGCTACGTTAACTCAATCGAAACCTTACTACGTTGCCCGGAAATTCGGCTGGATGCCCATCCATCGGTCAGTTTCGCTCCTACGTTCTTTCAGGAAAAGGAAGATCCAAACGATTGAACCCGGCCAGAAGTATGTTGTCGGATAGAGGTCATGAAGCGGGACGGCAACGTAATACGGGTATTGTCGGCGTTGAAAACCACGGTCGTCTGGAAAAGCAAATGTTGTTCACGAATGTCGTGGACGATGCTCCAGGGAATCAGAATGGGTGGATGCCCCAGGCTAAAAACGTTCATCACAGCCAGATAGAGGCCCTGATCGGTGCAGGCTACTTTCAGCACGCCATTGTAGTTGACAAAACCTACACGCCCGTATACATTAGATTCAACGCCCTCTTTCCTGGGCTGAACCTGAAACTGACGAGCAAGCGTTTGCCAGCCACTTAAATACGACAGCAGATAGACAATCCCCGACCATAAACTGACGAAGAAAATACTAAATCCGACTATAATCAGGGGAACAAGCAGAGACGGGTTCATAATTGTATGGATTAGGGAGTAAAACTCTTGTTATCACATAATCGACTTCTTTAAACCAGTTTTTGTCATGCTGACGAAGCCGGGCCCGCAGTCGCGGACGGTCGCAACGGCAGATCGTGTCGGAGCGGAAGTAACTTAAGGTATTATTACCCTTTAGTGGATAAAGCTTAAGGTACTTGCTTTGTCAGCATGACAAAAACAGCTTCACTAATCACGCTTCTAACGCCCCAGCAACTGAATCATTTTTGAGACAATATTGACTCGTTTCATGGTTTGAGAAAACTTGCTCCGACGTTCATCGAAATAGATTTTACCGTCTTTTTCCAGCCACTCGTTGCCAGTATCCGGGTCGACGCCGATGTTGTAACGCTTCAGAAAAAACCAGCAAGCTACCCCAATCAGGAAGAAAACGCCTACCCCAATGTACAAGCCCGAACGATCATTGAGGTAACGATCAAATGAAATTTTAGGAATGAGTATCTGCTGATTATCAACGTAATATAGGTCTATGGCGTCGTTCAGTTTCCAGGAAGACCATTCGTCAACAGAGATATTACGGAACGTAGTAAGTGTATCGATGCGGTGGGGAGCAGCCGCCACGGTTACCGTAATCTCGTTATCGGGGCTGCTCGACGAACTGGATTTGATACGTCGTTTAGCCGTGATCGTTCCTTTTACAATCTGACTGCTTTCCTGAACGGCCTTGTCGATCAGACTGTCCTGATAAATCCAGTAACAGGCACATAACGTAATAAACGTGAACAGGCTGAACATGCGGAAGCCCAGCGAATTGTAGCGACGTAGCACGACAAAATAATAGATTATCAGGCCAGCGCCAACACAGATATAGGTTAGGGAGCTCATTAAGTTTATTCTTTTTACGTTGACACTTCTCACAAGTCACTCAATGTCCACTTTCACAGGTGTCGGACTAAACTCTACTACGTAATCGGGAAATCAACGTCCAAAACAATGTTTGGCTCTGCCCGACTCGAAAGTTGAATTCATGACAAATCTGGCTCATTTACTGACGGCGAAAAGTCCCAGTTTATATTTGGGTCGATTGGGTAAAAAAGTGGCAGAAACGAGTTGGTAGCTGGCAAGAAACGGTAGAACGTAACGGCGTTGATACCCGCCTGCGTGGGTGTTCGTGATTTCTGAAAAACTCGTTAACTTGCCCGCCTAAGCGTCTGCCAATGAGATTTTTATTGTTGTTGATGGCGCTGCTTTTCACACTTATCCAGGAAGCGGCTGCACAACTACCCAATTTTAGTTTTGAACATTTGTCTACCAGAGAGGGCTTGCCTTCCAACAACGTCTGGTGTACGGCAAAAGACAAACAGGGGTTTCTCTGGGTTGGTACGTCACGTGGGGTATATCGGTACGATGGCTACCGCTTCGATACGTCGGACTCGCTCAAACAGGGCTATTGTTCGGGTATCGCCATGGATTCGAAAGGTATGATGTATGTTTCACTCGATACGCGCGGCTTCTGTTCGATAGACCCCAATACCTTAGTTGTCAAGACGTTGCTTCGAAACAACTACGAAGATGCCGACGCCAGTAATGATCTGCATGAACAAGTCTATATCGATTCCAACGACCAGGCCTGGCTTTGCGATTATGCCGAGGTGAAACGCTATGATCTGACCACTGGCAAACTGCATCATTACGCGCTGGCTGAGAAGGAAGTGCACCAATACGCGAGCTTTCTGGAAGATTCTCATCGCAACATCTGGATCATCTCCGAAATAGGATTTTATCAATACGATCGGAAAAAGAACAAACTCATTTGCCTGCTGGGTGAAGAAGCTGTAAACCCGGTAAATCGGACGAAAATTTCCTTTAGTCAGGCGTTTGAAGATGGGGGCGGGGCCATCTGGCTAGGAAGTTCTGACCGAGGGTTAGTGCGCTACGTACCTACCAGCGGTCAATTTACGTATTTTAGGCGAGGGTTTGAAAATCAGAATGTTATATGTGGTGTTGAGTCTCAGGATGAAAACGGGAAACGGGTTTTATTCGTAGGCACCAGCAATGGCGTAATTGTGCTTTATCCCGAAACCAACGAGCTGATACGTTTGACCGAGTTTTACAACAAAGGCATTCCCATCAAACGGATTCAGGACGACAAGGAAAATGGTATTTTATGGCTAAGTACCTTGAACGGTCTGTACAAATACCGTTACCGAAATCCAGGGATACGTACCATTAACATTCCCGCCAATGTGATTCAACTCCCTGTGGGTATTAACAGCGTAGTACAGCAGTCGGCCGATACGTATTTTCTGGGGCTATCACATACAGGTGTGCTACGTTGGAATTTGGCTAACAACCAGTTTATGCAGTTGCCGTATCCGGTATCAACGTCGACCAATGGACTGCGTTTACTGGGTGGAAAATTATATGCGTTCGCCAATAAAGGTCTTTTCGTAACCGACGTAGTGAACCCGCGATTTGTGCCATCTGCCCGTATTATGAAGGCGTTTAAATCAACCGAGTTTGTGGATGGGCTGCTCGACCGAAATGGGCGGTTGTGGGTGGCCAACGTAACGGAGGGAATCAAGGTTTTCGATCTGAAAACCGGACAGGAACAAAAGCTCTGGAGTCAGGCAGCAGGTGATAAAATCTTCAAAAACAACTCCGTGAAAGTGTTGCAGGAGGGCAACGATGGGAAAGTTTGGATCGCTACCTGCTCGAAAGGGCTTTTTTACTTCGATGCGGCCAAAGCCGATTTTATCAATATTGAGCAGTTGTCGGTAAACAAAGGGAAATCCCTTGGTGGGTTGTGCATCAATGGCATGAAATTGGGAGAGGACGGGGCAATATTGGTTGCCAGCTGGGGCGGAATCACGAAAGTGCACCCGTCGGGCCGCATTCTCCGCGCGTTCGACTACCGGCATACGGGTATGAACGATACGTATTGCAGCCATATTTGTGAGGATAAAAAGGGTAATTTCTGGTTCAGCACCAATGAAGGTATTCATATTGCGAACCCGCGCCGGAACAGCATCAATCGATTGACGACCATCGAGGGGCTGTACAATAATTCGCCGTCGTCATTTCTCTGTAATCAGCAGAAAGAGTTGGTGCTGGGCTATACCAATGCCTTGAATATCATTGACATCAATGGAATAAATTTCAATAAAATACCGCCACATGTGGCCGTGAGTTCAGTAGAAGTTCAGGGCCGCCGACTCAATCAGGCTATTGCCAGCGGAATCACTATTCAGCCGGATGAAAATTCGGTAACATTACACTTCTCGACTCTGAATTTTGAACCGATTTCCCGTAATGTGTACCGGTATCAGCTAGCTGGGTTTGATGAAAAATGGATCGATCTGGGTAGTCAGAACACTGTTTCGTTTACCAATCTGGCTCCCAAGACGTATCGGCTGAACGTACTGGCTGGTAATAGTTTCGGACTATGGAGTCAAAAGCCACTGACGATTAAGCTGACGGTTAAACCGCATTTTTGGGAAACCTGGTTGTTTATGGGATTGGTTGCTCTGTTGGTAGCGATAGCTGTTTTTGGAACCATTCGCTGGCGGGTCAGTACGTATAACGAGCGCAACCGGCTGGATTTGCAGATCGCCGAACTCCGGCTCAAGGCCTTGCAATCGCAGATGAACCCGCATTTTCTGTTTAATTCGCTCAACTCCATTCAGAATTACCTGCTCAACAATCGGGGGGTTGAAGGTGCCAAATATCTCTCCAAATTCTCGAAACTGGTACGTCGGATTATGGAAAACTCCAATTATCCGTACCTGCGATTCGAGCAGATTATTGAAACGTTGAAAATGTACGTCGAAATTGAATCATTCCGATTTAATCACGAATTCAGCTACGAATTTGACATTGAAGACGACGACGTATTACTGGCTGCGCAGCTCCCGCCCATGCTGCTGCAACCCTACGTCGAGAACGCCATCTGGCACGGTCTGATGCCGAAAGAAGGCGAAAAGAGGCTAAAAATTTCAGCGCGGGTGCAAAACGATCACATCATCTGCACCATTGAAGACAACGGCGTTGGTCGCAAACTGACGCCCCGACGCGAAGGGCATATCTCGCGCGGACAGGAGATGACGAAGGGAATTTTTGAGTCGCTACGTTACAAAAGCAGTAAAGCCCGACTCGAAATAATTGATTTGTTTGATGACCAAAACCAGCCCGCCGGAACGCGGGTCGAACTATTACTACCGATCGAAAAAGTCTAGAACCGTATGGAAACGCTACGTGCCGCCGTTATCGACGATGAAGCCAATGCCCGCCAGGCCCTCATCAGCCTGCTCCGAATCCTTTGCCCCGACGTAGTGGTTTGTGGTGAAGCAAAAAACGTTGATACCGGCATCGAACTCATTCGAAAAGAGAAGCCAAATCTGGTTTTTCTGGACATTCAAATGCCTGGTAAAACGGGTTTTGATTTGTTATCGAGCTTCGATACGATTGCTTTTGGGGTTGTTTTCACGACGGCTTATCAGGAGTATGCCGTAAAAGCGTTTCGGTTCAGCGCCATCGATTACCTGCTCAAACCCATCGATCCTGACGAACTTCAGGCGGCTGTCGAGAAATTCAAAATCCAGCACGATTCGGTGAATCCGCAGCAACTGAAAATCCTTCAGGAACACATTCAGAATCCGCAGCCATCCGGCCTCAAAAAACGTACACGTAACGATAATCAACGTATCGCCCTGCCCACCGCCGAGGGAATTCACTTCGTGCAAATGACGGATATCATTCAGTGCGAATCGCTGGGATCATACACCAAATTTCACCTGGTTGGCAGCAAGCCGATTGTGGTGTCGAGGCTATTGAAGGAGTACGAAGAAATTCTGGATAACTATTATTTTTTCCGCGTTCATCAGTCCAATATCGTCAACCTCGAACACATCAAACGTTACGTTAAAGGCGATGGTGGGCAGGTGTGGCTGAGCGATAACACCGAAGTAGAAGTGTCGCGTCGACGTAAAGAGGAGTTTCTGGAGTTACTGTCTGATTTCTACGTCAACTCCGGAAAGATAGGGTAGGAGACTTTGCTGATTTTACCATCCTGAGGCAGGAGGAAACTTAATGTAACCTTTCTGCCTCAGGAAGATAAAAAATCAGTGCTGTACTAATTGGCCGGCCATCGACTTGAGCGCGGCCGAAAGTCCTTCCAGGCGCGGTGCAATGTCACCCTCGGAGCCCATGCGTGTGCTGAATTCAGCGGTTTGAGTTGCCAGCGTAGAGAGTAAATCACTCAATTCTTCTTTACGAATCTGATTGCTTTCCAGTTGCGTTTTCACACTTTCCAGCGTGTTGGCAATCTCTTTGGCGTTTTCGGCCTGACGAAGCTGTTCGAGCCAGCTATCAATGACGCCTTTGCCGCTCTGTGGGGTTGTTCCGGCCACTTCGCCCTCCAGTACGTCCATGGTCATATCGAGGAGGGTAGTCGATTGTTCGTGAGTAAACATAATCAGATCTGACTGGTAAAATTGCGTAATGCATTGGCTAAGAGCCTGATGTCGTGCGCCGTGTTGCTTTCAATATTGGGTTCATGCGAAAGCGACAGGGTATGACTGGCCATACTCAACAGCAAATGCCGGATTTTTTCGTTGTCGTAATTGCCCGTTTTTAGATGGTCGCGAAGGGCTTCTACTTCCGCTAGAATGCGTTCGGCACCTACGTCGCCCGGCAGCGCATTAAGCCACCCTTCGAGCAGTAATAGGCCTTGGTCAGCCGTAAGTTTTGCCTGATGACCATCGCCCAACGCACCTAACGTATCATTAAGCATCCGATGTTCAAGAGTTGTTCCGGTTCCTTCCATGGTATGTAGTGAAAATTATTGGTTAATGTAAAATGAGGTATAAGCTTGTCAGGCTGAGGCACGTAGCATCTTAATTTATCCTTACTGGCTTGTTTGTAAACATTAAGATGCTTCGTGCTTTAGCCTGACAAAGTATTATTCATTTATTTTTTCGCTGACACTACGTAGTATTCTCGCCAAGCTTACTAGGCCGCCCGTCCAAGTGCCTTCCGAGTTGTCATCGCTGGCGATGTTTTCGGATTTTTCGGCCAGACTGTTCATTAAGCTACCGATGTAGAGTTTGTCGGGCTGTTCGGCCTGAATCGCGGTACGTAGTTCGTCAAGCTGTCCCTTAATCTCGTCGAGATTAGGGTCGCCCTCAAGTACCTGCAACCAGCTATCAATAAGCAGGACACCTTGCGACGGCGTCAGCATGTACCCGTCGCTGTTGCGAAACAGAGCGAGCGTATCAGTAAGCACATTTTGTTCGTACGTGTTCGAGCTTAGCATATACTATTCAAATTAGGGTCTATGTGATACGTCGCAAGCGTTACGTTACGCCCGGCTATCCACAATCTGTAAACCCGCAAGCTGACGTAATGTTGTTGCCAAATGTTCGAGCTGGCTGGCGAGTTGCTCCTGCGTTTGCGAGCCCTGCGCCACCTGCGACGTATGATCGGCCAGGCTGAAAAGGAGCTCACGAACACGATCAACATCTGGATGATTGAGTTTTAAGGCGTCACGTAATTCCACCAATTTTCCGGCAATCAGTTCGGTACGTTCATCACCTTCGATAACTTTCAGCCAGCCATCAATAAGCTCCAGCCGTTCTGGCGTTGATTCGGAAACCGTGTCGTTTGGAGCGGTGAGATTGGCCATTTTTTCGAATAGCCGTTGGTCTAATGCATGAGAAGCCATAGTCCATTGAGTTTAGAACAGATTCGTTGATGATTGAAAATCGTAAAATCTGCTAGTGGTTGTTGTTAGTCAAATAACTTGGCGAATAGTCGGTTTGTTTGGCATGAGTACGCCACTGACGGATGTTCTTCCACGAAGCCTGTTACGTATACCATACCTCTCAGGATTGGCACACGTAATAGGCTTCGTGGAAGAATTACTTCTTTAATACTGCGACCGACCACCCGACTGTGTGGTTGCCGTATCGCCCGTACCACCCGAAATGCCAGGGCCGTCAATACGCGACGTATCACTACGTCCCGACGTAGCAGAGTTAGTAGAATTGGTTTTGGAGTAACTGGCATCACCCGTATCGTCAGAAGAACGGGGGCTTTCTGGTGCTTCATCCGTCTCTCCTGACGTATTACTTGTTACGTTGCTGACGGTACCTCCCGTGCGGTTCGATAACTCATCGTCGTCGCTACCCAGCATTGAACCACCTGCCCCGCTATTCGTCGAATCACCGCCGACAGTGCTGGCTATCGGCGCCTGTCCCCCTGTAGGAGCTGGGCCCGCCTTACCCGTGACGAGCTGATTAAAACTGTCGAGCGCTTCGGACAATTTTGTCAATTTGGGTTTGCTGTCGGTGTCGGCTGAGTCGGCGACTTGTTTTACCTGATTAACTAAGTTGCTCATTAACTGCTCGATAGTATCACCGTTAAGCTGCCCTTTCTGCAGTTCCTTCTTTAAATCGCTGAGCGTGGCATCCAGTGAATGATCGTGATCGGGCGCGTTTTGAAGAAAATCGAGCCAACTGTCAATAAGCGATGAAGCATCGATTGGTGATACGTTGGTTATATCGCCGTTAAAGGCTTTCGCGGTAATATCAATCAAATTTGAAGCGTGCTGTTCAATTGCCATACGTAATTTTAGGTTTTTAAATACAGTTTCCCACTAGTTTTGGGTAAACCGACACGCGTTTCCATTGTTGACAGTTGTTCGGCAAAGGGACGTAATGCAGTTGAAGCCGTTAATTTTTACCCGTATGGATGCCACTCGTTTAGAGACTGAACTTCGCTACCAGTTTGCCCGCAGCGGTGGAGCTGGTGGACAGAATGTGAATAAAGTTGCCACGAAAGCCGAGTTACGTTTCGATGTGCGCAACTCGGCGTTGCTGACTGACGATGAACGGGCTGTTCTGGAAGAAAAATTAGCTGGTAAACTCACTACTGAAGGTGAACTGGTTTTGACTCACCAGACCGAGCGGACGCAACTGGCCAATAAAGAAAAAGTCACGAAGAAGTTTTACAAACTGATTGCGAAAGCGTTCGAAACGCCCAAACCCCGGAAAGCAACAAAGCCATCCAAAGCATCGGTCGAAGAGCGTATTGCTGGAAAGAAGCGTAAGAGCGACGTGAAAACAGGCCGTAAAAAAGTGGATTATTGAACTGTTTTTGGGTTTATTTTAGAAAATTTTACAATCAACTAAGGGGGTTTTTAAAAAAAGTTGTCTTGATTGTATATGATTGACCTGCTACGTCGGGGAAATCGCAGCCTATGCAAACCCGCCCTCTAAACCCGTCCGCTGATCAATCGAAGGTTCAGCCATTACTCGATAACGCGATCGAACAGCCAGACGAGAAGCCAGTTGAAGCCAATACTGAATTATTCATCCAACGGGCTTTTGCTGAAAGTCCTCAGAAAGGCTGTGAGCTGCTGTTTCGACGATACCATCAGGCTTTGTGCAGCCATGCCATTCGGTTCGTCTATTCGAAAGAAATTGCTGAAGACCTGGTTAGCGATGTGTTTTGCAAATTCTGGAAAACCAAAGCCTACGAAAATGTAACCTCCTCGTACCGTTTTTATCTGTTCCGAAGCGTTCGTAATGAAGCTTACAATTACCTGCGACTTGAATTTCAGGAACTTGAAGATATTACAACCGCCGAAAGTCGCGAAACGACATGGAGTCAGCGCCCTGATCAGGTTCTCCAGTTTGAAGAAGTATTTCACCGGGTCGAAGATCTGGTCGAATCATTACCTCCCCAATGCCGCAAAGTCTTCATGCTGAGCCGGTTTGAAGGACTTAAGTACCAGGATATCGCTACCGAATTAGGCATTTCGATTAAAACCGTTGAAGTCCACATTAGTAAGGCGCTGAGTGTAGTTCGGAAAGGACTCAAAGATCACTGGCTGATGGTGATGTGGGGATTCTGGTACCTTCCATTTCTTCAATAACCCATCACGAATAATAGCTTTGCCACTGCCACAACAAACGACTCTACGCTATGGAAGTTGTTAATAAAGATTTGATATTCAATCATTTTTCGCGAAAAACGTCGCCGATTCAGCGCGAGTTGATTGCTAATTGGCTTCGCGAAGAAGGAAACGAGGAGCGCTACTACGTATGGCTGGAAGAATGGGAGAACAAACAGCCTCAATACCAGACTAAATCTGAGGAAGCGCTACGTCGGTACAGTACGTTTCTGAGCGAGAATCCGCATGAGATTAGAACACCTACTGCCGATCAGGTACACGAGTTGCCCGTGTCGAATCGCTGGACTCGACCCCAGTGGCTGTTAGCGGCTTCGGTTTTGTTGTTGCTGGGAATCAGTACGTTCTTATTTTGGGATCAGGTTTTGTACCAGACGTATCAGACAGCTTACGGCGAAACGCGATCACTTCGACTGTCAGACGGAAGCTCGGTTCTGCTGAATGCAAATTCTCGTCTGGAAATACCTCGCTGGGGCTTCGGTCGAAAAACGCGCGAAGTAACGCTGACTGGCGAAGCTACTTTCTCCGTAACCCATTTGCCAGATGCACAGCGGTTTATCGTGAAAACAGCTAATAATTTTAACGTAGTGGTATTGGGTACCGAGTTCTCCGTTTTCGCCCGGAAACGTGGGGCCAGAGTCGCGCTGAATAAAGGAAAAGTACAACTTCAGTTTCAAGAGGGCCAATCTTCTAAACAAGTAATCATGAAACCGGGCGATTTGGTTACGCTCGATCCACACAATCATTTGGCCATCAAGACAATAAGCCAGCACAAAAAGCAGGTAAACTGGCAGGAAAAGCGATTTGTCTTCGATGAAACGACCTTGCAGGAAGTCGCCTACATGCTGGAAGATAATTACGGATTGCAGGTTTCGATTAGAAACAAGGAACTGGCCGAGCGCGTGTTGATGGGTTCGTTTCGGGCTGATAACGTAGATCAGCTTTTGCAGTCTATTTCTGAACTGCTCGACATTACCGTCGTTCGGCAGGGTAATAAAGTTCAGATCATGGATCAGTAGCAGCGTAGACGTAACACTTTCAGGCCCACGGAACTAGGGTTTACCAAATTCGGAGCCCTTGCTAATAACAGTAAAACTCGATAGACTAAAAGGTAAAATATTGATTATCAAAAATTTACAAATTCTTTGGAAAAGAAAAATTGCATACTAAACTTTGCCCACCAGTTAACAAGACTATCGTGTTGGCCGCTGAATTACTTACGGAATGAATCGTTCTGTTTTGCGTGAACGGCCAGTTGATTACTGCTCACTCAGTTGAGTCTGATGAATGGACTACCCACTTTTAAATCCCTTATGATTGTATGATTAATTCGTTACAAAAAATCCCAAATGCGGGTTTATTGGCGCTCTTGTTTTTGGTCGGGCTTCAACCCGGCTGGTCGCAGTCGGTCGTACTGGCCCGTAATTTTCAGCAGAAGCAGGTAACTGCTAGCAGCCGCCAGCTTAGGGAGGTGCTTACTGAACTGAAAACGCAGTATGGTGCTGAAATTATGTTCGAGTTGAAAACGGTAGAAGGTATTTCTGTGTCGCCGGACGTAGTGAATTCGAAAAACTCACTCGAAAAAAATCTGGAAACCTTGCTACGTCCGGTCGGTCTGCGCTACAAAAAAGTGAATCGTAATTCGTTTTTGATTCTGGCTGAGAAAAAAGCTAAAAAAGTAGCCCTTCTCAGCAGTCAACCGGCGGAATTTATAGAAAATCAGGAGTCTGCTACGTCGTTAGAAGGGCTAATAAAAACGCCGACCGCCTTAGCTTCAATGAATATTCGAACCGACGTAGCGGCTGACCCGATTACGGGTACGGTCAAAAGTCAGTCGGGCGAAACGTTACCGGGAATTAACGTAGTGATCAAGAACACAACCCGAGGCACCAGCACGGATGCGAACGGAAAATTTACGATCGATGCACCCGCTAATTCCATTCTTGTTTTCTCGGGAATTGGCTTTGCGACGCAGGAAATTGCGATAAATAATCGGACTCGTCTGGATGTTACGTTGGCCTCGGACAACAAGCAACTCGATGAGGTTGTGGTTATCGGTTACGGTACGCAGAAACGTGAAAGTTTGACGAATTCAGTGGCTCAGATTGGTGCCGAAGAGATTGCCCGTCGCCCGGTGTCAAACATTCAGCAGTCGTTGCAGGGGCAACTGCCGGGTGTAACGGTGCTCGATCAGGGAGGTTCGCCCGGGCGCTCCACAACGGCCATTCGCGTACGGGGAATCACTACGTTCAACATCAACGGCATTGGCAATACGTCGGGAAGTAACAATGGTACAGGTGGTTACGATATGAGCAAAAACGATGCGCTGGTGATTGTTGATGGGATCGAGCAGCGTTTGCAGGATATTAACCCGGATGATATCGAAACCATTTCGATCCTGAAAGATGCGGCTTCGACGGCGATTTACGGATCGCGGGCTACGAACGGCGTAGTACTGGTAACGACCAAGCGAGCGAAAGGCAGCAAAGTGCAGGTGGATTACAATGGTTACTACGCTATCCAGAATTCCATCAATACGCCCCACATGATGGGCATTGAAGAGTACATGCGTATGCAGGTCGCGGCTTACACGAACGCGGGATCGCCACTGCCAGCGCGCTTCACCGAACAGTCGATTCAGGCGTACGTAACGGCGACCGACCGGGAAAAATATCCGCTGCCTAATACGTGGTTTCAGACGGTGTTGCATGCGGCTCCTCAGCAAAATCATACGTTGTCGGTGGCCGGTGGCGGTGAAGCACTACGTACCCGACTAAGTTTGCGTTATCAGGACCAGGGTGGGATTATTACGAATTATAACAGCAAAATTGGTGAGATACGACTAAACACCGATTACACCATTTCGCCCAAGTTACGCGTGAGTGGTGATATCAACTATCGCTATAACTATTCGCAGACGCCGGCCATCGACCCGGTCAATTTCATCTTACACGGTTCGCTCTGGGCCGTTCCAAAATATGCGGATGGTACGTATGGCCTGAGTACGCAGGGCAATAATCCGATCATGTATGCCGAAATCAGCGGTCTGAACAAGCGATTCGCGGATTATCTGACGGGTTCGGTAAAAGGTGAATGGGACATTGCCGAAGGGCTAACGTTCTCGACGCAACTGGCTGCCCGAGGCTATTTTACGCAGGAAAAGAACTTCGCTAATTCTTACGTGAATACGGACAAGAATACCAACATCACCAAAACCGTTGCCAACAATACGCTGAACGAAGTTCGTAATACGTTGCGCGAATACACGCTGATTAGCTTGTTGACGTATAGCAAAAACGTGGGCGATCACAATTTCAAAGGGTTGCTGGGGTATTCGCAGATCGGGAATACACAAAACTTTCTGACCGCCTACCGCGAGCGTTTCTTCAATAATGACATTCAATCGATTGGTCAGGGCGCGAACGATGGTACCAAAAGCAATTCCGGAAATGATGCGGTTTACGGGCTGCGGTCGTATTTCGGGCGGATCAATTACGATTACAACGGCAAATATCTGGTTGAGGTAAACGGGCGTTACGATGGTTCGTCCAAGTTTACGGGCGACAAAATTTATAGCTTTTTCCCCTCATTTTCGGCGGGCTGGCGGCTTTCGAAAGAAGCGTTCTGGGAAGGTCTGCAATCGACGGTTAGCGACCTGAAACTGCGCGGTTCCTGGGGCATAACGGGTAACCAATCGGTTGATCTATACAGTTATTATGCGTCGTTGAAAGCCAGTGGTTATGATTTTAACGGCGCGGCTGTGCAGGGCTATCGGCAAACAAACCTGGCCAATACCAACCTGGGTTGGGAATCGACAACGCAACTGGATTTGGGTTTGGACGCGTCGTTCCTGCGTGGGCGCCTGAACCTGACCGTCGATTATTACCGGAAGCTGACCAACGACATTCTGCTGAATCTGGACATTCCGGCTACGGTTGGTCTGATTGCTTCTCCTCAAAATGCTGGTTCGGTCGAAAATAAGGGTTTGGAAATTAGCCTGAACTACCGGGGAGCCAAAAGCTCATCTGGATTCCAGTACAATCTGGGCGGTAATTTCAGCATGAACGAAAACAAAGTTGTCGATCTGAAAGGAACGGGTCCTTACCTCATCGGGTCGGATATTGATCCGCGGTACATCATTGCAGTAGGTCTGCCAATCAATGCGTTATGGGGCTACAAAACCGCCGGACTGTTTCAGTCGCAGGCAGAGATCGACGGTTATAAAGCGACCTATGCGGCCAATACCAAGCCGGGTGACGTGAAATATATCGACACCAACGGCGATGGCAAGATCGACGCTAATGACATGACGAACATTGGTAATACGTTCCCAAAATTCACGTTCGGGCTTAATTCAAATTTTTCATTCAAGAATTTCGAGCTGACTTTATTGTTCCAGGGAGCCGCCAAAGTGGATACGCGTCTGGCGGGTGCGCTGGCTGAAATGGGGAATCAGGAAGGATTTACGCACTCGATTTACACCAATAACTACTGGACGCCTACAAATACAGATGCCCGTTTCCCAAGACCGTTAAAATTCGACTTGCGGAACGTTGCTACGTCGGATCGACTGATTATCGATGGGTCGTATGTCCGGCTGAAAAACATTCAGCTGGCTTATAATCTGCCCGTCGCGCTTGCCAATAAAGTGCGGCTGAATCGGATTCGGGCCTACGTATCGGCGACCAACGTATTTACCATTTCAAAATTGAACGAGTGGAATCTGGACCCCGAAGTTGGCTCGGGTCGGGCGGTGTATTATCCGCAAACATCGCTGTACACCCTTGGGCTTAATCTGAACTTCTAATCCGGTCATTTTTCAGACAGAAAACTCATGAAATCAATTCGTTATATCATACAAGCCACTTTTCTGACACTCGCCGTTGGACTAACCCTTACGTCCTGCGACCGGGAATTGTTAGACACTGTGCCAAACGACCGATTATCGGAATCGTTATTCTGGAAAACCGAAAACGACGCCCGACTGGCGACGAACTCGCTCTATACAGACCTCGACAGTACGAATATTTTTAGCTGGGATGCGCTGACCGATATTGGTCACGTCAATCAGCCCTTCGACCTGCACGCCTATATTGAGTTGGGGCAATACGATGCCACCAGCGCGCGGATTTATGGCGAATGGGCTAAAGCCTACAAGGGTATTCGGGCGTGTAATTATTTGCTGGAAAACATCGATAAAGTGCCATCGACCAATACGACGCTGATCAACCAGTTTAAGGGCGAAGCACGGGCACTTCGGGCGTATCAATACCTGAAACTGGCTAGTTTCTTTGGTGATGTACCCTTGGTAACAACGGCCATTTCGCTGGACGAAAGCCGAGCCCTGGTACGTACCCCAGTGGCACAAATCTGGGATTTTGTGGATAAAGAACTGAGCGACGCGGCTGGCCTCTTACCCACTACGTATGCCGCAGCTGACAAAGGACGTATCACGAAAGGGGCTGCTACAGGACTTCGGGCGCGGGCTAACCTGCTTGCGGGTCGATATCAACAGGCGGCCGATGCAGCCGATCAGGTCATTAAACTTGGTATTTACGGACTGAACGATTCATACGAAAAGCTATTTTCCTACGCAGCCGAAAACAACAAGGAAGTGATGCTGGATCGGCAGTTTATTAAAGACACCTATCCGGTCAACGTGTTTGCCTACATGGCACCGTATAGCCAGAAAAGCGCCAATAGTAACTTTGTTCCGACTAAAAACCTGGTCGATACGTATGAAACTACGTCGGGTAAGCTCATTACCGATCCGACCAGTGGTTACGATCCGGCCAATCCATACGCCAACCGCGACCCCCGACTCAAGTTCTCTATTTTTCTGACGGGAGACGTATTACCGAGCGGTGTTACGTTCCGGCCTGAACCAAATAGTGGTACGGCCGATGCGGTGGGTAATACGTACATTGCCTCGACGACGGGTTTCAATCTCAAAAAGTACATTAATGCCGACGATTACGCCAATCCGGGCAATAACGGCATCAACATTATTCTGCTACGTTACGCCGAAATTCTGCTGACGTATGCGGAGGCAAAAATTGAGATGAACCAGATTGACGCCAGCGTAATCAATGCGATTAACGCCGTTCGAAATGGACGTAGTGATGTGAAGCAACCCGCCATCGCTAGTACGCTGAATCAGGCCCAATTGCGCGAGATTATTCGTCGGGAACGTACCGTTGAGCTGGCCTTTGAAGGGCAGCATTTATTCGATATTCGTCGCTGGAAAACCGCCGAAACCGTGTTGCCTGGCCCGATTTACGGCATTACGTACAAAGCAGCAGATGGAAAATTGACGACGCTTCAGGTGGTCGGAATCAATCGCACGTTTGACAAATCGCGTCATTATCTTTGGCCTATTCCGCAAAAAGAACGCAATCTGACGCCAACTCTTTCTCAGAATCCGGGCTGGTAGTTAATGTTTGTCAACCGTTTTTTAGTCATGCTGACGCAGAAAGGATGGCAAAAAACGGTTGACAAAATCAAAGCATGTTTCCCTGAAAATTTATAAAAATCACTCTCTATGCTACGTCTCTCTCAACGTTCACTTCGCTTGTTGATCGGGGTTACTACGTTGGTTAGCCTGGGTTTACTCGCCAGCTCCTGGATAAAGAAACCAGCTCCTACCACGCCCAACGTCGTCCTGTTTTTTATGGATGATATGGGATATGGCGATTTGACTGTAACTGGCGCGCTTGACTACACAACGCCCAATCTGGATCGGATGGCCGCCGAAGGGTCGCGCTTTTCCAATTTTCTGGCAGCTCAGGCCGTATGCAGTGCCTCAAGAGCGGCTCTGATGACAGGCTGTTACCCCAATCGACTGGGTGTTTCTGGGGCATTCGGCCCTAATTCGCCAGTTGGACTGAATCCAAACGAAGAAACGCTGGCTGAATTATTGAAAGAAAAAGGCTACGCGACCGGTATTTTTGGCAAATGGCACCTGGGTGATAATAAGCAATTTTTGCCACTTCAGCAGGGATTCGATGAATATTATGGCGTGCCCTACTCGCACGATATGTGGCCCTTACACCCCGCTCAGGCACAGGCGCATTACCCACCACTACGTTGGATTGAGAATAATGAGCCAAAACAGGAAATTAAAGACCTGAACGATGCGGGCCAGATTACCCAAACCGTTACCCAAAAAGCGCTATCGTTTATTCAGCGGCATAAGAGCAAACCGTTTTTCCTGTACGTACCGCACCCGCTGCCACACGTACCGCTGGCGACTTCTGCTACGTTCAAAGGCAAAAGCGCACGGGGTATTTTCGGCGACGTAATGACAGAACTGGATTGGTCGGTAGGCCAGATTCTTGGCGAACTGAAGAAGCAGGGAATCGATAAAAACACGCTCGTTATTTTCATCAGCGACAATGGTCCCTGGTTGAATTATGGCGATCATGCCGGTTCATCGGGTGGTTTTCGGGAAGGGAAAGGAACATCGTTCGAAGGCGGGCATCGGGTGCCGTGTCTGGTACGTTGGCCGGGTGTTGTACCGGCTGGCCGGGTCAGCAATAAACTCCTGACAACGATGGATATTTTGCCGACCGTAGCGAAAATCTGCGGAGCTCGTCTGCCTAAACAACGTATCGACGGGGTTGACTGGCTTGCTTTATTGAAGGGGGATAATTCTCAGACGCCCCGTGATCGGTTTTACTATTATTACCGCAAAAATAGTCTGGAAGCGGTTCGCGAAGGTGACTGGAAGCTGATATTCCCGCACCCAGGACGTACCTACGAAGGATTTCTTCCCGGTCAGAACGGCAAACCGGGACAAACCACCGAAACCAAGGATATCGCAGGAGGTTTATACGATCTGCGCCGTGACCCAGGCGAGCGTTACGATGTGAAAGAACAGCATCCAGAAATTGTCGCGAAATTGGAAAAACTAGCCGAAGAAGCCCGCGTTGACATGGGCGACGATTTGCAGAAACGCACCGGAGCTAATGTCCGTGAGCCGGGACGTATTACAAACTGATTTTACCAGAACGTAGCTATTGAATAAGGTATTGCTGGTGCTAAGGGCTTCAACAGGCTCAGCAATACTTTATAAATAACTCAATCACATTATCAGTTATCCATCATTCATATTAAATACTAGAAGCAGTTTTTAGCTTTCTGCCGAAAAACGGATCAATCCAAGGCCTTTTGTAGTTCGTATAATACCGTAACAGCTACTGACAATCACCTCCATAGCTGTTGGGAAAGTGATATGAACGAACGTATTGAAAAAATCAAACAATCAATTGAACCGCTTCGGCAGCAGATAATTAACCACTCGGTATACGCACACATCCAGGATGTCGACGATTTAAAGGTGTTTATGCAGTACCATATTTTTGCGGTCTGGGATTTTATGTCGCTGCTTAAAACTCTGCAAAACAACCTGACCTGCACATCGATACCTTGGTTTCCGAAAGGTTCGGCCGACACCCGCCATTTGATTAATGAAATCGTAGTTGGCGAAGAATCGGATGTTGATCAGGATGGAAATCGCAAAAGCCATTTCGAGCTGTATCTCGACGCCATGAGACAGTGTGGAGCCGACACAAATCCGATTGATACGTTTTTAGGTGTATTGCAGCGTACTGGCGATTTTAATCAGGCTTTTGAAATTGCTAAAGTGCCGCAAGCCGCTCGTGAGTTTGTTGAGTTTACGTTTGATACCATCCGGAGTAACAAAGACTATTTGCAGTCGGCCATTTTTACGTTTGGGCGAGAGGATTTGATTCCGGGCATGTTTTTTTCAATCGTCAGCGACATCAACAAGAATTTTCCGGACAGCATCAGCATTTTCAAATATTATCTGGAGCGACACATTGAAGTTGACGGTGACCATCACAGCCATCTGGCTTTACAAATGACCGCTAATCTTTGTGGCGACAACGACGAATATTGGGAAGAGGCAGAACAGGCTACAATAGCGTCGCTGCAAAAACGCATCGATCTATGGAATGGCGTTTACAAGGAACTTTTGGCGGAAAAGGCCGAAAATCTTATAAGTTAAATCAAGCTTCCTTGCTATTAAAAAACAGGATTTCCCTATCTGAGAGAAACAAAAATCCCCTGAATGATGGTTCGTTCAGGGGATTTTTGATGATAAAGAATTTCTAGTTTATAGTTCCCGAATCTGGATATTCTTATACCAGACGCGCTCTTTAGGGCTGTGGTTTTGTAAGGCGATTTTACCTTTGGCATGTGGAGTAGCGTAAGGCCAGTTCGCAAATTTGCTTTTGGCAACCAGCGCTTTCCAGTTGTCAGAGCCGTACTCATAATCGACTACTTTTTTGCCGTTCAGGTAATGCTCGACGTGGTTCTTGTTGACGATGATACGTCCTTTATTCCATTCGCCCGGAGCTTTTGTTGCACTCATATCTGAAGGCGCAATCATGTCATAATCGGCGCCGGTCATTTGAGTGTCTTTCAGGTTATACGGCTTGCCATCGGCGGTCATATATCCCTTATCATCAATGACCTGGTATTCTGGCCCTGACATATACGTTGATTTAATATCTGGGTTGTCGATGATTTTATAAACGACTCCGCTGTTGCTGCCTTTCGGAATTTTGAATTCAAATTCCAGTTCGAAGTTTTCGTATTCTTTATCCGTCACCAGATCGCCACCGGTGCCGTCGGGCGTCAGAGCACCATCTTCAACGTACCAGCCAACAACTCCATCTTTATGGTAGCTGTGCCAGCCTTTTATGGTCTTGCCATCGAATAATGAGGTCCATCCTGGGGGAGATACAAATGCGAAGCCGGAAGCAGCAAAGCCTATAAAATATATCGCTACTTCTATTTGAAATAATCGCTTCAGTGTACGGCCTAGTACGTCTAATTGAATAAATCGTTTCATGAGAGTTTAGAATGTTTTGGGTAAAGGTAATAAGTAACGCGGACATGTTGTCCGCAGTCTTATCGAGAATATTTATAAGACTGCGGACAACATGTCCGCGTTACTTTTACCTTAGCTAGCCATTTCGCGGGCTGCTTCGGGATCGTTGTATTTGCGGTCCAACCCTTCGGTCGACTTTTGGTCGGAGCGGTCAGGGCCAGAGATCATGTCCTGCGCCTTCATACTGCTTTCGTCGGCCATTTCGCGGGGAAGTTTCTGCGCTTCCTGCGCTTCTTCAGGCCGCTCACCTGGCTGATTCTGCGCTTTATCTTTTGCGTTTACGTCATACGGACGAGCCGAATCACCCGTATTGGGTTCTTCTTCCATACCTTCTTCTGAACCGGGCTGCGCTTTAGAACCTTCTTCCAAGCCTTCGTAGTTCGTATTCGGAACATAGCCATCAGGCTTCGGGCCATTTGTCGGAATGACGCCGGGTCCTGACATGGTGAACGTACTAAGCTGACCATTAACCTCATGCGAACGATCGGGCTCGCTTGGCTCCTGAATTTCGGGTACAGCCGGTTTGGGCGTGCCGGGTAAATCCGGGATTTCAGGGCCGGGGACTGGTGGCGTCGGTGGCGTTTCTGGAATACCAGGAACGGGCTGCATCGGATCAGGCGTTCCGGGTGTCGGCGGAATCATGTCGCCGGACGGACTGCTGATGATGTTCCAGCCGCCGAACGTACTGGTCGGTGTCGACTTGGTTTGGTTCTGATCTGGCTCATCTTCCGAAGGCAGACCCGTGTTGACGGTAGAACCAGCGTCCGGATTACCAGTAATGTCGGCTACGGCAATTGGGTCGTTTGGCAGGTTATTTTCGTCAACTCCTGTGCCAACGTGTAGCGAAGCATCGGAGTTTTCGTAGGTTTTTCCGTGCGAAGGTTCGCCCTGTACGGTACGTTCCTCGTCGGAGCTATACCGATTGCGAAGTTGCTCGTCTGCTACGTCATCTTCTGTATCGCCGATGGGCGTTAGCTTTCCGTCGACGAGCTTAACCATATTTGTTTCGCCCTGATCGGCACCGTATTTGGTTTCTGCGTTTTCGTTCGAAACCATATCCGCCTGCCGCGATTCGTTAAGGGCTGATAAATCTGAATTTTCCATGACTGTTGTACGTGTTTGAAGTCTATGGAAAACCACCTAGAACAGAAAAGGTTTAGCTGGCGTAACGCGGACATCTTGTCCGCGGTGTTAATATAACTGGCGGACAAAATGTCCGCGTTACGCCAGCGCATCGTACAGAATCTCGGCGGGGTGCTGGGCCTTACGTCCGGTACCGTCTTTGATCTGATGGCGGCAACTCGTACCAGCGGCTGAAATAATCGCTTCTTCGGCCTGACGAACGGCGGGGAATAGCACGAGTTCGCCAATCTGCATCGACAACTCGTAATGCTCGGTTTCGTACCCAAACGAACCCGCCATACCGCAGCAACCCGACGGAATCAATTGCACCGTATAATTCTTCGGCAACGACAGCGCCTTTTTCACCGGAACCATCGACGATAATGCTTTTTGATGGCAGTGACCGTGAACTTTCACCAGCCGGGTTTCTTTAGTGAATAGATTCTGGTCGATACGTCCGGCATCAGCTTCACGGGCAAACCACTCTTCGAACAGAAATGTATGTTGGGCGATACGTAGTGCGTCGGCTTTCAGCTCCGTCGGAACCAGATCCGGGTATTCGTCGCGAAAGGTCAGAATGGCCGACGGTTCCAGGCCGATAAGCGGAGTTTGCTCAGTAACACGATCTTTAAGCAGCGTTACGTTCCGAATCGCAATCTGCCGGGCATCGTCTACTAATCCTTTCGACAGGTACGTTCGGCCACTTTCTATGTGTTCCGGAATCGTAACGGAATAGCCCAAACGTTCCATTAACTGAATGGCTTTTTGCCCCACTTCTACGTCGTTGTAATTCGTGAACTCATCACAGAAAAACAGAACTGATGACGCGTTGGTACCAGTCGATTTCTGATTTCTTTTCGTAAACCACTTCCGTAACGTAGTGCTAGCCAGCTCAGGCATGCTACGTTCGGGGTGGAAACCGACGGATTGGTTCGCTAATCGACGTAGCGCCGGACTGTCGTAAATAGCGTTGTAAGCCCAGGGCGCAATACTAGCCAGTGACATCAGTTTGGTGAAATTGCCGACCAGCCGGGCACGTAGCGGAATGCCGTTTTCCTTGTATTTCTGCTGAATGAATTCGGATTTCATCCGCGTCATGTCCACGCTTGACGGACATTCGGCTTTGCAGGCTTTGCACGACAGACACAAATCCAAAACCTCGCTCACCGTTTCATAATCGTGGTTGGTGGGCTGCTGCGTATTGCTGTAAAAATGACGTAGTATATTGGCTCGCGCCCGCGTTGTATCGCGTTCGCGACGGGTCGCCATGTAGCTGGGGCACATCGTTCCGCCCGAAATGGCCGTTTTTCGGCAATCGCCGGAGCCGGAGCATTTTTCTGCCAGTTCGAGCAAACCGCCGTCTTTCGAAAAATCGAATATGGTTTTGGGTTGTGGAATTACTACGTCTGCTTCCGAACGCAGATGTTCGTTCATCGGTGGCGTATCGACCACTTTGCCGGGATTGAACGTATTGTTTGGGTCCCAAAGCGCCTTGACTTCCTTGCACAACTGGTAATTTTCGGGCCCGAGCATAAACGCGATGCACTCACCCCGTAGCCGTCCGTCGCCATGTTCACCGGATAGTGAGCCGCCGTATTTTTTGACCAATTGCGCCGTGTCCATTAGCAATGCCCGAAACTTCGTCCGCCCTTCCGACGATTTGAGGTTAATGAGCGGTAATACGTGAATTTCACCGGCTCCGGCGTGGGCCGAATATTCGAGTTTTAAGCCATGTTGCTCCCACGCCATCTGGTCCAGTTCATCAATATAATCGGGCAAGTCGTGAACGTCTACGGCTGTGTCTTCAATCACATTCGCTGGTTTT
The DNA here is from genome assembly GCF_054778555.1 of Spirosoma flavus. Taxonomy (NCBI): domain Bacteria; kingdom Pseudomonadati; phylum Bacteroidota; class Cytophagia; order Cytophagales; family Cytophagaceae; genus Spirosoma; species Spirosoma flavus. Next base: position 1,150,951 of record NZ_BAAGZL010000001.1, read on the forward strand.
TCGTCGCCGGGAATATTGTACATGATACTCAGACCCGCTTTACGTAGCGCCCAGGGTTTTTTGGTTTCCTCATCGAACAGAATGGGGTAGGCGTAGCCGAGGTTTTTCTGACGTAACGCATCGACAAACTGCTCCGCTTTCTGGCGAACGCCTTCAACGGTTTCATCGAAAAATTCCACCATCAGAATGGCTTTGGGATCGCCTTCAACAAACGTTCGGTTTTTGGCCTGCTCAATGTTCGTTTTGGTCAGTTCCAGAATATAATCATCGACCAGCTCCGACGCGTAACATTGATGTTCCAGCGCTACCAGATTAGCTTCCAACGATTGACGTAACGTAGTGAAATGCGCGCAAACCAGCGCCGATTCCTTGGGCGGTAGCGGCAGCAAATTCAACTTAGCCTCCGTAATAAAACACAGCGTCCCTTCCGACCCCGCAACTAGGTTGGCGAAGTTGAAGGGCATATTCTCTTCCCGCTTGTCCGCAAAAAACGACACCAGCGCGTCCAGCGCATAGCCCGTGTTACGTCGGGTAACGGTTGGCTTGGGGTAACCTTCGCGGATGTGGTTTTGGATGGTTGGTTGAGAAAGCCAATCGCGGAATTGGACGTAGAGCTTTTGTTCGAGGGGGTTTACTACGTTCTCGCCCCGGCATTTCGCGTCGAATTGTTCTTGTGTAAGGGGACCAAATGTTACTTCGGCTCCGTCGCTCAGGACCGCTTTTACTTCTAGCAGATGATCGCGCGTGGTGCCCCAGACGATGGAGTGAAGACCGCAGGAGTTGTTACCAATCATGCCGCCAATCATGGCACGGCTGGCGGTTGATGTTTCGGGTCCGAAAAGTAGCCCGTGCGGTTTTAGAAAGGCGTTCAGATCATCACGGATGACACCCGGTTGCACACGTACCCAACGTTCTTCGGAGTTGATATCCAGAATACTTCCGAAATATTTAGAAATATCGACCACAATACCGCTACCCACTACCTGGCCCGCCAGCGACGTACCAGCCGCCCTGGGAATCAGACCCAGTTTGTGCTGCTGCGCAAAGCGAAGCAGTTGTTTGATATCGGCGACCGATTTCGGGAGCGCCACCGCAACCGGCATTTCCTGATAGACTGACGCGTCGGTTGCGTAGAGAACGCGCTGGGCGGTGTGTTCAGGAGATTCGTCGAAATATAAATCACCTTCAAACGAAGGAAGCAGGTTGGCGAAGGGGTGCGTTTGCTTGATCAGAAACATAACTCAAAATTACAAAGAAACTGGCAGGTAAGGTAAGCGACCAACTGACTTATAAATCTACAATAAGCCGCATTTTGACATCCTGGCGAAAACCGCTACATTCGGACTGATTATCAACGTATTCTTCAAACCAACCTCCAATACCATGAAAAAACTGTATGCCGTGCTCGCGCTGGGCGTTGCCGGTCTTTCGCTGCTGGCTAACACAACCCGGCCTGTTGCCAATCAATATGGAATGACGGTCGGTACGCCCGCTATCAAATCGATTAATGCGCTGACGTTTGGCCCTGATGGCGTCCTGTTCATCGGCGACGGCAAAAGCGCGGCAGTGTTCGCGGTCGATACAAAGGATGCCAATGCTGTCGAAAAGGCCAATGCGGTTGAAGTCAAAAATATCGATGAGAAAATTGCGGCCCTGCTCGGTACCGGCGCAAAGAATATTACGATTCAGGATATTGCAGTCAATCCGAAGTCGAAAAACGTGTATTGCGCTGTGCAGAGCAGCGACGGTACGCCGGTTTTACTCAAAGTAGAAGGTGATAAACTGACACCCGTTTCGCTGAAAGAAGTGCCTTTTTCGACCGTTACGTTAGCGAATGCCCCCGCCGAAGATGCAAAAGGAAGTCGGGGCGAATCGCTACGTATAGCTTCGATTTCGGATATGGGTTTTGCCGATGGAAAAGTGATGGTAACGGGGCTGTCGAATCAGGAATTTGGTTCTACGTTCCGCAGCATTCCGTTCCCGTTCACGAACGCGCAGGATCAGGCGTCGCTGGAAATTTACCACGCAGCCCACGCCAAATACGAAACCATGTCGCCAATCCGGACTTTTACCACGACGGAAATCAAAGGCAAAAAATACTTGTTGGCCAGCTACACCTGCACGCCATTGGTGCTGTTCCCGCTGGACGAGCTGAAAGCCGGTAAACATGTGAAAGGACGTACCGTAGCCGAAATGGGTAGCGGCAACTCGCCACTGGATATGGTTATGCTGAAAAAAGGTGACGAATCGTTCCTGCTGATGGCTAACTCAAATCGGCCAGTGTTCAAGGTGAAATACAAAAGCCTGGAAGATTATCAGGGAGCGCTGACCACGCCGGTGACGGAAAGTTTCGCGACGGCTGGCGTTGATTTCGTATCATTGCCCGTAACGAACGTAATACAGCTCGACAAACTGGACGACTCGCGGATGGTGTTGCTCCAACGTCGTTCGAATGGTAGCCTTGATTTGTGGACGTCCAGTGAACGGTATCTCTAAAAATATCAACATGATACGTATCAGGCTATGCACGTTGTATAGCCTGATTTTTTTTGCGGCTGGTTTGCTTGTTACGTGTCGTTCGGGCGATGAGGGCAATCTTGCCATCCGCTGGAGCGACGAACGGGCAATTGGTCTGTTCATTCCCGAACGCTACGCTGTTGGTATCGCTCCTGATTCGCTGTCCAAACTCTTAACGATACGTCGACAGGGTGTAGAAACGGCTATTGCGGGGCAGTTCCTACGTAGCGACGAAGGGATTGTGTTTGAGCCATTGGTACCTTTTACGCGGGGCTTGCAGTATGAGTTGTGGATACGTAGCAAACGTCTCAGTGAAGTAGAAATTCCGGCCTTGGCCGATAATGACCGCCCGTTCCTAAAAGGCATTTATCCGTCGGCTGATACGTTGCCGGAAAATCTGCTGAAGATTTATGTGCAATTTTCCCGACCCATGCGCGAAGGTCAATCGTTGCGCTACGTTACGTTGCTGAAAAACGGTACTGATACGTTACCAAACGTCTTTCTCGATCTCCAACCCGAGCTTTGGAACACCGACCGTACCCTGCTCACGCTCTGGCTCGATCCGGGACGTATCAAACGCGATCTTCGCCCAAATCAGCAATTGGGCGCACCGTTGCAGGCTGGCGCTACGTATCGACTGGCGGTTTCTGGAGACTGGCCTGATACGCAGGGGGCTACGTTGGGGAAGACACTGAGTAAAACTTTTGTAACAGTTTCGCGAGATGGTGTATCGCCCGACCCTATGCAATGGTCGATGAGTCAACCTATTTCTGGAAGTCGGCAACCCTTAGCCATTACGTTCCCGGAGCCACTTGATTATAGCCTGCTTCTGGAAACATTCCACATACGTCGCGAGGATGGTACGTCGGTGAATGGAACGTGGCGGACGAGTTTTGATGAAGAAAAAGTTGTATTTACACCCACTAAAACCTGGTTGGCGGGCAACTACACGCTACGTATCGAATCACGGCTGGAGGATTTGGCTGGAAATAACCTGAATCGCCCTTTTGATCGGGACATCACCCAACGTAAAGCAAATGCTACGTTCCTGCCGTTTAAAGAACGGGCTTTTCGGATTCGGTGAGAAGGAAATGAGTGCGGGTGGGTATTAGTAAATTCGTTACTGATAGTCAGCGAAGTCATCGAGTGGGACATCGAAATCAGGACTCATTTTGAACAAACCTTTCGCACTACCAAAAACAGGTTTATTTCGCTCGACAGGTTTATCGTTCACTTTATTAGAAACCAGAAATTCTATGAAGTTAGCTACTTCTGCCTGATAAACAGGCGGTAACTTCTGGTAGTTCTGATATAGTTGAAGATAAGTCATCGAAGCCAATAAAGTTTGAATGATAACAAACACAAACCTTGGGAATCCAACCCAATATAGATAACTTGATTTTAAATTGAAGGCTTAAAGTGTCATAGGAGACGCACAACGATATTGACCTTTTGCCTGTTTTTCGGGTTTACTTTCCTGCCTGCTGTTATATCAAGTTTGACTTGCAGTACTATAGTCGAAATTAATAAAACTGAAATAGTTATGGAAACAAAAACAGGAATAGCAAAACTAACAGTGATGGTGGCCCTAGCGTGGTGGTCTGGTTTGGATTGTCACATAAGCAGTTAGAAGTGTTCGGAAATAGCAAAAGGTTAGTGTGTAGGGCAAATGGGGGTTCGATTCCCCCACACCATTCTCTATTTATTATTCTCTTCAGGCGATGTTAGATGCTAACATCTGACACAGTTTTCTCAAACCCGACACCACCACAAGTCATCATTACGCAGCCTGACTACGTTTAGTGAAGTAATAAATTGGAATACCTAAGCCAGCGATCAGGAGGCCCATGCCCGTGTTGAAGGTTTTGGTATACAGTAGAATAGCGCAGATGGTTAGTCCGGCGATGATGTACAGGGCGGGAACAAGCGGATATCCAAAAGCGCGATAAGGCCGCTCGGTGTTGGGTTCGGTACGTCGGAGACGGAACAGACCGGCGATGGTAACGATGTAAAACAGCAACGAGGCAAATGTACAGTAGTCAAGTAAATCACCGTATCTGCCTGATAGGCAGAGGATAGAGGCCCAAATGCATTGCACCCACAAAGCCCGGCCCGGTACGGCATTCTCGTTCAGGTGCGAGGCTTGTTTTAGAAATAAACCGTCTTTAGCCATCGCGTAGTACAGACGGGCACCGGCCAGAATCAGGCCGTTGTTGCAACCGAACGTCGATACCATAATCAACACAGCCATAATGGCCACCGCTACGTTCCCGAAAACGGTTTCAACGGCGGCCGTGGCGACCCGATCCGCTTCGGCAAACTGAATACCGCGCCCAACAATATCGGTGGCAGTTGGTAAGCCTTTCAGTGGGAGCAGCGACAGGTATGATACGTTGGCCAGGAAATAAATGGTGGTGACGATGAGTGTTCCAAAAAAAAGAGCGAGCGGAATGTTACGTCGCGGATTTTTGATTTCGCCCGCAATGAACGTTACGTTGTTCCAGGCATCGGCCGAGAATAGCGAGCCAATCATCGACGTACCAAACGCCAGAATCAGGGCCATACCCGCCAACGGAAGTACCTCGCCCGTTGGCGACGTTGTGCTGGCATCCCAGGCGTTGGTCAGGTTGTTCGACAGCAAACCTGTACTCAATCCAATGGTGATACCAATGGCAATCAGGCCTAGTAGCGCAATGAGTTTGGCTGATGTAAATACGTTCTGGATGAATTTGCCGCTTTGTACACCCCGGCTGTTAAGCCAGGTAAGCAACACCAGACTCGAAATCGCAAACAGTGATCCCAGCGTAATTTTGACGGGCCCTAGCGCCAGCAATACATTATCGGGACCTAGTGCTGGAATAAAAACGGCGGTGTATTTCGTGAAAGCCACCGCTACGGCCGCAATGGTTCCGGTCTGGATGACCATGAAAACGGTCCAGCCGTAGACGAAACCTGTCAGTGGTCCAAACGCCCGCTGAATGTAAATGTATTGTCCACCCGCTTTCGGCATCATTCCGGCCAGTTCGCCGTAACTGAGCGCAGCCGCCACGGTCAGTACGCCCGTTAAAACCCAGAGCATCAACAGCCAACCCGACGAGCCAAGGTTCCGTGCCATATCGGCAGTGACAATGAAAACGCCGGAGCCAATCATGGAGCCGGAAACGATGAGAGTTGAGTCGAGCAGACCCAGTGAGCGGTTAAATTCGGTCGGCTCGGCGGTGGCTTCGGCCGATGAAACTGAATTTGAAAGGTTTTCTGCCATGAGGAATAGGTTATTCGTACAAGAAGCGCTCAAATAGCCAAAAATGCAAATGAACCCATCGGAAAATCAAAACCGGGATTTTAACAGGATTGAAAAGATTTACAGGATTGGAGTTGTAAGCAAAATCCTGTAAATCTTTTCAATCCTGTTAAAATCCCGGTTCTGAATCACTTCGCCCGGATGGCAATAACTGGGTCGAGACGGGAAGCTGTGAATGCCGGAATTATACCGGAAAGGATGCCAATAACGCTCGATACGCCCAGCCCAAGTGCAATATTGCCAGCGCTAAGTTGGAGATCGAGGCTGCCTAAATTCATGAACGACAGCAGGTAAACCAGAAAAATACCCGCCAGCCCACCGACCAGACTCAGCAGAACAGCTTCGAACAGAAACTGAAACAGAATAAAGTAATTTTTCGCCCCCAATGATTTCTGGATGCCGATGACGTTGGTACGTTCTTTCACGCTGACAAACATGATGTTAGCAATACCAAATCCGCCGATCAGAATCGAAAAACCGCCAATCACCCAGCCGGCGAGGGTCAGCACCACGAAAATGCCGCCAATGGCTTTGGCCAGTGCTTCAGGACGGTTAATGGCGAAATTGTCATCCTGCAGAGGACGTAATCCCCGTCGGGTACGTAGCAATCCACGAATTTCGCTCTCCAGCTCAACCAGCCCATCGTCCGTATCGAATCCTTTAATAGCGATGTCAATATCGGGCTTGCCTGAGTGAAACATTTTGGCAAAAGCCCCGTACGTAATCAGGCATTTGATGTCGGGATTTCCACCTACGTTGAGGATGCTTTCGCCTTTACGTTTCTGCACGCCAATTACCACAAAATTCAGCCCGTTGATTTTGAACGTAGCACCAACAGGACTCTGACCCGGAAACAGGTTCTCTGCTACGTCGGCACCGATAATCGCTACGTTCCGTGATACGTCGACCTCCTGCTGTGTGAAGTAGCGCCCCTGTTCGATAGGTACTTCCGAGATTTTGTTGTAATCCAGCGTAGTACCCTGAATCAGACAGGCCATGCTGTTATTCGCATATTTTACCGTAACCCGCCCTTTAAAATCCATCGCAACAACGGCCTGCGCATTTTCAAGTTTTTCACTCAGAAAACGGTATTCGTTGTACGTGGGTACGGGCCGCTGGAAATACCGCCACCAGGGAAAATCATTGCTGAATACCCAGGGCCATTTCTGCACATATATTACTTTGTCGCCGATAAACGAAAGGCTGTCCTTGATGTTACGTTCGAGCGAATCGACCAGGGTGAACACGGCGATGATCGCAAAAATGCCTACCGTTACGCCCAGCAGCGAGAGCGTAGTACGTAGCAGATTGGAACGTAGCGCCTGCCACGCAAATCGGAAACTTTCGAATGTTTGACGAATAAACGGCATCTCTCGTGACAATTCTAGCCAATGAAAGTACGAAACAGGTCTTTCTTTGCCAAACCCTTTCGGACGGGCGACGGTTTCGGCGGGATAAGTGGTTGGTTTGGCGATGAGCGAGATAACGCTATTTTTGTACGTAACGAAATACAACCACCTAGCTGAAACGTACTTCTATGAATCATCGCTTCATCCCTTATCTATCCGTTCTGCTGCTGGCTGCGGGTTTCAACGCCTGTAGAACAAAGGCTCCTACTACGGCGGGGACGACAGTAAACCAGAGTCAGGGCGTCTATCAATACCGCGACGAAGATCCGACCGTTAAACCCTTTTTCTCTGATCGTGTGGGCGTTATCGGACGTAACGGAATGGTCGCGTCGGCACACCCCGAAGCGTCGCAGGTAGGTCTTAAGATTTTGCAGGCTGGTGGAAATGCGGTCGATGCCGCCGTGGCGGTGCAGTTTGCGCTGGCGGTGGTGTATCCGGGTGCCGGTAATATTGGCGGGGGCGGATTTATGGTCTATCGCGATAATGCTGGTAAAGCCTACACACTCGATTATCGGGAAAAAGCACCCGGCCGAGCCACTCAGAATATGTACCTCGATTCGGCGGGGAACGTTCGACCGGGATTGAGTATCAGCGGGCATCTGGCCAGTGGCGTACCGGGTTCGGTCGATGGGATGGCCGAAGCGCATAAGAAGTTTGGTAAACTGACCTGGGCACAGGTGGTGCAACCCGCCGTCGATCTGGCCGCAAAAGGTTTTGCGCTCACCGAGCGAGATGCGCTGGGCCTGAATCGTATCAAAACAGATCTGAATACGATTAATCCGGGTAAAACGTATTTCCTGAAAAGCCCCGTTCCGACAGACACGACTACATGGCACAAAGGTGATTTATTTGTTCAGGCTGATCTGGCGAAAACGATGCAACGTATTCAGACACAGGGGCGGGCGGGTTTTTACGAAGGCGAAACCGCACGACTGCTGGCCGAAGAAATGGTACGTGGCAATGGTCTGATTACTGAAGAAGATTTGAAAAATTATCACTCTGTCTGGCGCGAACCGATTCAGGCGAAGTACAAAGAATACAACGTAATAACGATGCCGCCGACGTCCAGCGGGGGCGTAGCACTGCTGCAAATGATGCGCTTTACAGAACCGTATCCGCTACGTCGCTGGGGATGGAACCGCGACAGTACGGTGCAGGTGATGATTGAAGCCGAACGACGCGTTTACGCCGACCGCGCCAAATTTCTGGGTGATCCAGATTTTGTTAAAGTCCCTGTCAGTCAACTCATCAGCCCTGATTACCTGAAAAACCGGTGGACGGATTTCTCCTGGGCAAAAGCTACCGACAGCCGTAACGTAAAAGGCGGTTCTATTCCCGGCTACGAAAGTCTGGAAACGACCCATTTTTCGGTAGTCGATAAAGATGGAAACGCTGTTAGCATCACCACTACGTTAAATGGCGGCTACGGCAGCCGGGTTGTTGTGGGGGGCGCGGGCTTTTTCATGAACAATGAAATGGACGATTTCAGCGTGAAACCGGGCGTTCCAAATATGTTCGGATTAATTGGGAATCAGGCCAATGCCATTGCACCCAATAAACGGATGCTCTCGTCGATGACACCGACGATTCTGGAGAAAAATGGGAAACTGTTTATGGTGGTCGGTACGCCGGGTGGCTCCACCATTATTACGTCGGTTTACCAGACCATCCTGAACGTAATCGAGCACGGCATGACCATGCAGCAGTCGGTAAACGCGCTTAAATTCCACCACCAGTGGCTGCCTGATAAAACCATTTTCGAGAACGGCGCTTTTTCTGAAGCGACAATTCAGGCGTTACAGAACCGGTCTTATATCCTGGAAAAACTGACCAATACGTTGGGGCGAATGGATTGCGTTCTGATACGTCCCGACGGTTCCTACGAAGGAGCTTCCGACCCACGCGCCGACAATACGGCAAGAGGGTATTAATGATGAGTAGCGTGGGTGGAAACCCGCAGTTTTGAACTATAGTCTGCGGGTTTCCACCCACGCTACTACTTTAATTTCTCATTATCCCGGTGCCGGGTCGCATCTCGGATGTTTTTCTTGGCTAGATTCTTCTCGAAAGCCTCCGTCAGATCGATACCAGTCTGGTTGGCGAGGCAAATGAGCACCCACAATACGTCGGCCATTTCGTCACCGAGGTCTTTGTTCTTATCCGACTCTTTTTCTGACTGTTCGCCGTAACGCCGGGCAATAATTCGGGCTACTTCGCCGACTTCTTCAGTCAGCATCGCCATGTTGGTGAGTTCGTTGAAATACCGAACGCCAACGGTTTTAATCCATTCGTCGACAGTAGCTTGCGCGTCTTTAAGAGTCATATAGGCTGGGCCAAGCTCTGTTTGGCCTTTTGTGTTCTTTTTAGGCCAAACAGAGCTTGGCCCAGCCCTTATTTCTCCGGTACAAACGTCAATGAACTAAACTGATCTTCCTGAAAGGCTTCCTGCGCCAAATCTTGCAGCTGAGCAGACGTAACAGATTTGATGTCGTTGAAAATATCCGTCAGCGATTCTACTCGGTTGATATCCAGTAGACTTTTGGCCATCATCAGCATGAAACTGTTGTTGCTTTCTTCGGCCATCGCCAGCTGACCAATCAATTGCTCCTTCGTTTGGTGAAGTTGCAACGTAGTAAGCGGTTGTTCGCGCAGCCGCTTCAACTCTTTCATAATCAGTGAATGAGCCTTCTCCACTTTTTTAGGATCGGTGCCAAAATAGATCCCCAGAAAACCAGTATCCAGATATGGCGTATAACTGGCGTCGATGGAATAAACCAGACCGTATTTCTCACGCAGATTCAGATTCAGCCGGGAGTTCATGCCGGGGCCGCCGAGCAAATTTACCAGCATGAAAAACGGCAACCGACGCACATCGGTTAGACCATAAGCCGGGCGCCCTAATGCGCACTGCGCCTGCGTAATGGGTCGCTCTACTTTCGTTTGGCGCGGTACATAATCTGTGGGTGTTTTCCGCTGGCGAGCCGCTTGCTGGGTTGGTACGTCGCGGAAGTATTTTTCGGCAATTTTTACGACCTGTTTAAACGGTAGCTTGCTTACCGATGCAAATACAATCCGGCTGGTGTCGTAGTTCTCGGCAATGAACCGCTGCAAATCCTCACGTCGGAACGAGCCTACGGTTTCAGTAGTACCCAAAATATTTCCGCCGAGGGCGTGGTTTGGGAAAACCAGCTCGTCGAAATCGTCCTGAATCGCGTCTTCGGGCGAGTCGTAATACATCGCCATTTCTTCCAGAATTACATCTCTTTCCCGCTCGATCTGCTTTTCGGGAAACACCGAATGGAACGTAATATCGGCAAGCAATTCGGTCGCTTTCTCAAAATGAACGCCCAGCACCGACGCATGGAAACAAACTTTTTCCTTCGTGGTGTAGGCATTTAATTCACCCCCAACCGTTTCCAGCCGGGTAATAATGTGGTAGGATTTTCGTTTCTCCGTACCTTTGAATGCCATGTGTTCCCAGAAATGGGCAAGTCCCTGCTGATGAGGCTGTTCGTCTCGGCTCCCAATGTCGAGCATAATGCCACAGTGGGCAATCTGCGTGTGCGGAATTTGTTTATGCGCAATTCGAATGCCGTTAGGCAGAGTATATACTTCGTAATCTTCCATTCTTAACAATTTACGCAGTCGTAACGACGTATTAAGCGTACTAATGATAACCGCATCTACTCCGCCCCGGTTCCTGATTATCCAGACTGCTTTTATTGGCGACGTCATTCTGGCGACGGCGTTACTTGAACAGCTACACAAAGCCTGGCCCAACGCTACACTCGACGTACTGGTACGAAAAGGAAACGAGGGGTTATTGGCGAATCATCCGTTCCTGAATGACGTATTGATCTGGCATAAAAAGGGCACCAAATATCGGGATTTATGGCGATTGTTACGTATCGTCCGTAACCGGAAATATGACGCCGTTCTGAATCTGCAACGCTACGGCACGATGGGCATGCTCACGGTTTTGTCGGGCGCAAAACAGACGATTGGTTTCGACAAAAATCCGTTTTCCCGATTTTTTACAAAATGTGTAGCGCACCGTTTCGAACCGGGCGTGCATGAAGTTGATCGGAATTTTGGTCTTCTTAAAGCGCTGGATAGTCAGCGAGCGTCCAGAGTTCAGCAACAAACTCAACCGAAATTATACCCGTCGATGGCTGATTATGAGGCCGTGAAGCCTTATCAGCAGCGCCGTTACGTTTGTATGGCGCCAATGTCGGTCTGGTTCACGAAACAATACCCCGCCGAGCGATGGGTAGAGTTAATACAGATGCTGCCGGAAGACGTAACGGTGTATTTATTGGGCGCTCCCACCGACACAGCAGCCTGCGAAACCATTCGGCAATCAACCGGACGTAGTGAAACTGTAGTAAATCTGGCGGGAAAATTGAGTTTATTGCAATCGGCTGCGTTGCAACAGAGCGCGGTAATGAATTACGTAAACGACTCAGCCCCTTTGCATTTGTGTTCGTCAATGAACGCACCCACAACAGCCATTTTTTGCTCGACCGTACCAGAGTTTGGTTTTGGGCCACTGTCCGACGTATCGCGCGTGGTGCAGACGCCGGAAAAACTGGATTGCAAGCCCTGCAATTTACACGGTCGGACGGCCTGTCCGCTGGGGCATTTCCGTTGTGCCTGGGGAATTCAGGTGGAGGAACTGGCGAAACTTGATTTATAAAAGCCTTTTTCAGAAAGTATTCGGTTAGGGCATATAAGTAATTCCGAGCGAGCCCGGCAGGATGCGGCCAGTGGGTCCTTGCGTAATCGGGCTTAGCTGATAACAGCAAGGATATGCGCTATGGCGTCGGGAGCATGCAGGGCATCGGTCTGCTCCAGCGTTAATTTGGCCGTTTCGGAAGCTCTGGAAAGCATCTGTTTTTCATAAGCGGCCAGGGCGGAATGTGTATCCGGGAACGTATCACTGGTCAGGCATTCGCTCAGTTCCAGCGCGTCCAGCATCGCCATATTCACGCCTTCGCCTGCATAGGGGGGCATTAGGTGAGCGGCATCGCCGAGCATGGTTAGATTCGGCTGCGTTTCCCAACTCTGATCCAGCGGCATGCAGTACTGCGGACGTACTGTCAACGGCAATTCTGCATTTTCAAACAAGGTAAGCCAGATGGGGCCCCATCCTGCAAACTCTTCTTTAAACCAGTTGATTACCTGCGCTTTATCCGCGAAATTGACAGTACTTTCCCGATTCCAGTGCTCTTCGGTTTTGCAACCCGTGTAAAATACCAGGCTGCCATCGCCTTTTGAACTGACGATGATTGATTTCTCATTACCAAACGCAAAGATTTTTCCCCCATTCACAAGCTGGTTCAGTTCGGGTACTGCTGTTTCAGCCTGATACACACTTCCTTCTACAATCGTTACGCCTGAATAAAAAGGTTTAATCGACGTAATGAGTGGACGTATTTTCGAATTGGCTCCGTCGGCGGCAATCACTACGTCGGCCACAACAGACGTATCGTTCTGAAATTCAAGTTTCCAGGAGTCGTCTATCGGCGTTAAGTTGAGTAAATAACTGTTCCACACCACTGTATCGGGTTTCAGTGAATCCAGCAGGATAGCTCGCAATGGGCCCCGGTCAATTTCGGGTCGGAACGTATCATCGCCGAACGTAGCGTCACCCGTATCTTCATGTTGATCAAAGACAACCGTTGCACCTTTGTCCATGATACGTAGCCGGTCGGCGCCGGGACGGAAATTCGCTTTAAACGCATCCATTAAGCCGGCTTTCTGAATCGCCTTTAATCCAGATTCATCATGTAAATCCAACGTAGCACCCTGCACCCTGACATTCCGGTTCAGGTCTCGTTCATAAACGTTTACCGTAGCACCGCTACGTTGCAAAAGTCGGGCAAGCGTTAACCCGCCGGGGCCACCGCCCACAATGGCTATTTTTTTATTGATGATTGTATTCATGATATTATTCGTGTTAATTCTCACTTCAGCATTCCTTTAATTACAGCTTCGCAACAGTCCAGAATCAACTCTTCGGTAACAATCTGACGAGGTCGAACTTCATAATCGAAGTACTCTTTAATCAAATCATGGACGGGGGCAAACAGTAAAGCTCTATAAACGTCGTGGTGGAAATCGCTGATAATGCCAGCCTCGGCGTTACGTCTTAAGAAGCGGTTTACCGGTCCAAAAAACTGGCCTTCTTCGATGTTACGTTCGTGAAAAGCTTTGTTTAACAGCGGTGAGTATTTTCCATATTGCATCAGAGCGAATGAAGGGCGGTTACTCTTGAAGTAATTGAACGTATTGAGCCAGATTTTTTTTACGCCCCCTGCAAACTCCGCCGTTTCATCAAAATCTTCCAATACAGCCGCTTCATAGTCGCCTAATACGTTGTCAATGAAGAGTTTTATCAGGAAGTCTTCTTTGTTCTCGTACTTGATATAGATCGTACGGGGCGATACGTTAGCCGCCTTCGCCAGCCGCTGCATACTCAGGTTTTCCAACCCTTCTTCAGCAATCAGCTGAAGCGCTGTCTGTCGAATGGCATCTTCCTTATCTAAATTTTTAGGTCTCATAAACAACTATCCTGATTTGTTGAAGCATATTTTAGTAAGTAAACGTTTATTTACTAATTAAGTTTCTATACCTTTGTAGAAATTTTTGTGTTACTCTCTAAATAGTTACCAGCTAATGGCACTCAAACACTTGAATATAGCTGTGCCCGATGTGGCGCAAACTAAAACCTTCTTCGAAACGTATTTTGGCTTTCAAACACAGGAAGTTAAAGGCGATAACATCATTGCCATTCTGGAAGATAAGGATGGGTTTATCCTGTCAATCAGCAACTTTACGAAAGCTGAAATACCCCAGTATCCGACTGATTTCCACGTCGGTTTTGTGCAGGAATCGCCTGAACAGGTTCTGGTGGTGTACGAAAGAATGAAAGAAGATGGGCTTGACGTTGGAAAAGAGCCCAAAACGTATGGAGGGCGTGGTACCATGTCGTTCTACGTAGCAGCACCGGGGAATGTTCTGGTGGAGGTTTTGTGTATCATCTAATGACTCTCTGGCTCAGCCACGTCCAGAACACAAAAAAAGGCGAAGAAACTTGCTTTCTCCGCCTTTTCGAAAATGGTAATTTGTTGTGTTATACTTCTTCCGTCTGTAACTGCTTTTCGTAAAGCTCGCGGTACGAACCGTTTAGGGCCAGCAGTTCGTCGTGAGTACCTTGTTCGATAATTTCGCCGTCGTCGAGCATAATGATGTGGTCGGCGAGTTTGGCGGAGGAAACGCGGTGCGAAATTACTACCGAGGTCCGGTCGTCCATGATACGTTGCAGGTTGTTCAGGATGATGTTTTCGGTGTTGGTATCAACCGCTGAAAGGCAATCGTCAAGAATCAGGATTTTGGGATCACGAGCGATGGCGCGGGCAATGCTCAGTCGCTGCTTTTGTCCGCCCGACAACGTAACGCCACGTTCACCCACGCGCGTCTCGAACTGCTCCGGGAAATCCAGTACGTTTTGGTACAGGTCGGCGTCACGTAGCGCCTGTTCTACGCGCTCCTGCGGCAGATCGGGTTTGCCGAAACGGACGTTGTTGCTGATGGTTTCCGAAAACAGGAAAACGTCCTGCGGTACGTAGCCCATTTGCTCACGTAGCGAGGTCAGGTTGTAGTCTTTAATCGGAATCCCATCAACCCGAATTTCGCCCGACGATACGTCGTACATGCGGGTTATCAGGTTGGCCAGCGTACTTTTGCCGGAACCAGTCGTTCCCAGAATCGCTACGCTTTCGCCCGCCCGAACGTGCATCGAGAAATCTTTGATCGCGACGATTCCAGAATCCGGATACACGAACCTGACGTTCTTAAATTCAACCTCGCCCTTAATAACGTGCTGTATATTTTTCTGCGAAACGATGTCGGTTTTGATGTTCAGAAACTCGTTGATACGTTGTTGAGAAGCAGCCGCCCGTTGAGTCTGACTAGTCGTCCAGCCGAGGGCCATCACAGGCCACGTCAGCATGTTAACGTAAAGAATGAACTCGGTGATGTTACCCGGTGTGAGTCGGCCCGCCATAATTTCCTGGCCGCCTACGTAAATCACCAGTACGTTGCTCAACCCAACCAGAATGGCGATGATAGGAAAAAACAGCGAATCGATACGTGTTAAACCCAGCGCTTTGTTACGGTATTCATCACTTTCAACTTCAAATTTTGCGGCTGAATTATTCTCCTGCACAAATGCTTTCAATACCCGAATACCCGAAAATGCTTCCTGTACATAAGTCGATAGTCGTGACAACGAACGCTGAATTTCTTCAGATCGCTGGATAATAATATTGTTGACCAGATAAATAGCTATCGACAGAACCGGCAATGGTAGTAGTACATAAAGCGACAACCGGGCATTGATGCTAACCATGTAGCTGATAACCAGAACGAACAAGACAAGAAGGTTTAGCCCGTACATGATACTCGGGCCAATGTACATCCGCACTTTGCTCACGTCTTCCGAAATCCGGGCCATCAAATCGCCGGTGTTGTGTTGGCGATAAAAGCTAAGCGGCAGGGTCTGGTAATGGTCGTAAATCTCGTTTTTCAGGTCGTACTCCACGTGCCGCGACATAACGATCAGCGTCTGGCGCACCAGAAACAGAAAGAAACCTTTTAGTAATGCCATCACCAGCGTCATCACGCCAAAGAGCAGAATGCTGAAGGCAAATACGTCGTACAGACCCGATTGCAGCGCCGTTTGATCGTAGAGATAATAGACGTCGAGCGTTTCCCGAACCAGATCGAGGGCATAGCGGACGAGCTGTGCCGGGAAAATGCCAAACAGGTTGGATATGGCCGTAAAAATGGTTCCCAGTATTAAATACCACTTATACTTGACCAGGTATTTATTAAGATAGGCGAGGGCTTTCACGAAGTAACGTAGCAGGCTTTTTTTCGTAACCGCAGGGGGGCGGGAAAAGTTGCAGGCCATTCAAAGAGCGAAAGAATGAAACCGGGCCGCCGGAGCGGAGTGAAAGAGCAAATTCCACCCGGCAGGACCTCTTTCACGCTTTCATTCTTTCGCTCTTTTTCCTTAATTTTGTAGAAAAATCAGTTCTTTTTCATCCCGGTAGTATATCAGATTCAGGCAGATGCTCAACAGGCGACTACTTCGAATAAAGGTCATGCAGGCGTTGTATGCGCTTCGGCAGGCCGAATTCTCTAATCAACAACTAGCCCTCGATGGCATCAACGACCTCTTCCAACCCGATCTGAATTCGATGCAGCCGCAGAACAAGCGGCAACTCGAAGGCTACCGTAAATTGGCCGAAGTTCTCTTTCAGGAAGCCATTAAATCGAATCAGCCCGCTCAGGATAACGACGCGCCCACGCGGGTGTTGAAAGCGGCTAATGATGGCTACATTTTTTATCAGGCACGTACCAAACGAGACCGGACACACCTCGCACAAATGATGGTGAAACAGGTCAACAGTATCTACGACGATTATTTGCGGGTACTTTTATTATTGGTCGATCTGGGACGCGCGGCACGTATCGACCGCGAACGAACGTACCGTGATCCCGATGAAACTCCGTTTCCGTTTGAGTCAGATCTGAATGACAATATAGTTATTCAGGCGCTGGCCGAGCATCAGCCACTACGTAACGAAGCGCTACGTCACAACATTACGTGGGCCGACGATCTGCCTTTCGTACGAAAAGCAGTACGGGAAGTACTGAAAACTGACGATACGTATCGGGCCTATTGCGAACAGAAAACCCATACGGCTGAGGAAGATCAAACATTGGCACAATACGTGCTTAGGACATTGATATTCAAGCACGAAACAATACGTGGACACCTGGCCGAAATTGACCTGAGCTGGGCAGAAAACAGTGAGGTCGTTCGGGGATTGGCTATCCGTACGTTGAAGTCGGTACAGAGCATGACGGGTCTGCAACTCGAACCGTTGACCGACGACTGGGAAGAAGACGAGCTGTTTTTGAATACGTTGTTTCAGAAATCGCTGGAGAACGAGACCGAATACGAACAATTACTGGCCGATCAGCTTCAGAACTGGGATGTTGAGCGCGTAGCGATGCTTGATAGAATAATTTTGAAACTGGCTGTTTGTGAATTGCTTAGTTTTCCAAACATTCCGGTGAAAGTAACGATTAACGAATATATCGAGCTGGCGAAGGCGTATAGTACGCCCAAAAGCGGTAAATTTGTCAATGGTATACTAGACAACCTGTCCGAGAAATTACAAGCCTCGGGCCGTTTGCGCAAAAGCGGACGCGGGTTGCTGGACAATAAATAGCGTTATAAAGTCGTAAAGTTGTAAGACTTGAAAGTTGTAAAGTTATAGAGTCATAAGGTTGTAAAGTTGGCTGACGCGCCTTAAACTCCACAACTTTATAACCTTATGACTCTATAACTTTACAACTTCACACTCTATAGCCCTATAACTTTACAACTGTAGTGACATGAACAGAATTGGCCGAGATTTAACCTTTTTACTGACGGGCATTGCCGTCGGTTCGCTCTTTGGCTTGCTCTATGCGCCTGACAAAGGGAAAATTACCCGTGATAGACTTTCATTCCGGTTGTCGAAATACCGGGAGCAAATAAATCAATTGCTTGATGATTTAGGGAAATCTGTCGAGGTGCCTGAAAACTCATCGAAAAATGAAGGGCAGCGCGTTGTGAACGACGCTCGCGAAAAAGCCGAACGACTGTTGGAAGACGTGGACCGTCTTATGGCCCAGATCAAACAGCAAAACGCATAATTGTTTAGTTGTAAGGTTATACGGTTATAAAGTTGTAGAGTTACAGACAGTTTGAACTATACAATTTTACAACCGTATAACCTTATAACCCTATAACTATACAACCCAAAATGCACCTCAAGAATTGGTTATTCGTAGCGGCTGTTAGTGCTATTGGCATGGTTCAGATGAGTTGCGATAACCGCCAGCAGGGAGAAGCTTCGAAGCAGGCGGCTTCTGGAAAAATGCCGAAAATCACGTTCGAGCAGAAAGATATTTACGACTTTGGGACGCTTACCGAAGGCGACACTGTTGAACATGATTTTGCCTTTACAAATACCGGCGAATTTCCGCTGATTATCAACAACATAACGGCTTCCTGCGGTTGTACTACCCCCGATTGGCCGCATGAACCCGTTGCGCCCGGTAAGAAATCGTCGGTACGTGTGCGTTTTAATAGTCGGGGCAAAAGTGGGCAACAGAATAAAACCATCACCATTTTTGCCAATACCGAACCGGCTATGACCGACCTGCAATTTAAGGCTATGGTCAACCCCAAACCCACGTCAAATTAATTAACCCAGAATAGTTTACCGTTTTCTGTAGGTTTGTATTTCCATTGTAAACTCACAGAAAACCGTAAACTCGCTTAACACCGTTTCCTATGTATTCCATTCTTTTACAAGCCCCCGCCGGTAATACGTCCATGATTTACAACGTATTACTTTGGATTGGTATCATCGGTATTTTTTACTTTTTCATGATTCGTCCGCAACAGAAAAAGCAGAAAGACCAGAAAAGTTTTGTTGATAACCTCAAAAAGGGCGATAACGTAGTAACTATTGGTGGGCTTCATGGCAAAATTGCTTCCGTTGAAGGCACGACCGTTACGCTCGAAGTTGACCGGGGGGTGAAAATGACGTTCGAGAAGACATCCATCTCGCGCGAAGCTTCCGCAAAGCCAGCCGAAGAGACTAAGTAACCACCAGGTTTGTTTTCCTTTAATTTGTGAATACCCACACACAGAACGTCCGCTCTTTTCAGCCTGCTAAAGCCTTGCTTTGCGTGGTAGCGGCTACGTTATTCTGGTTGCTCAGTGCGCTGAATAAGCCGGGTTATACGCTCAATGTAGAGTATCCGATCCGGTTTGTTTACAACGATTCGCTGTATATTCCCACTTCCCCGTTGCCACGTACCGTCCGTGTGAACGTATCAAGCGATGGCTGGGGGTTACTTCGGCATTCGTGGCTACCCTTTCGGGTCGATCCCATCAACTACGTAGTCGAAAAACCCTTGCAGACAACCGCTATCAACACGGCATCGCTGGCGGCAGCAATAACCGAACACGTTAAAAAACTGCACGTTAACCACGTTATTGCTGACACGATGGAGATTAGTTTCGACCGGCGTCTGACTAAAACGATTCAGTTGCGGCCCGACAGTCTGCACATCAATCTGGCACCGCGCTACGTTGTGTCGAGCGTTATTAATCTGACGCCCAGAACCATTCAGATTGAAGGACCAGCCAAACTGGTACGTGGTTTGCCAGATACGATACTGGTCAAAATTCCGCGCAAACGTATCGCCGACAACTACGACGACGAACTTCCACTCATATCGCTACGTCACCCTCTGCTTCACTCCAGCACTGATCGCGTTGCAGTAAGTTTCGAAGTGGGCGAACTGCTATCACCGCCAAATGGCGAAAAAGCAAAATAGTGAAAGAGCGATCCTACCGGATGGTAAAACCTACTGGCGGGTAATTCGCTCTTTCGCTCTTTCAATATATGACTCCACTCCAGATTGGCGTAACCGGCGGTATTGGTTCGGGCAAAAGCGTGGTTTGCCAGGTGTTTCAGGCTTTGGGTATTCCGGTTTATGAAGCCGATACACGCGCCAAATGGCTAACAGAACATGATCCGATTCTGAAAGCAGACATCAGTCGCGTACTGGGTTCTAACGCTTATGATACGTTGGGACGTTACAATCGGGGTTGGGTAGCTTCGCAGGTGTTCGCCGATCCTGAATTACTAAAAGCACTAAACGGCGTTATCCATCCACGTGTCTTCGCTGATACTGATTTGTGGGTTAGTCAGCAGGTTGGAAAGCCTTACGTTATTAAAGAAGCAGCCATAATGAAGGCGGCAGGTGACAATAATAATCTCGATAAAGTAATTGTTGTACACGCCCCCCTCGACCTACGGATTGAGCGCATCAGCAAGCGCGACCCGCATCGTTCGCGAGAAGAAATTCTGCATATTATTGAGCGTCAGGTAAGTGACGATGAACGATTACGTATTGCCGATTACGTAGTACAGAACGACGAACAACAGCTTCTTTTACCCCAGATTGTGCGGTTACACGAAGAATTTTTGCGTTTGCAATCGGCTTAATGGACGCGTTGCTGTAATTTGGGCTATCACTTCTGAATAGCCTGAAACATGAAACAATTCTCTATTTTTTGCCTCGCTTGCGTCTGTAGTTTTCTGCTCGGAGCCTTCATTAACAGCAACGATACGCAAAAGCCCATTACGTCCGGTATGGTCGAAGTGGCGGCACAGGTGTTTGGCCTGGAATTTACGCCGGCGGAGCGCGATTCGATGCTCGATAACCTGAACAATGCTCGCCAGAATTACGAAGCACTACGTAAGATTGAATTAACCAACGACGTAGCGCCGGCATTGTATTTCAATCCGTTACCAGCCGGTTTTGCCATGCCTACCGGTCAGTCGTCATTTAAAGCGTCGGCGGCTGAAAAGGTAACGCTACCCAAAAATCGCGATGAACTCGCTTTTTATACCGTCGGTCAGTTAGGACAACTTATCCGGACAAAACAGATTTCTTCTGTCGAATTGACGCAATTTTTTCTGGATCGTCTTAAAACATATGACGCTAAACTACACTGCGTTATCTCCTTGACCGATGAGCTAGCTATGAGTCAGGCCAAGCGCGCCGACGCTGAGTTGAAAGCAGGAAAATACCGGGGTCCACTGCATGGCATTCCATACGGAGCCAAAGATTTGCTGGCAACCAAAGACTACAAAACCACCTGGGGTGCCGAGCCGTATAAAGACCAGACAATCAACATGAACGCTACGGTTGTTCAGCGATTGGAGGAAGCCGGAGCCGTTTTATGCGGTAAAATGACGTTAGGCGCTTTAGCCATGGGCGACGTGTGGTTTGGCGGCAAAACCCGTAATCCGTGGAATACAGAAAACGGTTCCAGCGGCTCCTCGGCGGGGTCTGCGTCGGGCGTGTCGGCGGGTTTGTTACCGTTTGCTATCGGTACCGAAACGCTGGGTTCAATTGTTTCACCGTCAACGATTTGTGGCACTACGGGCCTGCGTCCCACGTTCGGGCGCGTGAGTCGACATGGAGCGATGGCCCTGAGCTGGAGTATGGACAAAATTGGACCCATTACCCGCTCGGTGGAGGATTGTGCGCTGGTGTTCAACGCTATCTATGGCCCCGATGGAAACGATCCAACTGTAATGGCGGCACCGTTCCGTTACGCGCCACTTGCTACGTTAAAAGGCGTTCGAATTGGTTACGTAAAGAAAGCTTTTGAAAGCAATTACCCCAACCGGGCTACCGATTCGCTCACACTCCAAACGCTACGTAGTTTAGGCGCTGAGCTTATTCCGTTTGATTTGCCAACTGGTGTTCCCGCCAACCGGATTTCGTTTCTGCTGAGCGCCGAAGCAGCCGCTTCATTCGATGAACTCACTCGTTCCGGTCGCGATGATTTACTGGCTCGTCAGACAAAAAATGCCTGGCCAAATTCGTTTCGGTCATCGCGGTTTGTTCCGGCTGTTGAGTACATTCAGGCTAATCGGGCACGTACCAAACTCATCAACGAAATGGCAACCCAGCTTAAAGCCGCAAAAATCGATGTCTACGTATCACCAACCTACGCGGGTGGTAATCTGGCGCTTACGAACTTAACGGGTCACCCATGCGTAGTGCTCCCTAATGGATTTACGAAGCAAAATCTGCCAACCAGTATTACGTTCATGGGGCAGTTGTTTGAAGAAGGCAAAGTGCTGGCCATTGCCAAAGCCTACCAAGATGCTACGTCCTGGCATAAAAAACATCCGGTTTTGTAATAACCTACATCGCTGACCAGTCTATTTTTTCAAAGGCCACTACGTTGTCAAAATTTGACTGACCACGTAGTGGCCTTTAGCTAACACGAAACAAACTATCTTCATGTCTAGTGGTTTATTATACAAATAGACAACAAACGTTATGAAAGGATTGGTGATAATGCTCGGCCTGCTGGTCGTAGCTTTTGGCTGCTCGCCCCGAGTGGCCGTAGATAGTAACAGTAAGGTTGATTTTAGCAAATATAAAACGTTCACCTGGATGGATTCCGACGTAAAAGCTGGACAGAATCCGGTGTATTACAACCAGTTGGCGACGGAAAGCGTAGAGAATACAATGAGTAATGTGTTGCAGGAAAAAGGTCTGAAGGAAGACGGTAATAATGCTGATTTACTGATTGGCTATCACTTCTTTGTGGAAAACAAAACACGCACGGTCTCAAATCCAACCACCCCGTTTTATGGCCCTTATATGGGCTGGGGCCGTTGGGGGTATCGTGGCTGGGGACCAGGCTGGTGGGGATGGGCCGGCCCGCAATATCGCGAAGAAACCTACAAAGCAGGTACGCTTGTAGTCGATATGGTTGATGCCAAAACACGTAAGCTGGTTTGGCGGGGAGCGGTCGAAAATGCCGTAGCCAATCCATCACGTATCACGGCTCAACTCACCCGCGAAGCTGAACGTATTGTCGAGAAGTTTCCGGAACGTAGTAGTGAATAATTTCTGAACAAATGCAAAGAAAAAACCTCCCTGTTCTTCAGGGAGGTTTTTTCTTTATAATGAGACGTATCGCTACGTTATTTACCACAATTTATCGGGATAAGCACCTTCGTCGTGAAGCTTTTGTAAGGCGGCTTGTACCGTAGCTTTATCTTCGGGATACGTAACGCCGAACCAGGCGGATTGACTCCGGAAAACTTTGCAATGGCCTGTATCCGTCTCAATCAAGTTGGTCATCACCGTTGGAATATAAAATTCGGCTTTGGGTGAGTTTATGTTGGCCATGGCATAACTCTCGAACTGGTGTTTCACCAACGGAAAAACACTCGGCTTGAACCCCCAGAAATTCATTGAAACGGGTGTATCGGGCGAGAGTGCCGTAAGATTTTCGCCTTCTTCGAAAACGATACGTTGTTCATCTGAATCGGCAGCCTGTTCGTAGATTTTTGTCCGCTCGATTACCGACAGCAAATGGTTTTGGGCATCTACCTGACAAACGCCACGCGATACCGAACCATTTTCCGATAATGTATTTTTGAGCTCGTAGCCTACCATCGCGTGAAGCTGATCGTCAGTATCGTTTTTCAGAAAATCGCCGATTAATTGAAATGCTTCCAGGCCATAAAAATCATCGGCGTTGATTACTGCAAAAGGCGTTTGCGTGTGATGCCAGGCGCACAACATGGCATGGCCCGTTCCCCAGGGTTTAGTACGTTTCACCTCGCCAGCTTCTTCCGGTACAAACGACTCGAGCGACTGGATGGCATAATCGACCTCAATTTTTCCGGCCAGTTTTTTACCAAAAACTTCTTCAAAATCCTCACGAAGTTCTTCGCGGATAATAAACACGACCTTCCCGAAACCAGCCCGGACAGCGTCGAAAAGGGAATAATCCATGATGGTTTCGCCGTTCGGACCGAACTGGTCGAGCTGTTTGATACCACCGTAACGGCTGCCCATACCGGCGGCCAGAATCAAAAGGGTTGGTTGCATATTTCGGTTACTAAGAAATCGTTTGCTCGGCCAAAATTAGCGAACAGGAAGTTATAAAGTTGTAAGGTTATAGAGTTGTAAAGTTAGCTGGCGTACTAAAAGTTATAAAGTTGTAGGGTTGTAAGGTTGTACAGTTGGCTGGCGCATAAACTCCTTATTAGGGCCAGCCAACTGTACAACCTTACAGCCCTACAACTTTATAACTTCTTTTCTCGTCGATAAATAAAAATTTTCCTAAACAATATGCAATTTGTTTCGTTGTTAGTATAATTGTATGCTAAACAATAGTTAGTAAAGCAATTAAATTATTTACTCCAACGAAATGCCATTTTACCACGCACTCGGCCAGTTTCCGCCCAAGCGGCATACGCAGTTTCCGAAGCCTGCGGGTAGCCGCGATGCGTTTTATTATGAGCAGTTGTTTGGGACAATTGGCTTCGATGGCATGTCGTCGCTGCTATATCACGTGCACCGTCCAACGATGGTCCGTGAAGTACTGGATAGTATCGACGTGGCACCGAAGCTGGCTGTGACGAAGAACATGCTGTCACGGAAGCTGATAGGCTTTAATATCGAGCCTGCCGATGATTTTCTGGAAAGCCGGGTGCCGTTGCTGGCGAATAATGACCTGATTTTTGGGCTGGCGGCACCACGTCAGTCACTCACTACGTACTTCTACAAGAATGCCGACGCCGACGAACTGCTGTTTGTGCATCGCGGCTCCGGCAAATTGCGGACGTTGCTGGGTAATATTCCGTTTCAACAAGGTGATTATCTGGTGATTCCACGTGGTATGATTTATCAGATTGATTTTGATAATCAGGAGCAAACACGACTACTCTACGTCGAGTCACATTCGCCGATCTACACGCCAAAACGGTATCGAAATCATTTTGGGCAACTACTCGAACATGCCCCTTTCTGCGAGCGCGATATTGTTCGCCCAAGTGAACTGGAGACGCATGATGAAACCGGCGATTTTCTGATAAAAATTAAGAAACAGGGTTCGCTTCATTCGCTCGTTTACGCGTCGCATCCGTTCGACGTGGTGGGTTGGGATGGCTACAATTATCCGTACGCTTTTTCGATTTACAACTTTGAACCCATTACCGGCCGTGTGCACCAACCGCCACCTGTGCATCAGACGTTTCAGACTGATACGTTCGTAGTGTGCTCATTTGTGCCACGTTTATACGATTATCACCCGCTGGCTATTCCTGCTCCTTACAACCATTCCAACATCGACTCCGACGAGGTGATTTACTACGTCGATGGCGATTTCATGAGTCGAAACGACATCGCGCCCGGCCACATTACGTTACATCCCGGCGGCATCCCGCACGGACCAGCACCCGGTGCGATGGAACGTAGCATCGGCAAAAAAGAAACGCAGGAATACGCCGTCATGGTCGATACGTTCCGCCCGCTGATGGTAACTGAGCAAGCACTAAAAATCGACGACGGAAAGTATTATAAATCCTGGCTGGAACTCTAGCCAGGAAACAAATTTCAACATCAACAAACATGGAAGCCTTAGACCTCTTAGAACCTAAATTAGATGATTTTCTGCCGCTCAACGGCACTGACTATCTGGAGCTTTACGTTGGTAACGCCCGGCAGTCGGCCCACTATTTTCAGACAGCTTTTGGTTTTCAGCCGGTCGCGCACGCAGGTCTGGCAACGGGCCTGCGCGACCGCGAATCGTACGTAGTGCAGCAGGGGAAAATTCGGCTGGTGCTCACCTCACCGCTACATAGCAACACCGAAATTGGGCGGCACCTCGATCAGCACGGCGATGGTGTTCGGGTGGTGGCGCTTTGGGTCGATAATGCGCGGAAGGCGTTTGACGAAACCGTTCGACGGGGCGCGAAACCGTATCTGAAGCCTACGCATGAACAGGATGACTACGGCTACGTAGTACGTTCGGGGATTCACACATACGGCGATACGGTGCACGTATTTGTCGAACGTAACGATTATTCGGGCGTTTTTTTGCCGGGATACGTAGCATGGGAGCCAACGTATCAGCCCTCGGATGCGGGTCTTAACTACGTCGATCACATGGTTGGCAACGTGGGCTGGCACGAGATGAATCAGTGGATGGCTTTTTACCACGACGTAATGGGCTTCCAGCAACTGGTTTCGTTCGATGACAAGGACATTTCGACGGAATATACGGCCCTGATGAGCAAGGTAATGAGCAACGGAAATGGCCGGGTGAAGTTTCCAATTAACGAGCCCGCCGAGGGCAAAAAGAAATCGCAGATTGAAGAATATCTGGATTTTTACGGCGGTCCGGGTGTTCAGCACATCGCCGTAGCCACCGACAACATCGTGGAAACCGTAGAGATGCTACGTAGCAGGGGCGTTGAGTTTCTGAGTGTTCCTGAAACGTATTACGATCAACTGAGCGAACGTATCGGGCACATCGACGAAGAAATCGCTACGTTACGTTCGCTGAATATTCTGGCCGATCGCGATGAGGAAGGTTATCTGCTCCAGATTTTCACGAAGCCCATTTGCCCGCGCCCTACGTTGTTCTTCGAAATCATCCAGCGCAAAGGGGCCCGTTCGTTCGGGAAAGGTAATTTCAAAGCACTCTTCGAAGCCATCGAACGCGAACAGGCGTTGCGGGGAACACTTTAAAGAGTGAATGAGCGAAAGAATGAAAGAGCGTATTTCCAGCGCCGTCACTCTTTCGCTCATTCACTCTTTCACTCTTTAATCATGGACCAGACCTATTCCAAATATACCGCCGACGATCAGGCCGTTTGGCGGCTGTTGTTCGAGCGGCAGATGGCGCAGTTGCCCGGAAAAGCTAGTCAGGCTTATCTGGATGGCATTGCCGCTACAGGCTTTCGAGCCGACCGTATTCCTGATTTTGCGCAGGATTTAAATCCCCGCCTGAAAAAGCTGACGGGTTGGCACGTACACGCGGTAACGGGTCTGATCCCGAATCGTGATTTTTTTGAGCTGATGGCTAGTTGCAACTTCCCGGCCACAACCTGGCTACGTCGCCGAAATCAGTTGGAATATTTGCCCGAGCCTGATATGTTTCATGATACGTTCGGGCACGTACCGATGCTATCGAATCAGGCTTTCTGCGATTTTCTGGTCGCTTTGAGCCAGATTGCATTACGTCATATCGACAGCGACGAAGCTATCGCCATGATTTCGCGATTGTACTGGTATACCGTTGAATTTGGCCTAATTCGGGAGAGTGGAGAACTACGTATTTATGGGGGAGGCATCTTATCGTCGGTGGGCGAAACGGCTTACAGTTTATATAGTCCTGTTCCGAAACGACTACCTTACGATGTGAAAACACTGCTCCAAACGCCATACATTATCGATCATTTCCAGAAGCACTATTTTGTCATCGAATCGTTTGAACAGCTCTATCACTCTGTTACCGAGATCGAAGCCGAACTAGATAAACTGCTCCTAACGGATAAAGTATAGACCGATGTGTAATGAATAATGAATAATTTTGAATGATCAAGCCAGATAAAACTGGTCATTATCCATTCTACATTATTCATGAACCCGTGACGCATCCATCCGATACGCGTGCTTACTTTTTTAAGATTGACACCACGATAAAGAAGATTCGCAACGCCCTACAAAAGCAGTTCAACGACGCCGGTTTCGATCTGACCGTTGATCAGTGGGTTGTGATCGACCATCTTTTCCGCAATCCGGGTATCAGTCAGAATACGATTTCGGAGATGACTACCAAAGATGCGCCCACCGTTACGCGAATCATTGATCTACTAAGCCAGAAAGGGCTGAGCGAACGGCGAATGGCCGACAGCGACCGTCGTAAATTTTTGGTTTACCTGACCGAAGCGGGCGAGGCCAAATACCACGAAGTACTCCCGATTGTATCGGCCATGCGACGTAAAGGTTGGGGCGATTTAAGTGAAGAAGATTATCAGCATTTCGTCCGCATCATGGACTCAATTTATACGAATATTAGTAAAGAGTGAAAGGGTGAATGAGTGAAAGAGTGCCGCAACGGACGTTAAATATCATCCGGCAGGCCTTTCGCTCTTTCGCTCTTTCGCTCTTTCGCTCATTCACTCTTTAACATGTACGGTATTTTCAGTTACGATATTGGCGAACCCCGCGTCGGGTTTAAACACGGCGACTACGTTCTTGATCTTGAGGTAGTGGCATTGTTGGGCTATTTCGCTGATATTTCTGTTGATACGTCCGTTTTTGCGCAGTCTGTTCTCAACGATTTCATTGCTTTGGGAAAACCCCTCCATCAGGCCGTCTGGCAACGAATTGATACGTTGCTGGCTGATGAAAAAGCGTTCGCCGACGTACACGACCAGGTTTTCATTCACGAATCACGCGTGCAGATGCACTTGCCCGTACGTATCGGTGACTATACCGATTTCTATGCAGGCATTCATCACGCCGAAAACGTAGGACGTATGTTTCGTCCCGACGGCGACCCGTTGCTGCCGAATTACCGCCACATGCCCGTCGCGTATCATGGGCGCGCTTCGTCTATTGTGGTATCAGGAACGCCGATACGTCGGCCAAAAGGGCAGTTTTTAGGACCAGATAAACAACCCATTTTCGGGTCATCACAGGCGCTGGATTTTGAGCTGGAGTTGGGGTTGATTATTGGTAAAAGCAATACGTTGGGGCAGGCGGTTTCGGTTGAGGAAGCTGAAGATTATATTTTTGGTGTTACGTTGTTCAACGATTGGTCGGCGCGAGATATTCAGCGGTGGGAGTACCAGCCACTAGGACCTTTTTTGGGGAAAAACTTTGCGTCGAGTATGTCGGCCTGGGTGCTGCCGTTCGAAGCACTGGAGCCGTTTCGGACTGCTGGTCCAAAGCAAGAGCCAACTCCGCTACACTACTTACAATCCCAACGGCTTGGCCATTTTTATTTTGCGCTGGAAGCCTGGTTAAAGCCGATTAATGGCGAACCTGTTTGTATAAGTTGCTCTAACTCTATGCATCTCTATTGGAATTTCGCCCAGATGATTGCTCATCACACTATCAACGGCTGTAATTTAAATATCGGCGATGTACTGGCTACTGGTACAATTTCAGGAACTGTACCCGGTTCGTATGGTTCGCTGCTGGAACTAAGCTGGAACGGGCAACGTCCTCTGAACGTATCACCTACAGAAACGAGGATGTTTCTGGAAGATGGTGACACAATAATGCTACGGGGTTACGGATTTTCTCAGGGCGTTAAAATAGAGCTGGGAGACGTAACAGGCACCATTTATACAAAGAGCTAAAGAGTGAAAAAGCGAAAAATGCTCTCGTCACTTATTCACTCTTTCGCTCATCCATTCTTTGAATCCGCTCTTTCACTCTTTAATTCTTTCGCTCTTTGAAAACCGTCAATCCGCAGGATTTACAACCCAACGAGTTTTACCGGTACATGATAGGCAGTATCGGCCCGCGCCCCATTGCCTTTGCCAGCACAATTAATGCTCAGGGAAATGTGAATCTGAGTCCGTTTAGCTTCTTCAACATTGCTGGATATAACCCGCCGACGCTGATTTTTACGCCAACAATCAACCGGCACGGACAAAAGAAACACACGCTGCTGAATCTGGAAGAAGTGGGCGAAGTGGTGATCAACATCGTGAACTACGCGATGGTGCAGCAGATGTCGCTGGCGAGCGCTGAGTTTGAACGGGGAGTCAATGAATTCGAAAAAGCGGGTTTTACGACCATACCCTCCGACCGGGTGAAGCCGCCGAGAGTTGCCGAATCGCCTGCGTCGTATGAGTGCCTTGTGAAGCAAATCATTCCGACTAGCCGCACGGGTGAGGATTTGCCTGGGGCAGGCCACTTAGTCATTTGCGAAATCGTAATGGCGCATTTTGATGAGGCAATTTTTGATACGTCCGGAGTTATTGACCCGCATAAAATCGACTTGGTTGCCCGTATGGGCGCCGATTGGTATTGCCACGCGCAGGGTGATGCGCTCTTTGAAGTGCCCCGTCCTCGCATCGGGATCGGAGTCGATCAGATTCCTGCTAAAATTCGGAACAGCGCCATCTTGACTGGAAACGATTTAGGCAAATTAGGTAGCATTGCTACGTTACCGACGCCCGACGAAATTCGAGATTTTAAGGCTTCGGGTGTGCTTGATACGTTGTTTGACGAAGCCAGACACGGCTGTCAGTATTTACCTGATTTACTTCACCTTCGCGCGAAGCAATTACTGGCTGAAAACAACCTTCGTGAAGCCTGGCTTACGCTACTTCAGTCGGGAATGTAGCGACCCCAACGTAGTGGATCACCTGTCTTTCCGAACAAGGCGGCCTTGTTTGGGTTTCATATGCACAAAACAGAACCGCAATATGAAAACGTATATAGCATCAGCAATTCTGATAATTGGATTCCTTGGGACTGGCTGTTCTTCGAAGGATAGTACTGATAATGCTAATAAAATCAATGAGGAACGTATTGACAAACAGGCCGTTGCTGTTGGTAGTGATGCCAAGGAAGAAGCGAAGGACGTAACGAAATACATGGTTACGCTGGCGAATACGAGCCTTACAGAATTTGAACTCAGTAAAATAGCGCTCAAGAAAGCCACTAATCCTGAAGTAAGAGCCTTCGCCCAATCGGCGATAAATGATCATCAGCAGGACGACCGCCAGCTTCAGGGATTGGCGAAGCAGATGAACGTAACACTGCCCACTACGTTATCGAACAAAAGCAAAAACAATCAAGGCAAATTAACAGGTATGCAGGCGGGTACAGAATTCGATCTCCAATACCTCGATTTAATGGCAAGCACAAACGACGATGCCATTGATGCCGCCGATGATCTTAAAGACAGCGCGCCCACCGACGCGACAAAAACGTTCGCCAAGAAAATCATCGAAGACGACAAAAAGCACAAAGAACGAGCCCGGCAATTGAAGAACGTGCTGGATTAATATCTGAACCGGGGTTTTAACAGGCTTGTAAAGATTTTCAGGATTTTGTTTCTGCCTTGCTGACAGTTAATCTTGTTAATCCTTTCAATCTTGTTAAAACCCTGATTCTTAATGATACGTGTCGCTTTTTTATTGCTCGTTCTGCAAGGCGGTTTTGCTTCAGCCCAAAACCGGCCGATGCCCAATTTCGTGCTGATTGTGGGTGATGACCATGATCGAACGGCGCTGGGCTGCTATGGAAACAAGCAAGTGAAAACTCCTTTTCTGGATCAGTTGGCGAAGGATGGCGTTCGGTTTACGCGGGCTTATGCCAGTACGTCCTCGTGTAGTCCCAGTCGCTCTACGTTGCTGTCGGGCCGGCATAATCATAACAATGGCCAGTATGGGCTCGCGCATGCCACGCATCATTTCCGATCGCACGAAGAATTGGTGTCGATGCCAGCCATGCTTCATACAGCAGGTTACGTAACGGCTCGCATCGGCAAATACCACGTAGCACCCGCTACATCCTACCCGTTTGATAATGCGCTTGGTGAGGACGGTAGCAACCCAGTCAAGATGGCTAATGTATGCGCTGCTTTTCTGGAAGAAAACCGTCTGGGCAAAGAAGGGGCTAAGCCGTTTTTTCTTTATTTCTGTCCTACCGATCCACACCGGTCGGGAAGTGGTGAAAAATTGCCGTATAAGGCGAATCCACATGGAAATTTGCCCAATGGTCACGAAGGTGTGCGTGAAACGATTTATGGCGCCGATTCGCTCAATGTGCCGTTTTTTCTGCCAAATGCGCCCGAAACAAGGGCCGAATTAGCTCAGTATTACCAGTCCGTTTCGCGTATGGACCAGGGCATTGGTCGACTACTTGAGTTATTGAAAGAAAAGGGATTATCCGAAAATACCATCGTTATTTACCTCTCCGACAACGGCATGCCCGTTCCCGGCGCCAAAACAACCCATTACGAACCCGGCGTTCGGTTGCCGCTTATCGTGCGCAATCCATTTTCAAAACAGAAAGGTGCGGTTTGCAATGATCTGGTTTCATGGGTCGACGTAGCACCGACTTTACTCGACTACGCGGGGCTAAATCCGCAGGTGCTGGCCAATTCTGAACGACCTTCTGGCGGTGGTGAATTCGGTGAACGTGGTGTTACGTCGTTTTTCCACGGAATGTCATGGAAGCCTTTCTTTGATGGGGAAAAAATCATCAGAAATGATACGTTGTTTTTGTCGCACACCTTTCACGAGGTAACTATGTATTACCCCATGCGGTCAATCGTAACGAAGCGATACAAGCTTATTCACAACTTGGCGCACCCGTTACCATTTCCGTTTGCTGCCGATTTGTGGTCTTCTGCTACGTGGCAGGGCTACCTAAAATCAGGGAAAAGTCAATATGGTCCCCGTTCCCGTCAAGCCTATGAATACCGTCCTGAATATGAGCTCTATGATCTAGAGAAAGATCCACAGGAACGTACCAATCTGGCAAAAGCTCCGACGCACAGAGCTATTTTTACTACGTTACTAGCATCCCTAAAAAATGCTCAGGAAATGACCAACGATCCCTGGCGGGTGAAATGGAAGCATGAATAATAAAGCAGATAATCGAAAAAAGCCCGTCTGATACGTATCAGACGGGCTTTTTTCGATTACGTGGTACGTTCTTTATTTCTGAAACGAACCGAAAATGTGATCCCAAAATGGCGACGATACGCCGTAGTTACTATCTGGATTTTTGTAGTGGTGAACACTATGATTTACCCACAACTGCTTGAAGAAATTCTTTGGTGGCGCGTAGGCATGCACGATAAAATGCGTAGCCAGATACCCCGAATAACCTACCAGAAAACCAGGAAAAAATGCGTAAGCAGCTTCGCCCATCAGCAGAAAAAACATACCGAAAAAGAAAGCCGCTATAAAAACAGCCAGAGCTGGAGGCATGGCCAGCCGGGTTTTATCTTTCGGATACTCGTGGTGAACACCGTGGAAAGTGTATTGTATTTTAGCCCGCTGGGGTGTAGTTGGCGCCAAATGATAGAGATAGCGGTGTAATACGTATTCGAACAACGTAAACGAAAATAATCCAACTATAAACAAAACGCCAATGGTTGTATTACTCATGTCGGTATACGTAAACGCGTACCAACCCAAAAACGCCGATAAAATGAGCCACATCGAAATGGGCACCATAATATGAGTCCGCGATAGAGCTTCCAGAATTGGGTTATCAAATAACTTTTTGGTGCCGCTATTTTTAGGCCGGGTTTTTCCATGGCCCGCCATCGTTTCTAGTTTCTCGGTAGTCGATTCCATAAAGTTGTACTCAATTAATGACGCAAATGTAAAACTAAAATGCTTTCGTGCACCTTTTTTAGATAGTAAAATTAGTTTACTATCTTAGTTATGTCTTATTAACCACGACCTGATCAGATAGTTTTTCCTGCATTGCTTGCAGGTCTCCCTTAGGTAATTTCGGACGGATAATCAGGCGCAATGAATTGCTGTAAGTCAGATAATTAATCATCCAGTTCAGAAAAATGAACAAGCGATTTTTCACGCCGACAATCGACATTAGGTGAACAAATAACCAAGTTAACCAGGCAAAAAATCCCTGAAATTTTAAATAAGGCAAATCAACAACGGCCAATCCCCGACCAATGGTTGCCATAGTACCTAAATCATTATATGTAAACTCTTCAGGCTGTTCGTTACGGACCCAGTGAAGCAGATTGTTAGCCAGATGCCGTCCCTGCTGAATCGCCGGTTGTGCTACTTGGGGGTGTCCGTTAGGCCATTTTTCTTCGGCCATCATAGCTACGTCGCCAATGGCAAAAATGTCTGTAAACCCCTGAACCTGACTGTATCTGTTTACCGTTACGCGTCCTCCGCGACCAATAACCTCTGGAGGCAGACCCGCCAGCGGATTGGCTTTTACGCCGGCCGCCCAGATGAGGTTGTTGGTACGTAACGTCGTACCATCGTTCATCGTTACGATACGTCCGTCGAAATCTTTAACTCGCGTATTGAGTTTGACGTGAACCCCCAACTCCTGCAAATACTTTAACGAATGCTGCTGTGATTGTACGGACATTGGCCCCAAAAGCTCCCCACCTGATTCGACGAGGTAAATGTCCATCATCTTAAAATCCAATTCGGGGTAGTCGGCAGGAAGGACGGTTTTTCGCATCTCGGCCAACGTACCGCATAGTTCAACGCCGGTCGGTCCGCCACCAACCACCACTACGTCCATCAGCCCTTCTTTTTCGTCTAGAGTTTCAACGCTCAGTGCATCCTCAAAATTTTGAAGCATCCGGTTACGCAGCGCAATCGCTTCAGCTACCGACTTCATAGCCAACCCTTTTTCGATAATATTCTGCTGATTGAAAAAGTTGGTATCGGCACCGGTAGCCATAACCAGATAGTCGTACGTAACGGGCCCAAGGTCGGTGTCAACGGTTTTCTCGGCGGGGCGAACGCCCGTTACGTTGGTCACCCGGATATGCACATTTTTGCAATTACCGAAAACGGCACGTAGCGGAAACAAAATGGAATTGGCTTCCAGGCCGGCCGTAGCTACCTGATAATAAAGTGGTTGGAACTCATGGTAGTTTTGTCGGTTTATCAGTACTACCTGAATTTCGGATCGGCGAGACAGTTTGCGAGCCAGTTTCAGGCCACCGAAGCCGGCCCCTACGATAACAACTCGCTTACGGTCTGTTTGAGGGATGTTTGGATTCATTCGTACCCGGTTGAGCCCACCTCAACTGGTGAACTGACTAACACTAAATCAATGACAATTACAAAACAGCCTACCCCTAACGAATAAACCGAAATTTTAACTCACCAACGGTTTCGCTTCCTGAAGAACGCGTTCATAGTGAGCCTCGTAAAGGGGCAAGATACGGGATAACTCGAATTCTTTAGCTCTTGTTAGCGCGTTTTCCTTAAAAGTTGGCAGATGGGCGTCATCTAAAACATAAAGTGCATTTTTTACCATGTCGTCAACATCGCCGATCGGACTCAGGAAACCCGTTACGCCCTGGATGTTCAACTCGGGCAATCCACCGGCATTCGACGTTATAAGGGGCACTTCGCAGGCCATAGCCTCCAGCGCAGCCAGCCCAAAACTTTCATTTTCGGAAGGCATAATAAACAGATCGGCTACCGAAAGTACTTCTTCAACCGCATCGAGTTTACCCAAAAACCGAACTTGTTCATAAATACCGAGGTCGCGCACGAGCCGCTCGATACGTGCCCGTTCGGGGCCATCACCAACCAGCAGCAGTTTGGCCGGAGTTTGCGACTGAACGTGGTAAAACGTCATAACCGCATCGTCGATACGTTTCACTCGTCGAAAATTGGACGTATGAACAATCAGTTTTTCGCCGTTGGGACAGATGGCTTTCTTGAAATGCTCTTTCTGTTGCCGCTTAAATCGATCAAGATCAATAAAATTGGGAATTACTTCAATCTCGCGGTGAACATTGAAATGCTTATACGTATCCTGCCGCAGATTTTCCGATACCGACGTAACGCCGTCCGATTCGTTGATACTGAACGTAACAACGGGTTCGTAGGAAGCATCTTTGCCCACCAGTGTGATATCGGTGCCGTGCAACGTAGTGACCACGGGTACGTAACGCCCCTGCGAACGTAATATCATTTTGGCCATATAAGCCGCCGAAGCGTGCGGAATGGCGTAGTGAACGTGCAGTAAATCAACATTTTCGTTCTGTACTACGTTGACCATCTCGCTGGCCAGCGCCGATTCATAAGGAGCGTACTGGAAGAGGGGATAGGCGGGTATATTTACTTCATGATAGAAAACATTTTCATTGAAAAAATCGAGCCGGGGTGGTTGCTGATACGTAATAAAGTGAATCTGGTGACCATTTTTTGCCAACCCCTTACCCAATTCGGTGGCAACAACGCCACTGCCGCCAAAGGTTGGGTAACATACAATGCCAATTTTCATGGGTGAGAGAACGAGTTTGGTTTCTCAACAACAAACCAGTGTAAAAGGATTCCTTTTCTGAATGCAGAAAGCCGATGAGTAAGATAAAAGAAGGCTTACATATATTTTTCTGGCACTTTCGTGCTACTATGGCCCGGTATTCTTTTCTCACTACCTCAAAATCCGTATTTTTGGGAGTAAATAATACACAGTCTGGACGGTTAGCTTTACAGCAAATCCATATTTCTTTCTTAACTCGAACTTATAGGAAGGTTTTTTTTCGGCTTTTAGTCAGGAGTCGAAGTTGTAAATTTCGTGTACCCTCAATTCGTTGAATACTAAACTTTTTTACTGGTAGTAAGTGCTATAGCTGGTACGCCGGCACATTCAATGTAGCGTTTTTCTATAGAGTTCAATTGCTTCTTTAAATACGATTATGCTAGTGCGTCAGTCTGTTCCTTTTACAGCTTTTACATTCGGCTTTCTGCGGCTCATTCGGGTGCAGAACTTGCTGATTGTGATGCTGACGCAGTTCCTGGCACGCGTATTTCTGGTAGGCCCCTGGCCCGACTCTCCGCCTACGAGCCATCTTCGCCTGCTGCTTGATCCAAGGCTGTGGCTACTGTCACTCTCGACCGTTTGTATTGCTGCGGCCGGTTATATCATCAATGATTACTTCGATGTCAAGATAGATCTGGTCAACAAACCAGAACGGGTTATTATCGGGCGCTACCTCAAACGGCGAATTGCGATAGGTGTTCATCAGGTGTTGAATGTAATTGGTTGTTTGATAGGGCTTTACTTGAGTAAATGGGTTTTCCTGGTCGACGTAGTGTCTGTAACACTGTTGTGGTTCTACTCGGCGCAGTTTAAACGACAACCACTGGTTGGCAATATTATCGTTTCGTTACTTACAGCGCTCACATTGATCGTACTGGCTGTTTATTACCGTCAGAATGCCGATATGCTGCTGATTTACGCCCTGTTCTCATTCGGTATATCGCTCATCCGCGAAATCATAAAAGATATGCAGGATATTCGGGGCGACGCTCGTTTCGGTTGCCGGACACTACCCATTGTCTGGGGGCTCCGGCGGACCAAATACCTGCTCTACGTTTTAATTGGCGCGTTCATTTTCAGTCTCTTCTTTATCGCTCTCTCGCTGCATAATTTCCGGCTGAACGCTATTTTTCTGCTGTTACTCATACCGGTATCCTGGCTCATTTATAAGCTGGTATTTGCTGATAAACGGCGTGATTTTGGCTATTTAAGCAACCTTTGCAAACTCATCATGCTACTGGGCGTAGTGAGTATGATCTGGGCGTAATCACCGTTAACTCAAACCTTTCGGCAATGAATTACGCCTTGAGCTAGCTTTGGTGAATTAATCAATTTCGTATCATTTATGAAAACGCTTTTTGTTTCGCTGTTGCTGACGGTGGCTTCACTACGTACTGGCCTGGCTCAGGATTGCCTGGGTTTTACGTTCAAAAAAGGGGCAAGTTTTGAGATGGGTATCTTCAACGCTAAGGATAAACCTACCGGTAAAATCCAGTATGAAGTGAAAGATGTACAAAAGGAGGGGACTTCAACGATCCTCGACATGT
Source organism: Spirosoma flavus (assembly GCF_054778555.1). NCBI lineage: Bacteria > Pseudomonadati > Bacteroidota > Cytophagia > Cytophagales > Cytophagaceae > Spirosoma > Spirosoma flavus. The sequence continues at coordinate 1,188,237 of NZ_BAAGZL010000001.1, forward strand.
CGGCTATTTTTCAGGATGATAAAGGCAAGCAACGACCGCCTTTCACTATTCGCTATACATGTACCGGTAATGAACTGGTTGCCGATATGTCGGGCATGATGCAAGCCATGCAAACGACGGCTATGAAGGATGCGGAAATGAAATTGAAGACGAATAAACTCGTCTATCCGGGAAAATTCAGCGTAGGGCAAAAACTGAGCGATGGACAGATGGAAGTCGAAATGGTAAGCAGCGGATCGACTATGATGACGATGAATATGGCCATGACCAATAGGCAAGTCGAAGGACAGGAATCGCTGACAACGCCTGCTGGTACGTTCAATACGTATAAAATTACATCGGACCTGAATTATGAAAGTCGGGTTATGGGTATACCTATTCGTAATGCGTTGAAAACAGTTGCGTACCGGGCTGAAAATCAGATTCTGGACGTGAAATCTGAGACGTATAACAAAAACGGCAAACTGATGGGCTATACGATGCTGACGAAAGCGCAATGATATATGAAGTATGAGGTATAAGCTATGATTAGGTTGCGCCTGACCCTCCAAGTCGTAACTTACATATCATAGCTTATGCCTCATCCATCCTAACATTTTTCTTCTTTGCGCAACTTTGTTGCAAAAAAGTCGGTTGAAGGGAAGTACGTATGCGGAAAGCGTCGTATTTTTGCCTTGTCTATGAAAGCAGATATTCTTGAGCGCAAAGCCGATTACATTGGCATTACCGGTTCCGTACTGTGTATCATCCATTGTCTCATTACGCCCATGTTGTTAATGACGACATCTTTTTTTCAGGACGATCAGCTACGTATTGGCTTCCTCAGCCTCGATTACGTCTTCATCGTTGTCAACATTATTGCCGTTTACTTCGCCACCCGACATTACGCACCATTAGCCATCAAACGGGCTCTTTGGGGATTTCTGCTCCTGTTTGCGTTTTGCATCGTTCTGGAAGATGTGAACGAAATTTTCGAATACCTCGGCTACGCTGCCTCTGCTGGGCTTGTTATCACGCATCTTCTTAATATTCGCCAGCATCGCTTGAATCACGTTCATTAATTAGGCGCGAACGCCCGGTTACTAATAAACGTATCATCCGAAAGCGTCTTCAGGAAGGCGACGAGCTGTTTTTTCTCCGTGTCGGTTATAGCGATGCCCGGTTTTGCCTCCTTTTTGAGTAATGGATCGAGAGTAGGGCTATCGGTGACGCCTGATCGGTAATGCTCAACGACATCCTCTAAACTATAAAAACGACCATCATGCATGTATGGAACCGTACGGTCAACGTTTCGGAGGCTGGGAACTTTGAATTTCAGTCGGTCGGCTTCGTTCAGCGTAATGGTGTAGCGTCCCTGGTCTTTAATGGGCCCCATAGGTAGCCCGTTGTTCCGGTAACTTTTGTCGGTAAACAAATCCGTGGCGTGGCAACCAGAGCATTTTTGCTGAAACAGGTTTAAGCCCGCCAGTTCATCAGGCGTCAAGTCTCCACCAGCCTCTTTTCTGACGTATTTATCGTAACGGCTATCTGCCGAAACCAGCGTCAGCATGAACTGCGAAAGCGCTTTCAGGAAACGCGCGCTCGTGATTGTGTCGGATCCGTAAGCGGCTTTAAATAACGACTTGTATTTAGGGATTTTCTGAACGCGGCTTAGAGCTGTAGAAAATAGTAAATCCATCTCCACCGGATTCTGGATTGGCGACATAGCTAATACGTCCAGATTGGTAACGCCACCATCCCAGAAAAACTCCTGATCCCACGCCAGATTTTGCAGACCCGGTACGTTCCGCGTTCCCGTTTTACTGTCGATACCGTGACTCAAAGGGTGATCGGAGTGAGCGAAACCGGCGTACTGCTGATGGCAGAATCCGCAGCTAATAGTACTGTCGCGCGAAAGTTGAGGATCGTAAAATAGTGTCTTTCCTAAAGCTACGCCTTCGACAGTCAGTGGGTTCTGGCTCAGCGCATAAACAGGTTTGGGGAAGTTGGCAGGTTGACGTAACGTAACGGGCGTTGTTTGATAAACAGTACCACCCCCGGTCGATGGATCAGGGTCAGGTGTTGGATCAACCGTTTTCTGCGTTTGACAGGCAATCGATAAGCCAAACAGCCCTAGTCCGACGGCTATTCCGATACGTTTCGCCAGTTGAGTAGTCAGTTCTGTCATCAATTTGCCTGCATTCGGTCGTAACGTATCATCTGCGCATAATTGTCGGCAATACCCGTCGAAAACGGTTCAAACATTACTGTCGAATGTTGAGCAATACTAAGCTTTGTCGTTCCGTCGAATAGCTTTAGTACGTCGGTCGTTAACTGTACGGTGGACGTTGTCGTCGGCTGAACGCTGACAACGTCCGAGCGGAATGGCAACGTAACGGTACGTAGGTTATTGATGGTTTTCTTGCCGTTGTAGCCTCCACCGAATCCACCAACGTGGTAAAGAAACTGATTATTCTGAGCGTCAGGAGCGGCCTTGGAAATGCCCTCCAACTTCACAAAAATATAGCCATTGTTCCAGTCCCAGTACATTGGATCGTGGTTTGCAAGGCCAGGGTCTAGCACACCGGTACGTTTGCTGATGTCGGCCAGGCTGCGTAGACTATCCACGCCAATCATAAAACTGATGCCCGTGTAGCTACCAACCGGTAAGTTATTCAACGTAACGGTTTGGGATGCAGGTCGGTCTTCCTCAATTAAAAAATAGCTACTGTCCTGTGGCACTACGTAGGTAGTACCGTCGCTTTTCTGGAGCCGAAGGTTGCTGATAAAGTAATTGAACTTAGTGATGGTAAACGATTCGCCAGAAGAGTTCTGGTAATTGTTATTGTTCAGTTTTAAATCTGATGTTCCCACTACGTTATCGAAAACAAGGCGCAACTTGCCAGATTGGTCAGAAAACTCAGTATCGGGTGTATCGCAGGCAGCAAAAGCCAGGGCGAAACAGAAGCAAATCAGCCAGCAAAAAGTAGTAGTACGTATCATCGTGTTTCTTAACCGATTGGGTTGGGGCAACGGAGATCCTACGTATTAGTAACGCAAACTGGCGTAAAATCATGCAAGCTGTTAAACGAATTTAATTTACGTATGTATCCAATTGCTAAAAATGGGTTCGTTGTAAAATATTTAATCTATGATGTTTGTGGAATAAGATAAATCTTCGTTAATTTTATATTCCCGTTACGCAAAAATATGCCAATGCCGTAGCCGGATTACCCGATGATTTTTTTACCATAGTCACCTCGTAAACCGACAAGACACTTCATGACATTATTCCGTAACTATCGTACCTGGTACATTTTTAGCTTCCTGCTGCTGAGCCTGCTTCCCGCAACCAGCAAATCGTCCAACGACCACACTGCCGATCAGATTCTGGGGCGTTGGTTGTTTCCCGCTAAAGGGTCAAGTGTTGAAGTGTACCGGAATGGTGATCGGTATTTTGCGCGCATTGCCGATGTAAGCACGACTGGAAGTCAGGTATTTGGACTGGAAAAAGATCAGTTGCTGATGCGTGATCTGGTTTTCGACGGAAAAGCCTGGACGGGTGGCGAGCTAATTCACCCCAAAACCGGCCATCACTTCGGAATTGAGCTGAAACTGGTCGATTCGCAGACTATGACAGCGACCGTGTACAAGGGGTATAAGTGGCTTCATAAAGAATTTGTGCTGACGCGACCCACAAAAATTTGAATCTTCCTCTCTTTTATAAATAAGGGCGGCACTCAGTTTTGGGTGCCGCCCGTTTGTTTTTTGGCTGGTTGAATGGATGCTGTCCGTGATAAATGGAATTTGTTGGGGAGACTTTTTTCCCAGAATAGTTGTTTTACTAATGACAGCCGATTCGATGGGTTGTCTGAGAAAGAACCAAAACCTGACTAACGAACAATGATTTCACCTTGGTTATTAATGATTGTTATCTTCGGTCTCAGCGCATTTGTGAGCTGGCGATTACGAAGCAAATTCAACGAATATTCACAAATCGGGCTGAGTAACGGGCTGAGTGGCGCAGAAATCGCCGAGAAAATGCTCCGTGAAAATGGCATATATGACGTTCGCGTGCTTTCTGTGGAAGGTATGCTGACGGACCATTATAACCCGCAGGAAAAAACGGTGAACCTGAGCGCCGACGTGTATTACGGCCGAAGCGTAGCCGCAGCCGCTGTGGCTTCTCACGAATGCGGACACGCGGTGCAGCATAAAGTTGCCTATGGACCGCTGAACTTTCGCTCGGCGATGGTACCTGTGCTAACGGTTGCATCGACGTATATGCAATGGATTTTGCTGGCGGGTATTTTCCTGCTGCAAACAACGCCTATTCCGTTGGCAATTGGCGTAGCGCTGTTTGCTCTTACTACGGTGTTTAGCTTCGTTACGTTGCCGGTTGAGTTCGACGCCAGCCGTCGTGCCCTGGCCTGGATTCAGAATAACGGCGTAGTCAATTCCCGCGAGTATGGTTTCGCGAAAGACGCTCTCTGGTGGGCAGCCATGACGTATGTGGTAGCCGCCCTGGGTTCGCTCGCTACGTTGATGTACTACGCTAGTTTGCTGCTGGGTGGCCGACGCAGTGATTAACGTAACGTAATAAACGGTTTATAACGTAAAAGCGGGAACGTAGTGAACGATCAACTTCACTACGTTTCCGCTTATTTTTTGTTCGAATTCGTGTAGCAGCTTCACTAATCTGCCCTCACAGCTAATCTAGAAAGCTGAGAAATTATGCAACAAGGTAATTACCAATATTCAGGAGGGCTTCGTACCCATTTTGAATCATTTCTGGAGTAGGCGCCGAACGGTCTATTAACATACCGGCTACAGCAACCGCCAGCGCAATGACGAGTGCGGGCCAGAATCCGACAATCGTGAAGCTGTCCATGAACTTGTCGATGAGTTTCAGCAGCAGTGCCGTAACCACTATACGTACCAGTCCTGTCAGCAGAAAAAAGGTGACCAGGTTAAGTGGAAAACGAATAAGCCAGCCCACAAAGAAATTGAGCAAGCCCAGTATCACCGCAATAATCAGGGCAGTTCCGAAGCTTTTCACATCGACCTGGGGCATAATGTACGCTAAACCGAAAATGACGGCCGCGTCAAGCAGTAAGTGTAGGATGAGATTCATAAGATGGGGAGAATTGTTTTTCTCAACAACCGCTTTAGGCTCAGGATGGTTTAAGAATATATAGACAAACAAGATGGTCATGATACGTCTCTGGATTATACTCTTCGCCCTGTTAATTGCCTGCGAACGGGGTTCATCGCAACAACAATCAACGGCATCGGCTCCGGCTGATTCCGCAAAAGTGTATCGGTTTGGTGAAGCCAGCCGCGATGGCATCGGCAAAATTTATCGAGGTCGCGAAATTGCGCAGGTGATGGGCCACCTCGGGGCGTCCTGGCTCGAACGGCCGGAACGCGAACAGGAAGAACGTACCGACCTGCTACTCAAAGCGCTCGATCTGAAACCGACCGACGTAGTGGCCGACATCGGCGCTGGTACAGGCTTCTTTACGTTTCAGATGGCGCCTGAAGTGCCAAAGGGAAAAGTGCTGGCGGTGGATATTCAGCCTGAAATGATTACGTATCTGAACGAAGGGAAAGCTAAACGTAACATTACGAACGTAGTGCCCGTTCTCGGCACCGAATCTGACCCAAAACTACCCGCCAACAGCGTCGATTTGGCTATCATGATTGACGCTTATCACGAGTTCTCGTACCCCCGCGAAATGACGGCGCACATTGCATCTGCGCTCAAACCGGGGGGACGTATCGTACTGGTTGAGTACCGCGCCGAAGACCCAAGTGTACCGATCAAACCGCTTCATAAATTGAGCGTAGCACAGGCGACCAAAGAAATGAAAGCCGCTGGCCTTCGGCTACTCAAAACGGATAACCGGCTCCCGCAGCAGCACATTATGTTTTTCGGGAAATGAACAACGAACCGAGCAGTCTATTTGGGCGTAATATCTTTTCCCGCAGGTAATTAACTTTTTCTTATTACAACCTTTTTACAGTTGTCGGAATCCTCAGGGAAATCGATCGGACAACTTATATGCGCGCATTTTACCTTCTGGCTGGAGCTATTTTCCTACTGTTTGGCTGTAAAAAAGATGATGGTGATTTAGTAGTTCCGGCTCCGGTACAATCGTTTTCGGATTTACCTACTGAGTATAAAGCCATTCAACATGGAAGCGCCATAGCCGGGCGCTTAAAAAGCGAAATGCATATTGGCCAATTAAGTGGCGAATGGCGCTATAATCCGCAGGGAAATTTGCTGGAAGGACGACGATTTCGTTCGGGAGAACTGATGACAGCTGATCAATATTATTATGACGCAGTGGGTCGCTTACGCTTTATACAGCATTTTGAAAGCCCCTGCGTGTGGGCAAGTACGTATTTCTGTTCTGCCCCCGTAACATGGACGGGTTACGACGAAGTTGACGTGGATAATGCCAACCATATTCTGGAAAGTCGTACGTTTTTGAACCAGTCGGGCAAGTGGGAGCTACGTAGCATAACCAATCACGAATATGACCCGAACGGACGGCCCACCAAATTGCTACGTTACTCCGCCGACCGAAAATTAGCTTCTACGCAGGAATTTACGTACGATAGCGAGGGCAACATCGTCGCCATGCGAGAGATCAACACAAACACAACGCCCGATCTTGCCGACCGAACGTACCAGTACACGTACGATAAAGCGCTAAATCCGTATATCGGCACAATTCACTACGTTGCCCCTTACTTTGTCAGCCGCAACTTACAGTCATCATCAGGCACTACGTATGAGTATAACGTTAAAGGTTACCCGACCCGAATTTTGTTTAACAACGTAGTAACTGAGCTTACGTATTACTGATTTGCCAGTTTGCTTTTCCGGAAACCGTAGGAGAAATAAATGACCAGACCAATCACCAGCCAGATCAGGAAGATGGCCCAGTTGGTAATACCTAGTTCGGTCATTAAATAAAGATTGGTCAGAATGCCCAGAATGGGTAGCAACGAGAAATTATTCCGGAAAGCAAGTACGGATAATACGGCCCAAGTAGCCCAGAAAACAAATAAAAGCGGCTTTTCTTCCATAGTTGCCAGCCAATCACCAGCGTAGAGAATGTACCCAAACGCCAGAACGAAACCAATCCCGACCATAAATTTGCCATTTACGTAGGGCACCCGAAATTTAGAATATTCAGATATTCCCGTAGCGTCGAGATAAAGAATGCCGCCACAAACCAAAATAAACGCGAAGAACGTACCAACACTAGTAAGGTCGATAAAGAACTGCATATCAAGGAACAGGGATGGAATGGCAACCACCAAACCCGTGATGATCGTAGCGAAAGCAGGCGTTTTGAATTTCGGGTGAATTTCGGAGAATTTGGGCCAAAGCAGCCCGTCGCGGCTCATTGTCATCCAGATACGCGGTTGTCCCAACTGATACGCCAGCAGCGCACTAGTGATTGCCACAACGGCACTCACCGAAATAATGCCTGCCATAAAATTCAAATTTAACTTCTGGAACACGTAAGCGAGCGGATCATCGACGCCAAGCTCCTTAAAATTGACCATGCCGGTCAGTACCAGCGTAATCAATACGTAGAGAATCGTGCAGATAACGAGACAGTAAATCATAGCCCGTGGCAGGTCACGCTGGGGATTTTCGCACTCTTCGGCTGTGGTTGAAATGGAGTCGAAACCGATGAACGCAAAAAATACGGATGCTACGCCACTCAAGACACCACTTACGCCATTGGGTGCAAACGGTGACCAGTTATCTGGTTTTACGTAGAAAACGCCTACACCGATAACCAGCGCAATCACGCACAATTTCAACACTACCAGCAGATTACTGGCGTTACGCGATTCTTTGATTCCTACATACACCAGCGCCGTTATCAATACGGTAATCAGTCCAGCCGGTAAATCCATGATGATTTTCAGGCCACCTAAGGCAGGGGCATTTTCGTAGGCCGTTGCCAGCGCCAATACGTTCTGGGGGAGCGCCGTAGCCGCGGGGCGGGCTGCCTGCACCTGCTCAAACGCCCGATGCGCCGATCCATAATCGGTAGCCAGCCAACCCGGAAATTTTATTCCAAATCCCGAAAGCATTGACGTAAAATACTCCGACCACGAAATGGCGACAACCATGTTCGAAACGGCATATTCGAGAATCAGTGCCCAGCCAATCACCCAGGCGAAAATTTCACCAAACGATACATAGGCATACGTATAGGCGCTGCCACTCACCGGAACTGTGCTGGCAAACTGAGCATAACTTAGCGCCGTGAAGACGCAGGCAATGGCCGTAAAAACAAACAGCAACGATACCGCTGGCCCTCCGTTGAAACTGGCCCGACCGATGGTACTAAAAATACCCGCCCCAATGATAGCGGCAATTCCCAGCGAGGTTAAGTCGCGGACGCCCAGTACTTTCATCAAGTGCGACGTATCACCCTTCTGGGCATCGCCAACGGCTTGCGTTACGGTTTTTTTACGAAAAATGGACATGTAGCGGAGGGCAAAAACGGTGTTTAATGGGCTTAAACGCTAAAAATAGACATTCTTTCCGGTTTTTTGTACGTTACTTTGCTCGACAGGGTATGCCAGTTAGCAATCGGTTATCGTTTCTTGTTTAAGAAGTACTCGTTCACATGTCGATACAGGTTAAGAACCTTACGAAAGAATATAAAGATCAGCGAGCCGTCGATCAGATATCGCTGACTGTAAATCCGGGTGAGATAGTTGGTTTTCTGGGCCCAAACGGTGCCGGTAAATCCACAACCATGAAGATTGCTACCGGCTATCTGCCGCCAACCGATGGCACCGTAGAAGTCAACGGATTCGATGTGCGAACGAGCCCGATGGATGTGCGACGTAGCGTTGGCTACCTGCCCGAGCACAACCCCCTTTATCTGGATCTGTACGTTAAGGAATATTTGCGGTTTGCAGGCTCGCTTCACGGCTTGAGCGGTTCAACGCTACGTAGTCGTATTAACGAGATGATCGAACTGGTTGGCCTGACTCGCGAGCAGCACAAACGTATCGGTCAGCTTTCGAAAGGGTATCGGCAGCGGGTGGGCCTGGCGCAGGCGCTACTCCACAATCCGCCCGTCCTGATTCTCGATGAACCTACTACAGGGCTGGATCCTAACCAACTTGCCGAAATACGGCAGGTGATTCGGGATGCTGGTCGCGATAAAACCGTCCTGTTTTCCACCCACATCATGCAGGAAGTCGAAGCTATCTGCGACCGTGTGGTGATCATCAATCGCGGGCAAATCGTTGCCAACGGCTCTTTGAGCGAACTACGTAGTGCATCGACCGGCGATCAGGTAAACGTAGTGGCCGAATTTGAAAGCGATTTGGCAAATTCAGACGTATTGCTATCAGTTCCCGGTGTGGAACGTATCGAATCGCTGGGGGAGGGGAAATACCGAATTACGGCTGGCTCAGCTACCGACCTGCGGGCGGCTATCTTCCGGCTCGCTGCCGATCAGCAACTAACGCTTATCGGGCTACGTCAGCAGGAAAATTCGCTGGAGGGAATATTTAAGGAGTTGACGAAGTAACGCGGACATGTTGTCCGCAATATTGAATATTATTTAACCCTGCAGACAACATATCCCCGTATTAGCATGGCTATGTTACTCATACTGGCAATAAGTATGTGGCCAGTTTTCCCAATTCTCAACGAGTCCGGCTTTAGCAGGATTCAGGAGAATATAAGAAACAATACGTTCAAATGATTTTTTATTACGTACGATATGGTCGTAACTCTCAGGTTGCCAAAACGGTTGTCCAGTGCGGTTCAAAATGCGATTTGCGCGAACGGCCGAGTGCCTTTTTAAACGCTGCAGGATTGTAAAGAAAGGTAGCGCGTCTTCTAAGACAGTTAACAGGAGATGAACATGATTGGGCATAATGCAAAAAGCATGTAAATTATACCACATAGCATGCCCGAAATGGAGGCTTTCTTTGACAACCTGTGCAATTTGATCGTTCCGTAGCCAATTGCCACCATGGGTAGAACGATCCATATACTGGTCAACTGATACGAAGTAGCGGCCCTCAAGCCGTTTTTTTACGGATTCTTCAGAATTCTCTTCGGTTATCAGCTTCTGAATTCGAAGACTATGTTCTTGTTGAATTGAACGTAGTATGTCATGAGGCATTGTGCCATAGAGCCGAAACGTAATAAACAGGGTTTCACCCGGGGGCATTATATGTGGTAAACGGCGGTTGTACGGTTCATGCATATATTACATACGAAAACCATACTAAAAAGTAACGCGGACATGTTGTCCGCAGTGTAGAAAAAATCTATACACTGCGGACAACATGTCCGCGTTACGTTGTTACTTGGCGGACGCCATGAGCGGGTACTGGTCGAAGATGGACCGGACGATACCCTTGAAGTAGTTATTTTTAAAATTCTGATTGCGCATCATTTTCGACGCGTAGCCTTTCCAGATAACCTGATACGACTCCGCATCAATCAGCGAGATCATCAGCGTGCCTTCATCGAGGTTGTAATCGATACGCTTGTACGTAGCGTCATCATCTTCACGAACAACCCAGTCTTTCATTACCGGTTGTTGATAACCCCGGAAGCGGAGGTCTGAACGGAAGATATTATACGAGATCAGCAGATTGGGATTCCGGTTGCTTACCCGATAACCACGAGCTTCCATCTGGTGACGGATGGCATCCTGAATGTCGGAGCAGAGAAGGGTAGAATCAACAAATTCGCACTCCAGGAAATTGAAGGATTCGTAATTTTTGAAATGGCCTTCGTAGCTGTAGTCATTTTCAACAAATAAGCGAGTCGGCGAACAGCCTGCCATCGCTACAACGGCCAGCGTAAACAGAATTCCAATGCACTTTTTCATACTAGCGATTGTAAAAGTTTTCGATCAGTGATTAAGAAACTTAGTTTAGTTATCAGAGGTAACTTAGGGCTCAACCCAAATATAAAGGTAAATGTTTGGCAAACAATGCCATAGCCGAAATATTTTACTCCTTAGTTAGGCCCCGGTAAAACTCCAGTCCACGACGCATTTCGCCCGCCGTTACGTTGATATCAAAGGCGCATTCACCGGGTCCACTAAGCAGCGATGCACGAACCTGATGGCCCCGATTTTTCTTGTCCTGCAAGGTTAATGCCAGAATCGGATCTATATCAGTGTCGAGCAACCGCACCGTTCCATATACGGAAAACAGGTACTCTTCGATTTGTGTCAACAGCGATTGATCAATCATTTTTTTCTGGAAGGAAATGTAAGCCTCCGCCACCATACCAACAGCAATCGCTTCACCGTGAAGTAACCGCTTTCGGGGCTGGTTCAGAAAGTGCGTTTCTACGGCGTGGCCCAGTGTATGACCGAAGTTCAGAATCTTCCGCAAGCCCTTTTCGGTAGGGTCCTGCGCCACCACTTTTTTCTTTACCTCAACCGAATGCGCCACTAACGTTGGCCAATCCTGCTCAGAAAGGTCGCGCCGACGGATTTCGTCCCACATTTTGGCGTCGGCAATGAGGCAGTGCTTGATGATTTCAGCAAAACCTGATCGCAATTCACGTTCGGGCAACGTAGTAAGAAATTGAGTGTCAATGAGTACCGCCGTTGGTTGTTGGAATACGCCGATGTGGTTTTTAAATCCCCGGAAATCAATGCCGAGTTTTCCGCCCACGCTGGCGTCTACCTGCGCCAGCAACGTAGTAGGCAGTTGCACAAAGGCGATTCCACGCTTATACGTAGCTGCGCAAAAACCGCCCATGTCGCCAATAACGCCCCCGCCCAGATTCAGTACGATTGCGTGCCGATCGAAGTTGGCGCGGGTGAGGCCATCCCAGATCAATTCGCACGTAGCAATGTGTTTTTGCTCTTCTCCAGCTTTAATACGGATGAGCGTATGCTTTGGTAATAAGGGCTTTAGCTCAGGATAGCAAAAACGCGCTGTGTGACTATCGACGATAACGGCGATGTCAGAAAAATCGTTGGCGTCCAGAAAAGCGGGCAGGCTTTCGGCGAGTGGGGTGATGGTTACAGTAGACATGCTGTAAAATTACGTTTGCTACCCGTTGGGATGATGGAAATACCCGAAGTATTTTTGTTTTTGCCCCAAACACTTGTTCTGCCTATTACATGAAAGTTCGCTACCAGGTTCTCAGCGGTTTATTTCTTCTCTCCACCATTACATACCTCGACCGCGTCTGTATGAACGTAGTGAGCAAATATGTAAAAGCCGATCTCAAACTTGATAATGAGCAATTTGGCTGGATTCTGGGTTCTTTCTCGCTGGCTTACGCACTCTTCGAAATTCCAACGGGTTCACTTGGTGATAAAATCGGCCCCCGGCGCGTACTGACTCGCGTGGTGCTATGGTGGTCAGGATTTACGGCGTTGACGGGTACGGCTTTTAATTTTCTGTACTTACTAGTAGTACGTTTTCTGTTTGGCGCGGGTGAAGCGGGCGCGTATCCTAACGCTTCCATTGTAATTGCCCGCTGGTTCCCGGCTGTGGAAGTCGGTCGGGCGCAGTCGGCAATTTGGGCTGCCGGACGGCTGGGTGGCGCTTTTACGCCCCTGATCGTAATCCCACTGGTGCACTGGGCGGGTTGGCGATGGGCGTTTGGCGTACTTGGATTAATGGGTGTTCTGTGGGCCATCGGCTGGTACGCCTGGTTCCGGGATGAGCCCGCTGAAAAATCGGGTATTAGTGAGGAAGAGGTCCAACTGATCGAAACGACACGCAGCCTTAAACATACTGACCATAGCATTCCCTGGACCACCATCATCCGCAACCCGGATTTATGGGCGCTGATGCTGATGTGCCATCTATTTTTCTATGGTTCGTATTTTTTCACCAACTGGTCGTCGGTGTATTTTCAGGAAGGGCGCGGACTGACCGAAGATCAGACTAAGAATTTCATTTCTCTTTCCTATTTCCTCGGTGCCATCGGTTGCTTCACAGGCGGATTTCTGAGCGACGTGTTGACCAAACGTTACGGCTTGAAAATTGGTCGTCGGGCCGTCGGCGTCGGTGGATTGGGTCTGTCGAGTCTGTTTTTCCTGCTGGCTGGACTCACTACTGACAATGAAATGGCGGGTTATCTGCTGGCCGTATGTGTTTTGCTGAAAGATTTGGCCTTACCTGTGGCGTTTGCGGTCTGCGTCGATATTGGGCAACGTAACGCTGGAACCGTAGCGGGTTCGATGAATTTTGCCGGGCAACTTGGCGGCTTTTTCATTACTATTCTGTTCGGCATGATTGTCAAAAACACCGGTAATTTCAATTATCCGCTGTTCATGATTGCCGGTTGCCTGTTGGTCAGCGCCCTGCTCTGGCTACGTATCGACCCCACACGTACCGTCACGATACGTTGATTTTTGCTACGTAGCACGCGGCACTACGTTGATTTCACAACCAGCCAAACCGCTGCACCAATTTTTCTTTCTGATTGCGAGCTACCGGAATGCTGACTTCGTTAGCCATAACAACGTAGCTGCCTTCGCCTTTCATAAAGAGCTTAATCTGATCGAGATTGATAACGTATTGACGATGAATCCGTAGAAAGTTTCGTTCTTCCAAAACTTCCTGAACCTCACGTAGCGTACGGGTGAGCAAATAGTAGCGGTTCTGCGTAGCAACAACTTTGGTGTAATTACTATCGGATTCGCAGTAAATAATCTCGTTGATGGGCAGGAAAATGACTCCCTGCTGATAAGGAACCGCAATCTTTTCGGCTAAGCGCTGGCTGTGAAACTGACTTTTGAGCAAATCCAGCTGCTGACTATCCACGCGTTGATGGTGTTCGGCTTTTCGAACCGCTTCCTGCAAATCCGACGTATCAATTGGCTTCAATAAATAATCCAGTGCGCTGAACCGAAACGCTTTGACCGCGAACTCATTGTAAGCCGTCACGAAAATCAGACTGAACGGAATCTTACCGATCTTTTCCAGCAATTGAAACCCATTCATTCGTGGCATCTCAATATCCAGAAATACGACGTCGGGCTCCAGAATCTGAATCAGCCGCAATCCCTCTTCACTGTTGGTCGAGCGACCTACTACCTGTACCTGCGGACAATTCTGCGCTAACTCGCGAGCCAGCAATTCCACGCAATCCGGTTCATCGTCGATAATAATGGCTTTGAGCATTTCTAAAGAGCGAAATCGGACCGCCGAAGCGGAGTGAAAGAGCGAACCTGTGCCAGAGCTTTTTTTGCTCTTTCACTCTTTCGCTCCGCTTCGGCGGTCCGATTTATACCGGTATCTCCAGCACAACTTCGGTTCCGGCGGGTTGGCCTTCGGAGTCGGTTAAGTCGTGAATCTGGACCCGGGTTTGGGTTTGATACAACTGGTTAATGAGGGCAATACGTTCACTCGTTACGTTCATACCGAACGATTTTTTGGGCGTGGCCGACTTACTTTTCAGTTCGGCAGCCTTCGCCCGACCAATGCCGTCGTCGGTGATGATTACCCGTAGGCGGTCAATTTCGGGTTGTTCAACACGTACCGTTACGTGGCCGCCTTCGTGCTTTTGCATCAATCCGTGCCATATGGCGTTTTCGACGTAAGGTTGAAGCAATAAAGGGGGTATTTCCACAAATTCAGTGTCGATCGATGCCGCTACGTCGATCTGGAAATGAAGTTTATCCTTAAAACGCATGGCTTCCATCTCCAGATAGAGTTGCAGTGCATTGAGTTCGTTTTGCAGCGTAATACGTTCGGAACGAGAGTTTTCCAGCACAAGCCGAATCAATCGACTGAATCGGGTGAGGTATTCCGCTGCTTTTTTGGCGTTGTTGTCCGTAGCGTAGAGTTTTATAGAATTCAGGCAATTGAAAATGAAATGCGGATTCATCTGGGCACGTAACGTGGACATTTCAGTTTCGGCCAGTTTTTGCTCAAAACCCAGTTCAAGCTGTCTGATACGTTGCTGTTTCAGCAGGCGACTCTGTTCCTGAATCTCTCTGGTTCGTTGCGCCAGTTTGTCTTCCAATTCCTGCGTATACGTAGCGTGTAGAGATAGATTTTCCAGCTCAACCAAACGACTTCGATAGGCAAGGGCGAGCGCAAAGCAAAACAGCTCAATTAGTGTGCCCAAGGCCATAGCAAAAGGCGGATAATTCACAAATTCGTGGGCTTCCTCTGATACGTGGGTGAACCATAAAAAACCGTGTAGGGGTGAAATCGAGATGAAGAATAGCCCAATTCCGCCTATCAGTAAGTAGGATTTCATCGGACTCCGGCTGCGAGCTGTCGCTATAGTGAGGATTAAGCCCGTAACAACACCCGATAAATCACTGAACAGATAATACGTATTGTACGTGAACCATGGGCCGGTAACTAGCTCACTGATAGCCATTACCTGCTGAATGATCAGTACGCCCATGAGCACCCGAACAACTCGCCACACCATGGGCTGTTCGCTGTGGAGGTTCAATAGTTTTGATAGAAAAAGGGCATAAAAGAAGCTAACCGAATAGGATATGGATATCCAGCTGGGGTGAAACAGTTGGGGTAAGGCAGTGGGGGCTAACCCCAAAGCCAGACGACTATCGGCAAATTTCACAATCCAGCAGAAAGCGACGCCCGCGTAAAGTGCGTAGTATAAATAAGCCCGGTCCCGGTTGAGGTAATATTGAAATAAGGTATACAAACTCATCAGCAACAGACAGCCGACAATCATCGCCATCGTTATGGAAAGCCATTTGGTTAATCTGACCACCGCAACAACCGTTACGTTCGCTCAGCAATCGGGTGAAGAAGCTGCCATTAAAACGGTTCTCACTACGTCCTTCGACGCTTTCGCCAAACGAGATCTGAATGGCTTTGCTGCCTATTTTATGAAATCACCTGACTTGTTTTATCAGGTTCATACGGTTGAAGGTCAGCTTATTATGGCTCGTGGGTGGGAGGCTATGACGCACATGGTTGGAAACCACATGAAAAACGATCCGAATGATTTTAAAGGCAAACATAGCGTTTCCGATTTCCGTATAAATGTGCAGGGCAATATGGCCTGGGTCAGTCAAACAAGCAGTTGGGAGTTACCAACTGGTATCAATAAAGGGAGCGATTTACTTGTTCTGCAAAAGCAGTCAGGCCAATAGAAAATTGCGGCCCTTACTACACAAACCTACGCCGACGGGAAACTGGTAGTGGTGAAGTAGTTTTATTGTCATGCTGACCGGCGGACCGGTCAGCATGACAATAAACTCATAATGTGTTAATCATCCAGCGCCTGATACACCAGTACGTCGAATTTGCGATCAAGTTCACCGCCATACGTAGTGCCCCACATTTGTTTCATCAGGACTATAGCGATTTTCTCTTTCGGATCAGCAATGTAGTGCGTACTGAAAGCACCGCCCCACGAGAACGTACCGATGCTGTTCAAATCTTTCGAGTGGCCTTTTTCACCGATCACTTCAAAGCCTAAGCTGAAGTAATTTCCCGGTGATGGGAACAACGTATCGGTTTGGTTGCTGTTGGTGAATAAATCAACACCCTTGCGGCTCAGTAACCGTTTTCCGTTATAGACGCCATTGTTGAGCAGCATTTGCAGGAAAATGGCGTAATCGTATGCGGTGCTGGACAAACCGCCACCGCCCGAAAAATACGATTTAGCACCATTAATCGGATAATTTGGGTCAGCAGCTAAACCATTACCCGCAGCCAGTTTTACTAACTTCTTCTCGTTTTTGCCCTCGGAATACAGCGGTACGAGTCGATCTTTTTTTGAATCAGGCAGATAAAAATACGTGTCTTTCATGCCCAGCGGCTCGAAAATACGTGTCTGGAAAAACTGGTCCAGCGGTATGCCGGAAACCACTTCAACCAGATAGCCCAGTACGTCGATACTCATGCCGTACGTCCATTTTTCGCCGGGCTGGTGGTTCAGCGGTTGTTTAGCCAGCTTCTTCACCATATCTCCAATTTTGACATTGTCGGTCGTAAAGGCGTCAATAATTCCGCCCGCTTTGGTGTAAATCGCCCGCATCCGGGGATCGCTGGCAATCACGTTGTAATTGATGCCCGACATGTGAGAAAGCAGGTGACGTACCGTGATTTCCCGCTTGGCCGGAACGGTCGTATACGTACTGTCTTTCTCGTTGAACTTATCCAGCACAACGGGTTTGGCGAACTCCGGAATGTATTTACTAATGGGATCGTCGAGCATGATTTTGCCGTCTTCGTGCAGCATCATCACGGCCAGCGACGTAATGGCTTTGGTCATCGACGCGATGCGGTAAATGCCATCTTTGGCGAGTGGTTTATCGGCATCGAGGTCGGCCTTACCAAACGATTTGTAATACACGATTTTGCCGTTACGTACCACGATGGCACCAACACCCGGAAATGCGCCTTTGTCGATATACGACTGAATCAGACCATCGAGCTTGTTAAGTCGTTCAGCCGAGAAACCGACGGTTTCGGGGGCGGCTTGCGTTAAAAGCGGAGGATTTTGTTTGGTGGCGGTTTGCGCATAAACCGACAACGTAGTGGCTATAATATACAGCCAGGAACGTAGCGTAGACTTGAGAAGCATGAAGTTAAGCGTTAGGAGAGAACTGACCGGAAAGTTAATGATTAGTTGCTCATGATACGCTTTGCCATTCGTGCTACGTTGTTTTGGCGCGTATTGACACAAAAACGACGTAGCAGAGACAAGCTCTACTACGTCGTTAATTGCGCAGGAAGAAACCCACGTTACGTAATCTTATGAAACCACTTTTAGCGCGTCGGCGAATGCCTGCATCTGCGGCATGGTTCCGAGGCTTACGCGGCACCAGTACTGTCCGTCGAATTTCCATTGGCGGATGCTCACGCTCTGATCCATCATCCGGCTCACGAAATCTTCGCCCTTCATCCGAATCGGGAAAAGTACGAAGTTCGTGCCCGATGGCAGATACGTGTAGCCGTTGGTCTTTAACGTATTGTACAGAAACTCTCTGGCTTCCAGACCTTTGCTGAGCGAAAACTTGATGAAATCTTCATCCGTGTAGCAGGCCAGACCAGCACGTAGCGTGGTCATGGTAAGGCCACCAGGACCACCGCCCCATTTGCTGATTTCCGCCAACGTATCAGGCTGACCAACCAGGTAACCCAGCCGTAAACCGGCCATGCCGTAAATTTTCGAGAACGTCCGAGCCACCAATACGTCCTGTCCTTTCTTCACGTTTTCGATAACCGAAAACTTCTTCGGATCGCTGGTGTAGTGGATATACGCTTCGTCCACAAAAACGGGTTTTTTGGCCGATACGCGGTCGACAAAGGCACGTAGCGCGACTGGGTCGATGGTGACGCCGGTTGGGTTGTTGGGGTTATTGACGTACATCAGGCTGGTGTTGTCGCCCACCCGTTTTTCCATTTCGGCCAGGTTATGGTCGTAATTTCCAGCCGTGAGGGGCACTTTTTCCCACTTCGAGCCATGTTGCACGGCCGCTTTCATCAATTGCTCATACGTAGGATCGGCCGAAATAATACTGCCACCCGGTTTCTTGTAGCTGTAATACATGGCAGCCGCTACCAGCAAAGAACCCGAACCCGGAGCTAGCAGAATCTGCTCTTCCGATACGCCTTCCTGCTCCGCAATCATCTTTTTCAGCTGGCCGGCATAGTTGAAAGGATACAGGTATCCGTCGCTGGCTGCTTCTGAAATAGCTTTCAATGCCTTTGGCGATGGGCCGTACGGGTTCTCATTTGCCGACAGCCGAGCTTTAAGCACACCTCCCTTGGGTGGCGTGGATAGTGCCAGTTCGGGCGCATCGAGCCAGGGCTCACAATATGCATTATGCGACAATAGTGATGGAGCTGTTACGGCTCCGGCGCTCATCATCAGGCTGCTTTTTAGCCAATTACGACGGTTGAAATTCATGAGTTTTTTTGATGAAAGTTGTAAAATCGTTTCCCAATTTATTGTCTAAAATTCCGGTTTGTCGAGTTTGTATAGCTCCTGATAGTACGTCATGAACTTGATTTAGCATTTTGAAAAAAGGCACTATCAATTACGTACGCCTGGCCGCTCGAAACGATGCTGAATACTGGCCGCCCGATTCAAAATCGTCCGAACGAACCAGGTGTAACGCAATAGGTATAAACCGCACATCAGGCGGTGTAGTGAAAATAATATCGGGTATTCAAAAATGCTGACCGACGTAGCAGGCATCGTCGTCGACTCGACAGTCAGTATTTGGTATGAAAAATGGTCATCGACCGATTTCATTTTACTCGCAGCGCAGTTGAGTTGCTGCCCGCGATTAATGGTATCTGAACTACTCCACAAGTGCGGCCAGTGAGTAATCAGGTCATGAAGAGATTTTGTTGTACTAAAGCTTAATGAATCAAATATAGGTCATTGCGAGGAATACCAAATAGTATTCTGTTATATTTTTGAGTAACCTTTATAATATTCTATCTGGTGAGCAAATAATAAAACAAATCTTAAGTTTTAGGTAAATATTTTCTGGTTTTAATTCAAAATTTATGAATGCCTATCTTCGCGCGTTATTAAACAAGCTAACGTAATGGCAGTACGCTACGTCCGCAGATTTGAGCAAAAATGGCTCTGAAAGCGGAACGGAACGTAGCATAGGGCTCGGCCTGCGGGTAGGGGCTGAGTTTCGATTGCTTTTAGTTCTACATAAACAAGGTAAAATGGATAATGAAAGCGGCATTAGCCAGTCCATTTTGCGTTGTGCATTTTACATTTTTAATTATCTATTGACTATTAAATTCCCAATGCCAACACCCCTTCGCGTTGCCATCATTGGTCCCGGTAAAGTGGCGCATCTGCACGCTAAAGCCGTTTTGCAAACACCCGAAACTGAACTGGTTGCTGTTTATGGCCGGACGTATCAGAAAGCGGAAGAATTTGCCAATCACTACAATATCCGCGCTTACAGCGATGTGTGTGATATGGTCGACCGGGAAAACGTCGACCTTTGTTTGGTTTGTACAACGCACCCAGCCCACCGTGAACCTACCGTTGCGGCTCTAAATGCCGGTTCGCACGTACTGGTTGAAAAGCCGCTGGCGTCTTCTCTCGAAGACTGCGACGCCATGATTGAAGCCGCTAAACGTAATAATCGCTATTTGGGTACCATTAGCCAGCGTCGGTTTTATGCACCTTCCATGCGTATGCGTGAAGCCATCGACTCGGGGAAAATTGGTAAACCCGTATTAGGAACTGTTCAGATGCTGGGCTGGCGCGACGAAAAATACTACAAAAGCGATGCCTGGCGCGGTACGTGGGCCGATGAAGGGGGTGGAGTGCTGGTCAACCAGTCGCCACACCAACTGGATTTATTGCTGTGGTACATGGGTGATATTGACGAGGTATATGGGGTTTGGCGGAATCTGAATCACCCCTACATTGAAGTAGATGATACCGCATTGGCGATTGTGAAGTTCAAAAACGGCGGTCTGGGTAACATTATCGTTAGCAATTCGCAGAAGCCGGGTATTTTCGGGAAAGTCCACGTTCACGGCGAAAACGGTGGATCGGTGGGTGTACAGACCGACGGGGGCGCTTTGTTTATTGCCGGAATGTCGAGCATTACCGACCCGCCGGTCAATGACCTCTGGACGGTTCCGGGTGAAGAGAATAAGCTGGCCGAGTTTGTAGCCGAAGACACTGCCTTTTTCAATACCATCGACGCCACGGTCTACTATTTCGGTGTGCAGATAGCCGAGTTTCGGGATGCCATCCGCGCTGGTCGGCCACCGATGGTAACGGGCGAAGATGGCCGGAAAGTGGTTGCGCTCTTCCAGGCCATTTACGAATCAACTCGAACGGGGCTGCCGGTGAAGTTTTAAAATTTATAAACCGCACCGGCTGCTGGTGCGGTTTATAAATTAGCTTTTCATCAACTCCGCCAGAATCTTCTGTGCCGCCACCGAAATGACCGTTCCGGGTCCAAATACGCCTTTCACACCAGCATCGTATAAATACTGATAATCCTGCGCCGGAATCACACCGCCTGCGATGACGAGAATGTCATCGCGTCCGATTTTTTTTAACTCCTCAATAAGTTGGGGCACCAGCGTCTTGTGACCAGCTGCCAGACTGGACACGCCCACGATGTGCACATCGTTTTCGGCAGCTTGCCGGGCAACTTCGGCAGGCGTTTGAAAAAGCGGGCCCATATCGACATCGAAGCCAAGATCAGCAAAACTGGTTGCGATGACTTTAGCACCCCGGTCGTGACCATCCTGCCCCATTTTCGCTACCAGAATGCGTGGTCGGCGACCATCGAGTTCAGCAAAACGATCGCTCATGTCACGCGCCAGCCGGAAGTTCTCATCGTCCGAAACTTCCGCTGAATAAATACCCGATACGGCCCGAATAGTGGCCTTATGCCGGCCAAAAGCTTTTTCCATAGCGTCAGAAATTTCACCCAACGTAGCGCGGTGCCGAGTCGCTTCGATAGCGAGAGCTAACAGATTTGATCCGGGCGTGGGTTTCGTAGCCGCTTCTGTCAAGGCTGCCAGCGCCTGTTCCACCTTCTCCTGATTTCGTTTTCTTTTTACGTCCTGCAGGCGTTTTATCTGCGCTTCCCGAACGGCCTGGTTATCGACTTCCAAAAGCTCGATCTCGGTTGCTGTTTCGGGCTGGAAGCGGTTTACGCCGACAATAATGTCCTTTCCCGCATCGATACGGGCTTGTTTGCGGGCCGCTGCTTCTTCGATACGTAGTTTAGGCAGTCCGGTTTCGATGGCTTTGGTCATACCGCCCAGTTGCTCCACTTCCTCAATCAGAGCCCAGGCTTTGTCGACTAGTTCCTTCGTCAAAAACTCAACGTAGTATGACCCGCCCCAGGGGTCAACGGCGCGCGTTACGTCCGTTTCGTGTTGTAGATAGAGTTGCGTATTTCGGGCAATACGTGCCGAGAAATCGGTTGGTAAGGCGATAGCTTCGTCCAGCGAATTAGTGTGCAGACTTTGCGTACCGCCAAGTACCGCTGCCAGCGCTTCGATGGTGGTTCGTGCTACGTTATTGAACGGGTCCTGTTCGGTAAGGCTATAGCCCGATGTCTGGCAATGGGTACGTAGCGCCAGTGACTTCGGATTGTTGGGCTCGAATTGTTTCACGATGTTGGCCCACAGCAATCGGCCAGCGCGCAGTTTGGCAATCTCCATAAAATGATTCATACCGATGCCCCAGAAAAACGACAGTCGGGGCGCAAACTCGTCGATGCCCATGCCCGCGCGAAGGCCGGTACGTATGTATTCTTGGCCGTCGGCCAAGGTGTAGGCAAGTTCCAGATGGGCGGGAGCGCCCGCTTCATGCATATGATATCCGCTGATACTGATAGAGTTGAACTTTGGCATGTGCCGGGATGTATACGCAAAAATATCACCCACAATGCGCATCGACGGCTCGGGCGGGTAGATGTACGTGTTACGTACCATAAACTCCTTCAGAATGTCGTTCTGAATCGTTCCCGACAATTTTTCCGGCGGAACGCCCTGCTCCTCAGCGGCTACGATGAAAAAAGCCATGATCGGAATAACGGCTCCGTTCATAGTCATCGACACCGACATTTGATCAAGCGGAATCTGGTCGAACAGGATTTTCATGTCCTCAACCGAATCAATGGCAACACCCGCTTTTCCTACGTCGCCCACTACTCGCGGATGGTCCGAATCATAGCCCCGGTGCGTGGCTAAATCGAAAGCGACGGACAAACCTTTCTGTCCGGCAGCCAGATTGCGCCGGTAAAATGCGTTCGATTCTTCGGCTGTCGAGAAACCCGCATACTGACGTATCGTCCACGGCTGGCGGACGTACATGCTGGCATAGGGGCCACGTAAAAAAGGTGGAATACCAGCTTGTAATGACGTAATACGTTCTAAATCAGCATCGATAGCTGAAAAACGAGGTTTCAATTTGATGCCTTCGGACGTAGTAAAAGACGTACTACGTTGATCCGGCTGCAAATCGGCGTCGGGCGTTACGTTAGTCAGATCTGAATTACGCGTGAAATCGGGTCTCATGATACGTTACGAATTTATTCAAACACCTCCGCCAGACGTCGATTCGGTAATTGACCTGTTGAGTCGGAAGAAACTGATTTCGATGTGACCTCCGGTTGACCATCTTCCGACCGGAATTTCGTTACCCCCACTAGTACGTTTCCCTGCCGAACGGCTTCCACTTTTGCCTGATATGCCCGCTCAATTTCACCTTGAACATATCCACTGGCAAACGCTTTTGCCAGACCACCTTGTTTTTCAACATCCAGAAATAAATTCCAGGCGTTTTCGGTCAGTTTATACGTAGCAGTTTCCACGTAATACGCCCCCGCCGATGGATCGGCCACTTTACTTAGTTGACTTTCGTCTTTTAACAAAAGCGATACGTTTCGGGCGATACGTTCCGAAAAATCGTTACGTTCCCCGCGAACGGTATCATAAGGATGCACCGTCAATGCGTCGCAGCCACCGATAACAGCGGCCATAGCTTCAGTAGAGGCACGTAGCAGGTTGGTATAAGACGTAGCAGTAGCGTCGTAGAACGTAGAGGTTTGGGCGTGGATGAATGGCTGATGAATACTAGTTGATGAATAATGCCCGAAAAAACGCTGGAGAAGAACCCGAAGTGCGCGGAGTTTGGCGATTTCAAGAAAATAACTGGTGCCGACCGAAACCGACAGAATAGTTTTAGCAATAAGTTGCTCAACCGGCAGGCCAACATCCGTAAGTTTATCATACGTATCGGCCAGAGAAGCGAGTGTAAATGCCAGTTCCTGAGTAGCGGTAGCACCCGCATTATGGAATTGATGACTGCCGGCGTAAACTGTGCGGAACTGGGGCGAATCGGTGGTCAGGCGAGTTACTTCTGCGGTAGGATTATTGTCTGATAGTAACAAGCCGCCTTTTAGTTGATACGGAGCCACCGTTTTCAGTTGTTGCACCAGCTCAATTACATCCATTGATTCGGTTTGACACCGGAAAAGAACGGGCGTTTCGCTCAGTTTAATGCCGTTTAGCAGTCGCGATAAATCAACCTTTTCATTCAACGAGAGCAGAAACGCATCGGCACCACGAGCCGCTACGTCACGTAACAGAGCGTTGGTTTTTTTCTCATCGGTCACTACGTATTCTGGTGTGTTAAGCCAGCCGGGCGTTTGTTTCTGAGCCGACTGAATCGTATCCAGAGGCAGTTGTTTTAGATCGTCGAGATTGTAGTATGGCTCAAGAGTAAATCCTTCTGCCGTGTGCCAACGTAGCGTTTCGTAGGCGTTGTCGATTTTAAGTTCCTGCTGAACCTGTCTATACCAGGAAGACGTATCGGCGGGCGGGAATGTCGATGACGAAAACGGCTCCATCCTTTATATGCTTAATTGTATGTATATTAATGTGTTATGCGTCTCGAGGGTAATTAATTATACCAGATTGCGCCAATTGTTAAGTCAACGATACCAGTAAAACTGATGCAGAGCCTGAAGCCTTAAAAGTACGCCTTTTTCTTTTTTCGGGAGACAAACCGCATTTTTTTCGGTTCTGAGCCATCGCCGTTGCATTATTCGAAGGGATTTTAATTATCCCTTGACGTTCCATTTGAATCACTTAATTTTAACTTAACATTAACCTCACAGTTCGATTCCAACTTATGGTTTTTATAAAAAAAACGTAGCAAAACCTGCCTGAGCTGGCTAGATAATTCCTACATTTGCCTCCCTTTTTCGGCAACCTCAACCGTGACCTTAAATGTACTTTCTTCATCTTCACACGTGTAATATTTCAGTCAGGCATGCAGCGTGAGGTAATGACGGTGTGGAGTCGCTGTCTGAATGTTATCCGGGAAATAGTACCCGAACACAGTTTTAACATCTGGTTCGAGCCAATTGTGCCGTTGCGTTTAACGGGCAATGTGCTTACGATTCAGGTGCCCAGTGAATTCTTCTACGAATTCATTGAAGATAACTTTGTACATGCGCTGCGTAAAGCCCTCGATACGGCCATCGGGCGCGATGGGCAGCTGGAATATTCTATCATTGTCGATAAAGGAAACGAACAGAACAAGCCCCTCACGGTCAACGTACCAACCACAAAAACACCACAGACGTCGAAGCCCGACAACGTCAATCCTGACATACTGAAAAGCCCGTTTCAGCTCAAAGACCTCGATTCGCTTTCGCTGGATTCCTACCTGAATCCGAGTTACACGTTCGACAATTATGTAGAAGGTGATTGTAACCGGCTGGCTCGTTCGGCGGGATTCGCGGTGGCCGAGCGGCCGGGTGTTACTTCCTTCAATCCGCTTATGATTTATGGTGGCGTTGGGCTGGGCAAAACGCACCTGGTGCAGGCTATTGGCAACTTTATCAAGAATAACAACCAGAATAAATTTGTTCTTTACGTTACGTCGGAGAAGTTTACAAATCAGTTTCTGAACGCGGTACGTACTGACGGCATCCGCGATTTTACGTCGTTCTATATGCAGGTTGACGTACTGGTGATCGACGACGTGCAATTTCTGCAGAAGAAAGAGAAAACGCAGGAAATTTTCTTCCATATTTTTAACCACCTCCACCAGTCGGGTAAGCAGATTATTATGACGTCCGACCGGGCTCCGAGAGCGCTGGACGGGCTGGAAGATCGTCTGCTCTCGCGATTTAAATGGGGCTTATCGGCTGATTTACAGACGCCTGACCTAGAAACACGGATTGCCATTATTCAGAAAAAATTACAGACTGAAGGCATTTACATTGATGATAATGTCATCGAATATCTGGCCCATAGTGTAAATACCAACGTTCGTGAACTGGAAGGTGTAATTGTGTCGCTGATGGCACAGGCGTCGCTCAACCGGCGCGACATCGACCTGGAGCTGGCGAAACAAACGCTACGTAATATTGTGGTCGACTCAGACCGCGAAGTGACGATTGACAGCGTTCAGGAAGTTGTGGCCGATTACTACAATGTGACGATTGCCGATTTGAAGGCTAAAAGTCGCAAACGTGAACTGGTACATCCCCGACAAGTCGCTATGTACCTGGCTAAAGAAAAAACGGACCTCTCTCTCAAATCCATTGGCTACCATTTCGGCGGCCGTGACCACAGTACAGTCATTCACGCTATCCAGACAATCAGCGACTTAGTGGCCAAACACGCCGAAACGCGTGATATCATGGAAAAGCTGAAAGCGCAGTTTTAGGCTCCGGCCGTCTAAGCCGCGCCAGCGACTAATTGGGTAGCTATAACCCCTCCAGCAATCCCGACAGCCAGAGCCTGTCGGCGCCCCAAAACGATACTTTCCATGCACTCCGACGTCAGCATGTTCTATGCTGAAGATTTTACGTCGTCATGAAATCGATGATACCGCCTGGGACGCTTGTGTAATGGCATCGTCGCAACGTATCGTTTACGGGTATTCATGGTATCTGGACGCTGTGTTACCTGCTCCGAACTGGAAGTGGGTCGGTATTGTCTTTCTAGATAAAGTCAATATGTATCAGGCAGTTATGGCGGTTCCGCTACGTCGGAAACAGGTAGCTGGCGTTACGTTGGCCTGGGTAGTACACCAACCCTTCTTCTGCCAGTTTCTGCCTATTTTCTGTTGTAACGCTACGTTGGATTTTCAACCATTTTATGAAATGCTGATAAAGTATTTTCGTTACGGAGCGGTGCTACGTTTAGGGCAGGAGATAGATAGCAAACTTATCAACAACATTCAGCAATTATCCACACACATCCTTCATTTATCACCTGATTACAAGACAGTTTATCAAAACTATACCGCCGACCGAAAAACGAATCTGATACGTGCCCAAAAGGCTAACTGGCACGTAGTGGAATCAACAGATAGTACTCCGCTACTTGATTTATTCCGTAAAAACCACGCGGCTGGTATACCCGGTGGCGTAGGCGAGTGGGCGTATGAAATCCTACAAAATTTGACAGAAGTTTTGCAAAAGCGGAACGTAGCCCTGATACGTTATGCAATGCAAAACGGACGTATCGAAGCCGGTGCTTTATTCGTTCGAGAAGGGAATCGGATTATTTATCTCTTCAATGCAGCTTCGACAGGCGGTCGAAAAGGGAATGCCCGAACGCTATTAATTGACCAGCTCATTCAGGAACACGCTGGAAGGCGCTACGTTGGTAAACCTTATTTATTAGATTTCGAAAGCCCTGAAAAACAATCTATTCGAGCGTTTTATAAGAGCTTTGGTGCGGTTAAAAAACCGTTTTGGGAAGTACGCTGGAACCGTCTGCATCCACTATTGCGAACCTTGCTACGTATCAGGAAGAGATGAAAATTTAAAGTCCTAAATAGGGGGTTATTTATAGAAACGTAATGGTTGTTTCAGTCCACTGTTTTGTTTCAGGTCCATCACCATCGATCCAACCCAGAGGTCAACTTCTACTTTAACGGGCACTTTGTTAGTATCATCGGAAACAAAAATGCGGATGGATTCTTCTTCCTTGAAAAGCTTGTTCTGCGGTAGCACCGGATTGAGTTTGAAGACGTTGATCTTACCCTGTTTGGTTTTGATAACCGCTTTTCCGCGATACCGAATCTTCATATTGTAGATGGTATTATCGTAAAAAGCAGGCACTTCGATTACCTGTCCAGGACTGAGTCGCTCTAAATCAATCGTTCGCAGAAAGTAGTAACCACTGATTAAGTCGTGAACATTATCAGGGACTTTTACTATATCTTTTTCTGTTTTCTCTTCTGATTTTGCCGTGTTGGCTTCGTGATTGAACGTAACGTTCTCTTCTTTGCGGTAACTGTTTTCCTGAAGATTCGTATAAAATCGCTGCGGTAATATTGCCGACGTATCAATATAAGATCGCCACGTATCACGAATACGTGTTACCAGGTCAAAGGCGCCCACAGTTCGGCCGTCAACGTTGACCCGATAGCAGGGGCGGTCGTTCACTTTATAGAGCGTCGGGCTCACGTCTACCACGGCTTCGGCTGCATTCAGAAAGCCATAATGCACGCGGTATTCCAGGTGTTCGCCCGGTCCAAAACTGTTGTTCACCACCCGTCGGTACGTGTCCAATGTGCTGAAACCAGCAACCAGAATCGAAATGAGACTTATGCCTAAAATTACTTTCTTCATAAGAACAGCCGCCTGATCATCAGACTTCGTTTCGTTTAAAACGATGGATAGGTTTGTTTTAAATACGTAAGATACCGTTGAAAGTCACCACCAAATTTTTTCTCAAATTCCTCCCGAAAGCGATTCTGCTGTTTTCGGTACGTTAAATAGCCCATAAAATACGCGTTATTCGGTAAGTTTAGTTTGTCAATCCGACGCTTATTTATTGAACGTACCGATTTCGTGCTTCGCGTGTCAGTTAATGTATCTGACGATATCACAATCTGCCGGATGGTTTGCCACTTCAACGAATCTTTGACCACATTCAGCGTAGTTGGTTTAAAGCTCTTATATAAACTATCCAGCGACTTTGTGCCCCGCAAAACATGGTCGTCGTATCGTTCATAAAACGCCTTAGTAGCCAAATAGTTTCGATAGGGTACAGCGTCTTTCCCGTACTTCTGAGCCAGAAATCGCTGTGCTCCGTACTCCCCTACGAAATCGGCCAGGTTTTCGTTGTACTCCAGATTATTTTTTATAAACAACGTACCGTGCGTCAGTTCATGAATAATCAATTCGGCCAAACTTCCTTCCGATCTTTCCAGAAAACTCGACAGGATCGGATCATTTAAAAATCCTAACGTCGACCAGGCCGAAACTTCCCCTGTTCGCGTATCATAACCTTCTCTTTTTAGCTCCGATACGGTAGAGTCAGCCCAATCTTTTTCAAAAAAACCTTTATACGAAAACGTACCAATTACAGGGAAATGCCATTGTTTTGCAACGAGTTGATACGGTTCGGCGGCTGTAATAACCCACAAAATCGGCTTTCCCTGCTGATCGTAAAACGATTCGTAACTTCCTGATTCATCCAGCTTTAGCGAATCTATCGCAAAATGTTTTATTTCTCGGATAAGTTCAATTTTTCGCTTCAACGAATCAGGGTACGTTGGGTCGGCCAATACGTCGGCAACGGGTTTCGTATTCCACAAAATACGAAGCTGCCCACGGCCCTGCATCCAGCCATACCGAACCAGTTCCCATTGCCAGACAGCCAGCACAACCAATACCCCTACAATACCTAGAGCAATTTTTTTGAACATCAGTTGGAACAGCAAATACGAATGCCAACACGTCGCGTAATGGCATTGATAAGTCAAAGTTGATACAAAAATAAAGAACGGTTTGGCAGGCTAAAAATCATACAAATGCAGTATTGATTGAAGTCAGTTAGCTAAAGACTTTTGCTTCAGTTATCACATTACATAAACTGACGCATGAAAAAGCAATTGATTTTCCTGCTGATAGCTTCTATACTAAGCCTAACGCTACCCCCAACCGTATTCGGTCAAGCGAATGAAAAACTTTTATACGTAGCGGGAGATGTGCTAGGTGGCGTTGGTACCTATAACACCATCGATTATGGAGCGGGCGTAAACCTGCGTTTGCATTATCCGGTCCTACCTCAATTGGCGGTCACTGCTAAGATAGGCGTTGAGTATTACACCATTAGCGCATACAGGTATATGACAACAACGTATCTGGGCTATGGTTATAATCCGATTTCGGGCTTTGGTTTTAACACCATTTACTCAGCGCCCGGCGGAATTTCCGGTGAAAAAACATACGGTGTGAGTTTACCTATTGTCGTCGGCCCACGCTTGTATTTGCCTGCACTACGTAACGGCGCGCACGTCGACCTGAACGCTGGTGCCGACGTAGCGGCTTCGAAAATGATGATCACTTCGCTGCACGTATCACCCGGAGCAGGATTAACGTTGCCGCTTCCGAACAACAAATTTCTGGACGTAATGGCTTACTACGTAACGAGTTTCGAGCGAGGCAGTGGCGTCGTTGGCGTGAGTGTTGCCTACGGATTGCCCATAAAATTCTGATTACCAACGTATCAATCCAGTGCCTGGTACAACGCAATTCGGAATTTCTTCACAAAGTCGCCGTAGTAAGCATACGGATGCACATTGGTGAAAATCAACAGAATCAGCTCTTCTTTCGGATCGATGGTAAATTCGGAACAGTACATGCCACCCCATGTAAACGAGCCGGGCGATGCCTGATCACCATAGTGCGAATTCTCGGTAATCAGTTGAAAGCCAAGACCAAATTTATCTTTGCGATCCCAGACTTCGGCATTTCCGATTTGATTGCGGAGCATCATTTCCACCGTCTTACGTCCCAGAATTCGCTTGTTATTGAACGTACCGCCATTAAGCAGCATCTGGCAAAGTTTCGCGTAATCTTCCACCGAACTAATCAGCCCGGCCCCACCCGAAAAATACGTCTTCGCCCCCGACGTAGCGGAGTTTCGATACGCTTCGTTCGTATGCAGGGTTAGGGGCTTATCCATACTTGCTTTACTATATAGCTCAACCAACCGACTCGCTTTATTTTCAGGTAGATAGAAGTACGTATCGTTCATGCCCAGCGGCTCAAGTACGCGCTCGCGCATGGCAACGTCGAGCGGTTTTCCCGATAATATTTCAACCAGACGACCAATAATATCCGTGTTCAGTCCATACGTAAAGCCCGCGCCCGTGGAGTCAGCCGAAACGTCGGACCGTCCGGGGTCGCGGAGGAGAGGGCGTTTGGCCAGTTTGTTGATAACGTCTTCGAGTTTGTCGGGTGCGGTCGAATTGAAAAACGGCACCTTAAATTCGGGTCGGCCATCCAGCGGGTGTTCATACGGAATGCCCGCATTATGGCTCAGCAACTGCCGAATCGTGATTTCGCCTTTGGCCGGCCGTGTATCGAACGTACCGCCAACGGGGTCGTTTTTGTCGTACTTAACAAGCACTCTCGGGTTCTTAAAAGCCGGTATGTACTTCGAAATGGGTTCGTCGAGCAGAAATTTTTCTTCCTCAAACAAAGTCATCAACGTAGTGGTCGTGATGGCTTTTGACTGGGAGGCAATGCGGTACAAATCGTCGCGTTTGAGAGGAGTTTTCTTCTGTAAATTGCTGTACCCAAACGCTTTATAATGAACGACTTTTCCTCGATGCGCCACGAACGTAACGGCATTCGGCGCAATATCTTTGTCAACGATTTCCTGGAGCCACGTATCCAGTCGCTTAAGCCGTTCGGCTGAGAAACCAGCATCAGCCGCTGATTTTGCGGGTGTAAACGACTGGGGTAGGGGCTGGGCAACCAGTGAAGACGTAGTAAAGAGAGCAAGGAATAGTAAACGCATTTTGATACAAAAACAGAGAAAGGAACGTAGCATGAAACAACGTATTGTCAAAATCCTAAGATGGACACGTAGCGAATTCTACTTTTACTTCGCTAAGTCCCAGGCCACCACAACCCAGGTTTCGCCAATCGACGAATCATAAAATTCGTGAATTGACTGAAACCCAACGCGGGCATGAGCACGTAGCGAACGGACGTTGTTAGCCGAAATATCCGTAATCAACAACTGATAGCGGTTTCTATACACCTCACGGTGATGCTGAAATAGGCGGTCAAATACCCGCTGACCGCGATATCCTTCGGCCACGCAAACCTGTCCCATAACGTACCAGGCGTAGTTTTTTAATGGTTTCCCTTCATATAACAACGTATCGATCAGCGCAAAAAGCGGCAGTAGTTCAGGAACATCGGGTCCAAATTCGGGAAGCATGGTTAAGGCGTAACCAACTACCGTATCGCCGTCTTTGGCGATGACGCTGGGTGCCGCCTGATTCATACGTAGTAGTACGTTCGGGTCGTGCTCTACAGTTACAAAACCCTGACTAGCCTGTACATCAGTTGATACGTTCCGGCGTAGATTGGCTTGTTGTAAATCTAAAATGCCCTGTACGTCAGCTTCAGATTGAACGGTGGTGATGGTAACCATAAATAAGTAAAAGAAAACTACTACGTTATTTGGTGATTTTGTACATCATTCCATCGGAACGGGTAAAAATATATAACTCACCACTGGCATCCTGCCCAATGCGAAAATCGACTTTGTTTGCCTTGCAGAGTTCTTTTAACGTAGTAGGTTGGTGATCGAGCGTCACGGGGAATTCGTGAATCGTAGCTTGCGAGCCTTCCTTTATTTCACTCAAGTTGACGTAAAAGACGCGCCCTTTTACTACGTCTCCAAAGATGTATTTGCCTGTCAATTCGGGCACTTGGTTACCGATGTACCCAAAGCCGCCCATAATGGCGTTGCCCTCGTCGTGGTCGAACTGCGCCACCGGATAGGTATACCCAAATTGGGCGTCGTTGGCGGGCAGCGGAAATACTGAATTGATGGTGCCTGTTGAATCGATCAGGAACGTACCTTCACGGTCGGGCCAGCCGTAATTTTTGCCGGGTTTGAGCAGATAGAGCGATTCGATTTCGTGTTGTCCTATGTTGGAAACCAGTGTCTTACCTTCTTTCGTCCACGAAATTCGATTCGGATTCCGGAATCCAGCCGCATAGATTTCATCCAGTCCAAAGCGTCCTATCGGGTTAGATTTTGGGATACCGTACTGCCCGTTTTTGCTATTGCGACCAGTGAGATCAATACGTAGCACTTTACCCCAGACATGATTTTTACGCTTCGGAATAAACGGATAACCCTGTTCCACGGCACCTCCATCGCCAATGCACACATACATCAGTCCATAATCTTCATCACCAGCTTTGGCATATGGATTGAAGGTAATTTCCTGCATGCCGTGAATCTGACTTACTACGTTGACTCGGAGAATTTCTCGGGGTTTTCCAGTTACGGTACGTGCCGTTTTATTGTCGATAACCCATTCATTAATAATCCATTGTAACTTAACCGGAATGCTGTCGGCATAAGCAAAATCAGCTTTTGTCTGATTATTGGGTTCGGTATGGGTGGTGTAGAAAAGTCCGTTTTGGGCAAAATCAGGGTGAAACGCGAAGCTTCCCAATCCCGTAGCCAATCCCGGAACGTTCGTGAACTTGGGAAAATGATTCGTTACGTCGAAGAAAACTTCTGGCTCATTTTTGGCATTCAGAATATAAATCTTACCCTGCGAATCAGCCACGATGCTTTCCTTCGTGATAGGGTGGACACCCATTTTGTTGATGCGTGTTCGGGGCAGGACATTATTTGTAGCCGGAAACTGGATTACTTTCTTCAGATTCAGGCTAATGTTGGCCATCGGAATGGGCGTAGGAATGGGATTTGCTAACCCCTTTTTCTGTGCCGATGCCGTGACTTTAGGTGCGGGTTTTTCGAGAATAAAAGCGATTAACTCCTGAATTTCTGCCGCTTTTAGGTGATTAAAATTCGGCATGATAGTGCCAAATCTTTTGTACTTGTCGAGCGCCCGCGGATTTTTGGCGTCGATCATGGCTTTGGGGCTGTTAATAAACGCTGTAAGGTATTTTTGATCAAGTACTCCTTTCAATCCACCAAGTTGCGGCCCAATTCCATCCTCTTTAAACGTATGACAAGCCGCACAATGCAGGGAAAATAGTTTTTCCCCATTGGATTCCTGCTGCGCATAAGCATACGTGCATGTCAGAAGTGCAGTTGCCGATAGAAGTAAGCAAGAAAAACGTTGAAGGAGTTGCCAGTCAGATAGTTTCATGAATTAGAATGATTACCACGTATAAAGCGCGGTAGCAGCAAAATATACGTAGCGTTTTGATTGCTCGGTTATAATCGTGGCTGGCTGAACTGTCAGGAAATAGTGGTTTTGGGTAGCTGTTCCAAAAACGCTGAGTCTACTTCGGCGCCGATACCGGGTGTTTCGGGAAGCTCAATTTGATAACCGGTATACGTAATGCCACCATGAATCGGGTCGTTAGCGTGTTCGAAACAGGCGTCTAAATCATAAAAACGAACATTTTGCCGGGCTGACGCAAAATGCGCATTGGCCGTCAGCGCCAGCCGCGATTCCGACATGCAGCCGATCATGCAGGGAATGCCAGCGGCTTCGGCAATGGCGTTTATTTTGAGGGCTTCAAAAATGCCCCCACTTTTCGAAAGCTTGATGTTAAAATAATCGACCGCTTCTTCGCGCACGAGCCGAATTGCGTCGTGGGCGTCGAACAGGCTTTCGTCGGCCATAATCGGTACGTTCGACTGCTGACGAATCTGCCGCAAACCCGCAATATCGTGCCGTTTGATAGGCTGTTCACAATACTGCACATTCAGTCCGCCAATGGCACGTAGCACGCCCGACGCCGTCACTACGTCCCACCCCTGGTTTGCGTCGGTACGTATCGGCGTGGTTGGACCAATGGCCGAACGTATCGCTTCAATACGTGCAATGTCGTCGTACAGGTTAGTGCCGAGTTTAACTTTTATGGCGTCGGCGCCTTTCTCCTGGATACGTAGCGCATCCTCAACCATCCGTTCGGGCGTGTTGATGTAGATGGTTTCGTCGGTGACGAGCGTTCGTTTGCTTCCGCCCAGAAATTGATAAAGTGGCATTCGGGCAGCTTTGGCAGCAATGTCGTAAAGGGCCATGTCGAAGGCCGAACGCGTCGTGGGATGAGCGGGCAGGTAACGTAGCAGCGTGTTTAAACAACCCTCTATATCAAGCGGATTTTTGCCGATGAGCAACCGAGCCATATCTTCCGCAGCGGCCATCCCCGACGCTTGCGTTTCGCCGACGATCATCCAGAATGGCGACCCTTCACCCCAACCCGTAATGCTCGCGTCGGTTTGTATTTCGACCAGAATATTCCGGGCATTTTCAATCGTACCAAGCGAAATGGCAATAGGTGCTTTAAGCGGAATGTCGAAGCGATAAAGGTTGATGGCGGTGATTTTCATGACTGGCTGTAACAGGCTCCGGCTGTTACGTAACTAAATTACTGAATTGTAACAGCCGGAGCCTGTTACGGCTTGATTTACTGCGGAAACTGGCTTTTGTCTAAGCCCGGAATGATACGTAGCGCGTTTTTGTAGTACACTTTTTTCAGGACTTCGTCAGGTAAGCCCATGCCGTACATACGCCAGAACGCGTGGTATTTTTTGTGGTACGGGAAGTACTCATCGTTGGTTTCCAGCACGCGGAAGTACGTAGCATACTCCGACGGAACCCAGCTATCTTTTCCGAACAGAATCCGGTCCTGATATTTCTCAAAAAACGCCCGGCTTGCTTTCGGTTGGCGACCTAACTCAGCAATGACGGCCCCAATCTCTACGTTGATGTTCGGGAACACCTTCATCAAACTGTCGAGTTTCTGCAGGTCATTCGGGTACCAACCCATGTGAGCGGCAATGAACGTGGTTTTTGGATGTTTGCGGAATACGTTGTGCTGTTCGGCCAACAGTTGCTCCCAAGGTACAGGATCATTCGGGCCGCGTTTGCGACCGGCATGTAGCTTCAATTCGAGCCAGCGTTCGTTGTAGCGATCCATCGGGTCCCAGAAAGATTTTGGGTCGGCGGTGTGGATCAGTACCGGAATGCCGAGTTGGCCGCATTTTGCCCAGATAGGGTCAAGGCGCGGGTCGTCGACGCGAACACGTTTTCCTTTGTCATCTTTTACGCTGAAACCTAGACTTTTATAAATTTTCAGCCCTTTCGCGCCTTTCTTTACGTCTTCTTCAAGGGTTTTAACAGCCTGTTCCGTCCAGCCTTTGTCGTTTACGTTCGAGAAATTGACGTTAGTAAATAAAGCTATCCGTTTTGGGTTGGTTTTCTTGACGTTAGCCAGCGCATTGTCGAAAAATTTCGTGCTTTCGGCCTCGTCATTGGCAAATCCCCGACCGCTCAAGTTCACCATCAGCCCCATATTCAGATCATCCATCTGCCCGATGAGTTTGCTCAGATCTTCCTTATCCATCTGGAACTGATGGTTGTGGACGTCAATGAAAGGATACTTGGATTTGGTCAGTTTGTGTTCGGGTACTTTCAGGGTCGAAACGGGGTCGTATTCTTCAAAACCGAGCGGGGCCTCAGGTTGGGCCGTTTTGGCGGATTGCCCTTGACCACACGCTACAACGCCCGAAAGCAGGAGGGCTGGTAAGTACAATAGATTTCTCATTGTCAGGTGGTATTTGTAAAACTAATCCTTAAATATAAGTGCTACGCAGTGCGCGGCAATGCCCTCGCCCCTTCCGACAAAACCAATGTGTTCCGACGTAGTGGCTTTGATGGAAATATCTTCTTCGGGAATGGCCATTACGTCGGCCAGACAGGTTTTCATAGCCGGAATGTGCGGGTTGAGTTTAGGTTCCTGCAACACCACCGTTACGTCGACATTCGAGATTTCATAGCCTGCACTACGTACCATACGTAGCACTTCGGCCAGCAAAATCTTACTGTCAACGCCTTTCCAGCGCGGATCTTTATCTGAAAAATGATAGCCAATATTCCGCATGTTGGCCGCACCCAGCAGCGCATCGCATAAAACGTGACACACTACGTCGGCATCCGAGTGCCCGACCGGCCCGAACGTACTGGGAATCTGAATACCACCCAGCCAGAAAGCCCGACCGTCTTCCAGCCGGTGCACGTCATACCCTTGTCCTACGCGAATTTTCATGAATAAATAGAAGGATCGAATCCGTTTTCACGTAGATAAGCTTCTGTTTGAAGCAGAAATTCACTCGTCACCTGTATGGTATATTGAGCCTCCTCAGCATTAACAGTTGGTTCTGCGTCATAATCGCTGTTCTGACGCATATCGAAAAGTTTCGACAAAGCTTTTACGTCTTGTTTATCAAATATGCCTGCTTTGACAAAATGCAGGCTGAATAAATTTTGTACGGAGGCATGTGAACGAGTTGCAATGTCTAACGTAGCCAGTAATGCTCGTACGGTATCAAAGTAAGCAAAATAGGCTCTATTACAGACGCCCGTATATTCTTCCTCTTTCATCAGAATCTGGGCTTGCCGCAGACATTCATATGCTCGACTCATATAATTGCCGACATTCTTCATAAGGAGATACCCTCCTTGCGAATGTTGCGGTAGAAAAATAAGTCAGAATGAGCTAACTGAGTCTGAAAAACTATTTTTATGGAAACCCATACTTTATAGCGTTCCCAACAATCCCATACCAGATCCCAGTAACGATCAAATTCGTCCATCTGACGAAAATTTTCATCCTTCAGCACCACCATGTAATCCACATCCGACTCGGCATGGAAATCGCCACGCGCGTAGGAACCGTACAGAATCACCCGGTCGAGTCGTTCGCCGTACAGCTCGGTTAACGCCTGCTTTACGTCCTGCGATAACTGACGAAGCTCGCCAGCCGTCAGGGGTTTTGGTTGATACGTGATCTCTGTAGCCATACTACTAATTTTAGGCCGGAACTTCCTCCGCACACCGGTAATACAACGTCGAGCAGTTTTCCTTACGTAGCACTTTTTGGGCCATCGCCTGAATATCGGCTGACGTAATGGTCTGAATTAAAGCCGCTTCCTGATTTACCAAATCCGGGTTTCCGGCGTTGGCGGCAAACGCCAGATTCATGGCTCGGTTCAGCAACTCAACTTCCGAGAAAGCATGTGTAGCCTCCGCCTGGTTCTTCACCTTTGCCAATTCTTCTTCCGACACCGGGTTATCGATAAATTCCTGAACGAGTGCTTCAACAGCGGCATCGGCTTCTTCGAGCGTTACGTTGTTATTGAGCATCCCCTGAATGACCAGTAAACCGGGATCGATGGAGGCTGTGATATACGCCGTGACGCTGCTGAAAATTGGGTTATCACGTAGCAGTTTCTGGTACAGTCGCGACGATTTACTACGTCCCAGCACGTCGCTCATCAGATCGGCAATGTGGAAATCAGGGTCAAAACGACCGGGCATATGATACGCTTTATAAAGCCCATTTAACGGTACGTTAGCCGAAACGTCCAGTTTGCGGGCTTCCTGCTGAACCGGCTCCGAGGGGAGTTTGCGAACGTAAGGCTCACCCGCTGGAATGGGCAAAAACCATTTGGTGCACAGTTGTTTTACCTGCTCAACCGTTACGTTGCCAGCCACCACCAGAATGGCGTTGTTGGGCAGATAATACTTGAAAAAGAACGACTTCACATCGTCTAACGTAGCGTCTTCAATATGGCTGATGTCTTTGCCAATAGTGGCCCAGCGGTACGGATGCTGCTGATACGCCAAGGGGCGGAGCTTGAGCCAGACATCGCCATAAGGTTGGTTCAAGTACCGTTGTTTAAACTCTTCAATCACTACTTTCTGCTGCACATCAAGCGATTGCGGATCAAACGACAGGCTCAACATTCGATCTGATTCGAGCCAGAACGCGGTTTCCAGATTGGCCGCTGGCAACGTGATATAATAATTGGTAATGTCGGGGCTAGTGAAGGCGTTGTTTTCGCCACCGACCTTCTGAAGAGGCTCGTCGTACGTCGGAATATTTTGGGAGCCACCAAACATCAGGTGTTCAAACAAATGCGCAAAACCCGTCTTGGTAGGGTCTTCATCGCGCGACCCGACATTATATAAAATATTGACGGCGGCCATCGGGGTCGTTGCATCTTCATGAACGAATACCCGAAGACCATTGTCTAATACAAACTGTTCGTAATGAATCATAAAGGAAATAAGAGCAGACGCCTGATTCGGATCAGGCACATTGAACAAAAGTACGCTTCCGGGCGTATAGAATCAAACGATGTAATCTCAGGTACTGCTTTGTCTATTTTAAAAAATACGTTTCTTTTTTTTATTGGTCTGTGGATACCTGTAATGGTATCGGCGCAGGTTATCAACGAACCCACCACGCAGCAAGTCATTTTAAAAGCGCTGGACAGCATTTATAATCTGGAATTTAAAGAAGCTGATGTGCTTATTCGACAGCTTCAGACCAAATACCCGCAACACCCCATCGCGCCCATTCTGCGAGCCACACAGCTTGATATTCAGTATTTACCCTTATCTGAGAATAAGGCGGCTACAGCGCAGTTTACGCAGGCGGTTGCCCAGGCCATGGACTTGTCGAAAAAGATGTTCGATAAGGACGAGAAAAATCCGGAAGCGGTATTTTTTATGCTTACCTGCCACAGCTATCTGGCCGCGCTTTACCACAATCAGGGCGAATCGTTGAAAGCGGTGACCGAATCGAAAAAGGCGTATAGCTACCTCCGCGACGGCTTTAAACTGACCGAGAAAATCCCGGATTTTTACTTCACCACCGGTCTTTATAATTACTACGTAGAGCGCTACCCCATCGACCACCCGATTGTGCGGCCCTTCATGTTTTTCTTTGCCGATGGCGATATCGCGTTGGGTATTAAACAGATGGACGTAGCAACGCACAAAGGCATGTTTATGCGGCCCGTTGCCAATTATTACCTGGCACACGTATTACTGAAACACGAAACAAACGCCAGCCGGGCCGTAGGGTACATGAAGTATTTGGTGGATAAATACCCTGATAATCCACTGTTTGCCATGACCTACGTCGAAGCACTTATGCTGGCCGGCCGCTACGTTGAGGCTCGCCCCTATGTGCAGCGGCTCAAAACAATGCCGAATAAGTTAGTGCCGCTGGCTTTCAATACGTTCGCAGGCATGCTGGCCGAGCAGGACGAAAAAGACGACAAAGAAGCTGCTACGTATTACCAAACCGCTCTCAAGCAACCATTCGATAAAGGCTATACCAAAGAGTATCAGGCTTTTGCTTACGCAGGGCTCGCCCGCATTGCCGCCCGTGCCAACGATAAAACTCAGGCCAAACTATATTATAAAAAAGTGCTGGATGTGGGTGAATACAAATCGCTGATTAAGGAAGCGAAAGCGTATAAGTAGGAACCGGAATTCAGCCATCGTGAAATTTTTTCTGAAATTATTGCAAACTGCATAAGGGTTTTTTGCCGGTGAGTGTGTCTACCTGTATTGGCGTTTTTACGCGCTTTACTACCCATTGACATTCAATTCCTAAACATGCGGCAAAATGGTACCTTGCGGGTCGTTACGACCACCGAGTCACATCCAGACCAGCGTATGGAGTCACCTGTTCCGAATGAGTCTTCTGCTTCGGATACCGAACTATTTATTCGGCAGGCCTTCCAGACAGATGCCCGACTGGGGTGTGAACTGCTTTTCCGACGCTACTACGTTCCGCTGTGCAGCCACGCGGTACGATTCGTCGGTTCCAAAGCCATCGGCGAAGATTTGGTAGCCGACGTTTTCGAGCAGTTCTATTCGAAACAGATTTTCCAGACCATTACGTCGTCATACAAAGCTTACCTCTACAAAACGGTACGTCACCGGGCGTACAATTACCTCCGCCAAACGCTACGTCGCGACACCGATCTGGAAATGGCGCAGTATCAGGACGTAGCAGAAACGCAGCAGCCCGACGCTATTACGCATTACGAAGAACTTTATCAGGACGTAGAACAGGCGCTGCAAACCCTGCCGCTGCAACGCCGACGTATTTATTTGCTGCATCGATTTGAGGGGAAAAAATACGCGGAAATCGCCGATGAGCTTGGCCTTTCGGTACGTACCGTTGAAGTGCAGATTCGTCAGGCCAGTCATCAATTGCGGAATCTGCTGAAAGACAAATGGCTCCTTTTGCTGCTCTGTGGGATTTTGCAGCAGCTACTCTGACCAGACAAGTCGAAACTCAACTCAGGCCACGTATCGCCTTAGCAACTACAACTATCCATGAACGAGAGCATCAATAAACAGCGACTTTTCGACTATTTCGCCGGGAAAGCAACCACCCTGGAGAAACAGCAGATTGACGAATGGTGCCGCGATCCCACGAACGAAGAGCAGTTCTATAACTGGCTCGATGAGTGGGAGCAGAGTCATCTACAATACACAGCTAACCAGCCCGTTGCGCTGGAAAAATACCATACTTTTTTAGTTGCAGATCAGGCGAATAATCAATTCATCGCTGCTGATTCCGGTAAAACGTCGGAGCGCTCACGTAGCCTTCTGAACCGACTTCCGTGGTGGGGCTGGGCCGTGGCTGCGTCGCTGCTCATTACGCTGGGATTAGTTGGTTTTCAGGAGCAAGTGCTCAATCAAACCTATACGACGGCCTACGGAGAAACGCAGTCACTAACCCTGGCCGACGGAAGTAAGGTGGTCCTAAACGCCAATTCATCAATCCGCGTACCTCGCTTTGGCTTCGGTTCCCATCGTCGGGATGTCTATCTAACAGGTGAAGCAAATTTCTCCGTCATGCACACGCCTGACGACCAGCAGTTTGTGGTGCATACAACCAAAGGCGTGAACGTAGTGGTACTGGGAACTGAGTTTACCGTTTTCACCCGACCCCGCGAAACGAAAGTGGTACTCGCCAAGGGAAAAGTGCTGGTCAACTATCCAACTGCAACGCAGCAAATCGGTCAGTTGATGCTCAAACCCGGCGACTTGGTTACTCTCGACGGACGCGGACGATTAAAACGTTCCACAACCCGACAACCGGGCGACTTTGCGGCCTGGCAACGGAATCAGTTTGTTTTCGATCACACAACGCTACGTGACGTGGGCCAGTTACTGACCGAAAACTACGGTATCCATGTCCAGATAAACGGCGATACGTTATCGCGCCAGACACTCACCGGCTCGTTCCACGCCGAAAACGCGGACGAACTGCTTCAGGCAATCTCGGAGATTCTGGGTATCAACGTAGTACGTCACAATGACCAGGTAGTTTTAACTGACAATACTTTTTAAACCCTCAAATAATGAAGAAAACGTATCTACTTCGTTTGACTCCTTTGCTGACCATCTGCCTCATAACCGGCCTGTCGGGTACGGCCCAGCCGCTGGCAATGGCCCGGATGCAATCGGCCCGGCCTTCGGGAGTCGTGGCTCAGTCGGCCCCTACAGCCCGGCAATTGAAAGATGTGCTGATTGAATTGAAAACGCATTATAACGTCGATATTCTGTTTGCAGATCGCGCCGTGAACGGATGGACTGTTTCGCAGCCAATTAACTTTTCGGCGGCTATCGAGCGAAATCTGGATGCGGTGTTAAAACCAACCGGATTACGGTATAAGAAAATAAAGGCTGGTACGTATCTGGTAACCGAGCGTAAATCAGAGAAGAACAGTGCCCACGCATCTGACGTACAGGGGTTTATCGAACCCGATTCGGAAACCAATCCGGCCGAGCCGGAACGTAGCGCCGTTGCTCGTGAAGTAAGTCCGCTTTCATCCTTGCAGCAGGCACAAACGGCTGACATTCAGATAAAAGGCCGCGTTACTGACGCTGAAAAAGGCGAAGGGCTGCCGGGTGTAAGTGTACTGGTAAAAAACTCGACACGCGGCACCACTACCGACGCCAACGGGAACTACCAGTTAGCTGTACCTGATCAGAGTGCTACGTTGGTCTTCAGTTTTGTGGGTTACGAGCGGCAGGAAGTAGCTGTTGGTAATCGGAACACGGTGAACGTAGCACTGGCCGTCAGCGACAAAACGCTGAACGAAGTAGTCGTGGTTGGGTATGGTCAGGTAAAGAAAAGCGACCTGACGGGTGCCGTTGCGACGGTGCCAATGGACGAACTTCGCAAAGTAGCCGCTACGTCGCTCGATCAGCAATTGCAGGGCCGGGCGGCCGGTGTGCAAATCACCCAAAACTCTGGCTCGCCGGGCAGCGGCACCACCATTCGGATTCGGGGTGGAAACTCCATTCAGGGCGATAACGAACCACTCTACGTTATTGACGGGATTCCGTTTAAGAATGACGGTGCCGGCAGTGGTTCGAGTTTTAACGTATTGAGTACGTTGAATCCCAGCGATATCGAATCCATTTCGGTATTGAAGGATGCTTCGTCCACCGCCATTTACGGTTCGCGTGGCGCGAATGGCGTAGTAATCATCACCACTAAACGGGGTAAAGCGGGGCGGTCAGTCGTGAATTTCGATGCATATTACGGTATTCAGAATGTCCGCCGTAAGTATCCGGTCCTGAACGCCCGCGAGTATGCGCAGTTTGTCAATGACGCCAACACGAACGAAGGTCGGGCGGCTGTGTACACGCAGGATCAGGTAAATGCGTTTGGCGAAGGTACCGACTGGCAGGATCAGATTTTTCAGCAGGCGCCCATTCAGAACTACCAATTGTCGATGAGTGGTGGTGATGAAAAAACACAGTACGCGATTTCGGGCGGTTATTTTAAGCAGGGCGGTGTTGTCGTAAACTCAGATTTTGATCGTTTTTCGTTCCGGGTTAACCTGGATCGTAAACTGACCGACAAACTTAAAATAGGCAACAGCCTGACCGTCAACCGAACCGTCACAAATCAGTCACGTAGCGACGGCGACCTGGGTAGCGCTGGTCTGGTGACAATAGCTGCCCTTCAATTTCCGCCCATCCTGCCGGTTTATAACCCCGACGGTACGTATCTGCTCACCAGTCCCGCGCTTCCTTTCACCGCCGACAATCCGGCAGCGCTGGCCCGTGACAGCAAATACCGGAATACGGCTTTTCGCACGTTTGGTAACGTATTTGCTGATTATCAGATTATTGATGGACTATCCTTACGTGTTTTGCTTGGTATCGACGCTGTTCTTCAGAAACAGGATTCGTACCTGCCGCGCTCCGTTTCGAGTGGTTTGGCGCAGGGTGGATCGGCTTCT
Organism: Spirosoma flavus; assembly: GCF_054778555.1. Lineage (NCBI taxonomy): Bacteria > Pseudomonadati > Bacteroidota > Cytophagia > Cytophagales > Cytophagaceae > Spirosoma > Spirosoma flavus. The sequence continues at coordinate 1,231,791 of NZ_BAAGZL010000001.1, forward strand.
ATTTTTAATGGCCAGGCGGTTACGTGGCTGAACGAAAACCTGCTGACCTACACCAAGACGTTCAACAGCATTCATAACGTGAGTGCCCTGCTGGGTTTTACACAACAGGCCAACCGTACGGAAAATACCACGGCTTCGGCCCGCAATTTTGTTAATGACAACCTGGGTTCGGGCAATTTGGGCGCTGCTTCGGTGCCGCTTGTCCCCTCATCGGGTATAGGAACATGGGGTTTACAATCCTATTTGGCACGTATCAATTATGGCTACAAAGACAAATATTTGATAACCGCTAGTTTCCGGACGGATGGTTCATCGCGGTTCGGGGCCAACAAACGGTACGGTTACTTCCCATCTGCAGCAGTGGCCTGGCGGGTAAGCGAAGAAGCATTCCTGAAAAATTCGAGCGTGCTGAACGACCTGAAACTGCGTGCTACGTATGGGTCAACGGGCAACCAGGACGGTATTGGTAATTACCCGGCTTATTCACTACTCGGTACGCAGAACTATGTCTTTAATAACGTAGTGTCGACGGGTATTGGCCCGAGCCAGATTGCTAACCCCGATTTATCCTGGGAAACCACTACGCAGGCTGATTTTGGTGTGGACGTTGGTTTGTTGAACAACCGCATTACGGTTACCGCCGATATTTACCTGAAACGCACTAAAGACCTATTGCTGAACGTAACAATCCCCAGTACGTCAGGCTATTCGAGCGCTATCAAAAATCTGGGACGTGTTGAAAATAAGGGCGTTGAGCTCAGTATTTCGTCGCGCAACATCGACAAAGCGTTTAAATGGAATACTGATTTGAATCTGGCGGCCAACCGGAACAAGGTGTTGGATATTGGCGGAGCACCCCAGATTTTCGCCGGACAGGTGGCCAACATCGGGCAGAACCTGACGTCGGGGATTATCCGTGTGGGAGAACCACTTGGGTCGTTTTATGGCTACGTAACGGATGGGCTTTACCAAACTACCGATGAGCTGAATACGATCGTTGACCCACAGGCGCGCAAACCGGGCGACCGTAAGTACGCGGACTTGAACGGCGACAAAAAAATCGATGATAACGACAGAACCATCATTGGTCGGGCGCAACCGAAATTAGTGTATGGTTTGAACAATACGTTCTCGTATAAAGGGCTTGAGCTAACGGCGTTTTTTCAGGGTGTTACTGGGAATAATATCCTGAACGCCAACCGATTCGAGCTGGAATACCTGAACGCCACTACCAACCAGGACCGGGACGTACTGAATCGCTGGACTCCGACGAATACCAATACCGATATTCCGCGTGCATCGACCACGCGACCGGCCAACCGGATTTCGACCCGGCAGATTGAAGATGGATCTTATCTGCGGCTGAAGAATATCCAACTCGCTTATAATCTGCCCCAATCGGTACTAAAAACGCTGAAAATTCAGTCGCTACGTGTGTATGCCTCAGCGCAGAATTATCTGACCATCACCAACTATTCGGGTTTCGATCCAGAAGTGAACCGGTTTGGTCAGGATAGCCGTAGCCAGGGCTTCGATTACGGCAGCTATCCGGCGGCAAAAACCATTCTCTTTGGTCTAAACGTTGGCTTTTAATCAAAGAGCGAAAGTGAGAAAGAGCGATACGTAGTCCTAATCGCCCTTGAGACTTTCCTCGATACCTTAACGATACAGACATGAAAATATATCTCACATTAATCACAAAAGCCCGGCGGAACCTTTCGCTCATTCTCTCTTTCACTCTTTCGCTCTTTATTTCCTCCTGCGAAGTGCTGGACAAAACCCCGGAATCGAACTTTACGCCCGATAATTTTTACCGCAACGCCGACGACGCTAAAGCCGCCGTCAGTACGGTGTATGATCCCTTAAATTCGGCCAATATGTACGCGCAAATTATGTGGATCATTCAGGATCAGGCTACTGACGATGCTGAATGGGGCAATGGTCGATCAACCGCAAACCAGCCCAAAAACGATCTGGATAAATACGCTTTTACGCCAGCTACTGTTACGTTTCAGTCGCTCTGGACAACGGTTTATCAGGGAATTAACCGGGCTAATACGGTGATTACTCGCGTGCCTGGAATTCCCATGGACAACAACCTGAAGGCGCAATACGTAGCGGAGGCCAAATTCATGCGTGGCTTTTATTATTTCACACTGGTGCGGCTGTTTGGTGGCGTGCCGCTGATTGTGAACGAAACAACGTCGCTCAACAACCTAAACGTAGCGCGTGCTTCGGTGGAGGATGTGTATAAGCAAATGATTCAGGATTTTACGGACGCAGAAACGACCTTGCCAATTCGATTTACGGGTGCTGATCTGGGACGGGCTACGAAAGGCGCAGCCAAAGCGTATCTGGCGAAAGTATACCTGACCCGCCAGGAATGGGCCAAAGCATCGGCGAAGGCAAAAGAAGTAATTGATTCAGGTGCCTACGATCTTTGGGCTAACTTCAGCGATGCCTTTTTGCTGGCTAATAAAAATGGGAAAGAAGCTGTTTTCGAAATGCAGGCGTTGGGCGGGGGCGTTGGCGAAGGAAGCTGGATGCAGGGGTACATGCGCCCTAACTTCGACCGCGTAAATGGCGTAGCCGGTTTTGGCGATGATCCTGCCACCGAAAATCTATACCGTACCTACACGGCTGCCGATAAACGACGAGACGTAACGATCAAATTATACTCCGCCACTACAACGCCTGCGGCTCCGGCCAGCGTCGTATTTCCGGGCTACGTCTACAAATACCTTGATCCAACCGCAACGGGCAACGGCGACGGCGCCAACAACTATCCGCTCATCCGCTACGCCGACGTATTGCTGATGTACGCCGAAGCTCTCAACGAGCAGGCAGCCGGAAATGCCGAAGCGTATACGGCTGTTAACCGACTGCGCAGTCGGGCTGGCCTTCCGGCTCTCTCAGGCTTAACGCAAGAGCAATTCCGGGATGCTGTCCTGTTAGAACGCCGTTTGGAGCTGGCGTTCGAAGGGCATCGCTGGTACGATCTGGCACGTACAAAGCGGCTCATCAGCGCCATGAAAGCGCAAAACCCAACCATCGTTGTGCAGGATCGCCATTATCTCTTTCCAATACCGCAAACGGAGCGAGACGTGAATCCCGCACTGGACCAAAATCCTGGTTATTAAGAAGGCGCCGACAGGCTCCGGCTGTCGGTTATAGCTAAAAAATTAGTCGCTGGCGCGACTCCGACAGCCGGAGCCTGTCGGCGCCTTAATCAGCTTCTTATGATACGTCGGAGTTTTTTGCAAACCGCGCTGGCCGTCACGTCATACGGTCTACCAAAGCATAGTAACGTAGCGTCGGCAACAGCGCCTACTATTATTAATGCAGGTGTTGGTGGGAATAATACAATCGATTTGCTGGCACGTATCGATGCGGATTGCCTAGTGCACCAGCCTGAATTGACCATTCTGATGGTTGGTACGAACGATGTCAACAGCAAAAAATATGTACCGTTACCCGACTACGAGCGAAATCTTCGTACCATTGTCAGTAAAATATTGGCCATAAAAAGCCAGGTGGTGCTGATGACCATTCTGCCCGTTTATGAACCCTATCTGATGACCCGCCACGATCCGGCGTTTTATAAACCCGAAGGTCATGCAGCCCGCAAGCAGGCCATGAACAACGTAATACGGAACGTAGCCGCCGATAGCCGATTGCCGTTGCTCGATATGCACCATATTTTCGATACCGTCGGTATGATTGGGCTGGACGTAGCGAGCCTGATAAAAAACGAAGCCAACAGCGGTAAAACCGATGGAATTCACCCTACATCAAATGGCTACCGAACGATGGCTGTAGCTATATATACGTTCCTGCTTCAGAATCAATTACTCAAAAACAAAATCGTTTGCTTTGGCGACAGTATTACCAAAGGCGATGGTGATGGCCAGAATTATCCGGCCTATCTCCAGAAACTGACCCTTTCCTGATTATGAAAAAAATCGTATTCTTTCTCGGCCTTCTCTGCAGCCTGGTTTCACTTACGGGTACTACGTCTTCTGTCCAGCCAGCCAATGCGCCAACGGCTGTGCGTCAGGCCGATGTCATTATTTACGGCGGTACGTGTGCGGCTATTACAGCGGCTGTGCAGGTCAAAAAAATGGGTAAATCCGTCATAGTAGTATCGCCCGATAAACACTTGGGCGGCTTGTCGTCGGGTGGTCTGGGTTTTACCGATACGGGGAATAAAGAAGTAATTGGCGGGCTTTCGCGGGAGTTTTATCAACGGCTTTATGCCCATTATCAGAAACCGGATGCGTGGCGCTGGCAGAAACGGGAAGAGTATGGCAACAAAGGCCAGGGAACGCCCGCCATTGATGGAAATAACCGCACGATGTGGATTTTTGAACCCCATGCCGCCGAACAGGTTTTCGAGGATTTTGCCAAAGAATACAAACTGACGATTTATCGCGATGAGTGGCTCGACCGGTCGGACAAGGGTGTGCACAAAAAAGACGGTGTCATTCAGTCAATACGTACCCTGAGCGGCAATACTTATCAGGGGAAAATGTTCATCGACGTTACGTATGAAGGCGATCTGATGGCGGCTGCGGGCGTAAAATACCACGTTGGTCGCGAGGCTAATAGCGTCTACAATGAAACGCATAATGGTGTAGAAGTGGGCGTTTTTCAGCACGGCCATTACTTCAAAAAAGACGTAAGTCCTTACAAAAAAGCGGGTGATCCAAACAGTGGTTTGCTGCCCGAAGTATCGGCTGAAAAACCAGGTCCGAACGGTTCCGGCGATTCGAAAATCCAGGCTTACTGCTTTCGGATGTGTCTCAGCAATCATCCCGAAAACCGGATTCCTTTCCCCAAACCTGCTGGCTACAATGCAGATCGGTATGAATTATTGGCTCGTGTATATGCAGCCGGTTGGGACGAAACCTTCCAGAAATACGATCCAATCCCAAACCGCAAAACGGACACAAACAATCACGGTCCCTTCAGCACTGACTATCTAGGCAAAAATTATGATTACCCCGACGCTACGTATGAGCGCCGAAAAGCGATTATCAAAGACCACGAATTGTACCAGAAAGGGTTGATGTATTTCCTGCAAAACGACCCGCGCGTACCCGCCGACGTACACGAAGCTATGCAGCAATGGGGTTTACCGAAAGACGAATTCAAGGACAATGGTAACTGGCCGCACCAGCTTTACATTCGCGAAGCCCGACGCATGCTGGGCATGTTTGTCATGAAAGAAGCCGATGCGCTGGGGAAAACCGACGTACCACAACCCGTTGGCATGGGATCGTATGCCCTGGATGCGCACAACGCCCAACGGTTTGTTAAAGGGGACGGATTCGTGCAAAATGAGGGCGATATTGGCGTGCATCCCGACAAGCCGTATTCCATTGCCTACGGATCTATTTTGCCGAAGGAAGACGAGTGCAAAAACCTGCTGGTACCGGTTTGTCTTTCCAGCTCGCACATCGCTTTCGGGTCGATACGTATGGAGCCGGTCTTCATGATTCTGGGCCAATCGGCGGCTACGGCTGCGGTATTGTCGATTAACAGTAACGTATCACCCCAGAAATTACCTTACGATAAGCTTAAGGATGTATTGCTGAAAGACAAGCAGCGGCTGACGTTGTAGTCTGAACCGCATGGGCGGCCCCGCGGGATTTAGCGGATTAAAAAGATTTTCAGGATTTTGTTTTTCGCTTCCTTGAAGCGCATTAATACTATGAAACAAAATCCTGAAAATCATTTTAATCCGCTAAATCCCGCGGGGCCGCCCATGCGGTTCAGACTAGTAATCCACCTCCAGATTCAGCGCCTTTCGTAAATCGTGCAGCACCGGATTCTTTTCGGCCATGTAGTTGAATTTATCCAGCGAGCTGTAAATCATCTTCTTCACTTCCTGCACCGTCACCTTATGTTCGATCTGAATCTGACTGTTTTGCAGTTCGTTACGTAGGTAACCTAGTAAGTCAGGTTTTAGCTCGGTCAGGAAATCGACCTGAAGCTTGTTGTCGAGTGTCAGGTGAATAACAGTTCCTTCTAACACTAACTCTCGGTTCAGGACAACCTGTTCCGTCGTGTTATCGATTTGCTGTCGACGAAGGCGAGCGAACGTATTCCAGGAATCCTGCAAATCCTCAAAACTAAACGGTTTGTCAGGCCGCGCAACGGTTTTTACCGCTACTATTTCATCGTTTGCTTCGGCTGATGCAGGACCTGTTGTTAATGAAATGGTCGAACGGAGTTTGCTGGTGGCCGGGCGAGCGGGGGGAGCGGGAGCCGTTTTAACAGGTGTACCGTTACGTGGCGCCGTTGCTACGTCTGCTACGTCCGTAGAGGCCAGATGTCCGTTTGGCTGCGCAGGCTCTTTCGTGGCGGTTCCGTTTGGGGTTGCTACGTTAGAGGACGCTACGTTGGTTGGCAGCGGGGGCGTTGGACGATAACCGTTTACTGGCTCGCTCGTGACGGGGTGATTTTCGGTTAGTTGAGCGTTGGATTCAGGCTGAGGTTGCGGGCTGCCGTTTTTTTTTTCGGTGGCTAACGTAGCACTACCATTTGCATCGCTGGTTGAGGCTTTGCTAAGTGGAAGATCAGCTAACGAATCCCAGTTCAATACGTTACGTAGATTCGCCAGTTTCATCAACCACAGTTCTACGTGCAGCCGTTGGTCTTTAGCCTGCTTGTAATTCATGTCGCACTGTCCACCTAAACTCAGCGCCGACAGTAAAAACGACATGGGTGCCCGCGCTGCCTGATCGAGGTATTGCCGACGAACGTTTTCGGTGACCTGCAACAACTGTACAGTTGCGGCATCTTTACAAACCAGCAAATCACGGAAGTGGCGACATAACCCAACCACAAACTGATGCGCATCGAAACCTTTGCGCAGGATTTCATCCACCGTCAACAGACTTTGTGGAAGATTACCGGCCAGCAGTAAATCGGTCAGTTTGAAGTAGTAATCGTAATCGAGAATGTGCAGATTGTCCAGCACTTCCTTGTACCGAATAGTACGATCCGTTGAAAACGTTACGTTCAGGTCGAACATCGACAGGGCATCGCGCAAGCCACCATCCGCTTTTTGGGCAATCAGGTCGAGGGCTTCTGTTTCGGCGGTAATGCCTTCTTTACCAGCAATCTTCGATAAGTGATTGGCGATGTGTTGCGGCTGAATCCGGTTGAAATCGAAAATCTGACAACGGGATAAAATTGTCGGCAGAATTTTGTGCTTTTCAGTAGTTGCCAGGATAAAAATGGCGTAGGAGGGAGGCTCTTCCAGCGTTTTCAGAAACGCGTTGAAGGCCGCCGACGAGAGCATATGCACCTCGTCAATAATATAAATCTTGTATTTGCCAGATTGCGGTGGATACCGAACCTGGTCAATCAGATTACGTATATCCTCGACCGAGTTGTTAGAGGCCGCATCCAGCTCGTGTATATTAAAGGAAGCACTTTGCGTAAAGCTTACGCACGACTCGCACTGGTCGCAGGCTTCACCTTCGGCAGTCAGGTTTTGGCAATTGATGGTTTTGGCCAGAATACGGGCGCAGGTGGTTTTGCCAACTCCGCGCGGCCCGCAGAATAGAAACGCCGAAGCCAAATGGTTGGTTTTGATGGCGTTTTTAAGGGTAGTTGTAATATGCTCCTGACCAACGACGGTATCGAAGGTTGCCGGGCGGTACTTGCGGGCCGAAACCACGAAATTTTCCATACTCAAAGTTAGCAAGGTCGACCCGGAAAGGCAAACCCGCCGACTGAGGTTTACTTAAATCGAACGGAAAATATCATTGGCTAAAAGGATAAATCTGCGCAGGATAAAAAGAAATTAAAAGTGCTGATTAAAAGGAACATCCAGTTCTAATTTTTGGTATTATTGCTGGAAATTAAAGAAGTATTCATTGTAGAGTAGCTGGTACGTAGCATATTTTACATTGTTCTTAACTCAACGAAACCTTAATGAACAGTAACTATACGTCTCGACGTTTTCGTGTATTTGGCTATAGCTGCCTCTTCCTGCTGGCTATTTCTATCTCCCCTAAAGATTCGTTGGCGCTTCCGGCCCCTGCTCCTGAATGGCGGGTTGTCGATAAGACTATTACGGGTAACGTAACGGATATCAAAAATCAACCGCTGCCGGGCGTAAGTGTCGTTTTGAAAGGCACGTCGAAAGGTACGACCACCGACGCCGATGGCCGTTTCCAGCTTAGCGTCCCCGACGAAGGGGCGGTTCTTCAGTTTTCGTATATTGGATACGTTACCAGAGAGGTTCCCGTCGGCAATCAGGCAATCGTGAACGTTACGTTGGCCGATGATGAAAAATCGCTGAACGAAGTGGTAGTCGTGGGCTACGGAACTCAGAAGAAAAGCGATTTGACGGGAGCTGTATCGACTGTTACGGCGAAAGACATTGGCCGTCTTCCGGTTGGTGGTATCGATCAGGCGTTGCAGGGAAAAGCGGCTGGCGTTCGCGTTACGCAATCGACAGGAGCACCCGGCGAGGGGATATCGATACGTGTCCGGGGTGTGGGGACCATTAATGACAATAGCCCTTTATTTATCATTGACGGCGTACCAACCAAAGACCCCTCCAGCTTACTGAACCCCGCTGATATTGAGAGCATGACGGTGCTGAAAGACGCTTCGTCGGCGGCTATTTACGGAGCAAGGGCCGCCAATGGGGTTATTGTGGTTACGACCAAACGTGGGCAGACGGGTGCGCCACGCATTGCGTTTAATAGCTACGTCGGTATTCAGCAGCACGGACGACTGATTCCGATGGCAAATACGGCTGAGTACGTTCAGATTTATAACGAAGCCGCCAATACCGACAATGCGCTCCTAAGTGACGCTACATTGTTCCGAAAACTCATCACCGACGATCCCAGCAAATTAGCGAATACGAATTGGCAGGAAGCTATTTTCCGAACAGCGCCGATTCAAAATTACCAGTTGTCGGTAAGTGGAGGAACTGAAAAATCCCACTACCTGATTTCGGGTAATTACTTTGATCAACAGGGAATTATCCTGAATTCGGGTTACAAACGTTACGCGCTACGTACCAGTTTAGATACGGACATAAAAGGAAAGATAAAAATTGGTACGAACCTGAACTTGACCTTTGCGAAACGTAGCATTGTCGGTAGTTCGGGGGATGGGTATGGTGGCAACGGCGGCAGCATTGTCCGGTACGCGCTGTTCCGCACACCGGCCATTCCTATTTATGACCCCGTTACCGGCGATTATACCGACCTGCCTGCTCGCCCTGATTTGTACGGCGATGGTTACAATCCCGTTGGGCTGGCAAACAAACAGGATAACAAAGAGAACCAGTACCGCGCGTTCGGAAATTTATTTGCAGAATGGCAGATTACCAAAGACCTGCGTTTCCGTACGGATGGTGGCCTGGACATTAGCTTCATCAACCGGAAAACGTACAACGAAAACTGGGGCACCAATGGACGTATCAACAGCCCCGCGACCCTCAGCGACCGGATCAGTACGCTCAGCAATCTGAACTGGAACAATACGTTAAACTACTCGCATACATTCGGCGAAAAACACGACGTAACGGCCTTGCTGGGCATGGAAGCCATTCAGAATATTGGCCGCGATTTGGTTGGCTCCGACCGGAATTTCATCGACCAGGACCCGAGTTTACGTTATCTGGGACGCGGGATCGATCCGTTGGGCCGCTCGTCGTCGGAGGGCGATCAGCGCTGGAAGTTACTCTCGCAATTTGCCCGAGTCAATTATGCCTATCAGAATCGGTATCTTATAACGGGTAATATTCGGCGGGATGGCTCGTCGCGGTTTTCGCCCCAGAATCGGTACGCTACGTTCTTCTCTGGCTCTGTGGGCTGGAACATCGATCAGGAAGCCTTTTTCCAAAAGTTTACCAACGTAGTATCGGCGTTGAAACTACGGGCTAGTATTGGGCAGCTTGGCAATCAGGATATTGGAAACTACCCGTACGCATCCATCGTAGGTAGTGGATTTAATTACCCGCTTGGCAGTCCGCAGCAGACCAACAACGGCTACGCCATTGTGAGCCGGGGCAATTCGAACGTAAAATGGGAGTCGTCGACGCAGACGGACATTGGTATCGATGCCGCTTTTTTGCGGAACAGGCTGCAACTCAACGTTGACTATTTTATCAAAACGACTTCCGACATGCTGGTGCCCATTCCCGTACCGCGTTCGGGTGGGACAACCGCTGTTCCTTACGTCAATGCCGGACGTGTGCAAAACAAAGGCGTTGAAGTAGACCTGACTTATCGTGATCGCGTTGGGCAGGTGACGTTCGACGTAACGGCCAATGGTTCGTTCATCCAGAATAAAGTGCTGTCGCTCAGCGAAGGACGACCTATTCCCGGCGGGCGTATCGACAACGGCGTATTCGCTACGTTGACTGAGCCGGGCTACCCGATTGGGTCGTTTTATCTGCTCACGCAAGCCGGTATTTTTCAGAATGAAGGCGAAATTTTTACCAGCGCCAATCAAGGTAACGGCATCCGCCCCGGCGACGTAAAATTTGCTGATATTAACGGTGATTCACGTATTGATCAGAACGACAGAAGTCACGTCGGTAGCCCGATTCCGACCCTACTTTATGGACTTACAGCCAATGTTCAATGGAAAGGCTTTGACCTGTCGGCTTTCTTTCAGGGCGTATCTGGCAACAAAATTTATTACCAGGTTGCCACTGATATTGAAGGATTTTATCGCTCGTTCAACGTAACGCAGCGGGTCGTTCAGGACCGTTGGACGGGTGAAGGGACCAGCAATACGCAGCCACGTGTATCATGGCGCGGGTCGGCCAATAACAAGCAACCGTCGACGCGTTTCCTGGAAGATGGGGCTTATACGCGCCTGAAAAACCTGCAAATCGGCTACACGTTGCCATCTAAAATGAGCCAGAAAATCGGCTCGTCCAGTGTTCGAATTTATTTAGCCGGGCAAAACCTGCTGACGTTCACAAAATATCCGGGCCTCGACCCAGAACAACAAACCAGTGATAACGTCAACAACGAACAGTTTCGGGGCGACGTAGCGGTGGGCATCGATTGGGGAACGTACCCCAGTGCGCGGACATATACGATTGGCGTAAATGTTGGTTTTTGAGTAATACGTTATGAAAGGATATACTAAAATTGGATTAGCAGTAGCTCTGCTGGCGGTATCCACGGTCGGCTGCAAAAATTACCTCGACGAACAACTGCTGGGTACGTACTCAGATGGTACGTTCTTCCAGAATCAGGCGCAGGCGGTTCTGGCCATCAACGCGGCTTATACACCGCTCACTTTTTCCAGTGACCGAAACCGACTTTGGGTATTCGGCGACGTAGCGTCGGACGATGCCGCGAAAGGGGGCGACCCTGGCGATCAGGCGGATATTGGTCTGGTAGACGATTTTCAGATTTTCCCCAGCAACGGTCCAGTGGAGTCACAATGGGGGGAAATGTATGAAGGGATTTATCGCTGTAACCAGATTCTGGCGCGTGTTCCGGCCATCAGTATGGATGCAACCGTAAAGAACCGGATTCTGGGCGAAGCACGATTTCTACGGGCGCTTTATTACTTCTATCTGGTCAACATTTATGGCCCCGTTCCTCTGTTGCTGGAACCTAAAAACGCCGATCAGCTCCAGATAGCGCAGTCGCCAGTAGCGACGATTTATGAACAAGGCATAGAACCCGATTTGCAGGAAGCCATTAAAAACCTGCCTGCTTCTTATACGGGTGGTGATGTGGGCCGAGCCACAAAAGGCGCTGCTACTGCCTTATTAGCGAAGGCCTATTTATATCAGAAAAAGTGGCAACAGGCCGCAACTACAGCCGCCCAAGTGCAGGCCATTGGTAACTATGCGTTGCTGCCCATTTATTCCCGAAATTTCAGCCAGGCATTCAAAAATAATTCAGAAGCCATTTTCTCCGTCCAGCATCTGACTGGACAAGTGCCGTTTACGGGCAATCGACTGAATCAGTGGTTTGCGCCCCGGCCGGGTGAGAACGGTTATTTCTTCAACGCACCGACGGCCAGTTTCGTCAATGAGTTTGAGAAAACCAGCGCGAGCGTTTTCGATCCCCGGCTCGATTACACGGTTGGGCGTGCAGGTAAACCGTGGGTCAATGGCGAACCGTTTGATCCGGCCTGGTCACCAACGGGATACCTGACCAAAAAGCATGAACAGCCCTTGTCCGAAATTCCGGCTAGTATCAAGGGCGATGGAAATCTGAATTACGTAGCCATTCGATACGCCGACGTACTGCTCTGGCAGGCCGAAGCGCTCAACGAATTGGGTCGTTCTGCTGAAGCGTTGCCGCTCTTGAATCAGGTACGAAAACGGGCGCGGGAAAGCTACATCAACGACCCGGCTCTGGCAACACCCGGCTCAGGAACCGCCGTAGCAACTGTGCCAACGGGCTTATTACCCGACGTAACAACGACGAATCAGGCAAGTCTGCGCGACGCGATTTATCACGAGCGCCGTGTTGAATTAGGGATGGAGTTTCACCGCTTCTTCGACCTGATGCGCTGGGGAAAAGACTATGCTCAGGCCGCACTACGTGATAAAACGTCCTTCAACTACGATATAAACCGCTATTTCCCGATTCCGCAAAGCGAACGCGATACTAACAAGGCGTTACGATTTTAATTTCTATTTCTCAATTCGTTAAACCAATAATTCACATGAAAAACAATTCGTTTTCACTGCGCACACTATTAAGCGTAGTAATGGCTTTGGTGCTGATGACAGTCCTGTTTGAATCCTGTAAAAAAGAGGATGGTACACCAGCTGTTCAGGTTGATAAAACAAAACTTAAAGCCCGTCTGGACAGTGCCAATGCCGGCTATGCGTTAGCTGTAGAAGGTGTGCAGGTAGGTCAGTTTGAGTCCGGTTCGAAAGCTACGTTTAAAACGGCAATCGATGCTGCTACCAGCATTCTAAACAATGCCAACGCTACGCAAACAGAGGTGAACAACGCTTATGCCAATCTGGGTGCTGCCGGTGCTACGTTCCTCAGTAAACAGGTTCAGCAGATTGCCCCGGCTAACCTCGTACTTTATCTGAAAATGGACGGTAATGCGAACGATGCATCCGGCAAGGGACTTAATGGAGCTTTAAAAGCTGGCTCAACAGGCGTATCGAGCTGGACCGGTTGGGGAGGAGGTACCCCCACGCCCAGCGCCGACCGGTACGGCAAGGCAGGAATGGCGTATTTCTTTGACAAAGGCGCAAATATTGAAGTGCCCTATAATTCAGTGTTGAATCCATCGAAGGAAATTACGATTTCGCTCTGGGCGCGTCCAACAGTTATTCGGCCCAGTAACTACCTTGTTTCGCTGAACCGTTGGAATGGATACAAACTTCAGTTACAGGAAGCCAATAAAGCCTTCCTGACCGTGAAAACAGCTGCTGGTAAATACAATGACAAAGACAACGAGTCGCCAACCTTAGACGTGAACAAATGGTATCATATTACGGTAACGTATAAATCGGGCGGCATGACGTTCTACCTGAATGGAACACCCGTAAAAGCCTGGACCGACGTAACAGGCGATCCGTATGCCGTAAAAAGTAATATCAACCTAACCATCGGCCAGGATTTACCGACGAGTTTGTATCAGGCTAATGAAAAAGATGATGCAGACGGTAATAACTTCAATGGTCCTTGGGGCGGCTACTTTACAGGAGACATCGACGAAGTGCGTATCTATAACGTAGTACTGAGCGACGCTCAGGTGAAGTCGATTTATAACGCAGAGAAACCATAAACGTTTCATTTATTTGTGATGAACAGTCCTCCAAATAGACCTTTAAAAGCTGATTTGGGGGATTGTTTATAAACTTTTGATCAATGCCTAAACGGTTTCTTATTTTTCTGGCCTTGCTTTCTGCTTGCCAACGTAGCGATACGTCGCAGTCGCGACCGCTCACGTTCTGGTGCTCAAACAATGCCGGAGAAATTGCTTTTGCGAAGGCGTTTACGGAACAGTGGCAACGTAGCAGACCTGATAAACCGCTACGTTACCAACCTATCCCAGAAGGGCAATCGAGTGAAGAGATTATTCTGGCGTCGGTGGTGGGTAAAACAACGCCCGATATTTATGCCAACATGTGGCAGGGGAGTGTCGAAATGTACGCCAAAGCGGGTGTGCTTGTGCCACTCGATACGTTGAAAGGCTTCACTGAATTTTTAAAAACCCGCTGCGATAGTGCTGTAATTCGGGAGATTACGTCATCTGATGGGCATATTTATCAGGTGCCCTGGAAAGTAAATCCGATTATGCTGCTCTGCAATACGCGGGCGGTGAACAGCCTACGTAACACTCGTCCGCCCTACACCTACGCAAGCTATCTGGAGGCTGGTCGTCAACTTACTACCGACAAAAATGGTGATGGTTACGCCGACCACTGGCTGGGCTATACCGAAGTAAAAGCCATCTGGTACGAACGGCTCTTTAATTTTTATCCGCTCTATCTAGCGGCTTCAAATGGGGCGCCATTGATTGCGAACAACCGGGCGGCTTTCAACAATAAATACGCCATCGAGGTGTTCCGTTTTTTGCAGACGCTGTACAAAGACAATTACTTCGCCCGCGAACGACTCTCCGCTACCCGCGACCCGTTTCTGGCCGAACGTATCAGTTCTCAGTTTACAGGTCCCTGGACAATTTCGTTTCTGGAAAAATTTAAGGACAAAGGCTTCGAATATGGTACGTACACTATGCCCGTTCCCGATAACCACCGTGGGCCGGTGTATACGTATGGCGATCCCAAAAACATTGTGATTTTCAATACGTGCCGCGATCCACAGGCGGCCTGGGAGTTCGTGAAAACAATGGTCGACAAGCCCGGCGACCTGAAACTGATGGAATTAACCAACCAGTTTCCCCGCCGACGTAACGTTGACGCCGACCCGTATTTTGCTACGTTCCTGAAACAAAATCCTCGGTTACGGCCCTTCGCAGAACAATCACGCTACATCAAAGGTGTCGATAATTGCGAAGTGATTGTGGAGGTATTTGACATTATTTCGCAGGAATATGAATCCTGCGTCATTTTCAACAAAAAAACGCCCGAAGCCGCCATTGCTGATGCGGCTAAAGCGGTAGATGTACTTTTAATGAGTGAAAGAGCGAAAGAATGAAAGAGTGGCTGGTGCGTTAGTAACACTGGCGCCAGCAACCCTTTCGCTCTTTCACTCTTTCATTCTTTCACTCTTTATGAAAAAGTGGACGCCTTACTTACTGGTTTCGCCTTACATCCTGCATTTTGCGGTATTCGTGGCGTTTCCGGTTGTGTTTTCGGTGGTGCTGACGTTCCATAGCTGGAATATCATTTCGCCCATGAAATACGTTGGTTTGGCGAATTATGAGCACTTGTTTAAAGATCGGCTATTCTGGCAGGCCGTCTGGAATACGGTACGTTTTCTGATCGTACACATTCCGCTACAGATTGCTGTGGCGCTGGCGTTGGCGGAGTTGTTGAATCGAACGGTACGTGGCGCTTCGTTTTTTCGGGCTGCCTTTTTTCTGCCGGTTATTGTTTCGGGCGTGGTGGTTACGATTTTGTGGCAGCAGCTACTGAGTTTCAATTCGGGAATTCTTAACCGACTGCTGACGGACTTAAGCTTTCCCCGTGTGGCCTGGCTCGATGATCCCAACGTAGCGATGTATTCAATTGCCGTTATGGCGACCTGGAAAAACGTGGGACTCTATACGATTCTGTTTCTGGTAGGTTTGCAGTCGGTACCCATTCAGTACTATGAAGCGGCTGATTTAGAGGGTGCTACGAGCTGGCAGAAATTTCGACACATTACGTTGCCGATGATCAACCCGACCATTTTTACCGTAGTCGTTCTATCAACCATCGGTGGTTTTTCGCTCTTTGTAGAACCGTACATTATGACAGGAGGAGGCCCGATGAACACAACGCTTTCGGCGGTCATGTATATCTACCGACAGGCATTTCAATATTACCACATGGGCTATTCGGCAACACTAGGTTTCTGTTTTGCCCTGATAATTTTATTTGTTGTCATTATCCAACGGCGTTACGTCGAGCAGGAAGTATAATTTAGAAAGTGATGAATCGAAGCATCCTGAAATACACTCTTTTGACTCTGGCGGCCGTGTCGTTCATTTATCCGTTTATCTGGATGGTGAGCGCGTCGCTATCGTCGGAGCGTGGTTTGGGTGAGTTGACTCTTTTACCGGTTGATTTTACGTGGGATAACTACGTAACGGTTTTTATAAAAATCCCGCTCGATCAGGCGTTTCTGAACAGCGCGTTCGTTGTCATATTGACCACTACGTTGGTACTGATTTCAGGAGCGATGGTGGGGTACGCGCTGGCGCGGCATCAGTTCGTAGGCCGGGATTTGATTTTCTATCTCATCATTTTTTCGATGACGCTTCCATTTCAGATTACGTTGATTCCCAACTACATCACGATGGTGAAACTAGGTTGGGTCGATACGTATCTGGCGTTGATTGTGCCGTTTGCGCTCAATTCGCTGTCGGTATTGCTGTTTCGACAAGCGTTTCAAAGTCTACCCGAAGCCCTGATCGAAGCAGCCCGGATGGATGGTGCCGGTGAACTACGTATCATTTTTCAGATTCTCGTTCCGAATGTATTACCTACCGTATTAACCATTACAATCCTGACATTCATGGGTTTATGGAACGAAGCCCTGTGGCCGCTGATCGTGATTCGAAATGAAGAAAACATGACGATGCCGCAACTGGTAACGCTGTTTTCGGTGGGAGGCCGGGCCGAAGCGCAGTTGGGTGTGAAGATCGCGGCTGCGGTGATGCTAGCCATTCCTATCGTGATTTTGTACCTGTTTTTTCAGAAACACTTCATCCGAAGCATGGCGTCTTCGGGGCTGAAAGATTAGTAATGCGGGCTGTAGCCCGCTTTTATGAGCTAAAAATTGCGGGTTCCCACTCGCGTTACGTTATGAATCGAATTGCTTTTGTGAAGCTGCTGACGTTGCAAATTTTACTGTTAGCTTTTTCGTGTAAAAAAGATCAACCTGCCGCCCAGACGATTACGCCTGCCAATCGCTACGTCAATCTATCGCACCTGGACAGGCTTTACCAGACGGTTAAAATAGCGTCAACGGGTGCTGAAGTCGGTACCGTAGCTATTTACAGCGAAGCACCAGATTATCATCTCGTTACCGACGCCGATGAAGGTTTTACCTGTATCGACGACGTAGCACGGGCTGCTTTACTGCTCCTGCACGAACCCGATCTGGCAACGGTTACCGACAAGCAGGCCAAGCTACGAGCAATGACAGAATTTGTTCTCCAATTGCAAGCAGAGAATGGATACTTCTACAACTTTCTCTGGCCCAATTTTGCAATCAATAAAACCTTTCAGACCAGCGTTGCACAGCCGAATTTCTGGTCGTGGCGGGCTATGTGGCTGCTGACAGAAGCTTATCCGTTTTACCAGAAAAACGACTCTGCGCTGGCCGGACGTATTCAGACGGCGGTGCAGAAAGTCACGGCAAACCTGATTCGTGACTTCGGGAGTCAGGCCAAAACGTATAATTTCATTAAGGGCGTCCAAGTGCCTAAGTGGCTTCCGTTTGGCTCAGGAACCGATCAGGCTGCAATCATATTAATTAGCCTGACCAACTTATACCAACAGACCCCTAACGCCGACGTATTGAAATTAATTGATCTAATGGGCGAAGGCATTCTGGCAATGCAGTATGGTGATGCCGGAAAATATCCGTACGGAGCTATTCTGAGCTTCGAAAATAACTGGCACGCCTACGCCAGCGATCAGTCTTACGTACTGCTACGGGCCGGAAAGGCGCTCAACAAACCCACCTGGATTGCCGCTGCGAAGCGGGAAATCGACAATTTTTATCCATACCTGATGCAGCAAGGATTTCTGGAATCGTTCGAAGTAGAGCAATCGGGCAGTGAAATTAAAGCTGTTAAAACCAGCCAATACGCACAAATTGCTTATGGTATTCGCCCAATGGTGTGGGCTGCTCTGGAAGCCTACGACCAGACAAAAGACGCAAAATACGCGGACATGGCGGGCAAACTAGCTAGCTGGTTTCTGGGCAAAAACGCGGCCAATACGCCTATGTATGACCAGGCAACCGGGCGCGGTTACGATGGCATTGGAGCTGCCGGAAAGGTAAACAAAAATTCGGGAGCCGAATCGACAATTGAGTCGCTCTGGGCATTCCAACGTATCGAGCAGTATCCGGAAGCAGTAAAGGCGCTGGAAGGGTACCGATAGAGACAAGGCATGCCTTGTCTCTACAATCCTAAATTTCCTTTCCGCAGTGTGGACATACACGCCGGGAATGGCCTTTTCGGTTGCGGATGTGTTCGTTAAAACCGGATACCAGAATACCAGTAGGTAGGGCAAACAGGCCGATACCGGCAATGGCTGAAATACCTCCCAAGAGTTTTCCTAAAGGCGTAATCGGGTGAATATCGCCGTAGCCTACGGTCGTCATCGCCGTAACACCCCACCACATTGTGGCCGGAATACTCGAAAACTGGTCGGGCTGGGCCGAATGTTCGACGTAGTACATCACACTCGATACGATAATCAGCATGAAAACGACGAGTGTTGTGCTCAGAACCAGTTCCTCTTTTTTGTCGGAAACAACGCTCTGAATCATCCGAAAGGCATGTGAATAACGCGAGATGCGGAACAGTCGGAAAATACGGAACAACCGAAGAATTCGGACGATGGCCAGATCAGTGGCGAATAGCGAGAAATAAAACGGAAAAATGGCCAGAAAATCAATGATGGCCGCCGTCGAGAAAATGTACTTCAATCGTCCCCAGAATGGATGGTGATATTTCTCATTTTCGACACATACCCAGACGCGAAGCCAGTACTCAGCAGTGAAGAAAATCACCGAAAACAGTTCAAAATCGTAAAAGAGCCGTTCAAAGCGCCGGTTGTAATCGGGTACAGTATGAAGAACAATCGCGCCGGCATTCAGCGTAATAATCGAGCTGAGGATGACATTGAAAATCAGGCTGGCACCCCGACGTTTTCCTGCCGAGGTTTCAAGGATGCTGTACAGATATTTACGGAGGGAGTGCATAAACGTAGTGCAGTAAGTACTGCAAGCTACGTAGTGTAAGTAAATAATGATATAGGATGTACAATGTGTGTTGTTAGTATTGTAGCAATCGCCTTATACGCCATATATCCTACATCCTACTTCATACATCAATATAATATCGACGTAGCACGACGAACGTAACGAACGTAGCCGTCAACGCCAGTCCACCCGCAAACAGGCCGATGGTGGGCGCCTGAATGTAGTTGAGCGCATGGCCCGCCAGATACGATCCGGCAATGTCGGAAAGGTTCACAAAGGCCATATACGTAGTGAATTGTGAACCTTCTACACCTTTCCGGCACAAGGTCATCAGCACAGGCATGGCAGCTACGCTGATACTCGGGTCCATAAAATAAAGCGATACCAGTCCTACCTGCGCTATTTCTCGACGTGGCCAAAATTCGGATAAGCTGTTGAACGTGAGTAGATACGTAGCAACCATAGCCAATACAAAAACCAGCAAGCGTTTTGGGCCAATTCGGTCGGCTACATACCCACCAGCCAGGGCTACCAACGTAGCGACAATCATCCCATATGTACCCGTCAGCAGCGATACCGACGTATCGGCCCAACCGAGTTTCTGAATCAGGTGGTAATTATAGGCCCTGAGAAACATGCTGACACTGGTGTAAGCGGCTACCGCTGAGCCAAACAGTAATAAGCTATTCCTGGAAAAAAGCCCCCGGAATAATTCCGTGAACAGCCATCGGAAATCGTTCGGGTATGTATCACTGGAAACCGTTTCGTTGACCGAAACAGGTTTTAGTACGTCAGCCTGCCTTTGCCCAAAAGTGGGCAGGAGTTTATCTTGGGGACGTTCGCGAATGAAAAACGTGAGTATGGTTAAGGTAAGTAAACAGAGCGATTGTGTCAGAGCGGCAGCCTGAAATCCGTTTGTTCGTAAAACTTGTGAGAAAACGGCCGCCCCCACGCCCGTACCGATCAAAAAACCGGCTCGCATAAACGCGTTGACGCGTCCCCGTTCCGAATCAGGTATAGTACTGATGGCCATCGCATCGACGCTGGCATCCTGTATACCCGCAAAGACGCTGTGGCCAAAGAAAAACCAGGCCAGCGTTGCTACGTTACCAATCGGGTTGTGTACTAACAAAATGCCTAAAGAAGCCAGAAACGCCAGAAACTGAGCGCCTATTACCCAGGGTTTTCGCCGACCCATCGCTGACTGTTGATACCGGTCGATAAAGGGTCCCCAAATGAACTGAAACGCCCACGGTAAGCCTACCACAGCCGCAAACGAACCAATTGTAGATGGATTTACACCTTCGGCCGTTAGATAATTTGTTAAGGCCGTGAGCGCAAACCCCGCCGGGATCCCCTGCATTACGTACAGATAAAAAAAGACGACGTAACGTAGCGGCTGGCTTTCGCTGAGAACCAGCCAGGAACGTCCAGGAAGGGTAGGAGAGGTCATAGGTTGAGCAATGTCGGCCGTGACGGAATCTCTAACGGACGTCTGAACGTATAGGACTTAAAGATTAAGAAATATGTTTTGACCACTCACGAACTATCCTGAAAAAAAACCGTTATGGTATTGCAAGACCCGGATAATCTCTCTAAAATTGTCCCCGGTTTCGCACAAAAAACCAATGGCAAAGCTCGTTTACATACCGACCTTCTTCCATACTACGCCATTTCGGTTTAGGTCCGAAAGGACTATTCGTATTTGTTTGCCTATGTGGTAGACGTTTCCGCTAATTTTCCCGTTTTATTTTTCACACAACACCAATCAGTGGGGATTACGCTGTAATCAACGGCGCCCCGGTCCGTTTCTGCGGCTTCACAACCGCCCGATACACGACAATGATTAAACCCGAAGTAGTCAACGATCAATATATTGTTCAGGTAGCCAACGAAAACCACCTGCGGCTGGCCGAAACCATCTGCCGTGAGATGGAAGAAAGTGCGAAGGCCCGGGGAACCGGTATTGCCAAGCGTTCGCCTATTTACATCATGGAGAAAATGCTTGAGGGGAAAGCAATTGTTGCTACAACCCTGGCGGGCGAGTGGGTTGGATTCTGCTACATCGAAACCTGGGAACACGGTAAGTTTGTAGCTAACTCCGGCCTGATCGTGAATCCTGATTTCCGCAAAAGTGGTATTGCTACCCGTATCAAAGCCAAAGCGTTTGAACTGTCGCGGACGATGTTTCCGACGGCTAAAATTATTGGTATCACCACGAGCCTGGCGGTGATGAAAATTAATTCGGATCTTGGTTACCAGCCTGTTACGTTGAGCGAACTGCCCGGCGACGAAGCTTTCTGGAAAGGTTGCCAAACTTGTGCCAACTTCGATATCCTGACACGTACCAACCGCAAACACTGCCTTTGTACGGGAATGCTCTATGATCCGGAAGAGCATAAAAAAGAGGAAAAAGATGAGAAGTGGAATTTTCTGAAAGAATCGAAGCTCTATGAACGCTGGATGCGCCTGAAAAAACGTATCCTGCTTCGCATAAACCCATCTGAGCGTTCGCGCGCGCACCGCCCCGAACGCGAGATGGAACCAGCTTGATAGGTTATAGTGTCAAGTACGTTAATTGATACGTGAATAAAAGAAGGCCCGCAAAAGCAATTGCTTTTGCGGGCCTTCTTTTATTCTATGAACCGTGACAGATAGCATCGAAGCGGCACGCGTTAACAATACGTCGGCTTAACCAGAATTCACGTAATGGTTTGCTTTTTAAGTCTATAAATTAAACGTTTATAGTTGTTCAGTTACTCCTTAAATCTGTACTGACAACTGCCCGTGCAGAAAACGAACCAAGCCGTTTATTTTTGACTTATACATGTAGGGCAAACCTATTTTTCATCTAATCACAATCTGTATGAAAACCATTGCGTTGCATGGATTCGGCCGTATCGGGCGGCAATTTCTTCGAGTTGGTCTTAGTAAGAACCTGTTTGTTCCAGCATCCATTTCGGATATTCGGGATGAGCCTACGCTGGCCGCTCTGTTCGAAGTAGATACCAATTATGGTCGCTGGCAGCAGCCCGTTTCTGGAAGTGAAGGCTCGCTTATCATTGGTGATCAGACAATTCAATACATCAATTCGTTAAAAGAAATTCCGGATTGGGCAGCCCTTGGGGTCGATCTGGTCGTTGATTGCACGGGCCGGGCAACGAACCGGGCCGGTGCCCAGGCGCACATCGATCGGGGAGCCAAATACGTGCTCGTCAGTGCCCCAAGTAAGACGTTGTCCGACTGTGATGCGGTACTTCTGAAAGGAATTAATCTGGACGATTTTGACCCCGAAAAGCATAAAATTATCAGCATGGCCAGCTGTACCACTAATGGTCTGGCTTCGCCCATAAAAGTGATTAAAGAGAATTTCGGTATCCAATACGGCCTTTTTTCGACCGTACACTCCTATACGAACACGCAATCGCTGACCGATCAGCCGATGAAAGACCGACGTGATTCGTGGGCTGCCGCTGAAAATATCATTCCCTCTTCGTCAGGAGCCGCGCGAGCTTTGCAGTTCATCTGGCCTGATCTGAAAATAACGGGTAAAGCATACCGGGTTCCTACGCGCACGGGTAGTATTGCTGAGTTGAACCTGATTACTGAAAAATCCTGTACAGTGGAGGAAGTTAACGATGCTTTCCGCAAGGCTGCCGCCGAAGGGCCGCTGAAAGGTGTGATGGCTGTGCTGGAAGGTGAATGGGCATCGTCTCGCATTGTGGCCGATCCTCATTCGTCCCTGATTGATCTGCCACTAACAGCCAAAGAAGGTAATTTGCTGTCGGTCGCTTCGTGGTACGATAATGAATGGGGTTTTTCAAACCGATTAGCTGAAGTGGCGGCTTACATCGCCGATCGGATTTAATCGTGTAAATTCCTGGTGATTACCTAGTTTCAGGGCTTTTGTTAGAAAGTCATCTTTTAAAGATTTCGGTCGAAATCTTTAAAAGATGACTTTCTTGATTAAACACGAAATTGTTTTATTTCCTGCTAACGTAGCGATTGTCTTTAACGTAGTACCGATACGGTAACTCAACGCCTTGTGTGATACCGATACGTGTTGTGGTCACCATATCGAAATCGTGCAGGACGGGGCCTCTTATAAACAGATTGCCCGACGTTAAGGAAATCGCATTGTCCCGGTCGCGACGGATGCCCATTGCGATGGTGAGTTTACCGGGGCCGTTGCATAAATTCCGCTGACCAGCGGCTGTTTCTGGATCAATGGTATTATTCCGATATCGCTCAAAACCCGTTTTAAAGGCTTCATTCCGACGTAGCGCCATCAAATCGATTCCTTCGGTTGGCTCAAGAGCACGTATCAGTATGGCCTCACCGACGTCTTCCGGTCCCGTTACTACGTTGATGCAGTTGTAATGGTTATAAATCTGGTAAACATACAACGTACCGGCGGGGCCAAACATAGCCGCGTTACGTGGCGTTTTTCGGCGATACGCGTGGCAGGCCGGGTCACCAGTCAGATAGCCTTCCGTCTCCACAATAATACCCGCCGTTGTACCTTCCGGCGATTGATGGACAAGTTCGCAACCCAGCAGTAGTTGAGCCAGCGTTAACGTATCATGCTCCTCGTAGAAGTTCTGGTTAAGGATTTTCATGTACAGTTAAGCGTTTTTGGGCTCTTTGTGTTTTGTGAGCGATACGTTACTGCTCACTACGTTTATCTACCGCTTTTCTATCTCACTGATTTTCTGACGTAGCTCAGCTAATTCTTGTTGTTGAGCCTTACTCTGCTTCTGCTGCTCGATCACATAAAGCGTCAATTCTTCTACTTTCTCAAGCAATTTTGTATTCAACGTAGCAAGATCAACACCTTCTTTTGCCACCTCGGCTGCGCTGGGTATGCCGGGAAGATGTTGATTAGTCTGCACAAAATGGGCGACTTCAGTTAGTGGCGTCAGTCGATACGTTGGCGAAAATACGTAGTCGGCCCATTGGTTTTGCGTGCTGGCCTGTAGCCGCACCTGATCCGCACCGACTACCGGCCGATACAAACCCACCCGTCCCTGATCGTCTACGCTGAGCAATCGGCTGGCCGTTTCCGCCGATACGTTGTTGGATAGATTTGCCAGACGCAGTCCGCTCTGACCTTGTTCGCCCGCAGTGAGTACAAGGTAATCCGTTTCGTCGCTTTGCAGCTGTACCCGCTGCGCGAACTTCAGCGAACCTTTATTGCGGATGTTAATCGTACCGCGCACATCGAGCGGAAAGGCCGGAGCCGTCACACCAACGCCTACTTTTGTGCTTTTCGTGGTGTCGCCCAGGACGATAGCGTTGCTGACGGCCACGCGAGCATTGGCCCCAATAGCCGTTGCGTTCGTGAGACTTACCGCATTGGAAAAGGCATCGGCGTTGTTGCCCAGGAACGTATTGTCTGTACCTGTTACGTTGTTTATGCCAGATCGGGTACCAGCAAACACATTTCCGCTACCCGTAGTATTTGACATACCCGCCTGATAGCCCATCGATGCGTTATACTGACCTGAGGTATTGGCATAGCCTGCCTTGAAGCCCAAAAACATGTTAGCAGTCGCCTGGGTAGCGTACCCCGCCTGAAAGCCTATAAATGTGTTTTCATGCCCATTATTATTGTTGTAACCAGCCTCCAGACCAATATACACGTTGTTGCTGCCTTCCCGATTGGAACCGCCCGCGTAACGTCCCATAAAGACGTTATTGCTACCTCCGCGAATCTGATTTCCGGCCCGGCTACCCATAATTACGTTGTTACTGCCCGTTGCAAAGTAGCCCGTCGCAAAGCCAACTACGGTATTGTCGAAACCGTTGGCTGCATACCCTGATTCTTCGCCAATGAAAATGTTACGGCTTCCCGACGTATTGGCGTACCCCGCTTTGGCCCCTGTAAACACGTTGTTCTCGCCACTTGTGTTTTCAAAACCAGCATAGTTACCCATAAATACATTCGACCAGCCGGTGGTGGCATTTCTACCCCCCGCAGCGATACCGACAATGGTATTGTACAAACCTGGCGAGCTTACTGAAGGACTTGTTGCTACGTAGTTCATATTTTGAGCCAGCGCATTCTGAGCTGACCCCAGCCCAACAGCAGCGATAAAGAGGACACGTAAACGCATGGTAGTTTTTGTTGTTAGTGAAAGAGAGATGGACGTCTGCGCAGCGATTCGCTTACGACACAACAAAACTGGGCTCGTCGGAGCCGAACCCAAACCATAGACCCGATGAAACGGAAAAAGCCGCCAATGAAGCGGCTTTATAATTCGATCATTCAGGAGCGTGGCGGAGCTTTAAATCTGGTCACCACTCTATAATCCTATAAATCAACGTATTAAATTACATTCATCGTTTGCTCTTTAATCTTTTCAAGCTCGTCTTTCATTTGTACAACGTAGCGCTGGATGGTAGCGTCGTTTGCCTTGGAACCAATCGTGTTGATTTCACGACCGATTTCCTGCGAGATGAAGTTGAGTTTTTTTCCGTTGGCTTCTTCGGTCGCCAGCACTTCCAGGAAATAACTGAGGTGATTTTTCAGGCGGACTTTTTCTTCGGAAATGTCAAATTTCTCAACGTAGTAAACCAGTTCCTGCTCAAACCGATTCTGGTCGAACGTATCGTTTTCCAGCAATTCTTTGACGGAATTACGCATCCGTTCGCGAACGGCGGGTATACGCTTAACATCCTGTTCCTCTACGTCGGCCAGCCGATCCGAAATAATCTGGATGTATTCCCGAAACTTGCCTTCCAGCACAGCGCCTTCCTGCGTTCTGAATTCGATACAACGACGAATGGCTTCCTGTACGGCGGCCTGTAGTGTTGCCCAGTCAGAAGCATCTGCAGAAGGGTCGGCTGATTCAGTGAGATAGGCATTAGGTTGTTGAAGGGCCATCTGGAATACATCGCCGTCGGGAATGCTCATCAGCATAGAATTGGCCGTTTCCTTCAGATCGTTTATATAAGCCGTCACCAGCGAACGGTTAATCACAACGCCGGGACGTACCGCCTGCGTACGAGCTAAATTCAGCGACAACTCTACCTTGCCCCTTTCCAGCTGGTGCGTAAGCAGCGCTCGTAATTCAATTTCCTTATCTGAAAACTGACGCGGAATTCGGCAATAAATATCTAAAAACTTGGAATTCAGTGTTTTAACTTCGGCGGTCACCGCCAATCCGCCAGCTTCTACGGTCGCATTGCCAAAGCCGGTCATTGATTTAAGCATCAGGTAAAATGTTGAAAAGTTGTAGGGTTGTAAAGTTATAAAGTTGTAAGGTTGGATAGTTATAGAGTCGCCGGCCTGCTGCATTTAAACTCTACAACTTTATAACCGCAACGGCGGACCGTCTTACAACTTTTCAACTCATTTAAGAGCTCCGGCTTCGAGTTCCATGAATTCCTTTCGGTACCGTGCTACGTCGATGGCGGTATAGATGGCTTGTAACATCGACGTTTCGTCAGCAATTCCCTTGCCCGCAATGTCATAGGCCGTGCCATGGTCGGGTGAGGTGCGCACGGCAGGCATTCCGGCTGTAAAGTTGACGCCTTCGTCGAAAGCGATTGATTTAAAGGGAATTAAGCCCTGGTCGTGGTACATGGCCAATACGGCGTCGAACTTTGTATAAGCGCGCGTACCGAAGAAACCGTCGGCAGGGTAGGGGCCGAATACCAGTTGACCTTTATTACGCCAGTCGTTCAGCAACGGCTTAATAATATCCTGTTCTTCGTTGCCAATCAGACCCTCTTCGCCAGCGTGTGGATTCAGACCAAGAACCGCAATCTTAGGTTTTTCGATGCCGAAATCCTGACGTAGCGACTGCATCATAAGCGTGAGTTTCTGCGCAATTTTGTCGCGCGTTACGTTCTGACGGACACGTCCCAGCGGAATATGGCCCGTCACTACGCCCACACGCAGCTTTTCGCTCACCATAAACATCAGATTATCAGCAACGCCAAACTCCTGCGCCAGGTATTCGGTATGCCCCGGAAATTTGAATTCCTCCGACTGAATGTTATACTTGTTGATGGGCGCCGTAACCAAAGCATCGAGCTTACCATCTTTCAGATCATCGACGGCGCGTTGCAGACACGAAAAAGCCGCCTGACCAGCTTCGGGTGTTACGTGCCCCGGCTGGATATCCTGATTCTGGTCGGGCCAACACGTAATCACGTTCGTCAGTTTGTGGCTGATCTGGCCAACCGTCTGCGCACCGTTGAGATTCCAATCTTTCAGGTTTAATAGATTGCGATAGCGGTTCAGAATGCGCATCGAGCCGTAAATAACCGGCGTACAGATTTTTTGCAGCCGGTTATACTGAAGCGCTTTCAGAATAACTTCGGGGCCAATACCATTGTAATCGCCGAGCGAAATTCCGATAACGAGCCGATCTTCCCGACCAACGTGCTCGATGGAAGACGGATGCTGGTTAGCGAAATCCCGCGACTCTGGTGGCCCGCTTATCGAGTCGCGGGCGGGCTGACGATTGTTATTCTGGTTTCGGTCGTGCTGCCCACCTTCGCGCTGGCCGCCATCGCGCTGACGGTTTTCGGGCTGCCGTTGATTTTGGTTTGGATCGCGCTGCTGCTGAGGCTTTTGCCCATTACGTTGATTGCGGTCGCCATTACCCTCATTAGGCTGATTATTAGCCCGTGGCTCATTTCGGTCGCCACGGTTATTAGTCCGGCCCTGTTGATGTCGATTGTCGCGCTGTTGCTGTGGCTGGCGGTTTTCCGTTGCTCCATTTGCTGCAGGCGGCTGGGGGGTATTCATTTGTTTATCTTCCGATTGAGCAGCCGGTTTGGCTCCCTCCGGAGACGCGTTATGTGTTTGGTTCGATTCGTCGGGTTGGCGTGGTTCCATGCACTTTTCGTAGTTTCGCCAGATTAAAATGTATAATGATCAGTGACAAACAACTGTCATTTTTCATTATTCATTATAGATTATTCATTTACTAATGCCGCAAGTTACAAAAACCCCTTCGATGTTTCAGAATCAACTGTCCATTCTCATTGCCGATGAAATGCACCCATCGCTATTCCCTATGCTCAACGAAGCTGGCTTTTCGTATGATTATCAGCCGAAAATAAGCCGTAGCGAGCTTCTGGAAGCCATAGCCCCTTATTCAGGACTGATTATTCGGAGTAAAACTAATGTCGATGAAGAGTTACTGAGCCACGCACCGAACCTACAATTTATCGGACGGGCCGGGGCTGGGCTGGATTTGATAGATCTCGGTGCGACGGAACAACGCAACATTCAGGTATTTCACGCAGGCGAAGGCAATCGTGATGCAGTGGCCGAACATTCGGTAGGTATGTTATTGGCATTGCTGGCAAATATTCTGAAAGCCGATCGCGAAGTACGTCAGGGTATCTGGGACCGCGAAGGTAATCGGGGATACGAGTTGGGTAGCCTGACAGTTGGCCTGATTGGGTACGGAAACAACGGGCGGGCAACCGCCCAGCGGCTGAGTGGTTTCGGATGCCGCGTACTGGCCTACGATAAATTTCTGACGAATTATGGCGATACGTTCGCGCAGGAAGCCACGCTGGAGCAAATAAAAGCAGAAGCCGACGTAATAAGCCTGCACATTCCACTTACCGACGAAACGCGCCTGATGGTAAACGATACGTTCATCGCCGACGTAGCAAAGCCGTTTTACCTGATAAATATTGCCCGGGGAGAGATTACGTCGCTGTCGGCACTGGTACGTGGATTGGAAAGCGGAAAGGTGCGTGGGGCCTGTCTGGACGTACTGGAAAACGAAAAACTCGCCAAACTTACCCCCGATCAGCAAGCTTCTTTCGATTACCTGCGCCAGTCAGACCGGGTTGTGTTAACGCCCCACGTAGCAGGCTGGACGCACGAAAGTTACGTACGTATCAACGAAGTGCTGGTTCGGCAGCTTACTTCGTTAACGTGAGTTAAGCGTAAATAAGATAAAATGCGCTGACTAATAGAATGTTGCTGACGCGCAGGGGTTCGACAGGCTATAATTCGCGCTACTTCGTCACGGTGAAATTGATTGTAGAGCAGGTTGTTCCGGCTTCGTTAATGACGCAAATCGGACCAGTGACGGCGCTCGCAGGAACGGTAACTTTATAGGTATTGTCGACGCCAATCATCACGGCTGGTGCCGACGTACCGTTTCCAAATCGGATTTCTTTCACCGATGCCATGTTGTCGCCCTTTATGATGATGTCCGTACCGACTTTGCCCGCTTGAGGAGAGAAGTCCAGATTGGTAATTGGACGTAACACGGTGAAAGTGAAAAAGATCTCGGCCGTATTTAATTCCCCGGCGGCATTGACAATACGTAACGGCCCGGTTTGTGCCGTGCTCGGTATAGTGACGTAACGCT
Source organism: Spirosoma flavus (assembly GCF_054778555.1). Classification (NCBI taxonomy): domain Bacteria; kingdom Pseudomonadati; phylum Bacteroidota; class Cytophagia; order Cytophagales; family Cytophagaceae; genus Spirosoma; species Spirosoma flavus. Next base: position 1,261,234 of record NZ_BAAGZL010000001.1, read on the forward strand.
CTACGTCCGTGTTTTTACCACCGTCGGGGGCTTCGGTTGTCATTCCAAAAAAGAAAATCTGAGCGTTCAGCAAGAAGTCGCCACGGAGTACAACCCGGTCGCCCGGTCGGGCTTTGGCTGGAATGACATCTGTTAAGACGGGCCGCTGGACCACCACAAGGGAGGTTGTTGTTGATACGGTTCCGGCTTTATTCGTAACGGTAATAGGACCGCTGGTACCCGCTACTGGTACGTCGACGGTGAGGCTGCTGCCTTCGGTACGTATCGAAATTGGTACAGAAATCCCGTTGATACGAACGTCTGTTATCCGGTGAAGATTTTGGCCAGTTATGGTAACCGCCCGACTCCGCACTTGCCGCGCCGGACTAAATGTTAGGTTAGATGGCGCTACGTAGTAGAAAAACGACTCGGTAGCCACAGCCGAACCACCAACACTGTTCACCGAAATCGTTACTTGAGTAGGAGCCGCAAACGCAGGAACAGTAGCTTCAAGTTGTGTATTACTAAGCACCCGGAATGTAACGGGCGTATTGTTGAACGAAACCGCTGTTACGTCGGACAGGTTAAAACCCGACAAAATCAGTTTGTCGCCAGCTATACCATCTTTAGCGCTGAGGTTTCCTACATAGGGTGGCTGAATAATAAGTATGCTATCCGCGCTGGTCGCCACCAACTTATCGAATACCGTTACAGACACTTTTCCCGACGTAGCGGTCGGCGGTACAATAGTACGTATCTCGGTGTCTTTTACCGTCGTCTGACTTTTCTCTGTATTCAATCCATTGATACGTACCACGCCATCTGTAAGGTTCACGCCCTGGATAACCAGTTCAGTACCAGGCTTTAATTTTTTGGCTGATAGGCTGGTGATTTGCGGAGTGCCGGCTACAATAAACGTAGTGGTGTATTGACCGCCACCATTTTGTCCTCCCCCTGTCTCGACCGCAAAGGGTTGCGGACCGCGCGCTATGGTGCGAGGGACTTCTACGGTAAGTTTTGTAGCGGAGCTATCAATAATTTTAGCGTCGATTGCGTCGAATCGGACCCGTAAAAGCTGATTGAGGTAATTGCCGGTAACCACCACCTGTGAACCGGGAAGGCCGTTTGTTGGGCTAATAGTTACGTTAGTTGGCTCGGGTTGCTGCACCAGAAACGGCAACGGATCGGAAGTGCCTTCGCTGGTACGTACCTGAACCTGCGTTGCGCCTGGTTTAACAAGAGGAACGCGTACCTGAATGGTGTTTTCGTCATGCCCCAGAATGTCGGCTGTTACGGCTGATGAGGCCACGCCAAACGTAACAACGGGTTCGGAGCCAAACTGATAGCCCGATAGCACGATTGTTTTGCCAATGAGTTCTTTAGATATTGACAAACTGACCAATTCGGGTGGATTATTCCGAACACGACAGCTCACTACGCCAAGAAATACAACTAAGAGGAAGAAAAATGATATAATCGTCTTCATAACGGCTGCAATCGATCCCTTCGACGCTTATAGACAACAAAATTAGTCAATTTAGCGGTCGAAAAACCATTTCTTTCGAAAGCCTGTTGTTTAAGTGTTGAGTGATGAACAATGAGTGATGCGTAATAAACGATGAATGCAGCCAATGCATTATCCTTCATTACGGATCACTTATCATTCATCATTCATCACTCATCAATTAGAAAAAAATGAACTACCGCAGCCTGAAACCATCAAAATTACTTTCGATTACTACGTTAGGCGAACTTAAAGCCGCTGGCTATCAGTCCCGTACAATTAAGCAGGAATTACGCGAGAATCTTATTGAGCGAATCAAAGAGAAAGAAGTTGTTTTTCCGGGTATCTGGGGGTACGAGGAGACCGTGATTCCGGATGTGGAGCGCGCTATTCTGTCGATGCACCACATAAACCTGTTGGGTTTGCGGGGACAGGCCAAAACGCGGATTGCCCGCCTGATGGTGAACCTCTTAGATGAGTACATCCCGGTTGTGGAGGGTTCTGAACTGAACGACGACCCAATCCAGCCTCTGTCGCGTTTTGCTCATGATCTGATCGCGGAGCGAGGTGACCAGACGCCTATTGCCTGGTTGCACCGGAACGACCGCTACACCGAAAAGCTCGCTACGCCCGACGTATCGGTTGCCGACCTGATTGGCGACGTAGATCCTATTAAGGCTGCTACGTTGAAACTGCCTTATTCCGACGAACGTACCATCCATTTTGGCCTGATTCCGCGTTCGCACCGGTGTATTTTTGTGATTAACGAATTGCCTGATTTACAAGCTCGTATTCAAGTGTCGTTGTTCAATATTTTGCAGGAGGGCGATATCCAGATTCGGGGTTTCAAACTTCGCCTGCCGCTCGATATTCAATTTGTGTTCACGGCTAACCCCGAAGATTACACAAACCGGGGTAGCATTGTAACTCCTCTGAAAGACCGGATTGATTCACAGATTGTGACGCACTACCCGAAATCCATCGAAATCGGTAAGAAGATTACGATGCAGGAGGCTATCGTGAAAACGGAGCAAAAGGGCATGGTGAAGACCAACGATCTGGTGGCCGACCTCATCGAGCAAGTTGCTCTGGAAGCTCGTGAGAGTGAGTATGTTGATTCGAAAAGTGGCGTTTCGGCCCGTATGACGATTTCGGCTTACGAAAACCTGCTATCCTCAGCTGAGCGCCGTGCGCTTCTAAATAGTGAAAAAGATACTTACGTGCGGATCGCCGATTTGTACGGGGTGGTTCCGGCCATTTGTGGGAAAGTCGAGCTGGTTTACGAAGGTGAAGTTGAAGGACCGGTTATTGTCGCGCAGAACCTGATTGGGAAAGCCGTTCGTAATCAGTTTTTAAACTATTTCCCGAATCCGGAAAAAGCCAAAAAAGACAAACGCGGTAACCCCTACAAAAAAATTACCGACTGGTTTGGCGATGGTAACACCATGGACATCCTGAACAACCTGAGCAATCGTGACTACGAAGCCCGGCTACGTACCATCGATGGTCTGGATGATCTGGTTGACCAGTTTCATCCGCGATTAGGCAAGTCGGAAAAGTTGTTCATGATGGAATTTGCGCTTCATGGTCTGGCAGAGCACTCGCTGGTGGGTAAAAAAGCGATGGATACCGGTCAGTCGTTTAAGGACCTGCTTGGGTCGATGTTTAACCCTGGATCAGGTTTCGGCGAAGAGGAAGAAGATGACGATGACGAACGGTTTTAAGAAATAAATAATAGATATAGAGTTAAAGGGTTACAAAGTTCTTGATGCGTCAGAAACTTTATAACCCTTTAACTCTATATCTATTATATTATGAATTCTCGGCTATCACCGCAGTACCATTCGCGCTGACCATGAGCATTGAGCCGTTGCCGCCAATGGTTTCATAATCCAGATCGACCCCGATGATGGCGGTAGCGCCCAGCCGGGTAGCCTGATCGATCATTTCTTTGATAGCGATGCTTTTGGCTTCGCGCAGTCCCTGCTCATAAGCTCCCGAGCGGCCACCCACAACATCGCGGATACCGGCGAAAAAATCTTTTACAAAGTTTGCTCCGATAATAGCTTCTCCGTTGACGAGGCCGATGTATTTGGTAATGCGCTTACCTTCAATATTGGGCGTAGTAGTAACGAGCATGTAGAAAGTTCAATTTGTTGTAGAAGGCGTAAAGTTATAAAGTTATAGCGTTGTATGACCATTTCTGGTGCTTACTGGCAAGAAAGCTACACAACGACCGCCACACTTCTACGTTGTTAGTCTACAAACCTGTCTGTTCTGGTGATCGGCAATTACTACTTACGTATCAGATTGGCAGGTGTTTACTAAAATCTATTAGCTGCATACTACGTTACTTTGCGTTTTATGTGCCATTTTTAAACCCAGAACCCGATTCTCCCATTTTCATCCTCAAAACACATGAGAAACCTCCGTTTTTCCCGCCTGTTCGCCTACGTATTACTCGTTGCAGTTCCTTTCTGGTTTAATGCCTGTAAGAAAGATGACAACACAACTACACCAACACCAAGCAATTCGGTTGAAGGTACTTATAAAGTATCGGCTCTCCAGGCGAGTCCAGCCGTGCTTGGGCAGTTTTCTGATTTACTATCTGCCGCTCCCCTTGTGCTGGGAACAAGTTGCCTGACCGACGTTAGTATTACGTTTAAGACGGGAGGCACTGTATCTACCGACAATCCAACATCCTGTCAGCAAAGTAAAATCCCTGCGAGTAGCATAACAGGTGTAGATGCCGCCAGTAAATGGTCGCAGAGTGGCTCTACGCTGAGCGTTACAACCAGCACCGGCACAAAGACCGATTATACCGTATTAAGCACTGGCGCCGTAATGAAACTTCAATGGAAGGGGGATGCCGATTTCGCAAATACCGGGAAACCTACTTCGTATACGTATACGATGGATCTCAAAAGACAGTAATAAGGCAAAACCAAAATAGTATTCGGAAGGAAGCCATTCGCTTTATTGGCCGCTCAGCAAGTGGCTGACCGTTTAATAAATCAAATGCTGGTACACTTTTTGGAAAGTATAAGCTTTGCGGTGAATTCAATAGTTCAATAAACCAAAAAGCAATCAATACAATGAAAAAAGTGAACGTAGTTCGTGTATGGGCCTGGGTATCTATCCTCGCATTACCCCTGTGGTTTGGAAGCTGTAAGAAAGGAGGCACTGATCCCATAACTCCATCGACATCGGCCGTTGAAGGAAACTGGAAAATATCCGGATATAAAGTTGATCCTTCGATCGTTTACAACGCAAGTGGTCAGAAAACGAACGATTTACTTCTGGTTTTAAAGCAGGTACCGGGTGGCGCTGATGCCGTTGAATGTTTAACTACTACAATTGTTACGTTTAATAGTAACGGCAAAATCACTGGGAAGCCAGGTACTAAATGCACAGCCGCCAATTCGGATATGAACCCAGTTGACGACAACTCAAACTGGAAACTGGACGGAAATAAACTGACGATTACCAGCGGTTCGGACGTAACAACGTATGATACGGCCATAAGCGGTAGTACGTTGAAAATGTCGACGCAGGAAGTAGATGACCTGGATGGCGACGGCAAAAAAGAAACGTACACCTATACGCTCGAACTGACCAAGGTGTAACATTAATGCACAGTAGATATGAAGCCGTCCTGTTACGTAGGGCGGCTTTTTTTATGCTTCATCCAGGCAATCCTGCAACGTAGCAATGTATTTTTCCAGATAAAGTGGTACGTCTTTGGCCTTATATTGAAGAATGTAGCGGGGGTGATCCAACGTAACGATACGTTCGAAAAAGCCTTGCTCGTCGTTGAGCCGACGCAGGTAGGTTTCGTTTTTACGGCCCAGGCATACTGCTACGTTCCGATTAGCGCCAAACGAAAGCTGCGTTCGAACGGCTTCGGTAATAGCGGGCCAGAGCGCGTTGGTAGTAGCCCGGTCGTCGTAGAAATTGTAGTTTTTCCCATCCTTCGTCAATGCCAGTGGAAAAAGCGAAGTCAGAAAGAAGCGTTCGTAAAAATCCTTTGCTCCACCAAATGCATCAACAACCTGATAAATAAACCGGCTGGATAATTCGGGTGTGTCACGCAACGTATTATCGATGCCACAGTAGCGACGCAGGTTCTGGGGCGTTGTAAACGAAATTCCGGTAACGCCAGCGCCAAATCGTCCCGGATTGATGCCCAGCAGAAAAACGCGCGGATTGGTATCGCGGAAAAATTTCGTGTAAAACTCAACGACAATCCGCTGAACGTCAGGTTCCTGAAACGAATTCATGACTTCAACGCCCGCTGGTAAATTGGTCGGCGCAACCAGCGAATTATAATATGAAATGGCTTTATCAGCAAAAGTGGCCGGTTGGGTGGTCATAGTAAGAAGAATAGATAAACGTAACGTTGAATCTATTTTGACTTGTGTAAAAGAGGGGCCGAACACCATCACACAAGCAACGGTATTCGGCCCCTCGTTAATGAGCAATCTTTACTTAATATTCTTCCGACGATTTCGCTGGAAATCTTCAAACATCATATTACCAAGGCCCTGTAAACCACTGTAATACGCCCGACCATTGTTCACTTTCGTAAATTCCTGCACGAACTGTTTCAGATACGGGTCGGAGGCAATCATGAACGTAGTGATCGGTATATCAAGACGACGGCACTGCGCGGCCAGTGTCAGGGTTTTACTGACAACTTTGCGGTCAAGACCGAAGGAGTTTTTGTAATATTTAATACCCTCTTTCAGACAGGTCGGTTTCCCGTCCGTAATCATAAAAATTTGCTTGTTCTTATTTTTCCGCCGACGTAGCAAATCCATCGCCAGTTCCAGACCCGCTACGGTGTTAGTGTGGTAAGGTCCGACTTCCAGATAAGGCAGTTCCTTCGCCTGAATCTGCCAGGCATCATTGCCAAACACCACAATATCGAGCGTGTCTTTGGGGTATTTCAATTTTACCAGTTCGACCAGCGCCAGCGCCACTTTTTTGGCGGGCGTAATCCGGTCTTCGCCATACAGAATCATCGAGTGGCTAATGTCGATCATGAGCACCGTCGATGTCTGCGTTTTCTGCTCTTTCTCCGTTACTTCCAGGTCACGTTCCATCAGCCGAAACTCCTCGACACCGCTGTTGATCTGGGCATTTTTGATGGATTCGGTCATGGATATCTGTTCCAACGTATCACCGAACTGGTAGCTACGTAGATCGCTGCTGAGTTCATCGCCCGTGCCCGTATACGGCGTGTTATGATTACCGCCTGATTTGGAGCGTTTAAGCTTGCCAAAAATTTCTTCAAGCGCGGCCCGCCGGATGGTTTGCTCACTTTTTGGCGTCATCACGATTTTGCCCTGCTCGTTGTCTTCGGTCAGATACCCTTTTTCTTTCAGGTCCTCGAAGAAATTACCGATGCCGTATTTGTCGTCGGTCAGGCCATATTGACGGTCGAGCTGACTCATCCACGACATGGCTTGTTCCACATCGCCCGACGTTAATAGAAGAAGTTGCTGGAAAATATTGAGCAATTTATCGAAGTTGCTACCTTCTTTCTGCTCGGGGGGGATAAACTGGGAGAATTGAAAGCCTTTCATTGGTAAGAGTCATTAGTTTTTATCGCCGTTCAGGAACGTAGCAGCGAATAGTTGGGTACGTATCAGGAGAACAGTATGGTCAACAGATTTGTTCGCCCTACTTTTTCACGATTGGCAGTCGGATTTGCGACGGATATTGCGCCGTATGAATAATCTGATTATGCGCCACAACGCCTTTTGTTTCGGTGTAATTATCGCCACCCGTGTTCATGTTCCGGTCAAAGCGCGGGAAATTACTGCTCGATATTTCAACGCGAATGCGGTGGCCTGGTGCAAAATAATTGCTCGTCGCCATCGGGCTTAATGTAAGCTTATAAACCTTTCCTTTGTCCATCCAGACTTCCTTATCGAACCCATCGCGGTAACGAGCACGTAGTATGGTTTCGTCCAGATTATACGCCTTGCCGTCGGGGTAAACATCAATGAGTTTAACGGTAAAATCAGTGTCTTTTGCGTCCGACGATACGTATAACATAGGTTCGATGGAGCCGGTTACTTCAACGCCATCGGCAAACGGTTCGGTCGTATAAACCAGAATATCCTGTCGGGTTTCCATTTGGTGTTGATCGTATGAGCCGCCCTGAACCGCATTTCCCGTACAGCAAACATTGCCACCGTAGGAGGGAACCGGAAACGCTGGGTCGTAGGTAAACGAATCGGCCTTTTCGTCTTTGCCTAAAGTCTTGGTAGTCAGTTTGCCATCGCCGTATAAACTATTAGCGTGTCCACCGCTCGACAAGTAATACGTCGTCATTTCGGCGCTGGCGGGAGGCCATGTTTCGGAAGTTTGCCATTTGTTAGAACCCATCGTGTAGTATTTCACGCGCGGCATATTTTTCACTACGTCGTTGCTCTCGCCTTTGAGCCATTGATCGAACCAGCCGTAAATCATGGTGTCGTAATCCAGCCGGGCATCGCCCACGCTACGTTCTCCTACGATGGTATTGGCTGTTGCTCGTTTATATGCACAGTGCAGCGTAGGCGCAATGACCAGGTATTGATTATCACGCACTTTTGGGTCTGTTGCGTTCTTCCGAACGTGATTGTATAAAGCCAGATTGGGTCCAGTCGATACGTCATACCAGGACGCAAACCAGTAACTAGGCACGTTAAACGGCATATTATCGTGATACAGACCACCTTTATACCAGTCAGGATCATTGGGTTTCCGGGCGATCATTTTTTCGTAAACGCCTTTCGCGCCGTTCGCATTTTTAATGATGTCCTGAACGGGCAGCACTTTCAGCCCCTGCGCCCAATCGACTTTGGGCATTTCGGGAGCCAGATCGTAAAAACGGGACACACGCGTTAAGTCCTCACTAGTTGCCGTTTTTTGAAAAAGTGGCCGGGCAAACTGATCGACCTGCGTACCGTAAAGCCACGTAGTAAATAACATCTGCTGCGCGCCACCCCGATACCAGTTTCCCTGTTCATAAAACGGCCCAACCCGTCCGACGCCCGCGCCAAAACCCATCGGCACCATAGCCGCCAGAGCCGGGTGATTCAGCGATGCTACTGCCATTTGCCATTCGGCTGTGGAGGAGCAGCCATACGTACCGATTTTGCCATTCGACCAGGGTTGTTTCGACATCCAGTCAAAAGCGTCGTAACCGTCGGTGGTTGGTGGACCAAGAATGTCCCATTCGCCTTCTGAAAAAAACTTACCCCGTTCATTCTGAATGACATAAGCGTAACCGCGATTTATCGCTTCAAGAGCGGTCTGATAATTATTGGTACGTTGTTCGCCATCGCCCCAGTTGTTAAAATTATAAGGCGTTTTCGAGAAAATGATCGGGACTTTTTTGTCGGTTTTAGGCCGATAAATATCGGTTGCCAGCCGGACGCCATCGCGCATAGGCATCATAACCTTTTGCTCAATAATGGCAACTTCCTGTAATTTTTTTAGGACATCTTCCTGCGCATAAGCGTATTGCGTGAGGCAGAGAATGACTAATAGAATGGGTTTAATAAACGTAGAGGAGCGTTTCATTGATGAGGTTGTACAGTTTATGCTACGTAGTGAAATAACGCATTTGGATGCATAAAACAAAAGCGGCCCAACTTTTTGGAAAGTCGGGCCGCATCATTTATAGATAATCTGGTTTTGGCGGCAGGTTTACCACCCCCAACCACTCATTGTCTTAAGGGCTAATCCTGCGGGGGGTACGTTTCGTCGCGTAGCGACCCAATGTTTGTAGAAAAGGTGGTCTTCTTAACCCCTCCGTCGCGTGGCGGCCTAACAACAAGTACGGTTTGGTCGCTACGCGACGGAAAAAGGGGTTGAAAAAACCTGATGGCTATAAACATTAGGTCGCTATGCGACGTAATACAAACTCCTATAATAGTAGGTTTTAGGAGGCTAGTGAACAGTACGTTTACCGCGCGCTTACGTTCGAACCGGCTGCATACCACAGGCTGGCGAGTGCTTTCTGATGTTTGGAACGTAATTCCTCCAACTTCACCTGAAGGTCAATCAATTTTGATTCGCGACTGTTAACAAGAAACAACGAACTTTCGCCCAACTGAAACTTCTCGACTTCGGCACGTACCAGAATCTGCTGATTGGCCGTCGTTTGTTGCTGAGTCGTGATTTGCCGTTCAAGCGCAGCCAGTTCGTTCCAGGCACGTTGTACGTCATTGGCAATGTCGCGTCCGGCCTGTTGCCGTTCGAGTCCCGTTTGCTGGTTTTGCAACTGCACCTGACGAAGTTTGCCCCGTTCAGTACGCAGGAAAATCGGGAAAGCCAGATCGACGCCGATTTTATGATTATCAGTCCGGAAACCGTAATAATTGGCTCCATCACCAAATTCGCCGGGAATTGGGCCACGACTTAACAAACTGGCTTCCAGATTGACTTTCGGCAGCAAAAGCGACCGTCTGTAACGCTCTTCTAGCGTAAGTTGCTGTTGCCGATTGCCCAATCGAATTAACTCTGGATGGCGTTGCGAAGCCCGTTCGACCAATTCCTGAAGTTGAATCTGGCTTGCCTGGGCCGGCGGTGCGGCCTGTGGCGCTACCATCGCTGGCAAATCGATGGGTTGCGGAATGCTTTCTGGCTGGCTGCTCCATAGGAACGTACTAAGCAGTAGTCGTGTGTTTTGCAGTTGAACGTCAGCCTGTTGAAGCTGCACTTGTCGGTCCTGAGCCGTAATCAACGCTTCGGTCGTGTCGACAGCGGCTGCGTCGCCAATCAGATTTCGCTCACGAACAGCCAGAAAACGGGTTTGCGCGAGTTGAAAACCTTGTTCAATCCAGCGAAACTGCTGAAAAGCCTGATACCAGTCCCAATAAGCTTTCGCGGCATCCAGCAGTGTTTTGTTGATCAGATCGAGCTGCTTGGCTTCGGCCATGTTCACCGACAACTGCGCCTGCCGTAACGTATTACGTCGCGAATCGATGAGCAAACCCTGTGTAATCGGCACGCTTACGCCTACTGCCATCAATCCGTTGGATGGTACGTTGTTTTCGGGATTCAAGTATTTCCCCGTATTCCGGTCGTAATACATTTTCACGTCAAGCCCACCCGGCATCACCGGAACCGACACGCCCGACCGCCATTTTTCGTAGTACAACGTATTACCAAAGTTCTTGTTGGCGTAGTCGGTCATCAGCTTTGGGTCGAAAGCGCCACGCGCCTGCATGACCTGCGTTTGGGCTTCCAGACTCAGCAACGTTGCCTGCTTTACAATTGGATGATGCTGTAAAACAGCCTGATAAAACTCTTCGGCTGTAAAAACGGGCAACGTATCAGATACGATCGTCGAATTGATCGGGGGGGTTGCCAAACCGGACGTAGTGCCCGACGTAGCGATAACAGCACGCGATGGTACGTTGGTGGTGGGAGTTATTGATCCTGCTGGTGCGACTGGAATTGTTTGTTGCCCGAATACACAACCTGACCAAAGCAGAAAACTCCCTATCCAGCCACAGGCAAAGGATAGTTTCATATTTTTTCTGTCTTTTCGGGTTCCTGTTTTAAACTAGGTGGAAATCCATTGAGCTGCCGCCAGATTTCGTACCAGATCGGTACATCGTTGAGCATTACCCAACCCACTACGCCCGAACCCACACGGAGTTGTTTGGGCCAGGGTTGATCGCCCGGCAACACTTCCGGACGTACCAGCAACCGGTATTTACCGTCGGTGCTGCTGACGGCATCGATGACCGCTACCCGCCCGCCGAACGTACCGACAGCCACGGCCGGCCAACCCGAAAATTGAATAGCGGGCCAGCCATCGAACTGAATACGCACGATACGTCCCTGCTGAATGAGCGGTACGTCCATGGCCCGGACGTAGAGCTCAACGGCGATGGATGGGTTATCGGGTTGCAACGTAGCAATCGATTCGCCTTCTTTTATAGTCTCCCCAATTCCGGCTTTGAGGGCACGAACGACGTAGCCACTCTGTGGGGCGCGAATTACGTACATACCTCGACGGACCGCTACGTTGCCGATTTTGTTGCGCATCACGGCAATTTCGTTGTTCGCACTTGCCTGACTCGATACGGCAGAACTCCGGTCGGACATGGTTTTCGCTACGTCCTGCTCGTACTTGGCCTGGATGAGCTGGAGATTAAGCTGTGCGTTGGCCAGACTCTGCCGCGATACGTTCAGTTTGTTTTCCTGCCCCACTACTTTGGCGTAATCCTGCTGGAGTGTAATTCGACGGCTTTCCAGATCGGTTAATGAAAATAGTCCGTCTTTGTAGCCTTTCTCGTAACGCTCCAGTCGGGTAACCGCAATCTGATAGTTCCGGCGGATGGCTTCCAGATCGGCACTGTCGATACGTACCTGCAACTGGCTCTGTTTGACCTTGTTTCGGGCCGAAGCCAGGTCAACTTTAACACCCTGATTTAACGCTTGTATCTGTCCGTCGAGCGCCTGAATTTTAGCATCTGTAGCCGTACGACTGCCTTCCTTCGCGGCTAGCTGCTCCCGCAAACGCTGGGGTAAATTGGGATCAAAATATTCGTCTTTGATTTCTGAAATGACGAGCAACGTATCACCTTTCTTCACGTGCTGCCCCTCCTGTACAGACCACCGTTCGATTCGCCCCGCAATAGCGTTCTGTAGCGATTGCGGCCGATCTTTTGGCGATAAAGCTGTTACAGTGCCCGTGCCGCTGATGTTTTGCCGCCAGGGCAGAAACATTACGATAAACGTTAAAATCAAAAAAAACAGCATAAAGCGACCAAGCTTTCGGCTGCTTCGGGGGTGGGGAAGTTTCTGTAGTGATTTGAGTGGATAATGAGCAATAATCTGCTCACTATCAATTTCCTGATTGGATATATTAAGCATGTGTCAGAGAGTCGGTTTTGATGGGTAAATCGGTTACCATACCAATTTTTTCTACGCTCGCGAGCATGTCGAAAACGGTATCAAAGCTGGAAATCAGTTTATCGACCGCGGCTGTAACCAGTACGATAACCAGTTCAGAAGCGACGAACTGACCCAGCGACATTTCTCGGCTGACAACCAGCGACGTGCCAAGCAGTAACAGCCCACCCGTAACCAGCATTCGGAAAGCAATGGACGTGTAATAGAATCGCTTCAGAATGCTGAAATGCTTATTTCGGTTTTTGAGATAACTGGCAAGGCGCTGGTCAATCTCTTTGATTGGCTCTCTATTGTCGCCCGATGCGCGCTTTTCGGAAACAGCTAGTGAATACTTCTCAAGCCAATCCACCACTTCGTATTTATCACTCGATTCCTTAATGCTGGTGTACGTGCCCTCCGGACCAAACAGCCGAACAACGCCATAAATAACCAACAGTGTCACCACGCCAAATCCGATAAAAACGGGGTGATAGAAGGAAAGCAAAATGATGCCGAACAAAATCTGAATGGCTGCGGCCGGCAAGTCGATCAGGATTTTGGTCATGCCTTTCTGCAGCGTGACCATATCGAAGAAGCGGTTCATCAACTCAGGCGGATAATACGCGTTCAGCGCGTCGGGGTTGATACGTGGCAGGCGATACGTAAATTCAAACGCAGCTTTGACAAATAACCGCTGCTGAATAATCTCGACCAGCGTGAGTTGGACTACTGTCAATATACCGCCAACCAGCACGCCAACAATGACCAGCCCAATCATTACGTAGATTGAACTAAACAACATGCCACTGGATACTAAATTGAAAACAGCCTGAATACCAAGAGGTAAGGTAAGCCCTATTATCCCGGTAATAACTGCGAATAAAAGTGTATAAACTATATCTTTCCGTTCTGTTCCCAGCAGTCGCATCAATCGTCGGAAAGGCGAGGGTGGGGGTTGTAGGTGGGTACTAACCGCCATATGTCAAAAAACGTTTTTATTAAAAAGGTATTAAAACCTTTAGAATAAACGAAGTGATATGACTTTTGGTTTGAATCGAACCCGGTAGAATAGATTAGAATTTGATGAGAGCTGTAAATCAATGAGTTACAACCTGTAGTCGAGTTGATAAATAGGATTATTCTAACTTGCCTAAATATAAATAATAATAAAACATATTTTAGTATACTTGTGTAATATTATGATTATGAACGTCTTCCGATAAATTCATGCGTTTATTTCAGCAATTACTGCTTATGAAAAGTTGGAAACTATGCTTATCGAAATACATGCATGGAAAGATAAAAAGCGTCAATTCTATGACACTTAAACCATTGGACGATTTGCTGAAAAAGGAATAGCTGTAAAAAACATTTCTACAACTGCGCCAGCAGATACAGCACCGCCATCCGTACCGCTACGCCGTTTTCTACCTGATCAAGGATGATACTAAGCATGTATTACTTATAATGAGCTAAAGCTTGTGTTAGATGTTCACGAATCTGTTCACGTAGTATTTCGGGGATTAAAACCTCAACATCTGGACCGAATTCTAAAATCTGAGCTTCCAATTCGCGGTTGAGTTCAACGTTTAGTCGAACAATAAGTTTACCATCTTTTTGCACTTCGGTTTTCTGTGATCGATGCAATTTCTTAGTCAATACGTATTGGGCGCGGTCGGGACTAAACCGTAATACAACCTCCATAGGTCCTTCACCTTTCGATACGCCAATTCGGTGTTCAAAGTAGGTTTGGGCATTGAATGAGCGTTTATCCGTCGGTTTCGACAAGAGATTTAGACCTACAATTCGGTCAATAGCAAAGGTTTGAACACTATCCGCGTCTTCACGCCAGCCCAGCATAAACCAACGATTATTGAACTGCCGAAGTACAACCGGGTGGATAATGGAAGTAGTAGGTTGCTGCTTAAAGGGTTCATAAGTGAGCTGGATATCACATTCCGACAGAATAGCACGGTAGAGGGGGATCAGGAATTGCCGCCCTTTCAATTCAGGTTCGTCAAATTGGAGCGCTTGGTCCGAGTTAGTGTCGAGCGCGGCAGTACGTTGTTCAAGCCGCAGTAGTAACTCCTCCAAACCCGCAAATTCGGGTTTAGAGGCTAACTGACGCACAACAGCTAATAGTTCTTCAAGTGTGCCAGCGAAGCTATCATCTAATCCTTCAAAAATTGAATAGCTCATCCCTTCATACTTAAAACCTTTCCAGCGATTGGCTTTCTCCGGCAGAGGGGCATGAAGTTCATCACGTAAAAATGCGATGTCGGCAGCTATAGTACGTTCCGTTACACCGGGGTCAATTTCCTGACATAAATGTGTTAATGTAGCCAGATTATAAGTACGTCGGCTCCGAAATAGTTTATGGAGTTTGATTACCCGTTGTAGCCGCAGCTGACTAACGGCGCCGTCACGTTTTGCCATATCTGAAAATTCTTGAGCGAATATATTATCAACTACAAAAAGTTGGTAGTTGATATTTTTTTGTTTGCATCAGAAATCAATTAGAACGCTATGGAGACGACTGATACGATCACCATTTTCAATCACTTGCCGTTTACCGCTACCCGCGAACAGGCGCATGCGCTCTATCTGCTCGAAGAGTTTGTGAATGCTGAATCCTCAGCGGATGCATTTGTGTTGCAGGGGGCGGCCGGTACGGGTAAAACATCGCTGGTGAAAGCGTTAGTTGAGCATCTGGAATCCAGTGATATACGTTATTATCTGGCAGCACCTACTGGTCGGGCGACTAAAGTGTTGAGCAAAAAAACGAATGCGCTGGCTCATACAGTGCATCATTTACTCTATACACCTCAGACACTGGATGACAGCCGCGTTATGCTTACACGCCGTCCGCAAGCCGACGAGCCATACAGTGTTTATATTGTGGACGAAGCATCGATGATAAGCGACCGGCGTGATATGAGCGGGCAGTTTGTAGCTCCGAATTCGCTGATGTTCGATTTGCTCGACCACATTAAAAGCGGTAACCGACGTAGCAAAATCATTTTCATTGGCGACCGTTACCAGTTAGAACCGGTAAATGAATCATTTTCGCCCACACTCAAAGCCGAGTACTTACGCACTACGTATAAACTGACGGTTTGCACTGCCGAACTGACCGAAGTGAAGCGTCAGGCGGGTGATTCGCCTATTCTAACTCTGGCTACCGACCTGCGTCGACGTAGTGATGCCGGACTACCGCTTAACCGCCTGAACGTAGCACGTGTGCAACGAGTGGGCGAAGCACTACGTCGGTACATGCATCTGTACGACCCCAATCGTCCCGACAACGTAACAATGATTGCGTACAGCAACCGCGATGTAAACTGGTTCAACGGTGCCGTACGCGAACGGCTTGGGTTAGCTAACCAGCCACTTGCGGTGGGCGATCAGGTGATGGTACATGAAAACTGGACCGACGGAAGTCGCTTAATTATGAAAGGAGATACGGGGCGAGTATTATCAATAGTGGCGAAAACTGAAAACAAAGCTGGGTTAACATTTGTAGAGGCTGAACTAGCCTTTATGGATGCCGAGAACCAGCCATTTACTATAACGACGCAAGTGTTGATTGATACGTTGCTGAGCGAAAAAGGTGAAACGGACCCCGAAAAGTTGCGTATGTTAAAAGCCGAACGTATGGCGAAAAACGCTACGTATCGGCAAAGCGATCGAGCGTATAACGACCCATATATGGGAGCCATGCGATTACGTTATGGCTATGCGCTTACCTGCCACAAAGCACAGGGTGGCGAGTGGAACCACGTAATACTACACCCCTGGTTTCGACAGAATGATTATCGCTACGCCTACACCGCCGTGACGCGGGCGCGGGAATCGGTCATAAGCTGGGAACCGGGTGGGTATGGTCGGAGTTAACCCCAAAAAAACGCCCGATTTGATTATCTTGCAATGACAACAATGAATGATATGGAAACGTATTCAGTTGAAATCAGGAATCCCCAGGCCGTTAAACTGCTTCAGGATATGGCAGCCAGGGAAATGATTGTCCTTAAGCCGATTGCATCGTCGAGTTCGGTATTGACGGAAGACGAGAAAAAACTTGCTCGTGAGCGAGTGATGCGCGGTGCGTCCAGCTTGAATATTGATGAAATGCTGGAATGGTTACAAGAATCGAAGAAGGATCGTAAACTGCCTTTTCGCGACGAATGAGAATACTGGATTCTAATTTGCTTATTTATTCCGCACAGGATCGCTTTATTTTTCTAAGGGTGTTACTTGAGGCAGAACATACCTACCTATCGGCAGTTTCAAAAGTTGAAACATTAGGCTATTCCAGACTCAATAATGATGAACGGTCTTATTTCGAAGATGTATTTAAGATAGCTTCGGTAATACCAATCACTGGCGACATTATTGATAAAGCTGTTGAGCTAAGGCAACTAAAAAAAATGTCATTAGGTGATTGCTTAATAGCCGCCACCGCCTTACTGAACGGTCTTGACCTTTACACGAATAATACGGTAGACTTCACGAATATACCCGGCCTGACGGTTGTAAATCCACTCATTGCTTAATCTACACAATGGCACATCTTTCCGGCTTCGGCCTCAAAAATTTCCGCGTTTTTAAAGAATATACCTGGTTCGATTTTGCTCCCATTACGCTGCTCGTAGGGCCAAATAATTCAGGGAAAAGCTCGTTGATTAAAGCGTTATTGTTGTTGAAGGATAATTACGAAAGAGGATTTTTTCCTGGAAGATTATCGTCATTAGATTTTTTTGCTCCTATTAAATATGATGGTGGATCACATAATTTATCAAGCGGTAAAAATGTGATTAATGAAGAAAGTAGTAGAAATGTAATGAAATTTTATTTTCCCGTAAATATTGAAATCTTTAAAGATTTATTAAATATAGAATTTGATTTTTTGGTAAGTGATAATTTTACAATACAACAATCATATGTGAGTATTAATAAATCTACGGATAGAAGCGCTAATTTATTTAGATTAGATAAGCTTGGAATTTCAATGAATATAGAGCTTATATATGAAAACCTCAAAAAGCTAGAAGAATTATCTAAAAATGCTCAAAGGAAATACATATCAAAAAGTGATTCATCTAGAATTTATAATATTTTGTATAATTTTTTGTCAGAAAATAAAAATTTAGGAATTATCACAAAAAGTCTACAAGAAATTTTTAATGAGTATTTGGATAACTTAGATGTTACCAGCGTAGATATTGGATTTAACCCTAAGGAAGATTCAGCCTACAGTATAAACCATCATGAAGAAAGTTTTGATGATTTTTTTAGAAATATTACTTATAATGGATTGCCTGAATTAATTGGCCTATTATTAGACAATATAGAATATGCAGGGGTAAGCGATGATATACTATTAGTAAGAAGCTTATTATCTAAAATATTTTTCACTGATAAATTAGAAGAAAAACTACTATTTTTAAATGATATACATTACCTCCCATCCGTTAAAGGATACCCGAAACGTGCATTCCAAGGAAATGATAAAGATGTATTGAATAAATTGATTAAATCTGTTCACGCAAAAGCTAAAAGTAATAGATTGCAAAAGTTTTTATCAAAATGGACTAAAGAATTTTCACTTGGTGGAGATATAGAGACACAAAGAGATGACGCTTGGGATATAAACAGTGTTAAAGTAGGTGATAGAAACCTAATGGATTTGGGTTATGGCTTTACCCAAATAACTATTTTACTTTTGATGATATCTGATATTGTAAGTGATACTATCCAACACTCTAACGAGGCAAATGGAAGTGACACTCTATTTTACGATCATCGTATTATTCTTGTCGAAGAGCCAGAGGCTAATCTTCACCCAAAATTGCAAAGTCTTTTAGCTGATATGATTTTAGAGGCTAAAGAAACTTTTCAAATTCAATTCATTATTGAAACCCACTCAGAATATCTCATTCGAAAACTACAATTCCTAACTTTAAAGAATGAAATCAAGCCGGAAGATACAATTATCTATTATTTTAACAATCCTAATAACCTACAGGCAGAAAAGCAGGTAAAGAAGATTACCATTGGTCAAGATGGCCGTTTGTCAGAGCCATTCGGAGCGGGATTTTACGATGAATCGGCGAGATTAATGATGGCTTTAGTAACTGGAGATTATCTAAATTGACATGGCAAACGTCTGTTCTTACCTATCCAAATATTTTTTGGAGGAATATATTAATAATCGGCCTGATTCCACATTAATTAACGATTATAGAAATTGGCTTGAGCTGTATTGTTTTATTAGTAAGAGACATTATTCTGATCTTGTAATAAGCGGTAGTAAAGAGCTATTTACAAAATTATCGCAAAATCCTCTTGAGGGAATTGACCCATTAATTCGAATACTTCTTAATCAATACTCTGAAGGGCAGAGTAATATTAGTTTTGATGAATGGGATACTAATATAAATTATGCTAATCTAAATACTACACGTAATAATTTTGATTATTATTTTCTGCATTCTTCAAATCAGGTAGAAGAAACTAAGATACGTAGAAGAGGAAAACCAACAATGTGTAATAATTTGCAAAATTTAGAAAAATTAATGTTTTATGAATCTATTCCCGTTAGTAGAGATACAAGTGTTAGCGGATTAAATGACTGGAATGATTTAGGAAGAAGAATAATACCATTTCATTCTGTTATAATTTACGATAATTATCTGTTCGACATAGATGAAAATAATGGGTATACTGATAACAAACAGCAAATACAAGAGATGATTAATGCAATAACGGTTAACGCTTCCACTGATTGCAAAGTAGATATTACAATTATATTTTACCACTGCGCTTATAAAAACAATCGCTTCGATAGAGTAAAAATTTCATATATTAATAACATATTGACCCAATTAAATAGTACAATATTACAAAGTAATTTCTCTGCAGTAATTATGGATAGACCTTCAAGATTTCATGATCGAATGATTATCACAAATAGTCAGTTAATTACATCGGGTAATTCTTTTAGTAGTTACTTCGATAATGCAGGTGCGTTAGCTATTAAATCACCAACTTTATTACATTTCTTTTCATTAATTAGCTCTCAGAATAATACTGTTTGGGCCGATATAGCAAAGAACTTTGTTACCAGTATCAAATCAGAAATAAATGATATTTCAATAAAACAACCTCGAAATATATTTAATGACCCATTAGCTAATCGCCTTTTTTAAAGAAAAAATCTTTAGAAATTTTCTAATGATTCGTTTATCTACAACTGCGCCAGCAGATACAGCACCGCCATACGTACCGCTACGCCGTTTTCAACCTGATCCAGAATGATGCTGTGGGGCGAGTCGGCAGCGTCGGAAGTTAGTTCAACGCCCCGGTTGATAGGGCCGGGGTGCATAAGTACAATGGGTCGGTCCAGTTCGTCGAGCATCTGTTTCGAGATGCCGAAATAGAGTGAATATTCACGTAACGACGGGAAATATTTAATCTGTTGGCGTTCGAGTTGAATACGTAGTACGTTCGCTACGTCGCACCAGGCGAGGGCGGCACGTACATCGTGTCCCACTTTTACGCCCAGTGATTCGATATGTTTCGGAATGAGCGTTTTTGGGCCGCAAACCATGACTTCAGCCCCCTGTTTCTGCAAGCAGAAAATATTGGAAAGCGCCACCCGCGAGTGGGTAATGTCGCCGATGATGGCGATACGTTTGCCCGCTACGTCACCGAGTTTTTCACGTATCGAAAAGGAATCGAGTAACGCTTGTGTTGGATGTTCGTGGGTACCATCGCCCGCATTTACTACGTTGGCTTTAATGTGTTTGGTCAGATAATGCGGAGCGCCGGGACTGCTGTGGCGCATCACGACCATATCGACCTTCATAGCCAGAATGTTGTTGACTGTATCAAGCAGGGTTTCTCCCTTTTTCACCGAACTTCCCGAGGCCGAAAAATTCACTACGTCGGCTGAGAGTCGTTTTTCCGCCAGTTCAAATGATAAACGAGTACGGGTCGAATTTTCGAAAAAAACGTTGGCAATCGTTACGTCGCGCAGGGAAGGTACTTTCTTGATAGGTCGATTGATGACCTCTTTGAATTGACCAGCTGTTTCCAGAATGAGCTGAATATCAGATTCGGTCAGGTCTTTGATACCCACCAGATGGCGAACGCTAAGAGCGGTTCGACGGGTCGATTGGTCCATAAAAGCAGTGATACTAAAATCGGGCAAAGATAGGCATTCTGATTAGCTGCCGACGTGAATTCGCTGGATTAACATCGAATATTCTGAAGAACGCATCTTCTATTCAAAAACTTTTTTCAGCCAGCCCGGCTACCATTTCGCGCATGCGTTCGGTCGGTGATACGTTCCGTTCCATCGCATCGGTGTACATTTCTTTAATAAATGCTTTATCGTAAAGAGCGCCGTGATGCCAGGAAAAGGCGGTGAGCGCGGTCAGCAGTCCATCGGCATCGTGCGCATCAAACGCAGCCGTTGCCCAGTCAATATAAATTTCCGGCAGAAACTGGTGTTTGACGGCTACGTGCCTGATCCGTTTGACTAATCCGCCTGGATTGCGCATCATGTAATAAGCCTGCTTTGCTAAGGCAATGTTAGCCGTTAACCCGGTGTCGCTTACTTTATACATCACCGAATCGGCCTGCGCGGGTTTATGGTCCACAACGTAAGCGATGGCTTCATACACCAACGGCGTTTCCCAACGTGGCTCTAGCTGATACGCCTGTTTAAAGTCATTCATGGCAGCAGCTACGTTACCCTGCTGGAGATGAGCGCTGCCAATCTGAACAAACAGGGCTGGGCGCTTCCCTTTCTCAATAGCAACGGCTTCCTGATACAAAGGAAACGCTTTGTCGTAATCGTCGTGTGCTACGTAGAGCGAGGCCAGGCGCGCTTTGTAACGGCTCGACTGCGGATGTTGCTGGCAGACTTCGCTCCAGATGCTTACCGCCCGGTCGTAACACCCTTGTTTATCAACCGCCGATACGTTGGCATCACCAAGCGACGACATGGCTAGCGTTACCAGTTGGTCCGCTACGTCGATTTTGCCTACGGTGGCGGTTCGATACGTCTGTTCCAGTAACGTAACACGCTCAAAAAGAGAACCCTGGCGGTTGAATTGGTTTAGCTGACGTAGCGTTTTGGCAGGAATCACAATGGCGAAATAAGCCAGCGAAACCAGCCCGACTAGTGCTACGCCCTGAGCTGGCAAAAGCCACACCGGCCGACCAGTTTCTCGATACGTAGCCGTTGAACCGGCACTCTCTTTTGTGAACGACGTATCGACAAAAGCCAGTAAAAGGAAGAACCCCTGGAGTGCCAGAATGCTATCGGGATTGAACAGATTGAAAACAAAATACCCCGCGAAAATGGCCGCCAGTACGTACTTCTGCAAGAACGGCAAGGCTGACCGAATGAGCTGAAATAAACCCGCAATCCAGATGGAAAGGTACGCCAGCAAGCCCAAAATTCCCGTCGAAAACGCCCATTCGAGCGGTACGTTGTGAACCCGGTCGTACCAGTCGGAGCCTTCCCGGGCTAAGCTTGATACGTAGTGACTCGCAAAACCATAGTTGTAATTATCCTGTCCCCAGCCCAATATGGGGCGTTCGGCGATGGCACCCAGCGCAATCTGATTGCTTATCTGTCTGGGTTGCCAGGTGTCGGTTGAACCGGATAAATGCGTGAGCCGGTAAATGATAGGCTGGTGTTGTAACGTATCGGTTTGACTAATGAACCAGCCCGCAACGGCCAGCACGATAGCAATGCCGGCAAAAAGCAAAACCCGTTTCGGTTGCGTGCGGGCATAACGTATCGTCAATAATACGCCCAACGTAACAATGCCCGCAGCCAGACTAATCAAGGAAGAGCGCGAACCCGTCAGAACCATGCCCGCAATCAGGATGATCGACGTAACAACTGCGCCAATGAGCAGCGTTACGTTACGTGGTTTTTGTGAGTTGCTTTCGCTACGTAGCGCCACAAGAAACAGTACGCCAAGCTGTTGCAGCAGATAGATAGCCATGAACGTAGGGTTTCCAAACGTTCCCATCAATCGTTGATCGGTGGTGTGTCGGCCCATTTTGCTGCTCAGGGCGAAAATGGTAAGTAATACCGCAATGCCGACCGATACCGCCAGCGCAGTGGTCCACTGGCGGGCGGAAAAGCGAAGTCGGGCGATCAGTAAAAAATAAATTCCCAGATAGAGATACGTAACAAACCCTTCCATGCGGGCAAATCCAGACCTGAAACTAGTCGACGCATCAATGCCTAATGCATTAGCAATGGCTGTAATTCCTAAAAATGTCAGTACGCTCCATTGTAATAGCGATGGTTTTGGTTGCCATACTATTCCCTGCCAAACCGCCAGGATGCCCATAAACGTTATGATGCCTTCAAAATATAGAACTCGTACGGAAGTGTACCCAAAAAAGGTGCTGCCGCTGAACAGGGCCGGGGTTAGCAACGATAGCAGGAATAAACCGTACTGAAGCCGATTAATGATCGACGGCTTTGGATCGCTAATCAGCCTTTCTGGTGATGGCTTCGTCCGGGTTGACGGGCTTGATGCGGCAGGAGCCTTTTTTTTGTCGTGAGCCGGAGCCCCAGATGATTTGGCCATGAGGTGTGCGAGGATATTGTCAAAGATAAGCTGCGTAGGCTGTCAAAAAAATACCCGGCCCTGAGAAACAAAGCCGGGTATGTATATTGATCTAATCGGCTACGGTCCCACTCGAACTTTGCCCGTCGTCGGAACAACAATTTTGCCCCCGTTCGTGTAGGTAATTTTCTGGGTAAGACCTGTGTAGTTGTCGGGAATCGAGACAATATGACGAATCTCTACCGCATCGGCCGAAGTCGGAACCTGCCCACACGACCAGGTTGCGGGCGTGCTCCAGGGGCCATTCTGAACGGTGTAGAAACCACCTACGCAGCCGCCACTCGTGGTTACCACAAGCGTAAATCCGGTTGATACCGAACTACTACACCCATTGGAAACCTGGACGTAATACGTTCCGGCCTGGCTAAACTGCACGTTTGTGAGCGTGAGCGTGGCGGAGGTTTGCCCAGCTACGATATTGCCCGGCGCTGTCCCGTCTTTATACCACTGGTACGTAAGCGATGACCCCGTAGCTACCACAGAAGCTGTTGCCGTGGTGCCGGCAACAGCCGTGGCCGACGTAGCGGGTTGTTGGGTAAGCGCCACGGGAATACAATCCGTTGTTCTAAATACAGTGATGTTACTGAAGTTGCTGCCCGTACACAACACCCTTACTTTCCATTGGTAACACGTACTGATATTCAGCCCGGTAAGGGTAACGCTATTCGTACTGATATTCGAAATGGTTGTCCATGGATTGTCCGTACTTGTGGTGTTGCTGACACAGCTTCCATCGCCTGTCGAATTATTATTGGCATTGGCTCGCCATTGTACTTCATATTGTACACCGCTACCCAGACTATTCCAGTTGAGTTGGGCCGACGTGCCGAGAATGGGGCCGGTGCTCATACCATTGGGGGCCGGGCCACAAGCAGTTGTGAAAAAGCCGGTAGACGACGTGAAACTAGTGGCACAGGTGCCAATCACCCGCCATTGATAACACGTTCCCTGAGTCAGGCCCTGGAGCACTGTATTGTTTGCTGTCTGGTTGCTAACGGCCGTAGTCCAGGGGTTGTCTGGGCTGGTTGTGTTGGAAGTACACTGGCCGGGTGCCATCGCCCGATACTCTACCGTATAGGAAGTGGCAGTAGGTGTCCAGGCCAGCCGTGCGGTTGTCGGCGTTACGACAGCCTGTGATAAGGATGGCGTAGTACAACTGGCTGTAAGAATGCTTACCAAAGTACTGAATCCGCTGGTACTGGTCGTTGAGCAGACCGATTCTATCTGAAATTGGTAAAAGGTAGATGGAGTTAGTCCTGAAATAGCATAGGGAGAAGTTGTTAAACCAGTAACCGTTGTCCACTCGCCTGGTCCTGCCTGTGTCCGATAACGCAGATTATAACTTAAAGCGCCCAGAGACCATGCTATCGAAGCAGTTGTGGCTGTAGTGCCGGTGCCATTAAAGTTGTTTGGGGCCGTGCAGCCTGTTGTCGCGAAACTTACCGGCGACGTGAACGTTGAACTACTGGTGGGCGAGCATAATACGCGTACCTGAAACTCATAGGAAGTACTAGGCATTAAGCCACTTAGTGTATAATTTATCCTGGTTTGGTCGAATACATAAGGCGTTCCTGAAATATCACTAACGGTATTCCAGGGGACTGTTCCCTGCCGTCGATACTGAACTTCATAGCGACCCCCAGGTGATGGGGTGAACCACTGAAGATTTGCCGAATTTGGGTAAGTGTTAGGCACGCTCGGACTCGTTGGCGTTGAGCACATGCTCGTCTTAAAGGCAACGGGTGTCGTGAAATCACTAGTGGTCAGATCCGCGCAGGATGCCTGCACCCGCCATTGGTAGCAGGTGTTCGAAGTTAACGATGTTAGTGAGAGTGTGCTTCCCGTTACGCTGTTGGGCCAGTTAACCCAGGGATTCGCCGAAACGGTGGTAGCGCCCGTACAGACGTTATCAGCTACCGCCCGATATTGTACTACGTAAGAAGTAGAGCTGGGGTTGGATGACGTAGACCAGTTCAATTGGGCATTAGCAGGCATTATCTGGCTGGTGGAAGGATTTAGCGGTATCCCACAGGCAAATAATGTCGACGATTTATTCGACGATCCAGGTTTGTCAGGTGTCTCAGCTAACAGAGGGCTTGCCAGTAGCGTAAAAACGAAAAGAATCAGGGCTGCTATGGCCCTTGGGGGAGAGTAGAGAAGAGACATAAGCTAGGTGCAGTTAGTTGCGCGTAACGAATGTACGATTTGGATAGTATAGCGTTAGTTAAAAATAGTTGAATTTACTTTGCGGTGGTTTAATTGTATTTATGTAACTATATTGTTGATTTTCAATACGATAATAGAGATCGGGTGTTTATCGCCTTTATAGACTGCCATCTTGAAGCTACTCCAGTTAATTTGCGTATTTTTGAGGTTCTTTTTGATCCAACATTACTCATTTTTGGTTTTTAGTGAAGTATCTACTGCTACTAACTATTTGCTTGCTACCGTTTTCGGCATGGGCTCAGCTAGACATCGCTTACCCAACTACCCGCCTGATTATTCAACGCGGCACCGATAACAAAGCCTCTCTTTTTATTGCCGGTACCTATTCGTTACCCATCGACCGAATCGAAGCCCGACTAGTGCCCTTTGCTGCCAACACTGGCTCGGCAACCGATTGGCAAACCATTACTACGTCTCCGCAAAATGGTGTTTTTCAGGGAACGCTACGTGCCTCTGGTGGTTTGTATCGACTTGAAGTACGGGGCACGCGTCAGCAACAGGTCATGGCGCAGTCGACCATTGAGCGGGTGGGTATTGGCGAAGTATTTCTGGTAGCGGGCCAGTCAAATGCGATGGGATTACCCGACTTAGGTTCGAAAGGCGCGAGCGAGCGGGTTTTATCGATCAATGCGACCAATACGTTCCTGAATAGTGATAACGTAATGGTTTCGGCTGATAAACCCTTTGCGCCACCGGTTCTTTCACCGCTACGTGCCACCAACCTGGTTTTCCCGATGGGCGAGTCGGCCTGGTGCTGGGGTGATCTGGGTGATGCTATTGCCGATAGATACGGGGTGCCGGTTGCTTTTTTTAACGTCGGTTTTCCGGGCACGGTAGCCGATAACTGGAGCCGCACGGCGCACGGCCAAACGGCTACCAATATCTTCACCAGCAAATCGTGGCCGTATCTGCAACCGTATGCCAATCTGCGAAATACGCTTCAGTACTACCACAGCCAGTTGGGTATTCGGGCTGTGTTGTGGCATCATGGCGAATCAGACGCGGTGCCGTATCAGACGCCATTGAATGAATATCGGCGGCTGGTTCAGGATTTAATCGACCAGAGTCGGCAGGATTTTGGGCAGAGCATGCCGTGGGTTGTGGCACGTTGTTCCATTACGCCATCGGGACCAATTTCGAGCACAACCATTCTGGGTGCGCAGAACGCGTTGATTCAAACGCCAGGTAACAACGTCTGGCCTGGTCCTGACACCGACAGCATCCAGACGCCACGCCCGGCGCATGGACATTTTGAAAATATTGCTGGTGGCGAACAGGGGCTTACCGAATTTGGCCTGTCGTGGCACCGAAGCATGACCGACCAGTTTTATAATTCGGCAAAACCGATTCAGCCGCAACGGTTTCTGCGGATCGGATTGCTGCCCAGCCACATTCCTGTTGGCAAAGAGATTTTAGTGCCCTATGAGCAGATAGGTTATCCGAATAAACCCGATGTAAACGTGCAACTGCTGGATCAGAATGGGACGTTCGTGATGAACGTATCGCCACTGACAGGCGGCAATTCACTACGTATCACTTTGGCCGATACGTTACGTAGTGGTTTATACCAGCTGCGCGTAGTTGCGAAATCGCCAGTACTGCCAAGTCCGCCATCAGCTTTATTTCGGGTTGTGGGTGCCGGCCAGCCGTTGAATCCGCTGCGTGATGTTCAGGCCGAAACCGATGGCACTACGGTACGTATTCACTGGCAGTCGGCGCAGGAACAACCGGGTAGCCGATTCGTTATTGAGCGGCAGGAGGGACGTGATACGTTCGTGGAAGTCGGTTCGCTGGCCCCTTTGAACGATGGACAACCGTATCATCTCTATTCGTTTTCCTATTCAAAAACATCAGCCGCAAACAGTACGTATCGAATTCGGCTCGATTTGCCCAATGGCACCAGCGTCTATAATCCCGCTGCGTTTATCACGGGCACCGATGAGCCAACCGTTGCCCCGTTGATTTATCCGAACCCAAACGACGGCAAAAACCTATCGCTGCAACTTCCCGAAAGCGGTCGGTGGCTGCTTACGTTGCTGGATGTTACGGGCCGGCGTATCTGTGAGCAGTACGTATCGGCCACGGCCAACGTAGCGGTTTCGGTTCCAGTGGAGGCAACATTACCAGACGGCGTTTATCTGGTTCGATTAACGTATCAAAATCGGGTTCACACGCAGCGTTTGGTGGTAGTGCATTAGAGGAGTTATAGAGTTGTAAAGTTGTAGGGTTATAAAGTTTTACGCATGGCACTAACTCTATAACCTTACAACTTTACAACCCTATAACTCCCTTTTAAGCAGGCAGATAAATAGTGAACGTAGCGCCTTCGCCAGGCTGTCCCGTGGCTGTAATGACGCCACCGTGATTAGCAACTATTTTTTCGCAGATAGCCAGCCCAATACCCGTACCCGCAAATTCATTTTTGTTGTGCAGCCGCTGAAAGACCTGAAAAATACGTTCCGCGTATTTCTGGTCGAAACCAATGCCATTGTCGACCACCTGAATCTGGTAATACGTCTCCGACTGGCGCGCTGGTTTTATGGTAGAAGGCAATTCGGCTGCCGACAGCGTCTGGTACGTCACCTGGATGCGAGGCTGCACATCGGGCCGGTGAAATTTGATGGCATTTGTCAATAAATTCTGGAATAATTGTCCCAACTGCGAGGCATCGCCCGCCACCGTTGGCAACTCATCGACGGCGATAATGGCGTTCGTTTCCTGAATTCGCAGTTCCAGATCGGTAAGTACTGCGTTCACTACGTCGGCCAGTGAAACGTGTTTTATGCTCTGGGCATGCGTCGAGATGCGGGAAAAATTGAGTATGTCACGAATCAGGGCCGACATTCGGCTGGCTGCAGACTGCATACGCTCCAGGTAGTCCCGTTCGTCGCTCGAGGGTGTTGTATAGCGCGATTTAAGGAGGTCGCCAAACTGTAAAATCTTACGTAGCGGTTCCTGCAAATCGTGACTGGCTACGTATGCAAATTGCTGTAAGTTGTTGTTCGACCGGTTCAGGGCCTGATTCATAAACGCCAGTTCTTCATTGCGGCTTTTCAGCAGGGCCTGGGTTTGTTTCTGAAGCGTCAGGTCAGTGAAAATCAGGCTCAGACAATCGCCTTCGTCGAGTACCAGGGGCGTAGCAGAAACGAGGCAAATCATCTCTTTTTCTTTCTGCACGAGCGTCATTTCCGTTTTGCCGGCCGATAACCAGCTTTGCTGAATAAAATCCTCGCAATCAGGCCGGGAGACCGGAGCAAGATAGGTGAGCAGGTCCGAACCGATAACGGTTGATAAAGATTGGTCAACCATTGTTGCGAAGGTGGAGTTGCAGTACAGAATCTGCCCCTGTTGATTGAGCGTTACTGCGCCTTCGTGCATCGATTCAATAAATACGCGGTACGTCTGGTCGGCTGTTTTCAGGGTATAGAGTTCGTGTCCCTGCTCTCCCTCCACTACCAAGGCATCAACCTGTCCTGTACGTATTGCCTGGATCGTTTCTAGGGCTTCCTCCAGGCGGATACGTAATAACTCGTTTTCTTTGACTAACTGTTCGTACGTTCTGGCTGGATTCATCCGATAATAATGCCTAAGCCTTTGAGTACCTTTTCCGTTTCTGAGAGATCGCCAATGAGTCGGCGTTCAGGCCACGGCGCTTGTTTTATAAGCAAGGGCAATGCAATCAACTGAGCTGTTTTAGCCAGTTCTTTTTGCTGATAAACGTCAATAATTTCCAGCGAATAGCGACCGGGCAGGTGGGTTTCGCAAATATCTTTAATGTTGGAAACTGCCCGAACCGAACGAACCGATGCCCCCGTTATAAACAAACGGAGTACATATTGCTGGCTTTCGTCAGTCAGATTGAAATCAGCATCCGCTGGTTCGCTCATTCTATTTTTTCGCAGAACGAATGTCTAAACCCACCAGTACTTTCTCTTCATTCGACAGATCTCCGATAATTTTACGGATAGGTTCGGGTACTTTTTTGACCAGAGTTGGTACCGCCAGGATCTGATCGCCGGCTGCTAATTGAGGTTGCACTAATAAATCTATAACCTCAATAACATAATTCCCCTGTAAATGTTCTTCACAATATTTCTTCAGATTGTTCAGAGCAGTTACTGATTTGGCCGTTTTACCAGCTATATACAGCCGTAACTCCCAGACATTTTCTTGTTCAGTCATCAATTAAGTTAGATTATGTAGCCGGTTTTATTGGCTACTATGTCGGTTACGGATTAGTTGATCTCTGTTCTGTTCGATGATCTCTTTACGGAGATCATCTTCCTGAAAGGTTTTGTTCAATTCATCCTGCACCGACTCAAACTCTTCTTTCAGGCTGGCAATTTTGGATTCGAGCACCATTCGTTTGCGTTCAATTTCGCGGTCTTTACGAGTGATGGCGTGATCTCGCAAGGCAACGCCCGTTACCTCTTCAAGCTGTTGCGCTTCACGGGCTGAGCCCGTTAACACCCCCTCCGAACCTAAGTAAACATCAATCAAATCCAGCCCCTGGTCGGTAATGACAAATTCCCGTACCTGGTTGGAATGTTTCATGCCGCGCGATTTTATGACGTATAAACCCCGGTTACGTTCGCCATTCATCTCGATATCACGAAGGAGTATCCACGCATCAACCAGCGATGAAACCCCTTCATCTGTCTGCTCATTAATCACGGTATTCATTGAAAGTGCCGTAAACAACACCGTGATCTGATTAGCCTGTAAAAAGTCGATTAACCGAATCAGCATCGACCGGACATCCCGTAGGGCGCCCACCGTAATCAGATTTGTAACGGGGTCGAGTACTACCACTTCAGGCTTGAACTCGGTCACCAGTTTATGAATGGTCACCAGGTGCATTTCCAGTCCATTAAGTGTCGGTCGCGATGCGTGAAATTTCAGCAAACCTTTATCAACATGGGCCTGAAGATCGATCCCAATCGAATGCATGTTGCGGCAAATCTGCTGGGGCGATTCTTCGAATGCCAAAAATAAAGTACGCTTTTTTTGCTGACAGGCCGCGTTCACAAAACTGGCTGCGATGCTGGTTTTACCCGTACCAGCCGTACCCGAAACCAGTATGCTGCTTCCCACATAAAAACCTTTGCCTTCCAGCATATTATCTAGACTCGAAAAGCCAGATGAGATGCGCTTCTGCGAAACTTCATGATCGAGTGAGAGCGACGTAACGGGCAAAACAGAAATGCCATCTTCGTCGATCAGGAACGGATATTCGTTGGTGCCATGTACAGATCCCCGATACTTAATAACACGTAGCAGCCGGGTCGAAATCTGATTGCTTACCCGGTGTTCGAGCAGAATAACGCAGTCTGATACGTATTCTTCCAGCCCATGCCGGGTCAGTGTGCCTTCTCCTTGCTCGCCCGTAATTATGGTAGTTACGCCCTTGTCTTTCAGCCAACTAAACAACCGACGGATTTCACTACGTAAAATACCTTCGTTGGTCAGGCTGGAAAACAGATTTTCGATGGTATCGAGCACAACTCGCTTGGCACCAATACTGTCGATGGCGTAGCCCAGACGAATAAACAGACCGTCCAGATCGTACTCGCCCGTTTCCTCAATTTCGCTGCGGTCGATGTGAACGTGGTCGATCCGAAGGAGCTGGTCTTTCTGGAGCTGGTCAAGATCGAACCCAAGCGATGCTACGTTGGCGCTTAATTCATCGGCTTTTTCTTCAAAAGCCATAAATACGCCCGGTTCGTTAAATTCGAGGACGCCCCGCACGATGAACTCCAACGAAAATAATGTTTTACCACAACCGGCACCTCCGCAAATAAGTGTTGGTCTACCCTGGGGCAACCCGCCATTCGTCACCTCGTCCAGGCCATTAATACCTGTGGGCGATTTCGGGAGGGATGCTAAGTTTATTTTATTTTTTGACGAACTATTCATTCAATTACGGCTAATAGACAAACTTATCAAAAAATCAAAATATATAATCCTTTGTTCTAATTTACTACGTATTAAAAACCGTCTTTGTTACGTAGCAATTTGTTGGTTTTTTAAAGTTGTCCAGTCAACCGTAACGGGCTAAAGCAACAACATATTGAGTTGATCAGTACAAAAATCACTCTTTTCCAAACGGAAAAATAGGAGATGCTACGTGTGCTTTTTTTATTAACTGACTTAATTCCTGAGCTTTACCAGGGTTGGAAGCCGCCATATTTTTACTTTCAGTAGGATCTGTAGCTAAATCATATAATTCAACAGGATTATCGGGGTTGGTCGAAGCCTGCTGACGTACCGCTTTCCAGTTACCCTGCCGAACGGCCTGCCGACCGCCGTTTTCGTGGAATTCCCAATACAGGTAATCGTGTTTTTTCTGCGTTCCTTTGCCCGTCAGCGTAGGCACAAACGACAGGCCATCGACACCATTAGGCGTTTTGGCACCGGCGAGTTCGGCAAAGGTGGGCAATACGTCCCAAAATGCGCCGATGAAATCACTGGTAGAGCCAGGTTTGATAACGCCCGGCCAGTTGGCGAAAAATGGCTCACGGATGCCGCCTTCGTAGAGGTCGCGTTTTACACCCCGGAGGCCACCGTTGCTGTTGAAGAATTTGTAATCGGCTCCGCCTTCGAGGTGAGGCCCGTTGTCGCTCGAAAAAATGACGAGCGTGTTTTTGTCGAGCCCTCTGGCTTTCAGCGCGGCCATCACCTGTCCAACGTAGCGGTCAAGCCGACCAACCATGGCGGCATACGTAGCGTGCGGATGCGCCTGCGAGGCATAGCCCTCCGGTTTTGCATTAGGGCCGTAATCAGCGCCTTTGAAAGGCTTTTCGTTGGCGAAAATGGTTTTATAATGGGCCAGCAGACTATCGTCGGGAGCGACCAGTTCGGCGTGGGGGAGAATGTAGGGCAGAAACAGAAAAAAAGGCTGTTTACCGTCGCGGTCGTTCAGGAAATTCAGCGCCTGCTGTTGAATCAGATCGGGCGCGTATTCTTTCATCTGTTGCAGATTCTCATTGCCTTTCAGCACGATTTTCTGGTCGTTATTCCAAAGGTGATTGGGATAAGCCCGGTGCGCCAGCGCCTGACAGTTGTAGCCATAAAACCGGTTGAAACCCTGCTTGTTAGGGTCACCTTCTGAGCCGACAGGTCCCAAACCCCACTTGCCAAAAGCGGCCGTTACGTAGCCCGCGCGTTGCAGTATTTCGCCCACCGTTACTACCGAATCGGCGATGGGTTGCTGGCCTTCCGGTTCCACGCTTTTATTCCCTCGAATGAACGTGTGGCCCGTATGTTTCCCCGTCATCAGCGACGAGCGCGAAGGCGCACAGACAGCCGTACCGGCATAAAACTGCGTAAAGCGCATTCCACCGTTCGCCAGCCGGTCAATATTTGGCGTTTTGATTAGTTTCTGTCCATTAACGCCCACATCGCCAACCCCTAAATCGTCGGCTAATATGAAAATGATATTAGGCTTAGACGTAGTTTGCGCCTGACAAATCCGGCCAAACAACGTAGCAGCGAGGAGGATGAAAAAGAATGTCCGCATAAGAGTCGAAGGGTTCAGAATTAGGTTTACATTATTGAACGGGCGTAAACGTCATTTTAGGTTGCTGCATGGCTTTTTCGAGCAAGGTAATTTCCAGTTTAAGAATCGCTTCTTCAGCCATTACGTCGATTTTTTCGCTATCGTCGGTTGGTTTGTGGTAGTCGGGGTGGCCGCCGGTATGGAAAAAGAGCACAGGAATTTGTTTGGCGTAAAAAGCGGCATTGTCGGACCCACCGTTACCGGCCCGATCCGTGAAAAATTTAATGGTACTTGTTACGTCTTTAAAAACCGCCGGCCACGTATCGCTGGTGCCGTAGCCGCCAATGCCCACGCCCCGCTCTGGATTGTAGCGCCCAATCATATCCATACACACCATAAAATTCAATTTATCGAGCGGCAAGGTCGGATTATTCAGGAAGTGACGCGAACCCTGCAAGCCCAATTCCTCGGCACCGAATCCCATAAACAATACGTTATAAGGCTCTTTTACGTCATTTTTGGCGAAATACTGAGCTAATTCCAGCAAGCCCGCTACGCCGGATGCATTGTCGTCGGCTCCGTTGTGAA
The DNA here is from genome assembly GCF_054778555.1 of Spirosoma flavus. Lineage (NCBI taxonomy): Bacteria > Pseudomonadati > Bacteroidota > Cytophagia > Cytophagales > Cytophagaceae > Spirosoma > Spirosoma flavus. The sequence continues at coordinate 1,294,595 of NZ_BAAGZL010000001.1, forward strand.
TTTTACCCTCCGGCTCCTTCTCCAGCGAACTACCCTGCCGACCCTCGCCCAGATGATCGTAGTGCGCGCCGATGACGATGGTATTTGGTGCGCCGTTATCCAGAAAGCCAATTACGTTGGTCGCACTACGTAGGCTATCAGGTACGACTACCCGCCGGACTCTGGCCGTGAAAGGCTGATAATAACCGTCAGTTCCCAGAGGTTTGAGGCCATATTTCCGGAAATGCTGGGCAATGTAATCGGCGGCTTTGGCGTTTTCTGGACTGCCGGTTCCACGCCCTTTCATTTTGTCAGAAGCGAGCTTTTCAATATGCCGGGCGATACTTTTATGCGATGGCTCCTGCCCGAATAATGAATGTGTCAGGAAAAGAAGACCGAAAATCAGGCGTAGGTTCATGAATAGGTAAAGCTGCGAAAGATGTTACGTTACTTAGGTAATGAATAATGAACTCGGCCGCATTATTCATTTTACATTGTTTATTGTTAACGTAGCACCACACACGAATAAGCCGGTACGTTCACGTGGTCGTTCTTGCATTGGCTGCCCGGAACGGTTTCAAACTCGACGCTGTGACACCAGTATTCGTTCGGTGACAGTACTACATCGATAGCCTTGCCCGTCAGATTGTGGAGAATCAGCACCCGTTGCTCCTGCGACTGTCGTATAAACGCGACCGTTCCCGGCTGACGAATGCCCGTTTGCTGCAAGTGGCTCAGGTTGTCGTTTAAGACTGGGTGGCTGTTCCGAAACTGAATCAGGCGTTTGTAGTGCGAAAACAGCGAATCAGGATCGTTACGTTGCTCGGCCAGCGGACGCACGGTCTGGCTGGTGGTGTAGCGGCCCCGTCGCCAGTGGGTACGTTGACGGTCGCGGGCGCGGATGTCCCAGAGAAAAGGCTCCCGAATGTTTTCGTCGGGTTTCAGGCCGAGCATTCCTATCTCTTCACCGTAATAAATATAGGGCAGACCCGATAAGGTCAGAAGCAGATTGGCCGCTACTTTCAAGTGATTCAGATTGCTCTTTAACAAACTGCCGACCCGATTCTGGTCGTGATTCGAGAGAATCAGTGCGTCGATAAAATTTGGATTTACGTTGCTGAAAGCAGCACGAACGTAGGCCAGAAATTCGATCAGATCTTCGGTGTCGTCTTCCTGTCGAACAATTTCTTCAATCATCAGCCGCAGGTCGAAATTGAAGTTGGCTTTCAATCCCCGGAAGTACGGCGCGATACGTTCGGGGCGCGTCCAGACTTCGCCAATTGTGTAAGCCCCCGGTTTTGCGGCCTCGACCACCTGACCAAATTCTTCCCAGAATTCATGATTTTTCGGTTCTTCGGATTCGCGGTACAGGTGCCGGGCGGCATCCAGTCGGAAACCGTCAACGCCTACGTCCTGAAGCCAGTATCGGGCAATTTTATAGACTTCTTCGCGCACGGGCGGGTGGTCGAAATTCAGATCGGGCATACCGCTCCAGAACATGCCGTAGTATTTTTCCTCGTTGCGATACGTAGCGTTTCGGACGGAATGCCAGGGACTACGTTCGCCCGAATCGGCCGTAATGTCGCGGGTGGCTAGGTTGCGCGCTTTGATTTCGGCGGGTGGTAGCCAGTTGTAATACTGCCGATATGGATTGCTGGGCCCTTTGGCTGATTCCTGAAACCACGGATGCTGAATGCTGGTGTGATGAATTACCAGGTCAATAATAACAGCAATGCTACGTTGGTGCGCTTCGCGAATAAGTCGCCGGAAGTCAGCCAACGTACCGTATTCAGGATCAATGCCGTAATAATCCGTTACGTCGTATTTATGGTAACTCGGGGACGGACTGATGGGCATGAGCCAGAGGGCCGAAACACCAAGTTCTTTCAGGTAATCGAGGTTATTGGTAACGCCGTTAAGATCGCCGATGCCATCGCCGTTAGAATCTGCGAAGGAACGGACGAAAATTTCGTAATGGACACCAGTTTGACCGATGGGAGTAATCTGCATTATACAAAGAGCGAAAGCGTGAATGAGTGAAACCGGGCCGCCGGAGCGGAGCTTATTTCGAGCGCAGGCGCTCTTTCACTCATTCACGCTTTCGCTCTTTGAAAACTGCCTCAACACCTGATAAACCTGGTGCGTGGGCAGGCCCATCACCGTGTAGAAGGAGCCTTCGAGCCGTACGATGCCGACTAACCCAATAAAATCCTGAGCTCCATAAGCGCCCGCTTTGTCGAAAGGATGGCACTCGCGGATGTAGTACGTTATTTCGTCGTCGGTCAACGTAGCGAAGGTTACCTCCGTTTCGTCGGTGAAGGATTGCTCTTGAACACCGCCGTTCGCGTCGGGAGCCAGCACGCAGACGCCCGTTCTGACGCGGTGCGTCTGGCCCGAAAGGGAACGTAGCATCCGGCGGGCGTCGGCTTCATCCTGCGGTTTGTTTAAGATGTTTCCATCCAGAATGACAACCGTGTCGGCGCAGAGAACGATACGTTCGCCTAAGTCGTGTCGAAACTGGTCTGCTTTCTGACGGGCCAGGTATTCCGCTACGTCGTCGGCGGGCATATCGTCCGGGAAAAGCTCATCGGTAGGGCGAGTTTCGATAGTGAACGTAAAGCCCGAATCGGTCATCAATTGTTTCCGGCGGGGCGAACCCGATGCCAGAATGAGTGGGTAACGTAACGAAAGCATAAACTCAGAATATTCAGCAATATGGTTGCAAAGTTGCGTTCGCTACGTTAAAAAACGTAATTCGCATTACACAAACGCACAGCTAACTTACAAACTAAACAGCTCTTGGTTATTTCTCCTGCTACGTTGGCTGACTTATCTGCGCTTACCGATCTGTCGGCAACGACCATGCGCGAAGCATTCGGGCCACCTCATAATCCGATCGAACTGGTGGAAGAATACATTGCCAAATCGTTAACCGAACCGGCTCTGGCTCAGGAGCTGGCCGATCCACGATCTGCTTTTTTTCTGGCCCGATTGCCAGACGGCTCACCCGTGGGGTATGCCAAATTACGCCGACACGCGCCCCCGCGACGGATGCCGGTACGTAACGCAATTGAAATACAGCGTATTTATCTGTTGCAGAGCCAGATTGGTCAGGGGCAGGGCCGTCAGTTGATGGAGCACTGCCTGAGCTGGGCGCGTAACCAAAAGGCTGCGGCTGTGTGGTTGGGTGTGTGGGAACGTAACAAACGTGCCTTGGCTTTTTACGAAAAAATGGGTTTTGAACGTTTTAGTTACCACTACTTTCAATTCGGTTCAGAACGTCAGCGGGATTTTTGGCTGCAAAAACAGTTATAGATACAGCGGCTATAGTGGTTGGCGTTATTAAACTATTCGGGACTGCCTCGCTCTAAGAGTTGTTCTTTGTTATTCATGATTCAACGGTATTTGAACACGTATATGGCTTCCCTGCGGTGTATGCTGCTGGGCTTGCTTTTCGTGTTCGGATACTGCCCCGAAATCGCTGCTCAACAGGATACAATTCGCCAGCAACAACCATCCGGCTTGTCTCCCGAGCGCGTTCGGATGGACTCGATTAAGGCAGAAACGTATAGAAAGGCTTATACCGATTCGCTGGCAACCGCCCATTCAACCCACGTAGCCGATAGCATACTGATGCAACGGGATAGTGTGTTTTATACAAAGCTGAAAACCAGAATGTATAAACACCGACTGACTCGGCAGCTCTACGACGCCGTGTTTCGTGACGTTTATAATAGCCGCGTTAAAACGGGGGAGGTCAACCAGATTGAAGTGAATCCATTCAAAGCGTTTGAAGGGCGGGTGATTGGCGATATTCACATCCGCCGGCTGAACGTATTTGGGCAAACCGTTTACGATACGTTACGCAAACCGGCAAACTGGATCGAAAAAACAGGTAATCGTTTACACCGGAACACGCGGGAGGGAGTAATCCGGTATTCATATTTACTGTTTAAAGAAGGCGATCTGGTCGATCCGAACGTACTGCGCGACAACGAACGGCTGTTACGTAATACGTCCATTTTCCACGATGCCCGGATTTTGGTGGTGCCACGTAGCGGAAGCCGTCAGTTTGTTGATGTTTACGTAATCACGCAGGATGTATGGTCGTTGTTGCCCAATGGTGGATTTAGTAATTTCAAAACCTTTAACATCGGATTCGATCAGCTAAACTTCAGAGGATTAGGCCACCAGCTTTTTGCACAGGTAGCTTACGCGGGCAACGACCCACGCCAGAAACTGGAATATCAGGCCCGCTATAAAGTGCCGTTTATTGGCAAAACCTTCCTGACAGCCCAAGCCGACTTGCTCTATCTCCGCGATTTAAAGCAGGTATCGGCACGCATCTATCGCCCGTTTCTGACGCCCGACACGAAGTACGCGGGAGCCGCCGAAATCAATTACACGCAGATAAACAACCGCCTGCTGACCCGGGCCGACTGCGTAGTGATTGTTCCGCTGAGCTATACGTACACTGATTTCTGGATTGGGCGCTCGTTCCGGTTGTTTTACCGGGAAGGAAATTCTGATGAAAAAGGGCGCGCGCGGCTTATTCTGGCGGTACGTAACACCGATTACAGCTATTTCAGACGTCCCGACGTAACGGCCGATACTAACCAGATTTATCAGGATAGTCGGACTACGTTGTTTAGTGTCGGATTTTCCCGCCGGAAGTACGTTCGCGACGTCCTGATTTATGGATTTGGGCGTACGGAGGACGTACCGGTCGGAGAATCGATTGTGGCGATTGGCGGAATCGACAACGCTGAACTGGGGCGACGTACTTACACGGGCATTAACTATTCGCAGGGGCATTACATCAAGCATGTTGGCTACCTGTACGGGCTGGTGAGTCTGGGTAGTTACTTTCGAAAAAATACCCCCGAACAGGGCGTTTTTTCGTTCGAATCGAACTACTTCAGTCCGCTGATCAAAAGTCGGTGGGGGAATATGCGTCACTTCATCAATGCGCGGTATACGACTGGTATTGGTCGATTTGACAATGAATACATTACCCTGGGCAGCACCGGAAGCGGCCTTATCACCGATGGCATCGGTATTTATAGTGACGCTCTGAGAGGCACTAAACGCGTGCTGCTCAATTACGAGAACATCCTGTTTTCGCGGCTTAGCCTCATCGGGTTCCGGGTGGCTTTCATTACGTTCGCGAATTTCGGTCTGACCAGTTTTCCTGACAGACCCTTGCTGAAGGGACCTTTGTATCAGGGATACGGCATCGGATTTCGGTTACGGAATGAAAATTTAACCTTCAACAGTTTTCAGATTCGGCTGACATACTATCCGAATATTCCAGGAAATACAATACCGTTCAGGCAGGCGTTTGAAGGGGTTCCTACGCTGAGATTCAGAGACTTTGATCTGTCGGCTCCGCAGATTGTGCCTTACCAATAATGCTACCTAGTGAAATAAAAATACTGCGCTGGAACAAAAAGTAAACGAAATAGTGTTGATACATTAAATGCATTTGTCTTATATTTGCATCATGTCCATTGAAACCGACATCAAACAGAACACACCGTTTAAAACGCCTTATCAGCGCGTCGTGGTGAATCTGATTTATACCAGCAACTGGCTGGCCGATAGTCAGAGCCGGTTGTTGAAACCGTTTGGAATCACCATGCAGCAGTATAATGTGCTGCGGATTTTACGGGGGCAATTTCCTGAGCCAGTGAAGGTAAGCGATATTACAGAGCGTATGCTCGACAAAATGTCGAATGCGTCCCGGCTGGTGGACAAACTCGTTGCCAAAAAATACGTCCAGCGTACCGAATGCCCCAGTGACCGTCGGGCCGTTGACGTTATCATAACGGAAAAAGGCATGGATTTGCTGAAACAACTCGATGTGCTGCAAAGTGATTGGGATAACCAGCAAACCTGCAAATTAACCCCCGACGAAGCCATTCTCCTTAGCCAATTGCTCGACCGGATGCGGGAATAACCGTTTTTTATACAACCTGAATTTTTTAATTAAATCGTAATAGTAACCATGAAAAAAGCAACCTTACTTGCTGCTTTATTATTCTCTTCTGTGGGCGCTTTCGCTCAAAACTGGACACTCGATAAAGCTCACTCCAATCTGGGCTTTACCGTAACGCACATGATGCTGGCCGAAGTAGATGGCAAGTTTCAGAATTTCGATGTGAAAATGACCTCGTCGAAAGACGATTTCTCGGATGCTCAAATCGATCTGACCGCCGATGTCAACAGCATCAATACTAATCAGGAAAAACGGGATGCGCACCTGAAAAGCGCCGATTTTTTCGATGCAGCTAAGTATCCGACAATGACTTTCAAAAGCAAGTCGATCACGAAAGTATCGGGTAATAAATATAAAGTGGCCGGCGACCTGACCATGCACGGTGTAACGAAGCCTGTAACGCTCGACGCGGTGATCAATGGCCCTGTTACGAACCCACAGAACAAGAAAGTAAAAGCTGGTTTTAAAGTGACGGGTGAAGTAAAACGTGCTGATTTCTCGTTGGGTGGTGCACCTACGGCCGTTGTCAGCGACGAAATCGCCATTCGCGCTTCGGGCGAGCTGGACAAACTGTAATCAATAACGTACTGTTCGTACTACGTGAATCCCCGGTCCTTATTGGCACCGGGGATTTTTTTGTGATACGTAACTGTTCGGTCTACCTGCTACGTAAAAGACGGAAAATCGTCCATGAATTCAATTTCCGACGTATCGTGGTTCACACAATAACAGTAGTGAATCAGTCCATTGGAAAGCACCAGATAAGGCGCCCGATGAATGTGATTATAGCGGGTAACCTGATCGATGACCTGCTGCGTGATCGTTACGTGAGGGGCCTTGCATTCCACAATCAGAAACGGGCGCCCCTCCCGATCAAACACTACTACGTCGGTTCGTTTTTGTAGTTGATTCAGTTCCAGGCCACCTTCGGTACGTATCAGCGCCTTGGGATAAGCGAAATGCGTTAGCAGCAGATTGACAATGTGTTGCCGTACCCACTCTTCGGGCGAGAGCCGGACGTATTTTCGACGTAACGTATCAAAAATGTATACTTTCCCTTCGACATGCTTAGTTTTGTGGTCGAAAGGAGGTAGGTTTAATGCGACCATAATCCAAAGTTACGAAAGAATGAAAGAGCAGAAGAGTGTATTTTCAGCGTAATCACTCTTTCAATCATTCAACCTCCGTTGCGGCACTCTCTCGCTCATTCACTATGAAGACAAAAGAAGAAATCGTTCAGAACTGGTTGCCACGGTATACCGGTACGCCGATAGAACAGTTCGGCGAATACATTCTGCTGACCAATTTTATCAACTACGTTGAGCTGTTTGCTAAAAAGTTTGATGCCGAAATTTTTGGCATTGGTCGGGCTATGCAAACTGCTACGGCCAATAACATTACGATCATTAACTTCGGCATGGGCAGTGCGATGGCGGCCACCGTTATGGATTTGCTGTCGGCCATTGAACCGAAGGCCGTTTTGTTTCTGGGCAAATGCGGTGGACTGAAAAAGACGCAGATCGGCGATTTGATTTTGCCCATTGCCGCCATCCGTGGCGAAGGAACCAGCAACGATTACATGCGCCCTGAGATCCCGGCGCTACCTTCATTCCGACTACAGCGGGCCGTATCGTCAACCATAAAACGTTACGAACTCGATTACTGGACCGGAACCGTCTACACTACCAACCGACGTATCTGGGAGCACGACGAACCGTTTAAAGATTACCTGCGCGAAATTCGGACCATGGCCATTGACATGGAAACGGCTACCATTTTCACCGTCGGCTTCGTGAATTCCATCCCGCACGGCGCACTACTACTGGTGTCTGACAACCCGTTGGTGCCGGAAGGTGTAAAAACGGAAGAAAGCGACAAACGCGTCACGAGTCAGTTCGTCAACGTCCACCTGGATATTGGTATCGATGCGTTGATTGAGCTGGAATCTTCTGGAGATTCGGTGAAACACCTGAAGTTTGAATAAAAGTGGATAGTTAGTAGCCGCCGTCAAAATCGGTAACTACTAACTATTCACTTGAGTAGAACCATCTGCAAGGCTCTAATTGCAGTAATCACTAATGGCTTTGTAGGCAGGATTATAGCCTAATTCGCCCGATTTGGATAGGTCGAGACAGCCGCCGTTTTCGTCGCCCAGGCTGTGTTTGATGAGGCCTCGAACGTAGTAAACTTCAGCGTAGCGCGGGTTCAGTTTAATGGCGCTGTTGCAGTCCATAATGGCACCTTTCTGATCACCCTGATTCGATTTGATCAATCCCCGGCTAAAATAGGCTTCGGCGTAGGTAGGACTCAATTCAATGGCTTTATTCAGGTCAACAATGGCGCCTTTCTGATCGCCCTGTTTGTTTTTACTAACACCCCGACTGAAATAAGCTTCGGCCCGTTCTGAACCCAGCTCAATAATTTTGTTACGTTCCTGCACCTGATCACGCAGCTTATCAAGAGTAGCCCGGTTGATACGTCCGGTGTAAACTACCTTTGAATCGGCATTGACGTTATTGATCTCGATGGCCTGATTTAAATCCTGAACTGAACCGCGCTGATCGTTCAGTTTGCTGCGCGAAAAACCACGACCATAAAAAGCCCGGTAATTGTCGGGTTTGAGCGTAATGGCTTTGTCGTAATCAGGTATCGAGCCTTTGTAATCTTCGAGCTTGCTCTTGGCAAAAGCCCGGTAGAAGTAGGATTCCCCATCTTCAGGGCTAAGTTCGATGGCTTTGTTGAGATCGGCGATGGCTCCGGTAAAATCATTTAACTCGACTTTCGACATACCCCGACCAGCATATGCCTGTGGTTTTTTGGGCATCATCTCAATCATTTTGGTGAAGTCGGGCAAACTTCCGGAAAAATCTTCCAGCTTCTGTTTGGTGATACCCCGCGAGTAATACGTCTGGGCATTGGCAGGATCAAGTTCAATTGATTTGGTGAAATCGGCCAGCGCACCCCGGTACTGTTCCAGTTTGCTGCGGCTGGCGCCCCGATTGTAATACGATTGTGCATCGTCGGGGTTGAGTTCGATGGAGCGGCTGAAGTCGAGAAGCGCACCCCGGTGGTCATCTTGTTTGCTCTTACTGATGCCCCGGCTCAGATAAGCAAGAGCGTCTTTGCCGTTAATGTCAATAGCGTGGTCGTAGTCAAGAATAGCGCCCCGGTGATCTTTCAGGCTAGCTTTGGCTACGCCCCGGTTGTAATAACTGGCGGCATTGTCGGGATTCATGGTAATGGCCATACTGAACGCCTGGAGCGCGCCCATAAAATCACCGGCTTTACTTTTGGTGATACCGCTTTCAAAAAAATCGACGGCTGTTTGTTGAGCAATGGAAGGAAGGGTAAAGCTGGAAAAAAAGAGGATAGCCAGCGGCAGTAGTTGTCGCTTCATGAGGAAAATGTGATAAATATTTAGGTAGTTGGTTACGAATTGAGCGGGCTAAATTTAAAGCTTTGTTACTGATTAGCCAAGTTAATATAAGATTAAGTCATGGACGAAAGGGTCTGTATGACACAGGGTTACAGACACGTTCGTATGGCTTTCCGACAGATTTTCTGCAAAATGGTTGCCAATTTTACAGCTCTGAAATGACAATATGTCTTATTTTGTAAAATATTTAGGCTGTTAAATGACAAAATGGCATAAAATAGTAAAGTTTGTGCATTGGTACAACATTTGAATAAAGGGTCTATGTATTTGAAAACAGAACAACACAACAAATCAAATAATCACATGGCAACCTTAGTTCGATATAACAACTTCCCTACGTTCTTCAACCCTTTCTATAGCCGTCCCGTTATTAATCGCTATCAGGCCACCACGACCAACGTACCGGCTGTTAACGTAAAAGAAACTGAAACGGCGTTTCATCTTGAACTGGCCGCTCCTGGCTTGAAGAAAGAGGATTTGAAAATTAACGTAGAAAACAACCGCTTAACGATTGCCTATAATACGGAGTCGAAAAGCGAAGAAAACACCGAGAAATTCACTCGTCAGGAGTTTGGCTTCACCTCATTTGAGCGGAGCTTCCGACTGCCAAAAACGGTCAATGCCGACGAAATCAAAGCCGCTTATACCGATGGTATCCTGACGCTCGAACTACCTAAAGTCGAAGAAACGAAACTCGTCAAAGAAATCACCGTTGCTTAATTAAAGCATAGAGTGTGGAGCAGAGGCTATTGCCTTTTGCCGAGTATCTTCAATAAACAGAAAGGGTACTGCTACGTAGCAGTACCCTTTTTTGATGGCACAGAATCTGGCTCTTCAATACGTTATGCCCTCTGTACTACGTCTATAAATGCTTTCAATTTCCATTCGTCCAACTGGCCGTTGGTGCGGACACCACTGCAAATGTCGAGGCCGAACGGCTGTACTACGTCTATCGCCTGACGAACATTTTCCGTATTTAGGCCGCCCGCCAGAAAGACCGGTACTGAGGATTGTTCCACAATTTGCCGACTGACCTGCCAGTTATGAACGCGACCCGTGCCACCCAGCACTTTAACCGAAAGAGTCGGATTTCCTGAATCAAGCAACAGCGCGTCGACGCCATCGGCAACGGCCTTCAGGGCTTCATCAACGTTACGTTCGTCGAGTACGTGAATCACCTGAACGAGTTTGATGGCTGGTAAACGCTCGCGCAATTGGGCATAGGTTTCCGCTGGAACAGCGTCGACTAACTGAATAGTATTGGCGCCAACGCGTTGCTGATGCGCCACGATAGCTGCTACGTTAGTCTCGCTGGTAAGCATGAACGTAGCAATCGGCGGAGGTGTTGCCCGAACAATCTGAGCGGCCAGTTCATCGGCTACTACGCCCGGTCCGCTGGGCATCCGACCGACCAGCCCGAGCGCATCGGCACCGTAACGTATCGCTAATTTAGCTTCATCGGAACTGCTGATGCAGCAAATTTTCACGCGTGTTCTGAACTGAGATTCCATATTTTGGGGTTGGTAACGTAACGGTTGACCGACAAAAATACGCTTCGCCTGTCAAAAGTATGGTACAACAAACCACCAGCGATACCTACGCTTCATTACGTTTCCCAGAGTTTCGTTATTTTATTATGAATAGTTTCCTGATTACAGTTACACTGTTGATTCAGGAAGTGATTCTAGGGTACGAACTCTACAAAGTCACCCACGACCCACTCATGCTTGGCCTTGTCGGGCTGGCCGAAGCTATTCCGTTCATCGCGCTCTCGCTCTTTGGCGGGCACCTGGCCGACCGGCGCGACAAAAAAAGTATTCTGCAGTGGAGCCTGCTCGTTATTATTCTTGGCTCTGTCATTCTGTATCTTGTCTTTCAACCGTCGGTCGAAGCGGGTTTGTCGCAAACGGCCCGGCTGGCTACCATCTATGGTGTTTTGATGCTGATTGGCACCGCCAAAGGGTTTTACTCACCCGCCAGTTCATCGCTGAAACCGTTTCTGGTTCCTCGCGAATTATACGCCAATTCGGCTACGTGGAGCAGTTCATTCTGGCAGGCGGGGGCTATTGTTGGGCCGGGATTAGCCGGTTTTTTTTATAGCTGGTTCGGGTTCGATAATACACTTATTATTGTCATTGGCCTGCTTGTCGTTTGCTTTGTTTTGATCAGCCTGATTAGCCGCAAACCTGTACCCGTTACCGACGAACCGGTGCTTGGTTTCCGGCAGAGTCTGGCCGAAGGTTTCCGGTTTGTGTTTAAAACGCAGATTGTTCTCTACGCTATTTCGCTCGACCTTTTTTCGGTATTGTTCGGGGGCGTAGTCGCTTTATTGCCGGTTTATGCCGAAGATATTCTGAAAGTAGGGGCGGAGGGGCTAGGATTTCTGCGGGCCGCTCCGTCGGTGGGCGCTTTGGTGACGATGGCGTTTATGACGCAATATCCGCCCACGCATAATGCCTGGCGAAACATGTTGTTGGCCGTGGTTGGTTTCGGTATAGCTACTCTCGTGTTTGCGGTATCGACCAATTTTTACCTGTCGCTGGTGATGCTGGCGCTGACCGGCGCTTTCGATAGTGTCAGCGTTATTATCCGGCAAACCATCCTGCAAATTTTTCCACCCGATCACATGCGCGGACGCGTGGCTGCTGTGAACGGTATTTTCGTGAGTTCGTCGAACGAAATTGGTGCTTTTGAATCGGGCTTGCTGGCTCGTCTGTTAGGAACGGTGCCGTCGGTGGCACTGGGCGGAGTCGTTACGTTGGTCGTGGTTGCTTACGTCTACACCAAATCGAAGGCGCTGTTTGCTGTTCGATTGAGCTAACAAAAACAAAACTTCCCGAACGGTCAGACGTATCAGCGCAAAATCGCTGGGTAGTCCCGGTCGGGAAGTTCAGCCTTCATCATCTGTGGGGTTAACTTTGGGTAATTGGGGAGTCGAGGTTCCGTAGAAAAAGGTCTAGATCAATTGGCTTATCGAGTAACACGCGTGCATCAAAAGCCTGCCAGAACAATTCATCGGAGAGTTGGTAATCCTGTTGCAGCCGGACCATATCGTAAATGCTTTGTTTGATTTGCCCGGCCGGCGACTGCACCTGCGAAGCAAGGGATTGGGAGTTTGCCATAACCTGTTGTTTTTGAGTGTGCGATAGGGTAAACACAGTCGTTTTTCGATTGTTTTTACCCAAAATGTCGACTATGTAGCCGATAGTTAGAAAAGTTATATTTCGCCTTTTATATCTGCGCCAGGAAGTGACTACCGACCCGGCATGGTGCAACTAAAATTTTTTGTAATTATTTAATTCGGTGATTTTGTGGGGAATACATCCGAGGGTTTGCTTTATCAGGAACCGTGCCACATTTTTTGACCAACGTTTAATTCGTTCAAATAAACAATGAAACAAATTCTTCTTATCGCAACGGCCCTGATTAGCGGAGCCAGCCTGCTTTCGTTAACACTCCCGCTTCCTGCTGCAAAACCACCTAAACTGGTAAAAGCATGGGAAACCGATACTACGCTACGTACCCCAGAATCGGTACTCTTTGATGGGCACAATACGTTGTACGTAGCCAATATCGACGGAAAGTCTGATGCGCTGGATGGATCAGGATTCATTTCAAAAGTGTCGCTGGATGGGAAAATCGAAAATCTGCAATGGACAGCCGGACTCAATGCGCCGAAGGGAATGGGACTGTATAAGAACCGTTTATACGTAGCAGATATTCATCGGCTGGTGTGTATCAACACCAAAAACGGTCAGGCTGAAAAAACATGGGACGCCGTGGGGCAGGGCGCTTACCTAAACGACGTAACGGTCGATAAAGAGGGAACGGTCTACGTATCAGATAACCGCAACAACAAAGTATATCGCCTGAAAGAGGACAAATGGGAAGTGTTTATGGAAGGTGAGCCGCTCAACAATCCGAACGGCCTGTACGCGGTTGGAACGGATAAACTAATGGTTGGCAACACAAAAACCGGCGCTCTGTGCGTACTGGATCTGAACACCAAAACGTTGAAGCAGCTAGCCGATGGCATGGCCAATACCGATGGCATCGTGCCGGAAGGAAAGGGCAATTTTTTCGTTTCGGACTGGAACGGCCGCCTGTTTCACATTGCCGCCGATGGCACTAAAACCGAACTCCTCGATACCCGCGCCGATAAAGTCAATGCCGCTGATATTGAATACGTAGCGAAAAAGAAACTACTGGTTGTACCGACATTTCTTAAGAACAAACTGGTGGCCTATAAGGTCGAATAAACGTAATTCTAGCACGGCTTAAACATAAATACCCGACTGTATTGGTCGGGTATTTATGTTTAAGAACCTTCAACGACCTCTGCGTCGGGCCCATTTTGGCGAAAACCCTTAAACCAACAGCTTCGCCACCGCTTCCTGTGCCCGTTCGGCCCCGAAACCATCTATCGCCTGCTGCATCTGATTCACAATTAACTCATTACCTAAATTGCCGATGCTGCCCTCGTGTGTATGACGTAGCGAACGCGGTGGTACGTAGGTATGTTCGGCAATTTCTTTGCCCACCGTTCGATACGCTTCGCGGAAGGGAACGCCCTGCAACACCAGCTCGTTCACCCGCTCTACGCTGAAAAGCAGATCGTATTTGGAATCGTCCAGCAGATTGGGTTTCACCTGAATATGCTCAAGCATGAACGTAGTGATGTCGAGACAGTCTAGCAGATCGTCGAAAGCGGGCATCAGAATTTCTTTCAGAATCTGCATATCGCGGTGATAACCAGACGGCAGATTACTCAGTACCATCGTTACCTCCATCGGTAGCGCTTTCATGCGGTTTGTTTTGGCACGTAGTAGCTCCGCTACGTCCGGATTTTTCTTGTGGGGCATAATACTCGAACCCGTCGTCAACGCATCCGGCAGCACCAGAAACCCAAAGTTCTGACTGTTATAGAGACAAATATCCATCGCCATCCTGGACAACGTAGCAGCAACGGCAGCCAGCGCCGTGAGAGCAGTCTGTTCGGTTTTACCTCGGCTCATCTGCGCGTACACTACGTTGACGTGCATTCCTTCGAAACCTAGTAGCTCCGTCGTCAGCGTTCGGTTGAGCGGAAACGACGAGCCATAACCAGCTCCCGAACCGAGTGGATTTCGGTTGGCCAATCGGTAGGCCGTTTGCAGGGTGAGCATATCGTCGGCCAGGGCTTCGGCGTAGGCGCCAAACCACAAACCGAACGACGAAGGCATGGCTATTTGAAGATGTGTATAACCGGGTAAAAGATCGTCTTTGTGTTGCTCCGACCGGCTGATAAGCTGATCGAATACCTGCTTGACGGCTTCGGATACGCGCCAGAGCCGGTCGCGGGTGAAAAGCTTTAAATCGACCAAAACCTGATCGTTACGCGAACGACCCGAATGAATTTTCTTACCTACATCGCCCAATTTCTGCGTGAGTAGCAGTTCGACCTGCGAGTGTACGTCTTCAATACCCTCTTCAATACTAAACTGCCCGTCCTGAATCTGCTGATAAATGATTTTTAATTCATCCGTCAACAAGCTTAATTCCTCATTGGAAAGCAGACCTATAGTTTCGAGCATCTGCGCATGGGCCAGGTTACCCAGTACGTCGAAAGGAGCGAGGTAAAGATCCATTTCACGGTCGCGCCCGACGGTGAAACGTTCAATTTGATCGGCAGTAGTAACGCCTTCTTTTTGCCAGAGTTTCAAATCGTAAAGAGTGAAAGAGTGAATGAGTGAAAGAGCGAATGGCTGGCGCAGAATTTTCGCTCCGCTTCGGCGGTCCGATTTCGCTCATTCGCTCTTTCACTCTTTAGACAAAGGTAGTGATGTTGGCTTTCTGAAATCGTTTTCCCAACTGCCAGAATCCAAATGCCGCTACCAGACTGATACCGGCAATCGCCAGCCAGTGCGACGAAAACCCGACCTGCGCCACCATCAGCGAGCCAAATGCGGGTGCGGTGGTCTGCGCCAGCGCACCACTCATGGAATAGAGCGCCAGATACTGACCGCGCGTTTTCGGGTTGGAACGTTCGACCGTGAGCGATTGCAGAAAAGGCATCACCAGCATTTCGCTGAACGTAGCAACTAAGATATACCCTAACGGAAGCAACGTACTAAGGGCTACTGCGTTGCCGAACGTAACGCCAAACTGAGTGAGCCAGGCCGGTGATGCGAGAATGAGAAATGATATACTGGTCAGCAGAGTGCCGCGCACAATCAGTGGTATTTTGGGTAATTGTCGTTGTTCAAGTTCGTAGACCAGCGCCATTTCAATGGTCACAATGAGTATACCATTCAGCGCCATTAGTAGGCCAATAGTACGTTCCGTCAGGTGGACAACCTGTTTGAAAAATAGCGGCACTATTGTGAAAAATTGAAAAAAGGCGATCAGAAACAACGTATTACAGAGCACAAAGCCGATAAATACATGATCCTGATAGGGGGATGAGGTTTCGGAAATTTCCTTAACCGACGTACCAAGCGAATGTGTATTTTTTTGGTCAACCGAATTAACCGGTACAGGCAAAAACAGCCGGAGGACGATTCCCGCTAGCAGGCAGGTCAGACCGTCGGTCCAGAAAAGAAGACTGTAATCAATACTGGCCAGCCAGCCGCCTAGTCCACCACCCACGGCCCAGCCGAGATTGATAGCCAGTCGATTGAAGGAAAAAGCGCGGGTACGTGTTTCCGGCTCTGAGTAATGCGCAATAGCTGCCTGATTAGCCGGTCGGAAGGCATCGCCCAGCAGCGTGAACAGAAAAACACTCGTGCAGAGCAGGTAAAAATTAGTGATAAACTGAAGCGCGATCAGAGCAACTCCGCCAAACAGCAGACTCAGTAACTGAACGTAGTAAAAGCCAAAACGATCAGTCAGGCGGCCGCCAAGGAACGTACCCACGAACGCGCCTGACCCGTAAACAGCCATCACAATGCCTGCGTCGGTAACGGAGAAGTGCAGATGCTGAGTCAGGTAAAGCGTCATGTAGGGCAACACCATCGTGCCGCACCGGTTGATCAGCATCACGCCCGCCAGCAGCCAAACCGATGGCGAAAGCCCCTGATACGCCCGTCGATATAGATGAAGTGTCCGCTGAATCATGCCCGCAAGTTACGACGAATCCGGACCAGCGGGAATTTGTTATTGAGGGAGTGGACTATTTTAGGGGACCGGTTTAACGTGAAGTATGCATTTGTCGGACTATCGCCTTCGCTGTTAGAGCTGTGCTTTAGGATGACGGATTTCTCCGTGCATCGGCATCTTCGCCGGGAGTTACAAATATTTTCCTGTCGACAATCAGGGGTCGGTGTTCTTCCAGGAATGCTTTGAACAATCGGATTTCTTCGATCTGCCGGTCGATGGGGTGGGTGAGGGCATAGCTCTCTACGTATACTTCCGGCTGCCCATCGGCGGGGAAAGCGGTAATGACGTATTCCATCAGCTTGATGCCTTTTCGTTTTAGGGCGTGCAGGTACAGATTCTGGTGATTATGAACGTAGCGGCCCGGCTGATACGAGCCTGTCGTTTTGATATCGACCGCTTTAAATTTGCCGATCAGATCGACGTAGCCGTAGAAGAGAACATCCTCAATTTCCAGCTGGCAATACACCTGCGTTTCGACGATGGGGCGGGGGAGTAACTTGCGGACTTTCTTAAGCACTTCCGCATCGAATCGTTCTTCGCCATTTCCTTTTACAACGGCTTCCTCGAATGAAACACCCCGTTCCTGTGCAGCCGTGGTTGGCGTAGGTACCCGGTTGATGGTGTCGATCAATTCCTGCGCTGAAAGGTTTCCACCGTGCAGATAACGGGAAAATACGTTCAGAAGAGTTGGGTAAAAGCGGTACTGAATCATCGACGTAGCAAAATCTGTTGACGTTATTCTCCAAACTACGAACAAAGGGCATAGTTTTCACCCATCAGAAATTTACGCAGTTCTACTACGTAGCGCATCCCCCCTAAAACAAAACAAGTCCCATCATGTCGACGGGACTTGTTTGTTTACGTGTCCATTAGCCTTAGCGTCCTGAGCGTGTTTTTGTAATGATGAACGGAACGCACTTAGCTGGTGGACAGTCGGTTTCCAGAGCGGCATCGATAGCCAGTACGTCTGGATTGACCGGATTAGCTGGATCAAGCGTAATCGGTGCCGAGCGACCCGTTGTTGGGTTCGCATCGCTGTTTTCTGTTGTTGGTACACCTGGGCGGTTCGGGTTCGGGCTGATGATGTAGCCAGCAGGCAACGTCGTCAGATCGAACTCAACGATGTATGTACCGGCAGGCAGGTTCGTGAACAGGTAATGTCCACCACCCGTCGTCACCGTTGTCGAAACGACCGTGTATACACCCGGCGACGTTTCGCGCAGCAGACGTACCGTCACACCATCCACACCTGGCTCGCCTGGATCACGCTGACCATCGCGGTCGAGGTCGTTCCAGACTGTAGACCCAATGCTGGCGGTTGGTACGTAGTAACCAGCATCCACCGTCGTTAGGCTTTGACCTGAAGTCAGTGTGAATGTGCTTACCAGACCGCCAATCGGATCAGAATCTACCGTGTCGTCACCACCCTGATTGGCTAACGTAGCGGTGTAGCCCGTTGGCGTGCTGAAGCTTAGCGAGTAGGGCACACCCGGTGTCAGACCCGAGAAGCTGTACAAGCCTGTGCTGGTAGTAGTCACCGAAGCGATCGGCGTGTTGGTACCATCGAGTAGCGTCACCACCACACCGGCCAGACCGGGTTCACCCGCATCCTGCACGCCATTCTGGTTGAGATCCACGAAGACGAAGTCGCCCACGCTGGCTGGTCGGTAGTAACCCATGTCGATGCTGTTGTTCACCTCGTTAGCTGTCAGGCTATACGTACCTGTCAATCCAGTCAGTACGTCACCGTCCGAATCAACGTCATCATCCGTGCCCTGGTTAGTCAGGGTTGCCGTGTAACCCGCCGGAGCCGAGAAGCTCAACGAGTAAGGCGTACCTGGTGTTAAACCCGTGAAGCTGTAGAAGCCGCTGGCATCGGTGGTGGTAGTAGCCACTAAGATGACACCATTCTCGATCAGACTCACACTCACACCTGGAATGCCCGGTTCGCCCGAATCCTGGATGCCGTTGTGGTTCAGGTCTTCGAAGACGAAGTTGCCCAAGCCTGCCGTCACTGGGTAGTAACCAGCATCCTGCGTCAGACTCTGACCTGACGTCAGCGTTACCGACGGCGTCAGCCCACCAATTGGGTCGGAGTCGATCGTATCGTCACCGCCCTGATTGTCCAACGTAGCGGTGAAGTTCGTTGGCGTAGTGAAGCTTAGCGAGTATGGCACACCTGGCGTCAGACCCGTGAAGCTGTACAAGCCGTTGACATCGGTAGTCGTAGACGCCACTACCGTACCATTGCTGATGAGGGTAACAACGACTCCTTGTAGCGGAGATTCACCGGCATCCTGAACACCATCGCGATCGGAGTCGATCCAGACGTAGCCGTTGAGCGAAGCCGGACGATAGTAACCCATGTCGATGCTGTTGTTCACCTCGTTCACCGTCAGGCTGTACGTACCTGTTAAGCCGGTCAGTACGTTGCCATCCGAGTCGGTCTCGTCGTTACCGCCCTGGTCAGCCAACGTAGCACTGTAGCCCGTTGGAGCGCTGAAGCTCAGTGAGTACGGTACACCTGGGGTCAGACCCGTGAAGCTGTATAAACCGCTGGCATCAGTAGTCGTAGACGCTACCGCCGTACCGTTGCTGATCAGCGTTACCACCACGCCTTGAATACCGGGTTCACCCGAATCCTGTATGCCGTTATGGTTGACATCTTCGAAGACCAAGTTACCCAGACTAGCTGTGAGCTGGTAGTAGCCAGCATCCACCGAGGTACTGCTCTGACCTGAAGTCAGTGTGAACGATACCAGACCGCCAATCGGATCAGAGTCAAGCTCATCATCACCGCCCTGGTCAGCTAACGTAGCGGTGTAGCCCGTTGGCGTGCTGAAGCTCAGCGAGTAAGGCACACCTGGGGTCAGACCCGAGAAGCTGTACAAGCCTGTGCTGGTAGTAGTCACCGAAGCAATCGGCGTGTTAGCTCCATCGAGCAGCGTCACCACTACACCGGCCAGACCGGGTTCACCCGCATCCTGCACGCCATTCTGGTTGAGATCCACGAAGACGAAGTCGCCCACGCTGGCTGGTCGGTAGTAACCCATGTCAACGGTGAGGTTCACCTCATTATTCGTCAGACTGTACACTCCCGTCAGACCAGTTGCTGGATCGCCATCCGAGTCGGTAGCGTCGTTGCCCTGGTTCTGCGACGTAGCGGTGTAGCCAGCCGGAGCCGTGAAGCTTACCGAGTACGGTACGCCTGGCGTCAGACCTGTGAAGCTATACAAGCCGCTGGCGTCGGTCGTGGTAGACGCTACCAGCGCCGTACCATTGCTGATCAGCGTTACCGTCACGCCTGGGATGCCCGGTTCGCCACTGTCTTGCTGACCGTTGTGGTTGAGATCCTCGAAGACGTAGTCACCCAAACCTGCCGTCACTGGGTAGAAACCAGCATCCTGCGTCAGGCTCTGACCCGAAGTCAGCGTTACCGACGGCGTCAGTCCACCGATTGGGTCGGAGTCGATCGTATCGTCACCACCCTGATCCGCTGCCGTAGCTGTGTGACCCGCTGGTGTCGTGAAGCTTAGCGAGTAAGGTGTGCCTGGGGTCAGACCCGTGAAACTGTACAAGCCATTGGCGTCAGTCGTGGTAGTTGCCACGACGGTACCATTGCTGATAACTGTCACGATCACACCCGCCAGCGGTGGTTCACCAGCACCTTGCTGACCATTCCGATCGGTGTCCACCCAAACGTAGCCGTTGAGCGTAGCGGGTCGGTAGTAGCCCATGTCGATGCTGTTGTTCACCTCGTTGGCTGTCAGGCTGTAGGTGCCCGTCAAACCGGTGAGCACATCGCCATCCGAATCAACCTCATCATTTGTGCCCTGGTTGGCCAACGTAGCACTGTAACCCGTCGGTGCCGAGAAGCTCAGCGAGTACGGCGTACCTGGGGTCAGACCCGTGAAGCTGTACAGGCCGCTGGCATCGGTCGTGGTAGAGGCTACTACAGCCGTACCATTGCTGATCAGGGTCACCGTCACACCTGCAATACCGGGTTCACCCGAATCCTGGATGCCGTTATGGTTGGTATCCTCGAAGACCAAGTTGCCTAGCGCTGCATTCACAGGGTAGAAGCCTGCGTCAATCAGTACGTTGTTCTGACCTGAACCTAGGGTGAACGATACCAGACCACCAATCGGATCGGAGTCTATGCCATCGTCACCACCCTGATCAGCCAACGTAGCGGTGTAGCCAGCCGGCGTCGTGAAACTTACTGAGTACGGCGTACCTGGGGTCAGACCCGTGAAGCTGTACAGGCCGTTCGCATCGGTGGTGGTTGTAGCCACTACGCTGCCATTGCTAATGATCGTTACGATTACACCAGCCAACGGTGGTTCACCAACGCCTTGCTGACCATTGCGGTCGATGTCCACCCAGACGTAGCCGTTGAGTACAGCTGGCCGGTAGTAGCCCATATCGACGGTGAGGTTAGCTTCGTTAGCTGTCAGACTGTACGTGCCGGTCAGACCAGTTGCTGGATTACCGTCCGAGTCAAGGGCGTCATCCGTGCCCTGATCAGCCAACGTAGCGGTGTAGCCAACCGGAGCTGTGAAGCTCACTGAGTAAGGCGTACCCGGTGTCAGACCGGTGAAGCTGTAGAATCCGCCAACATCGGTGGTTGTAGACGCTACTGCTGTACCATTGCTGATCAGCGTCACGATCACACCCTGGATACCCGGTTCACCCGAATCCTGAATGCCATTGCGATTGAGATCTTCGAAGACGAAGTTACCCAAAGCCGCTGTCACTGGATAGAAGCCCGCGTCAATCGACGTATTGTTTTCACCCACCGTTAGGGTGATAGGTCCTGTAATTCCACCGATCGGATCGGAGTCGGTTTCATCATTGCCACCCTGATTGGCCAACGTAGCGGTGTAACCAGCCGGAGCCGTGAAGCTTACCGAGTATGGAATACCCGGCGTCAGACCCGTGAAGCTGTACAGCCCATTGGCATCAGTGGTGATAGACGCCACCGCCGTACCGTTGCTGATCAGGGTAACGACCACACCCTGGATGCCTGGTTCACCTGAATCCTGAACACCGTTTTGGTTGGTATCCACGAAGACGAAGTCACCCAACGTTGCTGTCGACTGGAAGAAGCCGGCATCCTGCGTCAGGCTCTGACCCGAAGTCAGCGTCACCGACGGCGTCAGCCCACCGATTGGGTCAGAGTCGATCGTGTCGTCACCACCCTGGTTCGGCAACGTAGCGGTGTAGCCTGTTGGCGTGGTAAAGCTCAGCGAGTAAGGCACACCCGGCGTTAGACCCGTGAAGGAGTACAAGCCGCTGGCGTCCGTAGTCGTGCTGGCTACTACCGTACCATTTTCGATCAGTGTGACAATCACACCGGCCAATGGAGGCTCACCACCACCTCGTACTCCGTTACGATCGGTGTCCACCCAAACGTAACCATTGAGCGTAGCTGGCCGGAAGTAACCCATATCAACCGAGTTGTTGAACTCATTGGCGGTCAGGCTATATACGCCGGTCAGGCCAGTGGCTGGGTTGCCGTCTGAGTCTGCTTCATCATCAGCACCCTGGTTGATCAACGTAGCGGTGAAGCCCGTCGGCGCAGTGAAGCTTACTGAGTACGGCACACCTGGCGTCAGACCCGTAAAGCTGTACAGCCCGTTGGCGTCGGTTGTGGTAGACGCTACCAGCGCCGTACCGTTGCTGATCAGCGTTACTGTCACCCCTGGAATACCCGGTTCGCCTGTATCCTGGATACCGTTGTGGTTGAGATCCTCGAAGACGAAGTTACCCAAACCTGCCGTCACTGGGAAGAAGCCGGCATCCTGCGTCAGGCTCTGACCCGAAGTCAGCGTTACCGATGGTGTCAGCCCACCGATTGGGTCAGAATCAATTGTATCATCGCCACCCTGATTACCTGCCGTAGCCGTATAACCAGATGGTGTCGTGAAGCTTAGCGAGTAAGGCGTGCCTGGGGTCAGACCGGTGAAACTGTACAGGCCGTTGACATCGGTGATGGCCGTAGCCACGACGTTGCCATTGCTGACGAGCGTCACGATTACACCTCCCAGCGGTGGTTCACCAGCGCCTTGCTGACCATTCCGATCGGTGTCCACCCAAACGTAGCCGTTGAGCGTAGCAGGTCGGTAGTAGCCCATATCAACGGTGAGGTTCTCCTCATTAGCGGTCAGGCTGTACGTGCCGGTCAGACCAGTTGCTGGATCGCCATCCGAATCAAGGGCATCGTCTGCACCCTGGTCAGCCAACGTAGCACTGTAACCCGTTGGAGCCGCGAAGCTCACCGAGTAGGGCACACCTGGTGTTAAGCCAGTGAAGGAGTAAATTCCGTTCACATCGGTCGTCGTAGAGGCCACCGTCGTACCATTGCTGACCAGCGTTACCACCACACCCTGGATGCCGGGTTCGCCCGTATCCTGAATGCCGTTGTGGTTGACATCTTCGAAGACGAAGTTGCCCAGGCTGGCCGTCAGCAGGTAGAAGCCTGCATCAATCGACGTATTGTTTTCACCTGCCGTCAGGGTAATTGGCCCTGTAACACCGGCAACTGGGTCAGAATCCAGGTTGATGTTGCCACCCTGACTGGCCAGCGTTGCTGTGTAATTAAGCGGAGTCGAGAAGCTCAGCGAGTACGGTATACCCGGCGTCAGACCCGTAAAGCTGTACAGACCGCTGGCATTGGTCGTAGTCGATACGAGAGCCGTACCATTCTGGTAGAGCGTTACCACTACACCTGCAATACCGGGTTCGCCCGAATCCTGAATACCATTCTGATTCAGGTCATTCCAGACGAAGTCACCCAGACTGGCGCGTGGTACGTAGAAGCCTGCGTCAAGCGAGAGGTTAAATTCGCCGGCCGCCAGCGTAACAGACGGTGTCAAACCTGTTATTGGATCAGCGTCAGAATCCAGATCATCATTGCCGTCTATGTGCTGATGCTGCAACGTAGCGGTGAATCCGGCTGGTGTCGTGAAGCTCACCGAGTACGGGATGCCAGGTGTCAGACCGTTAAAGCGGTACATGCCGTTCGCATCGGTAGAGGTGGTCGCTACAACCACACCATTTTGCAGAAGTACCACTGTTACCTCAACAAGACCCGGCTCGCCGTCGTCCTGAATGCCATCCTGATCAAGGTCATTCCAGACAAAGTTGCCCAGTGAAGCCGCATTCGATTCGCAGTTCTGCGATACAGCCTCCGTAATACTACATCCGTTCAGCGTTACGGTAATCATCGCCATTTGTCCGCTAGGAATACCGATAACCTGATTGCCGACTACCGTTCCTGCACTGGCCGTTACTGTAGCGCCTGGTGTAGCCGTGAAGCTCACATTATACGTAGCAATACCGCTACAGGAAGCAACTGTAGTAAGTGTTGGCAGCGGATTCACCGTTAATGTCGCAGTCGTTGTGCTGATACAGCCACTGGCATTGGCTACCGTTACCGAATACGTAGTGGTCGAAGCTGGACCTGCAACCAGTAAGCCGGTGAGGTTTGCTGTGCCATCGGAGAAGGTGTACGATACCCCGCCCGTGGCCACCAGTGTAGCCGACTCATAGAGGCATATCGTAGCCGAAGTCAACGTAGCAACTGGCAATTCGTTCACCGTTACCGTCGCCGTTGTGTTGCTCACGCAGCCGCTGGCCGTTGCCACCGTTACGGAGTAAGCCGTTGTCGATGTCGGGCTAACAATCAGTACGCCTGTTGCATTGCTGATGCCATTCGAGAATACGTACGACGTACCACCCGATGCCGTCAAGGTCGCCGACTGGCCTGCGCAGATCGTAACCGAAGCCAGATCGATTGTTGGTAACGGATTCACCGTCACCGAACCCATGGTGGTACTGGTGCAGCCTGCCGCATTGGCTACCGTTACCGAATACATGGTCGTCGTTGCTGGCGTCACTTCCAGCAAGCCTGTCGTGTTGATGGTGCCATCCGAGAAGGTGTACAACACCCCGCCCGTAGCCACCAACGTAGCCGACTGACCGGCGCAGATGCTGGCTGATGTCAGATCGGCGACTGGGTAAGGTTCGATGGTGATGCTGCCCGTACCGATACCGCTACAACCGGCTGCAATCGCCGTTACGCTATACGTACCAGCAACCGTACCAATTGCTACGTTCGAGTTACCGACGTGCGCCAGACCCGGCGAGAAAATATAGGTCGTGTAGCCCGAAGTCGCGATCAGCGTAGCCGATTGACCCGTACAGATCGTTGCCGAGCTAAGCTGCACAACTGGGTTGTTATTGATAAGAATAGAGCCCGTCGCCGTTGCCGAACAGCCCGCTGCCGTAATTGCTGTCACCGAATACGTACCCGTGGCCGAGCCAGAGGCTTCATTCGACGTACCGATCTGAGTCAGGCCAGTCGAGAAGATATACGTAGCAAAACCTGGTGTCGCTCTGAGCGTAGTCGTCAGACCTGCGCAGATGGTTTCCGAAGTCAGCGTTAGCGTTGGCAAATCATTGACCGTTACGGTTGCCGTTGTGGTGCTTACGCAACCGCTGGCGCTGGCTACCGTCACCGAGTAGGTGGTGGTGTTGGCTGGGGTCACCGAGAGGATACCCGTCGTGTTGGTCTCTCCCGTCGAGAAGCTGTAGGACGTACCACCCGAAGCTGTTAGCGTTGCCGACTGACCTTCGCAAATCGTAGCTGATGTCAGGGTTGCATCTGGTGTCGGATTCACCGTTACAGTTACCGACGCTGTGCTGGCGCAACCCACGCCATTGGCTACCGTTACGGAGTAAGCGGTAGTGGATGTCGGACTAACCACCAGTATACCCGTCGCATTAGACGTACCATTCGAGAAGGTATATGACGTACCACCCGTAGCGGTCAACGTTACTGGCTGACCTTCGCAGATGATGGCCGAAGCTGGTGTTAGGCCGGCTATCGGAACCGTATTGACCGTTACCGTGCCGGTGGTGGTGCTCACGCAACCGCTGGCGCTGGCTACCGTTACCGTATACGTAGTTGACGTAGTTGGGCTTACCGCCAGAAGACCCGTCGTATTTATTTCACCATTTGAGAAGGTGTACGACGTACCGCCCGTGGCGACTAATGTAGCCGACTGGCCCTCGCAAATCGTAGCCGAAGTTATATCTGCCGTTGGTAGCGGATTCACCGTAACGACGATGGTCGTCAGGCTTTCGCAACCGCTGTCATTCGACACGGCGACAACGTATGTCGTGGTCTGAAGTGGGCTCACAACGGCGATACCTGTGGGAGTCAGCGTACCATCAGAGAATTCGTACGACGTACCACCCGTAGCGGTCAGCGTTACCGATTGGCCTTCGCAGATGGTGGTCGAGGTGGCTGTTACGTCAGCTACTGGTACCGAATTTACCGTTACGGTGCCGCTTGCCGCCGTTGCGCCTGTGTTGCTCACGCAGCCGCTGGCATTCACCGCCGTCACCGAATACGTAGTGTTCGTCGTTGGAGACACTTGTAGTCGGCCCGTCGTGTTTATTTCACCGGTCGAGAAGGTATAGGACGTACCGCCATCGGCGATTAATTCTGTCGTTTCGCCAGCGCAGATGGTAACCGAGCTAAGTGTGGCGGTTGCCGACGGATTTACGGTTATGATAGCGCTGGTGCTGCTGATGCAACCGTTGGCATTGGCTACCGTCACCGAGTAGGCGGTGGTGGAGGTCGGGCTCACGGCCAGAATACCTGTCGTATTAACATCTCCCGTCGAGAAGGTGTACGACGTACCGCCTGTGGCTGTCAACGTAGTCGATTGACCCGCGCAAATCGTACCTGAGCTTGCGCTTACGTTTGCGTTTGGCAGGTCGTTGACCGTTACCGTCGTCGACGTAGTACTTACGCAACCCGTCGCATTGGCCACCGTTACCGTATACGTAGTGGTGGCCGTTGGACTGACCGCCAGAACGCCCGTCGTATTGACCTCACCCGTTGAGAAGGTATAGGACGTACCACCTGACGCAACGATCATCGCCATTTGACCGACACAAAGCGTGGCCGACGTAATGCTCGGTGTTGGTGGATCACTAACCGTCACGGTCACTGTCGTTGTACTGATGCAGCCGCTGCCGTTGGCCGCCGTCACCGAGTAGGCAGTGGTGGAGGTGGGTGCTACGGTTATGCTGCCGGTTGTGTTGGTCTCACCCGTCGAGAAGCTGAACGAGCTGCCACCCGTGGCCGTCAAGACCACCGACTGACCCACACAGATCGAGGGGGAGCTTGGCGAGAAGGCCGAAGTTGGCACTTGATTGACCGTTACTGTGCCGGTGGTGGTGCTGATACAACCGCTGGCGTTGGCTACCGTCACCGAATACGTGGTGGTGGTGGCTGGTGTCACTGACAGAATGCCCGTCGTGTTGGTCTCACCCGTCGAGAAGCTGTAGGACGTACCACCCGAGGCCGTCAAAGTCGCCGACTGACCCACGCAGATGGTGGCGCTGGTGAGGGCAGGGGTTGGCGGCTGGTTGACCGTTACGATGGCGGTGGCTGAGTTGTAGCAGCCGCTGGTGCTCAGACCGGTTACCGAGAAGGCGGTGGTGGAGGTTGGGCTCACAATGAGCATGCCCCCGAAGTTGATGTTGCCGTTGGAGTAGGTGTAGGAGTTGGCTCCTGTAGCTACCAGGGTGGTCGACTGACCCACGCAGATGGTGCCCACCGTCGGGGTGAAGACCACATTGGGCAACTGGTTCACCGTCACCGTCACGCTGGCCGTGCTGCTGCAACCGTTACCGTTAGCCGCCGTCACTGAGTAAGCAGTGGTGGAGGTCGGTGCTACGGTTATGCTGCCGGTTGTGTTGGTCTCACCCGTCGAGAAGCTGAACGAACTGCCGCCCGTGGCCGTCAAGACCACCGACTGACCCACACAGATCGAGGGGGAGCTTGGCGAGAAGGCCGAGGTTGGCACTTGATTGACCGTCACCGTGCCGGTGGTGGTGCTGATACAACCGCTGGCGTTGGCTACCGTCACCGAGTAGGTGGTGGTGGAGGCCGGGGTCACCGAGAGGATACCCGTCGTGTTGGTCTCACCCGTCGAGAAGCTGTAGGACGTACCACCCGAGGCCGTCAAAGTCGCCGACTGACCCACGCAGATGGTGGCGCTGGTAATGGCAGGGGTTGGCGGCTGGTTGACCGTGACGATGGCGGTGGCTGAGTTGTAGCAGCCGCTAGTGCTCAGACCGGTTACTGAGAAGGCGGTGGTGGAGGTTGGGCTCACGATGAGCATGCCCCCGAAGTTGATGTTGCCGTTAGAGTAGGTGTAGGAGTTGGCTCCTGTAGCTACCAGGGTGGTCGACTGACCCACGCAGATGGTGCCCACCGTCGGGGTGAAGACCACATTGGGCAACTGGTTCACCGTCACCGTCACGCTGGCCGTGCTGCTGCAACCGTTACCGTTAGCCGCCGTCACTGAGTAAGCAGTGGTGGAGGTCGGTGCTACGGTTATGCTGCCGGTTGTGTTGGTCTCACCCGTCGAGAAGCTGAACGAACTGCCGCCCGTGGCCGTCAAGACCACCGACTGACCCACACAGATCGAGGGGGAGCTTGGCGAGAAAGCCGAGGTTGGCAACTGGTTCACTGTTACCGTGCCGGTGGTGGTGCTGCGGCAACCGCTGGCGTTGGCCACTGTCACCGAGTAGGTGGTAGTGTTTGCCGGCGTCACTGACAGGATACCCGTCGTGTTGGTCTCTCCTGTCGAGAAGCTGTAAGACGTACCGCCCGAAGCTGTTAGCGTTGCCGACTGACCCACGCAGATGGTGGCGTTGGTGAGGGCAGGGGTTGGCGGCTGGTTGACGATGATGGTAGCGCTGGCCGTCGCCGAACAGCCTGCTGTGCTCAGACCGGTTACCGAGTAAGCGGTGGTCGACGTGGGCGCTACGATGAGCATGCCCCCGAAGTTGATGTTGCCGTTAGAGTAGGTGTAGGAGTTGGCTCCTGTGGCCACCAGGGTGGTTGACTGACCCACACAGATGGTGCCTACCGTTGGGGTAAAGACCACATTAGGCAGCGGATTCACCGTTACCGCCACCGTGGTCGTGCTGATACAACCGTTGCCATTAGACACCGTCACGGTATACGTAGTGCTGACAGTCGGACTAACCGTAAAGCTGCCCGACGCACTCGTGGTGCCGTTGGAGAGGGTGTACGACGTACCGCCACTAGCCGTTAACACAACTGACCCTCCTGTACAGATAGACGCCGAAGAGGGCAATACCGTTGGGTTTGGTATCGGATTCACCGTTACTGTACCCGAAGCAAAGCTAATGCAGTTCGTGCCGCCCGAGGCCGTTACTGAATACGTAGTGGTATTAGCTGGCGTCACCGACAGAATACCCGTTGTATTGATTTCGCCCGTCGAGAAAGTGTACGACGCTCCGCCCGAGGCTGTTAACGTAGCGGATTGACCCGCGCAAATCGTGGCTGAACTTAATGAAGATGATGGGTTCTGGTTCACCGTTACCGTTGCGCTGGCAATGTTGGTACAGCCGCTCGCATTGGCTACCGTTACCGAATAAGCCGTCGTCGAAGCTGGGCTTACAATGAAGACTCCGGTTGTGTTAATCGCACCATTCGAGAAGGTGTACGACGTACCGCCCGACGCAACCAAGGTTGCTGAATTTCCGGCGCAGATCGTAGCCGAGCTCAGACCCGCTGTTGGCAGCGAATTCACCGTTACCGTTGCGCTGGCAATGTTGGTACAGCCATTTGCGTTAGCGACCGTCACCGAGTAAGCCGTTGTGCTGGTCGGCGTAACCGTGAAGTTGCCCGTTGTGTTGGTAGCACCCGTAGAGAGCGTATACGACGTACCGCCCGTAGCTACCAAGTTGGCCGACTGACCAATACAGATCGATACTGAGCCAAGCGTTGCTGTCGGGAGTGCATTCACCGTTACGTTGGTGCTGGCCACGGCCGTACAGCTCGTGTTTGTGTCGGTTATAAGTACCTGATACGTACCGCTCTGCGCTGCTGTTGCGTTGGTAATTACCAACGGATTGGCACCACCTAAGTTTCCACCCGGACCGGTCCATGCGTACGTAACACCCGTAGCTGGGCTGGCCGTCAGGCTGATGGTTTGACCCACACAAAGATTGGTCGTTCCTGCGATGGAGGCAGTTGGTGGCGTCGGTGCTGCATTAATGGTGACGTTGACTCCTGCTGAGACACAACCCGTCACATTATCTCTTGCCCGTAGGCGATATATGGCTGGCGTTAAGCCCGTACTGGTTGGTGATACCTGATACGTAGCGCCATTGTCGAAGCTGTATTGCACTCCCGTAGCCGGGCTTGTAATCGTGATGGTTCCCGTTGTGGTCGCGCAGGTTGGCTGCGTTACGGCAACAGTTGGCGTACCTGGCAGCGGATTCGTTTGTATTGTTGTACTGGCTGTTGCGGTGCAACCATTGGCACCGGTCACAATAACCGAATAACTACCACCTGCTACGTTGATCAGGTTTGGTGTTGTGGCTCCATTGCTCCACACGTAGTTGTACGGCGACACACCACCGCTAACCGAGCTGGTTATGCTACCTGTTGTTTGGCTTGCGCAAATCGGACCGCTCGGTGTTAACGTAACGATGAGCGGTGCCGGTTGCGTGATGGTTGTCGACTGCGCCAATGAGCAGCCGTTGCCATCCGTAACGGTGATGGTATAGCTGCCAGCAGGCGCTGTTGTTGTACTGGTGCCACTAGTAATCTGTGTGCCAAAAACTCCTCCGCTATTGGCATACGTAACGGTATAAGAACCCGTTCCGCCATTGATGTTTACCGTAATAGAGCCTTGTCCACCAGCACACAGTACATTGGTCGCTTGGGCATTAAACACAAGCGGATCGGCTTGATTGACAGTTGTGCTTGCCGTATTGCTCACGCATCCAGTAGCATCCGTAACCACAAGGCTATAGGTGCCCGTAGCCGTGAAACTTGGGTTTGGCGATGTTGAAACAACATCTCCGTTCAGATACCAGGCATAGCTCAGAGGAGCGGTTCCGCCCGTTACCTGTGCACTGATGGTCGCTTCTGTCGTACCACCGCCCGTACAGTTAAGGGTGTTGGACACAATTTGTACCTGCGGTGCCGATTTAACGGTCACGTTTATGCTGGATACTGCCGTACAGCCATTCGCGTTGGTAACGACAACCTGATACGTACCCGAATTTGCCGTGGTGCTGTTGGCAATCGTCAGCGGATTGCTATTGACTGAGCTAATTCCCGGACCACTCCAGGCATAAGTCAGGCCGGTGGTTGGGCTGGCTGTCAGGCTGATCGGCTGACCGGCGCAAATTGTTGTATTGCCCGATATTGTTGCCGTGGTAGCCGGATTCACCGTTACCGCGACTGAAGTAACGGCGCTACATCCCTGAGCCGAAGTTACCGTCACCGAGTAAGCCGTCGTCGACACAGGATTAACCACATACAAGCCGGTTGTATTGGTAATACCTGAGCCGATGTTGAATCGATACGTACTGCCGCCGGTAACGACCAACGTAGCGCTGGTGCCACTGCAAACCGTAGGATTGTTCACCGTAGCAGTCACCGCCGGATTTACCGTGACGGTCGCGTTGGCTACGGCGCTACAGTTACCACCGCTGGTCACTGTTACCGAATAAGGATTGCTGCCGTTAGCGGTTGGGGTTACAACAAGCACACCTGTAGTGTTCGCCGTACCGTTACTGAACTGGTAATTCGTTCCGCCCGTAGCTGTTAACGTAACGCTTGTACCGGCACAAATGGTCGATGAAGCTGGTGTTAGCGAAGCCGTTGGAATTGTATTTACGGTTACCGTAGCGGTGGTGGTGCTGCGGCAGCCGCTGGCATTAGCCACTGTTACTGAGTACGTAGTAGTGGTGTTTGGATTGACCGCTATCAGCCCTGTGGTGTTCGTCGTGCCGTCGGAGAAGGTATACGACGTACCGCCCGTGGCTACTAAGTTGGCTGTCTGACCTGCGCAGATGGTCGCCGAGCTAAGCGCTGGTGTTGGTAGCGGATTAACGGTTACCGTACCGGATGCTGCGCCTGTACAAACGCCATTAGAAATCGTCACCGTCACCGAATACGTTGTTGTGGCACCTGGGCTTATAGACAGGTTACCCGTATTGTTGATAGAACCGTTGGAGAAGGTGTAAGAGTTACCCCCTGTAGCGACTAAGTTGGCCGTCTGACCCACGCAGATGGTGGCATTGCTCAGGGTAGCCGTTATGGATGGAGCAACCGTTACCGTACCGGATGCCGTACCGATACAGTTGCCGTTCGATGCCGTTACCGAATAGGTTGTGGTGGCCCCTGGATTGACTACGAAGATACCTGACGTACTCGTGAGGCCATTCGAGAGGGTGTATGATGTACCGCCCGAAGCTGTCAAGGTCGCCGACTGGCCTGCGCAGATCGTAGCCGAGCTGAGCGTGGCCACCACAGATGGGTTGACCGTTACTGCACCCGTGGCCGTACCGATACAGTTGCCGTTCGATACAATTACCGAATACGCCGTTGTGGTGGTCGGATTGACTGCCAACAGACCTGAGGTATTGATGGTACCATCGGAGAAGGTGTAGGACGTACCGCCTGTGGCTACCAGGTTGGCCGTCTGACCTGAACAGATGGTGGCTGAGGTAATCGTCGCCGTTACGGCCGGGTTCACCGTCACTGTAGCGTTTGCCGTAGCGCGGCAGCCACTCGCGTTGACTACCGTCACGGAATAGGTGGTATTGGTAGTCGGTGCCACAACGAATCGGCCGTTGGCATTGGTAAGACCCGTTGAGAAGGTGTAAGCCGTACCGCCTGTCGCGATTAGCGTAGCACTCGTACCCGCGCAGATCGTGCCCGAGGGGAAGGTGGCCGTTACGGCTGGGTTCACCGTTACTGTGCCCGTTGCCGTGCCGATACAGTTGCCGTTAGACACCGTTACCGAATAGGTTGTGGTGGCCCCTGGCGTTACCGACAGAACGCCGGTCGTGTTAACCGTACCGTTCGAGAAGGTGT
Source organism: Spirosoma flavus (assembly GCF_054778555.1). Classification (NCBI taxonomy): domain Bacteria; kingdom Pseudomonadati; phylum Bacteroidota; class Cytophagia; order Cytophagales; family Cytophagaceae; genus Spirosoma; species Spirosoma flavus. Next base: position 1,327,097 of record NZ_BAAGZL010000001.1, read on the forward strand.
AGGACGTACCGCCCGTGGCTGTTAACGTAGCACTCGTACCCGCGCAAATCGTGGCTGAGCTGAGCGTGGCTGCTACGGATGGGTTGACCGTTACTGCACCCGTGGCCGTACCGATACAGTTGCCGTTCGATACAATTACCGAATACGCCGTTGTGGTGGTCGGATTGACTGCCAACAGACCTGACGTATTGATGGTGCCATCGGAGAAGGTGTAGGACGTACCCCCCGTGGCTACCAGGTTGGCCGTCTGACCTGAACAGATGGTGGCTGAGGTAATCGTCGCCGTTACGGCCGGGTTCACCGTCACTGTATTGGTGGCTGTACCGATACAGCCGTTGGCGTTGGCTACTACCACGGAATACGATGTGGTGGTGGTGGGTGCTACTACAAATCGGCCGTTGGTATTGATGGTGCCGGTCGAGAAGGTGTAGGACGTACCACCCGTGGCGATCAGCGTAGCACTCGTACCCGCGCAGATCGTGCCCGAGGGGAAAGTGGCCGTCACGGCCGGGTTCACCGTTACCGTGCCCGTTGCCGTGCCGATGCAGTTACCGTTAGATACCGTTACCGAATACGTCGTGGTGGCCCCTGGCGTTACCGACAGAACGCCGGTCGTGTTAATTGTACCGTTCGAGAAGGTGTAGGACGTACCGCCGGTGGCTGTTAACGTAGCACTCGTACCCGCGCAGATTGTTGGCGAGCTGAGCGTAGCCACTACCGCCGGATTCACCGTCACCGTACCTGTTGCCGTGCCAATACAACCGTTGGCATTCGTTACTGTTACCGAATAGGATGTGGTGGCTCCTGGTGTTACCGACAGAACGCCGGTTGTATTGACAGTGCCATTTGAGAACGTATAGGACGTACCGCCGGTGGCCGTCAACGTAGCAGTTTGGCCTGCGCAAATTGTGGCTGAACCAAGCGTCGCCGTTACGGCCGGATTCACTGTCACGGTGTTGGTGGCTGTACCAATACAACCGTTGGCGTTGGCTACTACCACGGAATACGATGTGGTGGTGGTGGGTGCTACTACAAATCGGCCGTTGGTGTTGATGGTGCCGGTCGAGAAGGTGTAGGACGTACCACCCGTGGCGATCAGCGTAGCACTCGTACCTGCGCAGATGGTACCCGAAGGGAAGACAGGCGTTGGTACCGCGTTGACCGTTACTGTGGTTGTCGTCGTACTTACGCAACCGCTGGCGTTGGCTACTGTAACTGAATACGTCGTGGTGGCTCCTGGTGTTACCGATAGAACGCCGGACGTATTGACAGCGCCGTTTGAGAAGGTGTAGGACGTACCGCCCGTGGCCGTCAACGTAGCAGTTTGACCCGCGCAAATTGTGGCTGAGCTTGGGGTTAAGTTAGCTGTCGGCAGCGCATTAACCGTCACTGTGCCTGAGCCGGGTGTCGTGCTTCGGCAACCATTGGCATTTACCGCCGTCACCGAATAGGTTGTGGTGGTTGTCGGTGTTATCGACAGAACACCGGTTGTATTAGTGGCGCCGGTCGAGAAAGTGTAGGACGTACCGCCGGTAGCTGTTAACGTAGCGGTTTGGCCCGCGCAAATCGTGGCTGAGGTAAGCGTAGGCGTTGGCAGCGGATTAACGGTAACAGTTACCGTAGCCGTGGTTGAACAGATCGGGCTGCTGCTGACCGTTACCGTAAACGTACGAGTACCCGCAGTGGTCAGGCCCGTTGCTACCGCCGTAGCGGTGTTGGCTCCTGTTAACGTAACACCGGCGGGGGCGCTCCAGGCATACGTATAGCTACCGGTTGGGCTTACCTGAGCGGTTAAGGTTGCCGATGTACCCAGACAAACGCTGGCACTGCTGGCAAGCGCAGTGACCGATGGTAATACGCAAGGGGCATAAGCGGCATCGTAAGAGAAATTATTCTGACCAGCGGTGCCCAGGGTAAAGGTGATCCGGCCCGCCGAATTTACGTCTGAATCAATGTTGTCAGCGTTCGCGCCTGTAGCCGTGTTGAGTTTGGTGCTCAAGTAGGCGTTGCTGGTTGTTACGCTGGTTGGGAAGGTCAGGGTATAGGAGCCGCCATACGTAAGACCTGTTAAATTATAAACAAAACCAGTCGTGTTCGTGCCGGCGCCATTGGCGAAGTAATATTCGCCGTTTGAGTTGGTGACCAGCGTAACAGTACCGATGCCCGTTCCCGTCAACGTAACAGTAACACCGGCCAGCGGGGTTTCGCCTGGGTCCTGAATACCATCGTTGTCGGTATCCAGCCAGACCCGGTTTCCGATGGCGATAGGGGCCGGGTTACAGAGCGCTTTAATGCCTCCCAGACCATTCGCTTTACCAGCCGTCTCTCCGCCGTTATCTACGGTGTTATAAAGTTCGGCTGACTGTGTTCTGGCGCCAGTTCGGTTATTGAACCAGCCTAACCCACCGGTGAAAATATCCGTTGGGTCCATGATCGTATTGATCACTACGTTATAACCAGGAATGGAAAAACCACTACCCATTGAGGTTTCCTGGTGAACCGCCGTGCCTGATGCCGGATCTGAGTAAGATTCCTGATAATAAAACTCTCCGGAAGGCGCGTTGTATCCCGATGTTGTAAGTGAGCCAGGCCCTTGAAGATTACCAGCTCCTGCACTCGTTAAGGCTCCGACAGTTGCATTGTTTTCCAACACCCACTGTGTGCCATTATAGTTCGCCCGCAGCATGTCGCCACCAATGTACCCGCCATACAGCGTTGTGCTGGTGGGATCGGTTGTGCTGCGCTGTTTGTAGCCAGTCTGGAAACCCGTACGGTCGGCGAAATCAAGAATCATGTCGCCGTTATCTGCAAAAGTGATGTCGGACAGCATGGGCTGAGGCCGGCCTACCCGGTAACCAGCCGCAGCCAGCGCTCCGCTGATGCCGAGCTGGTTAAAGCTGTTGATCCAGGGTTGCCATGTTGAGCCGACAGCTGCATCACCCGAACGCACATCGCCTTTTGTATAATTCAGACGGAACGAGAAAATCGGCGTAGCCGAAAGCGTGGTAGCTCCTTCGGCCATTGATTGCACGTGTGCGTACAGATCACTGGTTGTTCCGGAAGTTACCGTGCCCGACTGCCCCGAGCAGACGATACCAACATACACCTTGTTGTTCTTAACCGATACCGCAAAAGGCCGGTAATCGCCGTTGGCGCATCCTGGATTGGAGATGGCAATGGTGGTTAAGGAGCTAAGTGTAGTGATGGCTGTAACGGCCGGGTTGCCCACATTGAGCGCTAATAAATTGCGGTTGAAGAGATCAACGACATAAAGTATTTTGCCATCGGTCGAGAGCGTCATACCGCCCAGGCCAGCTTTCCCAACCAGGCTAAAGGCGGTAGGGTCAGTACTGGATGTTGTGGCGCTGCCTGGCAACGTTGAACGGGAGCCTAACTGGCTATCTCCTAAATTGATGTTAAAAGGTGATGTTTCCAGGTCAACGAGCAGTGTACTGGTGCCAGTCAACGTAGTGGTGTAGATACCACCCAAGCCGGCGGGTCCAAGTCCTACGTGACGCTTCAGAAAAGCTGCCGAAAATATCTTCTGCGTTTCACGCTGATAAGCCACCCCCCATACACTACCAATGTCCTGTCCATCGGCTATGGCTGTTGCGGTAACCGCCGTGCCGGAAGAGTTGTAAGGTACTGTTACCAGTACGTGCTCATTTCCAGCCGTACCGGTTGCTGACAACGGATTGCCGTTGATGTAACAGGGGACCACTAGTGACGGTGAAGCCTGACAGTAGTCCAGCGGGTAGTTAATACCAAAATTTACGTTGGTTGTTCCCCCGTTGACAAACTGGACAGACGTAGCATTGTTGCCCGCGGCTGTGCCCCTAAATGACTCATAATCACCCACTCCCAGAGATGTAAACTCTACCCGATAGGCACTTGTATTGCCCACCGTGAGGGTGTACGCTCCCAGGTTTGAGGTGGCTGTACTACTTGTAGTAGTAGCTACAGCTGCACCAGCAGCATTGTAGGCGGTCACCGTAACCCCGCCAACACCGGGCTCTCCATATGTATAACTGGAGGTAAGCGTGGTTATTGGGGTGTAAACGCCGTTACTGTTGAAATCACGGAAAACAGTTCCCGAAATAGTCTGTCCGAAGCTTGGCAGTGCGCTAAGGAGCATCACTACGGTCAGCAATATCGACGATGTGAAGAAAAGTTTCGTAGAAGTGCGCATATGGTATTCTTTAGAGTATTCGGAGGTGGCAATTCAATACCCGAATACACAAATAGTATGCCGCTTCCCAGAAGAGTTAATTAAATGGGATAAATTACCTATTCTTACAAATAAGTAAGTAGGTGGGTAATCAACTTTTCGTTTACTAAAAGGTGTTTGAGGCACCTTTGTCAAATCCTATGCCAAAGTTGAAGTAATTTATAGTTACTACTATCAAATAATAATTAACTAAATGTTTTTAATAATTTTAATGGTATCAGTTAAAAGAGACCACTTTCTAAGCCTTTCGAACGATAATTTATTACCAGACTACTGACTCAGGATTACTGCGGAATCAAAAAAGAGCCAGTTTCCGTAAGAAACTGGCTCTTTTGCTGCCCTGTCATGAACATCTATTGTTTTCGGATCGAGATGACTTTTCGTTGATTATTCCGAATGACTTCAATTAGATAAGTGCCAGACGGAAAGGTGGTTAGGGGTAGAATTCTATCGGATTCATTCGCTGGTATCACTACCTGCTGACGGACCCGGCCATCAATGCTCAGCAGCCGTAACTGCGTTTCCTGAGCGGTTGGATTGACACGTACTGTAATCGCATGATCGGCCGGATTCGGGAAAGCTATCGCCTGTAATATATGGCCGGGTTCAGCTTCTGCTACGTCAGCAGACTCGCGCGAGAAAGGCGTATTACACGCACCGCTGACAGTCGGCCCTATACCCGTTGGTGTATACGTAGCACTGGTTGTCATCACAATTTTGTCGATTTTCACGCCGTCCTCGCGCATCCAGATGTTCAATGTATGCGACCCAGCCGTGTTAACATTGACCCGGAACGCCGTACTGCCAGCGGCTTTCAACCAGGTCCACGTAGTGCTGCCATTGTTGTAATTAGGGCTATTCGGACTAAGTGTCACGGCGGTTCCATCCAGTCCAATATGGAAGGAATCGTCATAGATACCGTCGGTTCCGGCCGCCATCCGAACCCACACGTAGTACGTTCCGACGGTGGTAAAATTCACCGAGTAATCCATTCTCGGACCCACCAGATTGTTCTGCACATTAATGTCGGCCCCTGTAACGGTCATGGCTATATTGCCCGATGCATTACTGGCGCTTAGGGGTGTCCAGCTGCGGTTAGCGGCTGCTCCTGTACCATTGGCTCGGGTCGAGTATCCCTCCGCTTCAAAAGCTACTATTCCACCGGTTTCCCGATAGCAGTTTGTGGTAGGAGCAGCCAGCGTTTTCACTGTGGACGTAGCATAGGTTGTGCCACAGCCCGCTTTCACACGCCAGTCGTAGGTCGTATTGGCGGTCAGGCCCGTTATGGAATAGGACGTAGCACCGACATTAATGTCACCAGTCCAGGCAGTTGTGCTTTGTGGTTTTAGCGAAACGGCATACGACGTACTGCCGGCCACCGCAGCCCAGGTAAGCGTTGCTGCTGAGGTTGTTACGCTGGTAGAAGACAAGGCCGTTGGGGTGCCGCAATTATTGGTGTACGTTAACGTAACGGTATCTTTTATAAACGATAGACCATTATCTATTGCCAGTTCGAAAGGTATCTGCGTGCCGTTTGGCGTATTGGCCGCCAGGGAAAACGCAATCGAGTCAGGAACGGTTTGCAGCAAACCGAGACTAGAACGGGTTTTGGCCGGCCCCGTAGATGTAACATAAGGACTTAAGCCAGTGGCTGATATGGTATAGCTGGCTGGTTTAATGCTAAAGTTCTGAAACTGATAACGTAGCACACTATTCGTAGTACTAACAATTGAAGAGCCACTAGGCGTAGCCCGAGCGTAATACGTAGCGATTCGAAGCATTTTCCGGTTCATCTCAATCATAGAATTGCACAGCGGCACAATCCGCGAGGATGCCGGCCAGAACCCGTCGGACGATGTTCCGATTTCGGGCGTAAAACCGTAGATTTTACTTTTGGCTACCTGCTCGCCAAACTCCCAGTCGGGGGCGGTACCATTGGCGGTGTAGCCCACCGTTTCGTAGGCATTGCCAATTTTAAAGCCATTTTCGGCGGTCAGGTACGTAGCGGCACTGCGGAACGTAGCAAGTTCAGCGTTGCTGTTTGGGTTCAGGCTTTCGAACGGATAGATACAGGCGTTGCTGTAGGAGTGGTAATTAAAAGCCGCAACGAACTGATGCTGAGCCGCTAAGTTACGTAGCGCTGCGGTTTCGGGCTCTGAGAATGCAGCGGTGCCCCGATACGTGTCCGACGAACTCGTTGGCGACGAACCTGTATTATCACGCGCATAATTGTACGAGTAATTTCGGTTCAGATCGACGCCGAAAGTACCGCCTGAATTCGCCCGACGATTTTTTCGCCACATCCCGCCCCCGTTTGGATTCGTACTCTGATTATAGACGTAACCATCGGGATTCAAGCACGGAACAATATAAATTTCGGAGCTATTGAGCAACGTGCGTATCTCTTTATCGGTATTATAATTTTCCAGTACGTACCACATAAAGAATACTAACTGGCTGATACTGATAGGCTCACGAGCGTGATGCAAGGCATTTAGCAATAATTCCGGCTCATTTTCATCGACATCCGGGTTATCGCTGATTTTGACCATATACAACGGACGGCCTTCTACCGATGAACCGATTGTCGATTTAATAGTAATCAGGTTCGGATAAAGGGCTCGCATCCGGTCGAGGATGGCGGGTAATTCGGCAAACGAGTAGTAACCGCCGAAAGAACCCAGACTGAAATTGGCGGGCGTCGTAACGGCTTCGGCGCGGGCGTTCCTGCTGGTTCGGGCAGCTTCCTTATCGATTGCTGCGTTTATTTTTCGATAATTCTTTTCAAGATCCCGGATCAGGTACGTTACTTTCAGACCATTTTTTTTGAAGAGTGCTACGTCATTATCAGATACTTCGGCCGTGAAAACCGATTTGTTCTCGAACGAGAAGTGATCCACTTCCAGACCGTTATTGAACAGATATTCCAGACGTTCGGGACTGATAGTAACCCGGATGCGATGGTACCGCGTCGATTGGGCCAGACAAACCTGCGTCAGTAGTAAACATTTTAAAAGGAGGAATAGTAGATAAATATTTTTCATATAAAGGACGGTTTTGCGGTGATTATTGGCAAAATATACGTCCAAATGTTACTACTAGATTGATTTTATTAATATTTATTTAAGTAATAATGCTTATTGATAAATAATATGACAAAAAAATACCTAAGTATAATTTCTGGCTTGAAAGGATAACTTTTTGTTTTGTCAACGTACTAATCTTTTAATTCCTATTATAAAAAATAATCTGGTCACATTACGGCAAAGGGCCGCCTGCCGACAGATAGACGGGCCTTCGATGTAATTCATATTTTCAGTAGATAATGCTATACGTATGAGTACGCCGATGAATGAATTTATCCTGGCTTATGGCTCAACGCAAAGGGGTAGTTATTATAGGATCTATAACACTCTGGCAGTAAATGCCTTACATCCTACATTATACTTCACTTTAGCCCTTCCAGAAAAACTACGCTCTGTGGTACCTGCTCCATCGACCGGGACGATTCGTCTTCAATAAAAAAGTGCTTTACGCCCGATTTTTTAGCCTGTTTCATAATGTCAGCGATTCCGACATCGCCCTGGCCGAGCGTTACGTTCGATTCTACATCAGCGTGGCCGTTCTGGCTGTCGGGCGTACCGGGTTTGCGGTCTTTCAGATGCAGGAGCGGAAACCGTTTGGGATACTTCTGCAAAAGCGCAACCGGGTTATAACCTGGCGATTTAACCCAGTATACGTCCATCTCGAAATTGATCGCTTTGGGGTCGAAATTTTCGGCCAGATAGTCAAAGAACGTACCATCTTTATACGTCTGGAATTCGTAGCCGTGCGTGTGGTAGCATAACGTAATACCATTGTCAGCCAGAATTTTACCAGCGGTATTGAATACATCGATGGCGCGCTCGGCATGGTTTATCGTAAATGTATCACCTTCATGAGGAATCCAGAAACAGGCTACGTATCTGACGCCCAAGGCCTTAGCTTCGCGTAGTACTTTGGGTACGTTCGTATCCAAATCGTCGAAATCGGCTCCTACGCTAATGGCTTTGAGGTTGTTTTTGTCCAGAACTTTTCTGAAATCCGCTGGACTAAGTCCGTAGGTCCCCGCAATTTCAACTTCCCGAAATCCCATCTGCCTTACTTTCGCCATGGTACCAGGAACGTCTTTCGCAAACTGATTCCGAAAGCTATACAGGCCCAGGCCGACAGGTGCCGTTTTCTGCGCCAACGCGGAGACCCCGGTTACAAGTAAGGTTATAAATAAAAGAAAGGGTTTCATGGTAGTAGATGGGTTAATGTAAAATGGATAATGCAAAATGAATAATGACTGCTTTAAATACTCGCTTTAGTCGCTAAATCAATCATTATACATTCTATGTTATTCATTATCAACTCATTTCTCCGTTTGGGTTGTAAACGTACTTTCAAAAATCTTATCAGCATTGCCGGTTTCGAAACCTTCGCGCCGGTGCTGACGACCAACCTCATCGGTAGGTAAGTTTTTGAATTGAGGAAGTACACGACGTTCCGCAAACTCGACGTATGAACCAGCTATTCGGAACGTATCGCTATTCGCAAATTCAGCGTCAATCATCTGCGCCACCGTCGAAGCCTGCCGCAAATCGCCATCGGGGCTGATTTTGATGGTGCCTCCCGCCGAATTTAGCTTTAAACCGTGCTGTTGCAGAAAGGCCACAAATTCATCAATCGTGTTATATCCCGGTTTCAGATTATGCACGCTGATGGTAAAGTGATTCAGGTAGTATCGATTATAAATGACCCAGGCTGCGTATTCACTTTCTTTTAATAGTGCCTGATAATCAGCTAGGGTAGGCGTCTGCCAGAGGGGTTGATGGAGAAACTGATCGACTGCTTCGGCATCGTCCAGATTCAGTGAATCAACCGGGTCGCTTTTTACAGTATCGGTGTATTTGTGAATGATACGTTGCACTTCGTCCGACAGCTCGTGTACGCGCAGCTCACTGGCGAAAATGCGGGGGTAATGCGGCTCCGGCGGACTGTACCAATATGCCGTTAATTTCTTTTCGGTGAAGTTGTATTCGTCGCGTCTTTCGTAGCCGTAATGCCGGAAAATTTTTTCAAATGACGCAATTCCCAGATTAGGAACCCCCATCGTGCGAAAGGCAATGTGGTCATTCTCAATCTCATCACCCGATTCAATTACACCATCCTCAATCATGGCGTTGATGACTTTCTGCACGTCGGGAACGCGCTCACTGTAGCGTCGCATCAGCCCACCCAGCACAGCGTCGAGGGTTTGGTGGTCAGTTTTTGAGTTGGACGTAGTAATCATGGTAGTTATCCGAATAAAAACAAATATCGGAATACAACGCGCAGATTACTATATAACGATAAGGTTTTCAGGAAAGAATCTCATCCTAAATTCCTCCTTCGTAGGGAGGCACTTTCAGCATGAAGGAGAAATTTAGGATGGGACATCAATTGTAAGCTATTTTACTTCACCGATAATTTTACCTCAACGATACGTTGATTTCGCATGACACGAACGGGTATGGTGCTCATGAAATGCAGTTGCTGGTGCATGCTCACCAACTGCGTAATGGTTGCTACGTCGGTGCCGTTGATGGTACGTATTACGTCGTCTTTCTGCAAGCCAGACGTCGCTAGTTTACTTTCTTTGGGCACAGTCAGCACAACGATTCCTTTCTCATCCGGCAACCCAAACGCCGACCGGTCGCCCGGGCCCGCTACGTTACGTATCCGAATACCCAACCAGGTCGTTTCTGCTACGTTCCCTTCTTTTTGCGGATTGATTAATTCGGGAAGTTTCGGCGAACGGGCAAGCGCACGTAACGACGCTTTCTGAACGCCAAACTGATTCATCGAAAAATTCTGGAAACCAACCGCCAGCGCCGGACTTCCCTGCTTTACCCGATAATCGCCCTGTTCTGGATTGGTAAACTGCGGGTCGCCAAATTGGCTGTGCGCGTCGGTGCTGTGCTGCTGTGCTTTTTGTAAAGCGGCCTGGTCGGGGAAGAGATTATGGTCTATTTCTTTTCCCCAATAGGATATCTGGATCGGGAAATAGCCACGCATAACAATGTTTTTCCGGAACACATCTTCGCTATTCTTAAACCAGACGTGCGGGTGAAAGGAATTATTCAGGATCACATTGTTTTCGGCAGTACGATAAAATCCTTCCCGAAGTTTTAGTCCGCCGTTCAGCAGTACGTTATTATATATAAGGTAATTACTGCTGCCATCGTCGAGGTCGATGTCCCAACCGTGGTCGCAGCGGAACCGGTTATTTCGGATGACAACTGGTTTTTGGGCGTCGAGTTTAATCAGTTCAGGATGAGCCGCTACCAGACTATCCATCGTTTTTCGGTTAGGATGCCAGAAACGGTCGCGCCCCCAGGAATTGAATGAACCATGATCGCCGGTTTCGAGGACGGTATCGAATACATCGTTGAACTCGATCAGATGCCCGCCCCAGGTGCCGTCGCCAATGTTGATGCCCGCGCGGGGTAGTTGATAAATCGTATTATGCCGCACTGTAATATTAGACGCCATCGAAATTTCGACGCCGGTAGCCTGTTTTTCGATCTCGCCGATGTGGTGAATCAGGTTATTGCTAGCGGTGCACTGCGCTGGATACCGGTTATTTTTCGGCCCCGGCCGAAGGTCCATTTTGGCGTAGGGAACAAACCATTCGTACCGAAACGCAGGGGAACGTACCGCCGACGTATCGCCCACAAAACCGATGGCCGTAGCGCCCACGTGATGAATATGGCAACCGTCAACCGTTACGTTCCGATTATACCTACTGACCAGAATGGCGTTTCCGCCAAGATGAGTAAGTTCGCAGGACTCGATGCGACAGTTTTCGGTGTTTTCCAGGTAAACTGCTGCACCCCGATACAGCATCCAGTCGCTACGTAGCAGCGGCTCATACGGCTCCATAAACGTGCGTTCAGTATTAACCAGCCGAACCCCCTGAATACGTACCTGACGTAGCGGAACCTCCGATGTGCCAACCAACTCAACCAACGATTTCAATCGCGATACTTCGACAACGGCCGTATTCAAATCGAGCCCGACGGGGGGAATAAACGACAGCGTTTGCGTGGCTTTGTCGTAAAACCACTCGCCGGGGGCGTCCAATTCCTCGTAGATATTTTCGACAAAACGCTGATTCTTATGTATTCCCATCGGGCGATTATTTTGCCAGCCACCTTCGTAGGTGAGCGTATCGCCCGTTTTGCCCGTAATTCGGTAATGAAAACCGCCCCACTCGTGCCGGTGAATGGCGTGAAGGTAACCACCTACCGGATTTTTCCAACGGCTGAAACGTGCTTTGCTGATGGCGTCGGCGGCTGTTCCGTTGAATACGCGGGCGGTCGAATCATAGTTTGGGTAGCGCGCCAGCACCTGTTTCTTCCCATTGACGTACAACTGTTCAAACGGTTCACCTGCTACGTTCGCCGTCCAGATTCCGTTGTCGGATTTTTGCCAACGTAACGCCAGTTTTCGTCCGCCGTTTAGTTCAACTTGCTCTTGTTGATACGCGCTGATTAACAACTTCTTGTTGCCAACTTGCTGTGGGGTGATACGTAGCGTTTTGGGTAAATAATAGACACCTTTACGCAGGTAAATGTGAACATCATTCAGCGAAGCTGTTTTTACATTCGCCAGCGCTTTATCGAGCGTGGCCAGTGGCGATGCCAACGTACCGGCCTGGCTGTCGTTGCCAGATGGAGACACAAAAATGCGTGTCTGCGCGTGTCCAAACGTAGCGGAACCCAACCAACAGATCAGGATTATGCTACGCACCAATTGAACGTAACGGGTCATTTTCCGTAGGACGGGTTTTGGGGAATGGTATTATTCTGAATCTCATTATCAGGGATGTACCACGTATCGTTATACGTCCCAATTGGCCGAACTAGATCGGCGCTACGTATCGTCTGGATTTTGGTCAGGGTTCCGGTACGTTTCAAATCGAACCAGGCGCTTCCTTCCTCGTGCAGTTCCCATTTGCGCTCCATATACACCGCTTCCCGAAACTGTTCTTTCGACAGATTAGCCAAATCCGGTACGTTCGTAGGATCGCTTTTGTTAACCCGCGCCCGTTGTCGGATACGATTAATATACTGATACGCATTGGCCGGACCACTGATTTCGTTCTCAGCTTCGGCAGCGATCAGGTAGATTTCGCCCAGCCGCAAAAAAGGAACGGTGTAGCCATTGATGACTCCTGAAGGCGTAGCCCCCGCGTCGATAAACGTAGTGTTTACAAACTTCTGGTAAAAGGGTGCCAACGTAGCGCCATCAGGGCCTTTGTAGCTCTGCTTAATTCCCCATTCTTTCCGTTGGTCGCCTTTGGCAAAGCTGTTGATGAACCAACTCGATGGTAATAATATTGGTACAAATCCTTTCGCGGTGCTGCTCAACGCCTGTAATCCATTGCCGCCAACTTCGGGCCGGAAAAGCTGTTCCCAAATGCTTTCGGTGGTGTAGGCCGTGCTATGAAAAAGCTGTGCATAATCGGAAACGAGCTGGAATTTGCCGGAATTGATGACAGCCAGCGCTTTTTCCCGCGCATTCTGAAAATACTGCGTCTGCTTCAGCGGATTACCGGCCATCGTTAAATACACTTTAGCCAGTTGGGCAGTCGCTACCAGTTTATAAACGCGTCCCTGCTGGCTGGTCTGCTCTGGAAGGTTCGCTTCGGCATACGTCAAATCGTCAAGGATTAATTTATATACGTCAGCCTGTGAAGAACGGGGAGCCTGCGCCTGACTGTAATCGCTGAGGGGCGTTGTACGGATGGGTAAATCGCCAAAAAACTGCACGAGCTGGAAATACGCAAAAGCGCGTAAAAACCGGGCTTCGGCCGTTAGTTCTTTCTTTTTGGTCGCCGTCAGATTGGTAGCGGGGTCGAGGTAACTTAAAATGAAATTCGCATTTTTGATGATCGTGTACTCATTCGCCCACTCACCCCGCACATTGTAAAAGAAGGGCTGGTGATTGTTCTGATACGTTGGCAGCGCTTGTTCGTAAGATGGCGACGGTGAGCCACTGTAATCGCTGAACATTTCCCGCATCATCATTCCATTAGCCGTGAACAGACTGGGCAGTGTCGAGTAAATTCCTTTTACTACCTGTTCATAGCCATCAGCGTTGGCAAAAAACGTGTTCGGACTGACAAACGTCTTGGGTTTTTCAAGTAAATCTTCCTGACAGCCGGGCAACGTAACAGCTAGTAAACAACCAATAGCAGTAGAGATTATATAATTTTTCATGGTCGTGCTTCAGTTAAATTAAAAATCAACTTTTACGCCGGCGGTGATCGATTTCATGGATGGATAGTTTCCTCTATCCCAACCATTTACGGAAGCTGCACTCCAGGAAACCTCCGGGTCGTAACCTGTGTACTTGGTGATGGTGAGGTAGTTTTGTGCACTCACGTACACATTAACCGATGAAAGTTTAGCCGACTTCAGCAACGTAGCGGGTAAGGTGTAGCCCAACGTAATGTCGCGCAGTTTTACGTAAGAGCCGTTTTCGACCCACAAACTATTGGCGTAATCCCGAATGGAACTACCACTCTTCGAAGAAGGAACATCGAACCCGTTCCCGGTGCCGGTCCAGCGTTGGTTGAAAGCCTCTTTCGTGGGCGTCCAGTTACCGTTCAGGGAGATGTTGTACTTTCTGAATTCATTGACAATATCATTTCCCAGCGAACCGACGAACAGCAGTGAGAGGTTGAAGTTCTTGTATGTCAGGTTGTTATTGAAGCCAAAGGTTACTTTGGGCGTCAGGTGCGTGAGCGTCGACCGGTCGTTGCCATCCACTACGCCATTGCCGTCTCTATCCCAGAATTTATAATCACCAGCCCGTTTAGTGGGCTCGCCATTTTTAACGGCTTCGTCGTTGGTCTGGTAAATACTCAGCACTTTGTAGCCGTACAACTCATTGATCGACTGCCCCGCCTGAATCGGAAACCAGTTGCCACCTGCGCCAACTTCCTTATACGTAACGGGGTTGCCCTGCGGGTCATTTTCGAGTTGCAATACCTTGGTGTTGTTGTGCGAAACCGTTACCACCGAACTCCAACGTAGCGCGCCGGTAGTGTTTACGGTGGTCAGTTGAAACTCGAAACCACGATTCTGCACCGCCCCAATATTTTGCAGCACCGTACTAAACCCCGATGACGTAGGCAGGCCAACATTCAGCAGCAGGTCTTCGGTTTTCTTGTCGTAATAATCCAGTGTGAGTTGAATTCGGTCGCGTAGCAATCCGAGGTCAAGGCCGATGTCCAGTTGTCGGGTTGTTTCCCATTTCAGGTTATTGTATGCCAGCGAACCTTGTACGTACGCAATGTTGTTGACGTTGCTGAATACTACGTTCGTATTGGAAAGGCGGGCTAGTGTCTGGTAATTGGCAATCGCCTGATTGCCGGAAAAGCCGTATGTCGTTCGAAGTTTGAGTGTTGAAATAGTTGGTATTTGTTTCATGAACGGCTCTTCCGAAATACGCCAGGATAAAGCCCCCGATGGGAAGAAGGCAAACTTTTTATCCTCCGAAAACCGCGACGAACCATCGTACCGACCGGTTAACGTGACGTAGTACTTATCACTGAAATTATAATTAACACGACCCAGATACGACACCAGTTTACTGTCCGAATAACCCGTACTGGGCAAGCCCGGTGTTGTAGCGGCACTTATGTTGTTGTTGGTAAAATCGTTGGTAATAAAGCCAATACCAGTACCGCTGTTTAAGTTTTCGGATTGGTTACTTTGATACGTAAAGCCGCCCAGCGCGTCAATCGTGTGCTTATTGATAACTGCGGAATAAGTCAGGTAATCTTCGGTAACGAACGTACTGGTGTTGCTGTAATTCTTGGACGCCTTGCCGCCCGGTTGCCCGATGCTGATTGTTGAAGGAGCGTAGTAATCGCTTCTGGTGTAGCCACCATCGATGCCCACACTGGTATTCAATTTTAGTCCCTTAACCAGTTCATACACAAGGGTTGTATTGCCGATGAGTCGCAGATTGGCGGATGGGTTATACAGTTCACTCGATATACCGAACGGGTTGGTTTCGCCGTACGATACGCCAGTAAATTTTGTGTAAGTACCATTAGCGTCGTACGGTCCCTGTGTTGGCGGTATTACCATGGTTGTGAATGGAATCCCGCCACCACCGTCGGCACCTGCGTAAAGCGCCTGCCGGTAAATTGAATTCTGGAGCGAAAAACTGTTGCTGACCGACAACTTTTTACTGATGTCGTAACTCAGATTTACGCGGAATGACATGCGCTTAAAATTGGAGTTTCGGATAATCCCGTCCTGATCGTAGTAGCCGAACGAGGTGTAGTATTTCAGATTCTGCGACCCGCCACTGATCGACAAATCGTGATTCTGAACAATGGCATTTCGATAGACTAAATCCTGCCAATCAGTGCCTTTGCCCCCCAGCGAATCGATTTGCGCCGTTGTCCAGGGTAAGGCTTTCCGGGGGCTGTTCAGGCCCGATGCGTTATCGTTCGTTATAACTTCATTCTGTAAAATGGCAAAGTCGCGGGCGCTGATCAGGTCAACTTTTTTGCGCAGGCTCTGAACGCCATAATAGCCATTGTAGGAAACCTTAGGCTTGCCTTCTTTTCCCTTTTTTGTGGAAATAATGATAACGCCATTCGCTCCGCGAGAACCGTAAATAGCTGTAGATGAGGCATCTTTTAGAACTTCAATCCGGTCGATATCGTCGGGGTTAAGTTGGGCGCTCAGGCCATCCAGTGGAAGCCCGTCCACTACGTATAAAGGCGCGTTTCCGCCACTGATTGAATTGGTGCCGCGTATTTTAACAATCATGGCTTCGCCCGGCTGCCCCGACGACTGATTGACCTGAACGCCAGCCGCAAATCCCTGTAACGCCTGCGCTACGTTGGAAATGCCCTTCACCTGTGTTATTTTGTCAGAACCCACCGACGACACCGAACCCGTCAAATCTGATTTCTTGACCGATCCATACCCAACCACCACAACTTCATTTAGCGACTGATTATCAGGCAGCAGCGTTACGTTCAACTGGGTCTGATTGCCAACCGAAACTTCCTGGCTTCGATAGCCGACAAAACTAAAAATCAGGATGGCGCTGGCATCAGGAACGTCAAGTCGATACGTTCCCTGCGCATCGCTGGTGGTTCCGCGATTGGTGCCTTTGAGAACAATGCTTACGCCCGGCAAGCCAATTCCTTTTTCATCCTGAACCGTACCTGAAACCGATACGTCCATACTTTTCGGTGGCTTGTTACCATCGAGTTGCAGATCTGGTTCCAGCGATGCTTCGGGTTCTGTTCGGGAGAAAATGATCTGTTTGCCAGCCACTTCGTACTGAACATGGCGTGGTTTGAGCAATCGGGTCAGTACGTCGGCCAGCCGTTCGTTATGAGCCGTAATCGAAACGCGTTCATCCGAACGTATCACTTTTGAATTGAAAACAAATTTTACGTTGGCCACCTGACTGACCTGCATCAAAGCCTGTTTCAGCGTAGCCTGTTCAATGGTTATGTTGACTCTACGTTCGAGAACTTCCTGCGCTTTTACGTCGCCAGCGTAGCTGACGGCGGTAAGTATCAACGCCACAAAAAGCTGAATGGCAGTGATTTTCATTAGCGTAAGCGTTAATGATTTTTTCATTAGATTTAGCGGGTTTTTGTTGAAAAACAGACAAACCAATTCCTCTCATCCATGATTCATGGATGCTCGGGCTGAGAAAAATAGAGGGAGCTTTAGAAGCCGATGGTGCCTGGCCGCACTGTCGGCTTCGTTCGTTTATCAGGTGAGAAAGTTAAGCTTGGGCATAGGCGAATTTAAGGTTAAGTATTTAGTTGAAAAGCTGATTTTCAGGCTGCTGGTTATCGGCAACCAGTCGAATGAATCACAATTTTGCCGTCGATAATCTCATACGTAGCACCGATGCCTTTACAAACGATACCCAGTTTTTCGGTCATGGTCTCGTCGGCGAGCGAGGCTGTCAGTGCGCAGTCACGTAGCAAATCAGAATCGTAAATGATGTCGACGCCATAGGCTTTCTCAAACCGCTGAAGCACGTCGCTAACGGGCGTTTCATCGAAATCAAAATCATTGATTTTCACGGTCTGGTCGATCACCGCTGGTTTTTCGACCAGCGTTTTCCGGAAGGCGGCATCCGCTTTCGAAAAATTGACCTGCTGGTTGGGCGTGAGCGAAATGATACGTTTGTCGACAGCGCCTTTGCGCGTATTTTCAGACGTAGCACGGGCATATACCGCGACTTTTCCCGTACGTACCGCCACCGTTAATTGCTGTTGCTGCGGGTAGGCGCTCACCCGAAAGCTCGTCCCTAATACACGCGTAACAATCTGATCAGCAAATACTAAAAAGGGTTTGGCGGGATTTCGGGTTACCTCGAAGAACGCTTCGCCAACCAGATTAACTTCCCGACTTGAATCGCTAAAAACGGCTGGATACGTTAGGGCAGATTTGGGCGACAACGTAGCAACACTACCGTCAGGCAAGCTCACTCGAAGAGGTTGTTGCGTATTGTTACGTTGCTCCTGAACCCCATCCTGCTTTTGAGTCGATGTTAATGCCGGTACGTTTACCGCCCCATTTTCGGGATGAATAAACCACCAGCCGATACCTAACAGGAGCAATACCGTAGCGGCAATGGCCAACCACCTGAAGTTATTTGAGCGCGATACTGTTTGGAACGGTTGCCGGGGCGTCTGCGCATTAATTTTTTGCAGCATTCGCTGGACATCTTCCTGAATCTGTTCCGGACTGATGACAGGCTGTTCCGTCTGGATACTCAACAAAAGCTGCCGAGCCAGTTTCACTTCATCGGCCCGCTCCGGATGCTGCGTGAGCCATTCCTGCCAGAAGGCTTCATTCGCAGCCGTAGGATTTCTGACCCAGCTTTGAAAAAACGGGTCGACCAGAAAATCTTCGGTAGTGAACGTTACATAGTCAGGCATGATCAATCACTTTCACTACCTGATAGGGGAAACGAATTGGTAGATACTGCTTTTCGTGGAAAAAAAAATTGAGAATTAGTTCAGAGCGTATAAAAAAGCAGCAAACAGAGCCAGAAAAGTTCGGTATTTAGCTGCTGACGTAGCTGCCGAAAGGTGGTCTGAAATAAGTTAGAAACGGATTGCTCGGATATTCCCATGATCTGGGCAATGGACGACCGGTCTAAATTTTCGTAAAAGCGCAGGTAAATCGCTTCTTTCGCCCGACGCGGCAGTTTATCCAGTATCTGCCCAACACGATTTGCGTGCTGATGCAGACTCTCATTATGAATAAACTGATCTTCCGGGGAGAATGAAATCTCAAAAAATGACGTATCACTGTCCGCTGAAATGGGCTGAAAGTCATACCGTTGTTTCTCCAGATAGTGTTGATGCAACAGCCGACGTAGCATCGTCATCAGGTACGGCCTGACTTGCGACGTAGTAAGCTCACTTAGCGTGGTACGCCGGTTCCAGAGTTCCACAAATATATCCTGCATGCAATCGCGGATGAAGTCGGTGTTTCGATTGAATTTCGTACCGTAGTGAATTAGCGCCGTATAATGTTTGGTCATCAGCTTCCCGAGCGATGCCGAATCGCCCTGTTGAAACTGACGCCATAACAGCGCATCATCATCTACCGTATCCGAATGCATGGGTAAAAAAAACGAAAAGATACTGTCAAATTTAAATTTATACTTTAAAAATAAATATTTCGAACCCAATGCAAGTGATTAAACTTTGATTGATTTGAGCTTTTCATTGTGGTTAAAAAAACAGCGGGCTTCATGCCTATTTTCCCGAATCCCAATACATACGCCTAGTGATGCGAAAGCCGAATATTCCGAACATACTTCTATATCTACTCATTTATTTTTCCAGCCAGTTCGTTCGGGGGCAGAACGTAGCGGAACCATTCGAACTGCAAAAAGGCGACCGCGTGGTATTTCTGGGAAATTCGCTGTTCGAGAACGACATGCAATTCGGCTACCTGGAACTGGCCCTAACCACGCGCTGGCCGGACCGGGACGTAACGTATCGGAATCTGGGCTGGTCGGGCGACGACGTATTTGCCGATGGACGTAGTGACATTACGACGCCACCCACCGCGTATGAATCACTGATCAATGAACTTGGGAAAGCTAAACCAACGGTGGTTTTTATCGCTTACGGGGGCATCGAAGCGCAGGAGGGCGAATCAGGATTGCCGCGTTTTCAGCAAGGCCTGAATAAACTGATCGACAAAATTGATTCGCTTGGGGCGAGAACCATTCTTTTATCGCCAATTCCGATTCTATCAGGTCAATCCGCTGAAAAACTAACGCAACGTAACGCTGAGCTAGAGCAATACGCGTCGGCCATTACCAAACTGGCTTCGGATCGTAAAAAACGCTACGTCGATCTGTTTAAGCCGGTGCAGGAAGTCAGTAAAAAGACCATGATCACTGAAAACGGTATTCACCTGAACGAAACGGGTTACTATTATCTGGCTACCATTCTTGAAAAAGCCCTTGGCCTCAATTCACGTTTCGGTGAGATAAGTATCGACGTAACGAAAACGGCTGATGCCGCTGCGCCTGCAAAAGCGATAAATTTCGATAAGTCGGCGGGGAATCTGAGCTTCAAAGTGGATGATACCTACTTACCAATAGTATCTCCGCAACAGGATGGAAAGCTCATCGATGTGGACAATGGGCGGCTGGTTAAAATTTCGGGACTGAAAAAAGGATTTTACACGCTCGTGATTGATAACGACGAGGTAAAAACGGCATCGGCAAAAGAATGGGCTGATGGTATTGTCATTCGGCAAGGGCCGGCTTTTACGCAGTCGGCGGAGTTACGTCAGATGATTTTGAAGAAAAACGAGCAGTTCTTTTTTCAGTACCGTCCCCTCAATCGCACCTATATTATTGGCTTCCGGTCGTACGAGCAGGGGCGTCACAAAAAGGGGCTGGAAGAGCAAAGTTTAATCATCAAATGGCTGGAAGGACAGATCGCTGTGAGCCGCCAGCCCAAACCGGCAATGTATCAGCTTACCTTGCTAAAGTAATGAAGGCCCCGACAGGCTCCGGCTGTCGGTTGTAGCTACTCTTTTATTCGCTAGCGCGAATCCGACAGCCGGAGCCTGTCGGGGCCTTTGCCAGCCCTCAATTATATAGAGACCATGCAACGAATAAACCCTATAAAAACCTTTCTGCGAAAAAGTCTGCTCATTCCGGTACTTGTGCTGACGACCGCATTAGTCAATCAGGATAATAACCCCGACGACGTACCCGACCCGGACGTAAAACGCGAACTCGAATCGTTCAAGATTGCCGACGGTTTTGAAGTGACCTTGTTTGCTGCCGAGCCGATGGTGGCGAAACCCATTCAGATGAACTGGGATGCCGAAGGCCGACTGTGGGTTGTGAGCAGTACGGCTTACCCGCACCTGAAAACAGGCGAACAGGCCAACGACAAAATTTTTGTGCTGGAAGATACCAACGGTGATGGTAAGGCTGATAAATCGACCATTTTCGCCGAAGGGCTGCTAACACCAACCGGAATTCTGCCGGGCGATGGCGGGGTATACGTAGCAAACTCAACGGAAATCCTGCATTTCGCGGATACCGATGGCGACGGAAAAGCCGACAAAAAACGCCGGATTTTAAGCGGTTTTGGTACGGCCGATACGCACCACCTGATTCATACGTTTCGCTGGGGGCCGGAGGGAAGCCTGTATTTCAATCAGTCCATATATATATATAGTCACGTCGAAACGCCGTCGGGTATCAAGCGGCTGGAGGGGGGCGGTGTGTGGCAACTACGTCCCGAACAGCTTGAACTCGATGTATACGCCAAAGGCTTGGTCAATCCGTGGGGTTTGCAGTTCACCCGCTGGGGCACTACGTTCCTGACCGATGGCGCTGGTTTCGAAGGGATTAATTACGGCTTTCCCGGCGCTACGTTCCTGACAGCTCCCGGCGCCGAACGTATTTTGCGCGGCCTGAATCCCGGTCAGCCGAAACACAGCGGACTAGACGTTATTTCAGGACGGCACTTACCGGAAGACTGGCAAGGTACGTTGATTACTAATGATTTCCGGGCAAACCGTATCAATCGATTCAAACTGGAAGAACAAGGTAGCGGATTTGCATCCCGGCAACTGGACGATTTGATGTGGACCGATAACGTAGCGTTCCGACCAGTCGATATTTCGGTTGGTCCCGACGGTGCGATCTACGTAGCAGACTGGTATAATCCGATCATCCAGCACGGCGAAGTCGATTTTCACGACCCGCGCCGGGATCAGCAGCACGGACGTATCTGGCGGATTGTGGCGAAAAATCGGCCATTGGTCAAAAGGCCGCAACTGGAAAAAGCATCGATTCAGGAATTGCTGGATGCGTTACGTCAGCCGGAAGACTGGACACGTCTGCAAGCCAAGCAGGTGTTGAAACGACACGGTGCCAAAGAAGTTATTCCTGCGCTGGAGCAATGGGTAGCTAAATTGGATACGAAAGACGCCGACTATGAACACCTATTGCTGGAAGCCCTCTGGACGTACCAAACCCTCGATACGGTGAACGAGCCGCTGTTGCTACGTCTGCTAAAAGCCGAAAAACCGGATGCTCGGGCGGCAGCGGTACGTGCCTTCCGACTGTGGCATGGCAAAATAAAGGATGAAGCTGCATTGCTGTCGAAGGCGGTCACGGATGCACATCCCCGCGTGCGGTTGGAAGCGGTTATTGCGCTACGTAACGTAGCATCGCCCGAAGCGGCCAAGTCAGCCCTGAGCGTACTGGATCAGCCGATGGACGAATTTCTGGATTTCGCCCTCTGGCAAACCGTTCGTGAACTGGAGCCGCAGTGGGCCAATCGTTTGAAAACAGATCCCAACTTTTTGGGCGATTCCCGAAAAACGGCGTTCGCGCTTAAATCGGTAGGAAGTCCGGAAGCAGTGGCCCAACTGACGCAACTCTATCAAAAAGGTCAGGTACCGGAAGAATATCAAAAGGACGTACTGGCGTCGATTGCCAAATACGGTAGGCCAACCGAACTCGCTACGTTGTTTGATATGGCTGTTAGTTCACGCGACAAAAACACCGCGGCTCGACTGGGCGCACTGGCCGATGCGGCTCGCCAGCGTAACGTTAAACCAACTAATGATCTGAACCGAATTGCCAGTTTCATGAGTAGCGATGATGAAGCCGTAGCTACGAACGCGATTCAGTTAGTTGGTTTATGGCGCATGGAAACCCTGAGTGACAAGCTGGTCGGCCTGATTCGACAGGGTGATAAGTCCATCAAAAAGGCCGCGTTAAGTGCACTAGCTTCGATGGGAAGCGACAATGCCAGGAAGATTTTGGTCGACATGAGTGGGCCGAAAAATACACCGGAGCTACGTGTGCTGGCTACCGCCCAGCTAGCTACATTGGAACCGACCGAAGCTGCCCGTATAGGGACCGACCTCCTGCGAACGATACCTGCCGAAACCGATGCTTCAGAATTATTTAAGGGATTTTTTGCGAAGAAAGAGGGTACTCAGGCATTAGCTGATGCAATTGCCGCCCAAAAAATTCCTGAGCCCTTTGCCAAAACCGGTCGCCAGTTGATGGGACGTAACATTCCCTGGACCCGGCAAAGAACCGATGAGACACTGGCGTTGATAAAGTCGCTTGAAGCCTCGGGTGGTACGTTGCCTGTAGAGCGGATGCCGCAGCAACTTAATGATCAGGAAATTAAGACGCTGGCTCAAACCATCAGCAAATCGGCCAACCCCATGCTGGGCGAAAAAGTATTCCGGCGAAGTGAGTTGCTGTGCCAGACCTGTCATGCCATCGGTGGAGCGGGCGGACGTATCGGCCCTGACTTGAGTAGCTTGGGGACGAGTTCGCCGGTTGAGACCATTATCCGGTCGGTTCTTTATCCAACACTGTCCATCAAAGAAGGGTACGAACTGCAACGTATCGTCAAAAAAGATGGTAGCGAAATGATGGCGTATCTGGTCAGCAACGGTACGTCGGAAGTGATGGTACGTGACGTAGCGGGCACGGAAATCACCATCCCCAAAAACCAGATTAACACCATCGAAAAAACGCCCGGTTCGCTGATGCCCGCTGGAATGACGGCAGGTCTGGAAAAAGAAGAGTTCATCAACCTCATTGGCTTCCTGTCGAAAATTGGCGAGTCCGGCGATTTTCGCGTACCAACGACCCGGTTTGTGCGTCGGTGGAGCACGGTTTCAGGATCGAAAGAACTGAACCAGAAAATTGCGGCCGATGCTGGATACGTAGCAAAAGATAACGGGAAACTACCGTTTGTTCCTATCTACAGCAACGTATCGGGCGGATTGCCGGTTAACGAATTGCCGATTGTTGAGGTTAGTCCTGCCAAAAAATACAGTTTCGTTCGGTTCGACGTGGAGGTTGTCAGCAAAGGGAACGTAGAACTAGCCCTTAACTCGACCGCTGGTATAACCGCCTGGGCTGGTCAGAAACCGCTGAAAATGACAGCCAAAGGCGCGATAGCTGAGTTACCACAAGGAGTGCAAACCGTTACGTTAGCCATCGACCGAACGCAGTTTAAAGACGAAAAACTGGCCATTCAGCTTCAGGACGCCCCGCAATCGCCCGCCCAGACACGGTTAGTTATGGGGCGGTAAGTTAATAGGCTTCGACAGGCTCTGGCTGTCGGTTTTGTTAGCCGCTGACGCGGCTCGACAGCCGGAGCCTGTCGGAGCCTACCTCCGCCATTGACTACGTGCCAGCAACACTTCTTTGCCGGATTCCTGCTGGATGATTCGGTGTAATAGCGTTCCTGTTGTCTCAGTCATCAACTGAACGTTAAGCTGATCGTGCCAGTGACTTTCGGTTCGGAATACCAAATCAAGTTCGGATAATTCCTGCGTTTGGAGTAACGTATCAGGTACGGATTCGAGTAGCCAGCCGACATACGCTACGTTGTTAACATGCTGATTCTGATCGATACTTAGCCAGCCAACTTCGACTACCTTTTCGGTATCAGGGGAAAAAGACGTAGTGGAAAAGTCAGGTTTTAGTGACAGCCTGGGGAGTGGATCGGAAATGATTGGCGGTGTCAACTGGCGAATGAAATCGGGTAGGGGGACCATCGCCCGTTTTTCCATTCCAAATACGAGCCACGTACTGGTAGCATCGGCCAGTAACGTACCGTCTTCGGCCAGCACCTGAAAATCACGGTAGATAAAATACTTTTCGACCACCGTCGGGTACGTAGTCAGTCGTATCGTTTGGCCGTAGCGCGGGTACTGATGCATTCGGAGTCGAAACCGCATCAGCATCCAGCCGAAACCACGTTGCGCTAAATCGCTGATACCGATGCCATAATCAATCGCATTTCGATTCGCTGATTCCTGCATCAGGTTCATCAGAGCGGTCACACTCATTCGCCCGAAGGCGTCGCATTCATAGCCACGTAGCGTGAACGTATCGGTCTGGATAAAAGCCATGCTGTAAAGGTAGCGCGAAAGTTATTGCAGAGGGGTAAGGCTCCGACAGTCTCTGGCTGTCGAGCCGCACCAGCGGCTAATCGGGTAGCCACTACACAGCCGACAGCCAGAGCCTGTCGGAGCCTTCTGCTTACTCCATTGCAACAGCCAGCGCTTTAGGCTTATGCGTCCTTTCCCGACGATTAAACATCCGGTAGATAATCGGGAAAATCAGCAGCGTCAGTACCGTAGCAGTAATTAATCCGCCAATTACGACGATGGCGAGTGGCTTCTGCGTTTCAGAACCAATTCCGGTCGATACGGCGGCTGGCAATAGACCGATAGCCGCCATGAGTGCCGTCATGATGACCGGACGTACCCGCGATTGAACACCTTCGCGAATCGCTTCGTCGAGAGGCATTTTCTGCTGTCGGTTGTTATTGAAAACCGAAATCAGGATGACGCCATTTTGCACGCAGATACCGAACAGAGCGATGAAGCCAACCCCCGCCGAAATACCGAAGTTGATGCCCGTTATATGAATCGCCAAAATGCCGCCAATCAGGGCAAACGGTACGTTCATCAGCACCAGACCCGCATCTTTAGCATTACCAAATAAGATAAACAGGATAACGAAAATGGCCGCTAAACTCAACGGAACTACCTGTCCCAGCCGGCCGGTCGCACGTACCTGGTTTTCAAATTCGCCGGTCCAGTTGATAGAATAGCCTTTGGGCAGACTTCGTAAAGCCGCATTGACCCGGTGCTGAGCATCAGCAATGGTGCTTCCTAAATCGCGCTCACGCACGGAGAATTTCACGCCGATAAACCGTTTGTTGTTATCACGATACACAAAAGCGGGGCCAGTTATCTCGCGAATGGTGGCAATCTCACGTAGCGGTATTTTACTGCCACGTAGCGTCGGTACCATCAGCCGCATAATGTCCTCTTCAGTTTTGCGGTAGCGTTCGTCGTAACGTACCCGAATATCAAATTTGCGTTCGCCTTCGTACAGAATCGACGCCGTTTTACCACCAATCGCCATTTCGATAACCGCCTGTGCATCAGCCGGAGAAACGCCGTAAAGCGCCATTTTATGGTCGTGAAAAAGGACGCTGATTTCGGGTTGGCCGATGTTCCGTAGAATACCAACGTCTTTCACGCCCGGTACGTCGCGAATGGCGGCAAGGACGGTGTTAGCCAGTTTATTCAGTTCGTTCAGGTCGTCGCCGAAGATTTTGACGGCATTGCTGGCGTTCATCCCCGCAACGGCTTCCGCTACGTTGTCGATAATCGGCTGCGAGTAGTTGTAATTGATGCCCTGAAACTGCTTCAACTTGGCATCCATTTCTTCAATCAGCTCATCCGTGGTGATCTTGCGTTTCCAATCATCCTTAGGTTTGAGGTTCACCTGCATCTGGACGTAGTAAAAACCTGATGGGTCGGTACCATCATTCGAGCGTCCCGTTTGCGATAAGACACCATTCACTTCGGGGAATTCCATCAGTTTTTGCCGGAGAACTTTAACCAGACCCACCGTTTGATTCAGCGAACTGCTCATGGGTAGCTTGGCTTCTACCCAAAGGGCACCCTCGTTCAGCGTCGGCAGGAATTCCGTGCCCATGAGCGTGGCCGATGCGAACGTAGCAGCCATAAAGGCAATGGCCGCCAGTAAGCTAAGTCGTCGGTTGGCGTAGCAACGATTAAAACCCGCCATCACGATCCGGTTGAAGAAATTGACCAGCGGATTATTCTTCTCCCGAACGTTCTTCTTCAGCAGGATAGAACACAGCAACGGCACCAGTGTTAGCGTAAATAATAGCGCACCAAGGAGCGCAAAGCCGAGCGTCCAGGCCAGGGGCGAGAACATTTTGCCTTCTACTTTCTGAAACGAGAAAATAGGAAGTAACGCCGTGATAATGATGAGTTTGGAGAAGAAAACGGCTTTGCCCAGTTCGCCACCAGTTTTCTTGATAAGACCCAGTTTACTCATTCGATTGAACTTTTCCATCCCGTTCTTATGAGCCAAATGGTCGAGCGTAACGAAAATTCCTTCGACCATCACGACAGCGCCATCGATGATGATACCGAAATCGACCGCGCCCATCGACAACAAATTGGCCGACATGCCACGGAGCTTCAAACACATGAATGCGAACAGCAGAGCCAGCGGAATAATGATGGAAACGATGACCGTGGTTCGCCAGTCGGCCATGAACAGAAACACGATGACCGTGACCAGAATAATGCCTTCTGTGAGATTGTGGAGTACGGTTCGCGTACAGAAGCTAATCAGATTATCGCGGTCGTAGAACGTAACCATCTTGACGTCGGAAGGCAAAATGCGCTCATTGAGTTCGTCGATTTTGGCTTTGGTGCGGGCCAGCACTTCGCTCGGATTTTCGTTCTTACGCATCACCACGATGCCTTCTACTACGTCGTCATTGTCGTCTAGCCCCACCTGTCCGACGCGGGGCAGATTCGATTCGGCCACTTCGGCTACGTTCTTTACGAGGACTGGATTTCCGTCGAGATCTTCCACGATCAGGTTTTCAATATCCTGAATGGATGTGAGCAGGCCGATGCCGCGTACTACGTAGGCTTGCCCGTTACGTTCGATCACATCACCGCCGACATTGATATTGCTACGTGTTACGGCCTGATAAACTTCCAATGGCGTAATGTCGTATTTGGCTAACTGCGTGGGATTTACGCGGATTTCATAACTCTTCTCCCGACCACCAAAGGCCACTACGTCGGCTATACCCGGTACGGAACGTAGCTGGCGGTCGATGATCCAGTTGTGCAGGGTGAGCAATTCGCGGCTGTCGCGGGAATTTGACTTGAGCGTGAAGCGAAAAATCTCGCCCGTTGGGCCGTAGGGTGGCTGAACATCTGGCTCGACGTTTTCGGGTAGCGACACCGTTCGGAGCTGGTTATTAACCTGTTGCCGGGCGAAAAAATCGTCTACGTCATCGTCAAAAATTACCTTGATGATACTCAGACCAAACATGGTAATGGAGCGAACGTTGGTTTTTCGCTGCACTGAGTTCATGGCCACTTCGATCGGCACGGTCACGAACCGTTCGATTTCCTCCGCCGACCGACCGTTCCACTCCGTTACGATGATGATCTGCGTATTGGTGACGTCGGGGAAGGCTTCGAGGGGGGTATTCAAATAGCTGACCACACCGGCAATCACCAGTCCGATGGTCATGAAAAAAACGAAAAAGCGGTTCTTCAGCGAGAAACCGACAATATCCCGAATGAATTTATTCATAATGCCTTAAAGAGCGAAAGAGCGAAATTGGACCGCCGGTGCGGAGCGAAAGAGCGAAAGAGTGAATGAGCGTCCTGAGTTTCGCTCATTCACTCTTTCACTCTTTAATCATTTATCGCGTCGTAGACCAGTAGCTGGTTTTTGGAAATCACTCGTTCGCCGGGTTTTAGGCCCGATTTGATGTACGCTACGTCGCCCACCGATTTTAGTACGTTCACTTCACGGGTATCAATATCGGATCGGCTTCGGAAGACCATGACAAAATGTTTCGACTGGTCGAAAATGACTGACCCAGCGGGTACCGTGGCCATCTGTCCGCCATCTTCGTAATGCAACGTAACGGTGGCGTGCATCTCCGGGCGCAGTTTCATGCCCTTATTACCCAGTCGGATACGTACCGTCATGGCTTTGGTGCCGGGGTCGAGAACAGTATAAATTTTATCGACTTTACCCCGGAATAATTCATCAGGGTAGCTGAGCGTCTGGATCGTTGCGTCCATGCCAATACGCACCCGCCCGATGTCGCTTTCGTTGACATTGGCCAGCACCCAGACTTCGCTAATCTGGCCAATAGTAAACAGATTGTCAGCATTGTCGGAACGTAGCTGCATGCCCCGGTTTACGTTTTTTTCGATCACGTAGCCATCAATGGGCGCTTTAACGGTGTACATCGACGTTTTCCCCAGCCCGTAAATTCGCGATACTTCGGCAACCCGATTGGCTTCGGCCTGCGCTTTCTCCACTTCTTTCTGAGCCGCAACGACTTCGCGTTGTGAGGTAAGTTTGGTTTCGAACAAGTCCTGAGCAACGCGTAGGTTTTTCTCAGCCAGCAGTAAATCCGACCGGGCCTGAATGCCTTGCCGTTCAATGTCAGCCACTTCGCCCGAACGTATCGACGCGATGGTCTGGCCTTTATGAACGTAATCGCCTAACTCCACCTTTACGTCCTCTACGTTACCACCAACCAGTGGAAACACTTTAATAACCCGGTTTTCGTCGGCCATCACCTTGCCTACCAGCGTGAGTTCGCTACGTACTGGCTGGGTTGTTACGCTGTCGATGGCAATCCGATGCATCATCGTATCCGATAGCATAAACGCTTTTTCATCTTCAGGCTCGGGTTTTGGCCCGCATGAAAACAAGAGCATTGCGCTGCTAATGAATAATAAAAGAGTGGTTTTCATGAGTATTCCGACTGTTGAGGCCGGTTATCTGTGGTTTTGCTGACTATCGTGATTATTTGAATAAATCTTCTCCAATGAGGTAATTGAGTTCTTCGTAAGCACTCACCCGATCGGCTTTAAGGCGGTTGAGCTGACTGATACTGTCGTTGTAGGCTTCAATCAAATCGACAAACTCGAGTAGTGAAATATTGCCTTTCTGAAAACTGGTAACAACCCCTCGGTTCAACTCGTCAAACTGCTCCGTAAACTGACCTTCAACCGACTGTACACGCCGTTCGACTTCCCGAACTTTCTGAAGCGAAGTGGCTACTTCGTTGTTCACTTGCACGATTTTCTGACGCTGCAACTGGCTTTGGTACTGGATCTGGCTACGTGCCGCCCGAATGGCGCCCTGATTGCGGTTGAAAACCGGAATATCCGCCGAAACGGACAGACCAACGTAGTTCTGAACATAGCTGCCCGCCTGGTCGTACGTACCGCCGACGCGCAGATCGGGAGTTGCCAGAGCCCGTTGCAGGTTATAATTTAATTCGGCCTGCTTGGCAAGTGATTCCGTTGCCCGCAGGTCGGGACGGTTACGTAGCGCAATCTGCTGAAGTGTATCTTCCGACTGAATCGGCAATCGGTATTGCGCCAGCGTTTCGTCAATCACTACTGGCCTAACCGGTTGATCTACACTGATTAAGGTTCGTAATGCACGCTGATCGTCGGCCAACTGAAATAAGATAGCCGTGCGGTCATTACTGATTTGAAACAGCAGGGCTTTCAAACGTAGCAATTCGCGCAGTGATACGTTGTTTCGGTTATACTGCACTTCATAAGCCGTTACGGTATTCTGCAACGTAGCCAACTGCTGATTGAACCGGGCCAGCGTTTTTTGCTGAAAATAGATGGAATAGAACCGACTGCGCAGGTCGAAGCGGAGGCCACGTAGCAAATCCAGTACCTCAAACTGCGTGAGTCGGGTAGCTTCAGCAGCCAGCGCAATTCGTTTGTTACGTTTGCCGGCGGTATACAAAAGTTGCTGAATACCAACGATTTTTTCGCCTTGGCGTCCGACATCCAGCACGCGTTGGGCATCACTATTATAAGCGCTCACCTCTAAACTGACCGTCGGATTGTCGCGCAAGCTGGCTTGTAATTCCTGCGCCTGGCTGGCTTCGAGTCGAAACCGTTCGGCTAGCAGTAGTAAATTGTTTTTTAGAAACAGACTATCAGCCTGACGTAGTGTCAAGCGAAGCGAATCCTGCTGAACTGACGTAGCAGAAGCCGTTTGTGACTGAGCAAATGATAAGTCAGATAAAGACAGGGTAGCTACGAAGACAAAAAAGAGTAGCCGCATAGATTACTGGATGTTGGGCTACAAATGTCTTTAACCTACATTAAGACAGCATTAGAACGGGATTATAGAGGCTTTAAAAAAATATTAGAAAAATATTAGAAAATAGGATATAAGCCTGATAGTCAATAGTCAGTAGTTATTGGTCGTCAGGAACCGCTACATTAATCTTGACGCCGGTGATACCTGAAAAGCCCTAAATCCGCTAAAGGGGACTTCGTTTGCACTCGAACAAAGCCCCCTTTAGCGGATTTAGGGCTTTTCAGATAGTGACTATAAATGCGGTAATGAAACCGTAAATCGGCTGCCCTTCCCTAATTGACTCTCGACAGTAAGTGTGCCCCGATGGAGTTCAATCAGCTTGGCCGAGATCGATAATCCTATACCGAATCCTTCATAACCTAATACATTCTGGGCGCGATAAAAGGGTTCGAAAATATGCTGAACGTCTTCAGTGCTCATGCCAATGCCCTGATCTTCAATACTAATCTGACAGTATTTCGTATCGGTGCTGATACGTACCTGAGCCGTATGATTGGATGAATATTTACAGGCATTGTCAACTAAGTTCAACAGGACCTGTTTGAGTAGTTCTTCGTTCCCCTGCACAACTGTTTCGGTTTCGGTTTCGGGTATATTCTGGTAATCGACTTCAACCCGATACGTTGGTTTGGCATCGACCAGCTCATCTTTCGCCACGAACACAACATCATCGATACGTACCGGCTGAAAAGGCACGTGACTACTCGATTCCATGGTGCGGGCGAGAAATAACAAGCTGTTAGTCAGTGCAATAAGTCGATCGGTGTCCGACATTAAATTTTTCAGAATTTCCTCGTATTCGTCAATCGTCAGTCGTTTTCGCAGGCCTAGCTGGATTTCTGATTTCAGGGCGGCTAAGGGCGTTCGAAGCTCGTGCGACGCGTGCGAAACAAAGCTTCGCTGCTGGTCGAAAGCCTGCTCCAGCCGTTGCATTACCGTGTTGAAATTGATGGCCAGCCGGGCAATTTCATCCTGACGATTACCTTCGTCCAGCCGTTGCTGAAGGTTGCGGGCCGTGATCGTCGATACCTGCTCATTAATCTCACTAATAGGACGTAGCGACTGCCCTGCAAAGAAAATCCCCAGCCCGATGGTAATACTTATGCCGGCCAGAAGCCCCCAGCCGAGGGTCAGGCGGAGGTTATCTAATTTACTTTTTCCGAACTGGTCATACGCCGATGCCAGCACAACCAGATTGCGGTTGTCATGCTGATAGAATAAACCGATCAGCTCATTATGACCACTAAACGTTTCCACATCTTTCCGTTGTCGTACTTCGTCTAGCAAAGAAGCCTCGTAATGAATGACTTGGTCGTCTACGCTGGAATAAATCAATCGATTTTGAGCGTCGAACACCAGCACTTTCTCGTCGAATAGCGCTGTTAACGTATTACGGTCGATAATTTTGAGGAGTTTCTGGTCTACCTCCTTCACTTCTATCAGAAAGCGAACCGTGGTCAGGGCTTTATTCTTCAGGCGATCATAAAACTCCTCGCGTCGATACGTTGCCGAAACAAAATAAATCAGCACCGAAAAGACAACCAGAATGGAGGCTACAATGAGCGAAAACTGAAGCGCAATGCGGTTACGAATGGTCATAGGCGGAGGGGTAAAGGCGGAAGGCATGAGATAAAAAGCGGAGTACAGAATAATCCGCTGCCCTTACGCT
Organism: Spirosoma flavus; assembly: GCF_054778555.1. NCBI lineage: Bacteria > Pseudomonadati > Bacteroidota > Cytophagia > Cytophagales > Cytophagaceae > Spirosoma > Spirosoma flavus. The sequence goes on from NZ_BAAGZL010000001.1 coordinate 1,359,334, forward strand.
TAGGCATCTTCTTTCAGCACATATCCCAGGCCAGGGCGGGTGTGAATGAGCTTGGGTTCAAAATCACGATCTACTTTTTTGCGAAGGTAATTTACGTAGACTTCCACTACGTTAGTGCCGGGGTCGAAATTGAGATTCCATACGGTTTCGGCAATGTCAGCCTTTGACAGAACCCGGCCTTTGTTGCGCATCAGGTACTCGAGCAGGGCAAATTCGCGGGCTGTCAAATCGATCAGTGTGTTGTTACGTTTGACTTCTTTAGTCGTTACGTTGACCGTCAGATTGGCCACCTGCCAAACTTCTTCGCGGCTGGTTTCGGCTGTGTGTGATGCCCGCCGGAAGCAGGTAGCCACACGCGCAACCAGTTCGCGGAAGTCGAAGGGTTTTACCAGATAATCGTCGGCACCCAGCGAGAGCCCTTCGACTTTGTCTTCAATTTCGCCAAGAGCCGTAAGCATAATGATGGGCAATTTGGGTTTTTCAGCCCGTACGCTTCGGCAGACTTCAAAGCCATTTAGCCCCGGCAGATTAATATCGAGGATTAACAGGTCGACTCCCGGTTGCAAGGCCATTTGGCGACCATTTATCCCTTCATATACCACTTCGGTGGAATACCCCTCTTCCTGAAGCCCCCGGCTGATGTTCTGGGCGATACGTCGGTCGTCTTCAATGATCAGAATTTTCTTCATGTGCAGAGTGGTACGTCAGTATGATAGAACAATGAACGAAAGTAATTTATTACTAACGTAGCAAGTTGCAAAAAAAACTCCCCTGCTACGTGAACGCAACAGGGGAGCTTAATGAGGTCTTGAGATCGCTTACTTCGTGCCGTAACGCTTGCGGAATTTGTCAACCCGACCGGCGGTATCAACCAGTACGTTCTTACCGGTATAGAAAGGGTGCGACTGCGAACTAACTTCAATTTTGACGAGTGGGTAGGTTTTGCCTTCGAACTCGATGGTGTCTTTGGTTTGGACCGTTGAGCGCGTCAGGAACTTATAATCGCTCGACAGGTCGTGGAATACCACATCGCGGTAGTCCGGGTGAATGCCCTTTTTCATGATTTAATGCTCAGTTTCTTGTCATCTTTTCGGTTTCCGATCGAAAAGGACTGCAAAGGTACGGCGTTTTTTGCCGATTGCCAAACGTTTTTGTGGCTTCTTTTATAGCCTGATTATGAATAGGATAAATAAGTCCGTTTGCTAATAATCAGGTAATAATTCCTTGCATTGGGTTACTTTTCTTTCTATTTTCGAAACGGTTTCACCCTCCCTATAGAACAGCGTCCGTCGGTTTCTGATTACGTTGTCTTCTTCAAAGAAATTTACTTTTTTATTTCTTAGATTATTTCTAGAGAAGGCTATTGTTAAGTGATTCAGGATGACGACTTAACAATTTCTTAACCTGCTCATTAGAATTGTATGTTTTCGGGATTAGCTAAAATAGCCGAACTCTTCGGGTTGCTTTTCCGTCTGAATCAATAGAACTTTAACACTCCGAGCGCTGTCAGTATGCCAAATTCTATGAACTATTCTTTATGGTTACGTTACGATTTCTGCCCTGACAGGTTCCTTCTCACATAATACCCAATCGAGTTAAAAATCCACTTCAGCTTTCAATTTGTATTCATCATTTTCCATATATAACTAGCCCATCTACTCATGTTCGTACTAAAACGTGATGGTCGCCGGGAATCTGTCAAATTCGACAAAATCACCGCTCGAATCGAAAAACTATGCTACGGTCTGGACCCTGCTTATATTCAGCCTGTTGAAGTTGCCGTAAAAGTCGTAAGTGGTCTTTACGACGGGGTTAAAACCACCGAACTCGATAATCTGGCTGCTGAAACAGCCGCTTCGATGACCACCAAGCACCCGGACTACGCTATTCTGGCCGCCCGGATTGCCATTTCGAACCTGCACAAGGAGACGAACAAATCGTTCTCCGGCACCATCAAGAAACTTTACCAGTACGAAGACCCAAAAACCGGCGAAAATGCATCGCTGATTTCGCGGGAAGTGTATGAAGTGGTACGTCAGCACGCGGCCCTGCTCGATTCGACCATCATTTATGATCGGGATTACGGCTATGATTATTTCGGCTACAAAACTCTCGAAAAATCGTATCTGCTGAAACTCGACGGACGTATCGCCGAGCGCCCGCAACATATGCTGATGCGCGTGGCCGTTGGTATTCACCAGGAAGATATTGAGTCGGCGATTGATACATATAATCTGTTGTCGGAGAAGTGGTTTACACATGCTACTCCTACGTTGTTTAACGCGGGTACCCCAAAACCACAGATGTCGAGCTGCTTCCTGTTGACGATGCAGGACGACTCGATCGACGGGATTTATGATACGTTGAAGCAGACGGCGAAAATCTCGCAATCGGCGGGTGGTATTGGCCTGAGCATTCACAACGTTCGTGCAACGGGCACCTATATTAAAGGTACCAACGGAACCTCTAACGGAATTGTGCCGATGCTACGTGTCTTCAACGACACGGCTCGTTACGTTGACCAGGGTGGTGGCAAACGCAAAGGATCGTTCGCAATTTATCTGGAGCCCTGGCATGCAGATGTTTTTGAATTCCTGGATCTGAAAAAGAATTCGGGTAAGGAAGAAGGCCGCGCCCGCGACCTGTTCTATGCCCTCTGGACGCCTGACCTGTTCATGAAGCGCGTGGAAGCCGACGACGTTTGGTCGTTGTTCTGTCCGCACGAGTGCCCCGGTCTGGCCGATTGCTACGGCGATGAATTCGAAGCTTTGTACGAGCGTTATGAGCGCGAAGGTCGTGCCCGTCGTACGGTGAAAGCGCAGGAATTGTGGTTCAAGATTCTGGAATCACAGACGGAAACCGGTACGCCTTACATGTTGTACAAGGATGCGGCTAACAAGAAGTCGAACCAGAAAAACCTGGGTACAATCAAGTCGTCGAACCTCTGTACGGAGATTATCGAATACACCGCAGCCGACGAAGTTGCGGTTTGTAACCTGGCGTCTATCGCCCTGCCGAAGTTCATCAAGCGTGATCCAGATGGCATCATGCGATTTGATCACCAGAAACTGTATGAGGTAACGAAAACGGCTACGCGCAACCTCAACAAAATCATCGATATCAACTACTACCCGGTTGAAGAAGCCCGTCGGAGCAACATGCGCCACCGGCCAATCGGCTTGGGTGTGCAGGGGCTGGCTGATGCGTTCATCATGCTACGTATGCCGTTTGAGTCGGACGAAGCGCGTCGGTTGAACGAAGATATTTTTGAGACGATCTATTTTGGTGCCATGACGGCGTCGATGGAGCAGGCGAAAGAATACGGTCCATACGAAACCTGGAAAGGTTCACCAATTTCGCAGGGCGTCTTCCAGTTTGATATGTGGGGTGTTAAACCCAAATCAAATCGCTGGGATTGGGAAAGCCTGCGCAAGGACGTAGTAGAGCACGGTGTTCGGAACTCGCTGCTGCTGGCACCAATGCCAACGGCTTCGACCTCGCAGATTCTGGGTAACAACGAATGCTTTGAGCCGTACACCAGCAACATCTACACCCGTCGCGTACTGTCGGGCGAATTCGTAGTGGTAAATAAACACCTGCTCAAAGACCTCGTGAAACTGGGCTTGTGGAACGACACCATGAAGAATAACCTGATTCTGGCGAATGGTTCGGTGCAGCAGATTCCGAATATTCCGCAGAATATCAAAGACCTGTACAAAACGGTTTGGGAGATTAAGCAGAAACATATTATCGATATGGCTGCTGATCGGGGCGCCTACATTTGTCAGTCGCAGTCGCTGAACATCCACATTCAGGATTCGAACTTCGGCAAACTGACGTCGATGCACTTCTACGCCTGGAAAGCGGGCCTGAAAACGGGTATGTACTACCTCCGCACGAAAGCCGCTGCCGACGCCGTGAAGTTCACCGTAGTTCAGCCACAGGCCGAGCCCCAACTCGAACCCGCCATGGCCGAAACCGCGCCCATCGAAAAACCACTCGATTACGCGCAATATGCCAAAGAGCACGCGACCAACGCTACGCCAGCGCCCGTGCCGATGGTGACGGATTTAGAACAGCAATATGCCGCCATGACCTGCTCACTCGACGACCCAGAAGGTTGCGAGATGTGTGGTTCATAAGCGATTTTTTGATTTAAAAATTCAAGTTTCCGCTCTCGGCTGTGGTTCACATGGCCGGGAGTTTTTGTTTACTAACTTTGTAACGTTAAAGAAAACGTGTTATGGAACACTCACTGCTAAGTCGTGTTACACTGAATCCGAACGTTGGTCATGGTAAACCTACCATCCGTAACAAGCGGTACTTAGTCGATTCAATGCTTGAGTATCTGGCAGGAGGTGATACGATTGAAGATTTATTAGAAACCTTTCCTGATTTAGAACGTGAAGATTTATTGGCCTGCCTGCAATTTGCTGTTGAAACAATACGTCTGAAGAGCGCTAACTTGTCGGCTGCTGCATGAGATTTATTATTGATGCCCAGCCACCGCTCTTGAAGCCTCAAATCGTTTCAGCATTTCGTAGGTTTGCCGGGCAATTGGGTCTTTTTCGATCATCTCCTGTTCGATCTCATCCAAGAAGGGTTGCATAATATCTCGGATGGATTCCCGTTCGGCGGATGAAGCATGATAATACTGTAAGTGAATTTGATTTTTGATTGATTTTTGATCAGCCGCATTACTGGCTGAGCTATACTGATCAATAAGGGTCTGAATTGTCGTTTGCATAGCTTTTTTTAATTATCGTCAGAATTTAAGAACTCATCTAATTTATTAATCATATCCTGATAATAAATTGCTTTTCGGGTCAGGAACAAGTAATCTTCATCGTTAGCATTAGCAGGATAATCAATAATTTGTTGTTGAGTTTCTTCTAAATAGAAAACTAATAGTTGACGTTGAGCCAGCCACTCAGCACGTTCTTCATCACTCATACTTGGGTTATTACGGATGGATTACCAAATATACCAAACATGCTTAAATAAACTAAGATTGACAAATAATGTATTAGTTGGTTCGGGCTAGCTATCGGTAACAACTAATCGCCCGGCCTTCTCCGAGAAAGCCGGGCGATTTTAATTATGAAATTATAAGACTAAGGTAAACTGGCCGGGTCGATTTCGTCAATGTTAGCCCGGTTGTCGTGGGTGTGGTTGCCGAAACGTTTCTCTAACTGGCGTTGCAGCTTGCCCACTACATTATTGATCAATTCATACCAGTTGTCACCGGAGTCATCGGCAAATACGTCGTTGCCGGGAATGCCGTATTTGATACCAACATGTCGGTTGTTGCTACGTTGGTTTGGTTCTACTTTCAGGTACACGTCGGCGGTGATGACATCGCCTTTGTAGAAACGCCGAAGCTTGGTCAGCGCATCAAGGACGGAGTCCCGCATATCGTCATCTAAGGTGAATCCTACAGCTTCTATATCTAAGCGTACGTTGTCTAAACTTTCGTCTGATTGCATGGCACTGTGGTTTTACGTTGAGTAAGCTGCCACTTAATAGCGACAGCTTTTCTCTATAAATCCCCACAGAACTATTTTGTTTAGAGACGTACTACATATCAATTCACATCTTTCCCTTGCTGCAATTGGCCAAGAAGCCGCTCTACGTTGGCTTTGTTGTTGTTATCAGGTGCCAGAGCCAGCGCTTTTTTGCCCCAATCAGTGGCTAATTTATAATCACCTACTGCCGAATACGCCCGCATCAGGCCCATGTTTGCCATAAATACGTTAGGGTATTTTTTCGCATAATCCTGAAAATAAGCAAGCGCTTCTTTCCCCTTCTTCTGGTTTATCAACTGCCGGCCATATTGGTAGCCCTGCTGCAGGTTGGCCATCGGGAGCGCTTCTTTCATGAGCGCGTCGGCTTCGGCGGTGCGGTTCATCATGGCGAGGAGCCGGGCTTTGGTTTGTAACGTACTGAAATTCTTTTCGCCCACAAACTGCCCGTTGATGGAATAATCTGCCCAGCGCAGCCCTTCTTCAAGATTGGTTTTATGATCAGCTACGTAATTAGCTGCCTGCTGATAGGCATCCCAGCGAAATCCTTTTTCACCCCGTAATTCGTTACGTAGAGAAACCAGTTGCGTTTGTACGAGATTAACCGATACGTTAAATGGAATCGTCCATTTTTCCCACGATAGCGCAATGACCGCCGAACTGTCAGTTTCATTCATGAATTCGTATTTGAGCCGTTCCACCGATGGTTGATTTTTGAGCGGTTTCACCGAAACACGTAGTACATCTTCTTTGGGGTCGTAAAAGTAGCTGCCCCAGGACGTAGCATTCTTCGAAAAAATTACCGTTACGTCGTTTTCCTGAACGCCCATCATCAATCCATACGTACCGGCTGCCAGTGGTTTGCCTTCTACGTTGACGTCAGTGCTGAACGTAATGGTGGTGTTCTCGTTAGAACCCGCTCGCCAGGGCGACTCCTTGCTGGTACCAAAGCCCAAATCTTTGTAGCCGTAATGCACCAGTTCGCCCCAGACTTTCCCTTCGCGACCTTTTACCGCTGGGCGATCATAGTGGATCGTTACGTCGGTGATGCCGATACGTTCGGAGACGGACGCTTTTTTGTTGCCGCCATCGGCTGGAAACGTAAGCTGGGCAACGGCAGATAGCGAATTTAAACACAGCGCAACCGCACTGAACAGATAGGTAATTTTCCGCATGATTAGTTTGATAATGGAGTTTAGTAAAAGTTGGTTACTAATCCCAAAGTACTGACTTACAGACTAAGCGGGCAAGGCGAATTAGATGAACGGTTTTGCCAATACGTTATGTGGTAAACCACTAAACCGCAGACGTGAGAATCTGCATGAACTCATCGGCAGAAATGATATTGACTCTAGGAAAAGGGAGCGTTTTCAATACGTCGAAATGGGTGTCATTAGTGACAATATAATCGGCGTTACAGGCCAGCGCACAATCAACAAACTTGTTATCGTCAGGGTCGACTTTGATTAGCTCCCAACGAAAATAGCGGGTAGCCGATACTACGTTTGGGGCATTTTCAATCGTCTCTAATACATAAAATGTTCGCTCCAGACCAAGGTGATGAGGCTGGCTCAAAATTTCCTCATACTCGCTCAACATATCAGTTGTTACACAAAGTGTATACGATTCGTCGATAAACGAACGGTAAATCGAGTGGTAACGGGAGCGACTTGAAATAGAAACCAGTAAGACGTTGGTGTCAATAACGACCTTGAATGGAGGGCGTATTGAAGGGGAATTTGTTGGCGAGGCCATGTAGGATTCGTAAACTTATCCGTCGCTATCAGCCCCTTTGACTACGTCGGCGTTTATAAAGCAAAGATAGATTAATCTACCAGAAATCAAGTCAACTTACACTTAGTAGGGTGTTCGCCGATGAGTATTTAAGATTTCCGATACTTTCTTGTCATCCCAATTTTGCTCATCCCAAATCTGGTCCGCGCCGTCGATGGCTTTCTGCGCAAAATACTTCACAATCATACGTTTAATGGCTATCCAATCCGCATCGTCGACCTTGTGCGAGAACATCTTCAGCAGCTCTAGCTGAGGTTCGGTAAGAGGGGTTTGCAGGTTGTTTTCCATGTTTGTAATCGCAGCGACCTACTGTATGAACGTTCTTATCAATACGTTTTGTTTCGTAAGAAAACAAAGGTAACGAGAAATCTGAACCCGCACGTAGTCTGCCTGTTGCGGCAAATTTCCGTATCTTTGCACTTATTTTTTTACCGGCCGGGTCGCTGCTGAGGCAAACAGCGCGATTTAGGCCGTTTTGATTCTCTCAGCCGTGAAGTATCAGCAATATGAGTCCCTCGATTACGCGAAGATCGCGGCCGAGGTTTTGACCTACTGGAATCAGAATCAGGTATTTGAGCAGTCCGTCGCTATCCGCGATGGGAAGCCGACTTTTACATTCTACGAAGGCCCGCCATCGGCCAACGGAACACCGGGTATTCACCACGTAATGGCCCGGACGATTAAAGATATTTTCTGCCGATACAAGACGTTACAAGGCTTTCAGGTCGAACGGAAGGGCGGCTGGGATACGCATGGCCTGCCGATTGAATTGCAGGTAGAAAAAGAGCTGGGTATCACGAAAGACGATATCGGCAAACCCGAATCTGAAGGCGGTATCAGCGTTGAGGAATACAACCGCAAGTGCCGCGAAACGGTGATGCGTTTTACCGATCAGTGGAACGACCTCACCCAGAAAATGGGCTACTGGGTCGACCTGGATAATCCGTATATCACCTACAAAAACGAATACATTGAATCTGTCTGGTGGCTATTGAAGCAGCTGTACGACAAGGATTTACTGTATAAAGGCTATACCATCCAGCCGTATTCGCCCAAGGCTGGAACGGGCCTGAGTTCGCACGAGCTGAACATGCCCGGTACGTACAAGGACGTGCGCGATACGACCATCGTGGCGCAGTTCAAGGTGAAGCCAACGGGCAAATCAGGGTTCCTGTTCTTTGATTCGTCCGATGCCGATATCTACATTCTGGCCTGGACAACTACGCCTTGGACCTTACCAGCGAACTCGGCCCTGACGGTTGGTAAAGACATTGACTACGTACTAGTTAGAACGTTCAACCCGTATACGTTTGAGGCCATCCACGTAGTGCTGGCGAAGGCGTTGGTGAGTCGCTGGTTTAACGAAAAAGGCCACCAAACTGACCCGAATGGCGCGGCTTTTGATACGTATCTGCCCAATGATAAAGTGATTCCATGGGCGGTTGTTTCTGAGTTTAAAGGAGCGCATCTCGAAGGCGTTGAGTATGAGCAGCTATTACCATACGTAACGCCTGATGTTCCTGCTTTCCGGGTTATTCTCGGCGATTTCGTAACGACTGAAGATGGTACGGGCGTGGTTCACACCTCACCAACGTTCGGTGCCGACGACTTTCGGGTAGCGCAGGCTGCGGGTATTCCGCCGATTATGGTGAAGGATGAAACCGGGAAGGACGTACCGATTGTGGATAAACACGGTCAGTTTGTGGCCGAAATCACGGATTTTGCCGGACGCTACGTTAAGGAGGAATATTATTCCGACGAAGAACGCGACGCGCCCGATTTCAAGCCGACTGACGTCTTGATCGCCATCAAGCTGAAGGAGGAAAACAAAGCTTTTCGCGTTGAGAAATACGAACACCCGTACCCGCACTGCTGGCGGACTGATAAACCGATTTTGTACTATCCGCTCGATAGTTGGTTTATCCGCACCACGGCGGCAAAAGATCGGCTGGTCGAACTGAACAAAACTATCAACTGGCAGCCCGAAAGTACGGGAACGGGCCGCTTTGGCAACTGGCTCGAAAATCTAGTCGACTGGAACCTGAGCCGCAGCCGTTTCTGGGGAACGCCGTTGCCGATCTGGCGCAGCGAAACGCGTGAAGAAGTTTGTATCGGTTCGGTGGAAGAGTTGAGAGAACGGGTGCAAAAAGCGCAGTGGAGCGATGCCCTAACCGATGAGCAACGTAGTAAAAACGGTGCTTTCCTGCATCAGCTTTCTGTGGGCGATTATGACCTTCACCGGCCTTATGTCGATGAAGTGTATTTCGTTTCGGACAGTGGCAAAGTCATGCAGCGCGAGTCTGACCTGATTGATGTTTGGTTCGATTCGGGCGCGATGCCGTATGCGCAATGGCATTATCCGTTCGAAAATAAAGATGTGTTCGACAAAGCTTATCCGGCCGATTTCATCTCGGAAGGTGTCGATCAGACGCGCGGCTGGTTCTTTACGCTCCACGCTATTGCGGGGATGCTGTTCGATTCGGTGGCGTTTAAGAACGTAGTGTCGACGGGATTAGTGCTTGATAAAAACGGCAACAAAATGTCGAAACGGTTGGGTAACGCCGTCGATCCATTTGCTACCTTGGCGCAATACGGTCCTGATGCGACGCGCTGGTACATGATCACCAACGCCGAGCCGTGGGACAACCTGAAATTCAACATCGACGGCATTGGCGAGGTGCAGCGGAAACTATTCGGTACGTTGTCGAACACGTATAATTTCTTCGCGCTCTACGCTAATCTGGACGCGTTCTCGTTCGCTGGACGTAGCGTTCCCGTAGCCGAACGACCAGAGCTTGACCGCTGGATTATCTCAAAACTGCAATCGTTGATTCAGGAAGTGGAACGTCAATTCGACAGCTACAACCCAACAAAAGCGGGTCGTGCCGTTCAGGATTTTGTGAATGATCAATTGTCGAACTGGTACGTTCGGTTGTCGCGCCGGCGTTTTTGGCAAGGGGAGATGACTATTGATAAACGGGCGGCTTACGAAACGTTGCACGAATGTTTGACTACGGTGGCGCAACTGATGTCGCCCATCGCGCCGTTCTACGCGGACTGGCTGTATCGCAACCTCACCGAAGGCGCTACGTCGGTTCACCTGACGGATTTTCCGGTGGCTGATCAATCGCTGATCAATACTGAACTTGAAGAGTCGATGGATGGCGCACAGGGCGTTTCTTCGCTGGTACACTCGTTACGTAAGGGTCACAAACTCAAAGTACGTCAGCCACTTAGCCGCGTGCTGATTCCGGTTTTGAATGCGAATACGCGTCGGCAACTTTCGCACGTAGCACCGATCATTATGTCGGAAGTGAACGTGAAAGCGGTTGAGTTTGTCGATGATGCGAGTGGCATTTTGAAGAAACGGGTAAAACCAAACTTTAAAGCCCTTGGTCCGAAATTCGGCAAGCAAATGAAAGACGTAGCGGCTGCCATTACGTCCATGAATGAAGAACAACTTCGTGAACTTGAAGCTACTGATTATCTCAAAATTGGCGAGTACGAACTTCGTCTGGCCGACGTCGAAATTCAGACTGAAGACATTCCCGGTTGGTTAGTAGCCAGCGAAGGCGGACTGACCGTTGCGCTCGACGTGAACGTAACGGACGAGCTGCGTGGCGAAGGTATTGCCCGTGATTTTGTGAACCGCGTACAAAACCTACGTAAAGACCGCGATTTTGCCGTTACCGACAAGATAAAAATTCAATTAGAACGTAACGACGCGGTGCTGGCGACGGCTATCGAAACCAATCGCGACTACATCAGTCAGGAAGTTCAGGCTGTATCGCTCGAACTCGTGCCAGATCTGAACGGTTCGGCCACTGAGATTGATATGGACGAATTCCGGCTACGTATCAAAGTAGATAAAGCGTAACAATTAACGTTCATTACGTTTCATTGTGAACGTAACGTTTAAAAAGGCATCTCTCAAGTTTGGGAGGTGCCCTTTTTTGTTTGTTGGTAATGCTGAAGGCCCCGACAGGCTCTGGCTGTCGGAGTTGCGAAAGCGACTAACCAGACCATCCGGCAACTCCGACAGCCAGAGCCTGTCGGGGCCTTCCATGTCCACAATAAGCACAAACGACTCAAGAAAATTGTGCAACGGCATGAATGTTGTATAAGGCTAGTTATTCCTGTAGTCATTTTCCCTGATTACCCTGCGGGCATAGCTGCGTAGCACGAAATCGCGCAAGGGTGTAAGCCATTTGGTAGGGACGAATGCTACGTTCACTTTAAATCTTGTACGACTTTGATCGATTATTTACGCACAACGCTGCACTCATTTGTCAATAATTATCAGGCCGTTATGTGGCGGTTGCGAGAGTGCTCACTCAATGATGAACAATTAGGAATTTCGATTGGCCTCAGCGGGAATGCCATCCGGAATCGTCGCGCCAAACCAGACCTTTGGAAATTGTCGGACGTCGAACGGCTGGCGTCGCTTTTTGCCCTGCCATCCACAGCCAGCATTCAATTAAGCCAGGTTTTAGACGATATGCCTTCGCGAATGAAAACGCTCCCGGCCGATGAGAGACGACGTATCGAACGGATATTACTGCTCAAAACCAGCCAACTCGAATCATATAACAAAAACGACTGGCCGGTACGTTACCTCCTCCGAATGCACCGTTCGCTGCTCACCGTCAGCCGGTAAGGTAACGGCCCACATAATATTGGGGTAATATAGGATGTTCTGACCGAGGTCTGTATTTTTGTGGTAATCTCTTTGATAACCACATGAAATCCACACGTTTTGTAATTGTTTTTTACTTCCTGATTTTTGTTCGGATTGTTTATGCGCAGGATGCGAAAATAACGAGGGGCCCTTATCTGCAGGTACTTACGCCAACTTCGGTTGTCGTTCGCTGGCAAACTGATCAGCCCACCAAAGGACGAATATGGTATGGTTTGCAGTCAAATCAGCTTACCGGCAATCAGAGCGAATCTCAAACAGGAACTGAACATAATCTGACAATAACGGGCCTACAGCCTTCCACGCGCTACGTTTACGCTGTTGGGTACGACGAAAAACAACTAGGAGCAGGCGACGATTACTACGTTAAAACAGCTCCCGTTCCGGGCGATAAGCGTCCCGTTCGGTTCTGGGTACTTGGCGATTTTGGTGTACCTACCGAAAACCAGAAAAACGTTTATAAATCTTATCTGGATGCCACCATCAATAAACGTGCTGATGTGTGGGTATGGCTGGGCGATAATGCCTATAACTACGGACAGGAAGCTGAGTACAATTCGGCCGTATTTTCGTTTTATGCGCCAACGCTTCGGAGTCTGCCCATCTTTCCGACGCCCGGGAACCATGATTACTCTGACAGTGAGGTGAATTTTAACATTCCCTACTACAACCTGTTTTCATTTCCGCAAAATGGTGAAGCTGGTGGGGTGCCTTCAGGATCAAAGTCTTATTTCTCAGCCGATTACGGTAGTGTTCACCTCATCTCGCTCGATTCGCAGGGACGTGAGAATGGGCAGTTTCGGCTGTATGATACCACGACTACCCAGGTGCAGTGGCTAAAGCGCGATCTGGCTGCGAATAAACTGCCCTGGACAATTGTCATTTTCCACCATCCGCCCTACAGCAAAGGAGGACACAATTCGGACACAGAAGAGTCGATGCGGCTCCTGCGCGAAAACCTGACGCCTATTCTGGAACGTTATGGGGTGGATTTGGTAATAAGCGGGCATAGTCACGGCTATGAACGAACGTATCGCATAAAAGATTTACGTGGACTTGCCAATTCCTATGATAAAGGTAGACACCTCATCGAGAATACGACGGGGCGTTACGATGGCTCACCTAATTCATGCCCGATTCTGACGAAAGGCCAGGGTACAGTGTATATAGTGAATGGATCAGGGGGGCAACTGGGTGGAAACTCGCCCGATTTTCCGCACCCGGCTACCGTTTATAACAACGTAACGGTTGGCGGTTCCATGTTGATCGACGTAACGGATAATCGGCTGGATGCGCAGTTTCTAACGGCGAATGGTTCTATTCAGGATCGATTTACCATGATGAAAAATGCGAATAAAACCATTGCCCTAACCACCGAATTTGCCGATACGTTACAATTTTCAGCCTCTTGGATAGGCGATTACCGATGGCCAGGCGGGTCATCGGAGCGTACGTTTCGCTACGTTGCTGATAAAGAAGGAGCTTTCCCGATTACCGTTTCAGATGGACAGCGGTGTTTAGTTGACCAGTTTAACGTAACAGTGCTGCCTCCGCCCCGTTTAACCGCCAAAACCGGCGTCACCTCGTCAATTTGTGCGGGTAGTACGTTCAGCGTTACAGCTACACCCGAGAATACGACCAAAGCTGCTGGCTGGCAGTATGATATTCTGCTTTCCGACGCGTCGGGAAATTTTACGACAGAGCGGATCGTGGGTTCTGGGCCGCTCGCTACGTTAAAGGCGACGCTTCCGGCCGGACTTTCCGTTGGAACTGGTTATCGGGTGCGGGTTCGTCCGCGAGGTATTCCCTACGCCGATCTTGTAGCCAGTGATGTGTTTGCAATCAAAGCCCCACCAACGGCCACGCTGGCAGGCCCGGCGACGGTATTACAGGGCCAGCCAGCGTCATTAACCATAACCCTTACGGGCGATGGCCCCTGGACCGGTACGTTATCAAATGGGGTTACTTTTTCAGCCACCGCTAGTCCTGCTATAGTTCCTATCCAGGTTACCGCCACTACGTCCTATTCCGTTGCCAGCCTTGAAAATGCCTGTGGTAAAGGAACGTCGTCGGGACAGGTTGCCGTCAATTATCTGCTGCCAAAAGTGACAGCCAGAACCGCTGCAACGGTTTGCGTTGGGGGTAGTTTCGACGTAACGGCGGTTCTCGAAAATGCGTATCAGCCTGAAAACTGGCAATACGACGTATTGCTTTCGGATGCAACCGGCAATTTTCCTAACGATAATCTGGTCGGTACAGGCATGTCGACTGGACTCAGGGCCACGATTCCAGCTAACATACCGGCTGGTTCTGGTTATCGGATTCGGATTCGTCCGCGTAGTGTTTCAAATACACAACTGGTTCCGAGCGATCCGTTTACCATTAAGACCTTGCCAACCGCTACGTTGACAGGATCGACGTCCGTATTGCAGGGGCAGACTGCTTCGCTTTCGTTGGCGTTTACAGGTGAAGCGCCGTGGCAGGGCAGCCTCTCCGACGGAACTAACTTTGTGAGCAGCGTTACACCAACCGAACTCCGCGTTCGACCCGCTCAAACTACTACGTATTCGGTGGCGAGTGTTGAAAACAGCTGCGGTAAAGGAACCACATCCGGGCAGGCCGCTATAACGGTAGTGATACCGACCGAAGCTGAAAAATTTGCTGGTGGACAAGTATGGATTTACCCGAATCCTACGCATGACGTATTGCGGATTGAACTCACGCTGGTCCAGAAAAAGGACGTAACGCTGCATATGCGCGACTTGCAGGGACGATCGGTTTATCAGAAGCCGTTTGGCCCCGTTTCTTCCTTGACGGAATCCATTCAAATGCCTGACGTTACAGGGACGTATTTACTTACGATCCAAGTCGGCCAGGAAATGCTGACGCGTAAAATCGTGAAGCAGTAAACGTATCGATTACGCATTGGTCTGATTATTAGAAGATAACTTTCTGCTGTATGCATTATTTTCTGAAATCGTGGTTGCTGGTAGCAGGCGTATTTTTTATCGTTGCCAGCTGTAAGCCTACAGAAGACGCCCTGCCAGCACCGACGACGGACGGTCTTAATACGTTTGGCTGCAAAATCAACGGTAAGGTTTGGATTGCCAACGGCATTCGTAACGATCAGGGACCAGCTGCTAAGGCAATCGAGGTAGAATACAGGCAGTTAAGTCCCACTACGTTCTATTTATTCATTCACACGAATGCCAGCACCAAAGACCGCGTTCAATTATCGCTGCCCAAAGGCGTGATGGGTACTAACAGGTTGAAAAATCTGTATGATGACCCTTTCGCTGTATACTACGATAATCAATCCAGGATTTTTACGTCGATGGAAGCGAATCCGGGGAAAGTAGTGATCACGCGGCTGGATACAATCAATCGAATTGTATCGGGAACTTTCGAATTCAATGGGCAATATCCTGTCAGCAAGGATATTGTGCGAGTTACCGAGGGCCGGTTCGATATCAATATGGACAAGCTGTAGCGAAGCTTTGCCAGAACGAGCCTGTTTCTTTACAGTAATTGGCCCACGCCAAACAGTATAACAAACAATAGCGTAGAAAGAGCCAGTTGGCCCAGGCGTGCGTTGAGTTCAACGGGGCGCTTATGCGTTGCCACCGCGCGGCCGTTCAGTAGGAAGAGCGGAAAGGCAAGAAGATACAGATAGCTGACCCAGGCTGCATCGGTCAGGAAGGAATAAATCAGGGCGCAGAACATACCCGTTAATAATAATCCCCAGTGGTAACGAATCGCCAAAAGCAAACCGATTCGAGCCGGAATCGACTTTTTGCCGGTCATCGTATCGGTTTCAATATCGCGGATGTTGTTGACGTTAAGAACGCCCGTTGCAAACAAGCCAACACTTGTAGCGGGAAGTAACAACAGTGGATCAAACGAGAGGGTATGTAAAAAATAAGTACCTAATACGCCCACCCAGCCAAAGAAAATGAGTACAGCAATATCCCCAAATCCAGCGTAACCATAGGGCCGTTTGCCGTTGGTGTAGCCGATAGCAGCCGCAATACTTAACAAACCAATAATTAGAAAAAACCAGAACAGTTCTGCACCGGCGTCCCGAAAGGCAACCACCAGCAGCCCAATACCGCTAATCAGCGCCAGAACACTCGTAATCACAATGCCCCGAAGCATGGATTCTTTAGTGATATCGCCGGTAGCCACTGCCCGACGTGGCCCAACCCGAAGTTCGGTGTCTTTCCCCGAAACGGCGTCGCCATAATCGTTGGCGAAATTGGAAAGTATTTGCAGGAAAATCGTGGTGAGAACGGCCAGTAAAGCAATCGGCCAGCTAAACCGACCACTGGCAGCTGCCAGAAAACTACCCAAAATAATGCTGGCCAGCGAAAGCGGCAACGTACGCGGCCGGGCAGCGGCAATCCAATTTTTCATAATCAAAGAGTGAAAGAGCGAAAGAGTGAATGAGCGAAACCATCCGGAAACAAATTGGCCGACAGGTTCTTTCGCTCATTCACTCTTTCGCTCTTTCGCTAATTAAATTCCAACGGCTTTCTTGAACTCTTCGTCTTCGGGTTTCACTTTCGAACCGAAGAAATTGGTCAGTTTGCCTTCTTCGTTAATTACGTATTTACAGAAATTCCAGGTAGGAGCCTGCTCGTTCCATCCGTTCATTTCTTTAGTTGTCAGCCATTTGTAAAGCGGAGCCTGGTCGTCGCCCAGTACAGATACTTTCTCGAACATCGGGAACGTAACACCGTAGTTTTTCTGGCAGAACGTAGCAATTTCTTCGTTAGAGCCGGGTTCCTGACTTTTGAAATTGTTGGCTGGGAAACCTAATACAACGATTTTGCTGCCGTGCTCTTTGTAGAATTTCTCCCAATCAGCGTATTGTGGTGTGAAACCGCATTTCGATGCTACGTTCAGAATGACCACCTTTTTGCCTTTGAAGCCACTCAGTGACACGGCTTTACCATCAATCGACTTCACTGTGAAATCATACAGCGTTTTGGTGGGTGCTTTGGCATCGGCTGGTGCCGAAATAGCTGCATTCCCGCCAAACAAAAGTCCTTTCAGCGTTGAGAATGAAATAAAACTAGATAACATAAATACAGACGCAAGCGCCGTCAGGGTAAACACAAAATTCTTTTTCATGGTTGGTTGTTTGGTCAAAAGTTAACTGCAAATCTAAATACGTTATGCAAGCGACGTTGGATTTATGATGCCTTAACGTTGCCATCACCAAATGTAAAGCGAAAATGGTAGCTTTTATCGGCTGAGACTGAACAATTTAATTACATTTTATCAGGAACGTCTATTCCCAATAAACCCATTGCTTTCCGAATAGTTTCCCCAACAACTTTGGCCAAAACCAAACGCGTGTGCAGCTTCGCGGAATCGGTCTCTTTCAGAATCGATAGTTTGTCGTAAAACTGGTTAAACGTTTTGGCCAACTCATACGCATACTGCGCCAGATACGAAGGCGCGTAGTCAGTGCCGGCTTCTTCAACCCGTTGCGGATATTGGCTCAGCAGGAATATTAATTGCTGCTCAATTTCGTCAAATTCAGTTGCCTCTACTGGCTTATCAGTCAATATATCGGCCTCGGCAGCTTTGCGTAGCACCGACTGAATTCGGGCGTGAACGTACTGAATATACGGTCCCGTATTGCCGTGTAAATCAACCGATTCGGCTGGATTGAACTGCATCCGTTTCTGCGGATCAACCTTCAGCAGATAATATTTCAGCGCACCCAGTCCTAACGTAGTGAACAGGGCTGATTTTTCGGCTTCGCTGAATTCGTCGAGCTTTCCTTTGGCGGCTTCGTCGGCAGCTGTAGCAGCCGCTTCGGTGGTTTCCTGAATCAGATCGTCGGCATCAACCACGGTTCCTTCGCGCGATTTCATCTTGCCCGTTGGCAAATCGACCATTCCGTACGACAGGTGATACAGGTTGCTGGCATACGGACGGCCTAACCGACGTAGTATGGCGAACAATACGTTAAAATGATAGTCCTGCTCGTTGCCGACCACCCAAATCTGACGGTCGTTATGAAAATCCTGAAATTTCAAATCGGTGGTACCGAGGTCTTGCGTCATGTATACCGACGTACCATCGGAACGTAGCACCAATTTCTGGTCCAGTCCTTCCTCGGTTAAATCAATCCAGACCGAACTATCCGGCTTTTTGTAGAAAATGCCCTTTTGAATACCTTCTTCAACGATTTCTTTTCCAAGTAAATACGTATTCGATTCGTAGTACGTCTTGTCGAAACTAACGCCGATTTTCTGATACGTAGCGTCGAAACCTTCGTACACCCAATCGTTCAGTTTACGCCAGAGCGCCACCGTTTCGGCATCGCCCTGTTCCCAGAGACGTAGCATTTGCTGCACTTCCTGCATCAGAGGGGCCTGCTTTTCGGCCTCTTCTTTGGGCGTACCCTGCGCTACCATTTCTTCGACCTGCGCCTTATACGCTTTATCGAACAGAACGTAGTATTTGCCAATCAGGTGGTCGCCTTTCATACCAGCCGATTCAGGCGTCTCGCCATTGCCAAACATTTTGTACGCCAGCATCGATTTGCAGATATGTACGCCCCGGTCGTTAACGATGCAGGCTTTCACTACGTCGTATCCGTTAGCAGCCAGAATCCGGCTCACCGAATCGCCCAGAAAGTTATTCCGCAAATGGCCCAGGTGCAGCGGTTTGTTGGTGTTCGGTGACGAAAACTCAACCATTACTGACTGATTTTTAGCGGGTAACTTACCGAATGCTACGTCGGTAGCCATGTCGTTCAGCACTGTAATCCAGGCAGAATCGGCAATACTGAGGTTCAGAAACCCCTGTACTACGTTGAAGCGGCTAACAACCAGACTGTTATCGACCAGCCATGCACCTATCGACTGACCGATTTGCGCGGGATTCTGGCGGAGAATCTTGGTTAGTGGGAACGTAACGAACGTATACAGTCCCTCGAATTCTTTTTTGGTAGGCTGTAAGGCAACCTCACCGATTTCCTGCTGATACAGTTCGGTGATGGCCGTTTTAATGGCAACTTTTAACTCTTCCTGAATATCCATCCGATGACGACACTACGTAAAAAGCAGTTTCGTGGTGCAAAAGTACGAAATGTCGCAGGATGTAGCGTGGGAAAAGAGGATGTGTTACGTTAAGGCTCTAAACGCGTAGTCGATTCAGCGACTGTCTGGATTTTTTCCTTTGAGAAAAAGACCGGGAAATAACCATTTTCGACCCAGAGTGGAAACAGATCACCGTAATGCGGATCGTCGGGGTTTCCAGATTGGCCGGGGCTGTTAATTCCTAGTGTTTTATCCCAGTTTTCCGTATCGATCAGAATACGAAACGAAGCGCCATGCGCCTGGTTTAAATCCGCCCCCGTTGCATTGACGGTTTCGCCGTAACCACCCCGGATGGCAGGGCCAAGGTTTATTTTCTTGCGCATGGCCGCATCGACCATTTTACTCAAAGGGTGGGTAAGGGTGATGTGTTTATTTTTTCGTTGGCCATAACTCCAGTCGTTCATGTCGTTGCCTAACCGAGCATTCAGTTCGGCAACGGCCCGGTCGAGACACCCCAGCAGCAACGTATCGCGGTCGGGAGTTGGCACCTGTACGGCATCGAAGACACGTTTTGAGGGAAGGGATTTCAGATAAGGCCTGGCTTTATCCGGGACCATTTTTTCGTAAACTGTCTTTTTTAAATGCCCCTCCCACGCTACGTAAATAGCGGCTGCAACGGAATTGGGCTCCAGTTTATAATCCCAACGACGTAGGTAGTTCAGCGCCTGTTCGGTCTGGTTATTAGACGAAGCCAGATTCTGGAACAACGGTACCAACGTACGCGCCGGAATCGACAGGTAATCAGCCTGTAAGGCCGAGAAATCGCTCATCGTTTTACGCGTACCGTTCGCCAATACTTCTTCGATGCGATGAGCCCGGGTAGGTAGTGACCAGGTCCAGCCGACGGCGTTTCGGTACGGAAAATTAGGCGGAGTGAGGTTATTGTTGGCTGTCGCAATAAAGCCTTCGGTCGGATTCAACTTGCTGGGCAACTGCTGAATAGGCAAATAGCCACCCCACTCAAAACGCCCGTCGCCGGGAACGGGCACTAGACCACTGAAATTTTTCCGAATAGGTGCTAATCCAACGCTTTGCCAGCCAATGGTGCCCGTTCTGTCAGCCCAGATCATGTTTTCGCCCGGCACTCGGCTGAATGTGCAAGCCTGCCGAAATTCGGTCCAGTTACGGGCCTGATTCATCCGTAGACTAGCCAGATAAGGAGCCGTGCCTTTCTCTCGCGAACCCGCCCGGACAGCATACGCCTTATGACGAACTTTGTCTTCGAACACAACTGGCCCGTGTCGCGTGTATTTCAACGTAGCAGTAACAGGCTGCCCGCCCTTCACCGCGATACGTTCGGTCAGTGTGGTCATCGTCTGCCAGCTGCCTTTGTATTTGTACTGATTCGGATTGGCCGGATTGGTTTCGTATACGTAGAGGTCTTCGTTATCAGTCTCGAAAATAGTCAATCCCCACGCACCGAAATCGTTATGGCCGATGGAAATGCCCGGCAGCGTCGGCTCGCCCGCACCTATTACGTTCCAACCTGGCGCGTTCAGGTGAGCCCAGTAACGTAGCGAAGGCGTCGACTGCGCCCGGTGCGGATCGTTGGCCAGCATGGGATATCCACTAGCCGATTTATTGCCCGAAATCACCCAGTTGTTCGAGCCAACGTACTGTTTTTCGGCATTCCACCAATCGTCGATGGACTGTTTTGAGCGATTACTGGCGTCTTCGTCGGCTTTGGTGGCCTGGCCCTGAAATTTCAGCGGGAGCCGAAATGCCTCGTATAACTCCAGAATGGGTTGAAACAATTCGTCGCCGTTTAGGTGCAGCGTCAAATCGGGTTCGGTGGGTTTAGTTGTCGGGTGAAACCATTCCAGTTCGCGGAGTTTCTCGGCGCCAATCAGTTTCACTAACTGCCCGTATTTCAATTCGTCGCGAATGTTTCCGAATATGCCTTGATGCCGACTGATAACAACCTCTGGTGTCCAGGGCTGCGGTTTCGTTTTGAGAACGCCGAATTCGAATGGCAATTTTTCGGGCGTTTTCAGAACCTCGGCAATGTAGGCGTTAATGCCATCCACAAACGCCCGAACGATCTGTGGTCCATGCGGGTGGTAATGAGTCAACTCCTGCGTCATATTGCCCCGAAACTTGAACAGCCGTGTACCAATATCCCGTTTGATTTCCTCTGGCCCCAGTAGTTCCGCCACAGTGCCGGTCGCCTGCCGACGCCAGATTTCGAGCTGAAAAAGCCGGTCGCGGGCGGCCGAATAGCCCTGCGCAAAAAATAAATCGTGTTCGTTTTTGGCGTAGATATGATTGACGCCCCACCGATCACGAATGATATCAACAGGTTGCTGAAGGCCGGGCGTACGTAGCGATTGCGGTGATTGTGAGTAACAGAAAAGGGGAAAAAAGAGCGTTATCAGAGAAGGCAGTCGCAGCATAGCGTTGATCTATTTTCTGGTAATATAGTCAACAATCTGAATTCAGGAACTTTAATAAGCATTTAACAAGATGCTTGTTATTAAGCAATTACTTTAGTGTAGAAAAATCAACGAAATGCAGTTATGAAAACGTTTTACAGCTGGTTTTTCGTAGGCATGCTAACGAACCTGGTGGGTTGTGTAACTATTCAGTCGAACAGCAAGTCAGAAGCGATTCCTTCCTTTCAGCGCGTCCTGATTGTAACCAAGTTACGGAATGCACCGGCCTCTTACGTTCAAAACTTTGCCCGACAGTTTCCGACAGGCTACGAAACCTGCACGCTGGCTATCAGCCCACTATCGTTTGATAATCCGGATGAGGCTATTCGCAAAAAAGTAGCGGATTGTCAGAGTGATGTCATTTTAACGCTTGAGCTGGTTCAACGGGGGCAGTCTAGTCAGTATAGTAGTACTCCTTATGAGTACAATGCCGAAATGGTGTCGGCTAAGACTGGCGAGTCGTTCTGGAAAGCGATCATTGCTTCCAATCCAAGCTATGGCGAACAAGTACCGCCCCGAAGCATCCTCAAGCGTCTGCTTGTTGACCACATCATTACTGGAAAAATTGTTGATGTACAGACATTCCAGGCGAGTTACTGAAGTTCAGGCTAAACCCAAATGTGAGTCATAATCTTCTATCAGTATAAAGATTATGACTCACATTTGGGTTTAACCTGCTTCTTGCTTTACGGAATTTGCCGGTTTGTCAGTAGGAAACAGAACCTCTGTGTATCGCTCTGCATCCATGAATCACTGCGTCACAACAATCTAAGGCTTTATCACTCGAACCGTCTGCTGTTCGCGAGCCGTTTGGATACGTATCAGAAACAGCCCGTTGAGGTTGTTGAGCGGCACCTGCACCTGCTCCTGTGCCCCCGCCTGACTGATACGTTGCTCGTGCAATACAGTTCCCTGCTGGCTAATCAATGACCACTGCATCGATTGACCTTCTACTCCGTTAATTTCCAGCTCAGCTGATGGACCTGTCACGGGGTTGCCCAATACGCGCACCTGTAGTTTCGGACCAGGTTCTGTTACCCCTGCCCGCGCCCGGTTGCAGACCGATTTCAAATTCCAGACGTAGCTCACCGTTACGCCACTCTGACGCGCCATCAAGTTGAAGGGTGCTACGTCACTGGCGGTTCTGCTGTCCTTATCTACGAACTGGTTGGGGTTGGTAGTCCAGCCGGTGATGCCGGGGGCGAAGTACTCAATCGTAGTACCGTCGCCCCCGGTGGCGTTGAAGCGGAAAGCACCTGTGGCACAGTCGTATGTGGGTGCCAGCAAGCTAAGCGAACTTCCAGTTGGAGGTGTGGGTGGTGTTGGGGGAGTGGGCGGGTTGCCACTACAGTATGCGCCAAAGTCGAACGTGTACGTAGTGGTTTTGCCGCTCTGCATGGCTGTAACGGTTATGGGTTTTGGATCGTTACGTAGGCCCACTTCAACAGTGCCGAAATTGTCGGTGACCGAAGCGCGGGAGATGCCGGGGGCCATGAACGTAATGGGTGAACCATCGCTCCCTGAGACGTTGAACGTAATAGCTCCCGTCTGGCAGTTATATGTAGGCTGGGTCAGGGCGAACGTACCACTTGGGGGTGTGGGTGGCTGATTTGTTGTTGAAACCGTAATTCTGAACGTAGCGCTGGTCGCACCTCCGGTTGTTGAGGCTGAGACTCTAACCTCATAAATCCCTGCGGTACTGGCGGTGCCGACCAAGACGACGGCTGGTGTGAACGGAAGTTCAGAAATCTTGGAAGAGAGTCCCAGACCTGGTGGTAAGCCATTGGCAGAAATGTTCCAGTTAGACCGATAGTTTGGGCTGCTGCCGAAGTTCGGATCGGAGAAATACGTCCCAATCGGGATGTAAACCGATTCGCCAACCTGAAAAGTCGCATTGGGAATGGACTGATTCAGACGAGGGGGCAACAGGCCAGTAGGAGAGCAGGTGGCTTTTAAATCAAAATCAACGCTCACACGCGCTCCGCCCTGTATAGCCGTAATCGTAACAACTTTGGGATCGTTACGTAGTCCGGGTTCCACAACGCCGAAGCGATCGGTTGGCGAATCGCGCTGGATGCCAGGCGCAATGAACGTAACGGCTGTGCCATCTCCACCAGCCACATTGAACGTAATCTGGCCGGTTGGGCAATTATAAGATGGCGCAATCATCTGAAGTGGATAAACGGTTGGCGGTGTTTCTACCTTCAACTTAATTACCTGAAGATTAGAACTGATTAGTACTAAACTACCATCTCCCGCCCGCGTAATTCCTTTCAAAAAACCATCCGATGGGCCATCGAACGTCCGTTGAGCGATAACCGCAAACAACCCCGGATCGCTCGGACCGACGTTGGCCGTACTCACTTTTGTAACCTGCGGATCGGCCCCGTCAACGCGGGACGTATTGCCCACTACGTAGTAATTGCCGCCATTCGGGTCTGTATAAGACGTAATAAAAGCTTCGGTTGGCTGTGGATTGACGCTTCTGGCGCGTTTAAAATTGCCGTTCCAGTCGACTTCAACCAAAGCGGTTACGGCCGTTGCCGGTTGGTGAGAGCTTGGCGTAAGCGCCGTTCCAACCAGCGCATAGCCGTTTCCATCGGCGGCCGGGATGACATCATTGATAGTAAGCATTCGAACAACTGAATTCCCCACAGGACCATTGCTGGTATTGGTAACGGGCAGCGCGCTCAACAGCTTCTGCCAGATCACATTTCCTTGGCCATCAAGTTTGGCTATCCAGCCGGTATTATCCAGTGACGTACCATTATTCAGATCCTGAACAGCGCCCGTTGTGTTGTGATAGCCCACAACCAGGAAACCGCCGTCGGGCGTATTTAACACGGCTTCCCCTTTGGTGACGCTCTGGTCAGGATTAGCCGCTGGGTAGGCAAGTGCCCAGCTCCAGCTAGTTGCCCCTGTTCTCTGGATGGAAACCATAGTTTTGGTAGCTGACGGGGAGAGGGTGTTCAGGTATACCGTTCCACCGTCGGGCGTGTTTATCATGTCTTCCTTAGCACCTCCGTATTGCGAAGCCCCCGGGGCTGCCCCCGATGCATTTATGGTATTATGTATCCCGGCTCCACCCCATTCTTGTCCCGCCAGCATAATCGATCCATTCGGTAAAGAAGCCAGCTGATCAATAGTTGTAACAACGGCGTATCCACCCACACATGGACAGTTAGTAGGAAGCTTACCGGCAATGTAGGATGCCCCCGGTAATGGCCCCGTACGCCAGACCTGATTACCCTGCAAGTCGTACTTGATGACCTGAGCCATTTCGTCCGATACAACAACGTTTCCGTCGGCTGAGATGGCTACTGCTGTTCCAATTCTACTCCATTGGGCATCTGGGATGGATTGCGCCCCTGCCTGTCGCCCCACCGCTAACCCCAAACCAAGTAGGGCCAGCCAGACGCCTTTTGCTACTGATAAATAGTTCTTTTTCATGGCATAGAAGTTTAGTATGGCTGTTGTATTCGACAGCCCAACCGTTAATCGGGTTGGGCTGTCGAAGGTAAGTCATTGACCAGCAGATTTTTTCAGAACACGGCTGAGAGTCCCCAAATTGAAAGCAATAGAGTCAGGTTTATAAGTCGAAGCGGGATTTGATGTAAAGGAGTTATAAAGTTGTAGGGTTCCTGATGCGCCAGCCAACTTTACAACCCTGTAACCCTACAACTTTATAATTCCCTTCAGGCTTTGGTGAGCCCCGAGGCTATAAATTCGCGGGGCGTTTTCTGGTAAAAATCCTTGAAAACGATGGTAAAGTAAGAAGGCGTTCGGAAGCCAACCTGATAGGCCGTCTCAGCGACGGTATGCCCCTGCCGCAAAAGGTCGGCTGCTTTACGTAGCCGATATTGACGTATCAGTTCGTTGGGCGATAACTGAATTAAGTTATGAATTTTTCGATAAAGCGTTTTTCGGCTCATAGCCAGCTCATCAGCCAGCCAATCGACATTGAGCGACGTATCAGTCAGGTGTTTGTCCAGCAACTCGTAGACCCGGCGAAGGAAAATATCCTGCACTACGTTGGGCGATTGCGACGTATCGGGCTGCGCTAAATGCAGGCGGTATTGCTGCTGTAATTTTTCGCGGTGCGAGAGCAGATTACGGAGCCGTAACTGCAATTCGTCCAAGTGAAACGGTTTGGCCAGGTAATCGTCGGCACCCTCCTGCAAGCCTTCAAGTTTACTCTGATGCGCTGCTTTCGCTGTAAGCAAAACGACCGCAATATGGTTTGTGTCAGGGTGTTGTTTGATCTGGCGGGTTAAGGCATAGCCGTCCATTCGGGGCATCATTACGTCGGAAATAACAATGTCGGGCAGTTCGGTTTGGGCGAGTTGCCAGCCTGCTTCGCCATCGGTTGCCCGCAGAATCTGGTAGGACGTAGCCAGTTCTCCCGCCAGAAATTCCCGCAGTTCGTCATTATCCTCCACAATCAACAGCAGAGGAGCCTGACTTTTTTCGCCAGAGGGCTGTTCAGACGTAGCAGAGATGACCGGAGTTAACGGTTGTTCAGTAATAGTTGGTTCATGAACTGATAGCACTACGTATGGCGCTCCCTGATTAGTCGATATAGGCTTGACAGGCAGGGTTACCGTGAACGTAGTACCCACATCAGGCTGGCTCGCTACGTTAATCGAGCCGCCAACCAACTCCACCAACTCTTTCACCAGCGCTAGCCCGATGCCCGTACCTTCATAAGCACGCGTACGGGACGTATCGACCTGATAAAACCGGTCGAAAATATGCGGAAGATTTTCAGCTGAAATACCAATGCCTGAGTCCTTGATGGTTATGATAAAATCAGCAATTTCACCCTCTGGCGACGTAGCGTTGGGCGACAACGAAACCGCTACGTTCCCGCCTTTACCCGTAAACTTTATCGCATTCGCCAGTAGATTAGTCAGGATTTTCTCCCACTTATCGGCATCGAACAGGCAATCGTGAGTGCTACGTTCGGTGTGGAGCGTCAGCGTTACGTCCTTCTGCTCAGTCACTTGCCGAAACGATTCTACTACGTGCGCTACAAATTCGACAGCTTCTCCGCGCATCAACGATACGTCCAGCCGCCCGGCTTCCAGCTTCGAGAGATCGAGAAGTTGGTTGATAAGTTTGAGCAACTGATCGGCGTTACGTTTCATCAATCCCAGCGTTTGCCGGGTCGATGTATCGAAACGACTGTCCTGAAGCAGTTTTTCAACCGGCGAAATGATAAGCGAAAGGGGCGTCCGAAATTCGTGCGTGATGTTCGAGAAAAACCGCGTTTTTAGTTCATCTACGGTTTTGAGTTGTTCGGCTTCCCGACGGTTCAGTTCCAGTTCCTGTTGCTGGCTGAGTCGATTTAGATAGAAACGTATCAATCCCCAGATAAGTCCCACGAACAGAAGCGCATACAAACTATAAGCCCACCACGTAGCCCACCACGGCGGTCGGATAATGATCTGAACAGCAGCTTCATTCTCGGTCCAGGTACCGTCGCTGTTGGCCGCTTTTACCCGAAATGTATAGTCACCGGGTGGCAAATTGGTGTAGTTGGCAAAATGGCGCGTTCCGTTCTGAATCCAGTCTTCATCGACGCCAACGAGCTGATACGCATACTTATTCTGCTGAGCCTGGGTGAAGGTCAGAGCCGCAAAGCTGAAGGATAAAAAGTTTTCATTATAGGCTAACGTAACGCCAGAGACTGTTATCGGTCGGAGCTGGTCATGCACTTTCAACTCGGTAATTTGTACTGGCAACGGGCGCGTATCATCGTGAATGCTGTCGGGATTGAAATGGACGACGCCGTTCAGTGTTCCAAAAAAAAGTCGGTCCTGTTGTTTGTAAACGGCATTTTTGAGAAAGTCGTTACTAGGCAATCCATTCGTTATCTGATAATTACGCACTCGTTTCGTTCGTGGGTCGAACCGGCAAAGACCTTTGTCGGTGCTTATCCAGAGATTACCTGACTGGTCGCTGGTAATGCCGACGATGTTATTACTTGGCAGCCCATCACTGATGGTGAAAGCTGAAAAATGCTCTGTTTTAGCATCGAACCGGTTAATGCCTCCCTGCTGCGTTCCGACCCAAATCGTTCCTGATTCGTCTTCGTAAACCGTAAGAACCGCGTTATTATTTAACCCACTTTCTGAACCGGCCAGATAATGGGTAAAACGGCCGGTTTGAGTATTCAGTCGAGCAATGCCCTGTTTTCGGAACGGTATCCAGACATCGCCGTTTCGACTAGCGAGCAGGCCATGGACGTATTGATCGGGCAGACCATTTTTATCGGTTGGGTCAAATTTATAATACCGATATCGGTGTGTTTTCGGATTAAAGGCGGCAATTCCAGACTCGGGCGCGATATATCCGCCTACCCACAATTCGCCCGTTGGTCCCCAGCTCATGTATTCGACAGGCACCTCGGCCGGGTAACTACTGAAACGTCCCGTTGCACCATCGAAGTGGTACAAACCCAGCCAGGTTCCTAACCAGACACCATTTTGCCCATCTGCCGCGAGTGATTGGGTGTAATTTTTGTACGTACTGGTAAAGCCCAGCATTTCGGGCGGAATAGGCTCGGCTACCTGACTGTTACGTGGTCGGTAGACGGTGTAACCATTGGTAGTCCAGAAACCGCCATTTTTATCGGGCAACAACGCAACTGCCTTATTCTCAAGTAAGTTCGCCGTGCCTTTGTTCGGACGTACCTGATACGTAACAAACGGCTTATCGCTCATGTCCTGCCGGTCGATACCGTTGTCCGTACCTACCCAGAGCGTGCCTACCCGATCAATGTAGACCGTCTGTGCCGTGCTGCTGCTGATTCCTTTGGGCTCGTTTGGATTTGGGCGATACGTAAAAACCTGATTACGTAGCGGGTCGATACGTTGTAAGCCCGTCGTAGTGGCCATCCATAAAATACCGTTGGCGTCACTACGTAGTGAATTCAGAAACGTGAATGGATTGATGTGGCCGTTCGGATTATAAGGCTCCAGTTGCCAGGGCTGCCGGTTCAGGTCGAGCCGGAACAGACCGTAACCCGGCGTGGAGGTTGCCATCCAGAGCACCTGTTGGGCGTCGAGGTGAAAAGCAATAAACGTAGGCTGAAAATCGCTCGCGGGCACCGGTGCAGGCACCAATGTATAACGACCCGTTTCGCGGTCGAACAGATACAAACCCCGGTACGTACCGACCCAAAGCCGATGTTGTGGATCTTCGAATACGGTTTTTAACGTAGCGTCAGGGGCAGGAACCGGGAAAAGTGTAAAATGGTGTTTCTGAGGTTCATACCGAGCTAGCCCTGCTAACGAGCTGACCCACAATACGTGACGACTATCTTCTAAAACCGAATGCTGGAAATTCCACAAATCGGCGTTACGTACCGAACGTATCGGATGCGGGATGACTTGTCCAGTCTGTTTATTGATCTCATGCAAACCTCCCTGCGTTACGGCCCACAATCGGTTGGCGTGGTCTTCGCACAACCCCGATAGTATATCATTTTGAAAACTATGCTGCGGGTCGTTCGGGTTTGATTTGAGTACGGTAAAGGTGTAGCCGTCGTATTTGTTCAGCCCGTCGTTTGTGCCGAACCACATGAATCCTTCCCGATCCTGCAAAATGCAATTGACCGAGTTGTCAGATAGCCCATCTTTTACGGACAGATGTTCGAACTGGTTGACAATTGGCTTTCCGACGGGCGCTGTTACGTTCGTTCGGCTAGCCTGATTGGGCTGGCTGAATCCCGGCAGGTAGGGAATCAACAGAAGCAACACCAAGGAAAAACGTACCATAACGCTGGCAACCGATTTAGCTCATCAACAAGAAAGAGAGGATTCTCTAAATTCTCATGATTAGCAAGTCAGCCAGCGAATAGCTGCCAACGTATTGACTGTTAGACGGATGGTCTTCCTAACCAATACGTAAAAATAGGCGGATTTATGGTCTGTTTAATCGTCCTGTTTTTTTACGACATGCACGACCTTTCCATTTTCGATGAGCCGGGTTTTCAGGACAGTTTGCTTCGGAATGGCGAACAACAACGTAGGCGAAACGGGCGATGGCAATGGGTTTTTCGTCAACGTAGTGTCGGTCATCTTAATGTACCGTATCGTTAGGGTCGAATCCTGTACGAACACCCGGCTGACCGATAGCTTCGGTGGTTTGTTGGTCGATGGGAGTACGACGCCGATAGCGGTTTCTTTGGTGAAATTTGGTACGTTCTTTTTGGCCGGGGGAGCGGTCGCATCTACTGCAAATACCTTCTCAAAATCCTCGGCTTGTTCGAAGACGAATAACGTAGGTTTACCTTTGGTAATACGGGTATCGCTGCTGAGTGAGTAGCCTTTCAACAGGCGATGGGTGAGGTTAATCTGGGCAAGCGTAATGACACTAAAAAGCAGGCAGAAAACAACAAAAACCGGGAAAAAACGAAAACGAGTCAATCGACGAAATGGAGCAATAAAAGACATAATCAAACGTAACTAGGTAAGCATACTCTACCTTTTAACGTCAGATATCCTGATTCGGTGTATATATGATCAGAAAAGATGAGATTAGCGGGGATTCTGACTGGTCGATTGGGATGAATTACGGATGTTCATCCCCGATACGTTGAAGCAGGAATTGTAGTTATCGCTCTTGCATTCGAACAAATCGAACTGTTCGATGCCATCGTCCAGCCGCTCGAAATACAGAATGAACGGCACGATTTCGCTGTTTTTGATCTCGCGCGAATCTGGGGTCGTGGGAATACCCTCTGTTTTCAGGAGTTTAAACGTCCGCTTTCCATCGGCTGAGGCTAACAGCGCTTTTGGGTTGAATGAAATACTGCTGCTGCCGTAGTAATTATTATCGCGGTCGTTCGGGTTTTTTCCGTAGGTCATGTACAGCACCGTATAGCTAGCCGTCAACCGGATATCTGTTACGCGAATATCCGGGTCCTGCGAATGCCCTAGTCCACCCTGTGGATCGGGGTAGAGCCGCTGCTGAAAGGAAGCCAGCGGCTGGCTGACCTGGTAGTATTCGGCTCCATCGGCGGGGGCATCCACGCTTAGTGGCCGGGTTGATTTACAGGCTGTAAATAGCAGAAGGACGGCGATCAGGGCTTTCATGGTTTTAAATTAAAAGCTTTCCTGCAAATAATCAAAAGTTGTAAAGTTGGTTAACGCCAGAACAATACGTGTGCGTGAGTCCCGGCGGAGAACCGCAACTTTACAACTCTATAACCCTACAACTTTACAACTGTTTTTTTAGCGATTCAACAGCTAGTATATCCCAGATTTTGTCGTACACCTGGGTGGCCGTCAGCGACTTCCCTACGTTCTGACTGCTCACAAAAACCGGGTGATGCTCGGTTGGTACACCTATCCGCCCGTGCGAGCCTTTGACCAACGTAGCATCCAGCGAAATCACGTTCATCAGGTAGCGGAAACCGAGCAGTTTTCGACCCAGTTTATAGCCCGCCTTTAGCTTTATTAACGGGTTGGTCTGATCCATGAACATCTCGACGGGGTCGTAGCCGGGTTTCTGGTGAATGGCTACCAACCGCGCGTAATCCGGGGCACGGGCATCATCGAGCCAGTAGTAATACGTAAACCAACTGTTGGCATCGGCCATTACCACAAAATCGCCGGAGCGTTCGTGATCGATGTGGTACTTTTTCTGCTGTTCTTTGTCCAGTACCAACTCAATACCGGGCGTTTTTTCGAGTAATGACCGTACTTTGTTATAAACAGATGGGTCGTTGATATACACGTGCGCAATCTGGTGATCGGGCGTAGCGAAAGCGGGCGATGCTCCCCCGTCGAAAACTTCTAATCCACGTTCTTCGCGGTAACGTATCATGCCCGCTTCCCGTAGTATCCGGTTGATGTGAATGGGTTTTGATACGTTGGTAATGCCGTATTCTGACAACACAATCACCTCGGCGTTTTGCTTCTCGTAATGCTGGATCAGGTCGCGGCAAACGTCGTCGATTTCGCGTAGATCATTACCAATTTTCGCGAAATCCTGCCCAAATTTTTGAACGCAATAATCCAGATGCGGCAGGTAAATCAGCGTGAGCGTTGGGTTGTGCCACTGATCGACCAGCATCGACGCATCGGCAATCCATCGACTGCTTTTAATCGTCGTCGCCGGCCCCCAGAACTGGAACAGCGGGAACGTACCAAGTTCTTTCTGAAGCTTGTCGCGGAGGTCACCGGGGTGCGTGTAACAATCGGCAATTTTCATCCCGTCGGATGGGTACTGCGGGCGGGGCGTAGCCGAAAAATCGGCAGTGGAGTACATGTTGTACCACCAGAACATTTTCGAAACGGTGAAATTCGGATTGATCTTTTTCGCTCGTTCCCATATTTTTTCGCCACCAACCAACTTATTCGACTGTTTCCAGAACTTCACTTCGGAGTCGGTCCGGTCATACCAGCCATTGCCAACGATTCCCGTTTCGCTGGGCCATTTGCCTGTTACGTATGTCGATTGCACCGACGTAGTAACGGCGGGAAGCATGGGGTCAATTGTCGCCTGGTGTTTACCGGCGAACCACTGTTTCAAGAAAGGCGTATGCTCGCCAATCAGCGAGTAAGACAGCCCCACTACGTCTAGTACTACGGTTTTTTTCATATCTCCAGGTTAGTAATGTATGAAATAGGATGTAAGATATAGTATGGATTAAGCATACATGTATTCTACATCATACATAGCTTATCACCGATTTCATTTCACGTTCAATCGAATCAACAATGTCTTTTTTTAGATCGTCGGGTAATACGCCCCACGTGTAGGTTTCGACTTCGAGCTGGTTGGTGAATCGGCGCTCCGATTGCAAACGTAGCACTTCCCGAATATCATCCTGCGTGGATTGGAGAACGCCGTAGTCGGCTATAAAAATCGGTACGTGGAAGTGAGATCGCCATTCAGCATGATTCTCGTTAAAAGCCGCTAGTGCTTCGGGCAAATCCCGGAAACGTAGCAGCTCGTCCGACGTAGTGCGGGCAACCACCTGGTGCAGATATGTTGGCTCATTGAACTGCGCAAATGCCTGACGTACAGCTTCCCGATCCGATTCAGAGTCAGTCGGAAACTGAGCTTTCAGGGCTGCGCTGATTTGTATTTTGCCAACTCGCAGACCGTACTCCTTCATCTTATCCAGTACGTCGGCGGGGCGTTCGTAGCCAACTGCGAAGTGGCAAACGTCGTAACATAGCCGAACATGTTCGCAGATGGCGGTTTCGGCGTCGGCATCTGACAAACCAAATTCTTCGGTCAATTGCTCGATGCCCATTGGCAGAAGGTAGTCGGTAAACCACGCGATAAACTCGTCGGCGGTTTCGATGACGCCGTCGGGTTCGGGTTCCAGATCAAGGTGCATCAGCCGGTCGGTTTGTCGGTGGAGACGTACCAGTTCTGAAACCACTTCCAGTACGTTCTGGGTCGTTTGCGACAAGATATAATCGCGGGCTGCGGGCTGTTCCCACTCAAACCAGTACCGGTAGGAGAGGGGCGACGTAGAGACACCGCCCTGAATGGCATTGCCCAGTTCATCGACGGGTAGCAGCACCGACAGAATCCGAAACAGCCGTTTGCTGTATTCGACTCGCGCTTCGGTGGTCCAGTCGGGCGTATGAACGTGGTCTTTTACAGTGGTGTTATGAAATCCGCCGAACGGAAACCCGTTCATCGTGAACACGTAACAGTCGTTGTCGGCCAGCCAGTGCTGAAACTGGATTAGATTTTCGGGCTGCTCCAGCTCTTCACTCGCTTCGTTCGACAGCCGTAAACCAATGCCAAAGGGTGCATCAGGCGACAGCCGTTTTTTTAATTCGGGAATGGCCTTTTGCATGGCCGCAAAATGAGCTTCCCAGGATTCGCCCGCATGTATATTGGTGCAGTAGCCGAGGTGACCAAGTGATGTTTGCATAACCAGCGACTACAGAGTTTCCAGTACGTTGTATGTCAGATCGTTCGATTCTTTCAACGTAGCGATGGCCTGCCTGATACGTTCATTATCCATATCATGAACTTCCACGCCACGTCCAACGCCTTCCAGGAGCATAATGGTCAACTGGCCGCCGAGGTGTTCGCGGAACTCAGAAAGTCCTTTCAGCAGGCCTGCGCTATCGTTGGCATCAAGCATCGGATGATACAGATTGAAACCCAGCGTCCGTAACGTAGTAAGAATGCGGTTTGTATCAGTTTCATCCAGCCAACCGAGCTGCTGCGAATACAGCGTATCGAGCGCAATTCCGATAGCAACGGCCTCGCCATGACGTATGTCAAAATTGGTGAGTTGCTCCAGTTTGTGGGCGCTCCAGTGACCAAAATCCAGTGGCCGCGACGAACCCATCTCAAACGGATCGCCACTCGCAATGTGCTGAAGATGCAACTCGGCGCAGCGGTGGATCAGATAATCCATAGCCTCACGATCGCGTTGAGCGAGTGCCTGTGCGTTGGTTTCGAGCCAGTTAAAGAACGTAGCGTCTTTAATGAGCGCAACTTTCACCGCTTCCGAAATACCCGAACGCCAGTCGCGATCATCAAGCGTGGTTAGGAATTGGCTATCGTTGAAAACGGCTACCGGAGGAGCGAAGGTGCCCAGGAAATTCTTCTTATGGCGATAATTCACGCCATTCTTTACCCCCACTCCTGAATCATTCTGCGACAGAACCGTAGTCGGAATCCGAATATGGCGAATACCCCGGTGCGAAATAGCTGCTGCGTAGCCAACCAAATCGAGGACGGAGCCACCGCCAATGCCTACCACGTAAGCGTGTCGGTCAATGCCGAAGCGATCCACGGCATCCACTATCTTTTCGACCAGCGCTGGGTCGTTTTTAGCGTCTTCCCCACCCGGAACGGTCAGAATTTCAGGGGCAAAAGCCGTATGTTTCGCCAGATACGTAGTAATAGAAGCCCCCAGATTCGGATGCGTTTTAGTCACGCCAGCGTCTAGGACAAATAAGATGGGTTTGGCTAATTTATCGGCAGCTTGCTGTCTGAAAAAATCGGCAAAGAGTGAGTTATTGATATCAAAGAGCTGTTCGGTGAAGAAGACAGTATAGGTAAACCGAACGGCAAAGGTCTGCTGTAAGTGGTCCATAACGGATGAAGGCAGCTTTAGCCAATTGCCTTCATCCTTCAAAAATACAATCGAATCGTTAATGGTTCCTTATTGTAAGTTATAAAGTTGTAGGGTTGTAATGTTGTAGAGTTGAAAGGTTTGCTACAGTCCGACGCGTCAGTCAACTTTATAATCCCCGATAGATACTCAACTATCCGGAGTTATTTCATCGAACTGAAAGATTTCATACAAAGAAAGAAAGCTTCTATTCGACCTTATACATGTGATTTTTTAAAGAATTTTCTGTTCTAAAACATTACAACTGATAAGTCCCCATCTTTCAGTTGATAGCAATCAAACTTAAAATTGATGTAAAATAGCAGTGCTTTCCTGAAATCGAATACGAATATGTATCTATATGATATATATGAATTATTTAATAAGTATTAAAATTTTACACATAGATATACTTGAAATATGTTATTTGGCATGATAAAGCCCTACGACAGTTTGGCGACCGGACGCAGGGCTTTGGGCAGTTCAATGTTTTACCATTAAACAAAGTAAAAATAATGAAAAAGTTATTGACATTCCTTTTCTTGGTACTGCTTGTTGGTTGCAACCGGCCAGGAAATGATCAGGCGCTAAAGCCAGGTGATCAAATTCTGAGCTATGGAGCAAAATTTGACAAGCTTCTATTAGGCGAAGAGAGCAAGAACGATGATATTACTTTAACCGAAGAATTAAAATTTGGGACTCAGGGGTTTACGCTACCAACAGGTACCATTTTAAGAAAGATCAAAAATGATCCCAGTAGTTTTTCCTATACGTTACCTAATGGGTATAAGGTAATTGGACAAACTACGGACGGCAAGGCAAGATCAGCAGCGGGAGGTAGTGTGACCTGTACCTGCACTAGAGGAAATGGATGTTCCCCTTATTATGCTACACTCGGAGGAAAAGTA
The DNA here is from genome assembly GCF_054778555.1 of Spirosoma flavus. NCBI lineage: Bacteria > Pseudomonadati > Bacteroidota > Cytophagia > Cytophagales > Cytophagaceae > Spirosoma > Spirosoma flavus. Next base: position 1,394,909 of record NZ_BAAGZL010000001.1, read on the forward strand.
AGCATGGGCTGTGCGGCCAAAAATTGTACTGCATGCAACATGACGACTACCGGTTCGGCCAGGACTGGTGTTTCAGAGGAAACATTCAATACCGCTGAAATCATTAATTTTAATCAACCCATCCACTTTGTAACAAGTAAAGCAGAGTTAAGTACGTTAGTCTCTCCAAGCCATTCAATGATGCAGTTAGAAGAAGTACGCAAGCAGATTGTGGCATTTGCTAAAGGCTATCAGGTTGATGATTTGGATGCTTTAAACAAGAGTACTGGGCCTGCCGATTTACCTTCCAGTTATCAGTATATACATGTAAATCTCTTTGGCAGGTTAATCATGCTTCCCGTTCAAACCAATATTACGCTCTCCGTAGATCCACTGGTGAATGAACTAATGAGAGATGATAAAAGCACTGGAGCCAGAGCCGCAGCAACTGTTTACAAATGCAAATGTAACAGCGGTAATTCAGGTTGTTCTTTAAATTCCGGCAGCTTACTTTTTGCTAAAGCCGTTTATTGTGATGCTGGTGGTTGTGCTAGTTGCACATTGAGTTGGATCTAGTATGATATATTTTCTGTGAGTTTTACGAATTAATTACTGTGTATCGATAGAATCGCGGCTTTTCAATAGTGCCGCGATTCTCATTTCCAAGTATAATGAATGAAAAAGCTACTTCTTTTCTTTTTGACACTACTGTCAATCAATACAGGAATTTGCCAGAAAAATCTTACACTTGGCATACTGGCAGGTACGGGCAAACCTGAATTAATCCTGGGTTATATATCATCATCCTGGCAATTAGGTGGTCTCTCTTTACTAAGGCCGGTAAATCTTGGAATTTATGGTAATTATGCCATTACAAAACAAATTCATGCAGGTGCTGATGTCAGCTACTATCGGCTGATTTTACAGGAATCTAATAAAAATGGTGACCCTATTATCCAGGATAAGTTTCATTATCTGAATATTGCACCCTATGTTGCCTATGAGCCTACTAAGTGGGTTTCGATTGCTTTCAATATAAGCCTTAGACCCTTACTTAAATTTGAACAGGGAAATGACCTGTATTCGTCGGCGGCTACTTTACTCTCCTATTATGGGCCTCGTTTAACGTTGAAACCAGTTAAGCAGATTGGTATTGATATTGGTTATGAGAACGGAGCCCGATCTTTCGCTGTAGGACATATCGGCCCTGATCCGACTCTTCTAACTAATACTGTGTGGTATGCCAACATCCGTATTGCTCCCTTTGCTAACTAGAACAACTCATAATCCGTAAATCTGTCAATTGCGAGAGCCCCTGATGGTTGTACGTCTATTTTGGGTTGTTATGATGTAGCGTTATAGAGTTGAAAGGTTTGCTACAGTCCGACGCGTCAGTCAACTTTATAACCGTACAACCCTACAACTTTACAGATAAAGAACCTTATACTTGAACGCTCCGTAGAGTCGCCAGTAGATTGATAAAAACGGCGTCGCCACGGCGGTCACGACGGCGTGTTTGATGTCGAGCCAGGTAAGCGGATTGCGTGGTAGGTGACGTATCACCAGATCGGCGGTAAAAATGGTCCAGATACTCAGGCCGATCAGGGCGAAGGCTAGCTGACCCGTTAGCAGGCAAATCAGACTTAAACCAATGCTCAGAACTGCCGAATAATATTGCCGGGTTTGTCGGCGGTACGAGGGAATGCGTTTTTTGAACAAATCCGGGTGTCGTTTGTAGAGCAGGGCGTCGTAGCTGTTTTTTCGTTCGTCCTGCAGCAAGCCGTACCACGGATAGGGTCGAATGTGATAGACAACCAGCGCTTCCGGGCATTTGCTGATCAAAATACCGGCACGTAGCAACTTGAACTGCAGGTCGCTGTCTTCGCGCCACGACGTATCGAACGCTTCTTCAAAACCGCCTACCTGCTCCAGCGCAGATTTCCGAACAAAACAGTTCGACGAAACAAATTCAGTCCGTCGGAGGAGCGTTGCAGTTCGGTCAAGGGGTGAAGGATGGTCGGGCAGCAGCACGCGCATTTGGCCGCTAACCACCTGGGCACCCCGCTGAAAACAGGCGAGCGCCGACGAAAGCCAGTCAGGATCAGGTAAACAGTCGTCGTCGGTAAACGCAATAATATAACCGCGGGCCGCCTGCCAGCCCCGATTTCGGGCCGCTGCCATACCCCGGCGTTCGGGCTGTCGGAGGTAACGGACTTCGAGCGGACTACCTTCGCGGGCAATTTGTTTGGCAAAAAGCTGGACGGCGGTTTCTGTTTCCGACGAGTTGCCTTCATCGACCACAATAATTTCAAACTGATGCCGTGGGAGCCGCTGCCGTCCCAGTGCATCAAGGCATTTAAGTAGTAGTGCTGGTTGTTGAAACGTTGGAATTACAACCGAAAATTCAGGTGTCATGGAGTTGTACTAATAATTTGATTGAGCGCAGCAGAGCTCTATCGCAACTTCAGTCGATACGTTCATGTACCGTTGAAGGTTGCTTTTACTCTGATCGGTGTAGTACAAAAACTTGACCAAACTTCAATCCGACGGCTTAAAACCGCTTATTTTCGGTCGATTTGTTTGCAAAAGGCCCAAAATTTTGTTGGGTCTGTATCTTTACTGCTCCATCTATCGATTATTGTATATATGTCTCGTATTGCTCTTATTACTGGTGCTACGTCGGGGATTGGCCGCGCAACCGCCGAAGCTTTTGCTGACCTTGAATTTGGCCTGATTCTTTGCGGCCGTCGGCAGGACCGGCTGGATGAATTACAGGAAGAGTTAAGCCAGAAAACGACCGTTACTACGCTCAACTTCGATGTGCGGAACTGGGTAGAAGTTTATGAATCCATCAATACGCTGCCAGAAGAGTGGCAAAGTATTGATATTCTGGTAAATAGCGCCGGAAATGCTCATGGTATGTCGGCTGTTCAGGATGGCGACGTAGCAGACTGGGACCAGATGATTGATGGCAATGTGCAGGGCTTGCTCTACGTATCGAAGGCCGTGATGCCGGGTATGGTCGAACGGAAGAAGGGCCACATCGTGAATATCAGCTCAATAGCTGGTAAAGAAACCTATGCTAACGGCGCTGTGTATTGCGCCAGCAAAGCGGCCGTGGAAGCCCTCAGTGCGGGTATGCGGCTCGATTTAACCCAGCATGGTATCAAAGTAACCAACGTAGCACCGGGTGCTGTTGAAACCGAGTTTTCGCTGGTGCGTTTCAAAGGTGACCAGGAGCGTGCCGCCAAAATTTATAATGGATTTACGCCCCTCACGCCCGACGACATTGCCGATGCCATCGTATACGCGGTAACGGCTCCCGCACACGTAACGATTGCCGATATGACCATTTTGGCGGGCGCGCAGGCGGGCGCTATGACCATTCATCGAAAGTAAAGAGTTTCCTTACTTCTCTTTGTAGGACATAAACTTCGTCGGGAATCACTTTGAAAACAATTGGCATTGACCTCGGAGGAACACGTATTAAAGGCGTTTTGCTCGATACGTCGACGGGCGAGGTTTTGCATAAACAACTGACACCCACCAACGACGGCCAAAAAGGAGGTGGCTGGAAAGAAGCCATCGCGCAGACTATCGCTGACCTGAGAACGCGCATTTCGGAGCCGATTGACCACGTCGGACTGGCCGCTCCGGGATTGCCTACCGTCGATAATACCGCCGTTGCCTGTATGCCGGGTCGGCTGGAGGGGCTGGAAGGATTCAACTGGTCAGACTTTCTGGGACAGCCGGTACGGGTGCTGAACGATGCACACGCAGCGCTGATGGCTGAAGCCAAACTGGGTGCGGCTCGCAACCTACGACACGTAGCGATGCTCACGCTTGGTACGGGCGTTGGCGGTGGGCTGCTGGTCGACGGACAGCTGTATCAGGGCTTTTTTCAGATGGCGGGTCATGCCGGCCATATCACGGTCGATGCGGACGCTGAACATCTGGACGTAACAAGTATGCCTGGTAGTCTGGAAGATGCCATCGGGAACGTAACGATCGGTCGCCGGTCATATGGCCGTTACAGTACTACGTATGAATTGGTGGATGCGTACCAGCAGGGTGAGCCGCTTGCTACGTTGGTCTGGCTTACGTCGATACGTCGGCTGGCGGTGGCGGTGGCGTCGATCGCGAATTTGTGTTCGCCGGAAGTCGTCATTATCGGGGGCGGTATTACGCAGGCGGGCGAAGCGCTGTTTGATCCACTTGCTACGTTCATGAACCTGTTCGAATGGCGACCATCGGGCAAAAAAACAACAATTGTCAAAGCCCACTTCGATGAATGGGCCGGTGCTATTGGGGCGGCATCCTTCTGAAAATTATAATTATCACGCAATATGAGCGTCATCACGCAATACCTGCAACGCGCACAAGGTATTTTAAACACCGTTGAACAACAGGAAACGCAGATTGAACAGGCCGCAAAATGGTTCAGTCAGACCATTCTGGCGGGGCGGATGGTGCACCTCTTCGGAAGTGGCCATAGCCGGATTATGGTTGAAGAAATGTGGCCGCGCTATGGTTCGTTTGCTGGTTTCAACCCAATTGTTGAGCTCTCGCTATCGTTTCATAATCTGGTCGTTGGCGCTAATGGACAGCGACAGGCTATGTTTCTGGAAAACGTACCGGGTCTGGCCGACCGAATACTACGTAACTATGATCTCTCAAACCAGGATTCGGCGCTGGTGATTTCGTCGAGTGGCTGCAACGTAGTGCCCATCGAAATGGCCGAATTGTTTCAGCAGCGGGGCGTTAAAGTGGTGGCGCTCGTAACCAAACAACACGCCGAAAAAAGTACAAGTAAACGTAACGATGGTAAAAAGCTGACCGATTTTGCCGATTTGATTCTCGATACCGGCGCACCCATGGGCGATGCGATGGTCACTGTTCCGGGGCTTGAAACGCCCGTTGCCCCCGGCTCAACGGTGGGAGGAGCCTTAATTGTAAACTGCATCAAGGCCGAAGTAGCGCGGCTGCTCACCGAAGCAGGTCAGCCTCCTAAAGTTCTATCGGCCTCAAACGTAGTAGGTGCCGAACGAGCTGTTACGTTGTTTGAAGGGGCTTACGATGAACATGCCCACCGGCTGGCGAAACTCTATCAGCAGGTGGGCATTCCGTCATACGTTAGTGATTCATCAAACGCTGCTACGTAGTCAATAAAGGCCCCGACAAGCTCCGGCTGTCGGAATTGCCGGACGGTGTATAGTTAGCCGCTTAGGCGACTCCGACAGGCTCTGGCTGTCGGGGCCATTACCAAAAAGAAATCGGCTGGCTCAACGTAGTGAACCAGCCGATTTCTTTTTGGTAAAGTTAGCTTATAACTGAGGCTGTTGAGCAACGATTTTTTCGTCAACATGGCCGGGCTTGCGGTTGCGCATCCAGAACCACAGAACAACGAAGGCTACAATTAAGAAGATCGGGAACATCGTCATTTTGGCTAGTGTTGCCTGACCCGCTGCCAACTCCAGTGCATCGCCTGATAAGCCGGTAGCCGCTTTTTCAACTTTTGCTTTATCAATCCAGCTACCAATGATTGGTTGCCAGATCGAAGTTGAAAACATACCTACGCCACCAATAATTGACATGCCTAAGGCGCCACTAGCCGGAATATTTTCGGCTACAAAACCAATCATGGTTGGCCAGAAATAGCACACGCCAATAGCGAAGAAAATAGCTGCTACGTAGGCCATAGAACCGGTTTGCGTGCTGAATAAGTAAATTCCGATGGTAGCGAATACCGCACCGCCCAGCAGAACTCCTGTTTGGTTAAGTCTGTGAATGATTGGCCCACCAAAATAACGGCCAATAGCCATCAGACCCGTTGTCAGCGCGAGAATGTACATGGGAGTAGCGCCACTCTTAGCCATGATCAGACCAACCCACTGCTGTGGACCAAATTCAGAGATGGCCGTGAATGCCATACAAACAAAAATGAACAGAAACAGGGGGGTAAGCATTGCCTGAAAATTGCTGCTCAACGACGTAGCATGAACCACTTTCGATGTAGGGAACGCCTGGCCGAAGAACAGAAATACGTAAATCAGCGTCGGGATCATAATTACCCAAACTTGCGTCTGCCACGAAAGGCCGGCGTCAGTCATGAATTTGGAAAGCAGACTGCCGATAACAATACCTCCTGGGAACCACATGTGAAAACGGTTCAGCATTTTGTTCATCTGCGCACCCGTATACATATCGGCAATCAGCGGGTTACAGGCCGCTTCTGTGCAACCATTACCGATACCAATCAACAACGTAGAAATCAGTAGCGTAGAATAGCTACCCGCGTAGATGGTCAACAGAATACCTAATGTATGGCACACAAAGGCAACATTCATAATAACCTTAGGCCCTACCGAGTAATAAACCAGACCGCCAACAATCATGGCAATAGGGAAGCCAAAGAACCACATGGAGTTAATAAAGCCGAGCTGTTCGGCACTCAGTCCGAGTTCGGTGCCTAACTGCGGCAGAATACCGGCCCGGATACTAAACGAGAAGGCCGTCGTAATAAGGGCAAAACAGCTCGCCAGGAACAGCCGCGATGGATTAACAGCTTGATTCATCTTTGTAGAAGGGGATTTAGAAAGTTAGTGGTTTACATCTGAGTAAAGACAGAACGAAGAATAAACTCCCCGTTGTACTGTCCTTTTTGTGCAAAATTTCCGAAAAATAAGAGAAAACAACTAATTTCCGGCCGCAAAAAAAGCAAGAGCAATCGGGCTGGGAGATAATGGTCTAGGTTTCAGTTTCAAAGTTCAAAATAAGCTGACGCATAGCTGAAAGCTGGAACTTGACATTTGAAACAGCAATCCTGAAACAAACTACAGTAAACCCAACCCTGTCGCGCTCTTTTCCAATCTGTTTCTAATCAACTTCATTACCGATGCACAGAAAATTGCGAATGGGTATGGTGGGCGGAGGGCTTGATGCCTTCATTGGTGCCGTTCACCGTCGGGCGGCTGCTTTCGATAACGAGATCGAGCTGGTGTGTGGCGTTTTCAGCGGAACGCCCGAGAAATCGAAGGCAACCGGTCGGGCACTTTATCTGCCCGAAGACCGGACTTATTCCTCGTATGAGGAAATGATTGAGCAGGAAAAGAAACTGCCGGAAGGTGAACGTATGGATTTTGTTTCCATCGTAACGCCGAACCACATGCACTTCCCGCCAGCGAAAATGGCCCTCGAAAACGGCTTCCACGTTATCTGCGACAAGCCGATGACACTAAACCTGGCCGAAGCCAAAGAACTGGCACAGATTGTTGAAAAGTCGGGGCTGGTGTTTGGCCTGACGCACAATTACACGGGTTACCCGATGGTAAAAGAAGCCCGCGACATGGTACGTAACGGCAAACTGGGGAAGCTTCGGAAAGTGGTAGTAGAGTATCCGCAGGGCTGGTTGTCGAAAAAAGAAGAAGACAATAACTACAAACAGGCCATTTGGCGTACCGATCCATCCAAATCAGGTGCCGCCGGTTGCATGGGCGATATCGGTACGCACGCCGAAAATCTGGCCGAATACGTAACGGGTCTGAAAATCAGTGAACTATGTGCTGATCTTACTACGTTCGTTCCGGGGCGTATGCTCGACGATGATGGCAACGTATTACTTCACTTCGAGGGAGGTGCCAAAGGGGTATTGCACGCCAGTCAGATTGCAAACGGCGAAGAAAATGCCCTCAAAATCTATGTGTATGGCGAACTAGGCGGTTTGGAATGGCACCAAATGGAGCCGAACACCCTAAAGTACAAAACCCAGGAGGGGCAACGTATCATCCGCCCCAACGTAGGCGATTTGTCTGCCTCCGCGAAGGCACACTGGCGGATGCCATCGGGTCACCCCGAAGGATTTTTCGAAGCCTTTGCCAACCTGTACCGCAACTTTGCTTTCGCCGTGAAAGCGCACATGGAAGGCAAACCCGCTGATCCGCTCTATGATTTCCCGAGTGTCGAAGATGGCGTGCGCGGACTCGCTTTCATCGACACCGTCATTGCGTCGAATGACTCTTCGGAGAAGTGGACGAAGTTTAAAGAGTGAAAGAGCGAATGAGCGGAAGAGCGATTTACAACAGTACGGAGGCTGATCCTGAAGTAGACTTGTTTGGTGAGGCTGGGGTTGATTATTCAACTTCCTCGAAAAGTCAATTTTTGGATGACCTCGAAAAGCGATTGAAATTCTTTATGCTACGTTGTGTGAAGGTCTGTCGGACTTTACCGAAAGAGTACGACGCTCAGCATTTCGGTCATCAGCTTGTTCGCTCATCCTCATCTGCTGCGGCTAATTTCCGAGCTGTTCGTCGGGGAAGAAGTCAGAAAGAGTATTACGCTAAACTCAGCATTACGCTCGAAGAATTAGATGAGTCACTCTTTTGGCTGGAGACTCTTGTCTTTACTGAAATCATACCTGAACATAGACTTCTAGACTTAATGGACGAAGGCTATCAACTCGTAAAAATTTTATCAAAATCACGTAAAACAGTGAGCGACTGAAAATAAAGAGTGAAAGGGTGAAAGAGTGAAAGAGCGAAACCCTGCCGGTAGCTTTTTCCGCTCTTTCGCTCTTTCGCTCTTTCGCTCTTTAAACCCCTCATGCAAAAAATCAATGTTGGTGTCGTTGGCACCGGATTCATCGGCCCTGCGCACATCGAAGCCCTGCGTCGTTTACCCAATACAAACGTTCTGGCACTCTGCGAAGTGACTCCTGAACTCGCCCGTCAGAAAGCTGACCAGCTTGGCATCGAACGCTCCTGTACGTTCGAAGAATTGCTTAAGATGGACGATATCAAAGTCGTGCATATCTGTACGCCAAACTTCCTGCACTACTCACAGTCAAAGGCGGCTCTGGAAGCGGGTAAACACGTAGTATGCGAAAAACCACTGGCTAAAGACCTGCACGAAGCCGAAGAACTGGTTGCGCTGGCGGAAAAAACGGGTCTGGTAAATGCCGTGCACTTCAACCTGCGTTATTATCCGCTGGTACGTCAGATGAAAGTGATGCGTGAGCAGAATGACTTGGGCGATATCTATTCTATAATTGGCTCATACCTACAGGACTGGCTGTTTTACGATACGGATTATAACTGGCGGCTCGAACCCGATAAATCGGGCGATTCACGGGCTATTGCCGATATCGGTTCGCACCTGATGGATAGCCTTGAATACATTACCGGTTTGAAAACGGTAGCGGTTATGGCCGATTTCAATACGGTGCATAAACTTCGGAAAAAGCCCCTTAAGCCCGTAGAAACGTATTCGGGCAAGATGCTTCAGCCGGAAGATTACGCCGACGTACCGATCAACACCGAAGACCACGCCAACGTATTGCTACGTTTCGACAATGGTAACAGAGGGGTGATTACGGTATCGCAGGTATCGGCCGGCCGTAAAAACCAGATGAAACTGGAAATTGCCGGTTCGAAAAAAACTTACGCCTGGAACTCGGAAGCGCCCAACGAAATGTGGATTGGTAACCGGGATGGTGCCAACGAATCGTTCATGCGCGACCCATCCCTGGCCCACCCTGAAGCGCGTTCGGTTATCTCATTCCCCGGTGGCCACAACGAAGGCTTCCCTGATACGTCGAAGCAGTTGTTCAAAGAGGTTTATGATGCGATTGCGGCTGGTAAACAACCCGAAAACCCAACGTATCCTACGTTTGCTGACGGCTACCGCGAGCTGCTTATCTGTGAGAAGATTCTGGAATCGAATCGGAAACAAGCCTGGGTAGAAATTTAAAGAGTGAAAGCGCGAATGAGTGAAAGAGTGATTTATAAAAGCGAGGAGCCTACTGTTGAAGTGAATCTGTTTGAGGAAGCTTGGGTCGATTACTCGACGTACTCGAAAAGTCAATTCCTGGACGACCTCGAAAAACGCTTAAAACTCGTCATGCTACGTTGCGTGAAAGTCTGTCGGACGCTGCCGAACGAGTATGACGCTCAACATTTTGGTCATCAGCTCATTCGCTCGTCTTCGTCGGCTGCGGCTAATTTCCGGGCTGTCCGCCGGAGTAGAAGTCAGAAAGAGTATTATGCTAAACTTAGCATTTCCCTTGAAGAGTTAGATGAATCGCTCTTTTGGCTGGAAACATTAATCTTTACTGAAATTGTGCCAGAACACAGACTTCTGGATTTGATAGATGAAGGTTATCAGCTAGTAAAAATCTTATCAAAATCACGTAAAACAGTGAGCGACTGAACATAAAGAGTGAAAGGGTGAAAGAGTGAAAGCGCGAATATGCCGCGTCAGACACTCTTTCTCTCTTTCACTCTTTCGCTCTTTAAGTAGATGAAAACAATGAAAGGTCCGGGCATATTTCTTGCCCAATTTCTGGGCGATACGGCCCCGTTTAATTCGCTGGAAAGCATTGCCAAGTACATGGCTGATCTGGGTTACAAAGGCGTTCAATTGCCCACGTGGGACCCGCGCGTCATTGACCTCAAACAAGCTGCCGAGAGCCAGACGTATTGCGACGAACTGAAAGGCAAACTGAAAGATATCGGTGTTGAAATCACCGAGCTTTCGTCGCACTTGCAGGGGCAGTTGGTTGCCGTTCACCCTGCTTATGGCGCTATGTTCGATGGCTTTGGCCCGGCTGAACTGGCTGGTAAACCGAAAGAACAGCAAGCCTGGGCTGTCGACCAGCTTAAACTAGCCGCAAAAGCGTCTAAAAATCTTGGATTAACAGGCCACGTTACGTTCTCAGGAGCTTTGTTGTGGCCCTTTGTTTATCCGTGGCCGCAACGTCCGGCTGGTCTGGTCGAGACAGGATTTACGGAGCTAGCGAATCGCTGGAAACCTATTCTGGATGCTTTCGATGAAGCTGGCGTAAATGTTGGTTATGAGCTGCATCCCGGCGAAGATCTGCACGACGGTATTACGTTCGAGATGTTTCTGGAGAAAGTGGGTAACCACCCACGGGCGGGTATCAACTATGACCCAAGCCATTTTGTGCTGCAACAACTCGATTACCTGCAATTCATTGACTTCTACCACGAACGTATCTACGCTTACCACGTAAAGGATGCTGAATTTAATCCAACTGGCAAACAGGGCGTTTACGGCGGTTTTCAGGGCTGGGTCGAACGGGCTGGTCGGTTCCGTTCGCTGGGCGATGGGCAGGTCGATTTCAGCGGTATTTTCAGTAAGCTAGCTCAGTACGATTACGATAGCTGGGCAGTGCTGGAGTGGGAATGTGCGCTGAAGCATCCTGAACAAGGTGCTGCTGAAGGAGCGCCCTTCATTGAAGGCCACATCATCCGCGTTACCGAACGCGCTTTCGACGATTTCGCCGGAACGGGCGCCGATGAGAATTTCAATAAGAAAGTTTTAGGATTATAAATTGTGAACAGACGGGTTGCTTGACATAGTTGGGCAACCCGTCTGTTTGTATTTTAGAGCCATGAGGATTTTCGGAGACATAGCGGGCGTTCCGGAAGGGAGCGAATTCGAAAATCGGTTCTATTTATCTAAGTATGGCGTTCACAAGCCTTTACAGGCAGGAATAAGTGGTTCTCAAGCCGAAGGAGCGGATTCCATTATTCTATCGGGCGGTTATGAAGACGATGAAGATTATGGCGATGTCATTATTTACACAGGCCATGGCGGACGTAGCCAAACAACCGGACTTCAGGTAGCCGATCAACAGCTTACAAAACAGAATCTGGCATTAGCACTAAATTGCCAGCATGGTCTTCCTGTTCGTGTCATAAGGGGATTCAACCACAAGTCTAAATTCTCTCCTGAACAAGGATATCGGTATGATGGCTTGTACCGAGTAGATGCATACTGGCGGACAAAAGGGTTGTCGGGCTTTTTTGTTTGGCGATTTCGCCTGGTTAAAATAGATACGAAGATTGATTTAGCTACCCCAAATCTGGTTGCCGAGGAAGAAATTATTTATGGAAAGCCAAAGCGAGTTGATATGAGAATTCAGCGAATAATTCGGGATACGGCGCTTTCCTTTAACATTAAAAAGATGTATAATTTTCGATGTCAGATATGCCAGATAGAAATTAGTACTAACTCAGGTTTATATGCAGAAGCAGCACATATTCAGCCACTAGGTATCCCACATAATGGCCCCGATATTATAGGAAATATTCTATGTTTATGTCCTAACCACCATATAATGCTTGATTTCGGTAGCTTTGGAATTGCAGATAATCTAATGCTTATCGGAATGGATGGAAAATTACTCAAGAAAACAAATCATGCTATTAATACTTTATTTCTCAAATACCATCGCGAACATATTTTTGGCATAAATAATTAGAAAACTTGAAGTACTATGGCAGGTCAAGGGTCGGGCGGAAACGTATTAGCTGCCCTTTGTAGTTTCTTCGTTCCGGGATTGGGGCAACTTTTGCAGGGACGTCTGGGTATTGCCATTGTTCAATTTGTGATGGCAGCCGTCTTGTGGTTTTTCTTACTAGGATGGGTTATTCACCTTTGGTCTATTCTGGATGCTGCACGCTATAAGCCAGCCGCTTAAACGTAGTAGAAGCGTATAAGAAGAAAAATAAGAAAGCGAACACGCAACTGGGTGATGCTTTGCTGACTACCAACCTATGATAACAATACGCTACATGGACCTACGTGCATGATAGGTTCAGAGCGTCCTTATCTACAAAAGAATACCACATTTTGATGAAATAGTTACATTTAATTGGCTAGTTTTGCCATTATTTTGGCAAGCGTCCAAACAATATTGGATAGGTAACGCTAATACGTCGGTATGAAACCGCAATTCCTCAAAATTTCCATAGCATCCGACTTTTCCTTTAGCGTCCGGCATGACATTGTGCCGCATTTTTATAACCGCTGGCATTATCACCCCGAACTGGAACTGCTGCACATCGAAGCCGGAACAGGAACGCAGTTTGTCGGCGATAGTATTCGGAATTTTCAGGGGGGCGATACGTTGTTGATCGGCGCTAATTTACCCCACTACTGGCGCTGTGATAAATCTTATTTTGAACATCGGTCCGACTTATTCGCCAAAGCGACGGTCGTGCATTTTCGCGCCGATTTCTGGGGCGATACGTTCCTGCATTTACCCGAAAATCGGCCGTTGATTAAACTGCTGAACCTGGCCCAGCAGGGGCTGCGTATTTATGGACAGACGAGCCAGCGCCTAAAAGCGTTACTGGCCCGAATGCTGGATGAATCAGGGTCAGAGCGGCTGATTACACTCATGCAAACGCTGTCGCTTCTGGCCACTTCGGAAGAGATGGAAGTCCTGTCGACAATTGATTACCCAAGCCATTTTGATGAGGGCGATACCGACCGTATCAACCGGATATATGCGTATTCGATTGCCAACTTTCAACGCAAAATATCACTGGAGGAAATTGCCGAAATTGCCAGCCTAAGCGTTAATTCGTTTTGCCGGTACTTCAAACTACGTAGTCGTAAATCATACTCCCAGTTTTTACTCGAACTTCGCGTGCATCATGCCTGCAAGCTTCTGATCGACAGTCAGTTGAGTGTTAGTCAGATTTGTCTGGAAAGTGGTTTCAATCAATCGTCCGGTTTCAATAAATACTTTCGTCAGATCACTGGCAAAAGCCCGATGCAATACCGGAATATGTTTGGAAAGGTGTAGTAACGTAACGTTTTGAAGAACGTACCAATTTTTAGACACGCTAAATGCAATCGGTTTGGCGTCCTGTTTTCGTTTGCCGAGGGCGAAAAACTGCTGACATTTTCTGACGCTGGTTCGATTTTAATAAAATGAGTAACGCGGCCGAAAAGCCGTCCTTATAGTACAAAATTGCGGCTTTTCGGCCGCGTTATGTTATGGGTAAATTCTACGAATTCATCAAACCGGCTCACAAGAAATTCATTGCAGAGCAACACATATTTTTTGTTGCCACGGCTCCGCTCAGTGCGGATGGACACATTAATCTGTCGCCCAAAGGATTAGACTGTTTTCGGGTTTTGTCGGAGTCAAAGGTGGCGTATATGGATTTGATCAGCAGCGGTAATGAAACATCGGCACACACGCTCGAGAACGGACGTATTACGTTCATGTTCTGTTCATTTCAGGGCGCGCCGAACATCCTGCGGCTCTATGGTAAAGGCGAAACTGTACTGCCCGGCTCATCGCTTTGGGACGAATATGCTCCCCACTTTACCATTTATCCAAGCACCCGTCAGCTAATTGTGGCAACCATTGAGCTAGTGCAGACATCATGCGGTTTTGGCGTTCCCTTGTTCGAGTATTCTGGCGAACGTGATGTTCATTTCAATTGGGCGGAGAAAAAAGGCGCTAATGGCCTTCAAGAGTACATACAGGAAAAAAACTTGGTAAGTCTTGACGGATTACCAACCAATTTAGGATTACTGCCATGACCCCTATTTTTTTCGATGATCAGGCTGATTTCCGGGCTTGGCTGGCCGAAAATCACGATAAAGCAACGGAGGTCTTGGTCGGTTATTACAAGGTTAGTGCCGGAAAAAAATGCATGAACTGGTCGCAGTCGGTCGATCAGGCGCTTTGTTATGGTTGGATTGATGGCGTCCGACGTACCATCGATGATGAAAGTTATTGCAATCGTTTTACACCCCGAAAATCAAAAAGCAACTGGAGCGCTGTCAATATCCAGAAGGTAGCCGAACTTACGCAAAAGGGGCTCATGCAGCCCGCCGGACTAGCCGCTTTTGAGAAGCGTGAAGAAAGTAAATCGCGGATTTACGCCTACGAGCAAGCTGAAGCGGGTTTGTCTGATGAGTACAAAAAGCTGTTCCAAGCTAATGAAACCGCCTGGTCATTTTTTCAGAAACAGGCGCCCTGGTATCAAAAGCAGGCCAGCAACTGGGTCATGACCGCCAAACAGGAGGCAACCCGTCTTAGCCGGCTGGAGCGGCTGATAAACGTTAGCGAAGCTGGCAAGCGCTACTAATCTTATTGACGGCTAAGTGCTTTCGATGGTAACGTAGCATCTGTTTTCTGAGTTGCTTGCAGGGCCTGATGCAGTACGGGATCTCTTCCAGTCAATACGTCGTCAATCGTAGGGATAATCGTTTGATCGGGCAAAATTCCCCTATTAGCGGGCAACGTAGCATCCAGATCCGCCATCTGAAAATTCATCAGCGGTATTCCCAAATCAATTTTAGAATTGGGTAGATTCGTGACCGCGAAAAAACCGCTGCTGTTGCTCGCATATCCACCGCCGGTTTCTTCACCCATAAAAACAGCCCGTTTATCGGAACGTAGTCGGCTGGCGAGTTCGGTCGTTACGGAGAAACTGTAGCCGTTGAGCAGTACGTATAACTTTCCACGATACGCATCAGAGTTGGGTTTTACGGATTTAAGGCCACATTGCCAGGTCCACTGATAATCGCCATTCCGTTTTTTAATCGCCAAACCTCTCGCCAGCCGGTAAATTTTTGGTGTCCAGGCCGGGAAAGATGGTTTGCTTTTCTGCCGTAAAGTTATCCGATGATAATAAGGCGACGGCTTATCGATCAGATACGAATACAGCAACACGCCCAGCGACTCCTCGCCACCTTCATTGTTACGTAGGTCAAGAACGAGATTTTTTACTTGTTTCTGTCGGATTTCGCGAAACGATTCTTTCAAAAACTGTTTGACTGTTGCCTCCCCGTTTTCCGACCAGAATCGCTCGACGGTAAGAATCGCCGTGCCTGTTTCCGAGTCAAAAGTTAATCGATGCGCTTTTCGATGAGTCGGTTTGTGGGCGTCTTTATACGTAACGATATCTTGTTTGGTAACAGCTGGCAACGTAGCAGACGTATCGTTTCCGTTCAGTCGATACGTAACACGGAACGTATCAGGGGCCGCGATGTACGTAGCATAATAGCCCGAGAAAAAATGATTTAAATCGCCATACTTTGCCGTTTGGGTCAGGCCGTCAGCGAACGTCATGTTGGGTAACAGCGCTTGAATCACAGCCTCCATCGACTGGCCATTGATCTGCAAAATCTCAGCGCCGTTTGGTAACGTAGCACGCCCGTAGCTGCCTGTAATCCAGGCCCGGTTGCCTGCTACGTATACCTGAAGCGGAAAAAGTTTTTCGGTGGCAAACGGATAATGCTCATCCTGACCGACTGGTATCCATTTGATGTGCCCATCTCGAAGCGCAGCAACTAACGGAGTCATCGTTACGTAAAATTCCTGCTGTGTCATCGGGCTATTTAGCCGGTCAGCGGTGGCCTTGAAAAGCGAATCGAACGTAGCTTTTGGGGTGTATCGGTACATGGCAGGATGCACCTCTTCGAGCGCCTTTCGAAAATAAGTGAGGTCGTTTTGCAGTTGAACGGCGGGAATGGATTGCGCCGTTGCCGACAGGTGAATTAAGCATAAAAACGAAAGCCAGTAAAATTTCATAACCGATTCAGCTTGGTTAAAAATGAACAGCACAAAGGTCATCGCAGGGGCGGATTCATTCAATCAATGGGTACATCAACCGTCGTGCTTACGTACTGAATCGTCGGGAAATCGACCCGAACCAAAGTTACTCCCCGAGCCAGGTTTTGAATTCGGCGGCTTTATCGCGGCTAACCATCACTTCTTCATCGAAAGCAGGAGTAAGGCTAATCTTCAGCTTTCCGTTGAAATGGATGTGCACTTTTTCGATGGCGCGTACCTCGGCAATAACCTGGCGATTGAGCCGAATGAATCGCTTGGGATCGAGCATGGTAGCTAACTCGTCCATGTTGTAATCGAGCATCCATTCGTGTTCATCGCGCGTCTGTACAAACGAAAGCCGATTGCGGGTGAAGAAATAAGCAATTTCATCGATACCAACCGGAATCAGCCGCTGGCCTTGTTTAACGAGAAATCGGGTCCGAGCTATCGGCTGTTCAACGACCGGTTCTGTCTGATTAGTCGGGGTAGCCAGCTGCGCCAGTAGGTTTTTCAATTGCTGCTGGATGGTATCGGGTCGCTGCGCCAGCATGGTTTTCAAGGTTTGCAGCTTGGCAAATGCCCGGCGTAGTTCATCGGCTTTAACAGGTTTCAGCAGGTAATCGATGCTATTAACCCTGAACGCCTGAATGGCATATTCATCGTAAGCCGTCGTAAAAATGACGGGGCAATTCACAGCAACCTGATTGAAAATAGCAAAACTTTGCCCGTCGGCCAGCTCAATATCCATCAGAATCAAATCTGGGCTAGTATGTTCCCGAAGCCACGCCACCGACTCCTCCACGCTGCCTGTTATGCCCACAATATTGGCAATGGGTTCAATTTCCTGCACAAGTCGTTTTAGCTTTCGGGCGGTTGGCTCTTCGTCTTCAATGAGCAGAATATTCATGGCGATACGTAGTAATTGGGTGCAGTAGCCGGAAAATTACCGGGCAACGTAGCGGTTGCCGGAGCAATCAGCGGAAGGACTACCTGAAAGTAATCGTGTGTTTGTTCGATAATCACCGATGAGCGGTTCAGTAAATGATATTTAGCCTGAATATTGGCCAGTCCGGTGCCATTCGACGGAATACTTTGCTGCTTTTTGTGCAACGTATTCAGGATGGTGAGTTGATTTGCGCTGTCGGTATAGATACGAATTTGCAGTGGCCGGCTGGGCAGAACAGTATTATGTTTCACCGCATTTTCGACCAATAGCTGTAGCGTCAGCGGAGGAAGCAGGAATTCAACGTAGCGCTCGTCAATGTCTATATCGAGCGAAACGCCCCGCCCAAATCGGGTTTGCAGCAGGTGAAAATAAGCTTCAATGAATTGTAATTCAGTGGCTAAAGTTGTCAGTGCCTGATTGTTTGTCTGGAGAACGTAGCGATATACGGAGGCTAGTTCGTCGATGAAAAGCTCAGCCCGTTGCGCATCTTCAGAAACGAGCGAAGACAACGTACTGAGGCTATTGAACAGAAAATGCGGATTAATCTGGGATTTGAGCGAATTAAGCTGACTTTGCAGATTTTCCTGTTTCAATCGTTCGGCTTCGTAGTACGTAATCCACCATTGCCGGTAGAGGTACTGACCTTCGTAAATCGCGACTACAGGAACCAGAAATACAAACGGGATCAGCACTGACATCCAGTAAGCCCGCTCCGAAAACGGATACCCCCAGAACTCAGTATAGTCGTAAAGAAAAGCGATGGCCAAACGTTGCACGGTAACCGTAACCAGCAGCCAGCCAACCTGATACAAAATACGCGGAGTAGTCTGATTGAGTCGCGGATGCGTTCGCCGAGCCAGCACAATTCCCAATCGGCCAAGCTCCCAAACCAGAATGCATTCAACAATACTGAGCCCGATGGTCGTGACAAGGCTGTGGTGATGCGCGTCATTATCAGGACGGTAGAAAATAAAATTGGAGACAACAGCTACTAACGGCACCCCTATCACGCGCAACCATTTATCGTTTAGTTTTTTCATAACAACCCTGCTTCAGGCCAAATATCCTGAAAAGCCGAACCGGGGGCAAGACGCCTTGTCCGAAACGTTGAAAATGTAGCGCAGAAGTACGGAAAACTTTACTGAACCGGGCAACGTAGCAGAGACTACCTTAAACTCTTGTGAGTAAGCAAATACACTCTCCGCCTTTTCTGGACTTGATTATCGCCAAAAACGCATGAAAAAAATATTGATTTGGTTTGGGTTTATTACGTATTGTTTGCTCTTACTGGCAGGAGCTAACCTGCCCGCTTTTGGACAGGCAAAACAGCCCACGTTTCGCGTGGTAGCAATGGCTGAACCGAACGGTATTCATAAGCCTTTCGTAGTAGCTGCAAAAGAATGGTTAGGGAAACTTGCTGCTGAAAAAGGCTTTTCAGTTGATTACATCGAAAATGCTGAATCAATAAACGCGAAGTTTTTATCTCAATATCAGCTCTTTATCCAACTGAATTACCCGCCTTACCGATGGAGTGATACGGCGAAAGCGGCTTTTCAGCAATACATAACCGAAGGTAAAGGTGGCTGGATTGGTTTTCACCACGCCAGTTTGCTGGGTGAGTTCGACGGCTTTCCGATGTGGCCCTGGTTTTCGGAATTTCTGGGCGGCATTCGCTACAAAAACTACATTGCTACGTTCGCGAAAGCCACCGTTAACGTAGAGGCAAAAGGCCACCCGTTAATGAAAGACGTACCTGCTACGTTTGTTGTCGAGAAAGAGGAGTGGTATACCTATAACAAAAGCCCCCGTCCGAACGTAACGGTACTGGCTTCGGTCGATGAATCGACGTATTCACCCGACAGCAAAATCAAGATGGGTGATCATCCCGTGATCTGGTCAAACGAACATCTGAAGGCACGTAACGCGTACATTTTTATGGGTCACCACCCCGACCTGTTCAAGAACGACGCCTTCGTGAAAATCTTCCGAAACGCCATTTTCTGGGGAGCCCAGAAGCCTTAGATTTCCGATTCTATGTAGAATGATACGTCTCCGTCTTCGATTCTTGATCGGGAAAAGTACAGCCATGCTTAGGACGCGAGCGGAACAGCCGGAAAACGCTTTGTGCTGGTTCCCTAGAAGAGTTTTGAATGATCCGACTCGTCGCCTGGCGACCAAATGGCTATAGTTTGATCTTTCCCAATAATTCACCGTCGCGTAGCGATCCAACAAGACTATTCAGATTTGTTGAGTCGCTACGCACCGACTAATTCGAACTGCCTTTTAAAGTCATGTTACGTTACTAAAGAAATTACGTAACGTAGCAATTAGAACAACTTAACTATACGAGAAAGCACAGCGGAAATGAGCAGAATAATAGCTACAAAACCCAATCCATAGTATAGTCCAAAGGCTTCGGCTACGAAACCAATAACGGGTGGTCCCGCCAGAAAACCGATGAAACTGAACGTAGCAAACGTAGCCAGGCCCGCGGCTGGTGGTATACCCGGTACGCGCATCGAAGCACTGTAAAGGATTGGCGCTCCCAGTGAACAACCGGCTCCCAGCAGAGCAAAACCAATTAAGGCCGTGGCCGGATAGGGGAGGGCTATAGCAATTAGTAGACCCACAGCGGCTACTACAGCGCCAAGCTGTAGCCAGCGTTTCGCACCGATTTTGGGAATAATTCCATCGCCTAAAAAGCGGAAGGAAGTCATGGTCAGTGAGAAGGCGCCGAAGCCAAGGGCTGCAATCTGGCTGGTAGCGCCCAGCGTTTCGCGCAGGTACACCGCACTCCAGTCGAGGGCAACGCCTTCGCCCATTGCAACGGCCAGACCAATCAGAATCATGAGCAGTAAATCCAGATTCGGCATGACGAATGACGAGCCAGCTGGCTGAGCTGGATCAGTTTGAGCATCTACCGGCCGGCTGCTCGATGGAACGGTTTGCAGCGTAGGCTGAAGCAGGAACGTAGCAATCAGGATCAATCCTGACATGATGGCCATATGGATAGACGGTGATACGTGCAGGGCAATCACGGCTCCAGCGATACCCGAACCAATCAGACCGCCCAAACTCCACATGCCATGACACGACGACATGATGGAAATGCTCTGCGAGCGCTCCACGTTGGTGGCGGAAGTGTTCATGGCTACGTTCAGCAGGGCGCTACTCAGGCCAAGCAGAAAAAGTCCCAACGCCATCACCAACATATTAGGCGCATTAATCGGGATACAAACGGCCATCGTTACGCCCACTGCCGACCAGAAACAGGCTTTTGCTTCGCCGAGTTTAGCGACTATCCAGCCAGTGAGTGGATTCATAATGAGCAGACCAATCGGCATAGCGAAGAGCGTAAGCCCCAGTTCGGCATCGGATAGATGAAGACTTGCTTTGACGTGCGGAATGTGCGCGACCCAGCTCCCGAATAAGAGACTGTCTGAAGCGAATACCAATCCAACGGCTAATGCCTGACGATTTAGGAAAAATGTTAGCAGGTTCTGCAGAAACACGTTTCGATTGGACTTGTTGAGTGAAATGGTTGTATTCATGGCACAAAAATAGCCGCCCGGAAGCGGCTATTTTAGCAATCTATTAGCTTATAATAATGCTGTATTGATAATTTAAATCTATTTACTCTTGATCCATAGTTAACGCTGTACTATTTTTCAGGTGCCCAGCCATTGCTTTCCGAAGTTTTTCGACCTTAGGTAATGAAACGCGTTGAATATACGGCTGGTCGGGGTGGAGGGCAAAGTAGTTCTGGTGGTAATTTTCGGCGGGATAAAATATCGTAATTGGCGTAACCTCCGTGACAACCGGATTCGGATAGTGTTTCGATTCATTGGTACGTTTGATAGCAGCCTGAATCTCAGCCTTTTCTTCGGGCGTCCGGTAGAAGGCAACAGACCGGTAATCGCGGCCAACATCGGGGCCCTGACGATTTAAAGTGGTGGGGTCGTGACCGGCAAAAAAGGCGTCGAGCAGTTGGGCGTAACTAATGACTTTAGGATCATAATACACCTGTACAGATTCGGCATGGCCGGTTCTGTCGGTACCTACCTGTTCGTAGGTTGGATTTTTAACATTACCACCAGCGTAGCCTGAAACTACTTCCCGAACGCCCTTGAGTTGGTTCATACCTTCTTCCAGTGCCCAGAAACACCCGCCGGCAAACGTAGCAACAGCCTCGCCGGATTTCGGCGTCGGTAATTTGGCAGGGGCGTAATCTTTAGATTGACCCTGTGCGCAGCCCGCAAGCAGTAGTAGGCTAAGCGCGTATAAATGAATGCGTTTCATGCTGAGTTGTCTTTACTATATAAACGAATAAAAGTCGTTTGCGGTTTCTTTGGGGAAGTTGTAGGGGTATAAAGTTATAGGGCTGTAAAGTTTTGCTGGCTGAGAACATAACTATATAACTTTACAACCCCACAACTTTATAATTGCTTCTTATGAAGCTTCAATTTGAAAAAATAGAACCCGAAGCCGGGAGTTCGTTTCGGGTTATTCATAGTACCGAGCCCGAAACCTGTCGGGTTTACTGGCATTACCATCCTGAATACGAAATCGTTTACCTGCCTTTTGGCAATGGGAAGCGACGTATCGGTACAAACGTATCGTGTTACGAAGCCGGTGAACTGGTATTTATTGGCCCGAATTTGCCCCACCTGAATTTCAGCTACGGACGCGAGGGACAATATGAGGAAATTGTAGTGCAGCTACGCGAAGACTTTATGGGCGAGGTGTTTCTGCAAAAACCGGAACTGGCTGCTGTTCGGCGATTATTTGAACGCGGATACGTAGGGCTGACATTTGGTGAAAATACAAAACAGCGTGTAGGACCGTTGTTAGCCAAACTACCGAAAGCCGGTTCATTTGAGCGGTTTCTGACCTTGCTCCAGATTTTACAATTACTGGCCGATGCGCCCGATGCTGAATCCCTCCACACGAACGGTGCCCGGTTCGATCTAAATCCTAAAGAGCAGGAACGTATCAATCAGATTTGTCAGTACGTTGAACAACACTACGTTGAGCCGATTGATATTCAGGACGTAGCGGCCCTGGCTAGCCTGACTGTGCCCGCTTTTTGTCGATATTTCAAACGAATGACCCACCTGACATTTACGGATTTTGTGAACGAATACCGGGTCAATCAGGCGCGTCGGCTCTTGCACTCCTCCCGAACGGTAGCCGATATTGGCTTTGCAGTAGGTTTCAATAATCTGTCGCATTTTAACAAAACGTTCCGGAACGTAACAGGGCAGACGCCAAGTGCCTATCGGAAAGCGTTTGTGGGATGATGCGTTGTCGCTGACTCGAACGTAGCAACATTACATTGCTTTCATAAAAAAACGCCCCAACGATTAAAGAACCATTGGGGCGTTTTTTAGTAAAAAGCTCAACTAAACACCTGGGTAACCTGGATTTTGTGGTCTCAGGTTTGGGTTGTTCAGCATTTCCTGTCTTGGCAAAGGAAGTAATAAATGCTTCTCTTGCAGAGGCTGATTCGAGCTCAGGTTAATATGGCCAACGAAGTTATCAAAGCCGTTGGTTTTCTCGTTATACACTTTCCGCAGACGAACCATATCAAACCAGGTGATTTGCTCGTAAGCCAGCTCGTGCCACCGCTCGCGCCATACTGCTTCACGGAAGGTAGCCTGTGTAAAGGTACCCAACGCAGGCGTGGTCAACTGAGCGCGGTCTCTGATACGTTTCATGGCATCGTACGCAGCTTGCGTTGGTCCGCCTACTTCATTTTGCGCTTCGGCATAAATCAACAGCGTTTCCGCGTAACGGATCTGTGGTACGTTCAGGTTGTTCTGACGAGTACCTGCTACCCCGGCTGTACCGTTGGCTGTACGGTTAAAGTGCTTGAACACATAAGGCGCTCCTAAGCTAAATTGAGCACCGTTACCATTGGTATAGTAAGTTGTGTAGAAATATCCGTCCTGATCTTTAGCCCGCAGATCGCCTTTTTCGTACGAATTATAAAAAGTTGGCGTTGGCACCGTACTTCCCGTTCCACCAGGACCGTTGTAGGTTACTGGTTTAAAGTTCGGATAGAAGTTATCCATCGGATTACCAGCTACTACCGTGTTGTACTGAATCATGTACAAATGCTCAATCCGGTTTTTGGTTGATTCGCTGTGTACGTCGTTATAATTCGTAAACAGGTTAATCGTGCTGGGGTTGGCATTAGCGTAGGTAACCACCTCAAAGGATTTATCAGCAGCCAGTTTATAATAAGCTGCACCTTTGTTGAGGGGGAAGCCCGCCATGGTCAGATATACTTTTGCCAACTGTGTTTTAATGGCCGATAAGGTAACCCGTCCATTGGGGTCCATCCAAGGTAGTCCAGCCGCTTCGGCCGCTACTAAGTCATCGACAATCAGCTTATAGACGTCCTCTGTTTTGGCGCGTACTGGTAAGAAATCGTCAGAAGCCGCTGTTTGTGGCTTAGTAATCAGCGGAATATCACCCCATAACTGAACGGTCGTGAAGTAGGCTTGAGCCCGAAGAAACTTCGCTTCGCCGAGGAGTCTGGCTTTCTGAGCGGCATCCATCGAAATACCTGGGATCTTATCGATGGCCTGGTTTGCCTGAGCAATCACCCGATACAGTCCATTCCAGTAGTTGACGATATGCCCTGTATTGCCATCGTGTACTAACCCGTACAGGTTATTCAGATCGGAGTTCTGAGCGGTTTCGGTAGTAGACGTTCCCGTGAGGGCTTCCAGCAATTGCCAGTTGCTGGAGAAAATCCCAGCGCCACCTCCCATAAACCGGGTACCATCATAAATGGCAGCTACAGCAGCCTCGGCATGGTCAGGAATGGTATAAAAACTGGTAGGAGTCAGGTTTGACGGTGCTTGTTCTTCCAGGAAGCTTTTGCAACCTACAGGACCCATCAGCACTACACCGCCCAACAGCGCCTTAGTTATGTTTTTTACGAGCGTATGTCTCATAATGTAATATCAGTGAATTTGAAAAAGTTTGTTCATGTCATTGGCTTTGCGTTAGCAATAGCCATCAGAAATTAAACGATCAATGCTGTTAATAACGCATAGCCAATGACAATCAATGTCTACCTAATTACAGGCCAATCTGAAGGCCTAACAGGTAGGTAGTTGGTTTTGGATAATTGTGCCAGATTTGACCCTGCGTGAACGCACTGCTCGTCGTACCCTGGTTGGTAGGCGTTACTTCCGGATCGCCGATGATTGGATCTGATACTAACAGGAAGAAGTTCTGCGCCGATGCATATAGACGTAGTCGGTTTAACTTCAGTCGGTTAGTTAGTTCAGCAGGGAAGTTATAGCCAACCATCAGGTTTTTACCACGGAGGAACGAGCCATCCTTAATCCAGTGGCTGTCCACGTTTGTTACGTAACCAGCACGCGTATCCCGAACCTCAGCAATCATCGTATTCTGATTGGTAGGCGTCCAGGCGTTCAGTACTGACTTGTAGCTGTTAGCCAGCGCCTGCCGGTCTTCACTTGGGTGCAGGTTCATGAGCATTACGTCATTACCGAACATAAACTGCATTTCAAACACAGCATCGAAATTGCCAAGCCGGAAATTGTTGGTCAGTGCACCCCAGCCTTTTGGGCTACCGTTACCGATAATACTACGGTCGGCATCGGTAATAGCTTTATCACCATTTACATCCAGATACTTAATATCACCAGGCAGTATGGTTAAACCGTTCCGGTAGCTAGTAAACTTAGCCGCTTCTTCACGTTCGGCTTCGCTCCATACACCCAGGCGTGTCAAGCCCCAGAATGATCCTACTGCCTCGCCAATCCGGATGATGTTGGTTTGGTTCGTGAAGTTCGGTCCACCTACGCCGAAGATGTCTGATGGCGTAGCCAGCGACAATACTTTGTTGCGGTTAAACGAGATGTTGAACGTCGTGTTCCAGGTAAAGCTACCCTTGTTGATGTTAATCGTATTTAAGCCAAGTTCAAAGCCTTTGTTCTCCATCGATCCTACGTTACGGCGAATGGTAGCATAGCCACTCGACTGCGGAACAGGAGCATCCAGAAGCATGTCCGTCGTCAGACGATAGTAGTAATCAAGTTCCAGGTTAACACGGCCTTTGAACAAACCAATTTCTAAACCTACGTCGGTCTGAGCGGTTTTCTCCCATTTCAGATCTGGGTTAGCCAGACGGCTGATACCCGTTCCACTCACCCGTGCGTTGTTATAAACAGCAGCATAAGTCGAGCTCAGCAGTGACAGCGATTGATAAGGCGGAATTTCGGAGTTACCAGTCAGACCATAGCTACCACGTAGTTTCATGTTCGAAACAATCGGGTTTCCTTTCAGGAAATCTTCTTCCGATACACGCCAAGCTAATGCGGCAGATGGGAAAAAGGCAAACTTGTTGTTCTCCCCGAATTTAGACGAGCCATCAGCCCGGCCAGTAGCCGTTACTAGATACTTGTTTTTATAACCGTAGTTAACCCGACCGAAGTAAGAGTTAAAGGCAAATCGGTTAGCTCCTGATCTAACAGAAGGGTTGGTTGCACCAGCACCTAAGTTGTTATAACCAAAGTAGTCAGTAGCGAATCCGCTAACAGCACCACCAGTAAAGAACTGGTTGGTTTCCTGCCATGAAATACCCAATAAACCCGTGAACGAATGATCTTGACCAAACTGCTTGTTGTAGGTCAGGTAGTTTTCCAACGACCAGAACGAAGTACGGGTGTTACTAACATCAGCGTTACCATTACCACCAATATTCAGGGTACGCGTTTGCGACTGGTTGATTTCCTGCGTTTGGATGTTGGCTCCCAAAACGGTCCGCATTTCCAGCCCTTTACCAAAATTGATATTTGTAAACAGGCTTCCTAACGTGGTCTGGGTAAGCTGCACGTACCGGCGATCCATCAAACGGTGTACCGAGCTCATCGTTCCTTCAGCGTAAGGATAATCGCGGTTTTCTGCGTACACACCTGTATCTGGGTAACGTACGGGCAGGAACGGAAAGTCTTCGACAATTTGCCGGGCTACAGCATCATTGATATCGACCAGGTTTTCGTTCTGGTTGTTGTAACTGATCGTACCCCCAATTTTGAGCCAGCTCTTTACTTGATCATCAATTGTAAAACGACCGGAATACCGTTTCATAAACGAAGTCTTGATCAGACCCTGATCGTCACGGTAGTTAAGAGAAAGTGAGTATTGTGAACGCTCATTACCTCCGCTGAAGCCCAACTGGTGATTTTGCGATAATACGTTCTGCGACGATTCTTTGAACCAATCGGTATCATACAGCGGGTTCAGGTTCGCATCGAAAACACCTGGGTGTAATTTACTGAAATCTCTCCGACGTTGTACTGGATCCAGATACGTCCATTTGCCGGCTGCCCAGCCAATCGGGTCGTATTTGGCCATGTTTTTATACGCCAGATCTTCCGTTGCCAGGTATTCCTTTGCATTCAGAACCTGGGGTTTGTTAGGTCCAATCGTATTAACGCTGAACTGACCGTCGTAGGTAACGCGGCTTTCGCCAGCCTTCCCTTTTTTCGTCGTAATCAGGATAACCCCGTTAGCTCCTCTGGCTCCGTAAATAGCGGTCGACGAAGCATCTTTCAGGACTTCTACGTTAACGATATCGTTCGGGTTAATATAATCAATAGCGTTACTGTATTGATCGCCCGTTCCTTGCGGCAGCATCACACCATCTACTACGTATAGTGGGTTGTTGGAGGAGTTGATAGAGCTAAATCCGCGAATACGAACGGTGGTACGTCCGCCAGGACGGCCTGAGTTGGTGTTTACCTGTACACCCGGCAACCGACCCGAAAGTTGTTGGTTGAGCGAGGGAGCAGGGCGTTCCATCAGTTCAGCTTCTTTGATGCCCGATACAGCACCCGTCAAGTCAGATTTCCGGGCCGTACCATAACCAATTACGACGACTTCGTCCATCATTTTAGCGTCGGTCTTCAGGCTCAGGTTGACAGAGGTCTGATTACCAACGGCCACTTCCTGGGATATATATCCCACAAATGAGAAAACCAGTGTTACGTTGCTTTCTGGGATTTCCAGTTTAAACCGACCATCTGCATCCGTAACAGCTCCCCGCTGAGTTCCTTTGATAAGTACGCTAACACCAGGTAACCCTTCATTTTTCTCGTCCGTTACACGACCTGTTATGGGTCGGTCGGCAACTCGATGCGTAGCAGGGTTTTTGGGCGAAGCTGGTGCAGCTGCCAGACTAGCATTCGGAAGACTACAACAGAGCAGCCCTAACAATACAAGTGAGTTGGTGATACTGAGCAATTTAACTTGCCCAGTAGGAGGAGGTAAGTGTTTGTACATACGTTTTAGCCGCGTGAACGGCAGCTTAGGTTAAAGAAACGTTAGTAATAACGAGTATAACTTTGGATAAAAACAATAATTACTATTAACTACTCATGCAAATCTAGAAAAAATTAAAAAAGAATTAGCAGCTAATTAAAAAGATTAAAAAAGTAAAATTACTTAGTCCTATGAGCGCTACTTAAAATAGTTCATGGATTTCCTTTTTTAGGTCATTAATTAATAGCCGATTAAATGACAGAGCGTTTATTAAATCTAGTTTTAGTACTATTTAAGGACTGGACTCATGAATTTTCAGCAAGACTCATTTTTGCAATTTCTGCGGACCTCCGTAAAAATAATTGCAAAAGATTGCAACGGAGACTGGAAAATGATTCGAAAATTAGATTTCAATCAGGCAAACTTATCCGTTGGCCCTTGAGGTAACATTGAGTAGATTGGGTAAGGCTTTGCTATTTCTACATAAACGTTGGGTAAAAAGCAATCAGTAACATCCCTTGCCATGATTCGAATTATAGTTTGCCTTACGAGTTTACTCATGCTCGTGGGACTAACCGCCCCAGAGCCGACCCCTACCTTTCGCCGGTATTTTGTGGCAGCTGAAAGTTATGAGTCAGTAGGCGTCTTTGATGTCGACAAAAACGATACGCTTGACCTGGTTTCCGGCGACTTCTGGTACGAAGGTCCCCATTTCCGACGTCGGCACCTGATTGGAAATGAGCCACGTAAAGACCAGTACTACGACGATTTTTCGACCATTCCAATGGATGTGAACGCCGACGGGCGTCTGGATTTCGTAACCGGCGGCTGGTTCGATCAGACGATACGTTGGGTCGAAAATCCGGGCGATGGTAAGAAGACCTGGCCTTTGCACGAAATTGGCAAAGTCGGTAACGTAGAAACAACACGCGCATGGGATATTGACGGCGATGGTAAACTTGAAATCGTACCCAATAATCCGAATCATCCATTGAAGTACCTGAAGTTAACCGGGCCCGGTACGTTCAAAACAGTCAACGTAGCACCTACACAAGGGCATGGGCTAGGATTTGGCGATGTGAACACCGATGGTCGGGGCGATATTATCGTGAGCGATGGTTGGCTCGAAGCCCCCGCCGACCGGGAGTCGGGCCCTTGGACGTTGCATAAAGAATTTGCCCTGGGTACGGCTAGCGTGCCCATTATTGTGGCCGATGTAAACGGCGATAAATTGGCTGATCTGATAGTTGGTCAGGGGCACGGGTACGGTCTGCACTGGTACGAGCAAACAGGCGATGGTAAGGAGAAACGTAGCTGGACGAAACACCTGATCGATGATAAAAACTCACAATACCATTGTCTCGAATGGGTTGACATCACCGGTGACGGTCGTCCCGACCTCATCACTGGCAAACGATTCCGTGCCCATAACGATGGAGACCCCGGTTGTTACGACCCGGTTGGGCTTTACTATTTTACCTGGAACGTAGCGCAGAAGAAGTTTGAAAAACACACCATTTCCTATGGTCCGGCGGGTGAAGGAAAAGGAACGGGTATTTATTTCGCAACAGCCGATTTGCACAAAACCGGCCGGAAAGACCTGATTGTAGCGGGTAAAGACGGCCTATTTGTATTTTTTAATGAAGGTTCTGCCAAAAAATGATACGTTGCTGAGGACGTTTACGGATTTTTTGCCTTATTTTTATCTTTCTTTTTCTCTCCGTAACGATCCGATTTATGCAACGTGCTCAATTAAAAGAATTCTATGGCTATGGCCTTATTGTACTTATTCTAATTGCTGTGCAGAGTTACGCTATCTACGTAGCGTTCACAACTGATCTGACCCTGACCTGGAAACACTACGTAGGTTTTGGGGCAACAGCGCTGACAAGTGTTCTCTGGGCGCTCCGAAAACCACAGTTTTTATTTTACGCGCTTGGGCTCACATTAATGCTCGGTTACGAGAATCTGATTGGATTCACGCCCTCGCTTCAATTTACGTCGACGCGCTATTATCTGAATAATCTGGCGCTCCCCGTTTCGTATCAGGACTTCTCGATGTACATGCTCCTGATATGGGCCTACGTAGCACAAGGTCGAATCCGCACTATGGCGCAGGCATTATTTGTGAGATCCTAAAAAGTAAATCGTAGAATGGTCATGAGAGCCGGAGCCTGTCAGGGCATTCTACGTAGCATAAGGGTATAAAAAGAATGGCCGCTACGTTGCAACGTAGCGGCCATTCTTTTTATAAGAAAGGATAGATTAAGCTGTCAACGACCAGCCTTGGCGATACTCACGCTTCACGAATTGGTTAGCGTCATCGAAGTTGGTGATCTTCATGTTTTTGCCATCCCACATCAGCTTTTTACGGCCCGGATACACAAATCCTTTTCCGTCGGTTTTGGGCTGACGAACGGTATAACTACGAATGGCCAGGTTACCCATCAGTACAGACTCTGTCAGCGGACCAGCGAAATCGAATGAGGACGTGAGTTCCTTATGCTCTTTGCTGTTAAATCCAGCTTTGCAGGCTTCCGTCCACAAAACCTGGTGTCCGTTTTCAGGAAGTGGCTTAGACCCGTCAGCCGGTTTCGGTTTAGGATCGCCCACTATTTTCTTGCCATCTTTAGTGTAAAGCTTTGGATCTTCGCCATACATACCGCAGATCAACAGGCCTTTATCGCCATGGATAAGTACGCCGTTCTCGCCGTTTTCAGGCATAGGTTCGCCCTCAGGCAACATATCCGGACGGAACGGACGCAGGCCGCCATCTTCCCAGACCATTTTTACAACTGACTTATTTTTGGCCGTGGCCGGGAATTTCAGCTCCACGTGCGATGATGGCGGACATCCTTCAGGAATGTATTCGGGGGTCCAGTCTTTCAGGAATACCTGACCGATACTAGTTTCCACTTCTGTTGGATAGCCCAGGCCCAGTACCCGGAACGGTGTATCCATGATGTGGCAACCGATATCGCCAAGAGCGCCAGCGCCGAAGTTCCACCATCCGCGCCATTTAAATGGGTGATAAGCAGGCGTATATCCAATTTTTTGAGCGGGTCCGAGCCAAAGATCCCAGTCCAGGTCAACGGGAACCTGATCAACGGCTTGTGGTACAGGAATACCCTGTGGCCAAACAGGCCGGTTCGTCCAGAGGTTAACGGTATGTACTGTTCCCAGTAACCCTTTGTCGAACCAGTCTACCATCTGTTTCTGCTGTGGATTTGACGAGCCCTGGTTACCCATTTGCGTAACCACTTTGTATTTACGGGCTGCTTCGGTTAACATCCGGGCTTCGTAAATATTATGCGTCAATGGTTTCTGCACATACACGTGTTTGCCCCGCATCATAGCAGCCATCGCAACAACCGCGTGTGTATGGTCGGCAGTCGATACCGTTACGGCGTCGATGGTTTTGCCTTCTTTATCCAGCATTTCGCGGAAATCCTTGTACCGTTTCGCGTTCGGGTGCTTGGTGAAGTTTTCTTTCACACGCGGCAGGCCCCAGTCTACATCGCAGAGAGCCACGATGTTATTAGCACCGTTGTTGTACGAGTTATTTGTGTCGCTGAAGCCTTTACCGCCAAAGCCTACACCGGCAATGTTGAGTTTATCACTTGGCGCAATAAAACCTTTGCCGCCCAGTACGTGGCGAGGCACAATGAAGAAGCCCGCTGTTGCCAACGCGCCAGCCTGAATAAACTGACGACGGGTAGTACCTGAGTTCGTCTGATCGGACGAAATCAGACCCGACTTTGACTTATCTGATTGGTTCATGAGAAAACGTATAGGAATTGTACGATTGAATAAGGAATAATAGCGGGTAATTTACCTAATAAGTTCTACGAATATTGAATTCAGTCGTAAAAAGGGTGATCTGCTTATCTGAAGATCAAAGAAGAATTCTAAAATTTTGTCTACAAAATCTTCTGTAGATGTGACTAGTGGATTGGCTATTCCGTCGTAGGGCTTTTACACATAATTTCTAAATCCCTACATCACTGCTTTAGGAAAATATATGCACCATTATGGAAGAAAAAGACACTATAAAGTATAGCCTTCTACTAAACGACATCAGTCAGCAGATTCTGCAAAGCCGCTACCGGGCTGCCCGGCTGGTCAATCGCGAATTGTTATTGCTCTATTTCGCCGTTGGAAAGCGGTTATCCGAGAAAATTGCCGCCGAGAAGTGGGGCACAAGTATATTAGAGAACTTGTCAGCTGATTTACAAAAGCAACTGCCAGGTTTACGGGGTTTTTCTTATCGCAACTTGAGAAATATGCGTCAATTTGCCGAAGCATACACTCAGTTAATAAGTGATTCGGCTGATAATCAGAGAAAAGATGACAATCTAATTTGGCAGACAATGTCTGCCAAATTAGAAAATATAGAATTCGATGTCTTCTTTAGCTTGAGTTTCTCACATCATATTCTGTTGCTGAATCGGTGTAATGATTTGCAGGAACGCATCTTTTACATGAACAAGACAGTAGCAAATCAATGGACGCACGAAATACTCGACTGGCAAATAAAGGCGAAAGCTTACCAGAAACGCGATCAGACACTGCCAAATAATTTCACAACTACCCTGCCTGAAGACATCCGCGAAGCTGCCCTAAAAGCGTTTAAAGATGAACATCTGCTTGATTTTATTAACGTTGAAAGTGATGACGAACGGGTTTTAGAAAAAGGCAT
Source organism: Spirosoma flavus (assembly GCF_054778555.1). Lineage (NCBI taxonomy): Bacteria > Pseudomonadati > Bacteroidota > Cytophagia > Cytophagales > Cytophagaceae > Spirosoma > Spirosoma flavus. The sequence goes on from NZ_BAAGZL010000001.1 coordinate 1,427,219, forward strand.
TGTACAGAATATCAAAGACTTTATTCTGAAAGCAGGCAAAGGTTTTGCGTTCATCGGCAATCAGCATCGGCTGCTAGTTGATAATGAAGAATTTTTTATAGACTTGCTATTTTACAATCGTCAGTTGCGTTGCCTGGTTGTCCTTGAATTGAAGAAAGGGAAGTTCAAACCTACGTATGCAGGGCAACTTAATTTCTACTTGAACGTATTGAATGATCAGGAGCGACTACCCGATGAAAATCCGGCGGTCGGCATTGTGCTATGTAAGGGAAAATCTAACGCTATTGTCGAATACGCTTTTCAAAACATGCACAATCCAATGGGTGTAGCAACGTATCAACTCAGCTCAGACTTGCCTGATCACCTACGTAACGTATTGCCTGACCCCGAAGCCCTTAAGAAATTATTAGATTGATAATATAGATCAAGAGCTAAAGCTGCTATTCTTTCTGTTCTCTGACACCGTATAAAATGAATATATTAAGATAATAGCCACTAAATGACCGTTCAAGTATAAACCCTGTACTACCACATACTCGAAGATATAACTTGTTGGCCCATTGAGTTTTAACTTCTAACGCACCAATAGGCTATTTATGAAACAACCAGACTCCCGGCTTATTCCTGACCCTGAAACGGGTAAGCCATTGTATGGCGTTGGAGCGGGTACACTTGGAGCATTTCTGAACGCCTATTATCCCGAAGCTAAAAAACTAATTCGTATTGCCAGTGGCTACTTTCGATTGGCTGGCTACACCTTGGGCCGGCGCTATCTGTTCCCGGACCAAACATCAGTTCAGTTTCACATTCTGGTTGGTCCTAGAGAGGGCCAGAAAGTCCAGTTAGCTGTACGGGATGAAATCAAAGCCGAGCTAGATAAAGGCAAAAAGACGGGCAATTACACACCTCTGGTACGCGAAGTCATCCGGCGAATAAAAGCAAAGGAATTTATCATCTACGATGCCCGTGAGATGAGTGAGAATGTAGCTTACCATTGTAAGTTTTACATCTGTGACCAAACAGTGTTGTGCCACGGCTCTGGCAACTACACCGTATATGGCATACTGAAGCAGCATGAACAGATACAAGCCAGCCGCAATCGGGACATTATTACAGAATCTAGCAACTGGTTTGACGAGGCATCCAGAACTGCCAAAGATGTAACGAAGCCCATTCTGCAGTTGCTCGAAGCCTGGCTTACGCTGGCCCCGCCTTTCCACGCCTATCTGAAATTTCTAACCGCCTTCGACATTCTTTTCGACCGACGTAATGTGCCTGGTTTGCACCTGCCCGTCTATTACCAACAGTGGGTCATTATGCGGGCCATTGAGGCTTGTAAACAGCATCGGGCGGCTGTAGTGCTAGCCGCTACGGGCTTGGGCAAAACCATTATTGGAGCAGAACTTGTGTTTCTGTTAAAGCATCTGAATATTATTCAGAACGTTGTCCTGATAGCACCGTCTGCCGTACATGCTGAGTGGAAAAAACAACTAAAACTGAGAGATTTTCACGACGATCTGTTCAATAATCACTTATTGTTCATGTCCACATCGGATCGGCCGTACTACAAAGTATCCCAGCTAGATCAGCGCCTGAGCGACGTAACGGACAGGACGCTCGTCCTCATTGATGAAGCCCACACATACCGCAATCAGGATCGCTCTGACTGGCAAAAGAAACACAAAAAATACCGCGACGAAGCTAAACGCGAAAAAGCCCGTGGCGGTGTTGCCCTCGACCGGATACGCCCGCTTGTCGAAGAGCGAAAAGCTTTGATTGTTTTGCTGACAGCCACGCCTTACGGTACCAACCCAGGCAATATTGAAAGTTTGCTCCGCTTTTTGCCCGAAAATCTATCGAGTCAGAACACAGAAAAAAAACGAAAAGGACTGTCATTAACCCAATTAACCCAACTGAATTTTGTTAGCTCACTTGGTCTTCGACAAGTATTGTCCCTGGCAAGGGAGCGGGGGGATACCGTCAATGACCGCGTCTTCATTAAATTCGATACGCAACCGCGTTTCATGCCGGAACGGGTTTATTTACGGAAAGTTGGCTATCAGCTACCGGAATTTGAAGACCTGCGGGCCGCATTCGACGCCGGGCTGTTTGCACAGGATACGCCAAATGTACGTGATGGTTTTGATGATAGGCGGGAGGATTACCACTCATTTGGAATTAATTCGGCCAATGAACATTTCATTACATCATGGCTAGGTTCACCACCTGCCGTGGTGCAATGCCTGACCAAAAACCTGCTCACGATTGGTAAGCGGGATAATCAGGCTAAAGCACCCGCTCCTCCCTTGTTTCCTGACTACCAGCGATACTCGGAGGAGGAAATGGCCACTTTCCCAGGCGAAGACGCTGGTAAACCTTACAATTTTCTGATGCGTGAAGACCTTAAACTTCGTCGAGAAAAGCTGTATACTGTTCAGCAACGTCTCGAGTTGTTGAATTGGGATGATAAGGTTCAGAAACTGTGCGACCTTCTTAAAACACACGTAATTAATGAGAAAGAGAAAGCATTAATTTTCGTCGAGCGTCATGCCACGGCATTGTTTATCACTGAGTTTTTACAAAAGGTAAAACCGTCCTTGTCGGTCGAATGTATGGTGGTGCGGCAAGGGAAAGAGGGATATGTGCTGAAGGACATTGACAAACGCAACGAGATTATGGATAACTTCTCGCCTATCTCACGCGGCACAAAGAAAATTACCTTCCCTGTCAATGTACTCGTTTGTACGGATGCCAACGGTATTGGTGTCAACTTGCAGGATGCCAACGTAGTCGTCAATTACGATCCAGCCGACAGCGCCGATATTCTTTTTCAGCGGGCCGGCCGCATTATCCGATTCACGGTTGACCCAAGCCGTAAAGTGTATATTTATACGTTCGAGCCAAGCCAAAAAGATGCGTCTTCAAAAGCTTGCAACAAGATTGCCTCCGTATTTGAGAACATGAGGAAATACCACGACCGCTCCAGCAAAACGTTTGGCTTGTCGATCCTGCCCGAATCCGATGAAGAAGAAATTGATCTGACCAATCCTGAGCAGGAAGCGGCTTTTGCCAGCAGTTTCAACGCAGCCGATGACGGTACTGTTCCAGATACGCTCGCTCATCATACTGCCACTTTTGATAAACACCGAGACCTTGTCGGGAAGCTTACCGATAGTTTATATTCATCACAAATTTACAAAAGCAAGGAACCAAGGATTGCTATACTTATTGAGCGGGATGCACATAAACAAATTATTCTTTATAACCTCAAATCGCGAACATTCGAAAACGAAAATAATCCGGTTGCCATAATTGATCTGATTGCCTGTCAGAAAGACACCGATAATGCACCTATCGATGTCGGAACCGTAGAACGAGCAACAAAAAGAGCGGTTAATAAATGGCAGAAAATAAGCATGTCGTCAACAGATGAGCTGCGAATTCTGTGCAGCGTTTATTTAGCTCCGAAGTGGAAGAAGACGTTTTCTGACGATCTCCTTAAGTAGTTTCGACAGAAAAAGAAAGTCCGGCATAACACTACCAACAAAGGCAATACCCAGTAAATCTCATACGGAATTGAGTATGACCTAATACCACTCCCCCAGCCGCAAATAAGTGAAAAAAGTATGTCTAATTATTTGCCTAAACTACCTCTCCAAACAACGTTCCCATCATCCGCTCAAATTCTGACTGCCAGGGAGCACGTATCACAATCCGTTCCGACGTAGTGGGGTGGTCAAATTCGATACGTAGCGCGTGCAACAGCATTGTATTCATCTCGAAATGCTCCTTGAAAAGTTTGTTCTGTTTATTGCAGCCGTGGGGCCGGTCGCCGATGATGGGATGGAGGACGTGCGCCATATGCTTTCGCAACTGATGCATTCGGCCCATCACCGGATTGAGTTCGACCAGGGAGTAGCGCGACGTAGCGTGTTTGCCAAATGGCAGCGGAATCTCAGTACGACGTAGCGTCTTGAGGAACGTAACGGCTTCCTGTACTACGTTCGAGTCATCTTTACGTAGCGGATAGTCGATCGTCAACGTATCAGGTGTGAAACCGCGCACGATCGCTACGTAGGTTTTCTGGACACCGCCCTGCGCAAAAAGCGTTTGCATCGCCGAATTCATAGCCTCGTTCAGCGCGAACAAAAGCACACCCCCCGTTTTGCGGTCCAGTCGATGCACCGGATACACACGCTGCCCCAACTGGTCGCGTAAAAGTTGAACGGCAAACTCGCTGGCATCAGCCGCCATCGGCGACCGGTGAACCAGCAAACCGTGCGGTTTATTAATCGCTACCAAACCCATTGACTGATAGAGAATTGACAGCGGTTGCAACGTAGTGACTGTTGAAAGGGGCGAGTCCATTATTCAGAAAACGAATACCTGAATGATATATTCATTTTCAAAATAAATCGAAAACGGGGAAATTGATGTTAAAGTGATGTTCCTACAGAGCCCGTTTGGCAACAAAATACCCCTCGACAAATATTCGGTCTTCTTGTTTGTTTGATGATACATTCCACATGCCCGCAGTATTTACTCTAAATGTCCCTTTAACGTAACTCCCTACCCCGGGTAATTCTTCAATATCAACGTACCCTCCGCCATCGACAACCCCTTTTTCCTCATTAGTGTACCAGCTTGATATTGTTAATCGTGGCGTACTCGTCCCTGAGAATAAATAGACATACTGTAACAAATTCGGATGTTCTGGGGAGGGATCACTACGAGAATTCCAGTTGTGTTGGCCCACTCCTCCGCTCCACAGGATAGTAAACGTTCGGAACAGCGTTCCACTTGCAGAGTCCTTATCAATGGCCGTTACGCCAAAAGCGCCTGAAGCTGTCTGGGTTACCACGGCTCCAGGAAGAAATTCCCAGGCGGTGTTAATTCCTGAACCAAGCCGAAACGCGATAACTGATTTAGGGGTGACTTTGATACTTGAAACGAGAAGGTACTCACCCCGAAAGCCTCCAGTAGGGTCTGTTAGCGACACTGACACGCTCACATCAGTGGGTTTTCTGACAAAATCAGGTGCGGTATACGTAGCGCCCGAACCGCTACCAACCACAGTACCAGGTCCGCCAACTTGCCAGGCAGTGCCTTTACCGCCATTTTTAATGTAGCGTGGATCAAGCGGTTTGGCATCCCGCATGAACAAATCTTTGCGCGGTGACTCAAGGGGATCTTTAGCCCCGTCTTCGGAATTAATAAAATAATCAACAACCTGCAACGGCACAGTTCCTCCTTCTGGCGTAAGTTCCTCCTCGGGTAATAATAGAAACCAGTGGGCGAGTGTCCAGTCGCTGAAATGGGTTGTAGAAACAGAAACCGTCTTTTTAGCCTTATTAACCACCGGGTTTGCCGCGAATTTCCAGAACCCTTTTTCGTCCTGATAAGCCAGCCCCAACGCCTGCGTAAAACTAGTTGCCGATGATACGTTCGCGTAGGAAAACTCAACGGTAACAGGTTTTTTAAACGCTACGTTATGCGGTAGCAAACGAAAACTCTGGCCTGTTCCGGCCGGAGCCGTGCTCTCAACGGTCAGTATCGTAATTTTAGTAGGTTCGCCAACAGCTCCAGCTGGAATAGTAAGCTTTAATGAATTATCCGGAAGCGCATAGTCGCCACCGGCTGACGTGACCGTAAACACCGTTTCGCCACCTGTAAGTTTACCCATTGGATACGTAGTGGGTTCTTCCGGTGTATTCGACTGGTTAGGGTTGGAATTAGGATCAACAGGCTCTGTTTTACAGGCGATACAAAAGCCCATAAAAACCCAGGCCATTGCAACGTAACGGCTGATATTCATTTTGTATTTGTTGTTTAGAAACTAATAAACAGCCTTGTTGGGGGAGATAGAAGCCCGTAGCGATTTATTCGAAAATGAAATTACCAGCTCCCAGCGACCGGCATAAGCTCTATTATCTAAAGCGCACTTAAATTAATTTGAATTCACAGATCGGGATGACGAGTGAGTTCCGGTTTTGCTGTAGATTTGTTAATATGAGGATGGCACCAATGCTTTAGTAACTTCCCTGACTGTCTGTCTGATAGTTCTGCCTTTTTTCAGGCACAAATTCCTATTGTCTTTGCTGAAGGTTTTACGCGACTCTGGTCTGTGGGTTTCCGATACCCTTTTAGACTGGTAGTCGCTTCAGTAATAGTTCTCATCATTAACAATTAGATAATCATGGAAGTCGTATTGAATAAGCTACAAATAGACCAATTCATAAAGGAAGGTTTCATACGTATTGATAACGCATTCGCTCCCGAGTTAGCGGAGGCTGCGCGTAGCATCCTCTGGCAGGACACTGGCTGTGACCCGAATGATCCGTCTACTTGGACAAAGCCCGTCATTCGGCTCGGTATGTATACACAGGAGCCTTTCGTGCAGGCGGCCAATACGCCTATATTGCACCAGGCGTTTGATCAATTGATTGGCGCAGGAAAATGGATTCCGCTGATGAATATGGGCACATTTCCAGTCCGTTTCCCATCGGATGAAGACCCCGGCGACACGGGTTGGCATGTCGATGCGAGTTTTCCGGGAGCCGATCCAGGTAACTATTTTGACTGGCGTATTAATGTGCGCTCAAAAGGCAGGGCATTGCTAATGCTGTTTCTCTTTTCAGATGTCGGTGAAAAAGATGCCCCCACCCGAATCCGTGTCGGCTCTCATCTGGACGTAGCAAAATTATTGGCGCCTGCTGGTGAACAGGGGTTGCCATTCATGGAACTTGCCGGAAAGCTGGACGAATTGCCGGAACGCAACGTAGTAACCGCAACTGGCAAGGCCGGAACGGTATACTTATGCCATCCTTTTCTGGCTCATGCGGCTCAGGCTCACTATGGTACAGAGCCGCGATTTCTGGCGCAGCCTCCTTTGCTTCTCAGAAATGAATTGACGATTGAAGGTTCTGAAGAAAGCGATACGCCTGTAGAAAAAGCAATTCGGTTGGCGCTAAATACGTAGTGGCTTATTGATACAATAAAACCGGCAAAGTAAAAAAACAGAACCTGTTACCTTATTAGACCATCCTACACAATCAACTTGTATGCAGACGCAAAATCCTATCGCAAGAAGAGATTTCCTAAAATATTCGGCCAGCGTTTTGGCTGCTCTACCTGTGTCATCTGCGCTAAGCAACGTACCAACCGCTGGGCTCTCTCTGCCTTTAGGCATTTGTGCTTCCTATGACAAGGCTGATCTTTTGAAGCGGTTAGGTTGCTCTTTTATTGAAGAAAGCGTCGGTAAGTTTTTAATTCCGGATACCGGGGGCGATGCACAGTACGAAACGAATAAGTCGGCGCTTAGAAAAGAAGGCTTTCCAGTACGTTCCTACATCTACTTTTTTCCGGGAAAGCTCAAGTCTGTTGGACTGGACATTCACCACGAAGCCATTTTAGAGCGGGCCGATCTGGCGCTACGTCGGGCGAAGGAGTGTGGTTCGAAAAACATCGTATTTGGAAGTGGCGGTTCGCGGTTCATTCCCGACGGTTTTGATCGCGACAAGGCCAAAGCGCAGCACATCGCGCTCTGCCAGAAAATGGCCCCAATTGCTGAAAAATATGGCGTTACGTTAGCTGTAGAACCGCTCAATCGGGGCGAAACCAATTTTATCAACACTCTGGCCGACGGTGTCGAAATCATTCAGGCTGTTAAAAATCCCTGGTTCAAATTGCAGTGCGACATTTACCACATGCTCAAAGAGAGTGAAAGTCCGCAGGAAATTGTGAAATACGGAGAATACATCACACATTGCCACATTGCTGAAAAAGAAACACGTAGTGCACCGGGCGTAAAGGGTGATGATTTCCGACCGTATTTTCGGGCCTTAAAACAGATTAAGTATCAGGGTGGCCTGTCGCTGGAGTGCAACTGGAACAACTTCGACGCTGAGGCTACCAAAGGGATAGCGGTGGTGAAACAGCAGTTGGCGGAAGTTTGACAAGGCCTCAACAGGCTCTGGCTGTTGAAGTCGTCTTAGCGACTAATTAAGTAGCTACAATCCATTGGGTAGTTCCGACAGCCAGAGCCTGTCGGAGCCTTCTCTGCCCTATGCAAAAAATCACATCCACTCCCAGGCGCTCTGGTAGGCGTCATGAGCTTCGGCATACGTAATGAAATTGGCGTAGAACGGCAGGCTCGCCAACGTAGCACTGTCGCCTACTACGATTAGTTTTTTACGGGCGCGGGTCATCGCTACGTTCATCCGCCGAATGTCTGACAGAAAGCCGATGTCGCCTTCAGTGTTGCTACGTGTCAGGGAGATATACACAATGTCGCGCTCCTGCCCCTGAAAACTGTCGATGGTATTGACCGAAATTTTCTCACTGTATTCCTGTAATTCAGGGGTTTGTAGCAACAGATCTTTTAAAATGCTAATCTGCTGTTTATAGGGAGAAATAACCGCGATGGTCGGGAAATCCGCTTTCGTGTAGCGTGTGCTCAAATCGGTTACGAGCTGAGTCAAATGCTTCATCAGCAAAGCCGCTTCTTCGAGGTTGGTCGAACTGGTACCTTCCAGTTTTTCCTCAAATCCGCAACCGGCCGTATCCACAAACGCCAGCGACGTATCGCCGTCAAACAAGGAATGACGTGCCACCGATTCGTGTGCTTTCACCTTGCTCTCATAAAACACCTGCGACGAATAACCCATAATGTGCTCGTGCATACGGTACTGTTCATCGAGCAACGTAACGGTCTCTGGATGAAGCGCTACGCATTTCTCCAGCAACGTAGTAGCCAGTCCATTTCGGGCCGCTTCGGGCGATTTGATGGTTGGCGGAAGTTGGCAATGGTCGCCCGCCAATACCAGCTTCTGCGCTTTCAGAATAGGTATCCAGCAGGCCGGTTCCAGCGCCTGACCCGCTTCGTCGATAACTGCCGTATGATACGTTAGCTGGCGAACCGTGTAGTGATTGGCACCCACTAACGTAGCGGTAATGACCTGCGCTTTGGCAATCAGATCGTCCATTACGTACTGCTCCGTGTTCGCTACGTCCTTCATGATTTTGTGTGCTTCATCGAACAGGGCTTTACGTTGTTCGCGTTCAGCTTTGCCAAAATTGCGCTTGTATTTATGGGCCATATTCCGAAACTCGTTGGCCTGTTTCTTCAGCTTTTTGGCTTCTTTCATGGCCGGATGTTCGCTCACTTTTTGATCCAGCGTCAGCGCCATCAGCCGATCCGATACGCGGGCCGGATTCCCAACACGTAGTACGTTCAATCCTTCGTCGTGCAGTTTTTCGCTCAGCAAATCAACGGCGGTATTGCTGGGCGCTACCACTAATATTTTCTTATTATCCTGTTTATGAAGCGCTTTTATGGCCTGTACCAACGTAGTGGTTTTGCCCGTTCCCGGCGGTCCATGCACAATTGCCAATTCGTTGGCCGACAGAATTTTTCCGACAGCCGCTACCTGACTGGGATTCAGTTTCGGGAAATTTGGTACAAACGTTTCACTATGGAACGTAGCAGCCTTTTCGCCAGTAAGAATTTGGATGAGCCGGTTTTCTGATTTGTCGCCTAACGTATTGGCCGTTTTTAGGGCCGCTTCCATTTCGTCGTAGCTGTTGTCGTCGAACAGCGCTTCCACGCCCAGCTTGCCATCCCGCGACCAATCAGGCAGTTCGTCGGTACGTAGCGTTATCTTGAGTCGGTTGCCGCTCTGGTGGGTAACGGTACCTTCAACTCGGTCGTTACGTGGGTCGTGGTTGCTGAACAGAACGGCGGGCATCCCAAACCGAAGCTGATGCGGAATATCCTGATGCGTAGTACGTTCCACTTCGACAGTCAAGTAATCACCCCGGCTCATCTCGTTACCACGAATAGCAATTGGGTACCAGGTCAGGCCAGCGGCCCGGCGTTCGGCAATTGACGTGGTTTCGGTGAGTTTCTGGTACTGATGCTGATCTTCTGCCCGTTCAATTTGAAGTAATTGGAGCAGCTTTTTAAAGTAATCCATTCACAAAGGTAATACTTCCCGGCTCCACGAACGGCGCAGGATATTAGGCTAGTAATCGCTATACTTGTTGTTTAAATTTCTTTCTTAACTACAACCATGAAGCGACTTTTTTGCTTGCTGTTTTTTCTGATAACTGGACTTAGTCAGGCCCAAACCATCGATTCGACTTGGTTTAGAGCGAATTATACCAAGAAAGAACACTATATCACCATGCGTGACGGCACGAAGCTGTTCACCTCTATTTACCTGCCTAACGATAATGCTGAAAAACACCCGATTCTGATGAGCCGCACGCCGTATTCATGCGCGCCTTACGGTGAAAAAGAATACCGGAATTTCTATTCGAATCACTACAAAGAGTACCTGAAAGAAGGATACATCATGGTGGTGCAGGACGTGCGTGGTCGATGGATGAGCGAGGGCGCATTTGAAGATATTCGCCCATACAGCACGACTAAAAAAGGCAAAGAATTTGATGAAGCCAGCGATACGTATGACACCGTCGACTGGTTGGTGAAAAACCTGCCTAACAACAATGAAAAAGTGGGCGTTTTCGGTATTTCATATCCCGGATTTTACTCCACAATGGCTGCGCTGAGCAATCACCCGGCATTGAAAGCGGTGAGCCCGCAAGCGCCTGTTACCGACTGGTTTATGGGCGATGATTTTCACCACAACGGCGCGTTTATGGCGATGGATGCGTTTAATTTTTACCTCCGTCGCGGCTTTGGTTTCCCGCACCCGAAACCTACCTCAGTTGGCCCCAAAGGGCTACCCGTACCGACGAACGACAGCTACGAGTTTTTCCTACGTAGCGGAGCGCTGCCCAACCTGACGCGCTTTGCTGGTGATAGCGTCAAATTCTGGAATGAATTGATGCAGCACCCCAATCTGGATGCATGGTGGAAGGCACGTAACGTTCGCAATTTCGTCGGCGCTATTTCACCCAATATTGCTACGTTGGTGGTCGGCGGTTTGTTCGATGCCGAAGACTGTTTTGGTGCCTGGACAACGTATCAGGCCATCGAAAGCAAGGCCAAAAACAACAACCGGATTATTATGGGCCCCTGGTTTCATGGCCAATGGGCGGGTCGTGGTAGTGATGGTTCCTCGCTTGGAAACGTGCAGTTTGGTAGCCCAACCAGTACGTATTATGCTGAGAACGTAGAAGTTCCGTTTTTTAACTATTATCTGAAAGGGAAAGGCAGCATCGATAAAATTAAGGAAGCGAACATCTTCTTCACAGGCGAAAATCAGTGGAAACAATTTGATAAATGGCCGCCAGCCGCTACGTCGAGCCGGGATATTTATCTGCAACCGGGTGGGAAACTAGATTTTACCAAGCCGTCCGCAACGGGTAACAATACGTTCACCGAATACGTCAGCGACCCAGCCAAACCGGTTCCGTATGCCGAAGGCGTGAAAGCCTACCGGACGCGCGAATACATGACTGATGACCAACGATTTGCCGCCATCCGCCCCGACGTACTGGTTTTCCAAACCGACGTATTAACCCAGGATTTGACCCTGGCCGGTCCGCTCGTGGCCGATTTGCAGGTGAGCATGACGGGTACGGATGCCGATTTTGTCGTGAAACTGATTGACGTGTTCCCCGATGATTTCCAGTACAGCCCAAATGATACGTATGTGAACAATGGCTACCAGATGATGGTACGGGGTGAAGTAATGCGGGGGCGTTTCCGGAAGAGTTTTGAGAAACCCGAAGCGTTTGTGCCGGGACAAATCAGCGAAGTAAAATACAGCCTACCCGACGTAGCACACACGTTCAAAAAAGGCCACCGACTGATGGTACAAATTCAAAGCACCTGGTTCCCGCTGGTCGACCGAAATCCCCAGAAGTACGTTGATATTTATCACGCGAAAGATTCTGATTTCCAGAAATCAACCATCAAAATCCACCACGGTGCTGCTGCTGCCAGCAAAATTAGTTTGCCGGTTAGTAAGTGAGGGTATAAGGTTGTAGAGTTATAAAGTTGTAGGGTTGTAAAGTTGTAAAGTTGGCTGACGCCTTCTAAACTTTACGACTCTACAACCCTACAACTTTATAACGTCACTTACTCTCCCCCAAACAGAAACCCTAACGTCAGGCCAAAGGCTGAATTTGTGGTTGTCTGACTAGACCCATTCGCCAGATTAGCCAGCCCTGGCGAGTAAAAAGCCGAAATGGATAATCCGGACGACAATTCGTAACCTCCCGATAAGCGCAGTCCATAATCAAGTCGTTTTACCTGATCTTCACCTGAGCCGAAATCTACAGTTTCGCTACCCGACTGCCCCTGAACGCTTCCGCTTGTCGAGCCGCTCAGCGCGTAGCCTACATACGGGCCTGCTCCCAGCACTACCCGCCCCGGACCCGCCTGAAGGCCATAGGTTACCTGGATAGGAACCTCGATATAGTTAAAAGCCAGGGTTACATTGCCGTCAGTTAGTCCGCCGGAAAGGCCACTTAAATCAAATTTTGTCCCTTTTACAGAATATAATACCTGAGGTCTGATTGAAAAGCTTTCAGACAGAGCAGCATCGAGCATTAGACCAGCCGTATAGCCAATCCGATTACTTCCGCTGATAGAAAAGCCCCCAATATCATTCTTCTGATTTGCCATTTGCAGACCTCCAGTCACCCCAATTCTGACTTGCGCAAAGGAGGTTAATGCGGCAAAGAATAGACCTGCGGTGAGTATCGTAATTTTTTTCATGCGTTGTTTATGTAATTGTGAAACGCGGCAATAATACGAAATATGTACCTAAATGTATGTTTATTTTAACATAGATGGTGCTAAGTTTCAACAGTACACTTGCCGCCGTATCTGCCACTACTTTGACGGTCTGGGCTGGGATGCCCCTGAAATCAGGAAGAATACGGTTAGGCAACCCACAACAATGAGCGTCCATTTTAAGAAGGGGCGAAAATCCCAGTTTAGCCACGTAGCGACAGCGACTATACCAACACCAATTAGCAAAAGCAATCCTCCTAGCGGAATGGTTAGGAACAACGTAGAGCCAATACCCGAATTGCGGCTGTCGCCATAATCGATTCCGCCGATCAGAGTTAGGTTAATAACGATCACGCCAATGATTCCAGCCACACCAATACGTAGTAACCACCACCAGAGGTGGCCGTTGGTCCAGAATAACGGCACAAATGAAAGCAATACGCCCAACAGGGCCAGATACCATTGCAGGTTTTCGAGTTGAGCGTTTCCGCCTGACGTAGCGGGTTGATTGTTGACCACCAGCACGCGGGCAAAAACGTACAGCAGGAGCCAGACCAGCTCGGGGCCAATTAAATACGTAGTAATGCGGTTCATATTTTCAGACTTTCGCCTTTTTGAAGCTTAACAATGTATCAAATTTTTGAACTGATGCGCAGTCAGGCAAAAATAAGTGCTTGATTGGTAGGTAAATAGATATGAATTGCTATACTAGTAGGAAGAGTTATTGACCGGCAGCCAGAAGTACCAAATCGCCCGATGCGCCTTAGGTTACGATTTAAATTGGTTTGCCAACCATTCAAGGAGTTAGGCCGATGGTTCATTCACAAATAGTTGATCGCCCTGAGTGGTGTAATCATTTTTGCGTACTCAATGGGTAGTTACCCGCAACTAAATCAGCTATTTTAAAACTATATGCGAATGTTCGGATATATCTTATTTGGCATTGTTATACTATGCTACGTTGGCCAGGCGATGTTTACTTCGTCGAGACCAAACCTGGCTGGCGATAATGCGATGGGCTACGGCCTAGGCATTGCCTTTTTTGGTTTGGTCTTCACGCTCAGTAGTTTGGCGCTAACGATTGTCGCCAGCCTGAACGGCGGATTCACCTGGATTTCTCAGGAGCCTTCTACCCGCGTAATGCTCGTCGGTCTCGCCTGGCTCACGATGGCGATTACTACCTTTTTTTGTGTGGTTTTTAAGTGGGAATGGCATGGCGATGGTACGTATCCCCAGTTTTTACATTGGATAGCTGTTCATCAGGGCATGTTATGGGTTCCGCTGCCGTGGCTACTAATGTGTTTGTTTGCGCTGAATCCGGGCTGGCAGGCTTCACTATCGGGTAGCACCCTGAAAATTCCGTTCTGGGTAGGTTTAGCTGTTACGGTGCTATACAGTGGCGGTTTATTGATTGGCTATTTTCGGGATTCTGCGCAAGAAGCTGAGGCCAGAATGGCGGCTCAAACTGAAGATGAAAAGCGCTGGCATCAGATACGGCTGGATGAGATTGCCGCTCACAAACCCAGCGATTCCATTTTTGGATTATTAAAATATTCAAGCCCTGGTCAGGATGAAGATGTAAAGCAGGCGGCTTTAGCCAAAATTAAGTCGCACGCTGATTGGGAGGCACAGTTGCTAAAATTATTGGAGAATAAATACTATTGTCATGAAGTGTATTATTTCCTGAATGGAAACCCTGTCGATCACCCCGATCAGTTTATTCAGCCTTTGCAACAAAGTGTAACGATACTGTCTGAACGTTTTAAAGCCGAAATTGTCGATAGCAATAACTTGCAATCCTGGAATTTCGATATGTATGGAATCGAACATCTGCTGCAAGCTATTGATGGTCAGTTTAAAGATCGGGTTGACGATCTCTATCCCAGCGTGGTTCAACTGAAAAATGCCCTGAACACTCCGCCCCCTGAACGATTTAAAAATGTTCGGTTTACGGCATCGGCTGTAATAGAGCAATGGTTGCGAACACACAAAAAATAAAACCGTACTAACGACTGTAATTTGTTCTTATACCGGCTATTACGGCCTGACATTCATCAACATTTCCCTGTTTCCGAATACCTATTAAATGTGGCGAACGGCTTAGTGTACAGGTTAACTAATTAGTTTACAATGTATTGCTGCGTTGTTTGCCGACTACAAGCAGGGACAAATAGACGTTATTATGAGCGATCAAGAAATCAGTACTGTGAAAAAAACATGGCGGCTGCTACGTGAAATTGACCCGGTGTTGCTGGGCGATGTTTTTTACAGCCGACTTTTTATGAGTAACCCGGAATTACGTGTGCTTTTTAAAAGCCCTATCGAAACGCAGTCCAGAAAACTAATCGACATGTTGGGGTATCTGATCAGTCAGTTGCACCGGTTCGATGAGGTGACCGACGACGTAGTAGCGCTGGGCCAGCGACATGTGCAGTATGGAGCAAAACCTCAACATTATGAAGCTGTTAGAAAAGCCCTGCTGTGGACGCTGGAGAAAGGTCTTGGTCGCGATTGGAACGACAACGTAGCACAGGCCTGGTCTGCTATTTTCGGCATTATTACGCAGAAAATGCTGAATTCTACCGATCAGCGCTTAATCGTCTGATCTAAATTGACTGCTCCAAAACGGTCCAGATTCCACTTTCTACGTTTCATTGAAGTTTTCCTACCAGTCATCCTAATTGAATTGGTAACCCTTCGGCAGACGTCTATTTTTGACCCATTATCAACGTAGCGAACTACCTCTCGAAACTCAAACCAAAAAATCATGATTTCGTCATCTGAAACTGTTCCGACAACTTCGATTCTGGAGAATTACGTAGCGGTGCTGAAAAAGTATAACGACTTCAACAGTCGCGCCCGACGTAGTGAATACTGGGATTATGTTATGGTTAACGTAGTAGTGGCACAAGTGCTGAATCTGATCAATGGTTTGCTGTTCGATGGTGCTACGTTGATGGGCGGTTTAATGGTTGTATTGACGTTACACCTGGTTACCCTGCTTCCTTCCCTGGCTGTGTCCGTTCGGCGTATGCACGACCTGGGCAAAAGCGGCTGGTTTGCCCTGATACCGTTTTATAATTTGATTCTGGCGTGCCGGGAAGGTGAAAAGGGTATAAATCAATACGGTAGTGACCCCAAAAGAGTACTTAAAGTCCAGAACAGTAATCTCTGGATTTATTGATACGTATATAGATACGATTGAGAATGGAATCCAGTATCTCTCCTGACGCTACGTACCTGATTGAATTTGATACCCAGGAAATGGCCATGAGCCACTGGACGTATTCGCCAATTATTTACCAAAATCGGGATCGGGCGCGACTGTTCAGTATGGGCAGTAGCCTGTGGAGTGCTTCGTCTGTCGAATGGATTTCTGATTCGGTAGTTAGCTTGCGTGCCTGGCTTTATCCGGGTCGTATTTACTGTGATTTATTGCTTGATTTAGAGCGTCTAACCGGAAAAGCGACGAAAGGTAATTATGCCTATTTGCAGTGGAAACCCGGCGATCCGATTATTCAGCCACCCGTTTCGTTCGAGGGAGGATTCGCAGAACTCACGTATTGGCTGAATCAGACGGCCCCATATGGTAGACGAATGTAAATCTGAAAAATCAACGCTCCGGTTCAGGCTCCACCGAGCCGCATGCACTACAACGCTTTCACCAGTGCAATCACCACTTTGGCCGAATTACGGGCGGCTATCTGGTAAAACGTGAGCATGTCGCTGCGGGCGTTGTCGTCGGCGCGGTCGCTCAGGCTGCGAATGACCAGATGCGGCACCTGCATCTCATGGCAAACCTGCGCCACAGCCGCCCCCTCCATTTCCGTAGCGTCGGCGTTGAAGGTTTGCCGAAGTTGCGCCACTTTCTCCGACGATGAAATAAACTGATCACCCGTTACGACGATGCCAGTAATAACCGTCGGCGGACGTTGCGTAACCGGAATCGATTCGAAAGTAATGGAACGGACCACCGTCTGCGCTTGCTGGAGCATCACCGAATCGGCCGTAAAAAAAGCAGGATTTAGTTTTCCGGATAATGAATACGTCTGTTTGATGGGCTGCTTACTCATCGAAATGGTCTGATAGTCATGATGAGCCGTTTGCCGGGCAATCACAATATCACCGGGTTGCAGATCAGGATTCGTACCACCCGCGATACCCGTAAAAAGCACCTGTCGAGGACGAAAATGATCGAGCATCAGCGCGGTTGTCATAGCGGCATTCACTTTACCAATACCTGTTTCGGCTAGCACCACTCGCTGTTTCCCCAACCGCCCGTAGGTAAACGTAACACCATCGACCATTACGATTTTTGGGTTCTTCAATGACTCTTTTACAAGCGTAACTTCGGCCCCAAAAGCGCCCAATAAGCCAACAACAGGTTTCGGTTTATACCGTTGCCCAAAAGCAAGCTGAGAAAGTAAGAGGAAGAAAATGGTTTGTTTCATAGCGATCAGGTTGATTCAATTTTACCGCAAAAATCCGCAAAGCACTTCGCGAATCTTTGCGCGCTCTGCGGAGAAAAATAATAGTTTAATGACCAGCTGTTAGCGCCAGTATGCAAAATAAATCGACAATCCACAGGCCGAGCGAAACTTCCCGAGATTTACCAACGGCCACTTTTATGACGGTCCAGGACAAAAATCCCCAGATGAGGCCCTGCGTGATGGAGTAACTGAACGGAATCAGCACCAGCGCCAGAAAAGCAGGCAACGCGTCATCCAGTTGCCCCCAGTTGATACGTGTAATCGGCTTCATCATAAAGGCGCCCACCAGCACGAGCGCCGGAGCCGTGGCAATAGCCGGAATGACCGACAGGAGCGGAGAAAGAAACAGAAATGGTAAGAAACAACAGCCCGCTATTACAGCAGTCAAACCGGTACGTCCGCCCTGCGCAATACCCACCGCCGATTCGATATAAGCTGTGCCAGGGCTCGTGCCAAACACGCCCGCCAATGTAGTAGCCACAGCGTCAGTCAGTAAAGAGCGGTTCAGGTTACGAGGATTGCCATCGCTGTCCTGCAGCCCACCCGCTTCGGCCACCCCAACGAACGTAGAGAGGCTATCGAACAAATCGGTGAAGGCAAAAGCAAAAATAACCGGCCACAACGACCATTTCAGCGCACCCATAAAATCTAGTTTGCCGAGCAACGAAAAGTCAGGACTGGCCCAGATTGCGCCAAAATTGACCAACGTTTTCTGCCCAAAATTAACCGCCGACGCATCGCCCCAATACCGACCAATGGGCCACGCAACCAACGTAGTGAGTACGATGCCGATGATAATGGCACCCGGTACGTCGCGCACAACCAGAATACTCGTCAGCAGTAAACCAAACACGAACGTAAGTACGATGGGGTCATTCATGCGCGCGATGCCGACCAACGTAGCAGGATTGGCAATGATGAAATGCGCGTTCTCGAAACCAATCAACGTAATGAACAGGCCAATCCCCGCCGACACCGCGTAACGTAGTGGTTGCGGAATAGCCCGTACGATAGCCGACCGAATATTCAGCACCGACAACAGTAAAAATAATACGCCCGCCCAGAAAACGGCTCCCAGGGCTACTTCGGGCTGGACGCCCATTCCCTTCACGGCGGTAAACGTGAAAAACGCGTTCATACCCATACCCGGCGCCACCACAATCGGATTGCGGGCGTACAGGCCCATCATCAGACTGCAAAAAAACGAAAGCAGCACCGTCGCCGTTAGCACACCGCTAAATGGCAAACCCGACTGGCTCAGAATAGCCGGATTTACTACGATGATGTACATGGTGGCGAGAAAGGTGGAAATGCCCGCCAGAATTTCGGTTCGGGTAGTACTTGATTTTGTAAGCAACGTATCAGATTCCATGCTTCAGGTTACGGATTGTATTGCCTACAAGATAAAGGATGAACTTGAAAGGGATATGTTAACCACTATAATAAACTGCCAGCGGCTTCGTCGAACCAGACCCGAACATTGGGAGCCGTCTGGACAATGCTGGCCGGTACGTCTTCCGTGACGGGGCCAGTGAGTGCCTTTTCTAACGTAGCGGCTTTCTTTTCCCCACTTACCAGCATAATGGCGTCGTGGGCGCCAGTCAGATGACGTAATCCCAGCGTAATTCCCTGATTAAGTGCGGTTTCTTTGTCGAAATATTTCTGGCCGACGGTAATGGTGCTTTCGGCCAGCTCGCCCACGTGGCATCCCAGCGTGAACGATGTTCCGGGCTCATTCAGGCCAATATGGCCGTTCATACCCATGCCAACCAGCATCAAATCCAGCCCATCGTGCGAATCGATCAACGTATCAATGCGGGCGCATTCGGCATCAAGATCATAGGACGTAGCATCGAAAATATAAATCTGTTCGGAGGGCAATTCAAGCGGAATAAACAGATCGCGGAAGAGGTAATTGGTGCAGCTTCCGGCGTCCTGGGGTGTGAAGCCCACCCATTCGTCCAGACCCACAAACGTACATCGGCTAATATCGACCTGGCCTGCTTTGACTAATCCGACAAATCGTCGATAAGCCTCAGTCGGTGTATCTCCTGACGTAACGCAAATCAGCGCGTCAGGTTTTTGGTTTATAACAGCCGCCATGTGCTCAGCGGTACGTTGCGAAAGGGTTTCGTGATCAGGAAATTTTTGGATAGTCATGAATTTAATTGGCCTGAAATTGAGGCAAAACTGATAATGAATTTGCTTGAACTTTTGCTGCGTAGCTAACGAAGCTGAGTCGCCGGAGCTGAAGCAAGATAAAAAGACGCTACTTATTTCAACTCACTAGCGCGGATATCGCGGCTCCAGCGTTCGGCGCCTTTTTGGTCGAACACTTTAATATTGAGCACTCGATCTTTTTGCGGCCCACTGACGCTTAATAAACCGAAATTACGTTCAGTGACCAACGTATTCTCTACGTAAGTTGGCTGTTTGAGTTCGTCGGCGCGGGGCTGGGCCACCGATGATGTGAGTGGAGAAATAGTCAGATCGTAAAGCGGATACGTACCAGAACGGTCGAGTTTGTGCAAAATCGAATGGTGGCGATCGCCCGTGATGAACAGCACACCCGGAATTTTCGCTTCGGCAATCGCATCAAATAAACGCTTTCGCTCGGTGCCGTAGATGGAGTAGTTTTCGAAGGCTTCTGTTGGATTAACAATCTGACCTCCTGTAACAATAAACTTGAACGTAGCACGGCTGAATGTCAGCGCATCCACTAACCATTGAACCTGTTTCTCACCAAAATAGGCTTTGGCAGGCCCATCGGGCATGTCGTTAGGCGCGCGAAACGTGCGGTCGTCGAGCAAGAAAAACTGGCAATCATTCCAGAAAAACGTACCGGCGCACCCCTCCGAAAATACGTAGTTCGGATTCGTCCAGAACAGTTTGAACGCTTCTAACGTAACAGGTTTAAGCCAGTACGATCGGTCGGCGTCGTTTGGTCCAAAATCGTGGTCGTCCCACGTAGCGTAGTTGTGCGTATTCGCCAGCAGCGGCTGCATTTCGGGCAACGAGCGCGTGTGCGTGTAGCGTTTCAAAACGCCGGTTCGGCTGTTCCAGTCTACTTCACGGGTGTACGTATTATCGCCCGTCCAGAGCATGAAATCGGGTTTCTGCGCAGTGATAGCCGAAAAAATTTCGTAACCTCCGCCGTATGGTTTGCCGGGCCGGTCGTATTCAGGTTCGTTGACGTAAGTGCAGCTTCCTACGCCGAAACGAAAAGCCGGTGGGTCCGTCCGCCACTGCCACAGGCTTTGGGTTTGAAACTGGGTCGGGTAGGGCAGGCTCACCTTCTGGCCCCCGATTAACAGCTCGTACTCGTACTTTTTTCCGGGGTCCACCTGATCGGCGAGCAGGTGGGCGGTAAAAGCCGTTTTTCGATCGGTTTGGATTTCGTTCGTCAGATAACTAGGTGTTGTCTTCCCGACTTCATGATACCGAATCTGAACCTTGGCGGGCTGTTTCGTCTGGGCCCAAAGCATCACTTCGCGCGTATCGGAGTAACCAACCATCGGCCCCGATTGTAGTTGGGACCTTACGTTCGCAGGCTGGCTTCTGCGGTTACTCGTCCGGGCTTTAACGGTCTGAGACTGTTGGCCGAACGAAGGATAAACGAATCCCAATGTAAGTGCCAGCAGATAACATCGAATCTTGTACATAGGGGAAAGATAGCGTAATTTTGCGGCTCGTTTCAGAAAAGTATGCAACTCAATAATCAAACCTATCAGATTCAGGGTGTCAACGTATTGGATATAGCCGACGAGTTCGGTTTGCCGCTGTACGTATACGACGCCAACAAAATTATCGAAAAAATCGGCGCACTTCGGGATGCATTTCCGGGTGTTAATCTGAAAATAAAATACGCGGCCAAAGCCCTGACCAATATATCGATTCTAAAACTGATGCGGTTGCAGGGTATAGATATCGAAGTGGTATCGGTCAATGAAGCCCGGCTGGCGCAATTGGCGGGTTTCGAACCTGCGCAAATCATGTTCACGCCCAGCGGCAATTCCTGGGTTGAAATTCAGGAAGCGCTGGAAATGGGGCTGCAACTGAACGCCGACAGCCTGCCCCTGCTCGAACTGATCGGACAAACGTACGGTAACAAGTATCCTGTCGCGCTACGTATCAATCCCAGCATTACCGAAGGTGGAAACCTTAAAATTCAGACCGGTCACGGCAATTCCAAGTTTGGTATTCCGAACGATTACCGAACTGAAATCAAGGCTATTGTTGAGAAGTATAACATTCCGTTAGTGGGCCTTCACATTCACACGGGTTCCGATTTCAAGGACGGTAATACGTTCCTGAAAATCGCAGACGTGTTGTTCGATCTGGCCACCGATTACCCAAATCTGCGATTTATTGACTTTGGTAGCGGTTTTAAAGTTGCCTACCGACCCGGCGATCATTTTACGGATTTAACCGATTTAGGTAAAAAAGTTTCAGCAGCATTCCGTTCATTTTGTGATCGTTACGGTCGCGAGTTGGAATTGTGTTTCGAACCGGGCAAATTGCTGGTGAGTGAAAGCGGTCATTTACTTACGGAGGTGAACGTAGTAAAACAGAATCCAACGCGTACGTTCGTGCAAGTCAATTCAGGTCTGAATCACCTGATTCGTCCGATGATGTACGATGCATATCACCACATTCTGAACGTATCGAATCCAAACGGCGAAGAGCAACTCTACGACGTAGTAGGCTACATTTGTGAAACCGATACGTTCGCCACCGATCGTATGCTTCCCGAAGTTCGGACGGGCGACGTATTGTCGTTCGAGAATGCGGGCGCGTATGGTTTTTCGATGTCATCGAACTATAATTCACGGCCACGGCCCGCCGAAGTACTGGTTTATGACGGGAAACCATACCTGATCCGCCAGCGCGAAACCTTCGAGGATTTACTACGTGGTCAGGAAATTATTGAACTTGAAGAGGAATTAGTAAAAAAATAACTTTCAAATACGAAGACAACGCATACGCTGTGTTCTACGTGTTTACTCAATAAAACCAAAAAATGGGACGCGCATTTGAATACCGGAAAGCTCGCAAAATGAAACGCTGGGGGCAAATGGCCAAGACCTTTACCCGCATTGGCAAAGACATCGTGATGGCCGTGAAGGCTGGTGGTCCTGATCCCGATTCGAACGGGCGGCTTCGGGCTATTATCCAGAACGCCAAGGCCGCGAATATGCCGAAAGAGAACGTAGAGCGGGCCATCAAAAAGGCTTCTTCGAAAGATCAGGAAGACTATAAGGAAATCGTTTACGAAGCCTACGCGCCCCACGGCATTGCGCTGGTGATCGAAACGGCTACGGATAACCATAACCGTACGGTTGCCAATATTCGCAGCTACCTCAACAAGCTCGGCGGTAGTCTGGGTACACAAGGTATGCTTGACTTTATGTTCGACCGGAAATCAGTGTTCCGGATCCCGGCGGAAGGTGTCGATCCGGAAGAGCTAGAACTTGAATTAATCGACATTGGGGGCGATGAAATTGAGCTTGATGACGAAACCAATCAACTCGTTATTTACGGCGAATTCACCGCTTTTGGTAGCCTTCAGAAATTTCTGGAAGAAAAAGGATACGAAATTAAACAGGCTGAGTTCGAACGAATTCCAAATGATTACAAAGAGTTAACCGACGAAGAAGTTGCCGACGTAGAAAAGCTCATCGAACGTATCGAAGAGGACGACGACGTGCAAACAGTCTATCACAACATGAAGTAAAAGGAGTTTATAGCCAAAAAAAGTCACTGGTCGGCAGGGACTCCCTTAGGGGAGGGCCCTGCCGACCAGTGACTTTTTGACTATTGACTTTAGTTTAGCGCATGGTGACGCCTTCGCGCAGAATCTGCACCCAGCCCTTGAAGACCTGCACGGGCGCGTTCTTGTCAGCCACCGCAAAACTCACCGTCGCTTCGTAGTAGTACAGCCCACTGGGCAGATCCGCACCCCCCGCATCCTTGCCATCCCAGGCCAAACTCGGGGCGGTCTTCTCGTAGACCTTCGAGCCCCAGCGGTTGTAGATCACAATGGCCACCTGCTCCACCTGACGCGCACACCGCAGCGGCTGGAACACATCGTTCTTGCCATCCCCGTTGGGGGTGAACACGTTGGGCAGCACAAACGAAGGGCACCCATCGGTGCACACCTTGTTCGACGGCTGGCTTTCCAGCCCCCGCTTGCTGACGGCCGTCACGTAGTAACAGCCCGCCACCGTGGTCAGGTTGGTATGATTGAAGCTAAGCGTCGGGGCATCCACGCTGCTCACCGCCCGCAGCGAATCCTGCGCATAGCGGGCGTAGTAGATCTTGTAGCTGGCAATGTTGGCATCGCAGGTAGGGCCCGTGGTGGGCTGCCAGCTCAGCTTGTTGGTGAAGCTGGTCTGATTGCAGAAACTATCCTCACTCAGGCTGGCGCAGTTCAGACTGTCCAGCCGCAGGTTCGGCGGGCAGGGCCGGGTGGTGTCCCCCGGGGAGGCACACAGGATCTGGCTGTAGTTCTCCAGCACCCCCAGGCGGGCCAGCTGCGGATCGGTGTAGCGCCCCCGGGTCAGCACCCGGTAGCAGTAGCTGCTGTCAGCCGACAGGGCCCGGCTGGTGTTGCCATCGGCGGTGAAGGTGTCCTCCCCGTTGTCGGTGAAGGTGTAGGGCGGGGCGGTCACGGGCACCTCCCGGATGAGGTTGAAGGGACCGTTGGGTCCGGTTCGGCTGCGGTAGATGCGGTGGGTCTGGTTGTCGTTGCTCCAGGGCACGTTGGCCTGCCAGCTCAGGGTGATCTGGCGGTTGGCGGGCGTGGCGCTGAGCCGCACGCTGGAGGCTGGCTCGGTCAGGTCCAGGCGGGTGAGCTGGCCGTTGGCCCCGGTGTAGTAGAACTCCAGCCGGTAGCGGTAGGCGTTGGCTACTGTATTGAGGGCCGAGGTGGAGGAGCCCCGGTCGACGTAGACCGTGTCGGCCACGCCGGGCTGAATAGTGGTATTGATGCTGGCGATGTCAACAAAGGTGGTGCCCCCCAGGTCGGTGGCCCGCTGGAGCCGGTACTGGTAGGGGGCGCCCAGATCGCCGGGCTGCAGGCCAATGGGGCGGGTCCAGCGGACGGTGATCTGGGGACGGGTGGTGCCCTGGGGGCCGGTGCTGTCGACGGTGACCTGGGTGATGACCGGGGCCAGCAGGGGCAACTCCAGGCAAGCCTGATTCGACGAAATGCTAACTCCTCCATTGTTGCCCCCGTTAATATCGGGGTAGAGCGCTACGGTCCGATAAGAGTAACTTACTCCCCGGCGCAGGGTACTGGTGTCGGTGTAGGTGGTGGCATTGATGGGCACTTCGGCAATCTTGGTATAGCCAGCAGGAACGCCGGTTTCGCAGGGTTTGGGGGGCGCTGTATCACAACCTTCCTTACGGTAGATGGCGATGATGGTGCCCGGCTTGCCACAATTGTAGGGAGTCCAGCTGAGCTGGATGGCCCGCCCGTTGGCCGTGGCGGTGGCGCGGGCGGTGAGGTTCTGGATGGCGGGCCCCACCAGCCGGATGCGGAAGGTGGTGAAGGAGACCAGCGAGTAGGCCGAGGCCGGGGGCCGGGAGGGGGGCACGTCGGTGACCTTGAAGACCACATCGTAGGGCTCCTGGCGCAGCTGGTTGCAGTTGGTCTGCCATGAGAACGTAGCAGTACCCGGCTGGGCGATGGGTATATCGCCGTTGATGAGCCGGGCGTAGGCCGGGGCAATGAGCTCGTTGGCGGGCAGGGGCTGGCGGTCCTGTCCGATGTTGAAGGGTCCGCCGAAGCCGCTGATGATGACCCGGTTGCCGTCGGGGTCGGTGGCCGTAACGGGCTGGTTGATCAGGGTGCCGGCCTCCACGCACAGGTCGGGGATGGGGTTGATCAGGGGCCGCTTGTTGGGGTTGTCGGTGACGATGATCTGCATGTCGCGGGTGATCTCGCCGATGAGCACGCCGTTGCGCCACTCTTCGATGATGAAGGCGAAGTTGTACTGGCCTTCTTCGCCGGGGGCGTCCCAGCAGAGCTCGCCGGTGCGGGGGTTGATGGTGAAGGTGGGCGTGGTGCCGGCCTCGCTGGTTTTGCTGTGCTGGGTGGGGTCCTGGTAGACGGGGATGTTCCGTCCGTTGCAGGCGTTGGGGGTGGGTGATGTTTTGGGCACGCTGAGCCGGTAGGCCAGGCTGTCGCCGTCGATGTCGAAGGCGGCCGGGTTGTGGCAGAACTTCTGGCCGACGCGTCCGGAGTCCAGGGGTGGGTTGAGCATGACCGGGGTGGAGTTGGTCAGCAGGGCGGGGTTGATCAGGATCGTCGTGGAAACAAAAAACTGAATAAGTTGCGAGCTGCCGGGTGGAGGCAGGTTGATGGTTCCTTCGTTGCGATTGGCTACCGAGACGGATACGGTGTACACCGAGGCTCCCGGATACGTATGAATAACCCGGTACACGTTGATGGATGAGGTTCGGTTATTAATATACGTTCTAGGTAAACGTCTGACTTCCTGTTGGGTACCATCACCGAAACAGATAGTATAGGCATCGGCTGCATCAGCCGCCATTTTGCCTTTAGGCGTTTCGTCGTAATACGCCGTGAAAGTAATCTCGTAGGTGAGCGAAGTGGTCGAAATACGTCGGGTGGTGATCTCCCCCGCCCGCACGTGGGTAGCCTGACTGACAGAAGGCCATAAAAGGGCGCTTAGCAACAAACTAAACAGCCCAACAGTATATATGAACCGCATAAACGTATCGGATTTCTTTTACAACGTTTTTGCAATTAAAAAGTGTATGGGAAATGAACCAATAGTCAAAAAGTCGCTGGTCGTTAGTGCCCTCTTTATCTGATGGAGCCACTAACGACCAGCGACTTTTTGACTATTGGCTCTTGCTGACTGACTCGCTAGCGCATGGTGACGCCTTCGCGCAGAATCTGCACCCAGCCCTTGAAGACCTGCACGGGCGCGTTCTTGTCGGCCACCGCAAAACTCACCGTCGCTTCGTAGTAGTACAGCCCACTGGGCAGATCCGCACCCCCCGTGTCCTTGCCATCCCAGGCCAAACTCGGGGCGGTCTTCTCGTAGACCTTCGAGCCCCAGCGGTTGTAGATCACAATGGCCACCTGCTCCACCTGACGCGCACACCGCAGCGGCTGGAACACATCGTTCTTGCCATCCCCGTTGGGGGTGAACACGTTGGGCAGCACAAACGAAGGGCACCCATCGGTGCACACCTTGTTCGACGGCTGGCTTTCCAGCCCCCGCTTGCTGACGGCCGTCACGTAGTAACAGCCCGCCACCGTGGTCAGGTTGGTATGATTGAAGCTAAGCGTCGGGGCATCCACGCTGCTCACCGCCCGCAGCGAATCCTGCGCATAGCGAGCGTAGTAGATCTTGTAGCTGGCAATGTTGGCATCGCAGGTAGGGCCCGTGGTGGGCTGCCAGCTCAGCTTGTTGGTGAAGCTGGTCTGATTGCAGAAACTATCCTCACTCAGGCTGGCGCAGTTCAGACTGTCCAGCCGCAGGTTCGGCGGGCAGGGCCGGGTGGTGTCCCCCGGGGAGGCACACAGGATCTGGCTGTAGTTCTCCAGCACCCCCAGGCGGGCCAGCTGCGGATCGGTGTAGCGCCCCCGGGTCAGCACCCGGTAGCAGTAGCTGCTGTCAGCCGACAGGGCCCGGCTGGTGTTGCCATCGGCGGTGAAGGTGTCCTCCCCGTTGTCGGTGAAGGTGTAGGGCGGGGCGGTCACGGGCACCTCCCGGATGAGGTTGAAGGGACCGTTGGGTCCGGTTCGGCTGCGGTAGATGCGGTGGGTCTGGTTGTCGTTGCTCCAGGGCACGTTGGCCTGCCAGCTCAGGGTGATCTGGCGGTTGGCGGGCGTGGCGCTGAGCCGCACGCTGGAGGCTGGCTCGGTCAGGTCCAGGCGGGTGAGCTGGCCGTTGGCCCCGGTGTAGTAGAACTCCAGCCGGTAGCGGTAGGCGTTGGCTACTGTATTGAGGGCCGAGGTGGAGGAGCCCCGGTCGACGTAGACCGTGTCGGCCACGCCGGGCTGAATAGTGGTATTGATGCTGGCGATGTCAACAAAGGTGGTGCCCCCCAGGTCGGTGGCCCGCTGGAGCCGGTACTGGTAGGGGGCGCCCAGATCGCCGGGCTGCAGGCCAATGGGGCGGGTCCAGCGGACGGTGATCTGGGGACGGGTGGTGCCCTGGGGGCCGGTGCTGTCGACGGTGACCTGGGTGATGACCGGGGCCAGCAGGGGCAACTCCAGGCAAGCCTGATTCGACGAAATGCTAACTCCTCCATTGTTGCCCCCGTTAATATCGGGGTAGAGCGCTACGGTCCGATAAGAGTAACTTACTCCCCGGCGCAGGGTACTGGTGTCGGTGTAGGTGGTGGCATTGATGGGCACTTCGGCAATCTTGGTATAGCCAGCAGGAACGCCGGTTTCGCAGGGTTTGGGGGGCGCTGTATCACAACCTTCCTTACGGTAGATGGCGATGATGGTGCCCGGCTTGCCACAATTGTAGGGAGTCCAGCTGAGCTGGATGGCCCGCCCGTTGGCCGTGGCGGTGGCGCGGGCGGTGAGGTTCTGGATGGCGGGCCCCACCAGCCGGATGCGGAAGGTGGTGAAGGAGACCAGCGAGTAGGCCGAGGCCGGGGGCCGGGAGGGGGGCACGTCGGTGACCTTGAAGACCACATCGTAGGGCTCCTGGCGCAGCTGGTTGCAGTTGGTCTGCCATGAGAACGTAGCAGTACCCGGCTGGGCGATGGGTATATCGCCGTTGATGAGCCGGGCGTAGGCCGGGGCAATGAGCTCGTTGGCGGGCAGGGGCTGGCGGTCCTGTCCGATGTTGAAGGGTCCGCCGAAGCCGCTGATGATGACCCGGTTGCCGTCGGGGTCGGTGGCCGTAACGGGCTGGTTGATCAGGGTGCCGGCCTCCACGCACAGGTCGGGGATGGGGTTGATCAGGGGCCGCTTGTTGGGGTTGTCGGTGACGATGATCTGCATGTCGCGGGTGATCTCGCCGATGAGCACGCCGTTGCGCCACTCTTCGATGATGAAGGCGAAGTTGTACTGGCCTTCTTCGCCGGGGGCGTCCCAGCAGAGCTCGCCGGTGCGGGGGTTGATGGTGAAGGTGGGCGTGGTGCCGGCCTCGCTGGTTTTGCTGTGCTGGGTGGGGTCCTGGTAGACGGGGATGTTCCGTCCGTTGCAGGCGTTGGGGGTGGGTGATGTTTTGGGCACGCTGAGCCGGTAGGCCAGGCTGTCGCCGTCGATGTCGAAGGCGGCCGGGTTGTGGCAGAACTTCTGGCCGACGCGTCCGGAGTCCAGGGGTGGGTTGAGCATGACCGGGGTGGAGTTGGTCAGCAGGGCGGGGTTGATCAGGATCGTCGTGGAAACAAAAAAGATAATATCCTGCGAGCTGCCGGGTGGAGGCAGGTTGATGGTTCCTTCGTTGCGATTGGCTACCGAGACGGATACGGTGTACACCGAGGCTCCCGGATACGTATGAATAACCCGGTACACGTTGATGGATGAGGTTCGATTGTTGATGTACCTTCTCGGCTGACGTTGTACAACCTGTTGGGTACCATCACCGAAACAGATAGTGTATTCAGTCGCGGCAGCGGCAGCTTGCTGTCCTTTCGTCGTTTCGTCAAAGTATGCCGTGAAGGTAATCTCGTAGGTGAGCGAGGTGGTCGAAATACGTCGGGTGGTGATCTCCCCCGCCCGCACGTGAGTGGCCCGGCTAATCGATGGACACAAAACAGCACCAAAAAATAGGCCCAAGAGCCCAACAGTATAAATGAACCGCATAACGTATTGGGTTTCTTCTACAACGTATTGACACATTAAAACGATATGAAAAAAAATCAATAGTTATTCGTGTAGAGTCGACGGAAAACAAAGCCGGTCTCTAGGGGTAAAAAGATTATGACACGTAGCGAAAGCAATTAGAATCTGCTTTCGCTACGTGTCATAATGAATCTTACTAACTGACGAGTATTGGCTTTAGTACAATACCCACGTATCCTTGCCGCCCCCGCCCTGCGAGGAATTGACAACGAGCGAACCTTTACGTAACGCCACCCGCGTGAGGCCGCCCGGTATTACGTTGACACCATCACCGTAGAGTATATATGGACGCAGATCGACATGACGACCTTCGGCGTGGTCGCCAACCAGACAGGGAACACGCGACAGCGAGATAGTGGGCTGGGCAATGTAATTGCGCGGATTCTCCTGAATTTTCTGACGGAACAACTCGTGCTCTTCGGCCGTAGCTTTGGGTCCGATCAGCATGCCGTAACCGCCCGCTTCATTGGCTTCTTTCACAACCAGTTGCTCGATATTGTCCAATACGTAGCGGCAATCCTCTTCTTCACGGCAGATATACGTCCGCACGTTCGGAATGATTGGCTCTTCGTTGAGGTAATATTGAATGATACGGGGTACGTAGGCATAAATTACCTTGTCATCGGCAACGCCGGTACCCGGCGCATTAGCCAGCGCCACGCGGCCCCGTTTATAGACCTCGAAAATGCCCGGTACGCCAATCATAGAATCAGGATTGAACGCCTGTGGATCGAGGAACGTATCGTCGATACGTCGGTAAATCACGTCGACAATCTGGAAACCTTTGGTGGTGCGCATTTTTACGTAACCACCCGATACTACCAGATCGCGGGCTTCGACCAGTTCGACGCCCATCTGCTGAGCCAGGTACGAATGCTCAAAATAAGCCGAATTATAGATGCCTGGCGTCAAAACTACGACGGTCGGATTGGGGCGGTCGGCGATGTGCTGAAGCATCTGGAGCAAGCGGGTCGGATAGTCCGATACGGGTCGTACGCCGGTTTGCGCCAGTACTTCGGGAAAGGTCTGTTTAATGAGTTCGCGGTTTTCGAGCATGTACGACACGCCCGATGGGCAACGCAGATTATCTTCCAGCACCATGAACTGGCCATCGTCGCCCCGGATTAAATCGGTGCCGGTAATATGGCAGCAGATTCCTTTAGGCGGCCGAACACCCAGGCAAGGCGTCAGGAATGATTTACTGGATTCGATCAGATCCCGGGGCACTACGTTATCGTTCAGAATTCGCTGCTCGTTATACACATCGTCCAGAAACATGTTCAGCGCTTTGATACGTTGAATAAGCCCTTCTTCCAAGCGATTCCATTCGGCTGATTCAATTACACGCGGGATGATGTCGATGGGCATAATCCGCTCAGTACCTTCACCTTCTGCATACACATTGAACGTAATACCCATACTCATCAGGGCACGTTCTGCTGCATGCTGCCGCCCGATGAGGTCTTCCTGCGTGAGCTGCTCAACACGTTCCTGGAAGGGCGCATAGCACGCCCGAACCTGGTTTTTACCCGTGAACATTTCATCGAAAAAATTCTCGGTCTGATAGTCGGTAAACGAAAATTTAAGTGAAGTCTGTCCCTGCGATTGGGTCATTCCGTTAAGCGTTTGCGACTGGCGGGAGTTCTGTTTTTTCATAAAATTTTGTCTCGTAATCTGAGAAAAATGCCAAATAGAATCGCGTTAAAGATACCATAAAGCAAATAAAACATGGCAAAAATAATAATTTAAATCTGACGCTATACGCATCAGTCAACGTATCAGTACGTCTTTTTTAAATGGCCTGCAACGCTCAGCGTCTCCCTAACGTAACGTGGATAGTGTCGGCTAACGTAGCAGACCGTGGTTTATTTACCTTTTCCAATTTATTAACATAACCGATTCATTAATCGTATGAAAACAGTGCTTTTGTTCAGCTGTATGTTGGCGTTGGTTGTTGGGTTGAATGCCTGTAACAAAACAGCAGTAGACCCAAATGTGGATGGCTCGGCCCGGTCGGCCAGTGCATCAGGCGATTCGACAAAGAAACCGCATAGCCTGACCGTAGTGGATGTGGCGAGCTTACCTGCCAACGTAACGAGTTACATTACAACGAATTATGCCGGTGCAACGATTAAGGAAGCCCGGAAAGACAAAGCGGGCAATTTTGTGGTAACCATTACGGTAAGCAATTCAACGAAACTATTGTTTTTCAAAGCTGATGGTACGTTCGTTGCCGAAGCGGGACGTAAACCCGGCCATTCCCCAGGCGATTCGACTGGCCCGCGCAAACACACGCCCGGCGATAGTACGCATCATCCAAAGCCTGCTCATGGTGATTCGACCCGTCATGATCGCCCCGGCGGACAGGGCCAAGGCCCCGGTTCGGCAACGGTAGCAGTATCGAGTCTGCCCGCGGCTATCACTACGTATATCAACACAAATTACGCCGGGGCAACGATCAACAGAGCGGTGCAGGAGCCAAAGAACAATGATTATCTCGTATTAATTACGACCGCCGACAACAAGCGGGCCATGCTGGAATTTGCGTCCGACGGTACGTTCAAACGGGCGCGAACGAGTAAGTAAAAAGTAGCGATTGTTTATGGAGTATACTAAAAAGACCCGTTTTTAATGGGTCTTTTTTTGTTTACGTAACGCAGGTGGTCGGCCGCTGCCGTGGCAACCTACCACAAATAATGCACAGGATTTTTGATACGTTCGTCGTAAATCTGTTTTACCGCGTCCATTTGCTGGGATGAGGGAGCGGGTTGCTCCAGGGCCTGTAAGTTTGACGCCAGATGGGTGGGTTTTGACGCTCCGGGAATGATGCAGCTTACGGCATCGAACGTCAGAATCCAGCGTAGCGCGTCGGGTGCTAAATTTTGAGCGTCAGGATAAACGCTACGTAGCGCATCAACAGCCGACAGCCCCGTTTCGTAATCAACGCCCGAGAAGGTTTCTCCTTTGTCGAAAGCAGCTCCCTCGCGGTTAAAATTTCGATGATCGGTTGGAGAGAATTCGGTAGTTGGGCTATACGTACCAGTCAGTAACCCGCTGGCTAGCGGCACTCTGACGATAACACCAATATCCCGACGTTTGGCCTCGGTAAAAAACAGTTCAGCGGGTCGCTGCCGAAACATATTGAAGATAATCTGCACCGTCGTTACGTTCGGAAATTCAATAGCCTTCAGGGCTTCTTCTACTTTCTCGACACTAACGCCCAGATGCTGAATTTTGCCTTCATCTTTTAGTCGGTCAAATAATTCGAAAATTTCCGGACGATAATAGACGTCGGTAGGGGGGCAATGGAGCTGAATCAGATCGAGTGTTTCCAGTTCCATGTTGCGCAGGCTATCCTCCACAAATTTGCGCAGCACATCGGGCTGATACGTTTCATTCGTATGTTGGCGAAGGCGCCGACCGCACTTGGTTGCTACGTAAATACGTTCCTGGCGCGAACGTACCAGTCTTCCGACGGCTTTCTCACTTTCACCATCGCCGTACACGTCTGCTGTATCAATAAAATTAATTCCGGCGTCAACGGCCTGATTCAGAATCTGGTCAGCGTTGTCGTGGCTAAATGATTCGCCCCACTTACCACCTACCTGCCATGTACCCAGACTGATCTCTGATACGTTAAATCCAGTTTTTCCTAATTTTCTGTAATTCATACTAATTGAGTAATGTGAACACCTTGTTTCGTTACTTACAACTTCACGCCAAACCGTTCGCCTAATTCGTCCAGGCTTTTGATGACGGGTTCTACAACAGGAATTCCGTTTGCCAGCCGCTCGGCTTCCATCTCACGCTCGGGATCGCCGGGGATCAGGACTTGTTTACCCTCAACAGCTTTTGCCTGCCGGAACCGCTGAATCCAGGTGTCCATGTGCGCTTTGAATTCGTCGGCAGGTCGGAACGCGTCGATACGCATGGCTCCGAAAAAATGGCCTGTACCCACGCCTACTCCCTCGTTGGCCTGCATGAAACCCGCTGTAGCAAAAGGCGGTACCCACGGTCCATAATTGGCACCGGAAAGCACACCCGAAAAAATATCGACAATAGCGCCCAGACCGTAGCCTTTGTGTGAACCATGCTCTCGGTCGGTGCCGAGCGGAAGCAGCGCCCCACCGTTACGTATTGCATTGGCATCAGTCGTTGGCTGGCCGGTGGCATCCTGCGCCCAGCCGAGCGGACTATCCTGTCCTTTACGTTGCAGAATTTCGAGTTTGCCGTAAGCCACCGCCGTAGACGCAAAATCGGCCAGAAACGTCGGTTCGGTTGCGGCCGGAATGGCCACGGCAATCGGGTTGGTTCCCAGAAGTTTATCCAGTGAAAATGTAGGCGCTACCAACGGTGCCGCGTGGGTCATAGCCTGACCAATCATATCGTGTTCGGTAGCCAGCAAGGCATGATAACCGGCGATGCCAAAGTGATTGGAGTTACGAACCGCCACCCAGCCGGTTCCGGCGATACGTGCTTTTTCAATAGCTACCTTCATAGCCCACGGCCCTACTACTAAACCCAATCCTTTGTCGCCATCGACCACGGCGGTTGACGGTGTTTCATGAACGACGCGAATCTGTGGTTTTGGGTTGATACGTCCGTGGTCGTACAATCGAACGTAGCCGGGAAGTCGGGCAACTCCGTGAGAATCGACACCGCGAAGGTCGGCACTAACAAGTACGTCGGCGGCTAACTGCGCATCGGCATCCGGGCAGCCGAGGGCGCTAAAAATCTGCTCGGTGAACGAGCGAAGATGATGGGCATTAATCATAGCGCAAAGTTGGGCAAGCCGATGAATTATTCCGTCGCTTTTTCGAGAAATAAAATGATATGCTTTCGCTTCTGAAGGCAGATCTTAAAACGAGTGTTTTTGTGATGCTGACGAAGGAAGCATCTTAAAGCACCCAAACGAACTAATCAGGGTGCTTTAAGATGCTTCCTTCGTCAGCATCACAAAATTGCCGTTCAGGAAAAGTTTAAACCGTTTCTTAAACGCTCACCCCATTTATGGAATCTATACCGCCGAATCATCTAGTTGCTATGAAAAAATCCCTGCTAATCACTTCATTATGGTTTGTGGCTCAATCGGGTATTGCCCAGGTTAGTATGCCCAGCACCAACGACGAACAACGTATTCAGGCCACGCTTCGGCAGGCTACTGTATTTTTATCTCGGGCCCAACTGTCTGCCCACGCCACCGCTACGTTGGAAGCAGGCACCACCCGACTCATCATCGACAATGCACCGGCTCAGACCGATCCGCAGAGCATTCAGGTGGCGGGAAAGGGCGACGCTATTATTCAGGGCGTTCAGTTTCGGACTAATTTTCTGACGAAGGCCTCGAAGCCCGCTTCGTTGCAGCGATTAGAGGATTCGCTACGTAGTAATCGGGAGCTTTTCGAAAGTATGGGCGTGCAGGAGGACGTACTGCAACAGGAACGCAAACTGATTCTGGCTAATCAGCAGATTGGTGGTAAAACGACCGGAACAACGGTGAAAGAAATCGCCGACATGGCCGCCTTTTATCGGGAACGACTCACGAAAATCGGACAGGAATTGCTGGTGTTGAACCGGCGTATGGCCGAACAGAAAAAACGGGTTGAACGACTTGAGGCACAGGTTCACGAACAAAACGCCAAACGGGAACGCCCGGTGGGCGAAATTGAAGTGACGCTGACGGCCAAAAATCGAACGACCGTCGATCTGGATCTGAGCTACGTAGTGGGCAACGCGGGCTGGTCGCCGGTGTACGACGTGCGGGTGGGTGATACGAAAAATCCGGCTTCGCTGGCGTGCAAGGCGCAGGTGTATCAGAACACGGGTTTCGACTGGCAAAATATCCGTCTGACACTCTCGACGGCCAATCCGGCGCTACCCGGTTCGCAACCGCAGTTGACCATCGATTATGTTGGTTTCTACGAACGCCGACCTGCACCAAGAGTTGGATACAGTACTAAAACAAAGACAGAATCAGCCGTAGAATTAGACGAAAAAATAGTGGCAGCAAAACCCGCTTCGATAGCTGGAGGAGCCGCTGATTTGGCAAACACAGCCACTGTAACCGAGATTTCCGATCAGCCCACTAATGTCAGTTTTGTAATTGCCATTCCGTATACGATTCTCACGAATGGTCGCCCGCATCTGGTCGATGTGCAGGTGGCAACGGTGCCTGCAACGTATCGGTATGAAGTAACGCCTAAACTCGATAACGACGCATTTCTGGTAGCGCAACTGACCGGTTGGGACAAGTTGAATCTGCTCAACGGCCCGGCCCGGATTTATTTCGAAGGTACGTTCGTCGGTGAGTCGCACATAAATCTGACAGAAGCACACGATACGTTGGCGTTGTCATTGGGTCGCGATAAACGTATCATTGCCAAACGCGAGCAGATCGAAGACCTCAACAGCCGCAAAACCATTGGCAGCAACCAGCGCGAAAATCGGGCGTATCGCATCAGTCTACGTAATACGCGAACGGAGCCGGTTGAACTAACGGTGTATGACCAGATTCCCGTTTCGACCGACAGCCGAATTGAAGTTGTGCTGACCGACGCGGGTGGCGCCGATCTGAACGCCGAAACCGGTAAGCTAACGTATCGCCTGACACTCCAGCCCAACGAAAGCCGCACGCTGACGTTCCGGTATGAGCTCAAATACCCCAAAGGCCGAACGATTGTGCAGTAAGCGTGAAGGAGTTGTAGAGTTGTAGGGTTGTAAGGTTATAAAGTTGCGATTCCATGCCGGGGCTGAAGCGCGAATGAACTTTATAACCTTACAACCCTATAACTCTACAAAAATAAAGTGGCAGGGAAGTTGCATTATGTTACTCTTTTATGATAATAATTTTTTATTGTTTTCTAAACTCCCTAATCAGTCTGGTAACTAACTTTAGCCGCAATCTTTCCAACCTTACTCATTTTATGATCAAACGACTACGTAGCGTTTCCTGGGCTTTGTCTGGGATGCTTTTCCTGTTGCTTCCACTCATAACCAGGGGGCAAGTGTCTTTAACAACTTTGGGTACGGCTTATACTCAAAATTTCAGTTCGGTATTCAATTTTCCCGGTTCTATTCATAATAGTCTTTCGACACCGGGATGGTACCTGACTGAGTCAGGAGGTGGCGGAAGAGATAATGAGTATTACGCGGTTGGGACAGGTAGCGACAATATAGCCGATATGTACTGCTTCATAAGCCCTGTCGTTTATGAACAGGCGCTGGGAAGTATACGTTCGGCCGACCTGATTCCGGTATTTGGAGCCGCTTTTACAAATAATACCGGTGCTACAATCCAAAGTCTTGCCATCAGTTATACCGGGGAGCAATGGCGATTAGGGACCGAAGGTCGGACCGACCGGTTAAACTTTGAGTATAGTACGGATGCCACGAGCCTGACTACAGGCAACTGGGCACCTATCACCGACCTTGATTTTTTAACACCTACAACTACAGGAGTTGGAGCCAAAGATGGAAACAATGGGGCAAACCGAATAGCGTTATCGACCACAATTGGCAGTCAGTCTATTCCCAATGGCGCTACGTTCTGGATTCGATGGGTTGATGAAGATGCTACGGGTGACGACGATGGCCTGGCGGTTGATGATTTCAGTTTAACCCCTCAGGGGGTTGCTACGCCCAACCTGACCATCAACGACGTATCGCTCAGCGAAGGAAACGCCGGCACAACCACGTATACATTTACAGTAAGCTTATCAGCACCAGCGGGTCCGGGTGGTGTTACGTTCGATATTGCCACCGCCGATGGTACGGCTACGGCCCCCGGCGATTATACGGCCAAGTCGCTGACCGGCCAGACTATTCCGGCAGGAAGTTCTACGTATACTTTTTCGGTGCTGGTCAATGGTGATACGTCTCCTGAAACCAACGAAACCTTTTTTGTCAACGTAACGAACGTAACAGGAGCCAATGTTACGGATGGGCAGGGACAGGGCACCATTGTAAACGATGACGCAGCTCCCAATCTGAGCATCAACGACGTATCGCTCAGCGAGGGAAATGCGGGCACGACTACTTTTAATTTTACCGTCAGCTTATCGGCACCAGCTCCGGCGGGTGGTGTTACGTTCAATTATGCTACAGCTGATGGAACAGCTACGGCCACAGCACCAGGTGATTATATAGCTACCTCCGGCAGCGTTACCATTCCGGCGGGGGTATCTACATCTACCATTTCGGTGCAGGTCAACGGTGATATCACCCTTGAGCCAGACGAAACATTTTTTGTGAATTTGACGAATATCACAAACGCCGTTGGTGTAAAAATACAGGGCGTGGGCACCATTGTCAATGATGATGCCGCCCCCAATCTGACCATCAACGACGTAACGCTCAACGAAGGAAATGCTGGTACTACGACATTTACATTTACGGTAAGTCTATTTGCACCAGCTCCGGCGGGTGGTGTTACGTTTAATATTGCCACCGCTAATGGTACAGCTACGGTACCGGTCGATTATTCAGGTAAACAATTTATTCTCCAGACTATTCCGGCGGGTTCATCAACATATACGTTCGATGTTACTGTCAATGGTGATGTAGTCGTTGAGCCGACTGAAACTTTCTTTGTCAACGTAACGAATATCACAAACGCCATTGGTATAGATACACAAGGACGGGGCACGATTGTAAACGACGATGTGGCGCCCCCGACCTTCGCTACGATAGCTGGTAACAGCAGCATTTGTTCGGGCCAGTCTACTACGTTGGCCGTAACCGTTACCAATGGAACGAGCCCTTACAGCCTGACTATCAGCGACGGATCGTCTACTCAGGAAATTTCGGGTTACGTAAGTGGATCACCTATTACGGTAACGCCTTCACAAAGCACTACGTATACAATTGCTGCTTTGACAGACGCTGGTAGTTCGTCGGCGAGTCCGGCTAATTTATCCGGTGCAGCGGAGGTAACAATAAACGCAGTAAATGCCACTCTCAGTCCATCCGAAAGCCAGCTCACCTGTAGCGAGCCTGTTCTTTCGTTGACCGCAACGGGGGGCGTAAGTTATACACTTACTGACGGAGCATCGAATACGATCAATACGACCGGTATATTCCCGGTTTCTAACCCCGGCGAGTATACGGTTACTGTTGCCAATGCCAGCGGCTGCACGGCCACAGCGACTACGTATGTTGACGGCGACTTTTCGGGGCCAGATAACCCTCGTCTCGAAGTTGAGGAGGGAATGAAACTGAGTTGCGCCAATCCATCCGTCAACATAATTGCTTACCCGTACGAACAAATCAAGTATGAGTTCAGTGAGGGAGCGACCCAGTCTGGAGGCCCAGCCAGCAATATTGCGAGTGTAACCCAGGTGGGAACGTATTCAGTAATCATTACCGGATATAACGGTTGTACGGCATCGGCATCGGTAACGGTAGAATATGAAGATGCCAGCCCTACCATTTCGATTAGTCCCGCAAGTGCTACGTTAACCTGTGCCAACCCATCAGTAATGCTGGAAGTACAGAGCGAAGGTGAAGGAGCCTATCTGTGGAACACCGGAGAAACTTCGCCTTTCATTTCGGCCACGGCTGCGGGCACCTATTCGGTAACCATGACGATTGGCAATGGCTGTTCGTCTACAGCAACTGCCCAGGTTTTTCAGGATAATTCGGGCTCCTCGGTGAGTATTACTCCCTCGTCTGCTACGTTGACTTGTTCGACCACTGCAGTCAGCTTGAATGCGGTGGGCAGTGGTACGTATTTATGGAACACCGGGGCCACTACGTCTGCAATTTCAGTGACTGCGGCTGGGGTTTATTCCGTAACACTAACG
This sequence comes from Spirosoma flavus, assembly GCF_054778555.1. Classification (NCBI taxonomy): domain Bacteria; kingdom Pseudomonadati; phylum Bacteroidota; class Cytophagia; order Cytophagales; family Cytophagaceae; genus Spirosoma; species Spirosoma flavus. Next base: position 1,466,063 of record NZ_BAAGZL010000001.1, read on the forward strand.
GGAACAGGCAATTGTACGTCTACCGCTTCGGTTGAAGTGTTCCAGAATAACGCGGCCCCTACGGTGACTGTTACTCCAACCAGTGCTACGTTGAGTTGTACGACGCCAGCCGTTACGTTGAATGCCCAGGGAAGTGCTGGTACGTATCGGTGGAATACTGGGGCCACTACGTCCTCGATTTCGGCTACCGCAGCGGGATCGTATTCGGTGACGCTGACGGGTACCAACGGGTGCACGGCCATGACCTCAGCGGCAGTGAGTCAGGATAACTCAACGCCTTTGGTGACTATTACTCCCAGCAGCGCTACGTTGACTTGTGCCAATCCTACTGTTACGTTAACGGCCAGTGGGACAGGTACCTACCAATGGAATACCGGCGCTTCGAGCCAGGCAATCTCAGTGAGCCTTGTCGGTACGTATTCAGTGACGGTGACGGGTAGCAATGGCTGTATTGCTTCGGCCACGGCGACGGTAAGTCAGGATAACAGTTCACCCATAGTGAGCATCAGTCCCATCAGCGCTACGTTGACTTGTGCCAATCCGACTGCTACGTTAGTGGCTAATGGTAGTGGTACGTATTTATGGAACACCGGGGCCACTACGTCCTCGATTTCGGCTACCGCAGCGGGATTGTATTCAGTGACGCTGACGGGTACTAACGGGTGCACAGCCATGACCTCAGCGACAGTGAGTCAGGATAACTCAACGCCTTCGGTGACTATCAGTCCCAGCAGTGCTACGTTGACTTGTGCCAATCCTACTGTTACGTTAACGGCCAATGGCACCGGTACCTACCTGTGGAGCACGGGCGCTACTACGTCCAGTATTACCGTGAATACAGCCAATACTTACTCCGTGACGCTCACAGCGGCCAATGGATGTAAAGCCAGTAACTCGGCTCAGGTTTCTCAGGACAACTCCATGCCGTCGGTCAGCATCAACCCGTCGAGCAGTACGTTGAGCTGCACTAATCCTTCGGTTACGTTGAATGCCGTGGGCAACGGTACGTTTGTGTGGAACACGGGCGCTACAACACCCTCGATCTCAGCCACGGCGGCTGGTACGTATTCCGTTACGTTGACCGGGAATAATGGGTGTAAGGCCATCGCATTAGCCCAGGTAAGTCAGGATAACACAATGCCTCAGGTAAGTATCAGCGCGAATCCGTCTCTAACGATCGCTTCCGGGCAAAGTACTACGCTTACGGCTACAGGTGCCACAACGTATCAATGGTCGACAGGGGCCAACACTACGTCGATTGTCGTTAATACTGCTGGCCCATACTCGGTTACGGGTACGACGGGCAACTGTACGGCGCAGGCTTCGGTCACGGTTATCCAGAACAATCCACCCGCCGGACCCTTTGCCATCACAGCCGTTACGACCAATACGTGCCAGCAGATTTCCAGTAACCGATACGTGGTCAGCTTTACACCGTATTTTAGTGGACTCAACGGCCAGCCCGTCAGTGTTTCGGTGGTGAATGAAATGTTTCCGACCACCGCGCCGGGTCCTTACACCCTGCAATTGTACGACGACAATCCAATTGTTGTGTTCAAAGCGCAGCAGACCGGAACGCCGGGCGAAGCTTCATTTACCTATAACTGGCTGGAACACTGTCAGAATCCTGTACCCAATACACCCCCAAGGGTCAACCAGCCGTTGAGCGATCAGGTGGCTAGAGTTGGGCAGGAATTTGGCTATACGATTCCGCAAAATACGTTCACCGATAACGAGTCGCCCCATAGTCTGGTACTGACGGTGAGCGGTTTGCCGGAAGGCTTGAACTTCAGTCCGCCCGTGCAGATTGGTGGAGTGCCAGCAGTTGCTGGCGTGCGTAGTGTGACCGTGACGGCTACTGATCCTCAGGGGCTTAGCGTAAGCACTAATTTCCTGATAACTGTAGTTGAATCGGGTGCCACCAATACTCCACCAACGGTGGTTAATCCGATTGCCAGCCAGGTGGCGATTCAGGGGCAGCCGTATGGCCTGAATGTAGGCAATACATTTACCGATGCACAGACCCCAAATTCGCTGACACTGTCGGTAAGTGGCCAGCCTGCGGGTATAAATCTGGTAGGCAGTACGTTGTCGGGTACACCATCGCAGACGGGTACCTCAACCATCACACTGACGGCTACTGATCCGGGTGGGTTGAGTACTTCTACCAGCTTTGCCCTGACGGTGCAACCCGCTTCAGCAACATCCAGCGCGGCCTTCGCCATTACAGCAGTAAACCCGCTGACCTGTACGCAGATTTCGCACAACCGCTACGAAATCAGCTTCATGCCGGTTTATTCAGGGCTAAATGGTCAGCCAGTGAGCTTCTCGGTGGTTAACGAAATGTTCCCGACCACCGCTCCGGGCCCCTATTCATTACAGCTCTACAATGATAACCCAACCATCATTCTGAAAGCGATTCAGGGGGGTAGCGCGGGTGAGGCTTCGTATACCTACAACTGGCTGGCCAATTGCCGGGCTCCGCAACCCAATACGCCCCCACGGGTAAATATTCCGCTGACGAATCAGACGGCGAAGGTAGGGCAGGAGTTTGGCTACACCATCCCACAAACGACGTTCACGGATAACGAGTCGCCCCATACGCTGGTGCTGACAGTGAGCGGCTTACCAGCCGGCTTGAATTTCAGTCCGCCCGTGCAGATTGGTGGCGTACCGAGTGTTGCGGGCGTAAGCAGCGTGACCGTAACGGCTACCGATCCTCAGGGACTCAGTGTGAGTACTACCTTCGTGCTGACGGTGCTTCCGGCCGGATCACCGAATCCGGAAACCTTCAGCATTACGGGTGTCCAGACGCTCACCTGTACCACGATTAATGCTGGCCTGCGTTCGGTTACGTTCCAGCCGCTGTACGGCAATGTAAATGGGCAACCCATCACGTTCTCCGTCGTTAACGAAAAGCTGCCAACTACCGATCCGGGGCCTTACACGCTACAGCTCTACACCGATAATCCAACCATTCTTCTGAAAGCTACCCAGCAGGGTACGCCGGGAGAAACCAGCTATACGTATAACTGGCTGGCGGCCTGCAGTACTCCGACTGGTCGTCAGGGAGTTGGAGAGCGAATGAGCCTTGACGTAGTCGTTCTCGGAAATCCTGTTACCGAAGACTATCTGGAAATAGAAATTCGGAATGGGCAGAGTCAATCAGTACGGCTTAACGTAGTGAATGAACAGGGACGCTCTGTCAGCGAAGCGAATAATCTGTTGAAAACGAACAACGAAAGGCTACGGTTGCCACTTAAAGGCGATCCAGGTATCTATCTGTTGCAAGTTGCATCGCCTGCCCACCAGCAGACAATCAAGATATTGAAGCAGTAGCCAAAGGGTCGCCACGTAGCGTGGTATGGAAGACGTGATAGCGGGTTTGAGACGGTTTATTAACGGTTTCAAACCCGCTATCACGTTTTATAGGAATACGATTTGCGCCAGATTTATCGAATCTATTCTTTAGGAGAAAGAAGAACCATGACCCGGCGACTAATCAGTTTCGCATCGGTGGTGGAGACTTTTGTATCGGGGGCTTCCCAGGTTGCTTTTATACGTGACAGCGCCACGCCATGCTGCCTGAGGTAATTTTCTACGGTTTTGGCCCTGCGTTCGGCCAGTTGACGGTTCAATTCACGATTGCCAATAGTGTCTGAATGGCCTGTCACACTTGCCATTAATTTCGGCTGGTTAACTAATTGCTGAGCTATGGAATCCAACGTTATTTTCACCCCTGGACGTAACATGTAACTGCTTTGATCGAAATACAGAATATAAACATTCAGATTGAGCTGGACCGGCAGGGGAGTGGTTTCACTATGTAGTTTGGGCTGCTCCTGAGCAAGTGTGTTTCGATACGTAGCGATAACTAAAAGTAGGCAGTAAAAGAATTTTTTAGAACGTAGCGTCAGTATTCCAACGCGTGCGGCTTGACTTTCTTTTGGGATGAGCATGCTTACCAGTAACGTGAATAATGACTAAGTCAATGTCGATAATGTGTTATAAACAAGCATTACGAGTAACTCATCTTTTTTCCAGTACCTGTTTCATAAGCCGCTCCAGCTTAGTGATACGTTCCTGCTGGCGTAGTAATTCCTGCTGATGCGAAGCATCGACCGACTGGAGTTGCTGATTTTTCTTTTCCAGTTCAATGCTATAGAGCGTCAGCTCCTCAATTTTTTCCAGCAACGTAGCGTTCAACTTAATCAGATCAATGCCGTTCTTCACTACGTCGTCTGCCGACGGTACACCTGGCAAATGGCCCGTTTTTCGAATTACTTGCTCAACTTCCGATAAGGGTTTTAATGGATAGTGTTTGGCAAATACCCGATCTGACCATTCGTTCGGACTACTGATACGTAGCTGATAATGAGCCAGTACGATTTCACCTTCCGCGTTGACGGTCAGAAACTGGTCTGTCGCACCGTTGCGCAGATTTGGATTAAGGAGGTGGGTAAACTTGATGGTGCCACTGTTCCGTAAGCGAATAATTCCACGCACATCGAGCGGATATTGGGGTGCATTCGTGCCAATCCCCACAGCGATACTCGGATTCGTATAATCGCCCAGCACGATGGCATTGTTTAACGCGACGGTAGCATTGGTGCCAATCGCCACGCCATTCTGAAGGGCGCTACTGGTCGGTTGAGCATTGGCCCCCAGCATAATATTGTTGCTTCCTGTCTGGATTGCTGTACCGGAATAGGGGCCAATCAGTACGTTATTGCTTCCCGAATTACTGTAATAGCCGGCCCGGTTGCCTGCAAACAAATTATTACTGCCTGTATTGGCTACCCCACTTCCATAGCCCACAAACGTATTGCCATTGCCTGTCGTCCCGTTATTTCCCGAATTAGATCCTAGATAAGTATTATCGAAACCTGTCGTATTCGACTTACCCGCAAAAGAACCCAGAAAAGCATTGGAAATACCAGTCGTATTACTAGTTCCTGACTGAAAGCCCACAAACGCGTTACTACTTCCGCCCGTATTCGACGAACCGGCCTGGCTGCCGATAAATGTATTCTGAATAGAAGTTGTCTTAAAACCCGCCTGATATCCGACAAAGGCATTATTATCACCGATCTGGTTGGAATAGCCCGCCTGATAACCAAAGTAAGCATTGAAATTGCCCGTTGTATTCTGGTTACCAGCCTCAGCTCCGACAAACGAATTGTAAGTACCTCCTTTGTTGAAATAACCCGCCTGATTGCCGATAAACGAATTATAGCTCCCGCTTGAATTTCGATTACCAGCCCCATCGCCAAAAAAGGAGTTTCTGTTCCCCGTTGTGTTCAGGTTACCTGACTGATTACCAACGAAAACATTGAAGGTACCCGACGTGTTTGAATTCCCCGTTCCTCCGCCTATCATGACATTATCATTGCCAGACATGCTGAAATTGCCCGGCGAAAGACCAATTAACGTATTGCCAGAAGCGGGGGAGCCTGAATTAGATCCGATGGACACATAATTCTGGGCCATTGCTGATAAATTTAGTAGTAGCAACAGTTGAGCGTAGATAAGTTTCATGATTCGAAGAGTAGTTTTTGTCAATAAATCTAAGTCTTACTGCTTCATAATCAAGTAATAAAGGAGTGTCTTTTAGGCAGCGGTCAACCATTGTAATGAACGTAGCCGCGAAACATAGTGAGCCAATAAGAACCCGCCTTAACTTATTTTAATAAACAAAGCGGTCGTTTTTGGTTTTACATTGCAGCCCCAAACCACTCACTTTGCGGTAACGGCCACCATGAAATTCTGCTTTTCTTTCTCGTTTCTGCTGTTATTTACTACGTTGATTATCCAGGCGCAACCACGGGATACGCTGACCACCGAACAATTGCTGCAGCGAAAAGGGACCTCTTACCTCGCGCTGCTACGTCCGTCGAGATACCTGGCTTTCGATGTAAATCACACGCTGGGCGGCTTCCGTCGGTACCGGTTTTTTCAGGGAGATGAGTTTCATTTTAAGGCCAAAGCCGAGAAGTACCGCGAAGAGCTATACGACGTAACGGATAGTACGTTCAGCGTACTGATGGTAAATGAAGTCATGAATCGCGACGAGCCCGTTACGTTCAGATTGAAAGATGTACAAAAAGTTTATATACACCGCCGGATTCCGTTCGTGACGGCGGCTGGTACGTTGTTTCCGCTGGCGGGAGGAGTTTATTTGCTGGCCGATGTTATCAACAATCGACAGTTGAACACCAATGTGTTACCAGTTACAGGCGCTTTATTGCTCAGTGGCGTTCTGTTTCATTGGCTCAGCAATCCACATATCCGCGTCAACAAAAATCACCGCCTGCGGGTGCTGCGAACGTATTAACCCTGTAAAGCCAAGGCATGCCTTGGCTCCTATGCGTCAGCCATGCGTTTGCCGGATGAGCATACGTAGTGCCGGTTTGAACGTAGCGAAGGTACGTACGGTGGCTTCCGTGAGTAATGGATGGCCAAACAATTGCTGAATCTGACGACCAAACCACAGCCGCTTGGTAAACTGTGCCGACCACCGGCGCTGATACTGATTTTCGAGTTCGCTACGGCTGATTTGCCCTCGCAGGAACGTAGTAGTCAGGTTGCTAACCAAACGGGCGCCGTGAATGGCCATCGCCATGCCATTGCCGCAGAGGGGCGTTATCAAACCTGCCGAATCGCCCGCCATCAGCATGTGATTTTCGACGGCCTGTTTGGGCGCAAACGATATTTCGTTAATAACTTCCGGTTTGTCGTACAGAAAACGGGCGTTTTCGAAAACGTTTTTCAAATGCGAATTCTGGTATAAAATAGCCTGCTCCATGTGCGGAATAGTTCCGAACCGGCGCAGGTGATCGCGGGTGGTGAGGTAGCACAGGCAATACCGATTGTCTTCAATGGCCGACAAACCGCAGTAACCATCCTGAAAATTGTGCAACGCAATCGTATCGTCGGGAAACGCCGTTTGGATGTGGTATTTGACACCCAGATAGGGCGAAGGCCGGTGTGTGAAATTTCTGTTAAGCGTACGATCTAATTTCGACCGCTTACCATACGCACCAATCACTAATCGACTTGTCAGAATTTGTCCGTCGTTGAGCAAAGCCGTAAACGAGCCATTTTTCGCTTCCTGAAACGTAACGGTATCGACCTGTTTATTCAGCAGAAACCGTACGCCGGCAGCTTTGCCAAGTTTATACAGTTCGTCATCGAATCGATACCGGCTGATACCAAAACCGCCCGATTCCAGCTCACTTTCCAGCAACCGGCCCGATGGCGCCGAAACCTGAAGTCGGTGGATATCAGCAACGCCAATTCCGGTCAAATCAACGCCAAGCGATTCAACATAATGCCGAACTTCGTTAGAAACGTACTCACCACAAACCTTATGGAAGGGATACGTTTTTCGTTCAATCAGCGTAACCGGATGGCCAGCTTTGGCCAGTTCGAGGGCGCTGACTAGTCCGGCGAGCCCTCCGCCAATGATAAGTACGTCTGTTTGATCGGCCATGTTGTTTCCGGACGGTTTCTGTATAACGGCAATAATTGGGTAAAGTAGTATGTCGCCAGCGAAAGATTCCGGTACCTTACCAATGACAAAAACGAGCTGAATTTGTTTTTAGAAAAACCCTTTACATTTGCTCTATGCCGAAGACAATTACCGATATGCAAGCCGACTGGTATCGAGAGTATGGGATACACACAGATGCCTATCAATCAGGTCGTTTGTCGTTTATTTCGCATCTGCTTCCTCAAACAGCTCTGGCGTTTACGGTGTATCAGACACTCGACATACTGCATAAGCGACTGGGTAATGAGATACTACGTCGGGCGCTGGATCCCAACGAAACCATCGATAGTCCGGTAAAAAACTTATCGGATGGGACGTGGCTGAAACGTAGCAATATGGTCGGCATCAACGTCAGAACCATTGGCTCGTTCTGGAACATCATCGACTACGTACTGACCCTCCCTGCCAGCCACGACAGTATTCACTTACTGCCAATCTGGGAGCCGGGCGTCGTTGGGAGTCTGTACGGCATGGTGAGCTGGCAGATTAACCCCGAATTTTTTGACGTAGAACTGGCGAAATACGTACCGGCGCTCAATTCAGTTGAAAAACAACTGAAAGTGGTTATCAACGTATTACATGCGATGGGACGTACCGTTGGCATGGACGTGATTCCGCACACCGACCGATTTTCGGAGATGGTGCTTACCTGTCCGTCTCTGTTCGAATGGGTTCAGCGCGACGAAAAGTCAGGTAAACCCAGCCAGCTTCTCGATCACTCCAATCTGGTTTTTCGCTACGTTGAGGAAGCGATCTGGCAGTTTCTGAAATTTCACGGAGCCGCCGATGGAACGCCATTGGCTTTCTCGAAAGATGCTTTTTTTTCTGTTGCACTTGGCATTAACGGCCTGAGCGACAATCAGCGCCAGCAAATTTTGTTTGGTTATCCGCACGATTACCAGGGGCGACTCAACCGGCGGATTGCACTGATTCGGCATCTGGTTGGGCAAGGTTATGAAACCTTACCCATGACAATGGCGCCACCCTATCGGGGACTGCATATCGACGCGAATGACTACGTACTGGATGAATACGGCCAGACTTGGTATCAGTATGCTTTCGACAATCCAGAGCCTATGTCGCGGGTTTTTGGGCCGCTGGCACGTTACCGATTCTATGAATCAAAAGACAATAACCAGAATTGGGAACTTGACTTTAGCCGGCCAAATCAACCTGCCTGGGATTACATTTGTCGGCAAGTGGCTGATTGTCAATATAGATACAATTTTGATTTTATGCGGGGCGACATGGCCCATGTGCAGATGCGGCCAGAGGGCGTTCCAGCGGTTGTGGATGATTGGTATGATCCGTTACGCGCTATTAAGAAATATGTCCAGGCGAACGTACCGTATTATGCCTTTTTCGCGGAAACGTTTCTGGCCCCGCCCGATACGATGGGTTACGGGAATGAATTGGATCATCTGGAAGCTATCGAAGCCGATTCGACGCTGGGTGATTTGCAATCGATGGTCGTTGGTTCGGCGGAGTTCAATCAACAGTTTGCTACGTATTATAAACTCCTGAAAACCCGTCGGTTTGCACCTAATTTCACCGTTATCACCGCTGATAAGGACGATCCCCGTTTCGACCTGTTTTACCAGACAGGAAATGTGTTTCGCTACTTTACGGCCCTATTTCTGACGGATATGCCCAGCTACGTAAGTCTGGGTTTCGAAGTGCGGAATCTGCACGAAAAACGGGGCGAAAACGAAGAGTATTCCAAGCTCTACGTCTTTCATATTGAAGACGATCGCCAGCTCGACAAAGTGACTCATGGTCCATTCGCCTGGGGGCAAAACGCTGAGCAATTTGAAGCTATCCAACGTATCAGGCTTTTTGCCGAAAGCATCTGGCCCATCATTGTCGGTAAAGAAACCCGCTGGCTGGTGGCTCCCGGTGAAAAAGATTCTTACATCGCCTGGACGCACACCGAATCCACAACGGGCTACATTTTCGTGGCTAGCCTGACGGGTAAAAAGCCCAAAACGCTCACTAACATTCCCTCAGGTGAACTGCTTTTTGAGGAAGCCGGCTGCTGTATCTGGCGGATGAATGCCGCTTGATTTACTACGTTGCGTTGGGTATCTTGCAAAGAATAGTTCATCGAAATTACCTCTTACGACCATGCTAGAGATGACACATCAACCCGCAGCTCTCCCCACTACGTTCGAGGAGTTTCTTCGTTTTGAACCGAATGATGGGATCAAATACGAATGGAATGACGGCGAACTAATCACATTTGCCCGAATGAAGCGTAAACATTTACAATTAATTAGACAGCTTAACCGACTTTTTTTACAGACTAAAGCACACCAAGCAGGAGGTGAACTCATCTGCGAACAGGACGTAATGCTTACCGGCATTCAAATGCGACGACCTGACATGGCTTATTTTTCGGATGAGCAGATTCGTAATGAAGAAGATGAGCCAATTCCGGCGTTTTGCATCGAAGTAATTTCACCGACTGACGAGGGAGAGAAGATAGAAGCAAAACGTATCGAATATTTTAAAGCAGGTGTACAGGTAGTCTGGCATATCTATCCTGAAAACGCTGAAGTGCATGTGTACACATCGCGGAAAACGGTACAGATTTGCTCCGATGATGATATCTGCTCAGCACAGCCTGTGCTGGATGATTTTACGATTTCGGTGAATCAGTTATTGGGGTAGATTTTCAGAAAAAACGCTATCATTTCTCCCTGCCATGAACTTTCAACTTTCATCGACATCAGGTACCGGTAGTTTCGACTTGCTCGACGCGCAACAATCGCTGGTTACGCACTTCCAGTACGAAAGCTGGTTTTCCAGTACCGGAAGTGCCAGTCTGGATAATAAAACCGTAACTATTAAACCCCGAAATTTCTGGCATTCAGCCTTCGATGTTCTACTTGATGATGTCGATAAAGGCGATATTATGTTTAACTGGAAGGGGAATATTCTCATTCGTCTCCAAAATACATCAGATAAATGGGTGAATTATCGCCTGAAAACTAGAGGCTTTTGGGAATTTCGTTTTGTTTTGGAAGATGAACAGCAAACGCCCCTGCTGCAACTAATTCCATCCTTCAAATGGAGTCAGATGGGCTATAACTACCAGATTGACTTTACTGATACCTTCAGTCCTGCTGTTAATTCTGACCTTATTACGTTGCTGCTGGCCTGCGGATACGGGACTAATTTGTACATGTCGACGATGGCTGCGGCTACGTAACGCGCTACGTTGTACCTTTGCCCATATGAATCGTAACCTGATCGACGGCCTTAATTTTGCGTCCAAACTCACACCTAAACGGGTGGCAAATGCGCTTAAAGTGCTGTCGAGTTATTACGTAGCAAAGCAGACGGGCCGACCTGTTCAGCGGGGGTTGCCGATGTCGGTATCGTTTGAACCTACTACGTCCTGCAACCTGCGCTGTCCCGAATGCCCGAGCGGATTACGTTCGTTTACGCGGCCAACCGGTATGCTGGGCGAGGAGCTTTACAAACGTACCATCGACGAACTGCACGAAACGCTGCTGTATCTGATCTTTTATTTTCAGGGGGAGCCGTACCTGCATCCGCAGTTTCTGGACCTGGTACGCTATGCCACCGAACGTAACATATACACGGCCACTAGTACAAACGCCCACTATCTGACCGATGCCAACGCCCGCAAAACCGTTGAATCTGGCCTTGATCGACTGATTATTTCCATCGATGGTACTACGCAGGAAGTGTATGAGCAGTATCGGGTAGGGGGGAAGCTCGAAAAAGTGCTCGAGGGTACCAAGAATATACTACGTTGGAAAAAGGAGTTGAAATCGCGGACGCCCCACGTAGTGTTTCAGTTTCTGGTCGTGAAACCGAATCAGCATCAGATTGCCGAAGTTAAAAAATTAGCCCACGAATTGGGTGTAGATGAAGTTGGCCTGAAAACGGCACAGATTTACGATTATGAACACGGCTCTGATTTAATCCCAACGCTGGATAAGTACAGTCGTTACGCTCCACAGACCGATGGGACGTACCAGATCAAGAATGGGTTTGGCGACCACTGCTGGAAAATGTGGCACTCCTGCGTCATTACGTGGGATGGACTTGTAGTGCCGTGCTGCTTTGATAAAGATGCCCACCACCGACTGGGTAATCTTCAGACGGAATCATTCGCCGAACTCTGGCAGGGCAACGCCTACACCGATTTCCGCCAAACGTTGCTACGTTCCCGTTCCGAAATAGAAATGTGCCGCAACTGTACCGAAGGCACGAAAGTATGGGCTTAGGCCCCGACAGGCTCTGGCTGTCGGAGTTGCGCTAGCGGCTAATTTGATAACTACAAACTATCCGACGACTCCGACAGCCAGAGCCTGTCGGGGCCCCGGGCGACTCATTTTTTACGCATTCGCTGGCGTGCAGAATTCTTCGAGAGCCATTTCGAGGTGTTGGGCAATCATCTGCGCCGAACGACCTTCGATGTGGTGCCGCTCAATGAAATGCACCAGTTCGCCATCTTTGAAAATGCCAATGGCTGGTGAAGATGGGGGATATGGCAACAAATATTCACGCATTTTAGCGGTTGCTTCCAGGTCGCCACCGGCAAAAACAGTTACCATTTTATCCGGCTTCACTGGGCTCATAGACACAGCGGCTTTTACACCTGGACGGGCTGCCCCGGCAGCGCAACCACAAACCGAATTCACAACGACCAGCATGGTGCCCTGAGCGTTTTCCATCGTGTTCACTACGTCGTCGGCAGTGGTTAATTCTTCAAACCCAACGCTGGTCAGGTCTTCCCGCATCGGGACAAGCAAATGAGGAGGATACATAATTTTAGTTGTTATTGGCCCCAACAGGCTCCGGCTGTCGGAGTCGCGTTAGCGACTAAAAAGTTAGCAACAATGTAACCGACAGCCAGAGCCTGTCGGGGCCTTTTTTACATAAATCCCAATTCTAATTTAGCGACTTCCGACATAAGTTCGGTCGAGTAGGGCGGGTCGAAAGTTAACTCGACACTTACGTCGTTGACGCCCTCAATAGCCCGGACCTTCTCTTCGATTTCGGCTGGAATCGAGCCTGCCGATGGGCACGAAGGCGATGTGAGCGTCATCAGGATATACACGTTGTTGACCGGAAATATCTTGATTTCGTAAATCAGGCCCAGTTCGTACACATCCACCGGAATCTCGGGGTCGTAAACGCCTTTCAGCGCCAGAACCACCTGTTCTTTTAATTCTTCGTCAGTCATTGCTATACTTTCTAAAAATTAAGCTGTTTGGCCTGAGTAGGCCCGGCCATACGCTTTCATTCGTTCAATCATCGACGCCAGCCCACCAGCCCGCAGCGATGTTATCAGGTTGCCCATACCTACTTTTGGAATAAAATAAAGGTCGGCGTTGGCAATGTCTTCAGGCTTTTCACCCGACAATACACGGATTAGTAAACCAACCAGGCCCTTCGAAATCTGGGCGGTGGGTTCGCTATCACCATAAAAATACAATTTGTCGCCTTTCAGTTCAGCATCGACCCACACTTTCGACTGACAACCCATAATTCGGTTCCCATCGGTTTTCTGCGACTCCGGCATCGGGGGGAGTTTCTTACCTAAGTCAATGATATACTGCGTCTTATCGAGCTGATCCTCGAACAAGTCGAACTCATCGACAATTTCGTCCTGCTTTTCGTTAATGGTCATTCGTTATAATTTTCCAAGTGGCCTGCCCATTGGCTTGAGAGCAAGAATAATGGGTGTTTCAGTTTGAGCGCTATACACTAACCGGTAACTTCCTACGAAAACTTCCCTGATAAAAGAAACATTGTAATCAGGAACCATACGACCCATTCCCGGGAATTGCTCAATCAAATTGAGTTTCTTATCCAACTGATCTCTCCACTCGTCTGCAGCCATTATAGATAAGTTGAGCAGATAAGCGTATGCATCTCGAACTTCTTCGCGGGCAGATTCTTTCCAATCAATCATAAACGCTTGCCCGCTTCTGCTAATTTTTGCTGTTTAAGTTCATCAAGTCCCTGCATAACCTGCTCATTAGAAACATGCGTTGTCTCGTGCAACCTGCTTTCTATCAGTTTGATAAATAGAATACGCTCAATTAGGTCTTCCGAAGAAACTCGGTCGGGTAGCTCGCTGAGACTGGCAAGCACCTGATTTTTGTCTAACAAGATTTCATTAGGATACATAGCAAAAGTTAAGGTTTACGAATTACAACATCATTTTCTGCACCCGGCGGAGTCCCGTAATCAATCGGTCAACTTCGTCTCTGGTGTTATAAACGGCAAAGGAGGCTCGCGTAGTTCCGGCAATACCGAAGCGTTGCATCAATGGCATGGTGCAATGGTGCCCGGTTCTGACGGCGATGCCCTGCTGGTCCAGAATTACGCCGATATCCTGATGGTGAATTCCATCCATGACAAACGAAATGACGCCAATTTTTTCTTTTGCCTGTCCGATGATACGTAGTCCGTCCAACGTAGTAAGTTGCTCGGTAGCGTATTGAAGCAGGTCGTGTTCATGAGCGGCAATGTTTTCCTTGCCCAAATTAGCCATGTATTCAAGCGCGGTTTTAACAGCTACTACGTCGGCAATATTCGGCGTACCGGCTTCGAACTTGTACGGCAGATCATTGTAGGTCGTTTTGGCGAACGTAACTTCCTTAATCATCTCACCACCACCCCGATACGGCGGCATGGAATCCAGGATTTCCTTCTTGCCATACAGCACACCCATACCCGTAGGACCATACAGTTTGTGCGCCGACAGTACGTAGAAATCAGCGTCGAGTGCCTGTACGTCGAGGTCGAGGTGGGAGCTGGCTTGTGCACCATCGATCAACACAAGAGCCCCGACAGCATGAGCTTTATCGATAATGGTTTTAACCGGATTGATGGTTCCCAGCGCATTCGATACGTGTACGCACGAGACAAATTTGGTACGTTCCGATAGGAGTTTTTCGTATTCGTCCAGCAGCAGTTCGCCCTGATCATTTACCGGAATCACTTTCAGCACGCAGCCTTTTTCTTCACAAAGCATCTGCCAGGGCACGATGTTGGAATGGTGTTCCATCGTCGAAATAATAATCTCGTCGCCTTCCTTCAGAAACTTCCGACCGTAGGTTTGTGCTACCAGATTAATGCCATCGGTGGTGCCGTAGGTGAAAATGATTTCCTGCCAGTGTTTGGCGTTCAGAAATTCCTGAATAGCCCGGCGCGAAGCTTCGAAAGCAGCCGTTGCTTGCTCGGCCAAATGGTGGATACCACGGTGAATATTAGCGTTATAGCTTTCATAATACCGAGTAAGCGCATGAATAACCGGCAACGGCTTCTGATTAGTTGCCGCATTGTCGAAATATACCAATGGTCGACCGTTTACTTCCTGGTCCAGCACCGGGAAATCCTGCCGGATTTTCTGAATATCGAGAGTTGTATCTATGGCTGATTGCATGAAAATTCGCAGAAAAGAACAAAGAAATGGCGATAATATTGCCCGAAAACTTCACTTATAAAACAAAAATAGGCGGTGTTTCGGTTCGGTAATTATCGTCTTCGAAGAACAATCACCTGATTCCGTAAGGTTCGGTTTTTACGGAAATTATCATCGGCCATAAGTATAAGTGACTGTTTCGTATCATCGGTCCAGGTCATGGCTTCGAGATTGCAGACAACGCCGGGAAATTGCTGGTTGAAATCAAACGCCAAATCCCGACGTAGCGTGTGCGTTGCTACGTCTGCGGTTGCTACGTATAATCGAGCTATAACCTGCCGCTGGCTTGCGTCATAACAACGTTCCAGCACCAGCAGCCGGTTATCATCAACAGCGACAATTTCCGAAATACCATTCGGCCGTTCTTCACCCTGTGCAAATGGGCAGCGGTTCATCGGATACCTGAATCGCTCCACAACCGGGTCGGCAGCCAGCGGATTTGCGTAGCGAAAAAACGTAACGGAATCCTGATTCATACCCGTTTCTGATTCCCAACCCGCTTCGGGCGCTACCCAAAGCGCACCTGAGGGCGTAACCGCAATCCCTTCCAACCCCTTGTTCGGCCCCGGCAGAGGTATACGTAGCAAAACCTTGGCGGCACTGTCGCCCAGCGTTTTACTAGCCAGGAGAGACGTAACAAATTCGTGTTCGTCAGTCCAGAAATAGGTATTGCTTTGGGTATGGTACCGAACGCTCTCGAACCAGAAAGGCGTTTTTTCGGCCAGCTTCAGGTTCGTATTGTCGCTTAAATCGCGAATGGTCTTAATGTTAGTAAATACGTAGTGCCAACCACGATCACTCACAAAATGCAATTCACCGGTAGTCGGTACCATCTCTAACCCCGAAATACCCCGCAGACTATCCCGCACAAACGGCACCGTCGCCGAGTCACCTTCAAAAGCAAATTGCAGACTCTGCGCCAACGTAGCGTTGGTAATTAAAAAGTAAGCGAGTACAAGTAGAAGGCGCATAGGCAAGTAACGCGGACATGTTGTCCGCATAGTCGTGAAGCAAATTACAACACGGCGGACAACATGTCCGCGTTACAAAAAATGGATAACAACCGCACGGTCATTATCCATTTTGTATGAAAAATTATTCATTTAAGCTACTTTCCAAGTTTCTCCGCGACGACGCGCTCCAGATATTCCCGAATCGGTTGAATTTTGATCTGGCTTAACACGTCCTGCGAGAAAGCGTAAAGTAGCAGTGAACGAGCTTCATCTTTGGGTATACCCCGTGAACGCATGTAAAACAAGGCTTCGTCATTCAATTGCCCCGTCGTGGTGCCGTGCGAACATTTTACATCGTCGGCGAAGATTTCCAACTGGGGCTTTGTGTTCATCGTCGCATTGGGCGAGAGCACTACGTTCTTACACGACTGATACGCATTGGTTTTCTGCGCGTCGGGCCGAACGAAAATCTTCCCGTTGAAAACGCCCGTACTGTTGTCGTCCAGAATGCCTTTGTACAATTCATTACTATACGAATTGGGCATCGCGTGGTCAACAAGCGTATGGTTATCAACGTGTTGACGGCCGTTGGGCATGTATAATCCATACATAAAAGCCTCAGCGTTCTGGCCGTTCAATACGATGTTCAGGTTATTTCGGATGAAGTTACCATCCAACGTAACAGTAGCCGAATAGAAGTGGCTATTGTCGGTTTGGTACACCTGCGTAGTGCCAACATGATACGCTTTATCGGTTTCATTCTGCACTTTGTAGTACTGCATCCGGGCGTCGCGTTCGAGGACAATCTCAGTCACTACGTTCACGAAACTGGCACCCTCGCCCAGCGTCCGGTACGATTCGGCCATCATCACTTCGGCGTTTTTGCCTACAACAATGAGGTTGCGCGGTTGCGAAGCACTGTTTCTGCCACGGGCGTCGGTGATGAAACGAAGAATGATCGGTTGCTCAACGATAGTATTGGCAGGTACGCGTACCACAACGCCATCGCTTGCCAACGCCGTGTTCAAAGCTGTAAATGCACTTTCCTGATAATCAGCGTAACGGGCGAAATGCGTACCGATAAAATCCGGCTCAGATTTCAGGGCGTCGGCAAAACTGGTAATCTGTATTTCGTTGGCAGGACTAACAATCCGCGAGAGCTCGGCGTGGTAGCGACCATTCACGAAGTACAGAATATTCCCATCGAGATTGGGAATTTCGAGCGGAGCCAGATCGTCGACGGTTAACGTAGTACTTTCGTCGAGGTCGAACGATTCTTTGAGCAAACCATTCACACTCGAATATTTCCATTCTTCGTTCCGAATGGTCGGAAAGCCAAGCTGGTCAAATTGCTTCAGTGCCGACCGACGTAGCTGATGCAGCGCTGTTTTGCTGGCTCCGTTCATGCGTTCTTCGTTGTCGCGAAAGGCCGCCAGCAACTGCTCTTTAAAATCCTTATATGACGAATAGGAGGGAGTCATTTTTTAATGTTTGATGTATGATGTAGGTTGTATGCTACAGGATTTGCCGTTTTCTGGCCGTATATCCTATCTTATACATCAAACATCAAATTGCTTCAGCCTTTATCCAGTCGTACCCTTTTTCTTCCAGTTCGAGCGCCAGTTCTTTAGGACCCGATTTAACGATACGTCCCTGGTAGAGTACGTGTACATAATCGGGAACAATGTAATCCAGCAGCCGCTGGTAGTGTGTAACCACGATGGTCGCGCGTTCCGGCGAACGAAGTTTGTTTACGCCGTCGGCCACGATACGCAGTGCGTCGATGTCCAGTCCCGAATCGGTTTCGTCCAGAATAGCCAGCTTTGGTTCGAGCATCGCCATCTGGAAAATCTCGTTCCGTTTTTTCTCTCCCCCCGAAAACCCTTCATTCAACGACCGGCTCAGGAGCGATTGGTCGATGTTGACGAGTTTCATTTTCTCTTTCATTAACTTCAGAAACTGCACAGCGTCGAGTGAGTCTTGTCCGCGATACTTACGGATCTCGTTGAGGGCTGTTTTCAGAAAGTTGGTGGTACTAACGCCCGGAATTTCAACCGGATACTGAAAAGCGAGGAAGATACCTTCGGCAGCCCGATCTTCGGGAGCCATTTCCAGCAAATCCTTACCGTCGAACTCGACACTACCGCCGGTTACTTCATAGGCTTCACGCCCTGCCAGTACGGATGCTAGTGTACTTTTGCCAGCTCCATTCGGACCCATAATGGCATGAACTTCACCGGCATTGACTTCCAAATCAAGGCCTTTTAATATTTGCTTATTGCCAATTGAGGCTTGTAAATTACTGATGGATAACATAATAAAAACAGAGCGAGTCGGCCTGATGAAGCCGCAAAGATAACAGTTGAAACAGTATCTGGTCTGAATGGATAACAAAAACGGGCGTTTAAAAGTTGACCCTCGCCCCGTTCGATTGTAATAAATGATTCGTATTGCTGTGAAGTAGGAGATAAAAAGTTAATTATACCCTAAAAACAGCGCTTCTTCCTGCTGCGGAGCGAAGCATCTTAAGGCACCCTAATTAAACGTTAAGCTGCTTCGTTCCTCAGCAGGACAAATGATCATTTCTGGACTTATTCTTTGGAGAAAGACACCGACGAGCGTCACATTCACAAAATTTATTTTGTGGTAGGGTGGGCAAACCTAATTTTTTCGGATTTGCGACTGCTTCAGCGAAACAGTAACAAGCACAATATTTATGCCGATTGATGATATCTGTATCATAAAATGATATAAACGGCCAGCAGCCAATCATGAATTCATGATTGGCTGCTGGCCGTTTAGGAATCTCGAAATTGACTTTACTACTTATCGCGGATCGCCGATACGTTTGGCGCGTTTGGTTTGCTGAATGACAAACGGTACACAAATATCAGCTGGACAACCGCACACGGTCGGCATCAGCAACACCCTTGCGTCAATAAAGCAGCTTGGCATTCCGGCTTTGTAGATACGTACCGTGTAAGCCTGCGATGTAGCTGGATTTGGCAGGTTGCTGACAATCACTCCGCCAGCGGGGATTGCTTGTGGTGGCCCCGACAGCAGGATGCCCGAACCAAACGTACCACCCAGGACATATTGATACGTATCACCGGTTGAGAAACCATTGACGACGATTTTGCCGTTCGATTGCGGTGTACTGCCGGCGCACGTAACCGGTACGGCAGCGGCCGTAGCCGACAGACTGCAAACGTTAGAGCAGGAAACCGGCGCATTGTAACCCACCGTGGTGCTGGAACAACCCGGCAACGTAGCAACAATTGTATGCGTAAGCCCATCCGAAGGCAGGTTAGTGAAGACGGCTGCGAACGTAGTACTGCTGGCCGCTGTCGCAAACGTCAGGCTTTGCGCGCCGTTGCTTACGGTCAATGTACCGGTTGTCGAATTCGTTAACGTAACGAGAGCCGTCACCGAGTACGTATTGGTGGCCGTTGCACAGGCGCCGACTGTAGCCGTTGCCGTGAGTGAGCAGACAGGGTCGGCAGGGCAGGCGGCTGGCGCTTCGTACGTTACGCTGATGCTTTGCCCCTGATACGTTACCACTACTGTATGCGTACCGGTGCCGGTGGTTAGTCCAGAGAAGGAATACGCCACAGACGTTGTTCCGGTAGTGACATTCACTGTCGTTGTGCTCGTGCCATCCGTGATGGTCAATAGGCCATTCGTCGCATTGGTGAAGCTTACCACCCCCGTTGTGTTATACGTATTGGTACCCGGTACGCACTGCGGTGGGTCGGTAAGGCTCAGACCAACGGTAACCGATCCCGAACCTGAACCCGAACAAGCCTGTGGTGCACTGATAGTCGTGCTGGATGTTAACGTGCCTAATACCGCTATGATCGTATGAGTACCTGTTCCAGAAGGTAATCCCGTGATCGAGTAGGGGACTGACGTAACGCCTGAACCAACCGGAATCGTAGCCGATTTTATATTGTCGACATAGACGTCAATCGTACCTGCCGGCGTGTTGGTCAACGAAATGATGCCCGTAACACTATAGCTATTAGTCGGTGTATCGCACGCACTCGGTATCGCTGTAATGGCGATGTGTGATAGGCACGACGAAGGAGCCGTGTACGAAGAACCTTGCGTCGAGCAGGTCCGTACGTTGCCTTCAAAAGTGGCGCTTACGGCGTGGATTTCGCCATTAGCTGACAGATTATTGAAGACTGCCGAGTAACTAACCGTACCTGTTGCCTCGCTTACACTGGTCATGAAACTGTAAACCCCATCGTTAATCTGCAGAATGCCCGCTGGTGGGTTCGTCATCTGAACAATTACGGTAGATGAATACACATCATTTACGCAGAGACCGGGTGTAGCCGTCGCGGTTAGGCTGCAAACCGGATTCACCGAACAGGCTGCTGGTGCATCGTAAGTTGTGCTGGAACCTATCGTCCCCAATTCAACACCTACTACGTGGCTGCCTGTTCCAGAGGCCAGGCCCGTGATGGAGTAGGGGACCGACGTAGCGCCATCGGTAACGGCAATGGTAACTGATTTTACATTATCTATGTATACGTTAATCGTGCCCGCCGACGCATTGGTTAGCGAGATGGTGCCCGTGAGGCTGTAGCTGTTGGTTGGCGTATCGCACGCACTCGGTATTGCCGTCACCGCGATACGTGGTATGCAGGATGAAGGTGCTACGTAGGAAAAACTCTGCACCGAGCAGGTCCGCGTTGCCCCGGTAATGGTTGCCCCCACAAAATGAGTAGATCCATTGGCTGTCAGGCTGTTGAATACAGTCGTTACGCTGATTGTACCTGTCGTCTCGTTCACCGCGAATTCAGACGAGCGGAATGGTCCATCATTTACGCGCAGAATGCCCGCTGGCGGATTGGTCATCTGAACAACTACGGTAGAGGAGTAAAGCCCGCCCACGCAAGACCCTACCACAGCACTGGTTGTTAGGCTACAAACCGGGCTGGCCGAGCACGAAACCGGCGCCGTATACGTGGTAAAGACGGTCGAGCAGTTCGCCATGGAAGCGACTACCGTATGGCTGGTTCCATCCGAAATCAGATTGTCGAACACGGCTGCGAACGTAGCACTGCTGGTTGCTGTCGTCGCAAATGTCAGACTCTGTGCACCGCTGGTAACCGTCAGCACACCGGCCGTCGGATTCGTTAACTGCACAATTGCCGTAGCGGAATACGTATTGGTCGCCGAAGCACAAACGCCAGCCGTTACGTTCGCCGTGAGCGAGCAGATTGGCGCTGCCGAACACGAAGCGGGGGCTGTATACGTAGTAGTCGCTGTAGAGCAGCCAGGTAACGTAGTGACAACCGTATGGACAGTTCCATCGGAGAGTAGCCCGTTGAACGTAGCGGTGTACGAAGCTGTGCCAGCGGATGCGATGGCAAACGTCAGGCTCTCGGTACCGTCCGTTACGGTCAGCACACCGGCTGGAGCGTTAGCCAGATTGATAATAACGGCATTGGAGAACGTATTGGTTGCTGGATCGCACTGGCTGGCAACTGTCGTCGCGGTTAAAGAGCAAGTCGGAGCCATCGTACAGGCATTTGGGGCCGAATACGTCGTAAGAACTGTTGAACAGTTTGGCAACGTAGCAACTATCGTATGACTGGCTCCATCCGAAACCAGGCCGGTAAACTCAGCCGCGAACGTAGCACTGCTGGTCGCACTTGTAGCGAAAGTCAGGCTCTGAACGCCGTTGGTTACGAGCAACGTACCCGCTGTCGGATTTGTCAATTGAACAAGGGCCGTAGCCGAATACGTATTAGTGGCGGTCGAGCAGTTGCCTACCGTTACGTTCGCCGTGAGCGAGCAAACCGGCGCTGCCGAACACGAAGCGGGAGCCGTGTACGTAGTGGTTGTAGTCGAACAACCGGGTAGCGATGCCACAACGGTATGGCTGGTTCCATCGGAAACCAGACCATTGAACGTAGCAGTATAGGAAGCTGTGCTGGCCGCTGCCGTAGCAAACGTCAGGCTTTGCGTGCCATCTGTCACGGTCAACACACCGCCTGGCGCATTAGCCAAAGTCACGACAACGGTGCTGGAGAACGTACTGGTTGCCGGATCACATTGACCAGCCAAAGCCGAAGCCGTCAGCGAGCAGATTGGCGCTACCGAACACGAAGCGGGAGCCGTATACGTAGCAGTTGTAGTCGAACAACCGGGCAGGCTGGCCACCACCGTATGGCTGGCTCCATCTGAAATCAGGCTATTGAAAACGGCTATATACGTAGCACTGCCCACATTCGCCGTAGCAAAGGTCAGACTTTGCGTTCCGTTGGTGACGGTCAGTACGCCAGTCGTTGAATTGGCTAAACTAATGAGAGCCGTAGCGGAATACGTATTGGTCGCCGTGGCGCAGGTACCTACCGTTACGTTCGCCGTGAGCGAGCAAACCGGCGCTATCGAGCACGAAGCCGGAGCCGTATACGTAGTGGTCGTCGCCGAACAACCGGGCAGGCTGGCGACCACCGTGTGGGTGCTGCCGTTAGAAATTAATCCGGGGAATACTGCTGTATACGAAGCCGAACCCGTTGCAACCGTGGCGATGGTCGCCGTGTAAGGTCCATCAACAATGGTCAGTACGCCCGCCGTTGGATTGGTTAGATTGACGACAACCGTGTTGGAGAACGTATTGGTGACTACATCGCAGGTGCCGGTAGACGTGTTGGCCGTCAGCGAGCAAACGGGTGCTACCGAGCATGACGTCGGGGCCGTGTATGTAGTCGTGGTGCCGCCACAACCGGGCAGCATGGCTACGACGGTATGGCTGGCTCCGTCCGAAATCAGGTTCGTGAAGACGGCCGTATACGTAGCGGTGCTTACATTCGCCGTGGCGAAGGTCAGACTTAACGCGCCGTGCGTAACGGTTAATGTACCGGCTATCGGATTGGTCAGGGTGATCACGGCCGTTGTCGAATACGTATTGGTAGCTGGCGAACAAGCGCCTGCCACCGCTGTGGTGGTCATCGAGCAAACCGGCGCTATCGAACACGAAGTCGGAGCGGTATACGTAGTGGTTGTGCTGGAACAACCTGGCAGGCTGGCCACCACCGTATGGCTGGATGCGTCCGCCAGCAGGCCGTTGAAGACCACTGTATACGAAGCCGTTGTGGTAGCTGTAGTGGCAATCGTGGTACTGTTTGGTCCGTCGGTAACGGTGAGTACCCCTGCTATCGGATTATTCAGATTAACGACAACGGTGCTGGAGAACGTACTGGTCGCCGGATCGCACTGACCAGCCAGAGCCAAAGCCGTCACCGAACAGATTGGGGTGATCGAGCAGGAAGCCGGGGCCGTATACGTAGTGGTTGTGCTGGAACAGCCGGGCAGGGTAGCAACTACCGTATGGCTGGCTCCGTCCGAAATCAGGTTCGTAAAGACGGCGTTATACGTAACATTGGATCCTGCCGTTGTCGCCACCGTCACACTCTGTGCGCCGTTGGTAATGGTTAATATACCGGCTGTTGCGTTGGCCACCTGTACGGCCGCTGTCGCCGAATACGTGTTTGTCGCCGTGGAGCAGACTCCTGCCGTTACGTTAGCGGTTAAAGAGCAGGCAGGGGCTACCGAGCACGAAGCGGGAGCTGTGTACACAATTGAGGTGGCCGAACAACCGGGTAATGTAGCCACCACCGTATGGCTGCTACCATTGGAAACCAGCCCCGCAAAAACTGCTGTGTAAGAGCCTGCGCTGGCCGCCGACGTAGCAAACGTAGCACTATTAGGCCCATCCACAACCGTCAGTACGCCCGCTGTTGGATTGGTCAGATTGACGACAACCGTGTTGGAGAACGTATTGGTAGCTACCACACAAGGGCCGGTAAACGTAGCTGCCGTGAGTGAGCAAACCGGCGCCACCGAGCACGAAGCCGGAGCCGTGTACGTAGTCGTTACGGTAGAACACCCTGGCAGTGAAGATACTATGCTATGGCTAGCTCCGTCTGATACCAGATTGTTAAACACAACGGTGTACGTAAAGTCGCTGTTGGTAGTCGTGTTAACGGCCTGGCTTTGGGCTCCGTGCGTGACCGTAAGAATACCGCCGTTCGAGTTAAGTACCCTAACATTCACCGTAGCCATATATGTATTCATGGCCGATGAACAGGTACCAGGGGTAACGGTGGTGGTCAACGAGCATACAGGAGCCGCCGAACACGAAACAGGTGCCGTGTAGGCCGTAGTGGTTGACGCACAGCCCGGCAACGTAGCAACCACTGCATGGCTCGCGCCGTCGGCGGTCATGTTCGGGAACGTAGCGGTATACGATGCCGTACCAGCGGCTGTTACGGCGAACGTAGCACTGCGAGGGCCGTTCGTGACCGTCAATGTGCCAGTGGTTGAATTAGTTAGCGTGATTACTGCCGTAGCCGTATACGTATTGGTGGCTGGCGAGCATTGTCCGGCACTGGCTACGGCGCTCATGCTGCAGCAGGCCGACGGGTTCAGCGTCACCGTTACGTCGGTGTAGCAGGTGCCCCGGTTGTAAACGCGGATCGTGTACGTCTGAGCCGAAGCAAGGTTCGCCAGGTTATTAACGATAATTCCGCTATTCGGAATCGACTGAGCCGGTCCTGATAAAGAAGCCGCCGGATTGAAATCAGATCCTGACGAATACTGAAACGTATTGGCCGACTGCAAATTGCCTAGCACGATCTGGCCATTATTCTGCGCGGAACCCCCTGAGCAAGTAGCCGCTACGGTAGTAGCTGTGAACGATGGCAAAGCCACTTCTTCCACAATGAAGGGGCAGCAACTGAAATCAGGGCACAGACCAGATTCGCTATCAACGGCCAGACTGTAAGCGCCAGGAGCGGTGATATACAGAATGTTGGAGTTATTGTTCGCAATCTCTACACCGTCTTTATACCAGTGATAGCTCGAACGACCCGGCGCAGCAACTAATTCAAATGTGTATTCATCGCCCGTGCAGACAACATAAGGTACTGACGAACAAGCAACCGCTGTATCGCCCGGAATGGTAGCCAGGTTATACATGATGCCTGAGCTATCGGCCCGCACCTGATACGTCATCGACAAACTTTGCCCGGCCGAAAGGCTTGGGATGGTCCAGGTGCTGATGGGCGAACCCGGCGTAAACGTAGTATTAGCTGGTAAGCTGGTGGTTCCAAGGAATACTAAACCCGTTGACAGTGAGTCACGTACCACAATAGTTGATGCCGTAGCCGTGCCTGTGTTCGACACCGACATGGTGTAAGTAAGTGTGCCACCAGCGTCGACTCTTGATTTGTCGACAACCTTGTCCAGCGTCACTTGGGCTCCGCTTGGCTGCGTACAGGAGCCGGGTGCGCTATACATGGTGGTTGTCGTGGCGCAGCCGGGCAACGTAGCCAATACAGTATGCAAACTACCGTTCGACGATAAGCCGCTGAAAGTAGCTGTATACGTAGCAGGGCTAGTTGTGGTCGTAAAGGTTTGTGTCTGACCATTATCCGTTACGGTTAACGTACCGGCAATGGCGTTGGCTACCCGGATATATACCGTATTTGAATACGTATTGCTCGGCAGTGTACACTGACCAGGATTTGCCGTGGCCGTGAGCGAGCAGACCGGTGCCGAGCACGAAGCGGGCGACGAATACGTAGTGGTTGCACTGGCGCAACCGGGCAGCGTAGCCGTAACGATACGTCCCGCTGAGTTGGCCGGAAGGTTGTTAAATACAGCGGTGTATGACGTAGTCGTACCCGCCGTAGCTGCAAACGTCTGGCTAAGTGGTCCATCAGCTACGGTCACCGTACCCGTCACCGTGCTGGCTACGCGGATGACCACCGATGTAGAGAAGGTGTTCGTTGCGGGTGAGCATTGGCCTGCCGTTGCCGTCAGACTCACGGTGCAACCGGCGCAGTTGTTTTGGGGCAACGTAGCCGAAACCACTGTAAAACAGCCAGGGCCGTTGTAAATAATAATCGAATAGTTCTGACCCGCTGCACCGGATGGATTCGCCAGACCCGTAAACGAAACCGCCGAAGCTGATATAGGCTGGCTGCCCGTTGCCGTGTACGAAGGCGCGGGTGAGCTGGTGTAAATAAAGGCTTTTTCGCCGTTCTGTACGCCGGTGAGCGTAATGCTGGCATTGGTGTTGGCACCTGCGCCAGTGCAACTGGCAGGCGTTGCGGTTATGTTAGCTACGCTGATGGTTGTGCAAATAAACCCGGCATCGAGCGTGTGGTTAACAGTTCCCAGGGCACCCGTTGTTACGTTGGCGGTCGGGAGGTTGCTGCCCGCTACGGTGGCTAACTGAGCATTTGAATCGTTCAGCGTGCTGGCCGTTGGAGCCGTGCTGTTGGCCGACGTAAGTTCATAGTGTCGTCCGCTGATGTGCAGAGCGCCCCCCGTAAACTGGCCACCTGTACCGAATGCAACCTGATAAGCTGTATTCGGAAGCAACGTCGTATCGGCACCCACACCACTCCAGGCTCCGGTCAGCAGTTTGCTTTTCGACGAAAAATAGTACTCGCCGTTGGCGTTGGTAATGGTGGTGGCTATCAACGTACCGGCTTTGTAGAGTGCTACGTTAACTCCATTCAGCGCCGATTCGCAAGGGTCCTGGATACCGTCTTTGTCGGAATCAGTCCAGACGCGGTTGCCGATTTCGATGAAGCTGGCTGGTGCGCAACCCAATTCTACATCGCCCAAACCAGCCGTGTTCTGCGAATGGTCCTGTCTTGCCGACTGGTAAACAACGTAGGTCGATTGAATGGTCCCGTTTGTGTTCGAAAGACGACGGAAGCCATTCGCCAAATTTACATCGCTCGATCCGAACGAATAGCCCGCCATTCCCAGCGGACTCATAGCCGTTGCAATGACATTCCCCGAACCAGGACGTAGCGCCAGTCCACCCAGCGCATTTTCGCCGTAACCCAGATAAGGGCCTTCAAAATTGGCGTTATCGTTGTAAAATTCGCCTAGTCCCGGTCCTTGATTGCCATTCGGGAAAGCACCTCTCAGCCCTAACACACTGCCGTTATTTTCCAGTGTGTAGATGCCATTGCGGTAACCAACCCGAAGCAGTTCGCCACCGCTGATGGTGTTGTATCGTTTCGTATCGCCGTCGTTCGGGCCATAGTTGTTGCCACCACCCTGCAAACCAGTGCGGTCGGCAAAAGCCAGAATCATCGAATTGTCGGTATCAAATTCAATTCCAGTCAGGATCGGCTGGCTGCGGGCTAGGGTTTTGCCGTCGGGCGTGATGGCCGCAAACGAGTCTGTCCAGGTGCGCCAGTTGTTCGAATTTGTCCCTTTTGTTACGTCGTCGAAAAGCTCACCGGGGCCTTTCGGGTAGGTGAGGGGGAAATTAAACGTAGTAGTCCAGGTATTGGTCGATGGGTCGAGTGCATACACGTAAGCGCGCATATCCGACCGATTGTTGGAAATGGATCCATCGCAGACCACGCCGACGTATACCTTACCCCGATTGTATTTGATTGCCCAGGGACGGGAATTGCTGCTGCCAGCCGTACAGCCATTCGGAATCTGGTACGACGTATACGTAGCGGGCACAGGGCCACCACTGTTGTAAGCCGTAATGTCCAATCCGTAAACCTGTTTGTCGTTTAAGTTAACGAAGTAAAGTTGATTGCCATCACCTGAAATGGTCAATCCTCCGATACCGATTTTACCGATCTGGGAAAAAACACCAGCATCCCGGCTAGCCGTGGTATCATTGGGAAGACCACGATCGGCATTGGTGCCGATCGTGCCTAAGTTGATCCCAAGAGGGCTTGAGTTAACAGTCAGGAAGTTCGTAACTGCATTGGTGACGGTATTGATGGCGTAAATGCCACCCAGACCCAGCGTACCTAAACCTGCATGCCGACGTAGCACCGCCGAGGTAAAAATCGTTTTGGTCTGCCGGTTATACGCAACGCCCCAAAGCGCGCCAACCTGAGCCGCCGTGGCCAGCTGAGTCGGATTCGCGGTATTGGTATATGCTCCCGAACCGGCGTTATATACTGAACTATCGGCATCGTTAATCGCCAGAAAAGCCGTTGCTGAACCAGCCATACCGCCACCCAGCGGATTCCCGTTCACGTAACGGGTCGCAAATAACTTAGGATTCGACTGACAATAATCTACAGGGTTTAACATGCCCAGGTCGATGGTGCAGTCGGGTGCAGAAACGAATTGTACCGTAGTACGTCCGTCTACACCATTCTGGGTGCCCTGTGCCGAGTAACCAGCCGGCAGATTGCCAAACTCGACCCGCACTGGGTAATTCGCCACTGGGATGGTTAATTTATATAGTCCGCGCGCATTAGTAACCGTCGTAAACGACGTACCGGCGCAGTCGATGGCCGTAACGGTAACGTCCGGAACCCCCGAGGTTTCACCTGCATTCTTGATTCCATCCGCGTTAAAATCATTATAAGCCGTACCGCTCAGGTCAGTGCCGGGCGTGCAGGTCAAGGGCGCACAGGCGGGCGGAGCCGTGAAAGAAGTCGACGCCGAACAGGCCGAACTACTTTTGATATACGTCGTGATGGTGCCACCCGCGCCGTTAGCAGGAACTTCGAACGTAACGATTTGTGGAGAGGCAAATTCAAGGTTTACAGGCGTTGGGTTATTATCGATTGGGTCGAAAAACCGAATTTCATTTACACCCGGTAAAAACGCCCGGCGCTGACCGCCCAGTTGAACAATGATGCTGTCGCCCAGCGGAGCGTTAGTCCAGTTCACTTCGGCAGTTATCGTTGCCCGGCTTCCGGCGGTAGTATTGAAACAGCCCGAAACGGTAGCCGTAACGCCGATGGTTGTGGTGAGCTGATACGTAACCACTAGTTGAGGGGCAGCATTACCGAAAGATTCTACGGATTTGGCTGATGTAGCTGTTGAGCCGTTGGCTCTGGTATCTAAAAGCAGTGTAATGGGGTTCGAGGGGTTCCAGTCGGGCCGATTGATGATTTCCTGAACAATGTTTCGCAGATCGGTTGTGCGCTGGTTAGGGCCAGCTTCGCCATCGTTCCAGTCAGCTCCATTGCCCCAGTATTCGACAGCACTGGTGGACTGGGTATTGAATCGATTTGAAATATCCGATGAAGCAGCAGCCGTAAAGGAAGTGGAATTTGCTACGTTATGCCCTCTGATGACAACGTTGGCAATATCGTCGGTGTAGGTACCCGCGCTCGTAAACTGAATGTAAGCGCTGGTGATGGTAGCCGATTTAGGGATAGCAACCGACGCAAACCGAAGCCCAATCAACCGACCGCCTAATTGTAGTCCGGGCGAGTTGGTATTAACGGTTCCATTTATCTCAGTCGCATCGTCGTTACCGTTCGTAATGGTTACTGCAGCCGTGGTAGTCGTTGTGCATTGCGCTTTAACAAGAAGCGGGCACAGCATACCAAAGATCCAGCAAATACCGATTAATATGGTTCTGGGTAGTTTGCCTGAAAAGAAGAACCGTATCCGCTTCTCGTTTAGTGATGAGATGGTAATACAGGTAGGCATATAGTTAGTTATTTAACGGTTAAAGCCTGATTGGGCTATAAGGCGTTAGCACGGAGCACAAATTCTGTGCCAGTATCAAATAAGTGAACTATATATGATAAATGGTATCTTAAATGCTGAATTATATTTATAATATGCTATATATTGTTAATTAAATAATTAGAAAATTGCTTAATCGATTGATTATCAGTAAAATGTTTAACAAGAAATACTTTTCATCCAGAGAAGAAAGGCCCAGAAATTCAGATGATTTATGAACTGAAATTGTGAGTATCGTATAAAGCTTGTTTGTGAATTTTCCACTTTCTATAACACTATTCGCCTTAATTAGCTTATATAGGAACAAGAATAAGAACGCCCATCAACAGCCGAAAAGGGCTAAATCAATATATTTTCTGAGTATACAATAAGTGATTAACGTATCGATCTGATACGTAGTAAGTGCCTCCGACGAGGCTTGTCGTAATCGATCGGCTCACTATTTAACGGGTTGAAAAAAATAAACCACCGAACGAATAGTCCGCAGCTAAATCAAGCCCTCGATACGTCGGTGAGTTAAGCGGTTATAGATTTATACGCTGGTAGTTTTTAAAGACTTTTCTACAAATAGTACCTCCTGTTACTATGAAACATATTTCCTACTGGGCAAGCCGCCACAAAACGCTTGCAATTGCTTTAATTATTCTGGGTGAATTTTTTAACGCTTTCAACGGTATATCGTTGGGCGCCACCGTACTGGAAAGTTTTCCGCTACGTTGGTTGCAATGGGGTATGTGGCTGTTGCTGGCTGCTGTAATTGTTACGTATCGCTCTGCCTTTCAAGCTGCTACGGATGATTTTTGGCGCAGACGTACCTGCCTGGCTCTGGCCTTCTTCGCAAATTTTCTCTTTTTTGGTTTGCTGGGCGGTACGTGGGGCCATCAAAGTAGCCCGGCTCAATCGACTCAACAGGTGTTGGGTAGCCGACGTATTGAGGTGGTGCGCGATACGTTGGAAAGTGGGAATTCGCTACGTTCTGAAAATCACGCTGATCGTAAAGTCAATACGTCAGACGAACCCGAAAACGCTGGCGGCAGGAGAATTGGATACGTATTGCTGGCGCTGTTGGGAGTAGCCGGGGCGTACATCATGGCTGCGTTGGCCTGTAACATACTCTGTGCAGGCTATGGCTTTATTGCCGCGCTGACGCTGTATGCAGGCATGGGTGGGCTGGCCGCTGCCATATACTATCTGAAAAGAACGTTTCAGAGACGGCCCAAGCGACGCCGGGATATGACGCCCGATGAGCGCAAACGCGACCTCCGGGTATTCTGGTTTAGCTGGCTGGCCTTCGCTGTGGCCGCAACGGTAATTATTCTGACGGCAGGAGGGAAATAGCCGATTTAGTTACGGACCACCAGCAAAACGCCACCAATAATGAGCCCGATACCCAGCAGTCGCCAGCCGTTAGCCGGGTGAAGGGTGAAGCCCATAAATCCGTAATGATCCAGCACGAGCGCAGCTATTAATTGGCCTGCTACGCTCAGACTCACCAGGTTAGCCGTGCCTATTTTGGGGACGCTCACGATTACAGTTATCATGTAAATTGCGCCCATAAGTCCGCCCATCCACTTCCACCAACTCACCTGCCGAATACTTTCGACCGGAGGGTTTGTGCCGCCCGTCACCAGAAACAGCAACACCAGCACGATAAATCCTGATCCGAACGAAATGGCCGCTGCCAGAATTGGATTGCCCATGGCCTGGCGTAAATTGGCGTTCACACCGGCCTGAACCGTAATGGCCAGACCAACCAGAAAAGCAAGGAAAATATACAGGTAATTCATGGCCGTAAAGGTAGACAGGGTACATGGCTTGTCTTATACCGCGGGCTGGATAAATTTGTGATCAGACGTAAAATGTTTCAGTGTATGGCAAACCAGATTCTGGTGATTGGTAGTTCGAATACCGATATGGTCGTTAAGTCTGATCGGTTACCTGCCCCCGGCGAGACCGTTCTGGGTGGTACGTTTCTGATGAATCCGGGAGGAAAGGGCGCCAATCAGGCCGTGGCCGCTGCCCGCTTAGGCGGAGACGTAACGTTTGTCGCCAAAGTTGGTAACGATGTATTTGGTGAACAGGCCGTTACCGGTTTTCGGCAGGAAGGCATACGTACCGACTTTATACTAACTGATTCGGAATATCCATCGGGAGTGGCGCTGATAAATGTTGATGCTGCTGGCGAAAATTGCATTACCGTTGCCCCCGGAGCCAATGCCAACCTGCAACCCACCGAAACGGATGTCGCCCTGCAACAAGCCGAGCCAAACGCCATTGTGTTAATCCAGCTCGAAACGCCCCTGCCGACCGTTGGATACGTAGCGCAGAAAGCCGCTGAACGAAGCTTGCGGGTTATCCTGAATCCAGCTCCTGCTCAAACGTTACCGTCTGATTTACTGGCCCATCTGTTTTTAATTACCCCCAACGAAACCGAGGCCGAACTCCTGACGGGTATTCGCGTAACCGACGTAGCAACCGCTGAACTAGCCGCGCAAAAACTGCGTGAATTGGGTATTTCGAACGTAGTCATTACGTTGGGAGCCAAAGGCGCTTACATATCCACCGATGACGTGAAACAACTGGTTTCGGGGCCGCGCGTTACCGCCGTCGATTCAACGGCTGCGGGCGATTGCTTCAACGGAGCGCTGGCCGTGTCGCTGGCCGAGGGGCAATCTTGGGTCGAAGCCGTTACGTTCGCCTGCAAAGCCGCTTCGCTTTCGGTGACACGCATGGGGGCTCAGGCATCCATGCCGACTCGTGATGAAATTAGCTGATACGTAGTGATTTAACTCCATTCTTCGAACGCTCAATATTAATTTATGAAAACCCTCTGGTTTCTGCTTCTGTGCCTCGTAACGCTTTCAGCATCAGCGCAGAGACCTGTTCCGCCCGCCATGCTTCCCAACCCGGCGGAAGATTTGCGAACGTATCGAAAGAACCTGTCTTTGCTTCGGCAAGAGCACCAAAATCACCATGAACTGCCTGATCTGAAATTCTTTATGTTCGGCATGGGGAATCGGCTGAAACTCATTTATCGAAAAGGTCGATTGCTCAACGCGCTGACAGGGAATATCGAAGAACAGTGGGTGGTGAAACAGGAAATCATTGTGCCATCGGAATACGTAGTACACCTGACCCTGGCCGACGGGCAAATTATTCAGATTCGTGAAGACGAAACCGGCGTATGGCTGCTTCAGCCCGCCAAGCGCCCCAAACTGATTCCCGGTACCCGAAGCCGAATCGAATTGCCGCGTTTTGCCGATAAAACCTACGGACCGGTGCTACGTGTGCTGCACCAGGAAGTTCTTATCAACGTAATAAACGGCCGACCCGTACCCAATTTTCTGGTGTATTTCAAACCCCATTATCGCGATGCTGCTCTGATGGCCAAGGTGTTACGTCAAACTAATAATCTTCCCCTGATTCGGGACTGGATTTTGGCCATTCGCGACCCCTTCGACCGAAATAACCGCCGAAGACCCGAAGCCGACAATCTGGGCGAGGTACTTTTTCTGGTATCATTAGTGTCTGATAAAACCCATCCGGCTGTTCAAATGGTGCTGGATTCGGTACGTCAGTTTCGGAAAGAAAACTACATACTTGGCAAAACAGATTTTGCTGAACATCCTGTTTTTCAGACCAAATGGCTAAAGTACGGGCTGAAACAGCTTGGGCTTGACGACCCATACGTTATTCCGAAGCAATACGACAGTTATTCGTCGCTGTTCTGGTGCGATTACAAAGATGAACACGTGCCGGGGAAGCAAATCGAAGAATCGTCGGGTATTAATTCTCCCTATCTGGTCTGGGCTGAAGATCATTTTTTCGGGCAGAAGCGAGGGATGCTTGGCAACCTCGATTATCCGCTTACCTGGGAGCAGCATGCCAGTGATGCCCATTACCCCGGTCTGACCGTGCTTGAGCAGACGCTGGCGAAGAAAAAAGTTGCTTTCCCGCACGCCTGGCAAGCCGCTGAAATGTTTTTATTGCTTGAGAAAGAATAAAAAGCGGAAGAATAGGGCGTTTCTGACTTACACGCCAAGCCATTGTAGAACTTCCTGATTCCCTTTCTGAATCGCCAGATCACGAGCGGTTTGCCCCTGGCCATCGCGAATGGACGTATCAGCGTTGTGGTCGAGCAGCAGCTTAACCAGTTGAGTATGACCGAACATAACGGCATACATCAGGGCCGTGCCGCCATTTCGGTTTTGCAGATTCAGGCTGGCTCCGCTTTCGATCAACTGCCGGGCAATATCCGTATAGCCTTTAAACGAAACACCCATCAGCGCTGTGCTGCCGCTTACGTCCTGCGTATCTACATCAGCGTTCGCATCCAGCAAAACGCGAACCGCTTCAAGTTGACCGCTGTAGGCCGCAAGTGTTAATGGCGTGAATCCTTTTTCATTTTGAATGTTTACCTCCGCACCATTATCAATGAGTTGATTCAGCGAACGAACGTCGCCGTTGCGGGCAGCATCAAATAGTAAATCTTCAGGACGGTCTGAATATAACGACATACGAAAGCGTTTGAGTAAGTAATCGACTAGCGTAACACCCAACAATGGATGGTTTGTTCTGAAAAGTAACGCAAATTACGTTGGGTAATCTGAGCAGTCAGAACGTAAAATTGCCGACAGATTAGGGTTACACTCGTAAAAAATGCTTCGTTAAATACTGACGCACAGGTTCGTCATACAATTTCAAGCAGGCGTAAGCCAGCGCTACAGAACCAATAACCAGCGCCAGGGCACCAGGAAACGATTGCGCGAATGTGAGGTTCTCATTTTTGACCCAGGCATAATACAAATAAATAAAGGGGTAATGTACCATATACAACGGGTACGAAATATCCCCCAAAAATTTGCACAGTCGGACTGTTAATCTGTGTGTTGTCTTTTCGGAAGCGCCCAGGTAAATCAGTAAAGGAAAAATAAGCATGACACAGATTGAGTCGTATACCCCGTTCATCCACAAGTGTTCACTACCGCCGATGCGCGGTATTGCCAATAAACTGACAATGGCCAGGCTACCTATCCAGAATGACCCTTTTATGTTGATGGGTTTAAATACGCGGGCGAGCAGCAGTCCTGCCGGAAATGAAAATAACAGACGTAACGAACCGCCAATTATATTTTCTTCAGTTAGCGAAAAGCCGACGCAGATATCGCCGTAGGGCCCCCAGATGGCAAATGCTGCCAATCCGCAACCTGCCAGCAGAACTAGAAAGGCAAGGGCTTTAGTCGGAAACTTACGGATAAAGAAGGCGTATAGGATATTTCCGATATATTCAAAAAATAATGACCAGCTCGGTCCATTCAGCGGATACATTTCACCAACTCCCCTAATTTCAGAATCGGTCGTTGCCGGAACTAGACCAGCATTGATAAAAGTGGCTGTCAATAGTCTGGTTACCGATACTTTTGAAACGTCCCAGGCAGCGCAACCCTGAAAATAGAATACGCCAGCGCCGATGATAGCCCCCATAACTACCATAGGATGCAGGCGAATAAATCGACGTTTGATAAAGTCTTTTATAGTCATTGCATCCCATCGGTCGTCGTAGGCATAGCCAACTACAAAGCCGGACAGGATGAAGAAGAAATCAACCGCCAGATAGCCGTGATTGATTTTTTGGTCTATATGACTCGTTGCAAAAGCTTCAAATAAGTGAAAACATACAACTGTTAATGCAGCTACTCCGCGTAATCCGTCGAGTAAGTTGTAGTGGGGTTTTGTGTCTGCGAATGCAGTAGCAGAGATGCTGTTATCTGACACTGAGCCTTATTTGGTTGAAAAACATATGAGAAAAATTGCGAAGGGTTGAACGCCATTTCATTGCTGTGCCGACCCACTTCTGCTACTCAATAAAACGCAATTACGCCTTTTTTAGTCATCCGACGCAAACCTGAACACAACCCAGGACATATCGATAGTATCATTTTATGGCTCCTGCACACAGGTGATTACTATAGCCAGCCCAAGTTTGAGAGTCCAGGTAACAGGTCTTGTAAGTTGTTTTACGTAGCGGATAGTCAGGTCACATTACCGCAACCTGAGCCAGCTATGGACCAACCGGGTATCAACCATTCGGTACAATTGCGCGTTTTAAGATCAACTTCATACTACGATGGATCAGACTACAAAGCAACCCGAAACGATACAAACCCGATGCTGCATTGTTGGGGGAGGACCAGCCGGAATGATGCTCGGCTTTTTGCTGGCTCGTACGGGTGTGGAGGTGGTGGTGCTGGAAAAACATAAGGATTTCCTGCGTGATTTTCGCGGAGATACGATTCACCCATCTACACTGGAGTTGCTGGCCGAGTTGGGTTTACTGGACGAATTTTTAACCTTACCTCATCAGGAGCTTCGGGGTGTTCAGCTTACTTTCGAAGGCAGAACCATTCCTATCGCCGATTTTGCCCATTTACCCACACGTAGTAAGTTTATCGCCTTCATGCCGCAGTGGGACTTCCTGAATTTTCTGGCCGACAAAGCGAAACACTTTCCCTCCTTTCGGTTGCTGATGGAAACCGAAGCAACTGATTTACTGCAGGAAGACGGAAACATTAACGGTGTCAAAGCCGCTACGTACGCTGGCGAACTACGTATCAAAGCTGATCTGGTAGTCGCTACCGACGGTCGCCATTCAATCATTCGGGAGAAAGCAGGTTTGGCGGTACAGGATTTTGGAGTGCCGATTGACGTATTGTGGATGCGTATTCCGAAAGATCCGGCCGTTGGTGAGCAGTCGTTGGGATATGTGAAAGGTGATAAGTTCATGGTGCTTATCGACCGGCACGATTACTTCCAGTGCGGCTTTCTCATTCCAAAAGGCCAATTTGAAACAGTGAAAAATCGCGGTCTGGCCGAGCTACAGGCCAATATTAGAGCTTTGGCTCCGTTCGTTGGTGGTTATGTAAACGAACTGGATTCCTGGGATAAAATTAGTTTGCTGACCGTCAAAATCGACCGGTTGCGACAATGGTATAAACCCGGCTTAGTATGCATTGGCGATGCTGCCCATGCCATGTCGCCTGCGGGTGGCGTTGGCGTGAATCTGGCCGTTCAGGACGCCGTTGCCACGGCTAATCAACTGGCAAAATCCCTTCAGAAAGGGCCAGTACGTATCGACGAACTAGCTCAGATACAGTGCCGTCGGATGTGGCCTGTACGGGTGATTCAGTCGGGGCAGATTGCCGTACATCGCCGACTTATCAACGCATCGACTACGCGCGCAACAGTTATTCCGTCGGCCTTTTTCTGGCTGCTCCAACACGTACCGTTTCTTCGACGGATTCCGGCTTATTTAGTCGGTATCGGCCCGCGCCCTGAACACATCCGAACGTAACGGTTTTGGGAAATGTATGCGTGCTACGTCGTTAAGCGCAGCCAACCAATACCTTAGAGAAGGGCTCAGGTTAGTATAAAACAACGTATCAGCGCTGTTTGCCGCCGAATGTATAACCAACTTTAGCGGTCAGGTACGTATTCTTTCCAATCAGCTCGCTATTCATGCTCACGTAATTGATGGAACTATCGTTCATAATATTGCCCGCAATTTCGGCCGTTAAAGCAGAATAGTTAACGCCAAGACGAATGATACCACCAATCAGATTCTGAGCTGGTAGGGTGAAACGATAAATCGTACTGCTCGGGCCATTGAGCAATTGCGTGCTGGGGTCAATATGAAACAGCCCCGCACCAATGCCAATGAATGGCTGTAACGTCTTGTTTCCCAGAGCATAATTAGCGATTATAGCTCCAGATGTATTCAGCTTCGCCTGGCTGGCGTACTCCAGATTGTTGTTCAGAATTTCAGACCGTTGAATAAACGCCTGTTCAAAACGAAGACAGATAGCCAGCTGATGGGATAAGTGGTAGCGTGGCTCAACACTGTATACAAACCCGCTCTTACCCCCCGACGTATTTAAGGGGAGGGCATATCCTACGTAAGCGTTCAGTTTGAAGTGATTAAATTCCTGGGCTTTAGCAAGGGGAGCGACTAAAAGTAATAAAGCAGCGAACAGTTTTTGCATGAAAAGAAATGTTTGAGGGCAAGCGTGGTTTTGTTCAATAACCCGTATGTCTGATTTATACGGTCAAATTTACGCTTACGTTGCAACATCCCACTAATTTCTATCCGCTTTATTGCCAGTTATTGCTATTTTAGAGCAATCATCCATCGTACTTCCATGCTTTCCCGGTTCCGCACTTTGCTCATTATGAGCGCACTTGCGCTATGTAGTTATGCATATACCCGCGCCCAATCGCCAACCCAGCAACTCCACCAAATTATCGACAGCACATGGGCTTTTCAGCTAAGGGAGTTTCCCATGAAAGCCGTTTTTGCGGGTCTCAAAACCCAGATTGAGTCGATGGGCGATTATACCGAAACAACGTTTAGTCGACAGGCTGCCTTTTATCGACAGCAACTGACCCGGCTCAACGCCATTCCTACCGAATCACTCTCGCAGGCTGATCAGGTGAATAAGGAATTGCTACGTTACACCTTGCAGGAAGACGTCGATGAACACGAACTGAAATCATATCTAAATCCGCTCACTTCAGATTACGGGCCACACATTGGCCTTTCGTTCGTGCCGAATTACCTGACGTTCCGAACAGCGGCTGATTATGAGACGTATATAAGATTACTCAACTCCTTGCCGACGTATTTGGGGAACGTAGTGACGGTAATGCGGCAGGGGCTCAAAGCTGGAATTACAGCGCCTAAAATTATTCTGAAAGGCTACGAAATAACGTATCAGAACCACATCGTCACCGACCCGACACGTAGCGTTTTTTATGCGCCGTTCCTGAAATTACCTACGACATTATCTGAGTCAGAGCGGAATCAGTTGCAGCAGGCCGGAAAAAAGGCGGTAATGGAAGGAGCCGTTCAGGCGTATAAACTGTTTGGCGAGTTCATGGATAAGGAGTACATACCCGGCGCTCGGCAAACCACGGCTGCCTATGATTTGCCCAACGGAAAGACGTATTACCAGCAACGCGTTCGGTATTACACCACCCTCAACGTAACGCCTGATGATGTTCATCAGATGGGACTGCGCGAGGTGGAGCGTATTGAAAAAGAAATGCAGGCGATTATCACCAAAACGGGCTTTAAAGGCTCTTTTCAGGATTTTCTGAAATTCCTGCGAACCGCCCCGCAGTTCTATGCCAAAACCCCCATTCAGCTACTCAAAGAAGCCAGTTTTATTGCCAAAAGTGCCGACGACAAACTGCCTGCTTACTTCGGAAAGCTTCCCCGACAACCCTATGGCGTTGCGCCCGTGCCTGATGCCTTGGCTCCCAAATACACCAGCGGCCGCTACGTTGGGGCACCGCTGGGCAGCAAAACGCCTGGCTATTACTGGGTCAATACGTACAATCTGAACAGCCGACCGCTCTATACACTCGAATCGCTTACACTGCACGAAGCCGTTCCAGGGCACCATTTGCAGTCGGCCTTGTCGAAAGAATTAACCGGTTTGCCCGAGTTCCGAAAGAGCCTGTACGTCGATTCGTTTGGCGAAGGGTGGGGGCTGTATTGTGAGTGGCTTGGTAAAGAAATGGGCTTTTATCAGGACCCTTACAGCGATTTTGGCCGATTGACGTTTGAAATGTGGCGAGCGTGTCGGTTAGTGGTCGATACCGGAATTCATGCTAAAGGCTGGACACGTCAGCAAGTTATCGATTACCTGACCTCGCATACCGCGTTATCCGTGCACGATTGCACGACCGAAACAGATCGGTACATATCCTGGCCGGGCCAAGCGCTGGCTTACAAAATTGGTGAGTTGAAAATTAAAGAGTTACGTCAGAAAGCGCAGCGTGAACTTGGCGATAAATTCGACGTTCGGAACTTCCACGATCTGATTTTAGGTCAGGGAACCGTAACAATGCCGGTACTTGAAACGCTGGTTGATAATTACATTAAAACGGCCAAATGACATTTTTGTCATTTATTTTTCGTCCAGCAAAATCATCCCGGTTCTCGTAATCCAGGCGTGAGTAGTGGCTTCGTACCGGTCGATCTGGTCGCCACCACCGTTCTGACGCGGGTCATTTTCCTGTTTCATCCAATTAGAAAGTCGCTGCTGCAAATCCTTTTTTATGGCTGAATACGTAGCGTTAGTAGCCTGATTTCGCAGATTATATGGGTCGTCTTTCA
Source organism: Spirosoma flavus (assembly GCF_054778555.1). NCBI lineage: Bacteria > Pseudomonadati > Bacteroidota > Cytophagia > Cytophagales > Cytophagaceae > Spirosoma > Spirosoma flavus. Next base: position 1,505,722 of record NZ_BAAGZL010000001.1, read on the forward strand.
GAATGTACAACTCTTCGTCCGGGCGGCGGGCGAAACCTGCCGAAAACAGCGATTTTACCATGGGTTCGTTCCGATGATCCATCATGAACACTTTGGTAGGACCGCCATCCACATCGCCAAAAACTGAAGGTGTATTAGGCATTGCTTCATCACCAGCGGGCATGCGGTCGGGCCGGAAATTCCGAATGTACAGGTAATCTTTTGTGCGGATGGCCCGCATCGGATAACCGGCTCCGTAGTTGAACTGCGGCCGGCAGAGGCAATGACGTTCGCGTTCCAGAAAAACCTCCGGTCGATGAACAGTTTTCTCACCCGCCAGCACAGGCACCAGACTGATGCCATCCAATTGGGGCCGCTCCTGAATTCCTGCCCAATCTAAAAAGGTGGGCATCAGGTCAATCAGGTTTACGAAGGAATCGTTACGTTCGGGCTGTTTTACGCTATCGGAAAACCGACTGATGAGGAGTGGTACGTGCGTCCCATAATCATACAGATTCGCTTTGGCGTGCGGAAACGGCATCCCATTGTCCGAAGCCACCACAATGATGGTATTTTCCAGTCGACCCGATTTTTCAAGTTTTTCGAGCAGTTCGCCAATTTCGCGGTCTAATCGCTCCACTTCTGATAAATAATCTGCTACGTCATTTCTGACGTCTGCTACATCGGGCAAAAAAGCGGGTAAGTGAATTTTAGAGGGATCAATCCCCGTTTTTTTTCCATCGCCCAGATTGAACGGCCGGTGCGGATCGTTCGTGCCGAACCAAAAAAAGAAGGGTTGATCGTCTGGTAATTGAGCCAGCAACGTATCAAAATTTCTGGTTTTGCCCGCCGGATTTTCGGTGTACCCCATCTTCTTAAAATCGCCCGGCGCCCACCCTTTCCGGTCGAAAGCAACGGAATAACCGGCTTTGCTCAGCAATTGCACATACGTTGGAATCCGGTGATCGAGCCGCCCAACCAGATTGACACCTTCACCCAAATTATGCGGATAGCGCCCGGTCAGGATGCCCGCCCGTGAAGGAGTGCATGAGGGAGATGCACAAAAAGCATTCGTGAAAACAGTGCCGTGCTGCGCCAGTCGGTCGAGATTTGGCGTTCTCAACGTAGTGTCGCCGTAAACACTTGCATACGGGTAGCTCCAGTCATCGGCCAGAATGAACAGGATATTTGGAGGTGATGCAGCTGGTTTTGTACAGGAAAAAACCCCGACTATTGTCAGGCAAAACAAGCTATATAGTAAGGGTTTCATGCCGGGCAAAAGTTTGCAGAAACGTAACGCTGAAAGGATGCTGATGCGTCAGCATGTCCGTGTTACGTTCCCGCAATATACGTAGCAGACGCTTTTGAGTGCTACGTTACTTCGCAGAGATAATCAATGCTAATCCAAGAACGTAGCAAAAGCCCATTATCATCAGATATCGACCAGACGTAGTGGGTGCCTCCCGAAATTCACGCCATAAAAATACTCCCCACAGTACGGCAATAATCGTCGCGCCCTGGCCCAGGCCGTAACTGATTGCGTAACCGGCCGCACCCGATGCCAGTAAACTCGACGCCAAGCCTAAGCACCAGATCATTCCGCCCAACATACCAAGCTGGTGGCAACGGCGCTTAACGTCGGAGTAATAAATTTCGCTATCGGCAGGCTTGCTGGCAAAGCGACGTAGCAGCGGAAGAAACAGAGGAGTGCTGGCTACAACACCTACTGCAAATACCACTAAGGCCGTATATGGCGTCAGAAATCCCGGCGTTGGGTTTGTGTAGTCAATGGACATGGATTTCACCACAAAATAGAAGAAGAAACTCATTAGAAAACCTCCTATTAGCGAGATAATCAGGCCATTCATACTAATTGGCTGATTAGAACCTGCCTTTGAACGATAGGCCATAACACTAAAAACGACCGCTAGAAAAATGGCCAAAACCCCCGTCGACAGCAAGGGGACACTTCCGTCCGGCGCGAAAATATAATTGACCACGACCCCTAAAATCAGAGCCAGTCCAATACCGACAGGCATCGCTACCGACAGGCCTGCCAGTTCAATGCCTACTACAATCAGAATATTGGCAATATTAAAGATAACGCCACCAACCACAGCGTAGCCCAGACTTGTTGTACTGGCCTGACGAAAATCGGGTAGGAAAGCGCGTCCGTGGGAGCCAAAACTTCCGAGAGTAAAAGCCAAAAGCAGACTTAATAAGAGAATTCCATAGGTGTAATCGCGGTAGAAAATAGTAGTTGGAACTTTTGCGGCCGTTAGTTTCTGCATGTTGCCCCAGGAGCCCCAACAAAGCATAGTCAGAAAGCAGACCACTACAGCTAGCGGATAATAAGAGATGGTGAGCATGGAGGGAGAAGGATTAGGATAAGAAGTCAGTCAATCAACTGATAAAAGTATGCAATTAATAATAACAATAAACTAAAGAGATAAAATTATGAAAATGTGTAACTTGTGTTGTACTTATTAGTCAATATTATTAGTAAAAATTTAGCGCGTGAAACCAACCATGTCTTAATAATCGAGCCGTTTTATACAAATATCCCGGCGAGGATACGTATCAAAACCATTGTCCTGATACGTACCCTCGCCGGGATATTGCTACGTAATGAGTGTGCTTAAGAAAGCGCGTTTTCTAACGTTTTTTCAACGCCCGACGTCAGCATGGCGTTCAGGTATTCGGCTACGGCCTCAGTAAAACCAGGCAACGTTGTAAGGTCTGCCTGCCAGAGGGTTTTGTCGGAAAGAACACTTTTCACGAAGGCGTCTACCGTTGCAGGGGTAGCTTTTTTGACGGTTTTCCAGTCGCCGTAGAAATAGCCCGCTTTGTCATCGCGGATTGGGTACGTGAGCACACCGCCACCCGCTACGTTGATTTCACCGAAGAATTGCCCTTTTTCCTCACGTACCGCTTTCATAAACAGCAGATAAGCGGCAAAACCCAGTGCCGTGAGTTTGGGAACTGCATTGAATTTTTCGAAGTACCGCTGGATGCTCGCTACGTTACGTGCCTGCATTTTGGCTGTTTCCTGAAGCGATATATTCAGCAACAAATGGTCGAGGTGGGGGTTCCGGAACCGGTCGAGTACGTCATGAGCAAACTGAGTCACGGCTTCTTTGTCCATGCCTGGGATGCCATAATCTGGTACGGTGGGCACAATTTCGTTGAGCATGAGCGATTCGATAAACCGACTCATACTCGGGTGACGCATCTCGTCGGCAACGGTTTCCAGACCCAGCAGATAGCCCAACGGCATCGTCAGGGTATGCGAACCGTTCAGCACGCGAAGTTTGCGCTCCCGGTAGAAATTGATGTCTTCGTCAATGATAATTTGCGGAGTAGACGCATCCGCGAACGTGAGCGTTTGCCGAACCCGGTCATCGCCCTCAATAGCCCACAGGTGGTATGGCTCGGTGAAGGTTAGCAACTCATCTTCATAACCAGCTTCCTGCTGCAGCGCTTGCTTGGCCTCTTCGGTTGGGCGCGTCACAATGCGGTCGACAAGCGAGTTACAGAATCGAACGTGGAATTTGAGCCACTTGGTAAACAGTTTTCCCAGCTCGTTGAATTCCGACAGTTTTTCAACGGCTTCGCGCAGTTTAAGACCATTGTCGGTAACGAGTTCGGTTGGAATCACCACTAAACCTTTGGCACGTGATCCACCTACACTTCGAAAACGCTCATACAGAAAAGCCGTCAGTTTAGCCGGAAACGACTGGGGAGGCTGCTGAAAAATGCTTTCTTCGACGTAGTTCAAACCTACTTCGGTCGTGTTCGAGATTACAATTTGAAGTTTAGGATTCCGGGCCAGCATCAGGATTTCTTTCCACTGAGTTTGTGCGGCCAAAACCCGACTGACAGCTGACACAATCGTTGTTTCGGAAACCGGCTGCCCTTGCTGAACACCCCGAACGGCAACCGTATACAAATTATCCTGTTGAGAAAATTCGTCGGTCTGTCCATCCGTCGATTTTACAATAACGATGGAGCCACCAAACCGTCCGGCTGCGTTGGCTTTCTGGACCAGATAATCGGGCAGGCCACGTAGTAAAACACCAGTGCCAAACTGGAGAATTTTCTCAGGAAAGACAGGCGCTGGATGTATCGAACGGGTTAGTTTTGACATGGTCGGCTGGGTGACTTTTTGCTCAGCAAGCATTGATTTAATTAACTATAAATAAAGTTGAACTCTATTTTTTTCATATTTCAGCAATATTACGAACTACTTGGCTAACCGACTTACCTAGACGTACCTAATTTATCAAATGCCCAATGAAGGGTTACTTTGAGTCGATACGTTACCAATAATCAGTACGTAGTTAAGCATACACTGACAAATCTATCGTTTCAATTTTCCCGACGTATCGCCACTCGCCAGGGTTTCTACTTCGGCTATCGTTGCCAGATTTACATCGCCAGGAATGGTATGTTTCAGGGCCGATGCGGCTGCACCAAACTCAACGGCGCGTTGCAAATCATTAAACGTCAGCAAACCGTAAATCAATCCCGCTACGTAGGCGTCGCCTGTACCGATACGGTCGGTGATTGGTCGAATGTCGTGTAACCGCGACTTGTATACGCTTTGTCCGTCAAAAAGTTTGGCCGACAACTGATTATGTGACGCTGTGACCGAATTTCGTTTGGTATCGGTAACGTATCGAATGTTCGGGAAGCGCTTCATCATGGCGCGGCCCGCTTCCTGAAACGTACTGCCTACTACGTTGTAGAGATCCGAAAAAAGTCCTTTGCTGCCGAGTATCAACGTACAGCCTTCGGTAAGTGCAGGCATGATTTCCTGCGGACGACGACCGTATTGCCAGAGATTACTCCGGTAAACAATATCGGCCGATACCGGAACCCCCAGCCGATTGGCCGTTTGAATGCCTGCCAGCAGACAATCCGCGGCTCCCTGCGATAACGCTGGTGTAATGCCCGTCCAGTGAAACCAGTCGGCGCCCTGTAAAATGGATTCCCAGTCGATATCGCTGGGTGTAATTCGGGCAAACGCCGAATCGACTCGATCATAAATGATCTGACTGGCTCGACTACCCGCGCCTGTTTCTAGAAAATAAAGCCCTAGCCGCCCGTCGCCGTACCGAACGTATTGTGTATCAACGCCATATTTACGGAGGTAGCCCGCAGCCGCCCGACCTAGTGCATGATCAGGAAACCGCGTTACGTGGGCAGCCTGGAAACCAAACTGAGCCAGCGACACACCGACATTGGCTTCAGTTCCCCCAAAATGCATGGTCAATGAATCGGCCTGAGTGAACCGTTCGACACCGGGCGGACTTAACCGAAGCATCACTTCGCCAAACGTAATAATCTTCATTTGTTTAGGTTAATAGAAGGTCGATACGACACTAGATTGTAAGCCTGGAAAAGTTCCGAAATTAACGACCTGAATAACAATAAATTATTCTAATTTCTTAGCTTTTTCTTCGTACATCTGTGCATAGTTGCCGGATTAAAGATAATCTACGAACGGCCAATCACCGACCAATGACGGCTTTGCTCTAATTCTTCAGCTTTAACGGGTTCCAGTTTTGGTAATATCAAGTGAATGATAATCAGAGCCACTAAATACGAACAGCTGGCGATGGCAAACATATGCAAATAACCAAACGACGTAATGATACGTCCCGACAGCAAGGCCAGCAGAATGCCTCCAACCGCTCCGAACATGCCACCAATGCCTGTCACCGAAGCTACTACGTTCTTGGGGAATAAGTCGGAAGCGAAGGTGTACATGTTGGCCGACCATCCCTGATGGGCAGCCGTTGCCAGCGATAACAGCGCAATGGCTACGGGTAAACTGCTGGTTCGGGCGGCAAACAAAATCGGGACTACACACAGGGCACAAATAAGCAAGGTTGTTTTCCGGGCGCGGTTGGCCGACCATCCCCAGCTCATGAACTGCGTACTGAGCCAGCCAAAAAAAATACTCCCGGCGTCTGATACAATATAGATAATCAGGAAAGGCACACCGAATGTTTTCAAATCGAGCTTCTGGTCGAACGCGTCGTTTGAGTTAAAGAAATCGGGGAGCCACGACATATAGAACCACCAGATAGGATCGGCCAGAAATTTACCTACCGCAAATGCCCAGGTTTGTTTATACCCCAGCAGCTGCGCCCACGATACTTTGATAGGCGGTATTTTTTCCTGGTCACTACGTATGTAAGCCCGTTCGTTGCTGCTGAGTCTGGGATGGCGCTCGGGTTTGCTGTACGTCAGCCACCACAAAATCAGCAGCCCAAAACTAAGCAGGCCGGTCACCAAAAATGAACTGCGCCAACCAAATTGGAGAATCAGGTACGGAGCAAACAGGGCGGTCAGAATAATACCGATGTTGGTACCGGCATTAAACAGACCATTGGCAAAGGATCGCTCAGTACGGGGAAACCACTCAGCCACGGTTTTAATCGACGATGGAAAATTAGCCGACTCGCCCAGCCCCAGCACCGCCCGCGCCCAGCGCAGACCCGTTATGTTTTTTACAAAAGCCGACAAAACTCCAGCAATGCTCCAGATCAGAATCCCCAACGCAAAGCCCCGTCGGGTACCAATCTTGTCGATCAGCCAGCCCGCGATCAGTAATCCAATGGCATACGCGAATTTGAAAGCGGCATCTACATCGCCGTAAAGCACTTTAAATCGATCGGTAGCTTCTTTGGTGAGAACCGCATTGGGGGCCATATCGAGCATTTCTTTTCGAAATAACTCGTCGGTCATCGTGAACGACAGTACTTGCCGGTCTATATAATTAATGGTTGTTGCCAGAAACAACAACGCTACAATGCGCCAACGAAAGCGCCCCGAAGTGGTTGGCGTAAGCAAAACAATAACTGATAAGTTGGGGAGAAAAGAAGATTTAGCTGCTTATTTACCCGAAAAAGAGAGATGGATGAGTGATGAACAATGAATGATGAAGGGTCTGCCGTAACGGTTTGCTAGCATCATCATAACGTATCACTTATCGGTCATTACTGCTCACTTATCACTAAATACTTATGCTTGAACAAACCTGGCGGTGGTTCGGTCCGAATGACCCCGTATCGCTCAATGATGTCCGGCAGGCGGGGGCCACCGGAATTGTAACAGCTCTGCATCACATTCCAAACGGCCAGGTATGGTCTGTTGAAGAAATTAAAAAGCGGAAGACCGAAATCGAGACTAACCAGTTGACCTGGTCGGTGGTCGAAAGTATTCCGGTTCACGAAGCTATTAAAACGCAAACGGGCGACTACCGCCAGTACATCGAAAACTACAAGGAATCTATCGTCAATCTGGCGGAAGCAGGTATTGATACGGTCTGCTACAATTTCATGCCCGTCCTCGACTGGACACGTACCGATCTCGATTTTCCCATGCCCGACGGTTCGACTGGATTACGTTTCGACGCCACTGAATTTGCCGCTTTTGAGTTGTATATTCTCCAGCGGCCCGGTGCCGAATACCTGTACAGCGATGAGCAGAAAAAGCGGGCACGTACCAAACTCGATTCGATGGCCGATGCCCAGGTGAAGCGTCTGGTACGTACCATCATTGCTGGATTACCCGGTTCGGAGGAAAGCTACACGGTGGAGAAGTTCCGGGACGCGCTTGCTACGTATAAAGATACCGGCGACCACGAACTACGTCAGAATTTATACTCGTTTCTTCGTGAAATTGTGCCGGTTGCCGAGTCGGTTGGCGTTCGGCTGGCCATTCACCCCGACGATCCTCCGTATCCGATCTTGGGTTTGCCCCGGGTGGTTAGTACGGAAGCCGATGCGCGGGCCTTGCTGGCTGCTGCTACGTCGCCCGCCAACGGAATTTGCTTCTGCACAGGGTCTTATGGCGTCCGGGCCGATAATGATTTGGCGGGTATGGCTGAACGGCTTGGCCCAAGCATCCACTTCATTCATCTACGTAGCACCGAACGTAACGCCGACGGCAGTTTCCAGGAAGCTAATCACCTCGAAGGCGACGTACCAATGCCCGGCGTTATGCGCGCCCTCCTGAACGAACAGAAACGTCGGCAGACGGAGGGACGTAGCGACACCCGAATGCCCTTCCGCCCCGATCACGGCCACCGCATGCTCGACGATCTAACCTCCGGCAAACGTACCAACCCCGGCTACACCGCCATTGGCCGGTTGCGCGGGCTGGCTGAACTACGTGGGTTAATGCTTGGGTTATCGAGTTAGTAAAGGCCCTAGCTCTGGCTGTTAGAGTCGCAAAGCGACAAACCATCCGGCGGTTCCGACAGCCAGAGCCTGTCGGGGCCTTCCTGACGACTATCGTCTAATTTTCGTACCTTGATCTGTCAAAATCGCCTGATGATGGAAGCTACCAACAAGTCCAAACGTACTCCTCTTACTGCTGAACAAAAACAGCGTCGGGCCGAGCGCGCCCGACTGCTGAAATCGCTCGTCTACGAAATGTGGGACGGGAAGCCGGTGTATTATGCTGGCTACGAAGATGTCCTGAAGGGGACAAAAACAGTAGAGCAGGTCATGAGTTCGAGTTTATTTCAGGGAATTTTAGTTGCCAGATTAGTTGCTTAGATAAGCAATCATATTGATTCAGAAAAATATGCAATTGCTACAAACGAATTGGGCGTTCAGTTCAAAAAAAGCGACTGGCGTGCTTGTGACGTAGCAATCTTTACCCATCAGCAGCTTGAAAACGAAGATTGGGATAAATACGCCTGGGTGCCGCCAAAAATTGCTATTGAAGTAGATACCAAAGCAGACTTGAGTCAATTTGATTCTGATTTCGAATACTACGAAAAGAAAACAACAATACTGCTTCAGTTTGGAGTTGAAAGGGTGATTTGGCTCTTCACGAAATCTCGTAAAGTCTGGACTGCTGAATCTGGCAAAGATTGGATTATTCGAGACTGGAGCCGGGTAGTCGACGTACTACCCGGCTGCCAGTTTATACCCGACGAACTGGTCGCTAAAAAATAAGCAGTAAGTTGATTATCGACTTACTGCTTATACACCTTCCCGTCTTTCATCACAAAGCGAACCGCTTGCAGGGTTTTGATATTCTGAATGGGGTTTTCATCTACGGCAATAATGTCAGCCATTTTGCCGGTTTCAATCGAGCCGATTTGTGTGTCCAGACTGAGTAGTTTAGCATTGGTCATGAGGGCTGCCTTAATCGCTTCGACAGCTGGCATACCGGCTTCGACCATGTACTCGAATTCCTTAGCGTTATAGCCGTGAATAAATACGCCTGCATCGGTACCAAACGCAATTTTTACGCCTGCTTTGTACGCTTTGCCAAACGTCGCCTGAATTTTCGGACCAATCGCCAGCGCTTTGGGCGTCACTAAGGCTGTATAATATCCAAAATGCTTAGCCGAATCGGCCACGGTTTTTCCGGCAATGATCGTCGGGACGTAGTACGTACCGTGCTTTTTGAAAAGCTCGATAGTTTCGTCATCCATATACGTACCGTGTTCGATTGTCTGAACACCCGCCCGAATTGCCCGTTTCATGCCTTCGGCTCCATGCGCGTGAGCTGCTACCGCATAGCCATAATCTTTAGCAGCATCGACCACTGCTTTTACTTCTTCTTCCGTAAACTGCGGTCCTGAGCCGTCTTTGGCGTTACTCAAAACACCACCAGTCGCTGTAATTTTAATCAGGTCAGAACCATCCTTATAGCGTTGGCGGACCGCTTTTCGGGCATCTTCGGGGCCATTAATTACGCCGTCTTCAGGGCCCGGATCACCCATAAGATCTTTTCGATAGCCGTTCGTTGGATCGGCATGCCCACCCGTTGTCGCAATAGATTTTCCAACCGTGAGCACCCGAGGGCCTTCAACCAAGCCAGCATTAATGGCATTTCGCAACGATACGTTAACACCCGAACCACCCAGATCCCGTACGGTCGTAAAACCAGCCAGTAAGGTTGTTTTTGCAAAGCGTGCTGCCCGGTAAGCAACATCTGCCGGATTGCTGGTAAACCCATCAATAGCTCCCCCGCGTCGGGTCTGGCTTTCCAGATGGACGTGCATGTCGATCAGGCCAGGGAGAACAGTCTTGTTTTTGAGGTCAATCGCCTGATCCTTTCCGGAGGGAGCCGTGTATCCTTTCTGTAAAGCTGTGATTTTATTACCCTCTACTACAATGGTCATCTGGGGCTGCAACGTATTGCTGATGCCATCGAAGAGGTTTCCGCAGTGGAGCAGCGTGCGTTGTGCAAAAAGGGGAGAAGCCAGTAATGATAGACTGGCTAGCAGGTAGATTTTTTTTATCATAGTAGTTAGGAACGGCGCAAAAAAAGGCCGCAACGTATCAAGTTACGGCCTGAAAATACTGAAAAATAGTTATAAAGTTGTAGGGTTATAAGGTTGTAAAGTTAGCGGACGCATTCTTAGTCTTCCGGCGTCAGCCAACTTTATAACCCTACAACTTTGCAACTCTACAACTTACTTACCTGTACTACTGCTTTCTTGGATTCAGTAGTTGATGTAGCTTCCGGGTAAGGCGTCACCTCACGTAGTACTACCTTGTAAACCTCGTTTGCCAACGTAACGCCCGTCGAATCGGGACGTTTATTTTCCCTGTTCTGAAGATCAGGACCCAGAATCAGTTGTACCGTTTTCGAATCGGTATCTTTCGACAGGTTTACCTGTACTTTAGCTTGTCCTGCCCATACGCAGGTGACGTTTGCCGGGCAGCGGCTATCCTGAATCGATTCGACATGAACGACTATTTGTGAACCAATTCGGGCTGATTGATCCGTACCAAGTATGACCTTATCGGCTGGTGGAACCTGATCAGTTGCTTGAGAGTCGCCCGATTTGCAGGAGAAGACAGTTATCATTCCTGCGGCAAGAAATCCAATTAATCGCGTTGATAACGTTATCATTTTCTTTTACTTTTTCTTTAAAGACCCTGATACCGTAATAACCGTTGGCAAGGGTAACTTATTTTTTCACAATGACACCGTCGGCCATGAACGTTATGGCTTTTTCGGGCTCGGTTATTTTCTCAATTTCCTCCTTCGATTTCCCCGCATCTTCGGCAAAGTGACGAAGTTTGGCTACGGGCGTGGTGGTAGTTTCGGCCAGCCCCTCTACTACAACGGTTTTACCTTCAATGTCTTTGGGAACAAAAAAAGCGTAGTCTTTAAACATAACCCGCATCGTTTGACCATCGCCAGTTTTCACGTTCATCCAGCAACCCTTCACCTTACAAACAGACTCAACGGTACCTTCGACTTTGGTGTTCATTTTCTCTTTATCGCCCATCTTGCTAGCTAACTGCGTGGCCGGTATAGCACCAGATTCGGTAATTTTTTTACCATGATAGCTAGACTCCTGTGCCGAAGCGCTCCAGGAAATGGCAATGAACAGACTGAAAATCAAGAACTTTTTCATTCGTCTTTTACGTATTTAGTGCGTTTGTCTGGATACGTACCGATCTATGCATCTATTTTGCGTCGGCACATTATATTTACTCAAAAGTACGGATTTTCTTATAACCATGCTACCAACCGCCACTGATCTAAAACAGCAGTTAGCTTCTGAATGTCAACAATTTATTGCCGTAATCAATTCCGTATCTGAGCACGAGTTTCAGTTGCACGTAGCCGATAAATGGTCGATAGCTGAGGTGACGCAGCATTTGTATCTGTCAGCGCGCCCGGTGGTACGGCTCATGACGGGCCCGCGCGAGGTGCTTCGGCAATGGGACAGCTTAGACGTAGCATCGCATACGTATCAGGAACTGAAATCGAATTACGAAAAGGTACTTGCTTCGGGAATGAAAGCCCCAGCCAATATGACCCCAAGAACCGAAGATGCTGATGTAGCTAAAAATGAACTCGTGAAGCGTTTAATGGATGTTTATCAGGCGCTTATGGACGCAACTGCTACGTGGTCAGAAGAGGAACTTGATACGTACTGTATACCGCACCCAGCTTTGGGGAAACTGACGGTGCGTGATATGCTGCTATTCACCTGTATTCATACGCAGCATCATCTTCAGCTTCTGCCTATGCAGCGTAGTGCTGACAACAGTACTCACATTAATAATAAAGCAGAGACGTAGCGGATATTTGTACACGCTACGTCTCTGCTTTATAAATCAGAAGGTAAATCAAGCAAATTTTTATTGCTTCAACTGCTCGATCAGGGCTGCAATCTGCTCGGTCGACGTAGCAGGGAAATTGGCAATCCGAATCTGCGATTCTTTAAACTTACCGTAACCACTGCCCACAATCATGTGATTCATTTTGGCAGCCGCAATGACTTCGGCGGCAGGTTTCTGCGTGTTGGCAACAATGACGGTTTGCGAACGATGGCGCTCCTGTTTAACGAAGGGCTGAAACGCATCGGAGCTATCGAGAAACTTATAAATAGTACGGGCCCTCTCTTCGGTCTGTTTACGAATCGTTTCGATACCAATCCGGTTGAAATCTTCGGCGATTTTTCCCAGCAGATAAATAAACAATACGTTAGGCGTGGCCGGCGTCTCAAAGGTTTTGTAGTGTTTCCAGAGCGTTGGTAACGTATGGTGTGCACCAATGTTGAGTGAGTCACTTTTTTGTAACCGTTCGGCTTTGGCCAGACAGGCTTCGCTGGCAATCCAGACGCCAAGACCAGCAGGCATACCGAACGCTTTTTGTACCGAAAAAAACGCAGAATCAATTATGCTAAAGTCCAGGTCGGGGTAGGGAGCTGATGATACCATATCGACGCAGAACAGCTTTTTCGGGTATTTACGCTTTAGTTTATGAATCTCCGACGTCTTCATCTGTACGCCTGACGACGTTTCGTTATGAGTCAGACAAACCACTTCAGCGTATTCGGGAACCTGAACTTCGGCAGCGTCGAAGCCCTCGCCAAACGGTTTTTCCAGTACGTCTGTATGCTTGTGAAGCGCATTGGCATAGTCGTAAAACTTCTGCGAAAACGACCCGTTGACCAAATGAAAACTCTCGAATTCGACGCAGTTCAGCAGCATACGTTCCCAGACTTCGGAAGCCGAACCCATAAAGAAAATCCCGTGCGTATCCGGAATTGACAACAAGGTTCGAAGCTGTTCGTCGGTAAACTTATAAATATCCCGAAACCGCTGGCTCCGGTGCGAAATCGACCCAATCTGTTCATCCATCGCCACCTGAAGGTGCTGATAAAATGTCGGATAAAGTTCTGCCGGGCCCGGAGTGAAGTATGTGTTTGTCATGTGTAAAGAGCGAAAGAATGCAAGAGTGAAAGAGCGAAAGCGCTGAGTAGACGCTCTTTCACTCTTTCGCTCTTTCACTCTTTAATATAATAGTCTAAACTTAATCGTATTATCAATCTCCTTCAATTCCTGAACCACCTCGTCAGCATATTCTTTCGCAACGTCGGTGATTACGTACCCGATTTTTTCATTGGTTTTCAGGTATTGACCGTGGATATTGATGTGGTATTTGGCGAAAATGCTGTTCATTTTGGCCAGAATACCCGGTACGTTGTCGTGGATGTGCAGCAGACGGTGCGCGCCTTTCAGCAGCGGCAATTGAAGTTCGGGGAAATTCACGCTTCCGTACGTACTACCGTTGTTGATGTATTCGAGGAGTTTAGCCGGTACAAAATTGCCGATATTTTCCTGCGCTTCTTCGGTACTGCCACCGATGTGGGGTGTCAGTATTACGTTGGGAATGGTACGTAGCGTACTCATAAATTCCTCATTGTTGGTCTTAGGCTCGTTCGGGAAAACGTCGACACCAGCTCCATACACTTTACCACGTTCCAGCGCATCGACCAACGCTGGGATATCGACAATGTGACCGCGTGACAAATTCAGGAAAATAACCCCGTTTTTCATCAGCGAGAATTCGCGGTAGCTGATCAGGTTTTTGTTCTCTTTACGTCCGTCGGTGTGCAGGCTGATAATGTCGGCAATCGCGAGTAGTTCGTCCAGCGATTTACATTTGCGAGCATTACCCAGCGCCAGTTTATCGACAATGTCGTAGAAGTAAACTTCCATCCCCAGCGCTTCGGCTACCACCGATAGTTGCGTACCGATGTTGCCATAACCCACTAGTCCCAGCTTTTTACCACGAACTTCAAAGCTGTTCTTCGCCGATTTATCCCAGCCGCCTTTGTGCATCAGGTTGCTTTTCGGTACAATGGAACGTATCAGCATGATAATTTCGCCAATGGCCAGCTCAACCACCGAGCGCGTGTTGCTATACGGCGCGTTGAAAACGGCAATGCCTTTTTGCGTGCAGGCATCCAGATCAATCTGGTTGGTGCCGATGCAGAATGCACCCACCGTCATCAGCTTATTGGCGTGTTCGAGCACTCGCGCCGTTACGTTCGTTTTCGACCGGATTCCCAGAATCGATACGTCCTTAATGGCTTCGATGAGTTCGTCTTCATCGAGCGCGCCTTTCCGGATCTCTACCTTAAACCCTTCCTGCTCAAATAATTGTACGGCTACTGGATGAACGTTCTCCAGCAAGAGAACTTTGATTCGGCTCTTGGGATATGACTGACTGCGACTCAAGTTGTTGTGATATAAAAATTCATCGAGCGAAGGCGCTACGTGGTCGGCTTTTTCGACTACGCGAGGGCGCATTACGTTCTCGGTGAACGCGTAAAACCGATTGGCAAGTCCTGATGCTTTGATTTCATAATCCGTATACCCATCGCCAATCACGTAAACCTCACCGTCGAGATTCAGGTTGCGTATCACCTGCGATTTCCCACCATTGGCCGATAACGGATTTTCGGCATCAAAACCGACTATGGCGCCCGTTTCGTCGAACTCAAACGTATTGGCAAATACATTCTCGGCCCGTACGCCCAGCGACGTAACGATAGGAACAATGAACTCCTTGAACCCATTCGACACTACGTATATATGCTCGGCGTTTTCGGTCAGGAAATTTTTATTACGTGTAAATGAATCGGAGATTTTGCCCATCAGATTTTCGATGAGGGCTGGCAACTGGGTCTTATGCGCCTTCAACAAATTCAGCCGAAGATTGAGCGATTCGGTAAACGAAATCTCGCCCGACATTCCCCGGTCGGTGATGGTTTTAATCTGATTCAATGCGTCATCGCGGTCGGGCCGACCAGCGAGTGAGATTTCGCCCAATACGTCGAGGGCCTCCACTTTGGTGAAGGTGCTGTCGAAATCGATGATGTAATACGTCTGTTCCAGTGGTTTGGTGAGCATGATCGAAGAGCTTATTCAGACTCTTTATTTAGATGTTCTAACAAGTGTTCCAATTTGGCGCGAAGGAGCGGCATATCCTGCTGGATTACTGCCCAGATAATATCGTAATCAATACCAAAGTATTCATGAACGATTACGTTACGAATGCCTGTCAATACGCGCCATTCAATATCAGTAAAACGGCTCTTGGTGTCTTCAGATACGTGATTAGAAGCTTCACCAATGATTTCAATCAGCCGGGTTAGGGCAAGCTGGAGTTTTCGGTCGAGGATATAGTCTTCATAAACGGTATTTTCTACAAATTCCTGAATTTCAGTAACCGCGTTAAGCATGTGCTGAACCCGCACTTGTTCACTTATCCGCTTTTTCATAAATCAGAGTTTTATCCTGATCAATGTAGGGTTTTATGTATGGGGAAAGACCATTGGCTGAGACAAGGTCTACCGTTTGATGAAGTAAATCTTCTAATTGGTGCTTCATTCGGATGAAATCGAATAACGAAACCCTAGGCTCTAATTCAACTAAAATATCAAGATCACTTGTCTCTGTTGCTTCTCCGCGCGCCTGAGAGCCAAATAGATATGCTTTTTTGACCGGCTGTGTGCCAAAATATTGCTGTATGGCTGCCTGTTGTTGAATCATAGCTCGTCCTGTTTAGTTAAAAACGCCAGCGCCCGCTCTTCCGACCATGATGTTCCCTGTATGCCACCATTTTTTGAAGGGAAGCCACAGTGACCCCCTTGTTCGGGAAACTCCATCCAGACGTTCGGTAGTTCCCGGGCCAACGTATCAGGGAAGCATTCGGGCGATAAAAACGGGTCGTTGCGAGCATTCACAAGCAACGTCGGAACGGCGATTTTTGGGATGAATTGTAATGAACTACTACGTGTATAGTAATCCGTTACGTCCCGAAACCCATTCATCGGCGCCGTAAACAAATTATCAAATTCGCGGATGTTACGTGCTTTAATTACGGCATCGGTCGGAAAGACGCCCGGCATCAAGGCGGCTTTCTCCATGACCTTTCGTTTCAGTGTTCGGTTAAATCGATAGTTATAAACCAGGCTATCCCACCGCTCAAGCCGCTGAGCCGAACCCATCAAATGAACCGGAACCGAGAAAACGACTGCTTTTTTAATGGCCGGATTAATGTGTCCACTCTGTTCACCCAGGTACTTCAGCGTTACGTTACCACCCGCACTGAATCCCATCAGGTAAATCGTCTGATAGCCTTTCTGAATGGCGTAGTTGATAACGTAGTGTAAATCGCTCGTTTCGCCAATATGGTAAAACCGCTGCTGTCGATTCATCTCGCCACTGCACGACCGGTAATGCCATGCCAGGCAATCGATACCATTTCGGTTCAGGTGACGTACCATCCCGGCCAGATATTGACTCGTTGAACTCCCCTCAAGGCCGTGGGAAAGGATGGCAAGGGGTGATAGCGAATGGTTGCTTACGCCAGCTAATTCATCATTAGTATAAGCCCAGTCCAAATCCAGGAAATCGTCATCGGGTGTTTCGATACGTTCGCGGACGTAGGCGGTTGGTACCTTGCGAAAGAGCGAGGGAATAATGGTTTGCAGGTGGCCGTTCCACAAACGGGCAGGCGGCTCATAACTCGATGGGGCAATCAGCGGCATTCCAGACGCGGTCGATTGAAGCCGCAAAGGTAAGGATTCCGAAACTTAGAAGCTTGCTAAATCCTAAAAAACAACATTTTCGAATTTCTTTTTGCTGGGGTTGCCACTTTACAGGGCCAATTCCTTCTCCGTTACAATTGTCAGTACTTCCGTATCTGTGAGTCGCTGGGCCAGGCCAAGCGTTTTTGGCACTTCGTAGTGGAAGAAAAACTTCATCGTGTGAATCTTGCCTTCGTAAAAAGCCAGCTCATCGCCCGCCGGATTTTTCGTGAGTAAGGCTTGTTTAGCCACAATAGCCTGCTTGAGCCACTGCCAGGCTACTACGACAATGCCGAACATTTCCAGAAACAACGTAGCATCGGCTAAGTAACGTTCTACGTCGCCTTTTTGGGCGTGGGGCATTAGACTTTGCATGACGTCCTGCGTTCGCTTTAGTTCGGCGGTAAGGCTCTCGGCGTAGGGTTTCAGGTCGTCGAGGGACGTAGCATCGGCGATGGTTTTGCTCATCTCAGCAAACAGCAATTGAGGTGCCTTCCCCCCTTTCATCGTCATTTTACGACCCAGCAAGTCCTGCGCCTGAATACCTGTAGTGCCCTCATAGATGGGTGTAATCCGAATGTCGCGGTACAGTTGCTCGACTGGAAAATCTTCTGTAAAGCCATAACCACCAAACGTTTGCACGCTCTGGCTCACCGACTGCACGCCCATTTCAGACGGGTATGATTTAGCCACCGGCATCAGCAGATCGAGCAGGAGAAACGCATTTTCCTTTTCATCGCCCTCGGCTACCTGACTGATGTCGTAGAGCCGGGCGGCTTCGAGCAACAGCGAAAGCGATCCTTCTACAACGGACTTCTGAAAAAGGAGCATCCGGCGCACGTCGGGGTGGTTGATGATAAAAGTCTGGGGTGCATCCAACAGGTTCTTTTCGTTCAGACGACGGCTCTGCGGACGCTCTTTTGCGTATTGCAGGGCGGCATAATACGCGGCTGTAGCAATGGCCGTAGCCGTCATGCCAACGCCAATACGGGCCTCGTTCATCATCTGAAACATATAAGGAAGCCCCTGGTGAGGTTCGCCAACCAAATAACCAATCGTGTTGTCGTTCGAGCCCATCGTCAGGTGCATGGCTGGTACGCCTTTCTGCCCCATTTTGTGGTAAACCCCGGTGGATACTACGTCGTTATCGACAAAATTGCCCTGTTCATCCTGCCGGTATTTGGGTACCACAAACAGGGAAATACCTTTGGTACCTTTGGGCGCTCCGTCGATACGTGCCAGCATCAGGTGAATAATGTTGTCGGCTGCGTCGTGATCGCCCGCTGAAATGAAGACTTTCTGCCCTTTGATTTTATAAGCTCCGGGGATTCCGTTGGGTAGGGGTGTGGCAGAGGTCGTTACGTCGGAAAGTGATGAACCTGCCTGAGGTTCAGTGAGGGCCATTGTTCCCTGCCAGGTACCTGTCAGCAAATTTGGTACGTATCGCTCGCTCAGTTGAGGTGAGCCGAAGGCGGTAATCAGGTGGGCGGCACCCGATGTCAGACCCGTGTACATCATCCCGTTATTGGCCGCCATCAGAATAAAACTGGCGGATGAACTGATCATTTCGGGTAGTTGCTGACCACCGTGCTCGAACGAAAATCCTGCACCAATCAGGCCCGATTCGCCCATAGCCTGCAGATACTCCTTTATTTTCGGATGCACAGTTACCTGACCGTTTTTGAGTTCCGGCTGGTTTTTGTCGATTTCCTTAAGGTAAGGATACATTAACGTATCAGCAATGTAAGCGGCCGAATCGAGTACCATGTTAAAGGTCTCGCGGTCGTGCGCACTGAAGTACTCGTATTTGGTTAGCTCTTCGGCTTTAAAAACTTCGTGCAACAGGAAATGAAGATTGCGTTTGCTGAAATAGGTCGTTGCCATGTCGGTTTAGGCGTAATATCGAAATTGAAATTTAGTCAAAAATAGAGAATGTTCAGCGGGTAAAGCGCGTATATAGCTCGTTTGGTAAACTGCAACTCTGTAATCCTTTGTTAGTTTATTACGTTAAGTTGAACGCTACGTTGCACTTGGCTGAAGCGTAGCAAGTTTGGTACGTATTTTGAATTGTGCTGGACTAAAAAACTAACATTCTTATTTCGTCGTTTATAGACGTAACAAACAAACCAACTTTTTACACATGAAAACCCCGTTTTTAGTACTTGCTTTTTTATTGGCTATGGTCTCATTGGTGCAGGCGCAGGACAAGAAACCTGCTAGTCCGAAGATGACCGCCGAAAGCCCCGATAAGAATATCAAGGTTGTTTATGGCCAGCCTTCCAAAAAGGGTCGGGTTGTTTTCGGCCCTGAAGGCTCGAGCAGCCTCGAAAAATATGGCAAAGTATGGCGCACGGGCGCAAACGAAGCCACTGAAATTACGTTTAAAAACGACGTAATGTTCGGTGGTAAAATGGTGAAGGCTGGTACGTATACGCTGTTTACCATCCCCGGCGAAAAAGAGTGGAGTGTTATCCTGAACAGCACGCTGGGTCAGTGGGGCGCCTATGATTACGAGAAGATTAAAGGTACTGACGTAGCGTCGATAAAAGTGCCTGTGTCGATGAACAAAACGCCGATTGAGAAGCTGACCATCACGCCATCTAACTCTAGTGTGGCTATTGCGTGGGACAACATGACCATCTCAGTGCCGGTTATGAAACATAATTCATAAAAAACACCGCTTTCAGTAAACGTAGTCTCCGGTAAATGTTCTTTTGCCGGAGACTATTTGTTTTTAGAGCCGTAATAAGTAGCTTTTATCAAAAATTCATCCCATAAGTCAACCTAGTTATGCTCCACCGATTTACTATCCTTCTTTTCTTATTGTTTGCTGTTTTGAGCCGTGGGAGCAGTCAGGGGGTAGCCCCTAAAAAACTGCTGATTTATTACGGATATCCCTCCAAAATTAACAGCCTGACCACTAGCTCGCAGAGTGCAGCCAACGAGTTCAGCCGGTATGACTACGTAGTATGGCCCGATAATATTGAAGATGCTGGTGTAAATGCGGATGAAAAAAATAAGAGTAAAATCATTCTTGACCTGATTAACGCCAACACAAAAGTGTATGGCTACGTGAGTTTGTCGATGAAAATAGCGTCTCCATTGGCGGCATCGGTTATTGAAGCGAAACTCACGCGAATGAAAGAGTTTGGTTTTAAAGGAGTTTTGTTCGATGAATGTGGATACGTAGATGGAGTCACGCGGAGCAGACTGGCTACGGCGGTTAATTCCGCGCATCAGAAAGGGCTTGCAGTCATGGCTAATACGTTGTATTCTACTTGTCTGTTTGATAACGCCTACAATTCCGTTTACAACCCATCGAGCTTACCGACTCCATTTACCATGCAGGATGGTTATCTATTTGAAAGTCAAGTTGTTATAAATGGAAATTACTTTCGCTTCGCGGGCGAAAATGGTAGTCAATATGACGAATGGGATTTTTGGCGGGCCAAGTCTGATACGTTACGTCAGTTTCAGAAACAGCTTAATTTCAAGGTTTTTTCCATTACTACGCCCGATTATTTTAGTACGTACGACCAGGCCAAATATCACTTCGCCTGGTACTGTGCCTGGCTTTGGGGCCACGAAGCTACGGGTTGGAGCGAACAAAATTATAGCTCGGATGCTGCTGGTAATACGTCGCCAAACACAGCGCCTTATCGAACGCCACCCGCGGGCATTACTAATCCGGGTAACCGATTTCTGACGGAATTTGCCCGAAACGGAAATGAGCATTTTCGATTCACGAATACGGGGCGAATTTTTGCCAATACACACACCAAACAGGCTGGTTTTACGTCCTGTGGCACGGTAGTTAGCCAGCAGAACGGCAATTGGACAAATGCCGCCAGTTGGGCGGGGAACCGCGCCCCGTATCCGTGCGATATAGCTGCGATACAATCCGGACAGGCGATTTCGGTGGGTGATTCAGTTACGGCTCGTAAGCTGTTGATTCAGAGTAACGGGAGGTTGTTATATAGTCCATCGGGCAAGATAAATTTAGTGGGAGATTAAGACGCTACGTTCCAGGCAAAGCGAAAATTAACAGGCCACAGCCCAACTATTTTGAGCCGTTCTCCAACGAATTTTGGCTTACAGGAGTCTTAATTCAATCCACAGGATAACAGTTTTAAGCTTTTCTTAAATAAAATCACCCTAAGTGGTTAACAAACAAACGTTTATCGCGTTATTTGCATAAACGCCCAACTCGTTATTTATGATGAAACATTACTTACTGTATATACTGTTCGGCTTAGTCGTATTGCCAGCCTGTGGGCAGGGCCTTACCGACTACTACCGGATCCCCGAACAAAGTCCCCAAAACAATCGGCTGGTGGCCCGTTATGGGGGACCTTCCATCCGGAATCGCTGGTACGTTGCCCTCGACGGTTTTATGCGAACAGACCGGGCTCAAATCGATAATGCAGAAAACGGCCTCATCACCAGCGATCTCGTTGGTAAACCCGGTTTGGGTGTAACGCTGGGCTGGGTATATCGTGAGCGGTGGGCGCTCGAAGCAGGCTACGCCCGAATGCCTATCCATACGCAGGTAACTATCAACAATACGACTCCTCCGCTGGGTTATCGGAATACCGATAATCGTAGCTCTTTCGTGGTACGTGGAAAACGTCTTCTGCTCTCAACCAGTAAGCCCTGGTTACGTTCGGGGTTCTGGGTAAGCGGGGGTATGTGGGTGGTTCCAGGCAAAGACCAGCCGGATAATCACTACGCAGTGACAGGATATCGGTATCAGGGTCGTTGGGAAGCCACGGAAGCGTTTAAAATGGTGACGGTTACGAAAACCAATCCCGAAATGACAACCATGGCCGAACTGGGAGCCGAGTATAATATTCGCCTGAGTAACGCCATTGATTTGGGCATAAACGTTCGTAAATTCTGGGGGTTAGGCAATGCGTCTACCACCGACGTAACGTATCTGGCAAATCGGACCGTAACTCAGCAGGCGCAATTACAGGCTAGTGGCACAGGCATGAATTATGGCCTAACGCTACGTTATAATTTTTCCATAAAACGCAGCGTAACCAACGTACTGGACGTACAGGGCAAAAAACAACGCATTCTATAAACCGACTAATTCCCTCTATTTGATACAACAATTTACATTTTTAGAAAAGTAGGCGGCTGGAATGACCGCCTTTTTTTATGGGCTTTGATAGTCATCGGTTATCAGAGACCATTGTCAACTAATGACTATTACCCAAACGCTTGTATACTCATGAAACGGTTACCTTTTTTTTCCTTTTTTGCTGGATTGTTAACCTTACAAACGGTGTTCGCCGAGGTACGTTTGCCGAATGTATTCGGGTCGCACATGGTTCTGCAACGCCGGAAACCGGTGCCAATCTGGGGCTGGGCTGATGCAGGGGAGAACGTAACGGTTTTGCTGAATAACCAGTCTAAAAAGATCAAGGCCGGTAAAGATGGGAAGTGGCAGGTACTGCTCGACGCGATGGAAGCGGGTGGGCCATATCAGTTAGTGGTAAAAGGTAAAACGAATGCCGTTACGTTCGATGATGTACTATTGGGCGAAGTGTGGGTTTGCTCTGGGCAGTCGAATATGGAGTGGCCGCTTAGTGCCGCGTCGAATGCCAAAACCGAAATTCCGGTGGCTAACTTTCCAAATATCAGGCAGTTGTTAGTGAAGAAATCCCTTAGTCTGACTCCTAAAGATAATATCGACGGAAACTGGAGCGTATGCACTCCAACGACAGCGCCTGCGTTTACCGCCGTTGGTTATTTCTTTGCCAAGCAGCTTCAGCAAGATCTCAACGTACCAATTGGTCTCATCAATACGTCCTGGGGTGGTACGCATTCCGAAACCTGGACTAGTCGCGAAGCCATGCTACGTGATCCCGAACTGAACCCAACAGTGGTCGATCTGCCATCCAGTTTTTCGGCGACGGAGCAGAAACTAAATGGGCGGCTGAAGCAGCTGATACAGGAGAAACAAGGGGGCGTATTGCCAACGTCTGCCGAAGAGAAAACATGGGCTGGCCTGAATGTAAGCGATAGCCAGTGGCAGACAATGAATCTGCCCAGGAACTGGGAATACGAAGGAGGCTTACCCAACTTCGACGGCGTAGTCTGGTTTCGGCGAGAAATAACCATTTCGAATGATGCTGACCTGGAAAATGCTACGTTATCGCTTGGTACTATTGATGATGGAGATTCAACTTTTGTGAATGGTGAGCTAGTGGGAGCCATTAATCAGTATAATTCATCCCGATCTTACAGGATAGCCGACGGTATTTTAAAACCGGGCCGCAATGTGATTGCCGTTCGGGTAAAAGATACGGGTGGCCAGGGTGGTTTTACGGGGGAGGCCAGCGCTATGGTGCTGTCGGCCAACAAACTGAACGTACCGCTGGCAGGCAATTGGCGTTATCAGATTGCAAAGGTCCAGCAGTCGGTTGGCGGAGGTCCTAATGCCTATGGTACGTTGTTGTTCAATGCTATGCTGAACCCGCTGATTCCGTATGCCATTGCTGGCACGATCTGGTATCAGGGCGAATCGAACGCGGGCCGGGCGTTTCAGTATCGCAAATCGTTTCCGCTTATGATTCAGGACTGGCGGCAGCGCTGGGGCTATGATTTTCCGTTTCTATTTGTGCAACTGGCCAGTTTCAATGCAGCCAACGGCGATAGCAGACATGGCAGCACCTGGGCCGAATTGCGGGAAGCCCAGACCATGACCCTCAAATTGCCCAACACAGGTATGGCCGTCACGTCGGATATCGGCGAGCGGTCGGATATTCACCCAAAAAACAAGCAGGATGTAGGTAAACGGCTGGCGGCCGAGGCTATACGGGTGGCCTATCCGCAGTCGGGTACGGATATGGGTAACGTATCGCAGGGGCCGATGGTTGAGACTATGAGTGTTTCGGGCAATCGGGCTACGATTACGTTCAAAAACGCGGGTAACAGTTTATGGGCGAAGGACAAATATGGCTACGTAAAAGGATTTGAAGTTGCTGGCTCAGATCAGAAATTCTACTATGCCAAAGCTGAAATTCAGGGGAATACCGTTACTGTTCACGCCGATTCGGTAGCGGCACCTGTAGCCGTTCGATACGGATGGGCTGATGACAACGGCGACGTCAATCTGTATAATCAGCAGGGATTTCCGGCTGTTCCTTTCCGCACCGATACCTGGAAAGGCATTACCGAAGCCGCTAAATTCGGCGATCAGTAATGGCTTGGACCAATCAAAGACTCAGTTTTTCATTTCTATCTTTCGCATGGGCATACTGTCAATCAGGCGGAATATCTCCGCTGGAGCCACTGGTTGACGGTACGTCTGCTTCACGCCACCGTCTTTACCAACAAGCCATCCTGCAAACTTGTCAGTTGGCTTTAGATGGAATCTGCTACGTAGCAATTGCTGGTCGTCATCTGATAGGTTCGCTGCGGTGACGACCACTACGTCCATGTCTCGCTCTGCTACGTCGTTTTTAGCCTTGCCAAGGAACTCCTGTTGGGCTACCAACGAAGGTTCTGCTACGTCTGAGCCAAAAAGAAGCAAAACACGGCGCTTATCTTTCTTTTGGGCCAGCGTTGTTTTTAGTGACTTTGGCTGCGAAGCCGGACTTTGCGCCATAATCAGTAAGCCCACTGGAAGAATGAGCAACGTAAGAAACCAGTGATTTTTCATTTGCTACGTAGCACCGCCAGAAAAAAGGTGTTCAACTGAAAAACGACTGTTTAGGACGATTGTTCGCTACAAATCTTCCAACCGCTCCAACATTAGAATGGAGGCCTGCGGCACTATGACAAATTGTTCGCCTTCATACTGAATATCAATGGCGTTACGTTGCAGGTAAAGTGCTACGTCGCCTTCCTGAGCCTGAAGCGGCATATACTTCACTTTTTCTTCGGTTTCTTTCCAAGGCTCATCATCAACCGGCGCCGGAATTGGATAACCGGGCCCTACTTTGATGACATAACCCGCCTGCACCTGCTCTTTTTCCTGCACGGTTGGGGGCAAATACAACCCGCTGGCCGTGCGGTCGGTGGGGTCTTTGGGTTTGATGAGTACGCGGTCGCCTACCACAATCAGGCGTTTCAGTTTATTATCAGCCGTAATTCCAAGCATAATAGTCGATGGTCAATGTCCGCCGTTGCGGACGGTAGATGGACCGTTTCAAAAATCGGGCAAAACGTATCAATACGTCAAAATGGCATAAAGTAGTCGCTCGTCGACAGTCAGGGCACAGGGTCGTACCCATGACCGCCCCACGGATGGCAGCGGCTGATCCGTTTCAGGCCCAGCCACCCGCCCCGAAGCGCACCGTGTTTACGAATCGCTTCGATGGTATATTGTGAACAGGTGGGCGTGTATCGGCAGGCATTAGGGAAGTAGGGCGACACCATTGCCTGATAGACTTTTACCAGCCCAATCAGTATTGATTTCATCATAAATTCGTAAACACAAAAACGGCCAAAAACTTTCCAATAATCTATCTGTATCTTTGCCTGTTATCGTTACTAAGATCAAGGTTCAGGTTTAGTCCTGATAGGGTATTCATCAATTGAAGTATTAGCCTCGACGCAGACTGGCGGCCGGCTAAAACCTATTTTATCGTTCTATGCTGCAATACATTATCTGGGAAGTCAATCCCGAAATCTTTCACATTGGTTCCTTTTCAGTACGTTGGTATGGCTTGCTTTTCGCGCTGGGTTTTCTCATCGGGATGCAGATTATGACGTATATCTTCAAACAGGAAGGCAAACCCGCGGCCGATACGGATACATTGCTGATTTACATGGTCGTATCTACGATTCTGGGGGCGCGAATTGGTCATTTTTTGTTCTACGAACCCGAGGTTTTACTCCATAATCCGCTGGTTGTTGTGACGCCCCCGTTTGCTGGTCTGGCCAGCCACGGCGCTACCATCGGTATTCTGACGAGTTTATGGCTGTATTCGCGCCGGAAAGAAAGTCGGCTCACAGGTCAATCTTTTCTCTGGGTGACCGACCGGATTGTGATCGTTGTGGCGTTGGCGGGTGCCTGTATTCGCCTGGGCAACCTGATGAATTCGGAGATCGTGGGTCGTCCGAGTGATGTACCCTGGGCGTTTATCTTTATGAAAAACGACGAGTACGCAAAAATTCCGCGTCACCCAGCCCAACTCTATGAATCGCTCTCGTGCCTGATTCTCTTTTTCGGTTTGCTGTGGTTCTGGAATCGGTACCGCGAACGGACGCCACGCGGTAGTATGCTGGGCATTTTCCTGATCTGGGTATTTGGACTTCGTTTCTTCTATGAATACCTCAAAGAAAATCAGGTGGCGTTTGAGAACAACCTGCCCCTGAACATGGGTCAATGGCTGAGCATTCCGGCGGTGCTGATGGGCATTTATTTCGTTGTGCGTAGCTACAGAACGCCAATTCCCGTTCACAATCCAGAAAAGTCACCGACAATTGAGTCGTAACGTAATACTATTTTGTCATACTGAGGCACGGCGCAACTTAAAGTTCACTCGCTTGTTGGTCCGGAGGTTTTAAGAGGCCTCGTTCTTCAGTATCACAAAAATGTCTTAACCTAAACTTCATGCAAACTACTTTTATGAATCGGTGTGCCCGACGGTTCAGCCTGTTATTGTCAGCTGTTACGTTGAGTCTGTTAGCGGGTTCAGCAATGGCTCAGGGACCCGGTCGGCAAATGCGCTGGTCGGCCGATGGTAATTCGTACGCGTCTGTTGAACAGGGCGAAATCGTTCAAACCGACGTTCAGACCAAGCGCAAAACCACGCTACTCCCAAAATCGAAACTTCAGCCAACCGGCAGCAGCCAACCCCTGACGATTGCTGGCTTTGCGTTCTCTCCCGATAGTGCGAACGTATTGATTTTCACCAATACGGCCCGCGTCTGGCGGCAAAACACCCGTGGCGATTACTACCTCGTTAATTGGGCTTCCGGCCAGGCTCGTCAGCTTGGGAAAGGACGCCCATCTCAATCGCTGATGTTCGCCAAACTCTCGCCCGATGGACGTAGCGTTGCGTACGTCAGCGAGCGTAATCTGTTTGTGGAGGACGTAGCGTCGGGCCAGATTCGCCAGCTAACAACCGACGGTACCCGCAAACGTATCAACGGTACGTTCGACTGGGTGTACGAAGAAGAATTCGGCTGTCGCGACGGTTTTCGCTGGAGCCCGGATAGCAAGCAGATTGCGTATTGGCAGGTCGATGCCACGAAGATTCGGGATTATCTGATGTTGAATACCACCGATTCGGCCTATTCGCACGTAGTACCGGTTGAATATCCGAAAGTGGGCGAAAACCCATCACCGACACGTATCGGCCTGGTGAACGTAGCAGGTGGCAGTACTACGTGGCTGAATATTCCCGGCGATCCTCAGCAGAATTATTTGCCCCGGATGGCCTGGTTTCCGAACGGTAGTGCCTTAATAATTCAGCAACTGAACCGGAAGCAGAATGAGAGTAAACTGCTGGTTTACAACGTAGCGAATAAGTCTGTTACGCCAATTTACACCGAAACCGACAAAGCCTGGGTTGAGGCCAAAGACGACCCGATGAGCTGGGAGTGGCTAAACGATGGGAAATCTTTCATCTGGATGTCAGAAAAAGATGGCTGGCAGCACCTGTATCACCTGAGCGCAGATGGTAAAAAAGTAACCCTGTTAACGCCCGGTGATTACGACGTAGCGTCTGTCACCCAGATCAATGAAGCGGCCAACCAGGTTTACTTCATCGCGTCGCCCAAAACGACTAATCAGCGCTATTTGTACCGGACGAGTCTGGATGGAAAAGGGAAAGCCGAACGCGTAACACCCGAAGGTCTGGCCGGAACGCACAGCTACGTTGTTTCGCCCAACGGCCGTCTAGCGCAACATACGTTTACCAATTATCAGACGCCACCGGCCAGCGAGTGGGTGAGTCTGCCCGACCATAAACCGGTTGGGGATGCCATGAAAGTAAGTTCGGTGGCGAAACCGAACGTCAGCTTTTTCAGCCTGACCACCGACGAAGGCGTTACGTTGGATGGCTGGATGGCAAAACCCACTGATTTTGACAGCACTAAAAAGTACCCCATCGTTTTCTTCGTGTATGGCGAACCGGCCAGTTGTACGGTGAACGACGTATTTTCGGTGGGTTCAAATCGACTTTTTGCGGGCGATATGGCGAAAGCGGGCTATCTCTACGTAGCACTCGATAACCGCGGAACGCCGAATTTGAAAGGTGCTAACTGGCGTAAGTCGATTTACCGAAATATTGGTCGGATTAACGTCCGCGATCAGGCGATGGGCGCAAAGAAATTGTTTTCCCAGCACGCTTACATCGACACGAGTCGGGTAGCCGTTTGGGGATGGAGTGGGGGAGGGTCTACTACGTTGCACCTGCTGTTTCAGTATCCCGACATATACAAAACTGGTATTTCCATTGCGGCCGTGGGCAATCAATTGTTCTACGACAACATTTATCAGGAACGGTATATGGGGCTTCCGCAGGAAAATCGGGAAGATTTTGTATCTGGATCGCCCGTTACGTATGCCAAAAATCTGAAAGGAAATCTACTATATATTCACGGAACGGGCGACGATAACGTGCATTACGACAACGCTGAAGTGCTCATCAATGAACTGGTGAAATACAACAAGCAATTTCAGGTGATGCCCTACCCGAACCGGACGCACGGCATATCAGAAGGCCCCGGAACCAGCGAACACTTACGCACTTTATACACAAATTATTTGCTGAAAAACTGCCCTCCCGGCCCCCGTTAACCCATGACTCGACTATTGACACTCTGCCTGCTGCTTTCGTCGCTTTGGGCATCGGCGCAAAAGTACGATTTCACACACGACGATACGTTACGTGGTTCAATTACGCCCGAACGCGCCTGGTGGGACTTGGCTTTTTACCACCTGAAGGTGCACGTTGAGCCGAAAGACAGTACGCTGAGCGGCTCCACACTGATACGGTACCGGGTGGTGAAGCCGGGCCAAACCATGCAAGTGGATTTACAACGACCATTGCGCGTGATCCGGGTTGAGCAGGATGGCCAGCCGTTGACGTTCCGGCAGGATGGAAATGCTTATTTTGTGAAGCTATCCAAACTCCAGCAGCCCGGCCAGACGGAATCAATAACCGTTCAATATGCCGGGAAACCGCGTGTAGCTAAACGGCCGCCCTGGGATGGGGGCATGGTATGGTCGCGCGATAGGGCGGGTAACTGGTTCATTGCCACGGCTTGTCAGGGGCTGGGCGCCAGTGCGTGGTGGCCCTGTAAAGACCATATGTACGACGAACCCGATTCGATGGCCATCAGCGTAACAGTTCCCGAAGATCTGACCGACGTATCGAACGGGCGCCTGCGCAAGGTAACTACCAACCCCGACCACACGCGCACCTTCGACTGGTACGTAGCAAATCCGATCAACAACTACGGTGTCAACCTGAACATCGCCCGCTACGAGCATTGGGAGGAAACGTACCCCGGCGAAAAGGGTCCACTTGCGCTCAATTACTACGTATTACCTCAAAATCTCGATTCCGCCCGCGTTCAGTTTAAACAGGTGCCGATGATGCTGAAGGCATTTGAACACTGGTTTGGCCCGTATCCATTTTATGAAGATGGTTATAAGCTGGTCGAAACGCCGTATTTGGGTATGGAGCACCAGAGTTCTGTTACGTATGGTAACCACTACCGGAACGGATACCTCGGGCGTGATCTGTCGAGTACGGGATGGGGTCTCAAATGGGATTTTATCATCGTGCACGAGTCGGGTCATGAGTGGTTCGCCAACAACATTACGTACAAAGACATCGCCGATATGTGGATTCACGAGAGTTTTACGAACTATTCGGAGAATCTATTTACAGAATATTACTGGGGTAAAGCGGCTGGAGCACAGTACGTTATCGGCTGCCGCGCTTTGATACGTAACGACAAGCCCATTATTGGAATTTATAACGTAAACCACTCAGGTTCAGGCGATATGTATTACAAGGGCGGTAATATGCTGCACATGATACGTCAGTTGGTCAATAACGATGAAAAGTGGCGGCAGGTGCTACGTGGCATGAACAAAACCTTTTACCATCAGACCGTTACGACGCAGCAGATTGAACAATATATGATTCGCGAAACCCGCCTGAACCTGAAACCCGTTTTCGACCAATACCTGCGTGACGTACGCATTCCGGTGCTCGAATACAAACTGGTGTCAGGGGGCGTGCAATACCGCTGGGCCAACACAGTTCCGGGTTTCGATATGCCGGTAAAAATCTGTTTCAATGAAACGGGACCGTATCAGCAAATTCAACCGACAGCTCAGTGGAAAACACTGACCGCTAAAGGCGTTAACACCGTTACTGTTGACCCGAATTACTACGTATTGACTAAAGTCGTCAGTACTATGTAGGCCAGTGATTTTAGTGGAGCGTGCTACGTTGTCTTTGTCTTTAATCGCTTAAAACATTGTTAAAATCGGTAAATAAGCCGTAACGTTTACTCAAATTAATACGTCCAGAGTTGGAAGAAAACGTAGCTTGCTGCCTAATAATCAATTACACATGCGAACCTCTTAGCATTAACCATACTATGCGAACAAATCGAAATTTATTCTGGACCTTGCTTATTCCAGCCATGTTAGTGATAGGTTGCGGAAGCGAGAAGGAAGAACAGGAAGAGAAAAAAAAGGATGAAGAATCAGTTTCGACGCTGGGTGCGGTAAGCGCGTTGAAAGAAATGGCAAATCAGGCTGAAGAAATGGGAAAGAATGGCCCTGTTGAAACAGTCGATTTTCGTACATTAAAAGACATGCTTCCAGCTGACGCCGATGGATTGCCACGGAAAGAGGCAACAGGTGAAAAAAATGGAGCCGTAGGATTTGTTATCTCAACCGCAACGGGGAAATATGGTAATGAAGACGGTAGTGAGACGATCGAACTAGCGCTCATCGATGGTGGAGGATCGGCTATGATGATCGGTTTGGCGGCCTGGTCGGTAGTTGAAATTGACAAAGAAACCGAGCATGGCTACGAAAAAACGGGTAAAATGGGCGATAATAAATCGTACGAAAAATATGATAACGATGCCAAAGACGGCGAAATAGCTCTGCTGGTTAACAAACGATTTATCGTATCAGCGAAAGGCCGGGGAGTGAGTATGGAAAAAATTAAATCCGCCCTCGACGATATAGATATGGATAAACTGGCTGCGCTGAAGTAGCAGGATATCATTCAGAACAAACCGCCCCAACGATACGTATCGTTGGGGCGGTTTGTTTTGTGTCACTCAAAATCAGTATAAAGCGATTTTCGATCCACAGCGTTGGGTAAGGGACCTTGTCGGGTCAGTTTCAGTTTAGCCATCGCCGAGCCTGCAAGGGCGCAGTTTCCGGGGGCGTAGCCATCCAGATAAGCCGTCAAAAAACCGGCCCAGTATGCATCGCCAGCCCCTGTTACGTCCACTACGTCGATTTTCTTGCCGAGAATGCGCGCCTGTTTTGTACCCCGTTCATAGGATACCAAACTGCCGTCGGAACCCAGCGTCAGGCAGATAATTGTAGCCCCCATTTCGTGAAAATCAGCCAGTATCTGTTTGGTTTCCTGAGGTTTACCGTAGAGTCGCTCTACGTCGTCGAGGCTGATCTTCACCATTGCACCTGCCGCCAGATAACCACGTAGTACGCGCCAGGCCTCATCACGATCGGGCCAGATGCTGGGGGCGTAGTTGGCATCAATCGTAACCTGGCAGCCCAGTGCTTTAGCGCGTTGGGCCGCTTCAACAATGGCATCCTGAGCGGGTTGACGGCTTAAGGCAAAACAGGTGGTATGAAAAAGCTGTGTTTTGGCCAGCAACGAATCAGGCAATTGCTCTGAATTGATCAGCGAATCGGCGTGCCGGTATGCTACAAAATCTGGTGTAGTAGAGGTTCTCGACACAACCACAATGGTAGTTGGTTCCAGTAAATCGGCCGTAATAAATTGGGTATCAACACCTGATTCGGCAATTTCACGGGTCAGATAGCGACCAATACTATCGTGCCCTACGCAGGCGACAAGGGCACACTGATGTCCCAAACGGGCCATATTAGCTGCCATATTAGCCGGACTTCCGCCTTGATAACGACGAAAATCCTGTGTGTCGAGCAAACTGGTTGATACGTGGTGGCCAATGAAGTCGGCAAGTAATTCACCAACAGATA
Source organism: Spirosoma flavus (assembly GCF_054778555.1). Taxonomy (NCBI): domain Bacteria; kingdom Pseudomonadati; phylum Bacteroidota; class Cytophagia; order Cytophagales; family Cytophagaceae; genus Spirosoma; species Spirosoma flavus. Next base: position 1,537,776 of record NZ_BAAGZL010000001.1, read on the forward strand.
GCAGGGCGTAAGGGCGTTCTGAAGAGTTCATGCACTGATTAAAAAGTTACGGTCTGCGAATTACGACGTATTAATAAACGATACCTAACAAGATAGTCGTAATTTGAACGTCGTAACGTCAAAAACGCCTTAATTACCACCCGGCTCAACAGGGAAAGCCGCTTCCTCACTCTGTTTATTTTCTTTCACCAGGAAACACGCACCTGCGGCTAGCAAAAGACAAACTCCAGCCAGCGCTAGCGCGTTGCGTGGATCGTTTTTTAGCAGTGTTGGATAAAAGAATTGCACGGTCAGATTGTTCACGATCTGTGGTACCACGATAAACCCGTTGAAAATTCCCATATACACACCCATACGTTCGGCGGGCACCGAGCTTGAGAGTAGTACGTAAGGCATGGAAAGGATAGACCCCCATGCTAATCCGACTAGCGTCATGCCGACAAAGAAAATGTATTTGTCGTCCGATAATTGCATTGACAGAAAACCAAGTCCGCCGATGGTCAGGAAAACGGCGTGTGTGGCCCGGCGCCCGATCATGTTGGCAATGGCGGGCAGGAAAAACGAAATTGTGAAGCAGCCAACGTTAAACATTGCAAAGCAAAGATTTCCCCATTCCGTACCTTCCTGAAAACCCGGTGAATCGGCGGTGGGAGCATTGAAAGCATGCCGGGCAACAGCCAGCGTGAGGTATTGCCACATCAGAGGTAGAGCAAACCACGTAAAGAATTTCACCCACCAAAGCTGTTTCATGGTAGTGGGCATTTCTTTAAATGCGTGAAAAATTTCGTTGAAAGCACCGCCAACGCCACTGCTTTCTTTCCTCATCCGTTTGAATTCCTCCATGTTTTCTGGCGGATATTCATTCGTTGTATAAATGGTCCATATTACGGCGATTATTACCGCAATACCACCAATGTAAAAAGGGTATTTAATACTATTTGGAATAACATTGGCGGCAACGACGGCCGTAGAGGTGAGACCCAGCAATCGGAAAATTGTAGGCATCAGATTGGCGAGCGTTTGGCCAAATCCCACAAAAAAACTTTGAACGGCGAACCCTAAATCACGTTGTTTATCGTTGAGTTTATCACCGATGAACGCGCGAAACGGCTCCTGGGTGATGTTAAGACCGGTATCCAGAATCCACATCAGGCTGGCCGCCATCCATAATGCCGATGAGTTCGGCATAAGAAATAACGCTAAACTGGTAACAATGGCACCAATTAGAAAAAATGGCTTCCGCCGGCCCCACTTTGTCGACCAGGTACGGTCGCTGATGGAACCAATAATGGGCTGAACGATGAGGCCGGTTACTGGTCCCGCTAACCATAAAATCGGGATGCTGGCTTCATCGGCGTTCAGGTATCGGAAAATGGGACTCATGTTTGCCTGTTGGAGTCCAAATCCGTACTGAATACCAAAAAAACCAAAACTCATGTTCCAGATTTGCCAGAAGCTTAGATTTGGTTTTGTGGTTTTGGCGGTTTGTGGTACACTACCGGTTTGCATAGATTGTTGTATCTTTAAAAGGTCATCATAGGTTTTGCTCAAGAGCAAACAATTATACCACCGATTTGCAGGATATAGAGATATTCTTGTCTTATTTTTTTGAAATGACGTATTTTTGAGGATGTTTCCCAAAAAGTGCCTGGCCGTTATTACGCTGTTGACGGTTTTTTTAAGTTGTTCACAAACCGTCTTTGCCTCTATTTCGGTCGACTCGGCACAGAAAGTTATTGTCCGGTCTGTTACGCTTAAAGGTAACATTCGCACCCGCGACCGGATCATTCTGCGGGAAATGACCATCCACATCGGCGACTCTATTCGCCTGGCTGACCTACCCGCCCGAACGGCCTGGGACCAACGTAACATCAACAATACCAACCTGTTCGTAACGGTCGATATGGGGACGCAACTGACCCAGCCCGCCGATACCACCCAACTTGCCCAACTGGATCTGACGGTGACGATGAAGGAACGCTGGTATTTCATTGCTTACCCCGTTTTCGATATTGCCGACCGGAATTTCAACGAATGGTGGTACGACCGTGGTCACGATTTCCGACGAGTTATTTACGGTGGGCGACTCAGCTACCGCAACGTAACGGGAACCAACGACCGGCTTCAGGTTGAAATAGTACGTGGTTTTCTGCAACGTACCGTCGTTTCCTATCTGAAACCTTACATCGACCGGGCGCAGAAAATCGGTCTCCGTGTAGATGTAGGCTACCTGACCAACAACGAAATACCGTATCGGACTCTGGCTGATAAACTAGTATTCGTAAAGTCAGAAGATCGGCTTCGTGAACGGTTATATGCGGGTGTGTTGCTGACGCATCGCCGTGGTTTGTATCACTATCACTCCTTCGAAGCACGCTATAATCACAACACCATTGGCGATACCATCGCCCAGATTAACCCCGATTATTTTTTGAACGGACAGACCGAGCAACGCTACCTGTCGTTAGGGTACGGCTACCGCTATGACCGTCGTGATAACGTAGCATACCCGTTGCAGGGAACTCTGTTCAACGCCGGTATTGGCATTACCGGGCTGCTGCCGAGTGACAATTTTCATTTTTTTGAAATGTCGTCCTCCATCACACGCTACTGGCCGTTAGGTGGCCGTTTTTACGGAGCGATGAGCCTGCGTGGGCGTGCTACGTGGCCTAGCCGACAACCTTATTTCAACCTTCGTGGATTGGGAAGCGGCAACGATGTCGTACGAGGATATGAACTCTTCGTGATCGACGGACAACGTACCGCCGTCTTTCGGAATAGCCTTCGCTATCAGCTCTTTAATGTTCGGAAGCAACTCAATTGGCTTCATATTCGGCAGTTCAATACGTTACCCATTGCGGCCTATATTTCCGCCTTCGGCGATGCCGGCTACGTAAGCAGTACGGTGGCAGAGCAATACCAAAGCCAGCTTGCCAACAAAATTCTGGTAGGTACTGGTTTAAGTCTGGACGTAGTTACGTTCTACAACTTGGTAATGCGCTTCAGCAGCACCATTAACGCCCAGGGCAAAACTGGATTCTTCTTTAATCTGGTGCAGGAGTTGTAGATAGTTTGCTTAACGCTCTTTATAGTTAAGAAAAACTACACCTCCACTCATCAATTCCCCTGCACAATCCAGCCGCTACGTAACCAATCATCCGAATTCTGGTGCGCTACGTTCTGCGCTCGCTACCTTTGATACGTCAATCTGACCAATAAATCGCTACTCCAATGTAGACGTATCGGCTTCATTTTCCGCTTAGTAAGTGAGTTAACCAACTCTGTTTTAAATCCGCGTACATTCCGTTTTCTTAACCAACAAACCCTGTTTCATTCATGGAACTGCTTTCCCTTATGTCAACCTGGGGCTGGGTGCTCCTGGTTTTTCTGGCTGTTGTGCTTTATAAATTAGTGCTACGTTTCCTGTTCGGGATGGTGATCGTGCCCGAAGACCGGATTGGTCTTGTTACAAAAAAATACGTGCTGGTCGGCACCGACCGGGGGTTGCCCGATGGACGTATCATTGCTACTAAAGGAGAAGCTGGTTTCCAGGCGCAAACACTGGCGCCCGGCTTGTATTGGTGGATGTGGCCGTGGCAATACGGCATTACCATGCAGCCATTTACGGTAGTACCCGAAGGTAATATCGGTCTTATCCTGTCTAATGATGGTGGTGAATTACCGACGGGTAATATTCTGGCGCGACGGGTTGATTGCGATAATTTTCAGGATACCGAACGCTTCCTGACCAGCGGAGGCCAGAAAGGTAGACAAACGTCTGTGCTGACGCCCGGTACGTATCGGATCAATACGTTTGCCTTTACGGTAACGCTCGCGAATATGACCGTTATCAAAGAAAATATGGTCGGCATTATTACTACGTTGGATGGCGCGCCTTTGCAGTCTGGGCAGATAGCCGGTAAGCAGGTTGAGAGCCACAACAATTTCCAGAATATCGACTCGTTTCTGCAAAATGGCGGTAATCGGGGCCTTCAGCCGCAGGTAGTACTAGCTGGTTCATACTACATCAATCCGTGGGCTGTGCAAATCGAAGAAATCCCAATGACGACGGTGCCAATTGGCCATGTGGGTGTCGTGATTTCGTACATTGGTGAAGATGGCGAGGATATTACCGGCGATACGTTCAAACACGGAAACATCGTTCGGCGTGGGTTCCGGGGCGTCTGGATGGAACCGCTGGGGCCGGGTAAATACCCGATCAATACGTATACGATGAAGGTAGAAGGCGTTCCGACGACGAACCTTGTCCTCAACTGGGCCAACGCTCGCTCGGAATCGCATGATCTCGACCGCAATCTATCAACCATTACGGTACGTTCGAAAGACGGTTTCCCCTTCAATCTCGACGTAGCGCAAATCATTCACATTCCGTCGGCGGAAGCTCCGAAAGTGATCGCCCGATTTGGTAGTATGAACAACCTGGTATCGCAGGTATTAGAACCGACCATTGGCAACTATTTCCGTAACTCAGCGCAGGATTCCGACGTAATTGCGTTCCTAAGCACCCGGAAGGAACGTCAGGAGGCTGCCCGCGAACACATACGTACCGTGCTTGAAGTCTATAATGTAAACGCAGTCGATACGTTGATTGGCGATATTGTTCCGCCCGACAGCCTGATGAAAACCCTGACCGACCGGAAAATTGCGCAGGAGGAAGAAAAAACCTACGAAACGCAGCGCATGGCGCAGGAAAAACGGCAGGGCATGGAGCGCGAAACCGCTTTGGCCGACATTCAGCGAGAAGTGGTAAAGGCGCAGCAAAGCGTCGAGATTGCGCAACGTACTGCCGATGCCGCCGTGAAAAAATCGGAAGGGGAAGCGCGTAGCCTGAAATTGCAGGTTGGCGCTGAATCAGAGGCTACGAAAATACGGGCCGAAGCCAACGCCGAAGCCCGTCGTCGCCAGGCTGCTGCGGATGCCGAAGCTACTAAACTGACCGCCGATGCTGAGGCCGAACGTATCGCCAAAACAGGTAATGCCGAAGCCGAGAAAATCCTGGCCATTGGTCGCTCGACCGCCGAAGCGTACGAGTTACAGGTACGTGCCATGGGCGACGAAAACTTTACCCGCTTCAAAATCACCGAAGAGATTGGCAAAGGTCAGATTCGCGTTATCCCCGACATTGTTATCAACGGAACTGGCAATGGTTCGGATGGCTCGCTGAATGGCTTGATGGGGCTGAAACTGCTCGAACAGATTGAAGAACGGAAAACGGGCCAGGCTACCAAAATAGTGGACGTAGTGAAGTCAGCAGAAAAAAAGCCTGCTAAACAGTAAGGTTATCTGTTTGACAAGCAGTTGATTTTGTCATTCTGGTGCAGGAAGTATCTTACTGCACCAGAATGACAAAAATTTACATGTCAACGTAACAAAAAGAGTTAATTCAGAATTGAGTTTCTGCGTTGCTTATGTAACTAATTCGCTTTTAATCTGCTACGTCCGTTCGTTTTGTTACCTTTGTCCTACTTCACTCCCCGCCCTTATGGACAAAGCTGCTCCGCAGAAACCAGCGGCCCAAAAGTCTCCGCTACTGGGTCTGCTGAAACCCTATTCCCGAATGATTTTGCTGTTGATTGTTCTGGCGCTAGCCAGTAACGGAATCAACCTGATTTTGCCCATCATCATTTCGCGAGGCATCGACAACTACAGCGCTGGTCATTTTGTGTTGAAAACTACCGTTCTTCAGTTCATGGGCGCGGCACTGATCATCTTTGTGTTTACGTATCTGCAAAGTATCGTGCAAACCTATGCCTCTGAGCGTGTAGCGAAAGACTTACGAACACAACTGGCTGATAAAATTTCACGACAGAGTTTCACGTACATTCAGCAGGCCAATCCCGCAAAATTATTGACTAACCTGACATCGGACATTGATTCGGTAAAAACCTTTGTCTCTCAGGCTATTGTCTCCATTGTATCGTCGCTGTGTATCATTATCGGTGCCAGCATTTTGCTCCTCAGTATCAACTGGCAACTGGCATCGGCCGTGCTCATGATCATCCCGATTATTGGTGGTACGTTCTTTTGGGTGCTGAAACAGGTACGGGTGCTGTTTATGAAAAGCCGGGAAGTGATCGACTGGCTCAATAAAGTCATCAACGAAAGTATTCTCGGATCGGCGCTGATTCGGGTGATTAATTCGCAACAGCTTGAGTACGACAAGTTTCTGGCAGCCAACACGGAAGCCAAAGATTTAGGTATTTCCATTCTTCGCTTATTTGCCGGACTCATTCCAATCATTACGTTCACCGCAAACATGGCTGCCCTGACGATTTTGGTGCTGGGCGGGCACTTTGTAATCACTGATCAAATGTCGCTGGGCGATTTTGCCGCTTTCAATAGTTATCTGGCACTGCTGATTTTTCCGATTATCGTTATTGGGTTTATGAGCAATGTAATAGCGCAGGCTTCGGCCTCGTATACACGTGTCAATCAAGTGCTTCAGGCTCCAGAGACAGTAAAGAATGGTACGTTAAAAACAACCCTGAAAGGCGACGTAGCACTTCAGAACGTATCGGTTTCATACGGCGAAAAACCCGTACTGAAAGACGTTACGTTCGAGGTAAAAGCCGGTACGCAAACGGCCATTGTAGGGCCAACTGCGGCCGGAAAAAGTCAACTTCTGTTTCTGTTGACAGGTCTTATCAAGCCTACGTCTGGCCAGATAAGTTTCGACGGGCGACCGATTGACGAGTATGACGAAGACACGTTCCATCAGCAGGTTGGGTTTGTGTTTCAGGATAGTATCATTTTCAACCTGAGTTTGCGCGAAAACATTGCCTTCAATGAAACCGTCACCGAAGAGTCGATGAATCGGGCGATTGCTACGTCCGAACTAAGCGATTTTGTGGAATCATTACCTGAAAAACTTGAAACGATTGTGTCGGAGCGGGGAAGCAGTTTATCGGGTGGGCAAAAGCAACGTATCATGCTGGCACGTGCGCTGGCTCTCAACCCTAAAGTGCTGTTGCTGGACGATTTTACGGCGCGTGTCGATACCAATACCGAACAGAAAATTCTGGCCAACATTCGACAGAATTACCCCGGCATGACGGTGATTTCGGTGACGCAGAAAATTGCCGCTGTTGAGAATTATGAGCAAATTATTCTGCTCATGGAAGGCGAAGTTATTGACAAAGGAACACATCAGGAACTCCTGACAATCAGTCCCGAGTACGTTCAGATTTATCAGTCGCAACGTAGCACGAACCAGTATGAATTACGATCTTAATCAGTTTGTCGGGCAGAACGAAGAGAAAAACGCTACGTACAAAGCCCTACGTAAACTGCTGGCGCTCATCAGCGACGAACATCGGACGCTGATGCTGGCGTTCGGCGCCATTTTCGTCAATTCGACGCTGAACCTGCTCGGCCCCATACTTATTGGCCGGGCTGTCGACAAATACATACAGGCCAAACAGTTTCATGGACTTCTCGTTTACGGTGGTATTTTATTGGGAATGTATGTCTTTACGATTGGGGCAGGCTATCTGCAATCGCGGTTGATGGGGAGCGTGGGCCAGCGGACGCTGTTTAAACTACGTAACGCCGTGTTCAACAAGTTGCAGGAATTACCGGTAGCGTTTTTTAACCAGAATAAAGCGGGCGATCTAATTTCACGCATTAACAACGATACGGATAAACTGAATCAGTTTTTTTCGCAGTCGCTGATGAATTTCGTGGGAAGTATTGTGACTATGATTGGGTCGGGTTTGTTTCTGCTCTTTATCGACCTGCCGCTGGGAGCCGCAGCTTTGTCGCCCGCGATTTTGATCTGGATTTTTATCAAATTGACGTCTGCCTGGGTGAAGCAGAAAAACGCGGCCAATCTGAAAAGCGTCGGTAATCTGAGTGCTGAAATTCAGGAGAGCCTGACCAATTTCAAAGTAATCATTGCTTTCAACCGGCGCGATTATTTTCGGAAGCGGTTTAACGAAGCAAACGAACAGAATTATAAAACGGCCATCGGGGCCGGTCTGGCAAGTAACGTCTATCTTCCTGTTTTCAGTCTGGCAGCAAGTATTGGCCAACTCATTGTACTAACCTTCGGCATTTATCTGATTTCGACGGGGCATTTTACCATTGGCTTGCTCATTAGTTTTCTGTCGTACGTAACGCAGTTTTATAATCCGCTACGTCAGCTTGCAGTATTGTGGGCCAATTTTCAGGTTGCGCTGGCCGGTTGGGATCGGATTTCGCACTTGCTGGCGATGCAGACGAATCTGCAAACCGTCGAAAACCCGCTGACCATGCCTACTACGTCGTTGCTCTCGTTTCAGAACGTATCGTTCAGCTACCCGAACGGACACGAAGTATTGCACAACATCAGTTTTACGTTGGAACGCGGCAAAACGTACGCGCTGGTGGGCCCGACGGGTGGCGGCAAAACCACTACGGCTTCGCTCATTGCCCGTTTGTACGACCCTACCAGCGGAACCGTATTGCTCGACGGAAAAGATATTCGTTCGTATAGCGCTACCGAACGTACCCAGAAAATTGGTTTCATTTTGCAGGAGCCTTTTCTGTTTACGGGCACGGTTCGCGAGAACATTCTATATGGCAATGAGTCCTATCACCAATACACCAATGATCAATTAACAGAGGTTATCCGACAGGCTGGCCTCGAAGGTTTGCTGGAGCGATTCGATGAAGGACTGGATACTAAAGTGCAAACGACTGGCGATTCAGTTAGTTTGGGACAAAAACAGCTAATTGCCTTTATGCGAGCCGTGTTACGTAATCCAGAGTTGCTCATACTAGACGAAGCCACGGCAAACATTGACACGGTAACTGAACAATTACTGGGCGAAATTCTGCAAAAACTTCCCGAATCGACCACTCGAATCCTGATTGCGCACCGATTAAACACTATAGAAAGCGCCGACGAAATTTTCTTTGTCAATGCGGGTCAGGTTACGCGGGCGGGCTCGCTTAACGACGCTGTCGATATGTTACTGCACGGCAAACGTAATAGTTGATACGTAGTTTCGCAGTTCTGTGTATACCTTTGCCCGCCAATCCCCAAACTTCATGAAACAAGTTTACTTCCTGTTTGTCATTGCCATTTCCTTCACTACGTTACATTCCTGCAGCAGTCGTAAGCAAGCTGAAAATAAATCCCCTGACTCTGTCAACGTAGCAACAGATAGCTCTACTCCTGCGTCGACAGACGTACCAATTTCGGCCCGGCTCTCTGAACTGGGTTTAACCGCCGATAGCGACTGGCGAGGGATCAATCTGGGCGATGACTTTTCGAAAGTAAAATCCACCGAAAAAGGAGAATCGTTCGAGAGCGATGCCAAACACATTGGCTATACGTTGGAGCTGAAAGACCTCGAAACGGCGGACATGCTGTATTATCAGACAGGCCAGAAAGTGTCGTCAATTGACGTCGATCTTTTCCTGAACAGCCGTGAATCTGTTACTAATTTTCAAAAAGATTTGAGTGCCTATTTTTCAGCTCGCTACGGCACGCCGAAATCCGATAAAGAAGGCAGTCGCTGGTCCAGTTCGAAAGGCATATCCGTTACGTTAAAGGACGTATCGAAAGGAAAGGACTTCGGCCTGAAAATCAATATGACTCCATCCAGCGGAGTATAAGGTCAGAGGGCATATAGCAGGTCTATTCTGCCCTCTGACTTTACCTTCTGTCATCAAATTCCCTGTCCGCCAGAGACTTCGATACGTTGCGCATTGACCCAACGGGCTTCGTCTGTACACAGGAAAGCCACTACACCTCCAATGTCATCGGGTAAGCCAACGCGGCCCAACGCGGTGATGCTGGCTACAATCTGATTATATTGTGGGTTATCACGTATCACTCCGCCCCCAAAGTCTGTCTCGATGGCTCCCGGTGCTACAGCATTCACCGTAATACCTCTGGAACCAAGTTCTTTAGCCAGATAGCGGGTCAAAACTTCAACTGCTCCTTTCATGGACGCATAAGCCGAATAACCCGGCGAGCTGAATCGAGCCAGCCCCGTGGATAAGTTGACAATACGTCCGCCATCGTTTATGAATGGTAACGCCTTCTGCGTGAGGAAATAGACGCCTTTGAAATGGATGTTCATCAACATGTCAAAATCTTCCTCTTTGGTTTCGGCGAAAGGGGCGTTGATACCAACACCAGCGTTATTAATCAGAAAATCAAAATGATCGGTTTCAAACGTATCATTCAGTACGTTCGCTAGCTGGCCGAAAAACGCATCAAAACTTTTTACGTCGCCGGTGTTGAGTTGCAGAGCAGCCGCTTTTTGGCCGATCTGTTCAATTTCGGCAACTACTGCATCGGCTTCGTCTTTTCTGGTATTGTAGGTCAGTACTACGTTAATACCCTTTTGGGCCAGATGAATGGCCATATTTTTACCTAATCCGCGGCTTCCGCCGGTAATCAGAGCTATTTTCCGAGTGGTTGTCATTGTCTGTGAATTATTACTACGTTCCATTACTGTTTGAAAATTGATGAAACAAAAGTAGACTAAATCACAGCGTGACTGTTTGCAAACATCAATCCGAAGTTTGCGAAATTCAAATTGAGACTTTATCCTCGGAAAATTACGGGAGCCAGCGTTGTTTGCTTTTTGAAAAAATTAGAGAAGTGAGCCACCTCTTCAAAGCCAAGGCTGTAGGCGATTTCAGAGATATTCCAGTCTGTCTGTTTCAGAAGAATTTTAGCTTCCTGAACAATGCGGTGGCTGATCAGGTCGGTGGTGGTTTTACCGGTATTTTCTTTTAAAACTTTGTTCAGATGGTTCACGTGTACCGACAATCGGTCGGCAAAATCTTTGGCTGTACGCAGGCCCAGTTTCTGATGTGGGGATTCAATCGGAAACTGCCGTTCGAGCAGTTCAATAAATAACGACGAAACCCGCGCCGATGCCGTGTGCGTTGGGTACAAAGCCGTAGCCGGCTGCAATTTCTGACCGTAATGAATCAATTCTAATACGTAGTTACGTAGTAGATCGTATTTGTATACATAGTTGGAAGACAGTTCATTATGCATCTTTTTGAAGATGTAGCGAATATCTTCCGCGTTTTCGTCTGTAAGCTGAAAGATCGGATAACCACCCGGTTTAAAAATTGGCAGGTCATCCAGTACAACCCCACTTTTCTGTTGTATCAGAAAATCATCGGTGAAAATACAGAAGTAGCCGAACTGCTGGTCGTCTAGCGGAACGTAGTGGTAAGGGATTTTAGGGGTAGCAAACAACAGGGCATTTTTCTCAATTTCAATAACTTTATCGGCGTACTCAGCCGTGTTCCGTCCACTAATCAAACTGATTTTGTAGTACGCCCGCCGATTATACGGCATCACATTTTTCTTCTTATAGTTGGCCACAATGTCCTGCATGTTAAACACATTGAAGTGGCCTATTTCTTTGTTGATTCCTTCGGGAATAAGACCGGCGGTTTCTTTATAAAAATCTTCCAGCGTTGTTGTGTCCATGCTACGTTCGATTTGCAAAAATCAAATGTTTTGATTTTGCCATGTTAACAAAAAAGCCGTTAGAATTAGTTTGTGCAAACATAATTCTAACGGCTTTTTTACATTGACTGATACGTATCAGCTATCGTAGCGTCAACGTTTTGACTACCGACGATAGCGACTCGGGTGTTCTCGGCCAACACCGAAGCTGTAACCCAGTGCCAGCGTAAAGGTCGAATTTTGTAGTGGACTACGGTTACCCCAGATATTTGGCAGGTTGCTTTGTACGTTGCTGAGGCCAAGCGTATATCGGGCGTCGATCAAAAAATGTTGCCGATTGCCAGTTCCCCAGTTGAGCTGAAAGCCACCCGAAGCGCCTAAATCAAGGTCGTTAAAGTCGCTGCTATTATCCGAATTAATAACGGGACCTGTACCCGACAAATATTGGCCATCGAGTCGTTTGGCGTTGAGTTTAATACCCAATGATGGACCAATAAACACGTTAGGGCGGAAATTACCTTCCAGCGTCAGGAAATAACGGGCCAGCACCGGAATTTCCAGGTAATTAACCCGTTGCTTAAACTTGATTCGACCATCGTTATAATCTGTACCTCGTTGCGAATATAGAACGTCAGCGGAGAGCCCGAAATGGTTCAGCGAACTGTACATTAAAAACACACCCGCTGACACACCTGGCGTGAATTTCATATTGTCTGCTTTTCCCCAATAATTAGACAAATTCAAGCCGACGCGTGGACCGGCACTAAAACGTTGTTGAGCTAAACTGGCTGATAGACAGGCTGAAACGAGTAATAAAGATAAAGCGATTGAACGTAGTGAATTTGCGCGAAACATGGATGATTCGTTATGATGGTATGCCGGGTTAACGCTAGAGCTTTGCGAATTGTTTTATGAAATACGCAAACAAACCGCAATTTTTACCGGCTGGATATCATCGATACGTTCAGGCATAAATGCCCTAAAACCTTCGGAAGGCGGATTAATCAGGGTAGTTTTGGGCGACTGAATTGGCTGCGGTTTATTCGACCGTTTCGGCGCAAAATAGATGAAGTAAATCGCCATCGCCAGCATAAACAGAATGGCGGCTGTGGTCGTCGCGATCCAGAGTGGCCATAGTCGTTTCTTGCTCGCCGATTCATGAATACGCTGATGCAGAGCTATTTTTAAATCGGCCAACTGGTTAGGCAACGTATCGGCAGCCGTTTGTTGCATGGCCTCTAAACCCGCTAGTGCATCGGCGTACAGCGGATTCTCCAACAGCAGCCGCTCCACACGATAGCGAGCCGGACCGCTGAGTTGGCCTGCCCGGTAAGCCTGTAAATCGTCGAAAGTCAGTTTGTCGTTCATGGCTGCTACTTACTCATGCAAATTTTCAAATTTCGTCGTCCATTTTGCAAATAACTTTTTACCTGTTTTAAATCGTAACCCGTTAGTTCGGCTACTTCTGTATACGTTTTTCGGTCCAGGTAAAACAAGCGAAGGCAACTTTGTTGTTCCTTCGGCAGCGTTTGCAAACAGGCTTCCATCCGCGTTAAATCTTCCTCGCGTTCTGCCAACGTATCGTCATCATCTGTCAGGTTCATAATTATATCATCGCTGTCGGTCGGCGATTCGCTGACTAATGCTACGGTCGGATGAGCCTGGTGCTTACGCAGGTGCATCAGGCAGTAGTTGCGCGCTACACTGTGCAACCAGGGGCCAAACTGGTGTACGTCGTGCCGTCGTAAGTCGTTGACTAGCTGTTCAAACAGGTTCATAACGGCGTCTTTGGCCTCATCTTCGTCGCGCAGGTAGTTATAACAAACGGCGTAAATCATTTCCATATGCTGTTCGTAGAGCTCACCCAAAATAGCCAGATCGCCCGTCGCACGGTAGCGTGCTACGTAGTCAGCCGCGTCGCGGGGGGCGCGGTCGGGGGAAGGTCTGGATTTACGAAACAGTTTTAGGAACATGTACTAATAAACACTACGTATGATTTTCCCGGTTGTGGCTTTGCGAACGGTCATCGTACTACGTACTACGTCGTTTTTCTATAGATGCACAACCGGACGAAATTCCACATTAGAACGTACCGAAAGATTCATGCGCTTACTAAACGACATAAATCGTAACCGAACGGGCAAATCATTCGTTATACGTAATACCAATACGTTCAATGTTATGAAAAGATACCTGTTTTTCATTGGGTTATTGACCGGCGGACTGGCTTCTGCCTCGTTCGGGCAGAGTAATTCGTTGCCACAATCGGCCTCCACGACTGAGACAATTCAGACCAATCCGGTACCGCCAACTATGAACAAAGGAGATGAACAAAGGCGTTTGCAGCGACAAATGGGCCAGGATACAACAGCGCCCAAAAATCGCAAACAAAGACGGCTGCGTCCTGATTCGCTACGTAGGGGAGGGGCAACCCGTGTCGACACGATACGTTGATAGAAGCTCGTCTACTTTTCTTTTTTAGCTTTTTCTTTTTCCCGCTTGCGTGCTTCACGTTTCGCCCGACGTTCGGCCTTTCGTTCGGCGCGGGCTTCTTTGCGTTCAGCTTTCCGCTCCTGACGTTTTGCCTTCAGATCATCTCTCACATCCTTCAGCGCATCTTTTAACGTAACATTGTTGTCGAATTCGCCCTTAAATGCTTCGATGTAAGCGTTACGTAGCAAACCAAAAACAACTGGCCAGGTCAGGGTTTCAATATTATCGGCGGTGCCAGTAAGCGGAATCCGGGTAGCTACCTGATCATGTCGCTGATTTTTCAGAATGGCCGTTCCGGCCTGCGCTACCAGTTCAGTAAAAAACTTGCCAACCGAACGGTTTTCGTGCTCGTTAATTTTGAAAATCTGCATGCCTTTCGTGAGCGGCTTCACATAGCCGTTCAATTTGCTGTTCAGCATGGCCATCTCACTATAAACACTCAACGTACCGCGCTCAAAATCAATATTTCCGTATTTACGGGCTAGCGCATTGAGTTTAACCATCTGAAGGCCCGTAAACTGCATATTGTAATCGAAGTCAGGAACAACTTTCAGCAGGTTCATATTGGCCGAAAAATTCATGGTTCCTCCATAACCCGGTACGTCGCCCGAAGCCACTACTGGTGAGGGCAATTGCTTGGCCTTATCTTCTACGTTGCGGATGTTCCGAATTTCGCCCTGAAACCGTTTCAGCGACAAATCAGCGCGAGGCTGGGTAATCAAACTGGTCAGGTTTACGGTGCCGTCGATCACCGCAAATCGGTTGATACTGATTGGTAACAGCTTTTTCAAATACTCGGTCCAGTCAACTTCGGCCCCGGTCTGGCGAGTGGCTTCGTCATCGCTGAAGGCAAAGTTGATTTCCGGGTTATAGCACTCGACTTCGCTCACCAGACGGCCTTTAAAAAGCGATTTCCATTCGACGGATAAATCAATTTTCGGGATAAAGAGGAACGGTTCTTTTATCTTTCCGTTAACTTTTCGGATACGTAAGTCCTCTATCTGATATGCTCCGCGAATGAGCTGAATACCAATGTCTTCTACATGTCCGGTATAACCGTCCATATCGGCAAGCGTTTTGTTAACGTACCGTAGCACGAAGTACGGCAGCAACAACCGGGCAATGATAAGTAAGACGACAAGTGCGATCAGGATTTTGGTCGTACGTTTCAAAACGCTAAGTGATTTGTTTAACGTTTTGATAAACGAGAAACTGACGAAATGGTTAGGAGCGTAACAAAAAGAAGAACGCCCAATAACAATTTGAGTCCCTCGTCGCATTGCGACCAAATGTCTATAGCCAAAGTATTCCAAATCAAGCTCCGTCGCATCGCGGCCAAACCAACAGAAATGCTTCCATTGGTTTGGTCGCTACGCGACGGAGATCTCTATGGCCTTCTTTAGTGTAGCAGCCTAATCCCGATTTGGGTTGAATCGCTGCCCGTCGAGTTTGGTGTATTTGAAATCGGAAATACCACTGAATTTAGTGTTCTCGAATTGGGTACCACGTGGGAAATTGGTGTACTTAAAGTCGGCGCTTCCCGTAAAACTAGCCTGCCGGAAATCCACGCCTTCGTCGAATTTGGTGTATTTGAAATCTGCAGCTCGTGTGAAAGTGGCCTTTTGGAAGGAAGACTTTTCGTCAAATTTCGTGTATTTGAAGTCACTATGGCCTTTGAATGTCGAGTTGCTGAAATCGGCAGCGTCGCGGAATTTGGTGTACTTGAAGAGGGCTTCATCGCGGAACGTATTCCCCGTAAAAATGGCGCGTTGATTGAACGTTGAATACTTGAACGTAGCGTCTTCTTCGAACGTACAATTTTCAATGGTTACCGCTTCCGGGAAATCAGCATTATAGACGGTGTTACTTTTATTGAAGACCCTTTTGACATTATTTTCTTCTGAGCGATAGGCCAGAAACTTGCCCTGAAACACACAGTTTTTAAACGTAATGGGCGTTTCAACAATGCTGAGATAATGTGGCGTATCGCCCCAGTTTCCATCATTAACTTCCTTCCGATTGGCTAGATCTGTCAGATCCAGATCGCCGGTAATGGTGGCGTTCTGATAGGAGACGGCTTCTTTTCGGTTAATTTTTTCGATGATTTCTTTTGCCGAAACTGTTGATTGGGCAAAGGTGGATGTTAGCGTAACGAACGTAAGCAGAAAGAACGTGGTGAGAAGTTTCATGAGCAAATGATTTGTTGTGTTGGTTTTGGGTAAAGATGCATATTGACAGCAACGGGTTGCATGAAGTCAGTGCAGGTCACTTTTTTGATGAGAAGAAAATTAGTATGCTTGCATAATAATTCGGAGAATCTTGGTAGATTTACACGTCTAACCAAGACGGGAGGGCACGACTATGAAGAAGGAAAAGACTGTTGATTTTCATATAAAATGGGCCTGGCATTCCATTTCGCGGATGTACAATGCCTACGCGGCCCGGTTCGGCATTACAATGGCTATTGGCTACGTACTGCTGAATATCGACTTGGAAGAAGGTACGCCAGCTACGAAAATCGGACCATTACTGGGCATGGAGCCTCGTTCGTTGGTACGTATGCTAAAAAATCTGGAAGAGCGCGGTTTGATACGTCGGGAAGTAGATGATAACGATAAACGCTTCGTCCGTATCTATCTGACAGAAGCGGGTAAAGCTAAGCGTGAAATGGCTCGCGACGGGGTGATTCAATTTAATCAGGCCATTCGCGAACGTATTCCGCTCGACAAACTGGTTGTTTTTCTGGACGTTATCAAAGAAATAAACCGAATGGTCGAAGAGGAAAATTCAAAGATTAAAACGACCGAAACGGAGGAATTATCGTTGGATTAATCAATATTATGTAAAACTGGTGTGGTGAAGAGATGTATAACTTCATGACGTCCAGATAAACCAAAACCATGGAGGCTACTTTAGAAAAACCCAAGATTCAGACAAAAAAACGTACTATTCGGCGGGTCGCCGTGCTCGGTTCGGGAATCATGGGGTCGCGAATTGCGGCTCATTTTGCTAACATCGGCGCCGATGTGCTGTTGCTCGACATTGCTCCAAAAGAACCAAACGCAGCTGAACAGGCCAAAGGACTTACGACTGACAGCCCGCTGGTACGTAATCGACCCGTAACCGAAGCGTTTCAGACAATGCTGAAAGCTAGTCCCGCGTCGTTGTATAGCCCGAAATTTGCCGAACGTATCAAGCTGGGGAATTTTGATGATAACCTGAAAGAGATTGCTACGTATGATTGGGTTATCGAAGTAGTTGTTGAACGGCTGGATGTTAAACGCTCTGTCTATGAGCGTGTTGAGCAATATCGCAAACCCGGTACGTTAATTACTTCTAATACGTCGGGGATTCCGATGCATTTGCTGGTTGAGGGACGTAGCGACGATTTTCGCCGGAATTTCTGCGGTACACACTTTTTTAATCCGCCCCGTTACCTACGTCTGCTTGAAATCATTCCCGGCCCTGATACGGATCCAGAAGTGATTGATTTTCTGATGAATTACGGCGATTTGTATCTTGGTAAAACTACCGTTTTATGCAAAGACACGCCGGGTTTCATTGCCAACCGGTTGGGTATTCAGTCGCTGATTCAGACCATTCGCGTATCCGAAGAATTGGGCCTGACGGTGGAAGAAGTTGATAAACTCACGGGACCGGTAGTTGGTCGCCCGAAATCTGGTACGTTCCGGTTGTCGGACGTAGTGGGCTTGGATACGACCGTCAACGTAGCAAACAACCTCGTGAAAATGGAGCATGACGAATCGCGGGCGTCGTTTGAGCTGCCGCCGTCGATGCAGAAATTGATGGAAAACAAATGGCTGGGCGATAAAACTGGTCAGGGGTATTATAAGAAAACAAAAGACGAAAAAGGCCAGACGCTGATTCTTGCGCTCGACCTGAAAACGTTCGAATACAAGCCGTCGGGAAAGGCCAAATTTGCTACGTTAGAAAGTACGAAAGTCATTGATAATCTGAAAAAACGCTTCCCGGTGTTGCTCGCTGGCAAAGACAAAGCGGGTGAGTTTTATCGCCAGACGTTTGCTGATGGGTTTCGCTATGCTACGTATCGTATTCCCGAAATTTCAGATGAACTCTACCGAATCGACGCTGCTATTACGGCGGGCTTTGGCTGGCAAATGGGCCTATTCGAAACCTGGGATGCCATCGGCGTTCGGAAGGGTGTAGAACTGATTGAATCGCTCGGGCAGAAACCTGCACAGTGGGTTTACGACATGATCGACGCTGGTTTCGATCGGAATGCCGAACCATCGTTCTACAAGGTTGAAGGCGGCAAGCGGATGTATTACGACATTCCGACGAAAAGCTATAAAGCCATTCCTGGCACGGAAGCGTTCACGATTCTGGAGAATTTGAGCAGCAATGTAGTCTGGAAGAATAACGACGCGTCGATTTATGACCTGGGCGATGGTATTCTGAACGTTGAATTCCACAGCAAAATGAACACGTTTGGACAGGGTGTTTCGGAAGCCTTGATGAAAGGCGTTTCGCTGGCTGAGAAAGACTTTCGTGGGTTAGTTGTCGGCAATGATTCGACCGAAGCGTTTTCGGCGGGGGCCAATCTGGCGATGCTGTTCATGTTTGCCGTTGAGCAGGAGTTCGACGAGGTGAATCTGATGATTGCGCAGTTCCAGAAACTGATTACGCGTCTTCGCTATTCGTCGGTTCCGGTGGTTGTGGCGCCACACACGCTCACGTTAGGGGGTGGATGCGAGGCCGTGCTTCATACCGATAAAGTGGTGGCCCATGCCGAAAGCTATATTGGCCTTGTGGAAGTAGGTGTCGGCCTGATTCCGGCGGGTGGCGGTACTAAAGAAATGGCCGCGCGGGCGTCGGATCTGTATCAAACTGGTGATCCAGAATTGAACATTCTCCAGAGCGTTTTCATGAATATCGCTACTGCTAAAGTTTCAACTTCGGCGCAGGAAGCCCGCGACATGAACTACCTCCGCTCCACCGACCAGATTGTGCTGAATCGGAGCCGATTACTGGCCGAAGCTAAGCAAGCTGCCATTGAACTAGCCGAAAATGGATACACGCAACCCAAGCCACGTAACGACATCAAGGTACAGGGTAAAACCGGTATTGCGCTGTTTAAAGCCGGAATTACGGCGATGCGCATGGGTAACTATATCTCAGACCACGACGTAAAAATTGCCGACAAACTAGCTTACGTTATTTGCGGTGGCGATTTGAGCAGCCCGCAGAACGTATCGGAGCAGTACTTGCTTGATCTGGAACGTGAAGCTTTCTTATCGTTAACAGGCGAGAAAAAGACGCTGGAACGTATTCAAAGTTTACTAACTGGCGGCAAAGCGTTAAGAAATTAAGAAAGCGGAGATTTCTGCCGTTGATGGCTACTGTTCGTGAGGGCAGTAGCCATTTTATTTACTATAAATATCGTATTATCTATTAAGCTTTAAGCGCAATAATTTTTTATCTTTTTTGTAATCTCTTTAATTTCTTCGCTATGTACTTGTCTGACTTTTTCTAACTCCAGAGAGCCTCCTAAAATTAGCATTTCTTTATGCAGAAATCGCTTACCTAATCGATCATTCAGCATGACAGTTTCCATGCTTTGAGCTATGTTTATTTCTTTTAAAACGTCGTTGGGATGGCCTGCTGTACAGACTACTAAGCCATAGTTTATGGTTTTCATTCTGGCAGATTCTGGCTTATATCCGTATGCGTAACCAACGGAATAAACTCGGTCAAACCATCCTTTTAATTTTGCTGGACAATCACTCCACCAAACAGGATAAATAAAAATAATACAGTCTGCTTTTTCTATTTTTTTGTGTTCAGCTAAAACGTCTTCTGGGACAGGTAAATTTAAATTTGCATACCCCTCTCTTTCAAATTCTTCCTCAGTCATATCGCTGCGAAAATTCATTGCGTAGAGATCCGAAATTTCAACGTTCCAATTCTGTTCTGTCAAATGGTGAGTTAATTCTTCCAGAACCTGTGCCCTGTATGACTTTTTACTAGGATGACTGTAAATAATGAGAATATTCATCGGCGACTATTTTATAGCTACGGCGAAAGGATAATTACTAACTGGCAAGCAATCAGTACGTAACGCGAAATTTTTAGTAAAAGCTACTGCACTTCTTCCGCCTGCCTTTCCTTTCGGGCATTCAGGTAGCCTTTCACGACGGTAAACGTAGTGACAGCCAGAAAGAAAATGATAATCCAGTGGACGTAGTTGATAATCCACGGAAACTTCTCGCCAAAATAAAAACCACCTCCCACCAACGTAATGACCCAGATAGAGCCTCCAATTACGTTGTAGAGCATGAAATAAGGGAAGGGCATGTGAATAAGACCAGCTAGTAACGGAGCAAACGTGCGGACAACCGGAAGAAAACGGGCAACAATCAGCGCACTGTTGCCGTACCGAAGAAAAGCTGCCCGCGTATTCTCAATGTATTTTTGTTTAAAGAACAGAGAATCAGGTCGGTCCTTAATTTTCCCGCCGAAGTAGTAGCCCGTTACGTAACCTGTGAGCGAACCCAGCACGGCCGCACCAAAAATGCAGATAAGCAACAGCCAAAGTGGTACGTTCAACAGTTTGGTCCCGGCAAAAACACCTGATAAAAACAAGAGGTAATCGCCGGGCAGGAAAAAGCCAAAGAACAGACCATTTTCTACGAAAATAATCAACGTAATAAGCACCAATCCGCCCGTCCGAATGATTTCTTCGGAGTTCAACAGGTACCGGAAAAATTCAAAAATCTGATCCATAGTCAAAGAGTGCAAGAGCGAAAGAATGAAAGAGCGAAAGGGTGGATAGATTAACTTTGATATCTATTGTTCACTCTTTCGCTCCGCTTCGGCGGTCCGATTTCCTTCTTTCGCTCTCTAAATATATTCCGCCAACTCCAGCCAGCGGTCCGATTTTTCGGCGATACTTTGGTCGATCTGTTCGATTTCCTTTGCCCAGGCCGTCAGCTGCTCGTGGTGCCCGCCAGTATTCAGTAGACCGACAACTTCGGCTTTCCGTTGCTCCAGCGATTCAATTTCTTTTTCAAGGGTTTCGTATTCGCGTATTTCCTTGAATGACAGCTTTTTCTTGGCACCCGCAGCCGGGCTTGTTGCGGATGAAACTACAACAGGCGCCGATTGGTTCTTCGCCGGGGCCGTTGCTGGTTTATCATTTTGTGATGATACGTTTTTCGGCTGCGCATCTCGCCAAATCCGGTAGTCGGTATAGTTACCCGGAAAATCGCGCACTTTACCCGCGCCCTCCAGGACAAATACGTGCTCAACGAGCCGATCCATGAAATAGCGGTCGTGGGTTACAATGAGAACGCAGCCTGAAAAGTTGAGCAAAAACTCTTCCAGTACGTTTAGCGTCGTAATGTCTAAATCGTTAGTCGGCTCGTCCAGAATTAGAAAATTCGGATTTTGCACCAGCACCAGCAGTAATTGCAACCTACGTTTTTCGCCCCCGCTCAGTTTTGATACGTAATCATATTGTTTCTGCCGATTGAACAGAAAACGACTCAGCAGTTGGGTGGCTGTAATCGTATCGCCGTTGGCCAATTTCATCACTTCTGCTACGTCCTGCACTACGTCGATAACCCGCTGGTTTTCGGGTAAATCGAGTTCGGTTTGGGTGTAATAGCCAAATTTTACCGTACCGCCGGTCGTAATTTTGCCTGAATCGGGACGTAGCAGACCGGTGAGCATGTTCATCAGCGTGGTTTTACCCATGCCATTTTTGCCGATCAGGCCAACTCGGTCAGGCCGTTTGAAGGTGTAATTAAAATGGTCGAGTAATACCTTGTCGCCGAAGCGTTTACTGAGGTTCTCGACTTCCAGAATTTTACTGCCCAGGCGGGTCATGCGCAGATTCAGGTCAAGTTCGCCATCGCTACGTTTGCCGCCTACTTTATCTTTCAGTTCATCAAACGCATCGATTCGATACTGCGCTTTGGTACCCCGCGCTTTCGGCTGCCGACGCATCCACTCCAGTTCGCGTCGAAAGGTGTTTCTGTCTTTGGTCAGTTCAGAGGCTGCGGCCGCTTCACGCTCGTCTTTCTTTTCCAGAAAATACGCGTAATTGCCTTTGTACGTGTAAAGCTGCCCTTCGTCTAACTCGGCGATCTGATTGCAGACCCGATCCAGAAAATAACGGTCGTGCGATACCATCAGCAACGTACCATTATTGGTATTCAGGTAGTTTTCGAGGTACTCGATGGCTTCCAGATCGAGGTGGTTGGTTGGCTCATCGAGAATAAGCAAATCTGGATTCTGGATCAGTACCCGCGCCATCGCCACCCGCTTCCGCTGACCACCCGACAGCAAATGAACGGGCTGCGTTACGTCCTGAATGCCCAATTCGCCCAGCATCTGCCGGATTTGCGACTCATAATCCCAGGCTTCGTACTTTTCCATATCGGCCATGGCGCGTTCTAGGGCGGCCGGGTCGTCGTTGACGAGGGCGTGTTCGTAGGCGCGTACTGCATCGAGTTGGGCACTTTCACCCGCCAGCACTACTTCCATGACCGTCAGGGTATTGTTGAGATCGGGCTGCTGGTCGAGGTAGCCTACGCTGATATCCTTACGCTGGCTGACAATCCCCGAATCAGGTGGCATGGCCCCCGCCAGAATCGACAGCAGGGTTGTTTTTCCTGAACCATTGGCACCAACGATGGCAACTTTATCGCCCCGGTTCACGCCAAAGGTCAGATTTTTGAAGAGAACGCGGTCGCCGTAGGACTTAGTTAAATTTTCGGCTGAGAGATAATTCATAAACTTAAAAAAAACCTATGCAGTGTAAAACCTAAGGTTTGCAGTGCAAAGGTAAAACAAAGACAATCGTTCGTACTTTTGCGATTCAAGATGGATTCCCTAATTCTATAACCAACAATGCTCTTAAAACGTCTCCTGTTTGCCGCTAGCTTTCTTGTTGGCACTACATATATAACCCAGGCGCAAACCACTTCTGATTTTAAATCTTATACGCAGGTAGTGCCGGGTAGCAACCAGACGTATGCGATGGTCGCCATTCCGGGTGGGAAATTCATGATGGGTAGTCCCAACTTCGAAAAAGGCCGGAAACCTGATGAAGGACCGCAGCATAACGTAATGATTGAGCCGTTCTACATGGGCAAATATGAGGTTACATGGGATCTCTACGACCTGTTCGCTTTCACGACGATGGAGAAAGAAATGGCAGCCAAGTATGCCCAGCAGGACGCTAATCTGGCCAAGACGGATGCTACTACGCGCCCTAGTCCGCCCTACGTCGATATGTCATTTGGAATGGGGCGGGCGGGCTATCCGGCCATCAACATGACTCAGTATGCTGCCATTAAGTTCTGCGCGTGGTTATATGCCAAAACGGGTGTATTCTTTCGATTACCGACCGAAGCGGAATGGGAATATGCTTGCCGGGCCAACACGACCACGCCGTATTCGTTCGGGGCTGATGCGAGCAAACTGGGCGAATACGCTGTATTTAACGGGAATAGCGATGGGGGCTATAAAAAAATAGGTACTAAAAAACCGAATCCATTTGGTCTCTACGATATGCACGGCAACGTTATGGAATGGACGAAAGACCAGTACATCGAAGATTATTATCAGCAGGTAGCCAGCGGAAAAGCCAAAGAACCCTTTGCGCCAACCACTACGTTATATCCGAATAGCGTTCGCGGTGGTTCCTGGGACGATGCGCCAGAAGTGCTACGTTCGGCGGCCCGTACGCCCTCAGACCCTGCGTGGAAAGTGCTCGATCCACAAAGCCCAAAATCAGACTGGTGGCTAACGTCGGCTTCGTTTGTTGGTTTCCGACTGGTACGTCCTGCCAAGACGCCGTCTGAGGAGGAAATCAAAGCGTACTACGACATCAAAGTAATCAAGGATTATTAATTGTGAAAGAGTGAAAGAGCGAAAGAGTGCCGCAACGGATGTTGAAAGAGCGAAAGAACGTAATGGGGAAGATGTTACCCCAATGGATCGCTCTTTCAACATCCGTTGCGGCACTCTTTCGCTCTTTCACTCTTTAAATGTTTTCCTCCTTCTCGGGTCAAACCTAGGCGATCGGGTTGCTACGTTGCAACGAGCGGTTGGTTTGATTGGACAATACGTAGGTGCTGTTACGTTGCAGTCTCCGCTCTATGAAACGGCGCCTTGGGGAGTGGCTGATCAACCTGCTTTTCTGAATCAGGTGATACGTGTTGAAACGGCACTTGAGCCAGAAGATTTATTAAAACAAACTCAGGCGATTGAAGAGGAATTAGGACGAGTCAGAAAAGAAAAGTGGGGCGCGCGGGTGATTGATGTTGATATACTCTACTACGATCACCTTGTTTGGCAGAGCTTTACGCTAACATTGCCGCATCCTTACCTTCATCAACGCCGGTTTACGCTGGTTCCTCTGGCCGACGTAGCGCCGGATTTTGTGCATCCCATTCTTCAAAAAACCACTCTTGACTTGCTGGCTGAATGCCCGGACGAGGGAGACGTGAGTCAATGGGTAATGCAGAATAGATAGTGAATAATGAATATAACCTCCTACGCTTCCCACCTGTTCTTCATTCTTAATTACCCATTTTTCCTGTCTCAATCGCTTTCCAGTACAATCCTTGCCGGTTCTTATTCGTTATTCAGCCGTGTTGTACGATTAACCCTCTTTGGTTATGCATGTGCGAGTGGCGCTTTCTCTCCCTCTTTTTTTCATCACAACTTTTTTTCATGAGTCGTTACAGGCTCAGAACAATGCTCCGGCGCTCCCATTTGGTTCGGGCGCTTTTATTTGTAGTTATACCGGTGGCAAAGTCGGGCCAGAGGTGATTTGTTCGCCTAAAACAGCCTCCAACGGTCACGCCGAACGAGTTGTCGACCGAATATTAAGACCTATCGGGCTGATGCGAAACTTTAAAGTTATCGAGTGTTCAAATACCGATAACTGCTTCGCAACGGTGCTGAAAGGTCAGCGCTTTATTGTGTATGATGGCGCATTTATGGCCCAGATTGATCAGGATACTGAAACCGACTGGGCAGCTATCAGTATTATGGCGCACGAAATTGGTCACCATTTGCAAGGACATACGATTGATGGGAAGGGTGGGCAACCTCAGAAAGAAATCGAAGCCGATAAATTTTCTGGTTTTGTACTACACCAGTTAGGCGCTTCGCTCGATGAAGCGTCGGTTGCGGTGAGAGCCCTTGGCGATGAACATGCTACGTTGACACACCCCGCCAAACCGGCCCGTGTTGAAGCCATTCGAAAAGGCTGGCTGGAAGCTGAGGCCATGTACCCGAAGAGTCGGGTAGTTGTGAAAGCGCCAACGGCCATGGCTCCCAAACCGATTGCTACGTCCAGCGCTCCAGTTATGGCAGCTCGTTCTGTCGTTGCTCCGTCTGCCCCGAAACGTGCTACGGTTGGGTGTATCTCGGGCGATTGTCAGGACGGATCGGGCACGTTTGTGTATCCAACGCAGGAACGCTACGTTGGCGAGTTTGAGGAAGGCGACAAACACGGCGAAGGTGTCGAGTATTACGCCGACGGGAAAGTAAAATACAAGGGCAATTTTCGGGATAACCTGCGCTGGGATTACGGCGCTTATTACTACCGAAATGGTGATAAATACGTTGGATGGTTCAAGAATAATATGCCCAACGGCAAAGGAACGTATTACTTCGCCGATGGTGACCGAATAGCCGCTACGTTTAAAAACGGGCAGCCAGTTCAATAAAAACAACGTAGCGAACGTAACATTTCAACTGTGTTACGTTCGCTACGTTGTTTTTATTGGTTATGTCAGTTTGCTACGTTAGTTCTAAAACTCCAGGATTGTTTTCTCGATGATGTCGCAGGCTTCGTGAATCTGCGCTTCGGTAATGACCAGCGGGGGCGCAAAGCGAATTTTGTCGCCATGGGTCGGGCGGGCCAGCAAGCCGTTGGCTTTTAACTTCATACAGATTTCCCAGGCTGTTTCTTTCCCAAAGTCCGGACGCTCGGCAATTACAACAGCATTTAGCAGACCTTTCCCCCGAATAGATTTAACTAGGTCAGTTTGATTACTCAACGCCATCATACGCGATCGGAAGATGTCGCCCATTGCAGCTGCGTTCTCGGCTAGTTTTTCATCCTCGACCACCTGAAGGGCTTCCATCGTGACGGCGCAGGCCAGCGGATTACCGCCATACGTACTGCCGTGCTCGCCGGGTTTGATTGTCAGCATTACTTCATCAGACGTCAGAACTGCAGATACGGGCATCGTACCGCCCGAAAGCGCCTTGCCTAGCACTAGTAAATCTGGTTTTACGTCCTCATGGTCGCAGGCGATACGTTTGCCGGTACGTCCGATACCGGTTTGCACTTCGTCGGCAATGAACAATACATTGTATTTCGTGCATAAATCACGTACACCTCGCAAATAACCTTCATCGGGAACGACTACGCCCGCTTCGCCCTGAATCGGTTCAACCATGAAACCAGCAATGTTTGGGTCGCTTTTGAACGTATCTTCCAGCGCATTCAGGTCATTATAAGGAATGACAATATAACCCGGCAGCAGCGGCCCGAAATCATTGGTGCTGCTAGGGTCGGTTGACGACGAAATAGCGGCTATGGTACGTCCCCAGAAATTGCCGGAAGCGTATACAGTTTTAGCCTGATTTTGCGGAATGCCTTTGACTTTATAGGCCCATTTCCGGGTAAGTTTGAGCGAGGTTTCGCCTGCTTCGGCACCAGAATTCATCATAATGGCTTTTTCGTAACCGAAATAATCGCAGAGGTATTTTTCGCAAAGCCCCGTCTTATCGTTGTAAAAAGCGCGGGATGTTAATGTCAACTGCTGCGCCTGTCGAATAAGGGCATTGATGATCCGTGGATGACAATGTCCCTGACTTACTGCGCTATAGGCTGATAAGAAATCGAAATAGCGATTCTGCTCAACATCCCACACAAAAACGCCTTCGCCCCGCGTCAGCACCACCGGAACAGGATGGTAATTGTGAGCGCCATATTGCCATTCTAACTGCATAGCCTTTTCAGCCGATGCGACAGATAGTGTTGGTTCGTGTATCATGGTGTATGTGGTTATGTGTTCGTTGATGCAGTACTACGTTACTGAAACTTCCGTACGCAGATGCCCGTTTCTCAAAAATACGGTTTCTTCCAGAGACCCCCAAAACCAATGCCAGCGCATTCGCCGAAGAAAAAAATCCCTGACTTAGCCGACGACGATTATTATTACACGCCTGAAGGATACGTTGTATTTACAGCAACATACCACCTTAAACGGGGCTATTGCTGCCAGAACGGATGTCGACATTGTCCCTATGGATTCAAAAAAAAGGAGAAATGACTTGCAGATTATGAATTATTTAGCCAATTTTGCGCCCTCATACGGAAAACGAGTACGGTAATGGCCAGAGTTTGTCAAATAACAGGAAAGCGCACACGCTCGGGAAACAATGTTTCTCACGCTAACAATAAAACCAAGCGTAAATTTTACCCGAACCTGCAAAAGAAGCGGTTCTTCGTTGAATCAACTGGCGAATGGGTTACGCTAAGAGTGGCTACGTCGGCCATTAAAACCATCAATAAAAACGGGCTGGAAGCTACGTTACGCAAAGCTTACGAGCGCGGTACGTTGGCTATATAGTCTTTTTGAGAAGATATTGTCTGTGAGCCTCTTCCGATCAGGAGGGGGCTTTTCGTTTATGGTCGATAGCCGTTAATTAATAGGCCCCGACAGGCTCCGGCTGTCGGAATCGCCGGATGAATTGTAGTTAGTCGCGTAAGCGACTCCGACAGCCGGAGCCTGTCGGGGCTTATCAATTAACGACTCATCGCCCATGAAACTGAGTTTTGAAGACCTTATTCTTTTTGAGAATGAGGATTATATAATCATCAATAAGCCACCTCACGTAGCGTCGCTCGATGAACGGACGACTGACCGTGGCGGGCAGAGCATTGTGCGGATGGCGAAAGCGTATTGGCCTGATGCTCAATTAGGTCATAGGCTCGATAAAGAAACTTCGGGTATTCTGGCAATAGCTAAGAATCCGGAGGCATATCGGAGTCTAGCCATGCAGTTCGAACACCGCGAGGTGACCAAGCGCTATCATGCCGTTACGAATGGGGTACATGATTTCGATGGTATTTCAGTGTACCTACCTATTTCACCCATAAAAGATGGCACAGCGGTACGTATTGACCGGGAAAAGGGAAAAGTAGCGGAGACGATTTTCAATACGTTGCAGGCGTTTCGAACTACTACGCTGGTAGAATGTCTGCCTATTACGGGGCGTATGCACCAGATTCGGGTTCACTTGATGTGCCTTAAAGCGCCTATTGTCAATGATGAAACGTATGGCGGAAAACCTGTTTTTTTGTCCGATATAAAACGGAAATTCAATCTGAAGCAGGGGACAGAGGAATTGCCTTTAATTCAGCGAGTTGCGCTCCATGCGCATTCGCTCACATTTACCCTGCTCGATGGCGAAGAACAGACATTCGAAGCACCGTACCCAAAAGATTTTAACGTTCTGGTGAAGCAGTTGGAGAAAAATAATTAGAAGTTTGTAGTAAACTTCTCATCTTTCTCATGTTTGTTCATACTGTTTTTTTCTGGCTGAAACATCCCGAAAGCCAGACTGATCGTGATGCGTTGCGTACGGGAATCGAGTCACTCAAAGAAATAACCGACATTTCGGCCGCTTACGTTGGTACGCCCGCTGACACTCGTCGGCCCGTTATCGACCATTCCTACGATTTCTCGATAACTTTTGTTTTCGCCGACAAAACTGCGCATGATACGTATCAGGAACATCCCATTCACCTGAAATTCGTTGATACCTGCGCCCACCTCTGGACCCGCGTACAGGTGTACGATGCGGTGAGTTAACAAGTAGCATAGGGGTAAGGGCATTGGGTAAACAAGCTATTAGTCATTATTCGATACCCAATACCCTTACCCCTATACTACGTTATACAAGCACTTCAATTTTCATATCCATATTGCCCTTTACGGCTTTTGAATAAGGGCATACTGCATGGGCAGTTTCGGCGAGTTGCTGAAGCTGGTCATGGTCCATGTGTGGGGCTTTTACGGTTATTTTTCCCGACAAAAACATATTGTTTCCGTCTTTATTAAGCGAAATACTGACTTCAACAGCGTGTTCGGGTAATACAACTTTCCGGCGTTCGGCTACGGCCATCAGTGCACCATTGTAACATGAACTGTAGGCGGCCGCAAAGAGCATCTCAGGGTTGGCGGCTCCCCCTTCGCCGTGCATCTCTATTGGACGTTTAACGTCTAACTCCAGAATGCCATCCAGCGATTTTACATCGCCCTCACGTCCACCAATGTTGCTGACGGTGGCTGTATACAAAGTTTCCATGAATTTGATTTTAAGTACTTACGCTTTATGCGTAATGATAACCGATAAACCAGAGCGTGTCCGAAAAGTTATGTGCACTACGTAGCATTTTGAGATTTCTTACCCATTACTACGTTACCAATGCTACGTAACAGGCAAGGTATTTGATGGAATTACGTAGCATACAGGCAATAATTAGATGACTGATGAAATTGCCTCGGATAGTGTTTTATTCCACTAGCTAAGGTATTTAGCGTATATAAATCTTTCCATCATTTTGAACTACCTTTGTTTAAGGTGATTCCCTGGATGAAAGCTGCAATAGAACGCGACAGAGCACGTTTTGTAAAATAAGTCTCTCTGTATACTAATGAGCATGAATACGTTATACACTCAACATGGCAAACGATGCCTGCTAGGAAGCCTAAGCAGCTTTGGGCTGATTTTGTGGGTTTGTCTCTTGCCTGCATTGGCCCAGCGCCGACCCGTTAAGGCTGATACAGCATTGGCAAAGGCTGGCTCGACCACGACGGTACGTATTGAAGCTGAAACGCAGTTTACGGAGGGTATACGCTATTTGATGACCGACGAACCGGCTAAGGCGGTTGCGCAGTTTGAAAAATTACTCCAGAAAGATCCGTCGAATGCGGCAGCTCATTATTCACTGGCGAATGCGCTGGTTAAAAGTGGTAAAATCAACGACGCCATTTCTCACGCTGTTAAGGCACATAACCTAAGCACCGATAACAAATATTATTCGTTGCTGCTGGCCGAATTATACGTAAAGCAAAAACGGTACGCTGAAGCTGAAACTCTTTACGAAGCTATTCTGAAGAAAGGCCCCGAAAATGCTGAATATGGCGTTGAACTGGCGGCTATTTACCTGTTTGACGAAAAGCCGGATCAGGCGCTTGCCGCCTATAATCTGGTAGAGCGTGAACTGGGTACGAACGAAGAAATTACTCGTCAAAAACAACGTATTTATCTCAAACAGAATAAGATAGATAAAGCAATTGAAGAGGCTGAACGATTAGTTGCCTCGGAACCCGGCGAACCGGATTACCTGCTCGAAGGGGCCGAGTTGCTCATCGCCAACGACCGGTCTGATCAGGCTATTAGCTGGATTGACAAGGCCCTTAAACTAAATACTGACCTGCCACAGGCTCACGTATTACTTGCCGATATCTACCGAAAAAAGGGCGACATGGCCCGCGTGAAAAAGGAACTTGATCAAGTACTGTCAAATCCGAATCTGGAGGCTGGTCTGAAGGCGCGGATTCTATCCAGTTACGTTGGCCTCACCAGCGAAAACCCTGCTGCTCAGCAAGATGCTCTGGGTATGGCGCAGCAATTGGCAAAATCATCGCCAAACGATCCTAAATCACAGGTTATGCTGGCCGATCTATTGGTTCAGCAGGGAAAAAAAGCCGAAGCCCGTGATACGTATGCCAAAGCTGCCCGGCTAGACGGATCAGTGTTTGAAGTCTGGGGCGCTTTGCTACAGTTGGATGGAGAGTTGAATCAGGTCGATAGTTTGCTGGTGCATTCGGAACAGGCGCTTGAGGTATTTCCGACGCAGGGTATGTTCTGGTATTCAAATGGTTCGGCCAATCTGTATAAGCGGAAATACCAGCAGGCTGTCGATGCGCTCGAAGAGAGCCAGAAGCTGCTAGCGGCTACGGATAATTCAGAGTTAAAAAAAGGAATTAATGCTCAGTTAGGCGATGCTTACAACGGCTTGGGTCAGTACGCCAAATCCGACGAAGCCTACGAGGCCGTTTTAAAAGTAGACCCGCTGAACGATCACGTATTGAACAACTACAGTTATTTCCTGTCGTTGCGGAAAGAAAATCTTCAACGTGCACAGCAACTGGCTCAGAAACTGGTCGAGCGTAATCCAACCAACGCTACGTATCTGGATACGTATGCATGGGTACTCTACGTAGCAAAAGATTATGCAAAAGCCCGTCAGTATCTGGAAAAAGCGATGGCCAATCCGGCTAATCTGAGCGGAACAATCATTGAACATTACGGTGATGTACTTTACCAACTCGGACAACAAGATAAAGCCCTGGAGCAGTGGAAGCAGGCAAAGACGAAAGGCGGAGGCAGTTCGGAGTTGGACAAAAAAATTGCTACTGGCAAGTTGTAAAACAGTTACTAGCTTTTGGCCAACACCGTCGCTAGGAACTGAAACTACCCCTAAATGAATAAATACGTCCTGTTTACGCTGCTATTGAGCGTATTCGTCACTGCCGAAGGGTGCCGACGACACCGCCTATCACGTACTACTTCCTCAACTACTCCTGCTACGTCGCCCGATACGGCTAAGGTTGCTGTCAGTCCGACGACAACACCTGCCAAGGATACAACCGCTGCTTCGCGACCTGCCCGCCCTGGTATTGAAGAGGCCCGTACTAACGTAGCAGAAATTGATTTTAGTTACCTGACAGCTAAATCGAAAATCTCTTTCAAAAGTCCTACGCAGGACATCGATAACGCCAACATTACCATTCGTGTCCGGAAGGACAGCCTGATTTGGGTCTCCATTTCGAAGCTCGGTCTCGAAGCAGTTCGGGGATTGATAACCCGCGATTCCATTACGATTATCGATAAAATTCACCGGGAATACTCGGTTTATGATTTCCCGACTTTGAGCAAACAGTTCAATTTTGACATGAATTTTCAGTTGCTACAGGCACTTATTGTCGGAAACTTGCCGCTCCCAAAGCGACCAGCTCAGAAAATCAAAAACGAACGTGATTACCTGCTTCTGCGGCAGAGTGAAGGCAAAGTGCTGGTTGAAAACTACATTGGTGAACAGGATCGAAAACTGAAAAAACTGATGGTTACCGAACAGCCGACCAAAAACACGCTTCGGCTGGATTACGACGATTTCGCATCGCTGAATAATTTCCTGTTTCCATACACAAGTTTGGTAACACTTGATTATCAGTCGAAAGCAGATGGACAATTTTATCAGACTTTGTTACGTATCAAGCATAGTAAAGTGGAACTGGCCGATAAAAATCCGGGATTTCCGTTCACGATTCCGGCCAGTTATAAACGTCGGCCTTAATTTCGTGGTCAAGTCTGCTTTACTACGTTAGTAAATTCGTAAAACACACTATGTAATCCGTAATTTGTTTTTGTTTCAGTACGTATGCGTTTTCTTTTTCGGTCTTCTTTCTGGTTTATGTGCCGGTTTCTTATTCTGCTGATTGGGTTAGGTCTAAGCTGGCTGTCGGGCTCGGTTATGGCTCAGCAACAGACGCAAACCTTGCGTAACCGTCAGGCGCTTGAAAAAGAAAAAAGGCAAAATCTGGAACGCATGACCCAGATAAACACTATTCTGAAACAAACAACGTCGGAGAAACAAGTTGGTATTGGTCAATTAAAAGCGCTGAACCAACAGATTCAGGCTCAGTCGAATCAGATTGGCTTATTGAACAAGGACATTCGCCTGACAGAAACCGAAATTTACGAACTCCGCCAGGCCAGCGAAGCGCTCACCAAAGATCTGAATAAGCTGAAGAGCGAATATGCCTCTATGATTTATGCGGCTGACAAACGACGTCAGCAAATCAATCCGCTGGGTTTTTTGTTCGCGGCCGATAATTTTAATCAGTTGGTTGCTCGCTATCGGTATCTGCGGCAATACTCCGACGCCCGGCAAAGTCAAGTTCGCCAGATGAACAACGTGCGAACCATGCTTGATGGCAAACAACAAGCTACACAACGTAAGCGTCAGCAGCAACGTAGTACGCTGGTTACCAAACTGGATGAAAGCAAGAAGCTGGAGTCGTTGAAGAATGAGAAAAATGCGGTTGTCAAGGAGTTGAGCCAGAAAGAAACTGAATTGGCTACTGAGTTGGCAGAGAGTCGTCGGGCAGTAAATCGTCTTGAAGCCATGATTACGCGCATCATTGCTCGTGAAGCAAAAGAACGCGCCGAACGGGAAGCCCGGGAGCGTGCTGAACGCGAACGACTGGCAAAACTCGAAGCGGCCCGTAAAGCTGCCGAACGTAAAAAAGCAGAAGACGCCATTGCTGCGGCTGCAAAAGCCGGCGAAAAACCGGCCCCCGCCGACGTAGCAAAAGTTGAAAGTATTGATAAAGCTGCCGAAACAGAAACGGCGGCAAAGAGACCCGACGAACGACGTAACAATAACCTTAATGACGAAGAATCTGCCCTAGCGTCGTCATTCACGGCATCGCGGACACGCTTGCCCTGGCCTGTTACAAAGGGTTTTATCTCCGATCATTTTGGACGTAAAGCGCATCCTGTTTTAAAAGGTATCTATGTTGAAAATCAAGGAGTTGATATTCAGACCAATGCGGGCGAGGGCGTTCGCTCAGTATATGATGGTATCGTGCAGGACGTAACGAGTATGCCGGGTATGAATAACGTAGTAGCCATTCAGCACGGCGATTATTTTACTGTTTACGCTAAATTGAAGAGTGTATCAGTTCAGATTGGCCAGAAAGTAAAAGCCCGTGAGGCCATTGGTATAGTAGCCACCGACAAAAACGGTGTTTCCGAAATCCAGTTTCAGATCTGGAAAGAGTTCACCAAGCTTAATCCCGAAACCTGGCTCATTCCAAGGTAGACTAGCCAGTTATAGAGTTGTAGGGTTATAAGGTTATAAAGTTTGTGGGCGCAGTGCTCCGGCGCAGATGCGCAACTTTGCAACTTTATAACTTTATAACCCTACAACTTTATAACTCTATACCTTTGCAACTTCACAACCGTACAACTGCCCACAATGTCTGTTCATAATCCCGATATCAAGCGCGTTACGACGCATACTATTCAGGAATTAAAAAATAAAGGCGAGAAAATTTCAGCGCTGACTGCCTACGATTACTCAATGGCGCGCGTAGTCGATACGGCTGGTGTAGAGGTGATTCTGGTTGGAGATTCGGCTTCGAACGTAATGGCCGGCCATGAAACGACGCTGCCTATTACGTTGGATCAGATGATTTATCACGCTAGTTCAGTAGTACGAGCGGTAAAGCGGGCGCTGGTTGTAGTCGATTTGCCGTTTGGATCGTATCAGGGAAATTCGTCGGAAGCGCTACGTTCTGCCATTCGGATCATGAAAGAATCGGGTGCGCACGCGGTGAAAATGGAGGGAGGTCTGGAAATTAAAGAATCAGTAATACGTGTGTTGAGTGCAGGCGTTCCTGTGATGGGGCATTTGGGACTAACTCCTCAGTCGATCTATAAATTTGGTACGTATGCCGTACGGGCCAAAGAAGAGGCCGAAGCTGAGAAATTAATGGAAGATGCCCAGATGCTGGAATCGTTGGGTTGCTTTGGCCTTGTACTCGAAAAAATTCCGGCTGCACTAACGAAAAATGTTTCTCAAAAGCTCCGTATTCCGACCATTGGCATTGGCGCAGGGCCCGACGCTGATGGGCAGATTCTGGTTTTTCACGACTTGCTGGGCATTAACAACGAATTTAAGCCGCGTTTTCTTCGTCGATACGCTGAATTGCATAAAGTCATGACGGAAGCCATTGCTCACTACGTTGATGATGTGAAAGCCAATACGTTTCCGAACGAGAAAGAAGCCTATTGAGTTAGAAGAATGAGAAAAGATAGGAGAGGTAAGACGTATCAATTTAACAGACACCGTCTCCCCTCATGCATTTTTCATCTTTTGTCAGAAAAAGAATAATGAAAAGAAAACCATTTCAGGTCGTTTACGAAGATAATCACCTGCTGATTGTTAATAAGGAGCCCGGCATTCTGGTGCAGGGAGATCGCACCGGTGACGTTACGTTGCTGGACGTATTGAAGGGATATATCAAAGAAAAATACAATAAACCCGGTGAGGTTTTTCTTGGATTAGTGCACCGACTCGACCGTCCTGTAAGTGGCCTGGTGGTATTTGCCCGAACATCGAAGGCGCTGGAGCGGATGAACGAAATCTTCCGGAAACGGCAGGTTCAGAAGACGTATTGGGCCGTAGTTCGACAGAAGCCGTCTACGGATGCTGATAAGTTGGTCAACTGGCTGGTGAAAGATGAGCAGAAAAACCAGGTTACGGTCTATGATTATGAGGTACCGGGCTCACAGAAGGCCGAATTGACGTATCGGGTGCTAGGGAAAATCAATGAGCATTATCTGCTGGAGGTGAATCCTATTACCGGTCGTCCGCACCAGATTCGATCGCAGCTGGCGCACATGGGTTGCCCAATACGTGGCGATGTTAAATACGGATACGATAGGGCAGTAGCTGATAAAAAAATCTACCTGCACGCCCGCCGACTTTACTTTGTCCATCCAGTAAAAAAGGAGCCGATTATATGTCGGGCAGGGCTACCCAATGATCCATTCTGGGAGGAGTTCCTGGAGCTGGAACCAGAAACGTATAAGGACAAGGATATTGATAACCTGTACGAATAGGTTGGTATAACTGCCTAAAAAATAAGCCGCACCTGGTTTTAGAACGTACAGGTGCGGCTTATTTTTGGATTGTCATGGCTTTGTCAGTCTACGGTAGGATGGGGTTTACCGTTCGGAACGACGTCGGCTACGAGCTGGTCCATCACACGTTCTGCCATCTGCATTGCTCCCCGTATCGCGCCATAAATAAGGCAGAGCGGCAAAATAATGGGAAGGAAAACGACCCATTGAAAAATCATGTAAAGTCTAACGTTTCTCATTGGCTCAGGACTAAAATGTTGTAGTTAAGTGTACGGATAGGGAGAGATAACAACTTATCCACCGCTGTCAATGGACTCCTTTTCAATTAAAATCAAAGTTAACCTTGTATTAATACAAAATCAAGGTGCACTTAAAAAGTTAATTAAAAGATTCTTTTTTACAGACATTAAAATAAGTAAAATTGTTGTCACTACCATAACCTTCTGTTCGAATTTTTCAAAGTTCAATTTTAATGCCAAAGCATATAATTCATTTGTTGATTCTACAAAATAAAAAGAGAATATCTACGTTGATTCGTACTTTTGTAAAATAAGAGCTTACTATTGGCGTGTTTCGTCTAGCAAATTATCGGTTTGGGATCGCCCGCTTTCTACTTGGCCTGTACGTTGCCGTACTGGTCAATGGTGTTGTGTTCCGGCATGCACACCGATTGGCCGACGGAACAATAATCACTCACGCGCACCCCTACAAATCATCACCGGGGACGCAGTTTCCTAAACACGCCCACACCCGCGACGAACTCATCTGGCTGGATGGTTTTACCAATTCATTTTATACCAATCCGGCTGTAGTTGGCTTAGTATTATTAGCCGCCGTTATTATTCTGGTGCGAGTGAGCGCCGAAACGTTCCGACCGGTTCTTTTTCAATCCGCTCATACGGCATTTCAGCATCGCGGGCCCCCGTGCGTTTAGTTAATCTCTGTTTTCATGGTTGAAATGCTCTGTCTCAATGCCTTGTCTTAGGCATGGATAGGTATGGCATTTCGGGCATGAGCAACGTACTAGTTTTTCTTAAACGCTACTTCTCGCTTCATGTTTCGACTACTCCTCATTTTTATGCTGGTGCCGTATCTGGTATCTGCGCAAGCTACATTAGTTGGCAAGGTTATCGATAAAACTACTCAACAACCCATAATTGGGGCAACAATTTATTTTCCTGCTCTGCAAAAAGGTACCGGGACCGATACACTCGGTCAGTATCGAGTACCCGATTTGCCGGCAGGTTCGCATAAAATTGACATTCGATTTTTAGGTTATAAAAACCAGCTCCGTACCGTTCGGCTCCTCAGCGGAACCACCACCGCTGATTTTTCACTCGAGCCCGATGCCGCTCAACTTCAGGAAGTTGTAGTGACTGGCCTCACAACTGGCTCCACTGTGAAAGACAGTCCGGTACCCATAATGACGTACAACAAAATCCAGTGGCTTCAAAACAGCTCTACTAATCTGGTCGATGCGGTTGGTAAACTGCCCGGGATGTCGCAGATCACGACGGGAGTTGGTTTATCGAAGCCGGTTATTCGTGGATTGGGTTTCAACCGGGTTATTACGGTCCACGATGGTGTTCGTCAGGAAGATAACCAGTGGGGTGAAGAGCATGCCCTGCAAATCGATGAATACAGCATCGACCGTTACGAAATTATTAAAGGCTCCGGCAGTTTGTTGTACGGTTCTGACGGACTGGGTGGCGTCATGAGCCTGATTTCGGCGCGTCCTCCCGAAATAGGTGTGTTTCGTGGACAGGTCTTGACCAATTATCAGACTAACAACGGCATGATTGGTGGGTCGGTTATGGCGGAGGGGACAGACCGAAGCGGCTTATTTGCACGGGTGCGAATCAGCTCCAAGAGCGCCGGTAATTATCAGAACCAATATGATGGACGAGTTTACGGATCAGCCTATCGTGAATTTGATCTGAATGGAACCGTTGGTATTACCCGTTCGTGGGGATATTCACAATTTTATATATCAAACTGGCATCAGGATATCAACATCGTAACGGGCGAACGCGACCGTACGGGCCGTTTTCAGGAACTGGTTCGTATATCGCGAGACTCTGAAGCACTGGCTCCCGTTTCTGATGCTATGTTACGTGGACGAACTATTGATCCGGCTAACTACCAGAATTTGAACCATCTGAAGTTTTCCTGGAATTCGTTTGTAAAGTTAGGCCGTGGAAATCTGGCGGCAATTATTAGTTATAGCCAGAACCGGCGTCAGGAGTTCGCCAGTACGTTGACGCCTGGCCAGCCTGCGCTTTATTTCTACTTGCAGAACGTATTTTATGACCTTAAATATTACCTAAGTGGTAGTAAAGGCTGGGATTTCACGATTGGGGGCAATGGCCTTTCGCAGTACAATCAGAATCTGGGCCTAGACGTACTGTACCCGGGGTATCAGTCGCTGGATAATGGGCTGTTTCTGTTTGCGCAGAAGAAAACCGATCGGCTGACAGTCAACGGCGGACTTCGGATGGATATTCGACGGATGCGGATCAATAAGCTTTATGCCAGCGCTGATGGCGTATTCAGCGAAAATCCGGTGGCAGGCGGGCAAACGCGCTTCGGTGGTCTGGATAAAACGTATTCGAACCCAACGGCTAGTTTCGGCGCTACGTATTCAGTATCAAAACGATGGATCATAAAGGCTAATCTGGGCAGAGGCTTCCGGGCACCTGCTACGTCGGAATTATCGGCTAATGGCGAACACGCCGGTACGTTTCGGTATGAAATCGGAAGCCCGAACTTGCAGTCAGAAACATCGTTTCAGGCCGATTTAGGCATTAATTATGAATCGCCCGACGTATCGATAACGGCCAGTTTATTTCAGAATCGAATTAATAATTATACATATTCCGAAAAAGTACTCGACCGTTTTGGACGCGATTCAATTGTTGATCCGGCACGACCAATTTTAACGTATCGCTACGCACAGGGGAACGCTGTTTTATTCGGGGGCGAAGCGCAATTGAGTGTTAATCCGCGTTCGGCTCGCTGGTTTCATTTCACCACAAGTTACTCCTTGGTACGTTCCCGAAATCTGTCGGCCAAAAGTGATTCAGCGCGGTATCTGCCTTTTTTGCCGCCACCCCGCATAATTAGTCAGTTAAAACTCACGAAAGCCGAAGCAGGCAATCACTGGCGGAATATGTATGTTTTGCTGGAAATGGAAAACAACTGGCGGCAGAACGAAGCGTTGCTGGCTTACGGAACCGAAACGGAAACCCCGGGCTACACGCTTGTGAATATTGGAGCTGGAAGCGACATCGTCAGCGGTAAAGGCCGAACTCTGGTATCCATTTATCTGACGATGCAAAACATGTTTGATGTTGCCTACCAGAGCCATCAGAATCGGCTTAAATACTTCGGCGTCAATCAGGCGACTGGACGTACCGGCGTTTTCAACATGGGACGTAACGCCAGTTTGAAAATAGTAGTGCCATTTGGGAATAAATAAAAAGTCGAGAGTCAGGGTCCACCATTGCGGTCAGGCAATAATTGTTAGGGAAAAACCAATAACGATTATTAACTGACCGCAGCGATAAACCTTGACTCTCGACTTTTTTACTCCTTATTTCAACGTAGCAACAGCGTCTTTGATACGTAGTACAGCCTCGGTGAGGGCTTCGTCAGAAGCGGCCGTTGAAATGCGCAGGCAATCGGGTGCTCCGAATCCTGAACCAGCTACGGTTGCTACGTGAGCCGTATTGAGCAGCCATTCTGCGAAGTCATCCGAATTTTCGATGGTCGTTTTGCCATCCGATTTGCCGTAATAATAACTAATATCAGGGAACGCATAGAAAGCGCCCTCCGGTACGTTGGTACGGAAATGCGGTACTTCTTTCAGCAGCTTCACAACCAGATCGCGCCGACGGTGGTAAGCCTGGGTCATCTCCATTGATGGCTCCAGCGGGCCCGTCAGGGCAGCAACAGTTGCTTTTTGGGCAATCGAGTTGGTTCCCGACGTAACCTGGCCCTGAAGTTTTTCAACGCCGTCAGCAATCCATTTGGCTGCGCCGATGTAGCCGATACGCCAGCCCGTCATCGCAAACCCTTTCGCTACTCCGTTTACCGTTATAACACGGTCGGCAATGGCCGGAATGGAACCGATGCTGAAATGGCCTTCGGGCGTGAAGTTGATGTATTCATAAATTTCGTCGGCCAGTACGTAAATGTTTTCGTGCTTGGCCACTACGTCGGCAATCGCGCGCAACTCAGCTTCTGAATAGATAGAACCGGTTGGGTTGTTCGGCGATGCGTACATGACAATTTTAGTCCGATCGGTGATGGCGGCTTCGAACTGTTCGGGCGTTACCTTGAAATTATTGTCGAACGCGCCATCGATAACCACTGCTTTACCTTCGGCCAGCTTCACCATTTCCGAGTAGCTAACCCAGTAGGGCGAGAAGATAATCACTTCATCGCCA
The DNA here is from genome assembly GCF_054778555.1 of Spirosoma flavus. NCBI lineage: Bacteria > Pseudomonadati > Bacteroidota > Cytophagia > Cytophagales > Cytophagaceae > Spirosoma > Spirosoma flavus. The sequence goes on from NZ_BAAGZL010000001.1 coordinate 1,577,964, forward strand.
GGGTTAACAAGCACCTGAATTACGTTGGCCAGTGAATGCTTGGCTCCAGTCGATACAACGATATTTTCAGGTTTCCAGTCAATATTATTATCACGCTTGAATTTGTCAGCAATAGCCTTGCGAAGGTCGGGATAACCAGCTACAGGCGAGTAGCCATGGAAACCGTCGTCGATGGCTTTCTTAGCGGCTTCGCAGATGTGTTTCGGGGTTTTAAAATCGGGCTCTCCGACACTTAGGCTAATTACTTTGTGGCCTTGCGCGGCTAGTTCACGTGCTTTCTTGGTCATCGCCAGCGTGGACGATTCTTCCAGCGCGTTGATGCGGTCGGCTAGCAAACTCACGGTGTCAAGCGTGGCAGACATAATCAGTGGTTGTTTTTTTAAGAAAATGATAACAAACTGGGCACAAAGGTACTACGTTTTCAGTGGAGGGGCGTTAAAAATTCGAAAATAAAAAAGCAAAGTACAGCGGTGTAGGGCTGATGGCCTGGCACTCGCCACCAGTGGCCCATATTACTTAAACCGTTGAATGGCCACTTTTCCTTTAGCACCGACGGCGTAACAGGTACCTTTGGCGCAGGCTACCGAATGAAAACCTTCGCTGTCAAGCCGTTGCCAGGTCTGCCCCTGATCGGCGGAGAGACTTGTGCCAGATGGACCAACAGCCAGTAGTCTGTCATTGGGGAGCAGGGCAATCGCTTCTTTTAAACCGGGAGGGTCGGTAGGACTAACTCGCTCCCACGTTTTTCCGCCATCGCGGGAGATGGCCGCATTGGGTCCGGGCAGTTGTTCCTGTTTGTAGTTGCCGCCGACAACCATACCCACTTTTTCGTTGAAAAACTGCATTCCAAATAGTCCCGTTGCTTCGCCAGAGGGTAATGGCACAGCAGTAACGTCCCACGTTTGTCCCCGGTCGACCGAGCGAAAAACGCGTGGGGTTGTGCCGCCACCCGAGGCAATCCAGACGTTACGTTTCCCCTGTACTACGAGAGACGTACCACTGGCCGCAAAGGCCGCTTCGTTGGATTGCATAGGAGGTAAAGACGACGGAGAAATCTGCTGCCACGTTTGTCCGCCATCATCCGTGGTCAACATAAACCAATGGCCTTCAACAGGATCGCTGAAAACGATCCCATGCTGCTTGTCCCAGAAAGCGATACCGTCGAAGAAAACGCCCGCTTTTTTGGTTTCGTAAAGCAGCGCCCAGGTTTGTCCTCCATTTGTGGTTTTATAAATCCGTGCCTGTCCCTGCTCGGCTGGTCCGGCGCTCATGAGGTAGGCGGTTTGGTCGTCAATGGCCTGTACATCGCGAAAATCGCAGTTTTGGGCCTCTGGTACGTTTCCGGTAAACCAGGTTTTTCCACCATCGGTAGTACGTAAAAAAGTGCCTTTGGTGCCGCCAACCCACGCTACGTTCGCTCCGGCAATACTGACGGCCCGAAAACTAGCATCAGTGGAAACCGTCTGAATCTGCCATTGCCCAAATGTCGGCCAGCAGAGTCCATATATAGTTAGAAAACAGATAATGAATCTCATTGAATTGGAGCGTAATAATGTTGAATACTGTTGGTCATTACCTGATAAATCTCCGAAACAACGGGCATATTTCTCAAGTAATCGAGGTGGGTTTCCAGGGTAGTTTGATCTGCGCGACGGGCTGGGCCTGTCTGCACATCAGCGGGACTATTGGCTGCCAAACCTTTACGAAATGTTTCCGTAATAAGTGGACGTAGTAAATCGAATTCCAGTCCCTCGCGAGCGGTCAGATCATAGGCGAGGGCAAGCAGATGGTTGGTAAAATTACAGGCCAGCACCGCTGCTACGTGTAGAGCCCGACGTTCTTCGGACGTAAGGATGTAAACAATGTCACTAACCGATTGCCCCAACGTAACGAGCACATCTTCCGTAGCCGGGTCGCTTGCTTCCAGGCAAAGCGGTACGTCTTCGAAAGGCATAGGTGCCTGTCCGCGCGTGAAGGTTTGCAGTGCGTAAAATACCCCCGTTTGCACCGGTACGTCGCTGTAAATAGCCATCCACTGCTCAAGCGATGCCAGCGCCCGCCCCCCCGATGTATGCAGCAATATGGCATTTTCGGGAAGAACCAGCCGGGAGCAGACTTCTTCCAGTGCATCGTCGGGAACGGCCAGTATAAAGAGTTGCGAAGGACTGTCGGCAAAATTTAACTCGGAGTGGGGATTCGCATCATATAAGTTACTCACCAGTTGCCGTGCATGCGTGAGCTGACGACTGTAGATTTCGTTGATGTGATGCCCTGCATTTTCGAGAGCAGGAGCCAGATGCCAAGCCAGATTTCCGGCACCGATGAATGAAATTTCCATTCCCAAGTATAGTCTATTTTTCCAGAATTGCTACGATTTGTCTATTCAAGCCATTTGGTAAGACACCGTAGCTAACTAAGTCGAACCTTTTCCAACCATTTTCTTACTCAACCCGTTAAACCGATTAGCGAAAGAAGCCCCAAATGGATATTGACGCTATTAAGCTTACTCAACGATATGGAAATTGTAATTCTAGTACTTTATTCAGTGGCATTGTCGCTGTTGTTTTTATATAACTGCGGACAATTGAGTCTAATCGTCAGTTACTTACGCTCAAAACGTAAACAGACGCTGCGTAGTAAGGCAGCCAAAATGCTACCGACCGACGATTTGCCGTTGGTTACAGTTCAGTTGCCGGTGTATAACGAGTTGTACGTAGTGGAACGACTCATTGATGCCGTGGCGCAACTTCACTACCCCCTCGCCAAACTGGATATTCAGGTGTTGGACGATTCAACTGATGAAACCGCCGACCTGATTGCCCGGAAAGTAGCTCACTACAAACAGCAGGGTATTGTCATTGATCACATCCGCCGACCAGAACGTACCGGTTTTAAAGCTGGAGCGCTGGCGTATGGTCTGCCGAAGGCTAAAGGAGAACTCATCGCGATTTTTGATGCTGATTTTGTGCCCGAAGCCGATTTTTTACTCAAGACGGTGCCACACTTCACTGATCTGGACGTAGCGATTGTGCAGACGCGCTGGGAACACCTCAACGAAGACTTTTCGCTGATTACGCAATTGCAGGCATTTGGTCTGAACGCGCATTTTACAGTTGAACAAAGTGGTCGATATGAAGCCGGATGGCTGGCTAACTTCAACGGAACCGGCGGACTTTGGCGGAAAGCTGCCATTGTAGACGCGGGCGGCTGGCAAAGTGATACGTTGACCGAAGATCTGGACTTAAGTTACCGGGCGCAGCTGCGGGGCTGGAAGTTTGTTTACTGCGAGGATATTGGTTCGCCCGCCGAGTTGCCCGTGGCTATGAACGCGCTCAAATCGCAGCAATATCGCTGGATGAAAGGTGCCGCCGAATGTGCCCGCAAATTATTCGCTCGTGTGCTACGAACACCGGGTGTATCGTTTGCCAGGAAACTCCACGCTTTTTTCCATCTGTTCAGCAGTGCTACGTTCATTCTGGTATTAGTGCTGGGCGTAATGAGTGTTCCGCTGATCTATATCCGCAGCCGCCACCCGGAATGGGAGTGGGTCTTCCGGATTATCAATCTTTTTCAGGTTAACCTCCTGATTCTAATCTTATTTTATGGCATCCCGCTCTGGTTTTTGAAATCATCTGAAAAGGTCCGGTTTGTCTGGTATTTTCCGATGTATTCGTCACTGATGATGGGCTTGTCGCTGCACAACACGATAGCCGTTATTGAAGGATACATTGGCCGTAAAACACCGTTTGTCCGAACTCCAAAATTTAATGTAAAGGCCACTGGCGACAGCTGGGCGGCCAACAAATACATAAATCGTAAACCCAGCTGGCTCACAATTGCCGAAGGGTTCCTGGCTTTATACTTCCTGGGTGGGTTGGCTCTAGCGTTTACAATTCAGGATTTTCGTATGTTTTTTCTACATATCATGCTCATGGTCGGTTTCGGCATGGTAGCGTTTTATTCGCTTCTTCAGGCGGGGAGGCAAAGGGCGTAATAGTTGATATTGTTCAGTCGATAGTCATAAGAAATTACCAGTTATGACTATCGACTGGTACTACTAATTCCAAATCTTGGCTTGGTAATTGCAGACAGTTTGGTGGGTATAGATCGCCTAATAAGCGAAAAGCGAAGAATGTTGACTTAGCTATACGTATGAAGTCGGCTTAATGCTTACATTTGCCATTAGCTGGCTAAATTAACCGCCGGTTAAAAAATATAGCGCTTCGTTAGACGATTGTCCTGTTTTTGGCCGTTTGATAGAAGAACGGACCACACGCTACCAAAACTGAACCTGAAAGTACCCCGAATGGTGAACCCTTACTTTGTTCACAATACTGTATTCTGCTCTCCTATAACCCTTGTCGGCCGCTTTTTGTTTTCATCGAATAGTTGGCTGATGGTAGGATGCTGGCTGCTGTTAGGAGTGAGCCTAAGCTTTGGTCAGGACCAACCGACGCCCGCCCGACGAGGTGCCGCAGGTCGACGACAACAGGCGGCTGTTGATTCGGCCCGTGCCCAGGCACGACGGCAGGCTCTGGCACGCGCTGACTCAGCTAAGAAAGCGCTTCAGGATCGGAACGATAGTATCCGGGCGCTACGTAACGCCAATCGTCGAGCTACCATTAACTGGCCTGACCGACGAGCCACCCGTTTCTCCGAGCGGCCTTCTAAATCACCATTTATTCTTCGCGATCCCAAAGGCGTTTCAACCGATTTCCGGCTTTCTCCCGATGGCGGTGTGGGCGTATCGGAGCGCGTACGAACGGGTGTATCACTGTCAGGGGCACCTTTATCCAATACCGCTGTCGGACGTACTGATACGTCCTCACCAGCTACGTCCGGTACGTCTACGCCAGGCACTAGTCCGATATTGCCGCCGTCGCAGTTTGGGCTACCGTATCGACCAGCCGAAACCATTCCGTTCTCCAAGTTCAATCAACTGCAAAATCAGAATGTTGAGCAGAGTATACTACGTGAAAACAGCGCCCGGCGTGATGGCCAAAGTGCGCTAACGGGCCGCGGCCTGATTCCCAAACTTGAACTTCCCCCCATCATCGACCGGATTTTTGGCGGTAGCCAGGTTGATTTCAAACCGAATGGCTTTGTTACGCTCGATTTTGGGTATCTCTACCAATTCAACGACCGGCCCGATATTCCGGTGCAGCAGCGTCGAAATGGGAACTTCATTTTCAACGAACAGATCAGCATCAACTTCAACGGGAAAATTGGTGAACGTCTGGGCGTACTGGCTAACTTCGATACGAAAGCCAGTTTTAACTTCGAGAACGCGCTTAAGCTGAACTATAAACCCGGCGGAGGACTTCCCGCCTTTGGTTCGGGGCAGGGCTTGCCAAGTGTACCGAACTTACCTACCGCGCCTAACCTTCCGGGAGCCAATGGGCAACTGCCCGGATTTACACCGCAGAACGAAAGCATCCTGCAAGGCCTGGAGGTCGGGAATATCAGTTGGGCCGTTAATAGCCAGTTGATTCCGGGCGTGCAAAATCTGTTCGGTATAAAAACGCAGCTACGCTTTGGCAAACTGAATGCTACATTGGTGGCATCGCAGCAACGTTCCCGCAAGCAGGAGATTGTGCTACGGGGTGGTACGTCGAACCGTGGTTTTGAAATTCGGGCCGATCAGTACGACGAAAACCGACACTTCTTCCTGTCACAATTTTTCCGGTCTAACTACGAAGCATCGCTCAAAACGCTGCCTCAGGTCACATCGGGCGTCAATATTACCCGTATCGAAGTTTACGTAACGAACCGGACCAATACAACCGAATCGCTACGTAACGTAGTAGGTTTTCAGGATTTAGGTGAGGGTAATCCTTACAACCAGACCAACCCCAATCTGAACCCGTACACTCGTACCAATCGGACACCAACCGACAACGTAGCAAACGGCCTTTTCGGGAAACTGACTGCCAATTCAGCAGATCCCTTCCGGTCGGTTGACCGTACCAACGAAGCGCTGACTGGTACGTATAATCTGGCGAAAGGAACCGACTACGACCTGCTACGTGGTGCCAAACGATTGACCGACCGCGAGTATAAACTTCAATCTGAACTGGGGTATATTTCGTTGGTTACTCCGTTACGTAACGACGAAATTCTGGCCGTCGCCTATGAATACACGTATCAGGGCCGTCGCTATAAAGTAGGGGAGTTGACCGAAGATTACCAGGCCCGCCCCGACGATCAGGTGCTGGTACTCAAGTTGTTGAAATCGGCCACGCTACGTAACAACCTTCAGTTGCCGATGTGGAACCTGATGATGAAAAACATCTACTCGCTCAACACGGCGCAGGTGACCCGGCAGGGATTTCAACTACGTATCATTTATAAAGATGATTTGACTGGTATCGATAACCCGAACTTGCAGGAAGGTCGTCTGACGCAGAACCGCCCGTTGGTACAGCTGTTTGGGATGGACCGACTGAACCAACAGCTGGACGCCCAGCCCGACGGCAACTTCGACTTTGTTGAAAATATAACGATTGACAGTCGCTATGGTAAAATTATTTTCCCAGTGCTGGAACCGTTTGGTTCATATCTCGATCGTCAGTTTGGCGCCGACGAAACCGATCTGAAAGCCAAGTACGTATTCAACCAGCTGTATCGTACTACGTTGGCGGATGCGCAACAGATTGCTGATAAAAATAAGTTCTTCCTGAAAGGATCTTTCCAGTCGGGTAATGGCGCTGAGGTTCAGTTACCTTACGGTGTTAACGAGCAGTCGGTGCAGGTAACGGCTGGGGGTGTACCACTCACTGCGGGGCAGGACTACATACTGGAAGCGCAGGTCGGCCGACTACGTATCATCAACGAAAGCGTGACCAACTCAGGCCGTGAGATACGTATTAGTTATGAACAGCCTGACCTTTTCCAGAACCAGATCCGGACCCTTATTGGTACGCGGCTCGATTATGCCTTTAATAAAGATTTCAGTGTAGGGCTTACGGCCATGCACATGAAAGAAACGCCCGCTGGCTACCTAACCCGCGTAGCACTTGGCAATGAGCCAGTCAATAACACCATTCTGGGCTTAAATGCCAATTATCGCAAAGATTCGCCTGGACTGACGCGCCTGCTGGATGCGTTGCCCATCGTACAGACTAAAGAATTATCGACGGTTCAGGTTTCGGGAGAAGTGGCACAATTGTTTCCGGGAACCAACCAACGCGCTCGAAATGAGAGTTATCTGGATGATTTCGAAGCTGCTCGAACAATCTTCGATTTAACCCGGCAACCTACCCGCTGGCGGCTTGGGGCTACACCCCAGCAGTTCCCGCAGGGTTCCTTTGCTGATCCGCTGCCCTATGCCTATAATCGGGCCCGGATCTCGGTGTATTCCGTTGACCCAAGTATCTATTCGCAGGGTTCGCTTGCGGTAAACTCCAACGTCGATCCCGAAGATGCGAACCGGCACGTTTATGAACGTTACTTCCTGCCAACTGACTTATTTCCAGGCCGATCGGCACGGCCCGTTCAGCTTCCTGAAAGCATTCTGGACGTAGCTTATTTTCCAAGTGAGCGGGGTATCTACAACTATAATACGAACCTCACGCCTGATGGTTTGCTGCCTAATCCGAGACAAAACTTTGGGTCTGTTACGCGGGCAATTGCTTCGGATATTGATTTCGACAACGCCAACGTAGAAAACGTTACGTTCTGGCTGATGGACCCGTTTGTGCAAGGTGATGCTGGGATAATTCGGGGTGGCCCTAATCAGGTATTCAATAATACAGGACGCGCAGTAGGAGGAAAATTGGTCTTCAACCTTGGTGATATTTCGGAAGACGTTATTAAGGATGGCCGCTATGAATTCGAGAACGGATTTCCTATCGCTGGCGATAGCGCACTGACGTCGCGCCAGCGGGGTACTGATAATACCGCGTGGGGACGCGCTCCAAGGCAGCAATTTGTGACCAACGCATTTCCAAGCGGTGGCCGTGATCAGCAGGATATTGGTCTGGATGGCTTAAGGAACGATGCGGAAACAACGTATTTCCAGAACTACCTGAATGCAATTTCAACACGTGTGACCAGTGCCAGTGCGTTGGATGAGATCAGAAAAGACCCCTCGGGCGATGATTTTAGATTTTATCTGGGTGAAGAGGCCGACGAGCAGAAATACATTGTAGCGCGGTACAAGCGATACATGGGTATGGAAAACAACTCGCCCGAAAGTACTGGCGGGAACCAGCTTCTAACCCCGGCATCCACCATTCTTCCCGATATCGAAGACCTGAATATCGATAATACGATCAACGATAACGAAGCGTATTATGAGTATGAAATCGATCTCCAGCCGGGTAAGCTGGAAGTAGGGCAGCGGTACATTGTCGATAAAGTGTCGGTACCATCACCGGGGGCGCCGGGGGGCGTGGTGAACTGGTATCAGTTCCGGATTCCGGTGCGGGAGCCGCTACGTAAAGTAGGCAGTATCAATGGGTTTAAGTCCATTCGATTCATGCGGATGTACCTGACCGATTTTGCTGATCCCGTCGTGCTACGTTTCGCTCAACTGCAAATGGAAGCGAACCAGTACCGCAAATACACCGGCGATTTGACGCAGCGCGGTTTGCAGGAAGTGCCTGAACCATACGACGCTAATTTCACCGTCTCAACGGTTAACATTGAAGAAAACAGTAGTACGCAGACAACCGCACAGGGTGGCGATAAATATCCGTATACTGTGCCGCCGGGCTACGTTCGTGACCGTGACTTCACGGCAGTAAACACGGTGGAACTGAACGAGCAGTCCATGCGTCTAAGTGTAACGAACCTACGCGACGGCGATTCGCGGGGGGCGTTCCGAAACACGAATTTCAATCTGTTGTTTCGGGAGCGACTCAAGATGTTCGTCCACATGCACAATCCGGATAACGAGAGTGGGCAGGTCTCAGCCTTCGTTCGGTTGGGTACTGATTATACCGATAACTATTACGAAATTGAAATTCCTGGCCTGCAAGCTACACCTCCTGGCAATCAGCCTGATGATGTGGTGTGGCCTTCGGCAAACGAGCTGGATATCGCCTTTGAAGAACTGGTTAACCTGAAAGCTGAACGTAACGGCGACCGCAATTATACCCGTCGGACTTCACTGCCCTATGGTCATCTGTCAGCTAATAGGCGTTACGTAATTACGGTAGTAGGTAACCCTGATCTTAGCTCGGTACAGTCGATAATGATCGGCGTTCGTAATCCTAAAATTACAAATGATGGCGAACGACCGAAAACGTTTACTATATGGGTCAATGAACTGCGGGCCAATGGCTACGACCAGCATGCAGGATGGGCGGCCATTGGTGCGGTGAATCTAAAACTGGCTGACCTCGGTACGTTGACAGCGTCGGGACGTATCACTACGTTCGGCTTTGGAGGGGTGCAGACACGTATCGGCGAACGGGCGCTTGAAACGACGTCAGAGTTCGGTATTTCGTCGGCCATTTCGGTCGATAAATTCCTGCCTGCCAACTGGGGACTACGTATTCCGCTCTATATCAATTACGATCACCGCAACGTAGATCCGCACTTCGATCCGCTAGATCCGGATATGCCGCTGGAAACGTCGCTTGCGACCAAAGGTTCAGAGGCTGAGCGGGATAGCTATCGACAATTGGTACAGGATAATACGACTCGCAGAGGCTATAACTTCTCCAATGTTCGGAAGGTGAAAACGAATCCGAATGCCAAAGCGCACTTCTGGGATGTTGAAAATCTGGCGTTTACCTACGCGTTCAACGATACCAAACGAACGAATATCCTAACACAGGAGTATCTTCAGCAACAGTACCGGGGCGGCATTTCGTATACGTTCAGTGGGCAGCCAAAAGCATTTGAGCCCTTCCGGAATGTTCAGTCGTTCGAAGCGCCTTACCTGCGTTGGCTCAAAGATTTTAACCTGACGCTTTTGCCCTCGTTGGTGTCGATTCGGGCCGATATGGACCGGAGTTTCATTAAAACGCAGCTTCGTTCGTCGGACCTGACGACCAACGGTATTGTGCCACAGTTTGAAAAATACTTCCTGTTCAACCGCTATTACGACCTGACGTTTAACCTGACACGCAACCTGGTAGTGACGTATCACGCGCAGGCCAACGCCATCATCGACGAACCAGCCGGCGACATCAACACGCAGGTTAAACGCGACTCGATTCTGAACAGTATCAAGCGGTTGGGGCGGATGAAAAATTTTGTGCAGGACATCCGTGCTACGTATCGTATTCCGCTGGATAAAATTCCGCTGCTCGACTGGATTGCCGCCGACGCGATTTATGGGGTTGGCTATCAGTTTCAGGCGAACTCGTTTGGTGTTTCTGATACGTTGGGCGTGCCTTTCGGAAACATCATCCGGAACAATCGTGAGCGGGGCATTACGGGGCGGGTTGACCTGATCCGGCTGTATAACAAGATACGCTATCTCCGCTTTGCCAATACACCCGCGCCGGTACGTAAGAATTTTTCCCGAAACCCTGGTGATATTGAGGAAATTGAGCGGGGTGACAGTAAAATATTGAAAAATTTTACGCGGGCGTTGCTGACGGTACGTGGTATCAACTTTTCGTACACATTACAGGAATCTACGATTTTGCCCGGCTTCCTGCCAACGCCCCGGTTTTTTGGGGTCGATGAAAATAATGCGCCCGGATTGGGATTTGTGCTTGGTAGTCAGGATGGGAGTATAGCCGCGCGGGCAGCTCAGAAAGGCTGGCTGTCGCCTAGTACGGTTCAGAACACGGCTTTCCAACAGAACATTACGAAAAAGTTTTCGGCCAATACTACGTTAGAGCCGTTCAAAGATTTCCGAATGGTAATCAACTGGCGCTTAGATCGCACGGATGCGTATCAGGAATATTATCGACCCGGTTCGCAGGGGGGACCCTTTGAAACGTTCTCACCAGTGCGGAACGGACAATTCAGTATGTCGTTCTGGTCGTTCCGAACGGCATTTATTGGCCTGCGTCCGAATAGTACGTCGCCTATTTTCGATCGTTTTGAAAGTTATCGGCAGTATTTCATCGATAAACTGACGGCGGCCAATCCTGAAAAGAGTGGTAAATACACGAAAACCTCGCAGGACGTATTAATTCCAGCATTTTTCGCAGCTTACAGCGGTCAGCCCCTAGAGAAAGCGCAGTTATCGCCGTTCTATAATTTCCCGCTTCCGAACTGGCAGGTAACGTATAATGGACTATCTGGTCTGGAATTTATTAGAAAGCGGTTTACATCGTTTACAGTGAACCACAGCTATTCGTCGACGTACAGCGTAGGTAATTTTATCTCGAACCTGGATTACACAGCGGCTTACGTCAATCTGGCGGTACAGGGATATCCAATGGCAGCTTCCATTAACCAGCAGGGTCAGTTTGTTCCGGTGTTTGCCATGAGTACAATTACGATGTCGGAGAAATTCGCTCCGATGCTGAGTATTCAGTTCCAGACGAAAGGCGCCAGTGGTGCTCCGGCTGCGGGTGGCCAACCTGCTACCAGCCAGTCGAAAGGTATTACCGGTCGTCTGGAATATAGCCAGAGCCGCGATGTAGCCCTGAATCTATCGAACTCACAGGTGGCCGAATTGAGTAGTAAAGATCTGACGGCGTCACTCGGTTTCACACGCCAGAACGTGCGAATTCCGTTCCGTATCAATGGCGCTTACAAACGACTCAAAAATGATTTGACTTTCGCCTGTGCGCTTACTTTCCGCGATACTCGAACCATTCAGCGGAAGATCGATGCGGAACAAATTATTACGGCGGGTAATATAAACTTTCAGCTACGTCCGCAAATCAGCTATATCGTTAGCAGACGCCTGAATTTTAACCTGTACTTTGAACGTACCTTCAACGATCCGCTCGTGTCCACTAACTACTACACTTCCAGAACGTCGGGTGGTGTGCAGGTGAAATTCAATCTGGCCGAATAATTAATAAGCCCCGATAGTAAGAACTTATCGGGGCTTATTAATTATTCGGCTAATCATCGTCATCATCTCCCTCTTCTTCGTCATCATCGTCGCCACCTTTTCCTAATCGGACAAAGGCCCCTCGGCGGGGGGCAGGCATCCGGCTTTTTTCGCCACGTACCGTTTGCCAGACAATTTCGCTAAAAATCAGGTCGTCAATTTCATCGGGGCGGGTGAGGTTGAACATCGACGAGCGTCTGGAATTTCGGTTGACCGCTACGTTCTTCTGATTTAAATCAATGCCCGGCTCACGCGCTACGAACGGCGTTAACGTAGCAGATTTGCTGAAACATCGCCACATGGGCGTAGCAGCCGCATCGTACTGGCTCATCGGTTTCATCCCCAAAATCAGCTCGATGGTACGTAGCATGCCCGATGTCGAATACATGGTGTGATCGACAAAACCACGCTTCACAAAACCACCGGCAACAAAGGCAATCGAGCGGTGCGCATCTACGTGATCGGGGCCATTCTGGGCGTCATCTTCCAGAATAAACACAACCGATTCCTTCCATATCGAGCTTTTAGAGAGATGTTCTACAAAACGCCCAACCGCTAAATCGTTGTCAGCCAAAGCCGCTTCGGGAGTGGGCATTCCGACACGCGCACCTGATGTATGGTCATTACCAAAACGCAGCGTGTTGAGCCGGGGTAGTTTGCCTGCAGCAACCAATTCGTCGAAATCCTTTTCCCAGGCTTCTTCCCGCTTGTGGTCCATGTAGCCCAGATTATAGCCTTTGAACGTAGGACAGAATTTGCCCGCAACCGTCTTTATGTTCGGCTTTTCGCCGTCGGCAAACCAGCCATAAGTACGATATGAAATGTTGGCACGCAGGCAATGATCCCAGATGAAACCGTCGCGTGGATGGGCAATTTCTTTCTGACCTTCGTAATCATACGTACCGCCCCGGCCGCCATAACTCGTTACCCAGTTTTTCTCTACGTAATCGTTGGCATACGCAGCCGACGACCAATTATGTCCGTCGGCGCTGACTTCGGCATCGACGTAGAAATTATCCAGCAAAACAAATTCTTTTGCCAGCGCATGCTGATTCGGTGTGATTTTCTCTGGAAACAGGCAGAGGGCTGCATCTCCGTTTCCTTCTTTCATATCGCCCAGAACCTGGTCGTACGTGCGGTTTTCTTTAATGATGTAAAAGACGTATTTGATGGGCGATGGAGCACCAACCCGCATCGGAATAGGATTGCCGACTTCACCCTCGGCCTGTAATTCCTTGCTTTTTGTGTAAGGTGTATTGCTGTACACCAGTCGCGAATAGGCCGCCAATACGTCCTTGTCGGGTACGTCGATGATGGAAAGCGTTCCTTTAAATAAACCCGCGATGTATTGAACAGGGCCGACATTGGCCTGCGGATTGGGCCCAATTTGTTGCGAAGTTCGTGATCGGACAGGATTCGGTCCTTTAGGATTAGCTTTTGAGGAAAAGCCTTTTCCGTTGGTTACGAATAATCGCGAGTCGATCACTTTGACGGCCGTTGGATACCATCCGGTCGGAATAAAACCACTCGACTGGCTATGTCCTTTGCGCGTTACGTCGAATACGGCCAGACAGTTGTTGTCGGCATTGGCTATGTACAACGTATTATCATCCTCGCTGAGCGCCAGTGCATTGGGTGTAGTGCCAACGGGTGCGTTGGGGAACAGCGATGTAGTAAGTGTTTCGACTACCTGCCGTTTCGCTACGTCGATTAGAGCTACTGTATTATCATTTCCGTTAGCCACGAACAGGTAATTTCCGTCGCGGGTCAGGAGCAGGTCATTCGGGTTTTTGTTGGTTGGAATCTGCGCAATTGTCTGATACGTATCGACGTCAATAAATAAGACTCTAGATCCACCCCAGACTGAGACAAAAAGCATTTTCTTATCTGCCGACAGTATACAGCTATAAGCAGCCGCTCCGACGTTCAGTTTATGGATCGTCTGTCGGTTTTGCGTATCGACAATATAAAGCGAGCTATCTTCTTTCGTTACGACATAGAGCCTATTCCGGGCATCGTCCACGCACAAACCTGTGGGCGAAATTTTAACGGGCCAGGGTTTTCCCAGCACGATAGGCTGGTCGGGTACTAACTGCTCATTTTCCAGTCGGTAAACCAGAATCTGATTGTCGTTGCCTCCTGATGCATAAAGCCGTTTTTCATCGGCGCTGAAGGCCAGCCCCAGCCAGGATTTAGCTACTTTGGCAGTATCCAGAATTTTCTCACTGTTGGCGTCGATTAACGTAATGCTCTGCGTGCTCTGGCCGTTGTTGGTGATTGCTACGTATTTTCTGGACGGTGAAACAACCAGGTTTAGCGGCAGATCGTCCAGACTGAGGCTGCGTCCGGGGGGAGTCAGCGACCAGCCATTTGGCAAATTGACCCGGGCCGCAGCTAATTTTTTATACGTCTCATTTTCTTCCGATGCCGACGTAGAAGCGCTTTTGCGCCCGCAACCAATCAGGCACGACAAAGACAAGGCAGTAAGCCCATAAAGTAGTAGCGAACGTAGCGTCATACAAGATCAGGTTAGGAATGATTATAGATTAGTTCTCTGACAGACAGTAGCTTTAGTTTCGCTTCGAATATAAGATGTTTCTGTGCTTGGGCGAATGCAATTACGATTAACGGATTATTAATCCTGCGTCTTACCTGCAAAAAAATGCTATTGTCTTAGCTAAGCGTAGTGCTGAAAGTATTTGTTAAGTTGTTAGATACGATATGGGTAACGTATCAAAACACCGAAGCCGGTTCAGATTTTCTACATCTGAACCGGCTTCGGCGTTACACTGGAGTTAGCTTTCTTAGTGTTTCAACAACTTGACCGTCTGACGTTGTGATGGAGTTTCAACTTTCAGCAGATAAACACCGCCCGATGAGCCAACCCGCAGCCGAATCTGCTCCTGATCCGAAGCGGATTCACGCTGCCACGTATCGACCGGAACTCCTCGTTGATTGATGATAGTGGCATGCAAGGTCTGTTGACCAGCGCCCATCACCAGCACTTCCACCCACTCGCCGACCACCGGGTTGCCCAGTACCTGTACGTTAAGTTCTGGCAAGTTCTCCGCCGATTGACGTGTGGGCGCATTACAGGCCGCCAGCCAGTTGTAACTGAAAGTGGCTTCGCCGGCTGTACCCACTTGAGTAGCCTTCAACACAATCACTGGATTGTCGGTGTACAACCGCAATTCATAGGGGCCACCTGCCGTGGTAGGGGCCAGTTCGTTCACTACCGAGAAACTGATTGGCTGGCCGTTTAAGCCGCTATACTGCGGAGTAAAGCGAATCAGGCGCTGCTGAGCACTGATCGTCTGACAGTTCAGTAGTTGTACACCCGTGATGGCGAAAGCACCCGTTGGCGGCACTGTCACCTGATTGATCGTCAGTACAAAGCTGGTGCTGACTGATAGACCGCCTGGATCGGTAGCGGTGATGAACACCGTAGATACCCCACTTACGGAAGGTGTACCACTGATCACCGAGCCGCTTAAGTTCAGCCCTGCCGGCAGACCGCTGGCACTTAGCACCAGCGCATCTCCGTTGGGATCAGTGAATGTGTTGGCTGGGATGTTGTAGCTGAATGCCTGTCCAACGACTCCCACTTGGTTAGGAATTGACTGAGTAACGGTAGGAGCCGCGTTAACGGGCGGAGTGCTGTTGCAAGCCGCCAGCCAGTTATAGCTGAAACTCACTTCGCCAGCCGTTCCTGCCTGAGTGGCCCGTAGCTCAATCACCGGATTGTCTGTGTAAAGATCAAGGCTGTAAGGACCTGGTTGGGTGGTAGCCGGTAATTCATTTACTACCCGGAAGGTAACCGATTGCCCGTTCAGTCCGCTGTATTGAGGATTGAAACGTACCCGACGCTGATCGGCTTTGAGTACTTCACAGCTCACCGAACTCACCCCTACAATAGCAAAGGCGATAGGCTGAGTAGGCTGAGTTTGCACCGTCAGGTTGAAAGTGGTGTTCACCGATAGATTACCCGGATCGATGGCGGTGATGCTAACGCCGAACGTTCCCGTCTGCGAGGGTGTACCACTGATCAGATTGCCCGTCACGCTCAGGCCGGGAGGTAAGCCTTGTGCGGAGTAAGTCAGGGGTTGGCCCTCAGGGTCGGTAAAGTACCCACTCAGGTTGAGTTGGTAGGGCTGATTCACCGTAGCGGTCTGTGCACTAATACCCACCGTGGTAGGAGGCTGATTAGGGCTGCTGCCGGTGGAGCAGGATGCCAACCAGTTATAAACATAACGCGCTTCGCCGTTACCAGCTTGATTAGCCACCAAAGTAATGGTTGGGTTATCCTGATAGAGGTTCAGGGTGTAAGGCGCTGGTTGCGTAGTGGGCGCCAGTTCATTTGCCACTGAAAAACTAATTGGATTCCCGTTTGAACCCGCATAACGAGGGGTGAACTGCACAGAGTACTGACCTTTGCCGGGATTTATCTGGAAGCAGTTCACCATGTTGACGCTGGTGATGGCGAAGTTAGTGTTGGGTGCCTGAATAGTCAGCAGCAGGGCCGGAGCTGGCGGACTGGTGCAGGTACCTACCGTGCAGGTTGCCGTCAGTGTATAAGTGCCCGGGGTAGTAAGTGTATAGATATTCCCACTAGCCTGTCCGGTTCCACCCAATACCTGCCAGCTGAGCGTACCGGAGCAGCCGCTTGCGGTAACAGAAATTGGTTGATTAACTGTGGACAGAGCACTGGCCTGTAGACCAGGTGCAGGTACGGCATTGTCCTGGCCCACCTGAGCCAAGGCCACAGCGGCACATCCGTTAGTTCCTGTCAGAGTTACCGAATACGTACCGGCCAGACTCACCGAGATACTGGGTGTTGTAGCGCCCGTGTTCCACAGATAGGTACCATTGCCACTAGCTGTCAACGTAGCACTTGGGTTGGCACAGGTCAGCGTAGCACTTGCGGGGGTAATATTCACCGAAGGTAAATCAGTGTCTTGACCAACCTGAGCCGTGGCAATCGATGTACAGCCATTCGCCCCTGTAACAGTCACGGAGTATATCCCTGCTGCATTTGCCGAAATGGAGGACGTAGTAGCTCCTGTGTTCCACCGATAGGTACTACCACCGCTGGCGGTTAACGTAGCACTCGGGTTAGCACAAGTTAACGTAGCACTGGTGGGAGCGATGCTCGCTGAAGGTACATTATTGTCTTGCACGACCTGAGCCATAGCTGTAGCGATACATCCGTTAGCTGCGGTTAGGGTCACTGAATATGTACCAGCAGATGTTACGCTGATAATAGACGTACTGGCCCCTGTATTCCAGCGATACGTACCACTTCCATTCGCGCTTAACGTAGCAGTCGGAGTAGCACAGGTCAACGTAGCGCTGGTGGGGGTAATGTTCACCGATGGTACGTTGATATTTTGGTCAACAGTCACCGCCGTTGTGCTCGAACAGCCGCTGCCACTGCTCACCGTAACCGAATAGGTACCCGCTGCGTTGACAATCGCCGTGTTGCCCGACTGAATGATCGATCCCGGTCCGCTGAACTGATACGTTGTACCTCCGCCTGCTGTCAGCGTAACGCTGGTCTGGGCGCAGGTGAGCGTACCACTGGCAACCAGCGTAGGCGTTGGTACTGGATTTACCGTAACCGACGTAGTAGCACTGGACGATAAGCCGTTGCTGACAACCACCAACGTAAAGTTGCGAGTGCCGGAAGTGTTCACCGTTATGGATTGGCTAAAAGCCGTTCCCGTCCCGTCGCCTGAAATGGCATTCTGACCATCGGCCAACGTATATGTGTAGCCACTACCCACATTACCCAATGTAGCCGTAAAACCAACGACTCCTCCAGTACAAATGGTAGCATTGATGGCGTTAAAACCAGTTATCGTGGGGCCGGGCAGGTAGTTGATAGAAAACGGCGCAGCGGCAGTATTGGGGTTACCGGCTCCATCCTGTGCTGCGTTGTTCCCTATATTGATTGTCACTAGTCCATTGGCAGAAGGCGTCACATTAAAGCTATAAGTAGAGCCGCTTCCCGCAAAGTCGCTCAACGTACCATTGCTCACCGTTACGTCACTCGCTATAAAGTTCGTTACGTTCTCTGAGAAGGTTACGGTGACAGGAATGGGCGAAGTGCTGGTCGTAGCGCCACTGGCACCCGCCGAGGAACTGATGCTAACCGTTGGCGTAATGGCGTCGACCAGCACGGCCGTTGTTGAAGCGACGTTATTAAGCGTCAACGTAGCGTTGTTGGTGGCGGCATCCCGGATAGTACCGTCGTTGGGTGTTAGAGCCGACGCCAGGGTGATGCCATCCGTATCTTGTTCGCCGTTCTGTACGGTGTAACTGAATGTCAGCTCATTAGTGCCGGAGCCACTTACATAGCTGGCTTGCCGAGCAGTGGAACCAATCGTCAGGAGTAACTGAGGTGTGCCTGTCACCAGAACGGTCTCGGAGAATCTAACCAGGAAGTTCAGGTTTTGACCAGCTCTGTAAAAGCCATTAGCAGGTACACTTACACTGTTTATAACCGGCGCCGTGGCGTCCTGATTGATGGTAAGACTTGTACTGGCTGTGCTCTCTGCCTGAGCGCTGAGCTGAGCCGTAGCATAAACAATGTTTGTTGTATTGAGTGTGAGTGAAATGCCAATGTTCCAACTCGTGGCACCGGCGGTTAACTGCTGGGTGGCAATCACCGTATTATTGCTGGCGTTGTAAACACGCACCAGACTATTGGCGGGGGCGGTGCCCGCAACGGTTATAGTAGCGGAGTTAGTTAGGGTACCATTGGGCGGACTGGTTATTACCGGGGCCGCTGTTACCGGCTGGCTATACGTGATGGTAAATTGGGTGGCCGCCGTGTTCCCGTTGCCGGAAGCATCCTGTGCTACGTTGGCCGCTACGTTGATGCTCACCAGCCCATTAGCGGCTGGCGTTACGTTGAACGTATACGTAGTACCACCACCCGCAAAGTCGTTCAGCGTACCATTGCTCACCGTTACTTCCCCGCTCACGAGGCCGGTTACACTTTCAGAAAAGGTGAGCGTAAATGGAATAGGCGAAGTGCTGGTGCTACCACCCGATGTACCCGCCGAGCTGGCGATAACAACCGTTGGGGCAATGTTATCGGTAACAGTGACGGTTACCGTAGCCGTGGCTGTTCCTCCATTACCATCCGAGATGGTATAAGTGAACGTAGTGATACCACTGAAATTGGTCGTTGGGGTGAACCGTACCACACCACCAGTCAACGTAACAGTTCCGCCAGTAGCAGGTTGCGTGACGGAGGTAACGGTGAGTGCCTCACCGGTGTCAGGCGCGCTGGAATCATTGGTTAATACGTTCACAACCGTAGCTCCGCTGTTCTGATTGACCGAAACAGCGTCATTGTTAGCGGTGGGCGGATCGTTAACGGGTGTAACTGTTATAGTGACCGAAGCGGTGGCAGTGCCCCCATTGCCATCGGAAATGGTGTAGGTGAACGTAGCAGTCCCGTTGAAGTTAGCCGCCGGGGTGAACCGCACCACACCCCCCGTCAGTGTAACGGTGCCCCCGGTAGCGGGCTGAGTGACGGTCGTAACGGTGAGTGTTTCACCAGTGTCAGGCGCGCTGGAATCGTTGGTCAATACGTTTAATACAGTAGCTGGCGAATCCTCAGCGACAGTGAACGTATCATTAGTGGCTGTAGGCGGATCATTGACCGCCGTAACGGTGACGGTGACTGTAGCCGTGGCCGTTCCTCCATTACCATCGGAAATGGTGTAGGTGAACGTAGTGGTACCGTTGAAATTAGCCGCTGGCGTAAAACGTACCACACCACTAATCAACGTAACGGTGCCACCAGTAGCTGGCTGGGTGACGGAGGTCACTGTAAGTGTTTCGCCCACATCGGGCGCACTCGAATCGTTGTTTAGTACGTTGAATATGGTAGCCCCGCTATCTTCAGCCACCGTATAGGTATCGTTGGCGGCAGTAGGTGGGTTATTGGGCGTTGAAAACCCTCCGTTTAATGCCAGACCTGTATACGTACTTGACGCAGTAGCCGGAACAATGACCGTTTCGTTGGCGCCCGTCGTTGTATAGCGAAATACTCGCCCGGTACTGGATGCAGCGTTGGAAACGTAAATAAATCCACCTGTACGGTCAAGCGCTAAATCCTGAGGTACGGTAAGAGACGAGTTCGTGCCGTCTTTCAGGGTGGTAGGATTACCTGGGAACGTAGCACCAGGCCCCACATTTACAGTTTTGAGTGCGTCACTGACATCACCAACTGCGGTAGAGCTTGTAAAGGTTGTGAAATAAAGTGTATTGGTCGATTGGGCAAGCGCTAACCCGCCTGGAGCAACGTTGCCGCTTCCGGCGGCTGCTATGACAACGGTGCGGTCACTAACGGCATTCCCAGCCGTATTTAAGGTATAACGTAGTATGGCTCCGGAATTAATAAACTGGTCTGATACGTATAAATATCGATTGGTCGGATCGTAGACAAGATCAGTCGGATTATTGAACCCACCATTAGCTGCTGTGCCAATGACGAGCGTAGTTGCCGTGGGCGAAGAGCCAGTTACACCATTCAGCACCAGTAAAGCATCAGCTACATTGTTGGCATCCCCCTGCGAGACATACAGGCGATTGTTAGCCGCATCTAGGGCCAGCCCGCGAAAGCTGTATTGGTCGCTGCTGCCGAGTAGCACAGTTCGCCCTGATACCGAGTTACTGGATGGATTATACAGATAGCGCAGAATACCCGCTCCTCCTCCAGTTACAGAATTATAATCATCAACTACATAAATGAAGTTAGTCGCTGGGTCGTAAAGTAAATCGCTGGGTTGAATAAAATCGTCTATATCATTGGCCAGTACTGTACCGGCTGAGGGCAGCGTGCCCGTCAAATCAACGGAAATCAGCGCATCGCTGGTAGCAACACCACTGCCTCGTGTGAGAAACAGCCGTGTGGGTGTCTGAGCCTTTAGTAGCCCGGTAGTTAGTGTTAGCAGGAACACAAGTAAAAATCGAAAGCACATACGCGAATAGAGGGAACGTTGAAAATAAATAGTTAAAGATTCTTGAGGTGGTGGCGATAATGTTAGTAATACACTGGTAATCAGTAAGAAACTAACAAATACTTGTGAGCATTAGCCAGGTTGATTAGGTAATACGTGAGCTGGCTGCTTGCAGTATTTCAGGCGGCACTAAAGCAATGGTGCCGACGCTAGGAGATAAGTTTACACGTAGTAAAAGCCATCAGGATGGTGACGTTGCTCGAACACCTGAATTTTAGGAGCAGAGAAATGAAAATGTAAAGGTTTATAGACCATAAAAGTTGAGCTGTGTTGGACGGGAAAGGTAATTGGATTATTGTCGGAGTAAATTATGGGTATATTTTAATATTAATAAAAAGTGTATGAAATTTTTACTCACCGGTAGGTGTAAATAATCGTTTTTAAATATACAGTTTACTTGCTTTAAGTGTTCTTTAATGAGGTTATAAAGAAAATTGGTAACAAATTTTGAGTGAGTGTTAAAGATAAAATGTGCTTGTTTAATTGATTGATATATGACTATTCTAATATGCTTCACCTGCCATCATTGAACAATCTGTTCATGCCGAGTGATCTGATACGGTATGCTACGTTTCAATTGACAGTACGCAGCTAACCCAGTTAAATGCGGCAAATCGGTTTGATGCTTATCAACTGGGGTTTAGATTGGACTGGATAGCGGTGGTTGTTTTCCGTTAAAAAGTGATAAGCACGTCAACCATGTATAGGCGAAAGATGTTGTATTTGCTACACTTGCTGCTTCTTCTAATACGGGCATCATGGGTATAATTAGCCTAAAAAAACTGAGCAAAAAGAGAACTATAACAACCTACTTATGCAGTACAACCAACTCGGAAACACTGGCGTACTAGTGTCAGAACTTTGCCTGGGTACCATGACTTTCGGTGGTACCGGTTACTGGAAAGCGATGGGCGAACTCCAGCAGAATGCCGTCAACGACATCGTAAAAACCGCTATCGACAGCGGCATCAACTTTATTGACACAGCCAACGTGTACTCGTTTGGCGAATCAGAACAACTGCTGGGACAGGCCATTAAAGAACTCGGCCTCTCGCGCGATGAGCTTGTAATTGCCACGAAAGTTCGTGGTCGTATGGGCGAAGGAAAAAACCAGGTGGGACTGGGCCGTTTGCAAATTATGCAGCAGATTGAAGGCAGCCTGAAACGCCTGCAAACCGACCATGTTGATTTGTATCAAATTCACGGATTCGACCCGATAACCCCGCTCGAAGAAACCATGCGTGGGCTCGAAGACGTAGTGCGGAGCGGTAAAGTGCGCTACATCGGCTGCTCAAATCTGGCGGCCTGGCAAGTCATGAAAGCCAATGGCATTGCCGATAAATACGGCTGGACGAAATTTATTTCGACCCAGAATTACTACTCCATTGCTGGGCGCGATATTGAGAATGAAATTGTTCCGATGGTGCAGGATCAACAGATGGCTATCTTGCCGTGGAGCCCGCTGGCGGGCGGTTTTCTGTCCGGAAAATACCGACGCGATAACAAACCCGAGGGTGATTCTCGTCGGTTAGGTTTCGATTTTCCACCTGTGAATCAGGAGCGTGCGTATGACATTATCGACGTAATGGCGCAAATTGCCGAAGCACATGGCGCATCGGTGGCACAGGTTGCTCTGGCCTGGGTGCTGGCTAAACCGGGCGTAACCAGCGTAATTATAGGTGCCAAAAATACCGATCAGCTTACTGATAATATCAAAGCCACCGAAGTAAAATTGACGGACGAACAACTCCAGCAACTCGATGAAATAAGTGCTAACCCGAAGCCTTATCCGCAATGGATGATTCAGCGGCAGAGCAGCGACCGGCTGGGGGCCTATAATTTCTCGCCTAACCAGTCGGCTGTAGTGAAATGACGTAACAGTTAGGTAACGTAGCGTTTGCAAATCCGGCCGGGGCTACCGTATTTTGTGGTCATAAAATCAATATCATCGACAATGAATTTTCCCGCAGAGCTGAGTTACACGGAAGACCACGAATGGATTCGGGTAGACGAAGACGGTACGGCAGTGATTGGCATTACCGAGTTCGCCCAGCATGAATTAGGCGATATAATTTTTATTGATGTCAATACGGTTGGACAATCGCTCAGCAAGGGTGAAGTGTTTGGCGCTGTAGAAGCTGTGAAAACCGTATCTGATTTGTTTTTGCCCATTGATGGTGAAGTAGTTGAGCTCAATCCTGCAGTCGAAAAGTCGCCCGAATTGCTCAACAGCGACCCTTACGGCGAAGGCTGGATTATCCGACTGAAACCGTCTGACGCAGGTCAGGTTAGTGGCTTATTGACCGCCGATACGTACAAGGAACTGGTCGGTGCCTGATAGATAATTTATTGAACCAGAAGGCTCCGAGAGGGGCCTTTTTTGTGAACTATATCAACCCAATTCCACTAATTCAGAAGAGTTTGGGGTGTTGACTATGCAAATCCTGATACGTTCGGCCCGTGTAATTGATGCTGCAACGCCGTTTGATGGCCAGACGGTTGATTTATTAATTGACAATGGCCTGATTCGCCAGATTGGGAAAAACCTGACCGCTGAAGCGAATACACAGGTAATTGAAGCTGATGATCTGCACGTATCGCCCGGCTGGGTCGACTTACGGGTATCGGCGCAAGACCCCGGTTTTGAGCACAAAGAAGATATAACCAGTGTTTGTCGGGCAGCCGCAGCCGGTGGCTTTACGGACATTGCGGTATTACCCAATACGTATCCTGTTATCGATGCGAAAGGAACGCTGGGCTACGTTCAGCGCATGGCCGAAGGGCAACCGGTACGTGTACACGTAGTGGCGGCCGTGACGAAAAAAGCGGATGGTGAAGATTTTACCGAAATGCTGGATCTGCACCATGCCGGCGCCGTTGCGTTTTCGGATGGCCATCACCCAATCCAGAACCCTGATTTACTGCTTAAAACGCTGCAATACCTGCAACCCATCAACGGGCTGCTAATGAACCGGGCCGAAGAAGTTTTACTGACGCGTTTCGGCCAAATGCATGAAGGTATCCAAAGTACATTGCTTGGCCTGAAAGGTATGCCCGCACTGGCCGAAGAGCTGATGATTGAGCGTGATCTGCGCCTGCTGGAGTACGTAATAGGGGCAGAGGGAGTAGGGCAGGGGGGCGAGGCCCCGGCGCTTCACTTTTCAACCATTTCTACGGCCCGTTCCGTGGAGCTAATCCGGCAGGCGAAAGCAAAGGGGCTACCTGTGAGCTGCGACGTAGCAGCACACCAGCTTGTGTTCGATGATACGTCGTTGGCGGGTTTTGATACGAGTTTAAAAGTGAACCCGCCGTTTCGGTCTCCAGAGGACGTAGCAGGTTTATGGGCTGGCTTAGCGGATGGCACTATCGACGCTATCGTGTCGGACCATACACCGCAGGATGCCGAAAGCAAAAATGTTGAATTCGACGTAGCGGATTTTGGAATAATTGGTCTCGAAACCGTTTTTGCCGCCGTTATGAGTCACAACCGGGGCTTGTCGTTAAATCAGCTCATCGATAAACTATCGATACGTCCCCGGCAGATTCTTCGACTACCGTCCGTTACTATTGCCGAAGGCCAACCGGCCAATCTGACCCTGTTTCAGCCTTCTCGTAGCTGGACGTATGAACGGACGCTTTCGAAATCGAAAAATTCGCCATTTTTCGGCCAGACGTTCACCGGGCGCGTATTGGGTACTAGTTATCGGGGACAATATAATTCTGCTATATGAAAAGTATTATTGAGTATTTCAGTCACCCACTGTTGAAATTTCCGCTGCTGGCGGGGTTGATGACGGGTGTGCTGTGTTTTCTTTATTTTCTGGGTTTATACGCCCTCGACATTCCTCCACTGGGCAACATCCGGGTGCTTGATTATGGTATCCATATTATTGTGATGGTCGCTACGGTCTGGTATTACCGCAAAAACATCGGCCACGGTCGACTGCATTTTTGGGAAGGTTTAACCATTGGTTATGTACTCAATACGATGGCTGCTCTGGTGACGGGCTGGCTCATCTATTTCTTTGTGACTCAAATTGACCCCGGCGTGTTTGCTGAATACATAGTGAATTCAAAAAAGCTACTGCTGGAAGGTAAAAAACAGCTCACCGATCAGTTCGGACCAGAAACATTCACGGAGCAATGGACAAAAACAGTCAATATGAAACCCTCTGTCCTGATTCCCGACGAGTTGACCAAAAAAACAGCACTGGCCGTATTACCAGTACTAATTATTTCGCTCATTTTTCGCAAGCAGGATTACAGCGTATTGCAGTAGAGTAATTGCAATAATTTGATTTTCAGGTAAATAATTAATGCGAACGTAGCGCCTAAAAACGTATGAACGAACAAATTACCCCAACACGTATTGCCCTAAAATGGGGACTCATTTTGGGTATCGGATTAATTATTTACTCTACCATTACGTTCACGGTCGATCTCGTAAATAGTCCCTGGGCAGGTTTTGTCACGTACGGCCTTATCATCATAGCCAGTATACTGGCTATGCGGGACTTTCGGAAGCGGAATGGGGGATATATGTCGTATGGAGAAGGGTTTACTTCAGGTACGCTGACGGCGGCTGTTGGAGGCCTGATTTCCAGCCTGTTTTCGGTGTTTTATATGACTATAATTGACTCGGGATTAATGCAGCGGGTCGCCGAAAAAGCCCGGGAGCGGTTAGAAGACGAGGGCACTATGTCGGATGAAGACATTGATCGGGCAATTGGAATAATGGAAAAATTTCAAAGTCCCGGATTCCTGTTTGTTTTTGGGGTAATTGGAACGGCTCTGTTAGGTGTCGTT
Organism: Spirosoma flavus; assembly: GCF_054778555.1. Classification (NCBI taxonomy): domain Bacteria; kingdom Pseudomonadati; phylum Bacteroidota; class Cytophagia; order Cytophagales; family Cytophagaceae; genus Spirosoma; species Spirosoma flavus. The sequence continues at coordinate 1,603,779 of NZ_BAAGZL010000001.1, forward strand.
TTTTCGGTGATTATCGCTGCATTCATACGCCGAAACAAGAACAATCCGTTTGAATAAAATGGAGCATTGAATAAAATGAAAAATGGATGGGCTCGTCATTAAGTATCGGCTAGCAATAATTAGTTATCCATTTTGCTTTATTCATTTTCTAAAAGACCGAAACATACAACTCTCCTTTCCGCGTGCTGGCTGTTTTTCGCAAAGAAGTCAATCAATTTTTCTCGTCGCCCATCGCCTACATCATCATGGGGGTGTTTCTGACGGTGGTAGGTTTATTGCTCTGGGTATTTCCTGATACGAGTCTGCTGGAGAACGGCTATGCCGACCTGGGTACGTTTTTTAACGTCACGCCTTTCGTTATGCTGTTTCTGGCACCGGCCATCACCATGCGATCCATTGCTGACGAAATACGGGCGGGAACGCTGGAATGGCTGCTGACAAAGCCCGTAAGCCGATGGGCCGTAGTGGAAGGGAAGTTTCTGGCGAGCTGGCTGTTGGTTATTCTGACGCTTTTACCAACATTACTCTACTACGTTACGTTGTATCAACTTGGTTCGCCGGTAGGCAATATCGACTCGGCGGGTGTATTTGGCTCTTACATTGGCTTGGTGCTGCTCGGTGGCGTTTTTGTGGCAATTGGACTGTGGGCCTCGTCACTCAACGATAACCAGGTCGTAGCCTTTGTGCTGGGCGTTTTCTTCTGCTTTCTTTTATACGCTGGCCTGAGTTCGCTGGCCGGATTGTCGTTTGCAGGAGGTTTGTCTTATTATTTATCGCTGATAGCACTGGATGAACAATATCGGGCCTTGGGTCGAGGGGTTATTGATTCCCGTAATCTAATTTATCTTATAAGTTTGATCGTCTTTTTTCAGGTATTGACTGTTCAACAGTTAACTAAACAAAAATGAAATATCTGATAGAACGCCTGAACGACGTAGTGCTTATGCGCTGGCTGGCTATTGTCTGGACCGTGGTGATGCTTTGGGGATGCCTGACGCCACACCAGGAACTTCCCAGTACGTTGTTGACCGTGAGCGATAAAGCGATGCATGTCGCCATTTTTGTTTTGTTCGCATTCCTGTGGCAACGCGCTGGTTATTCATTACCCGTCGTCCTTGTTGTCGGTATTTTTTTTGGGGCCTTTATTGAAGTAATGCAATACGTATTGCCCATTAACCGCAGCGCCGATTGGCTCGACCTGCTGGCCGATAGCATTGGTGCCGTGCTGGGCGTGTTTTTAGCCTGGTTAGTGACGAAATATATTATTGCCTAAGGTTTTACGGCCCGGTACTAAAACGCCACTGATAGATACCGATGTCATTTGGAGTCAGTATTCTTATACTGTGAAACCAGTAACAGACGAAAAATGGCAGCTTTTAATCATCAGTGACTATTAATGACAATTTAAATTCACTGCTTAAAAAGATTCGGGAAAATTTCCCAATTTGACCGCTTAAATCACGGATTAAGATGCATATCGGATTCATAGGATTAGGTAAGATGGGGTATAACCTCGTCGCTAACTTGGTAGAGCACGGCCACACGGTTGTTGGCTATGACATCAACCCCGATTTAGTTGAGGCAATCGGGCAGGAGGGAGCGAAAGGCGAAAACTCCCTCGAAGGACTATACAAAGCGTTGCCCGAAAAGCGCGTACTCTGGCTGATGATTCCGGCAGGTCCGCTGGTTGATAACGTAATCGAGCAACTGCTGGCCTTTATGCAGCCCGGCGACGTAGTGATTGATGGCGGTAACTCGCATTATAAAGATTCAGTACGTCGGCATGAGTACCTGAAGCAGAAAGGTATCGGATTCCTGGACTGCGGCACAAGTGGCGGCATCAGCGGTGCGCGGAACGGCGCCTGTACGATGGTTGGTGGAGATGCTGACGTCATTGAGCCACTACACGGCGTTTTCAATGATGTTTCGGTTGAAGACGGTTATCTCTACACGGGTCCTGCTGGTAGTGGACACTTCACCAAAATGGTTCACAACGGTATAGAGTATGGCATGATGCAGGCCATTGCTGAAGGATTTGAAGTGCTCGAAAAAAGTCAGTTTCCCGTAAACTTCGAAGCTACGGCCAAGATGTGGAATCACGGTTCGGTGATACGTAGCTGGTTGATGGAACTGACCGAAAACGCATTTAGTAAAGATCCCAAGCTGGAGTCAATTAAAGGAAAGATGTTCTCATCAGGCGAAGGAAAATGGACGCTCGAAACGGCACTTGATTTAGGCGTTCCGACCCCAGTTATTGCTCTTTCGCTGCTTATGCGTTATCGTTCGCTTCAAGACGATACGTTCACTGGTAAAGTGGTCGCGGCATTACGTAACGAATTTGGTGGTCATGCCGTTGAGAAAAAATAATCAAGGCGAATCAAGATTGGTTTAAATGTTATTAAAAAAAAATCGTTAGTATTACAGAAGGTTCGGCAGTTTCGATTGTTGTCCAAAACGAAATCGAGACTTGCCGAATCTTTTTTTTAACCTTTAACTGCCGTAACATACATGAAGGTATTAGGCCCCATTCAGGACCCCACGTTCACCCCAGGGACTTACAATCGATTCGACAAGTTCTTTCTCCAGTTCATTAAAGACGAACGCGACCTTCCTTTCATTTATCTTACACTTCGTATAACGTTCATTCTGATTCCGCTGAGCATCCTTCTGTTCATGCCCTTTGTAACGGGCTGGCTTTGGTGGACTGTGGTTGCGGTACACTTCGGATTTAGTAATTTTCACTTCAAAGGCCCGTTTGGGCTGATGTTGCATTGCACGAGCCACCGGCAGTTTTTCAAATCCGAATACGACTGGATGAATAAATACCTGCCTTGGATCGTTGCCCCGTTTTTTGGCCATACACCTGAGACGTACTACAGCCACCACATCGGCATGCACCATCCCGAGAATAATCTGGAAGATGACGACAGCAGTACGATGGCATTCCAGCGCGATAGTTTCCGGAGTTTTCTGGCTTATTTTGGCCGGTTCTTCGTAGTAGGCGTTCGCAATTTGCTGACGTATCTGCGTACTAAAAATCGCCCCAAACTAGCTACCCGTGCCCTCACTGGCGAGATTATCTTCGGTATTGTTGCCATAGGATTGCTTTACGTGAACTGGGTGGCTACTGTACTGGTTTTTCTCCTTCCTCTAGTCATTTTTCGACTGATCACGATGCTAGGTAACTGGACACAGCACTCCTTTGTCGATTTTGAAGATCCGGGTAATGCCTACAAAAACAGCATTACGTGTATTAATGTGAAGTATAACAAGAAATGCTGGAACGATGGCTACCACATTAGCCACCACATTCGTCCGGCTATGCACTGGACTGAACATCCCGGTTTCTTTCTGAAAACGATTGATAAATACGCACAAAACCAAGCTGTTGTTTTCGATGGGCTGGATTTCCTGCAAATTTTCTTTCTGCTGATGCGTAAGCGTTACGATACCTTGGCTAAGTATATGGTGAATATAAATGGAGCCTTTGCCGACGAAAACGAAGCCATTGCCTTACTACGTCGACGTACGCAACGTATCGTCATGCAAACCAACGTAGCAACCCTACCCGAAGCAGCAGTCATTGCAGCGTAGTCCTGTTTACGGTTTTTCACAACGTAGCGACCAAACAACAATGCTATTTGTTTGGTCGCTACGTTGTGAAAAACCGTCGTTTATCAAACAACAGCAAACTAATTCACACTCCCGCCATCAATTCGGGCTTCGATGATACGTTGAATAGCGATTGATACGTTAGATAGGAAATCGTAACCAGTAAGCGTCTCCAAGTTATCGACGCTGGTGAGGTAAGCTCGCCAGGGTTTGTCAGCAGCCGATTGTTCGTTTGGGATGTTTACGGCAATCAGTCGCGTGTTTTCTGTAACCTGGAACGTAGCGCCCGAACTGGCTGGAATAACAATTAGTATTTTCCAGAGCGTTGCCGGAACAGTCAGTTTGCCGCCCGCCAGCGTAGTAGCGTAACCATTCTGGCCTGTGCCACCTGTGCCCGAAACACCCGCAATAATATACACATCATTACCACCAAGCATTAACTCTCGTTCGTAATCTTCTAAACTTTTCCAGACTTCCCGGTTATGCCGCGGGGCTTGTGGCACGATGTTGGTTAGGAGAAATGTAGCGGAATTATCTTCAGGCGTTGCATCACGGTCATCAGAGGGGCAGAGATGGCCCCGGTCGAAGCCAGTATTGGTGTAATCGGAAGTGCGGACAGCATACCAGCCAGAGGGTATGGCCGGGTCGGGTTTGAAATCGTTGGTACGTCGGCTGTCGCCTTTCCAGGACGGGCTCAGATGCCAACTCACCCAATTGGCAATGCCTCGGCTGCGATTATACGACAGGACGTACTGCGACCGACTAATGAGATAGTTATCTGGATTCTGAATCGAAGCACCGCTTGGATTGCCCAGCGCAATGTTGTCGGTACGGCTGAGTTCGGTAGTTGTCGAAGCTGGTTTTATAGCCCGACAACCTGATATAAACCAGGCAAACCCGAAAACAATCAGAAATGTTTTGATTTGATGATACACTTTAATTGATTTTGCTGACATTCTTACGGAACTTTACAATCCATAAATGTAGTGATTCTCTCCTTAGACTACTCAAGCAACGTAGGAACGAATCAAATTCATTTTAAACGACGAGTTATCTGCTGTTATGGCTAAAAAAAAGCAATCGGGTTATGATTCATCACGCCCGGTGACTCCCAAACCTGTTCAACCCACCAGTACGCCAGTTCGGCCAGCTGCTTCCCGCTCCGTCGAAACGGCTCAGCGACCACCGGTACGTCCAACGTCAACACCCCCTAAACCAACCCCGCCTGCTGCTACGTCTGATCTGCCGATTGACAGACGGCCAGTCGCTTGGTGGCCAGTTGCCGTATTAGGCTTGCTGGGTGTTTTACTGTATGTCAATACGTTTGGGCACATGTATGCGCTGGATGATATTGCCGCCGTTGGGCAAAACCTGTTCGTGAAAAAAGGATTAGCCGGTATTCCTGATCTGCTACGTACCGAATTCTGGCACTTTAGTAATATTTCGCTGGGGTATTACCGTCCGCTCTCGCTCATTACGTTCGCAATGGAGCAGGAATACTTTAAAGACAATCCGAATATCAGCCACATGATTAATGCTGGCTTATATGGACTTACGGGCGTAGTGATCGGAATATTGTTGCAGAAATGGCTCTCAGGTCAGGTGATTATTGCCTTTCTGATCGGCCTGGTTTTCATCGCTCACCCGCTTCACACTGAAATTGTTGCCAACATCAAAGGCCGCGACGAAATTCTGAGCTTTCTGTTCATCTCTCTGATGCTCTTAACGTATTGGAAGCATCTGGAAGCCAAATCGCAGTTCTGGTTCAAAGGACCTGCTGCCGATTGGGCCCTGGGTGGTTTGATGGGCTTGTTTTCGATTGTTGCTGGCTGGGTTATTGGCAGTAGTTTGATGGTCAATACGTTGGGTAGTACGGTTGGCGGTGTTTTAGGCGTTCTGATTATGGGGGCTTTGTCGGGAAGCTGGCTTGGACTGGCCTGTGCTTCGCTTTATTTTGCTTTCCTGTCAAAAGAATCATCCATTGTTAGTCTGGCCCTGATTCCGGCAATGCAATACTGGTTCGCAAGACGTAACATCTGGCAATCAATGATTAGTCTATGGCCGTTTTTGGTGGTTGCTGCGCTATTTTTCTACCAAAAGCAGAAAATGATTGGTACTCTCAGCGGTGCACCTCCGGTTGACTGGGCTAACTATCCATATGCCATTGAGAAGACGCAGAAATCGACCATGTTTAAGTTTCTGATGTATTATATCCGCCTGCTGATCTTCCCGCATCCGCTGGTGTACGATTATTCATACAACGTTATTCCATCGGGTGGCAAAGGTGATTTACTCACTTGGGCAGGCTTTTTCTCGTTCCTTGCGCTGATATGGTTCGCTTGGAAAGGTTTCGTGAAACGGACGCTCTGGGGCTTTGGGATATTCTGGTTCTTCGTGACGATGGCTCCTGGCTTGGGCTTCATCTGGATACGGGGCGGTATTTTCGCTGAACGTTTTGCGTATGCTGCTGTAATGGGATTGGGCTTTGTGTTAATCTGGGCCCTGCAGAAACTGTTGATTAAAACCGATGCTGACGCTACGTCGAAGCCGATGTTGGTACGTTACGCTCCCTTGTTAGGACTTATGGCCGTGGTTGGTGGCTTGTATTCATTTAAAACCATTGAGCGAAACCCGGACTGGAAAAATAATTTTATCCTGTTTAATTCGGCCTTGCCTTATGCGCCGAATAGCTGTCAGGTACAACGGCACGTAGCGAATGAGTGGATCGAAAAAGGTTTGAAAGACCGTACTAAGGCCGACTCGATTGCCAATGCCACCAATGCGCTCAAGCCAAAGCCGACGCCCGACCAGATCAAGAAGGCACAGGCGTTGATTGATACCAATATTGCGCACGCAAACAAGCACGGACGTTGGGCGCTTGACCATTTGCAGGAGTCGACCCGCATTTACCCCAATTTTGGAGAGGCTTATTTCTCGATGGCTTATGTTTTTCAAAAAATTACGCCAAACGTCGATTCTGCCAAACATTACTATAAGCAAACCATCCGGGCCGCCAATGCATACGCTCCTGCTTACAATAATCTGGGGGTTATTTACCAGAGCGAAGGGTTTGCGCAGAACAATCGGCAAAAGCTGGAACTGGCTTCCTATTACTACAATCGGTCGATGGTTGTGAATCCAGCTTATGTAGACGGTCAGAATAACCGGGCCAGTTTAATGAAAGCAACGGGTATTGATGTCAAAATCATGCCAGATTCAGTTATCAATAAGTATTAAACGTAGTAACGTTGGGCAAAACCGCGTCACGTTAGCTTCAAAAAGTCCGTCTCTGAATCAGGGGTGGACTTTTTGGTTTTGTCGTCTAAATGGCTAAATCCAGGCAGTTTATCAACCGGTTTTTAGCCGTAAATTTGAGTTCTTAACCAAGCACTTCGTACATGAACACTCGCCTTATAACCAGACGGTTTTCGGCCATTTTACTTTCGCTCGGCTGGATTTTCGCTTCCCAAATTGCCCAGGCTCAATCGAAACAACGTTATGCGAATCTTCAACAGGCTGTCTTTTCGGGCGGACAGTTGAGTGGCTCGCAGGGGCCTCGTTCGGTTAACTGGATCGATGGCGGTAATAAATTTTCGTTCATCGATGGTCAGAATACTATCAAAACGCTGTCGCCAAAAGACCAGAAAGAAGAAATAGTTTTCGACGGAAGCCAGTTGAAATTTCCGAATTCCGATAAGTCGTTTTCATACGGCTCATTCCAATGGTCGAAGGATTCAAAGAATATTCTGTTTCAAACCAACTTTCGACCTGTTTACCGTCGTTCAGGTGTTTCAGATTACTATGTCTACTCAGTTGCCGACAAAGCCTTGAAACTCGTTGCAAAAGACGCGCAGACGGCTGAACTATCGCCCGACGGACAGAAAATAGGCTATGAGCGGGGCGGTAATATGTTTGTATTTGATTTTGCGACACAAAAAGAAACCCAACTCACCGACGATGCGAAACCAGCATTTTACAATGGTCGCTTTGGCTGGGCCTACGAAGAAGAGTTTGGTTTAGCACAAGCCTGGGATTGGTCGCCCGATAGTAAGTTTATTGCTTTCTGGCAGTCGGACGAGCGAAAAGTGCCAATTTATAAAATGACGGATTACAAGGGTTTCGATGAAAAATTTGATTCGTTACCTTATCCACGCGTTGGCGATCAAAACCCAACGGTACGTATTGGCGTAATCGAGATTGCCAACCAGAAAAAAAACTGGATGAACGTTGATCTGGGCGATGGCTATGTTCCTCGCATCTATTGGACCACGCAGGAAGGCCAACTCGCGCTGATGCATCTCAATCGGAAGCAAAACCATCTTCGCCTGTTCATGACCAACGCACGCACTGGGGAAGCAAAGCAGGTGATGGAAGAGAAATCAAATGCCTGGATCGACGTATTTGATTTTTTTGCGGGTATAAATCACCTGCTTTATTTCCCGGCGGGAGTGCAGGAGTTTTACTGGGTTTCAGAACGCGATGGATACGCACATCTGTACCGCTATGATTATTCGGGCAAACTGCTGAACGCGGTCACTAGTGGGAAGTGGGAAGTCACATTTTTGCATCACATAGACCCAAAAGCGAAGAAAGTTTATTTTACCTCGACCGAAGCCTCGCCCCTGGAACGGCAGCTCTTTGTAGTCGATACCGACGGTAAAAACAAACGCCGGCTCACAACAATACCAGGTCGGCATACAGTTAACTTTTCGCCTAATGGACAGTATTTTATCGACAAGTATTCCAACGTATCGACGCCCACGCAGGTTGAGTTGCGCGATATAAAAGGGCAGCTCATCAAGGCGCTTGAAACCAATCAGAAAGTATCAGATTACGTAGCAAACCATGGTTTCGCCCACAAAGAGCTGACTCGTTTTACTACGTCAGACGGGCAGCCTATCGATATATCAATTATCAGACCGCTGGATTTTGATCCTAGCCATAAGTATCCTATGGTTATGGATATTTACGGTGGGCCGGGCGCGCAATCGGTTTATAATGAATGGTCAGCAGTAGGATGGCATCAATGGCTGGCTCAAAATGGGTACGTAGTAGTAAGCGTAAATAATCGCGGAAGTGGAGGGTATGGCCGCGACTTTGAAAAGGTGGTTTACGAGAAATTAGGTAAATACGAAAGCATGGATTTTGCCGAAACAGCTGCCTGGCTAGCTAAACAACCCTGGATTGATGCTAGTCGGATGGCGATTCGGGGGCATAGCTACGGCGGCTATACCAGCAGCTATACGATGCTTACGCACCCTGGCGTTTTCAAAGTTTCACTGGTTGGCGCTCCCGTAACCGACTGGAGGCTTTACGATTCCATCTATACGGAACGATATATGGGCCTGCTTCCTGAAAATGATGAGAAGTACAAAATCAGCGCCGTATCGCCCTACGCGAAAAATCTGGCGGGCAAAATGTTCATAGCCCACTCAACGATGGATGAGAACGTACACGTCCGTAACACATTCCAGCTTATGAACGCGCTGGAAGATGCTGGAAAAGATGCCGACTTACGAATTTATCCGCCCGGTGCGCATGGCGTTGCATATAGCGCAGCTACGCAACTTTTGCTGTATCAGCAATACACTACGTATCTGGAAACGAATCTGAAAGGCACACCTGAGGCAAACTAAAAAGGAAGTAAAATGAATGCCGGTTTTATGATGACGTATCATCATAAAACCGGCATTTTGATTTCAGAAGGGCTAACGTAACGCCCGTCGAATCACTTCTTCTACGGTCAGGTTTGGCTCGGCTTTCAGCGCGTCGTCCACGCTCTTCTCGGCAGTTGCTTTAGGGAAACCTAAGGCCATCAATGCCGCCAGCGATTCTTCACGGACAGGGTTTGCTGTCTGCTGACGGTACGTTGGCCCATCTGGAACAACGCCCGCGCGTTTCATCTTGTCGCGCAGTTCAAGAATGATACGTTGGGCGGTTTTGGCACCGATGCCTTTGATCGCTTGTACGGCACGAACGTTCTCGCCTAGAATCGCCAGACGAAGATCGCCGGGTTGCATAGCCGAAAGCATACCCAAGGCCGTATTTGGACCAACACCTGATACGCCAATCAAATCCAGAAAAAGGGTTTTTTCATCGGCATGAGCGAAGCCATAAAGCGCCTGATTGTCTTCCCGAAACAGGTGATGAATAAATAATTTTATACGGTCGCCACCACCGGGAAGTGCCGTATACGTTTGCAGCGAAATATGAACAGCGTAACCTACGCCATGTACGTCGATGATCGCATACGTAGGCTCCTTGTATGACAAAATTCCATCTAAATAAGCAATCATTCGTGATCTGGAAAAGCTTGTTTTTGAGGTTGTTACAGTCTATAAAGATACGAAAAACCCACGACTTTTGGTAGTAAAATCGTGGGTAAATACTTGCTTTTCGCTACGTTTAGCCAACAATCAATTTCTGTCCGGGACGTAGTGAATTGCTACGAATATGGTTCATTTTTTTTAGCCGCTCAATCGTTATGCCGCCGTAGCGCTGGGCAATGTTCCACAACGTATCACCATCCTGAACGCGGTGATAACGTGGCTTATAACGTTTGGTTTTGGCCACTAAGGCTGCTTTTTTGTGCCCTTTGGCTGTGCCTTGCTCAGCTAAACGCTCAGCGCGTGTCTCGGCTACTTCTTTCAGAATAACCAATCTTTGCCCACGCTGAATTCGAGTTGAACGAAGGTGATTCCAGCGTTTCAGGTCATAAAGCTCTACGTTGAAACGAACGGCAATATCGCCCAAATTATCACCTCTCCGCACCAGATACGTTTGTTTCCGGGGTTTCCGCATAACCACCGTTTCCAGATCTTCTTCCGGTTCGTCGTCAGATTCAGCTGCTACAGCAACTTTTTCCGCTATAGCAGGTGTCTCTTCCAGACTGATATTGGCCAATGGGTTACGGTTCAGTGCGCCCCACGACTTAGCCGAATCATTACCATATCGGATATCTTCGGCCGATGCCAGCAAAATGTGCTCCATCCGACCGGGCATTCGGCCGGCAGAATCCAGAATTGCCCGGCGATTACTGGCAAAATAATCGTACTGCTGACGAGGAACACGTAGCGGATACCGACTTGTCGTGCTGGGTAGAATTGTGGTTGTAATGGCCGGATTCATCTTCTGTAAATCGGCCAACGGCATGGTGCTGTGTTTGGCAAATGATTCCAGATTGAAATAACCGCTAACTTGAATCGTATCGTGCGGAATGGGACGTTCGTAATTTTCAGCAACGATGCCGTGGTCTTCCGCGTGATTCATCAAATAAGTAAAGGCCACAAACTGAGGAACGTAGCCACGTGTTTCCTTTGGTAAGGCATCGTAGATCGTATAAAACGAATCACCCCCTGATCGGCGCATAGCCCGTTTTACGGCACCCGGCCCGCAGTTGTAAGCGGCCATCGCTAACTCCCAATCGCCGAAGATTTTGTATAAATCGCGGAGGTATTTGCAGGCGGCTTCGGTGGCTTTTACCGGGTCCATCCGTTCATCGACGTAGTCATCCTGATAAAGCCGTAGATCGCGACCAGTGCCAGGCATAATTTGCCATAAACCACCAGCACCAGCTCTCGAAATGGCGCGTGGGTTCAACGCCGATTCAACAATGGAAAGGTATTTTAACTCATCTGGCAGACCGTATTCTTCTAGCATTCGCTCGTAAAGCGGGAAGAAAAGCGGCATACGTTCCAGCATAGTGCGGGTGTAACTCGCCCGACGAAACGTAAAGTAATCGACGTATGCCTGTACGGCTTTGTGGTAGTTTAACGGTATATCTTTCTGTAGTTTCCCCAGCCGTTCACGTAGCAAGCTATCTGGAACGGTCGGAACAACGGCAATCGTATCTTTTTTTAGGACCGTACTGTCTGCTTGAGCTGTAGTATTTGACCGATATGAGCTACCCCCAACTGAACTGCCACCGATTGGATCTCCTTGGCTTGGACTCGCGTGACCTGCTATTGATAATCCCACTCCCACACATAACAGCCCCACGTTCAACAGGCTACAGTTCAAATAGTTCATAGATGTTACGTTTGTGTTAATTGACTATTGCCAGATGTCGATGAGTTGACAACGTAATACCGCCTATTTTCTGTTTTTATCTATTTCAAAATGAAAACAGACAGGATAAACTCAATCAAATGAGGTACTTACATCATTTTTCTTGCCAAAGCTACCAGACTCCCTTCAGCGAAGGGCGGAGCCATAATTTGAAAGCCTATAGGCAATCCGTTCTCGTCGGTTCCGTTCGGAATCGAGATGGCGGGATATCCAATTACATTGGCCTGTACTGTAAAAATATCAGCCAGATACATCTGTAACGGATCATTTGTTTTTTCGCCCAGGCGAAATGCGGGTGTGGGTGTGGTTGGCGAAACCAGAAAATCGTATTGTGTAAAAAGCCGCTCCGTTTCCTGACGTATCAGTTGACGTACCTGCTGAGCTTTCGTGTAGTAAGCGTCATAATAGCTGGCACTGAGGGCAAACGTACCCAGCAGAATCCGCCGACGTACTTCGGGACCGAAGCCTTCTGTCCGACTTTTTTTATACAACGTCAAAAGGTCCATTGTTGATGTACCGTTCCCTCGACTTCTGTACCCATAACGTACTCCATCAAAACGCGACAGGTTTGAAGAGGCTTCGGCCGTGGTCAGAATGTAGTACGTAGGAAGTAAATATGTTAAAAGTGACATGTCTACTGGTTCTACTACGTGACCGGCGGCTTTTAACGTATCGAGTTGGCGCTGAGTAGCTTCCCGGATGGTCTTATCAATACCTTCACTTTCTACGCCATCGCGAAGGTAGGCGATACGTATTGGTCGGTTAGGGAGGGTAGCGGTGGAGTACGTAGCGACGGGTTGTGTCGATACCGTGCTGTCAAATTCGTCAGGGCCAGCCATGATTTCGAGCAACAGAGCGGTATCCTCGGGCGTGTTGGCAATAGGACCGATGCAATCGAAGGAAGATGCGTAAGCAATTAGTCCCCAGCGGCTAACTCGACCATAAGTTGGTTTCAGTCCAACAACGCCACAAAAAGCGGCTGGCTGCCGAACGGAACCACCCGTATCAGAACCAATGCTAGCTAAACAAAGTCCGGCCTGAACGGCCACTGCCGAACCACCGCTCGAACCACCGGGTACACGGTCAGGATCCGCAGCGTTACGTACCGGTCCAAAAGCCGAATTTTCGTTGGAGGAGCCCATCGCAAATTCATCACAGTTCTGTCGACCAATGATAATTATATCTTCGTCGAGCAGCCGCTGAATGGCGGTGGCTGTGTATTGCGCGGTGAAGTTTTCCAGAATCCGGCTACCCGCCTTAACCTCATGTCCGGCGTAGCTCAATACGTCTTTGATGCCAATGACCATACCGGCCAACCGACCAGCTGTGCCAGATGCTAATTTCTGGTCAACAATGTCGGCCTGCTGGCGGGCTTCGTCGGCGTAAACTTCGGTGAAAACGTTAAGATGCTGGTGTTCCTGAATGCGGGTGAGGTATTGCTCTACCAATTGACGGCAGGTAACCGTGCCAGAGTTGATAGCAGCCTGAATAGCAGAAAAGTTACGATAAAGGGTCACAAGCAATAGGGAATATTTGTGGGCCACTACGTAGCGCCAGACCACAAACGGATATAAACAGACAATCAGGCGGTTCCACAATGGAGCCGCCTGATTGTCTGTTTATGAAAAAAGACTTATTTCTCTGATTCTTTCAAACCCTCTTCGATGTTTTCGCGGACGTCTTTGGTGGCGTCTTTGAACTCTCTAATGCCTTTGCCAAGGCCCCGTGCGAGTTCGGGTAATTTTTTTGCTCCGAAAAGAAGAACGACCAAAGCAAAGATTAGGATCATTTCACCTGTACCCAATCCGCCGAGAAAACCCAAAACAATTGCTGAAACCATGATTTCTGGAATTTGAATGTATGCAAAATTAACAAAAACTTACCTTAATTACGAAATATTTCCGAGTTCCGATTTTTAAATTCACCACCTTTTAATTTGGGGGCATGACCAAAAAAAGCGTCACTCGCTACGTATCAGACATCTTAGCTAAGCTTAATTGTCTGAACTGGGCTGGCTGCTGAGTTAGTCACACTACCAGCGTTTTCCCAATCCCGGAACTTCTCAATATCATCTTTTATTCCGCTGAACAGCCAGAGCATCAGCGCAATATCATCGCTAATACCAACGATAGGCAGGAAGTCAGGCAAAATATCGATGGGGGATACAAAGTAGATAAGCACGGCAATCACCCGGATTAAGGTTTTCCAGGGTAAAGCGCGATACTGGCCCGAAGCGTATGCTTTCAGCAGCCGGGTTACAATACTCAATTGCTCCCGAAAAACCGAAATATTGGCTCCCGATAAGCCGCCACTTTTGTCGATTGCTTCCCGAATCAGCTCAAATAACCGTCGGGTATTGCGGGCGTAGCCAACGGCCCCCGCGCTAGCCCGCTTGAAGAAAATGGACGTCAAAATCCGGGATATAAGACTCTTGTTTTTCATCAATATTAAGGTAGATACCAACCTGCCTACGACTACCAAAGCAGATGGTTGCGAATGTCTAACAATTTTTTCTACTAATTAGTCTATAAACGACGAACATCATCATAAGTTTTAATTCATTCGTTATTGGTTTGTCTTGAACTGGGGCCGTACTTTTGCGGTCGCTTGTTAACCCTTTAATTCCGAATACCGTATGAAAGTTACTGTAGTTGGGGCCGGGGCTGTTGGAGCCACCTGTGCCGATAACATTGCCCGCCGTGAACTTGCCCACGAAGTTGTTCTTTTAGATATCAAAGAAGGTATCAGCGAAGGAAAATCGCTCGATATGCTTCAGGCATCGACCCTGCTTGACTGCGATGTTAAATTGGTTGGATCTACTAACGATTATGAGAAAACCGCTGGTTCTGACGTAGTTGTCATTACGTCGGGCTTGCCGCGTAAGCCCGGTATGACCCGCGAAGACCTGATCGGTATCAATGCCGGTATCGTAAAAGGCGTTACAGAAAACATCCTCAAACACTCGCCCGATACCATTTTCGTGATCATCTCGAACCCAATGGATACGATGACGTATCTGGCGTTAAAATCGTCGGGTTTGCCCAAAAATCGGGTGATTGGTTTGGGTGGTGCGCTGGATTCGGCCCGTTTCAAAACGTACCTGTCGCTGGCCATGAACTGCTCGCCAAACGATTTGCAGGCATCGGTAATTGGCGGTCACGGCGATACGACGATGATTCCGCTGACGCGTCTGGCTACCAAAGCGGGCGTACCAGTAGGCAATTTTCTGGATGAAGAAACGCTGAAAAAAGTAGCTGCCGATACGATGGTAGGTGGTGCTACGTTGACGGGCTTGATTGGTACGTCGGCCTGGTATGCTCCTGGTGCGGCCGGTGCCTATATGGTTGAGAGCATTCTGCGCGATCAGAAGCGCGTAATTCCATCCTGCGTATTGCTGGAAGGCGAATACGGCCAATCTGATATCTGCCTGGGTGTTCCGGTAGTACTGGGACGTAATGGCTGGGAAGAAATCATCGATTATAAACTGAATGACGAGGAACAGGCCGCTTTCAACAAATCGGCTGATGCTGTTCGGGGAATGAACAACGTATTAAGTACGCTTAATGTACTTTAAGCTCCTGTTTTTCTAATTATAAAAACGCATTTTTGGGAAGCTGGAAATTCTGCCATGAGCCGTTTTTCCAGCTTTTTTATGTTAAGACTTTCCTTAAGCTTGGTAAATAGCAAAGACTTAAAGGAAGATGAACATTAGTATACAAATCAGTAAAAATGGATGTGTTTTCAGAAGTTATTTCATTGATTACTACGTATAATAAAAAGGATTCAGAAACAGACCGCCACAGCAGGTTTTTCCCTTTATTTGCTCAATTCAAGTAGTTATAATGTCGTTTCAAGGCGAATAGCTTAGCTTGAAAAGCTACTCGCTATCACCTTTACACCATCTTTTATAACCAAAAAAGTTTTATGAAATCCCTGCTTACTACCGTTTTTGTACTAAGTGCACTATCGATGAGTTTGGCGCAGACGCGCGAGATTTACACCAATCCTAATTTTAATTCGTTGGCTAAAGAGCACAAAATGTTAGCCATTCTGCCATTTAAAACTACCCTGCAGCTTCGCCCGAAGGAAGTCGAGAAAAATGGTGGTCCCGCTGGCGTAGCAGCTCTCGAAAAACGAGAAGGTTTAGGTGTGCAGAGTGCTGTTCACTCCTATTTTCTGAAGCGCAAAGAAAGCAACGACATTATTGTCGATTTCCAGGACCCCGCCCGCACGAACGCCCTGCTGGAACGTAACGCCGTTACGTATGAAACGCTGGCCGGTTTTACGCCGGAAGAACTTGCAAAAATCCTGAACGTGGATGGTATAGTTTCTGGTACGTTCGAAAGCTCACAACCCATGTCGAACGGTGCGGCTATTGCCATGACGGCACTGGTTGGCTTCGGCGGTGCTACCAATACGGGCAAAACAACCATCAATATTAACGACGGAAAAACGGGTGATTTGCTCTGGAAATACGATAAATCGCTCTCGCGGGGATTTGGTAGCGATACTAGCAGCATTATTACCACTATTATGCGAAAAGCATCCCGACAGTTTCCATATGACCGGGATTTTAGAAATTAATTGTTTCAGCGCTACTGCACCCAACACATTCATAGTGCAGTAGCGCTCGATTTAAATAAATACCTGATACTGTAAGGTCAACTGACCCCGTCGACCTGCCGGTGCAAATTGATTCCCGGAAGCTTGATAAATAGGTCGATTCTGATAATCAAGTGTGAGTTTGCCGTTGTGGCCTTTGATTAAGTAATTGACACCAATATTGTAAACGCCTAGCGTTTTAGTAATACGTTGATAATTGGCAATCTGCGCCTGAATGTAAGGCATCAACGTACCATTACCAGCACCAAATAAATCCCGGCGTAGCAGATACCCAAATTGCGTGTATACTACGCTCCCCGTTCCGAACATCGGGAAGGCATTTCCCTGAGAGCCAGCCGGATAACCCGATGCAAGACCGCTAGCCGGATTCATAATGCCATTGAAGCGCAAGTAGTTGGTGCCATAATCAGTATGGAAATATCCCAGATAGGCATTGATCGCTGTTCCTTTTGCTTTGTTTAGGGGCATATCCAGGAACGTAGCAACCGACCATAAATTCATGTTTTGATACGTAGTGTCACCTGCCATCGGTACACTCACCATCGCGTTTTTCTGGGTAATGAAACCCGCTTCCAGGTTAAAAATTTTCTTTGTACCCAGATACGTTCCTGTATTATAACCCGGCGTCTGGTTGGCTTCTTTATCAAAAAACTGCCATATAAAGAAGCCCTGAAACTGCTTGTGGTGGCCTTTCAAGGCATAAATAGCGTTAGGGCTATAAACAGGCAATGCCGAGCCACTTGTCTGGATAGGAAACGGATCACTCAAGGCAACTCGATAATCAAGATGGCCGATCTGACCACGCGCATATAAGCTCAGTTTTCGTGAAAATTCGTCGGTCTGGTCGACGGTAGCTTGTGCAAAAACCGGTACATCCAGGCTCATAATCGAGCTGACGCTGGGAGCCGAAAACCGAGATAAACCATTCACAATGGTCAAACCAGCCCCGATTTTCAGATAATCTTTATTTTTCCAGACCAGATACTCACCGAGCGCATCGTGGAAAAAAGCCTGAATCTTGCGATTCGATGATGCCGTGGGATTGAAACCACCGTTGAGGTAATTGAAGTTGTTTAACCCAAACTGCATGTACAAAAAAACGTGGTCGCTGAGTTGGCCGAAGAGCTGCATCCGTGTCCGGCGGAGACCAATGTCGAACGTATTCGTCTTGGGTTCGCTAATTACGGTTGTTCCAGGATTGCTTTCGTTGAAGCGAAGCCAGGTCTGATTTAAAAACGTAACCTTGAAAAAATGCGAGCCAGATTCATTGAGATTGAGTTTCAGTTCGTTTTTCTCGGCGACTGGGTTAGACAGGGATTTAGATTGTGTGTGGGTTGTATCGGTGTGAGAAATGGGTGACTGAGCCAGCATGAGACTGGCATTCAGGTAAATAATGACAAAAAAGAGTCGTTTCATAACCAGTTACCAAGGTGGTACGTAGTAAAAAGCGTGCGACCAATGTTGACCGCACGCTTCCCAAAGTTGTTAAAAAACGATTAAAATACTGCTAGCGCAAACTGAAAAAATTAGCTTATCGCCAGTCGCATTCGGGTGCAAGCCATTCCTGGCCCGTGTCAATTGGCATTCCATCGGGTGGCGTTTGAGGATTCGATGGCCGCACATCAGCTATGTTTCCTTCAGCCCGGCGAATCTGGTCAAGCGCGAACAAATGGTGCGCGGCCAATTTTGGGTTATTAGGGGAAGAAGTCAACTTGTTTTTCAGTTGATTCAATTTCAGCAATGCAATCCCTCTTCCTTGCGACGTTACGTCCTGATTTCCACTTAAATCGATCAGTTTTTGCAAAAATAATTTGTCTGTCAGCCGCTTTACTTCGGCCTGATAACTGTCTGCCGGATCTGCTTTATACCACGTAGCAGCAAGTAGTTGGTCGAGCATACCTTCGAGGCTAAGTTGAGCCGGGTCAAGTGCCGATTGCCCGACAAGGCGGCTGATACGTTCAGGGTTCATCAGCATCTGGAGAGTCATACCAGCAGCCGCTTCAGGAGCCGCCATTGGGTCGAAAGAAAGGCCTGTTCTACGTTTGAAAACTTCCCTCGGATTAGGGTCATAGCGGAAAGGGTGTGGCGGAATAAGTGCTAAAACACCTTTCGGAACCGCCAGAAACGCCGGGTCAATAGTAGTCAGAAGCGCATCCAGTGCCCGTTTCTGCTCCTGAACAGGCACAATCGACGTAACGGGTTGTCCATCACCACGTAGCGCGTTGGTATACGTTTGTCCAGCCACCACTTTTGCAGCCGCTTCGACCTGATACCGGTGAAACATATACATCGGCACAAGCACTTCTTCAAGCGTAGCCATCGGCGTGCCAAGCGGAATTTTCTTCGCCGTGAAATTGGCAAGAGCGATACGTCGAACTTCTGATACGCGCTTCAATTCATCGACGGCGTTATTGCCATTGTCCCACAAATGCGTACCGGGGTGAACCGAACCCTCGGGCCGGGCGTCTTTGTCGGTCAGGAACGTAATGCCCGTTTTATGCATGTCATTAACGATCTTGTCGAGTGCCTGTTTTTCGTCGGTGCCATTTTGAAATTGTTCATAACCGTAGCGAATGCTCCACTTGTCGTAAATGCCGATATTCTTGGCGTAGGCATCTGAGATATCAATACTAGCTCCCTTTATTTTGGCTACCATCGTTGGATAATCCATTACCGAAGCCCGCCCAAACTCACCTCCGCCCTGTGTACTGGCAATGTAATTATGGGGTAAGCCGAGCGTATGTCCAACTTCGTGAGCCGCCAATTGCCGAAGTCGCTCAATCGACATTTGCAACATCGGGTCCGACGCAGGTGCCGTTGCACTGGCAAAATCGCCAATGAGTCCCTGCGCAATCAAATAATCCTGACGAACACGTAGCGAACCGAGCGTTACTTTTCCCTTGATAATCTCGCCGGTACGGGGATCAATGACGCTGGCTCCGTAGCTCCAGCCCCGCGTGGAGCGATGCACCCACTGAACAAGGTTGTAGCGAATGTCCATCGGATCAGCATCGGGCGGAAGCAGTTTTACCTGAAAAGCATCTTTGAAACCAGCCGCTTCAAACGCCTGATTCCACCAGGCCGTACCATCAACCAGCGCCGACCGGATGGGTTCGGGCGTGCCGGGGTCAACGTAGTAAATAATGGGTTTAACGGCCTCACTAACAGCTGCCGATGGGTCTTTCTTTTCCAGCCGATGCCGTGAAATGTACCGCTTCATAATTGGCTGACTAACGGGCGTAGCGTAATCGAAATATTCGATGCCGCCATAACCGATACGTGGGTCAAAAACGCGCGGTTTGTAATTGTTATCGGGTAATTGCACAAACGAATAATGCTGATGGACCGTGATCGCTGTTGCAGTAGGGGCGACTTCCCGCAAATATGCTCCCGGATTTTCGCCAGTTAACGTAATAACCGCTTCAAATTCAGTGTTTTGTGGAAATGCTTTGGTGGATGGCAGATACATCGCACTACGTGACGCGTCGAATTTGAATGACCCCTGTTTAGTGCGGGAGATGGCCTGAGCTGCCCCCACCAAATCCTGCATCAGGAAAGGCGTTAAATCGACCAGCACTTTGCCTCCTTCCTCAGCCACGATATCGAAACCCGCGTGAACCGATTTCGCGAACGATTGCTCAACGGCCCGGCGTTCCAGCGGGTCGTTGCTGATGGCGCGGTATGAATAATTAGGTTCAATCATCAGAACTTTCGGGCCGCTACGTTGGAACTTTACGATATGTTCCTGACCCAACCGACCCCGGTCAAGACCGATATCATTGGAACCCACACCCTGCGCCAGCGACGGATAAAACAAAAACTCTGTATCGAATTTGTCGATCTCGAGCCAGATTTTACCCTTTTTAGCGTCCCAGTAGTATGTAAAAAATCCGGGATTTCGCTCCATGCCGTTTGTGAACGTAGCAAGAGTGGCTGATCCACCCCCTCCACCTGTAGGGGTCTGCGCGGTAAGTTGATAGATTGGAATTAGTAAAAAAGAGAGAAGTGTAAATGCTGTTTTTTTCATAAAAATCAGGTTTGCATTTGCCGTTCAAGTTACGGGAAAACAAGTTAGATATGGGTGTTACGTATTATTTCACACGGTTGGTTGACGTAGTAAGCGCCGGAAAATTGGCTGGAGGTTTACGATGATGTGTGGCCTGTTCGTAGGCATAGGTATACCGTATGAGTGTCGGCTCATCGAAGGGACGACCCAAAAACTGTAAACCAGCGGGTAGATTATCATACGTATACCCCATCGGAATCGTAAAGGCGGGCTGGCCTGTGTGTGGAGCAACAATCTGGCTATTATCGCCTTTGTAGCCTTTGAAATCACCAACTTTGGCGGGCGGATGATTCCAGGTTGGATAGATAATGGCGCCCAGTTTGTACTGATCCATGACTGCCACAATGGCGTTGCGGAATTTGATACGTTTTATATCGGTATAGGCGTCGTTACAGCGGCCGGCTGCTACGTCCGGACTGACGGCGTTTTTGATATGATATTTTAAATTGTTCTCGATGTAGGGCGCAAACTTGCCCGACGCTACAATCTGCTCCAGATTTTTAACGGGCGCTTTTTTGCCTAACGAACTCAAATACTGGTTGATATCATACTGAAACAAAGAACACCATTGATTTCGACTTAACGTATCAAAATCTGGAACAACGACTGGGTCAATGATTTCGGCACCTGCTTTTTTGAGATCATTGATAGCCTGATTAAACAAAGCGCTGATCTGCGGGTCAGGATTGCGTTCGCTAAGGGTACGTAACACGCCAATACGTGCGCCCTTCAGCCCATCTTTCACCAGAAACTGACGATACGTAGCAGGCACTTTTCCTTTGCTATACATCGTCAGCGAATCCGCCGGATCGTATCCCGCAATAACCTCCAGCAAACGGGCGGCATCTTCAACGCTACGTGCCATTGGGCCACCCACATCGTTCCGTAAATAAAGCGGCACAATTCCGTGTCGGCTGGTCAGGCCAAGCGTCGGGCGAAAACCAACCAGCGCATTGTGCGACGATGGCCCTCGGATGGAATTGCCCGTATCGGTGCCCAAACCAATAACGCCAAAATTAGCGGCCACTGCGGCTGCCGTTCCTCCACTCGAACCGGCTGGTACGTGCGCCAGATTATAAGGATTCAACGTTTCGCCCGCAATAGAGCTGATCGTAACCATCGGACTAAACGCCCACTCTGCCATGTTTGATTTGGCCAGCACAATGGCCCCGGCGTCTTTCAGTTTTTTTACCTGATACGCGTCTTCCGAAGGGATAAATCCTTTAAACAAGGCAGAGCCTGCCGTCGTCTGAAGACCCGCTGTCTGGTAGTTATCTTTTATGATGACCGGGATGCAGTGAAAAGGACGTAGTGTTTTGGTTCGCTTAAACTCCGTGTCAAGCTGTTTGGCGCGGGCAATCGCTTCCGGATTTGTGACGACAATGGCGTTCAGTTTTGTAGGCTGATCATACGTCGCGATACGTTCCAGATAGGCCGATACTAGTTGTTCACAGGTGCAGGTTTGGGAACGTAGCGCCTGGTGAATTGTGCCAATAGTTGCTTCCTGTAATGAAAATGTTTGTTGATGAGTGTCAGGTGATTCGCTAATGTCTACTCGGTAAGCTGATAGAAACACTAGCAGAAATAGCCCGATTAAAGAAAGCGTAGAAGTAAAACGCATACGTAGTGAATTGACCAGAAATAACACGAAAACCCCAGGACGTAGCGCTACGTCCTGGGGTCGAAATCTATTTTCCGCTGCTGATTTTGTTCGGTTTTGCGTCGTCCAGTTGCTTAACCAATTCTTTCACGGCTACGTCCAGTTGGGTGTTTTGGTCGGTGTAGCTTTCACCAATCGGTCGCGATACCGGAATGTCGACTGGTCGGGGTGCCAGTTCCATGTTTTTACCGGTGTTATCTGTAATCCGTGAGAAAGGGAGCCGTATTGACGAACCATCGATGAGTTGGGCGGCCGATGTGTAGATAATCCAGCCAGCCGTTGGCTCACCCACTACCTTGCCGAGTTTCAGTGTCCGGTAGCCTTCCGTAAAGTCCTCAGCATCAGAAAGTGAGTGCTGGTTGGTAACCAGAATCGTTGGTTTTTCCAGCGCTCGCTGGCCCAATTGCGTTCGGGCAGGAGCGGAGGGGAGTCCCCGCGACGTCATTGTCATATACCCTTTGCGGGCAAATACATCAATGGCGTACGCATTGACGAACCCGCCGTTGTTATTTCTAACGTCAACCACAACGCCTTCGCGAGCGTGATTGTCAGCGTCCAGATCGATATACAATTGATTCAGCGATTCGGCCGACATATCGAACATGTGAACGTAACCCAAACGGCCGCCACTGGCTTTGTTAACGTAATCGCGCTGCTGCTGAACCCATTGCTTATACAGCAACCCTTTTTCAGTGGACGTATTGACAGGCAGTACGTTCACTTCGCGGGACGTAGCGTTAGGAGCTGAGGACACGGCTAACGTAACGCGGTGGTTGATTTTGTTACTGAGCAATTCTTCCAGATTGGTACTGCTATCAATCGTTTTTCCATCGACTGATAGCAGATAATCGCCCGGTTTAACCGTACCCGAAAGGGCCGTCGGGCTTAGTGCTACAACTTCGGTTATTAGCAGTTTACCCGTTGTTTCATACGTAATACGGTCGAAACGCAGACCCAGCCGGCCTGTCGTAATATCTATGGAACCCTGTGGCCCCGAAACGCCCGAGTGCGATGCGTTCAATTCGCCTACCATCAGGCTCAGCATTCGACGCAATTCATCGGGAGTGCGGGCGCTGGCGGCTATTGGCTCATAGGTTTTGCGAACGTCTTCCCAGTTTACGCCATGAAATTCCGGATCGTAAAAGCCTTTGTTCTGAACGTCCCACGCTTGCCGGAATACCTGTATTTTTTCGGTCGAGAAATCGACATCCATCTCTGCCGTTACGTTAACAGGCTTTGGTTCACGACGTTCCAGCGAAATCGATTGAATACGGCCCTGTTCCAGATAATATACCTCTTTGCCATCGGCCGTAAACTGCACACTACTTTTCTGGCCGGGCGTCGTGGTCAGTTGTCGGGCAATGGTACGTTCGCCATTCGAATCGTCGAGCGAATAGGTGTAAAGATTTTGCCGACCTGCTACGCTGGCTACCAGCAGCAACGTTTTTCCATCTTTACTAATGGATTGCGCGTCGACTTCCATGCCAACGGGTAAAAGACTGAGTCGCTGACGGATACCATCAAAAACAATTTTCGTAGGTTCTTTATCGCTCGGTTTGGCTTTTGTAGAAGCAGTTGCTGTAGTGTCGCGTAAGGGGGCTTTTGCCGACGTAGCAGGAGTAGAGGGTGCAATAGGCGTAGTGGCCGGACGCATGGTTCTGGGCACTTCCTCGTTAAACAAATCCCGAAACTGATCTTCCTTGAATTTAGGCAAACGCGGCACCAGATCGACGCGGGCTACCTGCGCCATTTCGGTGCGTTGATTCGTGCCGAACAGAATGTATTTCCCGTCGGGGCTCCAGTTGACATTACCGCCAAACGTATTGGCCAGAAAACTAACGGGTTGGCTCTCACCACCAGTTGCGGGTACGACCCATACGTTGCGAAACGTTTTGGTGCCATAAGCGGCAAAAGCCAGCCACTTACCATCTGGCGACCAGGCTACCGTTCCCTGACCGGCAAACACACCCCGTCCCAGATACCCTTTATAAAGCACCCGATCTTTCTTGCTGCTTAACTCCATCACCCGTAATTCCTGACCGTTACGTAGAAAAGCCACTTCTTTTCCATCAGGCGAGACAACCGGAGCACCGTCGTCCTGCTGAGAATCGGTCAGGCGGGTTTCGGCCTGGGTTGAAAAATCGTATTGATAAAGATTGGCGACTCCGTTACGTGTGCTGATATACAACAACATCCGGCTATTGGGCGTCCAGACCAATTGTGATTCCAACGCCGGGCTATTGCTTACCCGAACGGCGTCACCGCCTTCTTTGGCCGAGGCCGCAAACACTTCTCCGTGAGCCGTAAACGCCACTTTCTTACCGTCGGGCGAAACCACTAAATCCCGGAATTGCGACGATAGTTTCACATGATCGACCGCAGGACCAGCCGCTGCTCCCCGCAGACGAATGGAAACTGGAGTGGCTTGTTTACTTGCTACGTCGAATTTCCAAATCTGGAAATCCCGCTCGAAAACGATTGTTTTTCCATTATGACTCATGGACGGCCAGATGACCCGGCCATCTTTGAACGTAGTAAGCATAGCGGGCTGCCCTTTCAATGGCTTCGACCATAAGTTCTGGCTTCCGCTCCGGTCCGACATGTAGTAAATTGTCTGTCCATCGGGGCTCCACATGGGCCATAGCTCTTTAGCGCCACCTTCAGTTAGACGTTCATAAGCAGGCTTGTCGCCTTTTTTTGTGCCGATTTTGTATGTCCAGATCTCCGATTGGTCGAGGTGACTGCTGCCTTTGCGCCACCACTGGGCCGCAGCAATGCCTCGTGCCGAAAACGCCAGCGTAGTGCCGTCGGGCGAGGGAGTGCCAAAGAATTCACTGGCGTACCGGTCGGCGGTAACGGGCATGGGTGTTCCGCCAGTGATGAGCACACGATAAATGTCGTTCATTCCCGAAATGTCCCGGCTGGTCGACTGAAAATACACCATTTTGCTATCGTTCGACCAGGCGGTGAGATTATCGCCACCATCATCGTAGGTCAGCCGACGTAGCGCTCCTGTTTCCAGCGTCAGTAAATAAATATCGCCGTTGCCCGAACGCGTTGAGCTGAAAGCCAGGTATTTACCATCGGGTGAATAAAGCGGGCGGGATTCGTTGTCGGTTTGGGCTACCAGTAAATGGGCGTCGCCACCTGCGACAGGTACGGTCCAGATATCTCCTCCCGAAACGAAAGCAATTTCAGTTCCATCGGGTGAGAGGGCGGGTTCGGCAAAAGCAAATTTAGGCGTTGGTGTACTCGATTGTGCCTGAAGGACTTGTGAACTGCCAAAACCAAGCAGAAACACGTGGGCCAAAAATGTTACGTGTTTAAACGTATGCATAAAGAGGAGGGTTTGTTACGTAGTAGGTTGATGCTGATAAATGAGTAAAATCAGTGAGTGATACGTAGTCAATCAAGTTAAGCAAACTGCGTTAGGCACACAACTTACTAAATGAATTACAATGTATCAATCACTGATTCAATAGGATAGACTAATAGCCGCTATTCTGCTTGATAGATGGGTTTGCATCCAGCTCCGACTGCGGAATGGGCGCTATCCGTCTTGCATCAGTTGCTGGAATCGAGCGGGCCGAGGCAGGGTACTGATCATTACGTTTCAGGTCGAAATTCAAGCGGTTGAGGTCGTTGAATCGGTCGCCTTCGAAAGCCAGTTCCTTCCGACGTTCCGTGATGATGTCATTGATCAGCGCATCTCCTGATGAGCTATAACCTTTGTACGATGGGTCACGACGCTGGGCAACCTGATTTAACAAAGCCAATGCTTCAGTAGCCTTTCCAGTACGTGCCGACGCTTCAGCCGCAATAAGAAGGATATCTGCGTACCGGAGTATTTTGATGTCGTCTTTCTCGCTGGTATTCTGAACATTCTGGTACTTATTCACAATTAATGCGTCAACGCCAGCACGTTTTCCTTTAACAATCAGGGTTTTACGGGCGTCAGTGTCGGTGTAGAGATTGTATAAGTCGTTAGTAGCCAATCCATCACCGTAGCCGCTTTGGCTATACATGTTGGCCAGCGCATCGAAACCCGCGTTGTTCACCCCATCGGCCGATACCTCAAAAATGGTTTCTACTTTTGTCGTTACCGGTGTAGGGTTACTCCAGTACGCGTTTAGGTTGGCGGCTGTCGTGAGCATATAACCTCCGTTCGTGATGACGTCCTGAGCCGCTGTTAACGCATTGGCGTAATCTCCTTGATACAGATACACTTTGGCCTGTAATGCTCGCGCTACGTACTTCGTTACGTAGGAGGAATTTTTGGTGATCGTCAGCAAAGGCAAAGCGTCGGTAAGGTCTTTCTGGATTTGTGCATAGACCTCTTTCACCGTATTACGTGCCGGACGCAGATTTACGTCATACGTCATCACCAGCGGGATACCCGGACCATTCTGATCAGCGGCATATGGTTTGGCGAACATCCTGACCATTTCCCAGTTCATCAGTGCCCGGATCGTCAGCGCTTCCCCTTTAAACTGGCTGATGGTTGCTTTCCCGGTTAACGTAGCATTGATGATGTTGTTGGCACGTAGAATAACCGCATACGCCTGCGTCCAGGTACTTAGTAAGTCGCCGTTCTGAGCATTGATCTGATACGTGTTCTGAGTAATGTAACGTCCTGAATTAGAAGAAGAAATATAGACATTGTCGGCCAGTAGATCGCCAACGAACGGAACTGTGCGGCCATATAGAAACGAACTGCGAAGCCCCGAATACATCCCGTTAACCGCCGAGCCCATGTCGTTTTCGTTGGTTAAGGCGCTGTTGACCGGCAGACTATCGTAAGGTTTTAAATCGAGGAAACTGCTCTGACAACTGCCAAGCCAAACGAGGCTGCCCAGAAGCAGAAGATTGATTTTAATATTTTTCATGATGTTAGATGCGATGATGAAGGTGATTAGAAGCCGATGTTGATGCCCGCATTGACAATTTTGCTGATGAACGGATTCAGATCCTGCTGGCTATTGATCGACAATTCGGGGTCAGTTGGTATGTCTTTATCGAAGGTGAACAGGAACAGATTGGTACCCCGAACGTAGAGCTGCACCTGATTCAGCTTGGCTTTGCTGATGATCGATTGTGGAAGCGAATAAGACAACGTAACAGCGCGTAATCGGATAAAATCACCTTTGTACAGGAAACGCGTCGATGCCTGATAAGACCCGTTATTGCCGTTATAGACGTATTTCGGTACGGTGGTAATATCGCCCGGCTTCTGCCAGCGGTCAAGCTGACGTACCTGCTTGTTATACTGCGGGTTAAAGCCGTCGCTGAAGTAATAATTGACCCAGCCATCGCGGATGTAATTGCCGAAATTATAGCTGAACTGAGCGTCAAGCGTGATGCCTTTGAACGATAACGTAGTACCGAATCCGCCAATCAGTTTGGGTGATGCGCTCTTGTAAATGATACGTTGCGCTTCGTTGTAATTAGTCGTTGTGCTACGGTCAAGGCTTCCATCAGCAGCGGTTGTGTTTTTGTACCAGAGCGGATTTCCGTTTTGCGGGTCAACGCCAGCCCATTCGCGCATGTAGTACGACTGAAAATCAAGACCTTCCCGGCGGATAAACTGACCATCCAGAATATCCTGACCGGCATACAACTGCGTGATCTGGTTTTTGTTGATCGCTGCGTTCGCGTTTATATTCCAGGAAAAAGCGCCTTGTACGGGATTCGCACTGACACTAAATTCCCAACCTTTGTTGACCATCGAACCCACGTTATCCAGAATGGTGCTGAAGCCCGACGTACGTGAAAGTGGTACGTTCAGCAGCAACTGGCTGGTGGTCCGATTGTAGTAATCGACCGTTACGTTAACCCGATTGCTCAGCAGGCTGGCGTCGATACCAACGTTGAATGGCTTGTTCAATTCCCAGGTCAAATCGGCGTTTCCTACGTTGTTTGGAATGCTGCCAGGAGCCTGGTTATAATTGTTGCCAAAGCCATAAGTAGCCTGCCACTGGTAGTTAGCGATAGCCGCGTTTCCGTTTACGCCGTACGAGGCCCGAAGTTTAAGCGCCGACAACGTATTGGTTTTCGGAAAGAAAGCTTCTTCGTTGATATTCCAGGATGCACCAACTGAATAAAAATTACCGTACCGGTTATTGATTCCGAATCTTGACGAGCCATCGCGACGGAAACTTCCTGACAGGTTGTACTTCTTCTTGTAATCAAATACTACGTTCGAAATCAGCGATGTAAAGGAATAATCAGTGCCTGTCTGGCTGGCCAATGTCGGCGTTGCTGCAACTACCAACGATGTTAGATCGGGCGAGTTGGGGAACGTAGTACCGGTTGCTGAAATAAAATAGCCGTTCGATTTTTGGGCTTCGTATCCGACTTTCAAATCGGCATAAAAATCCTGTGCGCTGTTCAGATTAAACCGGTATTCGGCCAGGTTCGTCCACGTCCAGTTGAAATAGCGGGTATAGTAAGCGTTGGCCGACCCTTTGGCTGTGTAACCGTCACCAAAATTCGGATCGCGATACCGGTATTCTTCAAGCATTGAAAAATCGATACCGTACTGGCTACTCAGCGTCAGGTTCTTAAGTGGACGATATTCGACCCGCGCCGTACCTATTCCCCGCACGTTCTGGTAATCGCGCCGGTTTAGGTTAGCCTCCGCAATAGCGTTGTAAACCCCACCGTTTGGAAAATCGGTAAGCGACAGATTGATGCTTCCGTCGGCATTGTACGGATTTTGGGTGGGACGTAGCAAAAACGCTGCGTAGATCGGGTTGGCAAAAAAGCTGGAGTTTGAGGGTGTATTCTGATACACCGAACCGATGTTCATGCCCAGCCGGAACGACAGTTTTTCACTGGCATTATGCTGTAGATTAAGATTGGCAGTGTAGCGTTTGAAATTTGACCCAATGGTTGTTGCTAACTGCCGGTAGTACCCGCCTGAGATATTAAACGTGGTTTTGTTGTTGCCGCCCGAAGCCGAAATATTATACTGCTGTTGGCTTCCCCGCCGAGTTACCTCATCGAACCAGTTGGTTTCGGGGTTATTGATTCCGTTGTTTACTAATATCTGGTCAATCTGTGCTTGTGTGTAATTGTTGGAGTTAATCAGGCCCTCGCGGGTCAGGTTAATGTACTGCTCTTTGTTCAATGGTTGGGCTTTATCTGGAATCACTGCGTCGGTATAGCCGGTTTCGGCATTTACCTGAAAACGCGTCGGGCCCGATTTACCCCGTTTTGTGGTAATCAGAATAACGCCGTTAGCCGCTCTTGAACCGTAAATGGATGCTGAAGCGGCATCTTTCAACACCGTTACGTCCTCAATGTCGTTGGGGTTGATACCGGCCAGTGCATTAGACGTAGTAGTGATTCGTGACAAATCGCCGGAGTTGATCGGCACGCCATCCACTACGTAGAGCGGATCAGCGCCTGCCGTGATTGAGCCAATGCCCCGAATCCGGATTTGTGTATTTGCCCCCGGCTGACCAGTCGATACGGCTTGCAGACCCGCTACTTTGCCTTGCAACATATCCGACAAGGTGGGCAACGATGCTTTGGTCAGATCGGCTCCTTTTACCGACGCCTGTGCACCTGTAATAGTCCGGCGGTCCTGCGTACCGTAAGCTACTACCGCAACCTCACTTAACATCCCAACTGCTTCTACCAGCTCTACATCAACTACCGAGCGGGCGCCTAATACAACCTCTTGCGAAGTGAATGCAATCGACGAAAAAACCAGTGTTGTTTTGCCCGAAACCGGTACAGAGATCGAATATTTACCCGTCGCGTCAGTGGTAGCTCCTCGCGTGGTTCCTTTTACCGTGACGGTGGCTCCGGGTAACGCGCTACCGTCTTCTGATGACTTAATTCGGCCTGTTACGGTCCGTTCCTGAGCAAGTAGAGTAGTTATACTCAAAAGTATGAGTACACACCCTGAGAGTAATTTTTTAGTCATGAGGAAAGTGTATAGATAAAGTTGGTGATTAAGAAAGAAATCGAAATAACATTATGTCTTTTTTGCAGAAAAGGCAATCATATTCCGTCTTTTTTGCAGAAATAAGAATAAAAACTAATAATATGACTAAAAATTATATCGAAAATGATAAAAAAGATTTTTACCAAAGAAAATGCCTGTAGTTGGGCTATAGGGTTTAACCTAATACCGAACTACAGGCATTTTGAGTAATATTATTCTGTAACGTATTACATCAACAGGTTCAAATCAGGCTGAGCGTATTTAAGGATTTTAAAATACATATCTGTTTTCGTCTGATACACCCCTTCAATTTGCGGAATACGTTCATTGAGAATTTCGAGCAGGTGATCGTTATCCCGACACATCACGTCGACTTGCAAATCGAAATCGCCGGATGTGATAGCCAGAAAACTGACCTCCCGAAATTCCTGCAATTGCTGCGCTACCGACGCGATAAGCTTTGCCGGACGTACAGCAATTTTAATATGCACATACGCCCTGAACCCAACTTTTTGGGTATTCACACGCCCGACAATCTGAATGGTTTTGTCTTCAATCAGTTTGCTCGCCCGCGTCCGGATTGTACTGACCGAAACGCCCAGTTGCTCGGCTATTTCGGTAAACGAACGTCGACCATCCTGTTGCAATTGGCCCAGAATGGCAAAATCCAGTTCGTCAAGCGTTTCATCAACGGACTGATCGGAGTGTGATAAATGCATGGCCATAAAATTTAAATACCCGAAATTGGGGTGGAGAGGCAATTCATTAACGTAGCCGGTCGGAATCACGAACTAACTTTTCATCGCGCCGAATGAATCGGTTTGCCAGCATGTTTAGCACAAGTGCAGCGATGATCGCGTAAAAACCAGTCAGGAAATTTCCCTGGTCGTCGGGGTTGCCGTATTCCTTGCCGCTATATAAAGTCCGGTAAAGAATAATGCCCATGATAGCTGTAAGCATAAGCGCATTAACAGCGCATAAACCCGTTTGCATTAGTCGGTTACGATACTGGAAAATGGCATATAGCGCAACCAGTCCAACCAGCCCAATTAATAAGGCCAGATACCAGACAGAATCGACATACGTTGTAGGCACAGTTTGGTTGGGGACGCCCGGTTGTAATGGTGCTGCTTTTTGGTAGCTATACTGCAAAGCGGTTAACTGGGCTTTCTCCAGCGAGATTGCACCGGTTTTTTCCCAGATCGGGAATGACAGTGCAACGCCCATTGCAATGGCAATAAAAAACAGAAATAGTGTCTGAACGCGTTGAATCATTGTTTTTGATACGTAATAAATAACAGCTTGTGTGTAATGAGACAGATATTGTTTATCACACAGTAAACTAAGGACAAAAGTAGCCAAAAATTGATACCTTATGACAGCAGATGTTCAGTTGGTCGTCACCGCCGATGGATCACATACAGCCATAAATCAGTCACTCGATAAAACGTATCATTCGATACACGGCGCTCTTCAGGAGTCGCAGCGTGTATTTATTGAATTGGGTCTACTAGCTACTTTCGAAGCATTTCCTGATAGTACACTACGTATTTTCGAAATGGGCTTTGGTACCGGGCTGAATGCCTTATTGACTGCGAAAGAAGCTATTACGTATAAACGACAGGTAGAATACACAGCTATCGAAGCTTACCCGATGGCTATTCAGGATGCACAGCAACTTAATTTCGATACGTTACTCGAAACAAATTATTTAACTCGTTTACACGAATCGCCCTGGGAAACGCCGGTTGCCATTAATCCTTATTTTCAACTAACTAAGATTCATGGCAAACTGGAAGACTTCCTGCCTGAAAATCAGTTTCATCTGATTTATTTTGATGCCTTTGCACCTACTGCTCAGCCAGAACTTTGGGAGGTTGATATTTTTCAAAAAATGGCTCAATTCTTGTTGCCAAATGGCGTATTGACTACCTATTGTTCAAAGAGTTATGTGCAACGTAACATGCGTGCCGCCGGACTGACAGTTGAGAAACATCCTGGCCCGCCCCACAAACGTGACATCATTCGAGCGCTACGTAACGTTACGAATTAGTTAAACTGTTTACTACGTCTATTTAGGGCGTAGGAGTCGGCTGAACCAACGTAGCAGTCAGTACGTTGCCTGGATACTAACTATTTCGTTATTTTTATTCAACTATTTCGCCAATTTTCTAACCGTAACGGGCGTTACTTTTAAAAACAACATGCCGTATGAATCGTCTGCTCCTTTTTTTTGTCGCCTTCGTTTTGCTCACAGCGAGTGCATTTCGCACCTCTCTGCCTGCTGAACAAACCTCTATTAAACCCAGCGGGGAAAGCAAACACATCAAATGGCTGACCATTCAGGAAGCGTATGCCCTGACTCAGAAGAAGCCCAAAAAATTTGTGATCGACGTTTATACCGACTGGTGCGGGTGGTGCAAAGTGATGGATCGTGAAACATTCTCGAAACCGGCTATTGTCGATTACGTCAACGAAAATTACTACGCAGTTCGCTTCAACGCCGAACAAACCGGCGATATTACCCTTGGAAAACAGACGTTTAAATACATTAGCGGAGGAAGCCGGGGAGTTCACGAACTAGCAGCTGCGTTGCTACGTAATCAGATGAGTTACCCGACGACAGTGTTCATGGACGAAAAATTCAACCTGATTCAGCCAATCGCTGGTTATCTGGAGCCTCGAACCTTTCATCAGGTTATTACGTATTTTGCCCAAAACTATCATCAAAAAGAACCTTTCGACCAGTTTAAAGCGGGTACGTATAATAAAGAATTTAAGGCAGATTTAGCTTCCAGTAAATAATTGATCAATACGTAACGCGGACGGTCGGCCGCTGCCGTGGAAGCCCGTAGCCTGTAGAAAAAGAAATGTCTACAGACTGCGGGCTTCTGCCTATGTTACGTATTTTTGTTACCCATTTCTAGATCAACAGCATTAGTATGTATAAACAAACAACTTTTCTTTTACTAATTCTTCTGACGATTGCGTTCATAGCGGCAGTAGTTCCCCAGAAATTCATCGATCCTCAAAATATGGATATGTCGGTGAAGCCTGGCGATAATTTTTACCAGTATGCTAACGGAAATTGGCTACGTCAGAATGCGATTCCAGCTTCTAAAACGTCGTGGGGTAGTTTCAATCAACTGCATGAGCAAAGCCTGGATGCAATGAAGGCGCTACTTGAGGAAGCGTCGAAAACAACGACTAAAGGTCGCTTATATCAGATGGTTGGCGATTATTACACCAGCGGTATGGATAGTTTGACTATTGAAAAGCGAGGTTTTGAACCAATCAAGTCTGATTTATCCCGAATCGAAAAAGTAAATACCAAAGCAATTCTGCTGGAAGAACTGGCGTATCAGCGGACGCAGGGAAACGGGATGCTGTTTGGTTTTGGCGTTGTGCAAGATCGGAAGAACGTAGTGAAATACCTGCCTCAGTTTAACCAGGGTGGGACTACGTTACCTGATCGGGATTATTACCTGAAAAATGACGCCCGCAGTCAAAAAATCCGTGACGCATATCGTGAACATCTGACCAAAATGCTGGCTCTAATTGGCGAGGAACCAACGCAGGCATCGCAGGAAGCTGATATGATTATGCGAGTAGAGACAGCTCTGGCAAAGGCGCAAATGCCGCGTGTAGAGATGCGTGATCCTTATAAAACCTACAATAAATTCCCTGTTACGCAATTCAATCAGCAAACGCCGGGTATTAACTGGAGCGATCAATTAACCAAGTATGGGGTTAAAAATCAAGATACAGTGTTGGTGCAGAACCCAGCTTTTTTCCGATCGCTTGATAGTTTAGTAGCTGCTACGCCCATTGAAGAATGGCGTACGTACATGCGTTGGAACGTATTAAAAAATGCGGCTCCTTATCTGAGTGATGCGTTTGTAAAACAAAACTTTGCCTTCACGAAAGTGTTGACGGGACAAAAGGAGCAAACTCCTCGCTGGCAACGTATTAGTTCCCAAATCGACGGTACGTTAGGCGATCTACTAGGTCAGCTTTACGTTCAGAAATATTTCAAGCCTGAAGCCAAGCAGCGTATGATGACGCTGGTTGATAACCTGGAAGCTTCCTTCAAAGAGCATATCAACAATCTTGACTGGATGAGTGCCGAAACCAAAAAGCGCGCACTGACCAAGTTGGTGGCCTTTAAACGTAAAATCGGCTATCCGGAAAAATGGAAAACGTATGAAGGCGTAACAATTGACCGACACGGTTACTATGACAACGTAAAATCGGTGAGTAAGTGGTCCTACAATTACATGATCAGCCGATTAGGTAAACCTGTCGATAAGACAGAATGGGGCATGACTCCACCGACGGTCAATGCGTATTACAGTCCGGTTAACAACGAAATTGCGTTCCCGGCAGCTATTTTACAGTTTCCCTTTTTTGATGCGGATGCTGATGATGCCATCAATTACGGTGGTATTGGAGCAGTGATTGGTCATGAAATGACGCATGGTTTCGATGATTCAGGACGGCAATACGATTCGGATGGTACGTTACGTGACTGGTGGACGAAAGCCGATGCTGACAACTTCCGTAAGCGAGCTGATCAGGTGAAAGAGCAGTTCTTTGGTTTCAAAGTGCTCGATTCCATCAAGGTAAACGGCCAATTAACGCTCGGCGAAAATTTAGCTGACTTGGGTGGGTTGGCTATTGCTTACGATGCTTTCAAAAAAACGGCTCAAGGCAAATCGACTGGAAAGAAAAGTACCATTGATGGATTCACGCCTGACCAACGTTTCTTCCTGTCATGGGCGCAAGTTTGGCGAATTAATATACGTCCTGAATCACAGGCTCAATTAATTTTAGTCGATCCACATGCGCCGGGAATGTATCGCTGTAATGGTCCAGTTGCCAATATCGATGCATGGTATCAGGCATTCAACGTGCAGCCAAGCAACAAGATGTATAAACGTCCTGAGGATCGGATAAAGGTCTGGTAAGTAATTTGATTAAAATTTCGGGTTTCACATTCAACTTTGAATGTGAAACCCGAAATCTTTTCTAAGCTCTATGAAAACCCCACGCTTTCTAATAGCACTTCTGCTGATTGGTGTAGCCTGTCAAACCAAACCCAAACAGGAAACCAATGCTACGTCCACAACAGCTACGGCTCTGGAAGACAGTGCAACTTTGTTAGCAAAACGTCCGGCAGAAGGCGCCCCTCGCTCGGCAGCAGACCGTTTGGTACGTGCGCTTTATTTTGAGCATAATAAAAAAGAAAATCCACTTCGCGAGACAAAAAACCGTAGTTTAATTGAGCAGTTTTTTACAAAATCTACCACCAATATTATTTGGTCGGATGCTCAGAAAAAGCCAGGGAAAGTGAATCGCTCAACTATAAATCTTCTTTATAATGCCCCAGATATGGCTATTAAAAAAATGTGGGTAGAGCCAGCAGCTATTGGTGGTACACGGGCTATTGTGTATGTAACGTTTGAAAAAAACGGTAAACCAGAGGAAGTTAAGGTAGATATGCAACAAATTGCTGGACGTTGGCGCATTGCAGAGATGTATTATCCTGGGGGAATACAATTGACGCAATTGTTGAGATAAGAATGGCGACTTCTAAATTATTTTTAAATCACGTGTTGACAACACCGTAAAAACATGTAATTTTGCAACTCCAAACCGGAAACGGGGCGGAAATTGCTCTTTAACATCATTTTTCGGGGAGTTTCCAGAGTGGCCAAATGGATCAGACTGTAAATCTGCTGGCGTACGCCTTCGGAGGTTCGAATCCTCCACTCCCCACGAGAGAAGTTATAAAGTTTTAAAGTCATAGAGTTGTAAAGTTGCTTATGCATTACCAAAACTTTACAACCTTATAACCCTACAGCTTTACAACTTCTTTTTTTGCGGAAGTAGCTCAATTGGTAGAGCGATAGCCTTCCAAGCTATAGGTTGCGGGTTCGAGACCCGTCTTCCGCTCAAGTGCCGAGGCACAAAGTTATAGAGTTGTATGGTTTTAAAGTTTTTTGATACGTCAGCAAACTTTACAGCTTTATAACTCTACAACTTTGATCTCAAAAAAAAATGCCGTTATAGCTCAGCGGTAGAGCACTTCCTTGGTAAGGAAGAGGTCCGGGGTTCAAGTCCCCGTAACGGCTCAAGACTTCGTACGAAGTCTTTTTTGATAGAGCCGCCCGTGCGGTTTTAAGCCCAAATGGCGTCAGACCTTAAACGGGATGGTTTCGCTGGGTTTAAATCAAGTTCAGCGAATTCATTCAATAACAAACAACAGTTCACAATAGCGTTTTAAAAACATGGCAAAAGAGAATTTTGACCGCTCGAAACCGCACGTAAACATCGGTACGATTGGTCACGTTGACCACGGTAAAACGACGCTGACGGCTGCCATTACGAAAGTGCTGGCCGAAAAGGGTCTGGCCGCGATTCGGGACTTCTCCTCGATTGACAACGCCCCCGAAGAAAAAGAGCGGGGTATTACTATCAATACATCGCACGTTGAATATGCAACGGCGAATCGTCACTATGCTCACGTTGACTGCCCAGGTCACGCCGACTATGTGAAAAACATGGTAACGGGTGCTGCTCAGATGGACGGTGCTATCCTCGTGGTAGCTGCTACTGACGGACCAATGCCCCAAACCCGGGAGCACATTCTGCTTGCTCGTCAGGTAGGTGTACCTCAGCTCGTTGTGTTCATGAACAAAGTGGACATGGTTGACGATCCTGAGCTGCTCGAACTCGTTGAAATGGAGATCCGCGAACTGCTGAGCTTCTATAACTTCGACGGCGACAACATTCCAGTTATTCAGGGTTCTGCTCTGGGTGGTCTGAATGGCGACGCTAAATGGGTAAAAACCATCGAAGAACTGATGGACAACGTAGATAGCTTCATTCCGTTACCTCCACGTCAGACAGATCTTCCATTTTTGATGCCAGTTGAGGACGTATTCTCGATCACAGGTCGTGGTACGGTAGCAACGGGACGTATCGAACGGGGTGTTATCAACTCGGGCGATCCTGTTGAAATCCTTGGTATGGGTGCTGAGAACCTGAAATCAGTTGTTACGGGTGTTGAAATGTTCCGGAAAATTCTGGACCGTGGCGAAGCTGGTGACAACGTAGGTCTGCTGCTCCGTGGTATTGAGAAAACCGATATCCGTCGTGGTATGGTTATCTGCAAACCAGGTTCGGTTAAGCCACACTCGAAGTTCAAAGCTGAGGTTTATGTACTGTCGAAAGAAGAAGGTGGTCGTCACACTCCGTTCTTTAACAAGTACCGTCCGCAGTTTTACTTCCGCACCACCGACGTAACAGGCGAAATTACGCTGCCTGCTAACGTAGAAATGGTGATGCCAGGTGATAACATCACGATTGACGTAACGCTGATCAATAAAATCGCTATGGAGAAAGGTCTTCGTTTCGCTATCCGCGAAGGTGGACGTACCGTAGGTGCCGGTCAGGTAACAGAAATCCTCGACTAAGAATCGAATAAATTATAACAAGTGCATTTCTTCACAGGAATGCACTTGTTTTTTAAGATTATTTCGTACTTTTGCAGTCCGAAAAAGAAGTCAACAGTTGTAAGTCATTAGCTTATAGAAGTTTCTAACTGATATAGGCATAAACTAGAGACCAACAATTGATGACTATCGAACAAAACACACGGGTGTAGTTCAAGGGTAGAATAGCGGTCTCCAAAACCGTTGATGGGAGTTCGAATCTCTCCACCCGTGCCATCTCTTATCATCAAATGGACAAGTTTATCTCGTTCCTGAAGGCCTCTTGGGAAGAAGTTCAGCATAACGTGACTTGGCCTAAATTCAGCGATCTCCAATCCAGCTCAACACTGGTATTAGTAGCTTCGCTGATTTTTGCGCTACTGGTCGGGTTAATTGATTTAGTTTTCGAAAACGGTCTGAATGCCTTCTATCAGTCATTCTAATTAGAGAGTCAGGTATCGCCTAACATCGTCAAGTTTTGTCAAGCCTATAAAACAAATCCTGACTATACTTGACACCATTCGGCTATAAATGACAGTGAATATGAGCGGTATACAATGGTATGTAATTCGGGCCGTATCGGGGCAGGAAAAGAAGATTAAGTCTTACCTCGATAACGAGATTATCCGGCAGAAATTAGACGAAGTAATTCCGCAGGTTTTAATACCGGCGGAAAAAGTGTATGAAATGCGTAATGGTAAAAAGCGCGTTCGGGAAAAGTCGTTTTTTCCGGGATACATTCTAATTTCGGCTGATTTGGGTAATAATCGGGCGCTCGATATGATACTGAATATGCCGGGTGTCTTGGGTTTCTTAGGCAATTCGCAGGCTGGAACAACATCGAAAGTACCCGTTCCACTCCGTCAGGCCGAAGTAAACCGGATTCTGGGTAAAGTTGATGAGGAAACACAGGAGGTTGTAGCACCAACTTCTTCGTATCTCAAAGGCGAAAATGTTAAAGTTGTTGATGGACCATTTGGTGGCTTCATCGGCACTGTTGAAGAAGTATTCGACGACCGGAAGAAATTGAACGTCGTTGTGAAAATATTTGGCCGGAACACTCCGGTAGAACTCAGTTACGCACAAGTAGAAAAGGAGAGCTAATTAAATAAATTAGTTATCCGTGGTTTGGGGTCCTATGCTTCCCTCAGAGGATGACCAGCCAGAACCAGTTGATTTGCCGCGATAGGTGTGCGGGCAGATTATGTGACGAATCTGTTAAGAAAACCGTAAGCTGTAAATCGTAACTCAATTACCACAATGGCAAAAGAAGTAGGTGGCTACGTTAAGCTGCAAGTCAAAGGTGGGCAAGCCAACCCCGCACCTCCGATCGGTCCGGCTCTGGGTTCCAAGGGTTTAAATATCATGGAATTCTGCAAGCAGTTCAACGGACGGACGCAGGATAAAATGGGGATGGTATTACCGGTTTTGATTACGTATTACAAGGATAAATCCTTTGATTTCGTCATCAAAACACCACCGGCACCGATTCTGCTAATGGAAGCAGCGAAGCTGAAAGGCGGCTCTGCTCAGCCAAACCGCAAAAAAGTTGGCTCGGTAACGTGGGATCAAGTTCGGACAATCGCAGAAACGAAAATGCCAGACTTGAATGCGTTTACAGTTGAGTCGGCTATGAAGCAGGTAGCTGGAACAGCCCGTAGTATGGGCATTACGGTGACGGGTACATCGCCCTTCGAAAACTAATTAGACTTGCCGAAGCAAACAAAGACATGGCTAAGTTAACGAAAAAACAAAAAGAAGCTCAATCGAAATACGATGCTGCTAAAGAATACTCACTGCAACAGGCAGCTGAGATTCTAAAGGAGATTTCGTTTACGAAGTTCGATGCTTCTGTGGATATTGACGTTCGGTTAGGCGTTGATCCGCGTAAAGCCGACCAAATGGTACGTGGCGTTGCTACGTTGCCGCATGGTACGGGTAAAACGGTTCGCGTTCTGGTGCTTTGCACCCCGGACAAGGAGAACGAAGCGAAAGAAGCAGGCGCTGATTTTGTGGGTCTGGACGATTATATTCAGAAGATTGAACAAGGCTGGACGGACATCGATGTGATTATCACGATGCCGAACGTAATGGCTAAAGTTGGTCGTCTGGGTAAAGTGCTGGGTCCACGTGGGCTGATGCCAAACCCGAAATCGGGTACGGTTACGCCAGACGTAGCAAAAGCTGTTCGTGAGGTGAAGGCTGGTAAAATCGACTTCAAAGTTGATAAACAAGGAGCCATTCACACAAGCATTGGTAAGGTATCGTTTACGCCCGAAAAACTGGCTGAAAATGCACAGGAAATCATCAGTACGTTGTTGAAACTGAAGCCTTCTTCGGCTAAAGGAACGTATGTGAAAACGATTAATCTGTCGAGCACGATGAGCCCGGGAGTCACGATTGATAAAGGTACAGTAGCCGGGATTTAAGCCATGAAACGCGAAGAAAAAGGAGCTATTATTGAGGAATTGGCTGAAAAGTTTCAGACCATTCCCTTCTTCTACATCACGGAAGCCAATGGCATGACGGTTGCTGAAGTCAATACGTTACGTCGGATGTGTTTTGAGCGGGGTATCGAGTACAAAGTGGTAAAAAACAGCTTCATTAAAAAAGCGCTTGAGCCACTTGAAACTGATTATACTCCCTTCAACGAGACGGTGTTGCATGGTCAATCGGCGGTGATGTTTCATCCCGAAAACGGCAAAGCACCGGCGCAGCTTATCAAAGAATTCCGTAAAACGAACGATAAACTGAAACTGAAGGCTGCTTCAATCGATTATAGCCTGTTCGTTGGTGCTGACCAACTTGACACATTGATCGCGCTGAAGAGCAAGGAAGAATTGATCGGCGAAATTATTGGTTTGCTGCAATCACCTGCGAAAAACGTCATCTCGGCGTTGCAAAGTGGTGGCAACAAACTGGCCGGTATCCTCAAAACGCTGTCGGAGCGCGAGGAAGCAGCTTAGCTGTAACGCGGCCGAGCTGGTGTTTCAGCATCGTGTCCGCAAATCCGATATATTATTGCGGACGCTACGTCCGAGTTACTAACAAATTGTATCACAATCAAATAAAGAAAATACTACAATGGCAGATTTAAAAGCGTTCGCTGAGCAGCTTGTAAGCCTGACGGTTAAAGAAGTTAACGAACTGGCTACTATCCTGAAGGATGAGTACGGTATTGAGCCAGCTGCTGCTGCTCCCGTAATGGTAGCTGGTGGTGCTGCAGGTGGTGGCGATGCTGCTCCGGCTGTTGCTGAGAAAACGTCTTTCGACGTTATTCTGAAATCAGCTGGTGCTGCTAAACTGGCAGTGGTGAAACTGGTGAAAGACCTGACCGGTCTGGGCCTGAAAGAAGCCAAAGAATTAGTTGACGGTGCTCCGAAACCAGTGAAAGAAGGTGTTGCTAAAGATGAAGCTGAAGCGCTTCGCAAGCAGCTCGAAGAAGCTGGTGCTGAAGTAGAAGTTAAATAAGCAACGTCGCACACGCATATCGCTCCAGACAGGGAGGCCAGACCAACGTCTGGTCTTTTCCTGTTTGG
The DNA here is from genome assembly GCF_054778555.1 of Spirosoma flavus. NCBI lineage: Bacteria > Pseudomonadati > Bacteroidota > Cytophagia > Cytophagales > Cytophagaceae > Spirosoma > Spirosoma flavus. The sequence goes on from NZ_BAAGZL010000001.1 coordinate 1,644,796, forward strand.
AGACTTTTTGTCTAAGCACTTGCAAAAGACAAACTTATTTTTATTGCCTTATGTTCTTTACTTACGCCCCTTGGGGTGGGTGACACTCGGGGAGTAATGATTTACGAAATAACGATGTTCGATTTTGATTTGTTGCCGACAGGAAAAATAGTTGTCTCAGCTAAACCACAAATTGTGAAATCACAACTCGTAAGTCAATCATGTGCCGTGGCAAATCTTCGCAACGCACACATTTAGAATCGGTTACGCACTAAACGAAGCATAATCTTGGCGACAAACGCGAAAATCAGTACGCGCAAAAATTTTGCGACGATTCAGCCAGTAATTGGATACCCAGATTTTCTGGATATTCAGGTAAAATCCTTCAAAGATTTTTTCCAGCTTGACACGCCTTCCAACCAACGTTCGGAAGAAGGTTTATTCAAAGTGTTTCAGGAAAATTTCCCAATTTCTGACTCCCGTGAAAATTTCAAACTGGAGTTCATCGATTATTCTGTTGATCCACCGAAATATTCGGTTGATGAGTCGATTGATCGGGGATTAACCTATTCAGTACCTCTGAAAGCCAAACTGCGCCTATCGAATAATGATCCTGACAATGAGGATTTTGAAACGATTGAACAGGAGGTATTTCTTGGGAATATTCCGTACATGACCGAAAAAGGTTCGTTTGTAATCAACGGAGCTGAACGGGTCATTGTTTCTCAATTACACCGGTCGCCGGGGGTGTTCTTCTCGATGAGCAAGCACACAAATGGTACCAAACTTTATTCGGCACGTATCATTCCGTTTAAAGGTTCGTGGATTGAGTTCTCGACGGACGTGAACAATGTCATGTATGCTTATATCGATCGGAAAAAGAAATTCCCGGTAACGACGCTGCTACGTGCCATCGGTTTTGGTTCAGATAAGGACATTCTCGACCTGTTTGGTCTGTCGGAAGAAATACCAGCTACGCCCGCTAACCTGAAAAAGGCAATTGGTCGTCGGTTGGCCGCTCGGGTGCTACGTACCTGGACGGAAGACTTTGTGGATGAGGACACAGGTGAAGTGGTTTCTATCAGCCGGAACGAGGTATTACTCGAGCGTGACTCGATGATTTCGGCAGATGATATTGATGTAATTATTGACTCAGGTCAGAGTTCGGTTATCCTGCATAAGGAAGACATGAACATGGCCGATTACAATATTATTTATAATACGCTGCAAAAAGATAGCTCTAACTCTGAGAAAGAGGCTGTAGAGCAAATTTACCGGCAGCTACGTAACGCCGACGCGCCAGACGAACAGACTGCTCGTGAAATTATCCAGAGCCTGTTCTTCTCCGATAAGCGTTACGATTTAGGAGATGTAGGTCGTTACCGGATCAACAAAAAACTGCAACTCGACATTTCGTCTGACATGAAGGTGTTAACCACCGAAGACATTGTGTCGATTGTGAAATACCTGATTGGTCTGATCAACTCGAAGGCCGTTGTCGATGACATTGACCACCTTAGCAACCGGCGCGTTCGGACGGTAGGCGAGCAATTGTACGCTCAGTTCGGTGTTGGTCTGGCTCGTATGGCACGTACCATCAAAGAGCGGATGAACGTTCGGGACAACGAGGATTTCAAACCTGTTGACCTGATCAACGCTCGTACGCTGTCGTCAGTTATTAACTCGTTCTTTGGTACGAACCAGTTGTCACAGTTTATGGACCAAACCAACCCGCTGGCCGAGGTGACGCACAAGCGTCGTATGTCGGCGCTAGGGCCCGGTGGTCTATCGCGTGAACGGGCCGGTTTTGAGGTTCGTGACGTACACTACACGCACTATGGTCGTCTGTGTACTATCGAAACGCCTGAAGGTCCGAACATCGGTCTGATTTCGTCGCTGTGTGTCTATGCTAAGATCAATAGCATGGGCTTCATTGAAACACCTTACCGAATTATCGAAAACGGTAAAGTGTCGATGGATAAGCCGGTGATGTATCTGACGGCTGAAGAAGAAGATACGCACTACATCGCGCAGGCAAATGCTGGCGTTGATGCAAAAGGTAACTTCCAGGTGGACCGTTTGAAAGCTCGTTTCGAAGGTGACTTCCCAATGGCCGAGCCAGGCAACGTAACGTTCATGGATATTGCTCCGAACCAGATTGTATCGGTGGCCGCTTCCATGATTCCGTTCCTGGAGCACGACGATGCTAACCGGGCCCTGATGGGTTCGAACATGCAACGTCAGGCTGTGCCGCTGCTACGTCCCGAAGCTCCGATTGTGGGTACGGGTCTGGAAGGTCGCGTGGCAGTTGACTCCCGTACGCTGGTTATTGCCGAAGCTGACGGTGTTATTCAATTCGTTGATTCGACTAAAATCGTTGTGAAATACGAATTGAGCGATGATGAACTGGCTGTTACGTTCGATGAAGACACGAAAACGTACAACCTCATCAAGTTCCGCCGGACGAACCAGGATACTTGTATCAACCTTAAACCAACGGTGCTGAAAGGCCAGAAGGTGACGAAAGGGGACGTACTGTGCGAAGGCTATGCTACACAGGCTGGTGAACTGGCGCTTGGACGTAACATGAAAGTGGCGTTCATGCCATGGCAGGGTTACAACTTTGAGGATGCTATCGTGATTTCGGAGCGTGTGGTGCGTGAAGATATTTTCACATCGATTCACATCGAAGAGTTTGAGCTGGAAGTTCGTGATACCAAACGTGGTGAAGAGGAATTGACCTCTGAAATCCCGAACGTATCAGAAGAAACGGTTCGTAACCTTGATGAAAACGGTATCGTTCGTGTTGGTACGGAAGTAAAAGAAGGCGATATTCTGATTGGCAAGATTACGCCGAAAGGCGAAAGCGATCCAACGCCGGAAGAAAAACTGCTACGTGCCATCTTCGGTGATAAAGCCGGTGACGTAAAAGACGCTTCGAAGAAAGCGCCACCATCGTTGAAAGGTGTGGTTATCGATACCAAATTGTTTGCCCGCCCAGCGAAAGAAGAGCGTGGTAAGCACAAGGATGAAGTGAAGGCGCTGATGAAAAAATACAGCCGTGAGTTGAATGACTTCCGGGCTCGTATGATTGAAAAAACAGTGACTTTGCTCGAAGGAAAAACCAGCGTTGGCGTGAAGCACAAGTTCGGCGACGAAATTGTGAGCAAAGGCGTGAAGTTTAACCGGAAGAACATCACCGATAACCTCTTCCCAGATAAGAACGCTTATCGTGATGAGAGTGGTTATGCCGTTCCAGAAGAAGCTAATCTGTTGGCCGACCTGAATCTGAATGATTGGACGGACGATGAAAAGCTGAACGAACTGGTTGTTTCGTTAGTGAAAAACTACAACAACCGTCGGAGCGAAATCACAGGTCGTTTCAAACGTGAGCGGTTTACGCTGGAAGTAGGTGACGAACTGCCTGCAGGTATCGTGAAACTGGCTAAAGTATATATTGCTAAGAAGCGTAAGCTGAAAGTGGGTGATAAAATGGCTGGCCGTCACGGTAACAAAGGGGTTGTTGCCCGGATTGTTCGTGATGAAGACATGCCGTTTCTCGAAGATGGTACACCGGTCGATATCGTACTGAACCCACTGGGCGTACCTTCCCGGATGAACCTCGGTCAAATTTACGAAACCGTACTGGCTTGGGCTGGTCAAAAATTAGGCCGCAAGTACGCTACGCCTATTTTTGACGGAGCTACCGAGCAGCAGGTTGCCGATGAACTGGACGCAGCTGGTTTGCCATCGTTCGGCCGGACGTACCTGTATAATGGTCTGACGGGTGACCGTTTTGATCAGAAAGTAACGGTGGGTATTATTTACATGCTCAAACTCGGTCACTTAGTTGACGATAAGATGCACGCACGTTCGATTGGGCCTTACTCGCTCATTACGCAGCAACCGCTGGGTGGTAAAGCGCAGTTCGGTGGTCAGCGTTTCGGGGAAATGGAAGTATGGGCGCTCGAAGCGTTCGGTGCTTCGAACATCCTGCAAGAAATCCTGACTGTAAAATCGGATGACGTAGTGGGTCGGGCGAAGGCGTATGAAGCTATCGTGAAAGGTGAAAACCTGCCGAAGCCGAATATTCCAGAGTCGTTCAACGTACTGGTGCACGAGTTACGTGGTCTTGCCCTTGAAATTACATTAGAGTAACTAGTCAATAGTCGTCAGCCAATAGTCAGCAGCAGCGAAAGTTACTAACGATTATTGACTGACGACTGACGACAGATTTTAACCTATAATCTCCAACCAATGTCGTTCAAAAAGAACAAAAAACTCAATAGCGACTTCCAGAGCGTGACCATCAGCCTGGCATCGCCGGAGTCTATTTTGGAGAGTTCCTACGGCGAAGTGACACAGCCGGAGACTATCAACTACCGGACCTACAAACCTGAAATGGGTGGCTTGTTCTGCGAGCGCATCTTCGGGCCCGTGAAGGACTGGGAGTGTCACTGTGGTAAATACAAGCGGATTCGCTATAAAGGCATTATCTGCGACCGTTGCGGGGTGGAAGTGACCGAGAAAAAGGTGCGCCGGGAGCGTATGGGCCACATCGAACTGGTGGTGCCTGTTGCACATATCTGGTATTTCCGTAGCCTGCCAAACAAAATCGGATACCTGCTGGGTCTTTCTACAAAGAAACTCGACCAGGTTATCTATTACGAACGCTACGTAGTAGTTCAGCCTGGTGTGAAAGCTGAAGACGGTATCAACCAGCTTGACTTCCTTACGGAAGACGAGTATCTGGATATTATCGACAAACTGCCAAGCAGCAACCAATATCTCGACGATAAAGACCCAAATAAATTCATCGCTAAGATGGGGGCTGAAGCGTTGGAAATGCTGTTGTCTCGACTGGAATTAGACGAACTTTCTTACCAGCTACGTCACGCAGCTGCTACCGATACGTCGCAGCAACGGAAAGCCGAAGCGTTAAAACGGCTGAAAGTTGTGGAAGCATTCCGGGAAGCAAACGGACGTATTGAAAACCGTCCTGAGTGGATGGTTATCAAGATGGTACCGGTTATTCCGCCTGAATTACGTCCGCTCGTCCCCTTGGATGGTGGCCGGTTCGCTACGTCTGACTTGAACGATTTGTATCGTCGGGTGATCATTCGGAACAACCGTCTGAAGCGGCTTATCGAAATCAAAGCGCCTGAAGTAATTCTGCGGAACGAAAAACGGATGCTTCAGGAAGCGGTTGATTCGCTGTTCGATAACTCGCGGAAAGTCAACGCGGTACGTTCGGAAGGTAACCGTGCGCTGAAGTCGCTGTCCGACATGCTGAAAGGGAAACAAGGGCGTTTCCGTCAGAACCTGCTCGGTAAGCGTGTCGACTATTCAGGTCGTTCGGTTATCGTGGTTGGCCCTGAGCTGAAACTGCACGAGTGTGGTTTGCCGAAAGATATGGCGGCTGAATTATTCAAGCCGTTCGTCATTCGGAAACTCATCGAGCGGGGTATCGTTAAAACGGTGAAGTCGGCGAAGAAAATCGTTGACCGGAAAGACCCTGTTATCTGGGATATTCTGGAGAACGTACTGAAAGGCCACCCTGTTCTGCTGAACCGGGCTCCAACGTTGCACCGTTTGGGTATCCAGGCTTTCCAGCCAAAACTGATTGAAGGTAAAGCTATTCAGTTGCACCCACTCGTTTGTACAGCTTTCAACGCTGACTTTGACGGTGACCAGATGGCTGTTCACGTACCGCTGGGCCAGGAAGCTGTGCTTGAAGCATCGCTTCTGATGCTGGCTTCACACAACATTCTGAACCCTGCCAATGGTGCGCCGATTACTGTACCATCGCAGGACATGGTGTTGGGTCTGTACTACGTGACGAAAGGACGTAAGAGCACACCGGATTATAAAGTTCTGGGCGAAGGGATGACGTTCTATGGTGCCGAAGAAGTTATCATCGGTATCAACGAAGGTAAGATCTCCAAGCACGCCAACATCAAGTGCCGGGTGCGAGTCCGGGATGAAAGTGGCGAAATGGTTGATAAAGTAATCGAGACAGTTGCTGGTCGGTTGTTGTTCAACCAGGCTGTACCTGAGGAAGTTGGTTATATCAACGAGTTGCTTACGAAGAAAAAACTGCAACAAATCATTGCGCTTATCTTCAAGATCTCGGGTGGTGCACGGACTGCTCAGTTCCTTGACGAGATCAAAGAACTTGGTTTCCAGATGGCCTTCCGGGGCGGTCTGTCGATCGGTTTGAGCGACGTCATGATTCCTGAAGCTAAACAAGGTCTGGTTGAAGAAGCCAAGGCTGAAGTACAGGGCGTTTGGGACAACTACATGATGGGTCTGATTACGGAGAACGAACGTTACAACCAGGTTATCGATATCTGGACGCGCGTAAACTCTCGTCTGACCGAAACGCTGATGAAGCAGCTCGAAGCTGATCAGGGCGGTTTCAACTCCATCTACATGATGATGCACTCGGGAGCCCGTGGTTCCCGCGAGCAGATTCGTCAGTTAGGTGGTATGCGGGGTCTGATGGCCAAGCCGCAGAAAAACTTGCAAGGCTCTGTAGGTGAGATCATTGAAAACCCAATTCTGTCGAACTTTAAAGAAGGTCTCGACGTATTGGAGTACTTTATCTCGACGCACGGTGCGCGGAAAGGTCTGGCTGATACGGCTTTGAAAACGGCCGATGCTGGTTACCTGACCCGTCGTTTGCACGACGTAGCACAGGACGTTATCATCAGCGAAGATGATTGCGGCACGCTACGTGGTCTGCAAGTATCTGCTTTGAAAGACAACGAGGATATCGTTGAACCACTTTCTGAACGGATTCTGGGACGTACCACGGTGCACGACATCTACGATCCGCTTTCAAAAGAATTGATTGTTGCGTCTGGCGAATTAGTTACGGAAGACGTAGCGGCTCACATTGACGAAACAAGTATCGAAACTGTCGAAATCCGGTCAGTACTGACTTGCGAATCGCGGCAGGGCGTTTGCGCCAAGTGCTACGGTCGTAACCTGGCTTCGGGCCGCATGGTCGACATTGGTGAAGCGGTAGGCGTAATTGCCTCGCAGTCAATCGGTGAGCCTGGTACACAGTTGACACTACGTACCTTCCACGTGGGTGGTACGGCCTCGAACATCGCGGTCGATGCGTCGATCAAAGCGAAATTCGACGGTCTGATTGAATTCGAAGAAATGCGTACGGTAGAGTCGGAAGACGCCGAAGGAAACGCGCAAACGGTCGTTATGGGCCGCTCGGGCGAAGTTCGGATTGTTAATCCGGATGATCGTAGCCAGGTGCTGATCAGCAATAACGTACCATACGGCGCGTTCCTGCGGGTGAAAGAAGGCGATATAGTGAAGAAAGGCGACGATATCTGCGCCTGGGACCCTTACAACGCCGTTATCCTGTCTGAACTGACTGGTACGTTAACGTTCGACGCGATTGAAGATGGTATTACCTATCGGGAAGAGTTTGACGAACAAACTGGCTTCCAGGAGATGGTAATCATTGAAAGCCGCGATAAAGCGAAAAACCCAGCTATCGTTGTTCAAGGTACTACTACGTTGACATTGCACTTGCCTGACAATGATGGTGGTCCATTACAGAAGAGCTATAACCTACCGGTTGGATCTCGTCTTGTAGTAAAAGCAGGGCAGTCGATCAAATCTGGTCAACCACTGGCGAAAATTCCACGTAACGTTGGTAAAACTCGTGACATTACGGGTGGTCTGCCACGGGTAACGGAATTGTTCGAAGCCCGGAACCCGTCGAACCCGGCTGTAGTGAGCGAGATTGATGGTGTTGTTACGTATGGTGCCATCAAACGTGGTAACCGCGAAATCTTCATCGAGTCGAAAGATGGTACGAAGAAGAAATACCTCGTACCCCTGTCGAAATTCATCCTCGTTCAGGACAACGACTTTGTACGGGCTGGTGCACCGCTATCGGATGGTGCCATTACGCCGAGCGATATCCTGGCAATTAAAGGCCCAACGGCTGTTCAGGAATACCTGGTAAATGAAATTCAGGAGGTTTATCGCCTGCAAGGGGTGAAAATCAACGATAAGCACATCGAAGCCATCGTACGTCAGATGATGCAGAAAGTTGAAATTATCGACTCGGGTGACACCAACTTCCTCGAAGGTCAGGTTGTGGATAAGTGGTTATTCCGTGAGGAAAACGACAAAGTCCTTGACGCCAAAGTGGTTATGGATGCTGGAGATTCGCCAAACTTCAAGCCAGGTATGATCGTCACGAGCCGTCAGCTGCGTGATGAAAACTCCAGCCTGAAACGTCGCGATATGGCACTTGTTACCGTTCGCGATGCAATGGCTGCCGTTTCGCAACCAACGCTGATGGGTATTACACAGGCATCGCTTGGTACCGATAGCTTTATTTCGGCGGCTTCCTTCCAGGAAACGACGAAGGTGTTGAGTGAGGCATCTATACGTGGTAAACGCGATACGCTCGAAGGCTTGAAAGAGAACGTAATCGTTGGTCACCTGATTCCGGCCGGTACGGGTATCCGTCGTTACCAGAATACAATTGTTGGTTCGAAAGAGGAGCTCGATACGTTAACCGAATCTCGCGAGCAGTTTGCTCGTAACAAGAAACGGGCAACCGTGTAAGTAAGCCTTTTGATAAACAGAAACGCCCCGGTTCTTCTGAATTGGGGCGTTTCTGTTTATACCCTTATTTTTGCAAAAAAATAGTTCATGAATAATCAGCAACCACAAAATACAGAAGGAGCTATTGACGTAGAACTCAGCGAAGAAATTGCTGAAGGCGTTTACGCTAATTTAGCCATGATCGCCCATTCGAATAGTGAATTTATCCTGGATTTTATTCGGCTTATGCCCGGTGTGCCTAAAGCAAAAGTGAAAGCTCGTATCATACTGACGCCAGAACACGCCAAACGCTTGCTGGAGGCTCTCCGAGAAAACATAAGCCGTTACGAAGAAGCACATGGTGGCATCAATAACCCCACTGATACGTTCCGGTTCCCAGGCGGTTACGGCGGGCCGGTTGGTCAAGCATAATGAGTTGAAAGTTATTGGGTTATAAAGTTGGCATTGTACTTAACTCCACAACATTACAACCCAATTACTTTACAACTTTATAACCGTACAACTTTATAAGTTTTTCCGTATCTTTGCACCTCAAAATTCGGGAAGACTGTTTTTTTGTAAACAAATTTAAAATGCCTACTATACAACAATTAGTACGCAAGGGTCGTGAAAAGCTGGTCGATAAATCAAAATCGCCTGCTTTAGATTCTTGCCCACAACGTCGGGGGGTGTGTACACGTGTGTACACAACGACGCCGAAGAAGCCAAACTCGGCGCTTCGGAAAGTAGCCCGGGTTCGTCTGACGAACCAGAAAGAAGTGAACGCCTACATTCCTGGTGAAGGCCACAACTTGCAGGAACACTCTATCGTGTTGATTCGCGGTGGTCGGGTAAAAGACCTTCCAGGAGTACGTTATCACATTGTACGGGGTGCGCTCGATACGGCTGGTGTAAACGGTCGTCTGCAAAGCCGCTCGAAATACGGTGCGAAACGTCCGAAACCAGGTCAGGCTCCAGCCGGAAAAGGTGCACCTCAAAAAGGTAAAAAGAAATAGTTATAAAGTTGTAATGTTATAGTGTTGTAAAGTTAGTTTCTAGCCAGTCAACTATATAACCATACAATCTTATAACTCTACAACTTAAAATTTGACTGGACGTTGGAGAGGCTGCGTTCAGAGTAAGACCAAAAATCTGAAGAAACATGAGAAAGGCGAAACCGCCCAAGCGTTACGTGTTACCCGACCCAAAATATAAAGAGGTCCTCGTAACCAAATTTGTAAACAATCTGATGTACGAAGGCAAAAAGAGCCTGTCGTACTCCATCTTCTATGACGCGCTCGACGTAGTGGCAAAACGCACGAACGAAAGCGGTCTGGATACGTGGAAAAAGGCATTGAACAACGTAATGCCGTCAGTCGAAGTAAAAAGCCGTCGCGTCGGTGGAGCTACCTTTCAGGTACCAACCGAAGTACGGGCAGACCGAAAAGTCGCAGTAGGCATGAAATGGCTTATTAAGTATGCTCGTTCGCGTGGTGAAAAAACCATGGTAGACCGTTTAGCAGCCGAAATCGTTGCCGCATCGAAAGGTGAAGGCGCGGCTGTGAAAAAGAAAGACGATACGCACCGCATGGCTGAAGCCAACAAGGCGTTCTCGCACTTCCGGTTCTAAACCAATTCAATCGACCATATTCCCGGTGGTCGTCAACCATACAAAAGCCGCTCAACATTGGGTGGCTTTTGTTGTTTCTAAGCTATGACAACTTTAGAAAACGACTTCCTGCACGTCTCGATTCGATCCAAAGGGGCCGAACTGACATCTATTGTTCACAAACCCAGTGGTATTGAGCACCTTTGGCAAGCTGATCCAACAATATGGAACTGGCACGCTCCGAACCTGTTTCCGGTAGTGGGTGGCTGTCTGAACAATCAGGTATTAATTGATGGGAAAACATATCCCATGGAACGACACGGTTTTGCTCGGCAGTCAGAATTTGAGGTTACAGAATCAACGAAAAATCACGCCGTTTTTTCACTACGTTCCAGTGAAGCTATACGAGAGCATTTTCCATACGAATTTGAGTTTCAGATTATGTATGAACTCAATGCGAACAACTTAAGCGTTACGTATCGGGTGGTGAATCAGGATGAAAAAACGCTGTATTTTTCAGTTGGTGCGCACCCCGCCTTTACTGTTCCTTTTTCGACGGATGAAACTTACGAAGATTATTTTCTTCAGTTCGAGCAGACTGAGCCGTTGAAAACGCATATGCTTTCAGATAGCGGTTTTTTTACGGGTGAAACAAAAGAGGTAATTACTGAACGTAGCGCTACGTCAGGAAGTCAATTACAACTAACAAAACATTTGTTTGACCAAGACGCACTGGTTTTCAAAGGTCTAAATTCCCGTAGCGTAGCGATACGTAGCAATAAGCATAGCCATTCCGTAACAGTACGTTTCCCCGAATTTCCGTATTTAGGTTTGTGGGCTAAACCGGGGGCACCGTTTGTATGCATAGAACCTTGGCTAGGATGCGCTGATAGTGAGGGCGATTTGAAACCAATTGAGCAGAAAGAAGCTATCCAGCACGTAGCAGCCGGCAAGATTTATGAGGCTTCTTTTTCGATTGAGTTAACGTAACGACCTGCACAATTGATTAAGCAAAAGGCCCCCTAATATTAAGTTCAGGGGGCCTTTTGATATGTGCTTTTACTACGTTATTGCGTTTCTTCTAGTGGAGAAAAGTCTTTAAACGTCCGTTTGATAGCTTTGTCAGTCGCTTCTTTTTTACTTTGCCAGTTGGCGTCTAATTCTAGGGCAACTAATCCACTCAGACTCATTACGTTTCGGAAATCATCGAGTTTTTTGATAAACTCATTGGTGCGTCGGGTAGCTTTCAGCGCAAACTCTCGGGCAAATACGTCGCCTTTATTTTGTAATTCGCTTTTCTTGCCCAATACGTAGTTATACCGATCGAGCAAATCTTTCATCGACTTTCCGATAACCTCAGTAGCTTCCAGCGTGCCCATCGTGAGTACAGCTGTACCACCAACCGCCGAAATGATACGTTGCGAACTCTGATTATTAGCCGTTATAGCAGGTGAAACCCCTGTAACGGCTCCCAGCGATGCATTAGCCACTGAGCGATTCCGTTTACCACCTTTAGCCCGCTTATAATCATGTTTAAGCTGTTCTTCTTTATCTGCCAGTTGTTCTACTAACCCCCATGCCTGAACTAATGCCTGACGATACTGGGCGTAGTAATACCGGTCTTTTTCGGCTTCATTTACCGCGTTTAACACCGTAAATGTAATACGTCGCTCTTCCCTATTCTGGGCCTTATCGAGTACATAAAAGGTAATTTCGACATTTAGCGAATCGTACGGATCTTTCACAAAATCGTAGTTTGGCTGCCAGATGAATTCGTATTGATTGTTTGTATTCTTAACTAGCGAACTTTTTGGAATTTGCTGATTATCCGCCAAAAAATTGAAAGTTGCTACGTCGTCCTCGCCGTTAGGGTCCCAAAGGTAAAACTTTAGGTTAACCGTCGCATTTTCGCGTAGTTTGTAATGGGTAGCTTTCGGAATTACGGCGATATCGGGCGGCAAATCCATCTGCGTAGCTTCTACTTTCAGACGCCCTTTAGTGCGCGTTTTGGCTGGCTGATCCTCAACCCAAAATTCAATGTATTGTGGATTCTGTTTAAGTCGATTAAATTGATTTAAAGACAAATTCCAGGTTAATTCCCCCTGTGACGAAAGCTTACTTCCTTCGGGCATCTGGTCAGTAATTGGAATAAATACGAGAGGGTCACCGTCTTCGTCACGGACCGTTTGGGCGTCCAGCTTATAAACGTTCTGTGTACGATAGCTTACATAAAAAGGACGTAGTTCACCAATAACAGGCGGTCGGTTAACGTGCAATACTTTTAGGTCGGCTGATTTAGTCGATGTCTGCCCCTGTTGATTTCTAACTTCGAACGTAACGGGATAAGTTTTGGTCGTCTGTATGCGGTCGGCCGAATCGAAGTCGGGCGTCCAGGAAAAGTGGCCTACCGAATCAAGCTGCATACCTTCCTCGGCTTCTCCACCGAATGAAAAACGAAGTGAATCGTTTGTAGAGGCCATAGCTTTCAGGTCGAAGCGAATAGTGCTTCCTTCAGATACTACGTTCCAGTTTGTTTGGGAGGGGAGTATTAGCTGTAGTTTAGAATCCTGCGCATAAGTAAACGTACATGAAAGCAATACGAACACCCATGCTATTATACCGGCAGTTCGGTTCATAATGACGCTGGAAGGTGGTTTATCTTACAAAACGTAAAAATAAGGCGAAGATTTCGTCTGAATGGATTTAGAATCTAGCAATACTATTTTTCTTATCAATTTACTTATTTTAATGAGTAAAAATTATATTTTTCAAAGAAATAGTAATAGTAGCTTATATATGAATGCATTATAATGTATTATAAATAAAGATCCTATCATTTTATCGGATTAGTAGCAATAGCGTATTCAAAGTATAATTTCTAATAAAGCAAAAATCAGCCAGTAGTTCACTACTGGCTGAAAGAGAAGGTCTGATTATGGTTGTGGACAGGGGCTTTCCCTCTGATTGATGTATGCAAAGTTATTAAACGGGCATATCCGTGAACCGGAGTAATACCCCAGATTTGTGGCCTGTTTTTTCTCGGTAGGAGTACGGGAAATTTCCCGTATTGTCAAACGTTTATACGTACAGGGCGTTGTAATTGATTGGTATACAGGTGGTTATAATTAGATTATTTGTAATAAAGTTTTACATTTTTTATAAGATTGCTTAGATTGGGTTGATAATTCAAATATAAACCACTAACAATTTAGATGTATGTCAAATATTATTAAGGTTGCGGGTATAGATTACGATGGTGAAAAATTTGTTGAGGCAGAATTAATTATCAATTTAGCTCCTGACGGAGATATTAGAGGAGCTGGAAAACCAATAACACTAAATGCTGCAAAAGTGATGATCGATAGTTATCTAAGCCCAGTTATAGATGATTTAAAAAATCCTGATAAAAAAGAAAATGCTTTGAAAGCTCCAATTGCTGTTTATTATGGGAAAGAAACATTGATGTTACTTCTTTCTCAGTCAAATTGCGAAGGTATACGATTTTATTTTTGTAAAAATCATCATGAAAGAGCCTCGTTAGTCTTAATAGGAATTGATAAGGACGGAAGTGATTTAGGTATACCAATTGAGTTGAGAAATGAAAATATTAAATCTATAGTAGATCCTGATGTTGAAAGCTTGGCCGACGGAACACTTATTTATGAAGTGGGAGGTCCTGATACTCTCATAGACCTTTTAGAATTCGGAATAGCGGGTGATCCAGTTGGAGAAGCATTAAAAAATTATATTGCAAAAAAATAACAGAAAATATATAAAAGTGAAATAAAGCCGGACTGAAAAGCTTCCGGCTTCATTTAATTTATGAGCAACGGCCAGATTATATATTTGACTCTACTAGTAACTACTTGGTTAATAAGTATTTATTGTAAAAAAAATGACCCATCAATACGTGTATTTCCTTGGCTATTATTTGTGTCTATTTTGACTGAAATAATTGTGTCCATATTGTATCATATTTATCATAAAAGCGACAAAAATTATAGAGAGTACAACATTGTTTATCACATTTATATACCTATTGAATATTGTTTTTTAGCTTATTTTTTTGTAAAAAAAAATAAGCTAAAATGGTTTAAAAATATAATCTTAGCTTCAATACCCTTCTTTATTTTGTTAAGCGTTTATATATCGTTAAAAATAACACCAGTTACTAGTCACCCTGGTTTGTCATTTAACATAGAGGGTGCTATGATAATTCTTTGGAGTATATTGACTCTGTTTTCTTTAGAAGTTAATTTGAATGTGCCTATTAGCAGGCAGCCCGCTTTTTGGATTTGCTTCGGTCTGCTACTTTTTCACGCTGGTATCTTCTTTTTTAATTTTGTCTATGCCTATATTGATACCCGAGAAACAGCAATGGCTAAAGAACTACATCAACTAGTCATAAAGAATTTAAACTATTGTTTATATATTTCCTTTTCGGTGGCCTTCCTATGCTCCGAGCGAACGAAGAAATTTACGTAGCCGTCGTTGCCAGTACGGTATTAATGATACTTCTTTCAGGAGTAGTAGGTATTGCTATACTACGTTATCGACAACGAGCACAGAACCATCTCAGAGATATTAAAAATATGCAAGAAGCTTATCAGCGTGAACTTCTCCAGTCACAGTTAGAAACGCAAAATCAAACCCTTGAGTACGTCGGACGGGAATTGCATGATAACGTAGGGCAGATGCTGTCGGTGGCTATGTTACATGCTAACTGGCTAGAAGAAGATTTGGCGCAATCTCCATTGCAGTCGGCTGTGGAACAATTGGTAAAAACAATCGATCAGACAATTCAGGAAGTTCGTCAACTAGCTAAAACGTTGGATAGTAGCACTGTTCGCCGGTTTGGCTTGCGCGAGAGCCTTACGTTTGAGTTAGAACGTATTGGACATACGAAACGCTTCCAAACGCATTTGAACGTATTAGGAAACCCTTATGAACTTGGTGATGAAACTGAAATTATCCTGTTTCGAATGGCGCAGGAGGCTCTCAATAACGCCATTAAACACGCCGGCGCTAAAACCTTACTAGTAACTACAGATTATCAGCCAGACAGCTTTGGGTTATTGATTGCCGATGATGGACATGGCTTTGATTTAGTCGAAGCTGCGAACCGTCAGGTTAATAAATCGGGCTCGGGTGTAAACAATCTTTATCAACGTACTAAACTGCTGGGAGGTATATGTACCATTGATACAAAGCCTGAATCAGGTACATGTATTGAAATTAAGTTGCCTCGTCAGTCTCAATAAAAACAAAATGTATCTATAGAAATTGTAAAACGGGGCGCAACCCAGTAACTTTCAGGCTGCATTTTTACACACCCCGCCCTTCCTATGTCCACAACCATTGCCATCGTTGATGACCATCATTTGCTGGCTCAGGCACTTTCTGAATTGATTCGAAAATTTGATGGCTATGACGTTTTGTTTGTCGCTGAAAATGGGCGAGAATTAATCACAAACATTAATGACAAGCAGATACCTGACATAGTTTTACTGGATTTGCATATGCCCGAAATGGATGGATTTGCAACGGCTCAATATCTGCAGCAGCACCATTCCGGTGTGAAAATAATAGTCCTGTCCATGTTCGACAAAGAAGAAGATGTTGCCAGAATGGTACGGCTAGGTGTGCGGGCTTATTTACTGAAAGGCTGTCGACCTTCTGAACTGCGTCTGGCTTTAGATGATGTGCGTACGAAAGGATATCATTACTCCGAATTCCTGACGAATAAACTGATTCGGAACCTGTCGCCGGGCGAGTCAAGTTCTAATACGATACCTCAGTTGAACGACCGTGAACTGAAATTTCTGAAACTGGCGAGCAGCGATTTAACCTATGTCGAAATTGCGGACATTATGTGCGTAGCGCCCCGGACGGTAGACGGCTATCGTGAAGCCATCTTTCAAAAGATGAATGTAAAAAGCCGTACAGGTATGGTACTTGAAGCACTACGGCTGGGATTAATCGACTTACGCGACTTAGGCAGGCCGTAACAACTGTTATCTTTGCAAAAACTTCAGGCAGATGCAGTTACATTTCCACCCGGTTGATTTACGGCTGAAGCATACATTCACCATTGCCCACGACAGTCGCGATGTACAGCCAACCTTACTGGTAGAACTTCGTGATGGACAATACAGTGGTTTTGGGGAAGCTACCGCTACCAAGTATTACGGCTTTACCATCGATGGCATGATAGCTGCCCTTGAAACCATTCGGGAACGTATCGAAAATCATTCTTTAAACAATCCAGAAGAATTTTGGGCTGATATGCAGCCTTCTCTGTCGCAGAACCCGTTTGCGCTCTGTGCACTTGATCAGGCAGCTTGGGATTTATGGGCCAAACGCCAGCAGAAACCACTTTATCAGCTCTGGAATCTTGATCCTGCAACGAGCCCCATAACCGATTATACCATTGGGCTTGCTACGCCCGAAAAAATGGTGTCCAAAATGCAGGAATGTCCGTGGCCTTTGTATAAAATAAAACTAGGCCGCCCAGATGAGGATATTACTTTGGTGCAGACTTTACGGCAACATACGGATGCGCTGTTTCGGGTAGATGCCAATTGCGGCTGGACGGCGGAGGAAGCCATTGTGAAATCGAAACTACTGAAAAACCTGAACGTAGAATTTATTGAACAGCCGCTACCTGCCGATGACTGGATAGGAGCAAAAGCCGTATTTGAGCGTAGTGCCCTTCCGATTATCGCCGACGAGAGCTGTATCGTGGAAAGCGATGTTGACCGATGTGCGGGCTATTTTCACGGCGTGAATATCAAACTGACTAAGTGTGGTGGTTTAACCCCCGCCCGACGGATGATTGCCCGCGCCCGGGCACTAAATCTAAGCGTAATGGTTGGCTGTATGACCGAGTCAAGCGTAGGCATTTCGGCCATTGCGCAGCTACTTCCGCTACTGGATTACGCTGACCTGGATGGCGCTATGCTGATCGCTAATGACCCCGCTACCGGTGTTACGTTCAACAATGGCAACGTAGTATATGCCCAGGAAAACGGAACGGGCGTACGATTGAATGGCCCCGACAGGCTCCGGCTGTCGTAATTGCCGGATGGTTTGTAATTAGTCGCTAATGCGACTTCAACAGCCCGAGTCGGTCGGGACTCTATATAGCCAATGAGCGAAATTTTTGAAATAGATCACCTTCCCAATCGAATTGTCGAACATAACGGTCAGGACTATCTCTTTTTTAGTGGAACAGCATATTTAGGCTTGCCGCAAAACTCTGCCTTTCAGCAACTTACTCAGGCAGCTATGGTGCGTTACGGTACTGTTTTTGGCAGTTCACGTAACGGCAATCTTCGGTTAGGAATTTACGAAATCGCGGAAGCCAGACTAGCTGCGTGGGCGATGGGCAACGTACCGAATGCTACGTCGCTGACGCTCTCATCGGGTATGATGGCCGGTCAGGCGATTGTCAATTGGTTGCGGGCAGAGGACGCTACGTTTATTTACGCCCCTAAAGCTCATCCGGCCCTTTGGCATAAGCCCAACGTTACACTTCCGGCACTATCCTTTCCCGACTGGGCGAGTCAATTGCCTGATCAACTGCGAAATACACCTCCCGCACACGTAGCAATTATGGTCAACTCACTGGATGCGGTAGCCTCGATTTACTATGATTTTGATTGGATACGTTCACTTCCTGACGACCGTCCGATAACCCTCGTTGTCGATGATTCGCATGGTTTGGGCGTATTGAACGAGGGGCGGGGCATCTGGCCGGAAATCAAGCAGAAACTGGATTCCGTGGGAAGTTCGGTACGGCTGCTGGTAACGGCTTCGCTGGCTAAAGCGATGGGATTGCCAGGGGGAGTAATTTTTAGCAATTCTGCTACGTTGCAATCACTACGTCAAACCGCGTTTTTTGGGGCCTGTTCGCCCATGCCTCCCGCTTATTTAGACGCTTACTGCCAGGCTGATACGTTATACAAAGAAGGATATAATCGGCTGATGGAGAACATATTACTAGCCGAAAAATTGCTACGTCCTACAGGTATATTTCAGCACGCGGAAGGCTATCCTGTTTTTTTTACAGAGCGCGATGATTTATACCAGAAGTTGCTCAGTCACCAGATTCTCATCTATTCGTTTGCTTATCCTACAGCTGCCGACCGGGCAAATACCCGTATCGTGATCAGCGCGTTTCATACGTCAGAAGACATCGAGCGACTCGCCGAGTGTATCAATACGTACGGCTCCTAACTCTTGGCTAGTCATGTACGGCTCATTTCGTTATCTATAGGTAAACCTGTACCTTGCAAAATCACGCTTCGTCCCGGCCAAACTTATTTGTTCGGGGAACGTAACGTAGAAATAGCTATTACCACTGATCAATGCCACAGAACAATCAAACGTCGCCAAAGCCCTTTGGTGTTCAGGTTTCGTCTGAAATCGGTACGCTTCGGAAACTCTTGATTCATAGTCCCGACCGTGGTTTAGGGAAAGTAGTACCCTCAAAAGCACAGGACTGGTTGTTTGAAGATATTGTGCATCTGGACATGATGCGCCGGGATGAGTACGATTACTACGTTAAACTTCTGTTATATTTTCTAGACCCCGAGAAAATCCGGGGGAAAATCAGTTCGCTTAGCCCTGGATCAAATCGCGCGTTTTTTAAACCGGACAATCCGGATTATTTCCGGTCAGACAACGTACTGGATATTCAGTCATTACTGGCTGATATTCTGGTAGATGAGTCGATACGTATTCGCCTGATTGCGGCTATTTGCGGCATCGAACGGACTTCGTTCCAGACGCAGCAACAGTTAAATCAGCATGAACCGGCTGAATTGGCTAAAATCATGATTTCGGGTTCGTTACCTGATTTGACAATGCTCTTTGCACCCCTGCCGAACTTCATCTTCACCCGCGATATTGGCATTGTTATAAACGACCATATTCTGCTCAATAAACCGGCCAAATCGGCGCGTACCCGTGAAGCTTTATTAACGCAGTATATTTTCTTTAATCATCCGCTCTTTGCTCAGTATCAGGATAAAATCATCGAAATCCCTGATAACGAACATGCTTTTCTGCTCTCCGATACCGACATCAACCGCGACGTAACACGCTCAACTCTGGAGGGAGGTGATGTGATGATGATTTCGAAACGGCATCTGCTAATTGGTGTCAGCGAGCGTACTACGTTGTATGCCGCTCAGCAGGTGATGCGCATTTTATTCAGCAAAAATCTGATCGATACGGTCACGATTATCAAGATTCCGAAAAAGCGGGATTATATGCATATCGACACGATTTTCACGCAGGTGAAACGGAACGTATGGGTATTGCTGGGGGCGCTGGCTCGTACGGGTGACGAAGCCAAAAAACGGGACGTCATTCATTTTTTCGCTCCAGCCGACGTATCGCAAGATCTTAAAATTCTGCAATTCATTAAGGGGTTGGAACACAAGCCTATCGAAATTGAAAACCTCGAAGATTTGCTGACCGACATTAGCAAGAATGATCTCGGTGCTACTGAATCCGTTCAGTTTATTTATTCGGGCAATAACGAATTTCCGTTTGGTGCCCGCGAACAATGGACGGATTCGTGTAATCTGCTGGCTCTGAAAGATGGGGTTGTGATCGGTTACGACCGGAACGAAAAAACTGCTGATGCGTTTCGATCGGCTGGATTTGAAGTTATTGAGGCCGCCAAACTGCTCGACCGTTTTGAGCGGAACGAATCATCTCCCGAAACAATCGAAAATACGTTCATCATGCTTCCTTCGGCCGAGTTAAGCCGGGCTCGGGGTGGTTCGCACTGCATGAGTTTGCCCCTCTGGCGTGAAGAAGTGTGAAGAGAGTCTTGACCAAGCTCCAGCCTGACTCAGATCCTGTGACTACCCTACACCCGGCAAAGCATTGAACAAATAGCCGGATTGTATTAACTTGCTCCCAGAAAATAGTATGTTATCAAGGCAAATTAGCGAACGTACTGACTTACAAACGTATACTAGTTCATGCAATCACAGGCTACTTCCCGTATTTTAATGATTCGTCCGGTTCGATTCGGTTTTAACGAACAAACGGCCGCATCGAACGCATTTCAGGACATTAAACTGGCTGCGCAGACGAAGGATGTTGCCCAGGAAGATGCCCTACGTGAATTCGATGAAATGGCGCGTAACCTCCGGGCGCTGGGAGTCGACATTATGGTGTATGAAGATACGGTTGAGCCCTATACACCTGATTCGATTTTTCCGAACAACTGGGTTTCGTTTCATGCCAGCGGAACAGTTGTGCTTTATCCAATGCAGGCCGAAAACCGCCGTCTCGAACGTCGGCAGGATATTATTGATGATTTAGGCAAGCGATTTCACGTAGCCAGAATTATCGATCTGACGCATTTTGAAAAAGAGGGTAAGTTTCTGGAGGGAACGGGGAGCCTGGTGCTCGACCGGATGAATCGCGTAGCCTTTGCCAGCTTGTCGCCCCGAACGCACCCTGACGTACTGGCCGAATTTGGACGTCAGACGGGGTACCGAACCGTATCGTTCAAAGCTGCTGACGCCAACGGGCAACCGATTTACCATACCAACGTATTGATGTGTATTGCCGATACGTTTGCGGTAGTGTGTCTATCTGCAATCAGCGATCCCGATGAGCGGTTGATGATGCGTCAGGAACTAGAAAACCTGGGTAAACGGGTGATCGATATCTCGCTGGAACAGATGGCTAGTTTTGCTGGTAACATGCTGATGGTAAAGACCCGCAAAGGCCAAAAACTATTGGTAATGTCGGACCGCGCCTTCGAGTCACTCACGCCCAGACAAATCGACCTGCTGGACGATTACGCTACGTTGATTCACTTCGACCTATCGATTATTGAAGGCAACGGCGGTGGTTCTGCCCGTTGTATGCTGGCCGAAGTTCACTTGCCAAGGAAATAGCATAGACAGAGGGTAAAGATTGAGAACGAACGCAAAAGCGTCATCAACCTTTACCCATTAATTCTATGAATTTTTTAAATTTTTGTTTGCACATACAAATATCGTTTTTACCTTTGTAGCCACAGTACGGAAGTGAACGTAATGAATAACGTAACAACGAGTACAATTGCAGAGGTTAAAACCTCAAAATCGCGGTACAGTGCTTGTCTACTTTTTTCAGCCAATGCCCTGTCACGTGCCATCACCGTCATTGGCGACGAAGAATTTGGACGGTTTGGGTTGTGCTATTCACATGCATATATGCTGTGTGAAGTAGTAGAGCAGCCGGGTATAACGCCCTCAGAATTAAGTGAATCGCTCTGCCTTACGCCATCGACGATTACGCGTCTGGTTGAGAAACTGGAACAGAAACGTCTGGTTCGGCGAGAGTCGGAAGGAAAGAAAACCCTGATATATCCTACAGCAGAAGGAGAAGCAATTCAGCCAGAAATTGCTCAGGCGTGGGATCGGGTAGGGGCGAGATATTCGCAAGTACTTGGCGAAACCACAGTTTGTCAGTTAACGAAGCAGGTATTCAGCGCGGCCAAAGCATTAGGCGAAGGCATTTAAAAATTTTCTAAAAGAAATTGTTTGCACATACAACAAATCATTAGCCATGAGAACAAAAGAGGAAACTATAGGATTGGTTGCCGGTAAAGCTACAAACGCAACAAAAGATATTTGCCGCCTGCTGGCTAAGGAAGGAATTTCGGCTATTGTTGTGCAGAAAGATGAGCCTACTGCAAATATAGACGAAACGATTAGTGAACAGCAGTGGTCGGGCCAGCCAGGTAAAGACCTGTTTTTCAACGGATGGAAACTGCTTTTTTAACGTAATAAGAACGTATAGACGTAGCAACTACATAGTTTAGCAAAAGTCAAAATGCCCTGATTGGGCATTTTTTATTTTCATTACGTTGGTAAGATTAGGCAACGTTTTGCGGTGAATAATCATCATTGCCTATATTGATTGCTACTAACAATTATTCAAATGATGAAAATCAGCACCCTTACTTTCGCACTTGCCTTTATTGGGATTCAGATTGCTTTTGCTCAGGACGACATTGTGGGCAACGGCCAGATCGTAAAACAACAGCGAACCGTTGGCTCATTTACCAAACTGAATGTACGTATCGGCACGCGGGTACGTATCGTATCAGGCGATGCGACAAAGGCAGAGCTGGAAGGTGAAAGCAACGTACTGGAACACGTATTAACCGATGTAAAAAACGGCGAACTGACCGTAATGCTTAACAATCACAAGCATTTCAAGCAAACGAAAGGTGTTACGGTTACTATACACGTAGCTAAATTAGACCGCGCAATGGTCAGCACAGGTAGCTCTATTCAATCAGAATTACCTATTCAGGGCGATAAACTTGCTCTGGTTGTGGAAACGGGAAGCAAATTGACGGCCACGATTACTGCCAAAAACCTCGATTTAACTGTAAAAGACGGCTCGCGGGCTACATTGCAGGGTAACGTAGCAGAAGCGGAAATTCACCTATCGGGCGCCGGACACCTGGATGCAGAGAAACTAACTGTTGCCCGTTCGAAAGTGAAGTTGGAGGGGGCCAGCCATGCCGATATCCACGTAACAGAATCATTGGCGGCTTCTGCCGATGGGGTTAGTACGTTAACTTATTCTGGTAATCCGACCGTCAAATCGCAGGAGGTATCTGGCCTGTCAAAAATAAAGAAACGTGGGTAACTGCTTTTCTATCAATACAAAAATGGCGACGCCCAACGGTCGTCGCCATTCTGAAAACCCACTCTATGAGAAAGATTTTTTATTATCGGCCACCCAATGGGAAAATGTACCCAACAGCTGCCTGACCTAGTATTGTTTTTGAATCTGTATTGAAGCCATCAGCGGTATTACCCAAGTTGTAGAGGCCGCGTATTTCAACAGTAAAATGTCCCGGCCCTGCCAAAAGCGCAGCCCCAACACCTAAAGCAGCCCCAAACCCAAAGCGGTCGCTTGCCCCATCCAGCGATAATTTTCTGCCGTCGATACTCACACTCGAAGCATAAGAAGCATACGGACCAATATTTACAAAGAAGCGATTCCCTTCGTATGTGCCCGACGAAATCTTCAGAAACAGAGGTACTTCAATAAAGTCGGCAGCCTGGGTGATGGTGCTAATACCTAATGAACTTACCTTAGCCGAGTATCGAGTATAGTTGATTTCGGGCTGGAAAGACAGCGTACCTGCGCCAAAATTGAACGTAATTCCGCCTGTAAAACCTATACCTGACTTAACTCCCACCGGCAGAGTTTCCAGATAAATCGGATACGTGACACCTCCCCGTGCCCCGATCCGAATGCCTGATGTGCTACCAGATGTATTAGTAGGATTGTTACCGGACATACTGCCAGACGAATTACCCGATGTACTACCCGACGAATTGCCAGACGTCGTTGGAGCCGACTGCTCAATGGGCGTTGGTCGGTTGGAAGTAGGAGTCGGCTGAGTCGACTGTGTTGACGGTCTGGATGTGTTGGTTGTAGTCGATGAAGGCGTCGACGGTTTCTGAGTAGTTTTATTGTACTGATCGTAAAGCTCCTGTCGACGGTTGGGTGTAGTGGAAGATGGTCGATTCGTGTTTGGTGTGGTTGAACCAGAGGGTTTCGATGGTGAAGTCGTTTGAGCAACGGCTAACCCGGTGTGGCAAACGGTCAGCACGAGCACAGAATATAATAGTTTCATAAGGATACTTTACGAATAGGGTGCTACAAGATTAGTCGCTAATTACTAAAATTCTGGGACATTCTGAGTGAACGGTCGGCCAGTTGAGTATACGGTTAATTTCCAAAAACATTTTACAGGGGTTAACAGTAAGTAAGTAGACAACATGACTACCAGTATGTAGTCAACCGATTTTTATGAAAACGGAACACCAGCGCACAGCACTAATTACAGGAGCTAATAAAGGAATTGGTAAAGAAATTGCCCGACAACTGGCCCAGCAGGGATTTGCAGTTTTCATCGGCTCCCGCGACGTAGCAAAAGGTCGTGAAGCCGCCGAAGAATTATGCCAACAGGGCTATGAAGCTACGTTTATTCAACTCGATGTAACTGATCCGGTAAGTATTCGAACCGCTTGTGGTACGTTCTCGCAGAAAGCCGATCATCTGGACGTATTGATTAACAACGCCGGCATACTGGAAGATCACGGCGAAAATATACTTCGCCTAAATGTTGAAATGCTCGAACGAACCCTGAAAGCTAACGTAATGGGGCCGATTCTGGTAACGCAGGATTTTGCGGATTTTCTATCTAAAAGTCCTTCGGGGGGGCGCGTTATTAATGTATCGAGCGGAGCCGGAGCCTTGAAAGACATGACTACATATGCCCCTGCTTATAGTATCTCAAAAACCGCTTTGAACGCTGTAACAAAACAATTTGCTGGTGCTTTCAGCGCACAAAATATAGTCGTTAACTGCGTTGATCCCGGCTGGGTACGTACCGATATGGGCGGTCCGGGGGCAAACCGTCCCGTAGAAAAAGGAGCTGAAACCATCGTGTGGCTAGCCACTGAAGCTCCCACACACGAAACCGGGAAATTCTGGCACGACAAACAGGAAGTTGACTGGTAGTCAGAACCGGGATTTAGCGGATTGGGGGATTTTCAGGATTTTGCTCTCGCTTCTTCGAAGCGTCTCATTCATTTAACAAAATCCTGAAAATCCCCCAATCCGCTAAATCCCGGTTCATAAATCAATCCCTATTCAGACACTGCTTCACCGCTTCGTACGCATTCAGAATTCCGCCCGAACGGCTTAGCTCGCTGAAGTTTATTTTTTGCCCCGAGCGTCCCGGTTTTCGTACCTGTAAAAGAGGTCGGTACGCACTCTTTATCAAAATTTCTTTCACCTGAACGGCCGTCAACGTCGGGAAGTAGGAGCGGAGCAAAGCCGCTACGCCCGCCGTCATGGGCGAGGACATACTGGTACCCGAAAAACTGGCGTATTGGTTACGAGGTAACGTAGAGAGAATGTCAGTGCCCGGTGCAAAAAGATCGACCATCTGAACTCCGTAATTAGAGGAACGACTCGGTAACACTTCCGTTAATCGCCACGTATTATTTCCGACTACCA
This sequence comes from Spirosoma flavus, assembly GCF_054778555.1. NCBI lineage: Bacteria > Pseudomonadati > Bacteroidota > Cytophagia > Cytophagales > Cytophagaceae > Spirosoma > Spirosoma flavus. Next base: position 1,670,039 of record NZ_BAAGZL010000001.1, read on the forward strand.
GTACGTTCTGCGCCAGTTTTCCATTTTCATACCGGGCGGATGGATACGACGCTACGGAATCAATATTTTCGCCGTTGTTACCCGATGAGTGAACAATCAATACGTCGTGTTCTTCGGCGTATCGAATGGCAGCATCGACCTGCTCCTTAAAAGGCGACAACCGCTTCCCAAAACTCATATTGATCACTTTGGCTCCGTTATCAACGGCATACCGAATGCCATTTGCTACGTCTTTATCGCGCTCGTCGCCATTCGACGGAACCACTGCAACTGGCATAATTCGCACATTATCAGCAACGCCGTCGATCCCCCGTCCGTTATTACGTTTGGCCGCTATAATACCCGCAACATGACTTCCATGTAAGGCCAACTGTTCAGAATCGCCCAGTAGCATGCGCGGACTACCGTAGTAGCGCTCATTTGGATTGCTTGGGTCATCGCCCACGGCCTGGCGTGGGTTGTAATTAGGATTGTAAGCAATATCGGCTTCACTGCCCATCACCTGCCGAAATCGGCTCCAGTTACGTCGAATTAACGTAGTGTACCGCCGAAATGGGCCATAATTAGGCATGTAGGCATCGGCCAGTATAGATTGAGCAGCAGCAGTCACTGAATCTGAAGGCAGCTTAATAGCTCGAATTGCTCCCTGCGACGTAGCACTATCTGGCAACTGCGCCTGAATCTGATCGGCTACCTGCCAAAATTTTACGGTATCTGAAAGAGCTACGTGCTTAGGCCAGTCAGCTTTAAAATGCTGCAAAAACTGTTTTTTTGCCTGTTGATACGTAGCATACTGGCGTTTTTCGGTGGCGTTCAGTGTCGCTGGATTTGCGTTGTCGTATTTTGCTTTAAAGAGCAGGTACGTCTGCGTAATCTCGGGCTGGTCGTATTCATACGTAGTACCATCTTTGGCACCCATAAAATTCCAGCCGTTTACATCGTCGGTATAGCCGTTTTTATCGTCGTCGATATTGTTGCCAGGTTTCTCTTTAGGATTTGTCCACACTACGTCGCGCAAGTCTTCGTGCGTCAGATCAACACCCGAATCTAGTACACCCACCACCACAGGAACCGACGGTTTACCTCGTAGTAGGTCGTAGGCGCGATACAGACTAATACCGGCGATTGAATCGGCCTGAGGGTCAAGGTAAGGCCAGTTGCGGGGCGGCTGGTTGGGATTAGTGCGAATACGGGTGAAAACTGCTGATGCTGTCAGCGCCTTACTACGTTCCTGGCAATCGTCGCTGATGGGTTGTATCGTAAACGTCTCCCCGTTGTCTCGGTAGGTCAATTTAACAAGCCCTGTTACGTTTGTTTCGCAGGCACTTTGCCCGGAAATTTTCTGAATAAATAACGTATCGCCTACCTGTTTATAGCTCATGGTTTCGAGTGCTACGTTACCAGCAGTTACCAGCAACGTATCATTTCGAAAATTCAGGCGAACGGCTCCATCGTTCGCGGCACCACGAGTGACCTGCCAGCGTGTACCCCGAAGAGGCAACTGAGCCCACGCCACTTGAGTCCATGCAAGCGTAAGCAGAATAATCAGCCAATGGCTTTGGAATATACGCATTAGAAAGTTGATGAACATTTTGTCTAAACTACTACTTTTTAGAGGGCATCGCTAATTCGTTACTATAACGACTATAACCATTAACAAAATGATGCATGTACACCAAAATAAAACAAAAAAGCCCCCCAAAATCTTGGGAGGCTTCTTTGAAACTACACGATTGAAAGCTTACGGAATCACCCGTACCCGTACCTGCTGCGTAATGATCTCCGTATTGTCGTCGAGCGTTACCAGGAAAATATAGGCGATTTCGCGAGGAACCGTCACCGTACCTGGAACAACGGATACGCTCGGAAATTTGGTTTTAAAAGCAGTCAGAGTCGTTTCAAACACCGCCTGCGTTCCTGAACCCGCAATAGGAGCCGTATTGACAATGGCCGATGCGGTACCCAGAGAAGCTGCGTTGATCGCTGTGCTGCCACCGGCTACTTTCGTAATCTCTTTGATTGTCCGGCCAGAAGTGCCTGGAATCGAGAGCGTAAACTTAATCGCGCCGTTACCTGCGGCCGATACTTCGATAAATGGGTTACCACCCCAGGTCGTTGCGCCGGGGAACGTAACGGGAACGGCGGGCCGGTTATCACGTACCAGCGGACCATATTGTAAATCATCTTTGCAGGCGAAGGTAGTCATCGCCAGCAGTGCCAGAAAAAGTCCTTTTATGATGTTCTGTTTCATTTGATTTCTTTGTTAAACGGGCTGACCAGGCTTAGTCAACATCCCACCACAGTTTGACATTCGTTTGAGGAGCTGGGTTTGGGAAGTTCGGATTCCGCTCCAATTCCTGTGATACGTATAGGCCACGTACAGGGCGGGTTCCGTCGATACCCACAGCATTTTGCGAATCACGTAACGTAGGATAACCAGTCCGACGATAATCGTTCCAGGTTTCGAGTCCGTTACCCGTAAACGCAATGTATTTCTGCGTGATGATTTGCTCCAGTTTCTGGGCGTTGGTTCCGGTTAACGTAGCAACTTTAGGATTAGCTGCCAGATACGTATCAATCTGAGCCGCCGTCAGTCCGGCCAGCGTCATCGAAGCGCGGATGCCTTCGGTATATAACGCCTGTGGATCACCTGCTGTACCCAGAATCAGAGCTGATTCGGCCAGAATGAAAGCCCGCTGAAAATTAGTAATCAAACGAACAGGTCCTTCACCATTTGCGCCCGTAACATAAGCGTTGTAACGCGACCAAGTGCTGGTTGGCGATGGACGGGCTCCTGTCTGACCATTGTCCCAGGTTACGTAATTTGCGGCTGGTTTTGTGAAGAAGATCGGCAAACGAGGATCGTTCAGGCCCTGCAATAGGGTCAGGTACCGCGTACTCATGATCAGGTCATCTTTAAACGAGCTGATGTTCGTGTATTCGAAACGTGGGTCGCGGCTACCAACGCTGGCGCCAAACGTAACGTTCAGGTCATCGGCGTTCGTTTTGATGTAATCGCCAGACGTAATAACCTGATCGATAACCGATTTAGCCAGTGCAGGCTCTTTCCGGCTGATCGTATTAGCCAGTTTAAGCAGCAACGTATTACCGGCCCGACGCCATTTGGCCAGATCGCCTTTGTAGATAGCGTCATCGTTGCCAGGCTTCGTTGCCGACGTAGCGCTCAGATCAGTGAGACCTTCGCGAACCAGGTCGAACAGGCTTTGAATACCCGCTGTCTGATTGCCTTTGTAGATATCTTCCTGTTTATCCAGACGAGGTTGCAGAACGGCTTCGCCCTGTAGCGCTTGCGAGTAAGGAATATCACCCCACACATCAGTCGTAAGCGCAAACGTGTATGCCTTCATGATTTTAGCAATACCGCTATACGCTTTCGAGCCCGACGCATCGGCCTGCTTGATGATCTGCTGATAGTTTACGAGTGCACCGTCATAAATCTCAAAACGCCACTGGTTACCAAAATCAGCACTTGTGTGTACGTATACATCGTAGTTGGCTGGGCTGTTGGCAGCACCTGCCAGTTGCTGGGTCAAGGTCGAGGCAAACCGATTTATTTCGTTCGCATTGGCAAACGCAGTGCCGTATTCTGCCCCTGGCAATAACACCGAGTTCGGAACGGCCGTCGGGTTATTGGGGGTTACGTTGACATCAAGAAATTTACTGCATCCGCCCATCCCTATTAGAAAGGGGAGAAGCAAGGCAGATTTTCGAAGTATGTTATTCATGGATGAAATCGAATTAAAACTTGTCATTAGAAGGTAAGCCGGACGTTAACACCATAGTTGCGTGTGTTTGGCGGACCGTTCAGGTCAAGACCCTGGATGTTACCAGCACCCTGCGTGTTTACTTCTGGATCAGTAAAATACCCTGGTGCGTAGAAGAACAGGTTACGTCCGCTGACACCTACCGAAATAGCGCCGAATGGCGTTTTATTCAGCAGAGACTTCGGTAAAGCGTAATTCAGGGCTACTTCGCGCAGGCGGTAATTCGTAGCGTCGAACACAGAACCTTCAGACGCCAGACCACCCAAACCTACCCAGTATGCCTGCGACGACAACTGGATGTTGTTCGGCTTGTAACCCGTAACTTTTCCATCGGCACCCGTGATCGGAATAACGCCAGGAAGGATACGTGGTTGGTCGCGGTCGACACCTGTTGCGTAGATGGCACCGGTCGTACGGTAATCAGCCGCTGCAAAGGAGAAAAGCTGACCACCCTGACGAATGTCAATCAAAGCTGACAGCGTTAAGCCTTTGAACGAGAACGAGTTGTTAATACCCAACGTATAATCTGGGTTCGGGTTAGACACCGCCTGACCAGCAAGACCCGGCGCAAACTGACCCGTGGTTGGGTTGATTACCAGTTGACCAGCATACTGCCCGCTTGCATCGTAGTTGGCTGCGTTCGGATCGGTGCTTTGTACCCGTGGGTTAGCTGTACTAACAATCAGACCATAAGGCTGGCCCGCAACGATAGATGGCGTGATACCCGTAAACCCGTTACCCGTGATACCCGATTGAAGTACGCCAGGAGCAATTGAGATAACTTTGTTACGGATGCGCGTAAAGTTGGCCGTGATGTCCCACTTGAATCCAGCAACCCGAACAGGCGTTCCTGTCAGTACAAGTTCGATACCCTTGTTCTGCAATTCACCCACGTTCGTTGTGCGGGTGTCGAAGCCTGTTGAGTTAGAGATCGATACGTTAAAGATCTGATCTGTCGAACGGCTGAAGAAGTACGTAGCATCTAAGCTCAATCGGTTGTTGAAAAAGCCTAGATTTAAACCAACTTCAGACGACGTAACGAACTCAGGCTTCAGACCGTTGTTGCCAATCCGTGTGCTGATGCCAAATCCTGGCAGGCTGCTGCCGCCCACTGAAAGCGGGAACGTAATGCTCGCTACGTTGTTACCATAACCTGATTTGGTAAATACCGAGTTCAGCAAATAAGGATCTGCATCACGACCTACGCGGGCGATGTTAGCGCGAATTTTAGCGTACGACAGCACACTCGACTGAACCTTAAAGGCGTCGGTCGGAACAAAGCTGATCGAAGCCGAAGGATAAAAATACGTATTGTTGCTGGCTGGCAGGGTCGAAGATTGGTCAGCACGGCCAGTCAATTCCAAAAACAGATAGTTGTTGTAATCGAACGAAGCCTGGGCATAGTAACCAACCAGACGACGTAGCGTGCTGGTTTCGCCACTGTTGGTGAAAACGGCGCCATTGCTTGGGTTCAGGAAGCCTGGAATAGTCAACTGCTCGGCAACCACGAACGGGTTTTGCGTTTTCCGCTGGTTGATGTTATTACCTAGTAACAGGTTAGCGCTCAAACCTTCAAGGAAGAATTTGCTGGTTTTCGCGTTGATAAGCAGGTCGCCGTTCAGCTCAGACCGGAAGAAGATATCCTGCGTAACCGAACCCTGTGGAGCGCGGGCAGCACCGATGTTTTCAACCGATTTCCGGCGGTCGGTATACGTATCACCCGTTACGCGATACGATACGTTCAACCATTTCGTGATATCATAGGCCAGCGTAAAGTTTCCGAAGAAACGATCTACCTGGCTTTCGAGGGTTGAGTTACGAATAGCCCAGTTCGGGTTAGCAGATGTAGTCAGGAAGTAAATGCTCTGACCGTTAGCGTCGATGTATGGTTCGCCAGCCAGGTTGTAGCTACGTGGAATCCGGGTGATCTGACCGAATGCACTACCACCATTTCCCAGAATGGAACCTGTCTGTACTGACTGCACATACGTACCAGTTCCCGAAACTTTCAGACCATTGTTCAGACGTGTTTCGCCACCCAGTTGTACGTTGGTACGGTTAAATTTCGACAGTTCGGTGATACCGCTTTGTGTAGAGTTACCGATGGCAAGGCTGAAGTTCCGATTCATATCCCCACCGGCAATATTGATCGAATTCTGGAAAATGCTACCCTGCTTGTAGAAATCCTGAATGTTGTTTGGATAAGCCTGATACGGAACAACCTGACCCTGCAGGTTAGTTACCGACGTTGGACCACCCGCAAAAGCAGGACCCCATGAGTTAGTCGAGTTATTGACGAACAGGTTGTTGGTACCCTGACCATATTCATTCTGGAATCTGGGCAGACCATATACGTTCTGTACGTTGTACGACGACGTAACGGTTACTTCCGTCTTGTTATTCTGATTACGTCCCGACTTGGTCGTGATAACGATAGCGCCAGCCGATGCCCGCGATCCGTACAATACAGCCGCAGCAGGTCCTTTCAGAATGTTAACTGACTCAATTGTTTCTGGGTTGATGTCGGCCAGACGGTTCGATGATTGCGCCTGGAACAACGTATTACCCGTAACGTTTACATCATTGCTGAAGATAATTCCGTCGACCACGATGAGCGGTTGGTTCGATCCGTTGAACGACGTAATACCCCGAATGTTGATGTTTGTCGACGCACCGGGAGCACCACTCTGCGTACCAATGTTTACCCCGGCTACTTTACCCTGGAGTGCATTTAGTAAGTTAGGTTCCGATTTCTGGCTCAGCAGCGAGCTGCCAACTTCCTGTGTTGAGTAACCAAGTGAGCGCTTGTCACGCTCAATACCTTGTGCTGTCACAACAATTTCATCGAGGCTTTGTGTACCACTAGCGAGTTTTACATTAATCGTTGTCTCGTTACCAACGGGAATTTCCTGACTGGCGAAGCCAATGTAGCTAAATACCAATCGACTGGCGGCTGGCACCGAAATCTGGTAGTTACCATTTGCATCGGTTGTTGCACCACGAGTTGTTCCTTTTACTTGGATGCTCACACCCGGTAGGGTAGAGCCGTCATCTGATGAAGTGACCTGGCCTTTTACAGCAACGTCCTGCGCCAATACTGGCAAGCAGAATAGCAGCGAAAGCAGCCAGCTTCCCAATAAAATTTTTCGCATTTGTGAGTAGAGATTAAATTGACATTAAAAATTAAAACGAAAATGGGTAACAAAGATAATGATTGGAATTGGAACTGTTTATGTCTAAACAGGTTAAACGCATTAAAATATATTTAACCACCCATTCAAACCATCTTGGAATAACAGAAAATAGTACTTAATAAAGGTGTTTTACAGCCGACTTGTTCCCGGAAAAGTATTAATTTTCCTAGATCTCACCTTTTCATCAGTCCTGTCTCTTAACGCACGGTTAAGTCTACATTGGATGATTTGATGGAAACTAATCAAGTTGCCTGATAGATGGTTCCGGCTGAACGAATTAAAAGGCCAATAAACAGTATGCCTGATCCATCATTTTCCTGTGAGTTCCGCAAACCCATTCCCGTAAAGACACAAGTCAGTGACAAAAAGATGCATGTCAGAAAAAAATCTTCTGCAAATACAGGCTCATACCAGTTCATTACGGCTTTTGCGTCTTGCTCTCAGGCCTTGTAAACTCTGCATGACCCTACTCGACGCAAAGGTTGGTGTAAAACGTAATACCCCGCATCTACTGGAATTTTTCACCAGTAAATGCGGGGTATTACTTTCGTCGGGATGCTAAAAATAGATACTAAAACCGGCAGTATACGTAACCTTACCGGGCAATCATCACTCGTTTACTGAGTAAACCCTGGGGTGTTTCGACGCGCAAGATGTAGTTACCCATCGGTAAATGTCCCACGTTAATACGTACCGACGTAGTGCTTGGCCGCGACGTACCGACCAATACAAATCGCCCCTGCATATCAGCCATTTCCAGCGAAGCAATCCCCTGACCAAGCAGACTGGATTCCAGCGTCAGCTCGGAGGAGGCCGGATTTGGGTAAAGCTTTACGTCTGCTGCAACAGGCTCTGTATCCGTAACGGTTTGCCGGAAAACGGGCGCTACTGAAAAGTCCTTAAACAACGCAGCCGATTCTGTAGTGGCGTCGGTACCGAACCAATCGGTCAGAATGGCTGCGTACACCTGCCGGAAATCGGTCTGCATTTTCAGGTTATTATTGTCCAGATCGCTCAGATTAGGATTCTTGCCCACCATTTGCGTCTTGATCGATGAACCGAATAGAAACATAGGGGCCGACGTACCGTGGTCTGTACCGAAACTCCCGTTGGAAATAGCCCGTCGACCAAACTCAGAAAAAGTCATCCCCGCTACCCGATCTTCGATTTTTAACTGCGCTAGATCTGTCTGAAAAGAAAGAATCGCATCCGACAGCGTTTTCAGTAACGTAGCATGTGTACCGGTAGACGTATCAGTTGTTACTACTTGGGTCGCATGTGTATCGAAACCGCCCATTGTCAGGTAATAAACTTTGGTCTGCATCCCGCCACTGATGAGCCGGGCAACGATTTTCAGCTGAGCAGCCAGCGTATTCGAAGCCGGATAGGTTGCCAGATTTTTTCCTTTTGTAGCTGCCGTTTTGATTTGTCCGGCATAACTCACCGAACTAGCCTGCTGCTGCCGGATAAACTCAACCTGTTTTCCTACGTAGCCCGTGAGCGTAGTGGCAGGCGCATTGGGTTTGTCGCCGACGAGCCGGGCGAACGTATCAGGGTCCTGCAAAACGATAGCCATCGAATCCGTGGGGCTGAGCAACGTAGTAGCCGTTACGTAGCCGATCTGGATCGCGGGCGGATCAGGCATTTGCGCGGTTGGATATTTGTCGGGAAAATCCGGGAAACGCTTATCCAGGTAACGACCTGCCCAACCCGAAAACGCTGTCTGGCTCGAATCAACGGCAGTCATCCAGATGTCGCTGGCCCGAAAGTGCGAGAAGTTGGGCGTAGGATACGATACGCCCTGTACAATGCTCAGTTTTCCATCGTTGAAAAGCTGCTGCATCCCTGTCATGGCCGGGTGTAAACCAGTAGCCGGATAGTTTTTGAGCTTGAGTGCTTTATCTTCTGCGATGGCAATATTCTTTCGAAAATTTGTGCCCGTGTATACGCTCATCTGGTCAAGCGGAATTACCGTATTCAGGCCATCGTTGCCACCCTGTAACTGGATGATAACCAGTACCCGGTCGCTCTGATCGGCTAGATTGATCAGCGATTGAACAAACGACGACGGCCGGGCAAAGGCTTTCGCCCCAAAGCCATCAATCAGAACCGGCAACGCCAGCGACGAAGCCGCCAACTGGATAAAATTACGACGCTTCATAAGTAGTAAAGAGCAGTTTCAAAGAGTGAAAGAGCGAATGAGTGCTGGCGCTGGAAATTCGCTCCGCTTCGGCGGTCCGATTTCACTCATTCGCTCTTTCACTCTTTAGTTTACCTGATACTCGGCCATTCTGAAAATGTATTGCATGAATGCCGTCAGTTTCATCTGGACGGCCTGGCGTTTGGCGGAATCGTTCGGCGCCTTTATATAGTCGTTCCATTCAATAATCCATTCGTAACGCGGGATGGAACTGAGTAGCACCGTATCGGTTAAGAAATCTTTCTGAGCCTGGTCGAGCGGAATAGCCACCAATTGAGTTACGGCCTCGTTCACTAGTTTGGCGGGGTCGGTGGGGTCGGAAAGCGTTTTGGCGTAAGCCAGTACGTCTACTGCTAGTTTGCCATTTAGCTTCAAAGCGTTGGTGGTAAGCGCATCGGCAAAAAAACCACGCAGCCCCAACGTAGTGGAATTAATCCACTGCTGATAATAGTCGTTCAGGTAATAAGCCGTCCAGCCAAAAACCGTAGGCGGATTCAGAATATCCTGTTGTTGCTCCTTCAAACGGCTGTAGAGGTAATTACCGATCTGATAATAAGCAGTCAGATTGGCCGTACTCTGGGCCGGATCGGGCGCCTGAAGGCCCCAGAACCGGAACGTACCAACCACTAAATCCATTGGCGATTTGATCACAGCTCCCCGAACGCTCTCATCGAAAAAATGCTGGCTCTGCAACAGCGCCGACACCACGGGTTTCAGCTCGAAATTGCTTTGGCGAAACAGGTCGGCCAGCGGCTGAATAAAATTGGTTTCGATGGCATCCGGAATGTCGAAGTTAATAAACCAGCGATACAGTTTCCGGCAGATGTAGCGGGGTGTTTCGGGGTTGGTCAGCAGCATATCGACCAGATCAGTCAATTCGGCCAGGCCAGCGTCGGCTCCGGTACGTCCTTTTATGATCGTATTTTTATAAGCTGCCGAAAACTTCTTGTCCGTCGTATCGTGGCGATTGGCGCGGAACGTACTACCGATGGCTGCATTGGCGGTATCGCGGTAGCCCGTATCGGCCCAGCCGGTCAATACTTTAGCTGCTTCCCGAATGTCGGTCTCGGTATAGCCGCCGTTACGTCCCGTCGTGAAAAGCTCCTGAAGCTCACGAGCGTAGTTCTCATTAGCCGTGCCTACTACGTTCTGATTACCGTTCAAAAACCGCAGCATAGCCGGGTCCTGCGTCATAGCAATCGTGAAGGTTTTGAAATTGCCCAGCGCGTGCTGACGTAGCAACGTATTGTACCGATACATAAATCGGTAATCGTTTACCGTGGCATCGTTCGTTACAAAATGATTCGACCAGAACAGGGTCATCTTTTCGAGCAGCGACACTGGCTGATTCAGCATGACATTGCTCCACCAATATTTAACGTAGAGATTTAGTTTGCCAGCGTTGGTGCTATCAAAGGGCAGGTCATGAAACGGTTTACTGGTAGCGAGGTCGAGGGGCGGAGCGGGTGCGGGCTGATCGGTGAGGAGCTTTCCTACGATTTGAGCCGCCGTTTGTCCGGTCAGCGTTTTCCCCTGATCGGGGGTAGGGCCGAACGTAGCGCGCCGAAGCAAGTACATGACTTGATCGGTCGTTAAAGGTTTTGTATACGCATCGAGTAAAGCCACAACATAAGCGATTAAATGCGACTAGATAAAGTGATTTAATATCGACATAAAATCGCAAAAATCGTTTAGTAAGTAAGTTGTAATTAACTGACTTTTAATAGTTAATAAACTATATCGCTTCCTTTGTTGATTAAAATACTATAGTAAATATACTTAATTATATGGTTAGGTATATGGCTTAATATAACTAGGGAAATTACTTACTATCGTGTCATCGAGTGGACTTCGTATGATATGAAACTATACAACAGAAAATTAAGGTGGGATATAACCAGTAGGAAACCAGTATCAGTACTCAGGTTTTACTGCTTGTATGCTGTTTAGTAGAACGACATTATAATACCATAAGGCGTATTCTCGGGAGATTGACAGGAATTTGTTTCCTTATGCTTTGTGATTGGCCGTAGTTAGGAGATCATGCAGTACCGCAGGCTCAACCCGGTGGCCACCGGCAAAATCAGTGATTTGCAGATTGGGAACCTCTTTCTGCATTCGCTTTAAATAAGTGTCAACGTTGTCGAGCAAGTTAAAATACTCGTCCTGCTTGCCGTAAACGTAGTGAGTCTCAACCGAAGTTAGCTTGGTCGGATCGATTACGTCGCTCAGCCCATTCGGGAAAAATCCTGCCCAGAGAATAAGCCGGTTGGCGGCAATATGGCCGTAGTTGAGCCATCGACAAGCCGTGGCTGCTCCCTGCGAAAACCCCAGCAACGTAATCTGAAATTGGTTTGGGTCCCGGCCTTCCAGAATACGGTCGTACAGCGTATTCAGATAGTCCAGGAAATCAGTAATTTCCTCCTCTTTGGCTTCGCGAGTGAGCCACGAAGCGCCTACTCGCTGAAATTCGCCATTCAGATATAGCCGCGATAATCCTTCGGGCACAATTACAACGGTTTGTTCATCAGCCAGACTCTCGAATTTTCGGCTGAAATAGCGCGCTAACTGCCCAAAACCATGCAGACAAAACCAGATGTTTTTTGTCTGAGAAGTTAGTTCCCCGAGCGTATAATAACGGGCCGTCCGGCGAACGGACAAATGATGTTCCTGTAACATAGCTTTTTAACGATGAAAGCGTGATTGTTGATTATCCCGCTTCCGTTGCTCGTAATGGTTTTTGTCGGCAACGTAGCACAGTCGTTCAAGCTCGGCGTAGACTGTGCCTTCTTTATCAAGCCATTGAACCCGAAACGTTTTTTCTGTCTGGCCATGCAGTGCTACGTCCTGACGTATCGTTTCAAGATCTTCGTCGGTTAGTTCGAAACGAGCGTAGAGGGTTTGGCGCCCCGGTTTACGGAATCGGATGTTGGCCGACTTGTCCCAAACAACGTACTGCTTACCCAGATTGTGAAGAATCATAAGCATGTAAAACGGGTCGGAAGCCGCAAACAGACTGCCGCCAAAGATGGTCCCGACGTAGTTGTACGTCCACAAATTCAGCCGGAGCCGAAGATGTACTTCCCGCCAGTCACTCGACCAGAACAGAATCTTTCCTCCCGTTCCGAAATACATCGGATACCAATTCATGAATGTCCGAAAGCGCCACGATTTGAACGATTCACTACGTTGTGTTTGCAGAAAAGCAGGCTTCATAACGTATTAGTTACTTTAGGGTTGCGGTTCCAACTGTGCAACTTCGCTTCCTTTTTTAGCCGCCTGAGCAATCTGGCCAGCATGGTAGGAATTATGATGCATCAAAAAAACCAACACCTGCACGCGCGGCCAATCACCAAAAGGAGACGGAATAGGTTCAGCCCATTGCTCATCGGTGAGCTTTCCAATATGTTCCGTAATCATAGCAAATGCATCTTCCACAGCTTGCTGAACAGCAGCCAGATCAAGAGACTGGCCTTCGTCGGAAACGCCACCCACGGTTTGCAGCGGAATACTGACAGGTCGGCCGAACAGCATGAACGCAAAGCGGTGCATAACCTCGGCCGTGTGCAGAGCAATAAAACCCGCCGAGGCCGTTTCGGGCGTAAGCCGGTTGCGATACGTAGCAGGGGTGAGCTTTCGGGTGGGGCCTAACGAGGGCGATTGGCTCATCTGCCACATTTGCTGGATGGATTCAGTGGTCATACGTAGTAAGAATGATTAGTTATGAAATAAGCTTAGTGATTACGTTATCCGAGAAAATAGTCAGGCCGTGGGTCGCGTCGGGACCTAATTCGGCCCAAACATGCTGATTCAGCGCTTTCCAGATTTTGTGGCATCGTTTGGCTAAAAGTCTGCCTTCTTCAGTCAGAAAAAGTCCGCTACGTATGTTATCGGTCAGCCAGCCGTTTTTCTGTAGCAACTGTACATCCCGACTCATCGCCGATTTTTCGATTTGCAATCGTTTCGAAAGCTCCGCTTGACGAATACCCGGCTGCGCGAAAATGTGCATGAGCAAACCCGCCTGCGCGAACGTAACGCCTTCGCCCGTAAACGCTTCGTTGTATCGGGACGATATCACCCGCGCCAACATCCGTAATCGTCCCGCAATGCAATACGTTTCAGTAGTCATGGTGTAAAGGTTATACGTAAAAGTTGCATATACAACTTTATTGGAAAAAGTTATAGAGTAGCAAGGTTATAAAGTCGAAAAGTTGGCTTCGCGTTGGTTCAACTCTTCAACTTTATAACCTTACTACTCTGTAATTCTGTAACTAAATAGCCTGGGGCGATGTAGTGGTTTGGGCAACTTCTTTAGGCGGGCGTTGGCTCCAGTACGTTGCCAGCAGTGAGCCAGTGGTGTTCATAATGGGACCAAATAGGGCAGGGGCCAATCCAACGGTAGCCACTTTCCCCATTTGTACGGCAATTCCTGAGGCTAGTCCGCCATTTTGCAGACCTACTTCAATGGCTACGGTACGGCAGCTCTGTTCATCCATGCCAAACAATCGAGCCGACCAATACCCAAGCGTAAAACCCGTGAGGTTGTGAATCAATACGCAAAACGCTAATGTCCAGCCAACTGTCAGCAGACTATCGCGACCGGCAGCGGTGATGATTGCTACAATCAGAACAATACCGCCCATCGAAATAAGTGGCATAATTCGGTTAATAACCACCGCCGATTTATGAAAAATGCGATTTAACGCAAGGCCGACGATTACTGGCAGAATCACAATTTGGATAATTTCAACCATCATTTTCATGAACGAAATCTCTATAAACTGACCAGCCAGTAACTTCATCAGAGCGGGCATTAGAAACGGAGCCAGCAAAGTCGAAATTGTTGTGACGGTGATGGAAAGCGGTACGTTGGCTTTGGCAATAAAGCACATTACGTTCGACGCCAGTCCGCTTGGCGAACAACCGATAAGTACGACGCCAGCCGCAATTTCGGGTGGGAATTTGAACGTATTGGCCAGCGTATAGCCCAGCAGAGGCATGATAATAAAATGGCAAACGACGCCAACGAACACAGCCCGAGGTTGTTGAATGACGCCTTCAAAATCCCTAATCGACATGGTTGTGCCCATTCCCAGCATGATAATTTGCAGCAATGGCACAATTAATTTCTTGAGCGGAAAATCACCAATTTGCGTGAACGGTCCCGGAAAAATGAGGGCAATGGTCACAGCGCCAATGATGAAAGCAGTATAAATCAGGTTATTGTACGAAGAGCGGGCGTTAGTTTCGGCTTTCATCGCTACGTAATAGATAATGGATAATTAGAAATGTAGAATGAAGGATGAGTTTGACCTAGAAAGCTTGTATTGCTCAAAACTTACCTGCTACGCTGCACATTACTAATTAACCATTATCCATTCATCGATGCCAATACGCCTTCTTTCAACGAATACGTCGATGTTCTGATTTCCGAAATACCATAGGTTTTCAACACGTAATCAATCAGGCAAACGGCTACCACAATCATGTCCACACGTAGCAAAATCATACCGGGAAGTTCCATCCGCTCGTCGTGATTGCGGGCAATTAGCAGTTGATAAGACCGATAAAATTCGGCGATGGGTAACGTAAATGTCGGCTGATTTGGGTCGGGTAAGTGGCCACGCTCGTGCATGAACCACATATCGACCAACGTATCAAACGAGCCTGATGAGCCCACTAGAATTGTCGGCTGATACTGATGAATAGCGTTGGCCAATGGAAGCAGTTGTTCCTGGAAATAGTCATGCAATTTTCGAATACTACCGGCGCTGATGGGGTCAGTCGACATAAATCGTTCTAACAGTCGCTGCCCGCCAATTTCGAAACTCTGCTTCCAGAAAATGCGGTTCTGATTTCCGAGAATAAACTCAACACTACCACCACCAATGTCCATCACCAACGACGTAGCATCGTCCAGCGCATCAGCCGCCCGGATACCCTGATAAATATAATCGGCTTCCTGATCGCCCGAAATGACTTGTATCTGAATACCCGTCGCTTTTTGAACGCGGTCAATAAATTCGGCCTGATTTTTTGCCACCCGAATCGCGCTGGTACCGATGGCCGTTACGTGCTCGGGCGCTATGTTATGCTGGTCGAGCACACTCCGAAAATAGCTCAGTACGTTCAAGGCCCGGCCAATGGCTTCTTCGGTAATAACTCCTTGATTAATACCCGCCATCCCGATTTTTGCTGGTCGGCTTTCGCGAAATAACGTAGTAACTGCCGAGCCGGTTTTTTCAGCAATAAATAAGTGGAAGGTGTTGGTGCCTAAATCAATAATCGCTTGTTTCATAGTCGCAAAGCTATTATCTTTGCCGTCCTGTTTTAGCTAAAACACAATATTAAAACATGCTTATCATTAACGTAAAAGACAACGAGTCGATTGACAAGGCCCTCAAGCGCTTCAAAAAGAAGTTTGAGAAAACGGGCGTGTTACGGCAGTTGCGGTCGCGGACGGCTTTCCAAAAACCGTCGGTAAAGCGTCGCACCGAGATCATCAAAGCCGCTTACAAAGAAAGAATGTACGGCAATCACACCGAGCAATAGATCGGTTGTGAGCGGAGTTCGGCCGCGTTGAATGCGCAGTCAGCGACGACCGACTCTTCAACAGAACGCAGAGCAGCAAGCAGGGATGTTTGCTGCTTTTTTGTTTCTGAACCCGGATTTAGCTGATTCATGGATTTTCTGGATTTTGTTTCTCGTTTTTAAGGCTATTATTTTGAAATTGGTAAAGCAAAATCCTGAAAATCCCTAAATCTGTTAAATTCCGGTTCAGATGGCATCAGACTTCCTCCAATACATTCGCTTTGAGAAACGGCTGAGTCATCATACGCTGACGGCTTATGCTAAAGATCTGGAGCAGTTCAGTACGTTCCTGACTACGGAGTGCAATATTGACGCTCCCGAAAAAGCTGATTTCCGGCATATTCGGTCGTGGATTGTGAGTCTGGTGGAAGGCGAAATGGACAAATCGTCGGTGAATCGCAAGATTGCTACGTTGCGTAGTTTCTATGGATTTCTGCTACGTCGGAAAGTGATCGATATTGATCCGATGACGAAGATTCAGGCGTTGAAAGCGAGCCGGAAACTACCGGTCTACGTGGAAGAGAAACCTATGGAAACCCTGCTGACGGACATCGATTTCCCTGATACGTTTGACGGAATTCGCGATAAACTGGTACTCGAACTGCTCTACGGAACCGGTATCCGACTGAGTGAATTAATTGGGTTGAAAACGGCCGACGTTAACCTGTACAACAAAACGATTACCGTACTGGGGAAACGTAACAAACACCGGATTGTACCCCTGACCCAGCCGCTTTTTGAGTTGATTCAGCAGTATACGCAACTGAAAGAAACGGAATTTTCGGGGCAGGCTGATAACAGTATTTTAATTGTGAGTGATAAAGGCGTAGCGGCTTATCCGGTGCTGATTCAACGTATCGTGAAACGACATCTGGAACTGATTACTACCCTCGAAAAGAAAAGCCCACACGTGCTACGTCATACCTTCGCAACACACCTGCTCAACCGGGGCGCCGATCTGAACGCCATTAAGGATTTACTGGGGCACAGTAGTCTGGCTGCCACCCAGATTTACACGCATACCAGCCTGGAACAATTGAAAAAGACCTACGACCAGGCACATCCCAAGGCGAAAAAAGAATAACGGTCGGCGGCTGACCTTCCTATTTCTTCCGTTTCGGAGCTGGCTCAACTGGCAGTGGCTTCAGATATGGCTGAAGTTTCGTCAGTAATTGTCGGTAACCTTCGGCGTTGGGGTGCAATCCGTCGCTGAACATCGACTCGTCTATTTTTCCATCTGGTTTTAGAAACACCGTTCCAGGCTGGATGAACGTTACGTTCAACTCGCCCGCAGCCTGCGCAATACGTTGATTTAGACCAGCAATTCGCGCTTCTTCATTTCGACGAGGTAATATGCCAATGAGCAGCATATCGGCGTTGGGCTGGCGGGCTTGCATGGCACGTACCAGAAACGACAGGCCATTACTGATTTCGGCATCAGAATTCAGTTGCAGATTGTTCGTACCGATCATCAGCGCAATCTGTGCTGCCTGATAACCATCGAGTTCGCCATGATAAACCCGCCATAATACGTTCTCGATTCGGTCCCAGCCATAGCCCAGATTCAATACGTCCAACGGCTTCATAACAGCATCCCAGCTATCAGCACCACGTAGCGTTGCCCCTGTCGATTCGCCACCCCAGAAATGCGTGATGGAATTTCCGATAAATAAAATGCGCGGAGGTTTACTCTGGACGCGAGACATGATTTCCCGGTGGCGCGTTTCCCAGTCGTACACACGTGCGTCGCGGTATTGGGTGCGCGGTTTCATGGTTGCTACGTCGCCAACAGGTTCGTTTAAGATTTTGCGGATGCTACGTTCGTAGGCATCAGCGTACTCCTGCATTCCCAGATCGGTAGGGTGCGTGCCATCGACCGTTGCGTCGGTGTTCATATTAATGGCCGAATAGGGAAGGAGGTATATATTTTTGATGCCTTCACTTTTTAACTGCGCAAAAGCCTGTTCCATCACTATGTTGGCATCGTTGTATTGCTGACGCCGAGTTGTGTTCGTACCGCCGTCGCTGTAACCTGCATGTTCGACCAGCAGCAGGGGCGTATCAGGTTTACGCTGACGTAGCGTTTTCACCGACGTAGTAATTTTTTCTCTCAATTCGTCGGGCTTCGTTCCGGCGGCAGCAACGAGATTTGGCAGGCAATCCAGTACGTATACTTTAGCGTCTATATCGGGGAGGATATCTATAATCTCCTTTTCCAGACGACCATTGCCGGAGAAAGCCAGATTAATAATGGGCCGGTCGAGTTTGCGTCCAAGAATAGCGGGCCAGGCCATGCCGGGTCGTGAAGCACAGGCACCTTGGGCAATCGACGTACCATAAACTACAATCGGTTTCTCACCTCGAACGGGTAGGGGCGTCAACGTAACGCTGGTCGGTACGCCAACTTCGAGCCATTTAACGGAGTTATACAATGGGAGATAGAGCCGATACTCCCGGCCTTTCTGGTGATACGTATCGTTGGGTTCGAGCCCGGTAAATTTATATTGAATGGTATCGCCAAAGGTATATTTTCCAGCGCACCACAGTGCATCACCATCACTATTAACCGCATATAAATCGACACCGCTGACGCCTGTGGCGGGCATGTGGGGAAGTTCTTTTTTACCCGTTACTACGTATCGAACAGCAATCTGGTCGGTGCTGGCGCGGAAGCGTATCAGTAAGCCAGCTGCATTATGCGACAGATTCCAGACGGGCGTTCGAACGCTTTTTTCGACTTTTGCAGGCAGTCGATCGTATGAGTTCCGTAATGCACTGGATGGCCAGCCCTGCCCCTCGATCACCGGAAAACTGTTCTGAATCGGGTTCCACCAAGTGTATTCGGTAGCGGATTGAGCGAACGTAGCAGCGGGCAATACACCGATCACCGCGAACGGAACGAGTAGCCATTTTTTCATAGTATAAAACAGACGTAGCGTTTGGCGTAAAGTCTATAAAGGTGAGTATGGCAACGTACTAATGTGTTTTTGACAAGAAAGAGTAATGATTCCTTCAGGTACCTTTGCAGTATGAATATTTCTCAGATGAGCCAGACGCTGTTCTACCTCATTGAACAGCAACCCGATTCCGAAAAAGCCGTTGATTATCTGCGCCAGCAGGCCGCTACGTTCCAGGCGAATCCGCAGACGTCACTGTTTTACCGTGTTTTTACGGCTATCCCGCGTTTCGTCGGAAAACATCCGATCAACGTAGCACCGGATATGGCTTTTTCCCTGGAACGGCTGCGTCCCGGTTTTACGCTCAATGACTGGACGCTCGACCGGCTGGCCCGCGTCTGGTGGCTCCTGCAACTTCCGGCTGATGATGAAACAACGTACGTGAAAACGATAAGCCAACTTTTTAAAGCAGCTGAACTCAACGAATTAGTAGCGCTTTACTCCGCACTGCCTATACTGGCTTTTCCGGAAAGTTGGCGGTTTCAGGCGACGGAAGGTATACGTAACAACATTGCTGATGTGCAGTCCGCGATTATGCTGCATAATCCGTACCCAATGGATTATTTCGATGAAGCCGCCTGGAATCAAATGATTCTGAAGGCCTTTTTCACAGACAAGGACGTAACACAGATTACTGGTCTGCACGAACGCAAAAACGACCGGCTAGCCCATACTTTGGCCGATTATGCCGCCGAACGTAGAGCCGCCGGCCGTAGCCTGCCGCCAAATATTGAGATGCTGATGTAGGGGTTTTATTTTACGCCTAAATCCCCTAAAGTGAACTTCGCCTACTAGTAGGAAAAGTCCACTTTAGGGGATTTAGATTGAAGTCACTTCAATGCTCTAATACCATCGATAACAAATACCAACCGATAGCATGAGGGCTGGTGCGCTGTTTTTCAGGAAGTCGTAATTGAAAAATACGTTCTGATACTGAGCCTGTATCTCAGCCCCCAAGCCCTTTTCGCGGCCCTGGTAAAACTTCAGACCAATGGCTGGCGCAATGGCGCCTTTAAACCCGGTTTGCTGGTCGGCTAGTGGCCCGAAATAATTGGTGTAATCCACAAAAGCACCCCCGCCCGCCATTTGAATATAAGGCCGAATGGCGGCTGCATTATCCGCGAAATAATAGGATAGTGAAGCCATTGCCGGGATGATTGTAAGCGTACGGGTCTGAACAGCCGAAATAGACTGCTCATCATACTGATAGACCTGCCGACCGATACGTTGCTGCGAATATTGATAGCCCGATTTTAGGCCAAGTGAAAAGCGTTGCGGAAATAACCATTCGCCGTCGAGGGCAAAATTGGTTGGCGAAATTTTGTTAATGTACCCCTGTTGGCCACCCATCGGTGCAACGACTCCGTAACGGGCTGAGATGTTGAACGTTACGTATCGGTCGTACATCGACGATTCGTACTCATTTTTATATTGTGCCCGGCCTACTGTTGTCAGGCTCACCAGGGCAATTAGTGCAATTAGGCGTTTCATGACGAATTAGCGGGTTATTTGCAAATAAGGCGATTGATTGAAAATGGCCGACGTAGCGGCATCGACTGTCTGCGTATCAGTGATGTCGGCACCACGGATCGTAGCATCATAAACGACCGGCAATTGTTGCTGTTGTCCTGTGCCAGCAGTTGGGCTATTTTTTAAATCGACTACCTGAATTTCCCAGTACCGGTCGGTGACTTCATAAGTATAGTAGCTAGGATAGTACGGCGAATAACCATAACCACCTAAGCCACCTCCATAGCCCCAATAATTTGAATAGTAAGAATACGGGTTCGACGCGACGCCGGTATACTGGTTGTTTACCAGGATGACCGCTACGCCCAAATCAGCTTTCTGGCCTCGTTCTACACGCTGAAATCCTCGGGAAGTTAACGCGGTGGCTACGTTACTCACAAAGCGATCCGAAATCGAATTCTTCGCTGTTGCATAGCTATTGTTCGACTCGATGATCACCGAATCAGGCAGACTAAACGTTTTGTACTGACCAAAGTTGACCGAGCGGTCGTAATTGGTAATGTAAACCGGGCTATCGGCCGGACTCAAATCGTTGATAGCATTGTCGCGGCAGGCTGTCAGAGCTCCGCCTACAGTCAGGAGTAGTATTACCCATAGGCTTCCTTTTCCTGACCACTGTTGTTGAAGCGTTTTCATGAGTGAGTTTGTTGTATACTAATTATAGAACGAACAGATGAAGACGAAGTTTGAAAAATGGGCCTTAAAATCGAGTGAAAAAATGACCCGTCCCGGCCAAAATTTTTAAGAACTTTGTTACGTCTATCAACGGAGTAGTTATTCCGTTATCTTTTTAGCAACGCGTATGGATTTTATGGATTCAATTCGGGGCATGTCGTTTTTCGATATGCACGTCCACATGACATCCCGAACTACCGACGATTATCAGGCAATGGCCGATGCTGGCGTAGTGGCCATGATTGAACCGGCTTTCTGGCTGGGGCAACCACGTACCGGCGTCGATTCGTTTCGGGATTATTTCGCCAGTCTGGTGGGCTGGGAGCGGTTTCGGGCGTCGCAGTTCGGTATCCGGCACTATTGCACCATTGGCCTGAACTCAAAAGAAGCTAATCAGCTGGAACTTGCCGAGCAGGTTATGGAAATTCTGCCGCTTTTCATCTATAAGGAAGGTGTAGTGGGTGTGGGCGAGATAGGCTTTGACGATCAGACGCCGGCCGAGGACAAATACTACCGCGCCCAACTCGAATTAGCCAAAGAAGCCAATTTGCCTGTGCAGATACATACTCCTCACCGCGATAAAAAACAGGGGACTAGCCGTAGCATGGACATCGCCATCGAACACGGTATCGACCCCGGCATGGTGATTGTCGATCACAATAATGAGGAAACGGTGAAGGAGGTACTTGACCGGGGTTTCTGGGCGGGTTTCACGATTTACCCATTCACGAAAATGGGCAATGAACGCATGGTCGAAATTGTGAAGCAATACGGCCCAGAACGTATCATGATCAATTCAGCCGCCGACTGGGGCATCAGCGACCCGCTGGCCGTACCGAAAACGGCTGCTCTAATGAAACAGCGCGGCATTTCGGACGAAGCGATACGTCTCGTTACGTTTACCAACGCCGTTACTGCCTTTGCCCAAAGCGGACAACTTAGTCTGGAGGAACTCACCCAACCCCTAACTATCGACCAGAGCCAGCGTTACAACGGTAGCTCGGTGCTACGTGGTGGCCAAGCCCCTCGTCGCGTCGATAAAGAATCAACAATAATTAAATAAAGAGTGAAAGAGCGAACGAATGAAAGAGTGATTCCATCCGAAGAATTTTCGCTCTTTCATTCTTTTGCTCTTTCACTCTTTCACTTTCTATGCTTAAAGCACTGATTTCCCTCACCCGTCCGGCGAATTTAGTTACGGCGATTGCCGACGTATTGGCGGGGATGGCGATTGCCGGTTATTTTCTGGATATGAATCCTCCGCCAGCGCCTGTGGGATGGCTTTGTCTGGCAACGGTTGGCTTGTATGGGGGTGGCGTTGTGTTTAATGATGTGTTCGATGCTGAATTAGACGCCATCGAGCGGCCTGAACGACCGATTCCGAGTGGATTAGTACGTAAAAGTACGGCGGTAGCATTGGCGCTGTCGCTATTTGCCATTGGTATTGTTTGCTCATTTCTGGTAAATCAGACGGCTGGTTTTCTGGCGATTGCCATTGCTGTAGCTTCCGTAGTATATGATCGATTCGGCAAACATCATAACCTGCTGGGACCGCTCAACATGGGCTTGTGCCGTGGTCTGAATTTGCTGCTTGGCGTGAGCATCCTGCCTGATCAGGTGATGCCGTGGGTGTGGGTCGGCCTGATTCCGATTGTGTACATAGCTGCCATCACCATGATTAGTCGGGGCGAAGTGCACGGAGGGCGTTCCACTACGTTGCAATTCGCCGGCTTGCTCTATGCGCTGGTAATTGGGTGCGTAGCAGCTCTGGCTCAGCGACAGCAGCAGTTGGGAACGGCTTTCCCTTTTCTAGCTCTGTTTGGCTATTATATTTTCCCTCCGCTTTGGCGAGCCGTCAAAGAGCCTGTTGGACGTAACATCGGTATGGCGGTGAAAGCAGGCGTTTTGTCGCTCATTGTAATGAATGCCGCCTGGGTCGCGGCCTTTGCTTCATTTCCCCTGGCTCTTCTGGTATTTTGTCTTCTCCCTTTGTCTCGCCTACTGGCAAAACTGTTTGCCGTTACGTAGAAGGCCCCGACAGGCTCCGGCTGTCGAAGTCGCCGGATGGTTTGTAGTTAGTCTCTAGCGCGACTCCGACAGCCAGAGCCTGTCGGGGCCTATCTCAATTTGGTACGTTAGTTGCTCTACCTAGTTGGGCGACTTCCGGAAATGTATTTAAACAAATCTTTATGACTCAGACAACTGGCTCAATTGAGGCAAAGGGTTCATTTATATTTGTGAAACATTCCGTGGAACATTCTTGGATTCGTGGAAACATTCCGGCATATTTGAAACTGCAACGTACAGACCCATGGGTAAAGTGATTGCTATCGCCAACCAAAAAGGTGGCGTCGGTAAAACTACGACAACGATTAATTTAGCTGCCAGCTTGGCCGCTCTCGAATTTCAGACGCTCATTGTTGATGCAGATCCTCAGGCGAACTCCACCTCGGGTCTGGGCTACAATCCCAAAGAAATCGAAAACAGCATTTACGAATGCATGGTGGAGGGCGTACGTCCGCACGATGCCATCATTCAGACGGATTTCCCGAACCTGGATTTACTTCCCTCGCATATTGATCTGGTGGGGGCTGAAATCGAGATGATTAACCTCCAGAATCGGGAAGATAAAATGAAGAGTACGCTCGACGGATTGCGCGAGGAGTATGACTTTATCATTATCGACTGTTCGCCCTCGCTCGGTCTGATTACCATCAATAGCCTGACAGCTGCGGATTCGGTTATCATTCCGGTACAGTGTGAATATTTTGCGCTTGAAGGACTAGGTAAACTGCTGAATACCATCAAGATTATTCAGTCGCGGCTTAATACGCATCTGGCCATCGAGGGAATTCTGCTTACGATGTATGATTTGCGCGTTCGGTTGTCGAATCAGGTTGTCAGTGAAGTTACGACCCATTTTCAACAGATGGTTTTTAATACCATCATCCCGCGTAATATCAGGCTGAGTGAATCGCCCAGCTTTGGCGTACCCGCGCTGGCGCAGGACGCCGATAGCAAAGGAGCTGTCAGCTACCTCAATCTAGCCCGTGAAATTCTGATTAAGAACGGCATGATGCCGCAGGAAGCTTAAAATATGTATGATGTATGAAGTATGGTGTATGATTGCTGGCAAGTAGTTGTACATCATATATCCTACATCCTATATCATACATCTTTACCATGGATAACGCAAAAGCACCGACTAAGAAGATGATAGGATTGGGCCGAGGGCTGGGTGCCTTGCTGCACGATAGCGAATCAGTCAATCGACAGTCGAAGCCCTCCCCATACGAGTCGATCAGTACGATGACGGAAATTGGT
The DNA here is from genome assembly GCF_054778555.1 of Spirosoma flavus. Lineage (NCBI taxonomy): Bacteria > Pseudomonadati > Bacteroidota > Cytophagia > Cytophagales > Cytophagaceae > Spirosoma > Spirosoma flavus. Next base: position 1,694,295 of record NZ_BAAGZL010000001.1, read on the forward strand.
TTGTCTCAAATTGAAGCAAACCCGTTTCAGCCCCGTACCCGTTTCGACGAAGAAGCCCTTCAGGAACTGGCCGACTCTATCCGAACACAAGGTATCATTCAGCCAATTACGGTACGTCAGTTAGGGAAAGAGCGCTATCAGTTGATTGCGGGTGAACGCCGTCTGCAAGCGTCGAAAATTGCCGGACTGACGCATATACCCGCTTACGTACGTACCGCCAACGACCAGCAGATGCTGGAAATGGCGCTGATCGAAAACATTCAGCGCGAAAACCTCAACGCCATTGAAATTGCCCTCAGCTACCAGCGGCTCATTACCGAATGTAGTCTGAAGCAGGAAGAACTGGGCGAACGGGTTGGCAAAAATCGCACGACCGTTAACAATTACATTCGTCTGCTGAAACTGCCGCCGGTGATTCAGGCGTCGTTGCGTGACAACAAGATTTCGATGGGCCACGCGCGGGCTATTATCAATATCGAAAATCCGGATACTCAAATTCGGCTTTTCAACAGAGTAGTGGATGAAGAATGGTCGGTGCGGAAAGTTGAGGAAGCAGTCCGGAACCTTTCCGACGATGCGCAGGATCTAACGCTTGCGGCATCCCGGCGCGTTACGTTGCCGAAGCAGGAAATGCGTAGCCTTCAATTTAAATTATCATCCTTGTTCGGTACGCGCGTATCCATTAAAGCCGACGAAAAGCACAAGGGCGAAATCAAAATTCCGTTTACCTCACAGGAAGAATTGACCAAAATTCTGGAGGTACTGAACTCCCAGGCATAACCGTGTTAAATTACCTTAAAAGGGTGGATAACCGGGGCAAAGCCTGGCCGTTCAGGCGTTGTGTATGCATGAACCCAATATTGAGATTTCTGGGAACGTTGCTGCTGGTTGTTACGTCGGTTGGCACACTACTGGCGCAAAACCCGATTCTGGTACCGGCTCCCACACCTGCCCCCATCGATTCGACCCGACTGATACGTTCGATTTCCGATACGTTGCCTGCCGTGATACGTCGGAACGGCATCCTAGTGCCCACCGAACCCGCTGGTATCCGTACGGCCGTTATCCCCGGCGATTCGACTTCGCTTGATCACCCGGATACAACCCGGGTTGCGAAAAAAGTAAGCAAACATAAAATTATCCCGAAACAGGCTACCATTCGCTCGTTAATTTTGCCGGGTATGGGTCAGGCTTATAATCGCCAGTATTACAAAATACCCTTCATTTATGCTGGTTTTGGCGTGATGGGGTACTTGTTTTTTAAATACAATGGGTTGGCCAACGAGGCTGCAAATGGGTATCGGCAATTGTTGTTTGCACCAGTCATACAAGCTGCTCAATCTGTAAGTTTAGCCGCTGGTACGTTACCCGATAATCTGCTGACAGCAAATAATACGTTTACTATTCCGCCCGTCTATGGTGCCAAGCCAGAATCTGTGACTATTAGCGGGTTTAAAGTCTATTCGGTGGCTACAGCCAAAAACGCCTATGATACGTACCGTCGTTATCGCGACTTGAACGTCATTCTATCTGTCGTACTTTATGCATTAAATGCGGTGGAAGCTAACGTAGCGGCCCATCTGAAAACGTTTGATTTATCAGACGATATTTCAATGCGCATCGAACCCAACGTACTGCCCATCCCTACAGGGCCAGTGCCGGGGGTGAGGATTGCGCTTACTTTTAAATAATGTATGAAGTTTGATGTATGATATATGCCGTTTGTACATACATAATACATCATACATACCAATTACTTGATTATGAATATTCTTCTTCTCGGTTACGGTAAAATGGGCAAAACCATCGAGCAGATTGCGCTTGAGCGGGGGCACCAGATTGCCGGACGTATTGACGTGAACAATCAGACGGATTTAGTCAATCTCGAACCCGACGCTGTAGATGTCGTCATTGAATTCAGTTCACCCGAATCGGCAGTTACGAATATTAAGCACTGTCTGGAACGTAGCTGGCCTGTAGTGTGTGGAACTACCGGCTGGCTGGGTCATCGGAAGGAAATCGAAGCATTGTGTCAGGAACGTAACGGCGCTTTTTTCTACGCATCGAATTACAGCATCGGCGTTAATCTCTTTTTTCGTCTGAACAAAGTGTTAGCTAAGTTCATGCGCGACTACCCGTCGTACCACGTATCAATGACCGAAATTCATCATACGGAGAAGAAAGATGCCCCCAGCGGAACGGCCATTACGTTGGCCGAGGGCGTTATGGAACACATGCACCATAAACGCCGTTGGATAAGCAATGAAGCTGCTAATGAGCCTATTTCAGAGGCTGATGATGCTATAGAAATAGAATCGCTACGCGAGGGAACTGTGCCGGGTACCCACACGGTACGTTACGAATCGGATGTTGATCGAATTGAAATCAAACACGTAGCAAACAGTCGGCAGGGATTTGCGCTCGGAGCCGTAATTGCAGCTGAATGGCTCGTCGGCCGTCAGGGAGTTTTTGGCATGGACGACTTGCTGGGAAGTGATGAATGATGAATTATGAATGATAAACGGGTCAATAAAACCAGTTCATCTTCGTAATTTCGTATTTTATTATACAGAAATTCAGTGCTTCGGCATTTGTTCATAATTCAAACAGTCAAAATTCATCAATAGTCCACGTGTCTGAAGTAAAAACCCAAGCCGAAATAAGGTCGGCCAAAGCTAAGAAGTCACCCCTTCGCGAGTGGTTCGATTCGGTTCTGTTTGCCGTAGTAGCGGCTACGCTCATTCGCTGGCTGTTCATGGAAGCGTTTACCATTCCAACGCCTTCGATGGAAAACAGCCTGATGGTAGGCGATTTTCTATTCGTGAGTAAACTGCATTACGGCACCCGTACCCCGCGTACACCTTTGCAGGTGCCGCTCACACACCAGAAAATCTGGGGAACCGATATTCCATCTTACAGCACGGCCATTCAGTTACCATCGTATCGCCTTCCTGGTTTTACCCATGTAAAAAATGGCGACGTAGTGGTTTTTAACGTACCGCCTAAGTACCTGAATGACAATATCGATTATCCTGTCGATCTGAAAACCAACTACATCAAACGCTGCGTCGGTATTCCGGGCGACGTACTGGAAGTTCGTCAGCGCGAAGTGATTGTGAATGGAAAACCGCTTGCAAAACCACCGCGTTCAGAGCAAAAATATTTCGTGAAAACGACCGAAATGCTCGACGCTACGTTCTTCCGTAAATACGAAATCGTCAACGATTACCGTGACCCGAATCAGCCAACCGAAAACTGGAAACCGCTCGAAGAGTACAACGATTCAACCAAAACTTCGAAATTGGTTGGTTACAGCGTGAATACGACGGAGGCCGTTATTAATCAGTTTAAGGGATTTGACTGGGTAAAAGGTATTGAACCCATGACCGACAAGCCCGGCGAAATGATGCCATCGGTATATGGTACCCCGACGTTCAAATGGAATCACGACAATTTTGGCCCGATCACAATTCCGAAAAAAGGGGCAACCATTCAGATCAATCCGCAGACGATTGCCATTTATGGCCCGGTGATTGAACTATATGAAGGCAACGAAAAAGTGGAGCTGACACCGAACGCCGTTAAAATTGGCGGGCAGCCCGTTACGGTTTATACGTTCAAACAGGATTATTACTTCATGATGGGCGATAACCGCGATAACTCACTGGATTCGCGCTTCTGGGGCTTTGTTCCTGAAGATCACATCGTAGGGAAAGCGGTATTTGTCTGGATGTCGATAGATCCGAATCCGGCGAATATCTGGAATAAAATTCGCTGGAACCGACTGTTCAGAACGATTGATTAACGTAACAGAACCATAACGTAGCCCCCAAATTTGCGCCGATGGTGCCGCAGATTTGGGGGTTTTCGTTACGTAATTTTATGGGCTGTCCAGCCGTTTTAAGCGTGTATCCGAAGAAGAGTATGGCTAGAAATAACGTAATAAAGTTCTTGCGGAATCGGCTTACCAGCCGTTACGTTGGCGTGCTGTTTGGCCTGACTTTATTTTTGATTGCAGGAGATGAGTGTCAGGTAATTGCCCGTGAGAAAAGAACAATCATCGACACAATCAAAAAACCGGGCAAAAAACGTAGCAGTGCCAATACATCACGTAAATCGAAAGCGACAAAGCCGAACGCAGCAAGTGCGAAAAAGGATGTGCAGAGCGTTTCGGTGCCTATGTTCGGAAAAAGATATGCTCGTGTTGCGCTCAAGGACAGATCGTTACGTGGGGCAGTTTATTATCTGGCCTCAGGCCACGGCGGACCTGACCCTGGCGCCATCGGCTATTATGGGAAACAACAATTAGCCGAAGATGAATATGCCTATGACGTAACGATTCGACTAGCCCGCGCTTTGATGGAGCACGGAGCCGCCGTGTACATGATGGTACGTGACCCAAACGATGGCATTCGTGACGATAAAATTCTGAAAGTAGATCACGATGAAGTCGCTTATGGAGATCAGAAAATTCCGCTGGATCAAAACAAGCGTCTGCGCCAGTGTACCGACGCCGTTAATCGACTGCATAGTAAACTCAAAGCCAAGTATCAGCGGCTGATAACCATTCACGTAGATAGCCGCAGCCAGGGAGAAAAAATCGACGTATTCTTTTATCACCACGAGAATAGCAAACCGGGTAAACGACTGGCAAAACTCATTCATAAGAGCTTTAAGTCGGGCTATAAACGTAGCCAGCCGGGACGTAGCTATTCGGGAACGGTATCAGATAGAAGCGAATTATACGTAGTGAAAAATAGCAATCCGCCCACCGTTTTTATTGAGTTGGGTAATATTCAAAACGACAAAGACCAACGACGTTTCCTGATTGCCGATAATCGACAGGCGCTGGCCAACTGGATTTGTGCGGGTCTGCAAACGGATCTAAAGCGAGCACAGTGATTGATTTGTACGGGCCAAACTGGAGCTTGGCTCGTACAAATTAAATAGAGCTTACCACTCAATAGGCGCTAATCCTTTACTTTCCAGATACGTATTGGCCTGACTAAAATGTTTGTTGCCGAACCAGCCACCCCATTGTGCAGCCATGGGTGATGGGTGTTTCGATTTCAAAACCAGATGTTTTTTACCGTCGATAACCGCCCCTTTTTTCTGGGCATACGCTCCCCAAAGCATAAACACTACGTGCTGTTTTTCGTCTGAGATGAGCTTGATGACGGCGTCCGTAAAGGTTTCCCAGCCTTTGCCCTGATGCGAACCAGCCTGCCCTGCCCGAACCGTTAACGTTGAGTTGAGAAGCATAACGCCCTGTTGCGCCCAACGCTCCAGATTTCCGGATTTTGGTATAGGCTTACCAAGGTCATCCTGTATTTCTTTGAAAATATTAACCAGAGAGGGTGGTTTTGTGATGCCGTCAGCCACCGAAAAAGCTAATCCATTGGCTTGGCCCTCACCATGATACGGGTCCTGACCCAGAATTACCACGCGCGTATCCTCGAAACTGCATTTGTCAAAGGCATTAAACATCAGTTTACCGGGCGGATACACGCGCTGGGTGCTGTATTCGTGGCGCAGAAACTCGGCCAACGTAGCAAAATACGGCTTGTCAAATTCGGGTTGCAGGTGATTTTTCCACGATTCAGCAATGGATACGTTCATGGGAAGGGAACTGATAAGGGTGATTTAGTATTATGGGACTACGTACACAGAAAGCGATAATCGGAAATTTTTTGAGAACGGTTCTTGCGTAACAAAACTAATCAACTTAATTTTCGTTCTAAGGTTGCAAACGACAGGAATTTTATGGTTTCTTCCGTAACAGAAGGCGTGAAAGTTAGTGTGAAGACGGAGTATCAGTCCGATTACTCCAGTCCACTCCAGTCGCACTACGTATTCACCTATCGTATTACCATCGAAAACGCCAGCGACTGTACAATTCAGTTGCTTCGGCGCCATTGGTTAATTTATGACTCGAACGGCACCGTTCGCGAAGTGGAAGGCGAAGGCGTAGTAGGCCTACAGCCCGTACTTGAGCCGGGTGAAGTGCACGAATACGTATCGGGTTGTAATCTTCGGTCGAGTATCGGCAAGATGGTCGGTACATACCTCATCGAACGTATCATCGATGGTAAACAGCTTCGCGTGAATATTCCGGAGTTTACGATGGTAGTTCCCTATAAATTAAATTAATAACGATTAATGAATAATGGATAGTGATCGTGAATGGTGGGACAGTTCTCCCATTATTCATTTACATTTACCCGCACGGGCGGCCCTGATTATCCATTACCTATGGTGCTTGCTTATTTCCGCTATTTGAGTCGCGCCCGCGACGAACATTCGCTTCATTCTCCCTTTCTTTTTTCGCTGTATACGCAGATCATTCGGGCCAAACAGGCTCCGCAACCATTCTTTGCGTCGATTCAGCGATTACGAAAAACACTACGTAGCAGTCGTCAGTCGATAACGATAACTGATTTGGGTGCTGGCTCACGGGTCAACATGTCCCGGCAACGTACCATCGGCGACATTGCCCGTCATTCGCAAAAACCGGCCCGGTTTGGACGATTGCTGTTTCGACTAATTCAACGTTTCGAAGCGAAAACCATTCTCGATTTAGGGACGTCGTTTGGTCTCACAACGGCTTATCTGGCCGAAGCTACTAAATCTTTTGGCGGACAGGTCACTACGTTCGAAGGTTGCCCGGAAATAGCATCCATAGCCCAACAGAATTTTGAACATTTGGGGATGCAAAACGTGAACGTAATCATTGGTAATCTGGACGAAACGCTGGCGAGGCACATAGCAGCTACCCAACCTGTCGATTTCGTGTTTTTTGATGCCAACCACCGCTACGAACCTACCGTCCGTTACTTCGAAACCTGCCTGACCAAAATCCATAACGACACAGTTTTTGTTTTCGACGACATTCACTGGTCGGCTGAAATGGAACAGGCCTGGACGTACATCAAAGCGCATCCCTCCGTCAGCGTCACCATCGATTTGTTCTGGGTAGGACTCGTTTTCTTCCGGCGTGAGCAACCGAGACAGGATTTCGTGCTACGTTTCTAACAGAAAAGTCCCGGAATTACGTTATCTTTCGAGATGCTTTTTAGCATTACGTAACCTATGAACTTCCTGACTTATACTCGATTAGGTTTATCCATCGGCGTTTCGGCACTACTGCTGAATCTGGGTGGATGCAGCAAAACGGCCATGGATTCGCCAGACCCATCGGAGACGGCAACTTTTGATTTGATTCAGCAGAAAATTTTCACGCCTTCCTGTGCTACGTCAGGCTGCCACGCTTCTGATAAAGACGGTACGTTCGTTCAGCATGGACTGGTACTGTCAGCAGGCGTTGCGTATGAAAACCTGGTCAATGTCGATCCTAAGAATACGAACGCTAAAGCTGATGCGCTGAAACGTGTGAAGCCATTCGCGTCGCTGGAAAGCTTACTTTATCACAAACTGAATCTGTCAGCCAGTCACCACAGTGGGAAGTCGTATGGTAGTTTGATGCCGCTGGGAAGTGCAAATGCGTTGCCCGACGGTCAGATTGAATTTATTCGTCGCTGGATCGAAGCGGGTGCTCCTAAAACAGGTAACGTAGCGGATCCTGCATTAGTGACCGACAATACGTCGACAGCGACGCCGTACGCTTCATTGACGGTTCCTGCTGCGGGAACGGGTTACCAGATGGCCATTCCGTCCTTCGATATTCAGCCTAATTTCGAACGTGAACTATTTACCCGTCGAACAGTGGGCAACTCGAGCGATATTTATGTGAATCGTTACGAAACCAAAATGCGTAACGGAAGCCATCATTTCGTGGTGTATGATTTCCAGAATAAAAACCTGCTGCCTAATCTGAACGACATTCGCGACCTTCGAAATCCTGATAATTCGCTCAATATAGCCACAGCGCTATCAATGTCTAACCATGTCTATTTTGCCGGTTCGCAGGCGCAGTATCAGGATTATGTTTTTCCGGAGGGAACGGCCTTACTGATTCCGGCAGGGGCGACACTCGATCTGAACTCTCATTTTGTGAATAAAACGAGTTCGGTAATGAAAGGTGAAGCGCAGGTGAACTTCTATACAATCGATAAGTCGAAGGTGCAGAAGGTGGTGAAAACGCTGAATTTAAGTAATACAAGCCTGGCAATTGAACCCGGTAAAACGCAGACCTTCACCAAATCGTTTACATTCGATAAACCGCGTAAGATCCTGACGCTGACGTCGCACATGCACAAACTCGGTACGTTGTTTTCCATAAAAATAAAAGGTGGAACCCGCGACGGAGAAGTAGTATACACCTCGACCGACTGGGAACACCCGGATATTATCACCCTTAAAACGCCAATTTCGCTGCAGAAAGGGGAGGGGCTTACGTCCGAAATTACGTACAAAAACACGACGACAAAAACCGTCAATTTCGGCCTGACCAGCGAAGACGAAATGGGTATTATCTTCGGCTATTATTATGAAGAGCAGTAATGAGAACCGGGATTTAGCAGATTTAAGGATGAACAGGATTTTGTTTTCATCAGATTTATGCGCTTCGAAGAAGCGAAAACAAAATCCTGTTCATCCTTAAATCTGCTAAATCCCGGTTCAGATATTATTCGGAACGTAAACTCTTCACCGGATTCATCAGCGCAGCTTTCACACTTTGGTAACTTACCGTGAGTAAGGCAATGGCTACGGAAGCTAGACCTGCCAAGAGAAAAGCCCACCACGGAACGGCGATGTGATAGGCAAAGTCGGCTAGCCAGCGATTCATGGCGTACCAGGCAAGGGGTGAAGCCAGTACAATCGAGATCACAACCAGCCTTAGGAAATCTTTCGACAGCAATCGAATCAGGCTGGGCACGCTGGCACCCAATACTTTCCGAATGCCGATTTCCTTGGTACGTTGTTTGGCAATGAACGTAGCAAGCGCAAACAGACCTAGACAGGCGATAAAAATGGCCAGTCCCGCAAATAGCGTACAAACCTTGCCAAATTGCTGTTCGGCTTTGTACTGCTCATTGAAAAACGTATCCAGGAAGAAATATTCGAATGGGTTTCCGGGGAAAATCCGGTCATAAACGGTTTTGACACCGGCCAGTTTCGCTGGAAGATCATCCGTCGAACGTAACTGTAACGAGAAGAATCTGTCTGCAGCAGGAAGAAAACGTAGCAGCATGGGCCAGTGACCTTTCTGAAGTCCCTGCTGATGATAATCTTTCACTACGCCCACAATGGTTAACGTATCGCCACTACTGATGCGCTTGCCGATGGCGTCAGCGGGGTTGTCGAAGCCGAGCAGTTTAACCGCCGTTTCGTTGAGTAATACGTTACGTCGGTCGGTGCCAAAGGTTTTGTCGAAATTGCGGCCCGCTGCCAGTTTGATGTCGTAAGCCTCCAGGAAATTATAATCGATGGCCGTGTTATATAACGTATTGGAGGCCATATCCGACCGGTCAAGCCGTCGGAAACCGTTAGTCCACAGGATTTCGATACCCGGCACGTAGGCTGAGGCAGTGGCTTTCTCGACCAGATTAGCATTCTCCAACTCCTGCTTAAACGCGTTGGCTTTGGCTTCATACGTAGAGTCACCGCTTTCTACTCCGCGAACAATAAGCTTGTTCGTAGCACTGAACCCTAAATCCTGATTCTGCATGTAGCGCAGTTGCTGGTAGACGGTGATCGTGCCAATGATCAGAATCACCGAAGCCGCAAACTGGAAAACGATCAAACCCTGACGTAGCGAAAGCACGCCTGTTACGTTGCTCAGTTTTCCTTTCAGAACGGTAATTGGCTGGAATCCGGACAGCATAAATGCCGGATACAAACCCGATAGCAACGTACCGCCAACGAAAACGGCGATTGCCGGAAGCCATAAATCGCGTTGCAGCCATTGAGTGAGTGACAGCGGTCGTCCGGTTAATTCGTTGAAGGAGGGGGCACTGATTTGCACAATGACCAGAGCGACCAGCACCGCTAATAAATTGAGGATGAGCGACTCCATCAGAAATTGAATAACCAGTTGAAACCGCTCGGCTCCAGCTACCTTTCGAATACCCACTTCTTTGGCGCGGTCCATAGCGCGGGCAGTTGCCAGGTTGATGTAATTAATCCAGGCGATCACCAGAATAAACAGCGCGATTATAGATAAAACGGCCACTGATTTTCCATTTCCGTTCACCTCGGCTTCCTGATTCAGGTTTGAATTCAAATGAATATCACGTACTGGCTGGAGCAATAAATCGCTGTGATTGCCAGGGGTTTTGGAACGGTTGGAGTTATATTTCTGAACCAGATTTAAAATTTTCGCCTGAAACTGATCTGGATTGGTGCCCGGTTTCAGTTTTACGTACGTAAAGAAATCGTACCAGCCCCAACTGGTCTGGGCGTCGGGTTCCGTGAGGTAAGAGAAAATCAGGTCGAGTTCGAGGTGGGAGTTTTTTGGGTAGTCTTTGTAAACGCCTTTAACCAGGTACGGATTACGACCTAGTTTGATGGTTTTCCCAAGCGGATTCTGACTGCCGAAATATTTGTGAGCAATCGTTTCCGACATCACTACGGTGTTCTTGTCTTTCAGGGCAGTAGCTGGGTCACCACTCAGAAAGTCGATCTTGAAAATGTTGAAAACGGAGTTATCAGCGAAATAATAATTGTCTTCGCGGTAATGGATATTATCGTACGTCACTACGTTGGTGCTGGCGTCGTAGAGTCGGGCCGTTTCTTCCACTTCCGGAAAATCTTTCTTCAGCGTGGGGGCAATGGCGGGAAAGGACGTAGCAGATTTATAGGCCAGTTTCCCGTTCTGATAACTATCATACTCAATTCTGTAGATATTCTGGACGTTTGGGTGAAAATCATCGTAGCTACGTTCGAACGTAACGTATTGCAAAATGAGCAGGCAGGCGGCCATTCCAACGGCCAGACCGAGCGTGTTGATGAGGAAAAACGGCTTGTTTTTCAGCAGATTCCTCCAGGCGATTTTGATGTAATTACGTAGCATATGGTTAGAAGGGTTGTCTGAACCGGGATTGAGCAGATTGATGGATTTTCAGGATTTTGTTATTCGCTTCTTCGAAGCGCTCTTTCAATAACAAAATCCTGAAAATCCATCAATCTGCTCAATCCCGGTTCAGACTATTCTGAACGTAGTGATTTGACCGGATTCATCAAAGCGGCTTTAATGCTTTGGAAACTAACCGTCAGTAAAGCAATGGCAATAGCAACTAATCCGGATAGGGCGAAAATCCACCAGTCCATGCCGATGCGATACGCAAAATCAGTAAGCCAGGTGTGAACAGCGAACCAGGCCAGGGGCGTCGCAATGAGTATGGCAATCAGAACCAGTCGCAGGAAATCTCTGGAAAGCAGCGCAATAATACCTGTTACCGATGCGCCCAATACTTTCCGGATACCGATTTCCTTGATACGTTTTTCGGCGGAGTAGGAAGCTAGACCAAACAGGCCCAGGCACGAAATGAATATAGCCAGCGAAGCCAGAATACCGACAATTTCACTCACCTGAAGGTCGGCCCGGTAGAGTTCGGCAAAATGTTCATCCAGAAATGTATATTCAAAAGGAACTTCCGGCGCTATTTTTTTCCAGACGGCTTCAATCTGTCCAATGGCTTCCTGAGCTTTTCCGCCACTTATCCGAACCGACATTTCGCTGTATCCCCAATCTTTCTGGTTGAAAATACAGAGTGTTTCAATTTTATGGTGGAGTGAGTTGAAGTTAAAATCTTTCGCTACGCCGACCAGCGTTCCCAGGGAGTCCATTCCGCCGAAACCAAAACGTCGGCCAATCAGCGACTGAATGGATTTGCTGGGGTGGTCTTTCAAAAGCTCTTTTGCCAGCGTTTCGTTGATGATATACGTCCGGCCGCTTTCCGCTTTACCCGGTAAGAAATTTCGGCCGGCCACAACCGGAATTTTGTAGAGCGTCAGATAATCGGCGTCTACAATGACCTGCGAAGATGTCAACTCACGTACCGGACCATCGCCTTGAAATTTTACGCCTGTCTGGTGCAGGTTATTGCCGAGTCGCTGCTGCGAGGCCGTTACGCCCAGAACGAGCGAGTTATTCGCCAATTCCTGTTTAAGTGCATCGTATTTTGGATTCGTTTTGGAGTTGAGCGGAATAACCATTACCTGCTCTCGATTGAAGCCTGTGTCATGGCTTTGCATAAACCGAAGTTGCTTGACGGCAAAAATGGTAGCGATAATCAGGAAAATGGCGCTGGCAAACTGACTAACTACCAGTACGTTCCGAAATGTTACCTTACTACGTCCTCCTTCTATCGAGCCTTTCAAAACCTTTGTCGGCTGAAAAGATGACAGAAAAGCCGCCGGATAAAGCCCCGAGAGCGCACCGATGATTACAGTACCGGCGATAATAATAATCAGTAGTATTGGGTTACTGAACAGGGGTAAATCCAGTTCCCGTTGGCTCAGGTCTCGGGCAAATGGGAGTGTTAGTTTCACCACCAGAATAGCCAGTATTAAGGCTAAAAATGCCACCAGTATGGATTCGCCAATAAACTGTCCGGCCAGTTGCAAACGTATCGCGCCAACCGATTTTCGAATACCAACCTCCCGCGCCCGACCAGCCGAGCGAGCCGTTGATAAGTTCATGAAATTGATACAGGCAATGACCAGCACAATCAGGGCGATGACCGAGAAAACGTACGTGTAATTGGAATCGAATTTCTGGTAATTGATGTAATCGTGCGTAATCTGGACGGAGTTGGCATGAACCTCTTTTAGGGGTTGTAGGAATAGCTCATAAAACTTCCAGCCGTCCTCACGCATGTACTTTTTCAAATAGGCCGGAAATTTACGCTCCAGAGCTGCTACGTCTGTATTTTTGGCCAGTTCCAGATACGTAACGAGCCAGTTTCCGCCCCAGTTATTGGCATCTTCCGGGCTCACAAACGTCTTAAGCGTAAATAAACCTTCGAACTGGAGATGTGAATTTTTGGGCGTGTTTGCCAGAATACCCGTAACTGCAAACATAAGCGTATCGCGGCCGTAAAGAATAACTGATTTCCCGATTGGGTTTTGCGTACCGAACAGTTTAGTGGCTCCTTCTTCGGTCAGCACTACGCTGCCGGGTTTTTGCAGCGCCGTGCTACGTTCTCCTTTCAGTAATTCGAAATCGAACAGTTGCAAAAACGTCGAATCGACCCGGAGCATGTTCGGATAAACTACTTTCTGGTCCTGATACGTGAGGGTTATTTTGTTAAATGGGGTGACTCTGGTAAAGTTCAGAATTTCAGGGAACTCGCTTTTCAGCGTCGAACCCATCGGATACATGGATAACGCTACGTTCTGCGGAGCAACCATCCCTTCGAACTTCTGGACTTCGTCGAGCCGATAAATATTTTTATGGTGAAGACTATCGAAACTTCGCTCATAGAATACAAATACCGTAATCAGCAGGCAAGCGGCCATGCCTATGGCCAGACCAATAATATTAATTGCCGAAAAGCCTTTGTTTTTCCACAGGCTGCGCCAGGCGATTTTGAGGTAGTTTCGTAACATAAGGGTAGGAGGTCCGATCAGAACTATTCTGTTTTTAACGATTTTACTGGATTAATCAAGGCGGCTTTGATGCTTTGGAAACTGACCGTAAACAACGCTATGAACATAGCCAACATAAGTGCGGCCAGGAAATACCACCACTCCAACTCGATGCGATACGGATATTTTTCGAGCCAGCCGCTCAGGAAATACCCGCCAATCGGGAATGCGATAAAGGCTGCCACCAAGACCAGGACGATAAATTCTTTCGACAACATACCGACCAGATTGGTAACGCTGGCACCCAGTACTTTACGGATGCCAATCTCTTTGGTACGTTGCTCGGCCGTAAAGGTCGCAAGCCCGAACAAACCCAGACACGAAATAAAAATGGCCAGAAAAGCAAAGTAGCTCGCCAGTTTACTAACAGTGTTTTCGGCTTTGTATAGATTCCCGAACTCCTGATCAGTGAACGAATACTTGAACGGAAAACGCGGGTTGAACTTTTTGAAGGCAGCTTCCATGCTCGCGAGAGCCTGCTTGGTTTCGCCAGCTTTGGTACGTACCAGCACACTACCCCAGTTGTTTGTCGTATCGACAACACCGCGTTGCAGGCGTAAGATCAGAGGTTCGATGGCGCTGTGTAATGAGTTATAGTGGAAATCTTTCATCAGGCCGATGATTTTACCTTTCCGGTTCCACATCGTCATTTCCTTGCCGACCGGATTTTTATACCCCATTTTCCGGGCTGAGGCTTCGTTGATCAGGTAGTTGGTTGTGTCGGTCGAGTAGTCGGGTGAAAAATCACGGCCGTCGAGCAACGTAATGCCCATCGTTTTGATGTAATCGTACGAGACAGCATTCTGGCTGAACAGAATAAGTTGAGTCGTGTCTTTGCCCGGCCACTTTACGCCCTGCGTCGAGCTGCCTACTTCGAGCGGGTCTGACTGGGCGCAGGTGACGGTTTTAATTCCCGGCTGTTTTTCCAGCTCCTGCCGGAAACTCTGAAAATTCTTTTCCAGATTACCCTCCAGCGGCATATAAAGCAGGTTTTCACGGTTATAGCCGAGGTTTTTATTTTGGATGTAATTGATCTGGCGATAGACAACCAACGTACTAAGAATCAAGACAATTGATAGCCCAAATTGCAGAACGACCAGCCCTTTCCGGAAATACGTAGCACTTGACTTTAGCTTCAGGGTTCCTTTGAGAATAACAACTGGTTTTAGCCCCGACATGAATAAGGCCGGGTAGCTTCCTGATAAAAGGCCGGTTATCAGCGAAAGGCTGAGCAGCAATACGAGAAACGTAGGGTTTGCTACGTCGAGAAATAGTTTTTTGCCGGTTAGCTCATTAAAAACGGGTAGAATAAGGAACACAATCAAAATAGAGAACCCAAGTGATAGCAACGTAATGAGCATCGATTCGCCCAAAAACTGCCCGATCAGGCTAGTTCGGAATGCTCCGACTACTTTCCGAACACCAACTTCTTTTGCCCGCTTGACAGAACGAGCCGTAGCCAGATTCATAAAATTGATACAGGCAATCAGGAGGATAATAATAGCGACTATAGAAAAAATGCGAACGTATTCGATACGTCCGCCCGTTTGTTTGCCGCCTTCCCAATTCGAATACAAATACGACTCGCTATAACCTTGGAGGAATAACTCTACGTTACTGTTCTTATTTTTGGTTTTGATGTAGTTTTTAATCTTGGCATTTACCTTATCAACCGAGACATTGTTAGCTAGCATCACGTAGCAGCGAGGGCCATTATTGCCCCATTCTTTCGCCCAGCTGTTGGTTTTCAGCCAGCGATCGTAGCTGATGAGGTAATCGAATTTTAAGGAAGATGCTTCTGGAATATCGGCTAGAATACCCGTTACGATTACGGCGTCGCGGTTGTCTATCCGAATCGTTTTGCCCATCGGGTCCTGGCCTTTGAAGTATTTGTCGGCCAGTTTTTGGGAGATCACCACGCCGTCAGGCCGCTTGAGCGCCGTTTTAGGATTGCCCTCTTTGAGCGGGAAGGAAAACATGCTCAGGAAATCACCCTGCACCGCCCGACCTTTTTCCTTTTCGAACGTATTGCCTACCGTAAACAGGAGCGATTCTTCCCAAAGCATCTGGCTGGCTAACTTGATTTCCGGGAAGTCTTTGACTATGTTTTCGGCCAGAATCCCTGGTGTCGATGGGAACGTATTGACAACACCGGTATACTGCTGGTTCTCCATGACCCGGTATAGCTGGCTGTCGTTCGCATGAAATCGATCCATGCTACGTTCGTCCTGCACCCACATCATAATGAGCAGGCTACAGGCCATGCCCAGCGCCAGACCCAGAATGTTGATAAACGAAAACGTCTTGTTTTTCCAGAGATTTCTCCAGGCAATCTTGATATAGTTACGTAGCATAGCGGTGCTGTTATTCGTTAGCTCCGCTAACGGGTTCAACTACCATGCCACGCCCAAAAAAGGCCAAAGCACGTAAATCAGACGCTTTTGCGAAAAATAAGCTGTCCGAAAGCGTACAGAACCGTCCGCTTATGAACGTAGTACACTGAGCCTATTCTTTTGTTTGTAACCTGATGAAAGTAGGAGGGTGAAAAATAAACAATGGTCTGGCTACGGGCGATATTCTCCTGTAGCCAGACCATTGTTTCGTACTAATATTACGCTATTCCGAACGTAGTGATTTTACGGGGTTTACCAGTGCGGCACGGATGGCCTGATAACTCACCGTCAGGAGCGTAATGACGGTTGCGCCTAAGCCCGATAGCAAGAAAATAGTCCATGAGATCTTTGTGCGATAATCATAATGCTGAAGCCAGTCATCCAGAAAATACCAGGCAATGGGTGCGGCAATCAGGAAAGCGAGAATAACCAGCCGAACAAATTCTTTGGACAGCAGTCCCCATAAACTGAATACCGATGCACCCAGCACTTTCCGAACGCCGATTTCTTTAATACGTTGCTCGGCCATAAACGACGCTAATCCAAACAAACCCAGGCAACTGATGAAAATCGCAAGCACCGCGAATACACGCGCCAGTTTGCCCACCCGCTCTTCCGTACGGAATTTGGCATCGTATTCCTGATCTGTGAACTTGAAATCAAAGGGCGTATCCGGGTCGTACTTTTTGAAAACGGCTTTCAGTTTCTGAAGCGCTTCGTCAATCGGCGTATTCGGTTTTAGCCGGATATTGATGACGTTCGACCAGTCGTAACGTACCAAAAATATCGTTGGCTTGATGGGTTCGTAGGGTGATTCCATCACCATATCTTTTATGACACCCACTACTTCCATTGGTTTGCCGTTGTAGCGAATGGTTTTGCCGACAATGTTTTTCAGACCCGTTAATTTGACTGCGGCTTCGTTCAGAATAAACGCCGACGTATCGGTCGAAAAGTCTTTGGAAAAATCCCGTCCTTCCAGAATTTTCCAGTCGATGGATTTCCCAAATTGGTGCGTGCAGGCCACTATGCCAAACAAAGGCAGTGTCTTAGGGTCTTTCCCTTCCCACTCGAAACCAATCTGATTGGACCAAACCCCCGTGGTGGGACTAGAGGATTGGCTCATTTCGTAAACGACGCCCGTTTTCAGCAAATCGTCGCGGAGGGGATCGAATTTTCCAGACGTACCTGGACTGGTGTACGTTTGCAGTAAGTTTGATCGGTCATAACCAACGGGCCGATTTTTCGCGTGCTGAATCTGCTGGAACACGATAATGGTGCCAATAATGAGCGTAATCGATACGGTGAATTGAATCACCACGAGCACCTTCCTCGGAATAGCCGCCCAGCGCCCAACTTTGAACGTACCTTTCAATACGCTCAATGGATTGAAAGAAGATAAATAAAGGGCAGGGTAACTTCCTGACAAAAAGCCAGTTATTAATGAAAAGCCTATGATGAGCAGCCAGAAAACCGGATTAGCATAAGGGAATTCTACTTTTTTACCCGATATCTCGTTGAAGGCTGGTAAAGCAATCAATACGATCAGCAGAGATAGGACGAGGGCCATAGCTACTACGAGCATTGACTCGCTCATGAACTGCGTAATTAATTGCTGACGTAGCGAACCCACAGCTTTACGAATACCAACTTCCTTCGCTCGTTTTTCACTACGTGCCGTACTGAGGTTCATGAAGTTGATGCAGGCCAGCAGCAGCACAAATACCCCGATCAGGCTGAACAGCCAGACGAACTGAATACCGCCACCAATGTTTTTGCCATCTTTATAATCAGAGTACAAATGCCACATGCTCATCGGATGCAGAAAGTATTCGGGCTTCTCGCTTTCGGCAGCGTGTTTTTTCTCAATGTTCCGAATCTTAGCGGAAATCGCTTTCATATCGCCTTGCTCCGTGATCTGGGCAAAGCACTGAAACGAGTGATTTCCCCACTGTTGCAGCGACTCTTTCACCCATCCCTCATTGGCAAGGTAGAAACTCCAGGGGAGGTAATAATTTGCCTCATAGAAGTTTGAATTATAAGGCAAATCTTCAAAAACGCCCGTCACCTTTACGTTATTTTTGGCGTCGATTTTAAGGATTTTGTTCAGTGGATCAGCGTCGCCGAAGAGAGTTTTAGCCAGCGATTCCGACAACAGAATGGAGGCTGGTTCTTTGAGGGCAGTGGCATAATCGCCTTTCAGCATCTTGAGCGAAAGCATTTCAGGCAGCTCCGGTTCGGCATACATACCCTCTTTGTTGACTTTTTTATCGCCATTTACCAGCAGATGCCCGAAATTCCAGGAGCATAAAGCCACGGCTTTAAAATCGCTGGGGTATTTGGTCTTAACTTCATTAGCCGACGGCAGCGATACGGCTCGACTGGTCCCTGTGATCCCGTTAAATGTCTGATTAATATAGAGTTGAGCTAGTTGACCGTAATTTTTGTGAAATTTGTTGAACGATAATTCGTCATAGATCCATAAGCCAATCAGCATGGCAACAGACATGCCTACCGCCAGCCCAATGATGTTGATAGCCGAGTAAGCTTTGTTTTTAGACAGATTTCGGAGTGCAATTTTGAGGTAGTTCCGGAGCATAATGATGAGGGGTTATGGGGTGATTTTAGGCTGCCCACTTAATAGATGAAAGAATAAGCGTAAACGTTGCTTTTATCTTTGCTACGTAGTCTAATCAGGCAGTAATTTACCTGGGTTCAGAATTCCTCTTGGATCTAGCGCTTTTTTAATCGTCCGCATCAGAGCGATTTCTTCAGAGGTGCGGCTTAGGTAAAGCCACGGTTTTTTCTCCAGACCAATACCATGTTCACCGGTTATTGAGCCGCCAATGGGTTGCAGCGGTTTATAAAGTAGTTCTTCAACTCTATGTTTTGTTGGTTGGTCGTCATTGCCGCAACTGACAAATAAGTGAAGGTTTCCATCGCCCATATGCCCAAATACGTAGAGGTGCACGTCTGGCCAGACGCTTTGTAGTTCCGAACGTATCGTTTTTATGTAGGCATCCATATCGGAAATAGCCAGACTGATATCGAACAGAAAAACAGGGCGATGAATGGAAAAAATGAATTCTACATGTTCGCGGATCCCCCAGAACCAATCCAACTCTTTTTTGGCCTGAGCCATGACCGCGTCGGCAATCAACTCATTGGTCAGGCAGTGTTCTAAAAATTCTTCGAACTGGGTTTTATCTTTTTCATTATCGTACCCAAGCGATTCCAGCAGAACGTAAAAGGGATACGTCTGGGGTAAGGGTGGCGAAAAAAGGGATGGCTTCGAGGTCATTAACCGGTAGTAATCCTGCCACAATAATTCAAAGCTGGTAAGGCTACTTTTTAAAGAGGTTTTGGCTGCCAGCAATAATTCATTGGCTTTCTCAAAGCTTTCTACAGCTAGGAAAGCCGTATTGCGGGTTTTGGGCCGCTCTTCAAGTTTCAGCACCGCTTTCGTGATAATGCCAAGCGTGCCCTCTGAGCCTATGAAAAGCTGTTTCAGATCATAACCAGCATTGTTCTTCATCAATTTATTCAGCGAAGAAATGATGGTGCCATCGGCCAGAACCACTTCCAGACCCAGCACCAGATTTCGCATGACTCCATAACGTAACGCCTGCAAACCGCCCGCGTTGGAAGCGATGTTGCCACCAATCATGCAGCTACCTTTTGCCCCCAGATCAAGCGAAAACAATTGGCCATGTGTTGCTACGTTGTCCTGCAATTGCTGAAGCACTACGCCTGCCTGTACAGTTACCGTTTTGTTTACTACGTCGATTTGCTCCACCTGATTCATGCGTTCAAGGCTTAGCGCAATTTCATTCGGACGCGTCTCAGTAGCCCCCACTACGTTAGTTAATCCACCATGCGGAACGACGGGCTGATGGAATTCATGGCAGATATGAAGCATTCTAGATACGTCCTGAGTCGTGTTGGGCAAGAGCAGCGCCAGGCAATTGAGACCTCCCGACTGCTTCCAGTGACTGGCAACGCGCGTACTGGCCTCTTCACGATTTAGTACACAATTTCTCCCAAACGTATCAATCAACCGCTCGACTATATCCGACATGGCACCAGGCTTTCATAAATTGAAGAAATTAGATGATCTGACGCTACGTCGAGTGTGAGTATCACTGTTTTGTAATCCAAAGAATAGACTCAGAACCGGCTACTGTGTAATACGATTTTGGGTGGTCCTTAATTGGGCCGCACTCGTTACGTCTTCGCAGAGAAATTTATCAGAGACGTAGCACACATACCGCCGAAAACAAAAACGCCAGACTAAGCCTGGCGTTTGTACTGAGTAACTTGAACGACGGTTACAGCAACGTATCGTTTAACAGCTTTTGTTGTTGGAGCAGTTTTTTATCGTCGGAGCTGAACAGGCGGGCCATGTCTTTAAGATCGCGGGGATGATGTAAATCGCTGCCGATGAAATCAATAAGACCCTCCTGCAACAGATAGCGAGCCTGTTTCTGAATATCAGGTCCATATCTTCCCACGAACGACATCCAGTTCAGTTGAAACAGGCAATCGTTTTTGTGCAGTTGATGCAGGATTTTCTTGTCGTCGTGGTAATATTTGTACCGTTCCGGGTGCGCCAAAATCGGAGTGTATCCCTGCGTTTGAATCCGAAAGATCAAATCAAGGAAATTATTCGGTCCCCAGGCCCAGCCTGCTTCGATGAGCAGGTAACGCTTATCGCCAAACGTGAGTAAATCGTTGGCCTGAAGCAGATCGAAAAAGAAATCGTCAATTAAATACTCGGCTGCTACGTCGATGCTTAGCGGCAGTTGATGCTCGTCGATCAGTGATTGCAACGTAGCGCGCATCTGCCGGATGCTATCCGATGAGTTCGGATACCAGTCGCCACTGACGTGCGGTGTCGTAATAATTTTCTGAATTCCCCACTCCGACAGTTGCGTTAAACAGGCCAGCGCCTGTTCGGTATTTTTAACACCGTCATCAAGTCCGGGTATTAAATGCGAGTGAATATCGACCGACCAAAAGCACGTTCCATCAGTGGGCTGCGAGGTTCCTTTGAAAGGAGAAACAAAGCGTTCCCAGATGGATGAAGACATAGGCCACGACGACATAGTTAAAAACGGGCGTATAAACCGACGTTACCATCGGGTGTTATACCAAATTTAGTATTGTAAAGTAACGCAACTTTTCGCGGGCGTGAAAGTTTCGAATTGTAGTTTTTCGCCGACTTAGCTACCAGCTCGTTCGAAAATTCAATTACAGCAATTCCCCCAATAACCATGCCTATTCCTGCCAGTAACCGGGGTAAATTACGAACCGTATACTCCGCTGGTACGTCGGAAGGATATGGATTGCCTGCTGTCCGGATCCCCCGAATCATACCCGTAGCGGGTTTACCTTTGACGGCCAGATAACCAACGTATACACCAGTTACGACCATTAGCGGCCCTACGGGTTTTAAAAAGCTGCCCAATTGATACATATTTAACGATTTAGGCATCGCTTTTGGCGCTTTCTGATAGGTGTATAAAATACTGGATGTCGACAGTCGCTTTCCATTTATATAAAGTCCTGTCGTTATAAAATGCCGTTTAGCCGTTATGGTATCGAAGGGAGCTTCTGGCGCCGTCAACGAGGTTTCGGTTGGCAATGCAGAAGCAACTTTCTCCAAATTCGCTAATTCGATAGGTTCTATCTGAGCTAGTTCGGGCGACTGTGCCAGCAGAGGGAGTTGAACCAGCAGAAACAAACTGAGTAGTGCTAATTTCATAAGTTTACGGTATGTATGTAAGCTGAGAAATATCTAATCCTGAATATCTACAAGGCTGAGTGTAAAGGGTTTAAAATGTGCGCTTTACCAGGAAGTTAAGCCCGTAATTTTCCTGCAAAACACCTTCACTGTCGTAAGCAAGATTGACTGTGAACGTGTATTTATTAAGGGGAATGATAAACTGCTGCTGAAACGATTTTTGCGAAATGCTGAAGGCTGGATAATAATAGTTTCCGAAGTTCTGGCTCGACGTAAAGCGAGTCAATAAATCGACGTTACCAATACGGCTCATTATACCCAATGTATAAACCTCCACCCGGTTATTAACAATGCGATTCGGATTGCGGTCCAGATTTTGCGGCAAGCCGCTCGTATAACGTAACGGCATGATATAAGGCGTACCGATGGTTTGCCCTTTATATACCCATCCGTCGATGTATCGACCATTGTTGAAATAATCTTCGGCACCACGTAACTGCGAAATAGTGGTTCTCCCTGAGGCAACTGGCCCACCTTGGCTAGACGTTTGGAGATATTCAAAAACAACGCGTAAGATGCCAAATTGAGCGTTTTTGCGCACAAACGATATGCCATTCAGGCCATCTGCTACGTTATTCAGATAAAATAAAGCACCGGCTTCGTAAAACGACTGGCGATAGAATAACCATCTGGAATTCTCAGTTTCGTACTCGAGGCCCAAATCGAGCGATCCCAGGTGATTACCAACCCGGTTACCACCCTCGGCGGAAGCCGCTCCATTCTGCACGACCAACGTATCGAGTTCATACAGCGATTTTCCAGTCACTACGTATTGATACGTTTCCCAGTCGGTTCCGTAGCGGGTGATTTTAACCCCATTATCGAAGCGGTTGTATAATAACGTACCGCCCCATTGCACCTGGTGGTTAAACCCGCCGTATATTTTAAACCGCCAGGAGGGTTTTCCCAGACGGATGTACAGGCTTTTCTGATGCAGATACGAATTATCGAGCGAGTCATTTCGACCAAACCAACCGTGCAAATAGTTGCCTTTTACTGCGACTAAACCGTTTTTAAAGATCGGTGTATAGTTGGGAATCGAAATTTCGACGCTAGGCATGGGCAACGCATTACCCGACCAGATATACGAACCCGAACTTAAGGTTGAATCGACAAGACCTATAATCTTGCGTCGGCGTCCAGCCGATAATTCCACAGCGCCATAACGAACTTTGCCATATAGTTCCGAAAGAAGAACCTGATTGATCCGCCCAGCATTCAGCACAGCGCGAGCGCCATAACCATAGGAGAATTTTCCTTTCCCTTTTTTTGGAGAAAGATAGGGTTCATACTCTTTTTTGACTTGTGCACGTAACGTAAATCCCTGCGACTCAAGCGGAATTTCACCAAACTGATTAGATCGTATCCAGAACGGATTTGTTGACGTAGAGGACAGATACGTACCGGCTTCTACTTCATACTTAATTTTCTTAGAAGTAGTCTGTGCAGACGTAGCGGTAAGACATAAAATGCACAGTATCAATGAATAACTTATTCGTAGAATAATAGGCATATAATAGCGGTAGATCTAGTCAATGCAGATGCGTATCGAATACTATCGTTTTGGCTTTTTTACTTTTTCAACTTTGTTCTTGTTCATGTCGACCGATACACAGAGGTTTAGTGATTCGATTCGGATGAAGATTTTTCTCCCCTGCGTCGATAGCACTTCCCCTTCCTGGTCCATGAAAGCGCCTGACGTAATGCGCAGTCGGTCACTGACGGAAAAAT
This sequence comes from Spirosoma flavus, assembly GCF_054778555.1. Classification (NCBI taxonomy): domain Bacteria; kingdom Pseudomonadati; phylum Bacteroidota; class Cytophagia; order Cytophagales; family Cytophagaceae; genus Spirosoma; species Spirosoma flavus. Next base: position 1,717,773 of record NZ_BAAGZL010000001.1, read on the forward strand.
CGATGATTTCTAGTGAGTCGTGATCAAAATCATTGAGCATCGTTTTGATTAGATCAATCTCCCACTGTTTTACGATAGCTGGTTTCTTCAGCCAATGGAGATAGCCTACTACGCCCGGTACTCCAAAAACGGTACTACGTTGTTGTTCTTCCAGATGTACAAAACAGTACGAGCGAAACAGGGGCTCTTCGACCGTCTTGATGCGGTCTGACCATTTACGCTTACTTTTTCTGAGTGGGCAGTAGACTTCAATCCCTTTCTGACGGAGCTTTTCAGCTGCTAGCTTTTCGGATCGGGATTTGGTATAAAGGACAAACCAAGGCATGGCCAATAGTTAAAAATATTGGGACAATAGTCACATGCGCCTAGAGGTTACCACCACTAAATCGTCGGGTACTTTATATAGAGTTCCGTTACGTTATAGCAAATAGAGTTTATACATCAAATTCCTGACGTATGGTAAGTAAAGGCTGCAATAGTTACAAAAATCAAAAATTGAGCCAATATGAGATTATAATGTACCTCATATATTTACTTGACGGTATACGTATCTGATTTTAAGGAATTTGTTTCCTAAAAAAAGATTATAGTATCAAATTAGCTTATGAATTGCCGAGCCAAATCTAATGAGAGATTCTACTTCCCACCGATAAAGTGTCATCTCTAACCAACGAGCTTTGGTCTAAATCATGGGCAATTTGTGGTGAATAGAAGTACTTCTTTAGGCTCAAAGCGGGTTTCTCAACAAAATGCCAGGACAGAGAAGCCAGTAAAACAGTAACAATTAGACTGTAAATAATCATCTCAATTAGACTACTAGTTGGATAAAGCGCTGCTATTGACTGCTGAACCGGAAAACCATAAATATAAATTCCGTATGAATAATCAGGTAGTTTGTTGAATTTACGTATAAATCCTTTTGGAATAAATGCCAGACAAATAACCACATAACTTATTGACAAAGTGTATGGAACTAAAAGCCAATCTGTTTTTAATAAAAATACACTAAGAAGTAAAAGTAGAGAAATAAATAATTTTTTTGATAGAATAACTTGCTCTCGATAAAGGTAAAAAATAGCTCCCGAAGAAAACATACATGCGAAACGGGAGAGATTTCCGAAAGTGTTTGTGTTAAAATATTTATAGATATATTTAAATAAACAAAGCGTAAACAACAGGATAACAACAATTTTTATGATTTGTAAAAATAAATGAACATTGACAAATACTCTTAAAAGGCCGAGAAATGCTAGCCCTAAATACATTTTTACTTCCCATGGTAATGTCCACAATGATATATTTATGGCGGAGTTAAAACGATTACTTTCAAAAACGCCCGGCAAATTCCAGTCAGGTGTTGATAATAAATTTAAATTATGGTATAGGTAGTAATAAATATGTTGATTAGACAAATAATCTTTAGATGATAGCGTGGTAAATTGAAGGCCAATAATGAAAACACTAACTAACAAACAAACCATCAATCCTGGGAATATTCTAAGAAAACGAGATACGATAAAAAATTTTAAATCATTACGATTAAGCAAACTTCCTGTTACGAGAAATCCACTCGCTATAAAAAATACGTCAACCGCCACGAAACCGGAAAAATAATGAATTGGAGTAATCGTTTCGCCGATTACTGGTTGAGCATGACAAAATAGAACAGCACATGCGGCAATAAACCGTAATAAATTGAAATTATTATCACGGATACTACTTGATTCATTTAAATATTTTGATTCCACTTTCCAGGTATATATTTATTAGCCAAAACGTGATGCCAAAAGATTGATACTTTCAATCTACATAATAATATTAAATTATTTGAAAATTTATAAACTATAGGAGTAAGCCTAGTGGCAGGTAATTCAATATAAATATGTGCTACAAACGCTATCATTATTACGAGCGGAGTTGCTAGTAGTATACAAAACCAATATTCTACGCTTGATAACGTAACAGCCTTTTCAAATCCTAAAACAAATTTGAAAAGGCAAAACAGTATCAAACCATGAAACAAGTAAACACCATATGAAAGCTGCCCTAATATTCGCGCTGATTTTATTGATAATATACCAAAAAAAGTATTACCACCTGTAGTGATGATAAAAATTATTCCTGTTATAATTAATGGTAACAATTGATAAGGAGGAATAAGTATTAAGATGAATAATAGGAGAGAAATAACAATAGAAAATCCCCAATGATTAGTTTTTTGTGAAAATTTGCCGTAGTTGATTAAATATGTCGATACAATGCCACCAACAAAATAAGTGAAATGCATATAAATATAATCCTTGAAAGGAATTAATATAATCATAATAATAAGTGTGATAAGTATTGCTGGAACATTAATCTTATTTCTAAACAAAAGAAAACTTAAAATCGGTAAACTTAGATAAAAAAACCACTCATAGCGGAGCGTCCAGGGAACGTAACAAATAATAATGCCTGTATTTTGATAATTATTAATATTAGGTGTATCCTTTATAGTAAATAACAGCCACTTTCTAAATTGGCTAAATATTGTTAGAAAGTATTCATCTTTACCATATGAGAAATGTGTTAGAAAACCAACGATAATAAATAATCCAATTATTGCCAGTGTATAAATTGGTACGAGCCGTAGTATTCGAGATATATATAGTTTTAACCAATTTGGATCTCCTTTTACCAATTTGTTGCAGAAAAAAAAACTGGACAGCATAAAAAATATCGATACACTCAAATTTGTCATTTGAATGTATAAATTAGAAGGAGCGGCCGCCCAGTTGCCTTTGTGTAAATAAAAGTACCATGTAGCACCGTGTGAAATGAAAACGATAATAGCTAAATATCCTTTTAGTCCATCTAAATTTTCATATTTTACAGATTGCATTTCTAAATGCTTATTTTTACTTAACGCAGCAGTTGTTAATAGTGATACAGCAATGATGCAAATTGCGGGAATTAATCCAACAGGCCCTAATAAGATATCTTTTGTAGTATTGTCCATTAGACTAATAAATATTTTAATAGTATCTTTTTTATTTAAACGATAAAACCTGGTTCCAGTAATAACCGGCTTTCTGTTTAGTTACTACTATATAATCGTAAATCTTCTTGTAAACTATGTGAGTGCTTTCCATAGCAGGTACTTCAACATATATATGTATAGTAAATGATAGAGTAATAATGACTGGTGTTACTAAAAGAACGTAAAACCAATGTTCTAAAGACGATAAAGTAGCCGCTTTCTCAAATCCTATAATAAATCTGAATAAGCAGAATAATATTATACCATGGAATAAATAAATTCCGTAAGAGATTTGCCCTAGTTTACGAGCGATACTATTTGTCAGAATGTTCAATACCGTATTGCCACCAACAATAATTGAAAAAATAACAGTTGTAATCGTTAAGGGCAAAACTTCGAAAAGCGAGCTGGAAGTAAATGAAAAAATTGATAGTAATGTTGTCAGTAATACTATTATAGAAATTGTACCCCATTTGCTGATTGCAAATTTCGAAAAGGAATCTGATCGGATTGATAGCGCAGCAATATAGCCACCGCAAAAAGGGCTAAAATAAGTAAAGTCAAATTGTAAGTAGTAGCTTACTATGTAAATAGTAGTACATATTGAAATGAGTATTACATAATAGTTTGGTTTGCTGCGAGAAATTATTAAGCCAAATACAGGTAACAAGATATAGAAGAGCCATTCGTAGCGTAGAGTCCATGCTACTCGGCTAATAATTTGCCATGTGTTTTCAAAGTCATTAATATCTGGATCATTTTTTATAGTAAACATGAGCCAAATGGTGATTTGTTTAATGACAACTGGTAAAGGACGATTTAAAGTAAAATGAGTTAAATAAAATACGATAAAACACAAAGTAAGTATTGCTAAAGAATATACAGGCAAAAGCCTTATGACTCGCCCAATATAAAACTTCAGCCAGCCTATTTTCCCTGATATTAGTTTATTGCAAAACAAGAAGCTTGTAATCATAAAGAAAATAGCAATGCTTGCATAACCAACTTGAGCAAACAGATTATTGGGCGGGGAATTCCAATGGCACTCTCTTAAATAATAATACCAGGTAGAACTGTGACTAATAAATACGATGATTGATAAATATCCTTTTAGGCTATCAAAAGTCACGTACTTAACTTGCTGTAATTGATAATCAATTACTTTTGATAAAATAGCAACTGTTAATAAAGAAATACCCATAATGCATAAAGCTGGGAATGGGCTGAGTATATTAAATAAATTATTGATCATACTATATTACGAAGGTATAGAGCTCTTATCGTTCTCTCAATAAGTTTATAGAATGAAAATTTTATCTTGTTTATTTTACTTTTCGTAGCCAAATGCTACCGCCTTTATTTTCGAGGCATAATGGCATATTTTTTTCGAACCATTTTTGGTAAAAATTTTCCATGAACGTATTGAACAATACTATCTCGTAATCTGGATTATTCATCAAAAAAGCTCTCAGTATATAGGCTTCGTTCCAGCCAAAGCCAGTACTGTTAATAACCCAATCTTTTGGATATTCGAATGGATAAAAAATATCGTGAAAATGAATTAGTACACCTTGTTTCAGCCGAGGAAGAATGTTAAAGATGACTTGATTAACGTCGCTCCCCGTTTTAGATACGTGGGTAGAATCGATAAAGAGTATGTCGTTTTCGGCAAGCTTATCAAATTCTGTCAAGTTTATTTCCTGTAAACCTTTTTTGTACGTAACAGTACGTTTATGGTCTTCTTCACGTAGTAAACCATAAAGCCGGTCTGGGTAAGGCTCTATAAAGGTGAATCGTATGGAGTTATTAAAAAATAATTGGTTGGTATCCAGCATCACAGCTGACGAAAAGCCTGATCCTACTTCTATAATTTGCTGTGGCTTAAATGTTCGCATTATGCAATGCAGCATAATTGCGTCAGAGTAACAATACTGATTACCAAGAGCATCATAATGGTATCGGTGCTCAGGATTGTATGCTTTGGTAAAAGGAACTGTAGGATAAAGTTTGCTAAACTGCTCCAACAACTTCATTTGTTCGCCTTCCCGAAGGTCAATATTTGGAATTTGCCGTGGAAAATTTTCGAATAATTCATTTCGATTCTGCAATTCATTTTTATTGACAACAGGACTATAATAATGTCCAGGGGGGAAACTCAGGCCTGTTTGGTGATAAAGAAGATTGTATACGTAACGAAAGCGATTGATACGTTGGAGAATCATAAATTAAGCAGACAAGAGGGACGTAGAAATACGTATGTAAGATGACAAAGTGTATATCAATTACTTTGCCGAACTCTATAATAAACGGTTAAATATGGAGCTTTTCCTGCACTAGCTTTAGCCAGGTAGCATGTCCTTCGCAGTTCCAGTGTGTGTCACCATTAAGGTAGGGTGACCTGGGAGATTGCCTGAACACCTCATATGTGTTCACAACCGGTATAGCTAAGTTTGGGTGATTCTGGATACGTTCAATTAAATGGTTATAATCGGTTCGATTCGTATCTAGAATGCTGGCTTTGTTCGGAATTAGTGACAAATAAATTTCATCGAATCTCTGGCGCCGGTAATAATCGGCGGTTTTGTTCAAATTTTGTACCAATGAGTCTACCTCAGCGTCTTCAAGCGGAGAAAAGGATGAATTCTGAGGTAACCGATTGTCAGCTTCCATGAAATAAAACAGATGCTTTTTATCTTTCGAGAGACTTACCTGAGCATCGGTGCGGTCAAACCAGTTGAGAGTCAGTTGGGCTTTAATTTCTTTGAACCAGAAAGCCCAATCATGATTGAATAGAGCCGCTTCGAGCCGGCTTTCAACCCGATTGCGATGAAAGCCTTTTCCAAATCGCTCGGTCAATTGAGCTAGCCAGTTAGGTTCCTGATACGTAGTAAATGAAGGGGGAGCTGGTTGATGGGGTGTTGCGAAATTCTGGCGAATATTACGTTCTACCGATTCAATCAATAGTACGTTGCGTTTGGTGGTGTCGGATAGCGTAAAAGATAAAGGACCCATACCCCATCGTTCATAGTGGCTTACCCGGAAATCAGATTTATTCAGAAACAACGGCAGGGTAAAACTATCACCAATAATGTAGAGATGCGTAGAGGCTGTATCGCTGAAGCGATCTGGATGTGAATAGTCTGGCCAGGGCTGCTTAAACTGAGGCAGCGCCGAAAATTGATACAAATCTCCAAAACGTACTTTATCCGTAATTAGGCCTAAATCAGAAAGTCTGTAGGAAATTCCGGTCGATAAGCCGCTTGCCCAAAAAATTGCAGCTACTAGCAAAACGCCACAGCGTAGTATGTGCATTTGTGAAAAATACTAGGCTATTAAAATTTAAAAGCTATATAATTAAGTAGTCATAACATCTGGCTGTAACACAGTGGGTATAGATTTACTTTTTTGTAATTTTTTAATGATACGAGAACCGAATTTCTGGAATGGAATTTCAATGATATGATGAAGCGCATAAGAGAATATAATATTTAATAATAAAAATATGGCCAATGAAAATATATACCCTAAAGCTGACGAATAGTGGAAAAATGATTCTATTTTATTCACCATGTCAAATTTGAGCATCAACCCTAATACAGGGTAATGAAATAAATAGATTCCATAGTTTATCTTTCCAATCATTTGCGTAGCTGAATTGGTAACTAACTTATAGTTTCGCTGAGCTATTAGATAAACAATTGCAATAAGACTAAGCGAGTAAATCGTAAATTCAGAATATAATAGTTTTTTTTCAGAGGTCAAATCTACAAATACTGCTAAAGCTGCAATACCAAAAATTAATGGATTAACATTCCACTCAGGCTTAGGTGTTGTGATTAGGTAATATAGAACTATACCAGATGCGAAAGCGGGCAATTGGTTGGGAAGCCAAAATTGAGCAAATGTTTCGCGAGGAAGGTCACCTGCAAGTAGTTGTGTTTTTGCTAAGATGATATTCAGAAGCGTGTTTAACAGTATTGCACAGAAGAGAAAGATAACGGCTCGATTCAGATTCTTTATCTTCCTTACTAAAAAGGGCAAAACGAAATAAAACTGCACTTCTATTCCAACAGACCATCCTACAGGCACGATGGCATGAATCCAATAGGGATTAAAACCGTGAAGTAAAAGAAAATTAGCAATTATTGATTGTTTACTTATGATCTCTGTATTTGTTAAAGTAAGACTGTGTTGAATAAGATAATAAATACACGCAAAATAATAGAGTGGTGCAATCCTGAAAAATCGTCTAATAAAGAAATTCCTAACATAATTTTTCTCCGACTCTCTTCTTATATTATACGAAACGAATAGCGTAAATGCACTTATCATATATAACAACTGAATACATCCTTGCCCATTATTTATAGCAATAGTTTCTAACGTTGTCGGGTTTGGGTTGAATTCACCATATGGTCTGAAATGGTTTAGTAAAACGCCAATCATCGCGATGCCTCTCAAGGCATCAATGTATTCTAATTTCTTAACCATTGTATTGGTGAATTATAATATTGTTTAAGCTTACGAAAGATAAAGCAGCTGATTTTAATTAATTGGCTAATAAAATATTCAGAATTTCCTCGGCTGTTTTTCCATCACCATATATTTGTTTGAATCGAATGTTGTTTGACTTTATAATCGCATTATAAGCCTCAAAAATTAGACTTGGATTGGCATCACATAAAAAGGCTGCTCCATTTTCTACGATTTCTACCCACTCCGTTTCCGAACGTAGTACAATGCAAGGTTTTTGGTAATAATACGCTTCTTTCTGTACGCCACCCGAATCGGTTATAACCAGCTTTGCCTGTTGTTCCAGCGTTATCATTTCCAAAAATGATACCGGCGGCAGGAAGATAATTTTAGGATTGGCGTAAATAGATTTATACAAATTTTCCGTCAGCAAAGCGGCCATTTGCTTGGCGGTGCGTGGATGCAGCGGTATAATTAATCGAGTCGAATACGTAGTTGCGATGGTCAGCAACGTATCGAAAATGGCGTTGAGCCGCGTAGCATCATCAGTATTTGCATTTCGGTGAATGGTAACTAACGCATAAGGTTCCTGTTGAAGCTGAAGCCGGTCTGTAATATCCGTTCTGGAAGCTGCTACGTTGCGGAAATACAGGCTGTTATCATACGTAATGTCGCCAACATTAAATATGCCAGGATTATCTATTGTGTAAGGAGGCTTATTACTCAGCGAAAAACCTTCTTTTTGCAGATTGTCAATGCCTGTCTGCGTAGGAGGAAATAAATAAGTCGATACGTGATCAGTTAAGATTCGATTGACTTCTTCCGGCATTTTCTTGTTGTAAGAACGTAAACCAGCTTCGATGTGGACAATAGGTACGTGTTGTTTAGAAGCCGCAATGGCGCCTGCTAGCGTTGAATTGGTATCGCCGTACAGAATCAGAAAATCGGGTTGCTCTCGGTCAAGAATCGACTCGACCTCAGTGATCATTTTGGCGGTTTGCTCGCCATGTTTTCCGGAACCAACCCGAAGATTATAAGTGGGCGCTGGAATGGCCAATTCGTCAAAAAAGACGGCCGACATATTCTCGTCGTAGTGCTGGCCTGTATGCACAATAACTTCTGCGATTTGCTCTGAAAAATTTGAACGTATCGCTCTGCTTAGTGCCGATGCCTTAATGATTTGTGGTCGGGCGCCAATCAGGGTAAGAAGTTTTATCATCACTCAAATTCAAAGTTTATTCTACGTAGAAATAGCGCTTCACTACGTTCTTCACGCTTTGCAGGGCGAGTTCACTGGCCCAGTAAAAAGGATTGGAATGCCACCGCTGCGGATGAAACGTGAACATAACCTGTTCAGGAAGCTCGTTCGCGGCCAACGTAGCAATTATGTTACAAGTGCTTTTAAATGAGTAGGGTAGTGAGGTTTCCACTTTGTCGCGAACGCTCACTTTGCTCCCATTCCAACGGCGACCGGTGTCAGTAAGGTAGGCTACTTTGCTGAAGTCGAGGTCAAAATAAGGTTCGCCAATAATGCCAAAGTCGCGGTATGAATAGACGCGCCATAAGTCTCTGGAATCATATTTTGACAGAGGGCTTCCATGCATGCAGATGGTCGATACGGGTGCGAGCTGACGTAACGCTGTCAGGTTTCGATCGAAATCTTTAATGGCCAGCGAAAGGTTTCCCTTACAGGTAGTCAGGCATTCATAATGGTAACCAATTTCATGCCCCATATTGGCGATTTCCCGAATCACCTGTTCACTCCAGCTTGACTGGTTAGCTCTGAAATAATAAACACCTGTAATGCCTCTACCATGCTGAATCTTGGCAAATTCCAGCGAACGTTCTGGTTTTGAGTCAACATCATGCCGCAGAATAACACTCCTTGACGGATTCGTAACTAGGAATTTTTCGAACGTATAGAAGTTATAGCCCGCTTCTTCAAGCTTATTTAAGAGGTTGATATACATCGATATAGTAAAATCCGTTTTCATGTCGGGTATTACTACAGCGATGATTCATTGGCCGAAACAACAAACTTATTAGTGGCCATGCTTTTCGGATAATGGAGTATTAACTGGACCAAAAAAGTGGTCAAATCAATTTTTTCGTTTAACATGACTGCTTTACGATGCGCCCATCTTTCCTTTACGTCACTTCCCATCAGTAATTCTTTGATTTTCGCAATCATTGTACCGAATTCGTCCGGAGAAAACGAATAACATAGCCGGTATTGGTACTCCAACTCATTTGGAATAGAGAGCTTACCAGCAAACGAATTCATTTTCAGGGCGGGCGTTCCTAATAAAGCTGCTTCGGTAGTCATGGTCTGACTATCACCAATAAACAACGTAGCAAAGTATAAAAGCGAATGTATTTTTTCGGCCGAAACAGGCAATCGATACTGTTGCAGTTCCGGTTCAGTGCTACGTTCCGACGTAACGAAAACTCGCCCAAAGGCGCTGAGCAGCTTTACCAGTTCAAGCTTTTGAGCGAGTGAAAAACCACGCATCCCTGCATCATGATGCGCTTTAAACGCATTGAAACGTAGCACGAAAAAAGTTTCACCCTTCTGAATTTCTGCTTCATTTAACACCGCTGGGTCGGGAACGAATCGGTTCGGGTGTAAATAAGCCAGTTCATGGTAGCTTGGGTAGCATAGTTGCTGACGTCCTCGTTTCTCATGCGCCAACGCGTCAGGGTTGAGGATCACATCCGCATACGAAATGAATTTCCCCGAAATTGGTGCAGCGTTTAAGTCATCGTCATCGAGCACGAATGACTTCATCGGTGTTAATTTAGATACAAGCGGTAACACCAGCGAAACGCCAACGCCGTAGTCAAATTTTTGGCTACGTACCAACCAGAGAACTTTTATAAAATGGATAAATTCATAAAGATACTTGAGCAAAATATGGTCTTTACGATTACCGATATTTATGAATTTTATCTGATAAAGACGTAGCAGATCAGTCACTGAGTCAATATTTTTTGCCGTCACAACAACTTCATGGCCAGCACTTTGCACTTCTTGGATAAAGTGTTTAAAGAGATGGACATGCGCCGGATGGTTAATATCGACCAGTATTCGCTTCATGAATGAAGTGTGTTACTTTCTGTTGTTTAATTACGAATGAACAGTACCAATCTTTTTAGCAGAAATCAGTAACCAGGGACTTTGCGATTGCCAATTTTTGAGATTAAGTTTCTGCTCAAGAAATACAAAAAAATCGACTAAAATATTATTAGATGTAAGCGGCAAAGGAATCCAATTCATACCCTCCACGGCTTCGATTTCAAATTGGCAATCGTTGAGTATTTTTTTTAATTCAGTCAGATTGACGTCGTAATACGAACTTTCGCCACCGGCCAGTGCTTTCAATTTTCGTAGCCAATAACGCCAGCTATCCGTATTTGTATAGGTGAAAATAATATTTCCATTATCGTCGAGAAGTTTATTCATTTTTGAAATAACCTCCTGAATATTTGGGAAATAACACAAGGCTTCAATGCATACAATCGATGAGTAAGTTTTATTAAATTCAGCCTTCATAAAATCAGTGCAAATAGCAGATATCTTTTCGTTTCGGGATTTTAAAATATCAATTGCATTCTGATTAATATCAACCACTGTAATGTCACTGGAATAATTGAGTAAGGGGATCGCAAAACGCCCTGAACCGCCTGCTACATCGAGTATACGTAAAGGCTTGCGATTTAGATGTTTTATAATAAAATTTAATTGTGTTTTTGATTTGTACCGGCCAGTACGATTGTTGTACGCATTAGAATATAAATAATCCCATGAGTAACTCGAATTAGACAGGTCTTCAATCGTAATTTGTTGCATATTTTTTTAGTTAGCGCATAAACGATACGTTCCCTAAAGTACGTATCAGCCTGAAACCAACACTCGCAACTGTGTAGAGAACCGGGAGTTCGATACGTTCATATCGACCGTAATTCACCAGTTGGCCGCCAAATTTTTTCTTGTATTCCCTCACTCCATACTGAACATCGGGCTTACCCGCACCACCGAAATCAAAGTGAGTAAGTCCATGATTTTTGGCCCATTTCATGATTTCCCAAGGCAATAAATCATTTGGATATTTATTGTAGTAATTGCTGTAAGCGCCTGCGTAGTAGTCATATAACGTACCATTATGAACCAGGCAAAGCATACAACCGATTATTGTGCCCTCCCATTTTGCAACGAATAATCGAAGGCCAGCCCTCTCGTTTGCTTGTTTGTGTAGCGCGCTGAAATGGGAGAAATCGGGTAGGGGAAGCCGGGCTCTCTGGTAAACTTCTTTTAAAATGGAATAAGCCGCGTTCAACGATTCGAGTGATGTTTCGAGATGTACGCTACATCCTTCGTTTAAGGAGCGTCGGATTTCGTTACGTCGTTTGGAATATATCTCTTTCCACAATAAATCCTCACTTTTACGTAAGTCGATAATAAAATTCAAATGCTCTTCATACGTAAATTTGTTACGTTGAAAGGCTTCTTTATATTCTAACGTATCATGCAAATTTCGAACCTGAGAGTACAAAATTTTTGCGTTTAGTTTTTTATGCTTTTCTAATAAACCATTGATGATTTCCTTAGCATTATTTTTGGCGACAGGTCCACCAGCTATTACGCTTCGACTTGTCACTACGTCCAGAATCGATACGTTCATGAATATCTGCCGGTAGAATAATAAAATCCCAACAATATTTTCATGATCTTTAGCGATTATATAAAAGGGTAATAAATTTTTAGTTGATTGGCAGACAAGAAAAAAATCAGGCGATTGAAAATACCCGAATTCGCCGTAGGATTCTAAAAATAGATTAATCTCTTTTTCGTCGTTATTGCTTAGTTGGCTTAATACGTGGTAATCGTACATTCTGTTACTACGTTAATTGTACTATACTGCTGTATTAATTCGATTATGTCTACTAACGGGATAGTTTTCAAAAAAATCAACCCAAAAACTGGTGACATCGATTTTATCATCTAGCATTTTCTGACGTTTTCGTTGAAAGCGATCGTATAAATCTGGAGTAGACAGGAGTTCGTCAATGGTTGACAGCAGTCGCTCTGTTTCTCCAATTTGTATGCCAACTGTTAAATTGTATTTGGTTTCAAGCTCGCTGAGTACCGATATTTTATTGACCAGACTGCTGTACCGAATGGACGGAATACCTAACATCGAGGCCTCAACACTCATGCTCTGGCTATCAGAAATAAGCAATTTGGCATTTGCCAAAACATGATGTATATCACCTGGGGCAATCTGTAACTGATAAGGATTGTATTTACCGGCAATGACTCCTTCGGCGGTAATCAATACGTCATAGTTTCTTTTTTTTGCAGATTGAATAATTTTATCGAGCAAATTTTCGTCCAGACCGCGCACGCCAATATCATGGTGGGCCGCTAACCGCGACAAGCGGATCATTATGTACTCCTTAGGAATGTGGTATTTAGCTAAAACCGTTTTGCTGGGCGTAAAAACATTAGGATGTAGGTAGCCAAGTTTCATATACCCTTTATATCCGACTTTTTTAGATTGCCAGCTTCCAACGTTACACACATCAGGGCATAGTATCGTCTGTGTAAACGGGAAAGTTAAATCAGCTAGGTTTTTTATAACGTCGTAATCGTCTTCCAGAATCGTGATCCGGTGGATGTTCATTAGTTTACCCAATTGAGCTAAAGCAGCATCCGTGCCAATCAGAACGTCTGGCTTCTTTTTCAGGATAATCGGAAAAATAATGACCATTCGCTTGAACAAACTCAGCAGTATCGCCAATCTGGAAGCTCCTCGTTCTTTGGGCAGTACGTTCGTATAGGGAAGGCCGTCATTCTTCAGCAAGTCCTCCAGTACATCTTTGGTTTTAATTAGAATCGTTATTCCATGCTTCTGCGAAAGACGTAGCATGGTTTCACGCAAGGCCAGGTATTGGGCTGGATGGCCGAAATAAAATAGAAATTTCATTTTTTAGTTTTTGTATCCAGTACCTGATTCGCCGTAATTGTCATGGGCGTAAAGCCATAAAGCCGCTTTATTAGTGGCTTAAAACGGCTTGATAATTTGAGTGTTAGTTCATAGTTAGATGGATAATCGAACGTATTTTTTGTAGGCGCAGCCCATATTTTATCAAACTCCTCGTCCGACAGAGCCAGTTTTTTCTGGATATAGGCTCGCATTTGCTCAAGTTCGCTTTCGGGAGCAAAGGGCTGATTTAACTGGTTGAGCGCTTCTTCGCGAGTAATCGCATTGCTCAGAACCTGGGCCGATAGGTTGATTTTACGTTTGTCGATGCCAAACTTCTTAGGCAGCCAGTAAGCCATCGAAAATTTAGTGAATAGGTTTTCGTGATGATGGCCTCCATAATCTTTCCAGTCGTATAATTCGACCATTAACTGCTTGGCTGCCTGTTTTTTATACTCCAGATAGTAGTAAGGGCGAATATCTTTAATGCCTTTTAAAATCCCGGAGTAAATCATCTTGGGCAGGGTCAGCAACGGGTACGTTTTCAGCGGGATAGCTGAGCCAAACTTCTGATGAATATGCAGCAACTGACGATCATCGGCATATGTCCACTCCTTGGGTTGTTTGCCCTCCGAGCGAAAATCGTTTCCACGAAGTATGTACTGAATACCCTCCTGCTGCGCTACGTGGTACATTGTTGCCTTGATTGCCAGATCAGTAGGTGTATCAATCCAGGGCATTCCGGCTTTCATGTAGGCACGTAGCAGATCCTGGATTTCTTCGTAATTGATTACGTAGGTCTCCAGATCAATATTCAGTTTTGATGTAACCTTATAAATATTCTGTACGGCAATCTCACTATTGAAGCCATTGTCGAGGTTAACCGCCAGCGGACGAAGGCCATACTGAACAGCTAGATGAAGCAGGTAAGAGCTATCGACGCCCCCACTAACGCCAATCAGGCAATCGTAGGGTTTATGCTGACCAACTTTCTTAATGGCTCCAACAAGTTTCTGCCAATCGGCCAATCCTTTTTCCCCTCTGGGATAGTTGGCCATCATCGTTTCCTGAAGCTTGCAGAAATTCGAGACTCCATGCTCGTCGAACGTAATGCCTGGAATTGTCTCATCCCACACGCCTTTAGCGCATATTCTCATGCCTGATTAAACAAGTTAAGTAGTTCACTACGTTGGGGATAGTTGACCAATACCGCTTTTCTGGACCCATGGTACACAAACAAAGAACCAGCGGCTACGGCAGAAGCATGTGCTTTGTGAATAGCCGCTTTTAGATCGGGTAAACTTCCGGCTCCGCCGGCTGCTACTACCGGAATATCGACTGCGGAAGATATAGCTCGAACAAGGCCCAAATCATATCCCTGCATCATGCCATCATGTTCAATGGAGGTAATAATCAATTCACCGGCGCCGTTGGCCTGCATTTGCTGAGCCCAACGTATCGGATCGAGACCGGTCGATTGGCTTCCGCTGTGGGTATAAACTTGTTGTTTACCCCAGAATTTCTTTTTGACGTCTATGGAAACGACAATGGTCGAACTCCCGAATTCATCGGACGCGGCCTTGATAAAGCCGGGATCTTTTACCGCGGATGAGTTGATGACTACCTTTTCGGCCCCGGCATTGATACGTTCTTTGATCTGCTGAAGTGTGCGTATGCCGCCCCCAATCGCAAAGGGCATGTTGGCTTCATCACCGATGGTACGTATCAGATCTAGATCGATGCAGCGATTTTCTTTTGTTGCCAGAATGTCCAGCAGCATCAGCTCATCGGCCTTCAGATCGTTAAAAATTTTGACAGCGTTAATCGGCTCTCCGATGTAGGTATAGTCGTTGAATTTGACCGACTTAACCAGACCTTTATTCTTTAAAAGAAGAACCGGAATAACGCGAGGGCGAAACATACTTAATTGAAACGCAATCCTTTAAACAAATACTAAAATTTTATAGAGCAATAAAATTGGCAATCATCTGTTCACCCCAGTCGTGGCTTTTTTCGGGATGAAATTGAGTACCATAGATATTCCCTTTTTCAATAGCGGATACAAACGGATAATTATACGTAGTCATTGTCAGTACGTCGTCGGGATGCTGGCAAACCATGTGGTACGAATGCACGAAATAAAATTGAGCGTCGTCCGGTACGTTGGTCAACAAGCGCGAGTTTTTAGTGCGGTTACTGGTATTCCATCCCATGTGCGGAACCTTGTACGCCAACGTATCACTCACCCGAAACCGCACTACGTCGGCGTCGAACCAGCCCAGTCCTGCTACGTTGCCTTCTTCGCTGGAACTGGCCATTAATTGCATACCAAGACATATGCCAAAAATGGGTGTTTGCTCCACTAAAATTTTGTGCTGTAATACGTCCCAGATACCCGACTCTTTTAGGTTTTTAACACCAGTCGCAAAATGACCTACTCCGGGCAGAACCAGTTTTTGCGCCTGTGCTACGTCCCGACTATCGGAAGTGATACGTACCGGGGCATTCAGTCGGTCGAATTTCTTCTGCACCGAACGCAGGTTGCCCATGCCGTAATCAATAATCACAATGTCGTTCTGTGAGCGCATTCAGATTTGATGATAAATACTACGTATCTGCTGAGCAATCAGTCGGTTATCAAAACGTCGAACATGCTCTCTCGCCGAAATCGGAGTCTTACTGGCTAAAACACAGCGGATTTTTGCTGCTACGTCGACCGGGTCGTACGACGTAACGTAGCAACCAACGATGTCACTTATAACTGTCTGTACATCACCCACAGCTGTAGATACGACCGGGCAATTACAAGCCAGCGCTTCTTTCACAAACTGCGGTGAACCTTCAGAGAATGAAGTCATTAAAGCTACATCGACGGCGGTTAACAAAAGCGCAACTTCTTCGCGGGTATAATTCTTTAGCTCGAGCAGTTCAACTGAATCGTCGTCAAGAATTTCAACAGCTGCTTTCGCCAGTGGGTAATTCTTAATCGGCACATTGAATCCGGCCGAAAACAGGACGTATTTTTTTTGCTGACTCAATCCTAATTGTTGTCGACTTTTCGATTTTGATCTCGGAATAAATAAGTCAAAATCGATGCCACAGGGCACTATAGCCTGCTTTTCTTTACCGGCAAAAAGCGCTTTTCGGGCAAGCTGAGGGCTGATATAAACCGTTTTCCGGCTAAGCGTATCCACCAGAGCTGCTATAAGTCTGGAAGTGGGCAGATTAATATCGGATCCATGAAACGTAGTAATGACCGGCACCCGACGCTGCAGATTTGCAAGCATACCCGACAGTGCTACGTGTGCGTGGATGCAATCATACGCCTGACTTTTAAGTTTATCAACTAGCTTGGTTAGACAAGCCAAATAGCCGGTAAAGCCCTTTCCGTTAATAAAGAAAAAATCGAAAGTGAGCGTACGATCAAGTTGTTTTAAGGCTTCAACCTGATCGTAAATAAATGCCTGATGCTTCCTAAAATCAAAAGCCGGGGCATTACCACTGCACACAATCAAAATCCGCATAATCAATCAGGAGCGCCCCGCGAGTTTAAACCAGTTCCAGCCGATGACAACGGCTAGGGTGAAAAACAGATAGGGCATGTAATATTTCCTGCTCTTGGCATTCATCTGCGAAATGCCATGGGCCGCAAATATGAGTAAATAGGGGAGTAGCGGCAGGTGAAATCGTTCGGATAAAGCAAATCCACTCGATGCTAAAACGAATATATACGAGAATGTACAGCAGAGTAAAAGCAGGTGATATCTTAACTGCTTTCGCTTATAAAGCATCCAAAGACTGACTATTATAAAAAACGCGTACACATTTCGGGTAAAATAGGAACCGGCCATCATCATGGCATTAGGCTGAAGCGTATCCACAAATGTCGGAAACGGAGCCATAAGCATGAGCGGTAGGAATACGCTACGTGACCCATACCGGGCAAATTTATTGTTACCATCTCCTCGGGTAGCATAACTATTCATTTGTGATGTAAGATTCGACGTACCCGTTTCCAAATGTTCAGTTATGTTATCCATCAGGGGGGTTAACGTTATTACATACGCACCGACTGCCAATAACATAGTGAGCAGCACTCGTTTGTTCATTGATGATATCCTACCGGATGAAAAAACAATTGTTATGGCAACTGAACCCAGCAAACAGCCAGCTAAAACAGTCCGGAAGAAGAATAAGGATGTAATGGTAAGAATAAGTAAAAATATGTCCCAGAAATGTGCTTTGTTTGCCCGTATTACTTTATCGGCCATGTAAGTGAAACAAATCGATAAAAATACCATTTCTGTTTCTTTAACGTGCAGTCCGCAATAGTAAATCATATTGGGTACTAACATGGTCATTATTCCTGCTAATCGACCAACAGCTTCACCAAAATTATTTCTCCCTAATTTATACGCTAAAACGCAGGTATAAGCGCCTAAAAAAGCCTTAATAATTCGAGGAGGTAAAACGCTATCGCCAATAGCGTAGTAGAGCATACCTAAGTAAAAAGGGTAACCCATGTCGGCATAATTTATACCAACGTATTCAATGTATCGCTCAAATTTGTGAAACCTTAGCAGAAAGCTTAGCCAGAACGCTTCATTATGGTAACCTAAGGCATCAGCTGTCTCATACTCAAAGGGTTTACCTGTATTATGTAGAAAGTAAAAATAGCTGAAAAATACCCAAGCTATCCGTATCCAGAAGGAGGTCCATAGTAATTTTCGTTCAAATGATCGAAACAGGATTGTCGACCACTTATTTGATAGCAAATTGACAAAATAGAAAAATCCTACAACCTCAATAAATCCAAATGCAATCCATTCAGCTCTTAAAAATTTTCTAAAAAAAACTACAAAAGAAATAGCTAATGCTATGAAGAAAAAAGCAATGGCCTTATTCGTGTAGAATTTAGAAAAGGGTATGACATTCAGGCTAAGCATTCGTTTTTAGTTAATTATTTGCGAATAAAGGCGTATAATATTTTCGTTTAAATTTCACTAAAATATCTGTGAGTTTTGGGCCAACAATTTTATGAAAAATGAATTTCTTTATCTTTATTCTCACAGGTTGCCAGGAACCTGCAAAATGATGAATGCTATACGTATTTTCCGTAATAGTAATAACTGCCGTGCGGGATTTAGCGCAGAAATAATCTTGCGGAAAAATGTGAATTGCATTCTTATAAACCTGGTACGTATTATTAAGCTGGAAGCCATTTGCTGCCATTTGTGTTGAGATAATCGTTACGTTTGTAGTGGTATCATACGTACCATCTGGTAACTTGAAATGTCTGGTTTCGTAATAGTTTAGTTGTTCTTTAGCCCATTCATTGTACTGCTGAGTAGCTATAAGTCCCGTTGGAACATCGACTGCGCTTTCAAACCCTGAAAAACCAGGAAGATGGAGAAATTCGTCCAGATTTTTCAGTACTTCAACATCCGAGTCCATATAGATACCGCCGTACGTATACAGTGCATACAGGCGGACATAATCGGCCACAAAGGCAAATTTTCGAGCTTCATAAGCCTCTTTTGCGTAAGGAATACTGTTTACGTCGAAAGTGTCTTCGTTCCAAAGACGTAGCTCATAATCGGGCAAAAACTTCTTCCAGGATGCAATACAGCTATGAGTAATTGCTGGCATTGCGCCCCTGCCAAACCAGCAGTAATGTATTACTTTCGGAATCATCAGGTTGTTACTACGTAGGGCTGGGTTTTCTCAATAAAATAATTGACGATTCTGGAACAGGCTTTGCCATCTCCATACGGATTATGCGCCGTAGCCATCTTGTCATAAACTTCCCAATCGTCAAGCAATAGACTTACGTTTGTTACTATACTATCCATATTTGTGCCAACTAGTTTAACCGTGCCTGCATCGACTGCTTCGGGTCGTTCAGTCGTATCACGCATGACTAAAACCGGCTTGCCCAGGCTAGGTGCTTCTTCCTGAATACCACCACTATCCGTTAAAATCAGGTAAGCCGACTTCATTAAATACACGAACGATAGATAGTCAAGCGGTGCCGTCAGAAATAGATTGTTACTAGTTGAAGGTGAAAGCAAACGGTTTACGGGCTCCTGCACACCTGGATTTAAGTGAACAGGATACACAAAATCAACATATGGATACCGAAGAGCTAGAGTTTTGATAGCCAGACAAATATTAGAAAAACCTTCTCCAAAATTTTCTCTTCGATGGCCAGTTATCAGTACGAGTCGCCTTTTATGGTTTAGTCTCAATACGTCATATCCGTTACGTCGGATCTCCTCTGTAATAGCAAGTTCCATGCCTGGACTATTGGCAATTTTATCGATTATGCATTGCAATGAGTCGATAACCGTATTGCCCGTTACGATGATCGACGTATCGACAATGTTTTCGTTCAGCAGATTGCGACGAGCTTCATAGGTAGGCGCTAGATGAAACGTAGCTAACCGACTGGTTAACTGACGATTAATCTCTTCAGGCCAGGGGCTGAATCGATTGTTTGTGCGAAGACCAGCCTCCACGTGAGCAACAGGAATATGTTGGTAAAAAGCGGCCAGAGACACTGCTAACGACGTAACAGTATCGCCATGTACGAAAACAACATCAGGTTTACAAACTATAAAAACCTGTTTCATTTCTACTAGAATACGAGCCGTAATATCATGCAGATCGTTTCCTTTTCTCATGATATTCAGGTCATGTTCAGGCGTGATGTCAAAGAGATCTAAAACCTGATCCAGCATTTCGCGATGCTGTCCTGTTACGCATACGGACACATCGAATAGATGAGGGTGTTGGTAAAATTCCCTGATCAATGGAGCAAGCTTTATACCCTCAGGCCGCGTGCCAAATGTTACTAATATCTTTACTCGCATTGTGCTACGTATCTCTTTTGAGCCGCCGGTAATTGCCCATTGTATTTATAATATTTTCTTAGCGAGAAGTTTTTAACCTTTGAGCCGTATAATTTTACAGAAAAGAATAATTGAACAAACCATTTCGGCCATGTGTAAATAAATTTATAGAAAAAGGGTTGCTTTTCCCAGTTGACAGTTTTTAAAATAGACCTAACTTCATTCCTGTATACTCCCCTCAAATAATAATTAACTAGTGACCGAACTTTTAATCCATCTAGAAGGTAATTTAGTGTATGATTATCTTGTTGGTTTTTCTGTAAAGCGCTGAAATAGAAAGTGACATGCTCGTCTTTTTTCCAGAATTTATTGTTACCGAGGGCTCGGTATTGCGGATCCGCATCCTGATTGGAATACGCTAAAGCTTTGTTTACGTAGGCAACTTTTCCTTTTAAAGCAATCCGTACCCATAGATCAAAATCTTCACCGAATTTTATTGATGAATTGAAACCACCGACTTGATCAAAAGCTGTTTTCGATAATACAACAAAAGAGCAGTTAATAGGTACCCAAAACGTACGACTATATACTTTAAAATAATCAATGTAACCTGCTTCAAAGTTAGAACTTAGACCAATTTCAGCCCTCTTGTTGATACCATGCTTTACTACGTAATAACTGGAGCCATATAAATTAGCTTCAGGATAATTGGTAATTAGTTTAGCCATTTCTTCCAGAAAACAGTTGTTCCACCAATCGTCAGCATCGAGAAATGCAATGAAATTGAACTGTGCATACTGAACACCTTTGTTTCTTGTAGATGATACTCCAGCATTGAGTTGACGGATAACTTTCAGGCGAGGGTCAGTGTATTTATTAACTTCATAAAGGCTATTGTCAGCGGAACCATCGTCTACAATAATCAACTCAAAATTCTGAAACGTTTGCTTCAAAACAGATTCAATAGCCTTGCCAACATAAGCGGCTTTATTATATAAGGGTATAACTATTGAAAACATTTTCTATTGATAAACTGCTGATTCTAGATAATGTATTTTTCCAGAACTTTAATTAAGCCTATATCTTTTGTTACAAGGAAATCGTTTGACTCAGGGTAAGAATTATTTTCATTATTCTTGTATATTTTCTCAAAATACTTGCCCGACTTTTTACTAACTATAGCAAACAACTCATAGTTATACTCTCTAACTATTTTTCTGAAATCTTGGAAATGATTTGAACTGTTATTCACTTCTATAATCATTGTTGGATTGAATGATTTTATAAATGATCTAGCCCCTTCTAAAACCTGCAATTCGTGACCTTCGACGTCTACTTTGATACAGGCCGTTTCTGCGTGTTGGAGTAGATCAAGAAATAAGCTATCAATTGTTGCAATTTGTATAGTCTCCTCTTTAAGAATGTCCTGATCTTGTAGGAGATTTGTATTTAGTGTGCTGTTATAGGAGCTGTTATCAATGTAAAAGTTGCTGTACCCTTCTCTGTCTGAAGCCCCAACTTCGAAAAAAGTATAATTTGAAAAATTATTTAGCTCACAACGCTCTCTATTTAAGGTATTTAACTCTTTGTTAGGCTCAACGAAAAAAACCGGCCGCCCTTCTGTTAATGATAGTAATGATCGCATGCCCAGATTAGCGCCAATATCTATCCAGGGTACACGTTTGTCAAAATACTGATTTAATAAATATTCTGTAAAATTTAACTCAGGTGAATGCCATTTGTACGATACGGCAAACTGTCTGGTTTTATCGTTTCCTGCTAAAATGTTCGTGTTTAGCTGCTTGCCATTTTCCAAAAGGATTTTCCATTCATTATTTCTATCCGGTAGTGCTATATATTTTCCGGCAAGATGCGTAAATGAATAAGGACTGCGCTCGTAAATAAAATTGTACCACTTGTATATTTTTTTATATACAAGCAGAGAGCTAATATGTCCTCCGGCCTTTTTTAGAATATTTTTCAGTAATGAACGAAGCATAGAATTTTTAGCTATATATTTTTAATAAGCTCCCTGAAGCACTTCCTCTTTGCACTTTTGAAGTAAAATTCTTATGGATTGTGAAGGTGATACGTACTTTAGATAATAATCATGCGCATTTCGTTCGAGAGACTTCCTGTATGCTGTATCATTTACTATTAATTCAATGGCATTACGTATTTCATCTTCGCTACCAGAAACAATGTGAATATGTTTTCCATGAACTAAAGGTTCAGGTAACTGATTTATTATTGGAGTTGAAATAATTGCTTTTCCTAGGGCTAAATATTCACCTAATTTCCAGCCGTGACACAGCGCCCATGCTGGTGTATTGAAAACCAAAATTGATGCTTTTATTTTATTGATATATGTTCCCTTTGGAATCCATTTTTCGTTAATAATAAAGCGTTGAAAACGTGGATTCATATTTTTTACCTTACTGTATATAAATCCACCTTCAAAATTTATATCGGGTAAATTCTTACAAACATTCATGAAGTTTGCACGGTACAAATTTACTGTTTCGTCATTGTTTATCCATTGATCGCTACTCCAAAGAGTATTAACAGAGTAGATATAATCGTCCGTGCTTTTATTGGGTTTATAATTACTGATTCCTACCTGCCTGCTTTGTTTATAGTAACTGGACAAAAAACTTTTAATCTTACTTAATTTTCTTTGAATTCGAACTAGATTCTGAAAACCATAGATTCCGGTATCTAGATTGCTCCATATTTTAACGCCAAAACTAGGCGCTAAACTCGCTATCTTCTGATGATACTGTTCAGATGTTTGAGCTGGATTAAAGTTTATCTTTCCGTATACGTCACACCAGGCGTAATCTGATGGTTCAATGCTAGTATCGTCGCTCCAATCGATGATGTATTTATGAACTACATTATCGTTGAAAATAATGAATTTTATAGCATTACTTGGCTTTAATTTACGGAAATAACGATACGAAAAATTAACATTCGATTCTCCAAATACATCATATAAGCCTTTAATATAATAGGCTGTATAATCTATATTTGAATGAGGGTCTATGTATACTTTCACGTTAGTTTTAATTGATACGTTTCATTTGACCAATTACACAAACATCTTCGTTAGGACGGTTGTGGGTAAATGGAATATTAGCGAATTCATCGTCTAGCATTACTTCGCGAATATTTTTGAACATATCGGCGCGTTCGAGCTGATAGATTAAGCCATCCGCATCATAACACCACTCATGTTTTTCGTTTGGCAGACTGTGCGAGAATATGGAAAAATAGAAACTGTTGGGGCTATCGCTTGGAATCCGGTCCAGTGCCCAGTCGAAACCGTCACGTATCTTACCTGATGCGTATAAGTTGACGTACTTTTTCAGATCGGGTGTTGAAATGAGGATATAGCCGTCGTTGTTGAGCAGTTTGGCACAGTTTTTTAAGACTGTGAGTCCCGCTTCAGGGCTGAAGTGTTCAAAAACGTGCTGCATACGTATCAGGTCGAATTTGCCGAGTTTTTCCAGCGCCGACTCAGATGCATTTACCATATCTAGCCGATAATATCTTCCTTTTTTATCGATCAACGTTTCGGGAAACAAATCGACGTAAGTGAAATATTCATCGAACGTACCACCGCAGCCAATTTCCAGCCATCTGGTTTTGTTTTCTGCCAGGAGTTTCGAACGTAATCCGCCATTTTTACAAGCTTTCAGAAAAGCACCTTTTCCTTCAAGCGAAGGATGGAATTTTTCCAATTGTGATGTATTGTAGGATTGTATCGTCCTCTTCGTGAACACAATAAATCCGAGACTGTCCAGAAAATTGATAACTCCTTGCTTCATATTGTCTCAGGCTCGGAGTTTGTCTAGTCGAAATAGCAGCCTGTATGTATTCAGTATCATAAACCAAGCCAATCTATTTCGCTTCAACCGTCTTATAATTATACCATCCAAGTGAAATTCCTGGTAGTTTGGTAAAATACTGTGCGGCAACGTACTGTTTAGCACCTCAATACGTTCTTTCCGGTCTAATTCTTTATTGCTGCTGCTGATGCCAGTCAGGTCGAAAAATGCTACGTCGACATCTCGGTAGATCACTTTTTCATTGTGCATGCCGACAGTTATCAGATAAAATTTCCAGTCAGATACGATCTTCAGCGATTCATCGTAAAGGCCGTATTGTTCAAATAATGAGCGTTTTATGTAGGCCGATGAATGGGAGATCGTTGACCGATACATATCCAGCAACGTAATCTGACGACCGTTGTAACCGCGTTCAACAACTCGTTTCCCATTTATTTTCCGTACTTCATTGCCATATATAATGCTACAATCTGGTAAATCACGTAGCATTTGCTCGGTTACATCTGGGCTAACCAGATAATCGCCTGAGTTTAGAAACTGGCAGTATTCTCCGGTGGCTTGCTGTATCCCTTTATTCATGGCATGATAAATGCCTCGGTCTGGCTCACTTACCCAATACGTAAGTTTGTCCTGATACAGCCTGATTAGCTCGGCGCTTCCGTCTGTTGAGCCGCCGTCAATGATAATGTATTCGAAATCGGGCGAAGTTTGATTCACTACGCTGTCAATCGTTTTTCGCAACCCCTCGGCGTTATTATAATTAATGGTTATAATAGACAGCTTTGGCATGGCGGGGGTAAGCGTAAAGCGTATACAGGATGCTAACTATCTGATCAATTTGCTGATACGTTAGCTCGTAGAACAAAGGAAGCCTCACAAGGCAGTCCGAATAGCGGTCGGTGTGAGGTAGTGCCCGGCCGTCGTGTTTGTCTTGGTAATAGTCGCTTTGATGAAGGCTGAGGTAATGGAAAACGGCCAATATGCCCTGTTCTTTTAACGTAGCGATGAGCCGGTTACGATCTTCCAGCGAATTGCACACCAGGTACAACATGTGGGCATTGTTGCTGGCGTAATCGGGAATCAATGGTAGCTGAAA
This sequence comes from Spirosoma flavus, assembly GCF_054778555.1. Taxonomy (NCBI): domain Bacteria; kingdom Pseudomonadati; phylum Bacteroidota; class Cytophagia; order Cytophagales; family Cytophagaceae; genus Spirosoma; species Spirosoma flavus. The sequence continues at coordinate 1,743,047 of NZ_BAAGZL010000001.1, forward strand.
ATGTCCTTTTTCGGCCAGCGGACGTAACGCTTCGTAATAATAGCTCCACAAATCCATCCGACGATTTTGTATCTGCTCTAGGTTTTCTAACTGAGCATACAAAAACGCCGAAATAACTTCAGACGGAAGAAAGGACGATCCCACATCGACCCAGCCATATTTATTGACTTCACCCCGGAAAAACTCGCTTCGGTTAGTGCCTTTTTCCCAGATAATTTCTGATCGATGCACAAAACGTTCGTCATTTATGGCCAGTAATCCGCCTTCGCCCGCGATAATGTTTTTGGTTTCGTGAAAGGAAAAAGCCGCCAAATGACCTATAGAACCTAAAGCGCGACCTTTATAAAACGACTCGATAGCCTGAGCCGCATCCTCAATAACGAGCAGATTATATTTCTCCGCCAGCCGCATTAGCTTATCCATGTCGCAGGATATACCGGCATAATGAACAGGCACGATAGCTTTGGTTCGTGGCGTAATCAGCGCTTCAAGCAACCGGACGTCGAGATGGGGCTGGCTGGCACTGCTATCGGCAAAAACTACCTTGGCTCCCTGGCGAATGAAAGGCAAAGCCGTTGAAACAAAGGTGTATGACGGCACAATGACCTCGTCGCCGGGTTGAATGTTAGCCAGTAATGCCGCCATTTCAAGCGCGTCGGTGCAAGAGGTAGTCAGCAGGGCTTTGCGAAAGCCATACCGCTTCTCCAGAAAACGCTGGCATCGCTGCGTAAACAACCCATTTCCAGAAATCTTTCCCGAATTGACAGCCTCAATGATGTATTGCGTCTCCTTGCCGGTGAGATACGGTTTGTTGAACGGAATTTCGATTGAGTTCATAGCCAGACGTGGTAAATGTTGGTCTTTGACAACAACTGGCAGTTTAGTTTTTCATAAAATTGACAAGCCGCCCGATTCGACTGCTGCGTACTTACATTCATCTGCGCTACGTTATTGGCGTACAGATAGTTAAGCATGTGCCGAAAGTAAGCTTTGCCTATGCCCTCACCTCGTTTCGTATAATCGGTTGCTACAAGCCCCGGCTGGGCTATGCCCTCAGAAATTTTTACGGTGATCAGCCCGACGTTTTTTTTGTCAATCCTGTAGGCAAATACCTTGTCGGCGATTACCGAATCAATGGATTTATCAACCCAACTCCGATACAGTTGCTGAAAGGCTTCTTCTGAAAAAAACGGATCGACTTTGAACCGCGAATACTCACCACACTGGTAAGCCAGATCGTATAGCTGGCTTCTGTCTTCATCTGGGTGAACTGTATACATATTCGGGTTATTGCTGGCGAACGGCTGATCAATCTGGTACGTGTACGTAGTTCGAACATCGACAAGTCTGGCGTTAAATCGCTTACAAACCGTATCGGATAGTAGCTGATTTTCAGGGGTGAACAGATACAGCAACTCATATTGCTGCTTTTGAGCTTCTGCCAATACGTTCACTGCGGTTACTACGTCGTCGGGTGTGTGGAACTCGCATCTGCCGATTTTTTTCCCGAAGAAATCACTGTCCCATTTCAGGTATTCGAGCGAGGGCATGGTAACGAACGTACTAACCAAAATTAAGCGGCTATTAGTTGATGAATTTGCTGCTGAAACGACCGTCGCCCGTAGAGCGAAACGGCCATTTCGCGACAAGTCTGCGCCATTGTAACGTAGCAGTCGTTGGTCATCTGAATAAGGGAAAGAATGCCCTTTGCCAAATCGTTGAAGTCGTTGATTTCGGCGAGATACCCCGTTTTGCCCGTTATAACCAGATCCTGCGCTACGCCTGTATTGAATGCAGCAACAGGCGTGCCACACATGATAGCCTGATTAACCATAATTGGGCCTGAGTCTTCAATGGATGGGCAAACAAACAAATCGGCCGCTTGATACGCTTTGATCAGATCAGCTTCGTTCAGATGCCCGGCGAGTTTAATGTTTTTTCCCTCAAACGTGAGTGGGAAATTGCCGGCAATGAGCAGCGTTACGTTGTCGAACTGCAAACCGTTGATGGCATTCACGAGTAACTGCATTCCTTTTCGTCGTTCCTTGAGAGATGCCGCTCCGAAAAAAATAACTTTATGCTCAGCGGGCAGACCGAAAAATGACTTTGCTGCCGTTTTGTCGCCCGGTACAAATTTATCTTCATTAACGTAGCCCAGCAGCTTTGCCACGGGCTTGTCGTTGAAAAGTCTCGATTGGCGCGCCCGTTCGTAATCGCTGTTGGAAAACGCCATCACGCCTAACGTAGCGGGTAAATATTGAATTTTTAATTTCAGGTTTTCGCTGGCGAGCCACTGATCTGCTGGCGATGAAATAGCCAGGCACGTACTGCAATCGGATTTGTACCCCTCGCACGACCACGGATAATGACAGCCGCCCGTTAAAGGCGCGTTATCGATCATCAGCCAGTACATTTTCGCACCAGTTAGCTGGTGCAACTCGTTCATTAGTTGGGCGTTGATAAAATCGGTAACCCAATGCATAAAAATGACATCTGGTTTTGCCGGAAGCGAGTCCAGAATTTTCTTCGCCGATATGGTCGAATACCGTTCGTAAATATTGTAGAAGTAATAATCGTAATTGAACGTAACATGCTCCCACTTCGATTTGGCAGCTTTTCGGGCGAGTTTCGAGAAAGGCTTACTGAGTCGACTTCCGGCGTATTTCAGTACGTTCGGCGAATCGGTTTTTTGATCCATCACGACCAGATTGGATTCGTAACCCGCCTGACGGAGAAGGTCATTGAAATCAACCGCGAATTTCCCGGCTCCTCCGTAATCCAGCGCCGATAAATTTAAAATAGTCAAAGCCGTTTCAGAATTACGTTTCTATGTTAACTAACTCGTTGTGAGTGACTTCACTAATTTTAAAACGGCTTTCTTGGCAAAGCTTCGTTTTCCCGGATTGAAAAACCGTTCAAACACGTACCAGTCGAAATACGTATCCGCTTTTTTTGATGTCGGATGTTTCAAAGGCCATTTTAATGTTGAAAACGGCAAATGAGCATAATTGGAATTGACATCGAAGGTGTGCGTCGAATGCTCGTCGAAACCAATGTTGGCAATCAGGTTAACGGTGGGCACGAGGGTATAACTCCCGTGATACAATCGTGCGAAAAACCACTGAAAATCCCACACGTCGTTACGTACCTCTTTGAAATAATAGTCGAACTCGCGGGATAAATGATTGAACAGCGCGTCGTTCGTTACGTGTTTTCTGACCCGTTCTTTCCCGGCGGCAGTGGCCCACCCGCTTGCTACGTAGTCGAAGTTGTTCCAGGCCCGGCGCCAGGTGGCCCATCCCCAACTGAAACCCATGTGCGAGAATAGGTAGGAGGCCGTTGAAAACTTCCAGTCGACGGCCGGATTCGTACCGCAGATCATGGAAACGCTGGTATCTGATTTATATCGATCAAGCAATTCCTCGCAGAATAAAAAAAAGCTTTCGTGCGCAAGACAGTCATCTTCCAGAATAATGCCCTGTTCTACATGCTCAAAAAACCACGTAATGGCTTCGGCTGGGCCACGGCCGCATCCTCGGTTCTGATCGCGAAAAAGCGTTTTTACGTCGCACGGCCAGTCAATCTGATTGATGATTTCGCGGCTGGCAGCGCAGCTCCGAATGTCTCCCGGTTTATCGGGTCGTGGACCGTCGGCAGCGATGAATAACTGATCAGGTTTGACCTTTCTGATTTGCGCGAATGATTTCTGGGCAGCCTCCGGGCGATTGAAAATAATCAGCAATACGGGCGTAGCGAGCATAAAAAACTACTTGTCAACTGGTTTTCGGGCTTCGATAAACAAAGCGGCAGGGTCGAAAACCTGGCCATCTTTTACATCTAAATTGTAGCTTGCCCAGTCAGGTACGTCGCTTTTAAAGGGCGTTTTCTGGGTAGGATTTTCGAAGCCAGTTTTTAACAGCAACCTGGACAACGAGAAACGGTCATACATCCAATAATGAATTTCACCCCCGTTTCGGAACTGCCCCAGACGTATCGATTCCCGCTCTTCCGATGTCAGAACCGCCGAAAGGAGCCTGCTACGTATCTTTTTGTAATTGAGGTTCCGGACAATTCTTTCAAACGTGCGTTTAAGACGTGGACGTGCTACGTTGGTTTCAGTACGTTGTTGATAGTGGTTCCTTAGCGCCTGACCTATATAACCGCTACGTTCCAACACATATGTTTCGTTTTGCAGCTCCGGTTTCGCAAAATAGGTTCCCATATGACCACCGGGCCTGTTACGTACCGTTTGATCATACATTTCGAGCAAAATCCAGTCGTAATTTGCTTCTGCTACGTCGGTTCTCTCCGAAACACACAAATTCATGTATTTCTGATATTCGTTCACAATGTTTTCGAGGTCGGGAAGGACAACCCGGATGATACCTCCGGGCTTTAACACGCGAAAACATTCGGCTAGAAAATCATCAGCTTTTTCTTTGGGAATATGTTCAAGCACCTGCGAATGATATACTACGTCAAACTGGTTCGATGGAAATGGAAGCCCGCTCAGGATATTGTGCTCCATAACAGCAGGATGGCTGGAAACCATATCAATATTGACCCAATCTTCGTGGAATTTATGGCCGCACCCAACGTTTAACAGCATCTTTTTCACGCCAGAAACAAACTTGTTACCAGTATTCAGGCCACTAGCCTGCGGAGATTTTTTACAATCTTATAGAGAAATACAAGCCCGCCGTAGAGCACTTTCTGGTCCTTATACCATACCAGAATCTCCAATTCACGCTCGCGTTTGTGCCAGTAATCGTAGTCATCTAATACGCGTTTGGGAAGACTTTGGCTCAATACAGCGCTGACTTCCTGAAGCGTATAGGGGTTCGCGTTAGCCGTTTGCCCGCCCATGTCGTAGTAAGACAGAAACTTGTTTACGTATTTGCACGTAGCGTTCTCGAGGATGATGGATTTCAGCCAGAATGCGTAATCCGCGTGCAGACGTAGCGTTTCATCGTACATACCAAAACGGTCGAATAACGATCTCTTAATCAGTGTAGACTGATGACCAATTGTGCTTTTGAAAAAGTTACGCATGGTCAGAGTAGGGGAGTAGCTCAGCGGCTCGAACCGGTTGTTGTCGTAACTTAAATACGTATTGAAATAAATGACATCCTCGCCGGTGCATTCGCTAACGGCTTCCGGCAGAATCCCGCTAACGAGCCAGTCGCTGGCGTTCAAAAACAAACAGTAGTCGCCAGTAGCTTGGGCAATGCCTTTGTTCATGTCGGCGTATATGCCCGCTTTCGGTTCTGATTGCCAGTATGTTATCAGGCTAGTGTATTCGCGTATTACGTCTTGACTGCCATCGTCGGAATTGCCGTCAATCACTATGTATTCGCAATCACTGGTAAGCTGGGACGTAACGCTTTCCAATGTCTGGCGCAAACCGTTGGCATTGTTCCAGTTGATGGTTATTATGGAAAGCTTTTTCGACATAATGCCCAACGTAGCATCACCAGGCGATGGCTTTATTTCTGAAGCTCTACGTACGTATTTACTTTATCCTGATTGGCGCGGGTTTCTAATCCGTGGAGTTCAGCGTGGTCCGAGGTGCCATACGTAGTGAATGTTACGTTCGAATAGCCCAGGTGCGTAGCTACCAGCCGCAGTTCTTCGCGACTATAGAAATGAATGTGCTCCCACTGATCGTAACAGTCCTGTTTTGCTACGTTAGCTGATTGATAGGACGTTGGTCCGAAATAATGATTCTTCAGAACGCCTTCTAATCCCGGAAAACTCATGCGGAGTATGCCGCCGGGTTTTAATACACGATAGCACTCGCTCAAAAACGTAATTGATTCTGCCTGAGAAATATGCTCGATAAAATCTTCGCAGAAGCCGTACTCAAAGCAATTGTCGGCAAAGGGTTGGCGCGAGGTAAGGTCCAGTGTTCGATAAAAAAACAGTTCGACCGGATGCTGATCGGCATCGGGCATCTGGTTCCTACGCCAGGCGGCCAGCAGTTCTACAGGTAAAGAATCGACATTGACCCATTCGTTAAGCAACTTTGTTCCGCAGCCGTACTGAATCTTGCTGTATCCGTTTGTATCAATGAAAAACCTCTCGTCTGCCTGGTTCGGGAATTTGTTTGATTGAATTTTTTTCAATTCATATCCCAATCCATTGACGGCTGAATACAAACTTCGTTTAAGCGATTTAACCATGTTTTGCGTGGAATTTAACTATGATTAATAGGCTGCTTCGCGATAGAAATAGCCTTCGGCCTGTAATATCTCGCCCGTGTCGTAGTTGCGGTGACCGGCTTCCAGGAGCATGAGTTTGAAACCATGATCACGTAGCAGGTTAACCATCTCGAACATAAGCGTTTCGCCTTCATAGAGTGGCATCAACGATAGTTCCATCTGGAACCCACTGATTTTGTCCAGCGAACGCAGACATCCTTCGAAAACCTGCTTCTCGTAACCCTGCGTATCTATCTTTACGTAAAGCCGCGAATCTTCGGTATAATATTGATCGATCAGTGAATCGATGGTTTGTACGGGTACATCGATTTTGTAAAGCGAAATGGATTCAGGAGCGCTCGCTACATGTATGGGCAGTACGTCCAGTATCGAACTACTATACGAATTCTGTGATACGTTAATTGACGTTTCGCCGATAAAATTACCGATTGCCGTATGAACAACGGTCCAGGCAGCATCCTGATCAGACGTGTTTTTAGCCTGCTGAAAGGCATCAGGAAGTGGCTCAAACGAAACGATCTGACCGGTAAAACCTAATTTTCGGAGTCGCTGACCAAACTGGCCTGTGTTAGCCCCTACGTCAAAAACCAGATTGATATTGTATTTTCTGAGCAAATCAAGTTGCTGACGTAGCATCGGATCAGTGGGCAGATGCAGAATATCGTACCCAAACTGTTGCGCAATATTTTTTAATATTTTTCTCATAATCAGAACAAGCGCAATACGGTTCGCTGCATGCTACGTTTCACCCGTCGACAGAAGACCCCAAATCGAATGACGCCGGTATTTTCTAAAAATTTGTAGACCCTATATTCCCGGCTCGCCAGCCACTGATTTGACTGTTTTTCCAACCTATCGAAATGCTCATAATCGGCTAGAAACAGTGGATACTTTTGCTGTAAAATGCTACGTTGTTCGCGCCGGGGAAGAGAGTTTGTTTCTGGGTTGCAACTAATTCCATCCATACTAAAATAAGCCACCACGCCCTTGAAATGCTGATACGTATGCTGCTTTACCAAAAGTGCTTCCAAAAAAAAGAGCCAGTCCGATGCTATTCTCAACTGTTCATTATAAAAACCAAGACTGTTGAACAAAGAACGTTTGATGAAAGTGGCCTGATGAGGCAGCATGCCCGAAAAAAAAGTCTTGGCCGTTACGTTGTCAGGCGAAGTGACCAGCCATTTTACCTGATCGAGATTTGTATCGTAAAAATAAATGTCGCCAGAAACGATATCAGCTTGCGGATTTTCTGAAAAAACACTCGTTATTACATTATTGTCGACCAACCAATCACCCGAATTAAGGAATAAACAATACGTACCCGTAGCCAGCCGAATTCCTTTATTCATGGCGTTGTAGATACCCTTATCAGGTTCGGAAATCGAGTGATGAATTTGGGATGCATAATAATCAATAAGCTGTACACTATCATCTGTAGACCCGCCATCAATTACAATATGTTCAATTGATGAATAGGATTGGTTTACTACGCTTTCAATCGTTTTTTTTAAACCTGATGCATTATTCAAGTTAATAGTAATAATTGAAAGACTAATACCCATTGTACGTAAAATATTAGGCTATTCGCTCTGCCAGAAAATTAGTCGTTAAAAATAATTCGTAGTCTTCTCTATAAGCGTCAATTTTATGAAGCCCATTCTGAACAATTCGATAAATAGTATACTTATCCTTTAGTTGATAGAAAAAATCTTGAAAATAGGTTTTAGAATCAATATTACAGCCGCCAAACTCAAATTGTATAAAATCTATTTTACCTGCATCGATCATCTGTTTGGCACCTTGCAGCACTTGTATTTCATGTCCTTCAACGTCTATTTTTATAAAATGTATATGATCAATAAAATTATCTTGACAAAATTCATCTACCGTTCGAAGATCTACTTCTTCGCAATAACTCATTTCAATATTAAAATGATCTAATTTTCTGTTGTATAAACTTGCTAATGCTGATTCGTTCTTCTCACTAAATAAAGTAACTTTTTCAGAGTGGCTACCGAAGCCAAAATTGTAATACTTTATATTATCGAACTCTTTCGTATTAGTTAATAACTTACTATAAGTATTGATTGATGGTTCAAAGCAATAAATTGATGCACTTTCAAAATGTCTCTCTAGCAATATTACATATTCGCCAACATTTGCGCCTACATCAAAAATAGTTACGCATTCCTGCTTACTCAACTTCTTATAAATGTAATCAATTACACGGGCTTCTCCGGAATTATCTGGTGAAGCACCGCTACCAATGTTCATGCCTGCTATGGAAAGTCGATGGAGACGCTCAAAGAGCTCCTGATTTTCAACTTTACCAGACATTGATTGGTTAATGGTATTAGAATTAAGGAATTTATTAATCAGCTTTTTGACGAGGATTACCTGTACACCGTTAAGTATATTTCCAGACTTAATAAGCGAATATAATTTTTGCGAAAAAGACATAATATATGGATCTAGAACCTATTAAATCACCTTCTTAACAATTCGTTTGATTTGTTTATATAAGCTTACCACTTCAATTTCTCCGAAAAGTAATTTTTGTATGTATACATCAGCTTCATAATTTCTAGTAATCGTTGCAGGATGTATCAATGGAAAACGTAGATCATACATCGGTAAACTGGCGATTATACCGTTAGGATCCTGAAAGTGAGTACCACTTGCCCCATGGCCAATATTAGAAACCAGATTCGCTTTTGGTATTATAGCTAATTGCCGGTTCAACATGCTATGATAATGGAACTGAAAATCCCACATATCCTGTGGCTGATCTTTATACATCCAATCGAACCGGTGCTTCCACCATAAATAGTAATTCTTTTCTCTGAAAATAAACTTCAGCGCACGCATGGACTTCCGTTTTTTCCAACTACCAAGGTTAAAATCGAAGCCTTGCCAAGCTCGACGCCACGTAGCCCAACCCCAACTTGAAGGGAAGACAGAAAAATAATAATCCGAGGGCGTATTCATAGGCTGAAGAGCCTGAAAATTATTACCTGAAATAGCTGATATTGCCTGATTGTGACGGTATTGACTTAATAATTCCTGACAAAAAGAAAAAAATGACGGATTTGGCAAGCAATCGTCTTCTAGAATAATTCCCTCTTCTACATGGTTGAAAAACCAGGTAATTGCTTCCGATGGCCCTCTACCGCATCCAATGTTCTGATCACGAAAAAGCGTATGCACATCGCACGCCCAATCTATATGGTCAATAACCCACAACTTAACAGTATTGCAGGTCTGTTTTTCATCTTCCACAAATGAACGAGGGCCATCTGCCGCAATAAATAACTTAGCAGGTTTATATAAACGTATCGTTTCAAAAACTTTTTTAGTTTCCTCAATTTTATTAAAAATAATAAACAGAACTGGTACAGTGTTCATATAAACTTTTAAATACTCAGTTTTGAAGCAAGTAATGAAATCAAAGGATTTTTATCATGCCAAATGGATTTAAAGGCATGACTAATAAATGAAATTGATTGGTTTTTAAAAGCATACTTAGCGCGTTTCATATACTCAAGAGCAATACACCTATTAACGATACTTGCATATTTTCCTTGAAATTCTTTGTTTAAATAAATAAGATGCTGGATGTATGTTAAGTAGCTTAAATTACTATTCGTTATACTGTTCGGATGTCTTCTATACACACACATGACATCGTTAAGACAGAAAATTTTTCCTTGCTCACAAAGTTTTAGAAATAGAATTATGTCATAAAAAAGAAACTTATCTAAATAACTAAACGCTAATGAAGCAGGCTTCCTAAAAACAACCGAGGCCGTTGGAATTAACCAACTCGATAATATCTCTTCTCCAGAATAAGTACGTTCATCAACAATACTAAAAATGTTAGATGTGGGATCAAGATTTTCATATTCATGTACTTCTAAACCGCTGTGGAAACACATGCTATAATCTGGATTTGCTTCTAGAAAATCAACTTGCTTTTGTAATTTATACTTATCTGTCCAATAATCATCACCCTCGCAGATTGCAATATACTTACCAGTACAAGCATCGATATTGTCAAAATAATTATACTTCAAACCCAAATTCTTAGGCCTATATCTAAGTTTAATTTTATCTGAATATTCTTTTTGATAAGTATTTAAAATATCTCTTGTTGAATCAGTACTGTAATCATCGCATACAACTATTTCGAAAGAGAAAGTTGTTTTTTGCATTAACGCTCCTTCAATAGCCTCTCTAATAAATTTTTCATGATTATAGGTTATTAAATTAACACTTACTGTATAGTTATTTTCTTGACTCATACTATTACAACCTAATCCAGGATTGAGGGACAATGTCATTGTCTGGCAATGTATTAAACCACTTTTTAGGCGCTATTACCAATTTGTTTGGATTGCTGTTTAACCAGGCACCCCACCAGCTAAAACTGCTATTTGCAATAATATTATGCTTGCAATTACTCATTAAGAACATATCCTGCCAACTAGATTTCCCTTTGTTCCAATCAATTAGCGTATAACTAAAGTCTTCGAAATTAGATTTGACCCATTCTGGTTCATCAGTGAATACATAGAATACCGGACTTTTAATTTGATCTGAAATATATCGCACTGATGCTCTATAATAAGATAGTGAGCATACATTGCTAAGCTCAGTATTACCAGTGTAATCCCCTCTTCTAATGTGAATACTTACTGAATTTGTACTTTGTATACGTTCTAAAATACACCTTGTATGGTTATTAATCAATGCATGATTAAATTTAAAAATATTTTTTATTTCAGCTTCGTAGGATTTAAAATATAATTCAGACTGCCAAAAACCTTTATATATTAGAAAAGGATAATTATTGTCAATAAGTGATTTAAAAAAGCCTACTTGCGTTTGCTCAATTTCAATGAATATAGATTTTTTTATAAAATTAAAAAAGCTATATCTATAAAATACATATTTACTCTTGCTGACTTGCGGAAAAACTGATTGGATTTCATAGCCGTTATGCTGTGCTTCGCTCAATGACGGATTAATTATTATAGATGAATACAATTTTCTTTTCTTTAAGCTATGATAAAATGCATAAGCAAACATCTGATTGCCTAGGCCGCCCATAAATGTTATAATATTTAACAATTTTAGTAGCTATTATATCGTTATGAATATTCTATTAATAATAATTCTTAACTATATTATATGTTACTCGTAGAGTACGAATCCATTTCTCTAGTCCAACTAATTTAAAATAGGTAAATGAAAAATAAATTTTTAATAATTGATTTAAATCTATTTTATTAATACAAATCGCATTGACAATTCCGTAAAATGCAGCTTCTTCTTCTTTGGCCTTTTCCACACTATCTGCATGGTTCACGGAGCAAGGTAGTTCCTTTTTCCACTTATTATGCAATTTAATAGTCTCAAAAAACCAGGATTTATCATAACTGCCTCCTGATACATGTGATAATAGTATATTAAAATCAACTATGACTCTATATCGCTTATTCACTTGTAAAGAAAAATCTATATCATAGCAGTGAAAATTTTTAAACGATGTCTGATCGAATGAAATCTCATGAACAATTCTTTTGTGAGTAAACATAAAACATCCATCAATTGAAACAACCTGAACTAAGTTTTCATTTGAGATATTTGTTTTATAATGAACGGGCTTCCCAGAGCCAGTATGAACAATGTTTACAGCAATAAACCTTGTTGGATCGTGCTGAGATGTATGCCATCCTGATAATACCCAGGATTTATATCCAGATCCAGCAACGCCAATTAATCCAATAGATGAATCACTTTCAAAGTCTTGTATTAATATTTCACCCCAGTTGTCTGTATTGAAAGTGATATCTTCGTGAACAAAGCATATATATGGGTAGTTTGCCAATTTTAAGCCTAAATTATATACTTCGCATAGCCCGTATTGCCCTTTATTAAATACTTGTATTATTTCATAATCTGTACCGATTGTTTCTTCAACTGATTTTGTGAATTTTTGAAATAGGTCTTCTTTATAAGAAGATACAATTAAAGAGATCATTTCTACTTTTTATAGTTTTAAACTAGTATTTGCTGATCTAAAATAGTTGATAATTCTATTTGCTCTTCTTGTGTATTTTCCTAATAAATAGCAGATATGATCTAAAAATTGTGTTTTGTAATAATAAAGAGGTATGATTTTTTTGAACCAAAAATTGTTATCGTGAATACCAAAATCATTTCTGTACCAGGCATGACAGCCTGTAGGTAATTGCTGAGCATTTGCTTTGTAGGCCTGGCGAGGGTGCGCTTCAAAAGCAAAAGTTAATGCCTCTTTTTTGTCTGGTAGTTTGTATTTATTTTCGCTTAATAGTATAGCTAGTATCATATCCTCAGGCCAACTTTTGTTTAAAAAGTTCTGTATCCGCTCTTCTTTATATTGTAACACTTTAATTATAGTCTGAATATGTCTGAGTGAAAAACCACCATTCATGAGAATTATTTTCTGATCTAGTTTTGTGTTGAAATCAACAAAGTATTTGTGTCTGATTATTTTTAAGATATCTTCGTGAATAGGTGCGCCAACCAAAGTATAGTTCTTGTTACACCATTCACTTATTTGGTCTTTAAATATATAAGCATCTAACTGATACAATAGTAAAAAATTATAATCTGTAAACTGTTGATAAAAACCTACCGATAGCATTAGGCGATTGTATCCATCGATACCTTGGAAATACTGACTATCAATGGCTTTTATTAAAAAATTTACTCCAGCCTTTTTTAAGCGTGTGTCATAATATGAAACATCAAGACCGTCTGGATGAACGATACATATATCGTATTTTTTTAAAACTATAAGGCATTGTGATAATGACTTCTTCTCAAAAAAACTTATTTCTTTTTTATAAACTGGTACTATGATTACAATATTTTCCAAACCGCTCTATTGATCGTAACTAATGAATAATCCTGACTTATTCTTTTTTATGTATTATTTGGCTTTAAAGGCTAAGAAAAGCTGCAGCTAACAGACTTTTTAGCTGTTTTACCGGTTTTACCACTAAATTGCCTAATCTGTAGGACAATGAATTGTATACTTGTAATTGCCCTTTAATATTTTCGCTTATGAGTTCATCATACATAAACTCATCTCGAGACATAATTCTATTAGCCTCTGCATAGTTAATTGTCGTATAGTTTAAATTAATTTCTTTACCATCTGTACATATTGCGAGGTTGTATTTTGGTTCAAACATTTTACTTTCTCCATTCTTATTAATAATTAAAGGCTTTTTATATTTCTCACTTTCATCATCTAAAGATATTACTGATCCTACAAATATATTCTGGCTAAAGAAGATAGAATTTTTGAAATTTTTATTGATTAGTGATTTGAATTCATTCCCATACAACTCTTTAACATGAAAATGATTTACATGAATAATTTCATCGCTATAATGTAATTTGTCAGGTGAGGATATTACTAATAATCCGTCTTTTTTTAAAACACGCTTTATTTCATCGATCATCTCTTGGTGCTTATCGATGTGCTCAATTGTTTCGAAACTTATTACAATATCTACTGATTCGTTTTGTAAAGGAATTAAGGTCGCATCTCCTTTAGTGAATGTTAAATTTTTTCTCTTATATTTTTTCTGCGCATGTTCAATAGCTTCTGCGCTAATATCTACTCCATACACCTGATCCGCGAACTGGGCAATAAGATTAGAACCATATCCCTCACCGGAGGCTATATCCAACACTTTCTTATTCTTAAGATCTAATTGGTTAGTTACAAAATAATACCTGTTCAGATGTTCGCAGGCAATTTCCCCTGAAAGTTCTGGTAAATATCTTTCTCCCGTGAATTCCATGTTAATTTTTTAATTTTTGTAAAGTAATTGACGTTCTTCCCATTTGAGATGGGGTCTTACTAATCCAGGTAATTTGCCTTTATAACTTTCACTTCCTGTTATCGCAATCTCTGGCTCAAGCACATTAATTCTAAGTACATTTATTTCATGAAATAATTGCTCGAAAGGTTCATATTTCATACACGCAAAGCTAATCTTTATGTAGTCACTCTGCAATAAATTAGCTGGTATCCACACTGTAGTTTTGTAATGGCCAGGTGTGAATATTTTATCTTTTTCTAGTTTTATATTGTCATGCGAAGAAAATAAATGGATGTCCATACTGCTGAACACATTTATTCCATGAGTAAATGAACTTATTTCACTTAATAATTCATATTCGACACAAAACCCAATCTCTTCATTAATATAAGCATGACTGATAGGTTTATTTTCTTTATTAGTTATATAAGCTTTTTTTAATTTTATTTTATCATTTCCCGGCGCATTTTCGTTTAGCCATTTTTTTTCAGTTACTGAATTATTACTTGTTATATGCTTGAATATGACATTTTTAATAGGAGCATCGCTCTTAACTATACCGTTTTCTAACAAGATACCTCTATTACATAATTCACTCATTATTGTCATATTGTGGCTCACAACGAGGACAGTTCTTCCATCTTTTTTATTCACGTCCTGCATCTTTCCGACCGCTTTTTTCTGAAATTCAGCGTCTCCTACTGCCAAGACTTCATCTACTATTAATATTTCAGGTTCCAGGTGGGCTGCTACAGCAAATCCTAAGCGAACTATCATGCCACTTGAATAGCGTTTTACGGGGGTATCGATATACCGCTCGCAACCAGAAAAATCAATAATCTCCTCGAGCCTGCTACGTATTTCTCGTTTATTCAGTCCAAGAATGGCCCCGTTTAGAAAAATATTTTCCCGCCCTGTCAAGTCGGGATGGAATCCGGTTCCAACCTCAAGTAAACTGCTTATTCGACCGTTAAAATCGATGCGCCCTGTAGTAGGCCCGGTTACTTTTGAGAGTATTTTTAATAGTGTTGACTTTCCAGCACCATTTTCGCCTATTATGCCAAGAATGTCGCCCGGCATGACACTAAATGAAATATCTTTTAGTGCCCAGACATACTCGCTCGATCCTTTCAGTTTACGATCATTTATTTCCCCTATTTTTAAAAGTGGATCTTCTTTCCCCTGAATGCGGTGCAACCAGCGCTGAAAATCGTCTCGAATTGTATTCAAGCCAATATTACCAAGGCGGTACTGTTTCGAGATATTTTCTACCTTAATGATCGGCTTCATGAGTTATTTACTCAGTTCTGCTTTATAGAATCCCTCTTCAATTGTCAATCCTCTCAGGTGTACATTGCTTAAAAGATGAGAGGTACATGGGAGGGCATGATTGAAGCATTGATCAGTGTCAAGCGGATAGTAGCACTTGACTTTCTTGTCAATTAGAAAGTAGCTGTATGTGGGCATATTAGCAGACTCTAGTGGGTAAGGTATTAACAATCTCTGACTTATATTCTTGGCAAAGTGCCAAGGATGGTTCCAGTTATTTTTTAAAAATATGAGAGCTAATAACAGCCCTGGAGCATAGAAAACGTATTTATTACTTGTCTGCTGTGTATCTAAGATGTTTATGCACAAAGCAATGGCTGCCAGAAAGAATGAAATACAGTATCTCAAACTTGGTGAACTCAAAAACATGAAAAGAATGCCTAAGGCAGATACAATGATTGATGCTAAATGGAATTGATTGATTGATAATTTCTTCGTGATCAGTTTAGAAAATAATATAACTAGAAATGTAGATGCCATTACCATTGTCAATATCTCTACAAGCGAGTGGTCAAAGAACCATACCGTAAGTTGAGAAAGCCCTGAGCCTGCATCTTTAGGTAAATAATAAGTATCAATTACTTTTTTTTGAAGCACTACGTCACTTAATGGTACTTTCCAATCGACGGAAAAAAGATCTAAGTATGGAAATGGAAATAATAGCCATCCTGTGATAAGTACATTTTTTGTAAGCCAGGGAATCAAAATGAAAGCGCTAATTAATATTGTTCCTAGCGCTTTTCTTTTAGACTGCCAATAGCTTTTAGAAAAAACAATAAAGATTGCTAACAATAAGACTGGAATGGCAGATAACTTTATTGTAATAACGTACGTCGATAAAATAACTACTGAATATATGTCATCTTTATTTCTTTTGTACGACAAACCTGCCAATAATATAGATAATACCAGAATATAAACGATAATATCATTTGATGTAGTTGATACGTGTGGCCAATAATATTCAATTAAGGCATAGAAAATTAAGATTAAGCTAGCTACAAATAAATACCGTTTAAAATCAATTGAATAAACTATTATTGAGAACAACCATATACAGAAACAACTAACAATTGTAAAGTTTATAGAATAAATAGCTTGTCCAAACCAATTTTCCAATGAGAAAGCTGCATATAAAGGAAAGATATTGAAATTGTACCCTAGTACAATATTCAGATTGGCTAACCCCGCAATTGTTGAGTGTTCTCTTGTCCACTTTATAGCTGGTACGTGATATAGCGCTGCGTCATAATGAAGATTAGGCGTATATAATGACTGGAAAAACGTGATTATAATAAATAAACTTATAACTGAAAAGATAATTGGCCTGTTAATGATTTTTATAAGTAAATAGTTAGTTAAGTTAGAAATGTAGAATGATAACCATTTTCTGTACCTAAAAGCTACCATAAATAGAATACAAAGAAAAATACATAAACTTTTTTCATTAACAGGGTAAGCTATAGAAATGGTTGTAAAAACTGCATTCAGACAAGCAAATCCAATTAAAAGATCATAATAATATGAAGTTGACCAACCAATTATTTTTTTTAGTATCCCTCCGATGGTCAGGAAACAGAGAACGTATAATAATGAAACTAGAAATTGGGCAATCATTTTTTAGAAATAGTTATTGGCTTACTTATATTATTTAAACAGTATCCATAAAATTCTTTTCTGTATTGTTAAATATGATATACCCAATTAGAAAAAAACTGATTGCGAAGCCTATTGAATAACTTAATAGTTGCCAGGAAAGTAAGCTCGTTCCAAAAAAGCTGTATTTGAACGTTTCAATTATGCCAGTCATCGGATTGATTAGCATAATTGGTGCATATTTCGAAGGTATGGCCGACAGTGGAATAATTACAGGCGTTGCATACATAAGTAACTGCATGCCGAAGTCGACTAGGTATTGTAAATCACGGTAACGGGTTGTTAATGAGGAAATCAGCATGCCTAACCCAAGCCCCATAATTCCCATGCTAAAAATGAGTACTGGTAACAATAACAAGGTGCTGTTCGGGCGAAAGTGACTACCAGTAACTAAATAATAGAGATAGATGATCAGAAATAGTAGTAAGCCAATGCCAAACTGAATGAGGTTGCTAAGTACTACCGAAATAGGAGTTACTACTCTTGGGAAATAGACTTTTCCAAATAAGTGAGCATTAGCCGCAAATGTATTTGACGTAGATCGGAGGCAGTTGGAAAAATAGTTCCAGGCCGTTATTCCTGCTAAATAAAAAAGAATAGGAGGAATTCCGTCGGTAGGCAGTCCAGCCATGCGACCGAAGGCAACGGTTAATACAAGTGTTTGAAAAATGGGTTGAATGAAAAACCATATTGGCCCCAGAACGGTTTGCTTGTATTTAGCTACAAAATCACGTTTAATAAATAACGTAACCAGATCGCGGTACTGCCATAATTCGCCCAGTCTAAAATCGAACAGGCTGTTATGGGGCGTTATTGAATGCGAATACGTATCGTTAGTAGGAGTCACGTAGTGGCCGGGTTATGATCTGACAGCTTTCTATTGGCTTGGGTGCTACGTCGATCAGGCAGCGATCCGGTAACGTAGCTGCTGAACGAGTGGATGATAATCGCTGTTGAGCTGCGTCAGGCTGGTGTTGCGGATGACGTGAACAATTTCAATTGAGGGGATGGCTTCAAGGAGCCCGAATCCCTGACCGGCCAGAATTTGCTCATAACTTTTTGTGTGCAGATCTGTGAAGCCATCGCTAAACTCAATTTCTTCGCCCTCAATCTGCAACGAGCGATACGTCTGCTTGTTCTTCATTTTAACGGCCTGGGGCAGCGATTCGGAATCGGTGCTGAGAAACCAGCGTACGCGCGCCTTGTCCAGTTCGAGATAGCCAGAAGCAGTATTCTTCTCGCGGATATGGACGAGATTTTTTTTCACACCGCCGAAAATCCAGGTGAGCATATCAAAAAAATGAACGCCAATGTTCGTTGCGATACCCCCCGATTTCGCCGTATCACCTTTCCAACTGATGTTGTACCATTTACCTCTTGACGTAATGTAAGCTAAATCAAGGTCATAGATTTTATCCGCGGGCCCTTCGTCAATGCGCTTTTTTAGAGCAACAATAGTCGGATGCAAACGAAGCTGAAGAATGTTAAAGACCCGCCGTCCCGTTTCGTTTTCCATTTCGGCGAGTGCATCAATATTCCAGGGATTTAATACTAGCGGCTTTTCGCAGATAACATCGGCTCCACTACGTAAGCCGAAACGAATGTGTGCGTCGTGCAGGTAGTTCGGGCTACAGATTGTTACGTAGTTGACGGGGTTATCCTGTCGACGTAGTTTGTCGATGTGGCGGTCGAAGCGCTCAAATTCCGTAAAGAAATTAGCATCTGGAAAATAGCTGTCCATAACCCCAACCGAATCGAATTTATCGAAAGCGGTTACCAGTACGTTACCCGTTTCGCGGATGGCTTTCATGTGCCGTGGAGCAATAAAACCAGCCGCACCAATTAGAGCGAATTTTTTCATATAGAGGAAGGAAGTGAGGTTACTCGACGACGGAAACGCTACCGTTTTTCAATTCATAAATGCCCCCGCTCTCTGGACAGGTGGCTTTCCCGGTCGTATCAAATGATAAACGATGCCCATAGGCACTGATCCATCCTACTTGTCGGGCTGGATTGCCAACAACCAGGGCGTACGGCGGTACATTTTTAGTTACTACAGCACCAGCGCCGATAAACGCGTAGTTACCAATAGTATTTCCACAAACAATTGTCGCATTTGCCCCTATACTGGCCCCTTTGCCAACATAGGTAGATTCGTACTGACTCCGGCGGTTAACGGCACTACGTGGATTTGATACGTTAGTGAACACCATAGAAGGACCTAGGAAAACATCGTCGGCACACGTAACGCCTGTGTAAATCGATACGTTATTCTGAACCTTTACGTTGTTACCTAGTATCACTTGCGGAGAAATGACTA
Organism: Spirosoma flavus; assembly: GCF_054778555.1. Lineage (NCBI taxonomy): Bacteria > Pseudomonadati > Bacteroidota > Cytophagia > Cytophagales > Cytophagaceae > Spirosoma > Spirosoma flavus. Next base: position 1,762,453 of record NZ_BAAGZL010000001.1, read on the forward strand.
CGTTCTGACCAATGTTACAGTCTTTTCCGATGGTGCTGCCGGGCATGATGTGGCAGAAATGCCAGATTTTGGTGCCCTCGCCAATTGTGCATCCATCATCGACAACGGCTGTTGAATGAATAAATACGGAGTCCACAGGTTCAGGCGAAATGGGTATTGACAGCATCTGTAATGTATTCAATCTGAGAGACTGACAATTCCGTGTGAATTGGCAGCGACAATACCCGACTGCATAAATCCTGCGTTACGTTCAAATCGCCAACGACCCTGCCAATGTTTTGATAAGCCTTTTGCTGATGGAGCGGAATCGGGTAATAGACCATGCTGGGAATGCCTTTCAAAGCCAGAGCCGTTTTTAACGTATCACGTTCAGTAGCAGGTACTTTCAGCGTATACTGGTGAAAAACATGCGTTGAATGAGGATTTCGAAAAGGTATTTCGAGAGCGCTATTCTGCCCAAAAGCTTTATCGTACATATCGGCAACTTGACGGCGCGTCTGAACGTAGTGATCCAGATGTTTTAACTTCTCAATCAGGATAGCTGCCTGAATAGAGTCAAGTCTGGAGTTTATGCCAATACGTTCATGCTGGTATTTTCGAGCCTGCCCGTGATTGCCGATCAGACTCACCTTTTGAGCCAGCTCATCGCTATTGGTATAAACAGCGCCACCATCGCCAAAGCATCCTAAATTTTTGGATGGGAAAAACGACGTAGTACCCAGATCACCAATAGCCCCGGCCGATGTTGCATTACCCTGGCTAAACGTATACGTAGCACCAATTGCCTGAGCCGTATCTTCAACAATGAAAATATTATGTGACTCACAGAGCTGTTTAATTCCTTCCATATCGGCACATTGACCGAATAGATGAACCGGAACAACCAGCCTCGTTCTGGGCGTAAGGGCAGCTTCAACCAGGTCACGGTTGATAGTAAACGTTTGGGCATCTACATCAATCATTATGGGTTTGAGGCCAAGTAGAGCAATTACCTCGGCAGTTGCTACGTACGTAAACGCCGGAACAATAACTTCATCACCTGGTTCTAAGTCCAACGCCATCATGGCAAGCTGTAAGGCGTCGGTACCGTTGGCGCAACTGATAACGTGTTTTACATTCAGGTACTGGCTGAGTTGTTTCTCAAAATAACCAACCTGTGGCCCTTTAATAAACGTAGTAGAATCGATGCATTCCTGAATTGCCGCATCGACAGCGGGCTTAATTCGTAGATATTGATTTTTTAAATCAACCATCTGAATCTGCTCTACGTTACTCTGTACCATTTACTGAATAGACTATTTGCTCCGTGCGTTTTTGAACAGAATATTCGTCGCAATTTTGAAGAGGTATTTGACGTCTGTTTTGAATGGCGCCTTTTCGTACTGATTTAGGTAATTCAATTCTGACTGTACAATCTCGTCAAACGTACCAGGCATATCTGCATAAAAAGGAGGTAACAAACCTGGTTTATGATTGTGTCTTATTGCCTGCGCTTCGGCTGGATACAAGCAGAAATAATAACTACTAATTGGTCGAACGCCAACCAACTTTATATCTCCTTTTAGAAGATTATAGAACATCGGAATTTCATCAATCCAATATTTACGTAATGTTCGACCACTCGTACTGATTCTAAAATCGTTTTTAAATTTCCCACCGATATCAAGCCCATGTGCTTTATGCAGATAATCCAATACGTATTCCGCATACGGGTGCATCGTTCGTAATTTGTAGACGACTATATTTTTGCCGTTCTTTCCAAGCCGATTCATCTTAAAAATAAATCCTTCACAGGGAATAGGCTTCGACTCGCTGGGGTTTTCGTTTGGATTAACCTGTGTAATTAGAATAGTTTCGTAACCCGTTTCTAACAAATCAATAATTTTAAACCCTTTATAAATAAGTCTGCCGATTATTTCAGCTTTAGACACATCTATCGGCACTTCTAATAACTTACATATTTTTCTAAATCCTTTCAGTTTAGGGATTAATCTCCTCGATAGAAAATAAAATGGATAATAAATTGAGAATGTAATTGGCGAATAAATATCCTGAAGCTTTGTTTTTAAATTTTCTGCTGTAGCAATTCTAAATGCGAAGTAATTTTCAGTAGAAATTGTTTGCCGAATAGACTCAAATATGAAGTTAGGATCGTCAGCTTTTACTAATAGATCATCAATGAAAATATTTCTTACATGAGCCGCAGTTGCCCCATTTTTAATATCTTTTAATTGAATAAACTCCCATGTTTCCCGCGTGCTGTATTTTGCTAAATAATCGAATATTCTAGTAGACGTAATTTCAGGTATTTTAGAGCTAATATTAACTATATCTAATTGCGAGTTATGATAAGCCGGACCTAATGATCCCTCATCAGATATACTATATTGATTATAAGACATTAGTAAAAGAGCTAGTAGAGGTATGCCAAATGAAATGTATTTATAATCTTATATCAACCAAATCTCTATCAAAAATTGACTTTATATCAAAAACAATAGATTTATCATTCTTCTTAAGGTTTCTTATTTGTAAATCAAAAAATTGCTGATGTGCTACTGTTATAATTACACCATCGTATTGATTTTTGCCTATTTCACTCAATAATTCAATCCCGTATTCTTCGTATACTGCACAGGCAGAAGCCCAGGGATCGTACACGTCAACGGCTATTCCAAAATCTTTCAGCTCGTGATAAATATCTATAACTTTTGTATTACGTGTATCAGGGCAATTTTCTTTGAATGTAAATCCTAAAAGCAGCACATTACTTTGTTGAATCTGTACTCCATTAGCAATTAGCTGTTTTAATATTTTTTTGGCCACGAATACACCCATCCGGTCGTTAACGAGTCGTCCTGATGAAATTACTTGTGGATGATAACCAAGGCTTTGTGCTTTGTGAACCAAATAGTACGGATCGACACCAATGCAGTGACCACCAACCAGCCCTGGTTTAAATTTTAGGAAATTCCACTTAGTGCTGGCTGCTTCGAGTACGTCATTGGTATCGATTCCCATACGGTCGAATATCAAAGCCAACTCATTGATAAAGGATATATTAATATCCCGTTGAGCGTTTTCTATAGCTTTAGCGGCTTCTGCTACCCGAATAGATGGAGCCTGGTACGTTCCTGCTTCGATAATAGAGCCGTATAGTTTATCAATAAAATTGGCTGTTTCGATAGTGGAACCTGACGTTATTTTTAAAATTTTTGTCAGCGTTCTTTCTTTGTCACCTGGATTGATACGTTCGGGTGAATAGCCACAGAAGAAGTCTTTATTGTAAATTAATTTGCTACTTTTTTCCAGGATAGGAACACAATCTTCCTCGGTACAACCAGGATAAACCGTAGATTCATATACGACAGTATCCCCTTTCTTTAATAGCTTGCCCACTGCTGCGGATGCTTTATTCAAAAAACTTAAATCTGGTTTTTTGAAATTATCAATTGGCGTGGGTACTGTAATAATAAATACGGTACAATCCTTAAGGTAATCTATGTCATTCGTGAACGATAAACAATGCGACTCAATAATCTGTGATTCACTAATTTCTAGCGTAGAATCATAGCCTTCTGTCAATTGCTTTATACGATTTTTATTGGTATCAAATCCCTTTACTACGTATTTTTTACCAAACTCGACAGCTAACGGTAAACCAACGTATCCAAGGCCTATTACACCTATGGACATTTTATCGTACTTGACTGACATAGAATTGCCTAATTGTAGGTAAATCTAAAACCTGAGCGAACTACTAAAAGTGAAAAATTTAGTCTTTAGTAACTAAGTTTTTTAACCAACTTTTTTTCTCAGGTTCCTCCCCATAGTACTCCGTTTTTCTCTGGCCGTAACCATAACTATACGAAGGGGAATTTTTATAATTTATAGCGTTAAAAATAATATTAATTGATCTGAACAGTTTCTTTTCATTTAATTCTTTAATAGCCGACAAATAAGATTTAGGTGTTTTCTCATGACGTATTAAATAAAAACAAACATCTGTACAAGACTCTAATAATAGTGCGTCTGTTACAAGGCCAACTGGAGGAGTATCGATGATAATATAGTCGAAAGGCTGACGTAGCGTTGTAACCAATTCTTTAATGCGTCCTCTGCTAATTAATTCAGAAGGATTTGGCGGAACAGGTCCGCTTGGAATCATGTACAGGTTTTCAATAGAAGTTGACTGAATAATATCTGCCAAACTCAGTTGTCCAATTAAATAATTTGACATGCCTACCTTATTACTTACCTGCAAATGCTCATGAATTCTAGGCTTCCTTAAATCCAGGCCAATAATCACTACCTTTTTCCCCAATAAGGATAATGAAGCGGCTAAATTTAACGTCATAAAGCTTTTTCCTTCACCGCTGATCGACGACGTGATGAGAATCGATTTACCAATACTTTCGTGTGTATCAAGAAATAAATACCGCATATTGGAACGTAACATACGTATCTGTTCGCTCACAAAATTTCGGCTTCTAGTATCGATAATTTCTCCCTTTTCCCCCTTAGGTTGGAGACCTATTTCTCCGAAAACTTTGAGGCCAGTTTTTTTCTCAATTTCCTTCTTCGATTGAATCGTATTAGTCAGCGCTTCTTTGCCGGCAATTAAGGCAATTGGGATAGTTAGCCCAATCAAAAAGGCCATCAAATAAATATTGCCGCGATCGGGTCGGATAGGGCCTTCCGAAGAGTAAGGTGCATCAACTACCCGACTGTCTGTAACCGTTGATGCATAGGAAAGCGAAGTTTGCTCCCTTGTTTTCAGCAGAAGCAGATACAAGTCTTCCTTAATATTAGCCTGGCGTTTAATACCCACAAATTCCCGTTCTTTTGTAGGAATCCTCATGATTGCACTTTCCAGGTTATGATTTATGCCCAGTAAATTCTGTCTGGCAACCGTCAGGCTAGCGCGCTGTTTAGTTAAGCTTTCTTTAATTGATTGTTTAACCGTCCGAATCTGCGCATTTAACGCTTCCAGTGATGGATTGCCCGGTTGAACAGCCTGTGCCAATTTTACCCGGTCTGATTCAAGTTGTGAAAGCTGATTCACATAGCCGCTTAAAATAGCGTCACTAAAGCCCATCATAGTAGCTGGTGCTACAATTCCTGCCTGTGAGCTGGTTAAGTATTCTTCGGCTCGATCTAGTAACTGGAACTGTACGTCTAATTCATTAAGCTTTGAATCATTGTCTTCCACCTTCTTTAAAAAAGTGGCTGCTTCACTACTTAAACCACTTACACCCTGTGCTTTACGGTATTGTTCAATATTCTGTTCAACACCACCAAGCTCAGCAGTAATTAACTTTAATCGCTCTTCAATGAAACGTAGCGTATTAGCAGCTTCCTTGTTTTTGTCCTCCAGTGAAGCCGTGGAGTATACATTAAGTAACTCGGTCAATATATCTTTCCCTTGCTTAGGAACGGCACTTTCGAGGCCCAATGAAATAAGCGAACTCTGCGGATTGAGTAATTCAATTTGAAGCCCGCTGATTAAATAATTGACTAAACCATCGCGACTGCGGAAGATTACTTTAATAGTAGCGGGAGTCTGATTATTTATGCTGTCTCTGGCAGTTACTGTTAGATCACCGAATTTATTTTTAATCAATTTTCCATATTCATAAGTGCCCAAGTCGTTTTTTTCTTCATCAAGCAACTGAAACATGTTACTCGGGCCGACTTTAACGTATAAAGGCGTCCGGTAAGCGAACGGAGTCAATTCTTCCGCTTTGATAACAATTGGGCTTTCCGTATGAAGTTCGCTATTTCGAAATTTTCCTTCTTTCCAGTATGAAACAACTAAATTGAGTTTATCAACAACACGGCCAATTAAAGCTCTTGATTTTAGAACTTCTATTTCATTTTCAACGAGCTTATTTCTGATATTCATATCTAATTTTTCAATTACATCTGAATTCATTTTTTTCTCGTCTTTTATAAGCAACGTAGCACTTACCTGATAAACCGGTGTGAATTTTTTCAGATAAACGTAAGCAATCGTAAAGCTGATTATCAACGACAGTACAATCCAGTACCAATATCGAAGAAATTTATACAGATAGTCGAGAATAGCGGTGGTGCCTTCTTCTTCCTCGAAAACAAAATTCTCGTTATTCATTTTCTTGATGTCATTAATAATATCCCGTCAGTTTTCCTGACACCTTCTAACAAAAATTTGGTCTTAGAACGTAATCGAATTGTTATTAAATGTCATTCACTCAGAGCAAATTATACGCTAGTTTTTGTAACTGTGATCCGTATTAAAAAAATCGTGTTAACACAGTGGCTACGGTAGCGAGTGTGCTTATCAGTCCTAAATAAAGAACAGTACGTTGAACCAGCAGATTGCCAGTTGTAGGCGGCTCTGGAACGGTTTTCGTTTTCTTAGGCTCTACGTAAATAATATCGTCGTGACGAACGTAGTAATAAGGAGAAGAAAACACATCGGTACCTCTTAAGCTCACAATCCCTACTTCTCTTCTATTATTGACTGTTCTGATAATTTTTATACTGTCGCGTTTGGCATACATAGACAAATCGCCAGCGCCTGCTATAGCGTCAATAAGCGTAGTTTCATCATTTAGTAAACCGAAAGTACCTACTCGGCTGGCTTCACCCAGTATGGTAAATTTATGATTCATATATCGGATCGTGACCGACGGAAATTTTATTGATTTTTCAAGCTCAATTCGTATTTTTTCTTCTGCTTCTTTTATAGACAGACCTGCCAGTTTTTGTTTGCCAATTAATGGCATAGTGATGTATCCTAACGAATCAACCGGATAGCCGATCACCTGGGCACCTGAGCTTGCTGCACCAGGAGCAAATGTTGCTTGTGGCAATGAACTTCCGTTATTTAAATTTAAAAGTTCATTATATTCTTTACTTGAGCTACTCACCATAATTCCTAAAATATCCTTTTGCTGAATTCGAGAAATTGGTGGAGGTATTATCTTAATCTGAGCTGGATAAATTGAATCACTAGTTTGAAAATATTCTAATTCAGGAGGTAAAGGTTTTACGACTGCGCAGGACCCCAGAAGAAACACTATTAAGCAATTAATTACTAAAAATCCTGCTAGTTTTCTAATAGCCATGTTTTAATAATGATGAGATATAATACGTATTATAATTTACAGCTTCGCCCGTTCAGTCCCATTTTGTGTCTGGACTTACTTATATTTTACCTCCCTGTAAATGATTAGGGTGCTCTGGTCAACTAAATAAAATGCCAACCATTATCTATGCCAACCGGCATTGTACGCTACTTGGTAATCGGGCAATTCCTGCTAAATATTCAGAAACACAATGATTGCTCACTGTGTAGCTTACCATTTAGTAGAGGATGGTACTGACCTGGCTTTGATAGCCTGCTGTAATTGGTATTTATGCAATAAGTGAACCAGAAAATCAGATTTGAAAAGGAACGTATCTAAAAATTAATCTTTTTCTGGATAAAGCTTCAGTAGTCAAATTTTAGTATACTTCATAGTTATGTCAGTATAAATCTGAATGCTTGTAAGTCTACGCTAGATAGTCCTATAGCCGGTTTGTGGCCTCCTTGAGAAGCGGCTCGATAGGTATATCGGTTTTTGTACCTTTTTAAGTCAATTGTAAATTTCTTCATAAGTGTATCTGTACAAGTCGGTATAAGTCTCAATTTTAGTTGAGAGTATCACAAATATAAAAATAATTAGTTAAAACAAATTATTTATGGTAACAAAAAAGCCGAAATGAATTTATCATTTCGGCTTTTTTGTTAATAGAGGATCGACAATTATCGTGCCACCTCAATATTTACTCGGCGTCCTTTGATGGTGTTGCCTTCCATAGCATCAACAACCCGATTGGCTACGTCCTTCGGTACGTCTACATAGGTGAATTTGTCGAAAATATCGATGCTGCCAATGCTATTACCAGGAATATTGGCTTCTCCAGCTATCGCGCCAACAATATCGCCAGGTCGTACATAATCGCGACGGCCGATGCTCACCATCAGGCGAGTCATGTTCGCTTCGCGTTCACGGGGCGCCCGTTTTTCTTCGCGATCAAAATAGCCGTTACGTCCAGAACCTTCGCGTGGACCAAACGACCGATCACGGTCCTGGCCTTCATTACGTCCAAACCGTGGGCGGTCGCCGTAACCATTCCGATCGCGGTCGCCGAAACGGCTTCCTCCGTCATTACGTCCCCGATCGTTACGTTCTCTGTCGCCAAAGCGGCCACCACGCTCATCGCGGTCACTAAAGCGGCCACCACGACGGTCATCAAAACGACCACCCCGGTCACGACGATCTTCACGGCGACGGTCATCGTCGAGGCCAAGGTTTTGATCGGCAAATTCGTTTTTCTCGATACCCATGCTACGTTTCACCAGAGCCGCAACAATTTGTTCAGTAGAGAAACCCGCATGATGCAGTTGCGTCAGCAGATCATCATATAGATTCAAATCCTGACTTTCATTGATCGTTTGTTGCAATTGCTCGATGAAACGCGCTTTGCGAATGCCAACAATATCTTCAAACGATGGAATCACGCCTTTCTCAACCCGAACTTTCGTGTAGTTCTGAATTTCGCGGAAGCGGTATTTCTCATCACGACCGACCATTGAGAACGCACGGCCCGATTTACCAGCCCGGCCCGTCCGACCGATCCGGTGAACGTAGTATTCTTCGTCAAGCGGAATGTCGAAGTTGATCACTGCGTCTACATCATCGACATCAATACCCCGAGCTGCTACGTCGGTAGCGACCAGAATGCTGGTTGTACCCGCCCGGAATTTGCTCATTACGTTGTTACGTTGTGCCTGACGCAAATCACCGTGCAACCCTTCGGCCTGATACCCCCGAATCTGCAAATCTTCGACGATCTCATCGACTTTGCGTTTGGTATTGCAGAAAACCAGCAGCAGTTTCAGGTCATACATGTCGATCAAACGACACATTACTTCAACTTTTGCCTTTGGTTTAACTTCGAAATAAACCTGCTCAATGTTGGTGTTGGTCAGCTCTTTTTTGACAACCTTCACCAGAACCGGATCTTGCTGGAATTTCTGGGTGATCTGCATGATCGGCTTCGACATAGTTGCCGAGAACAGAATCGTTTGCCGTTCTTCGGGCATGTCTTCCAGGATGCTCTCAATGTCCTCACGGAAGCCCATATCGAGCATTTCGTCAGCCTCATCGAGAATCATCATTTTCACATTGTCGAGCTTCAGCGTGTTACGTTCCATATGGTCCATAACCCGGCCTGGAGTACCAATAACAATGTGAACGCCCGACTTAAGCGACCGAATCTGACGTTCGATGGAATCACCACCGTAAATAGCCTCGACTTTTACACCGCGCTTGTATTTAGATAGCTTCCGAATTTCGTCGGCAACTTGCAGAGCAAGTTCGCGGGTGGGGCAAAGAATAAGTGTTTGTACTGATCGATCCTGAACATCAACCAGTTCAAGAGCAGGTATACCAAAAGCAGCCGTTTTTCCGGTACCGGTCTGCGCCTGACCAATTACGTCGCGGCCATCCAGAATGGGCGGAATAGCTTCAGCCTGAATCGGCGAAGGGCTCACAAAACCCATGTCAGTTACGGCCCGCAGAATTTCCTCCGAAATCGGAAGATCAGCAAATAAAATCTGATTGGGATCTGCTGGTTTAGCAGGAGCCGTTTCGGTAGCTGTAGCTTCAGGCGTAGTTGAAAGCGGCTCATCGGCTACGATGACAACCTTATCGGCGATACCCTCCGCAACCGTTTCGCTGGCAGAATCAAATGTAGTAATCTCAGATGCCGGTTCAGCAGCTGCTTTTTCGGCTTTTTTGCGCGATGCTTTTGGTTTAGCATCGGCGGTTTTTTCTGCAGGAGTGCCTGCGCTAGCGGCCATTTCCTGCGCGATTTTTTCAATGTCGATCAGATCATTCTGATCATTGGATTTAGTTGTTTTCGTTTTCATCAACTTGGAAAATAAGTGGTTAGAAACCTCCAAGCGAAGACGAGTGTATGCCTGTGAACGGCGTGATAATGCGAAAATTGCCCAACGAACGAAGCTGCCCAACGACCCAACAAGGACCCATTTTCCCGAGTCGGCGGCCCGCCAACTTCTTTAGGGAAAAGACAACGAATCAGCGTGATACCCACAACGTGCTGATTACGACCGATTGACGATTAGCCCACGCGCAATTGCTCCAACCCGGGAGCGTCCACACAGAAAACCCATCTGTACATCCGTACTGGGCTCTGTCAGACCTATCTCAGCGTGTAAAAAGGAGAGAAACAGAGACGCGACGGATGTCGCTTTAGAAAATCTGGTGCAAAAGTAAGAAGAAATCCCCGAAAAAGCAAGTGAGCGCTGATTAATATTGGATTTATTCGGGAAAGCCGCTTTTAAATAATGTATGAAGTAGGATGTATAATGTATATTCGTAGTAGCAATGAGTCAGTTTTATCCGTTATATTTCATACATCATACATTCACTCTATGTCGCCCACTGTTGGCAAATACATTATTCTGATTGGCGCTGCACTTATACTTATAGGTGGGGTGATTTACTTTTTTGGAGATAAACTTCACTGGCTGGGGCGACTACCCGGCGATATACGTATTGAAGGCAAAAATGGGGGCGGTTTCTATTTCCCAATCGTTACGTGCATTGTTGTCAGCCTACTCCTGAACCTGATTATCGTTCTGATCCGCCGTTTTTTCGGGTCTTAACGCTGGTCGATTTTGCGGGCTGTTCAGCATTCTCCTGATACGTTAACTTGTTGAGGTAAAAGACCTCGCGTTGCCGGGCGATGTTTTTTGAAGGGGCAATTTTCTGAAATCCGCAGGCCAGGAAATGCTGACCGTACCAGGCCATGAGGTTATCCTGGGCCGAAAACGTCACTTTATCCTCTTCGGCGTTCGTCTGCAACTTAAACTTTTCGGTCTCTTTCAGGATTTTGTTCTGCTGAATGACTTCGGTCGTGATCTCGCCGTCGTTGGGGTAAGCCAATACGACACGGTCGCCCTGTTGCGAAACCTGCACCATTTCAGTTAGCTCTGTACTAACCAATTCCTTGATTGGGAAGCAGTTATCCCATAGCAACTTGCCCTGTTTGTCAAATTCACAGATGAAAGCGTGGGTATAGCGAAATCCTTCGTATCGGTCGGCGTTACGTAGGTAGCCGCCATAAGCCAGTGTACTGCCCCGGTATTGTGGATAATAGACTTCGGCTACCAAAATGAGGCCATTGGGTGTCGGCTGAAGGTCATGAACCAGCAGTCGGTAATGAAACTTGTAATCTTTACCCTCTTCTTTTTTCTTCTGAGCTTTAGCCAGCAATTTCTGCTGACGTTGCGGCTTTAAGAAATTGAAAAAATTTTCCAGTTGCGAAAACTCTATGTATTGAATCGAACTGATCAGATCACTGGTAGTTTCGCCCTGACGTAGTTTCGTTACGTATATACCTTGCGAGTAAGGTGTGCAGTTGGTCGAGTAATTACCCACCAGCAACGACTCCTGTTCGTTGATTGGCAACAGCTTTCCCGAAATCAGGCTATTCTGAGCTCCATCGAAATCGGTGGTACGTAGCAGCTTTGATTCATAATCGTATGTCCGGAGCGAAAACTTGCAATTTCGTCTGAGCGAGTGAACCAGTACGTTTACTTCCTGCCGACTTTCATCGACCTCCAGACTGCTGATTTCCATACGATTGACGTACATTCCCGGTAAAACTTTGGCTGAATGGTCGAAAAACGAAAAAGCCATGACTACCGGACGGCCATGCCGATACCCGCCCACATATGCCTGGCTGCCCATTACTTTAAACTGCTGGACGTCGAACTGGTCAATGAGCCTGCCTTCTGTCGTTTCGAACGTACCGTCTTCAAGATGTAGGCGAAGAAACTGGAACCGGTCGGAGTCGTCTTCCCGAAACAGGTGATAAACAAACTGGCCGGTGTTGTAAGTCATCACGGGCTTGAATGCTATGTTTTGCTCGAACGTAGTATTCCAGATACGTTTAAGATTAATATCGTATTTCTGAAAGTTGAATTTAGGTGGAGTGTTATCCAGAAAACCACCTGTTCTAATAGACACCAGCACACCTTGTTCGCTCAGTGGCGTTACGTCGAAAGACTCTGCTTCGTCTGGATCCGACGGAATTTCAATCCGCAGGGTGTGGGCCAGTTGCGCCCAGGCTGGGCAACTGGCAATTGCTACCAAAAACCAGACTATGTAGAGGGTTCGAAGCATATACTCAAATTTACGAATTACTACGTAGGATTGATACGTACAGTTTATGATACGTAGCAAAAATCATACTATAAGTAATCTCGTACTGTGGACAAAATGTTCTTACACCAACTGGGCCGCGTTACACTTGCCAGCGTTTTTTCAGAAAATCTTTCATAAATACGTTCACATCCCATTGGCTAGCAACAGGTTGCTGCGTGTACGGAAGGGTAGGTAGGTAACCCGCCGGACCGAATTCACACGTAACAGTCAGCGTAGACGCATTCGCTTTTTGCAGCCTCGCCCGGATGGCATCCCACCATTTGGCATGAGTTTCGAGAGCATCTTTCCACTCCGGCGCACGAGGGTCGTTTACCTGTGGTCCTTCAGGATGGCCCACCCGGCAGTGAATATGATCGCTGACTGCAATTGCCCGGTTGACATTTTCAGCCTGGTCGGCCAGGTACGATTCTGCTACGTTGACCCAATGGGAGTAATCGGCCGTTAGCCGAAGCTCAGGCAGTTTCATTAAGTAGTACTGAATAGCTGGAGCACTGTAAGAGAATCGCCCCCGATGCGTTTCGTGCAGAATACGAATGCCGGTCTGTTTCTGTACGTCAGTAGCTACGCCAATTAACTCGGCGTTTTGTTCAAACGTGAAGTAGTCGTGGCCGGTATGGGCATTAATAAACGAAGGCTTGTGCGAAGCGATGTCGAGCAGGTCGTCGTGATACTTTTTTTTGTGTTCGGCAAAATTGGATCCGCTACCAAATGCCATTAATATCAGGTCGAGGCCGTTGTCACGGGTAACTTGTACAGCTTCTTTACGTTGAGTAGGACCGGCCGCAATTTCCATTCCGTCGTATCCGGCGGTTTTCACCCGTTTGGCCGCTTCTGGATAAGGCAGACTTTCCATACCCCACATCGGGCAGTAAAAGAGAGTTTTCAAAGGATAAGTGGTTTAGTTTATGAGGTCAAAGTTGTAGAGAAAAAATCGTTTCGAGAAACGTTATTCATACTGTGCCAACTATGGCTGTACATCACTGAAAAGAGTAAAGACTCGGTAAGTTTAATGCATTTTAATGCGCCTTTACTTGAACTAAAAATTATAGCCCAAGTAAAGCGTGATGGAAAAATGGGCGTGTTCAACGAAGTGTAGCACGCCGAGTAATGGCTTACGTGATACACTTCGTTGAAGACTTTCGAAAATTTGGTACTTTTGCATCGAGTATACCTGATTTACTCCCTTAAAACAAAATGTAATCTGTCTGGCATCATTTGGGTGACACAAAAAATGGAAAAAGACAGATTGACTTCTAGCTTATGAGCGAAACTGCCACCCGATTTTCCCCCGGTGTTGTAACCGGCGAAGGTGTTACCGAATTATTTCGGCACGCTAATGAAAATGATTATGCATTACCCGCCGTCAACGTAGTTGGCACGGATTCGGTAAACGCTGTTCTGGAAACAGCCAAAGCTGTTAACTCGCCGGTAATCATTCAATTCTCCAATGGGGGCGGCATTTTTTATGCTGGTAAATCGCTTCCCAACGATAAGCAACAGGCGGCCATTGCGGGCTCTATTTCGGGCGCTATGCACGTTCACCACGTAGCAGAATTATATGGGGTGCCGGTTATCTTGCATACCGACCACTGCGCTAAGAAATTGCTGCCCTGGATCGATGGTCTGCTGACTGCTGGCGAGAAGCATTTCGACCAGACGGGTAAACCGTTGTTTTCGTCGCACATGCTCGATTTATCGGAAGAGCCGATCGAAGAAAACATCGAAATCTGTTCGAAATACTTTGAGCGGATGGCCAAAATCGGCATGACGCTCGAAATTGAATTAGGCGTAACGGGTGGCGAAGAAGACGGCGTTGATAACTCGGACGTTGATGATTCAAAACTATATACTCAGCCTTCAGAAGTAGCCTATGCTTACGAAGAACTGAGCAAAATTTCGCCGAATTTCACGATTGCGGCTGCCTTTGGAAACGTGCACGGTGTGTATAAGCCAGGTAACGTAAAACTTCAGCCCATCATCCTGAACAATTCGCAGAATTATATTCAAGAGCATTATAACACAGGACCACTGCCGGTGAATTTTGTTTTCCACGGTGGTTCAGGCTCAAGCCGCGAGGAAATTCGCGAAGCTATCCGCTACGGTGCCATTAAAATGAATATCGATACCGATATGCAATGGGCTATGTGGGAAGGTATTCTGAACTATTATAAATCGAAAGAGGGCTACCTGCAATCGCAATTGGGCAACCCCGAAGGTCCTGATTCGCCAAACAAAAAATACTACGATCCACGCGTGTGGCTACGTAAAGGCGAAGAAAGCATGGTACAGCGCCTGAAAATAGCATTTGAAGATTTGAACTGCATCAATCGACTGGCCTAAGCTGGTAGATTGCTAATAGAGATGCCGGATTCATCAAATCCGGCATTTTTTATGACTCAAACGCTACGTAGCAGCAGCGGTAATTGCGAACGTAGCAACCTTATTTAATCTGGAAAGTGTCGGGTCGAAATGCTCGGCACTTTTTGGTTTTCAGTCATCGACAGGATTAACTTTTGTCAGAAAAATTTCACTAAAGTTCTTGGGTAATTTTCTGGTTTGAAGGCAATTCCAAATCTACTTTACCGTAATGCTACGTTCAAAACGAATGCCTGGTTTATACCACGTTTTAGGACTTTTACCAGAAAGTTAGTTGTAAGTGTTTTTACCTAAGCACATGATATGAACGAACGTAACGCTTCAAAAATGTCATTTAACGTACTGGTATTCAATAAGTGGAAGTCCCGTCCAAATTCATTAACTTTCAGGGATGTATAAGCGCGTATGGGATAGATTCTGGAAAAAATTGGCTTTTACAAAAGAATAAAAATCATTACCCGCACAACATCATACTTACCAACGTAGCGTTTTGATGATTTTAGAATAAACCTATGGATTTAATTCGTGCCGCCTTACGTAAGCCGATTACGATTCTGGTAATCGTGGCCAGTTTGTTTTACTTTGGCGTAGGTGCTGTCCGCAATATCAAGATTGACATATTTCCCAATCTGAATTTGCCGGTTATTTATATTTCCCAACCCTTTGGCGGCTACACCCCCGACCAGATGGAGTCTTTTTTTGGGAAACAGTACGTTAACCTGCTCCTCTACGTATCGGGCGTAAAAAGTATTGAAACCAAAAACATTCAGGGCATTACGTTGCTGAAACTTTCGTTTTACGAAGGTACCAACATGGCGCAGGCTGCCGCCGAAGTGTCGGCCTACTCCAACCGGGCGCAGTCCAGCTTTCCGCCTGGCTCGCAACCGCCGTTTATTTTACGTTTCGATGCTTCTACGTTGCCAGTTGGGCAACTGGTTTTGAGCAGTCCGATACGTACCAATAACGAGTTGCAGGATATGGCCAACGTCTATATCCGATCGGGTTTTACGTCGGTGCCGGGGTTGGTGTCACCCGCGCCGTTTGGGGGGAACTCCCGCTCCATCGTGATCAAAGCCGACCCTGAACTGCTACGTGCCCACAACCTCTCTCCTGATCAGTTGGTGGCGGCACTACGTATCAATAACACCGCTACACCAGCCGGAAACGTACGTATCGGCGATTACAACTATTTTACGCCGGCTAACACGACCGTCAAAACTATTGAGGATTTTGGCAACATTCCGCTCTACACCGGTTCAGTACAAAACTTGTATTTAAAGGACGTAGCCTCTATTGAAGATGGCGCCGACATTACACAGGGATACGTATTGGTTAACGGCAAACGATCAGTGTATCTGCCGATTACGAAATCTGCTGACGCATCGACCTGGGAGGTGGTTCAGAATTTGAAAGCTGCTTTACCGCGCTTCCAGGCGCTGTTGCCCGAAGATGTAAAACTGACCTACACTTTCGACCAGTCGGTTTACGTCATCAACGCCGTCGAAAGTTTGATGACCGAAGGGGCCATTGGAGCCATTCTGACTGGCTTGATGGTGTTGCTTTTTCTGGGCGACTGGCGGGGCGCTTTAATCGTTATCATTACTATTCCGACCTGTATTATTTCGGGGGTACTGTTTTTGTCGTTGTTTGGGCAGACCATCAACATTATGACCCTGAGCGGCTTATCGCTGGCTATCGGTATTCTGGTCGATGAAAGTACGGTGACGATTGAAAATATTCACCAGCACATGGACATGGGCAAACCGAAAGCACTGGCGATCTGGGATGCCTGTAAAGAAATTGCATTCTCTAAACTGCTGATTCTATTCTGTATTCTGGCCGTTTTCGCGCCTGCTTTTACGATGACGGGTATACCAGGGGCCTTGTTTCTGCCGCTGGCATTGGCTATCGGGTTCTCCATGATTACATCGTACCTGATGGCACAGACGCTGGTGCCTGTGCTGGCCAACTGGATGATGAAAGGCCACGCGCATGTTGGAAACGATAAGGTGCCAAAACAGAAAGGCCGTAAACTCTTTAAATTCAAGAAGAACGTAGTAACCGTAAATGGTAACGGAAATGGGCATTATGAAAAAGAAGCGCTGCTACGTTCCAAGGAGATTCTGGCCAATCGGGAAGACCTGAATAAAAACGGCAAAATCAGTTATTTCGAACGGGTACGGGGTCGATTTACGCGCTTCATTCGACGTATCATGCCTCATCGCAAACTGATTGTGACGGCATACGTAGTGGGGACGATGGCAATCGTGTTTCTGCTGATTACAAACATTGGCCGCGACGTGTTACCCAAAGTAACTGGTCACCAGTTTCAGGTTCGACTACGTAATCCCGACGGTACGCGACTCGAAAAAACTGAGGCTACCATGCTGAAAACCATCGACGTGCTGAAGCAACTCGTTGGGAAAGATAATATTGAGATTACGTCAGCTATGGTTGGGATGCACGGGTCTCAATTTTCGACGAGCCCGATTTACCTGTTCATGGCTGGCCCACAGGAAGGCGTTTTGCAGGTAAGTTTGAAAGAAGATTACGACGTAGAACTGGACGAACTGAAAGACAAATTCAGGGCTAGTATGAAAAAAGCACTGCCCGGCGTGAAGCTTTCGTTTGAACCGATTGAACTTACGGATAAGATCCTGAGTCAGGGTTCACCAACCCCCATTGAGGTGAAACTGTCGGGCAAGAACAAAAAACAGAATGAAGAGTACGCAAACAAAGTAATTGCCAAGTTAAATCAGTTACGTTATCTGCGTGATGTGCAAATTGGTCAGGCTACTAAATATCCGACCATTAACGTAACAATCGACCGGACGCGGGCTGCTCAACTCGGCACCGATATTTCGGCTATTTCGCGCTCGCTCATAGCTGCTACGTCGTCGTCGCGATACACGGAGAAAAGCGTCTGGATTGACCCGAAATCGAGCCAGAGTTATACAGTGCAAGTGCAGGTTCCCGAAAACCGGATGACTACCATCAACGATTTAGGTGAGATACCGGTTTTGCCCAACTCAAATCGTCCGGTGCTGAGCGACGTTGCTACGTTACAGAAGGGTACTACGTATGGCGAAAACGATAACATTGGCGCTATTCCGGTACTGTCGGTAACAGCCAATCTGAACGATATTGATTTGGGAACGGCCGCCCACGACGTGCAGAAAGCCATTGATTCACTCGGTGAATTGCCTCGTGGATTGACGATTAAAATGCAGGGCCTGACTCAGGTACTTATCGATACGTTAGATAGTCTGCAAACGGGGTTATTAACCGCTATTGTGGTTATCTTCCTGATGCTGGCGGCTAATTTTCAATCGTTTAAAGTATCGTTGGTGGTTTTATGCACCGTTCCGGCTGTGCTTTTAGGCTCGCTGGTGTTGCTGATGCTGACGGGTTCGACACTGAATCTGCAATCGTACATGGGGATGATTATGTCGGTGGGCGTATCTATCTCCAACGCCGTTCTCATGGTCACTAACGCCGAAGATTTGCGGATGCGTAATGGCAATGCGCTGCTGTCGGCTCGCGAAGCAGCTTCGCTACGTATGCGCCCCATTCTGATGACGAGCGTTGCGATGGTTGTCGGGATGATACCGATGGCTTCTGGATTGGGCGAAGGTGGTTCGCAGGCGGCACCGCTGGGACGCGCCGTTATTGGTGGCCTGATTGCTTCTACGTTTGCCGCCCTGTTTATTCTGCCGCTGGCCTTTGGCTGGGTGCAGGAGAAAACCTCAACCGAATCGGTGTCGCTTGACCCCGAAGATAAAGACAGTAAATTTTATAGTCCTTCCCCCTATGAAACGGCTCATTCATAAGCCTGTGCGTAATCTGATTGTTCTGGCTGGCGGTTTGCTGCTGGCTTCTTCCTTGACGAATTGCCATTCTTCAGAATCGGAGGCTAAAGAAGCCGCTTCTGAAGCGCCGGAAGCCCCTGCGGCTATCGACGTATTTTCGCTAAAAAGAGGAAAATTATCATCCTCGCTCAATATCCCTGGCGAATTGATGGCGTATCGTGATGTAGATATCTATGCGAAAGTGAGCGGATTTATTAAATCGCTCAAAGTGGATGTAGGGTCAGAAGTACGTCAGGGACAGTTGCTGGCGCAGGCCGAAGCACCTGAATTGAGCGCCCAGCTCGCTTCTGCCGAATCGCGATTGAAAGCACAGGAAGCCCTTTCTATAGCCAGCAAAGCCAATTATGAACGCGTTTTGGAAGCCAGTAAATTTTCGGGAGCCGTCTCGAAAAACGACGTCGATCAGGCACTCGCCAAACGTAACGCCGATTTAGCCCAACTGGATGCTGCTAAATCAGCGTACCGGGAAGTGGCCACGCTTCAGAATTATCTGGCCATTCGTGCCCCGTTCGACGGTGTCATCAGCACCCGGAATGCAAGTACTGGAGCCTATATCGGACCAGCCGGTAAAGGCTCAGAATTTCCGCTATTTGTACTGACTGAGCAAAAGCGACTCCGGCTGGTTGTGGCTGTGCCTGAAGCTTATACGGGTTATGTTCATCAAAATGGCGAAGTGAGCTTCACTGTCAAAACCTTCCCGGATAAGAAGTTTACCGGGCAGATAAAACGGCTATCGGGGGCATTGGACAAACGTCTTCGCTCTGAACGTATTGAGGTGGACGTAGTGAACAACGACAAAAAACTGCTGCCCGGCATGGTGGCCGAAGTCAATCTGCCGCTCCCTACCCAGAGCAATACGTTTATTATTCCGAAATCGGCGTTGGTTAATTCAACCAAGGGCGTTTACGTAATAAAAGTCATCGATAAAAAGGCTGTCTGGGTACCTGTCAAAAAAGGGCTGGAAGCCGACGAACAAGTAGAAGTTTTCGGGCAACTCACTGAGGGAGATCAACTTGTCGCAACCGCCGGCGAAGAAATTCGGGACGGTGGGCCGGTAAATGTAAAATAGCAATGATCTTGTTTTATTGCCAAAGCTGGTTTTGTCATGCTGAGGAACAAAGCATGACAAAACCAGCGTCCTAAATAATTCTATTTCACGTATCCCAGTTTCCTCGGAATGGTGTAGATTTCTGTCTGTCGCCCGTCGATGTAGCGGAAGCTCTGTCCATCAAAAAATCCGTCTTCCTCGAGCATGATACGTACCACTTTCTTCCATTCTGGTATTTCAACGGCTGCGTTCAATTCAATGGAATAAGCCGTGTTAGCCAGCAACGGATAATCTCCGGGGCCCGGAACGCCTTTCTGCTGATCCCAGAGGCCGATGGTTGGGCCAGCCGCGTGGCCGTGAACACCGATCGGGTGCGAGTAAATGGTGCCCATAATTCCTTCTTTCTTCGACTGATCAAGGGCCGCCAGTAACATCTGATTTCCGGTTTTGCCAGCTTTAAACTGCTCAGTCAGTATGTCCTGTAGTCGATTCCCTTGCTTAAAAGCCATTTTGATGGCTTCCGGTACGTCGGTCTCGCCAGGACGTAGCACGTAGGCGTGTTGCTGTTGGTCGGTGTTTAGGCGCAGGTACGTAATGCCGAAATCGACGTGGAGCAAATCACCAGGCATAATTACCTGTTTGTCAGGCCGCTTTGAAAACGTACGTAAATGTTCAAACTGCTGATTATCGGCGCGTTGTACGTCGACTGTCGGGTGAAACCACGTATCTAGGCCCAGATTGGTGATACGTTGCCGGAACCACCATACTACGTCGTCGGTTGTCGTTACGCCGGGCTGGATGACCTGCTCCGAAAAACCTTCCTGAATAATCTGATGCGACAATCGGCAGATGAGCGGATAAATCGCCATTTCTTTCTCGGTACGCGTTTCGAGCCAGCCAACCGCTATTTTCTCCGCCGAAACGATACGTTTCTGATACTCAGCAGGCAGCTTTTTCAAAAACTCTTCATGTTCCGAGAATGAAAGCCCGTCGGCGTGCCCGTAATTCAGGGACGTATTCAGCCCAATTTTTTTAGGTTTTCGGTCTTCGATAATCTTCGCCAGCGCTTCCCACTGATTTGGCCGAACATCGATGTCCCAGGCGCCTTTGAGCAGATTTCCTACATCGTACCGGGCAATGGCGAGCTTCTCAACCGCATCGGCGGACCGTTCTTTGCCATTATCGAAAAATACCATAATGGTACGTCGGCGGGCCGATAGCCAGGTGCTGGGGAGCATGGTACGTAGCACCGGATCTTCGTTGTATTCGCGAGAAATAATTATCCACATGTCAATCCCTTCGCGACGCATCAGTTGGGGCAGCAGATTGGCGAAACGATCTTCCAGAATTTCATCAACGATACGGGCCCGTTCGCGTTCGGGAAGTACCGTAGAGGGTGAGGGCTGGGCAGATGCCGCTGAAAAGAAGATGGAAAAAATGAATAAATTAATGATGAAGTAGCCTATTTTCTGCATGTTATTCAGGTTAGTACGGTTTTAGGCAAGATACATAAATGATAAAAGCAACCCTAACCAGCCTGAATGACAATCAAGTCTTTTCTGAACAAAACTCAATTCTCTATTTTTAACATACTATCCAGACAACGATTAAATAGTATTATGCATCTACTCGGTAGCCAATTCGCAAAAATGGCAACTTGTTAAAGTCAACAGGTATAAATAGATTCCAAGTTTATATTCGTTAGCTTGATGTAACGAATGCAAATCGTTTCTTTCGTGCATGAAAATTTCTCTGATTAGTTTATTCTTTATATGCTATACCATCGTTGCCATAGCTCAAACCGCGACTACGGGTTTGCGTGGAACGGTTAAAAATGCTAAAGGCGACCCGCTGCCGTATGCGGCCATAATTGTGAAAGGTACGCCGACTGGTACTATTTCCAATGATGAAGGGCGCTTTGAAATTGCACTGGCACCGGGTAAATACAACATTGTTTTCCAGTACCTGGGCTTTCAAACTATTCAGAAACCCGTTGAGGTAGAAACGGGCTTTGCTACGTTGGATGTTACGTTGGAGGAGCAGGCGCTACGTTTGTCCGAAGTACAGGCGAAGGCTGGTAATGAAGATCCGGCCTACACCATTATGCGCCGGGCCATTGCTAAGAGTCGGTACCATCAATTACAGGTGCAACGTTTTAAAGCTCGCGTATACACTAAGTCGTCAGTTACAGTACTGGATATTCCTAAACTGGCCGAAATGGCGTTTAAGAAACAACTTAAAGAAGCCGAACGCGACGCTAATTTTAAAGTCGGAGTGCCCATACTGAACGAAACCGTTGCCGAAGTAACCTTTAGTTTGCCTAATACGTACCGACAAAAGATTATTGCCAATCGGAATTCGTCGGGCGATTTTCTAAGCCCCAGTCGATTCTACAATGCTAGCTTTTATAATCCTGAAATCGGTGGCGCCGTATCGCCCCTGTCGCCGAAAGCGTTTGCG
Organism: Spirosoma flavus; assembly: GCF_054778555.1. Lineage (NCBI taxonomy): Bacteria > Pseudomonadati > Bacteroidota > Cytophagia > Cytophagales > Cytophagaceae > Spirosoma > Spirosoma flavus. The sequence continues at coordinate 1,784,493 of NZ_BAAGZL010000001.1, forward strand.
TATTATAAATTTGAGTACAAAGGCACGTTTCGCGAACCGGGGCCAAACGGTGAGCCCATCGAAATTAGTAAAATTCAGGTCATTCCGCGTCAGTACGGCGAAGGCGTTTTTCGAGGCACCATCTACATTCTCGAAAATAGCTGGGCCATACACAGCCTACAACTGGAGACCGTCACAAACATCGGTATTACGATTGGAGTAAATCATATTTGCAGTCCTGTGCAAGGCGTATGGATGCCTGCTAACCAGCGGTATACCGGCAGTGGCTCGTATTTGGGAGTGCGGGCTTCTGGTTACTACGTTCGCAATTTGACATTTAGCGAATTTGTCGTAAATCCGGCGTTTGCCGCTGATATTGAAGTGGCCGATGAGAAAAAAGGACCGCCTGCCAATACGTTGTCGAAGCGTGATATTAAAAGCAGTCAGTTGGAAGACGTCGTGAAAAAGCAAAAGGAGTTTTCGACCAAAAATCTGCGTCAGTTAGTCAAAGAATACGAAAAGCAGGAAAAAGAAGCCCGGAAAAAGCGTAAAGAAGACGTAGCAGTCGTGCGCGACGATTCGCTGGTGGTCGATTCGCTGGCCCGCAAACGCTCCAATGTATTTTGGGATTCGCTACGTTCGGTGCCACTGACCACGAATGAGGCTAAAAGCTACAAAAAGGCTGATAGTCTTGGGCTGGTACGTGAAATAAAAGCGCCCGGCACCGACACTACGCGATCTGACAGTACAAACCGACGACGAAACCGGAATAAATTTTCCGTAGGTCAGTTGTTGGGCGATTACACCTGGCGACCGTCGAAAGTCACTACGTTGCAGTATCGTGGGCCACTCACTCAAATTGAATACAACACCGTGGAAGGCTATGCTGTGGAAAGTAGTTTACTTGTGCGCTATCGGCCGAAAGTGGATTCGATTAGCCGGTTTTTGCAAATTCCCCTGAGTGAGTGGACAGTTGGCGGAAATCTGCGGTATCAGTTCGGGCGGAAACAATTTGTTGGGTACGGACAGGCGGGGTATCAGCATAAATCGACACGAATCAACGTATCAGGAGGGCGTTATCTGTTCCAGTTTAATCCTGATAACCCGATTAGTCCGGCGCTTAATACGTTCACTACGTTGTTGTTTGAGCAGAATCTGGCCAAATTATACCAGAAAGATTATCTGAACGTAACGGTGAGTGCCAACCCTTTTGAAAACAGGTTATCGTTAGTGGGGAGTCTGGAATACGCCCGACGTACTGAACTTGCCAATTTTAAAGAAGATATCAAGCCCTGGTTCAACTGGAAAAATCGCGAATTTACGCCCAATCGGCCGTACAATGCTGAGTTGGAAACAACGGCCTTCCCAACGCATAATGCGCTGGTTTTGAACCTAACGGCATCAGCAAAATTGGGAACGACCGAATACATCATTCGAAATGGCCGACGTATCGCCCGGCGCGACAACGACGCTCCGCAACTGACGCTGAATTACCGAAAAGGCATGGCTGACCTGGATTACGATTTCATGCAGGCGACAATCAGTCATTCGTTCGAGACGGGGATTCGGAGCCGGTTAAATTACCAACTGAGTGCTGGTACGTTCCTGAATGACCGCAAGCTTTACTTGCCGGATTTCAAACATTTTGCGGGCAATGAGTTTTTCTTCCAGCAGGGCGACGTAGTATCGACGTATCGGCTGCTGCCTTATTATCAGTACAGTACAGGGAAACGTTTTTTTGAGGGACACGTACTGGCCGAATTTCGTAAGTTTTTCGTGACGCAACTGACACTGATGCGACTGGTTGGCCTTAAAGAAAACCTGTTCGTGCATTATCTCTACACGCCAGCATCCCGAAATTACACTGAAGTAGGCTACGGGCTGGATGGGTTGATTCCGCAGGTATTGCCTTTCTTCCGGGTTGAAATTATTTCGCAGTGGCAGGACGCCAAATACCAGGGGTTAGGATTCCGCATTGGCACTACGTTGAAATTCGGTCGGTAAAGTGACGTAATGATATTACGTTGTTTATAGATGAATAACTCAAGAATTTCCTAACACAATCGTAAAAGACAGGTAATCACTACGTCACAGACGAACTCTTACTTTGCGCAAACCAACGTAGGCATGAATCGTCGAGACGTAGTAAGACGAATGGGTACGGGCCTCGCGGCTCTTTCTGTAAATAATCTGGCCACTGCTCAGGTGGCATCTTTGCCCCGGCAACGGGCCTTACGAATCGCTCACCTTACCGATATTCACATGCAACCGCTGGTTGGCGCGGCTAAGGGATTTGAGCATTGTCTGCATCATGTACAGGCTATGCCCGAAAAGCCTGATTTGATTATCAACGGGGGCGATGCCATAATGGAAGCGCATGGGCGTGGACAGGACAGCGTAAAGCGCCAATGGCGGCTGTATCAGGACGTAATACGCAGCGAAAATGGCTTGCCCCTGCTAAGCTGCGTAGGAAACCACGACATCTGGTGCAAGGAGGAAACCGCCACTGCGTTTGGCGACGGGCGGAAGTGGGCCATGGATGAACTACAAATGTCGCGGCCGTACTATAGTCTCACTCAGAATGGCTGGCACATTATCGTTTTAGACAGCGTACAGCCGAAAGCCGATGGGAGTTGGTATACCGCCCATCTGGACGAAGAGCAATACCACTGGCTCGAAGCTGATCTGAAAGAAACCCCACCCGAAACGCCCGTTTTGATTGTCTCGCACGTACCGATTCTGGCGGCTTGTGTATTTTTCGACGGTCAGCGATTTGCCAACGAAAACTGGAGCATTCCCGCTCGCTGGATGCACAGCGATACCGTCCGACTCACCAATCTTTTTCATCGTTACCCCAACGTAAAGGCCGCCCTCAGCGGTCATATTCATTTAGTAGATCGGGTCGACTACAATAACGTATCGTATTTCTGCAACGGCGCAGTTAGTGGTGCCTGGTGGTTCGGCAAATACCATCACACCGCAGCTGGTTATGCCGTCGTTGATTTATTTGATGACGGAACGGTCGAGAATCGGTACGTGAATTACGTCTGAAGAATTCTGAGCCAGGATTTTAGCAAGATTTAAATGATTAAGCAGAATTATAGATCTGTAATCTTGTTAATCATTTAAATCCTGCTAAAATCCTGGCTCAGACTATGGAGAATATAAAAGACCTTTTTCACAAATTTCCCCACTCCGGACGGGTTGAGTGGATCGGTATTCGACCTGCCCGAAAAGCACCTGTTCAGGTAGTCGATTCGGTTGAGGTTTCCGAGAAAAAAGGACTTATTGGTGATCACTACAGCGGCCAGAGTGGAAATAGGCACGTAACGCTCATTCAGGCCGAACACTTACCAGCCATTGCTTCACTCACAAATCATGAACGTATCGACCCCGGTTTGCTACGTCGAAACATTGTCGTAACAGGCATAAATCTGCTGGCTCTTAAGGATTTACAGATTCAGATTGGCGACGTAGTGCTGCTGATCACAGGTCAATGTCATCCCTGTTCGAAAATGGAAACCGCTCTTGGAACTGGCGGCTACAATGCCATGCGAGGTCACGGCGGCATGACAGCAAAAGTGATTCGGGGCGGTACGATTCGGGTAGGGGATGAGGTAACTGTGCAGCCAATTGAAAAAGATGCGTAGTAAGTCATTATAGACAAAATTGAAACTATTGCTCAACTAAATTCAGAGGATAGCCAATTTTGGTCATTATCATAGTATCATTCTTACCTATAAGTTAGTTGTTCTTGCGAAACGGCTCTTTTTTCTTGTAAAAGTTCATATGAAATTCTCTCTTGGTTTCAATAAATTTGATGGTTATTAATACCATCCTTCCCGATTAAAAGTAGCTGATTGATGTGTCGTTTAGCTTTGTGCGTAAGCTGTCTTTTTGCTTTATGGCTACCCCACAAAGGTATGGCGCAGGAGCAAGTTTATTTGAAATTACGCGCAGACCGAATACAGAACGCTCGTGAAAAAGAGCAACAAGCTATAGCTCAGAACGATTCGCTATTGCTGGCCGAAGCCTGGTATTTGTACGGCAAAACCTATGCTTTCGCGGGCGATTACCATACTGCACAACGGTATTTTCTGAAATCCTTACGTATTCAGGAATCACATGGTGACTCAGACGAATTGAGTCGACTATACGTTCGTCTGAGTGAAAATGAAAATATGCTTGGCCGCCCCAAACAGGCTATACGACTGGCTACGTACGCTTTACAAATTGCACAACGTATCAAAGTAAGTCGAGATATAGCGCTCATACGTAGTTATGGTACATTGGGACGGATTTATGAAGACATATGGCGCAAGCAAATACCACGTCGACAGACGCTCTACGATTCAATTCTAACGTATTATCGCAAAGAGTTGATTATCTGTAACATGATTAAGGATACGTCGGGTATTGCCGAATCGACCATGCACATTGGTACGTTTCTGACGCTTGGAAATGACGAACGGGCTATACCTCATCTGAAACAGGCGCTCGATTTCTTTATCCGAAAAGACAAAGATGGAATTCGGGTACGGGCGATGGTCAATCTGGCTGCGGCTTATCTGACGTTTGGCAAACCTGATTCTGCTTTTCAGGTGCTTCAACATGCCGAGCGTTTTTATACCGCGAGAAAATTGAACGAGTACGATGCGCGAATGCTGCTGGAGCATGAACTGGTTCGTTATTATGAATTAACAGGCCAATGGCCGAAGGCCTATGAACATCTGCATCAGCTGAATGCTATGGAGCGAAGCCAGATTCTGTCGGATCGGGACGGGGCAATCAGCCGACTGAGTGTTGAGTACGAAACGGAGAAAAAAGAAGCATTGCTACTTGCTCAGAACAAAGAAATTAAGCTGAATGAACAGAATTTACGCCTTCAGCGGTTAGTCACCTGGATAACGGTCATTCTTTTTTTACTTGCTTCTGGCATAAGCGTCGTTTTTTTTCGGCTTTATCGTAAAAACCGACGTATCAGTCAGCAAAATCAGGAGCTAGTTAAAGAGCAAAATCACCGGGTTAAAAACAATCTACAGGTTATTTCGAGCTTGCTTAATCTGCAGGCCCAGCAACTTACGGACCCAAACGCCCGTCGAGCCGTTGAAGAAAGCCAGTTGCGTGTTCAGGCTATGGCCATTCTGCATCGCCGTTTGTATGATGGCGAACAACTGGCCAGGGTAGATCTCAACGACTTTGTTCGAGAGTTGGTTAGCACCGTCCTGCAAACGTTTGGTTATTCGAACGTAGCGGTTGCAATGAACATTGAGCCTATCCATCTGTCGGCCGACAAAGCGATTCCGTTAGGACTGGTTCTGAATGAGCTGATTACCAACTCCTGCAAGTATGCTTTTCCTGACAATGATCGCCCAATGTTACGTATCAATTGCCGTCGAATGGGACGTAGCGTTCAACTGGAAGTGGCCGATAACGGACCCGGTCTAATCAAAACGCAGGTGCCCATTCTGCAGGGAGAAGACTGGAGTGTCGGGGCGTCTAGGTCGTTGGGCATGTCATTAATTCAGGCGCAAGTGGCTCAGTTAAACGGCATTGGCCATTTTGACGGAGAGGAAAACACTACGTCAGGTACAGTATTTATCATGGAATTTAGCGTGTAAACTCAGGTATGACTTCGTTAAAGATTCTTATTGTAGAGGATGAGATTATTACGGCAATGGACCTTCGTCAGATTCTTGAGAAGGCTGGTCATACGGTAACTGCTATTGCCCGTACATTTGAAGCAGCCCAGAAATCGGTCAAAACAAATCCGCCCGATCTGGCGCTTATTGACATTAAACTGGAAGCGAGTTCGACGGGAAACGGTATAGACACTGCAAAAGAGTTGTTAGCCTCTCAACCAATCCCCATTATATATCTGACTGCCAATTCGGAGCCTGCTACGTTCGAACTGGCTAAAGCAACACAGCCAGCCGCCTATTTGCTTAAGCCGTTCAAAGCCAGCGAGATACTGTTCAATGTTGAACTGGCTTACCACGATTTCCAGAAGAATCATGTGGTTCAACCCAGTGCGTCTATGTCAAACTATTTGATGTTGCCCGTGGGTAAAGGTCTGGAAAAGATAGATATAGACGATGTTATGTATCTGGAGGCCGATGGAGCTTATGCCAAGGTAGTTATGGCCAACAAGGTGATTCATACTGTCAGTACGAACCTCGGACAATTAGAGCCCTATTTTCGAACAGGGGAATTCTGTCGATTATCCCGTTCTCACGTGATTAACCTGGATTATATTCGACGGTTAAAAGACAATGAAGTAGTTCTGAATGACAATCAAACGGTTCTGCCACTTGCTTCTACCTTCCGAAAAGATTTGTTGAAACGGTTAACTGTGGTACGGACGAAACCCAAAAACGATAATAGGTAAAATAAGAGGTACCGATAAGTTGAGGTTTTAACGTAGCGTTACGATGACTTACCCATTTAGTTACTGCGTCGTTTATTCACCCTAAATGAGGGCCTGCATCTTATTTAGGGTACTGTTAGATCGTGAAACAGATGCAGGAATCGTCGGGAGGGGAATCATTTGTATTTTTTACTACAGATGAATAAAGTCTTATTTAATGATGTGGATAGAAGCGTGCATCTATCAAAGATGATAACTTCTGTCAGGATGCACAACCCAGGTTTTGCCTACCTGTATACTTTTCTTATGAACCTGCCCATTTTTCTTTCTAACGCAAAAGTCAGGCCTGTTCTAAACAAAATGAACCCCTCGTTGAGGGGTTCATTTTATTAGGCAGAAGAAAATATATTATCGTTGCTTTGGGGTTGATTGTTCTGGATCGGGCGAAATTCGGCTCGGGCGATTGAAGCCATTGCGGTACCGATTTCGAAGCTGCTGAATGGTATTAATCAGATCGTAATCTTCCGACTTTAGCAGAAAATCATCATCTAAATCACAGAAATCATAAAATTTATCAATCTCGTCGGCCTTCAGATTAGTCGATTGCTCAACCAGTAACCGGAAGCGTTCCTGCGCCAGCGCATGCCTTCGATCCTGTTGAATAATGTAATATGCTTTCCGGTCTGATTTGGGTCGCTTGCCAAACATTTCGTAGAGCAACGTAACGCCCGCACCATCGGCAAGCCGGTCAAATGCCTGATCTCCCGTCACTTTTTTTGACGCAACTGGCTCATCAAGAAGTTGCTGAATCTCACGCTTCACTTCCTCGTATCGTTTCCCAGTCACAGTCACTTCATCCAGATCAACAACGCGGTAGGGCATTGGCGGTAACGAACGAGCTACTATGGTTGGATTGTCCGAACCGTCGTAGCGAATGCCTGTGCGCGCGTAAAGCTGGCTGGTAACAATGAGTGAATCGCCGGGCAGAACAGTCAAAAAAAAGCGACCCGTTGTGTTGGTACGTGCACGCTGACGAGTACGTTGATTTATGATGGTTACCTTATCAACGGCTTTGTTTGTCGTTTGATCAACAACGGTACCAACTACGTACTTTCCCTGCGCCCATACGCGGGTCACTCCGCCTAGCAAACTAGTGAGGAAAAGGACAAAGAGGAGTTTATAGCGTGTCTTAATCAAACGTATGCTTGTTTATGCAGTACCCAGAATGAACAAAAATGCGTGTTTTGAGAAACAGCTTGCTTACAAAAATACGATTTATGTGAATTCAAATCTGTTAAAATACTTTAACTAGTTTCTGAATTCGGTCGAGAGTCATTTCGGTAAAATCGCCTACTACGTCATCGACAAATACGCGTAATTCATTCGGAGACTGCGTAGTAGCCATACCAACCACTAGGGCACCCGAAGCTTTTGCCGCTTGTATACCTGTCATAGAGTCTTCAAAAATGACGCTCTCAGCTGGCTCGACACCGAGCATCGCCATGGCTTTCTCGTAGATTTCAGGATCGGGTTTGGGATGGCTTACCATACTTTCGTTGAGCAGTACGTCGAAAAACGAACGTAATTCTAACGTATCGATCACGAAATCAAGATTTTCGACCGGGGCCGACGTAGCAACGGCGGTACGTATACCAGCCGCTTTTAATGATTTCAGAAAGTCGAGTAAACCGGCTACGGGTGTTACGTGTGGCGCATAAAGCTCACGAAAAAGCTGCTCTTTTTCATGGCCAAGGCGCGCTACTTCTTCAGGTGTAAGCGTTTGACCAGCAAATAAGTGTGCGATGATATCGTTATTGTGCTTGCCCGATACGTATTGCACAAAATCATTGTCGTCGAGTGTCTTACCATTACGTTGATAATAGTTGCGCCAGGCTGTCCGGTGATGCGGATTGGTATCGACAATCACCCCGTCCATGTCAAAAATAACTGCTTTCATCTAGATAGTTTGTAAACAACAATTGTCAGTCAATAGTATTCGGGTAACTGTTCTCGGGTAAACCTTCCTCTGTAATAAACCGAAAACTATTGACCGACGACTGATTATATTTTATTTCATTTTTACTATAGTCACGCCAGCGCCCCCTCGGTCGGCGTGTTCGTCTTCCATACGCGCTACCTGTTTATAACCACGCAGGTGATTACGTATCAAGGTGCGTAAAATGCCGTCGCCTTTACCGTGAACAATACGTAGCTCGGGATAACCCAGCACCAGCGCATCGTCCACAAATCGGTCGACTTCGCCGAGTGCTTCTTCACCCCGTTTACCCCGAATGTCGAGGTTAAAACTGAAATTCTGCATTTTCTCGTTGATGTCCATGCCTTGGCTACGAGGTCGGTCGTCGCGTACTTCGGTGGCTTCCCGGAACGTTTTCTTACTGACTTTTTCGAGCCGGTTCAATTTTACGTTCGATTTAAGATCGCCAATCCGGATTTCGGCGTCTTTACCACGTATCGCCAGCACTTCACCGATCGCATTCTGCCCCTGAATCCGAACGTAGCTACCCACTGCGATGGCACCCCCGTCTTTCTCAAATTCTTCCTCTGCGGGTTTGGTCGGCTCAGCAACAAGGGTTTCAGGAACGAGTTCTTTCTGGGTGAAACGTTCCAGTTCCTGTCGAATCTGTTTAGTGGTATCGCGTTCGGCTTTGTTTTCTTTTATGGCCTGAATTGTGCTTTCAATACGTTGGTTGGCTTCCTGTACCAGCGTTTTCGCCTTCTGCTTTGCATCGTTAATAAGTTTCTTCTGCTCGTTATCCAGACGAGTTTTCAACGCAGTATATTCAGCAAGTTGCTGAGCCAGCTTACGTTGATTAATGCTTATTTCCAGATTTTTTTCTGAGAAAACACGTTTTTCGATATCAAGCTCTTTTAGTAACTTTTCAAAATTAACCTGCTGATTACCAAGCTTGTCCTTAGCTCTATCGATAACGCCTTTAGGTAATCCGATCTTCTGCGCAATTTCGAACGCAAACGATGAACCTGGCCGTCCGATTTCTAACTGATAAAGCGGTTCCAGATGCGCTCCATCGAAACGCATGGCGCCATTAACCAGTCCAGCCGTTTTATCGGCCATAATTTTCAGATTCGTATAGTGCGTATTAACCACACCATAGGCTCCCGATTTATTTAGATCTTCCAGAATCGATTCAGCAATTGCCCCCCCCAATCCCGGCTCCGTTCCGGTGCCAAATTCATCAATGAGAAAGAGTGTTCGTTTGTTGGCCCCAATGAGGAACTGCTTCATGGCCGTCAGGTGCGATGAGTACGTACTGAGATCGTTCTCAAGAGATTGCTCATCGCCAATGTCGATAAACAAGTTCTGGAAAACGCCCATTTCGGCGTAATCATCCATCGGAACCAGCAGGCCGCATTGCAGCATGTATTGCAGCAAACCCAGGGTTTTTAGAGCAACCGATTTACCTCCCGCATTTGGACCCGAAATAACTAGGATACGGGCCTTCTCATCCAATCGGACATTGAGCGGCACTACCTGTTTATTTTGCTTGGCAAACGAAAGAAATAGTAGCGGGTGCCGCGCATTGGTCCAGTTTATGAGTGGGCGGTCGTGCAATTTGGGCATAATAGCCTCCAGTTGAACCGCGAAACGCGCTTTAGCCCGAATAAAATCAATCTGAGCCAGAAAGTTAACGGCCTTTTTCAAATCTTCCAGATGCGGACGAATCTGATCGGTAAGAGCCAGCAGAATTCGGAAAATTTCGCGCCGTTCTTCGTACTCCAGTTCCCTGATTTCGTTGTTGGCATCAAATACTTCGGCAGGCTCCAGAAATACGGTTTGGCCCGTTTGCGACTCATCGTGCACAAAGCCTTTTATCTTACGCTTGTGCTCAGCCGCTATAGGAATTACCAAACGGCCACCACGTACCGTCAATGATAAATCGTCGGGAATCCAGCCGTTTTGGCGGGCCTGCCGAAGGATGCTGTCGAGTCGTTTCCGAAGGTTGGCTTGTTCGCTGATGATACGTCGGCGAATACTAGCCAGTTCGGGTGAGGCTGAATCACGAACGTTGCCCCGATCGTCGATGACCCGCTCAAGGGCATCGGTCAGTTTTTTATCAACTGCCACCGGGCCTGCCAACTCACGGAGGAAAGGAAACGTTACGTCCTCATTACCTGATCGACCATCTTTTTGCCGCGACAGAAAGCGCAGACATTCCTGAATGGTACGTAGCGCCAGTTTCAGATCAAAAAATTCGGGCTCTGTCAATGCTAACCCTTCCACCCGCATACGAGCCAAGTGAGGGCGGACATCGATGTAATTGCTATTGGGGAAATCGGGTTCGTACTGAACAATCTGTTTAAATTCAGTGGTTTGCCGAAGAAGTTTGTCGATAAGTGTTACGTTATCTGTAAACCGGATTTTCTCTACGTAGTCCTGTCCTAACGGACTCACGCAGGCTTCCTTAAGTCGTTCGCGGATCGTATCGAAACCTAATTTAATTTCTAAGGTATTTGGGTAAAGCATTCTATTACGTTGCCCATTTGGGTAATTGGCGTTACGTCGCCCAAAAGGCACTAATAACGTAACAGTGAGCGAGGGCTCAGGGTTCGCTATGGCAACGTAGTGCGGATAGGATAAGTACGTAGTGATCTGTTACGTTCAATTCTGATTCATCGGAGTTAGCGAAGATGCTCGATACGTTCCAGCATTTCGAGACAGGAACGGCTGTTATGATAGGGACATTTCCACATGCTGATTTTGTCTTTTCCGAGTATTTTGTGCTCTTCGGTTACACCTGAGAACCATTCGCCGTTTTTGAGATCAAGTAGGTATTTTTTAATGAATTCCCAACTCTGCATAGACTTATCTAAAAACTGCTTTTCGTGCGTAAGTTGATAAGCATTCATGAATCCGACCATTGCTTCAGCCATGACCCACCACGATCGCTCGTGGTTGAGATGACCGTCACGCTCTAGTTCATAATTCATTCCGTTGTCTGATGCATCAATCCCCGTGGTTGCTGCCCGTGCCATTTTTACCGCTACGTCCCGTACTGTTTTTTGCAACGATTTATCGCTCGGATTTTTTGCTGCCAGCGCATCAGCGGCTTCGGGCAGGAGCCAGGATGCCTCAATATCGTGGCCATACGAAATGGCTGTCCGGCGGATATTCCAGTCGTTGTCCAGGAACATATTCATGCGATACGTTTTAAGATCAACGATGTGCTTCAGGAACATATCGAGCATACCACGCATCTGGTCGGCCACTGATTTATCTGGCCATACACGATATAGACTCGTGAACGCTTCCAGAATGTGCAGGTGTGTATTCATGGTCTTGCTTTCCTGATTATCATACTTACTGATAATGTAATCTGTAGCCGGTGACCAGTCGCGGGCGAGTGCTTCTACGTATCCACCTTTTTTGGGGTCGTAGGCGTGTTTTACCATATTCTGAAATAGTTCTTTGGCCAACGCGAGAGCAGGAGAGGAGTGCGTAACAAGCGCGTATTCGCTCAGGCCATAGAGCGCAAATGCCTGACCGTAAAGATGCTTAAGTGGATATTTAGGCTGGCCAGTAGCATCGACCGACCAGTAAACACCGCCATATTGTGGATCAATGAAATGTTCACGAATGTACTGGAAAGCCTGATCAGCAGTGGGGCGGTATTCTTCGTGATGGGTATGTCGGAGCGCGGCTGAGAACGACCATAAGATACGAGCGTTCAGTACAATACCTTTATCGGCTTTATTGTCAGGCTGGTTCTGATAATCGACACGGCCATAGAAACCACCGTGCTCCTTATCGGGAGCGTAACGTTGCCAGTAAGCCAGAATATCTTTGTGTTCTTGCCGGAGTTCGGCCTGAAATTGGGCAAGGTCCATAAAAAGTGCTGAATTATGAGTGATGAACGATGGGTTGGCTGAGGCCTGATTATTTGTTTTAGCGACAGCAACTCATCGTTCATCACTCATAATTCAGCACTTAAAAAAATCTACTGCTTTACGCTTTTTATCTACTACCATTCCGGCTGTTGCTATGCCCGGAGTGTCCATGTCCACCTCGCTCATCAGTAAGCTGGTGCTTAGCTTTGTCGGAGTGATGGTGATTATCCTCAGGACCTTGTTTGCTTTTGTTGGTGTTTGTTCGGGTTTGCTCTCCATTGGGTTGTAACCCACTCGTATCGTTTGCCTGTTGATTTCGGCTGCGTTCCCGGCCAGGCTGCAAATCGTTGGAACCCGGCTGGTTTGTGGTTTTGCTGGACATAACGTTGTTTGATTGTTGAGTAAACTAATAACCCACTTAGTTGTCGATTGTTCATAAACGAAAAATCCCGCTTCACGTTGTGAAGCGGGATTTTTCTGTTCTATTGAATCTGATTAATAACCAGGATTCTGCTTAAGAATGCCTTGTTGAAGGTCAATTTGAACTTGCGGAATTGGGAAGTACTCATCTTTACCCGCTGTGAATTTTGCACCCGCATAGCCTAAAGGAAGCTTTTGACTTTCATAAGTTAGGTATGCATTTAACACCGTAGATGCTACTCCCCAACGAACAAGGTCATAGAAGCGATGACCTTCACCAGAAAGTTCTAGTTTACGCTCGAATTGAACCGCTGTACGGGCAGCAGCTTTATCAGTAAAGGCAGTTGTGTAATTTTTAATTGCGTAGTTAGCTGCATTTTTACCATCAGATGTTTTAACCCAGTACGTAGCATCAGCTGCCCGAGTTCTAACCTGATTAATATAAGTACGAGCCTTCTCTAAACTACCAACTTCTATCTCAGCTTCAGCAGCCATCAATAATACATCTGCAAAACGGATGATATTATAATTGATAGCTGAATAACCGTCCGTCCAAGAGCTACCATCTGTCAGCGTTTTATCCTGCGATTTATAGAAGATAAACTTCTTAGGCGAATACGGACCAGCATAGCTCTGATCACGAATCCAATCTAGACCTGGGTGTACCATCCAGTCTAAGTAAGGAATACCCCGACGACCAATTGACCAATCCAAACGTGGGTCAACTGTACCCGCGTCTGGCGTAAAAGCATCAGCCGATTTGACACCTTGGTCGTTTTTCAATTCATTCGCAGCAGAGTTGTAGGAGCCGTCTAATAAAGGTAAGCCATTGGCATTAACCCGAAACGAGTTGGCTAATTCAAAGCTTGGAGCAAAGAAACCGCAGCATCCAGCCGGACCGTTTGAACCCGTATTATAAGGGAAGTTCAAGTCCAATTCCTGAGCGGAGTTAGCAACGTCACCTGTGTTAACAGCAGCCTGAATAGCAAATACAGATTCTTCGTGGTTATCTTTTACAGCGTTAAAGATGTCGGTATAATTGGCAACTAGGGCATATTTTTTGCCATTAGCAGTTACACCACTCGCAATAACCTGATCGAAGATTGCCTTAGCCTCAGCGTATTTCTTCTCGTACAAATAAGTTTTAGCCAGATAGGTTGCAGCTGCCCACTTATTGGCCCGACCTGCTGCTGATTGCGTTTCGGGTAGATTATCCTGAGCAAATTTGAAGTCTTCCTCGATTTTTGGCCAAATATCTACGTCGTTCTTAACCTGGTCAATTCCTGTACCGTAGTCTTTGGTTTCATCGATAAAAGGAACCATATTGAAAGAACGCTTCAACTCAAAATAGTAATGAGCACGTAGGAAGCGAGCTTCGGCAGTTATACGTTTCTTATCTGCGTCTGATACGTCGGCAGTGGCCGAAGGAAGCGTACGTAGCACTGCATTAGCTCGGCTGATACCTTCATACATTCCTCGCCACTTATCATTAATGTCGCCGTTGGTTGGCAGAATTTCAAAACGCTGGAACGTTGAAAAGTTTGTGTTACCTCCCCCGTCACCAGAGTTGGAGCCTTTGTTAGCTTCTCCTCCTGAAACACTACCGCGCACCCAGTTATAGGAACTGGTCGCTCTTGAGAACCCCCGACCATTCAACTGTGAGTAGGATGAAAGGAGTATACCTTCAAGCCCTGCCTTAGAGGTCAGCTGGTTACTGGCTAGCTGGCCTGTTGCCGGTATTTCCAGAAACTTATCGCTACAAGCAAATGTAACCGATAGTATTATTGTTGTTACAGATGTAACCGTTAATAGGGTATTTTTCATAGTGAAAATCACTTAAAATTCGATAGTAACATTTAAACCCACTGCTAAATAGCTATTCAGTTTAGAAGCCAAAGCTCAAACCAACGTTGTATCCGCGAGTTACTGGATAGTTACCAATATCAATTCCAAAGTTTTGGTCAGCCGAGCCTCCAACAGCTGGATCTAAGCCGGTATACTTTGTAATGGTAAACAGGTTCGTAGCTGTAAGGGACAGTCTTAATCTGCTCAAGTTGACTTTGTTCAATAAGGTAGCTGGCAGAGTATATCCCAGAGTTAAGTACTGCAACCGGCCATAGGAACCATCCTCAACGTAATAAGAATTTGCCTGCGTGTTCGTGCTGAAATTTGACGTGTTTTCAAAGATCGGCACAGTAGTGTCTGTATGCGTTGGTAACCAAGAGTCTTTCACCCGAGCGCTAACAGCCGCTCCTGGGAACGACGGATAGAAGTCGGTATACCATTTCGAGTTGTTAAATATTTTATTACCAAGAGACGTGTACAGCTGGGTATTGAGATCAAAACCTTTGTATTTGAGCGTCAAGGTAATACTACCCGTAAATTTAGGAATTGGACTACCTAAATAGGTCCGGTCGAGATCATCAATCTTATTGTCTCCGTTGATATCAGCAAACCGGAAACGACCTGGACCAGCGCCAGGCTGAGATGCCGCAGCTGCTACTTCCTCTTTCGTGTTGAACAAGCCAACTACTTTATAGCCATAGAAGGAGGATAGATCATGACCAGGTTCGTTACGAACTACTGGTGTACTCAAGCGCTGGCCATTGGCTGTAAAATAAGGTACTGATGGAGCAATTGCCGTGATCTTATTGTCAAGAATACTACCAACTGCCGTCACCTCGTAACTTAAATCGCCCGAAATAGAACCACGGTTAGTGACCAAAAGGTCGATCCCTTTGTTACGCATACTGGCGACGTTTACATAAGGCGCATTAGCCCGTACACCAACTACACCTGGAAGCGCTAATGGATAGAGCAGATCCTTTGTGTCTTTCTGCCAGAAATCAAGCACTACTTCTAACTTGTTGTTAAAGAAGGCACCGTCAATACCGATGTTTGAGGTAATACTGGTTTCCCACTTTGCAGCAGCGTTACCAATCTGACTACGGAAATATCCAGCCTGAACAGATGTATTAGCACCGGTAATATCATAACTATTACCAGCATTAGAACCAAACAGGTTGAATTGGTTGGTTGAAGTCAGGTAGTTTGAGTTCCCCATTAAACCATATCCACCGCGAACCTTTAAGTCAGATACCCAGGGCAGGTTCTTCATGAAATCCTCCGAAGAAAGACGCCAAGCTGCTGAAACAGCCGGGAAAACACCATATCGGTTTTCAGGACCAAACTGTGACGAACCATCTCGGCGAACCACGCCTGTCAGGATATACTTATCGTTAAATGTATATCGAGCCTGTCCAAACACCGAGTAGAAATTGTTACCTTTTCCGTAATAACTGCTAACACTACGAGTAGCACCTGGAGTTGTTGTACCAATCGTTACGTAATTAGGGTCGGTCGTAAATGGATTTTGACCAGAACCATTTATACCCCGGCCATTTCCCGTATTAAGTGCTTCGATACCCGCTAGTATACTGATATCATGAATACCAAATTGCTTTTTGTACTGCGCTGTGTTCGTAAAGTTCCAGGCTAAACCAACGTTTGCTGATTCATTATATACGTAGTTCGTATTGTTCTCTGAGTTTTCATACTGAGAGCGGTTGTACGAATTTTGGTAATTACTGAAGTATGTTCCGCCTAGCGTGCTTCGTAGAGTTAGCTCTGGAATAACGTCATATTCCAAGTAAGCGTTACCAAAGGCAATAAGGTTATAATTTATATTATCCTTGGCGCCAATACGGTTAGCTACTGGATTACGCGCATTGTTAAAGCCAGAGGCAGCCGTTCCTGCGTATCCGCCAAATACATTGTATACGGGGATAATTGGAGCTTGACGAAAAGCTAGTAGAATATCATTTTCATCCGCAGCAACACTGGAGTTGTTATTCGTGCCGTTACCAAGGGTGCTACCGGTGCTACCCTGTTGGCCTGTGGCTGACACGTAAGCTAACTGGATATTTTCGCCAAACCTTAGTTTTTTCGTTATATCAAACTCGGTATTTACCCGAAATGTGTAACGAGAGAAATCATTGTAGGTAATAATACCAGCCTGCTGTTGCATCCCTAAGCTCAGGTAATAACGGCTCGATTCTGTGCCACCCGAGAAACCTAACGTATGACGCATAAGTGGAGCAACACGAGTAATCTCTTTATACCAGTCAGTTCCTTGTTTGTTAGCAGCAATGACGTTGTAAATAGCGCCGTTGGCAGGATTAATATTGTATCTTGCCCGTTCTGCTGTTAAGTCGACCTGTGATGCAGGTAAGCCTGTTTTGCTGCCTACTAATAAGTAATCGGGTAAAACAGGAGTAGCTCCAGATCCATATTGACCATTCGCAATACCGGTAAAGCTATCTGGGCCAATAGCAGTTCCAGCCTGATATAAGTCGTTCTTACGAGCTTGCCATGTCCAGTCTGCTTGTTCTTGTGGGGTCAGAATTTTTTGGCCATGACCTGGATCTGTAACTCCATACAAACCGTCGTAAGTAATACTCAGTTTCTGAGCCCGGCGTTGCCCTTTCTTCGTCGTTATCACGATAACACCAGAAGCAGCGCGTGCTCCATAAACAGACGCAGATGCCGCATCTTTCAAAACCGTGGTGGTTTCAATGTCATCTGGTGCAATGTATTGTATTGTTTGAGTGGGCACACCATCAACTACATACAGGGGCTGATTGCCACCAAAAGAACCAAAACCACGTACACGAACCTGACTGGTTGTTCCAGGCTGTCCGTTTGTAATAACCGTTACACCTGCAACTCGTCCTTGTAACTGCTGCTCAACGTTTGTTGATGGCACAACTTTAAGCTGCGCCGGCTTCACTGTGGAAACAGCGCCAGTAACATCCCGACGGTTTTCTGTGGAATAACCCGTTACAACTACTTCACTTAAAGCTGTAGATTCGGAAGCAAGTTTTACGTCAACAACTGTGCGATTGCCGACAGCTACTTCCTGAGTCGTAAAGCCGATCCCAGAAATAACCAGAACAGGATCATTGCCTCGAACGCTAAGTGAAAAGTCACCATTTGCATCCGTAGCGGTACCCGTTTGAGTACCTTTTAGCACGACGTTAATACCTGGTATAGGACCTTCATCGCTAGTGATTTTACCCGTCACCCGACGGTCTTGGGCAGAAGCGTTAAAGCTCCATAGCAGTATAACTGCACCCATTAAAGCGGTCTGCAGGTACCTGTAGAACAATGCTCTCATGAAAATTAGGTTGGTTTGAAAAATGAGTAAACAGGACAATATTAGGTTAGTTAAATTATATTTCAAAAAGAAATTTTGATAAAAAATATGTTCTACATTAATAAATGATTAATTATTATTGAAAAAGTTATATTTGTATTTATATTTAATATACTGATTATCAGTATATTAAATTATTGTTAGCTTTTACTGCCATTGGAATAATTACTGATTGTATACCCGATTTGGTTGGTAAATCCTACTAATTATAATTATAATTTAATAAGTGAAGATCCGTTTATTTGTGCCCTTATGCATACTAATTTCTATTTCCTTAGGCAGCTAGCACCAGCTCTTGAAACACGACTAATCAGTAGTTCTACTCAATTAGCAGAGCTTTCACATAATCTTCGGCTAATGTCATGTTTTAGTCAGGATCGAGACGAGGTTGTGTTGGTTTTTGCGCAGGCAAAGGGGAAAACGAATTATTATAAGCCATTTTATGTGAAGGCTACTTTACGGCCTGACTTTTCTGGATTGGCATTCCCTGAAACAGTAAAACGAGCCCGGCACAACAGCATAGATTTGTTGGAATCGGTAACTGGTGAAGCTGAAAAAGGTAGGGCTGTGCTTGGTGTTAAGTCATTTCTTAATGAACGATGTTTGGCCATATTGCTGGAAAACGATTTCACGGTTTTGTTCAAATTTTTCGGAAATCGTCCGAACCTGCTGGCCTTCCAAAATAATGCTGTAATCGACCAGTTTAACCGACAGCTTGTATCCGATCAAAACCTAAAATTAGATGAATTCGACCGGCCTATTGATCAGTCATATGAAGCCTTTGTTCAAGCCGGTTTCGATCATCGAAAACTATTCCCCACTTTCGGCCGAGTCGTAAATGAATGGCTTACAAAACAAGGAGTAGGAGACAAACAACGTAGCGAAGAGGAGCAATGGGAAATTATTCAGAACGTAGTAAAGCAACTGGAACAACCGACTTATTACCTTACGGTTGTCGATTACAAGCCAACATTAAGTTTACTCCCTGTTGGCGACATAAAGCAGACGTTTACTGATCCACTTGAAGCAGCTAATTATTTTTATAGCGCCTATAACCGCCTGACAACGTTTGACCAGGAAAGAGCACATCTGATACGTCTGCTGGAAAAACGGCGAAAACGCGCTTCAGCACGCATCGAAGCCAATTTACAACGACTAACACAACGTGAATCTGAGGTGAGCCACGAGGAAATGGGGCATATTTTGATGGCTAATTTGCACGAAGTTCCAATAGTTTTAGGCGCAATGTCACCTGAACGGTTAACTCTATACGATTTCTATCGAGATCAACCAATTACGCTTAAGCTTAAGCCTGATCTTAGCCCTCAAAAAAACGCTGAAAATTTTTACCGTAAAGCCAAAAACGAAAAAATTGAAGAGCAGTATATGCTGGAACAGATGATGGCTCGTGAAGCTGATATATTAAAAATTGACTCCCAAAAAGCTGATTTAGAAGCCATAACAAGCCTAAAAGATCTGCGTCGCTACGTTAAACAGCAGCAAATAATGATCGACGACGTAGCAGGTCGAGCCGATGACGCAACTCCACTTTTTAAAGAAGTCGTTCTTGATACGTTCCGAATTCTGATTGGCCGTAATGCAAAAAATAACGATTTACTGACACAGAAATACGCCTACAAAGAAGACCTTTGGCTACACGCTCGCGACGTAGCAGGATCGCACGTCATTGTGAAATACCAGGCTGGAAAAGCATTTCCAAAAAACGTAATTGAGCGAGCCGCTGAGCTGGCGGCCTGGTATTCCAAACGCCGAAATGATAGTTTATGCCCTGTAACCGTGACACCCAGAAAATTCGTCCGCAAACCCAAAGGACTAGCTGAGGGGCAGGTTGTAGTCGATAAGGAAGACGTGGTGCTGGTGGTCCCAAGAGGGGAGTAAGGCGATGACTGCTTAGCGGCACGTAGTGAATATCGGGAGAGAAACTACTTTTTGTCTTCGTTAAGTTCGAATAAATAACCGTCCAGATCGGAAAAGTAAAGCTGTACGACACCGTCAAAACGGACTTGCCGGTGATACGTTAGTTTCTGATCTTTCAGATATTGTTCAGCTTTATTAATGTCGGCTACAAACAGAGCAAAGTGGCTGCCATTACGGTCATGTGTAATCTGTTCGGTTCGGCCATCAAGTAAATGAACCTGCTGTCCATTGCCCAAATCGAACCATGCTCGTATAGCCTTCAGGTTTTCGGGTACGGGAATAGGTTTCAGGCCCATTACGTCGCGGTAAAAAACGGCACTGGCAGGAACGCTCTTAACATGAATGGAGATGTGATTGTGGCGGGTAATTCCTAGTTTGTCCTGACCGAATGATAGAAAATGGCAACTGACTAATAAAAAGAGAAGTACTATTTTTTTCATGCTACGTAAAGCCCCTAACGTACCAGAACTACCCGACTTTCCAACCCATTGGGCGTTTCGACAGTGAGTGTATAACGTCCTGCTGACAAACCTTGCAGGCCAACGATTCGGTGATGAGTGCCTGGTGACAATAGTTTATCATATTCCGTACGTATCGTTTGCCCGAGTAAGGATGTAAGTGAATAGGTAACCGGCCCTGACTCATAGGTTTTAAAATCAATTTCGAGTTGGTCGGTTGTGGGATTTGGATAAATGCGCAAATGGAGATCGATTGGTTCGTTTATCGCAGTAATGAGTTGAGTTGAAGCCTCAACGGATTTCAGAATCCAGTTATTGGGGTCAACCACTACGTTAGTTACAACTCCCCGGCTGGGAACCGTAAACGTCTGATCGGGCTGGTCACTAAAAACAGTCACAGTCGTATCGCCCGCTGCCGATCGAATACGTAACTGAACTGGCATAGTAAATGACGATGGATTACTGGAAATCGTGTTACGTTGGACTAAACGCACAATGGCCGACGTAGCAGAAGTACCCCGCGCATACCGAGCCTGATACGTTGGTAACCCTTCGCCATATACCCACTCCTTAAAGAAATACGTTAAGTCTTTGCCCGAAATCTGCTGAACAACAGCCTGAAAATCTTCGGTAACGGCATTTTTATACGCTACTGACGGAGACGCTACGTATGCACGTAACGACCGGAAAAAAGTGCTGTCTCCTAATACGCCACGTAACATGTGTAGCACGGAAGCTCCTTTAGCGTATGTGCGGTTTCCGTTAAAGATGTTGGCGAAATTTGAAATATCCTGGACATAAAGGCTACCACGAGCAATGCTGGCGCGGCTCATAAAGTTATCCATTGATGCCCGATAAGTAGTTTGCCCTCCAATCGACTCAAAGTAAACCGCTTCGCCATACGACGCAAAGCCTTCGTTCAACCAGATATTCTGCCAGTCACGGCAAGTAATTTTATCACCAAACCATTGATGGGCCAGCTCATGCGCAATCACCGTTGGGCTAAAGGCGGCTGCCTCCATCGAAGTCGCCGTCTGGTGTTCCATACCACCCGTTCCCTGGCCAATCTGAGCATGCCCATACTTCTCACGAAGAAATGGGTAAGGCCCGAAACGTTCTGAAAAGACCCGCATTATTTCGGGCGTCAAATCAAGGTTGGAGCGGACTTGTGGTAAGATTTCAGGATAAACGTAGTGGGTAATTGGAAGCGTCTGATTGCCGTATTTGAACGGTGTATCATAGCGACTATAGTTACTAATAGCAACTGAAATCAAGTATTGAGCAATCGGATAGCTGTTCTTCCAGAGATACGTACGGGTTCCATCACGGTTATCGGTTGTGCTCACCAACGTACCATTAGAGACTGAGACAAACTGCGGGGGCGCCGTGATACGTACACTCGATGAATCGGCTTTGTCGCCGGGGGTATCTTTACAGGGAAACCAGTCGGGCGCACCATATGGCTCACTCAAACTCCAGATAACCGGATCCGTTGTATTTTCGTGGCGGCTAAACCGAAAGCTACCCAAATCACGACTAACAGGAACTCCCTGATAAAAAACGGATAATGTTAGCGTCTGCCCATTGTTTAAAGGCTGCTTGAGCGTAATAGTCAGCTTGTTTTGAGCGTGCTGAAAAGTCAATAGCTCATTACCCGTCTTTACTGAATCAACTCGAAGTCGTGCACCGCTTGTTGCAGTTGTTGAGGTCAGATCAAGAAAAAAGCTGCTCACTGCATTGGCTGTACTCTTTAACGTAACAGTAGCAACCGCACGTAAACTGGCGGGTGTGTGCGTTAGGCGAAGGTCGAGGCCGTAATAGGTTACGTCGATAGTAGCATCGCCCGGATAGGCTACCCTTGCTTTGGGGTTAGCAGCTAATCGCTCAAAATAACGAACCTTGCCAGCCTGACAATAATCGCATCCATTGGGCAACAACTGAGCCGACGTAAAAAATGGAACCAGCAGAAAAGCGTACAGAAAGCGCATACACGAAAGTCGAGCCATAGATGAGTTTAGACGATGAACGCCGTTAAGCGTATCATTCATCCTGTATCAGAACGCCTAATGGATTGAAAAGTTATTGGCCTGAGGGCAATTGCTTCGGATTATCTAGCTTTCCATCGGCCTGAGCTTTAAGGGCTTCCAGTTGACGCTGTTCGGCCTCGGGCAGTTGCAGGTGCCAGCCCATCGATCCCGCCAACTGATACATCATGTACTGAATCTGGTTATTGGCAATTTTAGGTAAATCGCTTTGCATGGCCCGCTCATTCATGACTTGCTTAGCCTCGTCCAGAATCTGCGTATAATCGTCACCGCTGAAGTGATTAAATATGCCCGCCTGAATGTCGTAGAATTTATAATCGGTATCAATCGACAGGATTTCGGGCTCTGGAAAAGAGTCGATAACTAACTTTCTTTCGCCTTCAATAGGTGTCCGAAACCTCACTTTTGCAAAATCGAATCCAACCAACACTTTCGACTTGGCAATGACCATCGCTTTTTTAGGGTCATTCAGTACGTAGAGAATCTTTTTCTGATCCTGATAATTGTAGATTTCTGAGAAATAGCCTTCGGCCATCACCACTTTAAATACCTTCTCGATACGTTCCAGCAGTAGTACTGACTCGTGGCGGCTATCGGCTGCGTCTCCCGTTCGCTTACGTAGTACATTCGCAAACGCAATCCCTCCACCCGCTCCAACCAGCAATAAAAGGAGTATTACGAAAAAATCCATTGGAACGTAGTAAACTGAATTAGTTAGACGGGCTGTGAGCCGAAAAGTAAGCAGAATTTAGCCATTTTTTACACAACGAAACCCCGTATGCGAAAGACCTGTATCAGGGCTGGATTTCATGCGGGCGGAGTTTCGGTAGCTGCTGCAATACGAATCGTTGCACAGGAAAGACCCGCCCCGTTGTACGCGCTTGGGCACGGTTGGCTCATCGGGGTCGTAGCTTTGATTGGGCCCTTTCGGATTTCGATTCGTGCCATTCTGACTGATTTGCTGATAATAGTCGGCTCGGTAAAAATCGCTGCACCATTCCCACACGTTTCCAGCCATGTCATATAAACCATAACCGTTGGGTGAAAACGATTTTACAGGGGCTGAAGTAGAATAACCATCTTTTTTTGTATTCAGATTTGGAAAACGTCCCTGCCACGTATTGGCTTTGGTTTTTCCAGCATCAATAGCTTCGTTGCCCCAGGGATAAATGGCATTGGATAAACCACCGCGGGCAGCCCATTCCCACTCGGCCTCAGTAGGTAAACGTTTACCGGCCCACTGTGCGTAGGCGATAGCATCATCCCAGGACACCTGCACTACCGGATAATTATCTTTTCCTTTAATAGAGCTATTCGGTCCTTCCGGGTGCTGCCAATCAGCTCCTGGAACCCAGCGCCACCATTGACTGTAGTCGTCGGTTGAAACGGGATGATCAGGTGATGTAAATACGAGAGAGCTGGCAACCATTACGTTATCGGGTGGCTTGGGCGTGCCCGGTGGAAGTTGCTTCTGCATTTCCTCCCAGACGGGTTTGCGTTCTGCGGTTGTTACGTAGCCGGTGGCTTTCACAAATGCCCGAAACTGAGCATTAGTAACTTCGGTAGCGTCCATCCAGAAGGGCTCGACCGTTACGTTGTGTTTAGGGAATTCATCGGACCGAGCTTGGTCATTGTCGGCACCCATCTGAAAACTTCCGCCTGGAATACGTAGCATCCCTGTTTGGTCATTGCTGCCAGCAGCTAACGTAGCAGATTGCTCCTGATTTAATGCGAATCGGCTAGGCGGTTTTGTATGGCAAAAAGGAGCTTTTGCCGAATCGGTAGCACTGGCTGTTTTTGCAGTATCGTCTGACTTAGTTTGAGTACAACTCTGTTGAAAACAAGCAAATAGCGTTAGACAGCCACCAAGTGCTACGTTATAGATGGTTTGTTTACCGAACGTTGTTTGTGCCACAAAACCCATGATACCCAACTATAAATTGTCCTTCCCCAAGCGTTACCTGTTTGGGGAAGGACATATCAACATTTTTATACTGTCTTATTTCGCGTAGGCGACCGAACGCATTTCCCGAATAACCGTCACTTTAATCTGGCCTGGATACTGCATTTCTTTCTCAATTTTCTGCGAAATTTCGTAAGATAATCCGCCCGCCCGCTCATCGGAAACATGGTCGGCATCGACCATGATGCGTAATTCACGACCGGCCTGAATAGCGTAACACTTGGTGACGCCGGGAAAACTTCCCGCCAGTTCTTCCAGTTCTTTCAGGCGTTTGATATACGATTCCATCATCTCCCGACGGGCACCTGGCCGCGAACCCGATACGGCGTCACACACTTGAATGATGGGCGAAATCATACTCGTCATCTCGATTTCGTCGTGGTGAGCACCGATGGCGTTGATGACTTCCGGATTTTCCTTGTATTTTTTCGCCAATTCCATACCCAGAATAGCGTGCGGAAGTTCGGCTTCTTCAGGCCAGACTTTACCAATGTCGTGGAGCAAACCGGCTCGTTTGGCGAGTTTCGCATTTAGGCCCAACTCAGCAGCCATCGTCGCGCAGAGTTTAGCAACTTCGCGCGAGTGTTGCAACAAGTTCTGCCCGTAGCTGGAGCGGAAACGCATCCGGCCAACCATCTTAATAAGTTCAGGATGCAGGCCGTGAATGCCAAGATCGATAACGGTACGTTCGCCGATTTCTACAATCTCGTCCTCAATATTTTTGCGGGTTTTGGCCACTATTTCTTCAATACGTGCCGGGTGGATACGTCCGTCCTGCACGAGCCGGTGGAGCGACAATCGGGCGATTTCCCGACGTACCGGATCGAAACCGGAAATGATAATAGCTTCGGGCGTATCGTCAACAATGATTTCAACGCCGGTGGCAGCTTCCAGCGCGCGAATGTTACGTCCTTCACGGCCAATAACTTTTCCTTTTACGTCGTCGGATTCGATGTTGAACACCGATACGCAGTTCTCGATGGCGTGTTCGGTTGCGGTACGTTGAATGGTTTCGATAACCACCTTTTTAGCTTCTTTGGTGGCCGTCAGTTTGGCTTCTTCAACGATGTTTTTAATGTATGAACTGGCGCGGGATTCGGCTTCGGCCTTCAAGTTTTCAATTAACTGCTCACGGGCTTGTTCGGCAGATAAACCAGCGATTTTTTCGAGTTGCGCAAGCTGATCGGCCAGCATACGGTCGGCTTCCTGCTGGCGCCGGTCTACTTCTTCACGGCGTTTGTTAAGGGATTCTAGCTGCTGATTGAGGTTATTTTTCTGCTGGCCAAGCTCGTTACGTTGCTGATTCAGCTCATTTTCACGATTACGTTGCTGGTCGGCCTGCTGGTTAAGTTGCTGCTCGCGCTGTTTAAGTTTACTTTCGTTTTGTAGGAGTAGTGTACGTTTCTGGTTAGTCGTTTCTTCGAATTCAGTTTTTAACTTTAAATACTTCTCTTTGGCTTCCAGTATACGGTCTTTTTTTATCGTTTCGGCTTGTAATTCCGCGTTTTTTAAAATAGTACTCGCTTTTTCTTCAGCTTCTTTTTCTTGTTTGGCGCGGGTTCCTGCCATCATCTGGCGCCCCACCACTATACCTATACCTCCCCCAACGAGGGCGGCAAGAATCGTTAATAAAATGTCCATCGGACTATATCGTTAGAGGTGAACAAATAAACCATCAACCTGTCGCGATATGAATGCCCTGAACCCCAACTCATACGGGGCACTAATTTACTACGTTGAAATGGCCGGTGTAATGGCCTCGTCTAACTGAGTTATTTTGTCAAACACCATTTGTTGTAATCGTTGCATCTGTTTTTCTCCTCTGAGCTTATTGACTAAGCAGTCGAAGGCAATCATTGCCAGGGCTTCCTGCGTTTCCTTGAAGCCCATTTCCCGATATTTCTTCAGATCGTCCTGAATCAGCTTGGCGGCTTGACGTACCACAGCCTCAGCTTCCGGTTCTACAAAAAGGTTGTACGACCGGTCGGCTATCTGTACGCGAATTGGCAGTTCTTCCATCGCTGCAGTCGGCCCAGATGGGTTTGAACCCCAGGAGCCAATTTGGTTTTATGACAAACTACTCAAGTGATCTATACACCGTTCCAGTTCCCGGATATATTCGTCGAGTTGTTGTTTTAATCGAGCATTCGTATCAGTATTAGACAAGTTGTCTTTTACAATTATACTACTATCTTTTGACTTTGGTGTATTTTTTTCTGAAACGGCAGGTTTTTTCTGTAGCTCCCGAACCTGTTGTTGTTGGGCCCGCAACTGCTTATTCAGCGATTTATTTTCGTCTTCAAGCTGCTTAATCTGCCATTTGGCATCTGCATACAAATTCTTGAGCCGATCGAGCTTATGCTCAAAACGCTCAACCAGCGCAATAATTTGATGTTCGCTTACCACAGATTTAATGAGTGAATAGGTGAAATTGCGAAAGAATGAACGAGCGGAAGAGCGAAAACTATCCGGTAAAGAAATTCGCTCGTTCACTCGTTCATTCACTCGCTCATTTATTTTCTAATCACGGCCCCAAGCTCCTTCTCGAAAGCCGCCATGAGCCGTTGCATTGTTTTGTCGATAGTTGTGTCAGTTAAAGTTTGACTTGAATCCTGAAGCATAAAGCTTACTGAATACGATTTTTTGCCAGCTCCCAGATTTTCGCCTTCATACACATCGAATACGTTGATGAAACGTAAAAGTTTCCGTTCGGTTTGCCGGGCGAGTTTGCTGATTTGCTCGAACGTAACGGCCTTATCGAGCACCAACGACAGATCGCGCCGGACTTCGGGGAAACGCGACACTTCTTCGTAACGAGCTTTCTCCGACCGTGTCAGTTTCAGCAACGCCTGCCAATCGAAATCGGCATAAAAAACGGGCTGTTTCAGATCGACCAGTTTCGTTAATTTTGGTTGAACCAGACCCAAACTGACGATGGGTTTCTTGTTCACTACGTAGGTAAGCCCGTACTGGAACAACGTAGCGTCAGCTGGTTGCGTCTCGACAGATTTAATCCGGAACAGATTCAGCACACGTTGTACAGCCGTAGCCAGATCATGATACGCGACGGGTTGCCCTTTCTGAAGCCAGCTTTCGGATTCTTCATTTCCCATCACGGCTAAGCTCATGCGCATCTGTTCTACGTATTTTTTGCTGCCGTCGTCTGTTGCCGATTGGTGATAAACTTTGCCGAATTCAAACAGTTTCAGATCTTTCTGACGTCGATTCAGGTTGTAGACCAGCGTTTCGAGGGTTGAGAAAAGCAACGTTTGACGCATGACCGACAGTTCATCGCTGAGTGGATTCAGCAACGTAACGTCAGCACCCGGCAGCGAGGACCGAATAGCATTATGATACGCTGGCCGAGTCAGCGACAACGTAAGCGTTTCGTAAAAACCGTTGGCGGCCATGAGCTGCCCAACTCGGCTCTGCCACTGGTCAGGATCGGTTTTTGGAAATTCCGACAACGTATCAGCCGACAGGTTTTTCGACAGGGGTACGTTATCCAGTCCATAAATCCGCAGGATTTCCTCGATTACGTCGGCTTCGCGTGTTACGTCCACACGATAGGGTGGTACTATGGCCAGGAAACCATCCTCCGTCATGTCAGCGGCTTCAATATCCAGCGCATTCAGGATACGCAGTATTTCACTACGTTCTATTTGGATGCCGATGAGCCGGTCGATATTGCGGAAACGTACCGGCACCCGAAACGGCTCGATTGGCGTTGGATAGAGGTCCGTTACGTCGGAACTAACCACACCACCTGCTACGTCCTGAATCAACAAGGCGGCTCGCTTCAAGGCAAACAACGGCATATTGGGGTCCGTACCCCGCTCGAATCGGAACGAGGAATCCGTTTTCAGACCGTGATGCTGCGCTGTTTTCCGAACCGACGTAGGGGAGAAGTAAGCCGCTTCCAGAAAGACGCGGGTCGTTTGCGCCGATACGCCAGAAAGTTGCCCACCGAATACACCCGCGATACACATAGGTTTCTCGGCGTCGCAAACCATCAGGTCGGTGGCCGTCAATTTGCGTTCTACACCATCGAGCGTCACGAACGTAGTACCGGCTGGCAGCGTCTTTACGATAACCTGATTACCGGCAACTTTATCGGCGTCGTAAGCATGGAGCGGCTGACCCAGATCATGACAGACGTAGTTCGTTACGTCTACTACGTTGTTGATCGGGTTCAGGCCTATGCTGATCAGTCGTTGTTTCAGCCAGTTGGGGGATTCACCAACTGTCAATCCCGAAATGGTCAAACCAGTGTAGCGTGGGCAGGCTTCCAGGTCGTCGATACGTACATCAATGGTTAAGTTGGTGTTATCCACTTCAAACGTATCAATCGACGGCAGACGTAGCGGACGATTCAGTACTGCTTTTAAATCGCGGGCGGTGCCGTAGTGAGAAGCCGCATCAATGCGGTTGGGAGTCAATCCGATCGCAATCTGGTAATCCGCTTCAAGATTAAAATAACGCGCGGCTGGCGTACCATTTGGCAGGTCGGTGTTGAGCACCATAATACCCGCGTGCGACGTACCGAGACCAATCTCATCTTCGGCGCAAATCATGCCTTCTGAAGCTGCTCCCCGAATTTTTGCTTTCTTGATTTGAAAAGGTTCGGCCGGTTTTTCGCCATCCGAACTAGGATGCAACGTAGCACCTACCAAGGCTACCACTACTTTCTGGCCAGCCGCTACGTTGGGTGCGCCACAAACGATGGGTAGGGGGTGGTCAGTGCCTACGTCAACCGTTGTCAGGCTTAATTTGTCGGCATCTGGATGCTTGGTGCAGGTGAGTACTTCGCCAATAACAACCCCTTCCAGACCGCCCGGAATCGCTTCTACTTTTTCAATTCCTTCAACTTCTAAACCTGTGGAGGTAAGCAATTTGCCTACTTCTTCGGGAGATTCAGACAAGTCAATGTACTCTTGTAACCATTTATAGGAAACTTCCATAATTCAGCAAAACAGAAAATTAGGCAAAGTTAGGCAGGAAAGGGTAGAGGGGATGAAACGTAAGAAGTAAAAATTTTAATCCTTGCCTTCTTCGCTGTTGCCGGCCTCTACTCCTGATGGCGTTCGCCGGCTTTAATGGCAATTGGAAGCGTATTCTCGGCAGGAGGTAACGGACAAGAATA
Organism: Spirosoma flavus; assembly: GCF_054778555.1. Taxonomy (NCBI): domain Bacteria; kingdom Pseudomonadati; phylum Bacteroidota; class Cytophagia; order Cytophagales; family Cytophagaceae; genus Spirosoma; species Spirosoma flavus. The sequence goes on from NZ_BAAGZL010000001.1 coordinate 1,813,886, forward strand.
CGTATGATTATAGGTACAATATGGATTGTACGCTTTGTTGAAATCCAGAACCGCGTGCGTATCTGTCAGTGTAGCCGGGTCTAGCTCGAGGTAGCGACCACCACCATACGTTTCTTTACTGGACGTAGCGTCGCGAAAGAGGATCGAATATGTATTGGCTAACTTAACGATGAGGAGTCGGCAAGGCTGGTCGTTGAGGCTGAAAACAGCATGAGCAAATTTCACGTACACCTCCTCACTTCCGTCGCTCATCTTTACAACCAGCTTCTGCGTTTTGTCGGCGAAAGGTTCCAGACGGGCCGTCACCCGATAAGTAGGGTCGGGGGGGAAATACTGCAAACCCGTAAAGGCTTTTTTATCTGTAATGGGCGACTCGGCATCTGTTCGGAGAAACTTGTCTTTTTCAGCGCGACTGGCAACTAATTGTTGTCGGTAGGTTTCGGGGTTTATTGTTTCTTCTGAGCTATTGCTCGAAGATATGTTGCCACTATCGAAAAACGTGTAATATATGACGGCTAGAGCAGCCAAAATAAGACCGGTTAAAACAAATTTATTACGTGTCATCTGTATGCGTAATTAAGCAAAAGTATACTTAGGGGTGATTGACTGAAAAGTTATCTGTGCGAAATAAGGAAACGAAAAATTAAACTAAATTTATTTAATCGCCTTACAGGAAGAAGTTTACCCGAAAAACAGAAATAATTCGGATTTTAACGATACTTTTCGTCCTAATCTTATCTTTATTATTTTTTTAATAGACTTTGTTTAAAGCAGTTAAAAGCATCTGCCTTATAGGTAATTAACTCCTTTTTAATACCTTTAAGGCTGGCTTTCTTAATTAACTCATAAAAGGTCCATCTATGGCCAAACTTTACGAACTAAAAACATTTACATCCGAAAACGGAAACTTAACTGTTTTTGAACGGATAATTCCGGGCACAATTCAACGCGTTTTTTACATTTATAACGCTGGGCATGCAGCTCGGGCCGGTCACCGGCATATCAAAGCCTGGAATGCGCTTATCTGTTTGGGAGGTAGCTGTAAGGTATATGCGCATGACGGTAGTAAAGAAGAAGTGTATCATTTGACAAATCCACAGGAATGTCTGGTTTTAAACCCTGAAGACTGGCACCTGATGTATGATTTTTCGGAAGATGCAATTCTGCTTGTGGTTTCCAACGAACTCTACGACAAAGACGATTACATTCTGGAACCTTACCCCAATAGCCACTGGGATACCGTTTCGGCACTGGCCAGTTCATAATGATTCCGTTTCTGGATCTGAAACGCATTAACGAGTCGCATGAGTCTGCCATTCAAGCTGCTGCGATGCGGGTTCTTAAATCGGGCTGGTACGTGCTGGGTCGCGAAGTTGAGGCCTTCGAACAGCAGTTTGCGCACTACTGCCAGACTCGTTTCTGCATTGGTGTTGCCAACGGACTGGAAGCCCTCACGCTGGTGCTGAAGGCCTGGGATTTTCCAGCGGGCAGCGAAGTTTTGGTCGCTTCAAATGCTTATATCGCTTCGATCTTAAGTATTACGCAGGCGGGGCTGAAACCTGTACTGATAGAACCCGATCCTCAAACGTATCTGCTCGATCCAGCCCGGCTCGAAGCGGCTATAACGATACGTACCAAAGCTATTCTGCCCGTTCATTTGTACGGACGTTGCTGTGAAATGGACGCGGTTCAGGCGGTGGCGCAGCAGTACGGGTTGAAAATACTTGAAGATGCCGCTCAGGCACACGGAAGCGTTTATCCGGGTAAAGGCATGAATAATCATTTGGCTGGAAATCTGGGCGATGCCGCTGGCTGGAGTTTTTATCCTACCAAAAATTTGGGGGCGCTTGGTGATGCGGGTGCCATTACAACAAACGACGCTACGTTGTCCGAGAAACTCAAAGCACTACGTAATTATGGGTCAGCCCAGAAATATGTTAATGAATATATAGGCCACAATAGCCGTCTGGACGAAATACAGGCAGCAATTTTATCGGCGAAACTACCGTTACTGGACGCCGAAAATACACGACGCCGAACGCTGGCCCGAATGTATTTAAAGGGTATCCGACACCCCGACGTTACGTTACCCCCCGCGGATCGGATTAACCAGGATGCCTGGCATTTGTTCGTGATACGTCATCCCCATCGCGATACGTTACGGGCTTACCTCCGGGAAAAAGGAATCAGTACGGACGTGCACTACCCGATTCCTCCCCATCAGCAGCGAGCCTACACATCGCTGGCGTACTTATCGATGCCGATCGCTGAACAACTGCATCGGGAGGTGATTAGCCTACCTCTAAATCCGGTCATAACCGACGATGAAATCACATACATTATCGACGCTATTAATCAATTTAATGAGTGAAAGAATGAAAGCCATCCAGCGGCTCTTTCACTCTTTCGCTCTTTAGCCATTATGTATCTCTCCGTCGTCATTCCGGTCTATAACAGTGAACGTACCATCGGTCCGTTGGTGGAGCGGTTGCAGGTTTGTCTGGCGGGAAAGGCGTTTGAAATTGTGCTGGTAAACGATGGTAGTGCGGATAATTCGGAACGTACTGGCCAGCAGTTAGCGACTAAATATGACAACGTTCAATTTGTTTCACTACGTCGGAATTTTGGTGAGTTTAATGCGGTGTTATGCGGCCTCAATCATACGCGTGGTCAATACGTAGTGATCATTGACGATGATTTTCAGAACCCACCTGAATCTATTCTGACGCTGGTTTCAGCAGCTGAAACCGGTCGTTTCGACGTAGTATACAGCCGCTACGTTGAGAAACAGCATCATTGGTTTCGCAACGTAGGAAGCTGGCTCGTCAATTCGTTGACAACGTATTCCATAGGCAAACCCCGTGACTTATATCTGTCGAGTTTCAAGCTTATCCGTCGGGAAGTTGTCGATGAAATTATTAAGTACCGAGGTCCTTATCCATACATCGACGGGCTTATTTTTCGGGTAACGCGCTACGTTGGTAGTGTTGACGTACCACACGAAGCCCGCGCCGAAGGCCGCTCCAGTTATACGTTCCGAAAGCTAGTTGGTTTATTTCTGAACGTATTCATCGGCTATTCGCTCTGGCCTATTCGGGTGTTTACCATGTTGGGTATCATGCTGTTTAGCGTAGGTCTAGTGGTTGGGCTTGTATTGTTTTTTTGCTGGCTTACAGGACAGTTTGCTACGTCGGGTTGGGTTCTTGTGATCTGGAGCGTTGGAACAGGACTTGGACTTCAATTTCTTTTTTTAGGTATTCTAGGCGAATACCTCGGTAAATTATTTATGGCCTACAGCGGTTTGCCGCCGTACGTTGAAAAAAAGAGCGAAAGAGCGAAAGAATGAAAGCGCGAATGGCTGACGCAAGCTTTTCACTATTTCATTCTTTTACTTTTTCGCTCTTTCACTCTTTATGATCGGTCGCTCGGAAGAATACGAGAAAATGTTCAAGCTGGAAGGCCAGCTTTGGTGGTATCGAAATCTGCACGAACGCGTAGTTGAATCGCTGGACCAGCGGTTTGGACAACGACGAGATATTGCCATTCTGGACGCTGGCTGCGGTACGGGTGGTTTACTCGATTTCTTGCGCCAAAAGGGTTATTCCAATTTGCGCGGCATCGACGGTTCGGCGGATGCGGTGGCGTTTTGCCAGGAACGTGGATTTTCAGTGGCGCTTCTCGATATGAATGAACTTCCTTATTTCGAGGCCGATAAGCAATACGATGCTATCGTTTGTGATGACGTTTTCTGTTATTTCGACGATACGCAGCTTACCAGGATACTCACTGCGATGGCACAGCGGTTGCGGCCCGATGGCGTTTTGATCAGCAATAACAACGCATTTGATCTTTTCTGGGGGGAGCACGACCTGGCGGTGAAAAGTACCCGTCGGTTTACACGCGCTACGTTTGAGCGGTTACTGCCTTTGGCGGGGCTATGTATCAGTTGGTCGACGTACTGGAGTTTCGTTTTATCGTTCCTGATTCTGCCGATACGTCAGTGGCAACAATTGCAGCTCAAACTAGGATGGCGCAACACCGAACAACCCGAATCCGACGTTTATTTACCCAGTCCTTTCGTGAATCAAACGCTGTACCACATCGCCAAAGCCGAACAGAAACTTTTCCGCCGAACCCCTTTTGGTAGTTCGTTGTTCATGATAATCAAATTGAGTGATAAGCGATGAGTTTATCACGAACTAACTTCTCCCATGTTTACTGGAATTGTTGAAACGACCGGCCGGGTAACGGCTATTGAATCAGAAGGCACGAATCTAACTTTTCGCATTGAATCGACCCTTGCTACTGAACTGAAAATAGATCAAAGCGTAAGCCACAACGGTGTCTGTCTGACCGTTACGAGTGTGGCCGACGGAAGTTATACGGTAACGGCTGTCGATGAAACGCTCAAAAAAACCAATCTGGGCCAACTTAAAACGGGCGACCGGGTCAACCTCGAACGCTGCATGCCTGCCAATGGCCGCTTCGATGGGCACATTGTGCAGGGACACATTGACCAGACGGGGGTTTGCACCTACGTAGCAGACATGGACGGAAGCTGGCTTTTCGATTTTCAGTACGAACCCCTCCCCGGCAATGCCACCGACCAGAACGTAACGGTGGAAAAAGGATCGATTTGTATCAACGGCGTGAGTTTGACCGTTTTTAATTCAGAATCCAACCAATTTCGGGTCACCATCATTCCGTACACCTACGAACACACTACGTTCTCTGACCTGAAAGTAGGTGATTCGGTGAATCTGGAGTTCGATATTGTTGGGAAGTATATCAAAAAAATGCTGGCAGCCTATCAGTAGGAGCCATCGTATTTCTGTTACTTTTGTAAAGAACGGATAAATTAACCCACCTGAATGACAAAAATCAGCACCCGCTCGTTTTCTGACTTGCTGGTTCAAATTGGTATAATTCTGGCCTTAGTGGCTGTCTTATTCCTTGCTTTTTTCTTTGTTTACCTGCCCTTCACCACCAATCACGGCCAGACCATTACGGTGCCCGACGTAACAAACATGAGTTACGACGAGATGACGAACGTACTGGAAGACCGTGACTTACGCTACGAAGTGGCCGATTGTACGTTTGTGGCGGGCAAAGAGCCGTTAACCGTGATTATGCAGTATCCACGGGCTAATTCGAAGGTAAAAGAAGACCGGAAAATATACATTACACTCACCAAGCGCGTGGCGCCGATGGTGTCGATGCCCAAGCTGGTGGACATGATCGACCGAAGTGCTGCTCTGCTGCTACGTTCTTTGGGATTGGAAGAAGGCGAACGTACCTACGTACCCGATGTTGGTAAAAACAAAGTGCTACGTCAGCTTTACAATGGAAAAGAAATAGCTGCCGGTACGCCTGTGCCGAAGGGTGCTAAAATTGATTTGGAAATCGGAGATGGTCTGGGAAATACGATGTTTGAGGTTCCCGACGTTGTAGGTAAGCCGCTCGATGAAGCTAAACTGACCATTCAGGGGTCGAGCCTGAAAGTCGGCACGATTATTTCTGTTGATGACCCCGAGAAGGAAGCCGGTACAGTGGTTCGGCAACGACCCGAGGCCAAATCTGGTGAACGGATTCGGGTGGGCGAAACAATGGATTTGTGGATAGTAGGGCCCGTTGAACCCGACCAGTAAAATTGCTTCCGGCACCAACAGTACATGAGAATAACTTTTCTTCGCCAGTTTTTTCTACACTCTATCAGCCGATTGTGTTGCGGTTTATGGCTGCTGCTGTCGGGTTCTGTCGCTGTAGGGCAAACGCCATTAAATCTCCCTTTTTTCGAAGATTTTTCAACGGCAACCGGTCAGCCTGGCGTCAGTCAGCCCGACCCGACGCGCTGGAAAGCTGGTAGTGGTGTATACATCAACAATACGATGTCAATAAATCACCCGACAGTAAACATGGCGTCGTTCGATGGATTGAGGCAGAACGGTCGGCCGTATCAGGTAAATAATCCGCTGGCGCAGGACTATACCGATACGTTAGAATCATTGCCTATCAATCTGGCCGGATTAACTGCCGCCAACCAAGTTTACCTAAGCTTTTACTGGCAGATCAGAGGGTTAGGCGAATTGCCTGATGCAGGTGACTCGCTGAGCCGCCAACCCGCCGACTCGCTGACCTTGCAGTGCTTGGATAATGCGGGCAGATGGCGAACCGTGTGGGCGAAAGCAGGCGGTACGATCAATAATAATTTTTTGCAGGAATTTGTCTCTATCCAAAATCCGGCATTTTTCCATGCAAATTTTGCCTTTCGATTCCGGTCGTTTGGTCGGGCGTCGGGGCCATTTGATACCTGGAATATTGACTACATCTATCTGAATAAAGGGCGTTCGCTGAACGACATATTTGTGAAAGACGTAGCGGTTCGGCAACCACTTACGCCATTTCTGAAACGGTATACGGCAATGCCTTTATCGCAATACGTAGCGAACCCCGCAGCCGAAACGGCAGATTCAGTTTCGACCGATATCAATAACCTTTTCAACAATTTTAACTTTACTACGTTTCGCTTTACCGTTCGGGATGAAGTTTCTGGACGTACCGTACAGGACGATCCGCAGACGAATTCGGTGCTAATCGCTGCGCTCAGTTCGCAACGTAAGTCAGCTAAACCTAGACCTGTCACCGATTTTGGTGCCGCCACAAGAGCTGCGTTACGTTATAAAGTCGACGTACTGACAACGGATGATCAGAATCCCTCGATTCCCGGCGTCAACCTACGACGTAACGATACCATTTCCTCGGTGGCTGTTCTTGACGATTACTACGCTTACGACGATGGTACGTGGGAATACGCCCAACAAATCAGGCAGCGCGAGCAGATTGCTGTTCGATTTATTCTGAATAAGCCCGATGCCATCGGTGGTGTTCGGGCGTGCATCGTTCCTTTCACGACTAATCAGACGGGGCAGTCGCTTGTCATAAAAGTGTATTCAAACAGCGGTGGCCGACCTGGTACAGCTATTTATTCGCAATCGTTTCCGACGCAGTACCCGGCTACAAGAAATGGATTTGTTGAATTCAAGTTTACAAAGAGTGTATCCGTAAAAGATACATTTTACGTTGGCTATCAACAGATTAGTAGTACAGATACTACGTTGTTGCGTTTAGGTTTCGATAAAAACAGTCCGTTTGGCGCACAGATTTTTTACAACGGCGGTACCAATTGGGAGCAGAATTTAGCTTCGTCTTCACTGAACGCACCCGGTGCTTTTATGCTACGTCCAATTATGGGGGCCCGGCCCGATAATGTGATTACGGCAACACCAGAACCGCTGACTCCGTTGCTAACGTATCCAAATCCGACATCGGGTTTGTTACGTTGGGAACACCCAAATCTGACTCGATTGGAAATGGTAAATACCAGCGGGCGATTAGTGCTTGCTGTCGAACCAAGTCGTGGGCAACAAGCGTTAGATGTGAGTTACCTGCCCGAAGGCCTGTATCTGGTACGTCTCTTTGCCGACCAAAGAACCGCCGTGCAGAAAATAATTATTCAAAAATGAGTCGGTCATCAATCATTAGTAACTGTGTATTAGCGACAATTCGATTGACTGATGGCTGTTGACTACTGACTAACTACTATCGACTATTATGGATATTACCGTACAGGAGCTGAAAGAACGGCTCGACAAGGGCGAAAAACTGAATCTTTTTGACGTTCGCGAACCCAATGAATATGAAGAAGATAACATTGGCGCTACGTTGATTCCGCTGGGTGATTTGCCCTATCGTCTGGACGAACTTGACGGTTTGCAGGACGAAGAAGTGATTGTGCATTGCCGGTCGGGTAAACGTAGCGGCATGGCTCAGGACATTCTTGAACAGAACGGTTTCAACAATGTCCGCAACGTAATCGGTGGCATGCTTGCCTACCGGGCGCAGTAGTTGTTGAAGATTATTGCATACATAAACAGTCGCCGACTCAGATCTATCAGTTCAGTGATAGATCTGAGTCGGCGACTGTTTATGCTCTATTTTGCCAATAAACGCAAAATAGCCTCCTCCGCCGAATGCAGATTATTCATTGTTACCGCTTGGTATTTTCCCTGATTACGAAACCAGGTCATCTGCCGTTTCGCGTAACGTCGGGAATTACGTTTCAGCAACTCTACCATTTCGTCATATTGATACGTTCCATCCAGATACGGGAATACTTCCTGATAACCAACGGTTTGTAAGGCAGGTAGATGGCGGTAGGGTAGGAGCGAGCGTACTTCTTCCACCAACCCATTTTCGAGCATCGTATCGACTCTGTTTTCGATTCGCGTATATAATTCTTCACGAGGGCGTTCGAGCGTAACCAGTACCGAACGAAAAGGGCGTTCGGCGGGCTGCTTTCGGCGATAGGAAGAATAAGGTTTTCCGGTACTCAGGCACACTTCCAGCGCACGCGTTACCCGAATCGGATTTTGTAAATCGGCAGTTTCAGCATAAACGGGATCCAGTCGTTGTAATTCCTGCTGGAGCGCTTCTAACCCTTCTGTTTGCAGGCGAACGAGCAATTGGTCCCGTAGTGCGGAATCGACAACGGGCATATCGTCGAGACCCAGGCAAACAGCATTAATATACAGCCCCGTTCCGCCCGACAGAATTACGATATCGCGTTTCTGGAAAAGTTTATCTAACAAACCGATGCATTCGCGTTCGTAGCGTCCGGCATTAACAGAATCGGTAATCGTATGGGTGCCAATGAAATGATGCGGTATCCCTTCCATTTCTTCAGCAGTAGGTTTGGCAGTACCAATACTAAGCTCCTGATACAGTTGACGCGAATCGGCCGATACAACTTCGGTTTCCAGTGTTCTGGCCAGTTGAACGCATAATGTAGTTTTTCCGACGGCTGTGGGACCGGTAACAACAAGTAATGTCTTCAAGAAAAAATCAAATAGTTAGTTTTACTAGTTATCCAACAAATAACAAGCATTTTTCTCCTTACCCTCGGTTCGAAAAGCCATTTGGTGTAAGCGTACTTCCCCATTTTGCAGGGCCAATGTATCAGGTAGACGGATTATAAAAATGCATTTTTTTCATATATTTTTTGGGTATTGATTAGCAGGGAGTTATCTTTTTTATAAACTTTTTACGTATATACAATCCGGTATGCTATTATATAAATTGATTATATCTACTTATATTTAGCCTTGCAAGTGCCTTTTAATCAGTAACTTACCTACCTAAAAGTTAGTTATATTTGCTTTCTATGAACGAAAAGATCAATCCGCAAATGCAAGCGGACTCCAGACAACTAATTCTTAAGAAAACACTTGACATCATATGCGGTAAATGGCGGTTATACATTCTTTATCAGCTCGGTACCGAACCCCGGCGTTATGGTGAATTACGTCGACTGATTCCTGAAGTTAGCGAGAAGGTATTGATTCAGGAATTAAAGGCATTAACTAACCTGGGCGTAATTGAAAAAAAGTCGTATAACGAAGTGCCACCTCGTGTAGAATACAGTCTAACGCAGAAAGGTCAGCAGGTTTATCCTACTCTAATTAAGCTTACATCTATTGGTGAGGTATTTCTGGATGCGTAGTTGAATCAACTTTTTTTGATTTCGGTTCGTTATTTGTTACGGAATGCGGTATACGAAATCAATGAAAGTGAAATTAGGTTGCTGGTTATTGAGTCTGCTATGGCTTGCCCAGTTGGCTCAGGCCAACCCGCAACGTAGTGCCCATGCCCGGCTACCTGGTCAAAAACAGGTATTTAAAAGCCTGGCTGCGTTATCATTGCCGCGGTATGACAAGGTACTGTCCTATAATAAATTCAGATTTGCAATCGCTACGGCGGATACGGGGGCTGTTCGCGAACTCGTTGTGAAGGCTTATTATAACGAGTTGTTGCTGACTAATTTCCGGGTTCGAATTGATGGAGCTGTTACTGGAGCTGAAGTTGGTGATTTGGACGGCAATCGATTCCCGGAATTATACGTCTATACCGTTAGTAATGGGAGTGGTTCTTTTGGTCGCGTATATGCCTGGCAGTTCCTGGCAGAACGTAAAGCCGATATTGTGCTCAATGGCTGGCAGCTTCCTGCGTCGGATGGGTATATGGGCCACGATAGCCTTTGGATCGAGCGGGATATATTATGCCGGAAATATCCTGTTTATCGGGCTGGTGATGCCAATGCCGAACCATCGGGTGGCATTGAGATGAAGCGTTATAAACTTCAGCCTGCCGGGCAATCATTTGTCTTAAAAGCCGAATGATTCAAGCAGAATAGGTCGTAAAAGTTCGAGTGAAAATTTCGCTGCGAACCTTTACGACCTATTCTGCTTAAACTAGCCGTTAAAAGATTTTGTAAGCTAAGGTTACGGTGCCAATCCCGAGAAATCCTTTGATTGTCGTGTCTTTGTAAACTCCGCCAACCGGCAGGGCGTAGCGCACATCTACATCCAGAGATTTTAGCAGACTGTAACCCGCACCTATTTCCACACCGAACGTAGCATCTTTAACTTCCAGATTCTGCGCTTCGTATTTATTCAGCAGATTGGTGGTGCCCGTGGTAGCCGGAATGGGTGTTTCCGGAAAGGAAACGTTCGAATTGGCGTTGAGGACACCGCTTGTGGTGCGTGTTGCTTTCGCCTGCTGAACAAAAATAAACGTCGGTCCGGCGTAGCCACGTAATTTCCCATCCATCCAGCGTTTGCCAATCAAAATAGGTACGTTTACACTTCCCAGAACCGATTCAGATACTACGTTCAACGTAGCGGTGAGTAAACCCGGCTGGACGCTAACCGGAAGCGCATTGGCCAGGCTGGAGCTGGCGTTAACATCAAGTGTTGCGTTCGTTATCTGCTTCAATACGAAACGATTGTACGTTACTTCGGCCTGGATGAAAAAATTGCGGAAGTTTTTCCGCCCCCACAAACCGCCCGAATATCCGATACCGATTCCGTTATTATTGTTGTTGAGCGCTGGCACCTGAACCGCCCCCACGGTCTGCCCGGGAATAGTGGTGTAACCGTGCGTGAACGTACCACCCCCTTTAATCCCAAATTCAATGGGGAACGTAGCATCCTGAGCCCGAACTATTACGCTACTAGTCAGTAGTAACGTAATGACTGATAAGTGAAAAAACTTCATGATACGTTATTGTTGCAGGAGTACCCGACGGTAGCTGGCTGGGTTTAGTTCAGGAATTGTAGCACTGTATTTTGAATTTATTGCTTTGATGATTTCGTTGGCCATCAGCGCATAACCGGCTGGCGTCAGGTGAATGCCATCAAGACTGAAAACACCCCCCTGAATGAACGAAGATGTGTAGGTAATTCCGTTTTTTACCAATCCGTTTCCGGTAGCAACCTGTGCCAGAATCGTGTTTGGATCAACATACGCCAAACCCTTCGAATCGGCCTGCGACTTCATCGTTTGATTGAATTGAGAAGTAGCCGTGTTCAATTGAGCAACCTCATCAGCATCCAGAACGTATTGAGTTGGCAACGGATTGGTGGTGCTCAGGCCGTATGGTCCATTTTTCGTGCCTACATTTGTACCCCCAATATTTGCGTATTCGGCAGTATTCGCCAGCATGAGCAAATCCCCGGTCTGGGTAAGTCGAACGCCCTTCGAAGTCTGAATTACCAGTCCGGTTATGGGCGTGGTGGGCTTCAGTAACACATTAAGTTGTAACACAACCAACGGAACGGCCAACGTAGCAAAATAGGGCGTATTGGTGATGTTCGGAATTCCAATGACAACTCCTTTACGACCACCTTCTGTGAGTTTATTCAGCATGGTCGTAAAGTTATTGGTGAACACTGTTTGGCTCGTTAACGGCACCGCACCGCCCGTAAGGGCAAAGGTGAGCGCGTCGTTGTTACCCAGCCAGCACGAGAAAAACGTAGCCCCGGTCAGGTTACTGCTTACGTAATCAAAATACGTAGTAGTCTGGTCTGCAACGAATCGTTCAAAGTAAGGATTGCCGGCGGCCGAGCCATATCCAACCGTTAGTATGTCCGCCATTTTGATATTTGGCACGCCCAAATTTTGGTTTGCATCCGTAAACTTGGTGTAGAGTGGACTGCCTGTCGACGTAGTGCTGCGTACGGCTCCGGGCGCAACTTGTCCAATCGACGTTAGAAGCGATATGGGATTAGCCGGATCAGGAACGCGTATAAGTTTCAGATAACCAGAACCAGCCGCCTGAGCTTCGGTAAACAAAGGCTGAACAAAATTGCCTCCGCCTACAGTCTTGAATTGCCCGGCCAGCAAATTCGGGTATGAATTTAATTGACTATCCCGGTAAAGACCACCATCGGCGTAACCGGATGTGAGTGAGTTGCCTACTGCTACGTACTTCGTGAAATCAGCACTGCCCTTGGTGGGCGTACCGGCACTTGTTGCATTAGGGTCGATGTCATTATTCTGGCAGGCGCTCAGACATACCACCGCCATCAGGGTTAACCGCCAATAAAGTGGTTTAGAACGTAGCATGAGGATCATATTCATTTATAAAAAGTAATACAGCAATAACGTAAAAATCCCCTTCTTTCGTGAAACCAATTGGACCACGTTACGTCCTAGGTTCACTTCCTCCTGAACAATCCAAACGTTCAGGTGTTGTTAAGTTTCAATGGGTTGGCGTAATTGCCAGTCATTTACTACATATTTTATAAAACCATAACCAATTAATCCAATGGGTCTTTTATCATTTTTTAAAGGTGTAGGCGAAAAAATCTTCAATCACGATGCACCGGCAGCCCCGGCAGAAGCAGAAAAAGTTGAACCCGTTCGGGCGCAGGCACTGCTCGATCACGTGAAGAAATTAGGTCTTTCGTATAATAGTCTGACCGTTAAAACGAAAGGCGATACCGTTACACTGACCGGATCGGTGAAGACGCAGGAAGATGCTGAGAAAATCGCGCTGGCGGTCGGTAACGTAGAAGGCGTATCGGCGGTAGATAACCAGCTGGAGGTAGATGAGCCCCAACCAGAAGGTAAATTTTACACCGTAAAATCGGGTGATTCGCTGTCGAAAATCGCTAAGGAAGTGTACGGCGATCCAATGAAATACGGCATCATTTTCGAGGCCAATAAGCCGATGCTAAGCGACCCTGACAAAATCTATCCTGATCAGGTGTTGCGGATTCCACAATTGTAGGAGTTGTAAGGTTATAAAGTTGTAGGGTTGTAAAGTTGGCTGACGCGAAATCAATGTTTGCGTTAGCCAACTTTACAACCCTACAACTTTATAACCTTACAACTCTATAACTATACAACCACCTCCCCGAACATTCACGACGCTAGGCAGTTTATTTGAGCGCAACTCAACGATAAACTTATGGCCGTTCATTTAATAGCCTATCTAAAAGATCAGTTCTCTCCTGCCGTCGTTGATAAACTTGGCAGTATTCTGAACGAATCACCAGCCGATACCCTAAAGGCAATTAATGGGGTACTGCCAACTTTACTCGGCGGCATTACCCGACGTGTTCAGATGACGGGCGGGGCCTCTTCCACTGTAAGCTTTCTGGATAAAGGCGATTACGGAAATATACCCCTGGATATCAGCCAGACGCTAAACAATCAACCGCCTTTTTCAGAGACAGTTTCTGCCAGCCGGGATTTTCTGAACCATATTTTCGACGATAAATTAACGGGTGTTACGGAACTCATCAGTACGTATAGCGGGGTTAAACCGCAATCGGTACTGAGTATTCTTGGGCTGGCGGGCTCCATCCTGATGGGTGTACTTGGGCGCCATGAGCAGGAGAACGGGTTAACGAGCAGCGGCTTGAAGACGCTTCTGATTGGCCAGGCAACCGAATTTCGCAAATCGTTACCCAACGGATTGGGCGGTATAAGCAGCTTACTCGGCTTCGATGAACTCGTTACGCCAACCGGGCCACAAACTGAAGTACAGGGAACGGATAATCTTGGTGGCGACGTTCTTGATCTCAACATCCCGAAAAGTCCCGAAGGTGACCGACGACAGGAGAATGTACGCTGGTTGCGCTGGGCGATGATTGCTATGGCCATACTGGTGATTGCACTCTTGATTCAGAAGTGCGGCCAGAATCAAAACGGCGTCGATGGTATCAGTACGGATTCGACGGCTCGGGTTGAATCGAATCAAATGGAAGATACATCGGCCACCACCAAACAGAGCGTTGAGGAGGCTAACGGACAAGCGTCTGACTCAACTGCACCGGGTCCGCTCGGCATTCGCGATTCGACGAAAGTAAAACCTTAGATAAGTGAAGTAGTAAGGTTATAGGGTTATAAAGTTGAACGAATGGGCCTGCGTCAATTCCGGTACAGAAGCATAACGTAACAACTTTATAACCCTATAACTTTACAACCTTACAACTCTATTAGAGGATTGGTTAACTTGCGCAGTTGCTACTCAACTGTGGGTAGTTTATTCATTTGCTAGCCAATTATGTTTGTTGACGCCATCGAACGCGTTGATTCGTTTACCCGCCCGCTGCATTCTATTATTCGATTTTATGGCCATAACGATATAGTGCCCGGCACGGCTACACTATTTTTTGTGAACCAGCAGGCATGCGCTATTACCTGCAAACACGTAGCCGAACTGATCGCCCAAAGCGACTCCATTTACTATAACTACCGCGAATTTCAAGGAGCCAGACGCGACGCGCTACGTGATAAAAACGCAAACCATCTGATCAGTAAACTGGAAGTAAAGTATAAACTTGACATTAATACCATCATCCGGATACGTAACAATTTTGTTGGTTGTGTCGATCAATTTCAGCGATTGAATATTGATTTACACCCAACAGAGGATTTGGCTCTGCTACGTTTCGAGGGTTATAATCGATTGTTATACAGTTCTCATGCTACGTTCCTTGGCGATACAAGTCGTATCAAACCCGGTCGTACTCTCTGCCGGCTGGGGTACCCCTTTCCCGAGTTTACAAATTTTCGGTATAATCCATCTGTCGACGATATTGAATGGACGACTGTCGGGCGACTGGTTTCGCCGAGTTTCCCGATTGATGGAATTGTAACCAGGCTCACAGCTGGTAAAAACGCTATTGTTGGTATTGAAATGAGTACCCCCGGCCTGCGTGGTCAAAGTGGCGGGCCTCTATTCGATACAAATGGAGTGATTTACGGCATGCAGTCAGCAACCAACCATTTGCATCTTGGCTTCGATATTGAAAACCACGAAGTGTTGGTAAATGGTCGGCGAAGTCGCGTATCGAATTACCCGTTTTTGAATGTAGGGCGATGCGTGCACGTCGACGTAATCAAGGCTTTTTTGCGGGAGAAAAACGTAAAATTTGACGAAGTATAGCCGGTCGCCAACAAAACCAGACATGCGTAAATTGTAAGGCAGGCTGTATCTTTGAGCGACCAACGTTTAGTTTATGAACCAACCGACCGCGTCAAATGCGTCGCAAACGGCCCTCTCGGCTGATGCGCTTGCCCTGCTGAAACAACTGATTGCTACCCCATCTTTCAGCCGGGAAGAAGAGAAAACGGCCTCGTTAGTCGAAGCGTTTTTTGTCGAAAAAAAGATTTCTTTCGAGCGGCTGAAAAACAACGTTTGGGCACAAAATCTCCATTTCGATGCTGCCAAACCAACCCTGCTCCTCAACTCGCACCACGATACCGTTAAGCCTAATAAATCGTGGACGCTTGACCCTTTTGAGCCGCTAGAGCAGGACGGAAAACTATTTGGGCTCGGCAGCAACGATGCGGGCGGTTGTCTGGTGTCGCTACTGGCTGCGTTTACCTATTTCTATGAACGTAGCGATCTGGCTTACAACATCGTAATGGCGGCAACGGCCGAAGAAGAAATATCGGGTCGGGATGGGCTGGAACTCGTTTTGCCCCTGTTGCCGCCCATCAGTTTTGCTATCGTTGGCGAACCTACGGAAATGCAGCTCGCCATTGCCGAAAAAGGCCTGCTCGTGCTCGACTGTACGGCACACGGCGTAAGTGGTCATGCGGCACGTAACGAAGGCGAAAACGCAATTTATAAAGCTATTCAGGATATTAACTGGCTCAGTACGTATCAGTTTCCCAACGTATCGCCGACACTTGGTCCTGTAAAAATGTCGGTGACTATCATCAATGCGGGCAGCCAGCACAACGTAGTACCCGATACGTGTACGTTCACGGTTGATGTACGCGCCACGGAGCAGTATACACTGGAAGAACTCATTTCTGTTATTCAGGCAAATATTCAGTCGGAAGTGAAACCACGTTCAATCCGGCTCAAACCGTCAAGTATTCCCATCGATCATCCTATTGTTCAGGCCGGTATTGCATTAGGTCGCCACACCTACGGTTCGCCTACTACGTCTGATCAAGCCCTGCTGAATTGCCCTTCGCTGAAATGTGGTCCCGGTCATTCAGGGCGATCGCATTCCGCTAACGAGTTTCTGTACCTGAGAGAAATCGAAGAAGGGGTAACGGGTTATATTCAGATGCTCGAGCAAATTCTCTAACTTTTTTTGACGTAGTTTTAAGCCCCAAAAGCGTCTCAAACTCTTACCTTCATTGCTTTGTATGCGTTATTGCTTTCTCACTATCAGTATATTACTTCTGAACGTAGTGATTTGCTACGCCCAGTCCAAGCCCACACCCCGTCAGCTAACCTGGCAGCAATATGAAACAACCGCGTTTCTGCATTTTACCGTCAATACGTTTACTGACAAGGAATGGGGCGATGGCACCGAAAGCCCATCGATTTTCAACCCAACAAAATTAGACACTCGTCAATGGATAAAGGCCCTCAAAGATGCGGGCTTTAAAATGGCGATTATTACGGCCAAACACCACGATGGTTTCTGTCTATGGCCGTCGAAAATGACGGAGCATTCGGTTAAAAATAGCCCGTGGAAAAATGGCAAAGGCGACGTAGTAAAAGAAGTGGCCGATGCCTGCCGCGAATTTGGTTTGAAGTTTGGCGTTTATCTATCTCCCTGGGATCGGCACGAACCTCGTTATGGCACAGCCTCGTATAACGACTTCTACAAAAGCCAGTTACGGGAGCTTCTGACAAACTACGGCCCCATTTCGGAGGTTTGGTTCGACGGAGCAAAAGGCGAAAATGCCAAAGACATGGTCTACGATTTTGCCGGTTATTGGGCACTGGTTCGCCAATTACAGCCTAACGCTGTCATGTTTTCCGACGCGGGGCCTGATGTTCGCTGGGTAGGTAATGAGGCCGGAAACGCGGGCGAAACCTGCTGGTCGACCATTAATACGGAAGGCATGGCACCGGGTGTGGCCGATTCAAAATACCTCAATCGGGGCGATGCAGCCGGAAAACAGTGGGTACCCGCCGAAACAGACGTATCGATACGCCCAGGTTGGTTTTATCATCCGGCCGAAGATGCCAAAGTCCGTTCAGCAAAAAATCTGGTAAATCTGTATTATCAGTCGGTTGGACGTAACAGTTTATTATTGCTCAACGTACCACCCAATCGCGAGGGGCTTTTTTCGGAACCCGACATTAAAAGTCTGCAAGAGTTTCGGAGCATTCTGAACGAAACGTTCAAAACCAATTTAGTTGGCAAACAGCCAAAACTGACTGACAAACAGCTAAATACGTTCGTGACCTTGACTGCTAATCAACCAATTACGATTGACTTAAATGGTGAACAGTCATTTGATCGGATTTCGATACAGGAAAACATTGCCAACGGGCAACGGGTAGCCAGCGGTCGGGTTGAGTACTGGGATGGCGCTGAGTGGAAACCGATTCAAAGTTTTACAACCGTTGGCTACAAGCGACTGTTACGTTTCCCCGCCGTTAAATCGACACGACTTCGGTTATTCATTACCAACGCCAATGGCCCTGTTCAGCTAGCCGAAATTGGCGCTTACAAAGCATCTGCGCGTGAATCCGAATGATCATCGATAATAAACAATGTAGCTTGGTAACCTATTACTAGCATATACATTTTACATCATCATTTCCCATTGTTCGTTTATGAAGCTGTATCCGCTGACGTTTGAGACCATTTTTAAGGATAAAATCTGGGGTGGTCAGAAAATTAAAACCATTCTTGAGAAAGATTTCTCACCGTTGCCAAACTGTGGGGAAACCTGGGAAGTCTCTGACGTAGAGGGCAACGTATCTATTGTGAAAGAAGGCGGTTTACAGGGCAAATCGCTACGTGAACTGGTTGAAGAATACAAAGGTGAATTGGTTGGCCAGCACGTGTATGAGCAGTTTGGCAATCGGTTTCCACTGCTGGTCAAATTCATCGACGCCAACGACGACCTATCGATTCAGGTTCACCCGAACGATGAACTGGCGAAGAAACGCCAAAGTGGTTTCGGCAAAACCGAAATGTGGTACATCATGCAGGCCGACGAAGGAGCTAAACTGAACTCAGGTTTTAACCGGGAAGTTACCAAAGACGAATACGTAACAGCCGTTGCCGACAACACAATTCAGGATTTGCTGAACATCGAAACCGCTAAGCCGGGCGACGTATTTTTTCTACCGGCCGGCCGGGTTCATTACATTGGTAAAGGCTTGTTGCTGGCCGAGATTCAGCAAACGTCCGATACTACGTACCGAATTTATGATTTTGACCGGGTTGACGCCACTACGGGTCAGAAACGTGAACTGCATACGGAATTGGCGGTGGATGCAATTGATTATCACCACTATGACCATTATAAAACGCAGTACGATAAAAAACGGAACGAGAGTGTTAACGCTGTTAGGTCCGATTATTTCGTAACGAACGTACTGAATTTTGATCAGGAAGTAGCGCACGACTACTCGCACATCGATTCGTTTGTCATTCTGATCTGCGTAGCGGGTGGGCTGACCGTCGAAACGGCGGGCGGCTATAACGTATCGCTCAAGATGGGGCAGTGTGTGCTTATTCCAGCCTCAGTTAATAACGTAACGCTCGTTCCCGACGGCGACATGACGGTACTTGAAACGTATGTGCCTTAATCCTGGTTCTAAATTCTGCTTCAGATGCGCTATTGCTTTGCTCTCGATTTGAAAGACGACCCAACGATAATCGCTGAATATGAACAGCACCACCAACGTATCTGGCCCGAAATTGAAGCTACTATCCGGGATGCGGGTATTACGGAAATGGAAATTTACCGCATCGGAAGCCGGCTGTTTATGATTATGGAAACGGACGCTACGTTCTCATTTGAAGCTAAATTGGCTGCTGATGCCGCAAATCCAGTCGTGCAAAAATGGGAAGCGCTGATGTGGACGTATCAACAGGCTTTACCGATGGCAAAACCGGGCGAAAAATGGGTGTTGATGAAGCAGATATTTCAATTGTGATTCTTTTACGGTTTCGAGTTGCTTAGTACCTCCGCGGCTTAAAACAAGAATGAATAACATCTCATTAAAAAACGCCCCATGTAACAGTCGGGCGTTTTGTTTTTTGTAACTTCCGGACTTTTTATTGACTTTTCTCAACGCAACCTTATGGGACTTCGGCATCTGCTGCTTTCCTGTTTATGCTTCCTTCTTTTTCTACCAACTACGTTGGCTCAGCAGCGGCTTCCGTTATCGCTTGTTATTCGCGATGCCACTACGAAAAAACCGATTCCCAGTGCCAGCGTGTATATCGCCGAGACTAAGGCCGGTGCCAGCGCAGATAGCGTCGGCGTTGTTTCTATTCAGCAACCACCAGGCGTCTTAACGCTATACGTATCGGCGGTGGGATACATCCGGGGGCGAGAAACCGTTTTGCTCAATGGCCCAAAACGAGTTGAATACTATTTACAACCCCGTGCTACTGATCTGGATGAAGTAGATGTTCGGGCCACCCGCGAAGACCGGAACATGAAAACCGTGCAGATGGGTCAAATTCAATTGAGTATGCCCGAACTCAAACGGATGCCGGTTGTGCTTGGCGAACCCGATATTTTGAAAGCCCTTACCCTTCAGGCAGGCGTCACGACAGCAGGCGAAGGAGCGGGTGGTTTCAACGTTCGGGGTGGGCGGTCTGACCAGAATCTGGTACTGCTCGATGGGGCTCCGCTTTTCAATACGTCGCATTTACTGGGTTTTTACTCCAATGTCAACGCCGATTTAGTGCAGGATGTAAGCCTGAATAAAGGCGCTTATTCGGCTCAATATGGCGGGCGCGTATCGTCGTTGTTACTGATGAGTACACGAAACGGTAATAAAGATGAATGGCGAGCCTCGGTAGGGCTGAGTCCGGTGAGTGTGCGGGCGGTTGCCGATGGACCGATTGCGAAGAATCTGTCGTTGCTGGCTGGCGGCCGAATCGCTTTTCCGAATTATCTTTTGCAGGCATTCCCAACAAAAAGTGTCAATCAGAGTAAAGCCTTTTTCTACGACGGCAACATAAAACTAACTTACACGCCAAACGAACGTAACACCATTTCCCTTTCCGGTTATCGCAGTCAGGATTCATTTCAATTTCCGGGTGATACCCTTTATGGCTGGGCGACGAACGTAGTAACGGGACGCTGGAGTTACCTGATACGTCCGAATCTGCAATTGAATCTAACCGGTCTCTACAGTGGCTACCACCTTAATGTAGATGGCGTTCGACCTACGCTGACGTTCCGGTTTTCGTCGTTCATTGAGCAGCGCGAGGGCAAAGCCGACGTGTTTTATACCCTCAATAAAAAATACCGAATTCAGGCGGGTTTGAATGCCATAACGTATCGTATTCAGACGGGAGACGTTCAGCCCACGGGCCAAAACTCGAGCATTAATTCAAGGGCAATTGCTCCGGAAAATGGCCGTGAACTTGGTACGTATGTGAACACGGAGTGGGAAATAACCCCCAATGTTACGTTGCTGGCAGGGGTTCGTTTTTCTGGATTTACGTTTCTGGGACCACAGACGGTTTACAACTATGCCGAGAACGTACCGATTTCGCCCGAAACAGTTACCGATTCAGTACGTTACGGCAACCGACAGGCTATACGGACGTATGCTGGTCTCGAACCCCGATTGGCACTACGTGTACAATTGGCCAAAAACAGCGCCATTAAAGCCAGCCTCGGTCGGACGCGCCAGTATCTGAATCTGATTTCGAATACCACCGCCATTACTCCACTTGATTTCTGGAAACTGAGCGACCGCTACGTTCCGCCCCAAATTGCCGATCAGGTTTCGCTGGGATTGTTCCAGAATTTTCGCGAGAATATGTATGAGTTCAGTATCGAAACGTATTACAAACACCTTCAGAATCAGATTGAATACCGATACGGTGCCGAATTAATTCTGAATCCGAAGCTGGAAACGGTGCTGTTGCAGGCTACCGGTCGCGCATACGGCGTCGAATTCGGGGTCAGCAAAAATAAAGGACGGCTTACCGGTCAGTTCAATTATACCTACGCCCGGTCGCTGATTGCGGTGCAAACGCCTTTTGATGAACTACGTATCAACGACGGCCGCTATTACCCGGCCTATATTGATCGGCCCCATACGCTGAATATTCAGGCGCGTTGGTCGTTGTCGCACAACTGGACGTTCACCACCAACTTTGTGTATTATACCGGTGTACCTGCTACGTATCCCGATGGTCGTTACACCTACAATAACGAGCCCGTTCAGGATTATTCACAACGTAACGCCGACCGAATCCCGGATTATCACCGGCTCGACGTAGCATTTTCGAAAGATACCCGGTATGTAAAATCGCAGAAGCAGTACGGCATCTGGACGATAGGAATTTATAATCTGTACGCCCACAAGAATCCTTATTCCGTTTATTTCACTCGCTTTAACCAGCGAATAGAATCGTACCGGCTTTCGGTGTTTGGAACGCTGATTCCATCGATTGCCTACACGCGCTATTTTTAATATGATTCGGCTCATCGTTATACTGTTACTTATCAGCTACCTTGCCATTTCCTGCATCGACAGGGTCGAATTGCCCATACGGACTGAAGCACCCCGGCTGGTTGTTGAAGGGCAGATTACGAATGAAGCTCCACCATACTCAGTGCGACTGACGTATACAGGTAATTTTGGGGGCGAAAATGGTCAGAATCCAGCTGATCAATACGTATCGGGGGCTCAGGTTACGTTAGCCGACGACCAGGGGCGTTCGACGCGGATGCTGTCAAGAGGGCAGGGGATCTATCTGACGTCAGATACTACGTTCCGGGGGCAGATAGGTCGGACGTATAGCTTATCCATTGTGCTCAGTGATGGCAAACGGTACGTTAGCAAACCCGAAAAAATGCCCGCCGTACCTGTTATTGATAGTATCTCGAAGGCAATTGTTCCCAAAGAGAACTTCCCGGCACCGTATTATTATGAGTACAGCGTGAATACACTAGACCCTGCGAATGAAAAAAATTATTACCGCTGGACAGGGTATGCTATAATCAATCGTTTATCGAAAGGAAAACCGTGCAATCTAGGAAGCCCATCTATTTGTTTTGACCGGTGTTGGGTAACGGTTCCCAGTACTGATGTCAACATCTACAGCGATGACGCCATTAATGGTAAGCCGCTGCGTAATCGCCTTGTCATTCAAGCTCCTATCTACGCAATTGGGCCTCAGTTAGTTGAAATAGTGCAATACGGAATCACACAATCAAACTATCAATTCTGGAAACTTTACCAGCAGCAGAATGCCAGGACGGGCAGCATTTTCGACCCGCTTCCTGCGCCAGTAACGGGTAATGTTGTCAATGCCGGCAACTCAGCCGATTTGGCACGAGGGTATTTTGCCGCTACGTCGATCACCCGCAAACGGCTCCGGGTGCAGGATTACACATCCCGATATTTTGGGGCCTTGAACTCATACATTTTCAGTCAGACGGCGCTGTATTATCAGGGAGATTGTCGCGATGTGTATGGGCAAGTGCCTGTTGTGGAGCCCGAAGGATGGCAATAAGGCTGTAACTACAATTTCCACTGCACAATCCAGCCGGTTTTAATCACTTTTGGGCGGGGAATGCCCGCTAACCCTGTAGCTGGATTCATAGCGATTAATGAAAGCGGAATAGTTGTTTTTGTCTCCGAAGAAACAGCTTTGGTGGCCCGTAGAAACAGGTTATTCTGTGTGTCTACATCGTCAACGGTGGCATAGAGAATATCGCCTGGTTTCAATTCAAATTCATCTATCTGAAGGGGTTCAGTCAGGACGAACGTCCAGCTCTGGCCGATTTTCGGTAATCCCGCCCGAACTAGTTTGGCAACCGCGTCGCTCGGAAAAACCAGTGGAGTTGCCGGTCTGTTTTTGAGTATCCCAACCAGTACACTGTCCATAATAATAGCCTCACTTCGACCCGGTGCCTTTGGTTCCTCAAGCGACTCAACTGGCGTGCCAACCAATTCGGGTTCTTCGTCCTGGAGCCATCCCATTCGGCGAGCCTGTGCACGTTCCCGCTCATAAGCCTCTCCCGACGCGAGCATTAGCCCAACAGAGCCGAGGCCATACGACGGATTTGTGAATAACTCCTTCATAGCCAGAATGCGATAAAGGTAGTAACCCGTTTCAGCATTCATCGTCATGGCGTAGTAATCCCGATTTCCCGTTTTTGAGATTTTACGCTGCACCATACCTACACCGCCGTTATAAGCGGCAGCTACTAACGTCCACGAACCCAGTTTGCGGTACAAAAATTTTAGGTATTTGCAGGCGGCTTCCGTCGATTTAATCAGGTCGGTACGTTCGTCGTTGCCGGGCGCGATAGAAAGCCCCATATCCTGCGCGGTATCGTCCATAAATTGCCAGTATCCAATGGCACCTGCCGACGATACGGCATCTGCTTTCCAGGCACTTTCGATAAGCGGCAGGTATTTGAAGTCGTTTGGAATATTATGCCGACGTAGCGCCGGTTCAATAATTGCAAAGAAAGGCGCCGAACGGTTTTTTAAACTATTGACGTGCCGAACGTAGCCCGAACTACTCGCCAGTGCTAAGGCAAGTTTTGCTGATACGTCGCTCTGTTCAATTGGTACAATTTCACCGCAAAAATGCAGGCGCTGGGGAGTTAGACTAACTGGTTTGGGTGCAATTAAACCCGATTGATGTTTCTGTTTTCCTATTGGATGTAGCGTTTTTTTCTGCGCTGATGCAGACGTAGCAACCGCTAAAAGGCTCAGCATCAATAGAAAAACGTGTTTACAATAGATTCCCAAAATAAGCATTTGTTGTTGAACCTATACAAAACGTATCAGCCTGTCATTTAGTTTGCTACAGTGCTTTCCAGGTTAGAATCCAGCCCGCCTTTATTTGTTCAATATCAGGGGTTTTGATGCCAATACGTCCCGTCGACGCATCGACAGCCGAAAGTGCCAGCGAGTAGGTATGTTTCTCAGAAGTTGAGTAGATTTTATCCGCCCGCAGATAAATTTTGTCGGTTTTTGGATCGACATCTTCCACAACAGCGTAAAGTACATCACCTTCTTCCACTTCACGCCCGTCGGCCATGCCACTACGTGTCAGGTGAAAAACCCACACCTGACCACGGGCCACGCCTGCCGATTCGACCAGTCGAGCCTTGATGCCGCCCCGAAACACATCGGCCGCATTGGGTAGGGGTATATCGCTGGTCTGATTTCCTGTTGCCGAACGGACGGTTGCCGGAATGGGCGTATTGACTGCCTTTTTGGTTGCTTCTTCTACAACTAGTTCGGGTAGAATCACTTCATCCATGTCTTGCTCATCACCCGACAAAACAGGTTCTTGCAGATAGGCCATCATTCGCTCCGGGATGAGGTGCTGATACGAGCGAGAATTCGAAAATAACTCTTTGAACGCCAGAATCCGATAAAGGTATTTCCCGGTTTCGGCATTCAGGCGCAGGTAGTAATAATCGCGTTGCTGCTGACGACGGATATTCGCGAGTAGCGCGCCAATTCCGTTATTGTAGGCTGCGGCTGCCAGCGTCCACGAACCGAGTCGATTGTGCAAGTACCGTAAATATCGACAGGCCGCGTGCGTTGATTTGATCAGGTTTCGGCGTTCATCCACGCCATTTCGGATAGTCAGACCCAGTTCGCGGGCGGTGGCTGGCATAAATTGCCAGTACCCTACAGCGCCTTTAACCGAGACAGCAGAACCTGTCAAAGCGCTTTCGACCAAAGGCAGGTATTTGAAATCCGAAGGAATATCATAATAAGACAGAATGGGTTCGATAACCGGAAAAAAAACAGCCGAACGCTGTCGGATACGTAGTAAAGCCTGATTATGAGCCGTGTTACGTAGCAGCGCCGTCACAAGCTGGCGAGCAACCGCTTCTTCATGCAAAGGAACCGACTCGCCACAGAAATACACTGGAGGGAGCATTCGGGTTAGCCCTGGATCAAATGTTACGTTGACTGAACTGGTAAATACCGACTGGTTGGTCGGTGCATCCGTTGGATGCATACGGGTAAACGTACTAACTACCATCAATCCAGCCGCTAACGCGAATGAAGTGTGGAAATTCATTAAATTAAGAATGGGTTAGATATACTCTTTAGACTCTATAAGTGAGGTAGGTAACGGTAAATCTTTGAGAAATAATTTTATTTACTGACGTATATACATACAAAAAGCCGCTGTTTAAGCGGCTTTTTACGTATTTCGTAGACTTTAATGCTGAGTTATAGGGTTAAAAAGTTATAGGGTTGTAAAGTTGGCTGACGCGCGCAAGATGTTTATGCGTCAGCCAACTTTACAACCCTATAACCCTACGACTTTATAACTTAAAAAGCTGTTAAATCCAATCCCAGAAATGCAGCGGGCGGATACCCTCGCCTTCCCCTTTCTTAAGTTGCAGCAAACGAGGCCGCCGGAAACGTAGCACCATTAGGCTCATCATTAACTTTTTGATGGGAAAACGAGGCTCCGGTTTATCCAAAGCTGAGGTAGGTGCATTAGGCGAAGATTTCGCAAATGTCGCATCGGCGATAAGCTGTTCCGAATCGGATGGAGTGTGCGTCAGCGACGTATTAGGACGTGGCCCCCAGGTACGCTCGGCGAAATCTTCATCGACGAGCTCAACGATGGGCGCATCTTTAATTTTTTTCGGAAGCGCCAGCGGCTTATGCCAACTCGGTAGCGGCTTGGTCAGTTCGGCAATGGTTTCGCTACGTAACAGCAGCGCATATTGCCGGGGATTACTGAGTAACTCCTTGAACGCCAGAATCCGGAACAGGTAGTGACTGGTTTCCTTATGCAGGCGAAGCCGGTAGTAATTTGAATGGCCCTGCTGGTCCATTTTGTGCCGAACGTGTGTGATACCTCCGTTATAGGCAGCCGCTACGAGTGTCCAGGAATCAAATTCCCGATAGAGCTGGTGAAGGTGGCGGCAAACGGCGATGGTTGATTTCTCCAGATTACGGCGTTCATCAACGTCACTGTTGACTTTCAGGCCCAGATCACGTGCAGTGCCGGGCATAATCTGCCAGTATCCAACAGCCCCTTTGCGGGAAATACTGCGGTTGTCGAGGGCACTTTCGGCCAGCGGCATAAATCGGAAGTCACGGGGAATTTTATACTTCCGAAGAATGGGGTCAATGATGGTAAAAAATTCAGAAGCTTTCGAGCGAAGATCAATCAGAAACTCCGGCTCGGCTCCATAGGTACGTAGCGTTTGAACCCATCGGCGGGCTACACGAGGTTCGCCAACGGGTACCTCTTCACCACAGAAATAAATCGGGAATACACGTCGACTAGAGTCGACAACCATTAATTCGGGATTGTTCAAGCCATTTGAAAAGGGAAGCCCCCGGCTCGTATCAGACGCCCAGAAATTGGGCGTGAGGCCCGGTTTTACCGTAGCCATGAGCAGTGAAAAACTTACTTCTTTAATCAAAATACCATTTGTTGTTATGAGACATAAACATAATAAAACCCGTACTGACGTAACGGGCTTTACTAAAGACATGAATACGAATATAGGGTATTGCCGGGTATATACCAAACGGTCTTTCTATGAATTATCCAACGGTACAGTGTAAAACTGGATTTTTTTGTTACAGAAGTCCTGCTACAATGGTAATTTTACTGTAATCGTAACGACCTCCCAAATGGTCAAAAATGGGCTTTAAACGGCCCTCTACCAGCCCTACAGTCAGAATCGCCTTTTCGATTTCCTGTCGTTCATTTGGATTAATCAAGGAAGCCAGATCGATTGTGTAACCCGATTTTGAAAGCTGTACCAGATGAGCAGCAATAGACCCAGGAGTGAGTTGTCGTTCGGTGGCAATCTCCTCAATGCTTAGTCCCTGATTAAACAAATCGAGGGTAGTTAATTGGGTCGAACCTTTGGGCTTTTCGCCTGCCTGAACCCGCCCCCGAACGTAACTCACAATCGTATCCAGAAACTGCTTCCCGAAAAGTTGGAGTTTACGTTCGCCAACTCCGCTGACGTTACGTAGCGCATCGGGCGTGGTAGGCCGCTGACGGGCCATGTCTTCCAACGTAGTGTCGGTGAAAATAACGTAAGCCGGTACGTTTTGCTCGTCGGCCACTTTCTTACGTAGCGCCCGAAGCCGCTCGAACAACTCGTCGCG
Source organism: Spirosoma flavus (assembly GCF_054778555.1). Classification (NCBI taxonomy): domain Bacteria; kingdom Pseudomonadati; phylum Bacteroidota; class Cytophagia; order Cytophagales; family Cytophagaceae; genus Spirosoma; species Spirosoma flavus. The sequence goes on from NZ_BAAGZL010000001.1 coordinate 1,841,331, forward strand.
TTGCGATTCTGTCTTCGTCCGGGTTTTCTCGACCACTGGCTTTGGCGCATCGTCGGGACGTACCAGGTCAATTTTACGACCGCCGTATAAAACCTGATCGGCCAGAATACCCCGACGTAACGCGTAATGATTATCGTAGGCAACCTCAATAACACCGATATTGATGAGCTGGTGTAGATAATTCCGCCAGTCTTCAAAACGGATATCGCGACCAGCGCCGTAGGTTTTCACCTGATCGTAGCCTCCCTGAAGCACCTGCTGGCTGCGGGAACCACGTAGTATATCAATGAGCAGATTCATGGGCACCCGTTCGCCGGTACGAATCATGGCCGACAGGGCTTTCTGCGCCAGAATTGTTCCGTCGAACGTAACACGCGGGTCGCGGCAAACGTCGCAGTTGCCGCAGGGCTCCGACAGTTCCTCCGAAAAATAGGAAAGCAGAATCTGGCGTCGGCAGGTGTGCGCGTCGGCGTATTGCTGCATCCGTTCCAGTTTGGCCAACTGCAACCCAAGATTCGCCGGGCTGTTTTCAGCGAGCATCTCTTTGTACGTTGCTACGTCGGCGAAACTGTAAAAAAGCACCGTTTGGGCGGCAGCCCCATCGCGGCCGGCACGTCCGATTTCCTGATAAAAGCTTTCGATGTTTTTGGGCAAATTGTAATGAATCACCCAGCGAACGTTCGATTTGTCGATGCCCATCCCGAACGCAATTGTGGCGCAGATGATACGTACATCGTCGCGCAGGAAAGCCTCCTGCGTACGAGCCCGGTCGTCAGGGTCCATCTTGGCGTGATAGAAAGCCGCACTGAACCCTTTTTCCTGCAATTTAGCCGCCAGCGATTCGGTCGATTTGCGACTCAGGCAATAAATAATGCCCGACGTATCGGGTTTCTGTTGCAGCAGTTTTGTAATCTGCTGAATACGATTCTGCCCCGGTAGCACCTGCAAACTCAGGTTAGTACGGTTAAACGACGCCACAAACACCGCCGGGTCGTTCATACCAAGCTGGGTAGCAATATCGTGGCGGGTGAGTTTGTCGGCGGTGGCTGTGAGGGCAATGGTTGGTACGTTCGGGAACTTCGATTTCAGTACGTGCAACTGCGTGTATTCCGGCCGGAAATCGTGCCCCCACGACGATATGCAGTGCGCTTCGTCGATGGCAAACAGCGATACGTTGGCTCGTTGCAGGAAATTGAAGAACGATTCCGTCAACAATTTCTCCGGCGATACGTAGAGTAGCTTCAATTTCCCTCTCAAGCAATCGTCCTCAATGTCACGCTGTTCGCGGGTCGTCTGCGTACTGTTGTAATATGCCGCCGAAATCCCGTTCATGTGCAACGCTTCGACCTGGTCTTTCATTAAGGCAATCAGGGGAGAAACGACGACGGTAAGGCCCGGCATCATTAAAGCCGGAATCTGAAAACAAACCGATTTGCCTCCTCCGGTTGGCATTAGAACGACCGTATCGCGCCCACCTACTATTGATTGGATGATGGCTTCCTGCATCGGCCGGAAGCGGTCGTAACCATAATAGCGTTTGAGATAATCGGCAGGCGTTAGCGCACGTGACGGAGTTGCAATAGACATCGATCAGGAGAAAGAAGTAGCCGCAAAATAAAACAGACCTGAAAACAGTAAGACGTAATAGGCTGTTGATTAGTCAACAAGCGGTAAAAATTTCTTAGTCAAATTTAAGCATTTTTTAAGTCTTTTTCACTGGTAGAATCGTGATTTTATACTCATCTTTCCGGCGTAAATACCTTTTCCTAACTTTATAAATTCACTAAATCAAGCAATTGTCATGAAAAAGATCCTTTCAGCAATGTGCCTCGTTCTTAGTCTGCTTGTGGCCTACAAGGGCATGGCCCAGGATGACGCAGGCAAAAAGAAAGCGAAGAAAGAAATGAAGGAAGCCGATGCATCAGCTAAAATGGCTGCGAAAGAAGAGAAAAAAGCCGCTAAGGATGCGGCCAAAGAGGCTAAAAAAGACGCAAAAGCCACCGGCGACGACGTAGCAAAGGCAGAAGCGAAAGCAGAGAAAAAAGCGGCTAAAGAGACAGCTAAAGCCGAAAAGAAAGCCGACGATAAAGCCGCTAAAGTAGATGCCAAAATGGATAAGGCTGAGAAAAAGGCCGACAAAATGGCTGCAAACGCGGGTTTGAAAGACGATAAGATAGCCAAGTCGACGGATAAAGCCGATAAAATGGCTAAAGCGTCGATGAAGGAAGAGAAAGCGAAGCCTGAGGATTATAAAGCGCCCGTTGATGCGTCGATGAAAGGCCCGAACGGAGAGAAAGTAATGACTGGTCCGCGCGGTGGCAAGTACTACATCAATAAGAACGGTAACAAGACGTATATGAGCGGCAAACGCGATTAACGTAACGTCCATAAAAATAGCCCGATTGCTACGTAGCAATCGGGCTATTTTTATGGACGTTACATGCAAACCTGACGTAGTAACGAACGTAGCAAACGCTACGTTACCCGCCGAACTGCTTCACTAGACCTTCGAGCGTATGCAGTGGCTGAACACCGGATTGCCGCCAGACAATCTTTCCGTTTTTAAACATAATCATCGTCGGAATGCTACGTATCTGGTATTGGTTAGCGGCAGCCTGTGCCCGGTCGACATCAATTTTAATGATACGTACCTTTTCTCCGACGCGCTCGGTTAATTGCTTCAGAATCGGCGCCTGCTGCTTGCAGGGACCACACCAGTCGGCGTAAAAATCGACCAGAACGGGTGTGTCGCCATTTATGAGTTCATGGAATGACGGCTTCATTGGAGTTTCTGTTTGCAGTTTTCTGGTTACCGTTTTCTATTGGACGATGCACGCTAACGATGCATTAGCTAACTGAAAACAGTAACCAGAGAGCCGTAAACTTTATTTATTGTTCATGGTTCACCGGCTCGTTCATGATGGTATGTCCCATCTTGTCGCGCTTGGTACGTAGGTACGTTTCGTTGTGGGGGTTAGAAGGAATTTCGATCGGAACGGTGTCCACAATTTCCAGTCCATACCCCATCAAACCGGCGCGTTTACGCGGATTGTTCGAGAGAAGGCGCAGTTTCCGTACACCTAAATCGCGCAGAATCTGTGCCCCGACACCGTAATCGCGGGCGTCCATTGGCAGGCCCAGTTCAAGGTTGGCTTCTACCGTGTCGCGGCCCATTTCCTGAAGTTTGTAGGCTTTCAGTTTATTCATGAGCCCAATGCCACGTCCTTCCTGAAACATATAGACCACCACACCTTTTCCCGCTTCTTCGACCATTTGCAGGGATTTATGCAGTTGAGCACCACAGTCGCAGCGGCACGAACCAAAAATATCGCCCGTAATACACGACGAGTGAACCCGCACCAGTATTGGCTCATTCGGTTCCCAAGTCCCTTTTACCAGAGCCAGATGCGTGTCGCCGGTGTTGCTTTGCTTATATGCGATCAGATCAAAATGGCCCCATTCGGTAGGCAGATCAACACCGATTTCGCGCCGGATGAGGGTTTCGTTACGTAGGCGGTACTCAATCAGATCCTGAATACTGACAAGTTTCATCCCAAATCGGTCGGCCATGACACGCAACTCAGGCAGGCGGGCCATGGTGCCGTCTTCGTTCAGTACTTCAATCAGAACACCGGCCGGCTTAAGTCCAGCCAGTCGGGCCAGATCGATGGCTGCTTCGGTATGGCCAGCCCGCCGGATAACTCCACCTTCTGCGGCACGTAACGGAAAAATATGTCCAGGACGTCCTAAATCTTCGGGTGTCGTGTTCGGATCGACCAGTGCCTGAATGGTTTTGGCCCGGTCTGAAGCTGAAATGCCTGTGGTGCAACCGTTGCCCAGCAAATCGACAGAAACGGTAAACGGCGTCGTATGCACCGACGTATTGCTGGCCACCATCATATCGAGCCCCAGCTCCTGGCAACGGGCTTCGGTGATAGGGGCACACATCAGTCCGCGGGCTTCGCGTACCATGAAATTGACCATCTCTGGTGTGGTCATTTCGGCAGCGCAAATCATATCGCCCTCGTTCTCACGATCTTCATCGTCGACCACAATGACGATTTTTCCGGCCCTGATATCGGCTATCGCTTCTTCAATACGGTCGAGGTGAATAACGGGTAGTTCGGTAGGCTGGGTACGTCCTGGGTTTTCACTTTCCGACGCCCCCGTATTGGTACTATTATTGCTCATCTGTTTGGTTGATGCGTATCAAACGAATTATCTTTGATACTTTAATAGTTGTTTGCAGTCCAACATACTATATGCGTGGACGCTGGCAAATTCTACCTGAAAACTGATTTTAGGAAAGATACGTTTCGCCAGACGCGAAAATGTCTGATTTGACGTTTTTTACGAAATAGAAACCATTACTTCCTGGGACGATAAAATTTTACTCTCTGTGCGACTATTACGACTGTGGCTGACTGATGTTAGGGTGAACTCCAACTCGTTGCAAAGAATTGCTATGTTCCTTGCCATCATTTTTGCGTATGGTTATACAACTCAGGCTCAAAATCAGAATGTCTGTAAAAATCCAGGAGCCGCTTCTGAGGGCGCGTTTACTTTGGTGACCCCAAAAATGTGCGTTGGAAGTCCTGTCAATGTCATTAATGGGCCATCTATAGGAACTCCTAAATATATTTTTGATTATGATGGAACTTCAATAACTAACAGTACTACGTTTGCTAATGGAACTAATTGGACTTATACTAGACCTGGTTCTTATACAATACTTCAGGTAGGTAGTAATGGCGCAGGTTCTGTAAAATGTGAAGTAGTAAAGATTGTTCCCATAGATCCCGTCAAGTTTACAACTAAGGTGTGTGCTAATAAGCAGGTTACAATCGCGCTCGATCCTTCGACACTGGGTGAATACGATTTCTATCAACTTCGTTGGGGGGATCAAACACAGCCAGTGACCTTTGATAAAGCCAGTATTCCCTCCCATGTATATACTAATCCTGGATCATACACCATATCTGTTGCAGGAAGTTACTCCACTGCTTCCGGGAATTCGGTTGCTACACTTTGCCCAGGAACATCTACTTCACAAACTGTTAACGTAACAAACTCAGCAGGAGCATCTACTATTACATCTCTCTACATAAGTAATGCTAGTGCAATTGCGATAGGGTATCAAGGGGCGACAGGTGCGAACGTATCGCTTTTTCGTAAAGTTGGAAATACTTATACAGATACAGGTTTAAAATCCACTACTGGTCAGTTTACTATTCAAACTGATGCTACACAAGTGCAGTGCTTTAAGGTAGGGGTGATAAATGAATGCAGTAATTCGCTTGCCCAATCGGAGGAGGTTTGCAGTATACCAATGGTGGTACAAACAGCGAATAAGCAGAACACTATAAACTGGCAACCGTACACAGGCGCAGGCCAATTTGTGAATTATCGTGTACTACGTAACGGATCGCTGACTGGGTCTGTTATTACAAATAAGGCAACAGGAACGTATCAGGATAACGAAAACGTTATTTGCGGCCAGCAGTATTGCTATCAAGTACAGGCTACCCTTCAGGGATCACCAAATGTTACCATTACGTCGAATACAACCTGCGTAACGGGTACCAATACCGAGCCTCCCGGCAACGTAACGAATGCTACGGTGTCTGTTGAAGGCAATCATCCGCGGCTCGTCACTACGCCACCAACCGGCCTGAATACAACTACCTCTACTTATACAATGGTCATTAGCCGCGCGCAGGGCGTCACGGGAACGTATGAACCAATTATCAGCCTCGACCGACGTAGTGCGTATTCAGATACATCCGTTAATGCATCAACCGGTTCGTACTGCTATCAGGTAACGTATCGGAATAGCTGCGGCCTTACTTCGGCTCCCTCAACACCGGTTTGTACCGTATATCTAAGTTCAGAATCGCCGACAAGTATAAAATGGACTTCAGAATCACCTTTTTTAACGGGCGGTGTTACTGAATACAGTGTTGAAATACTTGATTCTACGAACGGGACGCTTCGCGAAGAAAAGAAAGGTATGCTTTTGCGTCATCCTCTTGATCTAAATGATCCGGCCTTACAAACGCAGCGATTTCGGGTGGTAGCATTGTCCAGTAATGGGGTAAGGAGTTATTCTAATTTCTTTTCCATTGAGCTTCAGGCCCGAATTCTGGTGCCGGATGCGTTTACGCCCAATGGCGATGGTATCAATGACGTATTTGTTGCCAAAGGGATTTATGTTGACAAGTTCAGCATGACAATTTACTCCCGTTGGGGCGAAGTCATTTACAACTCAACAGATAAGTCGAAAGGCTGGGATGGTAACGCCAATGGGCAAGTTGCGTCCTCGGGGCAATATATGTACCGAATTGAAATGATTGATTTATTGGGGACGAAAACCGTTCGTACAGGGGCACTGTTACTAGTCCGGTAAGTTCACAGGCGTTACGTTCTCCAATTAATTAGTCCTACTGGTTTGCAAACGATCGAACTACTGTCCACAGCGAATGGGTGACTTGCCAAATAATGAGCTTGCTCTGACTGATAAAAAACGAGTAATCGCTACAGGAAAGGCGAAGTTTATTGCATTGAGTGAACAGATCATCGAGAAAATAAAACGGGGTGAATTACAACCCGGCGACCAGATTCCGTCGGAAAACGAACTCATAAAAACCTTTAATGTAAGTAATACGACCGCTCGCAAAACGCTGCTTGAGATCGAGTCGAAAGGCTGGGCCCGGCGCATCAAGGGGAAGGGTACCTACGTACTGAACCGAACCGAAGACCATCATCTGCTGCGAACATTAGGCTCGATTTATGCTACCCGACGTGGGTTTCACGATAGTCTGATTGCCGAGGGCTTTACCCCCAAGAACATTGTTCTGGAAAAAACGGTGCTACCAGACGGGATTTCGACCGAAATCAATGGACGTCATTTTATCATTGAAGGGCCGGTACTGAAACTGCACCAACTTCGGTATGCCGATGAGTTACTGATCAAAGATGAAGTCAAATACATCTCGATCACGATGTGCCCTAAGATCAACCGGATACCCACGGAAGTGTCTTATTTCAGAGTCTACGAAAATACGTATCATCTGAGAATCACGGAGGTACAACAAACGCTGAGCGTGAAAATTCTGGAGCCGAACACCACCAATTTTGACCTTAGTAAACCAACTCCCGTTTTTGTGCTGGATAGCGCAGTGATCTGTACAGGGGATAAAGTTGTAGAAATTGAGCAGTCGTATTACCACGGCGACAAATACAAATTTGCCGTTATTGCCAATCCTGATCACGCGCTACGTGAGAAGTAGTACGTTATTTCTTAAGCCATTTTATAATTTCATCCGCAATGATTTCATGCCCGGCCTGATTCGGGTGATTAACATGCGACATGTACTTGGTGAGTTCTCCCTGTTTGACAATCTGCTGAAATTTCGGATAGGGGTCAGCCAGACCAATGTGATGCTGACTAGCCAGTTGCCGAATCTGCAATACGTACGGTTCTAATGGATTTTTGGCATCCGAAATGTCTATTCGCTGGTCAGGTGAAGGGGTTAACAGAATGACTTTTACCCCCTTTGCCAATGCCGCCTGAATCATTTTCTCCCAGGCTTCGCGCACTTTGGTAATATCGGAAAAGCGGTCGTTCAGGGCGTAATCAATAAAAAGTACATCGGGCTTGTGATTGAGTACATTCGACTCAAACCGGGTTTGTCCTTTAATGGCGTTTTCCCCTCCGATAGCGGTCACAATTACGTTGATAACCGCGTAAGGATACTGCTTTTTGAGTTTTTGCAGTACCAGATTTGGATACGATTCTAACGTATGAACTTCGTGATCGTGCCAGAACCCGGCCGGCACGGAATGCCCATGAAACACCAGATTGACCGTGCGGTTTTTCGGCCAGACGGTGTTCAGTTCATTCTTTATATCAGCCAGATAAGTAGCGGAATCGGCCTGTTGAGCCTTCACACCAAAAACAGGAATTAGCAGCGTAGTGAATAAAAAAAACAGCTTAATCATTGCGGGTAGTTCTTATCGTTTGAATCGTGACCGGTCCCAATAATCCTGATTCAATCAGCGGAACCTGTTTCCAGGGAGCGCCTTTATAGCCAATCGAAATATTGGCATTGGTATATTTTTCACCCGTTATAGCGTCGCCCGTAAGCCGATTCGACCACGTGTTCGCTACGTCAATTTTAAGCTGATTATCACCTTTCCGTACTACGTTGGTAATATCAAAGCGATACGGTTCGGACCACGTAATACCGAGGTGCTTTCCGTTCAGCCAAACATCGGCAATTTCTGATAGCTTGCCAAGATCTAAGTAAATACGTTCGTTGCTAGATGGGTCGACGGACGTAGTAAAGGAAAACGTTTTTTCATAGGTACCGATACCCGAAAAATACTTGATACCCAACTGTTCGGAGTCTGTCCAGGAAATCAATTGAGGGAACGTAACGGTTTCAGGAGCGCCCCAGTTTTTCGGGAAATGTAGTTGCCAGGAACCGCTTATAGGTTGCGAAATGATTTGCGTTTTGACCCGTTCCGGCGATTTCGCTTTACCGGCTAACTCGACTACGCCCGACGTTAAGAAACGAACTCCATTAGCGGTGTACTCAAATAGAGGTAGCTCGTTCATCGCGTTGATTTTCGTAAAATGAGGCTGGTTGACTAATTTTCGAAAAACGACAAAACAGGAACCATACGGAGGTAACGTAAGCGGTAAACTGAGCTGCTGGCCCTCCTGTGAGTAAATCGAAATTGGCGTAATAGATCCCGTAACGGGGTTCCATAGCTCGGGCGCTTTCCCGCTTTGCCGAAACGCTGTTTGTTTCGAAAGCCACTTTGCCGTCGTATTTCTGACCAGATAAAAATCAGTGTCCTGCTGACGATAATGGACGTAATCCAAGGGTGAAGAAGCCGCGTCTGAATGGCTGAAATCAGGTTTTAAGGCCTGCTTTTGTAGTAACGTCAGCGGAGTTAGGTCAGAGAAAGAGGGACCACTAATAAGTGCCCCTTGTTTTGCTAGCTGACGGAGTTTGGCAAGTACCGCCGGCGGGATTTTTGCCGTTTTATCGAAGGCCAGCACTTTAAATCGGGCACCATTCGACAGCGCTAATTGCCCATTTTTTACGGTCAGATCGTTTAGCAGAATGTCAGTGTTAATGATCTCGTAATCATAGCCTTTCCCCGCAGTGAAACGCGTGTTTTTAGGCGCTACGAAATTCGGTACCTGATCGCCGTAATAATAGACAACATCGGCCACAAAATTGGTGTTTTGCAATACGTGTGACACGCGCCCCAAGTAATCTGTAAACGGCTTGACCTTTGGCCACCAGGTCTGTTTATCATTGAAGTGCGTACCGGCGCTGTAGACAATGCCGGGAAATCCCGTACCCGTCGGATTGTGGCTAAACCCGTGAATAACAACGCGGTTCATCCCTTCGCAAAAGGCACGGTCAGCAATGGGTTTTAGATCGAACGGACCTTCCTGCCAGTGATGAAAACTCGTAAACGATTCTTCCTCCACCATGCGTCGCTTGTAGATGTGCGCAGCGGCCGCAATCTCTTTTACCAGCCACATAATATCCACACTATCAGGCGCTAGATACTCGTATCGGCTCCAGAATTCACCCCGTGGTACATCCAGTGCGCCCAACGCTTTTAATGTTTCGACCGGTACGTTATGAAGTGGTGGTCCCGGCCCGCCAGCTTCGGAAGCAATCTGTAAGCCATTTTCATGACAAATTTCACTCGCTTTTCGGTAGTGATTTTGAATCATCAAATCCGATAAAGTTCGGTTGAAATCTTGTTGGAAATCAGCGGCCAGACTTGGCTTCAGCAGGCTTTTATCGAATAGTGCAGGGAGGAATTTTTCAATGGAATAGCCGTGCAGTTTTTTGAACATGGCCGGTAGCGAAGGCGTCCAGACAAATCCTGTTGCTTCGTAACTCGCTAAATACAACGTTTTTAATGTCGTCTTCGAAAAATCACCCAAACGAGGTTTCAGCTTATTGATGAAATACTGAAAATGCGCTCGCGTGGCCGACGAATCGAAGTGGTCGATGATTGGGCCTTTAGAATTAAAACTAGGCAGTTTCAATTGTTCGCCTGAGTTGGTGCAAACGTAGCGATAAACCTCCCACTGGCCGGGCGGTACGTTCCAAATCAGGACTTCTTTACCCGCATCGAATTGGCGCGACAATGAAACAATCTGGGTCGTATCCAGCGTCGTCGCTTTGTCGTGAAGCGGAAAGGCAATGACGGCAATTTCCTGGTGATAAACGGGTTTCCCATCCGCTCCGTACTCGATCACGCGGGGTTTGCCCTTCTCATCCAGTTTTGAGATTTCTGGAAAGGGTAACTTTATAGTTTGCTGATTTCCGCCGTCAACGACAGTTTTTGAAAAGTAAATCGACTTGGCAGCGTATTTTGGCCCAATCCAACTACCGCCAGCATTCCAGCTACTGGCTAAATTAAGACCCACTTCCAGCTTTAGTCGGGTAGCTTCCCGAATCGCGATTTCGATGGCTTTTAGAGACTCTTTCCCCATAAATGCAGGCCCCGCTTTTACCATGCCATTGGGATTGTTAGCCGCCGACACACCAATCTCGAAGATATCGACGCCACCAATTCCGGCGTTTTTGATAGCGTTTAATTCTTCCTTGATCCTCAACGTATCAACATTTCCGTTAAGCCACCACCAATACACTTTAGGTCGGGCCTGCTGTGGTGGATTCTTGAAGCCCTGCTGAATCTGCTGATACGTAGCATGTTGCGCGTTTGCCAACTGCACCACTACGTTCAAAAAGACAAAAAATACACTGATACTCTTTCTCATCTCGGCGGTAGATTAACGAGTTGTGGAGACTGTATGAATCGTCACAGGGCCTAGCAAACCGGATTCAATCAGGGGTAATTCGCCCCAGGGAACAAGATTTTTATTCGCTTTCGTGATGTTCGTTTTAGTGAATTTTTCACCGGTTATGGCGTCGCCCGTGAGCCGATTTGACCACGTATTTGCTACGTCGATCTTGAGTAAATTCTCGCCTGATTTTAATACGTCTGTGATGTCAACGCGGTAGGGAGAAGTCCAGACGATACCTAACGGTTTATTGTTCAGCCACACTTCGCCCACTTTCGCCACCGAGCCTAAATCGAGATAAATTCGCTGATTTTTAGACGTATTACCTTCCGGTTTGTATTGAAAGGTTTTCTGATACGTAGCAATACCCGAAAAGTATTTAATGCCCTTTTCGTCTGATTTCGTCCAGGAAATTAGCTGCGGTAACGTAGCAGATTCAGGTGCGCCCCAGCCTTTTGGGAATGATAGTTGCCAGGGACCGGTTAGTGTCATAACGGGCTTTGTGTTCCCGAAATTTATGCCATTAGCATTCACTACATTATTATTCGGAGACGTAGCGTTTTTGCTGAAAACGACAAAGTAAGCGCCATAGGGTGGAAGCGAAATCGTTACGTTGGTACGTCCTCCCGCCTGATTATACCCCGTTATAGGCGTTACGTCTCCCAAAACGGGATTCCACAGTTCGGGCGTTTTGCCCTGCTGCCGAAATTGGCATGGTTTGGAAACCCACTGATTGGTTGTATTACGTACCAGATAAAAATCCAGACCGCTACGTTGGTAATGAATGTAATCGATGGGCGTGTGTCGCTGGTCAGCTTTTTGATCGGGATAGCTGAAATCTGGGGCAATGTTTAGGGTTTGTAAAGCGTCCAAAGGTGATGCTGTTGGTTCCACCAGTCGCGCTCCTTTTGCTGTTAACTGCTTTAGTTTCGACCGAACTTCCGCCGGAATTCGCCCTTCATTACCCAGATGCAAAACGGCGTAGCGACCCACACCCGGTAACACCCACTGGCCATTCTCCACCGTCAGATCACGTAGTAATACTTCGGTATTGATGACTTCGTAATCATAACCCGGCCCAACAACGTAGCGCGTATTTTTGGGTGGAATCAGGTTCGGAATGTTATCGCCGTAATAATGCAGTACGTCGGCCACGAAGTCGGTTTTTTGCAGGATGTGCGAAATGCGCCCGAGGTAGTCGTTAAACGGTTTGCTCTTGGGCCACCAGCCGTTTCGGTCGTTGTAGTGGGTACCAGCAAAATAAGCAATTCCCGGATAACCCATGCTCGACGGATTATGCGTAAAGCCATGAATGACAAGACGGTTCAGTCCTTCGCAAAACGAGCGGTCGGCCAGCGGTTTCAGATCGGATGGGCCTTCCTGCCAGTCCCAGTAGCTTGTGAACGATTCCTCTTCGACGATCCCGCGCTTGTAAATGTGCGACGCAGCCGCGATTTCCTTGACCAGATAAATCATATCCACCAGACTATCCTTGTCGGCTTCCATGAAGAAGGTGCGGTTGTACCAGAACTCGCCACGCGGTACGTCCAGCGCCCCTAATGCTTTCAGCGTTTCGACCGGAATATGGTGCAAATGCCCCGGCCCACCCGACTCTGAAATAATCTGTAACCCATAGCTGTTACAGATTTCTTTCGACTTCCGGTAATGATTGTTAATCATCAGTTCGGAGAGCGTTTTATCGAAATCGAACTGAAAACTTTTGGCTAATTCCGGCTGGTACCAATCTTTGTTAAAAATGGCGGGTAGGAACTTGTACAGGTCGTAGCCGTGCAATTTTCGGAACGTAGCAGGTAGGGTAGGGGTCCAGGTGAATTCCTTGGCTTCGTAGCTGGCTAAGTACAGATTTTTAAGTGGGCTCTTGCTAAAATCACCAATGAGCGGCTTCAGCTTGTTAATGAAATACATGACGTGCATCCGCGTCGCCGTCGAATCAAAATGGTCGATGATGGGGCCAACCGAATTCGGTGTGGGACGTATCAATTGCTCGCCCGAATTGGAGCAGACGTAGCGGTAAATATCCCAATTGCCTGCCGGAGCTTTCCAGTTCAGTTGCTCAGTTTTGGGGTCAAAAAAAGCCGATACGTTCACAATTTTGGTCGTATCTATTTGTGATTGCTGGCCCGCTGGTAATGCGATGATGGCAATTTCTTCGTAATAAGCCGGTTTGCCATTTACTCCGTAAGCAATCGGCCGTTTGTTCCCTTGTTTATCGGGTGTGATCGTTGGAAATGGTAGTTTGACTGCCTGTTGGCCAGCCCCTTGAAGCGTCGTTTTTGAGAAATAAATTGTTTTGGCAGCATGTTTTGGCGTCACCCACGTACCACCCGCGTTCCAGCTACTCGCCAGATTTAAGCCCACTTCCAGGCCAAGTTTGCCAGATTCTTTGATTGCCATGTGAATCGTTTTCACCGACGCGTCGCTCATAAACGCTGGCCCCGCCGGAATCACCTGATTTAGGTCGCTGGCTGGTGGTAAGCCAATCTCAAAAATATCGACACCACCCAGCCCGGCATTTTTAATGGACTTCAGTTCTTCTTTCAACCGAACCGTATCGACGTAGCCATTAAGCCACCACCAATACACTTTGGGCCGGGCAGTAATGGGCGGGTTTTTGAAAGCCGCTTTTAACGTAGCGTAATTGATAGGGTCGGCCTCTGGCTTGGCTCCATAAAATGAAACCAACGTGACTAAAAGCCCAAGCCCCAGCAGGTAGGATAAGAGTTTCATGGGGAAGAAAAATTGCTTACTACCAAAACACCACCAGATCGCCGGTTGCGTTTTCGACTACGTAGTGATTGCCGTACTTTTTGTCGCCGGATTTGAAAGGTACTTGTGGCTTTTTACCCCACGGATAGCCCGTATTGGCATAAACGTGGAGTCGCTGTTCCGTAACGCCTTCATCGGGATAGATACGTACCGTCGCGTTCTTGAGGCCGGTTAACCGGACACACCGTTTCATATGCTGCACCCCCGACGTCATTTCCTGACAAGACACAATTCCATCCTGCTGGTCGATGAAGAACCGACTTTCCCGGTGCCAGGCTTTGGGCAAATGATACACAGAATAGCCATTCTCCAACTCTGTTTCGTAGCCAGTTAGAATTGGCGTCCCCTGCGGCATTTTGAATCGGTGGGTGAGGGTAGTATTGGGGCAATAACCCGAAAAGAAAAAGCCGTTGCTGCTACGTGAAATGGTCAGAACCGGGTTTTTGACGGATGGATTTCGTTTATCAATTCGGTAATCGACACCAAACTCTTTTAGGACGTAACGCATCAGCAACGGTCCGGTAAACAGTTGTTCGGGATCGTCGGGAGTCAGGAGTTTGCCACCCGTAAACTTGCTCGAATTGGTGCCTCGCACGTAGGCCACTTTCCCGCCTTTCCAGTCGGGTTTTTCGCGCACCCATACTACGTCGCGACTGTTATTACCTTGCGTCATTGTCGCCAGTACATTGGTATTAGCCACTTTATCCTTCACCTGAGTTGCCACGCCACCCCCCGAAAACAAGGCTCGGTGAGTAATCTTGTCGGGATACGCTTTGGCTAGTTTATCGAACGTAATGCGCGAATTGACCTGGAAATCACCTTCTAGCGCCGTTACGTTCTGCAAATTCAACAGGTTTAAAAACGCTGGTCCCGCATGATCGGCAGGGCCATATATAAGTAGTTTACCACCGTTCTGTACGAACGTAATCAGCGATTTTTCGAGCGGAGAATTAGCTTCAGGAACGATCGAAACTAGGATAGATTCGTTGAAATAAGTGGGTTTCGACGTAATGACTTTCTGGAATGAATTCGTAGAGACAATGGTATTTAGTGGGAAACCGTTGTTAATGGCTTGTCGGATAAGCCAGTCGCCGTAGTAAATTTCCGGTAACCGGTCAGGTTGTTTGTACGCCCAGTTGTGATACTCATCAAACGGATATACCCAGACGAGCGGTCCCGGTGCTGTCGGCGAATCGTAACGGGCTTTCAGAATATGCGGTGTCACTTCGTCGGGGACTTCAGCGGGCATTTCGCCATACGTATTGTCCGCCGTCAGAAAGTTCAGGTGCGTAGGTAGCTTGATCTCGCCTTTTGCGTTGATACGTGCTACGGCCATCGGTAGGTAAATGTCGTGCGGCTCCTGCCCGTATCGATCCAGCCAGGGGCTATTGACCCACCATGGATCATGCGTGTAGTAGCGAAACAGGTAACGCTCGTCAGGCAGCTCGGCCATGCGCGACATATAACCGACCATTTCCAGCCCGAAATCGCCATCCAGCGCGGCCCAGGGCGAATTGGGTGGCGGTAGCATGTTGTAATTTCCACCGTAAATCTGCTTCAAATCCACGCCATCGCGCGCTAAGTCGGCTCCGGTCGACAAGTTGGTGCCCCGCGTCTGGATCTGAAAAGCAGGGCATTCTTTCCGAAACAGGTTCCAGAATCCAGCAATCAGTTCGCGGGTATTCGCCAGTTTTTCGGGTGCAAAAGCCTTCCCGTTAAAAATGGCTCCGGTCGATGACCAGCCCTCTACGCCAAAGCCAAACCCATTACTCAACCAGATGTAATCATAGCCCAAATCGGTGAGAAAATGCTGACTTTGCCGACCCAGAAACGTACCAAAGGACGTATTGGCTGGAATGCCCTTGGGGAAGCCCGCGTAAGCTTGATTGTCGACGTTAAGCGTTGAATAACAGCTAACCATGGTTTTATGACCCATAGCATTGCCGCCCAGAATTTCCGGATGTTTTTTGTACTTGAACTCCGATTTGGCAAACTCCGGCCCCGGATCAAACGTAGCACCGATACGTATCGGTTTTCCTGTAATCTGCTTGCCCGCTTCCTTCAACGATTGGATAATGAACTTCAAATCGCCGTAGGTAAAAGCGGGCGGATTTTCCATGTACAGCAAGGCACGCTGGTGCAACGACAGATCGGCAGGCCCCGAACCCACTTCATGCTCGGTGTTCGGATTACCCATATATTTAGCCCATTCTAGCGGCTGACTCATCTTACCGGTATAATCCAGAATTTCGGAGCCATCCGACGTCCAGAGCATCACCGAAACGGTATCCGTATGACGTAGCAGCGACGACCACTGTGTAAAAAGTTCGGTAGCAACCTGCTGGATGTAAGCTTTGTCGTTCTTTTTGAAAGGCTTAAGCGACAACTCCAGCGTGATGTTGTTGAACGATTTACCACGTAGCGTCGAGTTGTCCAGATTCGGCGTATCGGTGCTGTTTGTAAAGCCGAAAATGGCAATACTCAATACACTGATGAAGGTTAGAAGTTGAGTACGCATGGGTTAATAAGGTTAAGCACTGCCTATTTTTGTCATGCTGACGAAGCCGGGCCGCCGGGGCGGAAGCATCTTAAATTTTACTTACCCTCAAATTTGGAAACCTTAAGATGCTTCCGCCCCGGCGGCCCGGCTTCGTCAGCATGACAAAAACGCTAATATCCCGTATTCTGCTTCAGGGCTGGATTTAGGTCGATTTCGGTTTGTGGGATGGGGAACAGTAATTCGAAATCCTGTACCGAAAAATTGAGCTTTTGAGCCGTATAATGGGCGTTCAGTACCGTTTGAGCCCGACCTGTACGTACCAGATCGAACCAGCGGTGGCCTTCGTAGAGAAACTCGAACCGCCGTTCGCGTTCGAGTGCCAAACGCATGTCTGCCTGCGACAATCCTGACAAAGCCGCTAGTTTCGACCGTTGTCGCACCTGATTGAGGTAAGGCAGCGCATCTGACGTTTTACCCTGTTCGTTTAGCGCTTCGGCATACATCAGTAATACGTCGGCGTAGCGGAGAATCGTAAACGAAACGCTACCATCACCGGGGTCAACTGCTTTAAAGTCAACGAATTTTAATCCGTAGCGGCTGTACGATTTCTTCCCACCGATCAACGTAACGGAATCATTGACAGAAATGGCTTTGCGCGAATCGCCAGTTTCGTAAGACCGAATCAAATCCAGCGTCGGTACGATACGTCCTGAACCCTGTGAATTATTGGGGAAAATAGCCATGCTGGTAATCGCAGGCGTAAACACAGCCGAAAAGTTATTACCCAGCGTTTGCCCCGACAGGAAATCAACTTCCAGAATCGTTTCGGCCAGGTTCGTATTGCCGTTTGTCGAAAGCGTTTTGTAATCGGCAACTAGCGAATACTGTTTGGAATCGATTACTTCTTTCAGCTTCGTCGCGGCTAGATCGTACGATTTCTGCGTCAGATAAACTTTGCCGAGCAACGTTTTGGCGGTCATTTGTGAAGCCCGGGTTCTATCCGTATTCAACGTAGCGGGCAGCAGACTTTCGGCACTGGTCAGATCGGCAATAATCTGTTTGTAAACTTCTGCCTGCGGTTTTAGCGTCAAATCGGCTGACGAAACCTGAGCCGGACTACTGAATGTCTGATTAGTAATGGGCACATTGCCGAACCAACGTACCAGATTAAAGTAGCTGGAAGCCCGTAAAAACTGTGCTTCGCCCTTGATTCGATTTTTCGCCGTTTGATCGAAGTTGACCGCATCGATCCGATTCAGGATATTGCTACTCTGCGCAATGGTGTACAGAGAGGTACTCCAGACGGCCCGCACAAACGCGTTGGTTGGCGTGACGGCATTCTGGTCCATCTGCATTTCATCCGCCGAGGGCGACGACCACTGAATTTCCGTGTTGTCGGTCGTTAACTCGTTCATGTAGAGTAAATTGCTAGAGCTATATAAGCCGCGCGTGGTGCTGTATACGCCTACTAGAGCCGTTTCAAAATCATTCTGATTCTGGTAAAAACTCTGGTCGCTGATCTGATAGTCTGGTTTCAGATTCAGGAATTCGCTACAGGATGATAATGTGGCCATCAGAAATGCGAGGGCCAGTAGTCGATTTTTCATGACAGAGATGATTAAAGGGTTAGCCGAACGCCAAGTGTGTAGGTGCGAGGGTTGGGATAGGCGAAAAAGTCGATCCCGCTACGTGCCAGATTGTCGCCACCTGTGCCGCCTTCCGGATCGTAGCCCGGATATTTCGTGAAGGTGTACAGATTCGTTACGTCGGCATAGACCGAAAGCCCCTGGATTTTGATCTTGCTCAACGTAGTGGCCGGGAATGTGTAGGAGAGATTGACGTCCCGAATGCGCGTAAATGAGCCATCGAACAGATACTTGGTTGTACCCGCGCTGAAGCCAAAAGCGTAATCGTTACGTATCGCTCGGGTATACAATCCTGCTCCCGGATTTTCGGGTGAACGCCAGCGGTCGGCAATGGCGGCCAACTGGTTCTGAACACCCGCATCGTTAAGCGATACCTCGCCACCCTGGAAATAAATCTGGTTGCCATACGTACCGTTTATGCTCACGCTCAGGCTAAGATTTCGGTAGCTAAATCGGTTGCCGAAACCCCAGGTATATTTGGGCCAGGGATTGCCCACAATGGTTCTGTCGGACGTATTGACGGTTCCGTTGCCGTCTACATCCTGATACTTATAATCACCGGGTACTACGCGTGGGTTTTGCAGCGGACTTTTGCTGATTTCTTCCTGCGTCTGGAAAATGCCCAGAATGTTCAGGAGTCGGAAACTGGAAATCGGATAACCGACCTGCGCAACCTGATAATCGGACGTAACGATACGTGCCGCTTCGGAATTTAGGGCCAGAACTTTGTTGCGATTCCAGCTAATGTTGAAATCTGTACTCCACTGGAAAGGCCCTTTCGCAATATTCTGCGAATTGATGGTCAACTCCAGCCCTTTATTCTCCACCTCGCCAATGTTCTGCACCGAGCTACCAAAGCCAGACGCCGAGGGCAACGTAACATTCAGGAGCAGGTTCTTTTTGTAAGCCAGATACGCATCGAACGTAACGGACAGGCGGTTTTGAAACAGAGACAGATCAAGAGCCAGATTCGTTTGCTGCGATTGCTCCCAGGTTAGTTCATCATTCGCCAAACTCGTGGGAACAATGCCCGATACAATTTGACCATTTGCCACTGTACGCGATACGCCTAGCAGCCCCTGTGTTGCATAATTTGGAATCAAATTGTTTCCGGCAATACCGTAACTAGCTCTGATTTTCAAGTCGCTGATTGCCGAAATCGACTTCATGAAAGCCTCATCCGACAGTCGGTAAGCCAGCGATACGGAAGGGAACGTACCCCAGCGATTTTTCGCACCAAACCGTGAGCTACCATCCTGCCGAATCGTCGCGGTGACCAGATATTTGTTGGCAAAGGCGTAATTCACCCGCGCCAGCCAGGACATAATAGCCCACTCGCTGATATAATTTGTACCCGTCGAAACCGTTCCGGCGGCCAGATAAGGTACGTAATCGGTTGAGAAACCGGTAGCCCCCGCCTGCAAAATCTCGTCGGAGTTTTTCTGAATGGTATATCCCACCAACGCATCTACGTCGTGCTGACCAAACTTGTGCCGGTAGTTAATGGTGTTCTCGTTCAGCCAGTTCAGGCTTTTGCCTTCGGTAGCACCGGCCGTAGCGGCTCCTGTACGGCTAGTAGCCAGCCCTACTTTCGAGGATTTCCACAGGCGTGTTACGTTGTTGGAGTAATTAACACCAACCGACGTTTTTAACACCAGACCCGGCATTAATTCATACTGTAAATAATTGTTGGTGAATACATTGGTGTTGTTACGTTTATCTGAAAATTCGGCAGCAATCACGACTGGATTTTCGACCGGAATACCCGTTGGGCTGGAAAATTCGGAATAAGGGGTACCGTCGGCGTTGTATACCGGGATGGTTGGGTCACTGGCTAAAGCGGCTGAAATCAACCCACGGAATTGCAGGTGACCTTCTGCCCGAGCGAAGTTGCCGTACGAATGCGCTCCCGAAAATGACGCACCGATTTTTAGTTTCTCCGTCAGATGGGCGTCGATATTAGTACGTAGCGTAAATTTGTTGAAGTCGGAGCCAATGACGATGCCTTTGTTGGTAAAGTAGCCTCCTGATACGTAGTAACTAACATCTTTCGCCGTTCCGCTGGTCGATAGCTGGTAATTCTGGACCATGCCTTTTTGGAAAATGACATCCTGCCAATCGGTGCCATAGCCTTGATCCGCAAATTGGCTCGGGTTCCGGAATTCAGGTTTAACCTGGGTAGCCGTACTCCGAACACTATTGGCGTCCGTGGCTTTTCCGCCTGCATAAACCCACGCATTGTCGCGCCCTTCTGCTACGTACTCCGCATATTGGCGCGGAGTCAGCAATTTTAATTTTTTAGCCAATTCTTGCATTCCAACCGAGTATTCGAAGTTGATTGTCGGTTTGCCCAACTTACCGCGTTTGGTGGTGATGATAACGACACCATTAGCACCGCGCGATCCGTAAATAGCCGTCGCCGAAGCGTCTTTCAATACCTGAATCGACTCAATATCAGCGGGGTTGATTACACTGAGGGGATTAATCCGGTTCGTTGAACTGCTACTGGCAATACCGCTGGCGGAATATGAATTAGACGCAAAATTGCTTAGGTCAGAACCGCCACCGCCCGTACCAATTGCGTAGCCGTCTACTACGTATAAGGGTGAATTTCCGCCCGTAATCGAGCTGATACCCCGTATGATGACGTTGACGTTACCGCCCGGCGCACCGGAGTTTTGTGTGATCTGCACCCCGGCCACTTTGCCCTGCATCATCTGATCGACACTTGTAGCGGATGGTACGGGTACAAGATCTTTGTTAGTTAGATTGACAATAGAACCAGTCAGGTCTTTTTTGCGCTGGGTACCGTAGCCAACCACCACTACGTCCTGCAACTGCTGCTGATCGGTTTTGAGGCTTACATTGATCGTCGAACGGGAGGACACCGGAATTTCCTGGGGGGCGTAACCAATGAAACTCACCACCAGCGTAGCGTTGGATGCTACGTTCAGTTTGAAGTTACCGTTTGGGTCAGATGTTGTTCCGTTCGTGGTGCCTTTCTCGGTTACGGTCGCACCCACCAGCGCTTCACCGTCTTCCGATGCCGTTATTTTACCGCTAACCGTCACTTTGGCCGACTGGGCAAATCCAGTGGTTACGGTAGCCAGTATACTCAACATACTGCCAATCACCAGGAGTCGCAGTCGATGAAATAGAAAATGGTCCATGATTAAAAATTAAGGTTTAAGATTTGAGAGGGTTACTAATAGCCAACTGTCTGTTGACTAATGATTTGGGATGATGACAGACTCTATTTTGAGGTAGTTAGCAATTTTTTGGATGGTGGCGGCATGATGTCCCACGCCCAGCGCAAAGTGGTGCGTTGGACCAGCGCTGATCCAGCGTTTCAGGAAGATGCGTACATCCGGTTTGAAGAAACCACGGGTGTTGGTATTGCCCGTTGGCGGAATAGGGCCCGCAATGGATTCGCCCTCGGCAATAACGAATTTCATCTTGCCCTCGAACGTAGAGCTGATACTCAGCATGGTAATCGGCCCTTCCTTAATCTTGAATTCGACGCCCGCTCCAAAGCCTGGTTTTCCGTGGTATTTTTTCAGGCTACGTAGCACCGGCTGGCCCTCGGCTATTGCGATGTTGTGCGGCCCATCGTGCCCCACGAGTACAAAACCCTCTTTGAAATCAACCGGGTGAAACTCCGCGAAACTGCCCCCGATACCCAGCCGTTCCATGATGAGCATAGCAATACAGGTTTTCAGGTCGGATTCGCCACACATTGGGAAACCTGCGCCCTGAAGGAGTGAATTACCCACGATCAGATTCGACATCACCACGCGCGTATCACTGCCATCGGGGCCATCGTAATAGTAGGCCAGCCCGTCCAGTTTTTTCGCTTTGATGAATTTTTCCAACGCCACAGCCGCCTGAGCCGCTATGTGCAAATCAGAGTCGCGAAGTTTTTCGGAGATGGGGTCGGAAACGGGGTCTGGCGTATCGAAAAAATCCAAAATCCGTCCCTTTACACCGTCAACCTCGTTTTCGGTGGCCTGCTGATACTGCGTCACAATTTCGTGCGCTTCACACTGAACAATATGCACGCCAAAGTGTGCCGTCAACATTGTCGAATCGGAGTGCATATCGAGCATGGCCTCGATGGGGTGACCGATATGCCCAATTCGGGAGGTTTTTAGGTCGTGAAGAACAGCCGCTATTCGGCAATATTCTTCGATTTCGGCGTCAGCGGCAGGGTCGTCGTGCAACGTACCAATGATCATTTCCGGTACTTTCTTTCCCATCCGAACAGCTACACCAGCAAATTCGGGGAGCGAACAAATGTCATCGTTGTACAACTGCATGTACGTCGATGCCCGACTGTAATCCATTGCTTTGTCAGGTTGCAGTGCGACTAGTACAATCGGTACGTCGATACTTTTGATAATGACACCGAACGTACTGGACGTAGCGTAGGTGAGCATATCGCAGAAGATTAGGTCGAGGTTGGCCGCGTTCAGTTTAGGCACCATTTCGTAGGCTTTTGCTACGTCATCGACCAGTCCAAAATCAATAATTTCTGCGGCATCGAGCGCTTTGATTTTCTGGATGAATACGTGCTGTTTCCGCATCATGTCATCCAGTAACCCCTCGAACTGCCCCCAGTATTTGAAATACCCAACACCAAATACACCTATTCGCGGGCGGGTCTTTTTTCGTTTTACCAGTTCAGCTTGTTTGACAGCCAATCCATTTAATGGTTGATCTTTCATATTTTTTAGTTTATGCCTTGATATAGTTTACTTAGTGCACTAAGTTGATTTTTGCGCAATCCACTCTTGAACTTTCAGTACGTTAAAAGAGAGCATTGTTTGTCATGCTGAGGCACGAAGCATCTCAAAGTATCCAAACCTGAGAGTGATGAATCTTTAAGATGCTTCGTGCCTCAGCATGACAAAAACGTTGCTTTGAAAAGCTAAAATGGGTTCAGTGAGCCAATCTTTATGAATAATCCTGTATTACGTTTCCTTCTGTTATATTCTGATTATCAGATACTAATAAAGGCTTAATTGTAGGGATCAAAACAATCAACAGTACAAAAGCGAGTGGGTACAATAGCCCCGACGCAATCCATAAGGGTCGATAGGAGTATTGCTGAATGACGACACCCATCAGAGGATTGAGCAATAAACCCGATACAGCCCCCGCCGTTCCTGACAAACCGACGACAGTAGACGTCGCCTTTTGCCCAAACATATCCGATATGGACGTAATGTAATTAGTAATCCAGAAGCCATGCGCAAACATGAATACCGCCATCAGGGCAACCGCTACGTTAACCGACGATACCCATTCGATAGCGGGTGCCGCTAACGTCAGGAAAGCCGCAATGCCCATAACCGTTTTGCGCGCTTTATTGATCGAAAAATTATGGGCGATCAATTGTCCTGAAAACCAGCCACCAATGACGTTGGCAATGCCCAGAGCCAGAAAGGGAATCCAGAATAAACTGCCAATCTGCTCAAACGAAACATGCCGAACGGAACTAAGGTATTTAGGTATCCAGAACATCATGAAATAGAACACCGGATCGAGCAGAAAGCGGATAATGATGAAGACCCAGGTCGCCCGGAGTTTGAGTAAAGTCAGGAAAGGGACGGTTTCCTTTGTGTCCGATTTAATGGCTATATCAGCGGCCATTGCTTCTTTTCTCCAGGGAATAAATAGCCATACAATCACCCAGGCAATGCCAATCAATCCCGGAATTAGAAATCCTCCACGCCAGCCATAATTTTCTGATAACCAGATAGTTAGTGGGGGAGCTACTACCGCGCCAATAGCTGAACCACCAATCGCAATTCCATTGGCCAAAGCACGTTCTTCCTTGTCGAACCAGCGATACACCGTCCAGGCGGCACCCGGAAAGCAACCGCCTTCGCCGATTCCCAGAAAAAAGCGAAAGGTTAATAATTGCGAAAAGCTAGTCATCACGGCATGTAAGCTGTTGGCTACAGACCATACGCCGACCGAAATCGCCAGACCAAGTTTACCACCAACTCGATCAATTAACCAGCCGCCCAGCGTGAACATAAGGGCGTAGCTGATCAAAAAACTGGTGTTGATCATACCATACTGGACGTCCGTAATCTTGAACTCTTCCTGAATCTTGATAATCGCTATCGACAGTACCTGACGATCCAGAAAACTAAGACCTGTGGCGATGAAAAGAAGGAAAACAATGAGCCAGCGTAGAGACTTTTGCATACTACTTAACGCACTAAGTTAGTGTTTGCAAAGATATAAGACTTGGTTGCAGAAAACCTATAACTATGGTACTTTTTTTCTGATAAATAGAAATATCTCCTTGATGTTTTTGTGAAAATAAGCAAGACAGGATCCTGCATTCGTTTGTCATAAAATAAGTTAGCTGCACCAATTGATAGAATAAAGTGCTGAATGGCTCATTAATTCGTTTTAAAGCTATACGTAAAACATTTCCTAAAAACGGTCGAAACGAAAGTTTCTAGGGTAGAGTTATAAAACAAAGATTTTCAACTAAATGCGGACCGAAAGTTTCGCCTATTTTTGTAATATGAACATTATGGACATGTTCGGGAAAATGAAAGAAGTTCAATCCCGAATGAAAGACGCTCAGGAAACACTTAGCACCATTATTGAAACAGGTGAATCTGGAGCTGGGCTGGTTAAAGTAACCGTTAACGGCTTGAAGAACGTATTGAAAATTGACATTGATCCAGAGCTAATTAAGCCTGACGATCGCGAAATGCTCCAGGACCTGATTGTTGCAGCCACCAATAAGGCAATGGCCAACATTGAACCAAAAGCTCGTGAACACCTTCGTCAGGCTACCGAAGGCCTATTACCCAATATCCCCGGCCTAAATCTGGATGGGTTGATGCAGTAAATTGAATTGATACGTTTGTTGGTTGCCATTTGTGAGTCATCGGATCCACAGCGATGGCAATCGACAAAATGTAAGCTTATCTTGTGGATACCCTCGCCATTGTCATTCTGAATTATAACGGGAAACCGTTTCTGGAAAAATTTCTTCCCAACGTATTAGCCCACGCCGACGGCCACCCGGTCTACGTAGCAGACAGTGCTTCCCGCGACGATTCTGTTACGTTCCTTCGTGCTACGTTTCCAACCGTCCGTGTAATTGAACTTCCTCATAATGAAGGTTATGCAGGTGGCTATAATCGTGCACTCGATATTGTTCGCACTACGTACGGCGGTGCTACGTACTACGTCCTGCTTAATTCGGATATCGAAGTAACGGTCAATTGGATTCAGCCGATTTTAACATTGCTGGAGACAAATCAGAACGTGGTGGCTTGCCAGCCCAAAATACGTTCTTACCAGGAGCAGCAGCTGTTTGAACACGCGGGTGCGGCTGGGGGGTTTCTGGATTGGCTAGGGTATGTATTTTGCCGAGGACGCATTTTTGCTACGTTCGAAACCGACCACGGTCAATACGATGATAACCGCTCGGTTTTTTGGGCAACAGGCGCCTGCCTGTTTGTGCGTTCCAGCGTCTTTCATCAGCTTGGCGGTTTTGATGCCGATTTCTTCGCGCATATGGAAGAAATTGACTGGTGCTGGCGAGCGCAGCGATTAGGTTACGAAGTTTGGGCTTGTGGACAATCGACTGTATACCACGTCGGGGGAGGGACGCTCCCTAAAACCAATCCGCATAAAACGTATTTGAATTACCGGAACAGCCTTTACATGCTGTATAAAAATTGGCCAGCCAATGCCTGGTTCTGGCCAAAAATACTCCTCCGACTAACGCTGGACGGACTTTCTTCCATGCTCTTCTTAAAAAATGGGCAATGGCGTGATATACTAGCAATCCTACAAGCTCACTTCGCGTTTTACGGGCGATTACCTACGCTCCATCGTCAGCGTAAACAACTACAACAGCAACAACGTACCAAAGTAACCTTATATCCTCACAGCCTGGTGTGGCAATATTTCGGCGAAGGCAAGAAAACGTTTAGAGAAATAATTCGATGAAGTATATTGTAGGATGTTTGATAGATATGCGATGTACCAATTTTTGCCATCATGAAACCTCATATATACTACTTCGTACATTTTATACAGCTCAAATGTCTCACAGTTCCCAGATAGTAGGATGAGCGTGTCGGCGAAGGTGTTTCCTCATTTCCATCCAGAACGCCAGGATTAGATAAAGGATCACAGGCGAGCCCATTGTCAAGCAAGAAGTATATATAAAATACAGCCGAATGCTGCTAGCCGAGATATTCATTTTCTCGCCAAGCCACGAACAAACTCCAAACGCTTGACTTTCAAGAAAATATCGAATTTTATTCATCGTTTTCTGTTGCGAAGTGTCTACTAAATTCGATTCGTTGACGAAAAAAATAACAGGCCTGTTTAATAGATTGTTTGCCGTTTACACAGAAAACGATGTAAATCTATCGAAAATCGCTAAAAAAAGGGCCTAATCTACTTGTAGTAGGAACATTTTTGTTTTCTTTGTGTTGTAACGACGGTTTCGACCTATGGCTGCCCGTCGGAATACTTATACGCAACAAAGTACGCTGATTCTCAACAATGTTTTCTGAACTATTGAGATACCCTGTGGCTGTTTCGCGTTTTTTGTTAATAACTGACCCTTTAAGTGTTTAATTGTTTAATTGTTTAAGTTTTATGCAAACAGGTGTAGTAAAATTCTTTAACGAAAGTAAGGGCTACGGATTCATTGTTGAAGACGATACCAACCGGGACATTTTCGTGCATATTACCGGCCTGAACGGTATTACGATTCGTGAAAAAGATCGCGTACAGTTTGAAGTTATTGATGGCAAAAAAGGACTTAATGCGGTAAAGGTTAAAAAATTAGAAGATTAAACTTATCGACCTGGCACTTCTGGCTTAGGAAACTGAATAATCTGGACAGTTTATATATGTTAAGAGGGTTGTTTTTTAGCAACCCCAGTTTTTACGTATATAAACTGTCCAGTACTGTTGTTAGCTATTTCCTGTCCAGCTCTTTACCTCGTCGAGGTTCGGCATTTTGATTTCCATTTTTAACTTCTTCCGTACACCCCCCAAATCATTGAAAAGTTTGTTGGGATTGGCGGTACGTAGTTGCTCCACTGTCATAAAACCAAGTTTCTGAACAGCTGGAACCCATTCGGCTGGAACGCCCGCTGATACAAAATCATCCTCACTCGATTGCTCCAGCTTTTTCTCAGGGCGCATCTGCGGAAAGAAAAGTACATCTTGAATCGACGGCTGATTAGTCATAATCATGGCTAATCGGTCAATGCCCAAACCGACACCCGCCGTTGGTGGCATACCGTATTCAAGCGCGCGCAGAAAGTCTTCGTCAAGCGCCATTGCTTCTTCATCACCTCGCTCGGCTAAACGTAGCTGTTCTTCGAAACGCTCACGCTGGTCTAGTGGGTCGTTTAGTTCTGAATACGCATTCGCGATCTCTTTGCCGTTACAAATGGCTTCAAATCGTTCAACCAGACCCGGTTTGCTACGGTGTTTTTTGGTCAATGGCGACATTTCAACGGGATAATCCGTAATAAACGTCGGCTGAATCAAATTGGGTTCGCAGGCATCGCCGAACAATTCATCAATCAATTTTGACTTGCCCATCGTGGAGTCGGTTTTGATACCCCGACTTTCGGCTACCTGACGTAGTGCCGCTTCGTCCATTTCCGATACGTCGACGCCGGTGTATTCCTGAATAGCTTTGAACATTGTCAGGCGTTTCCAGGGGCGCTTAAAATCGATGATGTTCTCGCCAACCGTCACTTTGGTTGTTCCTGCTACGTCGAGCGCTACTTTTTCAACCATCTCTTCGATGGTGTCCATCATCCAGACGTAATCTTTGTATGCTACGTAGAATTCAACTTGCGTAAACTCCGGGTTGTGAGTGCGATCCATTCCTTCATTTCGGAAATCTTTCGCAAACTCGAAAACACCGTCGTAACCACCCACAATCAACCGCTTCAGATACAACTCGTTAGCGATACGCATATACAGCGTCATATCGAGCGAGTTGTGGTGCGTACTAAATGGCCGGGCTGTTGCACCTCCGTGAATCGGCTGAAGAATAGGCGTTTCGACCTCCAGATATCCTTTGTTACTCAGGTACTGACGAATGGAATTGACCAGTTTAGTACGTTTCACAAATACATCACGTACCTGCGGATTCACAATCAGGTCAACGTAGCGCTGCCGATAGCGCTGTTCAGGATCGGTAAAGGCGTCGTATGTTTCTTTCTCGCCCTGCTCATTCACCACTTCTTTAACAACCGGCAACGGACGTAGCGATTTGTTCAGAATCGTAAATTCTTTGACATATACCGACAATTCGCCGGTTTTTGTAGAGAATATATGCCCACGAACGCCAATGATATCACCAATGTCGAGTAACTTCTTAAATACGGTGTTATACAGCGTTTTATCCTCGCCGGGGCAAATGTCGTCGCGCCGGAAATAAAGCTGGATACGTCCAGTCGAATCCTGTAATTCGGCAAATGACGCACTACCACTGATCCGGATAATCATCAAACGACCAGCCAGTTGTACGTTGCCCCAGCGTTCATCACCCGATAAATCCTGCTCAGGCTCTATCGTTTGAAAAGTCGACCGGATATCGGCAACGGTCGTATTTACGTCAAAAAGCGCGGCAGGGTAGGGGTCGATACCCATCCGCATCAGTTCTTCTCGCTTCTGTCGGCGATTTATTTCCTGTTCGCTAAGCTGCATATTGGTCAATACGTTGGTCGGTTTCTCTATCGACCACTCTTTGAGGGCGCAAAAATAACGAAAAGGATTGGCGTTTACAGCCATATGTCAAAAGAAGCCGTTGCCAGATCGCCAGAACCGCTTATACAATTTTGGAAGGAATGCCGTAAAATCTATCTATCATTGTGATATTATTTTGATAGCATACTTCTGAACTAAACTTTACCGTCATGCAAGAGAAAAAGCTTACTTCTGCATCAGGATATGTATTCCTGTTGATTGGCCTGGCCTGCTTTGTTTTGGCTGCCTTAGTTATTATTAATTACGGCAGTAATCCGCTTTGGGGAATACTGCTATTCTTCACTGGCGTGTTTATTCTGAAAGGAATCATTGTGATTTATCCAAACGAAGGCATTGCCGCTACGTTCTTTGGCGACTACGTAGGCACGATGAAAGAAACAGGCCTGCGTTGGGTGAACCCGCTGTATAGCAAAACCCGCATCAGTCTGCGTGCCCGCAACCTGAACGGTCAGCAATTGAAAGTGAACGATAAAATGGGGAATCCCATCGAAATTGCGGCTGTGGTAGTATGGCAGGTGGCCGATACGGCCAAAGCGCTCTTCGATGTTGATAATTATGCGAATTTCGTGCAGATTCAGTCGGAAGCAGCGGTCAGGTTTCTGGCTAGTTCGCATGCTTACGATAATATGGAAGATGAGCACGAAACCGTTACGTTACGTGACAATACCGGCCAAATCAACAAATTTCTGGAGCAGGAGCTCGATGAACGACTTGGTCAGGCGGGCGTTCGTGTGATGGAAGCACGTATCAGTCACCTGGCTTATGCGCCCGAAATTGCCGGTGCGATGTTACAGCGTCAGCAGGCAACGGCAGTTGTTTCGGCCCGGAAGCAAATCGTGGAAGGGGCCGTAGGTATGGTCGAAATGGCACTCGCCCGACTCGCCGAAAAAGACGTAGTACAGCTCGATGAAGAACGTAAAGCCGCTATGGTCAGCAACTTACTGGTCGTGCTGTGTGGCGAAAAATCCGTAAGTCCAGTCGTGAACGCAGGAACGCTTTATACGTAGTAAAAAAGTTATAGAGTTATAAGGTTGTAAAGTTATATAGTTGTATTGTGAACAGCTGTTAAGTCTACAACCTTATTTCTCTATAACTTTTCGACTTTATAACTCTACAATCGTACAACTCTCAAATGGCTGCTGAGAAAAAAGCATTTGTGCTGAGGATTCAACCCGAAACGTTGAAAGAGCTGGAGAGATGGGCACAGGAGGAGTTTCGAAGCGTGAACGGTCAAATTGAATTCCTGCTGAACGATGCACTTCGAAAGCGAAAAAAACGACAGAGTTCAACGCTTACCGACGAGACGCCCGAATCTCCAACCGAAACGTAGCATTTATTCCTGCGCCTGAATCAGGTTGCGGGCCGAAGCTGTTGAAGACGACTGCTCCACTAACGTATTATAATGGCTAATCAGAATAAGACGACCCATCAGGGTTCTGTCATTGATGTTATGTGTCTCAGTATACGTATTAATCTGCTTAGCATACGATGTCATGAGAGGCTGATAAATATCCGTGTAATACCGATCAAGTGCGCGTAGTCGACCGGCATCGTGAACGTAGTAGTCGAAGAAATCAGGTTCCTGGGCTAATATAGCAGTGTCATTAAAATGAGTTGGATTTCCGAGAGTTCGCTTCCAGAGGCCGCGTGGACGCTTCAATCGACGAACAACGGCTAGAGGGCCATCCATACAAACTTCATAAATTCGATACGTTTCTGGATGTTCTGCTGCTACGTTAGTAAGGGCCATAAAATCCCGTTGTCTGTTCAACTGTGTATCAAACCAACTAAACTGACGGAGCTGATTGGCTGGAAACAGGCGAATACGTCCATCTTCCTGACGGAACTGAACCGTTTCAACTAACCAGTTGTAGATAAGTTCTCCTTCAAGAATTACATTATCCCATAAAACTACTTTCCCTGAGCGCCAGACGGGTTTGGGAGCGACTGCCTGAGCAAAATGAACACTGGAAAGTACAATTAGGCTAACATTGAGTAGAAAACGTACTGTTTTCATAAGACATGATTGTTTATGAGAAATTGGACAAAAACGTTTTACTCACGGCTTTTTTTTTAATTGTGAGTTAATACGTTTATGCCAAATTAATCATAATATAAAGGTCTGATTAGCCGTATGAAATAGTGATATTTTTGCTTTTGTAACTATATATGGATGGAATAGTAGCGATATGGAAAAAAGTATATAATGTTCTATTTTTCAGCAGAAAGGTCAAAATTGGTCTTAGTAAAAATTTATTAGGTGGTCAGAAAAAATATTCATGATATTTTATTGATATTTAAATAATGCAAAAAGCGACACTTAAATAAGGCGTCGCTTTTTGCATTACAATAAACTTATAAGAGCGCAAAACTATTGAGCTATTTTCTGGCAAATTCGCCGATCAGCCGAACGCCTTCCAGCGTCAGAGATGGAATGATGTCGGTAAAAACACTACGTAGAGAAGGAATTCGGCTCGATAAACCACCAGTAGCCACGGCAATGCAGTCGCCATTGAGCTCGCTCTGGATACGCTCGACCAAGGAACGTACCAGGCCCTCGTATCCAAGTAAAACACCCGCCTGAATCGCGTGAGTAGTGCTGGTACCCAGCGCCGACGCAGGTACTTCAATCGGTACTTCGGGAAGTTGCGCGGTATTCGAAAAAAGTGACCGAATGGCTGTTCGCAGACCGGGCGCAATGGCTACACCAATAATTTTGCCCTCTCCCGAAACCGTTGTAAATGTGAGCGCCGTTCCAAAATCGACGACTACGCAATTCCGTTGGTAACGCGTATACGCGGCCAGTGCATTGGCAACCAGATCGGCGCCGATTTCATGCGGACGTAGCACTTCGATTGGTAAGAGCGGGTAAACACCAGGCCCAACTACAACAGGCTCGAAACCAAACAGATTGGTTAGCATGATACGTAGCGTAGGTGTCAAATCAGGTACTACGCTGCTAATGACCGTATGCTGGATCGCACTCAGCGGGATAGAGGCTTCGAGCAGCCAGAGCCGTAAACGTCGTTCGTAAGCGTCCGGTGATTCTTCCCGCCGGGCGGGTGTTCGCCAGATGTGTGGCCAGGTTGCTTGGTCGTAAAGACCGAAAACGGCATCGGTGTTGCCGATATCGACGATAATCTGCACGGGAGATAGACGGTTGCCGGGACGAAATAAGGACAAAAACCCCAGATTCCCGCATAATTTGATACGTAGTACTCACCGAAACGCTTAATGCTATTTTAGAAAGTGTACTGAACTGCTGATTAGTCAATTTGATAATTGATATTACATAGGGGACAGGCGGATAGATCAATGCTCAAAAAGTTTTGCTAAACGTTCAATTTAACGTATCATTATAAGCCTAGTGCCACACGTGTATGGTGAGTTACCGACCTTCTCAGTCAATTAAGTATCTTAATACAGGTTATTGAAAAGGGTTAATTTCTTAGCTATCAGAATTATATACCATTCATTTAATGCATACCCTATTACCGTTTCTGCTCGCTATGATTGCAGCCATCGTGTTGCTGAACATGTGGGCGAACCACCTGAAAATTGCTTACCCGATTCTGCTGGTGGTAGCAGGTCTGCTCGTTAGTCTTATCCCCGGACTGCCAAGATTACAGATCAATCCCGATCTCATCTTTTTTATTTTTCTGCCGCCACTTTTGTTTGAGGCTTCCTGGACTATCTCGTTCAAAGAGATGAAAAAATGGTGGCGAATCATTGGCAGTTTTGCCTTTCTGGTCGTGTTTTTTACCGCACTGTCGGTAGCGATTGCCGCTAACCATTTCATTCCAGGATTTACGATTGCGTTAGGCTTTTTGTTAGGCGGAATCGTATCGCCACCGGATGCGGTGAGTACGGGAGCCATTACCAAATTTGTAAAAATACCCAAATCCACATCGGCTATTCTGGAAGGTGAAAGCTTACTCAATGATGCATCGTCGCTGATTATTTTCCGCTTTGCACTGGTTGCTGTCGGAACGGGCCAATTTATTTGGCAACAGGCCGCTTTGAGCTTTGTATGGATGGTAATTGGCGGGGCAGGCGTTGGCTTGCTACTGGCCTGGCTTTTTGTTCAGGGACATAAACGTCTTCCTCTCGACGCACAATCACACATTGCCCTGACGCTTATTGAGCCGTATTTTATGTATTGGGTGGCCGAAGAAATTCACTGTTCGGGCGTACTGGCTATTGTAAGTGGTGGCCTGTTTATGTCGGGTAAACGACTTGTTTTCCTCAATAGCGCCAGTCGTATCCAAAGCTTTAGTGTCTGGGAAAGTTTCGTGTTTATCCTGAATGGTGTTGTCTTTTTGATCATCGGCCTGGAGCTTCCCGAAATCGTTGAAGGGCTACGTACCGAAGGCGTTCCCTTACGTACGGCCATTGGCTATGGCGTGTTGGTAACCGGCGTATTAATTGCTGCCCGAATGATTAGCGCTTATGCTGCATTGTTAGCTACGATTATTTTTCGCCCTAGTGTAGTTCCTCAGGCTCGCTCTAACAGAAGGCGTTGGTTGATGCCTATGCTTCTTGGCTGGACGGGTATGCGTGGTGTGGTGTCGCTAGCCGCGGCTTTAGCGATACCAATTACGTTAGAAAATGGCACCGCTTTCCCGCAAAGAAATCTTATTCTGGTTATTACGTTTGTTGCGATACTGCTTACCCTTCTGGTACAGGGACTTACACTCCCTTATTTCATAACCAGGACAAAACTATTCGAAGGCTTAGTCGAAGAAGGATCGGAAGAATTGGTACGGCAGCAAATGAAGCAGGGTTTAAAACAGCATGTCTATCAGTTCCTAAAAACTAAATATGAAAACGAGCTGAATGGTCATACCGGCATGGAGAAATTTCTCAAGCAATGGGAGGAACGGTCAAAAGCCACCGACGACAGTTGGATGAATGTGAAATCGAAGGCAATTTTTGTGGAATTACTTGAAAGTCAGCGGCAGTTTCTTGCCGAACTCAACAAAGACCCAACGATTGACGAAGAAATTATCCGTCAGCAGTTATACCAAATTGATCTGGAAGAAGAACGGTTGAAAATTATTTAATCCCAATGCAAATTCGTGACTAAACAATCGATTTCCGAGGTTGGGTAGTCATGAAATCCTTCAGATAGAACGGTTCGAACGTAGCAACATCCTCAAATTGCCCTTGAGCGAAGGCCAATGTAGCAAGTTTGCCGACTGTCTTAGCCGAAGGCTGAATCACTACGTCCGGAAAGAGCGCGTTTGAAGATTTGTCCAGCAGATGTTTGCATTTGGCGGCACCATCACCAAAAAACACAACTGTTCTAGAAGTAAGCCAGCTATGAAATGAATTCTCGTCGATAATCTCAGCCGATGTTACGTCTAACTCCCGTCCTTGCTGGTCATAAAAGGCACGATAAACCTCCATCCGACGAGCGTCAAGCATGGGACAGAGTGTGTAATTGTCAGGGAAAAAATGACGAACCTGCTCCGTCATAGCTGCTAACGTATTGATAGCTATCAGCGGTTTGTCGAGCGCAAAACACAGTCCCTTCGCCGTAGAAACGCCAATACGTAGACCTGTGTAAGAACCCGGACCCTTAGCTACAGCGATGGCATCTAATTGATGAAGTTCGTGTCCAGTTTGCTGTACTACGTTGTTAATGAGCGTAGTAAGCATAGCCGCCGACGTGCGCTCCGTAAACAATTCATAACTACCTAATAACGTACCATCGCGGTGCAAAGCCACCGAACAAACTGTTGTCGACGTATCGAGGGAAAGCAGTAAAGACATAGGTAATGAGTGATACGAAATGAACGATGAGTTGGCTGACGCATCCATACAATAGGTGCGTCAGCCAACTCATCGTTCATTTCGTATCACTTCTTATTTTCTTTCAGAATGGAATTATACCGGCCCATATCTTTGAAGAGGTCGAGGGCGGCTTTCATTTCGGGGTCGGTCGAGAAGGACGATTCTTTCAGGCCACGTTGCAGATAGTAATTACCCGCAATTTCCTGTTCAAGCAGCGTTTTGATTTCCGACTTGAACGTATTGAGATCGGCATCTTTGCTGTGCGACATCTTCGTTTTCAGCGACTTCAACTGATCCTGAATCTGGTCGAAGTACTTTTCTTTCTTCGCCGACGCTTCCAGCGTGCTCAAATCTTTTTCAACCTGCGTTGTGTAATCATATTCCTTATCCGCTACCCATTTCGTAAAGTCCTGATATTCGGCGTCGGTAAGTTTAAATTCACGAGCTGGTTTAATGGTCGGATGCTCGTGACGATACTTGACCGCGTAGTCGAAAATGTGGCCTTTGTTGGTCAGACTCAGCGCAATAGGTGTAGGCGTTTGGGCTTCAATCACTACGTCGGGTAGTACACCGCCACCGTCATAAACTACGCGTCCGGCTTTGGTTTTGAAAGCCGTTTTCAGCGAATCAGGAATTTTACCAACACTGCCGTCGGGGTTGCGGTGGCTATAGTCGATAGCCTGAATGCAGCGGCCACTTGGGATATAATATTTAGCCGTCGTGATTTTCAGCTTTGTATTGAACGACAGCTCACGCGTGGTCTGCACGAGTCCTTTGCCATAAGTCCGCTGACCAATAAGAACGCCCCGGTCGTAATCCTGAATAACGCCCGAAACGATTTCTGCCGCCGATGCACTGTGATTATTGGTCAAAACAACCATCGGCATTTCCAGATCAAGGGGAGGATTAAGCGCGGTGTATGTTTTATTCCACTCCGTCACTTTGCCTTTCGTCGTAACAACCTCTGAATCTTTCGGAATGAAAATATTCGAGATATCAATAGCCATATTCAGCAGCCCACCTGGGTTTTCACGAACGTCGAGAATAAGCTTTTTCATGCCTTTTCCCTTCAATTCCTGAAACGCCGTGCGAACTTCCCGGGAGGCCGTGGCTGTAAAGTCTTTTAGATCAATGTAACCAACATCTTCCGTAATCATGCCGTAATACGGTACGTTGGTCATTTTCACTACGTCACGCGTAACGCTAAGGTCAAGCGGAGCTTTCTGGCCGTAGCGTTGCACCGTCAATTTCACCGCCGTATTATTCTGCCCCTTCAGCAATTTACCGGGATCGGCGTCTTTCACGTTTTTCAACGTAACTCCGTCAATCTTAATGACCTCGTCGCCAATCTGTAAGCCCGATTTTTCGGCGGGTGTTCCTTCATACACCATAAGCACAATGCTTTTACCCTGCCGCTGACCAATGAGCGCCCCAATGCCATTGTAGCGGCCGGTGGTCATGGTCATATAATCTTCGATTTCGTCTTCGGCGAAGAAGTTGGTGTAGGGGTCAAGTGCCTTCAGCATGGCGTCGATGCTGGTCTTCACCATGCGGTTCGGATTCACCTCATCGACGTAGTACAGATTCAATTCCTTGAATAACGTAGCATAGATGTCGAGGTTGCGGGCGATTTCGAAAAACCGGTCGTCATTTTTGAACGAAAAGAAGCCAATGCCACCCGCAATGAGGGCAGACGAGGTCAGGAGCGTAAATCGTTTAGGGAAGCGCATAGATGAGTCGATAGTAAGAGTCGATAGCCAATGGTCATTAGTCAAAAGAACTGCCGTTGGTATGCTAACGACTGTTGACTGTCGACTGACGACTTTTCTGTATTACTAATTTCATACCTTTTTCTATTTCTTCAAACGAAATAATTTGTTTGGCGGTATACAAAAAGGCAACGTACGCTGGTCCGGGCGAAGTGGGTGCTGCTAAATCTTGGCTAAATAGCTGTTTATTAAGCCGATAAGCTTCACGGACGCGCCGACGAATTAGGTTTCGATCAACGGCCCGTTTGAACGTTCGCTTCGGTACGGTAATGACAATAGCGGGCAGCGAAACGTTGCTTTCAGAAGATAAGTCGGGTTGAGGAAGATAGAGTACCCTAAACGGAAAAAGGTAGAACGTCTTAACAGACGAACTACCTTTTTTGAATAATTCTCCGATGATTTTTTTGCTGCAAAGCCGTTCAGATTTGGAAAAGGTTTGCAGCATTGGAATCGTGAGTTATAGAGTTGTAAAGTTATAGAGTTGTAAAGTGGCTGGCGCATATGAATTGCTTCTGCGCTAGCCACTTTACAACTCTATAACTTTACAACTCTATAACTTTTAAATTTTAAATCTTTCGCCTTTTTTCTCGTCAGAAACGGTTAGTTTCCAGCGGCCTTTGGCCCGACGACGTGCCAGTACTTTACGGCCATTAGCGGTTGACATCCGCTCACGGAACCCGTGTTTGTTTTTACGCTTCCGGTTCGATGGTTGGAACGTTCTTTTCATGATATATCTCTGCCTAAAATCGTTGTTTCCAAAATGAGTCCGCAAAGATAGCTGAATCGTAGCAGTTTACCAAGCCTGCGTTTATAAAAACCATTTGGTATCTTCGGACATTACTTTACCAGAACTACGTTATCCTCTTATCATGCATTATCGCCTGTCTGCTGATCCTTTTTTGCCGAATTATATTGCCGTCGAAGCCCAGTTAACGGATATTACTACGTCGGAAATTGAGTTGCAATTACCCGCCTGGCGACCGGGACGTTATGAGTTACAGCAGTTTGCGAAAAATATCCAGCGGTTCGAGGTGTTTGATGGCGATGGAAACCCACTACGTTTTCAGAAAATTACGAAAGATCGCTGGCGGGTGCAGATGAACGGCGCTACTACGTTGGTGGCCCATTATAATTATTACGCCATACTGCCAACGCTCCATCCGCTGAATGCTGGCAGCAGCTTTATTGGTGATACGTTGCTATACGTGAATCCAGTGAATCTTTGCCTTTACGCGGAAGGACGTATCGATGAGCCTTGTACGCTCGAACTCGCTATTCCCGACGGCTGGACAATTGCTTGTGGTCTGGAGCAAACTGATCCAAAAACGTTACAAGCTTCCGATTTTTATGAGCTAGTTGATTGTCCACTGATTGCTTCACCAGCGTTGCAGCACATCCAATACGTAGTAAACGAGATTCCGTTTAACGTTTGGATTTATGGCGGCTGGCGGAGTGATGATACGCCGGTTTACGACGCCGAACGACTGGTAAATGATTTTAGCCGCTTTACTCAAAAGCAACTCGAACTCTACGGCGAATTCCCTGAAAAGACGTACCATTTCCTAACATTGGTGCTCACAGTGCCGTATTACCATGGCGTCGAACACCGCAATTCGACGGTGCTGGTGCTTGGCCCGAACGACGAAGGAGAGGGACTCTATAATGACCTGCTAGGCGTATCGTCGCATGAGTTGTTTCATGCCTGGAACATCATTCGAATTCGCCCAACCGAGTTGCTGCCATACGACTTCACGAAGGAAAATTACTTCCCGACCTGTTTTGTGGCCGAAGGTGTAACAACGTATTACGGCGATTTAATGCTTCGGCGATCCGAAGTTTTTACCGACGAAGCGTATCTAAAAGAGTTGCAGGTACTTTTCAAACGCCATTTCGAAAATAATGGCCGGGCGTTCCAGTCATTGGTCGAATCATCCTGGGATTTGTGGCTCGATGGGTACGACAAAGGTGTTCCTGATCGGAAAGTTTCGGTTTACCATAAGGGAGCCATTGCTGCGCTAATTCTGGATTTGCACATTCGTCGACTGACTAACCACGCTCGTTCGCTGGATGACGTAATGTTACAGATGTGGCAGCGTTTCGGGAAGCCTTTTGTCGGGTATACGCTGGACGATTATCGGGCCATCACCGAGGACGTAGCAGGTGAATCGCTCGACTGGTACTATGACCTCTGTATTTTTGGTAATCAGCCGCTCGAAACGAAACTGAACGAATACCTGGCCTGGGTTGGTTTGCAGATCGTTTATGAAGAACCCACTGCCGATCATCCAGGCGGCATCCGGTTACTTGAACTGGAAGAGCCTTCTGCTAACGTAACAAATTCACGTCAGCAGCGTGCCTTATGGTTTGGTGCTACGTTGACCGAACCTCCGGTTGAAGAAACTGCGGAGCTGGTGCCGGAAGAAAAAGCCGGAAAGAACGTAGTGGCCAAATAGAATGACGTGATTAAGGCCCAAACAGGCTCCGGCTGTTTGATCCGCAAAGCGGCTAAACGTAACTATAACTTAGCCTTCGGCTCAAACAGCCGGAGCCTGTTTGGGCCTTAACCGCGTCACTCAATACGCCTAAACAATGGGCTTTCTCTTGTGTAAAAAGTGCTGCTTTGCTGTAAAAACAAGGAGGCAGGAGCCGATGATAAACGCTACGTCAAGACAGAATCGTTCGGCTCCTTCGATGGCCAGCTCCCACTGACCGCAGGCTAAGGCCGCACCAATCATGGCGGCTGCAGAGATAATGACCATCGCAATCAGGGCACCGGCAATGATGCTACGTCGATACGAAGCAACAATCAGCGCGCCAGACAACGTACCGCAAATGGATACAATAATATCTTTTGTGGATGGATGCGACATCATTTCTACAGCCTGATTTTGAGCAAGTTCTGCTGCGTCTGTTACGTTCATCCATTGTAAAAGTGCGAAGCTTAGTGCTGCGGCTAGAATCAAAACGCCGTAACCTGACACAAACGACCACAAGCCCCTTTTTATAGTGTGCGGATTCCGTAGAACAAGTCCTAAGGGGATTTTGGCGATGGGTTCAAAGCCGGGCGCAACAATTGACGCAGCAATAAACGCTACAACCTGCGGAACCGGCTCCGATACCAAGCCAACTGCCGACATGACTCCGCCTAAGGCCATCAGTGCCAGGTAATTACTGGTTACCCTCGACTGGTGACGCAGACCGGTTTCCATTTCTTCCCAAATGGCCTCGTCTATATCTTTCTCGATAAGTTCATCCTGTTTTGGATCAATAAAACTAGCTTGTTCAGCGGTGGCAATAGAGTATGGTTCGCCCTTGCAAACGGTGGCAATTTGACGTAGCGATTCATCGACGCCTTTGTTGAGAACCTGAAGAATCACTACGTCGCCGGGAGGTTTGACTGACCCGTTTCTTTGAACGGAAATACTAATTATTGCGTCTAAAGGCTTAAGTTGATCGATTAGCAGAATGGTACGTTCTGAAGGTAATGAAATCGTCAAAGTACGATGCATGCTACGTTGTTTTGTTAATAGGGGCTCCCATAACGTAACAACCCCAGAATGCAGTAGTGGTTATAAATTCCATAAAATCAGTACGTAACACTGGCTTTTTAGGCCCTTGTCAGGCGGAACTTGCCAAAGATGTAGTTAGCATCCAGTGACATTTTGCTTTTGCTACGAAAGCCCTTGTTTCGTCAATCATGCCCAACCGATTACTGCTACTCATTCTGCTTCCAGGCTTCTTATGGGCCCAATCGAAACCTGAAAAGCCCTGGATGCTAGGTCCTTTTCAAAAAGAAAATGCACATAACCCAATTTTAGACGCAAAGACCAGTACTACGTTCAATTGTCCGGTACGTAACGAAACGGTACGTTGGGAGGAAAAAGACGTATATAATCCGACGGCGGTGGTACGTAATGACAAAGTTTACATGCTGTATCGGGCCGAAGATACGGTTCGCCGGGTCGGTGGTACGTCGCGATTAGGCCTGGCAATCAGCGATGATGGCATTCATTTTAAGCGCCAGCCCCAGCCAGTTTTTTACCCAAACAACGATCCCATGAAAACGTATGAGTGGGAGGGAGGTTGCGAAGATCCGCGGCTTGTCGAGAGTCCAAATGGCGTGTATGTGTTGACGTATACCGCTTACGATGGCAAGATTGCCCGGCTTTGCGTAGCTACGTCGACTAACCTGACCGATTGGCAAAAACAGGGGCTGGCGTTTGGTGAATCGGCGAATGGAAAGTATCGAAATAGCTGGTCTAAATCGGGCGCAATCGTTTGTAAACGTGTTGGAAATCGGTTTGTTGCGCAGAAAATCAACGGAAAATACTGGATGTATTGGGGTGATAAACCGCAGCTTCGTCTGGCCACTTCCGACGACTTATTACATTGGAATCCGGTGGAAACGCAAGATGGCAATTTGTTACCAGCGGCTGAATTCCGTAAAGGAAAGCACGATTATCGATTGCTAGAACCGGGGCCGATGGCTATCCTGACGTCAAAAGGTATTCTGCTGATTTACAATGGAATGAACGACGCTAAAAACGGCGATGTGAATCTGCCCGAGGGTGCTTATGCCGGCGGTCAACTGCTATTCGATGCGCAGGACCCAGCTAAATTGATTGATCGCTCCGAAACGTATTTCATTAAGCCCGACCAGCCGTATGAGATTCACGGTCAGGTCAATCAGGTTTGTTTTCTGGAGGGATTGGTACCTTACAAAGGGAAATGGTTTCTGTATTATGGCACGGCGGATTCTAAAATTGGCGTCGCCGTAGCGCCCCAATAAACAATAACTTTTGAACGTATTGACTGTATGCAAACCGCCAATTCTAAAACGCTGTCTTTCGACGAATACGTTAAACACGATGCTACCGCTCTGGCCGAACTGGTTCAGAAAGGAGACGTTACGCCTGACGAATTATTGGAAACCGCCATTGCCCGCGCCGAAGTGGTCAATCCGCAGCTCAATGCGATTGTTACGCCTTTGTATGGTAAAGGTCGGGAAATGGCGAAGCATCTTCCCAAAACGGGCGCTTTTCGTGGCGTACCATTTTTGCTGAAAGATTTGGAAATGGAATGGGAAGGGACGCCCATGAAATCGGGTAGTGCTGCTTATCAGAATTACGTTTCTACGTCTGATAGTGAAGTTATTAAACGACTAAAAGCTGCCGGGCTTGTGTTCTTCGGGAAGACCAATACGCCTGAATTTGGCCTGACGCCTTATACCGAATCCAAACTATACGGACCGGCTCGTAATCCCTGGAACGTAGCGCATTCGCCGGGTGGGTCGAGTGGGGGATCGGCGGCAGCGGTGGCAGCAGGCATTGTTCCGGCGGCTACAGCTACCGATGGGGGAGGTTCCATTCGGATTCCGGCGGCTTGCTGTGGCCTGTTCGGGATGAAGCCGTCGCGCGGACGTGTTACGTTGGGGCCGCGTTATGGCGAACTCTGGAATGGGGCTGTTACGGGATTGGCTGTCACACGTAGCGTGCGCGATAGTGCGAGTTTGCTTGATACGATTGCTGGTCCATTGGCTGGTGATCCATACGGCATTGCTACACCCGAACGGCCTTTTAAAGACGAAGTGGGCCGTGAGCCGGGTAAACTACGTATTGCATTCTCGACGCAGGCGCTGATTGAATCACAACCGACTCATCCTGACTGTGTGAAAGCTGTTCAGGAGGCTGTTACGTTACTCGAAAAGTTAGGCCATACGGTGGAAGAAGTACCTTTGCCGTATGAGAAAACTATCGTTACTGAAGCGTTTTTTCTGAACGTATTGAGTGAAACGGCGGGCGTGTTACGTGAAATAGGGCAGTATTTAGGGCGCCCGGTCCGACGTAGCGACGTAGAGTTAAATACGTGGGCGCAGGCTCGGCTGGCAGAAGGTTTTTCGGCGGCCGACGTAGCGTTTCAGAAACGTCGCTGGAATACCCTCAACCGCGCCATGGGGCAGCTTCACGAAACGTATGACGTGTTTCTGACGCCTACGCTACCCCGTCCGCCTATTACGATCGGTACATTCCAGAATACAGCTTCCGAACAGCGTTTGCTAAAATTGGTCGATTCACTCGGCGGTCTGAAATACCTGAATGGAAGTAAAACTGTCACTGATTTGGCCGAGCGGTCGTTGGGATATATTTCGTTTACAGTGATTACCAATATGACTGGTCAGCCATCTATGTCGGTGCCGCTGCACTGGTCGTCGGATGGGTTGCCAATCGGTGTCATGTTCGCGGCCAAACTCGGCGACGAAGCTACGTTATTCCGTCTGGCAGGACAACTGGAGCAGGAAAAGCCCTGGTTCGATAAACGCCCGAACTTGTAAAAGGCTGCTATGTCCTCCTAAAAAAACAAAACCGGGTAACGGGCGAGCAGACTTCACTCTGGCGTTCTAGCTGTGTTGAACTATCACTGCGTAAGCAATGAGATGGTTTTGACCATCACCTCCAGACGGGGCACGAAGTATTTCTGCTCTACGACACCGGTTTTGTATTGATATATAGCAAGGCAACAAACGAAAAGAGTACGTAGGTGCTCTACCCCTGAGCTACACCGGAAGTTGATTTCCGATGGCTGGATTCGAACCAGCGTCCGCCCGGTTATAGTCGAAGTAACTCTATTCTACGGCACTTGCTAATGTCATACAGGGCAACAATCGAAAAGAGTCTAGGACTCGAACCTAACTTACTCTTGCGAGCTTTCAACCAATCGAAGTAATTCTTCTCTACGGCACCTGCGTAAAATCAAAACAGGAGTAACTAGCGAAATGGGAGCGGGGCATCGCTGGCCGGATTCGAACCGGATCATCTCGCTTCACGTAGGAAGCCACATGATTCCCCCATATCGTGC
Organism: Spirosoma flavus; assembly: GCF_054778555.1. Lineage (NCBI taxonomy): Bacteria > Pseudomonadati > Bacteroidota > Cytophagia > Cytophagales > Cytophagaceae > Spirosoma > Spirosoma flavus. Next base: position 1,884,318 of record NZ_BAAGZL010000001.1, read on the forward strand.
GAAGTAACCCATCTCTACGCCATCCTGTTTAGTGTCCCACTACGTTCTTGAGTAAATACGAACGTAGTGGGTTATATCAAAGCACAATTTGTTCAATGGCGCTTAGCGTCGTTTGGCCTTCTTCGATGGCCTGCAATACGTCGAAAATTTTATCCGACCAACCTGCAATCAGATACACATCGTTTTTCTCGATACGTAGCGGTGTGTTGCCATGGCCAGCCAGATCGAACAAATACAGGCGGGCATCCGGAAACAGGCTTTTATACTGTAGCCATTTCACCTGAATATTCATTGCTGTATTCTGATGTACTGCAAAGCTGTTCCACAATTGCAGATCGGTAAATAACATTACTTTATCGGCTTTGTACCGGCGCCGAATCAGGTCGTCGATAACCAGGTAACCGTTGGTTGAATACCCCACTTCGCCTGCACGACGGTAAAATTCACCTACGTTGGCTAAGACCGATCTGGAGGGCAACGTAACGGTCTGCCAGCGAGCACCAAACATCCCGCTCACTACGTTCCGACATTTAGATTGCAACAGCATTCCCAGCAATAGCCCAATGTCGTAAAATAACACTTTGCTTCGGGGCGAAACCGGCATCTGCATCGACCCTGATACGTCGCAGGCAATCACTACGTTGGTGTCGGCGCTAAAACCGCGCAGGTTTGCCACGCTTGCAGTAACTGCTTTTTCCAGCGCGTCGATGAGTACCGGAACATGACCAAAAGAAAGCTCCTTGATTTCGCGGTAGGCCGCTAGAAATCGGAAAGGCAATTGTTTTGCGTTCTGGACTGCTTTTTCGCTGGCAAGTATGACACAGACTTTCTCTACGTGCTTTCCGCTGACACCTGCTTCGAGCATGTTGCGCAGATTACGTAGCATAGCCATGTACCCCAATCGTCCACTGTCGATCAGTTCCTCCCACTTGGTACGTACTGCCGCTTCTTTCGCTGCTACGTCCTCGAAGCGAATCTTTCCGAGCGCACTTAATTCCGTTTCCCAGGTATAGGGCGTTTCCAACGTACCAGTCACCATTTTGTTAAAAATAGTCTGCTGGCTTTCGTCTTTTGCTTTTGGGTGTACCAGAAACAAAGCGTCGCGAAGTTTAACGGCGGTATCCCGGTTGTATTTGGCAAATTGGTACTCGTCAAATTTGTTGAACGCTGTGGATAATCCCCGCTGCAACTGCTTCGAGATGCGGTTAAGTTTCTTAGTTCCAGTACGTTGGTTCGTTAGCTGATAGTACGCCAGCAACTCCGTAATTTCGTCAGGACGCTGGATGGTACGTCCAACGGCTTGTCCGACCAGCCCATCGCCGTTGTGCACTTTGGCAAGCTCGCCTAACAGCATAACCGGTGCCGAACGCAGGTACATACGCTCCCGAACATACACCGCCAGTTTAGCGACAAACACCGGATCAACCTTACTGATTAACGCCTGAATGCGCGCTAACCGATCATCAGCGTTCTCGTAGAACGTATCGTTCAGCATGGTTGTAACCACGGCTGTATATAACTCAGCCTCAGGAGTTAACGCATAGGCTTTAGCTCCTTCGTGGTTGACGGTTTTCGTTACGTTACGCTGGAAAAATGGTGCGGCAATCTGAATGAATTTCATGGTCGTCGGTGTTTTGGTAAACTTGACGATACAAAGATTTAGAGCTCCTACGCAGCCTTTTTGCGTAGCTGAAAAATTATTTAGAAATCGTAAAAAACTTTTGATGCTATTTTGCCTGATCGATATGTGGGCCGCTCGAGAAAAGGACGTAGACTGGCATTTGGCAAAGAAAGGGAACCTCTTGAAGTTGCGTTGGAATCACTAATTTCAGGCCATGAACCGCAGACATTTTCTCGCCCTGACCGCAGGTGCTTCCGTGACGGCCCCGTTAGTGAGCTGGAAGGAAGTAGCTGCCATCCCGATAATTGACACACATATTCATTTGTTCGATACGTCTCGCCCACAAGGTGTGCCGTGGCCAACACCAAAAGATACTGTACTTTACAAGCCAGCCCTTCCAGATCGCTATCGTAAAATCGCAGTACCTCTTGGCGTAGTGGGCGCAATTGTCGTAGAAGCCAGCCCCTGGCTTGAAGACAACCAGTGGGTGCTCGATGTGGCTCAAAAGGATAAAATTATTGTTGGAACGGTAGGCAATCTTGAGCCGGGCAAACCAGAATTCCGTCGACAACTCGAACGCTTTCAGCGAAATCCGCTATTTCGCGGCATTCGTTATGGAAACCTTTGGGAAGGCCATGATCTTTCTCGCCAATCGACAAACCCCAAATTTATTTCGGATCTAAAACTTCTTGCCCAGTCGGGGCTAGTACTCGATACGGCCAATCCAAACCCGGCACTACTTGCTGCTGTGATACGTATCACCGATCAGGTGCCAGCGCTGCGGGTAATCATCGATCACCTTCCGCAAATGGTTCTTCCAAAAGACGCAAATGCACTGAAGAGTTACGAAGCGGATTTACGGGAGATGGGAAAACGCCCCCAGATTTATGTAAAGATTTCAGAAGTGCTACGTCGGGTAGACGGTAAAATTCCGCAGAATCTAAGTTTCTACCGGGAGCGGCTGGATATGCTGTATGCTACGTTTGGCGAAGACCGGTTGCTATATGGCAGCGATTGGCCTAACAGTGATCAATGGCTGCCTTTTGATCGCGGACTGAATCTGGTTAAAGAGTACTTTTCGGCGAAAGGGCGAACTGTCGCCGAAAAGTATTTCTGGAGGAATTCACTGGCAGCCTATCACTGGCAAAAGCGCGATTCCTCTCAGCCTAGATAGATACGTAGCAAGCACATTGTGATCTAATTTTTCACCTGCTTGTAAGCAACGGTAAACTCATAGTTCCCGAGTGCGCCCATACTGCAAATTAACTGCGTAGGAAAACCCTGCTCATTCACGGTTACGGCCTGAATATGTGGTTCATCTATTTCACGGCATCCATATTTAGGATCGCAATTCTTACGTTTCGTATAAGTTAAATTATTATTACTCAGGCTGCTACCTAATCCTGATAAACCACTTGAAGGAACGAACCGGTTAACTGAGGCTAATAAACCGTCTAGAAGCTGCATTTCCCGAATCTGACTGAGCACGGCCCGATTAGCATCATAACGCTGTTCAATGATTTCCGTACCGATCGAAGGGTATAGCTTTGATTTCGCGATAAAATCAATGTTCCCTTTGTCATCAAAAAATAATATTTTGAAACTGCTTTTCACGGGGAGGCCTCGCTCATCGAGCGTAAGCGAAGTTTTCTGAACTTCCTTACCCCCAATCAGGAGTCTAGCCTGTACATTCTGATCTGAATACGTTAATTCAAAACGGGCTGGTTTATTCTCTTCGGTATAGTCGCGTGCATCATAATTCACCGAGATAGCTTTTAAATCGATGCCCGTCACCCGATTATCAGTATGAGTGAAACGTACCCAGGTTGAACTTTCGCTACCCGGCCAATCCGTCAGCTGATCAGTAATATTTTGTAGTCTGTTTTGATTATCGTACGTAAAGGTTGAGCGGTAGATCAAATGCTTTAGCGCTCCCTCATCATCATGATAGTCAATAGTGGTTGGTAAAATAACTGACTGAGCAATCGGTTGAAAATCCTTATAGGTTTTCGTTGGCGCTGGATCGGTGGGCGACTGTGGAACAGGTGTTAGTTCAGCCTTCGGTTGGCAGGATGTCAATAGACCAATAGTCAATAAACAGCTGTAGACAACGACGCGAGTAGAAGGTATAGGACTCATAAAAGATGAGTAGTAAAAGTTGAGTTTTATATAACGCACACTGATTTTTAACTATAAATCGCAAAGATGTTAGTTTGTTAATATTACTCACTATAATCCAATTCTTTTCCAAACGTTTCTTCCATCGTGGCCAGCGCCCAGTAGCCGAGTGCGAAACAAATTAGCGCAACGATAGCCGCTGATTGAATGACGCCAAACGAGGGTTTCATAGCCTGAAAAGCGGGAATAGTAAGTAACGTAGTGGCCCGCACGTTGTTGGCAACCGACGTAGTGGCCGTAGCCCGCAGGTTGGTGCCGTAGCTTTCGGCTGTTATGGTCAGGAACATAGCAATGTAGCCAGTACCAAAACCCATGACCATCAGAACAATATAGAACGTAGTGGCCGACGTGATACCACCGAACAGATAAACGACAATACACAGGAGCGTAAAGCTCATCATCAGCCCGACTGCTTTCCGACGAGACTGTAGCCAATGACTTAAAAATCCACTGAATAAATCACCCGCTACAATGCCGATGTAGGTAAACATAACGGCCCGGCCGGGTGGAATAGACTCCTGAACGCCAATGGCTTTACCGAATTCATTGCTGAACGTAGCGAGAATACCGATAACCAGATACGTTGGAATAGCAATACCCATGCAGCGCAGGTAACGTAGCGTTTGCTCCTTCCCGCGAAACAACGCCCAGAAATTTCCACGCGATACGCCTGTCTGTTGCACCCGCTTGAACATACCTGATTCGAGCACGCTGACACGTAACAATAGTAACCCTAAACCAAGTCCTCCGCCAATGAAATAGGTGATCCGCCAGTCAAAAAGTGAAACGGTAAAGTAAGCCACAACAGCCCCTAGCAAGCCCACGCTGGCAACCAGCGATGATCCATAACCTCTCAGTCGAGGTGGTAAAATTTCACTCACCAACGTAATGCCCGCGCCTAATTCACCTGCCAAGCCAAAGCCAGCTACAAACCGCAGCCAGGCATAGAGTTCGGGATTATGAGCGAAACCGCAGGCAATATTGGCCAATGAATACGTAATGATACTCCCAAAAAGCACCGAAAGCCTGCCCCGTTTATCGCCCAGAATTCCCCATAAAATGCCGCCAAGTAACAGGCCAGCTTGCTGAAAATTGAGAATTCGTCCGCCAACTAATGAAATGTCAGCTTCCGACAAATCTAAATCTTTTAAACTTGGAACGCGGACGATATTGAATAGCAGCAGATCATATACATCGACGAAATAACCTAGCGCAGCTACAATGACGGGCAACGCAAAAAGAGGACGTAGTGAGTTAGAGGAAGATACAGTAGAGGTAGGAGACATATTCGGCAAAGGATTATAATGCCGAAAGTACGTTAAAAATTAGAACGCAAATCAGTGATTTGTATGTTTCCAATATGGTATTGACGGTATTAGACTAACCAGCAACCCTATTCACTCTTCAGAACTTCTACTGGATTAGTCTTCGCGGCTTTCAATGTCTGCGATCCGATCATGACGAAGGCAATCAGCAATACCGCCAGCAAGCCAATGAATAACTCGGCTATCTGCACGGGTGCATGATATGGAAAACGGGTGAGTAGAACTTTTTCGAAGAAAAGGTACGTAACTGGTAAGGCGATGAGCGCCGATACGGATAGTTGTACGAGAAAACCGCGACTTAATAAATAGATCAGGCTGCCCGTACTTGCTCCCATCACTTTGCGGACGCTTATTTCCTTCAGCCGGGTTTCGGTTGTGTAGGCTACCATGCCAAATAAGCCCATCGATGCGATCGAAATAGCGAGGAACGAAAGAAAGCCAATGATCTTGATTAGCGTGGAAAACTCGCTGTATGCCTCTTCGATGGCTTCGTCATAGAATTCCGCCTGAAAGGGATGAACCCGATCAATTTCCTTCCAGGCCGACTCAATCTTGGTTCTGGTTGCCAGCATGTCCGTACTTTGTATTTTGGCGTTAATCACGGCTCTATCTTCGGGAGTCCAGTGCATGAACGCTACCGGACCGATGAGGTTATCGACCTTACCATAGTGAAAGTCTTTCATGACGCCAACAATGGTCATTTTGCGTGTTCCACCGAAATTGCGGAATATGATCTCTTTCCCGATTGCTTTCTCAGGATCGTTGTTGCCTATATTAAATCGCTTTAAAACCTGCTGATTAACAATTACTTCCCGCACGGCTGCGGTTGTTGTTGGGCGCGCTTTGAAATTACCCCCAGCAATAAGCTTGTAGTCATGCACAGCCAGGTAATTCTCGTCGACGTTGTTAGTCAAGACCAGTACCGAGTCGCGCGAATCGTTGTATTTCATATAGCCGCCCCATGCATTTCCAACGCTGGTGACGATCAATGACCGGGAAAGGGCGGTCACTTCCGGCATCTCACTCAATTTCTTGACAAACGCATCCGGTTTATTACCCTGCATATTGATATTCAGGATGTTTGCGGTGTTAAATCCCAGATCAAACGCTAGTATATTTTTGTACTGTACGTAGCCAATAGCAGTCGTCGTAATAAAGATCAGTGTGAGCGTATATTGAACCACCACCAAAGTGCGCCGAAGAGTCAGGTGTTTGAATACTTTCACGGACCGGTACGCCGGAGTGGAAACATTCCTGAGTGCACTGATTGCGCTGATTTTCGCAAAGAACAGAGCCGGCATGAAACCAGCAGTAACGCCTACCAGGAGGGCAAAGAGGACGAAGGTTATAATCATCGCTGGCGTTAGGTCGAGCTTCACGGTTTGCTGCATCTCCGGCGCCAGACTTATCAGCAACGGTCGCAATAGGAGAAAGATGAGAAAGGAAAGAACAAGGGCTGACAGCGAAATCATGATTGATTCCGCCAGAAATTGTTGCCGTATCTGGCCTTTTTCAGCACCGATGGCTTTGCGAATACCAATTTCCTTGAAGCGACGTATGGCTCGTGCCATCGACAGATTGGTATAGTTGAAACAAGCCGACAAGATCACAATGAGAGCAAGCCCGCCGAGTATCCAAAGCACCCGGGGAGACATATGGGGACCTACTGATCCAGGACCACCCTCAGAGGGACGGAACCCTTCTCCAACCACGATCTTGTATAAAGGCAACAGCTCAAGCTGGATTTTCGTGGCCTCTTCAGCAAGATTTTCCTGTCTGGCAATGGCATCGAGCTGCGATTGAATTGATGCTACGTCGGCATGCTCCGGCAGCCGGAGATACACAAAATTCGACGACATGCTTGTCCATTTCTCGAAGTTCTTGTCGTTCCTGTTAAGCTGCTCGGCCGTCGACAGTGATACCAACGCTTCGAAATGGATGTGCGAAAAGAAAGGAACGTCCTTCATAACACCGGTCACCTTATAAGCGAGTGTATCGAACGTGATTGCCTTCCCAAGCGCCGATTGACTGCCGAAGAGTTTTCGGGAAGCAGTTTCGGTAAGAACGATCGAGTAAGGGTCTTTCAGCGCCGTTTCGGGATTGCCTTCCAATAGTGGAAACGTAAAAATTTTAAACAGCGACGGTTCCGCCCAAAATCCTTTTATTGGGACAATATCGTCACCAACCTTCGCGTCCTGTGAGAAATCGTTGCGCATAATCGCTACGTCTTCAATGCCAGACACTTTCTCCCGAATAAGCTTTCCGGTCTTTATCGATGTAGTGGCAAACTTTCCGCCCCGCTCTCCATTGAACGTCGCTACGTTGGTGATGCGATAGATGCTGCCGCCACTCTCGTGGAACCTGTCGTATGAACGTAAGTCGAGTACGAATGCGATCAGCAGTAATCCGACAGACATACTGATGGCAAGGCCAATAATATTGATGGCTGAGAACAGCTTATTGTGCAGTAAGTTGCGTCTGGCTGTTTTGATGTAGCTTCCGATCATGTCAGTTAATAGTCTATATTCCAAACTTCCGTAGGTTGTATACAAAGCTGACGAGCAGATACCGACGTAGTATCCGGCTTTGAACGTCTTCAATATACGTATCGGTCGTGTTACGTATCAGGCTGCGATTCTGGTTTAGGACGTCAAAAACCTGTAGCCGTAATTCGCCCGTATTTCCCTTAAAAAACTGCTTTGCTAGTGCTACGTTCCAGAGCGTAAATTGCTGATTATAACCCGCAGACCGGCCCGTAGTGGCTGTGTACGTTACGTCGCTGGTAAGCACGAAACGGAACGGAAGCTTCCAGAACAAGTCGGCGGTGGCGTACTGCGACCAGAAAGCCGTGTTCTGTTTTGGCAGCAGCGAATACGTAGCACTTTGGTACGTTACGTTGCCGCTAATTCCGTATTCCAGCGCATTATTGAAATTAGATTGCAGCCGAACCCCTTGCCCAATGCTGGTGTTTCGGGCTTCGTTCGTTTCGTTGTTGATGAAACTGAGCGCCCGACTTAGTGCTACGTTGGTGGAGAAAGTAAGCCTCAGTTTGGAAGGTTGTAAGGTGCGCCCAATAGACATTGACCCGTTTGCTGACCAAAAACCGCCCACATTTACGGGTTGCGTAGTGAGTACTCCCGACGGACTGACCGTTGTTGACGTAGCAATCCGGTTATGGCTCTGATTTAAACTGGCAAACAGTGAGAAACTTTTAGTGCCAAGACCCGTCGAACCATTATATGACAGAACAATCGTATTATAGAACTCCGGCGCAAGTTGTGGATTCCCGATTCGAATGTTGAGCGGATTAGTATTATCGATAACGGGTTGCAATTGAGTTAGTGAAGGCGGGCTTAATCGGGTTCGATATTGCAGGCGCAGGTTGCGATTGCCGGAAAATGTATAACTGAACAGGGCATTTGGCAACAGATTGACATACTGTCGGCGCTGGCTGGTATCTACCGAACGATTGTCAAGCTGCAATTGCGATTGCTGGATGTCCGCTCCAATGGCAAACTTATAACGTAGTCGTTGCGTCTGGAACGTAGCACCCACCCGGTGATTGGCAAACGTACTGGCAAATTGGTTCGTCAGTAGTAAGTTGAGTCGGTCGTAAATTCCAGTTGATTCATTTCGGTCAGTAACCAGACGGTCGGCCTGGTTGCTGTTTGTCGAATAGGCGTATCGCAACTCCAGTTTTTGGGTGAATGATATCGGTTCGGTATACGATAGCGTCAGTGCGTTTTGCAGGTTGTAAGCCGTTTGTCGATTCCGTTGATCTAATACGTTTGAAACGGAATTAGCACCCGTAGAATCGTAAAACGTATTGATCGATTGGTTCAACGCCTTCGTTTCTGCATCAGCCAGTATGGTATTCAAATTGAACGACAGGGTACGTCCTTCGCGTCGGAATTTACGCATGAGTAACAAGTTATTGTATCCGTTCAAACCGTTGCCAGTCGAACTGTAGGCTGTTTCGCCGGTATTGACTAATTGATTCAATTGCCCTGCCAGACCAGGCAACGTAGAGCGACTGGATAGTTGGCTGGTATAATCGGTATTTTGCCAGGTTAGAGTAGGTGCGATACGGAGACTGGTCATTGAATCGAGTTGCCAGTCGACCCGGAGATTGAATCGATGACTTAACTGATTGTTTTGCGAAAAATGCTGTTGATCGGTCGTGAACGAACGTTCGGGCAAAATGTTGCTACGCCGACTCTGTTGGTCAGTAGTGGTAATAGCTTGATTGAGAAAATAGCTGGTTGCGATCTCAGCCCGCTTTCCCAACTTATCTCGGTAGTTCAATCCAACTGCGCGTACTTCGATGACATTCGTAGTTGTTTGGCTACCGGGTGGCCCTCCGCTCTCCTGACTTCCCACAAAAACTGGCCCTTGTGCCGGTCCAGCACCCAACGTAAAATTTTGCTGGTTGAGGTTGTTGGCCTGACCAATGAGCGAAAGCTGGGTTCCTTTGTTGAAGCGGTTCAGATTCAATCGCCCCTGATACCGATTGGCCTCTCCATCGCGAGCGGTGCCTAAGCCGACCGAATTTTGCCCGAAATAGCCTTTTCGCTTGTCTCTCTTGAGCGTCAGGTTAATGGTACGTTCGCGATTTCCGTCGTCAATACCCGAAAATTGCGACTGATCTGATGACTGATCGTACAGTTGAACTTTATCGACAATATCCGCCGGTAAATTTCGAGTTGCCATTTTAGGATCATTACCAAAAAACGGCTTTCCATCAACCAACACCTTACTTACCGTTTGCCCATTGGCTTTTACCGTACCATCACGACTCACTTCCATACCCGGCAGTTTCCGGAGTAATTCTTCCACGGCGGCATTCTGCTGCGTCTTAAATGATCCGGCATTAAATTCCAGCGTATCCTGCTTCACCTTCACCGGCGCACTTTCCTGCCGAACAACGACTTCCTGAAGCTGATTACTTTGTTCAACCATTCGCAGAATACCCATGCCAGTAATTAATTCTCCTGACTTTACAGTAATCGATTGAGAAACATTACGATAGCCAAGGAACGTAACAAGTATTCGATAATTTCCTGGCGCTACGTTACGTATCTGAAACAGACCATCACCATCGGTAACCGTACCCGTTACGTAGTTCGAATCGCGGGTCGTTAGTAGCGAAATTGACGCCTGCCGTAAGGATTTTCCGTTAACTGAGTCAACCACCATCCCCTGGATATCAGATTTTGTTACATTACGTTGAGCAAATAGCGCTGTTGTCAGAGAAAGACAGAAAAGTAAGAAAAACGCTTTCATGGAATTGCAGAGGGAAATGCAGGATTGCATTTGGTGATGATGTTTCTAAATGGTTACCCGCTGCTACCTAATTCCGGTCATTGAATTGAAGTTGTTGCTGAAAATCGGTGATGGCTTTCTGACGTATATCGGCTAATTGCTCCGGGGTAACGGGTTGAGCCTGCGCGCCCGGTTTAACCGACGACGCATCGGGGGACGTGGTATCCACTTTGGTTGCCTTGAATTGCTCCTTGCTACCTTCGATGAGAAGTACAGTGCCGGTTTGGGGCGTGAGCTCGTGTATGGGTGAATAAGTGACAGGAATTTCAGTAGTTACCCAAACCGTATAGGTTTCTTTTTTGTAAGGTACAGTAGCTTTTCGGCAGGTGTACCCGGCTATTTTTTTAGTTTGTTCGGTTAATTGCCAGCCACTTACGCGCTGAATTGGCGATTCGGCCTGATACGTTTTCGCTTCTGCATCTTTGCCGACTGTGAGCAATGTGACTTGCTTCTGACCTTGCAGGTCCACAAAAACCTGTTCTATAAATGGTCGCGGAAGATTTCGGGTTTGAGGAGGGCCACCGTCGCCCCTTACCCGGATAACGGCGTTTTGTTCATCGCGACTTTCTTTCGCCAACGTACCATTAATTAGTGTTTTCTGACCAAACATACGCGTGTCGGGGATGTCGGTAGGGAAGTTCGGATCGCCGGGTTTTACCTGTTCGCCGTTAATAACGATACGCATTTGGGACGGGTCAACTTTGCGGACACCTTCGTACGTAATTTGCCCAGACCACGTAGCAGAAGCGGTTTGAGCGATAGCTGACTGATTTGTCAAAAAGGGTAGAAAGCAGTTGACAACTACACAAATAAGTGTTTTCATGGAAAAGTGCTGGTTTGATTTGACGGCTCAAAGGTCAGGCGGAGATTTGTAACGCACTGCTACATAGTGTTAAACAGTGTTAACGCCCATCCGAAGCCCGCCCAGACGATGTAGATTTGTATATGAACCGACGCATCCGTTCGATATTCTGGCTGATGACATTGTGCATCATTGGCATCAATGCATTTCAGGGCTATTGGCTCTGGACAACGTATCATGTTAAAAGCCAGCAGTTTAATCAAACAATGAGGGATGCCTTATTTTCGGTCTTACAGCAGCGCCAGATGGTTGAGGCTAACCGCTTATTTGCCAGACAGGGTAATGAGAAGTCATTGAAACCGACACGAATGATTATTCGCCAGTTTGACGGTGCTACTAATCGGGAGCAGATTCGAGTTATTGTCAGACAACCTGGGCCCCCGTTAAGGGGAAAGGGAAATCAAAAATCCGTTATGGGTGCGGTAGCGGTAGGTGGCTTTTATCAGCAAATACCGCCAGGTGCAGAAACGCAGGTATTTGAGTCGCCCGATACGCTTGCTCACCGAATTTCGACTATGTTGATGCTTGATTGGGCCGAAGGTACACGTATCAATTTGACTAAGCTATCGGATGCATATCGCGCTGAGCTTAGTCAACGGGGTATAAACCCTGCTTTTAAACTGGATACGGTGAGCGTTCATCCTCAAAAACCGTCTAAAAAAGTAGTGGTTCTTCAATTGGATTCGCCCTCAAAGCCGAATGATAAGTCGAACGTAATGAACAAGTTAGTTGTGCCTCTCAACCCGATTCGAAACCTGTTTGCGCAGGTAACCTTTGAAACGCCAACGTTCTATTTGCTACGTCGAATGGGTTGGCTGCTGGGTGGTTCGGTGTTTTTAATCTTATTAACGACGGGTAGTTTTCTGTTCATGCTGAGTACAATTCTGCGTCAGAAAAAACTGTCGGAGGTGAAAAATGACTTCATCAACAACATGACCCACGAATTGAAAACGCCGATTGCTACAGTAACGGCGGCTGTGGAGGCCATGCAAAACTTCGGTGCATTGAACGATCCAAAGAAAACGCAGACGTATCTGGCAATTTCACAAAACAACCTGCAACGTCTTTCTGATCTGGTCGAAAAAGTGCTGAATCTGGCCGTCGAGGAAAAAGGCGAATTAGTACTCCATCCAGAATCGACAAACCTGAATAACGTAGTAGCTGACTTAATGACGAGTCATCAGTTGAAGGCGCCCAAACCTGTTAAGTTCCATGTCAATATTCCGGCGGATACGACGGTGACGGTTGACCGGGTTCATTTTGGAAATGCGCTCAACAATCTGATTGACAATGCTATCAATTATTCCAAAGAGCACGTAACGATTCAACTGACGTTCATGAGAAACGTATCGGGCTGGCAACTGGCAGTAGCTGATGATGGCATCGGTATCGCCAGAACGTATCAGTCGGCCATTTTTGATCGATTCTTTCGGGTACCAACGGGCGATCTGCATCCGGTAAAAGGCTTTGGATTGGGACTCGCTTATGTGCGTCAGGTTGTCGAGCGGCACAATGGACAAGTTTCGCTACGTAGTGAACCCGGAAAAGGAAGCGAGTTTTTACTTACATTTTCATAAAACAGCACCAATCTGTTACGTATATGCCCACTGTTTTGCTGATTGAAGATGAACCAGCGTTGGGGATGATTGTGAAAGATAGCCTTGAAGTGCGGGGTTTTACGGTACGGTACGCATCAGATGGCGACGTGGGTCTGGCCGATTTCCGACGAGAGCGTCCGGATATTGTTGTAGCTGACGTAATGATGCCGAATATGGACGGCTTTTCAGTTGCCCACCAGATTCGCCAGACAGACTCTGACGTACCAATTTTGTTTTTGACGGCCCGTTCGCAAACCGCCGACGTAGTACGCGGTTTTGAGTTGGGCGGTAATGATTACCTCAAGAAACCCTTTAGTCTGGATGAATTAATTGTACGAATTAACGCGCTTCTCCGACGTAACGCAGCATCGCAACCAACTGCTACGTCGGATTCGGTACGTATCGGCCGGTATCAATTTGATGCTCCTAAGCAAAAGTTGTCGTTTGATGGGCAGGATACGTTGCTGTCGCACCGCGAGGCCGAATTACTACGTCATTTATACGAGCAGCGGAATCAGGTACTCGAGCGTAATGCCGTGTTGATCGAACTCTGGGGCGACGATAGTTTTTTCAACGGGCGCAGCTTAGATGTATTCATCACTAAACTCCGTCGGCATCTCAGCGCCGACTCCGCCATACAGATTGTTAATGTGCGAGGTATCGGCTATAAACTTATCGTGTAAAAGTTAAATAAGCTGATGTAAGCAGCCTATGTAGCAAAAAACAAGCAGGCGCTTTCTCGATGGAAAAAGCGCCTGCTTGTTTAGTTGATACGTTGGTTACCAGAATCGAACGTACAGTACCGTCAGAATCAGCATAATCACCGTAATCATGGCTGTAGCTGAAGGAGCCAGCTTGAACATTGAGGAGTCGATCTCAAAGGCTTTTGGACTAATCTTCGGACCTGCCAGACTAATTAACACCATTGCCAATACCGTGAATGCAAAGGCCCAGCCCATGGCTACCAGGAACGGAATCTCGTAAACGCCATCTGCATTTTTGAATGCCGTGTACAGAATCGTTTCGTGTCCAAACCATTGTGGAGCGTAGTTATTGAAAAGGGTAGTTAGAGCAAAGCCACCCAGAATGCCCACTATGGCAGCCGCACCCGTAGTACGTTTCCAGAAGAAGCCCAGAATGAAAACGGCAAAAATACCCGGACTCAGATAGCCTGTGTATTTCTGAATGAATGTAAAACCCCCTTCGCGACCAATGCCCAACGCGTCTTTCCAAGTCAGCGCGATAGACAGCAGCATAGCAATGAAAATTGTGATACGTCCCGCCCAGACCAACTGCTTTTCGTTGGCGTCTTTTTTGATGTACTTATGGTATATATCGAGCGTAAAAATCGTCGAGATAGAATTGGCTTTACCAGCTAGTGAGGCTACAATAGCCGCTGTCAACGCAGCCATTGATAAACCTTTCAACCCATTGGGCAGGAAGGAAAGTATGGCAGAGTAAGCATTGTCGGCCAGCAGTTTTCCGCCGGGAGCCATCTCATTTTGAAGTCCACCATTCTTGTACAGAACATAAGCCGCAATACCAGGCAACATCACAATTAGAGGCATAAACAACTTAATCATGGCTGCAAACAGAATCCCAGTACGTGCGGTTTTCAGGTCAGCGCCGAGCGCTCGTTGAGTAATGTATTGGTTACAGCCCCAGTAATTCAGGTTCACAATCCATTGACCCGCAAAGTACATTGTGATGCCTGGCACGGTCAGATATTTGTTTACTTCAACCTGTGACGTATTAGGACCTGGCTTTTCAAAAATCAGGTGAAAATGGTCGTCGGCATCGCGCATCATAGCTGTGAAACCAGATAATACGTCATTGCCTAATCCAAATTTCTGACTAACTAGGGTAAGTGCAATATAGCTTGTCACCAAGCCGCCAATAACCAGCACTACCACCTGAAATACGTCGGTATAGCCAATAACTTTCATGCCGCCTAACGTAATGATCAGAGCAAAAATGCTCAGGCCAATCACAATCGGGTGAAACGAATCGGGACCAACGAGGCTACTAATGGCCAAAGCGCCCAAAAACAGAATGGAAGTAAGATTGACAAAAACGTAAAGAAATAGCCAGAAAATAGCCATAATTAGGCTTACTGTCTCATTATACCGCGTTTTTAGAAACTGCGGCATTGTGTAAATGTGGTTCTTCAAATAAATTGGCATGAACCACACAGCTACTATGATGAGTGCAACAGCTGCCAGCCATTCGTAAGCGGCAACGGCTACCCCAAACGTAAAACCATTGCCCGACATGCCAATAAACTGCTCGGCGGAAATGTTGGAAGCAATTAGAGATGCACCGATGGCCCACCACGTCAGCGATCCTTCGGCTAGGAAAAAGTCTTTTGTATCAAGTTTGGTTTTCTGTTTTTGTTTGTAAATCCAGTATCCGTAGGAGGAAACACCAATGAAATACAGGAAGAAAATAATGTAATCAGTCTGGTTAAGCTGGTTCATATCAACAGCACGGAAAATAAGGTTCGGAATCAGCCTGTAAAAAAGCAATTATTTCTTTAATAAGGCTTACTATCTGATAAAATCATTTGCAAAATAGTGCGATCTAGGATGATTAGACCATACATGAAAGATTAAGAAATACTTTAAAATCAGTAACAAATACTTATTTATTTTTTAGATTGGGGGTTGAAAATCAGCATAAACAAAAACGCCAGCTCCTTTCAGAGCTGGCGTTTTTGTTTATGCTGATTTTATTATTTTTTCTCTACCAATTGCTTAACCAGTTGTTTTAACTGATCGATTTCTTTCTGCTGTTGAATGCTATATAGCGTCAGTTCTTCGATTTTCTCAAGCAGTTTAGCATCGGTTTTATGCAGATCGTTGCCTTTCTCTACCATCTCTTGAGCTGAAGGAACACCTGGCAGGTGCTTGTTAGCCTGGATGAAGTTTTCTACTTCAGACAGTGATTTCAGTTTGTAATCAGACTGGAAAACGTAGTCACTCCAATCCGATGTGTTTTTCAGAGCAACTTTCACTTTCTCGGTCAGGATACCCTGCTCAACGAACAGTTTGTAACCGGCTGGAGTGCGAGCGTTGTTACCAATAACAATTGCATCATCCTGTGTGCTTTGCAGGAGCGAACCATTACGCTTCCAGAACGAATCAGCTACGCCTTCACGAGCTGAACCATTCAAGCTAGCCAGAATCACTTCTCCGTTACCGTTAACGGTCAGGAATTTAGTGACGCTAGTCATCGTGGCTGCATTATTGCTGGTTAGGTTAGTAAGCTTCAAACCAGAAATACCCGAAGTACCTGATACTACCTCCAATCTAGCTGTAGGTATTGCAGTACCGATACCTACGTTCACAGAAGCAGGACCGGTTCCGCCCAGAACAATGGCATTGCTCGCGTTTACGATAGCGTCTGTACCAATAGCAACAGAATTATTAACGGCGGCTACTGCTGAGCGAGCCTGGAAGCCAATAAATGTATTACCCTGACCAGTGGCATTGTTACTTAAACCGGCAGAACGACCAATATAGGTATTGTTCTGACCTGTTGAGTTACCATTACCTGCACCGTCACCGATGAATGTGTTACCTACACCGCCAGTGTTGTTGATGCCAGTACCGTTACCGATAAACAGGTTATATGAACCACCAGCATTGTTAGCACCTGCCAACTGCCCCATGAACATATTCGCAATACCGGTTGTGTTAGCAACACCAGCATTAGCGCCGATAAAGACGTTTGCTTGACCACTGGTATTAGAATAACCCGCTCCAGCTCCTACAAAAACGTTGTTACCCCCGGTGCTAACTCGGCCTGCTGAGTTTCCTAAGAAGGTATTAGCCGTTCCTTGGCCTGAGGTTCCTGCATCTAGACCCATATAAACGTTTCCAGAACCAGTAGCTGGTGCTTTAATGTAATTCGCATTGTTGAGCTGTACAGAGAAACCTGTAGGCAGGTTCAGGTTCCCCTGAATGGTCAAAGGGGTACCAGACGGCACCTCGATTGTTTGGGCCGAAGCAGTCAGGCTGGCAGAAAGGGCAAGGCAACCGACGTAGAGAAAGTGTTTCATTTGTGGTAGATTTTATTATCAAGTCGAAAAGTTAGTGTTCTCGGTTTAATTAACAAAGTTTTCCCCAATACTTTTATTAATAGGTCATTTTTAGAGACAGCTACTAATAGATTGGTATGACTGGCTGAAGGTCTGAGTTATAAGACTCATAAAAGTAACCAACTGTTTTCATACTTGCTAATTTTATTTTTGTTAATTACTACTAAGTATAGTAATAATTTACTTATCACATTAGTTCTGTTAAATTTATAGCGTTCCTAACTCCTTAACTTCTTTTATAGGTCGCATTTGTCTTACATCTGCGCTACGCATAATTCTTATATAGTCTGCTTCTCTGATCAATAGCCCTACCTCTATTTTTTGATTGCGGTAAAAGTATGTAATACATTATCGCCCCTGAAGAGTCAGCTCTAAGCTGACTCTTCAGGGGCGATAATGTGATGAAATGTGGTAGTGTAATTGCGAATTATTTAATAGCAATATGCCGTATCGGGGTAGGCTTTACTTCCTTGGGAGTTGAGAGTTTTAATGTATATTCCTCAACCTGCGTGCCTGCCGTGAGCCGGAAAGTGTAGTTCCCATCTGTCAATTGACTCATATCAAACTGCTGACGGCATGAACTCCGTTTGCTGTTCTTACCAAGTACCGTTTCCTGAAACAATACCTCCCCACGCTGGCCGATCAATTCCAGATTTATTTTATTCTCATTCTTAAATTTCTCCAGATAAAGCCACATCTTGGTCATGTCGGCGGCTGGGAACATGGCCGCAGCAAATACTTTCTTTTGCGATTGTCCATCGTCGGCTAAAGCGAGTGATGATACGGACACGGTTAGTGCCAACAGAAAGGCACTGGCGAGCATTTTGAAGGTGGTTTTCATTGAGCTGTATGATTAAAAGAGAACCTTTAATTGTCAACTCAATGATGGGCAGAAAGAGACGTATCGCCGTCGTTTGGGAGCAACGGCTAAAAAAAATGATAAGCGGTTCGGGTTATTCTACAAAATCTAAATCTTTGCCGAATGTATCGTCCATGCGGCTAAGCGACCAAAATGATAATCCATAAACAATGGCACCCAGCAACCCCGCTGCAAGCAAGGTACCTACCGATGGTTTCAACGCCTGAAACAGAAGCGTCATCGGAATAAGCGTCCCTCGAACTACGCTAGGCACCGACGTAGTAGCCGTGTTACGTAGGTTGGTGCCGTAAAGTTCGGCTACCATAGTTAGGTACATGGCAATATAACCGGTGCAGAAACCAGCTAGTAGACAGATTGTATAAAGACCTTCTGCAGTGCGTATACCACCAAACAGATATACGCTGCTCAACAGCGCACTAGCCATCAATAGACCGGTTATGGTGCGAATACGGGAACGTAGCCACTGGCTCAATGGCCCACTCAGCAGATCGCCACCGGCTAGCCCGACGTAAATCATCATCACGCATCGGCCAGGCTTTACTACGTCGGGTATAGCCAATGCTTCCCCAAACTCATTTGCGAACGTAGCCAGAATACCCACGACGAACCAGGTCGGCATACCAACTGTAACGCAACGTAAATACTTGATTGTTTTCGGCCAACTGCTAAAAAACTGAAGAAAATTCCCCCGACTGACCTCCTGATGTTCGGCTTTCATACGGCTGAATAAGCCCGATTCAAAGATGCTTACACGTAGCAGAAGAAGCACCAGCCCCATGCCGCCACCTACCCAGAACGCCATACGCCAGTTGAAATATTCGACAGTCAGGTAAGCGACCCCTGCGCCCAGATAGCCAATACCAGCCACTACTGAGGAACCATAACTGCGGATTTCTTTCGGAAGAATCTCGGAAACCAGCACAATAGCTGCACCAATCTCACCCGACAGTCCAACCCCCGCAACAAATCGCAGAACAGCATACGTATTGACATCCTGCACAAATCCACAGGCGATATTGGTAAGTGAATACGTCAGGATGCTACCAAACAATACCGACATACGCCCTCGTTTGTCGCCCAATACACCCCACAGGAATCCGCCTAAGACCAATCCAGCCTGCTGAAAATTTAGAATAAACGTACCAGCTTTCGATACGTCGGCAGGCGATAATCCTAGAGATTGCAAACTCGGTACGCGCACAATGCTGAAAATGAGCATGTCATATACATCTACAAAAAAGCCTAACGCCGACACAATCACCGGTAGGCTAAGCAGTGGACGTAGTGAAGGACGTACTGAGGATGGTGGCGAAAGCGTTTCCATTGGCTTCTAAACCGGGATTTTAACAAGATTGGAAAGATTTACACGATTTAGCCACAGTAGAGAAAGTAAACCAGGAAACAAAATCCTGAAAATCTTTCCAATCCGCTAAATCCCGGTTCTGACTACTCTTCCAAATAATTCAAATCTTTTCCGTGGGTTTCAGGGATGGTTAGAATAGAATAGAAACCGAGAATAAACGAAATCAGCCCTACGGCGGCACCGGCATCAATGATACCAAGTGAAGGTTTCAGGTAACCATACAGGCTGGTCATCAGAATAACCGTACCCCGAACCATGTTTGGTACGGTAGTAGCCGCCGTGGCACGAAGGTTAGTTCCGAACTGCTCTGCGCCGATAGTGACAAACATGGCCCAGTAACCAATACCAAATCCCATTGCCAGGCTCAGGCCATACAGCATCGTAGCGCTCTTTATGCCGAAATACAGATAGATCAGCCCGAAAACCAGCGATACGACCATCAGCAACGTAACAGCTTTCTTGCGCGATTCCATTGCCTGACTAATAAAACCACTCGCCAGATCGCCGACGGCCAGACCAACGTAGCACCACATGATCGCCAGACCCGGCTGAATTTCTTCGGTAAGTCCTAAAGCCCGACCAAATTCGTTGCTGAACGTAGCAAGAATACCGATAACAAACCAGGTTGGTAAACCGATGCCGATGCATTTAAGGTAACGGCTTAACCGGTTTCGATTTGTGAAAAAAGACAGGAAATTTCCCCGACTGACGTGTTCCTGCGCTGTTACGTCGGTAAACATGCCCGATTCCACCACGCCGACACGTAGCAGAAGCAGCCCAATGCCAAGCCCACCGCCCACAAAGAATGCCATCCGCCAGTCGAATAATTTAACGGTGAAATAGGCAACTACAGCGCCAAACAAACCAATTCCCGCCACCAGCGACGTACCAATCGCCCGTTTTTCTTTAGGTAATACTTCGCTTACCAACGTAATACCGGCTCCTAATTCACCCGCCAGTCCGATGCCGGCAATGAACCGCATCAGCGCGTAATAGGCAGTCGGATCCATGAACGTAACGTTCGTAATAAATCCGCAGGCAATGTTGGCAATCGAGTACGTAATAATAGAGCCGAATAAGACCGAAAGTCGTCCCCGTTTGTCACCCAACACGCCCCAAAGAATACCGCCTAGCAGCAGCCCTCCCATTTGCCAGTTCAAAATGCTGGCTCCTACTGTCGAAATCTGTTCGGGAGACAGGCCGAGGTCTTTCAGGCTGGGAACGCGTACAATGCCGAACAGTAGCAGGTCGTAAATATCGACGAAATAACCCAGGGCCGCTACAATAACAGGCAGACTAAACAGACCAACAGCCGGGGATTGGGTTTTAGAAGAAACGGTGGAAACAGCCATGCGGCAAAATCAAAGATTAAGAGAGCGAAAGAATTCTGCAATATTACGAAACAGCCAAAGAAGATTAGGAATAAATAGGGCTGTATGTAGTTTAAGGCGCCTGTTTCAGCAGCTTTTTTTGAATAAATACGTCGGCGTAGCGCTGCCCAAGGGTTCGGGCCGAGCGAGTGTCGAAATGAGTCGAGTCACCTTTATCGGTCAGACCTTCTGAAAGAATGTAGTATGCATTTGGAATATGCCGCGTCGCCTTTTGAAGCGCGTCATTCACAGTTTTCGCGTTTGGATTGCGTTTCACCACAAAATCGCCCAACATGCCAACTACAAACGGTACGTCAGGGGCATTTAAATCTTTTCGAAAGCGGGCCACCAGCTCTTCTAGTTTTGCTTCATAAACCGAGGCTTTTTCGGGTGTAGAATCCGATTCGCCCTGATGCCAGATGAACCCCGCTAGCTGCCCATTTTCCAGCGCTTTTTTAGCCCGACGTAGTGCATCATCGTAAGGATGCGATTTGGTCGGATCGTAATACGCTCCTGTTTTCCAGAAGTCAATGCCCGAGCCACCAACGGCGCAGGGAACCAGTCCAATATTCATGGTTGGGTACGTATCGGCCAGTTTTTTGGCGAAAGCAAAGCCCGGCCCTACGCCAATAACGGCTGGTTTGTCAAAATGCATGGGGTCGCGGGCAGGTACCCAGCTTTCAGCTTTATCAAGCATCCAGATACGTGGATGAGATTGCTGATCTGCGGCCTCTGGAACACCCCGTCCTGCCATATTAGACTGTCCGATGAGTAAAAACAGTCGCAGGCGGGGCGGAACATCCTGTCTGAAAGCCAGCGCAATTAGTGTTAATATGCAAATAAGAAAACGGTATTTCATACAAATTTCAGCAAAAGGGTTCTTCCCAAACTTAGTCAAATTACGCTGAATCAGAACGTGGTCTATATAAGCTAGAACCTGATTTTTAACGGCTATATCATTGATCGAGAGGCCTATGTGTCTCATATACAGAGGTCCGTAACCTCACATTCGGAAGCGTAAAGTACGGGCTCTTGTTTATCAGGTAAGACCAATTGGCATTGCTGTCTATGACGATTCAGCAGATTGTTGAACGGATCAATAGACGCTTTCAGAAGAGCTATTAGCCCTAAATAGCACCAGTATGAATCGCTATCTGTTATACCTCCTGAAACAAATTGATGTTCAACGCATAGTCTATGATCAAGCTATGGAGTCAACATTACATGTGATTGAAGTTGGCCGTAAGGCTAAACGAAAGCAAGAAAGAATTCGCCAGCTTGTTGCGGATTTAGAACGGCGATTTGAAAAACTCCAAGCTAGAATTCAGGCTGAATACAAATAGATACGTAGCAGAGTCAAACAAAGACGTCACGTCTTAATCCTAAACTGCCACCACGTTCTTTTTCACATAGCTCATAGTTTCGCGCTGGCGTTGTTCTACAAATTTCCGGGCTTTTGCTGCTTTTACTTTTGCCGCTTTCGGGTCTTTTGCTATCATCAGCACCGCCGGAACGTAGCGCGCTACGTCCTGCTCGTTGTCTATGTCGAAGAGCCAGTCACCCAATCCAATATCTTTCCACATCACACCTTTGCTGGTTTGTTCGGCAAATCGTCCCACAATAGCCGGAATACCATTGCCAATACACATAATAGGTGAGTGCATTTCCAGCCCGAAAAGCCCCGCCGAGCGAATATACGTACTGATTGCCTCGTCAGTAAGCCAGTAGCGATCACGCCAGACTACCTTAGGTTTTACGTCCTCGGGCAACTTATCAAACAGGATTTCTTTGCCCAATTTCACCTGCGTTTCGTCTTCGGGGCAAATCAGGATTTTAAGATTTGTCTGTCGAACAACGGCGATGATGGCGTCCCGAAGGGGCGCGTTGTCATGTTCTTTCATAGCCTGATTTCGGGCATCGCGTGTGGCATCGAACGGAGTGTTTTTAGCCGGAATTTCCCAGTAAGGCGTAAAACGCTGGCGGGGAATGACGCACATAAATTTGCCTTCTTCCAGGCTATGTTCTTTCAGAAACGTAGTGGCGGCCTGCTCGTTACGTAAATCGACACCGAACGCGCCATCCGGGCAGAACTCCATAATCGGGCACGTAACGCCATTCTTTCTGGCAAAATCCAGAGAAATTGAATCACGAAACAAGGCGAAACGGGCTTTGGTCAGTAGCTCTACGTCGAGCGGTTTGGCGGTAACCATGGCTTTGGGGTCGGGGCTGTACACGCCAGGAAACGTAATGCCGTAGACACCATACGGTTTGCCGGTTTCGGTACGCCAGCGATCTACGTCTTTTGCCGCCACCAAAGACGGTCCGGACCCATGTAACAGAAATACACATTCTTTCAGCGCCTGAGCAATTTCGTCGGGTTTTTGAATAATCGGTACATTCGGAAATCGCTTCCGCATCAAATCCTCTACGCCATTGCTAAGACTGGATGGCCATAAGCGCACCTCAACATCAGGCATATATTTTTCAAGCAACGCCAGTACACCGGGCGTATGACCAATATCGCCAATGTTAACCGTCTGCCAGGACGAACGTAGTATAATGGATTTTTTGGTGGCTGATTGCGCCAGCGCCGGAACACTCATAAGGGCGCCCACGAGTGCTGGGGCTTGTTTGAGAAATTCTCTACGGGTAGTCATAGAAGCCATTTACGCGAATCACTGAAAGCCAGAGATAGAAAATATGCTTCCAAAAGGCAGCGTCGACGCTACACTACCCTTATTGTTATAATCGACACCGTTTAGAAAGACTCACTCCGTAGTTGATTCAGGATTGTCTGCGACGGGAGTGGTTTCCTGAGTAGGAGTAGTAATTGGTTGAGGACGTAGCACTGGCTCCGCTTTAGGTAGGGAACCGTATACGTGGTAAGCCGTTCCCAATGCCCAGACTTTCAGGCCGACACGAGCGAAAACTAAGGTTTGCTGAATAACAAACATTAGTAGAATAGTAAGCCAGCCACTCATCAGAACCACTGAATCAAGTAAGAAATAGATTCCGAATAAACCAGTTCCTATTAGGATGAGAAGTAGGTAAAGTCCGTATGTTTTGCCCGGATGACGTAGCACAAGCCGGAGAGCAAGACCAAATGCGCGCAATGCGCTGTGCTGGTCTTCCCGGAACAAAATGACTTTTGCGTAATCGTTAATGCACAATACTAACGTAACGGTCAAGGCAAAAAAAGCAAAAAAGACAACGCCAATCCAGAGCTGACCCTGTTCGGTTACGTCGTTGCTCATGCCGTAGCCTACCAGCGAACCAATTATCAGCCAGATGCTTCCGCTTATGACGGCGAATAGGAACGTAACGCCCAGCAGCCGCATAAACCGACCAACGTAGTGCGTACATCCCTGCCAGAACGTATCGACATTGAATCGTACATTCGGTTGTGCGAAACGTAGTAAAATCCCTCCCGCGAAGAAAACACTCAGGAATAAATATAAAAGTCCTAACCAACGCCCCACACTTATGAGCGGACGAATGGCGGGTTTACTTCGATGCCAGAAGTCTGAAAAAACGGTGTAATCAAATCCACTCAATAACTCCTGAAACGCGAGTGAATTTTGAGTCTCAACATTGAATGTGGAGTAAAAAGGGAGAGCCGCTACAAGCCCCAGCACCAATGTAATACCATAAATAAGCCAGAGCAGCCGGAAACTGCCAAGCGTCTGTCGAAGGGAGGTTAGGAGTGGTGACATGGTGAAAAGAACGAAAGTGTGATGACCGGGCCACCGGAGCGGTGAAAGAGCGACGCGTTAGCCTTTTGCCGTTCCGGCGTTCCGGTCGTTTGTGCTTTCGCTCTTGTCAAGCAGTGGATGTTCGGTTCTGATTTTCTCCTGCAGTTTCAGAAAGCCATCGATCAGGGCTTCGGGACGCGGGGGGCAGCCCGGTACGTATACATCAACCGGAATAATTCGGTCGACGCCTTTTACTACGTGGTATCCATGCTGCCAGTAAGGACCGCCACAATTTGAACATGAGCCCATTGAAATCACGTAGCGCGGCTCAGCCATCTGCTCATAGAGCCGCCGGATGCGATCGGCCATTTTATAGGTTACTGTTCCCGACACAATCATAATATCAGACTGACGAGGGGAGGGGCGAGGGAAAATACCGAACCGCTCCAGATCGTAGTTGGAAGCCATAGCGCCCATCATTTCAATGGCGCAGCACGCCAGCCCGAACGTGAGCGGCCAAAGCGATTTCTCCCGCGACCAGTTGAGTAAATCCTCAGAATGCATCAGCAAAACGCTGGCCTCGCCCGATTTGTCGGCTGTAGAGTGAGACGTCATAGTTTTCAGAACCGTGGTAGAGGCAAAGCATGCCTTGTTTCCTGCAATTGCTCAGCGTTTATACCGCTCGTTTACCTGTTGATACAACTGACTGGGAACTTTGGTTTCTACTGTCGGGATTTTAGGCGTTGGTTTCACCCAATCAAGATAGCCTTTTGCCCATACGTAAGCCAGCCCGAGCGCCAGAATTAACACAAATAGAATGGCTTCGGTCAGTGCAAACCAGCCCCAGAGCCCGTTGGTAGATTTAATGAATTGAGCCTGTCCAAAAACAGTTGCCCAGGGAAACAGAAAAACCAGTTCGACGTCGAACAGCACAAATACCAGGGCGACTACGTAGTACCGAATGTTGAACTGTACATTAGCATTACCAACTGGCTCTTCACCTGATTCATAGGTACTATTCTTCTCAATATTTGGCCGGTCAGGACGTAGCAATCGTGCCGCAAAAAGCACAATCGCAATGAACGCGAACGCAGCCAGAATGAAAAGCAGAATGATGCCGAAATCGGAAAGCATAGATACGTAACGGAGAATGAATAATGTAAAGTGAATAATGAAAAAGCTCTGTTAACAACCTATCAATTATTCATTCTGCATTATTCATTTATTCTTCTTCTTTTTCGGATACAGGTTGTATACCACCGCTATCTGTAGATTGCGATTATAGTAACTGGCTCCAGTTTCTGGTGATACGTTGACGAGGCCGTGGACGTAGCGAACATGCAGGCTGAATTTGTCGAGCATATCCAGAAAATCGTAATGGGCTCCTACGACAACACCAACGTCGTTTTTAGAGCCCGGTCCACCTGTGCGCCCCGCGTTCAGCGCATAACTAAACTCTGGACCGGCCTGAATGGTAATTCCTTCCGTTGGAATAAAACCCGCCAGAATAGGCAGGCTAGCATAGTAGTACGACACACCCGACGTAGACCGGCCACCCGTTGAGAGTTCCTGCTGGAACGTACCACCCCGAACCCCTATAAGTGCTTCAGGCTGTATAACCACCTTATGATACCGATATCGGTACATAACTCCAGCAAGTGGTTCCATTGCCCGGTGGGGAATATTCGGACTAACTCCTGAAATTGATAATTGAGTAAACGATACACCGACTTTTACGCCAAAATGGCCACCTACAGGATTATTACTTTGTGCCCAAACGAAGCGGGGAAGGCTAATCGAAACAAGAAAAAAAAGTAAGCGATACGTATGCATACACGAGTTTTAAATGAGCGTTTACCAATCGATAACGTAATAGTACCGAAACGCTGGTCCTCAAGGATGCACAAAGTTGGTTAAAAAAACTTAAAGAAGCGGTTGATACGTTGTCGATGGGTCGATCCACGGCTAATTCAACCGCGGATCGACCGGGTAATGGGCAATGGATTTATATTCGCCACCCATACGTTTTAACACACCCCGCCAGAATTCTTTCGTTGGCGTCTCAAACAAAAATTCAGCACTGGTCCGGTTGCTGTGACTGACAATCCAGGCTTTCTGACCTAATTCGGCATCTAGCTGGCCTTCGCTCCAACCTGAATAACCGATAAAAAATCGCACATCCCGTTCGGTCAGCGTACCCAGATTCACGTTTTTTTTAATCTGCTCAAAATCACCGCTCCAGTATAAACCATCCAGTATCCTGATGGAACTGTCAATTAGATCGGGCCTGCGGTGAATAAAGTGGAGCGTATTTTGCTGAACCGGTCCGCCAATGAAAAGAGGTAAATCGGTATGTACTTCCTCAATGACGTCGCTAAGGTGAATGTCTGTCAGTTGGTTGAGAACGAGGCCAAAAGTGCCGGAAGCGCCGTGTTCGCAAACCAGCACAACGCTACGTTCAAAGTTATTATCGCCCATGAAAGGCTCGGCAATTAGTAGGTCGCCGTTCATTACAGTTGTTGAGTTCGTGGCCATAGATCAGGCTATTTTAATCTGTTCGTAGCTAATTAACGACTTTTTTGAGCCTATATTGATACAAACTCAGGCTGTCATTACAGGTTTTTGCCGCTCTGTCGAAGCCAGGTGGCTAGTGCCGACAGGTGGTCGCTAGGTTTTATGCAACACTACGGATTTATGAAACAGATGCCTACAATTGAAATGCCAATTTGATTTTCCGGCCCGAGATCCGTTCGAGTAGAGGACGTAGCATCTGATCGGCATTACGGCTCGTTTGTTCCAGAATACCACTGTTAATCGCCGACTCCCGAACCTGACGCTCGGCCTTGCGGTAGGCATCACTAACCAGTTGTGACTCGTTCAGAAACGAAAATCGGGTATCATAAACCCGCGAGCGGTCGTGGTTGATTTTCCAGGTACAAAGTTCGGGTTTAGGTAATAGCACAGTAATCGAATCACCATGAACGGCAATATCAGTCGGCACAATTTTCGTAAGATCCAGGCAGCCTGTAGCCTCTCCTTCGACCAGCAAAATTGCGTTGGCGTTCGGCAAAAACGTATTGGTTTGTTCATGCTCGACAATGTCTTTGAAGGTATAACGTACCAGCTCCAGCTTTCCCATAGCCTTAACTTCTTTTAACACAATACTTTGGGTTGCACTCTCGCCCCGCCGAAACCGGCTCATTATGTCATTGCTACGTACTTGTTCCCAAATGGCGATCAAGCCAGCCACCAGTATAGCAATCAGAAACAGGCGAAACAGAGTACTTATTAGTCGGGTCATGAGTGAAAACCGTTTGAATGCTACGTTCTAGTTAACGCTGAATGAGACTTCATCAATCAACAATTTATAATAGATAATGGATTTCCGTGAAGTCAAATTCTCAACCTTACTTTACTACGTAACACCCTTTTGAATGCAAAAAAGCCCTGCAACTAGTCGGTTGCAGGGCTTTTTTGCGTAATGTAATAGCAATCAATACGTATGTCTGGTTTCTGAAGCGGGTTGTTTTTCCAGATCAAACAAATCATTCAGTACGTCGATAAGCGTTTCGGCTTCACCCCGTTTGCAGGCGGCTTTCAGTTGCAATACCGGCAACTTGATGATTTTCTGCATTATACCCCGAGTGATTTTGTCGATTTTCTCCGATTCGTCGGGAGTAAGGTGCTTCATGTGCCGGGCAATCTCGTCGCGACGAATTTGCTCCAATGCATTTTTTAATTTATTGATCGTTGGTGATACGACCATTTCTTTCGACCAGTCACCAAATTCAGTGATGGCTTGCGTAATGATGGCTTCAACTTGTGGAATAGAGGCCATCCGCTGATTGAGCGCTTCATCGGCCCGATTGCGAATATGGTCGATATTATATACCAACACACCCGGAATCTGCTCAACTAACGCGTCAATGCTACGTGGTACCGAGAGGTCGATAAAGTATTTAAAACTCAGAATTTTAACATTCTTCAGCAACTCAGGCGTAATGAGCGGCTCATCGAGCATGACCGATGATATAATGACGTCGGCGCGGTGAATTTCGCTGGTCAAATCGGCAAAGTCAGCTACGCGGAACCCGTATTCTTGCGCCAGTGCTTCGGCTTTCGATTGAGTGCGGTTGCACAGCGTAATGTGGCTAACATCGCCACCCGCGTGGGCTTCGAGGTTTTTGCAGACATCGGTACCAATTTCACCCAGACCAACTACCAGAATATTCGGATGCTGACGTTCGCCAATGAGTTCGTCAATCAGCTCCACGGCGGCATACGAAACAGAAGCTGCTCCATCGCGAAAGGAAGTTTCCTGCGCTACCCGCTTGTTGGTGAAGAAAATCGTATGCATCAGGCGGTGCAGGAACGGCCCCGCCATGTCGAGGTCGGCCGACCATTGATACGACTGTTTTACCTGGTTCGGAATTTGCATATCGCCAATCACCTGCGAATGCAGCCCTACACAAACTTCGAACAGATGCCGAACGGCATCGTCGTGAGCATCGAAAAGCTGAAAATAAGGTAAGTAAGCGTCGGTATCGGTCAACCCTTTTTCAATAAGTAACAACCGGGCAATATTGGCGTTTACATCGGAGGACGTAGTGCCGGGTTCGAGGGCGTAATAAACTTCGGTACGATTGCAGGTTGAGATGACGAGCAAATCCGTCAGCCCGAAAAAATCACGAAGCCGGAGCATAAAACGCTTAGCTTCATCTTCGTTAAGTGCAATTAGTTCACGAACGCGAAGGGGCGCCGTTTTATGAGATAAACTAATTGCTTTGAACGTATCTAACATTTCCGATAAAACTCACTAAATGGCCGTAGACCTTCACAAATTTACAACACAATCATGGACGTAAAAACATCCCACTCAACCACGCATTCTATTTAGAAAACATCTAAATAGCTTTGGCTTGTCTTTCTACAATCCTATTTACAAAATAAACACATAAGGCAGGCGCTACGTTCTATCTGATGCCATAAAGCGTATTTTTTGACGGGTGAAACAAGCATTTTCAAGCTCAGAATGCGTTATATAACCGGTTGAATCAAACACAAAATCAACTAAACTGCTTTTCAGATAAAATACTGACAATCTGGTGAGCGGAATAACATCATGCTGAAGTCATTTGACATTTACAGCCAGAATAACGTACTAAAAATCATTGTTGCCTTAAATCTGCTATTGGTCGGAACGGCGTCGCTATTGTATACGAACCGACTGATAAGTCAATTAGAGAAGCGAGAAGAGCAATACGTACGATTATACGCCAACAGCATCGCTTTTCTGGTCGATACCAGTCACGCTAGTTCAGGAGACCTGACGTTTGTGACCAGCGAGATTCTGGAGGCTAATCAAAGTGTCCCAGCTATTTACGTCAATCCAGATGGCCACATTGCCATGTATCGCAATTTCGACGTGCCATCGGAGTATGCAGATACACCCGAAGCCAAAAGTGATTTTTTGCGGCAAAAAAAAGATGAAATGCGGAAGAACCACGAGCCGTTGGTGGTTGAGGTTGGTAACGGGGTGCGTGGGTTGGTTTACTACAACAATTCGAACTTACTCAGGCAGTTAAATTATTTCCCATACCTGTTATTAGGTATTCTGGGCGTGTTGAGCGTACTGGCTTACATATCGTTCAGTTCGTCGAGAAGGGCCGAGCAGAACCGGGTTTGGGTAGGATTGGCGAAAGAAACAGCCCATCAGCTGGGTACGCCGATGTCGTCGCTGATGGCCTGGGTAGAGTATATGCGTTCGGACCCTGACCAGTATGATCCCAGTATTACTGACGAGATTGAGAAGGACGTACAACGTCTGGAAACCATTACGGCCCGCTTTTCAAGTATCGGGTCGATTCCGACACTGAAGGAGGAAAACATAAACGACGTAGTCAATCAGTTTACTACGTATCTGTCTCGCCGAATTTCGACCAAAGTAAAAATGAGTTTGCAGAGTCAGATACCCGCTACACAGGAGGTGAAAATCAACAAATTGCTGTTTGAGTGGGTCATCGAAAACATTTGTAAAAATGCGGTCGATGCCATGAAAGGAACGGGTGAATTACGACTTAACATGCTGACGCTGTCGAATCAGCAGGTAGCCATCGATATTACCGATACGGGTAAAGGCATATCGAAGGCTAACATGCAGAAGGTTTTTTCGCCGGGTTTCAGCACTAAAAAGCGCGGCTGGGGATTGGGCCTAACGCTGGCCAAACGTATTGTGGAAGAGTATCATAGTGGAAAACTCTTCGTAAAAAGTTCGGAAGTTGGCAAGGGTACTACGTTCCGAATTGTGCTGAACACAAACTAATACAGCGCACTCCCCGATTAACAGTTAATCGGGGAAAGGAACAGTTATAGTATCAGTTTCAATAACGTTACTCTCATTCAAGGCGCGGTCACGTATTTGAATCCGAAACTTGATTGGGTACAATTTTGCTCGGTTCGTATAGTAATATATCTGCTCAAAATCCAGACTCCCTTCAATGGCGCCTTTGGGTTTGTTGTAAGCCAGATCCGGCAGATAAAGGGAGTTATTTTCTTTTAGCGGATACTCAACATATTTTCCAGCGATTAAACGATACGTCGTTATTTTATAATTACCCCAGCCGCCGTGGGAGGCATAAAGCGCTGAATCGACCTTCGAAATAGGTATCGTGCTGGTGCCATTGCCAAGATTACCATCGCCATCCCGAAACCCAATGGTTATAACCAGCGAATCACGGCGGGTTTGACCAACCCCCTTGCCTGGCTCAAGCTGATAGCGAAATAGGCCTTTAAAGTCGATTTCGGGCGTGTTCGAATAATCTGGTTCGGTGAAACAGGAGGAAAGGAGCAGAGCTGCTCCTACGATAAAAAGATACGGTTGAATTTGTTGCCGTCGCATACTGTTGTACTTGTTACCCAATAAACGCTTAAATCTATTGTCTTTTTCACTCATTCGTTCGGCCGAGGCCGAATCAATTCGACAGTCACTGCGGGAGAAAATTCTGGCGATGAGCAGCCAAACCCCCGATGTTGCTCAATTTAACGAATTGGCCTTGTCTGTATTTTACTATCAATCAACCCACAATCCACTTTATCGCGACTATTTACGGTATCTTAACGTTCGCCCGGAACAGGTTTCGGAAGTACGTCAAATTCCTTTTCTACCAATCGGTTTTTTCAAAAAACACACCGTGCTGACTGGTATTGACGGTCAAGATAGTACGTTGCCTGCTGATACGTTGACATTCGCTAGTAGCGGTACCACTGGCGAACAAACCAGTCGACATTACGTACCCGATTCGGCCCTTTACGAAGCTATCAGCGTCCGGATTTTTGAACAGCTTTACGGGCCACTTCAAAACGTACATATTCTGGCGCTACTGCCTTCTTACCTTGAACGAAATAACTCCTCGCTGGTGTATATGGTTCAGCGATTTATAGACCGAAGTAAACGCATTTCGGTTGGATCGAACGTAGCGCCTGAATCAATAAGTGGTTTTTTTCTCAATAATTACGACGAACTGACGCAAGTGCTACGTTCGCTGACTCAGCGTAACGACCAAAAAAAAATTCTCCTGATTGGCGTTACGTTTGCCCTGCTCGATTGGACTGAATCATCCCCAGACCTGTCGTTCCTGAGCGAATTGCCTAACCTGATTGTCATGGAAACGGGAGGTATGAAAGGCCGTCGGCGGGAGTTGCTACGTGAGGAAGTTCATGCACTTCTTAAGGATCAACTGTGCGTGCAGGCTATTCATTCTGAATACGGAATGACTGAACTTCTGTCGCAGGCGTATTCAATGGGGGAGGGCATCTTTCGACCAAGTCAGACGCTACGTGTGTTCCTGCGCGACATCAATGATCCGTTCTATTTGTTTTCCGAGGAGTTTTCCCGTTCGGGCGGTATTAATGTAGTCGATTTAGGCAATTTAGATTCCTGCTCATTTGTCGAAACGCAGGACCTTGGTCAGTACGTTGGTCAGGAAGGTAATTTCCGCGTTATCGGCCGTTTTGACAACTCCGACGTAAGGGGGTGCAACTTGATGGTTCAGTTATAAAAGAGTAAAAGCGTGAATGAGTGAGCTTGCCAGATGCATACGCTCTTTCACTCATTCACGCTTTCGCTTTTTGTATAACTATGCGTACGACTTCACATCTTCCATCGATATTTCTTCGCCACACATGATGACCAGTCGCTCGATAACGTTTCGTAGTTCTCGAACATTACCGGTCCAGGGAAGCGATTGCAGGTAGGTAATCGCATCGGGTGTAAGTTCCTTAGGCGGGGCGCCGTATTCGGTGGCAATATCATGGAGAAATTTGTCGGCCAGCAGTGGAATATCGACCCGACGTTCGGCCAGGGGCGGCACGTGAATCATGATCACACTAAGCCGGTGGAACAAGTCTTCCCGGAAATTGCCATTAACAATTTCCTGACGAAGGTCTTTATTCGTGGCGGCAATAACCCGAACGTTCACTTTGATTTCCTTGTCGCCACCCACGCGGGTAATTTTGTTTTCCTGCAAAGCCCGCAGCACTTTAGCCTGAGCCGACAGACTCATGTCGCCAATCTCATCGAGGAACAACGTACCGCCATCGGCCTGTTCAAACTTACCAACACGCCGGGCAGCAGCTCCGGTGAATGCTCCTTTTTCGTGACCAAATAGCTCACTTTCAATGAGTTCGCTGGGGATAGCCGCGCAGTTTACTTCAACCAAGGGTTGGTTCGCCCGACTTCCTTTTTCGTGGATCTGTTTCGCCACCATTTCTTTCCCCGAACCGTTGGCCCCCGTAACCAGCACTCTGGCTTCGGTCGCGGCCACCCGATTGATCGTATCTTTAACTTTCTTGATCGGCTCCGATTCGCCGACAATTTCGTTCAGTTTATAGATACGTTTCTTGAGAGTTTTGGTTTCCTGCAACAGCTTGGCCCGCTCGATGGCGTTACGTACCGTTATCAGCAGGCGATTCAAATCGGGTGGTTTAGTGATAAAGTCGTAGGCTCCCCGTTTGGTGGCTTCAACGGCCGTTTCGACAGTGCCGTGCGCCGAAATCATGATGAATTGGGTGGTTTTGCTGGCTTCACTAGCTTTCAACAGAACGTCGAGGCCAGTTAGTTTAGGCATTTTAACGTCGCACAATGCTACGTCGTAGTTGCTGCGGACAATCATTTCCAGCCCCTCTTCACCATCTTTTGCTTCATCGACCTCGTAGCCTTCATATTCCAGGATGTCGCGTAGTGCTGCCCGGATTTTCCACTCATCATCTACGATAATCAGTTTGGCCATAGAACTGGGTATTTTATATGGTAAAGTTAGATCAGATTTTAAATGTGTTAATAATGTGAAATATATAATGCGCAATGTCATTTTGCTGATTACCAGATTACTACTAAGCAATTAAGCATTGTTCATTTTCAATTTTACATTATTCGTTAGTGGCATAGGCCCGAAAATAGGAAATTTATGTCGCATCCGATCAACCGCGAATCAAATTTACCAAAATCCTTTGATGGTTACTGACTACCGGGGAAGCTGCATGCTTACCGCTTCGGCTACGTTGGTACGTTGGTCGATCGGGCGTATACGGAACGAATACGTATACGGTTTGGAAGCAGGCAACTGATATTCTTTATGAACGCGTGGTGACCAGCTATCATCTCCCCCAAGTCCCATCTGAGCCATATCGATGTTCACAACTGTTACGTTACCTCGTTCCACTTCCTGATGATCTGGCTGTTTGGCATCCAGCAAAGCATTGTCGCTGTAATCGCGCGCATTGATATTCAGAAACGTACCGTCGTTTGCATCGGCAACGATAAGAAAGCCAACCCCCATAGCATCAGTTAGTTTAGCCCAGCGTACCTCCGTTTTATTACCATTTTCCTGCGCCATGGTGTACGGAAAAAAATGGTCGGCAATTTTTTGCGTGTAGACGCCAATTTTAGCCGCATCTTTCCGGTCAGCATAGCTTTCGAACGGTCCACGACCGTACCAATTTATGCTGGTGATTGTAGGCACTAAATCGACCTGCACACCCACCCGAGCCAGCGGAGGCAACGTACCCGATGGCGTATACGTAGTGGTAATTTGAACATCGCCCGTGCCGTATACTATGTAGTCATTTTGCTGTGTGATCGTGCCTCCGTTGAGTGTCAGCTCATTCGTACAAATAACTTTTATCATCTGTGGATGAGGTTCCAGTTTGAAATCAACAGGACTGGCTTTGGCTGCATCATAACCAGCCTGTCGCCAGCGGGCTGCAAACGAATTTTTGCCGCCACCTTCGTCGTTGTCCGTAGGAACCCGCCACAGGCTAGGCCGAAATCCTTTTTCTGCTACGTCCGTCGCCAGCATATTTTTGCCTCTGAAGAACCACTGACTCAAGCCACCGGTTGATTTATCAAATATTACGGCGAAATCACGCCCTCGAATCGTTACGTTGGTAGCCGTTGATGTGGCTTTCACAGACTGAAGTCGGTTCATACCAATCACTACAGGCTCCGCTGAGTTAATTTTCACCGGAAACTGTCCACTGGAAACCTCATGACCTGCTGGTGCCCAGGCATGTGCCTGTTTCAACCGAATGCTTACGTTTAGGAAATATTCGCCTGACTGCCCTATTCGATTGGCCAGATTCGGACGGGCGTTACCATCAATCTGCCGCGAGTCGATGTATTCGTCTAACTTCACAGGAAGCGTAAGTACCTGCGTTTGACCGGGTTTAGCTACCAAATTATTTTCGCCACCCCGCTGAACGACTTCGCCGTTACGTAGCAGTTCCCACTCCAGCCGAAATAAATCGAGCGGTAAAAAATTATAAGTATTCCTAACGTTCAGTTTGAAAGGCTGCCCAGCCGAAAGCGCCGTTGGGGGCGTCAGCTTAACGTACTGATAGACGAGTTTTACTTCGTTAAGTTCGGGTTGTGGCATCCGGTCGGGATTAACCAGCCCGTCGCAGGCGTTAGCTCCGTCGATGTAGTTGATATGAGCCATATACTCTTTCCCTGCGCTGTTTTTCAGACGTAATCCCTGATCGACCCAATCCCAGATAAACGCTCCCTGCATCCGTGGATACCGGTCGATAGCGGCCCAGTAGTCTTTCAGATTACCGACGCTGTTACCCATGGCGTGACCATATTCACAAACGATAACGGGCCGATTCGGATCTTTTTCCATCAACTTAACCATCTCATCAACAGACGGATACATCGTTGAGATGATATCGAAATTAGTCAACGACGTAGCGTTGTAGGGCTGGCGGCCTTCGTAGTGAATTGGCCGGGTAGCGTCGATGAGTTTCATAATGTCGGCCATATCGCGGAAGTTCTGTCCCATGCCGGTTTCGTTTCCCAGCGACCATATGACGATGCAAGGGTGGTTTTTGTCACGTTCGACCATCGCTCTTCCCCGCGCCACAAAGGCATCGCGCCATTCAGGCTTGTCGGCTGGCGTCTGACCTTTGCCCCATAACTCATGACTTTCAATATTCGCTTCGTCGATAACGTAGAGGCCGTATTCATCGCAGAGGTCGTACCAATCCGTTACGTTCGGGTAGTGCGAGGTACGTACCGCGTTGATGTTGTACTGCTTCATGAGCTTAATATCCTGAATCATCGACTCCCGACTGATCACGCGCCCAGTGTTCGGGTCGAATTCGTGCCGGTTTACGCCTTTATACGTAACAGGTTTGCCGTTGAGCAAAAGTTGCCCTTCGCTTAGTTTCATTTCGCGGAAACCGATACGTTGGCTGATAGCCTCCGTAGCCTGTCCATCAGAACCCAGCAATTGAGCAGTGAGTGTATACAGCGATGGCGCTTCGGCATTCCACAAAGAAGGCGCTTTTACGTCTTTAGCCAGTCGAAACAGCACTTCCTGTCCGGTATCGGTAGCATTTTCAGATGTCAGTGTTTCCGTGAAAACAACCTCTTTTTTAGGACCGTATAACGTAACGCGCAGCCGATAGGGAGGGGTTGTGCCGACGGCGTTCAGCGTGCGGACATTGGCGTTGATTTTTAACGTAGCGTTCACGTACTGGTCATCAAGGTCAGTAACGAGCGTTAAATCGCGCAGGTACGTTATTGAGCGGGATACTAGAAATACGTCCCGGAAAATTCCGGAAATCCGCCAGAAATCCTGGTCCTCCAGGTAGCTCCCATCCGACCAGTTAATAACTTCAACAGCCAGTAAATTCTCGCCGGATTTAAGCTTATCCGTAATCTGAAATTCGGCAGGTGTCATACCATCTTCGTGATAGCCAACCGCTTGACCATTCAGGAAAACCCGGCAAGTCGACTGAACACCCGCGAAGTGCAGAAATAGGTTGCGGTTCTGAAAATTAGCTGGTAGGGTAAACTTAAGCCGGTATAGGCCAACGGCGTTAGTATCGGACGTAATACGGGGCGGAGTAGCTGGGAACGGATGTTTGATATTGGTGAAAATCGGTCGGTCGTAGGGGCGGCCTTCGCGGGCACCCACAACTTGCCAGTTCGACGGAACGGGTAGATTATCCCAGTTTTGGTCATTCAGCGTTGGTTGATAGAAATCGTTGGGAACCAGACGAGGATGCTTTACCCAGCGAAATTTCCACGTACCATTCAGCAACTTAATATTCGGAGATGTACGCCAGTCGGTTGCAGTAAGGGCTTGCTGCTCAGTTTCGAACGGAACCAGATTAGCGTGTGGTTTTTCGGTGTTGAGACTGATAACCTGTGGATTTTCCCAATCAGGGAGGTTTTGCGCCTGGCAGATTGAGAATAAAAAAAGAGTTAAAAAGAGGTAAATCGGTAAGCGTTTGTGCATAGCGAATGCGTTTATTTCTGTACACAAGCGAAGGCGTGGCGCGAAACCAGCCTTTAAAGAAAGCACCTATTCACGAGCCTTACTGCAAAACAGCGTAAATTACACATATTTTTTACCGCCATTAACCCATCAGACGTTATGCGTATACGTAATCTTGTTTTCTGTTCACTACTGATTTTCCTCCACGTAACGTCGATAGCTCAATCGCGTCGCCGGGCCCAATTGACTACTCCTCAGACTAATGGCCCCGTACCGGTAGTAGCGGCTCCTCAAACGCGTCTTCTCGAAAGTTTAGTGATGAACAGTTCATTGATGAATCAGGCGGTGAAGTTTTCAGTGTATCTACCACCCGATTACTACGTATCAAACCGACGCTATCCGGTAGTGTATCTGTTGCACGGATTGGGGGATGATGAAACCGGCTGGATTCAGTTTGGCGAAGCCGACCGTATTGCTGATACGTGTATCCGGTCTGGCGACGTACCGCCCGTGATTATTGTGATGCCAAATGCAGGCGTTACGTGGTATGTGAATGATTATCAGAATAAAGTCCGTTATGAGGATATGTTTGTGCAGGAATTGATTCCGCACATCGATTCGATGTTTCGAACACGGACCCAGCGCGAATACCGGGCCATATCGGGGCTGTCGATGGGTGGTTTTGGGTCGCTCATGTTGGCTATGCACCATCCTAACCTGTTCAGTTCCTGTGCCGCGCTGAGTGCCGCTGTTCGTACCGACGAAAGCTTTAAAAGCATTCCTGACGAGCGGTATAACACGGTTTTTGGGCCTATTTTCAGTGGACCAGCTAAGGGCGAAGACCGGCTTACGCTTACCTGGAAACGTAACAGCCCTATAAATCTGGCTAAATCAGCGCCAGAAGGCGATTTAACTCGCGTGCGCTGGTATCTCGACTGTGGGGACGACGATGCCCTGACCGTTGGTAATGCCGCCTTGCATGTGTCTTTGCTGGAGCGTAAAATTCCACATGAATATCGTGCCCGTGATGGTGCCCATACGTGGTCCTATTGGCGAACCGGTTTACCCGAAGCCCTTAAATTTATCGGTGCAGGTTTTCGCAGGTAGAAGCGAGGAAGGTTGCTCAACGACGCTGAAACGGGACCGTTGCTTCGGTTGTGTCCCAAATCAGCATCAGGTCGGCTCCATTCGTGGCAGGTACCAGATTGATTGTAAACTGTTCGGCCATAGGAGTGTGTTGACGCGATACGACCGGAACACGTAGTACGTCTTTGGATTGATCGTAATTAGTGCCCCACTGCCCGGTTTCGCTATTAAAAATGGCAATCCAACCAGCCTTTGAAGGTATCGTCCAGAATGAATAATTTCCTGCTTTTAAAGGCTGCCCGGCAACCGTTACGTCCTGACCTAATTCAATGACAGTCGCTTCATTCGCTCCCGTTCGCCAGACTTTTCCGTAGGGGACCAATCCGCCAAAAATTTCTCGTCCTTTCTTATACGGTCGACAGTAGGTTACCTTAATTTTCAGGCCGTTCTGATCTATTTCGGTAATGGCTTCAGGGCTGCCGGATTTGGTCCAGCTACGTAGTGAAAATAAGCCAATCAATATAACGGCAGCGATGATGCCGAGGATGGTAAAAATACGTTTCATAGCTATGAGAGGGCTTCAACCGGACAGGCTGCAAGGTAATAATAATTTGTAATTTGCTATACAGACGCATAGCTGCTACGTATCAGTATCCATAATTATCAACTTATTTTGTTTGCTCATGTTCATAAGCCGTAAAAGACAATGAGGTAATGCGATCGCATTACCTCAAGGAAGGGTTGGGGTTTCTCCCTAACCGCTGCAAAAACAGTCAGCTATAAGTAATTAGGCTGTCTCCTGCTTCAGTTTATCCCGTAATTGAAACAACTCGTCGCGAAGGCGGGCGGCTTCCAGAAAGTCTAAATCTTTGGCGGCTCGTTCCATTTTCGACTGTGTTTCCGTAATTAATTTCTCCAGATCGCTTTTGCCCATGTATTGTACCACTGGGTCGGCGGCAATGCGGATTTCTTCAGGCTCAATGTAAACATGCCTCACCTTCGAATCCGCCACTTTGGTTTGACCCATAATAGCTTCGCGTGATTTCAGAACGGTGGTTGGCGTGATACCATGATCTGTGTTGTATTCCATCTGAATGGCTCGACGACGGTTAGTTTCATCGATAGCTTTCTGCATGGAACCCGTAATGGTATCGGCGTACATAATTACTTTACCGTTAGCATTCCGGGCGGCCCGGCCAATGGTCTGAATCAGCGAACGGATATCGCGCAGGAACCCTTCTTTATCGGCGTCCATAATAGCTACTAGTGACACTTCAGGAAGGTCAAGCCCTTCACGCAGCAGGTTTACACCAACCAGTACGTCAAAATTTCCCAACCGTAAATCTCGCAGAATCTCAACCCGGTCGAGTGTTTTAACTTCAGAGTGGATATACCGAGTTTTAACACCAACCCGGTCGAGGTACTTAGTCAGTTCTTCGGCCATACGCTTAGTCAACGTAGTAACTAATACGCGTTCGTGGTTTTTCACCCGACTGTCGATAGATTCGAGCAGATCATCAATCTGATTCAGACTGGGTCGTACTTCAATTTCAGGATCGAGCAAGCCGGTCGGACGGATAAGTTGTTCAACAACAACGCCTTCGCTACGTCGTAGTTCGTAGTCAGAAGGGGTTGCCGATACGAAAATGGACTGTCCTGATAAATCTTCAAATTCTTGGAACGTCAGCGGGCGGTTATCCATGGCCGACGGAAGCCGGAATCCATAGTCGACCAGAGCCGTTTTTCGGGAGCGGTCGCCCCCCCACATTGCCCGAATCTGGGGAATCGTTACGTGGCTTTCGTCAACGACCAGTAAATAATCGTCTGGAAAATAGTCAAGTAAGCAGAAAGGTCGCTGACCGGGCATACGACGGTCGAAATAGCGGGAGTAGTTTTCGATACCAGAACAATACCCCAATTCGCGCATCATTTCAAGGTCAAATTCAGTACGTTCCCGAATCCGCGTAGCTTCCATTTCGCGAAAGTCAGACTCGAAATAACGTATCTGCGTCATCATATCGTCCTGAATCTGATGAATAGCGCTATGCATGGTTTCGCTACTGGTAACAAACAGATTGGCCGGGAAAATGGTAACGTAACGCTCGTCCGAAATTTTCCGTCCCGTGGACGGGTCGATACGTTGGATGGTTTCGATCTCGTCGCCAAAAAAGATGACCCGGTACGCAAAATCAGCGTATGCTACGTAGAGATCAACCGTGTCGCCTTTCACGCGGAACGTACCCCGGCCAAATTCGCCTTCGGTTCGGCTATACAAAATGCTGACGAGTTGATGCAGAAACTGGTTTCGGCTCAATCGCGCTCCCACTTCAATGGGCACTACGTTCCGTTTGAATTCGTCAGGGTTGCCCATGCCGTAAATACATGACACCGAGGCCACCACAATCACATCACGCCGGCCGCTCATCAGCGCCGACGTAGCGGAAAGACGTAGTTTATCAATTTCTTCATTGATGGCCAGGTCTTTTTCGATGTACGTATTGGTGGTAGCGATGTACGCTTCCGGCTGGTAATAGTCGTAGTAACTGATAAAATACTCGACTGCATTATTTGGGAAAAACTGTTTGAATTCGCCGTAAAGCTGGGCTGCCAGCGTTTTGTTGTGGCTTAATACGAGAGTCGGGCGGTTTGTTTGAGCGATTACGTTGGCTACGGTGAACGTTTTTCCGCTGCCCGTTACGCCCAGCAAAACCTGGGATTGGTCGCCTTCTTTAAGCCCTTTGACGAGTTGTTCAATGGCCTTCGGCTGATCGCCGGTAGGCTGAAATTCAGAGGTTAATTCGAAGTTCATTAGCGCCGTTTAGAATCTGGCTAATTTACGATTTTTTGAATTGGATTCCAAGGAGAGTTTCTAAATTGCTACGTTGTGAATCCGTTACTAACCTTTACTAAAATCGATGACCCCACTTTTTACTGTAGCACCGTTTACACCCGAAACGATCACCTTGTCAGTGGCGGAGCAAGTCACAATTCGGTTGTTGGAATCATCTGATGCGTCGAAATTATCGGCTTATTTCAGTGGTTTATCTGAGCAGACGAAAAGCTATTTTGCTCCGCATCCGTTTATTGTCGAAACAATAGAGCATATCTGCAAGACGCTAAACCCAGAGGAGGTTGTACGGCTGGTCGCTGTGTCTGAAGCCACTGGGAAAATAATCGCTTATTTTCTCCTGTTGGCGGGGGCTACACCTTCGGATACGGCTCGATTTCAAGCCCTGGGAATGCCAATACGTACTGAGACAGATTATTCAATAGCCCCTTCCATTACGGATGAATATCAAAGTCGGGGATTAGGTAATCACCTGATGAAAAAGTCGCTGGCTATTGCCAGAACGATGGGGAAACAGCGCATTATTTTATGGGGTGGCATTCAGGACCGAAACCAACGGGCTATGCACTACTACACGAAGTATGGGTTTATTAAGGCAGGCCAATTCACGAACGATGTGCTGAATTACGATATGTACTTGCCCCTACCGACTGATAAGTAGTAACTTAACTTCAACTAACAGGGTAACAAAAAGCCTCTACGTTTCCGTAGAGGCTTCAATCAAATAATTATTTCTTGAGCAATTAGCCTACGCTACCTTCCAAGCTAATCGCCAGCAATTTCTGCGCTTCAACGGCGAATTCCATTGGAAGTTGATTTAGTACTTCTTTAGCGTAACCGTTGATGATCAGCGCTACGGCCTGTTCAGTCGGAATGCCGCGCTGGTTGCAGTAGAACAACTGATCTTCGCCAATTTTCGACGTAGTAGCTTCGTGCTCGACGGTGGCCGATGGATTGTTGACTTCTAAATAAGGAAACGTATGCGCACCGCACTTATCACCCAACAATAGCGAGTCGCATTGGGAGTAATTACGTGCGTTTTCAGCGCGTTTCAGTACCTGCACCAGACCCCGGTAAGAGTTTTGGCTTTTGCCTGCCGAAATACCTTTCGACACAATCCGGCTTTTGGTGTTTTTGCCGATGTGAATCATTTTAGTACCTGTATCGGCCTGCTGCATGTTGTTCGTAACAGCTACCGAATAGAACTCGCCAATCGAGTTATCGCCTTTCAGAATCACCGACGGATACTTCCACGTAATGGCCGAGCCTGTTTCTACTTGTGTCCAGGAAATTTTGGCGTTCGGCCCTTCGCAGATACCGCGTTTGGTAACGAAGTTATAGATACCGCCTTTCCCTTCTTTGTCGCCTGGGTACCAGTTCTGTACGGTCGAATATTTGATTTCAGCCTCGGCGTGGGCAATCAGTTCGACGACAGCTGCGTGAAGCTGATTCTCGTCGCGCATCGGGGCTGTACATCCTTCCAGATAACTCACATACGAACCTTCGTCAGCAATAATCAGTGTACGCTCAAACTGACCCGTTCCAGCGGCATTGATTCGGAAATAGGTCGACAATTCCATGGGGCAACGAACGCCTTTCGGAATATAACAGAACGAGCCATCGGTGAAGACAGCCGCGTTGAGGGCAGCAAAATAATTGTCTTTTGCTGGCACAACCGAACCTAAATACTTCTTAACCAGTTCAGGGTGTTCGTGAACAGCCTCTGTAATGGAGCAAAAGATAATACCTCGTTCGGCGAGATCTTTCTTGAACGTAGTAGCAACCGAAACCGAATCCATCACCGCATCGACAGC
This sequence comes from Spirosoma flavus, assembly GCF_054778555.1. NCBI lineage: Bacteria > Pseudomonadati > Bacteroidota > Cytophagia > Cytophagales > Cytophagaceae > Spirosoma > Spirosoma flavus. Next base: position 1,927,155 of record NZ_BAAGZL010000001.1, read on the forward strand.
TACGCGCGGGCGATTATCCGGATTGGTATCTGTAGTAATAGTATCAACCACGCCTGCCAACCGTTTTTGCTCACTCAGCGAGATGCCTAGCCGGTTGAACGTATCAAGTAATTCGGGATCGATTTCGTCGAGCGAATTAACAGTTTTCTTCTGTTTGGGCGCTGAATAATACTTAATAGTCTGATAGTCAATTTTAGGGTAATTGACGTTCGGCCATTTGGGTTCGGTCATTCCCTGCCACATCTGGAAGGCCTTCAACCGGTTCTCGAGCAGCCATTCAGGTTCATTTTTCTTGGCAGAAATAAAACGAATGATGCTCTCATCGAGACCAACCGGAGCCTCATCGGCTTCAATCACGGTCTCAAATCCGTATTTATATTCAGCGTTGGTTATGCTTTCTAAAATGTCAGCGTCCTTGCTCATAATCTAGGTTAATGACGTGCCTTTTTGCACCGTTGTGCTATAATTTTAACAATCGGCTGAACGGGTACGTTCCGGGCAGGCTGGACAAATATCGGAAACTTTCCGTTATTTCGGGCATCTCGACGTCATAGTCTATCTAGTTATGCCTGCGCCCAAGAAACGTATCAACATTGAATTACACCTTAGCCTTTCCGCTACGTTCCTAAGTTTAGCTGCCCTGATTGTCTCAATTTTTCAGACGAAGATTGCGCGGGATCAGCAGCATGCCTCTGTCTGGCCATTTTTGCAGATTACAGGCTCTAGTTACGATCAGGAGTTTCATTATGGCCTGGAAAACAAAGGAGTTGGCCCAGCTATTATCAAAGACTATTCGCTGATTTACAAGGGGAAATCGTATTCGAATGTACGTGACTTATTCTGGGAGCATATTGGCCGCTCAACTTCAGGAGCTAAGGGTTTTGGCAACGTATCAATAGGCGACGTCTTTAAATCAGGAGAAGATCTGGAGTTGTTATTTGTAAGTCGAAACGATTCAATCGTTCAGAAGGTAGAACAGATGATGGCTGATACGTCGTTTCTGGTGCGGATTCGCTACGCTGATGTGTATGGTAACTGCTGGTTATTGGAGCAGAACAAAGTAAAGGAGCTAGGCAGTTGTTCTGAATAAAAAAGAATGCCACTACGTAGTGGCATTCAGGAAGTTGAGCAAATCAGAAATTAGTTGAGTGTTACGTTGATACTGCTATAGTAAAGCGTTGTTAGTCCTTCAAAACCAGAATCAGTTCCTACCAGCAACCAGAGTTCGCCTTTCTCGTTCGACCTGGCAATGAAGGGTTTATCAGCATTGCTACGTTTGATAAGTGTGTAATTTTCGGTATCGTCGCTGCTCGCAATATTTCCCAAACGTATCGCATCTTTACCGTCGTTGTTCTGAGCGCCTTTGTCGAGATTGAGCGCATAAAATCCGTCTTTCAATTCTTTGACCGGTTCCACAGGAGAAGCGCCTGCTTTTAACCAGACACTGCTACCGGGCGATCCGCCAATCCCAATCGAATTTTCTGGATATTTCGATGCTAGTTCTACGTTGAAAATCAGCTTGTAATCGGTGTTCGGCTGTAATCCGGTTACTTTCTTTTTCAAAAACATGAAGGCATCGTCGCTGCGGTTCATGCTTTCGATCATCAACGACTTCCGAGTAGAATCGAGCGGAGATGGCAAACCGGTACGTGCTGATTTGAATTCCATTATGTTTTCTTGCGCCGTGCCATAATCGGTGATGTCGGCTGTCCAGCCGTCGGCGTCGCGCTGGAAGGAGGACTGGTAGGGGAGGCCAGCTTGGGTTGGTACGTCGTCCTGTTTGCAGGCTGAAAAACTGAATAAACTGACTGTTAAAATGGCGGTTAACAACAACGTTGATTTCATTCTGAAATTAGATGGTTTCCTATACAGACTCATCCCCGTTGCGAACCGTTGTAAGGTTTGTTGAAAATTATCGGAACCGACTCCGGCCTGCGCCATCCAGACCACGTAGTGCCAAATAGAAAGCGATGATGTAAATCAGCTGGTTACCAGCGCCTGACCAATCTTCTTTGAGCGTTGTTCCAAATAACAACGCACTAATAATTAACCCGCCAAGTAAGTATCCCCACTTGCTGAATTGACCACCAATCAATATCAAAAGGCCGCAGCTTAACTCAAGAAACGGAAGTGTGTACAGAAACGCTTTGGTTAAGAGAGGAGGTAGAATAGTTTGGGCAAAGCCCGCTTCTGTTTTCGCAACAAATGCATGAAGTTTTGGGATACGTACCAGACCGTGCATCAGCATATTGATACCTAGCCCAATACGTATCACAAGTTGAGCTAACTGATTGGCATTCATCGACTATATTGGATAAAGATGTTCTAAAAAATAACAACCGAATGCTTACTCATTTTTTAGAGTCTGATCACCAGACTCGGTTGCTTCTTCGGCCAGTACGTCATCGTTGATACGTTCACCTTCGGGTGAATCGCCATCTTTTTCATTAGCTGATCCCATAGCCGCTTCTGGACTCATTTGGTTAGCCTGTGCTACGCCTGGTTCTGCTGTCTCGCTCTGCGCCAGTAGTTGCACTACGCCCTGGTTATCATCTTCAGCAGGATCATAATTCTGATTATCAGTCGTATTCATAGCGTTACGTTGTTAACTGCTTGAGCGTGTTACGTGTCCTCCCAAAGAATAATTGTCGTCCTGATGATGGTCATGTTCACCAGTAGGGTCGCCGTCTTCGTCGAGCGGCTCATCATATTCTTCCTGATCTGCTACGTCATCATCAACTTCATCCTCGTCATCTTCCATTGCGGCTCCGCTCTGGTTTATAAACGGGTCGGGTGCCATCCGGTCTTCCCACAAACCCGTTTGGGACGTAGCAGTTGCTGTTTCGTCATCCTGAAAGGCGATCATAATCGTTCCGTGATTAGGTGATAGATAGGATAACCCGGTAGAATGGCGAAAGGTTAGACTTAACTACGTTATCCAATTGATTTTTACGCTGATCAGCCAAATCCATGCATCCAATGAAGGTTTATTTATTTGTTATGTGCTTACTAGTAGCCGTTGCAGCGAACGGACAATCGTCTCGCGAGCCGCTCTTTACATCATTCGATGGAACAAAAATTCATTATGATATTGTCGGCGAAGGAAAACCGGTTGTGCTGCTACATGGGTTCATCAGCAACAGTGAAAGCTGGAAACGTTCAGCGGTGCGACAGTCATTAGCCGATGCCGGTTTCAAAGTCGTTACGCTCGATTTGCGCGGAAACGGTTTATCAGACAGACCACATGCTGCCGAAGCGTATCGGGACAATATGGAATTAAAGGACGTAATGGCCTTGATGAAACACCTGGGCCTGACCAATTACGACGTAGTAGGTTACTCGCGCGGGGCAATTTTAACGGCTAAATTGCTGACGATGGACAAACAGGTACGCCGGGCGGTGATGGGAGGAATCAGCGTCGATTTTTCGGACCCAAACTGGATACGTCGTAAAAATTTCTTCGAAGCCCTGACCAAGCCAGGCAGCCATCCCGAACTACAACCCGCCGTCGATAACGCCAAAAAATCGGGTGCTGATACCGTCGTACTGGCACGTTTGCAAGAGTTCCAACCTGTAACCAGCAAAGCTGAATTGGCAAAAATTAAGATACCAGTGCTGGTAGTGAATGGCGATCAGGACAAAGACAACGGCGATCCGCAAACGCTGGTCGATGCTATACCCGGTTCGCGGCTGATCATTGTGCCGGGCAATCACGGCGGTGCCATGCGAACCCCCGAATTTGCTAAAGCAGTGGTCGATTTTCTGAAGAACTGATTATTATTTTTCAGTTCTAAACAGAATGGTATTTAGCAATTAAATCTAAGAACGCTTCCTGCGCAGTAGGGAATTGAAATCGAAAACCAGAATTCAATAATTTTTTGGGTACTAAGTTCCGACTTTTGAGTACTAATTCCGGTTCTGTTCGCAGAAAAAAAGCACCAATGGTAAGCATCCATTCTGTCGATGTCAATCCAAATTTTGCACCCATACTCTTACGTAGCGTCTGCATAAAGGTTTTGTTCCGAATTGGATAAGGTGCTGAGCAGTTGTATGTACCTGTGATTGTATCGTTCTGGATGATAAAGTCAATAATGTTATTTAAGTCTTGCTCATGTAGCCAACTCATGAACTGATTACCCTGCCCCATTTGGCCACCCAATCCAAAGTGGACCAAGCGTTTTAAAACGGGGAATACACCGCCTTGCCGTCCTAAAACGATAGCCATCCGTAAAGCAACTCTCCGAACATGGGTGGGTATTTCAGCTTTCCAGAATGCGTTTTCCCAAGCCTGACATACATCTTCGGAGAACGTATACTGTAATTTGTCTCCGCCGATTTCGCCTGTATTCTCATCCATAGGTTTATCAAGTGAATGTCGATAAATAGTAGCGGAAGACGAGTTGATCCACAATACAGGCGGATTTTTGCTCTGTTGAATAGCTTCTCCCAGCACTTTTGTCGAATTAATCCGAGAACTAATAATCAGTTGCTTATTGCGTTCTGTGTATCGGCAATCCACTGATTTTCCCGTCAGGTTAATTAATACGTCGGTATTATCAACTTCATTTACCCAATCACCCAACGTTTCACCGTCCCACACGACGTATCGGACGTTATTGTGGTTCGGGTGTGGCTGGCGGGATAGGATAATCAGCTCGGTATCAGTGTTTTTCCAGTGTGCGCTAAGCAACTGTCCAATAAAGCCACTGCCACCTGCAAGAATGATTTTGTGCGCTTTCATGGAAATACAATCAAAAGATAAATTACTGTGAAACTAGCACTTAACCACAGGTTCAGACCAAGCCGGTAAGCACGGATAAAGTGTTGGCTGATAGCTAATGAACTGCCAATCAGCACACTAACTGGGAGGTGAAACGCTAAGCCAATAGCCATAATAATACCACCCAGTAGTAAGCTCATTGCCAAATGCCCAGTGTAGTCGAGCAGCGTTTCGAGGAATGAGAATTGTTTTTGGCGCCACAAATACAAAGCGACTAAACCAACTTGCCCGCTTAATAAAGCCATTACTGACCATTCCAGTGTGCCATTGAATACGTAGTGTAGAATAGTAACCAGGCTGAACACGAAGAAAATAAAAGACAGTCGGTAGCCAGCCCGAAACTCAGGTTGTAGGTCCAGTAGTTGCCAGCGGTTGGGCGGAGACGTAATGATTATTCGTCGGTTGAAGGAAATGAAAGCATATAACTTTTGTAGAATTGGTCGCAACCAGCTGAAAGACAGTATTTTTTCGATTGTTTTATTTCGCTGGCCGAATGCATAAATCAAGCTATCGATCCCGTAAAGTGTTTCTCCGCCGTCAAGGTCGATGAGCGGAATCTCGTGGCGAGCGCGTTGTAAATCTAGCTTATCAAGCAGCGGTTTGTCGGTCAGTTGATTATTGCCAATACGACTTAAGCAATTGCCTTTATCGGCTGAGACTAGTCCCTTTGTATACAATCGACACATAGGGCAGCTATTGTCATAAACGATTAACTTTTTCATGATTTCTGTAGTTTCAGAAATTATTGAAATATAACGCAAAAAAATTATCGGAACACTTTTAAAAATTGACTCATTAGCCAGTTTTCTTCGGCTTTGATAACCGCATTAAGCGTATTATCTGCAAAACCCACTACGTTACTCAACCCTTCCATAATACGATGAAATTCCTGCGATTCGGGCGTATCCGTTGGAATCGTTTTAAGGTCGTTCAGTACGTCGAGAACGGGCATGATTTCCCGTCGCCGACGTTCTTTAGCCACTTGCCGAGCCACTTTCCAAATATCTTTTTCGGCTACAAAAAACTCTCTTCGTTCGCCGGGCTTGAGCTGTTTATAAATTAGACCCCAATCCATCAAATCACGGAGATTCATACTGGCGTTACCTCGGGAAATTTGCAATTGCTCCATAACGTCTTCAGTTGCAAGCGGCTCTGGAGCAATCAGGAGTAAAGCATGCAATTGCGCCATAGAACGATTTATACCCCACTGGGTGGCCAGAGTACCCCAGGTATGAATGAATTTGTCTTTGGCTTCATCGAATGTCATGCCCAAAGGTAAATGAAAGTTTCTGTTCTTTCAAAACATTTTGAAAGATTTATTGCAAATACTTGTGTCTTGATTAAGGAAGCCCCTCAATTTCCATCCATTCATTTGGGTTTGGACAGATAGTCAGAAATTTCGCCCGGTCACGTAGCGAACAAACGCCGGGGAAATCGCCTTTCAGGCCAAGCATATCGGTCATTCGCTGAAAATGTAAATGCGGAGGCCAGTCACCGTTTTCAGGGTAGGGACCGATCTCGCCCAATTTCTCTCCTTTATTGAATGGCTTGCCTTCATAAAGACCATCCAGCGATGCGCGAGTTAGGTGGCCGTAAAGCGAGTAATGGGGTTTTTGCGTTACGTTGCTCTGGTGTTCGAGAATGATGGTTGGGCCATAGTCACCAAAGTTGGCGTTGTCCTGAAAACTATGTACGATGCCGTCCATCGGTGCAAAAACGGGCGTTCCAGCTTCTGCCCAAAAATCGATTCCCAAATGAATTTCGCGCGGTCCGTCGTACGGGGCTTCTTCGGTTACTACGTTAAAATGGGCGCTTCGTCGGTAAATAACTCTATGCTCATTGTAGCCACCAACTCCAATTTTGGCGCCAGCCGCGTTTAACTTCCCAAAGACATAATCTGTAAAGGCGGACGTATCAGTTAGATCAAGTGTGGCGAGATCAGGGTTAGTGGCCGAGAAATCAAGTACCAGATACGTATCACTCTGGAAATTAAATGGAAGCAGCATAGAACAACAGATTGAGGGGGCAGGTTAGTTGTCAATATTGGGTGACAACGGTATATTTACAGCTATTTTATTCGTTACTTACACATAATCTTCGGCAAACTAATCAATTTACCCAACCGAATGGAAGCCACTCTTGAAAAACCCATCCGTAATACACCCACCCTATTTGGGCACCCAATAGGCCTTTTCGTGCTTTTCCTTACGGAAATGTGGGAGCGTTTTAGCTACTACGGTATGCGGGCCATTTTGCTGCTGTTCCTGATCGATAATGTTAAGGGCGGAATGGGCCTTACGGAAGGCGATGGAGCTGCCATCTACGGAATTTATACAGCTTCTGTTTATCTGCTTTCATTGCCCGGCGGCTGGGTTGCCGACAACTTGCTGGGGCAGCGCAAATCGATTGTCATTGGTGGTATAATCATTATGCTTGGCCACATTATTCTGGCTTTTCCGGCCGGGCCTGGAATATTTTATGCCGGTTTGTGCACCGTCGCTATCGGGACCGGTATGCTTAAGCCCAACATCAGCACCATCGTTGGCGAATTATATCCAGAAGGGGGTGCTCGTAAGGATTCTGCTTTCTCGATTTTCTACATGGGCATCAACACTGGCTCGTTGCTGGGTATTTCGGTGGTGGGTTATTTAGGACAAAAAGTGGGCTGGCATTATGGTTTTGGCGCAGCTGCAATTGCGATGGCCTTGGGTCTGATTACCTTTCAAACCCTGGGCAAGCGATATCTCGGCAACCTTGGCAATTACACCGCGAAGCAAATCGCAACTGAAACAGAGGCTTCTCCGACGAGTAATCGGCCTATATTGCTATTTGTTGTGGCTTTGGTAATACTGATGGCCGTTCTGCAATTTACGGGCGTACTTGACCTGACAACGGCGCAGGGTTTAGCGAAGGGAATGGGTACGATTATCTCGGCGGTAGCACTGGGGTATTTTGCTTTTCTCATGATCGCCGGTGGTTTAGATACGGTTGAGAAAAAGCGAGTGACCGTCTTATTTGTTTTCTTTCTGGCGTCGGCAGCGTATTGGGCTGGTAATGAGCAGCAAGGCTCTTCACTGCAAATTTTCGCCGATCGCTACACCAACTTGGTGTTTTTCGGTTGGGAAATTCCATCGAGCTGGTTTCAAAACCTGAATCCGGCTTTTATTCTGATCTTTTCGCCCGTGCTGGCTGCTCTATGGCTGTTTCTGGACAATCGGAAAATCAGTTTTCCAGTCCCGGCCAAGTTTGCCGTTTCGCTATTGTTGCTGGGAGTTGCTTACGTAGTGATGGTATTTGCCGCCAAAGTTGCGCTGACCGGCGTCCGTACATCGTCTCTCTATTTAACCGCTACGTATCTGTTTTTTACCTTAGCCGAGCTGTTTTTAAGTCCGGTTGGATTGAGCGCCTTCTCAAAATTATCGCCCAAACGATACAGTAGTCAGTTGATGGGACTATGGTTTATTGGTTCGTCGCTAGGTAACCTGATCGCCGGTTTATTTGCCGGTGGTTTTGAGGAAGAGAATGTGCAGCAAATGCCCGAGTTATTTCAGAGTGTCGCGTATTTCGGCTTAGGCTTTGGTCTATTAATGCTGTTCTTTGTGAAACCTCTAAAACGCTGGATGGGCGGAATCGAATAGATATAAAATGTATGAGATATGACGTATTGCTGAGAACTACATTATATCTCATACATCATTTTCACCCTCCTGCTTTTTTCGCTTTATAGCCTTTGCCGGAGAGCCACGCCAGTACTTTGTCGCGGTGGTCGCCCTGAATCAGAATTTCGTCATCCTTAACCGAACCGCCTGATCCACAGGCGGTTTTTAGTTGTTTGCCAAGGTCGGCTAAATCGGAGCTGCTCCCGATAAATCCACGTATTGACGTAACAACTTTATTGCCCCCCAATTTCACAAGCCAGATTTTGAGATTCTGCTGAGCCGCTGGTAACGTATCAGCTTCGGGCTGGTCGTCAGCTTCGTATTGGAAGTCCGGGTTAGTAGAATATACCACGCCGGTTCGGTTTTTCTTACTCATAAAACGCTTATTTACGGGCGAAATTAACCGGTTTTTGGCTACGTCCCTGTCCAGTACGAAACCATTTCTTAACGTAGTGTCCCAGCCAGAGCCAGAAACCCGATAAAATAACGGCTGGTAAAATAACCATTCGAACGGCGAAAGCAGGCTCTGGCAGTGCAGCCACTGGCCCATAAATGTAGCCCAGAATCGGGAGGCTGGCCAGGATGTGGAACCAGCGGATAATTTTACGTTCGGTTGCCGCTTTCATAAGTTGTCAGAGTTCCATCAACTGCCGGACAGCTTCGCCATACGTACTGCCGGTGGTTAATTTGGTACCTTTTTTATCGTTCATGGCCAGCACAAATTTACCGTCGAAGTGACGGTGGACTTCTGCAATTTTATGCCGATTTACCATCACTGACCGGCTTACACGCACGAACGTATCAGGCAGTTTTTCGTTGAGTGTCGTTAGCGTATAACTCGTCAGATATTTCTGGCCGTCGATCGTTGCTAGAAACACGTATTTATCTTCGGCCTCAAAAAAAGCTATATCTGAAAGAGGCACCAGAATGATTTTTTCGCCGGTTTTTACTGAAATCGAGTAAATCTCTTTCTTAGGCTGCATCTGCTCCAGAAGCTTCATCACGCTCTCAGTCATAGGATTATTTATCGACCGAACTAATTCATTACGTTCTGCCAGGGTTCTGATTTTCTGGGCGGTACGTGCCAGCCGTTCAGCTTCGATAGGCTTCATTAGATAATCGACCGAATTTTCTTCAAAAGCCCGAATGGCGTATTGATTAAAGGCCGTCGCGAAAATAACCATCGGCATATGCGTCAATTTGGCCAGCATTTCAAAACCATTCAGTAAAGGCATTTCAATGTCCAGAAAAATAACGTCTGGTTCTTCGGCTTCTATGAGTGTCAGTCCTTCAGCGCCGTTCGACGCTTCACCAATAATTTCGAACGTATCGTTGTGCTTACTTAACAGACGTTTCAATCGGCTGATAGCCAATGGTTCATCATCAATCAGGAGGGTTTTTAAAGGAAATTGCATAGGGAGTTGAGATTAAGCGTCGGGTAGTATAGCTGTGTCGGTGGCCTTGATTTTATGCATGCTGATGGATATAAGTACCTGCTTAAGCGGCCAATTTTGAAGTTCAACGCGAGCGTTTTCACCGTAAAGCAACTTGAGTTTATCCTGAATGCTACGTAGGCCGTACCCGCCATCCATGTTGTCGGGAAAAGCCGGGCCGTTGTCGTGGACGCAAAGGTGCAATTCTCCACCTTTCTCGTAAATCCTGACGTCAATACGTCCCGTATCGGCTCGTTTAGCGATGCCGTGTTTAATCGCATTTTCAACGATAGGTTGTAGCAAAAACTGCGGTAGTTTCAGTTCGTTCAGGGCTGGGTCCGACACTTCGACACTGAACGTCAGTCGCTTCCCAAAACGCACCTGCTCGACTTGTAAATACGTCTGAACCATCTCCAGCTCGTCGGCCAACGTAGCAAATAGTTCACGGTCGCGGCCGGTTGAATAGCGGAATAATTTCGACAGAAGAAGCGTCATTTCTTCGGCTTTGTCGGGATCGTCGTGCACCAGACTGGCGATGCTGTTGAGTGAATTATAAAGGAAATGCGGGTTTATTTTCGCCTGTAGTGCGTCCAGTTCGGCACGGGTTTTAAGCTTTTCCAGGTTCAGTAGCTGAAATTCCTGTTCCGACAGTTTTCGGGTTAACTGACGCCCTTGCTGTAGTATGTATAAGAAAAAATTGGCAATCAATAAGTCGCCTATCATATAAATAGGCCAGGGAGCAGTCTCTTCAATGGCGCCGGGCCGCTTGGCCAGCTCATCAAGATAAGGCTTACCTAAGAGCAGGTATAGCCCTGTATTGACAATAAAAAAGCTTGTCGTAACTGCAAAGCTAACAAAAAGATGCCGTTGCCAAATAGCCCGAAACTGACGTGTGAGCCAACCCGACAATGCCCAGGTCATTAAAAATACGACGGCTCCGTCGGTAAGGTTTTGGACAATCAAAAAACGGTATAAGCCCGCCATTAGCGGATCTTTGGCCTTGATAATGAGATTTGTAAAAAAAATGACCGCATTGCTTCCGTAGATAAGCAACGCGCCTAGCATTGCTCCGATGAGCGTCCCTAAACCTGGTTTTTGCAAGAGGGTCGTCAACGTAATTGGCTCTGGTCGGTCGGCAGTAGGAGGGCGATATTTGCTACGTCCGGAAAAGTTGAACGTAGCACCCTCTACGTTGGCACCCGTCAGATCTACATCTTCCAGACCGCAAAAATTTAGGTTTGCTTCGAAGAGATCGGCGTCGGCAAACGAAGCGCCTTCAAGATTTGAAAAACTAAGGTCGGCCCCTCGAAGAATGGCCTTCTGAAAATTAGCCCTTTCCAGATTTGAAAAACGAAAATCGGCCTGCGACAGGTCGAGTCCGCTAAAATCGAAATTGGCCAGGTCGGAGCCCATCATATTCAGGCGACGGCCGTTTTTGCCAATGGTACCAATGAGTTGTTCGCGCGTCATAGACGTATAAGTCGGAATTCCTAAGTCGTTGGTCGTCAGTTAGTAGTCTGCTACGTCTTTATTGGCTGACAACAAGTGACTCACGACTATAGGCAGTTGGCCAGTTTAAATGTATCCCATTTTTTCCGGCCTTTTCAGAACGTAGCAGGCTACTGCCATCTAGTAACGTAATGACTGGAATAAGAACTTTTTTCATCGTATTTAACGGGTTTGCAAATAATTATTTTTTTGAGAACGACATCATAAGTCGCTGGAACAAACCCGGTTTCTGAATTCGACAATTATGGAAGGCACGGATTTTCCACGTACCGTTTTCTTTGATCAACACGGTCGTCTGAATCGAAAGCCGATCTAAAGGCGGCTCTTTCTGGAAGCGAAGTTTAATGGTTCCGGTTGAGTGCATAAGAGCAACTGTTTCGCTCAAAAATGAAATGCTTGGTGTTGATGTACCCGTGTGCATGGTCGAGCCATGTAGCGCCCACGAGTGAAATAATTCGTCATGAATTTTCTCATTCTCCTGACGGCCTTTTATATGCTGACCGGCAAACGTTACGTAGTCGCAATCGTCGGTAAGATTTTGACCAAACGCATTCGCATCACCAGCATTCCAGGCGACGGCTAAGTTGTCGAATACCTGTCGAATAGCTGTTTCCTCATCCGTTTTAATCAGTTCGTTTATCATAGCTTTAATCAATAAATAATGACTAATGAAAAATGTATAAGATATTGATAAGCAATCTATTTATGATCGTAGTGCTTCCGATCTGGAAGAGGAGGTAATCAAGCTTCAGGATTTTTCACTACGTTGTTGGTTACTTGCTGGTTGGGTGACCAAAACTAGGTACTCTTTTGGGCTACTAATTGTATTTTCCGACGAATACAGTAAAGCAAGGTGTGAATCAGGGTAGGAGGGAGATGAAGTTATTCGTAGTATTGGCGACGTAATGGCTCACAAACTGCCTGATTAGGCTAACATTTGCCTAAACGTATTGTTACTGACTTACTTAAGAAGGCCTGATTTGACTACTACTTTGATCAATTTTCCTCTATCTATCGGTCAGTTACGCCCCTGGCGGGAAGGTGACGAAGAGTCGCTGGTGCGGCACGCGAACAATCGTAATATTTGGAACAACGTTCGGGATTTTTTTCCCTATCCGTACACGCCCCGTGATGCCAACTCGTGGGTGCGCTCCAATAAATCTTATCAACAGCCTAATAATCTTGCTATCGATATTGACGGTCAGGCTGTTGGTAATATCGGCTTTACGGTAAAAGACGATATTTATCGCTACAACGCCGAAATTGGCTACTGGCTGAGCGAAGACTTCTGGAGACGTGGTATCCTGACCGAAGCCTTGCCCATTATGACCAATTATATCTTTCAGAACTTTCAGGTAAATCGCATTTTTGCCTGCGTACTTGAGGGAAATATCGGTTCAATGAGTGTACTCGAACGAGCATGTTATCGACACGAAGCCATTCTCCGGAAAGCGGCTATCAAGAACAATCAATATCTCGACGAATACATCTTTGCCATACTACGTAGTGATTATGAAAACGTAAGCCATTCAGCTTATGGAGGTTAGCTGACGAAATATGTATGAGCGCGAGAAACGTAGTATAATTGCATTAAAACTTGCTTAACTATACGCCGTTTTTTGAGTTACTTTGTTGTATCACTACCGCTTCGGCGGGCCCCCTATACATGCCGAAGATAGTCATCGCCATTGATGGATATTCGAGCTGCGGAAAAAGTACGACCGCAAAAGCCGTAGCCGCCCGCATGGGTTACGGATACATCGACACCGGCGCCATGTACCGTGCCGTTAGCCTGTTTTTTATTCAGGAACGTATCTCGCTCAACAGCCATCGGGACGTAACACTGGCGCTTGAAAATATCCATATTGCGTTTAAACACAACGCCAAAACAGGTAAAAACGAAACTTGCCTCAACGGGCTGAACGTAGAGGAGGAAATTCGTAAAATGTACATCTCCAACATCGTTAGCGAAGTAAGTGCCATTCCAGAAGTTCGCTGGGCAATGGTAGCTCAACAGCAAAAGATGGGGCGTCGCCGGGGTGTAGTAATGGACGGCCGCGACATTGGTACAAAAGTATTTCCAGATGCGGAAGTAAAAGTGTTCATGACGGCTGATACGTATACCCGCGCCCGACGCCGTCAGCAGGAGTTGCTGGCAAAAGGCGAGATGGTTAATTTGGAAGATATTATCCACAATCTCGAAAAGCGCGATCTCATCGATACTACCCGCGCTGAGAGTCCACTTATTCAGGCACCCGACGCCGAACTGCTTGATACGTCGTATATGACTATTGAAGAGCAGGTCGAATGGGTAATCGAACTAGCTGACCGAAAACTAGCCATTCTTCACCGTGAACGTAACGGAAAGGTAGTGACCTAACCGCGAGCTGCCTCTATGAAAGTCGATTTTTTGATTGTGGGTCAGGGAGTCGCTGGTTCGGTGCTGGCCTGGACCCTCGACCAACGAGGCTGCTCCGTTATCCTGGCCGACGCGCCAACGCTACCTTCTGCTTCGGGGGTGGCGGCTGGCATCGTAAATCCGTTGACGGGCCGTAAGCTAGTTCGTACCTGGAAAGCTGACAACCTATTTCCGTTCCTGCACCAATTCTATTTCGACATCGAGGATCAACTCGGCGTTCATTTCTTCCAGCCCAAAAATATCTACCGTCCATTCCGATCAGAAGCCGAAAAAGTAACGTATCAGAACCTTGTATCGGCAGAGGATATACGGCAATACGTATCACAGTCTGTTGATTATCAAAAATATAGCGGTTTTATTGATAATCCTTTCGGTGGAATAGAGGTTACTCAGGCAGGATGGTTGGATTTAATTGAATTTGTCAGAATTATTAAAGGCTATTTTATTAAAAAAAATCAATACTTTGAGGGCGTAGTTTTAGGTAAAGATTTAGAAATCAGACATAATAAAGCAAAATGGCAAGGTCTTGAAATTAGTAAAGTTATATTTGCGGATGGTGTTTTAGCGCGCGAGAATCCATTATTTGCGTGGTTGCCTTACAATCCTGTGAAAGGACAGATTCTGACGGCGCTTGTTGATAATTACTCTATTAGTAATATAGTTAATCAGGGAATTTTTATCTTGCCTGTCCGGAAAGGGTTAGTAAAAATAGGGGCTACGTATAGCTGGCACGATTTGGACTGGCAAACAACTGACGATGGGCGTCAGTTTCTAGAGTCAAAGGTTCGATCATTGCTAAAAGTACCTTACGAAATAGTTGGCCAGCAGGCCGGTATTCGTCCGTCGACAAAAGATCGGCGTCCGTTTATTGGCATGCATCCCGAGCATCCGGCTGTTGGAATTTTTGGGGGAATGGGTACTAAAGGTGTCTCGTTGGCCCCTTATCTGGCCGACCAATTTGCCCGCCATTTGCTGGATGGAGAAGAATTAGATTCAGAAGTGAATATTCGTCGGTATATATCGTTATTAGAAGGAGCCAGGAATGCATAGGCAGTAACAAGAATACAATACGTTATTATATATACTGGATATATACTGACGAACTGTTCTCAACCTGCTATTTCGACCCTTGCTTCTGACTATTACTCGTATGCGAAATCAATACATTTTGCTGTTGAGCCTGTGGCTGGTTGGCGCGAGCACAGCCATAGCACAAAATTTTCCGTCAATGGAGCGATTTGGGAAAAATCGCATTCAGTATCGCAGTTTTGACTGGAAAATAATCCGCACATCGAATTTTGAGATTTACTACTATCAGGATGGTACCCAGATCGCCAACCTGACCGCCCAGTATGCTGAATCTGAATTCGATCGGATCACCGAATTATTAGGATATACGCCCTACAACCGCGTCAAAATTTTCCTCTTCAATTCACCCGAAGAACTGGCTCAGAGCAACATCGGCCTCAACGCACAGGGCGGCCTTAGCAGCCAGGAACAGGATCTTTCAAAATCACGTATTGAGCTGGCTTTCACGGGCGATCAGGTCAGTTTTCGGAAGCAGATTATCCACGACGTAGCGATGCTGTTCGTCTATGATATGCTTTATGGCGGCAGCCTGAAAGACGCTCTTCAGAGTTCGTTGCTCCTAACACTACCCGATTGGTTCATGCCGGGAATTGCTTCCTACATTGCCGAGGGTAATAGTCTGGAACTGGATGATTACATGCGCGACGTATCACTCACGCGTCCGGTACGTAAACCGTCAATATTGTCGGGGTCGGATGCCGAACGAGTAGGCCACTCAATCTGGAATTACATTGTGCAGCGTTACGGCCGCGATAATATCTCGAACATTCTGAACCTGACGCGTATCATTCGGAATGAGCAGAACAGTATTTCCAGTACGTTAGGAATTCCATACAGCCGTTTTCTGCGCGAATGGCGCGATTATTACACCGGCATGGCTACTAACGTAACACAATCGTACGCCAGCAGTACTGACGATTTGCGTATCAAGGTAAGTTCCGTGAACGACAAAACGTCACTGATTAGCCTTAAGTTAAGCCCTGATAAACAGTTTATTGCCTATACAGTTTTGCACGATGGCCGGTTTCAGGTAAACGTAGTAAACACGTCAAATAAGAAGAAAACGACTATTCTGACGGGCGGTTACCGACTGGATGGGCAAACTTCCCGAACCAGTACGCCACTTGTCGCCTGGCAGCGCGATAATAATCTGCTGGTCATTACCGACGAGTCGGGGCAGACGAACCTGTACCAGTATAGTTTTGAGAAACGGCCTAAGCGCGAGTTTAAGCGAACCGTCAACAACCTGTCGCAGGTTGTTTGGATGGATGCTTCAGAAGATGGAGGCAGTTTAATTTTGAGCGCCGATCACAAGGGGCAAAATGACCTATTTCTGTATAGCATCAATCGGGGAACGTATCAGCAGATTACCAACGACTTGTACGACGATTTGTATCCGGCGTTTGTCGGGCGTACCGCGCAGCAGGTGGTTTTCAGCTCGAACCGGAAAGATGATACGTTGGGTGTCGATAAAGGCTCCTATAAAACAGTACGTGATTATTTAAGCCTCTTCTCACACGAAGGAAGCGCCCGCAATCTATCTGTAACGCGACTAACCGATTCGTTAGCGCACGCAACGCAACCAATTCCGGCTAATGAATCAACTGTTTATTTCCTGAATGATGTCGGCGGAATCCGTAACCTCTACCGACTCAGTACCGAAAGCAAATCGGTACAGCAAGTAACTGCTTTCCCGCAGAGTATTCAACTGTACGACCTGCTCCCAGCCAACGGTGGATTTGTGTACAGCAGCATACGGAATGGAGAAGTTTACATCGGTTTTAAAGCCCAACTGAATTTGTCGCAGAGTGCGCAAACGCCACCTACGCAACGTGTTGCCAGCACACGTCCGGCCTCCCCGGCGGCCGCTCGACAGGCACAGGTTAAGACAGATACGGCGGCTCGTGCTGCTACGTCTCCCGCTGATTCGTCGGTACGTTCTCAAGCTACTTCTGTGCAGGCAACTACCGTTACACCGTTGGCACTTGAAGCGGGTGAAGTAGATACCGATAATTATAAGTTCGATCCCGACGTACTGAAAGCAACCGAAAACCGCCAGCGTCGTTCTGGGGTCAATACGTCCTCTATTGTTACGTCGGCAACCTCGCTACGTAACCGGCGTCGGGAAAATATCACTATTCGCGGGCCGTTCCCGTATCAGGGCTTATTTGGCGTGAATGAAGCACCTTCGAACTGGCGAATCGATCCTATTCGTGGATTCGGTTATGCGCAGGAGGTAACATTGACAGACTTACTGGAAAACCATACGTTGCGTGCCGGTGGGTTTATCAGCCTGACTAACGCCTTGCACAACAGCGATTTATTTGCCGAGTATACCAACTCAACCCACCGCGTTGATTTTGGCGCACGGTTCGACCGGCAGACGCTGTTCATCGACCAGCCGGGTATTAACCAGAAGAACCGGTACAACCGTTTTGCTGTGTCGGCCTCTTACCCGTTGTCCGTAAACAGTCGCTTTACGTTGTCGCCTTTCTACGCCATGACGCGGCTGATTGATATCTCGTCGTTTGCCGACCCTGATCGGGTTTCTGATTACCTGGGATTACGCGGGGAATTCGTTTTCGACAATACCAAAGTCAACGGTATGAATATGATGGTAGGCACCCGGTTAAAACTTCGGTATGAAGAATATTCCGGACTACGTTCTTCGTCTGAAAGCTGGCGACGCCTTTCGCTTGATTTACGTCACTACCAACGTATTCATCGCGACATTGTACTGGCGCTGCGTTTTGCTTTCAGCCAGTCGGGTGGGCCATCGCCGAAGCAAAGTACACTGGGTGGAATGGAAAACTGGATTGGTTACGGTGTGAATCAGCGTGAGAACGTATCGTCGAACCCGTTGCTTGTACCTAATCCGTTTCGTACCGAAATGTACGATTATAGAAACGTGTTTTTCCTTGATTTTGCTGCTCCGCTACGTGGATTCCGGCAGGGAAAACTCACAGGAAACAGCTATATGTTATTTAACGCCGAGTTTCGATTGCCTCTAATCAGATACTTATACCGGGGTAACGTAACGTCGAATTTCCTGCGGAATCTTCAGTTGGTCGCTTTCTCAGACATTGGTACGGCTTGGTCGGGTAGTGGGCCATTTAATCGGGCCAATAGCCTGAATACAGAAATAATTGGAGGGGATAAAATTCCATTCCGAGCTACTGTAACTAACTTCAAAAATCCATTCCTGATCGGTTATGGGGCTGGCGTACGGACTATGATTTTCGGCTACTTTGTTAAGTTCGACTATGGTTGGGGTCTTGAAGATAAAACGGTATCCAAACCAATTGCGTATCTGACTCTGGGGTATGACTTTTAAGCATGATACGGGTGAAAACCTGTAACCGATAACTTTAAATTGCGGGTTTTTATCCGCGTTACGTTTAAAACCGCTTCTCAAGAAGCGGTTTTTTCATTTATACACATGCCGGAAAGTAAATCTATAGGGAACTACGCACCTGGATATTATCTTTGTCAACCCCATAAGTGCGCTACCTACATATTTCAGCAGATGCGTTTTTAATCGCTGAGTATGTTCTTCCTTTAATTGGTCTTTTGAAACGTAACTGTTTCATAAATAGCCTGATAAAAAATCTGCGCTTTAGCTGATGTTAGCTAAGATTGTTCAGCGAAGATTGCAATTGGCATAGTTTTCGCTAAACGGCCTGCGACACATAGAATGGCTAGTAAAGAGCAGTTATAGGCTATCCGATCGCCCATATCTGGTTATATTGTAACTAGTAACCCTGATTAACTCTCTAGAAAAGAGCTTTTTAAAGACTCAGGACCGTAATGAAGACGAACTTAGCCGCTATTTGGCATAGTTTTCGTTGATTTTGTAGTGAGCAAAAAGGTCTTTAAGTGCCAATTAAGATATATAGTGACGAACGGCCATTCTGTTTGTCTGAATAGTTGGTTCAACTTACGAGATGATTTGTTCGTATAAGACCGTCCAAACTAAGTTGCAGATGGAAGAAATGTCTACGCTACACACACAACGTCTTAAACCCTTGATCAGTCGTTCCGACCGGAACGATACGTATCAGTCAGGTAAAATCGCTCGTATTGCAGGACGGTTGATTCAATTTTTTCTGAAATTGATTCATAGTAAACAATTACCATCTTCGGTAGTTGGTTTAGTTGCTTCCCCCATAAATATTTCTAGTCAAAATCTGCTTTTACTGGCAGAGAGTAATTCCTCTGGTTCGGAAATTTCCCGGCCAGACCGGGAACCGCCTGATATACCAGATCCGGGGCCTCCCAAGGCTTTACATCTTACTCAACAACTAGCTTTTAATCTCATAGTGCCTTATCCAATGAATGAGCAATTTTTACTAAACAAGTCACCTCATCACGATTCCCGATTGGCAACTGCCACAGGGAAAAGTCCCAGACTGGCAGAGTCACCGGGGATTGGCAGCTTGACAAAGCTGCTGTCGTCGTTGGCTGGCTATGGACGGTGGGCTTTCATGCCTGCTCTGAAAGGAGCTTGCTCGTTCCTGATGTTTCTGCTGTGCTGGGTGGCCACAACAGCTGCACACGCTCAAGCACCAAGTGTTGATTTAAGTCTTCACAAAAAGATCGATAATCAGTCACCAGCTATTGGTAGTGTTGTTACGTATACAATTACGGTCGTCAATAGCGCCAGTTCAACAACTACAGCAACTGGTATACAGGTGAAGGATGAGCTACCGGTTGGTGGCGCAACCTACCTGCCGGGTTCGGCCAGCGCACTACGTGGTGCCGCTACCTTTACGCCCCCTGCTTCGGCTTCCGTCGGAACAGGGATTTGGTCTATTCCGGCAATTGCTCCCAACGACTCGGTTGTGCTGGTTTTAAAGGCAACTGTAATCGAACGGGGGGTCTGGTTTAATACGGCTGAAATTACCGCTTCTAATCCACAGGATTCCAATTCGGTTCCGGATAATCAGAACCTGACGGAAGATGATTATGACGCCGTTTGTTTCTCCGTCCCAATCCTTTGGTACATTGGCGATGAATATACTGTAACTATACCATCAGGCTACAACCAGATTGTGTGGTACCGCGATGACGTTCCTGTTAGTACGTCGGTTGTATCAACATCGCTGGCCCAGGTAAATAACGATGGGTCTCTGACGATTAAGAGCCCTGGTACGTATCGATTTGTTACGTATCGTAACGGTTGCCCGTCCACGAACTGCTGCGACATCAAAGTCATTCAGGGACCTTATGGTAGCCTGGGCAACTACGTTTGGGCAGATACCAACCATGATGGTATTCAGGGGCCAACAGCCACTGAACCAGGTATCGATGGTGTACGTGTTTACTTATACGATCAGACAGGTACTGTTAAATTAGATTCGACACTAACCGCAGGTGGCGGCAAATATCTGTTTGATAGCCTCACCGATGGTAGCTATGTTGTACGGTTCATCGCTCCATCAGGCTATGCATCGACAAGTGCTAATGTCGGTCTTGATAGCCTGGATAGTGATGCTGGCCTTAATGGTTTTACAGGTATATATACTATTAATACAAGTCAGCCCGAGTCCAGTACGGCTCGAAACAACCCTACAGTTGACGCTGGTTTCTATCTACCGACAGCCACGTTGGGTGACTACGTTTGGTTAGATGCTAACCGCAATGGTCAACAGGATAATGGTGAAGTAGGTATCCCAGGTGTGACTGTTACGTTGATCAGCAATGGTAGTGTAGTTGCCTCTACGACTACCGACGCAGGCGGCTTGTACAGCTTTACGGGTCTGACACCAGGTATTCCTTACTCCGTAAGTTTCACGACACCAGTAGGGATGACGGCCACCCTAGCCAATCAGGGTAATGATGCTACCGATTCTGATCCAGTAGGTGGCATTACCGCACCGGTAACCCTGACAGTAAACGAGAGTAACCTAAGCTTGGATGCAGGCTTCTACTACATTCCTGCTTCGTTGGGTAACCTCGTTTTTGCTGACAATAATAATAATGGTATTCAGGACGGTCCCGATACTCCAATTCCAGGTGTAATTGTTACGTTGATCAGCAATGGCAGTGTAGTCGCCACTACGACTACCGATGCAGGCGGATTATATAGCTTTACGGGTCTGACACCAGGAGTGCCCTATTCGGTAAGCTTCACTGCTCCGACTGGTTATACAGGAACGGCTGCTCAGGTAGGCGGTGTTGACGCTGTTGATAGTGATGCTGATCCGGTAACAGGATTAACACGTAGCGTTACGTTGGCTCCAGGAGAAACGAACAATAATATCGACGCCGGTTATGTTCCACCAACTTCCCCAGTTGCAATAGCTACATTGGGTGATTATGTATGGCTTGACCTGAACGGTGATGGTCAGCAGCAAGTAGGCGAACCACCATTGGCGGGGGTAACAGTTACATTAATTAGTAACGGTACAGTGGTAGCTACCACGACAACAAATGCCTCGGGTCTGTATAGCTTCACCGTACTACCAGGCGTACCTTACTCAGTAAGCTTCACCGCTCCAACTGGATATACGGGAACAGCAGCTAATGCCGGACCTGACGCCACGGATTCAGATCCGGTAGGTGGCATTACGGCACCGGTGACCCTAACTGCTGGACAAGTTGATAACACTATCGATGCAGGCTTCACACCGGTTTACGACGTAGGTATCGCTAAGTCGGTGATCAGTGCAGGTCCATATTACCCAGGCAGCTCGATTCAATATCAATTGACGGTTACCAACAACTCGGTAGTACCTGTATATAATGTACGCGTAGATGACGTACTACCTGCAGGGATAACCTTTGGAAGTGGAACTGGATTTAGCACCTCAGGGGCTAACTCAGTGAGTGCGCTGGTAGCTGGTCCTCTGGCGGCCAACGGTGGTACAGCCAGTCTGACCCTGGCGGTTGCAGTAAGCAACGCCTACTCGCTGAGCAACGTAGTGAACGTTGGCATAGTGAGCCGGTACACGTCTACAACGGATAATGCAGGAACACCAGCCATCGATAGCAACCCCAACAACAACACGGCAACAGTAACAGTGCCGCTGGGTCAGTATGCTACGTTGGGTGATTACGTTTGGTTAGATGCCAATCAAAATGGTCAACAGGATAATGGTGAAGTCGGTATCCCAGGCGTGACTGTTACGTTGATCAGCAATGGTAGTGTAGTTGCCTCTACGACTACCGATGCTGGCGGCTTGTACAGCTTCACAGGTCTGACACCAGGTATTCCTTACTCCGTAAGTTTCACGACACCAGTAGGGATGACGGCCACCCTAGCCAATCAGGGTAATGATGCTACCGATTCTGATCCAGTAGGCGGTATCACAGCACCAGTTACCTTAACAGCAGGTGAGACCAATAACACTATCGATGCTGGCTTCTATTTCCCCGCAACCTGTCCAACGAATTTTGGTCTGCTTGCGTCGAATGACATGAGCATCTGCACAGGTGAAACGGCTTCGCTAACGGCAACGACCACAGTAGCTAATGCGCAAATTCGTTGGTATATGACGCCAGTGGATGGTGTAGCATTCGACACGACGGCGAGTGGACAAGCTTTAATTGTAAATCCGACAGCTGCTGCGACTACTTATTATGCAGAAGCCTTCACAACCGATGGCTGCGTAAGCCCACGCGAACCCGTTAGCGTATCAGTTATTACAGTTGCTACGCCAATTATTGCAGCGAATCTGCGTAATACGTGTCCTGCAACCACAGCTAATTTGAGTAGTGTTCAGATTCAGAACCAGACGGCCGGTGTAACCTATGAATGGCATACGAGCGCTACGACCTCTCAAGCTACGTTGGTTACCAATCTGACCGCAGTTGGTGCTGGACAGTACTACCTATTCGCAAAATCGGGTAATTGCTACAGTAGCCCAGCTGTCCTAACGGTTCAAATTGATAACTGTAACTGTCAGAACGTGGCAGGAGTCACAGTAAGTGG
Organism: Spirosoma flavus; assembly: GCF_054778555.1. Taxonomy (NCBI): domain Bacteria; kingdom Pseudomonadati; phylum Bacteroidota; class Cytophagia; order Cytophagales; family Cytophagaceae; genus Spirosoma; species Spirosoma flavus. Next base: position 1,949,977 of record NZ_BAAGZL010000001.1, read on the forward strand.
CAGCGTAACGATCTGCTCAGGCGGAACCGTTCCAGTTCGTGCTACGCTATCTGGTTCGGCAACGGCTGTAACCTGGTCAACGAATGGTACGGGCGGATTTGCTAGTCCAACCAGCCTGACCACAACTTATACGCCATCAGTTGCTGACATTGCAGCTGGTACGGTGATGCTGACAGCAACAACCAACGATCCAGACGGTGCAGGTGGGGTTTGCCAAGCGGCAACCAGTTCGCTAATGGTACGTATTACTCCAAAACCTGATGCTCCTGTTGGTGTAGCCTGCGACGATACGTTGGTTTGCCAGGGCAGTAGCACCAAACTGGTAGGTTTTGCGCCGAACGGACGAATCAACTGGTACAATCAGGCTGGTCAATTAATTGGTACAACAGTTAGTGGTGGTAAACTGGTCGTGACTCCAAATACAACAGGACAGGTTGTTTACACCGCCGAAGCTGTTAGTCCGGAAGGATGTATCAGTGACCGCACTTCGCTGACGATTACGGTTGGTCAGTGTCTGGCAGATCTGGCTATCGTAAAAGCAGTTGTTACGCCAGGACCATACACAGTTGGCCAGAAAATAACGTATTCGCTCACGGCATCGAATAATGGCCCAGTTACGGCTACCGATGTTCGGGTAATTGATGTGCTTTCTCCATCGTTGACCTTTGTTAGTTCAACACCTGCTGGTCAATACAGCCCAGCAACGGGTGTGTGGAACATTGGTACGTTGACCGCGGGCTCAAACCGGAACTTGCTGATCGAAGCTACGATTACAGGCGGCACCAGCGCTACGTCGGTTAACAACACGGCTATCATTGGTGGTACGAACAACGATCCGAAGTATCCATTGAACGATACGTCGCGAGTTGTTATCCCAATCAATCCATGTGTTGCGCAGGCACCAGTTATCGATTGTGCAATCACAGAAATTTGCCGCGGTGGAACGACAACACTGAAAGCAACTGGTTGTGATGGTGGTAGTGTAATCTGGTCTGACGGCAAAACCGGTAAGATCATATTTGTAGCTCCAACAACAACAACAACTTACACAGCGAGCTGCGTAGTGGGTAACTGCACCAGTGGCGCATCAAACTCAGTGACTATCACTGTCGTTGATCCGCAAGCTCCAGTTATCACAGCGAGTGCCGATCAGGTTTGCCCAGGTACGTCCGTAACGCTGACTGCATCGGGTTGCACAAGTGGAACAGTTGTCTGGTCTGATCGCGCTCAGACAGGATCGTCGATTGTCGTGATGGTCAATAGCAGAACGACCTACACAGCTCAGTGCCAGGTTGCAGGCTGCTTGAGTAATCCGGCAATCAAGACGATTGAAATTGGTAACAATATTCCAAGACCGACCATCGTGGCTAGCACATCGGTAGTGTGCCCAGGCGAAACGGTAACGCTTACGGTTGGGAACTGTGTCGGTACGCCGGTCTGGAATAGCACTACTGCTACTACGGCCAGCATCTCGGTAATCCCGACGGCTACCAACAATAGCTACTCGGTATACTGTAAGAACGGTGCCTGCACCAGCGTTTCTTCGGCAGTCTACAGCATTAGTGTGGTATCGCCAAGAATACCAACTGTTACAGCTAGTGCCGACACGATCTGTGCTGGTAGTGCAGTAGTACTGACGGCTACGGGTTGCAACGGCACCCTGCAATGGTCGAACGGTGCAACAGGCGTAAGCAGCATTACGGTTAACCCGAATGCCAACGTTAGCTACTACGCAGAATGTAAATTCCGCACCTGCGTAAGTGCTCCGTCTAATACGGTAGATGTTGTGGTGCTTTCTCTGCCAACGCCAGAAATCACTGCTGATAAGTCGATTGTTTGTAGTGGAGAGAAAGTGGTGCTGACGGCCACAGGCTGCATGGGTACCGTACAATGGTATGGTAATGGCATCAACCGGACGGGAGCCAGCATCGAGATCTACCCGACACAAACGACCGAATACTATGCAACCTGTAAGGTAGGCGCTTGCGAAAGCGATCGCTCAACTTCGGTTCGCGTAACGGTGAACACTACACCGGCAACCGCGCCAACAATCGCTGCATCGACAACCTCTATTTGCAGTGGCGGTATCGTATCGCTGACGGCGACAGGTTGCAGCAGCGGCACGGTCATCTGGTCGGATGGACAGACAGGCTCGGTGATTTCGGTAACGCCGACCGTCGGTAACAGCTCGTACTATGCTCTTTGCAAAGTTGGAACAGCATGTGGTTCAGGTCGTTCGAATGTGATTAACATCAACATAACGACAACGCCAAGACCGACTATCGTTCGTTGCATCTGTAGTGCCGATACGGTTTGCGCTGGCGAAGAAGTTGAGTTGTCGGTGAAAAATTGCCAGGGAACTCCGCACTGGAGCACTGGCGAAACCACCAGCACAATATTTGTCTCGCCAACAGTAACGACAGGTTATACCGTTTACTGTCAGGATGGTGTGTGTGTAAGTCCTGTATCGGAAACCTACACGATCACCGTAGTGCCAGTAACGATACCGACAATAACGGCTTCAGCGACATCCGTATCGCCAGGTGGTTCGGTAACGCTGACGGCTTCTGGTTGCAATGGTACGGTAATCTGGTCGGCTAACGACATCAACGGAAATGACATGGGTACGTCTATAGTTGTGCAGCCAGTTGGCACGCAGACCTACTACGCTCGATGCAAATTCCGGGTATGTCTGAGTGAGCCATCAAATACGATTATCATCAATCCAGGCGATTGTGCAGCTCAGACAGGTACGTTGGTACCAGTTAGTGGCACCGTCTGCGGTGGTAATAGCACGACGGTTCTTGTAAGTGCAACGCCAAATGGTGGCCTGATTCAACCAGCCAGCTACTCGGTGGTATTCGCTCTGACTCAGTCTGGTATTGTGCAGGGAGTTAGTGCTCTACCACAGTTCACAGTGCCATCAACGGCGGCTACGTACACCATTCATACGTTGGTCTACAACAGCGATCCGACTAGCCCGAACTACGTTGATCTTTCGGTTATTCAACCGAATGTGACAACGGCTAGCGATCTGCTGTCATTGATTCGCAACAAGTGTGCAGTGCTGGATACGACCGGTGCGTCGGTAGTAGTGAGTCGCATTCCGGCTCCTGTTCTCTCGGCGGGTCCGTCGATCACGGTTTGCTCCGGTGGCGTAGTGTCGATCACTGCTACGGGTTGTGAAGGCGGCACAGTTACCTGGTCGGATAATTCGGTAGGGGCTACAATCCAGAAAACGGTATACAGCAATACCTTCCTGACAGCTACCTGCACCATTAATGGCTGCACAAGCCCAATGTCGGAGCGTGTCGATATCGTTCTTGGCAATTCGACGATCCCTGTGATTGTAACCGACAAGCCAGTTGCCTGTGTGGGTGAGCTAGTTTCACTGACGGCCACAGGCTGTGCCGGTGGTGCATACACCTGGTCTGACGGACAAACTGGTGCGGTCATTTCCTTCAGTGCCACAGCCAATGTGAGCTACCGCGTCAAGTGCGCCATCGGTGACTGTGTCAGCGACTGGTCGGCAACGACAACCATAGAAGTGGGTCAACCAGCTGCACCGACGATCTCGATTGCGGGTGTAACAGGAAACAGCACTACGGCCTGCTTCGGATCGCCAGTGACGCTGACGGCTGAGGGCTGTGGACCGAATAGCTACGTCACCTGGTCTAATAACCAGGTCGGTGCCTCGATCACCGTGTCTCTTGCAAGCAGCGCTACATTTACCGCTCAGTGCTGCAACTCGAATTACTGTAAGAGTGCTCCGTCGAACGTGCTGACCGTGGCGGTGACGCCGAAAGTGGCGCAACCAACGGTGGTTGACAAAACCAATACGTGTCCATTCAATACGGTGGATCTGAGCACGGCAGTAAGCAGCTCAGTAACGACTGCAGGTGGAGTGTTCGAGTTCTACACAGATGCTTCGCTAAGCGCGGCTTCGAAAGTGGCTAATCCTGCCGCTGTTGGTACGGGTACTTACTACGTGGTAGAACGTACTGTGAACGGTTGCATGAGTCTGCCAGTGGCCATCCATGTGCAGATCAACACCTGCCAGGAGCAGACACCTTGTAGCACAACCAATCCTGCTACGGCCAGCGCCGGTCCGGATGCCAGCATCTGTGCGGCTAAAACGTATCAGTTGGCTGGTGTGATGGGCGGAGCAGGTACTACTGCTCACTGGACAACCAGTGGTACGGGTACCTTCGATAATGCCTTTGCTCTGAATGCCGTCTACACCGCCAGTGCGGAAGACGTACTCTCTGGACGGGTTACGCTGACGCTGTCGGTAAGCACTAATAACGCAGCTTGCCCGGTAGCAACCGATGACATGGTACTGACCATAAACGGTAGCCGTTCGGTGCCAGTGGTGACTATAGTAGGCGCTACCAGCTTGTGCTACGGTGATTCGGTGACTCTGAAAGCTCCGGCTGGTGCCGCTGGTTATCTGTGGAGCAACAACGCTCGTACACAGGATATCGTGGTGAAAACCAGTGGTACGTACTGGGTGCAGTTGCTGGATGCTAACGGTTGTAGCTCAGTCAAGTCGGATAACGTAGTCGTGAATGTATCCGATCCGGTTATGCCGCCTTTGGTACATAACCTACGCAACGAGTGTCCGTCGAAAATTGTAGACCTGACCAAGGCGCTTTCGACGACAAACGTGGGTAGCAGCTACATCTATCAGATTTGTGAATGTGTAACCTCGAATATTATTGCCCGTCCAGATTCAGTATGTGAAGGCACATACTGGATCGTGGAGCGGAACGCAGCAGGTTGCCGAAGCCATCCGGCTAAAGTTGTAGTGAAAGTCTTCGACTGCGCATCTGATACGTTACAGGCTGATGTGAGCATTGCTAAACTAGCCAGCACAGCGTTTGTGCAGAATGGCGCACCAGTTACGTATACCTTAACGGTTAGCAACGCTGGTCCGCATACGGCGAAAAATGTCGATGTTCGCGACGTACTGCCGGTAGGTCTGGAACTGGTGAACGCTGGTCCAACGAGCTATACAGTGTCGAATGGCATTATCACTAAGCGGATTGATAGCCTGCAGGTAGGTCAGTCAGAATCGATTGTCTTTGCAGCACGTATTGTCAAGAAAGGTGTTGAAATCGTCAATAAGGCAGAAATCACCTACCTGGATAATAAAGACGCTAATCTGGCCAACAACGCAGCGAGCGTAACGGTGAAAGACACCAGTGCCCATAAAGCTAGTCTGGTTGGTCTGGCTAAAGCTGTAATGGGAACGCCGACTACGATTGGGGACTCGCTTATCAAAGTGTCCTACAATTTTGTAGCGACTAACTTTGGCGACGATACATTGCGGAATGTACAGGTGATGGATGACTTAGGTACTGTCTTCGCACCCAACACGGTAGTTTCGACAACGCTGACAGCCTCAGGTACGAATGTAACATTACAGCCAAATCTGGCCTTCACAGGCACGGGTAGCAATACCAATCTGTTCGACTCGACGAGCTATATTGCTCCTGGTAAGTCGCAGCTGTTCGTACTGGATGTACTGGTGCAACGTACGGCTGGTGATACGACCAGAACGTTCAACAACATGGCGACGATCACGGCGCTCAACAGTATGACGAGCGTATCTGATATGTCGGTCAATGGTGGTGATCCGGATCCAGATGCCGATGGCAATCCTGGCAACAACACCAGTGCGTCTAGCTTCACATTGGGCAACCAGCAACCGTTTGGACCAAGCATTGGCGTGGCGCTGGCCGTTGTCAAAGTAGAACAACAGCCGGATAGCTCTTACAACGTCACCTACAAAGTGACTATTAAGAACAATGGCGACGTAGCACTGAAAGGTGTAAGCGTGACGGATAGTCTGATCCGTGTCTTCACAGCGCCGGCGGCCTACTCCGTAGTGAGTGCACCAGTAGTTGGTGGGGGTAGTACGTTGGTAGCCAACGCAGGTTTCGATGGTAACACCCAGCCTGATCTGTTAACGGGTGCCAGTTCGCTGGCGGCAGGTGCACAGGATACCGTACTGATCACGGTGAACGTGAAAACCAATGGCAACAATGGTCCGTTCTACTCCAATGCCACGGCAACTGGTCACACACCAGATTCGACCCAGACCGTCAAGGATGTTTCCAACGTCGGACTGGATCCTGAAGTGGCTGGTTCTTCACCAACAACGGTACGTTTCGATCTGCCAAAAGCCTTGCTTGGGGTAGCCAAATCGGTAGGTACGCCTACGCTGGTGCAAGATGGTGTGTACGATATTCCTTACACGATCACCTTGGCTAACCTTGGTACTGTAGCGCTGAAAAAGGTACAGGTCGAAGATAAGCTGTCAGAGACTTTCGGTAACGGAGCGATGATTGTTAGCAACCGCATCCCAGTGACCAGCACAGGGTCCGTCGCTGTCGATACAATGTACTCGGGTCAAGGTATGATTACTAATCTGCTGGTAGACTCACTGAGTACGCTGGATGTAGGTGCGAAAGCTTCGTTGAGCTTTATAGTACGGGTTGATGTGAAGAACGCTGATACGCTGACCTTCTACAACACGGCTAAAGCCACCGCCATTGCGCTCGATAGCACAGGTACAATCGTAGAAGATGTGTCGACGGCAGGAACTAACGATGACCCAGATTATGATCTGGATCCACGTAATAACAACCAGCCTACGCCGGTAGCTCTGAATGCCATCTCTAACTCCTCGTTCATTGGGGTAGCCATGGCGGTTCGTGATACAGCGCGGCAGGCCGACGGTACATTTAACGTAACTTATCAGATCGTAGTGAAAAACTTCGGTACGGAGGAGTTGAAAAACGTAACGGTATCGGATTCGCTGGCGAAGGTGTTCAGTATGCAAACGGGAGCAACCTATACCTTGGTGGGTGCGCCAGTAATTACCTCGACAGGCAGCGCCTTGAAACTCAACCCAGGCTTCAATGGTGATTCCGATCCGGTGATCGTGTTGGGCGACAGCACCAGTACACTAGGCGTAGGTAAAGTCGATACGATCCTGGTGGTAGTTAACGTAGCGACCAATGGTACGACAACAACATACCTCAACTCAGCTTATGCTCAGGCAATGGCCAAAGCGGGTCTGGTGAGTGATGTGTCGACTAATGGCCTGAACCCAGACCTCAACGGCAATAATGACCCAACCGATTCGAACGAGCGGGAGGCTACTCCGTTGAACCTGCCAGCAACCAACACAACTGTATTCATCCCACAAGGCTTCTCGCCAAACGGTGATGGTATTAACGACCTGTTCGTGATTCGGGGAATAGCTGGTATGACTGCTAGTCTGGAAGTTTACAACCGTTGGGGTCATATGGTTTACCAGAACAACGATTATAAAAACGATTGGGATGGTAAGCCAAACACAGGCATCGCCATCGGCTCGGATCCGAACGGCTTGCCCGACGGCACGTACTATTACATCATTACGTTGAGCGACGGCCGCAAGTTTGTCCGATACATGACGATTAACCGCTAATAGAGATGGTAACTCAGTTAAAAATGAAACAGTGGGCAGGAGCGCTGCTGGTGATCCTAGGGGTCACCAGTGGCCAAGTGCGGGCTCAGCAGGACAAGATGTTCTCCCAATACATGTTCAACATGATGGCGCTGAATCCGGCGTATGCGGGAAGTCGTGATGTGTTAAGTATGTCGGCCTTGTACCGCAATCAGTGGACGGGGGTTCAGGGGGCGCCCCAGACGGCTACTTTTACTATGGACATGCCTCTAAACCAGGAGCGGGTTGGTGTCGGTCTGCAACTTTACGGCGATAAATTTGGCGAAATGCAGGAAGCAGGTGCGTTTGCTTCGTATGCTTTCCGCATTAAAGTTGGCGCAAAGTCGACGCTGGCATTGGGTCTTCAGGGCGGTGCATCAAGCTTCCAGTGGAATCTCGCTAATGTGCAAACCAGCCCAGATGGTACCGGTCAGGTAGATCCGGCTTTTGCAAGTAACATTTCGAAGGTGCTGCCCAACTTTGGTACAGGAATCTACCTAAGCAACGACCGGTCGTATTTAAGCATTTCGGTGCCTCGTCTGATCAAAAATAAACTGAGCGAATACAATTCAGGGGATTACCGGTCGGTGCAGCGTCGTCATGCCTACTTAGCAGCTGGTTTTGTAGTGGGTCTGAGTCCAGGCATTAAAATGAAGCCTTCGTTTCTGGCAAAATATGCAGAGGGGGCTCCACTTGGTTTCGATGGTAACATCAACTTCTGGTTCGCGGACCGGATTGCGATAGGAGCCTCGATTCGCCGAAACCAGTTTTCATCGTGGACTCAGTACAGTACAGATGCAATAGTAGGTATGGTAGAAGTGCAGTTGACGGACCAATTCCGCTTCGGCTACTCGTATGACCGCACGATGAATAATTTTCAGAGTGTGGCCCCAAGTTCACACGAGATCATGATCCGGTATGAGTTCGGATTTGGTAAAAACCGCATTCTGACTCCGCGTTACTTCTAGGCGGAGAAGGATTAAAATGTATAAAAGCGAAAGATTGAAAAACCTGGAAAAGGGGTTTTATTCTTTCGCTTTTTTTTTAACTCAGTGCTTCCATTTTTTGGATATTTTCAGTAACTAACAGTACGTTTTCGGGCAAAACCTGATGACGCAAGCATCCCATTTTGCTTTCCAACTCTTAAGATTTATGATACGTTCCGTTTCGATAATCGGACTGCTTTGGCTATTAACAAGCCAGGTATTCGCGCAGACGCTTCTTAAGCAAGGCGACCGTCAGTTTGACCAGTTAGCCTATGCCAAAGCTGTCGAACTCTACGAAAAAGCACTAACCAGCCCTGAAAAAATCAACGAAGCTGAACGTAGAGACGCCAGAGCTAAACTCGGCTACAGCTATCAGCAACTACGCGATACGCAGAACGCCGAACGGGTTTACCGCGATCTTATGGGCAATGGCGATATGCCCAACGATTACGCCAAATGTTATCTCTATTATGCACAGGTGCTGGCCAGTAACGGTAAATACCGTGAGGCTCAGGTTGCATATGAAAAATACGGTAAACTTCAGGAATCAGACAAAAGAAGTCCTTCATTTTCCAAACTTTATAAAGACGTTAGTGCATTGACACGTAACGCGGGAAGCTACAGGGTCGAATTCCTGAAAATGAATACGAAGAAGGCTGAATTCAGCCCCATGTTTTACCGGGATGGACTAGTTTTTGTGTCTACGGGCCACGGTGGTAATGGTGTTAAACGGGTGTTTAAGTGGAACAATTCGCCCTTTCTGGATCTCTATTATTTACCAGACCTCAGTAACATAAGGGTTGACAAAGCGTCAAGCTTAGGTGGTAGTAGCACATCTACCGCCAGGCGCAAACGTACTCGGCTCATTCGGCCCTTGGGAAGTGATGATTTCACGGCCGCTACGTCTAACGATACTAAAACCGTTGGCTTTTACGGAGAATATAACATGACGATGGGCTACGAAGACACTCCAATCAGTGAGTCGGACCAGTTCAGTCGTAACCTTAATACGAAATACCACGAGGGACCTTTGACGTTTTCCAAGGATGGCTTACAAGTGATATTCACACGTAATAACTTTAATGAAGGCCATTTCCGGAAAAGTTTGGACGGTATCAATAAACTTAAACTTTACACCGCTACCCAGACCAATGGATACTGGGGCAAAGCTGAAGAGTTGCCTTTCAATAGTGATGAGTATTCAACCGGGCACCCGGCTCTCTCAAAAGACGACCAGCTTCTTTACTTCGTGTCCGATATGCCAGGTGGCTACGGAGGTACTGATATCTACGTATCACGTTGGGCAGATGGTAAGTGGAGCTCACCGGTCAATTTGGGAAAAGAAGTCAATACCAAAGGAAATGAGCTATTTCCGTATGTAGATGAAAAAGGGAATCTTTATTTCTCATCAGACGGTCACCCAGGGTTAGGCGATCTGGATATATTTTATGCTCAGATTGTGTCTGATGGGAAAGAAGGTAAACTTGTACGTAACCTAGGTGAACCGCTTAATTCGCCCAAAGATGATTTCGGGATCGTTACTGATGGCGATCGAAAAAGCGGTTTTTTCAGTAGCAACCGAAAAAATGGCGGTGCTGATGATGACGTATACCGGTTTTCCCGCGAAGGTTCATTGTATCCCTGCCGACAGTTAACTCTAAGTGTATTTGATGCAGAGTCGAGAGAACCATTAGTCAATACGTCTGTGGCATTGGATAATGCAGCTAGTGATGGACAAAAACAACTCAAAACCGATGCCGAAGGGCTGATACGTGTCTGTATCGACGCTGATAATGAGGTGAAATTCTTAGCGTCAAAAGAAGGTTACCTTGATAATAAACTTGGTTTTTCGACAAAGGATCTGTCTGATGATCAGCCTTCGCGAATAGAGATACCACTTACGAAATTAGCTCCGGCAAAGCCCGCTACTTCAACCATCCGTGGTCGTGTGACGACACAAACAGACCAAAAACCGATTGCGGGTGTAAAAGTGATCCTCATTAACGAAACCGACGGAACCCTTCAGGATACGCTCACGGGGGCCGATGGCCGTTATGAATTTGTGGTAAAAGCTGGCAACGATTATCGGCTCGAAGCTATGAAAGATAACATGGGTACCACTGGTAGCCGCATCACTAAAGAAGGTACTGGGGCTACTGACCTGACCATGTTTAAAAAGGGAGATGTTATTAAAATCGATAATATCTACTACGATTTAAATAAAGCGGCAATACGCTCTGATGCCGCCGTCGAACTTGATAAGGTAGTGGAACTGCTGAATAAATACCCGACTATGAGTATTGAAATGCGGTCGCATACGGATAGCCGGTCTTCTGCCAAATACAACAAAACGCTGTCAAGTAATCGGGCCAGAGCGGCTGTCGCGTATTTGAAGTCGAAGGGAATAGCTTCCCCGCGCATGATAGCCAGGGGATATGGTGAAAGTTTGCCGTTGAATAAGTGTAAAGACGGTGTAAACTGTACTGAAGAAGAATATCAGTTAAATCGTCGGACTGAGATTAAAATTCTGAACATTGATTCTGCACCCGTTGGCAATAAATCAAAATCATCTGTCAAGTCGAATTCGTCGGCAAAAAAATCGAAGCCGAAATCCAGAAAACGCAGACGGTGAGCAAGATATAAATTCAGGCCTGAATACGTAACGGGCTGATAAATTAACCAGATATACGCAAGCCAAAAACGTAGTAGGTTTTCAGCCAAAAACCTCGCAACTTGACCCCTATTTCGACAGATTTTATGCGCTTGGCATTTTATAATTTCGTTACGTGGGGGACGCTGGTTTGTTTGATACTGCTTTCGTATGGGCGTGCCCAAGCTCAGAAAGAGGTTCTTTATTCGCAGTACTTGATAACGCCCCTAAGCATCAATCCGGCATATGCCGGTAGCCGGGAATCTATCCATCTGACGGCTTCACTACGTCGCAAATGGATCAGCGTTCGTGTCGCGCCCGTTACGCAGACTGTGTCGGTCGATGGGGCCGTCGCGAAAGGGAAGATAGGGCTGGGGTTTCAGGCGCAAAATGACCGCATGGGACTTTTTGCGGCTACGGGAGCTTACGGAAGTGTAGCCTACCGATTCAATCTGCCGGCCTTGGCTAAGTTGTCGATTGGTATTCAGGGTGGTATTAACGTACTGCCGATCTACGATTTTGCAAGTGCGTCGAGCCTGAACCGAGCCATCGCGAGTTTTGGAGTTGGGATTTACTACCAGTCCGATCGCTGGTTTGGCGGCATTTCGGCCCCCGAAATGACAGGGCAGGCGCTGGATTTGTCGGGGCGGTATCTGTACAAAAGCGTTCGACCGGTGATGGCACAGGTAGGAGTAAACCTAAGTGCCGGTGAAAATACAGTTTTGATTCCGTCGGTGATGGTATCGAAAATCGAGGATAAACCGCTTGGCGTCGATGTGAACCTGAAAGCCTGGTTTAATGAACAAATTGGGATAGGCGCGTCGTACCGGCAGAATAGTCCGGGGTTGATACAGACGAATTATTTACAGGCTTCGGCTGAATATCAGTTAACAAAAGCGATTCGACTGGGCTACATCTTTTATTCAAAAACGCCCGAAAATCCGACGGCTGGCCTGTATTTCCAAGAGAGCGTTCATGAAGTAATGCTCCGTTTTGCACCCAACGTATTAAAATTTACGTATTAATACTTGATAAGAGCAATCGCTACGTTTGTTTAGATAGCGAGTTTACTAGTAAGAAATCCATTAACCGAAAGCCCATTTGAAACCTTACGAAACCGAGATTTCTGGGGCCAATATGCTGCGCTACCTAGCGGCCGACAGTCGTATGCCCACCCAATCCACCATACAAAACCTTTATATACCTAGCGACCTTGACCGAGAGTTTCCGCTGGCTCCTCATTTTGTCCAGACATTTGGCAGTTACCCAAATTATTTGCACTTCAACGACGATTTCAGACCATCAGCGCGCCAACTGTTGGACGAACGAGGGTTCAAATTAATTAACCACTCTGCCCGCGTAACGGATGAAGGCTGGCAGATAATAGAACGAATTTATCAGCACGATGAAGGCTTAATTCTTAAAGCCGAGTTTGTGGGTGAGCGATTTTTTCGGCTCTACGGCTACTATCGCGAGGAGAGTTCGGCGAAAAAACTATTGGATGGTATTCACGAACACAAGTATATTCACGAAGAAAATCAGACCCATATTTATCTGATTCAAAGTGGCTTGGGAGGGTTGCATACAGAGCGTGTCGAAATTAATCCACCCGAAATCGACCTGGATTTACATTATAACGATGATTTCCCGCCCGTACACGAACGGCTGGTAAACTTATTGGCGCAACCGAAAAGTAAAGGGTTGATTCTATTACATGGTGAACCGGGTACGGGCAAAACGACCTATATCAAATACCTCAGTTCGCTGGTCAGGAAGGATATGCTCATTTTGCCGCCCTACATGACCAATTATCTGACCTCGCCCGAGATTATTCCGTTTCTGCTCGATAACAAAGATTCGGTATTGATTATTGAAGATGCCGAACGGATTCTGCAATCGCGCGAAGCCGGTGGCGACACCAACAGCGTATCAAATATCCTGAATCTCACCGACGGACTACTGGCCGATTGTATGCACATTCAGGTGATTGCTACGTTCAACGCTAGTAAACATCTGCTCGACAAGGCGTTGCTACGTAAAGGACGATTGATGGTTGATTATGCGTTTGGGAAGCTGACACCCAGCAAAGCCAACGATCTGCTGACGCACCTCGGCGCGGAGTTACGCACCAAAGAACCGATGACCTTAGCCGATATTTTCAATCTGGAGGAACAGACCGTTTCGGGCGAGCGGCACGAAGTAAAAATGGGCTTTTAATCGTTCAGGATTTTTCCATTTTTTTTTGAGGAGTTTTCTTTCGCTCACGTACTGATTCGCGTTCGTTTAATTCCTGAACTTTATCTTCGTGAATATCTTCCGCTTCCTCAATGGAGTGAGAAAGCGATAACTTGGCTTCTGTTTTGGCGCGTTCGGCTAGTTGACCGAAAAAGCGATGTAACTCTCGAAGTTCCTCTTCGGTCAGGTCTTCTACGTTGAGCAGGCGGTTACTGGCTTTTCGGTTAACGGCAATGAGTTCGTTGAGCTTAATCTGCATCGCCAACGAATCTTTATTCTGCGATTTCTGAATCAGAAACACCATCAGGAACGTAATGATTGTAGTACCCGTGTTGATAACCAGTTGCCACGTGTCAGAATACCCGAAAATAGGGCCGGTTATAACCCAGATAATAACGGTTAGTAAGGCAACCAGAAAAGCCGTTGATGAACCGGTAGCTTCTGTAGCTCTGGACGCAAACCGTTCAAAAAAACTATTCGATTTGTTCGTATTCATAGTTATAGCGGGAATGGTGACATTTTTCTATAAACAATTCTCACGTAACGTTTGTGAGATTAAATTTATTTAATCTACAAATGTGTTTACTCCATATATCACTGGCGTAAAAGGTTGGTTCTCAATGAGTCGTTGGTCGGCTGAGGCATGGGCGCAACCACATTCTGCTCAGGCACACGCTTACGTCTGGCCTGACGAACTTTAGGCATCGAAAGCACCAGATCGGCCTGCCTGATCATCGCATCGACACCTCCATAACCCACGCCCCTGTGTACCACTTCGCCCGATGGGATGAAATATAAGGCCGTTGGATAACTCGCTACGGCAAATTGTTTCGCCAAAAGGGCACCTTCACCAACTTCGGCATCCAGCTGATAATTGATAAATTTTTCGTTGAACTTAGCGCCTACGTCAGTATTTGGAAAGGCTTCGCGGGCCATACGCTTGCAGGGGGGGCACCAGCTTGTATAAAAGTCGACGAAAATAGGCCGGTTCAGGCGTTTCGATTCTGCCAGAACTTCCTGCCATGAACCCGTAAAAAATCGGATACCAGTTGGGTCTTCTGCCCGGCTATTCAATAAAAACAAAAAGAATAACGTAGTAAGTAGGGCGCCTTTTTTCATACGCCAAAGGTAATGCCTAAGCTACCGAACCGCTACGTTACTTTTAGTGAATTATTGAGCACTGCATTACGAAAGGGAATTTGTGTGAAAATCAGCGTTTTACTACTACGTAGTGCGGGTCATCTATTACATCAATTTATCGTCAGCTGTAATTTGCCTTGCTGATATTGAGAAGGGGTGAGGCTGGTATATTTCTTAAAAGCAATGGAAAAGTGCTGCGCATGCTCGTACCCCAACCGGTCGGCTACTTCATCAACAGATAATGCACTGTTTCGCAAGAGCTGCCCCGCATAATCCATGCGGAGTTTGCGCAGGTAGTTGAAGACGGTGGTATCGAACAGCAGTTTAAAGCCCTTTTTGACCTTAAATTCATTCAGCAGGCAGTAGCGGCTCAATTGGGCAAGTGTGTGCTCTTCCAAAAAGTTTGCTTCCAGATACGATTTTAACTGAAGCAATTTCTCTACTTCGTCGGCCGGAATTGCCTCACATACGCCAGCAGGTGTTCTAAACTGCTCGATTTCGAGAGCCACCAACTCCAGTATACGTGACTGGATCAGCAAGTTACGCATTGGTCCGACGGCCTTGTTATTCCGAATATCCTCGATCAGATACAGCATTTGGGGCGTAATGGTCGGCGTGCCGCGTACACCCGAAAATGGACGTTCCTTTTCCAGATTCAATAAAATACTTTCGCTCCAGACATCGCACGCGCCGATAGACGACGCAAAAAACGCTTTGTCGATGCCCAGCAGCACCGACGACATCCGCTGTCCGCCTTTCATGCGATTCACATTTCCGGTTTCGGGCGAATGAACCAGATTGTGTGTTTTTGCCCGCATATTCATCTCATGACTCAAGCCTGTAAAACGCGAATCGACTTGCCCTTCGAGCATGAAATTAATGGAAATGATGTCGGAGGCTGCGTTGTCGTGGAGTTCAATATCGCTGGCTAAATCCCATTGCATATCAATGAGTTGCAGGTGCGGAAAACCAAAGTGTTTCACATTAATCGTCCCGGCTTTTAGGTGGTGAAATCGACTGTACGCATCGGTGCCAGAATGCCCATTTGACGGACGGGTTCGGTCGCGGGGGAGCCTATCAAATTCAAAAATATCGGTAGTGTTAAAAACGGTAGTCGTCATGATCCTGATAGAATGAAATGATTTGCTTCGCAATCGCTACGAACGTAGTGAACACACAAAGCTAGCTTCATATATGAGTACGACGAACCGAACTACGTATCAATTGAATCAAATGCGGTTCCAACCGGCAATTGGCGCTTATGAATCGAAGTGCGTCGAAATTTCTAAAATCCGTTTTGAGTAGGTTCTTATCCGTTATGCGTAGGCGCTGAACGGGAATCAAGTCAGAATTTTGTCAAAAAAAACGCTGATACGTTGGCGTTGACGACAACTGCTAAATGACTTGAACATGATACGTAAACTCTTTAAATGGACAGGAATTGGTCTGCTGACGGTGATCGGCCTACTCCTGGCGGGCTATTTCTACATCGCCCACACTATTAGCCAACGTACTGAAAAACTATACACCTTTACTCCCCAGAAACTATCGATTTCGACCGATAGTAGTACGTTGGGCCGGGGTAAACATCTGGTTGCGATTAAAGGCTGTACCGAATGTCACGGGGTGAACATGGCTGGCAAAATCATGGATGAATCGCCTGAAATAGGTCGTTTGGTCGCCAGCAATCTGACCAGAGGTAAAGGTGGATTATCCGCCGATTACAGCACTGCCGACTGGGTAAAAGCACTTCGGCACGGCGTCGACCGCACCGGCCGCCCACTGTTGATCATGCCTTCGCACGAAACCGCTTTGTTATCGGCAGAGGATATGGGAGCTATTATCACGTATTGCCAGCAATTACCTGCCGTCGATAACGTATTGCCTAAAACTGAGTTGGGGCCGATTCTTAATATAATGACTTACCTCGGTAAAGTGCCGCTGCTTTCGGTCGAAATGATTGATCATAATCGGGCGTTAGTCGCCAAAACGGATACATCAGCTGGAATCGCGCAAGGCAAATACCTGTCCGTAGCCTGCAGCGGTTGCCATCGCCCAAGTCTAAAAGGTGGAGAAGCTATTGTGCCCAGCCAGCCACCGATTCCTGATATAACCCGAACGGGTGCCGTTGGGAAATGGTCGCAGGCGCAGTTTATCACAACGTTACGTACCGGCAAAACGCCAGGCGGCCATCAGTTGAAAAACGAAGATATGCCCTGGCAGATGACCGCGCAGTATAGCCAGAAAGAGCTGGTTTCGCTTTATCAGTACCTTCATTCGCTCAACTAATAAACCAACGTATCCACCACGGTAATGACACGATTTAGCCACTTTCTGATCGTTGGCCTGAGCGTTTCCAGCATCTTGTTAAACGTAGAAGCTGCTACGTTGCAAACTGACCCGATAAGCTCGAATTCGCCCTGCGGAAGCCGAAAGAGCTACGTCCGAATCTCCTTTGCTGGTGCCACTCAGACGTATATGGATGTAGGTACGTGTCAGTTTTCGAAACTACATGGAATCGACTGCTGGTACGTCCGGGTTGGCTCAGCACGCGAAAATTATCTGTCGATAGCCGTATGCAGCCCCAGCGAAGGCGATTTCTCGTTCGGAAGCGGAAGCCTGATTACCTATTCTGCGGGCGAACGTATTTACTCATCACACTACGTTCCAGATAATTATCTGCTCTTAGACGGAGCGGTGCATCTGGACCAATATGAAGCAAATTCCCAGGTTCAAGGCTCATTTAACGGAACCCTGATACCGCGACATACGACCCAATCTCAGGCTAACGTAGTGCCCATTACAGGTTGTTTTCGCTTGTGCATCAGTTAAGAATTTCACTTAGTACAATTATCTCAAATCAAACAACACAATTCTTTTTAAACCAAATACACAATGAACACACGTACCAAAATCCAAACAACGCCGAACGAAACGGCACACACAAAACAATCTTTTCGCTCACTGAGTCAACGTATCACTAACTACGTTACCGCTGCAATTCTAGCTCTGTTGCTGGTAGTTACCGGATGTAAAAAACCGATTGTTGACCCCGTCGATACGTTAGTTGCCAACGCTGGACCTGATCAGGCCGTTCAGGTAGGGCAGCCTGCAACGCTGGATGGAACCGCTTCCAGAGATCCGCAGGCAAAACCGCTGACCTACCAGTGGATGATTGTTCGCAAACCTGTAAAGAGTGCTGTTACGTTGACAACCGTAAATACCGCCCGACTCACGTTTACGCCCGATGAAGTGGGTGAATATGAGTTCGCTTTAACGGTGTCAAACGGAATGGCTTCGCAGTCGGACAACGTACTGGTGCTGGCATCGGTGGCCCAGCCACTAACTATTGACAAAGATATTACAGTGAAAACGGTACTCGAAGACCGAATCCTGAACCCCGAACTGCCCGATTATATCGTGTCTAAGAGTATTGCCGTGAAACACGAATTGACCATCAATCCGGGCGTTGTGATTGCTTTTGAGCGCGATGTTCGCTTCGATATCAACGACAAAGGGGGGCTACTAATCGCCAGAGGGACAGCCGATAAAAAGATTCGTTTCGTGGGCGTCACTCGTAACAAAGGATATTGGGCTGGTATCATGCATTACTCGCCCAGCAACGCGAACGTAATGGAACATGTCGAGGTGCTGCATGCTGGTAGTAAAATCATGCTCGACGACAAGAAAGCAGGCATGACGATGTTTAAAGAAAGCCAGATGGCGTTTAGCAATGTGCATTTTTCTGAAAGTGCGGGATATGGGCTGTTTGTTGCGGAAGATGCGCTGCTACGTGAATTTGCTACGAATACCTTCAGCAACAACGCCGAAGCGGGCATTCTCCTCTCAACTGACAACGTAGCGAAACTGGATGCTGCATCGGTTTTTACGAAAGGAAACGGACGTAACGTAGTGGAAATCATCGGCGATTACGTTGGCGAGAGCAACCAGAGAAACACAGTAATTACATGGGCTGGTTTTGCTGATAAAACGCCGTATCGGTTGATGAAAAGTGTTGCGGTACGTTCGGGCTGGAAACTGAATCCCGGTGTAACTATCGAATCCGCTCGGGACGTATCGATTGCGATTGATGAAACGGGTTATTTGAACGCCGTTGGAACGGCCACCCAGAAGGTTCGATTTGTTGGTGCGGAAAATAGCCGGGCGTACTGGAAAGGTATTCTGTGTTATTCACCAAGCGCAAATAACCGGATCGAAAATGGCGAAATTATGAATGCTGGCAGTACGGGTATTGTGGCAGGGAGCCGGGCTAATCTGGCTATCTATGGTTCAGATAGCCACATGACCGTCACAAATACCCGAATCAGTGGCAGTGGGGGGTATGGCATTTTGGTGAGTTCAGATGCTCGTCTGAATGACGATGCAGCCACCAGCAATACGTTCGACGGCAACGCACAGGCCAATATAAAATCAGATTATTAGGCTTAACCGGATTATCCCAGTTCGGCAAATGCCCCGGAAATTCGGCTACGTTTAATTGCATCTGGAAGGAATCTGCGTAACAGATTCCTTCCAGACTTTTGGCGTAGATAAGCGATTTTATGGCCGGGCTTACACGACGGCCAACTAGCCCTAATAGTCGACAGACGTGGTTGAACTAATCTGTTAGTAGGCTTGTCTGTTTTGTGTATGGCCAAAGTAAATGCACACATGGGTGGGCCGCCAAACGGCGTGGTTCCAGCAGATGCCAAAGAGCAGGTAAGCTGGCGGGAACGCTTTGCGGCTTTGGGTAATTTGCCCGCCTTTTTCCGATTAGTCTGGGAAGTATCTCCGGCGTTGTTTTTGGGCAATGCCGCGCTACGTCTGGTGAGGGCGGCTATTCCGGCGGCTACGCTCTACGTCGGCAAACTGATTATCGATCACGTTGTTACGTTGGCTAAATCCGGCGGACAAGGGGATACGGAATATCTCTGGTGGCTGGTTGGCGCTGAGTTTGGGTTAGCGATTCTCTCCACGGCATTGGGCCGGGCGGTATCATTGATGGATAGTTTATTGGGTGATTTGTTCGCCAATCGGACATCGGTACGGTTGATGGAGCACGCGGCCTCCCTCGACCTGGAACAGTTTGAAGATGCTACGTTCTACGACAAACTCGAACGCGCCCGACGCCAAACCACTGGCCGAACGGTGTTGCTGTCGGGTGTATTTGGGCAGGTGCAGGAGTTGATTTCGGTCGGGTTTCTGGCGGCTGGTCTGGCGGTTTACAATCCGTGGCTGTTGCTGCTTATTCTGCTGGCCGTTACGCCCTCGTTCATCGGCGATAATTACTTCAACCAACGTAGCTATTCCCTATCCCGCTCCTGGACGCCCGAACGGCGCGAACTTGATTACCTGCGCTACGTAGGCGCGAGCGACGAAACCGCCAAAGAGGTTAAGATTTTCGGTTTATCGGATTTCTTGATCGATCGTTTTCGCACGCTATCGTGGGAGTATTTTCTGAAGAACCGTTCATTGGCGATCAGCCGCGCTGGTTGGGGGACGTTGTTGTCGGCGCTGGGTACGGCGGGGTATTACGGGGCCTACGTGTGGATCGTGATGCGGGCTGTGAATGGACAGATTTCGCTGGGTGATCTGACGTTTCTGGCGGGTTCGTTCCGGCAGGTGCGGGGTTCGCTGGAAGGCATTCTGCTTCAGTTCAGTAGTCTCACGCAGGAAGCAATTTATCTACAGGATCTGTTCGATTATTTCGCCATAAAACCGCTTATTCATTCGCCTACAACCAGTCGTCCATTTCCCAGTTCGATACGGGAAGGTTTTGTGTTTGAGGGGGTTGGGTTCAAATACACGAACTCCGAACGTTGGGCGCTACGTAATCTGTCGTTTACATTGCAGGCGGGTGAAAAACTGGCGTTGGTCGGTGAAAACGGGGCTGGTAAAACCACGTTAGTCAAACTACTTGCTCGCCTGTATGACCCAACCGAAGGCCGTATTCTGCTCGATGGCTACGATTTGCGCGAGTATGATTTAATGGAGCTGCGACGTAACATCGGTGTTATTTTTCAGGATTATACCCGGTTTAAAATGACAGCCGGCGTTAACATCGCCGTCGGTGATATCGACGAACGTACCAATCAACCACGTATCGAAACGTCGGCGCAACGTAGTCTGGCTGATACGGTGATTGCCAAACTATCGGGCGGTTATGATCAGCAGTTGGGCCGGTCGTTCAATAAAGGCGTTGAACTGTCGGGGGGGGAGTGGCAAAAAGTAGCGCTTGCCCGAGCGTATATGCGAAATGCCCAGTTGATTATTCTGGACGAACCGACA
Source organism: Spirosoma flavus (assembly GCF_054778555.1). Taxonomy (NCBI): domain Bacteria; kingdom Pseudomonadati; phylum Bacteroidota; class Cytophagia; order Cytophagales; family Cytophagaceae; genus Spirosoma; species Spirosoma flavus. The sequence goes on from NZ_BAAGZL010000001.1 coordinate 1,970,774, forward strand.
GCCGCCCTCGACGCCCGCGCCGAATACGAAGTGTTTCAGCGTTTTGCAAAACTCACCGAAGGGAAATCGTCGGTGATTATTTCGCACCGGTTCAGCACAGTACGTATGGCCGATCGGATTCTGGTTCTAGAAAACGGTACGTTGCTCGAAATCGGTTCGCACTACGAATTGCTGGAGAAAGGTGGACGCTACGCTGAGTTGTTTGGTTTGCAGGCGCGGGGGTATCAGTAACGTATTATTTTTGGTTTTGAGAAAGTTCAGGATCGTTATTTACCTATCTTTCCGTACTAATCTTCTAACCGTGTTTATTATGAAAGCCATCTGTACTACGTTCATTTTACTGGCCGGAACGATAACGCTGGCGTCTGCTCAGGCGCCCTCAATCCCCCCGGCAGAAATACAGATTAAAACCGCCATATTAGCCGCTCCAGCCGACAAACGCGATGGAGCGATGGTGTACGGCTATTCGGCGAAAAATGAATTTGTCGTGCTACGTAAGGGAACGAACGAGATGGTTTGCCTGGCCGACGATCCGGCTCAGAAGGGACTTAGCGTGTCGTGCTACCACCGCGACCTTGACCCCTTTATGGAACGGGGCCGTGTTCTGAAAAAAGAAGGCAAAAAGCCTAATGAAATTCTGGCGATTCGGGAGCAGGAAACCAAAGATAAAAAGCTCACGATGCCCTCGCATCCGTCGACGCTATTTTCCTACACAGCCAAAGACGACAATTACAATGCGTCCACGGGCGAAGTGAAGGATGGCTACCTGCGCTACGTCGTTTATATTCCGTATGCTACCGCCGAAAGCACAGGGTTGCCCCTTAAAGAAGAAGCGCCCGGCATGCCCTGGATTATGGACCCCGGTACGCACCGGGCGCACATTATGATTAATCCTCCGAAATCGAATACAGATCATCACTAAAACAGGATTATTTGAGGAAGTCAGTAGCTCTTTTTTAGTAGAGCATTGACCGGCCGCTAAGTCGTTGGCTCGTTTGTTGCACGAGGAGCGATTACTTAGCATTTTTGCGAAAACTCCTCTATCACAGTTGCATGACGAAACGTCTCCTTTTCGGGACTCTTTGCTTATTACCGGGCTTACTACAGGCACAACGTTTAACAGGCTATCAACTCAGCAGGTATGCTGGTACAAATAGCTTGTATCTGAACCCATCGTCGATAGCAGACTCACCCTGGAAGATGTTTGTTAACGTAGCAACCGTTTCGTTTCAGGCAGCCACACAACCACGATTACCTCTGGCAACGATTCCGTTTGTGCAGGCAGATATTAAACTGGGCGGTGAGTCGCTGGCGCTGAAGCAAACCGATATTCGTGGGCCTGCCTTTCTGCTCCAGTTTCGAAATCATCACACCCTGGCCGTTTCGACGCGCTATCGAGCCGATCTGAATATTTCAAGTGATTACGATTTGGTTCGCTGGTTTCAGGGTGATAAAACACCACTTCCGCTAGCCGATCGTTCACCGGCATTAAATGCTGACGCGTTCGGTGAAATTGCATTGTCGTATGCAGTTCCTATTATTAATCGGGGCGGGCATGCTGTTAAAATTGGGGCTACTTATAAGCATGTACGTGGTCTGCAAACGGCCGCTATGTCCGCTGAAGGAAGTTTTGAGGCAAAATCGGATCGGCTGGACTACACCATCCGACAAATGCAGGTGTCTTACTCCGATTTGCTGACACTCTCAAAATTAACACCTACCGATGCCATTCTGGGTACTGTGCCGGGGATAGGCAACGGCTTTGATTTAGGATTTACATACGAATTCCGTCCACAGGCGCCTGCCCATCGTGAAACGACATCGGACGCGCCACAATCCGAATCAGTACCCTACAAATATCGGTTTGGAGTATCTCTGCTCGATATGGGTAGCATTCGTTATAAAAGCGCCAGTATTTGGCGCGTAATACCTACGACGAGCTTTTTGCTGCAAACGGATGTGCAGCCTCCCAAAACGCCAACCCAGATTCGGGATGCTGTAGCCCGCACGCTCGGAGTGCTTCCCGAAGGCGAAATTGGCGAACTAAATACAAAACTGCCTCAGACTTTATCGGTTCAATTCGATGCTAATGTGGGTAAGAACTGGTTTTTGAGTGGCACTTGGTGGAAACCTACCACGCCAATCACAGGAGCTCAGCATCGTTCGGAGTTGATAACGCTTGGCGGGCGATACGAAACGGCCAAACTCGAATATTCGGCCATGCTGAACTACTGGCAGGACATGGGCAAAGTGTCCATCGGTACCCATGTCCGGTACGGCTACGTTACAATCGGAAGCGATAACCTGTTTGGTTTCTTTTCATACAATAACATGGCCACACATCTGTTTGCTGGTGTATCCATACCGATTGGTGCCAAACTGTCTAAACCTTCAAGCGCCAAACAACAAAAGAGCACGAACAGCGATAGCGACGGCGACGGCATTGCCGATCAGCTTGACCTTTGCCCCGACGTAGCAGGTATCCAGGCTTTTCAGGGCTGCCCAGACACTGACAAAGATGGCATTCAGGACATTGAGGATAACTGCCCGCAACAATCTGGACCACTTTCAATGCGCGGTTGTCCGGATGCTGACGGCGACGGAATTGCTGACAAAGATGATGCCTGCCCCCGCGATGCTGGTCCTGCTGCCATGAAGGGTTGCCCGGATTCGGATGGCGATGGTATTGCCAACAACCTGGATGAATGCCCAACTATTGCCGGACCTGAGAATTTACATGGCTGCCCAGATTCGGACGGAGATGGTTTGAGCGACAATCAGGACCGCTGCTCAACTGAATTCGGATTAAAAGAGTTGGGTGGCTGCGCGTTGGCAGATATTGCGCCAACGGATACAGTTGGTTTATTGGCTTCGGAGAAGTCTCTGCTCAATCAGTTAAGAACAAATTGGATACATGGCCCAGAATATGCGTCTTCATTGATGAATACGCTTCAGGAGTACCTGGCTGCCAACCCTAAACGCATGATTACTATGGTTTTTACGGGTTCAAGCCAGGCGCAGACGGCCAGTGTACTTTCTTTGTTCAAAAACGAATTGAGCAGAAACTCGATTAGCCTTGATCGGTTTAAATTTTCGGGTAACGTAGCAGTCAACTACAAAACAGGACTGAAATTAGGTATCACCAATACCCCATAACAGACGTAGCAGGTAGCCAACTGCCTAACTCAGGCCTTCTCCGGTTCCGACCCGCGAAATGCATCCTTTTTATCGACAGGAGCTAATTTTACTGGTCGCCCTTCCCGCGCTGATTGATAAATAGCTTCCATAATTTTCTGGTCCTGAAGCCCTTCTTCGCCAGGGGTATAAGGCGTTTTATCCGCTAGTATGCAGTCCGAAAAATGGTCCATTTCTGTCGCAAAATGGTCCTTATCAGCAATTTTATGTTTAATCACCTGATTCTCCTCGCCTTCCGCCTGACTGGTTTCTAACTCCAGACCCGTATATGGGAAAGCCGGGTCCATTTTAATCCAGCCTTTATCGGCCAGCACTTTGTAATTTTTGTCGTCGTGATGGCCGTAGCTGGTAGCGCAACTAGTTTGCACACCACTCGGAAATTTCATCAGCCAGTTGACCTGCTCTTCAACCTCCGTGAAACGAGGATCTTTTGGCGTGCTATGAACGTAGCCAACCACTTCTGTAGGCTCTTCGCCAAGCACGAAACGTATCGTGTTCAGGCAGTAGAGGCCAACATCAGGAAGCGAACCGCCACCGGCCAATGCTTTGTTGAAACGCCAGTGCTTTGGGTTATCCGAATTCTGACCGTTATTGGCCATAATAGATTTTACTTTTCCAAACTTCTCCTGCTGCACCATCTCGCGTACCATCCGGTTGTGTGGCTCGTACTGTATCCGGTACGCAATCATGAGTTTGCGATTAGCCTGTTTGCAAGCGTCAATCATCGCCTGACATTCGGCCACTGTATTCGCCATTGGCTTCTCGCACAAAATGTGCTTGCCAGCCTGAGCTCCGCGAATGGTGTATTCGGCATGCATTCCGTTGGGCAACACGATGTAAATGGCCTGTACGTCTTTGTTGTCACGTAGTTTATCGTAGTCGGCGTAGCTGTAGCAACTTTCCTGCTTTATACCATACTGAGCCGCTACTTTTTGCATTTTTTCAGGGCTACCGCTCACCAGAGCAACAACTTTCGATTTTTTGCACGCGCCAAAGGCCGGTAAAATCTGATTCAGCGTCAGGTGGCCTAGTCCAACCAGGGCATAACCCACACGCTGATCTTCAGATAATGGCGTAGGAGTTGGCCCTTCCTGCTGTTCGGTTTTAGCTTTGATTTGCTCTAGTTCAATGGGTTTGGTAGAGTCGGCTGGTACGTCGGCGGGCGGAGACGTAGCGGGTAGTTTAGGTACAGATCCACTTGAAACGGCTCCTGAGGTGGGTGTGGACGTCTGTGTGTTCGGTTTTTGCTCGCAAGATGTAAACGTAGCAGTTATGGCACCAGCCGCTAACCCTTGAGCCGTAAGTTGTAGAAAATCCTGTCGCGATACGGAAATAGATTCGGATGGATTGAGCAGGCAGTTAATAAAATGAGAAATCGGTTTCATAACGTAGTTAAGTTTACGCATGAAACCGATTGTCAAAAGAGGTTGTTTGTCGTAGGCCGGAAAACTAAGGCAATGACTAGATTGTCAATTATTTAATTGGCGAATAATCCGTTGGCTTCATGTAGACCGACTCCACTTTTGTGGTCAGCGCGCCATCTTTTTCGGACTCTGCTTTGGCCTTCACCCAATCTGGATCTTTCCGGAACGCATCGAAATGAGCCTTGCCTTCGGCTTCGCTCGGATGCGCCAGAATATAAACCAGCTTTGGTTGGGCAGATGGATCTTTTTCTTGCGTCACCCAGTAGGCAACATTCGTCATGCCGTGCTTGCTGAATAACTTGATGGTATGATCGCGGAAACGGTTCAGCAGATTAGGCAATTTGCCCGGCGCAGGCGTATAGGTACGTAGTTCGAAGGTACGTTCGGGCGATGCCTGTTTCAGACTGAGCTTCGGCGAAATTTCAGATTCCGTCATGAAAATCTGATCAACATGGTCAACAATTTTTCCGTTAGCTTCTGTTTTGGCCACTACGGCTTTCCACTCAGGATCGCTACCAAAGGCCTTCCACGATGCATCGCGGGCTTCTCGATTGGGATAGGCCAGTATGTAAATCAGTTCCTTGTTCGACGTATCGGTAGGCATCCAGTAGCCGATATTTTCCATACCATGCTTCTCGAAAATTTTGGTTGTGTACTTCCGGAAACGGTCTACAATAGCGGCATAGTTACCCGGTGTTGGGTGATAAATTCGTACTTCGTAGAGTTTTGAATCGGCCATCGCTGTTGCTGGTTTTGTTGATGGCGTTTTTCCTGGATCGGATGCGGCCATGGCGAACGTACCACACAACATTCCGAAAGTGAGTAAAGATAATTTGATGAACATGAGATTGCGCATATATAGTTGCTACGTTGGTGATATAAGTGTTTATTGCTTCTTTTCTAACTGTTTTAACAGGTCAGTACGTCCTCAGAAAATTGAATGGGTTGAGAACCAACTGACTGCTACGTTGCTAGATACGTCATCGAAATTGCCCAACTCAAGCGTATCGGTACAATTTAATAATTGACTGGAAATAAGTTGTTTATCAGATAACGCTACGCACACCAAATTTTTTTATTGCGTAAAAGCCTGTCTTCCTTATTTTTGTTGGTTATTTGTCAATATTACCCAACTTTATATAATATGCTAAGCCGGGTTGCGAATTCTGTTTACTGGATGCATCGGTACATTGAGCGGGCTGATAATTACGCTCGTTTTATGAGCGTTAATTTTAATCTGGCCCTCGACCTCCCTCCTAATGTTGACCAACAGTGGGAACCCTTACTTACGGCTACTGCCGATAATCAGCAGTTTAAAAAGTACTATAAAGAGCCAACCCGTGAGAATGTCATTCAATTTATGACATTCGATAAACGGAATCCCAATTCCATCGTTTCCTGCCTCAGCTACGCCCGCGAGAATGCCCGTACCATTCGGGAGGTTATTTCGAAACAGATGTGGGAGCACCTCAATAAATTTTACATGTTCGTGCGTGATACGTCGCCAACGCAGGAGTGGAGTCAGAGCCAGACGCAGGAATTCTTTATGGAAATCCGGAACGGTACGCAACTGTTTTACGGCATTATCGACGCCACCATTACTCGAAATGAAGCCTGGCATTTTGGCCGGTTGGGGCGATTTCTGGAACGGGCTGATAAAACGTCCCGCTTTTTGGATGTGAAGTATTTTACACTGCTCCCCGATGTTGGCGCAGTAGGTACCACTATCGATTTAATGATGTGGTCGGCGGTGCTACGTTCCGTAAGTGCCTATAACATGCATCGTCAGCGGCACCGATCACTTACGCCCGCCAGCATCGTTGAGTTTTTGATTCTGGATAAAATGTTTCCCCGGGCGGTTTCTCATTGTATTCGTCAGGCCGAGCTTTCGCTGTACGAAATCTCCGGAAACAACATCACCAGCGGCTTTGACAATTCGGCCGAGCGGACACTTTCCAAGCTACGTTCTGATATCGATTTTACCGAAACTGCTGACATTTTTAAGGTTGGTCTACATCAATACCTGGATACGTTCCAGACCAGAGCCAACGAAGCGGCCGACGCCATCTTTGAAACGTATTTCGATTTGAAGCCAATTGAGGTATAGGTAGTTAAAAGTTGTAGGGTTATAGGGTGTAAAGTTGGTTGACGCATTCACAACAACTTTGCAACCCTATAACCCTACAACTTTTTAACCGTATAACTCAAAAGAAAACCGGAAATGTAAGCGCCAGATAGCCCATGCCTGCCCGGTGACGGAAGCGATTATTGTCGGCTACTACGTCGCGGTTGGCGGCTGATGTTTCGGTAGTGAGCCATTGATAACCCGCTTTAACGGCGATACGTGGGGTTATGTACACGCGAGCGTAAACTTCCGTAGCGAGGGTGCCGATGTCATTATCGCCCAGCAGACGTACGTTGAACGTACTGGGTGATGTTTTCTGGAACGTATTGACACCCTGATAATATAACGTAAGAGAATCGCCCCCAGTCGCGTTCTTTACCGTAAACTGCCCCGTCGACGACTTATAGCGACCGATACGTGACTTGCCTAGTGTTAAACCGACCAAATCGGCACTGGCACCAATTTCAACAATACCCAGATTGAATTGAGCACGTACACCTACACTAACCGATGTCATCGATACGTAATCGTAGCGAATGGTATCGATGTTTTTGTCGATTAGAGGGGCTCCCAGCGCACCAAAGCCTGTTTTGCCACGAGTCAGGCGAGCCGGGGCTGTATAATAATTAAGATTATCGCCGTAGAAAGCACCCGCCCGGAGCGTCCAGCCGAGGGCAAAAAGGCGACGATCTCCGGTATTCAAAAGCTGATAATAGGTTATTGAAGGGTTATAATGCTGAGTGGAGTAGGCCATTCCTATATCATAACCACTGCTCAGGCGCGCCGATACCGGCGATTGTGCAAAACTGCTAACGGCTACGAACGATAAAAACGCAACGAGTATTTTCTTCATGCAATCAATTTTTAACCGGGATTGAGCAGATTGATGGATTTTCAGGATTTTGTTAATTGATGGAACGCTTCGAAGAAGCGAAAAACAAAATCCTGAAAATCCATCAATCTGCTCAATCCCGGTTCAGAAACCTTTTTAGACAGCCTTTAGTACCACTGCTCCCAATGGCGGTACGTTAATCTGGAGGGATTGCGGACGGCCATGCCATGCCTCTTCTTCGCTTACTAACGACTGGCCGTTAATAAATCCGCTACCGTGAAACTCAGTAGCGTCGCTATTGAATACTTCCCGGTACGTACCGGCAGCCGGAATACCGATTCGGTAATTCTGACGTGGCATAGGTGTCATATTCAGAACAATCAGCAACGTATCGTTAGCATTATTTCCTTTTCGGAGATACGTAACGATACTATTTTCGCGGTCTGTCGTGTCGACCCATTCAAAGCCGTCGGCTGTAAAATTCCGTTCGTACATGGCTGGCTCAGTTGTGTACAGCCGATTCAACGCTTTTACGCAGGCCGCCATGCCTTTGTGCGGATCAAATTCTAGCAGATGCCAATCGAGACTGGCATCGAATTTCCATTCCGACGTCTGCCCAAATTCGCCACCCATAAATAGCAGTTTAGTGCCCGAATGGGTAAACATATAGGTAAACAGCAGCCGTAGGTTGGCAAATCGCTGCCATTCGTCGCCGGGCATTTTAGACACCAGCGAATGCTTGCCGTAAACTACTTCATCGTGCGAAAGCGGCAACATGAAGTTTTCAGTGAAGGCATAAATGGTACTGAATGTTAACTCGTCCTGATGGTACTTGCGGAAAGCCGGGTCACGTTCGAAATACCGTAACGTATCATTCATCCAGCCCATCATCCATTTCATACCGAAGCCCAACCCGCCTGTATACACTGGTCGCGATACGCCCGGAAAAGCGGTAGATTCTTCGGCAATGGTCTGTGTATCAGGAAATTCTTTGTAGATGACTTCGTTCAGTTCCTTAAACAACGAGATAGCTTCCAGATTTTCGCGACCGCCAAACATGTTAGGTTCCCACTCGCCGGCGTTACGTGAATAATCGAGGTAGAGCATCGACGCAACAGCATCTACCCGCAAACCGTCGGCATGGCAGCGGTCGAGCCAGAACAGGGCGTTGCTTAGCAAAAACGAACGTACCTCGGGGCGCGAATAATTGAAAACGTAGCTTTTCCAGTCGGGATGATACCCTTTTCGCATATCGGGGTGCTCGTACAGGTGCGACCCGTCGAACTCGTACAGACCATGTGCATCGCCCGGAAAGTGAGACGGAACCCAGTCTAGAATGACACCGATACCAGCCTGATGGAGCCGTTCTACAAGCTTCATAAAGTCCTGTGGTGTACCGAATCGGCTGCTGGGCGCGTAGTAACCCGTAATTTGGTAACCCCAGGAAGGCGCGTATGGATATTGCATCACAGGCATAAACTCAACGTGCGTGAAGCCCATATCCTGGACGTAAGGCACCAGCGCATCTGCAATTTCGCCGTAGCTCAGTTCGCGTTCGGGGTTGCTTGGGTCGCGTCGCCAGGAGGCTAGATGCACTTCATATACCGAAACAGGGGCATTGAGCGCATTTTTGGCGTGTCGGTTAGCCATCCAGTCCTGGTCTTGCCATTCGTAATACGTATCCCAGATGAGCGAAGCGGTTTTGGGCGGAATTTCCCAGGAATGAGCATAAGGATCGCCTTTTTCCAGCTCACGGCCGCTTTCGTGCACGATAAAATATTTGTACACTTCGCCCCGGCCGATATCGGGAATAAAAACTTCCCAGATACCCGACGAATCCCAGCGGACGCTCATCGTATGGCTGCCTTTGTCCCAGCCGTTGAAATTGCCAATAACGGCAACGTAGCGGGCCGAAGGAGCCCAGACAGCGAAATACGTACCAACAACGCCGTTGTACTCAACAGTATGTGAACCGAATTTTTCGTAAAGACGGTAATGTTTTCCCGACCGAAATAGGTGAACGTCGAAATCCGTAAAGCGGGAATAATCGCCTTCCTGCATTACAGGTTCAGTCGTCGCTGTGGTTTCTGATTGTACTTTTTTACGAGTTGCTGGTTTAGCAGACGTAGTATTTGCCGGTTGTTCGGTTTCGGGGGTAAGAGACGGTGAAGTCGTAGTTTTACGTTTTGCCATAGGTTTGAACGAATAGCGTTCTAGTGAGTGAACCGTATCAGGGCCGGAAAGTTAGAAAAAAACTGGGATGGGTAAAGCGACTATTATTTTTCAATAGCAATCGGAAGAATTCCGCTAAGCGCAACTCCACTGTCTGGCTCCCTTTTCCAGAATGGCATCGATGGCCTCTCTGTCTAACGTATCAGGCTTCGTGATTTTCAGGCAACTCTTCCCGTTTCGAACCGATTTAATCCGATACTTGTCTTGAGCATCCAGCTCAGGTGATGCGTCCAGAGGCATTAAATAGAGTATAAGGTATTTATCCGTCAGTCGAAGGCCGGCAAAGTACTGGCCGATTAGTTTAAATTCCTCAATTCCACCCTTCGGCGTGTTGCCCGTTTTGGAAGTATAAGGTTGGCTAGTCATGCCATCGATGTCGAGAAGCTGCTCCCGCAGAGAATCGTGTAATTCTTGTAATGTCATGATTTTTAGGGGGTTTCTTTAGTTACGATTTCAGCCTCGAACAATTCCAGCAGATCCTTTCGAGATCGATTGCTTTCATACTTGAAACCAGCCATGGTTATCGCATAGGCAAACACAATCATTCCCAACGGAAGCAGGGCAATTGGATTAAAGTGATTTTCGCTCCTAAACAGGTTTGCCCAAATGCCTGTGAGAAACATGCTAATGAAACCGACCCAGCCACATAGAAAAACAATTACGAAGGGGTGAAGCCCCATTTTAACCTGTACCGTTGTTTCCTGAAAACCCGACTGAATAACTCCACTGATTTGCGGTAAAAATGAGTTTCGGTAGCGGATGATTCGCGTTATGGTGAACTGATTACCAACGATTTCACCCTGGTAAGGTTTTTCGGAACTAGACCAGAGAAGCTCAAAACGAAAAGTACGTTTTGGCTCAACCGAATCCAACAGCCGCGTAATAATTTCTGATTCACATAGTCTGGTCCGGTACGTTATGCGCTCGTAGGGCAACAGAATCATGATCTATTTGGGCTGGAGTAACCCAGTTTGCAGCATAGGCACATCGGGTACTACGTTCCCGTCGCTCAGCCGGATTTTTTCGATTTCACGTATTACATCGATGATACCTTTCAGGGGGATTTTAACCCAGGCGGGGCGATAGCTAATCTCATAACCCAATTCGTAAACGGCTTTCTCCAACAGATAAATCAGCAGAAGAAAATTGATTTCGCTGTTGTTTTTAAAGAGCGGATGCGGTGCCCCAAACACGTCCAGATACGCATCGAGGAACGTATCACGGATGAGGTAGAACCATCGATCCGATACGCGCTGAAGATGGTTCGGGTCCAGGCCTTCGGTTTCGGTCGAGTTGAACAGTTTGGCCGAAACCGCGTAATGGTACGAACGTATCATGCCCGCTACGTCTTTGAGGGGCGAGTGCTTGATTTTTCGTTCGGCGATGCTGCTTTCGGGTTCGCCCTCAAAATCAATGATAACAAAATCTCCCTGCGACGTAGCGCCCGACACGGCCAGCACTTGACCCAGGTGGTAATCGCCGTGGATACGGATACGTAGCGAATCGAGTGGGCGGTTGCGGAAATCGTCGATGAACGTTTCGATCATCTCTTTAGCTTCCATAAATACCCAGGCCAGCCGCTGCGCCTGCGGGTCGAGTTTGGTATAATTGTCAATCAAGAGCGCATACCGCTGGTTGAGCAAATCCTCAAATCGCTTTATCAGAAACTGGCGATACGCATCGGTAAAGGGCTCTGGCGCAAAGGCGGCTTCGGCGCCGGGTTTGTATAATGCACAGTGCAACTCGCCGGTACGTCGGCCAAGCAGTTCAACTTTATCAAAAACGTCTTCGCGAATGGCAAACATTCGGTTGGGAACACCGTACAGAAAATCGTTGAGGTAATCGCCGGTCTGCATCCAAGAATCTTTCTCGTTTGGCACCATGCGCTGCACCATGCCCAGCGTTACGTCGGGAGAGTTGCTACGTTGCCAGATAATACTTCCACCGAAAGCCGGAATATTCGCAAATTCGCTCTCATCCGTTAGAAAGGCCACCATATCGACTTCGGGGTTGGTTTCCTGAAAAAGCTTTCGGTAGAGTTTTAGGAAATATTTATCGCCAAACGTCATGGCGGAATTACTCGAATCGACGGGTAAAACGCGTGACGGTAACGTAGCATCGCCCTCTTCCAGCCCATTCCCTCGATGAAACGTTAGTGTTCCGGCTGCTTGATCTGTTTTCTGATTTGTATAAATGCCTGAAAATAAGGCCTTCCGGAAACGTTCGTCATAAATAGCATCAATCAGGAGGCCAGCTTGACCATTCAGCGCTACGTTACTGATACGCCCTTTTTCAGGAATTGCGTCAGCCAGCATATCTTCAGGTGAATCGGCCTCTTGCGGAATGAACGATACGGGAAGCAGGTAATTTTCGGGAATTCCATCGACGTAGCGAGCTTCCAGAATCAGCAAATAAGCAACAGTCTGGTCGGGTAGGGGAAGCGCGTGAATGGTTGAAATTGAAATTCCCTGCTGCTGACGGGCCTTTCCCGCAAACCAGCGGCACGAATTGACGTAATCGGGAAGAATTGTCTGAGCCAGATTTTCCCAGAATTGATTGTCAGCCGCTACGTTAGACCAGGCAGTATTGGAAGTGATGGATTGGGCCGCGAACATGATAGTTTACTTAAGAAAGTTTTTGTCAACGCTGAACAGGTACACCTCTTCAGGCTGATACGTTGGTCGGAGCGCTACGTTAGTAAGCACTTACGCAATAACGCACTTATTTGAAAACAAAAAATTTCTGATTTTAAAATAACAGTAGGTGGCGTTTCTACCAAACTCGGACTAGTGGGACTGACCCGAAACAAAAAAGCCAGACCGGTTAAATCGGTCTGGCAAAGGAGGTAGTGTATTGAAATGTTAGTTATTGATGGCAACGGCCTCAATGGTACGTTGAGGGGTTTGAGTAGCAATTGTAATGGTTTGGCGCGTTGTGTCAACGCCGTTGGTGATTTCTAATTGATATGTACCATTAGGCAATTCGCTCAGATTCAGTCGGCTACGATACATGCTTTCGTTTCTGTTCAGCCGTTGGCTGTAGAGTTCTTTTCCGTCGGCATTTTTCAGTACAATATCGACGTAGCCACCTTTTTCTTTATCAAGTGCAATTGCCAGCTTACCATTAGTAGTCATGTATATACCCGTCTTAAACGTAGCAGCTTTCTCTGCACGACGACCTGGATTGGTATCGGCAAATGTGTTGGCAACTGTAACGAAACCCAGGGTGAGGGCAAGAGCGAGAGATTTTACGAGCGTTTTCATGGCAGTATGTTGTTTTAGTTCTTGTTCTAAGCAGGTCGGGTTTGTCCCGATTGGTGAAACAAAGATATAGGCAGTAGATGGTACTATGTATTGCAAACTACTGGAACGGTTACTGGAAAGGATAAACGGTTTAGCGAGGAGATACTACGTTAATAATTCTTTTAACAGTGCGATAAAAGCGCTAAAAAACGGTAAACACCATGAAGCTCCTTCCTATATATAAAACCCTAATCGAAAATGATCACCTTCTGAATGAGCCTGACCTTGACGTGATGCTCCCTATGACTATTGAGTTTTTTGATAGAATAGGGTATGAACCGCCTTGGATTGGCTATGTGGCCGATCTTAACGGTACGTTAGTAGGAAGTGCGGCATTTAAGGGTAAGCCCAAAGATGGCCGCGTTGAAATAGCGTATGGCGTATTTTCTCAATTTCAGCAGAAAGGCATTGGCACCGAGATTTGTAGACAATTAGTCAGATTGGCATTGCAGACCGATGCGTCTGTTATCGTTACCGCCCGAACGCTACCGGAACCGAATTATTCGACACGTATTCTGAAGAAAAATAATTTCGTTCTGCTCGGGACTGTTTACGATGAAGAAGATGGTGACGTCTGGGAATGGGAATATCGTGGAAGTGTAGTGAATGGCCCTCAGCAGTAGCTGTTACGTTTCGGTAATAACGTGCCGGGTTTAGGATAGTAAATGATCAATCGTGTAGAAATGCGTTCGTTTTGGTTACGCTATAGGCTTCATAATCGGGGCCGTCTATAACTGGTTGGGGGTGCATAATAACGCAGACCTGGTTCTGATACTGCGTACTGCCTCGTTGCTGAGGAGGTTGCGGAATACAAACAACATAGTTTACGACCCGATCAACTACGTACCGGTCTTCTATATCCTGTTCGCCGGGTCGCTTAAAGCGAATAACATCGCCGTGTTCGTAACGAGGCATAAAAGAGAAGCGTTGTCGAAAGATTTCTATATGCTGCGAATGAGAATTTACTTCGACAGCATAGAGTACAAATACATAAGGAATTGTCAGGCGGTTTTCTCCGTAAATCGTAATGTCCATAGGTTAATTAGTCTCACAGGCAACCAACCTACGAAGAAAAAATACGTCTGTCAAATAATTAGTGTAAACGGTAGGTTGGTAACTTAGAAGAAATTAATAAGTAATTATAACTAGCTAAATATTACATTTATTGATATGAGTAAAGTATAAGTAAATACTTTGTCTTAATTGTTTATATTTATATATTAATCGGTATGTGAAGCTGATGCTCTGGAAATTAGCTTTAAATGGGGCTTCCTATGGTGATATGAGGTAATTCCCAATGCTTGGGTTTAATATACTTAGTAAAGTATATTGGATATATAAAACTTCCACTGCGTTGATTTTAGTAGATTGATTTATTCAGTATGAAGAATGTAATCACTAACCGAATGAGGCTGCATAAAAACGTCAGTCATACTAATGGCCTAAATGTGACCAATTAGGTACTGTTTCGTATATATAATTCCTTTTAGGAAATTTTATTTTTACACGTAATCATAAATGCCAGCTCTTTTGGGGCTGGCGTTTTTTGATTTACCGATTGTTCAAAATATGGGCTATTATTCAATTAAAATATTGATTGTCTATGAAAAAAATCCCCGGATCACGCATAACGTAAGCCGGGGTGTATTGCCACTAATTTATAGGCAATTGCTTTATGGGACTACCTTCAAACGCGCTCCTGACTGCAAAGAAAGCCGACCTCCATTTTGATAGATGACTCTTTTTACCTGCGTGGTAACTCCTGCGCTTAAAGTGACCTGATGGGCAATGCTGACCTGATCGGTTGCCAGTGGAACACGGTTGCATGACCAGGTCGAAGGACTATTCCAGTTTCCATTCTGAACCGTCGCCATAACAGGGCAGGAGGATTGTATCCACAGACCATAATCATCAACTTGCCCACCCGTTGTGAGGGCGCACGCACTGTTCGTTGAACCGGGGCCATCGGCCAGCACCCGCATGCGCAGCAACGTATTGGTGGGGGCTGTGGTGGGAATAGTTATTACTGCACTCGCACTGTTTGCCGAACTTGTCAATACCAGTTCTCCCGTATCGGTAAATAGTCCATTCCCATTGTAGTCAATCCAGACACGCAACCGGTGGATATTAGAAGAAACACCCTTCAGATTCATCGTATAACTGCTTCCTGCGGTAACCGTTGTCTGCGTAACGCACGATAAGTCGGTGTAATTTTGCCCGTCGTTACTGGCTGACGAGGACTGCGTGTCAATCGTGTTGAAGCGGAAAAAGTCTGTTCCATAAAAAATACTCAGGTCGCCTGATACCGTTACAGGGCAGGCAGCTATCGGGCTCTGGCCGGGGCAGGTTGTGCCTGGATCAATCGCTACAACTGTGTAGGAATAAGGAGCCTGAGTCGTTCCGTTTCGGACAACGTTCGATACCGTAACCCGATACGTTTTATCAGCAGAGCCGTTCCAGGCCAGATCCGTCGGAAGCAGATTCCACGCAAGTGTGTTGTCTCCATAACCACTCACTGGCGCGTGCGTCGTAAGGCTAAGCGGAACTCCTAACTCATCCTGAACCGTCACCGTAGCTGCCGAAAAATTAGCGCCGGGAATGCTAAAAGACCAACGAGCAGGAATCAGATTACGAGGCACATAACCCGCCGGTGGAAAAGCGACATAGGGAGGAAGAGAAGCAGGTGTTGCGCCAGGATTGGCAATCCAAAGAGCATCGGCAAAACCGAAAAGCGGATTGGCGGCTCGAGTGTTGCCATGACCAAAACTGGTCGCTCGCGAATACAGAATCCAACGCCGATGCCCAACGAAATCATTTCCAGGACCGGTATCATCTATATATTGCTTGACAGCCTGGCTGGAATGATATCCTAGGCCCAAATTAGAATTAGAAGCCCCGTTATATCCCTGGCTTGAGTAGCAGAGTGAGGTAGAAGCAGGTTCGTGGTCGAGCTTATTATTAGCCCCCATTATCAGGGCCGCGGCCTGAGTGTCGGTATTGCGGCTCGGATCGAAAGTCATATTGTCGGGTAGACCTACTAGTCGGCGGTAGTAGTTGATACGCTGAATGGTACGGTCCTGGGCCAACTGAGAGATACTTCCTGGAGTGCAGGTCGCTAGGTTACCCGTCCAGTTCAACTGATTATCGCTCACTGTAGAACCCAGGAAATTCTGGAAATAGTCAGCAATAACAGCCGAACGATTCCAAGGGTCTATGAGCGTTTTAGCTGGTTTAGGCGTCTGTATGACCACAGTATCGTACGTTGATTGGACGTATCGTGGCGCTTCGTTTAACTGGTCAGTGGGAACTTGCTGGGCAACGGATCGGATGGATACCAACAGGCTGACGTACATACCCCACCAAATAAGTCGATCTATGAAGAGCTTGCGCATATACTTATGAAATTATGGGCTGTGAAGATATTTTCAACTGAATCTATTAGTTAAAAATAGTATAATCTATAGAAATCTACTAGACTTAACTTACTGGTTTTTGGATTAATGAAAACTATAACGTAGCAGGATTTGCCTACGGGTTAGACGTAGTTGAAATTAGAATGAAATGTCTGGCAGAATTAGCTATTGATTAGCAGAATGAAGTAGAGAACTATTCCAGAAATGATCGCTCTCTTAACAGATTAGTGTCGAACCTCTGTAATCAACCGATTATATAAATGTAGACAGGCTTCACGCTCAGTATCGAATGTTTCCAACCCTGTTTTACTGCCTCGTTCACTATAGTATACCTGCCATCCGTCGGCAGTTTGATTCAGGCAATAGGCCTCGTGTGGCAGCCCGCCAGTCAAGCAATAGGCGTCGGCAGGAATGCCGGTTATGGCTAATCGATTCGCTAACTCCTGTCGGTTCATGTTGCCTTTTACTAGCGATTTACTATTGTCATTAAGCCAGTATAAAGATAGCTTTCTTTTTCAGACAGCATTAATTGGTAGGCAGTATGATTTAGGCTAAAATACACCCAGTATATGCGAAACGCCAACTTAATCGAAGCTGGCGTTTGTAAGTGTTGGGATAAACTCTCCTAAAATGAGTGGTGTAGAGAGCTAACAAACAGTAAAATACGTTAAAAAGTATGCGCGTTTCTTTACGTTTCAAAACCATTTCATCAATTCGTCGGCGATTAACGTATGACCCGCTACGTTCGGATGAGCGACATCAGTCAGGTATTTTCTTAGCGGCTCACCCTGCGCAACTTTCGCTTGAAACAGCGCATAACTATCTACCAGGCCAATATGATACTGTTTAGCCAGTTGTCGAATCTGAATTACGTTTTGTGCGAGTGTGGTTTTAAACGATGGTGCTTTATACCCGAGGTCAGCATTGGGCGTCAACAGGATCACTTTAATGTTTGATTTCTGAGCTTGCTCGATCATATCCTGCCAGGACTGACGGGCTTTTGCGAGTGTCAGTGCCCGATCATTGAGCCCATAGTCGATCAGTAATACATCGGGTTTATGGGTTAGCACATCAGATCGAAAGCGTGTATCTCCCTGTGCTGAATTTTCTCCCCCAATAGCCGTTACAATAATATTTATAACGGCGTATGGATATTTTGCTTTTAATCGACGTAGCAATAACTGTGGGTAAGAGGAAAACGTATTGACAACAGTCAGTGTAGAATAACCCGCTGGGACACTATGTCCGTGAAAAACAATATTAATTGGGTGACTCTGAGGCCATTGTTTACGAAGTTCATTTTTGACAGTCTTTAGGTATGAATCCGTAATTGCTACGTCATGAGTTGTTGATAACCCCTTGGTAGCTAGCAAACCAGCCAGAGCTAAAATGAAAATTACACATTTCATAAAGTACTTAATGGAGTTACAAGTCGACGTAATGTAAATATACTTAGTGGTATTTACTTAAAATCTTGCAAGTCATTAAATGGGTATTAAAAATGAATAACTGTAAAATAGTCAAGTAGTTAAATAGATTATAGGTATTGATTTACTTAGTTAAATTCTACTTTACTCTATGGAGTATCTAGTTGAAAAGATAAGAAAGCTGAAGGCTGCAACGTAATAGATACTGAATAAGTGAGCTAAGGTTTAGTTTATGAAGTAATTGGATAAATCAAAGTATTTTTCTGCAAGGGTGATGGAAGTTATGCTGGCAGTTCATTAAGTTGTAAAAGGCCGGCGGTAATGTGGGCTAAAACGCCTGAAGTTGGTATAGCCGTATTTAGTACAAGGAGATTGTAAAGGGATGGCTTAAGGAAGCAGAAAAGAAGATAGTGAAGGGAGCCCTAGACAACCCAGAAGAAATTGTGAACTGGTTTGTATGAAAATTGAATTGATGTCTTCGTTGAATTTTGTTCCTTACTTGTATCCAGCCAAATTGACTGAACTATAAATAAACAAAAAAGCCATTCCTCAAACTGGGAATGGCTTTCACGTTTTCTTAACCTAAACTAAGTCCGTTAGTATGTATGATGTGTCCACCAGAACTCTATATCATCCTTCATACATAGTATATCCTACATTTCTTTAGTTCTGCCCACCAGCCCGGCTTTGTTCGGCAGACGTGGCTGAATTACGCTGGCGTGCAGCTTTTACATTCTGATTACCAAAACGATACGTAAACGTCAACATGATCCGGCGGCTCTCCCAGCGCGACATAACCCGGAAGTCAATGTCCTGCACCACGGCCCGTCCGCTGAACTTATTCATCCAGAAAGGGTCGCTCACATTTAATTTCAGATTTCCTTTTCCATCCATCAATTTCTTCTGGACTCCCACGTTAAACGCACCCATTGGCTGTGCCCGGTAGAACCCATATTGCGAAGCAGAGTTGAACCAGCCCGATACTTCCGCCGATACGGTTTTGCTGAAGGTGAAGTTCTGAGACGTGTACAGATTGTATGCGACCAGTTTCACTTCGTAGGGCGTTCCTGAGTAGAACGTCTGGTAGTTCTGGTAGTACCCGTTGATATTATTCTGCATCCGCCACCATTTCGTTACTGTTACCGGAAAGCTCAGGTTCAGACCAATATTGTCCAGATGCCCCTGGTTTTCAGCGATTACGTACGTAATATTTTTCTCCGGAATCTGGCGAGGGGTTTCTCGGTTGATGAAATCGGTAGTCCGGCTGAAGTTAATAGACGTAGTAAACGCGCTTTTGAATACGTGGGTCAACTCAACCGAATTTGTGTATTGCGGTCTTAGGAATGGGTTACCCTGCTGATACGTATATGGGTCTAGATAGAAAACGAATGGGTTCAGATTCTGGTAATCCGGGCGGTCGATACGCCGGCTATATGAAAGATTCAGTACGTTGTTGGTATCCAGTTGCCGCGATAGAAACAGCGTTGGGAAAATGTTCAGATAGTTCCGGTCAACGGTTTGGTTGAGCGT
This sequence comes from Spirosoma flavus, assembly GCF_054778555.1. Lineage (NCBI taxonomy): Bacteria > Pseudomonadati > Bacteroidota > Cytophagia > Cytophagales > Cytophagaceae > Spirosoma > Spirosoma flavus. Next base: position 1,990,254 of record NZ_BAAGZL010000001.1, read on the forward strand.
TACCGACGTACCAATCGAGTGAGTGTGTTCGGCCCGTAATCCCGCCTGAATTTTGGTTTTCTTACCCAGTTTGCCGGCGTAGTTTATATAGGCGGCATTGATATTTTCATCGTACTTGAACTGGTTCGAGCGGCTGGCGTCGGGAAGCCACTGGCGGGTTTCCTGCTGCAACGTATCGTACAGGGTGTTGTTGTCGGCATTCACAAAACTGCTTTTCAGACCGGCTTCCAATTTGCCGCCATTTTTCAGCGGATGAATGTAATCCGTTTTGAACGCCAGAATATTAATGGCCGATGGCATCCGATTCACTACGTCCTGATTGGGGCGCGTCGTTACGTTCTCGGCATTCACGTAACTGGTGCTCAGATTGTTGGTGTTACGTCCGCCATAATGAACGTAGTCCGCGTCGACTGTCCATTCACGGCCTTTGCCAAACTCGTACTTGTAGTTAACGTTGGTCGTTACGTTGTTAAACAGGTTCTGGATACCAGTTTGAGTTATTGCCTTACTGGTCATCTGCCGATATTCATTGCTGATGATCGTATTGTTCACACCTGTCTGACTCCAGTTGTTCTCAAAACCATTGACCAACACACCTATCGTACTCTTCTGGTTGATAAAGTAATCAAGCCCAGCCCGATAAGAATGACCCACAAACTTATTGGGACGAAACGATGCCTGGTCGAAGTAATTAGTTGCTCCGTTGTATTTTATCACCCGGTTAAGCTCGTTTTGCTGCGCGCTCTCACGGTTTGTATAGCTATAGTTACCGAACAGGTTGACTTTCCCTTCGCGGTGATTCAGGTTTATTGATGAATTGAATTTCGGCAAGTCGTCGCGGGCACCACTTTGACTATTCACCCAGCCATATCCGGCACCTACGATGATATTTCCGTTCGTACCGAAATTCTTATTCTTCTTCATCTTGATATTAATAATCCCCGAATTACCAGCCGCATCGTATTTCGAGCCAGGATTAGTAATAATCTCAATTGAAGCAATGTTATCGCTCGGCGTATTTTTTAGCAGGTTCGAAACCTCCTGTTGTGAGAGGTACGTCTGTTTGCCGTCGATATATACAATAACTCCACCTTTTCCTTTTAGAATAATCTGATCGTTCTGGCGATCGATGGTTACGCCGGGAGCTTTTTCCAGAACTTCCAGTGCCGTATTCCCGCTCGAAACAATGCTTCCTTCGACATTCACAACGGTTCGGTCAACCTGTTGTTCAATGAACGGTTTCTGGGCAGTTACTTTCACCTCATTCAACGTTTTCGATTCTTCGGTCAGCGACAACGGACTCAGCTCCAGGCTAGGATGGGCTTCATCAATCGTGAACGGTACACTATACGTTTTCCGGTAGCTGACTTGTTGAGCCGCTACCAGATACTGTCCGGCGCCCACATTTTCGAAACTATATTTACCGTCTATATCACTGATGGCTCCTTTTACCAATGTAGAATCTTTGGCTTTCAGCAGCATTAACGTCGCAAATTCGAGTGGCTTCCCAGCTACCGTACCTACATTTCCGTGAACGGTTCCCCGCGTCAGAACCTGCCCAAAGGCAGTTGTCAGCGACAGCAAAAGGAGTAGGAGTATGGATGGTATAAGCGTTTTCATTTTAGTAGGTTGTTCAGAAGGTTGTTGTGCTGTTTTAAAGTACATGGCAAAGGTAGGTAGTATGTATCGCAAAGTACCTGTTCTTACACAAGCGGTCTGAACGCAAGGATGAGTGGATGTTTGTCGTGAGAAATACTGAGAAGAGTACGTCTAAAAGACACAGGTAAAAGCGAAACGTTGCATACAGAACCGGGATTTTAACAGGATTCAAAAGATTGGCAAGATTATAAGTCAGAAAACAGTACCTGCCAATTCTTTAAATCCTGTTAAAATCCCGGTTCAGACTACAGCTTTATTCCAACCGCCCACACGCTGGCGTCGGGACCCATACCCGAACGGAAGGGGCTGTCGGGTTCGTAGCGGAAGAAAAGTTTAGTGTGGCCGCGGAATCCAACCTCGGCAAGGTAACCCCAACGGGTAGAATTCAGATTGTAGCGATCGTGCGTACGGCTTGCGCTGCCGCCATCGGGTTTCACTTTGGTGTAACTGTCCAGCCGCATTCCGTAATAAGCCCCTGCGCTGATCGAGAAGCGTGACCGGAACGTAATGTTTACCATAACCGGAAGGTTGAGCTGCGCTGTAACGAGCTTCGAACGACTCAGATTAACAGGGGCGGCTTCAACGATAAGCTGCTCATTTTGTTTACGTAGCGTATTGTTGTTTTCGAACATAAAGTTGTTCCAGGCTACTTCTGGGCCAGTAATCAGGCGGAGCTTCGTAGAACCATTCACCAGTAGAGGAATTCGCTGCTGCCAAGCTAGTGCAAAAAAGCGTGAGCCCAGCGGACTAAATTCGTAACCCGTTGGTAAAGCACCACCGAAATTGTTGAAACCCAAATAGATTCCAAAATCCGACGTAACACGGTGATAGTTTCGTTCATGCTTAATTACATGTGTCGACGTATTATTCGTCGAGTCGTTGGTGGTGGTAATCGTAACCGTGGTTTGAGCGAACGTAACGGTTGATGCAGCCAGTAAAGCTGAGGTCAGTATGGATTTGAATGTGTTCATGTTGTAGTCAAAATAAGGGTTTAGGAAACTCATTTTTCAGTTGTTGTTTACTGTCTCCTTTCGTTATTTGACCAGTAGATGTAAGACCTCAGTACGTAGGTTGCATAAGAGATTATTTTTTTGAGAAAATTTTTGCGGATGCTCTAACGCAAAAAAGGCCAGCCCATGTTAGTAGGCTGGCCATCTGAGACTTAGGTCAATTTTAGGGTTGACTTTTTGTCGTGGTATCTTTCTGTTCCTTCTGCTCCTTTTGAAGCGGAATAGCGTCTGGAACTGGGATCGGCTGGAACAACGTCGAATCGGTCATCTCACCCGACGTATCTGTTGAATCACTTTCTTCCGAGCTTTCTTCCTCATCGTAACCACAATCCAGATAGTTCTTCGTAATACCAACTGGTTTCGGAAACGGTTGCTGGAGCGATTTAAATTTCGAGTCAGTATAGACCTTTTCCAGAAAGCGCCCAACGAGCGGTAAAGCCGTTTTTGCCCCTTCGCCCAAATCAGTTGACCGGAAGTGGATGCTACGATCGTCTCCACCTACCCAGGCACCGACTACTAGTTGATTGGACACGGCTACAAACCAGCCATCCGAGTTGTTGGACGTAGTGCCAGTTTTAGCACCAATCTCGTTTCGATTTCTAAACAGATTATAAGACCAGAGATTTTGAGACGTACCGCCCGATTCTTGGAGGCCACCTTGTAACATGTAGCGCATCAAAAACGCTGTCTCTGAGCTAATAGCGCGTTTATGGGGACTTGTAAATGTCTCAATAACATTCCCGTCGCGGTCTTCGATACGTTGTACAATCAGGGGGTCGGTCGTTTCGCCATCATTGGCAAATGTGCAGTAGGCACCCACCAGCTCATACAACGATACGTCTGACGACCCTAAGCCGATGGAGGGCACCGCCTGAAGTCGACTTTTTATGCCCATCCGACGAGCGTACTGTACCACACGTTCGGGTGTTACCTGGTCGGTTAACTGAGCTGTAATCGAATTGACCGAACGAGCCATCGCCCGACGTAGCGTCATGTTCGAATAGCTAAAGTAACCCACTGAATTCCGGGGCTCCCAGACCTTATCTTCGCCGTTTTCGCGATATTCTTTTCGGAACGGCTTATCCTGAATTCGGTCGCAGGGGGCCATGTTGATGAGCGTATCGTCGATGGCAGTCGTATAAACAAACGGCTTGAACGTAGAGCCCGGCTGGCGTTTTCCCTGTTTTACGTGGTCGTATTTAAAATAATCGTAGTCCAGACCACCAACCCAAGCACGGATGTAGCCCGAATGTGGGTCCATCGCCACCATACCCGCCTGCAAAAAATGCTTGTAATAAGCAATTGAGTCATAAGGAGTCATAAACGTTGAATCGTACCCCTTTTTATTGTTCCAGCTAAATACCCGCATTTTGTACTTCTTATTCTTCATGTAGTACATGATCGAATCGGGGTATAGAGGCATAAACCGGCGACTTAGGGTTTTGTAGCGTTCAGTACGTCGGGCAACGGAGTCAATAAAGCCAGGCAGTTCATTTCCATCTTCATCCGTCCAGGGGTTTCGACCGCGCCAGTGATTATCGAACGTGCGCTGTAATTGCTTCATTTTCTCACTCGTAGCTTCTTCGGCGTACGTCTGCATTTTCGAGTCGATGGTCGTAATGATACGTAGTCCATCGGTGTTGAGGTCGTATCCGTTTTCGTCCCCCCATTTTTTCACGTAGTCCTGAACGGCGTTTTTCAGGTAACTGGCTGGACCTGAATACGGATTTTCGGGCGTAAAATCAGTTTCGAGCGGCAACGCACTGATGGAATCCGCCTGGTTTTTAGTCAGGAATTTGTATTTCGCCATCTGCCCAATCACTACGTTCCGACGTTCTTTGGAACGGTTCGGATTTCGGAGCGGATTGTAGCTCGTAGTAGCTTTCTGAAGCCCTACCAGAACAGCGCCTTCCTGTACGTTCAGACTGTCGGGTACTTTGTTGAAAAACGTGCGGGCCGCTGTTTTAAGTCCGAACGCGTTGCTACCAAAATCGACCGTATTGAAGTAATACGTAATAATGTCGTTTTTCGAAAAATTACGTTCCAGCTTGAGGGCCATGAGCCACTCTTTCGACTTATAAATGATTTTCCGAATAAATGGAATCCGGGTCAGGATGCCCGTTTCCGATTTACGGCGGGTTTTGAATAGGTTTTTGGCTAACTGCTGTGTTATCGTCGACCCTCCACCTTCGCCACCAAAACTAATGATTGCCCGACCGAGGGCGCGAGGATCAATGCCACCATGCTCATAAAAACGGGCATCTTCGGTAGCAATAAGCGCATTGATTAACGGCTTCGGAATATTTTCGAATTTAATGGGGGTTCGGTTTTCGGCGTAAAACTTGCCAATCAATACCCCATCCTGCGAGTATATTTCCGACGCCTGGTTCAGTTTTGGATTCTTTAATTCCTCCACACTCGGCATAGGGCCGGTCAGGTAGAGAAAATTGTAGTTGAGCATAAAAACGTAAATACCCAACAGGAGCGATCCCCAGAGAAACCCTTTGGTCAGAAATTTCAGGTAAGGATAATACCAGGATTCAGGGTCGATATACTGGTGAACAAACGTCCGAAATCGCTCTCGATAACCTTTATAAGCGGATGCCCATGAACTAACGCGTTCTTCTCCAGCAATTCGGGCCGTCTGTTTATATAGCTGGCGACCCACACCACGTCTGACATCGCCCAAGCGTAATCCTCGCTCTTTAATACGTCGTCGGAATGCGCCAAAAGCGTGCCGTACAGTGCGGAATCGCTTCCTGTATTGACTCATGCGTTTTTAAAAAGAAAAACCTTGTATTCTGTAAAAGGTCACCCGAAAGCTATTAACCGGCTTAGAGTGTGGACAAACAAGGTATACATTACGTATCAGTCGAAGCTGAATAAATCGCTTAAACAGGCCCGACCGGGCACCAAATATAACGTATTTTCGGGCGATGTGATATAGAGCAGGCGTCCAGAAAACGCGAAAAACGAGAAGGGGAGGCTGAAAGAAACTATATCTAGCTCCTTTTCAGCCTCCCCTTCTCGTTTTAATGCTAAACTATTTCTTCTCAAACGTCATGGCAACGCCGTTCATGCAGTAACGTAATCCCGTTGGTTTAGGTCCATCATTGAAAACGTGGCCCAAGTGCCCGTCGCAAACGCTGCAAAGAACTTCGGTACGTACCATGCCATAGGATTTATCCGATTCTTCTTTTACCGCATTCTTGGCTATTGGCGTAAAGAAACTTGGCCAACCCGTTCCCGAATTAAACTTAGTGTCCGACGAAAACAGCGGGTTATGACAGGCCGCACAATAGAACGTACCGTGTTCGTGAATATCGTTTAATGGGCTGGTACCGGCTCGCTCGGTGCCATGCTCACGTAGCACAGCATATTGATCAGGCGTAAGGATTTTTTTCCATTCCGCATTTGTCTTAACGACCCGACGAGGTGGTTTATCATCAATCAGTGGTTTGGCATTTACCTGATTGAACGACCCTCCCGACCAGGTATTAACAAATGAAAAGCCCGATAATAAACAGGCGGCAAAGACGATTAATGAAGCGTATTTCATGGTTATAAGGTTTGTCTAAACTATACGTTTTTAGCCTACGTCTGGATTGACTAATTCCCGGAAAATTCCAATTTTAGGCTATAGCTAAAGCAGGGCACGGACTGTTACGTGTCTATTTATTTAACACCAAAATAGGGGAGCTCGTTCAACTATTGACGGGTGTCATAGCGAGCAGAGTCGTAAGAGTAGGAGTAGGACTTCCTCCGCGCTTTTCAACGGTTACAGCAAAGGCATCAGCCTGATTTATAGAACGATTCAAACGTTGTAGTAGCTGGTTACCATTGGTTGGGTCAAATACGCCAGCGTCTACAGGTTTACCTCCCACCAGCGACCAGAGTTGATACTGTTTGTCTGGCGGCAATGTTGGTAATGATTGCACCTGAATAGCCACTTCGTGGGTCTGCGTATTCCAGAAAACCACCATATTACCGTCGGGGGCTTTTTCATTTCCCCGCAAAGGGATTGTCCGTGTGCCTGGCTGACGCAGTAAAGCCAGTACCTGATCATTTTGCGATTGCTGTTCCCGTAATCCCTGAATATCCCCCTGCAACTTGGTATTCGATTCGCGCATCGAAGCCAGAGTTTTCTGGTTGGTACGTAGTTCAGACAATAGATATAAAGAAAAGAGCAGCAAAAACAATCCTACAGACGCTGCTACGATCCAGGTAGCTCGAAAACTTGAAATAAATGGGCGATCAACCGGTAATGGGCGGACGACGGTTTCTTCCGACTGTTCGCTAAAATCCAATTCCTTCAGTAACTTGGCTTTAACCGACGCGGGTGGCTCTACACTGTAGGACAGTGCGTATTGCTCGAAGGCTTCTGATAGCTGGTCGAGTTCCGCTTTTATTTCAGGATATATAGAGGATAGGCACTGAACCTCACGCCGTTCCTGGTCGCTTACGGCGCCCATCACGTAAGATTCTAAGATACCTGATTCTATGTACTCTGTTACGTTCATGACTTAAATAATTGCTTTAACTCCTGCAACGCGGCCCTAACTCTTGTTTTCACCGTACCAAGGGGAAGCTTCAATGCATCAGCGGCTTCCTCATGCGTATATCCGCCGAAATAAACCAGGTCGATAAGTTGCCTTCGATCGGGTCTGAGTTGGTCCACAACTTCCCTGATACCAATGTGATCGGGGTTAGGTTGCTCCGTGTTATGCTGGCGATCAACTATATGTACGTTTTCATCGTCAGTTCGGATTGCACCGGAAGGTTGTGTTTTGCGCGCACGTAGCGAATCGATAGCCGTATTGCGGGCTATATTGAGCAACCACGTAAATAAACGGCCTTTGCTGGCGTCGTAGGCGTCGAGGCTTTTCCAGATTTTAACGAAGATATCTTGTAAAAGGTCCTGCGCTTGTTCTTCTTCACGCACAATACGGAGCACCACACCGTAGAGTGCGGGTGAGTATTGATCGTAAAGCCATTGAAAAGCCTGTCGATCTCGCCGAGCGAGTTTTTCGATCAGGACATCTTCTGAGACTAGGGAAGACTGGCGTTTCACACAGAGGGTATTAAGTGAGTCAAATATAGGGAGAATTTTATGAACGTATAATGATAAAGCGTTATGATACGTATCTAACTCGGTAAATGCCAAAGCATCCCAAAGAACTAGAGCAGATGTTTTCCTCAACCTGTTGTTAGTTCTCTGAAATGCTTTGGCAGTCCGAAACGGTCAACTTACGGTTTGGGCGGGGTTGATGAGCTATTCGTTTTTGTCGAATTGGTTGTAGTACTCATCGCACCCTGTGTATTCGGATTACTGCCTGCTCCAGTAGGCGCATTCGTAACGTTGTTGCTGTTGTAATTTGTTGTGTTACTGTTATTTATAGACGTACCGTCGCTTGCCGAGCTTTGCTTGTATTCGGCATCCTGCACCGACGTATTGCTCCGGTTCTGTCGAACATTCTGTTTCATCGCTCGACGATTTTCGCGCATGGCTTTTCGCGACGATTTCGCTGGCATGGAATCTGGCGCAACTGCTCCCTGCGGATACGTTGTCGACGTAGCAACTCCGGTCGGTGTAGTGGGTGTCGTTTGAGCCCAGCTACTGGTAATACTCAGTCCAGCGGCAATAGCGAAAAGACCAATAGTTTCCTTGAGTTTCATAACGTTCTGAGTTAAAATATGGCTACCATTATCTTCGTTTTAACCTCTGTTTAGTTAAAAAGTTTTTGAATAGACACATAATTGTTAACTGTCAGGCCAGTAGATTTGGTCTTTTTCAACAAACCAAATTCGAGTTATGCAGTCGATTCTTCCACTTCCAACCCAACCCGTAAAACCAGGCACCAGCACCGGTTTACATTTCTGGCACGATGAAAATAAGAAAAATCTGAACGTACTCGATTCCTATTCACCAGCTGACGGACAGCTTATTGCCCGCGTACACGTATCAACCCGATCGGATTATGATCAGGTTGTGGCAACGGCGCAGGCTGCTTTTGCCGAATGGCGACTGGTGCCCGCGCCACGACGAGGTGAAATTGTTCGGCAAATGGGTGAGCAGTTCCGACGATATAAACGGGAACTCGGTACGTTGGTGAGCTACGAAATGGGAAAATCGCTTCAGGAAGGACTGGGCGAAGTTCAGGAAATAATTGATATCTGCGATTTTGCGGTCGGGCAGTCGCGGCAATTATATGGACTGGCCATGCAGTCTGAGCGGCCCGCGCATCGGATGATGGAACAATGGCATCCGCTGGGAGTGATTGGTATTATTTCGGCCTTTAACTTTCCGGTGGCGGTCTGGTCCTGGAACGCCATGATTGCCTGGGTCTGTGGCAACGTATGTGTCTGGAAACCATCCGAAAAAACACCGCTGACGGCACTCGCCTGCCAGCAGATTATTGGCGAAGTGCTACGTAACAACGACGTACCGGAAGGGGTATCTTGTCTGATTACCGGCGGACGTGACGCGGGTGAATGGCTGGCTCGTGACCCACGTATTGCGCTGGTGTCGGCTACCGGGAGTACACGCATGGGAAAGGCCGTGGCTGAAACCGTAGCGAGCCGATTGGGAAAAACATTGCTGGAACTGGGCGGCAACAACGCCATTATTGTTTCGGAATACGCCGACCTGGATCTCGCAATTCCGGCCATTGTGTTTGGGGCAGTAGGCACAGCTGGCCAGCGTTGTACGACCACACGACGTATCATTGTTCAGGAACGTATTTATGACGATGTGAAAAATCGACTCAAAAAGGCGTATGCGCAGCTACGTATCGGCAGCCCACTCGAAGAGACGTATCACGTGGGACCTTTAATTGACACGGCTGCGGTTGCCAGCTACCAGCAGACTGTTCAGGAAATACGGGAGTTGGGTGGACACTTTTTGGTAGAACCGGGCGTGCTTAATGGCCTGGGATTTGAGTCGGGCTGCTACGTTCGTCCGTGCATTGCCGAAGCCGAAAATGGCTGGCCGGTAGCTCAGCGTGAAACCTTTGCTCCAATTCTTTATCTGCTCAAATACACTACGTTAGAAGACGCCATTCAACAGCAAAACAGCGTTCCGCAAGGCTTGTCATCGGCTATTTTTACGCTGAATATGCGCGAAGCCGAGCGATTTTTATCGACTATTGGCTCCGATTGTGGCATTGCTAATGTGAATATTGGTACGTCAGGAGCCGAGATAGGTGGGGCATTCGGTGGCGAGAAAGAAACGGGTGGTGGACGCGAATCAGGTTCCGACGCCTGGAAAGCCTATATGCGTCGGCAGACCAATACCATCAATTACGGAACTACAATGCCTCTTGCTCAAGGTATTACGTTCGAATTATAGAGGATCAAAAATTGGGTATAATTACTATATTAAAGTTACGTTCTGGCGGCAATATATGGTACGTGTATCATGTATTGCCGCTAGAATATTATATGACGATGACGATTAAGTTACTAAAGATTGGCAATTGTAAAGTTTTGATGTATAGTATATTAAATAAATAATAACACATTGGGCTGACCTGAAATTGATGTAGATTTGTAATTTATCATTAGTGCCAAACTATATAATTTAAGCTTTTTTGATGAGTATTTATAACAACATTTTTTGAAGTTAACCATTGATTTTATAAGCTCATAAGTAGCTTTTGAGTACTAATTTGTAGTTCTTTCCACGCCAAAAATTTATGAAGAGTCTGTGCATACTGCATTTGCTATGCTTATTCTGTCTTGTCAGTTTATCATCTTGGGGTCAGCAACTTTATATTAATGAAATTATGGCCTCCAATGGCACAACCATTGCCGATGCGACGGGGGCCTATGAAAGTTGGTTTGAGATTTACAACCCCACATCAACTACAGTTGATATAGGAGGGTACTACGTTACTGATAACCTTGGGAATCCTACCAAATCTCGAATTCCGACCGGGTCTCCACAAACCATCATACCAGCAAACGGATACATTATTTTGTGGGCCAGTGGGGCGCTTAATAGAGGTCCTTTACACCTAAATTTTAAACTCTCAGTTGCAGGAGAAGCAATTGGCCTGTTCAGTCCATCTGCAACAATGGTTAATCAGGTGATTTTTGGGCCGCAGCGTACAGATATTTCCTGGGGGCGGCAACCGGATGGGTCGGAGGACTGGATTTTCTTCAAGAACACACCGCTAGCCACTAACATCAGTCCGGGAGCGTCGAATATTGCTAAAACGGGCTATCCGGTGGCGCTTAATGCACCTACTTTCTCGCAAACAGGTGGTTTTTATGCCGATAGTTTTAACCTGGCAATCACTCCAAACGACGCGGGTGCTACAATTTACTACACGCTCGATGGTTCGGACCCTGACCCTGCTAATTTGACGGGCACTACGTTTCAGTATAAAAACAGCTTTCCGGAGTTTCCTGAGCAGCCGTTTGGTTCTTTTCTAACCGACTCGTCGCTGACGTATGCTTATTCAGGGCCTATCCTTATTCGCGACCGAACGACTGATGTCAACAGGCTTTCTTTAAAATCATCTACTTTCTTTGATCCATATTCTTATTTCCCCGTTACGTCTGTTTTCAAAGGAACAGTAGTACGTGCTGTTGCTTATAAAGATGGCTCGCTGGTCAGCGACATTGTTACGCAAACGTATTTTATTACCCCTAATTCGTCCCAACGTTATGGTGTTCCCGTAGTGTCGATTGCTACCGATCAACGAAACTTGTTTGACTACAATACAGGAATTTTTACGCCTGGTGTCACCTTCGACAATTGGCGTACGGCTAATCCTGATTTAGGTGTACCTTGCGGAGTCGGCAATTATGCCAATGATGGTGATACGTGGGTACGACAGGGTAACATAGAGTTTTTTCTTTCTTCCAATTCCGTTATAAATCAGGGGGTAGGGCTGGCCATCAATGGGGGATGTTCGCGAGGGGTTCCTGCAAAGAGTTTACGTCTGTATGGTTATACCGATTTTAGATATCCGTTCTTTAGTAATCGATCCAGTAATCAATTTTATAACCGTTTACTGCTACGTAACGGCGGAAACAACTGGAATTATAATATCATAGCCGATTCGTATGCGTTGACAATGGCTCAGCATCTGCCTTTCGATACGCAGGCTAACCGGCCCAGTGTCCTGTTTGTCAATGGAGAATTTAATGGCGTTTATAGCCTCAATGAACGCTACGATAAATATTATCTAAATCGGAATTACCAGGTTGATAGTGACAGCGTTGACATTGTTTCTATCTCCTTTGGGTACCAAGCCGATGAAGGCGATTTAACACGGTATGGTGCTCTGGTGGATTATTTCAACCTGACCAGTTCGGTCAGTTATAGTTACGTGAATACGCAGATGGATATTGAGAATTTCACCGACTATCAGATCACCGAAATATTTACCAATAATATCGACTGGCCTCAAAACAATAATATGTGCTGGCGAAAGCGGACCAGTACGTATATACCGAATGCGCCGAAAGGACATGATGGCCGCTTTCGCTGGATGATGAAAGACGTGGATTTGGCCCTGAGTTGCGCGAGCGGCTGTACGGGAAATGCTCTTGAACTGGCTATGGCTTCGCAGTATAATCTTTTCCTTCCTAAGTTATTAGCCTTATCAGACTATAAAAAGTACTTCATCAACCGCTACGCTGATCTGCTGAATACTACGTTCGACAGCACACGTACTATTTCTCTGCTGAATACCATGCAGGAGCAATATCGGCCCTACATAACCGAACATTTCAATCGATGGAAAACGGGTACTACGTTAGCATCGTGGTTAACCAATGTTGATGATATTCGAACTTTTTTGCGAGTGCGTCCTGATTATGTTCGTAATCATATAAAAGCTAAGTTCAACTTAACGGGCACGAGCAGCCTGACGGTTGATGTTTCAAATAGCACTGCGGGCTACGTTAAGGTAAATACCATTGATTTATTGCCTACAACGGTTGGCGTTCCAGCCACTCCCTACCCCTGGAAAGGTATTTATTTTCAGGGCGTTACTATTCGCTTAGTTGCCAAAGTCAAAACCGGCTATGTCTTCGTTGGCTGGAAGGAGGGAAGTGTAACCGTTTCTACCGACACGGCCTATACCTACAATCCACTCACCAATCGCAAGCTAGTTGCCGTATTCGATTTCGACTATTCCATTCCCCCGACTCCACACGTACTGAGCAGCAGCGAATATCGGTTTGAGGCATGGCCAGCCAGCTCGCCGGCTGGTACGTATCCAGCTCATATGCAGTTGGTCAGCATGAACCAGGCCGACCCGCCCTTGTCGGCTACTTATGCCCTGGCCGACACCGTGAAGGGAGCCTACAATCTCACTAGCAGCACCCGGATTAACGGGCTGGAGGCCAATGGCTTATCGTTCATCAACACAGGCGGCACTAATCCGGGCTATCAGGCAACCTCGTTGGGGGCGGCTGTGCTGGCCCTGAGCACCAGCGGAGTTTCCAAAGCCAGTGTGCGCTGGGTAGGGGGGACGGTGACGCCGGGAGCACGGCAATATCGGATTCGGCTACGTTACCGCATCGGCAACAGCGGCCCCTTTGTGGACCTGCTCGACGCATCAAACCAGGTGGTAGAATATGTACGTAGTGAAACGGCCAACCAGAGCAGCACAATTGGACCAATTGATCTGCCAGCCACGTTACTGAATCAGCCTTATGTTCAGCTGGCCTGGCAGTACTATTATACGGGGGTAGGAACGTCGGGGAGTCGGGACCAGCTGCGGCTGGATGACATCCTGATCGTGGCAGGCGACCGTTGCTGGAGTGCAGGCTCGGGCAGTTGGCATGAGGCCTCGACCTGGAGTTGTGGTCGGGTGCCTACGATTCAGGATTATGTTGTCATTAAAAGCGGTCATCAGGTGAATTTCTCCACGACCAATACGGAGATAAAAGGTCTGCGGTTAGAAGAAAATGCCCGATTAGTATATGGATTGCCATTAGCCAAAATAGTCATCCGCAAGCCCTGAAACTAGCTGAACAGTTTCCTGGTCGCCTTTATAGGTGACCTAGCCGTAAAAAAATTGGGAATTGCACCTCACGTTCCTCCGTGCCCCAACGTACCTGGATTGCTTCCCCCAGATCGATTACGGGATCGGTTTCGTTTTCGTGGATATACTGACGTACTGCCGACCAGGTCCGCAGGTAGTTCAGAAATCGCTCCAGCGACCAGCTACGTTTAGCGGTGAAAGTAGCCCGCTGCGCATCTCGAAAAGGAAATAGTAACGTAGCATAAGCCGTATCAACGTACTGCCGTTGCGGGTCCCAGTAAGGGCCGATGCGGTTTCGGTAAAAATCCAGCATGATTGGGTCAATCTCTTCGCCAAGCTGAACCAACCCATAGCCCCATTCGGCAATCGTAGCGCCGGGTTTTGCTACTCGCCTGACTTCCTGATGAAAGGCAGTTAAATCAAACCAGTGCAGCGCCTGTGCTACGGTAATTAAGTCGAACGTAGCGTCAGGAAATGGCGTCTGTTCGGCAGAGCTTGGCTGGTAATGAATGTTAGGTAGCTGAACGGCAAGCGCTAGTTGTGTTTCGCTAATGTCGGTGGCTTCTACCTGGTTGAAATGCTCGGCAAGGGCTCCTGCTACCTGTCCGTTACCGGTTGCACAATCCCAGGCAGTTTGCCGTTCGGGCGTATGGGACAGAATAAATTCATATAAATCATCAGGATAATCAATGCGGTACTGAGCGTAAAGATTGGCGTGGCCAGAGAAGCGATCGAGTGGTTGCATAAACGTTTTTTGTACAAATTTTAAACGTTTTCTAACAAGAACTATCTAATGTTTAGTTTATAGGAAAAACCGAAGCCAAAATTGGGTTATCGTCTGAAACCATATATTTTTGCGCGGCTGACCTACTAATCGCTCATTCAATTGTTTGTTCATTTATCGATTACCTAATCACATGAAAAAACCATTTGGCATTCTCATCGCTTCGGCTGCGCTTGTCGTAGCCTCTTTCGACGCTAACGCTCAGGCACCCGCCGATATTCCGGCTGATATGAATGCCCTGATGACGAAACATACGTGTATTGCCTGCCACCGTCCTAACCAGCGGCTCGTCGGTCCGGCTTATGTCGATGTGGCCAAGAAAAATTACAGTGATGAAAAGATTGTGGAATTGATTTACAAACCCGAACCATCGCACTGGCCGGGTTACCCTCCGATGGCTCCTATGACACAGGTGCCAAAAGAAGACGCAATGAAGCTGGCCCATTGGATTAACTCGCTCGATGGCGGTTCAAAGACGACGACCAAAAAATCATCGACTTCTACTACGAAGAAGACTACCAAAAAGTCGTAATTGACCTTTTACTTAAAAAAGCCCTTTCCCGAAAGAGAAAGGGCTTTTTTGTTTTATAGCCTGAAAATCAATGTTCTAAATTATTTTGATGTAAAACAGTGTCGCCAAAGTTTGTAAGGGAAAGTTTTCATTGTATGTTTGTTTAAAATTATTCTAAATAAGAGAATGTCGCTTATGGAACACAAGCATCAGCTAAAGTCTCTTTCTCAGACCGACAATGGATACGTGGGCTATTGCGCGGGTTGCCAATCGTATAACGTAGCCTACAAAAATTCCCTGTTTGTTTTATCGGAAGAGGAATTCAGGTGTTATCGACAGGTTATGCTGGAGCGTACCGCCATGAACTCTTTTTTTACGTCGCACGGCAAAGAGTGGCTACTCAAAACACCGATGCCGAATTATTTCATTCTGTTCGCTGACTCAGAAATTGATGAACTCACTCAGATGCTGGATGAAGCGTATCTGATGCGGGAAGTGGAGCATATTCTGGAAACCCCATCATCGACAAATCGTTAGCCTAACCCATAGCCTTTTCTCAACGTAATGAATCAGCCAGCGACATATTCCCAAACCGGTTATCATAATCTTCAGGACGTCGGTGGTTTTGTGGAAATTCATTTTAAAGGCAAGCTGCTGAGACTAAGTCAACAGGAAATCAATACATTGTTAAGCGGGCTTTCAACGGCGTGGACCGTTCTGTATCAGGTTGGTCTTTTCGACGTCTGGGATACGTGTATCCGAACCGGTTTTCAGGGCAGGAATAGTCAGATAACATTTCAGGAATATAGCGAACTCAGTCTGGCTTTACAGGAAGCCTTTCTGCAGCTCGACTAAACGAACTTCACCAGGTAATCATAGGTTAGTAGAGAAGGAGCAAAGGAACTGGTTAATGACCAGTTCCTTTCTAAAAAATAACAGCAGGTATGCAGGAATCAAATACACTTTTAGCCACCGCTCGGGCCAAATTAGAAGAAATGCTGCTGGCCAGAGGGCTACGTCGATCTTCGGAACGATTTGCTATTCTGGAAGAAGTTTATTCACGAAACGACCATTTCGATGCTGAAGATTTATTTCAGGCCATGCATCAGAAATCGTATCCGGTGAGCCGAGCCACAGTTTACAATACGTTGGAGGTATTGGTTGAATGTGGTCTGGTCAGTCGGCACCAGTTCGGCGATAATGATAAAGTCAGAAGTCGCTACGAAAAATCGCTTGGACGGCAGCAGCACGCCCATCTGGTTTGCACAGTTTGCCACAGAGTAACTGAATTTTGCGACCCCCGGCTGCACCTGATCAAAACGAACGTAGGACAATCCATGCAATTTCAGGTCGATTCGCATTCGCTGGTATTTTACGGTCACTGCACAGGTGGTGATTGTGGGAACGGAATGAATGATGAATGATATATTGTGTATAATATATAATGTATGGCGTATACGTAGTAAGTAATGCACCAAACATCTTACTTCATACATTATTATAAATTTGTTAGGGGTAAAATCGTATGTTTCGGCCTTTACCTAACAACTACGTATCATTACCCTATGACCTTTCCGTTCTCCAGGAACCATTTTGGCGTATTGCTGCTGTTCAGTTTATGCCTGATGAGCCAGTTGGCATTTAGCCAGCGCACTTTTACCAATCCCATTAAAAACTCAGGTCCTGACCCGTGGGTGATTCAAAAAGACGGCTGGTATTATTACATGAACACGACGGGGCGAAATCTTACCCTCTGGAAAACCCGCAACGTAGCAGATCTTAATACGGCCGAAAGTAAAGTAATCTACACACCCCCCGCCGGAAAGGCCTACTCCCGCGATTTATGGGCACCTGAAATTCATTTTTTCAACAATCGCTGGTACGTTTATTTTTCCGCCGATTCACTCAATAACCTCACTCACCGGGTTTGGGTCATTGAAAATACGTCGCCCGACCCGATGCAGGGCGAATGGACGATGAAAGGAAAAATTGGCGATAAAGACGACCATTGGGAAATCGATATGTCGGTTGTTGATTTTAACGGGCAATTGTATGCGGCCTGGTCGGGGTGGGAGGGGGCTACCAATGGGCGTCAGGATATTTACATCGCCCGACTGAAAAACCCCTGGACCATCGACGGCGACCGAGTCAAACTTTCTCAGCCAGACCTTCCCTGGGAACGCCACGGCGACGTACCGCAGGAGTGGCAGAAAAACGGTGAGGTCCCTAAAATCTATGTCAATGAAGGGCCGGAGTTTCTGGTTCACGACAACAAACTGTTTCTGGTGTATTCGGCCAATGCCTGCTGGCTCGACTACTGTCTGGGCTTGCTGACGTATAAAGGCCAGGGCGATATACTCGATCCTGAAAACTGGACTAAAAGCCAGCAGCCCGTTTTCACACAATCGCCCGAAAACGGTGTTTGGGCGCCGGGACACGGTGGCTTTTTTCGTTCGGCCGATGGCAAACAGGACTGGATGATTTATCATGCCAATTCTTCGGAAAAGGATGGTTGCGGTAATAAACGGGCTCCCCATATCCAGCCATTTACGTGGAATGCTGACGGCTCACCTAATTTCGGTAAGCCAGCCCCTAAAACACCGATGCCTGTTCCTTCAGGTTCTTAACTAGTAATGAGCGCTGAACGCTTATCTTTAATCTCTTACTACTAATTTTTCTTATGAAGCGATTATCTGTTTTTGTTCTTCTTTTTATCACTACGTTATCGCTGGCGCAGCAAAGCGCACCCGGTCGGTGGACGGCGGAGAAAGCCAATGCCTGGTATGCCAAAGAACCGTTTCTGGTGGGCGCTAACTACATACCTGCCAATGCGATCAATGAACTCGAAATGTTTCAGGCCGAAAGTTTCGACCCGGCTACTATCGATAAAGAACTGGCGCTGGCCGAAGGTCTGGGCATGAATACCATGCGCGTATTTCTGCACGATCTGCTCTGGCAGGATGCCGCCGGTTTTACCAAACGGCTCGATCAATTTTTGGGTTTGTGCGCTAAACACAAAATCAGACCCATGCTGGTACTGTTCGATTCCTGTTGGGACCCGCATCCGAAACTAGGCAAACAGCGCGATCCGCAACCCGGAATTCATAATTCTGGATGGCTGCAAAGCCCCGGTGCCGACGCCCTTGGTGATCCGTCTCAATACCCGCGGCTGGAAGCTTACGTAAAAGGCGTAGTAGGTGCGTTTAAAGACGATAACCGCATTCTGGCCTGGGACACCTGGAATGAACCTGACAATGGTAACGATAACAGCTACGGGCAGAACCACCTGAAAACGGAATTGCCTAAAGATCAGAAAATTGATATCATTACCAGACTCTTGCCGCAGGTGTTTCAATGGACAAGAGCTGCCGGTGCTACGCAACCATTAACCTCGGCGCCCTGGATTTTTAACGGTACACACGACTGGAGCGATCCCGCTAAGTGGACGCCGATGGAGAAGGTTCAGTTCGAAAATTCCGATATCATTTCGTTTCACCAGTACTCAACCACCGACGACCTCGAAAAAATTATTCCCATTCTCCAGAAAATGGGTCGTCCGGTAATCTGTACGGAGTACATGGCTCGTGGTGCCAATAGCAAATTCCAAACGCATTTGCCCATTGCTAAAAAGGCAAAAGTGGGTATGATTAACTGGGGATTTGTGGCCGGAAAAACCCAGACTTTTTTACCCTGGGATAGCTGGCAGAAACCCTACGTAAACGGCCGTGAGCCAGCCATCTGGTTTCACGAGGTTTTTAAAACCGATGGAACGCCCATCGACCCCACAGAAACGGCAGCTATCAAGCAGTCGACGGGGAAATAGTAAGTTATAGAGTTATAAAGTTGTAGGGTTGTAAAGTTGGCTGACGCCTAAATACATGTATGCGTCAGCCAACTTTACAACCCTACAACTTTATAACTCTATAATGGTAAATAGATGACGAACGTAGCGCCTTCGCCGGGGTGACTAAAGGCGGTGATTGCTCCCCCGTGATTTGAAACGACTTTCTCGCAAATGGCCAGCCCAATGCCAGTCCCCGCGTATTCGGTACGTCCGTGCAGACGCTGGAAGACCTGAAAAATGCGGTCGATGTATTTTTCATCAAAACCAATCCCGTTGTCGACCACACGAATACAGTGATACGTTGCACTTTGACGAGCCGGTTTAGCGTTGGCAGGAAGTTTCGCTGAGGTAACCTGACTTACCTGAATCTCAATGTGAGGAATCACATCAGGTTTTTGAAACTTAAGGGCGTTACTTAATAGATTCTGAAATAACTGCCGCAGTTGCGATTCGTCGCCTGTTACGGTCGGCAGCTGATCTAGCTTGATACGTGCATTCGATTGCGCAATGGCTACCTCCAGATTATCTATTACGTCGGCCACCACCTGATTGAGCGGTACAGGAGCCGCTGTTTCCTGACGTACCGAAATGCGGGAAAACGTTAGCAAATCTTTAATTAGCAACGACATACGATTGGCTGCCATTTGCATTCGTTCCAGATACGTAACGCCTTCGCCCAGTTTTTCGACGTACTGATTCTTCAGAATATCGCCAAACGACATGATCTTACGTAACGGCTCCTGTAAGTCGTGGCTGGCGATGTAGGCAAACTTCTCCAGATTCTCGTTCGAGCGACGAAGGTCGTGATTCGAGGCCGTCAGCTGTTCCGTGCGAGCCTGTATCTGTTGTTCCAGACTGGCGGCCAGTTCTTCAATTTCTTTTCGAATATGGACCTGTTCTGTTACGTCGACGGCCATATTCAGAATGGCGTATATCTCACCTTCCGCAGTAGTTAAAGGTTTGTAGGTGAAATTAAAATAATACGATCCTAATTTATTATTGACCACCAAATCGGCTCTTGCCTCCTGCGTATGATAGGCAACGCCAGTCGTATATACTTCATCGAGAAGTTGGAGAAACGGTTGGCCTTCCAGTTCGGGAAGCGCTTCGTGAAGGGGCATCCCGATAATGGACTTATCTTTTCCCCATAGCTTAAGCATGGCCTCGTTAGGCATTTCAATGATTAGATCCCGACCTCTGTAGATAGCAGTAGCTACGGGAGCTTCGGCAATCAGGTCACGGAATCGCTGTTCACTTTTCTGCAGGGCAGTTTTTGCAGCAACCTGCGTAGTTACCTCGGTAGCAACGACCATGACGCCGGTAATTTCGCCATCGTTGCGCAGGGGAGCGTAAACAAAATTGAAGTAACCTTCCTCAAGCTGGTCGTTTCTGTACAACCAGCAGAGGGTTTCTGTGCCGTAATGCGCAATGCCCAAATCATAAACGCCCTCCAGCAATTCAATGAAGCCTTGGCCCTCCAGCTCGGGTAATGCCTTAATAAGCGGCATCCCAATGATGGATGATTCTTTCCCCCATAACGCCAGCATGGCCGTATTGGCCATTTCGACGTTCATGCTACGTCCGTCCAAAACACTTATGGCCACTGGTGCCTGCATAACCATGTTTCGGAAGCGCTCTTCGGTAGCCCGTAGTTTGGTTTCAGCCTCGATACGTTCCGTAATATCGTACGAGATGATGACCATACCCTCGGCTTCATTCTGCGAATCGTCCAGCCGCGTTACGTTCATCTGCACCCACCGATACGTTCCGTCTTTGCAGATATACCGTTTAATCAGATTGAAGAACGGGCGCTTTCCCCCGGCAACTTCCTTAAATAGCTTAAGGTTGTATTCCCGGTCGTCGGGGTGGGTTAGTTGAATGCTGTTTAGGGTGGAAAGCTCCTCTTTGGAGTAACCCAACAAAAGCGTATAAGCCTCATTGACTAATGTAAAATTAGCCTGCCGATCCGTGAAAGCCATCCCAACCGACGTATTCGCAAAGGCGATAGAGAATCGCTCTTCGGCTTCGCGGAGGGCTCTGATTTTCTCCTTTTGGTCAGTAACATCGAGAGCAATCCCGGAAAATGAAACTGCTTTGCCTGCCGAACCGAAGATGTATTGGCCAATCACCTTGATCCAGTGGTGTGAACCGTCGTTCCAGATAAACCGAACTTCGTAGCTGATGATACCACTACGTGCTCCGTCTTTGTAAGCCTGATCGCGGATGGGCCGATCATCGGGATGAACGTAATCAATCAGAACGCTTCGTGTTAAGCCTTTTTTTGCGTCACCCGTCAAGATGCGGGCCAGGGTGGGTGAATAAACAATGCTGTCGGTGCGTAGATCAACGATAAAGGAGCCTGCCCCCGACCCCTCCAGGGCTAACTTTGCCTGTCGTTCTGATAAATCATTTTTCTCACGGGCAATTACTTCGTCGGTAATATCTTGAGCAACACCCGAAAAGCGGTAAGGTCGGTCGTTTTCGTCGAAGTAAGTCTGCCCCAGGAAGCGCACCCAACGTAGTTTCCCATCGTTCACGCCAATGGTCCGAAAGCGCTGGTCGTAACTTCCGCCAGACTTTATATCCAGCGCCCATTGTACGGCATAATTTACCCTTCCTTTATCTTCAGGGTGAATAAAATCCTGACTTTGCTCGTAGGAAAGCGTATCCACATTGCTTAACCCCACCAACTCCTGGCACCGGGCATCCCAGCTTACTACCCCTGATTTTGGGTCTAAATCCCAGGTGCCCAACTGCGCCGATTTCAGCGCAAACCGCAGTCGTTCTTCGCTCTCGTCGCGCGCTTTCTGCAAGGCAACCCGTTCCGAAATATCCTGCATGGCACCAACCATCCGCACTGCTTTGCCATCGCGGTGCAGAACGTATCCCCGGTCAAAAATAGTGGCGTAGGTGCCATCGGCCCGGCAGAATCGGTATTCGTCAGACCAGTTTGTTCCACCGCTATCAATAACCTCATGGATGGATTTCAGAACGCGCTGTTGATCGTCGGGATGAATATGCTCATACCAGGAGTCGGGCCCACTTTTCAGGCGGTCGTGATTATGGCCAAACAGCGTAAAGAAACCTTCATTCCACCAGACACTATTCGCTTCCAGATCCCAATTCCAGACGGCATCGCGGGTCGCTTTGGCGAGCAGGTCAAACAGTTCGCTGGTTATTACAGATTCGGTATTCAAGGGTTTTCGCTACGTTAAAAATTCAGTAGACATGTTATCAGGCGTATTCAAGTAACTCGAACCGATTGCCAAACGGATCGCGAAAGAAAAACCGGTCCCGTCCGTCGATAACCGACGAATACTCAAGGGTAACCCCTTTCTTCTCTAACGAATTCCGGGCTACTTTCAGGTTAGTAATTTCGAAGGCAGGATGCCGCTTGGAGAAATTACCGTTCGCTTCTTCGCGAATGTGCAACTCAATATCACCAATCTGAAACCACATAGCTCCGTCGGGATGATTTCCCGGAATTTCAGTCAGTTCCAGTACGTCGGTATAAAATGCGCGTGCCTCGGACGTAGCACCGATGGGAATACAAATAAGAAAGTGGTCTACCCGTTTGAACGCAATCATGGAAAATGTTTTAGGTTATCAGCTTTCTGTTTGAACGCGGGTGGTCAGGATTGTAGACCTGACCACCCGCGCTACCTCAATCAATAAAAAGTTGGCGGTGGGTTCAGCGTTACATTCTGACGCTGGTGCCAGTAGGGGTAAATGGGCGGTACGTTGCTGGCGGCATCCAGTTTCTGAAGCTGTTCGGTCGTCAGATTCCAGCCAATAGCTCCCAGATTTTGTGTCAACTGCTCCTCGTTACGTGCCCCAATCACAATACTCGATACCGTTGGCCGTTGCAGTACCCAGTTAATGGCTACCTGCGCTATTGATTTTCCGGTTTCGTTGGCGAGTTCCTCCAACGCATCGGTGATCTTGAAAAACGTTTCTTCGGGTACGACTGCCTGCGGTACGGGGCTGCCACCTTCCACGACCCGGCCTTCGGTTGGAGCCGGTTTGTTACGTCCGTATTTACCACCCAGTCGACCGCCAGCTAATGGACTCCAGACCAGCGCACCCACTCGTTGATCGATACCCAGCGGCATCAGTTCCCATTCGTATTCGCGGTTCACGAGCGAGTAATATACCTGGTGCGCTACGTAGCGATTCCAGCCGTATTTCTCGGAAATTCCCAGCGACTTCATCAGGTGCCAGCCCGAAAAATTAGAACAGGCAACGTAACGTACTTTACCACTCTGCACCAGATCATCCAGGGTACGTAGCGTTTCCTCAATGGGGGTTACGCCGTCGAAACCGTGCATGTGGTAGATGTCGATGTAATCGGTTTGGAGCCGTTTGAGACTGCTTTCGCACTGACGCAGCAGATGAAACCGCGACGAACCCTGGTTATTCGGACCCTCACCAAACGTGAAGGTAGCTTTGGTCGAAATGAGGGCTTTATCGCGTTTGCCGGCCAGCGCTTTCCCCAGAATCTCTTCCGACAGGCCATTTGAATACACATCGGCCGTATCGAACAGATTGACGCCCGCATCCAGGCAAATGTCAACTAACCGAGTCGCTTCGTCGGTTTGCGTGGTTCCCCAGGCTTTAAAAAATTTCGTGCTGCCGCCGAACGTAGCAGTGCCAAAACTCAGGACCGGTACGTTGAGCCCCGACGCGCCTAATTGCCTATATTCCATAAGTCAAAATTCAGGTCTATTTTACCGCAAAGTAAGTAGAATCGATAAAAGTATTAGTGCCATAAAGTTACCAACCCGCCCGACTGCCCCTGCAACGGGTCGGTTTTGGGAACTGGTACGTTAACGATGTTCTTATCCGCTTGCGGACGTTCGCCGGGTTGGCCCCTCAGTACGTCAAAATCACGACCATCTGGATAAGCACCTACTACCCCAAAATCGGGTGACGATTCCAGCTTTTTGTGACCAACCCCCGCCGGAATCACGATGATATCTCCCGCCGTTACGTCCACTTTTTTTCCCTTTTCACCGCCTAACTGCAACGTAGCAGACCCACTATAAACGCCCAGCACTTCGTGCGTAATGCTGTGATAATGATGGTACGGAAAAACACCGTTTCGCCAGGAATTGGTCCAGTTGTTAGCGGCAAATCGTTTTTCCAGCCACGTAGCGCCAGCACTGCCCGTTTCCGAAAATGCTTTTCGGTAGAGTAGGAGCGATAGTTTACTGTTCGGAATTTGGCCGTCGTCGGTGAAGATGAATGTTTCGGGAGGCTGTTGATTTGCTTGCATGGCAATAAAACATAAAAGTAAAGGAACGTATCGCTTGAACCGTTTGACTTTCATAAGCAGAAGAGTCGTAATCAGGTTTTGTATACCACAAAACTAGTACCCGGCTACTACGTTTGCTGCATTGGATAAGTAAAGGCTTTTAAATCAATATTAATTCTACCTTAAAAAAAGCAATGACAAGGGTATTATTTATCGTACTTTTGACGCCTGTCTTTTGAGTATAAATGCTGATCAATTGGGGTTAATTTGTTGATTATAAGTGCTATAAACCGCAACCTTTTCTCGTTTCATGCAACAAAAAATTCGCCGTGAGGATGCGCTTGCGTATCATGCCAAAGGTCGTCCCGGCAAGCTGGAAGTCATTCCAACCAAAGAATACAGTACCCAGACCGATTTGTCGCTGGCCTACTCGCCGGGCGTAGCAGAGCCTTGTTTAGCCATCGCCGAAAACCGGGAAGATGTATATAAATACACGGCCAAAGGCAATCTGGTGGCGGTTATCAGCAACGGTACCGCTGTGCTGGGTTTGGGCGATATTGGCCCCGAAGCCAGCAAACCCGTGATGGAAGGGAAAGGGCTACTTTTCAAGATTTACGCCGACATTGATGTGTTCGATATTGAACTGGATACCAAAGACGTCGATGAATTTGTGCGCATGGTGAAAATTCTGGAACCGACTTTTGGCGGGGTCAATCTGGAAGACATCAAAGCGCCCGAATGTTTCGCTATTGAAGAACGGCTGAAAGCGGAACTGAATATTCCCATCATGCACGACGACCAGCACGGAACGGCCATTATTTCAGCGGCTGCGCTGCTCAACGCACTCGACATTGTGGGCAAAAAAATTGAAGACGCTAAAATTCTGGTCAATGGGGCAGGGGCATCGGCGATTTCGTGTACCAAGCTCTACGTAGCACTGGGCGCCAACGTCGATAACGTAGTGATGTGCGACAGCAAGGGCGTCATCCGGTCCGACCGCGCTGACCTCGACGAACGGAAAAGCCTGTTTGCTACCAAACGCGATCTTACTACGTTGGAGGAAGCTTTTGTGGATTGTGACGTATTTATTGGTTTATCGAAAGGCAATACGGTGAGTCAGGACATGGTACGTTCGATGGCCGAAAATCCAATTGTGTTCGCGATGGCCAACCCGACGCCCGAAATCAGTTACGAAGACGCTACGTCGGCCCGACCCGACGTAATCATGGCAACGGGCCGTTCCGATTATCCGAACCAGGTGAACAACGTATTGGGTTTTCCCTACATTTTTCGGGGTGCACTGGACGTACGGGCTACCGAGATCAACGAAGCCATGAAACTGGCGGCTGTGCACGCGCTAGCCGACATGGCAAAAAAGCCCGTTCCTGATCTGGTAAACATGGCCTATGGAACGGACAATCTGCTTTACGGAAAAGGCTACATCATTCCCAAACCCGTTGATCCCCGACTGCTCGAAACGGTGGCACCGGCGGTGGCTAAAGCCGCAATGGAATCGGGTGTAGCGAAACAGCCCATTACCGATTGGGAAGCCTACGAAAGTCAGCTCGCCCGTCGACTGGGGCAGGATACGCGGATTTCGCGGGTCATTAACAACAAGGCACGTACCAATCCAAAGCGGGTTGTTTTTGCGGATGCCGAAAATCTAAAAGTCTTAAAAGCGGCTCAACAGGTGCGAGATGGCGGTATTGCTTACCCTATTCTGTTGGGCGAAAGTTCGGTTATTCAGGAAATGATTACCCAGAATAACCTCGATTTACACGATGTGCCCATCATTACGCCCCGCAAGGAACAGCAGTTAATTGACCAATTTGCCGACCTGCTCTACAAAAAGCGATACCGGAAAGGATTGACTGTTGCCGACGCCCGCAAACGGATGCTATCGCGTACGCACTTCGGTGCGATGATGGTTGAAACGGGGCAGGCCGACGCGCTGATTTCTGGTTTGACGCACAACTACCCGGACACCATTCGCCCTGCGCTGCAAGTGATTGGTAAAGAGCCGGGTGTGCGAAAAGTAGCTGGTATGTACATTCTGCTCACCAACCGTGGGCCGCTATTTTTCTCCGATACGACGGTTAACATGAATCCGACGGCTGAGGAGATTGTCGAAATTACTGAACTGACGGCCCGTGCTGTCGAGCGATTCAATATAAAGCCACGTATCGCGCTGGTAACATACTCCAATTTTGGCAGCGCCAGTGGCGAAGATGCTGACAAGATGTTGCTGGCCGCCGAAATGCTTCAGGCCAAACACCCCGACATGATTGTCGATGGTTCGATGCAGGCGCACCTGGCGTTCAACGTCGATCTGCTACGTCAGAATTATCCGCTCAGTAAGCTAGTCGATGAAGGAGCTAATACGTTGATTTTTCCGAATTTGTCGGCGGCAAATATTGCTTATAACCTCATGCGCGAAGCGGCTGGCCCACGAGCGGCCGGTTTCGACGTAATCGGACCGATTCTGCTGGGTATGCGGAAACCCGTTTACGTATTACAGCTTGGTTCGTCGGAACGGGAAATTGCCAATATGGTAGCCATTGCGGTAGTAGAAGCACAAGGAACTACGTCATAATGCACAATAAGCAATGCATAACGTATTTGATTAATAATCATTTGCGTTATGCATTGCTTAGTACATATGACCAGGCTACGTTGCTGATGAATACGTTCGCACCAGATCGACATAAGCGTCGGCAAACTGAACTAGTCTGTTTTCAGTATTCGCATCGGTAATTGTGCCTGCTACGTCGATTTTTCCTTTTACGCCCTGTATCAATAGCGTAGTGTCTTCCGTGAAAACGGTTTCAACGGTTTTCATAATCATTTTCAGTTCTTCGTGCCCCATCTGACCGCTGGCCGATGCCGTGATGAGGCCAGTCGGTTTGCCTGAAAAAACAGTACTCGCAACGCACCATTCAATGGCGTTTTTCAGACCACTCGGAATACTGAAAATATACTCGGGCGTGCAGATTATCAGGCCATCAGCGGCTTGAATAGCAGCCCTGAACTGGATAATGGCCTCCGGTACGTTAGTGATTGACTGTTCAGGGTTAAAGGGCGGCAATTCAGATAATCGGTCAAAAATGAGCATGTCGAGATCATCTTTTGCTACGTCCGCAATTCGGTTGACCAGCTTTAGATTCGAAGAGTTTTTACTGGCGCTGCCGATAATGGCAAAAACGGTTTTACGGGAAGGCATGGTATCTGTATAAATCAGGTTGTGCTACGTAGCACTTGCTATGGCGTAGAAAGTTTTTACGATACTGATTAGTTCCACGGCTCACAATTCCCAAATTACCCGAACTACTTTGCCATGGACACCAATGGTCTGGAAAAATTCCAGCCAGTGCAGTTGCTGCGGCCCCAAGTGATCCGTCGGCGATTTAACTTCGACAAATTCATATTTTCCCAGATCGTTCCAGATCAGCAGGTCGGGGAAGCCGCGCGTGTGCTCGCGCAGGTTGCGGGCGATCTCCAGCAAAATGAGTCGTAACTGCTCTACGTCCAGCAAGTCAATGATACGTTGTACAAGCCCCAGCAACTCATCCGACCAGTCGACCAGTACGTTGGTGATGCCATATTTTGCGTTGAACATGCGTCCTACATGCCGTCGCCAGTCGTCTTTATTGGTGAGTTCGGCCAGCCGTTTTTTGAGCAGTTCTTCGCGCTTCAGGTAAAAATCGGGCAAATAAAAATCTGACGGAGCCCGTTGCAGCGGATGGTGAATGGCCGATACGTTGGCGTCGTAGATAATATCCCAGAAAACCAGCCCGAAAAGCCCGCGCCACGGATAGTTTTCAGTAAACGCAGCATCGAAATCCTGCTCCAGGTAATAATTCATGACCCCCGCTTCAACATGATGCCGGTAAGCTGCCGGAATGTTGACGCTTTCGGCATCCGACAGAAAGCGCGTGGTGGCCTTGCGGGGCCGTTTTTTCTCGCCCACGCTCAGGATTTTATCCCGAAAATCGTTGGCGAAATACCGTTCTTCAGCATTTAGCGGATTCAGCGCGATTTCGTCGCAAAGGGCCAGCGCTTCGTCTACAGAACCGTTTCGGAACAGTAGTCGCACGCGCCGTTCGCGGGCCGGAACGCGGTCGGAAAGTTCATAAACCGATAGTGCCTGTTCGGGCAATTTCTGTCGTTCGAGGTAGCCACCAACCCGACAAACCAGTTTTTGATAACCCGGAATGGCAATTTCGGTCAGTTCGGGGCGGGTTTCGTTCCAGTTCAGAAACCAGTTATATATGTCAACGGGTGGCGTTTCGCTTTCTTTCAGGTCGTAGAATTCCTCGCTGGTGAGCGAAATGAGCAACTTATCTTCCACTTCCTTGCGCGTCCGAAACCGGGCCGTTAGCTTGCTATCGTCGTATCGCTCGAAATTGACCATGCCCAGGTCACGTACCACAAACTCGGTCATGTTGACGCTTCGGTTGCCGAAAAACAGGTATTTCACCATCATGCCTTCGGCCTCGAAATTCATTTTCACAACTGTTTCATGCGTGGTCAGCGACGTAACAACTTCGCCAAAATCAAGCTCCTGCATGGCATATTTCACAACGCCTTCTTTTTTCTCTTTGGCTAACGGCCTGATTTCTTCGGGTTCCAGCGGCAGCAGTTCCAGCAGTTCAGGCTTCGTGAATACGCTCAGCGCATCGACGCCAAAGGCTTCGTGCCGGGGCGATAGTCGATCAATAAACCCGGCTGAAACCAACGTATCGACAGCCGCCGGTAAGTCAGTTATTTCGTTATACTGTAGTTTATTAATCCGAAAAAAGAGTCCTTTGCGATTGCTGAATCGTACGTACAGACATTGTGCGTCGAGGCTAAGCGCTTCGAATCGACGCACAAAATCCCATTCGGCGTCGTTTAATAAACCACCGTACAGTCGTTTGACAAAATCCAGTACGTAGCGGAAATTGTCGAGATAATAACGGGGAGTAAGTATAACTTTCTGTCGTCCGACCATACTTAATGAACAAAAAAACAAGCGTTTATGTCCCCCAACGACGTATTAAACGAGCTTCATAAACAAGGCATTTTAGACACTAAACAGCAAGCTCAAATCGCCGATATTGAGCAGAAAAAGCCGTTTTCGCTGCATTGGGAGCTTCGATCGATGCTCTACATCGGCATCCTGCTGTTCAGTGGTGGTGTGGGACTTCTGGTTTACGATAACTTCGATCAGATTGGGCACGGCGCCTTACTGGTTGCCATTGCCGTAGCCTGTGCCGGATGCTTCTACTTCGCCTGGCGAAACCGCCCCGACTGGACACCTTCCGAAAGCAAAAGCCGGTCAACATTCGGCGATTACGCACTAATTCTAGGCTGTCTCCTTTTTCTGACGCTGGAAGGCTACGCACAGTATGCCTACAACGTATTCGGCACGCGCTACGGACTGGTAACCCTGCTGCCTGCTTTGTTGTTTTTGCCGCTGGCATATCGTTTCGATCACCGGGGCGTATTGGGTATGGCGTTGACTGCTCTGATTTCGTGGGTGGGCGTAACGGTCAGACCGCTGGAGCTGTATTTCAAAACCAACTTTTTCGATCAGGGAACCGTCTTTTCAGCCATTGGTTTGTCGCTCATTTTGCTTGGTACGGCCTTCTTGCTGGAGCGCCGACGTATCAAACCGCATTTCACATATACGTACCTGACCATCGCAGGCAATCTGCTCATGGTAGCAATGTTGGGCGGGCTTTTCAATTTTGACGGAATACGACTTGGTTTTGCGGCCGGAATAGCCGTTGCCTGCGTTGCCCTTGACCGCTATGCCCGACGCGAAAAATCCTTTCTGTTTTTGCTGATGAGCGTTGTGTATGGCTACATCGCTGTTACGTACCTGTTTATTCATTACATTGATCCTCAAGACGATGGAGCCTATTACTGGTATTTTATCCTGACCGGCATTGGCGTTGTTTACTACCTGATGACGCAATTGCCGAAACGTGGAAAATCGTGATTCGCCAACGTAGCGAGCCCTAACTTTTCGCCTTTTCTATGAAAGCTTATAATGAAAAATGGATTTATAATCGCTCAATTCTCGAACAGGCTGAGCGGTGGCACCGGCAAGGTTTGTTGACTGACGAGCAAGTGGCACAGCTGCAGAAAGAATATCCGGTGGAGTTCAGACAGACGAATGGGTTTATCGAAATCGGTCTATTTCTGTTTACGACCGTTGCGATTCTGGCCTGTTACATGTTTCCCGCCAACGTTTTCTGGAACGACATTAAGAGTAAGTATGGCTACGCTATTTTCAATATTGTGTCGGGCATTGCGGTGGGCGTTATCGGTCAGATGCTCATTAACAGGCGATTGCTTTATCGAAATGGTATCGACAACGCTTTTGCCGCTACGTTGGCCGGTCTCCTGGCGTTCGGTCTGAATCAGCTTATGCCTGACGAGTGGTCAGTTGCTACGCACTGTTTTGCTACGTTGCCACTGTTGCTGCTGATACTTTGGTACTATGGCGATACGTTGATTGCCTTCTTTACGCTGGCCGTATTTTATGCTGCTATTTTCGATAGTCTGCTAAAATACAACTGGGGCAAAGACGCGTTGCCTTTCGTGATGATGGCCGTCTCAGGATTGCTCTATGTGCTTGTGAGACAGTATTTTCGCCGTTACCCAAAAGAGACGTACTACGTCGATCCGCTGAACCTGATGCAATGGATAGCCTTAATGATGCTGGCTGCCAGTAGTAATTATTTTGTCGTTCGTGAACTGAACGGGGTATTGCTAGGCCCACACCTACGTAGCGGTACGTTAGCAACCCCCGAAATTTCGCTGTCGGGTCTGTTCTGGGTACTGACTTTTTTGATTCCGGGTATTTATCTGGCGGAAGGATTGAAGAAACGAGACCGAATGCTGGTTATTCTGGGGGCGCTTGGCCTGATTGCGGCTGTCGTTACGTTGCATGAATACGTAGCGCTGGTGCCGCTCAACGTAGCCATGACCATCGGCGGACTTATTCTGATCGGTCTTGCCGTAGCTGGAATTCGCTATTTACAAAAACCAAAACATGGCTTCACCGACGCGCCAGATGAAGATTCGCCTAACGAGTTTCTGACCAACGTAGCAACCGTGGCCGCCGTTCATGCTACGGGAGTTGCTCAACAAACGCACAAAAATGACCTGCGTTTTGGGGGCGGTGATTTCGGCGGTGGAGGCAGTGAAGGGAAGTACTGATGTGTATAAAATTGATTATTTTTGTGTATAACCTATCAGTGAGCTATGCGAACAAATATTGATATAAATGATGAGTTGATCCAGGAAGCGATGGAAATCAGCCATACAAAAACGAAGAAAGCTACTGTTGAGCTGGCTTTACATGAATACATCAAAATGATGCGTCGCAGAGACCTGCTTAACTTAAGGGGAAAAGTCCAATGGGAAGGCGATTTGGATCAAATGCGTACGGATGATACTCCAAATGGATGGGACAAATAATTGTTGATACGTCTGTATGGATTGATTTCTTACGGGATATACAAAATGCAAAAACTGACTTAGTAGCTGAAAATGTAGGAATAAAAGACTGGCTATGTATTTCACCCACAATTTTACAGGAAGTACTACAAGGTGTGGCTACAGACAGTCAGTTTGAGCGGATAAAAGAGAATTTGCTTGCCTGCAGGGTATTACAAATCAACCCCGTTGAAGCTGCTGTTGGCGCGGCTGAATTGTATAGAACGCTACGTAAAAAAGGCGTTACGATTCGAAAGCCGAATGACTGCCTAATAGCTTATTACGCCATTTTCTATAACGTACCGATTCTACACAGTGATGCCGATTTTGATCAGATTGCCCGCTTCACGGCCTTACGTATCGCAGGAGAATAGACACTACGTTGCTGAAATGTTCTAAACTTTGATAAGGCTTACAACATCCATCTGCTGAAAAACCGCTAAGTTTGGCCCCGCAAACCAACGACCAAACGTAGTCGCATGAAAACCGTAGATTCCTACAATTTCGCTGGAAAAAAAGCCCTCGTTCGGGTAGATTTCAACGTACCGCTCGATAAAGACTTCAACATCACCGACGATACCCGCATCAAGGCTACCATCCCAACCGTCATGAAAATTGTGAATGATGGTGGATCGGCCATTCTGATGTCGCACCTGGGTCGGCCGAAGGGTGGACCCGAAGAAAAATATTCGCTGAAACATTTATTACCCGCGCTCAAGGAAGCGTTTGGGCGTGACATAAAATTCGCGGACGATTGTATTGGTCAGTCGGCTACCGATCTGGCTGCCAGCCTGCAACCCGGTGAAATTCTGCTGCTCGAGAATCTGCGTTTTTACAAGGAAGAAGAAAAAGGCGACGTAGCGTTTGCCGAAAAACTGGCTAAACTAGGCGATGTATGGGTAAACGATGCCTTCGGAACGGCTCACCGTGCACACGCTAGTACGGCCGTTATGGGGCAATTCTTCGACGACCGCGTGGCTGGTTACGTCATGCAGGCCGAACTCGACAATGCCAAAAAGATACTGGAAAATGCCGAACGTCCTTTTACGGCTATTATGGGCGGAGCCAAAATTTCCGACAAAATCCTGATCATCGAAAAACTGCTCGATAAGGTCGACAACCTCATTATCGGTGGTGGCATGACGTATACATTTACCAAAGCGCAGGGCGGTCAAATCGGTAAATCGCTGCTCGAAGCCGACAAACAGGATTTAGCGCTCGAGCTGTTGAAAAAAGCAGAAGAAAAAGGCGTAAAAATTTACATGCCGCTCGATAATGTCTGCGCCGACGGCTTCTCGAACGATGCTAATCAACAGGTTGTCAAGACAGGCGAAATTCCTGATGGTTGGGAGGGGCTCGACATTGGCCCCGAAACGATCAAGTTGTTTACTGACGTAGTACTGCAATCGAAAACGATTCTCTGGAACGGCCCGATGGGTGTGTTCGAGTTCGAAAATTTCGCCAAAGGGACCGACGCCATCGCGGAAGCGGTAGTAAAAGCCACTGAAGAAAATGGTGCTTTCTCGCTCATCGGCGGTGGGGATTCAGCATCGGCCATTAATCAGGCTGGTTATGGTGATCGTGTCAGCTACGTATCGACCGGCGGTGGTGCCTTGCTCGAATATATGGAAGGAAAAACGTTGCCTGGAGTAGCCGCGCTGCAATAGAGACTGGTCCGCCGTTGCGGGGCATGCCTTGTCTCTACAATTGACTTAACCCCGCTCGTGCTTTGTTATCTACGCTGTTTTTGTATTCGTGGTGCTTAAAACTCAGGGCTTTCTGGAAAAACGATCGGGCGCGGGCTCGGTCGTTTTTTTGTTTATAAATATAGCCCAGTTGTAAGGCCGCTGTGGCCCCGAACGAGAGTTGGTTTGGTTCGCTTAGGGATAGGGCACGATTTAGATAGGGAATAGCGACATCCGGATCGTTTCGGCGTTGATAGATGCGTCCCAGTCGGTAATTATATTCCGCTTTTTCGACGGCTTCCGGAAATTTCGCTTCACTAAATGGACGTAAGTACGCCAGTGCACTGTCGGTAAAACCACCATCGGAAGCTAGTCGGGCGCGCATCAGCACTTTCTGATTGGGCGAAGTGCCCCGTTTCAGATAAGCCTCAGCAAATTTCTGAGCTGCTTTATCCGACTCGACCGTAGTACGTCCTGTGCTCAATACCTTCTGCAAAAAAGGCCTTGACTGGCCATCGGATTGATTGTCCAGCCAGTGGCAGAGGAATAGTTTATAGTACGTGTCTTTCACGAAATTCCGGCCTTTGTAATTGGTCAGGAAAAGCTGAAAGTGTCTCGTTGCCGTTACGTACTCACCTTTTTGCAGATAAATATCACCCAGTATATTTTCTATAATTGGTAGGGATTGATACGTATTTCCAGCAGGGCGTTTAGTTAAGTAGTTGAGCGCCTGTTCACTATGCCCGTTTTTCTGCTCGATAGTTGCACCGAAGAAGTGCAGGAGCAGATTGTCGGGGTGGTCATGAACGAGCCGTTTTAAGGCCTGACTATCGACATCCGTAAACGTTACTACGTAGGCACGTACCATCAGATCAATCAGCCGGGCTTCCAGGCCGAACGTAGCATCTTTTTGGGCACGTAGTAACTCCTGCTGTCCCTGACTCACACTGCCATGCAAGCCAAGCAATCGCGCTACCCAGGTATAATTATCTGGAACTGAACCGATCATGACATGAAGCGTTCCCAGCGATTTATACGTTGGCAGGAAATCTGGAAAACGTTTCTGGTTCTCGGCCAGTAGTTTGTACGCGCGGATAACGTCCCAACTAGCGCTGATTTCCTTACCAAACTTTAGTTTGGCGAAAGCCCAGTGAAGGCGGACTTCAGCCTGCAACACCCGTTTCCAGGGCGAAGTATCGTCCAGCGCTTTCAGGGCGTCGAGTCGCTCATCCTCTCGTTCACTAAGGCTGGCAAAGGCTTTATCGTCATCGGACGTAACGAGCGTGAGCATATCGACGTAATTATCCAGAAAAATACGGATGCCATTACTCGCCTGCTCAGCCGACAGAGTCTGTTGAGCCGACTGTATTTTCAGCTTTTGCAGATCGGTGTAGGCACGTAACTGCTCTGAGGTCCAGGCAAAATCCTGCGCGGAAGCCAACAGTGGGATCAGCCATACTATAAACAAAAGCACCGGGTTGCGGCCCGGTGCTTTTCTGAAGATATATCTCATACGTAACGTATTGCTTACCGACCACGGCCAACCGGAGCTGGCTCGGGAACACCTTCGACATCAGCGAAAATCCGGCCACAATGTTCGCAGACGATGATCTTCTTTTTATCTTTAATATCGGCCTGACGCTGAGGAGGTACTACGTTAAAGCAACCGCCACAGGCACCACGCTTCACCATCACAACGGCCAGGCCGTTGAGTGCGTTACCACGGATTTTATTATATGAATTCAACAGGCGAGGCTCGATCGTAGCAGCCTGTTCTTCCCGCTGTCTGATAAACTCTTTTTCTTCTTCCTGACTCTCCGACGTAATTTGATCGAGTTCCTGTTTTTTCGCTTTCAGGTCTTCTTTTCGTTCGTTGAGAGCCGCCTGCGTCGTTTTGATTTCTTCTTCCTTGCCCCGAACGCGGAAGGAAGCTTCGTTAGCCCGTTTTTCAACCAGTTCGATTTCAAGCGATTGCAGTTCAATTTCTTTCGAAATAGCGTCGAACTCGCGATTGTTCCGCACGTTCATCTGCTGATCTTTGTACTTGGTAATCAGCTTTTCGGCGTCTTTTTTAGCTACCCGATTGCGTTCGATATCTTCTTCAAGAGACTTGATTTCACTCTGAAATTTGCCAATCCGTGTTTCAAAGCCAGCGATATCGTCTTCCAGGTCGCGGACTTCTTCGGGCAGACCTCCACGAATTTTTATGAGTTCGTCTAATTGAGAATCAATGGATTGCAGTTTCAGAAGAGCGTCTAATTTTTGCGCAATCGTAAGTTCCATTCGGAGAATTGTTAGTGCTATATGAAGTAACGGACTGGATTCGTGTCCGTTTCAGATAAAATTACCGCAAAAGTAGTGAATTTTTTTGCCAAATGCTGATAAAAAAGCTCTTTCGTAAAGACTTCGCTCTCATAATGACCAATATCGCAGATACAAATACGCCCGTCGGCGTCGAAAAACTCGTGGTATTTGTAGTCAGCGGTAACGAAAATGTCGGCTCCGGCACGTATCGCATCAGGTAGGAGAAAGCTCCCAACGCCCCCACAAACAGCCACGCGTTTGATCGGCCGGTCGGGTAAATCGGTGTGTCGAATCAGATTCAGTCGCATGCTTTCTTTCAGATACGAAAGCCACTGATTACTTTCCATCGGCTCTGCCAGTTCACCCACGGCGCCCGAGCCAACTTCCTGATTCTGATTGTCTAACGTAGTGAGGTAGTACGCAACTTCTTCGTAAGGATGGGCTTTTCTAAGGGCAGTTAATACGTTGTTTTGCTGATACGTTGGAATAATAACTTCGATTCGATTTTCAGGCTCTTCATGGTATTCTCCCACTTCACCAATAACCGGATTTGCTCCTTCACTGGGTTGATACGTTCCGGTACCATTTACCCGAAAACTGCAATTTTTATAGTCGCCAATCTGACCGGCACCAGTTGCATAGAGCGCGTCCAGCACACGCTGCGTATCAGCTACGGGAACGAACGTAACGAGCTTGCTCAACACCTGCGTTTTGGGTGCCAGAATTCGAATATTCTGAAGTTTCAGTTTTTCGGCAATCTTGAAATTTACGCCACCCGCTACGTTGTCCAGGTTGGTGTGAGCCGCATAAATCGCTACGTTGTTTCGGATGGCTTTAATAATGGTACGTTCTACGTAGGTTTTGCCATTCAGTTTTTTTAACCCTTTAAAAACGATTGGATGGTGGGCCACCACTACGTTGCAACCCTTGGCAATGGCCTCATCGACAACGGCTTCGGTGGCGTCGAGCGAAATCAGAACGCCTTTAATTTCATCATTCGGATCACCGATGATTAAACCAGCGTTGTCATAAGATTCCTGATAAGCGAGGGGCGCAAAGGCTTCGAGATAAGCCGTAAGTTGACGTATTTGAACCATAGTAATTGCAGTCGAACCGCAAAGATAGCTTATGTAAGGTCATCACCTCTTTCGCTACGTTATCTGATCAATGTCTACGGTCTTAGGTTTGCGGGTTAGTAAGTGAATAATTACCCATGCGGTCAGATACGTAAATCCGCAGATGGTGAACAGGATGTTGTAGCCTCCGCCCAGATTTCCAACGGCTTTATACGAATCGAGCAGGCTACCGACCAGCATCGGGAAGAGAATGCCACCAACGGCGCCAGCCATTCCGGCAATACCGGCAGCCGAACTGACGGCTTGTTTGGGAAATAAATCGGAAGCCATCGTAAACACGTTGGTTGCCCAGGCTTGGTGAACGGCAACTGCCAGACTGATCAAGCCAACGGCTACCCAGACATCGGTAACAAACTGAATCAGGATGACAGACAGCTCAATTATAGCAAAGGCAAACAGCACTGTTTTACGAGCTTTCAGCGTCGGCCAGCCACGTTTGATGAGCCACGACGACAGGTACCCTCCGCCAATGCTACCGACGGTAGTTGCCAGATAGATCAGCATGAGTTCAAGGCTGGGCTTTTTCAAATCGAGTTTGAACATGGACGAAAAATAGGAGGGGAGCCAGAACAGAAAAAACCAATAGATTGGGTCGATGAGCCCTTTGCCCGTAATGAGTGCCCAGGTTTGCGGCAACGTAAACAATTTGAACCAGTTAACGCTGGTTTTAACTTCGGGTTCGGTTTCCTGATCGCTGGTAATGTATGCGTATTCTTCGGACGTCAATCGTTGTTGGCGAGTCGGTACGTCGTAAAAAATGACCCAGAAAATCAGCCAGACGAAGCCCAACGCACCCGTTATCCAGAAAACTTCCTGCCAGCCATAATTACTTAAAATCCAGGGTACAATCAAAAGTGCGGCCACTACGCCAACACTTGTTCCGGCGTTGAAAAGCCCTGTTGCCAGCGCCCGCTCTTTTTTGGGAAACCACTCCGCAACGGTCTTCACGGCGGCCGGATAGTTACCTGCTTCGCCTAATCCTAATCCTACCCGAGCAATACCAAAGCCAATCGCACTACGGGCGACGGCATGGAGCATACCCGCTACGCTCCAGAAAATAATTGTCAGAGAATAGCCGACTTTGGTGCCGACTTTATCAATGAACCAGCCCAGCAGCAACAATCCAGCCGCGTAAGCCGCCTGAAACGCCATAACAATGCGGGCAAAATCGGTTTCGCTCCAGCCAAATTCGACTTCCAGAATGGGTTTCAATAAGCCAATAATCTGGCGGTCAAGGTAGTTGATGGTTGTTGCCAGAAACAGTAGTACAACAATGACCCAACGGTAGTTACGGATTTTCAAAACGGTACGGGTTTAGGTATTAAAAGGCCCTGACAGGCTCCGGCTGTCAGAGTCGCGATAGCGACTAACTAAATACCATCCGGCAATTCCGACAGCCGGAGCCTGTCGGGGCCTACTGCCTCCTCAATTACTACGTAGCTGGTGGACAAATTCCTGAAAGTGTGCTGTCAATCCAGCCCAGTCTTTTTTGCTAATGAGGTTCTTGTCAAATAGATGACTCCCGATCCCCAATCCATCCGCACCAGCTTTCAGGAAATCAGTCATGTTCTTAAGGTCGACTCCGCCCGTTGGGACTAGTTTTATCTGGTTGAGCGGGGCTTTCAAATCTTTGATATAACCCGGGCCTAAGGTCGTCGTCGGAAAAACTTTTACCATACTGGCGCCTAATTTCCAGGCTTTGTAGACTTCAGAAGGTGTGAACGCACCTGGAAAAATTGGTACGTTAGCCTTCACGCAGGATTTGATCACTTTTTTGTCGAGAATGGGCGTAACGATGAATTGTGCCCCGGCGTCAAGGGCTTTCTTAAGGTCGTCTTTCGTACAAACGGTGCCCGCGCCGATGTTCAATCCTTCCGCGTAATGCTCCCGCGCGTAACGTATCACTTCCTCAGCGCCCGGCGTATTCATAGTTATCTCAATGGTTGTGAGGCCAGATTCCCGGTAGATTGGAAGAATCTGCTGGATGTCGTCAACTGCTACGTTACGGATGATACCCACAATGGGCATTTGGGTGAACAATTCCCATGAAAAAGAAGATTGATTCATTTTGCGGGCACTTTGGCGGTCTGGTTCTGGAATAAATTGATTTGCCCAATACTGGCAACCCGATCAATGACATCGGGCGGAATAGTAATGGTACGATGCAGCAGATTCAGCTCGGCGAGCGCCAGTTCATAAAAAACGGACAGGTTACTGCCACTGCACAATACCAGCGACGAGTTTTTTTGATTGAGCAGTGGATTTAATTCGGAGCCGATAAGTAAGCCGCTCAGATACAGCGCATTTTGTTTTTTTGTCAGCTTATCGAAAAGCTGATTCGTGCGAATAGTGAACAGACTATTGAGGATGGGCGACGTAGTAGAACGCCTTACCCCCCGCCTGAATGCATCTTTGTCGCTATCGGTAAAATGAGTGAGATGGGACGTATCGACCGAGTCTTTTAGAATGCTTTGGTGCGCCATTAATTCGAATAATTCGCCAGTCATATACGTATCAAAACCAACGAGTTGGTCGCCCTGAATGGCCATATGTTTTGAATGAGTTCCCGGAAAAATGCAGATCGCGTCTTGTGGTTTGTCGCCCGAAAGCTGGAGCAAGGCAATCAGGCCCACGAGCTGCGTTTCTTCACCGCGCATTACGTCCTGATCACTGCTTACGCCCGAAATCAGCATAATCTCGTGTGGAAAATTGGCCTGCGCATCGAAATGTCGCACACTAGCCTGACTGCCATCGACTGCAAACGGTAATGTAGCGTACGGAAGTTCGTCCATCCCGATCGAGGATGAAGCCATGCCGGAAATAACTACCGGAATGCCGCTCAAAGACATATTGACTTTTTCAGCCAATCGGTCAATTTGCTTCTTTAGTTGCTGACGAAAAAACTGGTCGCGCGAGATGCCCTGCGATTCGCCACTGTTTTGCCAGCCAGTAAACGTACCGGCTACACCCGTTTGTGAATGAATTTCGCCGAGACTCTGATAGTCAGAGACATCCATCAATCGAAGTCGAAAGAAGGAAGTGCCCCAGTCACAACACAATAAAAAATTGACCATCAGTTTATAGGTTAAGATTAATGGATAAGAGGTAAAAGAAACGGAGCCTGTCTTGGTTGAATCAGCGGTTTGCAAATACTCATTCGCAAGCTTCGTTCGATATGTATCATGCGTTATTTAGACGTTTGTGGCAATGCGAAGGCTACATACGAACCGCCTGATTTCAAGCCGTATCGACTTCCGCCACAGGCAATTGCTACGTACTGCCGCCCATCAATCATGTACGTAATGGGCGTAGCAAAACCACCCGCCGGCAGTTTGTACTCCCAGACAATCTTGCCGGTTTTCTGGTCGAAAGCGCGCAGTTTTTCGTCATACGTAGCGGCAATAAAAACAAGCCCGCCCGCCGTTACGACTGGCCCACCGTGGTTTTCGGTTCCGGTTGTCGGTAAGCCTTTTTTGGACAATTCCGGGTATTCCCCCAGCGGCACCTGCCACAGAAAGTTGCCCGTGTTCAGATCGATGGCATTCAGTGTTCCCCAGGGCGTTTTCAGCGCAGGATAGTTTTCCTGGTCGCGGAATTGCGTGTTGCCGTTGTTTAAAAAAGGTGGTGAATACGGAAAATCAGCATTTTTCGACGTAGCAGCCGTGACTCCCGACGCGTGTACGTCGACAACAGCAGGCGCGTTTGACGGGGTTGTTGGCTTCTCTTTTTTGAGTAGAAAATTGACGATAGCGTCCCGATCTTCTTTCGACAAATGCCCAAACGACGGCATCCGACCCCGACCCGTTGCCAGTATGCTATGAATCTGCTCGCCCGACAAACGACTGCCTACATCTGTCAGATCAGGATAGGCTTGATTGGCTGCATTGGCGACTGGCTTCGACTTGCTTTTATCGCCCAATCCATGACATACCGAGCAGTTGGAATTGAACAAAGCCGTACCCCGTGTGATGGCAACCCCCTGATTCTGACGGACGTCGCGCATCTTGAGCCACCACAGCATGTTGTTTGAATTCACGTAGAAAACCCCACTTGGGTCGGCGGCTGTACCACCCCATTCGGCTCCGCCACCCATCCCGAAATATAGACTGCCTTCCTCGCTGGGCGGCATGTATTTGCTGCCTTTCCTGCTGTTGCGGTAACGTTCCAGTACGTAGGCGCGGGCTTCGGGAGTCCGGTCGGTGATGTTGGCTTCGGTTAATTCCTGCATACAAAACGGAGCCGGTTTGGTCGGGACTGGCTGCGTTGGCCAGGGCTTTTCGCCGGGTAGCGCCGGACTGGTTGGTACCGGAACTTCTTTCACCGGAAAGAGCGGTTTACCCGTATCGCGATCAAAGACAAACACGTAGCCGTCTTTGGTGGCCTGCGCTACCGCATCGACCATCTTACCGTTGTGTTTCACCCGAATCAAATTGGGCGGACAGGGTAAATCGCGGTCCCACATATCGTGGTGGACAGTCTGGAAATGCCAGACACGTTTGCCGGTTTGGGCGTTAATCGCGATCACACAATTCGCAAACAGATTCTGACCAGCGCGCGCACCACCGTAAAAATCGACAGACGGCGAACCGGTACCGGCGTAAACGATGCCTCGCTTTTCGTCAATGACCATGCCCGCCCAGCAGTTGGCCCCACCAATTTTTTTGTAAGCATCTTTCGGCCAAGTATCGTAGCCATATTCACCCGGCAACGGAATGGTTCGGAACACCCAAGCCAGTTTGCCCGTGCGCACGTTGAACGCCCGAATGTAACCCGGGGGCGCATCGCCCCCCTCCGATACACTGGCTCCCGTGATGAGCAAGTCTTTGAAAATAACGCCGGGCGTCGTCATGCGAATGGACAGGTTTGCCATATCATGCCCCATCGTTGCGGCATCACCCATGCCTTCATGCAGGTCAACTTCACCGTTGGTGCCAAAACTGAAAACAGGCTTACCGGTCTGTGCATCAATGGCGTATAACGTAGCACCAACGGAATAAAGAATACGTTTATCGTTGCCATCTTCCCAATAAACAACGCCACGTAGCGGATGAAAGCGGGGACGTCTTCCGGGATCAGCAAACGGGTCGAACTGCCAGAGCTGCTTACCCGTAGCAGCTTCAATGGCAAATAATTTCATGCGGGGCGACGTACCATAGAGAACACCTTTAATCACAATCGGCTGACACTGAATGTCATTGCCGCGCTGATTGGGATTCGTATTATCGCCGGTTTCGTAGGTCCAGGCTAGTTGTAGATTTTTTACGTTCTGCGTACTGATCTGCGTTAATGGAGAGTAACGGTTGCCCGCGTTGTTTCCGCCGTAGGTCGGCCAGTCGTTGCTGGGCCCCTCAGCCTGATACGTAGTAACGACCTGTTTCTCCCAACGTAGCGGCCAGTAAATTCCGAGCGCCAGCAGACCCAAACAGACTTTTAAGAGCGAATGCATAGATTCGTAACTATGTTAAGTTTTAGGAAAAGTTTTTACGTGAGCGATTGCCCTAAACGTTGCTGGGGTTATTTGGTATAAAATTCATACGTTATCGTCCAGCTTATTTCCTGGCCGGGCGCTGCCGACAAACGGATGTACGGCTCCGGGCAAGACGTAGTGGAACAGGCCCAGTAGACCAGTTTTTCGAGCGGTTTGTCGCCCCTGATACGTACACCAGCCCCCGTTTTCTGATTTTCGATACGTATGTCGTAATCCGTCGACGTAGCACCGAAGCCCTGTAAACCAGCGCTATAGACCTGTTCTTTTTTCTCCAGATCGCGCGAATACGCTAGTTTATTTCCCTGCGCAACAATGGTACTGCCAAACCCTTTGCCCTCACCTTTCACCTCGAACGGAAACTGCACATTTACGGTGGGGCCAGTGGGTTGCTTGTCGATGATGAAAAAGTTGTGATTATACGTACTGGTTTCAATGGGTAGTTTGCCTGTGTTTTTCAGGCGATGCTCCAGCACCAGTTCGGGTTTGCCTTTCGTGAGTTTTACCGTTTTCTGATACTCGTACCCATAGCCCGACGTAGCGTCGTTCAGTTTGTGCGAGAAATCAACCTGATCTTTCGATTTCTTGATGGACCGTTCGCCGGGATTCGCGATTTCGTAATACTTGGCAAAAGCATACGGTTTTTCATCGGGTTTACGTAGTACGCCCACGCCGATTTTTACGAACGTACTGCCCGGTTGTGCTTCGGCATAGCCCAGCGGTACAAACTCCTCCGCCGGACCGCTAATAGCGTCGTGCAGTTTTGGGTCGTAGTTCTCG
Source organism: Spirosoma flavus (assembly GCF_054778555.1). Classification (NCBI taxonomy): domain Bacteria; kingdom Pseudomonadati; phylum Bacteroidota; class Cytophagia; order Cytophagales; family Cytophagaceae; genus Spirosoma; species Spirosoma flavus. Next base: position 2,033,197 of record NZ_BAAGZL010000001.1, read on the forward strand.
AACCACGGTTCGATAAAACTATGTCCCTTGTAATCAAGATTTTTAAACGAACCCGCCCAATCGAAGCGCGTACCCTGGTAATATCCCTGACTGGCATCGGGCAGGTACAACGTAGTCTGGATAGCCCCGTTCGAGAGTTCGGCTTGCGGGAAATCGGCCAGGGGGAGGGTGACGCTGCACAATCCTCCAAGCGCACAAAGAGAAAGAATGGTTGTTTTCAACATCGTATCAATTGTTAAATGGACCGCACCGGCGGACCGGCAGATTTTTATGATCTTAATAAATCATAAAAATCTGCGGTCCATATACCTACTCTAATTCAAGTTCGGATTGATCGACGTATCGGTATAAGGCAATGGAAACCAGTAATTGGCTTTCGTAATCGGCTTGATTGGTTGCAGATCATCAGGGCTTTTGGCCGCATTAGCGGCTTCTACCCGTTCGAGACGTATCAGATCGAACCAGCGGGTGCGCTCGCAGGCGAATTCCCAGGCACGTTCCTGTACAACTTCATCGGCAAACTGCGTGGCTGTCAGACCATCGGCTGGCGATAGCGCTTTCGTACCCGTTGCCCGGCCCCGTAAACGTACCGCGTTCAGGGCATCATAAGCTGCCTGATCTGGACCACCCGTACCCCGTGCTTTGGCTTCAGCATAAATGGTAAGTACGTGCGGGTAGCGCATCATGACCGATGGCAGCGAAATACTCGACGTAACGACATTGCCTTTTATGTACCATTTCTGGTAATATGGGTGCCGGGTCAGGCTTTTGTCCCAGGGCGTTTTGGTAGTGCCCAGCCCAAATTCGGTACGGAACGTAGCATCTTTACGGGGGCCAGCCGGAAAATCACGGAAGAAATTCAGTTCGGCAAACATATCATCCCAACCGCCTTCTTCGCCCGGCATTGTTGTATTACCATACGTAGCGTTGGCCGTTCCGCTTCCACCCGTGAAGCCGTTAATCTGGAAAACCGATTCTGGAATGCTAGCTACCGCCGGATCGTTTTCGAAAACGGCAGCAAACGTAGGCATCAACTGAAAACCATACGTAGCGCGGTTGTCGATCACCTCTTTAGCTTTGGCAGCAGCCAGATCATAGTTGGCAGTTAATTTCAGCGGCCAGCCAGCCATCGTCAGATAGACATCAGCTAGAAACGCCTTCGCCGAACCCACGTTTGGCCGACCTGGATCGCGCCGGGTGTTGGGTAGCATAGTTTCGGCTTTCTTCAAATCCTCTACAATTAACGCATACACTTCGGCGGGCGTCGACTTCTTGATCGTGAGTAGATCAGCCGAATATTCACCTACCAAAACCAATGGAATACTGCCGTAAAAGCGCGTTAACCAGTAATACGAAAACGCACGAATGAAGTAAGCTTCACCGGCAATGATGTCGATGGTTGCTTTGGTGCCAACCGTTTTCTGGTAATTGTTTATTACGTTGTTCGCGCCCTGAATGGCTTTGTAACAACCATTGTAAACGGCTCCTGAGCGCTGGTTGGTGGTCGATACGTTAAACTGATCAAATTCGCGCCAGTCGGCTTTGTTGCTGGCTGGGTGTGTCGTTACATCGTCGCTGCCGATAGTCGCGGCATTGGCCGATGGATGCAGGAATCCGTATGTCCACTGGTTGCCCAGGCCCCGGTACGCGCCGGTCAGGGCTGATTCAAGACCGTCCTGCGTGGATAGTACGTTTCCGCCGTACAGCAATCCGGTTGTGTTTTCTTCGAGGTAACTTTTGCAGCCGAAAGTAAGCGTTGCCGCCAGGGCTACTATGACTAATTTTTTCATGATCGTTCAGTTTTTAGAAGCCCAGATTGATGCCAAGTGTGTATTGTTTGGCGTTTGGATAGGAACCGTAATCGATACCGATGGCCGTATCGGTGCCCGAACCAACACGCGCTGACTCTGGATCTGGACCTTTGTATTTTGTGATCGTAAACAGGTTCGTGGCGCTGGCAAACACGCGAATGTTCGCTTTGTTCTTGATGAAACCGTTCGGTACGTTATACGAAAGGCTGACGTTTTTCAACCGAACAAAGCCACCATCTTCCAGGAATCGACTTGATTGCGTAAATGGCTGATACGTTTTCGTGAAAGCCGGTACGTCGGACGTTTCGTTGCCGGGGCGGTAGTAATCCCGAATTTCAGACAGGATAAATTGCCGCGCATCGCCTGAACCTGACAAGGCGGCCGCCCGCGTGTAGTTGAGCTTGTCAACACCAAATACACCGTTGAAGAATACGTTCAGCGTCAAGCCTTTGTACGTAAAGGTGTTGTTCCAGCCCGCTGTTCCTTTTGGGAAAGCCCGGCCAATAATCTGGAAGTCATCCGTCGTAATGGCATTGTCGCCGTTAATATCCTGATAGTGCGGATCGCCCGGTACGCGTCCTTGTCTGGCAGCCTGATCAGCTTCATTCGGTTTCCAGGTTCCGAGGTATTTCAGACCCCAGTACGAACCCAGCGGCTCGCCCGGAATCAGCATAAACTCGTTGGTAGTCGACATACCGCCCCCTACGCCTGTTCCCTGACCCAGTCGTGGCAGACCGCCCAGACTGATAACCCGGTTCTGGAGCGTCGAGTAGTTGAGGTTGGTTTCCCAACGGAATCCGCCTTTGTCGAAGGGCGTAGCACCGATCGAAAACTCAAAGCCTTTGTTCTCGATTTCCCCGACGTTACGTGCCTGCGTACCACCACCTGCGTAACTTGGAATTGCTACGTTCAGCAACAGATCGGTCGTGTTTTTCTTAAAATAATCGGCTTCGATACGTATCCGGCCGTTCAGGAATTCCATCTCCAAACCAACGTCGACCTGTTTTGTGGTTTCCCATTTGAGGTCAGGGTTGCCGGGGTTGCCCAGGATTACGCCAGCCGTAGCCGCCGTGTTGTTGAAGGCCGAAACGATACTTCCGTAGGTCGACAACGTAGCGTATGGGTTGATGGCCTGACTTCCGGTCATACCCCAGCTTCCGCGCAGTTTCAGGTTGCTGAATACGTTCATGTTCTTGATGAACTCTTCTTCCGATAACCGCCAGCCGAGAGCCACCGACGGGAATACGCTATACCGGTTAGCTGCGCCAAACTTCGACGAACCATCACGCCGAACGGCAGCCGTAACGAGGTATTTGTCTTTGTAGCCGTAGTTTACCCGGCCGAGCAACGATAAAAGCGTCCATTTCTGAAAGCCTGAGGCTACGGTAGCAGCTGTGTTACCACCAATGTTGTCGTAGCCCAACTGCGGGAAACGCAGGCCCGATGCGCTGGCTGTAAAGTTCTGATCGGTGAACTGTTGCGTTTCCAGAACGGCAACCGCGTTGATTGAGTGATCGCCAACTTTGAGGTCGTAATTCAGCGTGTTGGTGTTTTGCAGCGTAAACTGTTCGGCCGAATAGCGGCTGGCGGTTGGGTTGTTGTTCGATAACCGTTTGCCATTCAGGTTGAGGTTTTGCGCGTTCAGGTAGTTAACCGCGTACTGCAAATCAAGCGAAAGTCCTTTGATTGGAAGCTTATAATTCAGGCCGCCAATGAGGTTTAGGCCCGTCCGGTTCTGATCGACCGACTGATCATACAGGTAGTCTAACGGGTTCCGATATACCGAACCGATTGGATCTGTAAACGTCGGTTGACCGTCAGAACCATACGCGGGCGTGGTGGGTGCCCAGGCCAGCGCCTGAACGATAGCGCCACCGTCGAGCGTGTTGTGGTTTTGCGACCGTGTGCCCCATAGATTCAGCCGGAACGAGAGTTTGTCGTTGATTTGGGTATTCAGGTTGGTACGTAGAATGTACCGCTTGAATCCGCTGTTATTGACAATCCCATTCTGATTCAGGTAGTTGCCCGAAACCAGGAACGTAGTTTTGTCATTTCCGCCCGAAACAGTAATCTGGTGTTGCTGTCCGCTTCCTTTCCGAAAAACCAGACTTTGCCAATCGGTGCCTCCATTCTGCTTGTATTGCGCAATCTGATCAGCCGTAAAAGGCAAACCGGAACCAACCGCCGTAGCCCGCGCATTCACGATTTCGGCAAATTCACCGGCGGGCAATACGTCGTAGCGTTTGATGTTTTCCGACGTACTGAACTGTCCTTCGTAATTCACTTTCAGGCCTTTCGAGCCTTTTTTGGTCGTGATAATCACGACGCCATTCGCACCCCGGCTTCCGTAAATCGACGTAGAAGCGGCATCTTTCAGCACCTGAAGCGTCTCAATATCACTTGGGTTAACGAAGTTGAAGTTGGCTCCCACGAACCCATCCACTACGTAGAGTGGGTCGTTATTTCCCAATACGGAGTTGGCGCCCCGAATCCGGATGCGGGCATCACCACCGGGCGCACCGTTGGTCTGCGTTACCTGCACACCAGCCGCGCGGCCCTGTAATACCTGATCAAGACGAGTAATCGGTTGTTGCGCAAATTCTTTGTTCGAAATCGCCGTCAACGCACCCGTTACGTCGGTTTTCCGCTGCGTACCATACCCCACGACCACCACTTCACTTAACGTTTTCAAATCTTCGGCCAATTGCACGTTAATCTCACTACGTCCATTGATGGCAACCGTCTGGCTCGTATAGCCAATGTTCGAAAAGACCAACGTAGCATTGCTGGCTGCATTCACTGCGTAATTCCCCGACCCATCGGTCGACGTACCCGTTGTCGTTCCGTTCACCTGAACGTTCACGCCAGGAAGCCCCTGGTTATCGGGCCCGGTTACCTTTCCGGTAATCCGGCTACTTTGTGCAAAGGCAACGCTCGAACTGAGCCCCCATGCCAGCAGGAAAAGTTTTAGATAGTTTTTCATTTGTACTTGGGTTTATTAAGAAATCAGAACCGGGATTTAACAGATTTAGGGATTAGCAGGATTTTGTTTAAGATGGGACTGAGTTGAGTGACAGGCTTCAGAACCGGGATTTAGCTGATTTAAGGATTTATATGATTTTGTTTTCATCAGATTAATGCGCTTCGAAGAAGCGAGAAACAAAATCCTGAAAATCCTTAAATCAGCTAAATCCCGGTTCTGACTACCAGTCCACAACCGAGCCATCCAAAGCGTTATACGACTCGGGGTTTTTCCAGTCGTGACCGATTTTGTCTTTCATCAGGGCTTCATCCAGTTCGATGCCGAGGCCCGGTCCCTGCGGAATCATCACGGTACCGTCTTTTTGCAGTTTGAATGGATTTTTGATGTAACCTTCACCCAGCGAAACCTGCTCCTGCACCAGAAAATTGGGCACACTGGCCGCCAGATGAAGCCCCGCTGCCAGCGAAATTGGTCCCATCGGATTGTGCGGTGCCACCGGAACGTAGTACGCTTCGGCCATACCGGCGATGATACGTCCTTCGGTGATGCCACCCGCATGGCAGAGGTCGGGTTGGACAATGCTGACGGCTCGTTTTTCGAGTAGTTCGCGGAATCCCCATTTCGTGAAAATCCGCTCACCGGCGGCAATGGGTAGGTGCGTACCACGTGCAATGTCGGCCAGAACATCTACGTTTTGCGCCTGAACGGGTTCCTCGATAAACATCGGCTGAAAAGGCTCCAATTGCTTGATAAGCACTTTAGATGTTTGCGGAGAAATGTTCCCGTGAAAGTCGATGGCAATATCCATGTCGGGACCACCGGCTTCACGTAATGATGCGAAGTTGTCTACGGCGTACTTGATGAATTGCGGATTTTCGACAATATTGGCTGGATTCTTATGCGCCACGCCCGTTTTGATGACGGTATAGCCTTCTGCTTTCCGTTTTTTCATATCCTCGGCGTTGCTGGCGCGTCCGTAAATCCGCACCCGGTCGCGGGTTGGACCTCCGAACAGTTCGTAAACCGGTACGTTCAGGAGTTTGCCTTTAATATCCCATAGGGCGTGATCGATACCGCTCAGGGCGCTCGTCAGAATAGGGCCGCCCCGGTAGAATGCGTGGCGATAAATAGCCTGCCAGTGATGCACGACCTGACGCGGATCTTTACCGATCAGATACGGTTCAATTTCCTTGATGGCGGTCTGAATGGTTAGCGCACGTCCTTCAAGCAGGGGTTCGCCCAGACCGTGAATGCCCACATCGGTGTGAATTTTCAGGAAAATCCAGCGTGGTTTTACCAGGAATGTTTCCATTTTCGTGATTTTGACTTTCCCATAATCGCGGAAGGGTTCAGGTTTGGCCGCATACGACGATTCTGGCAACGTCAGACTCAAACCCGTTCCGGCTAGCCCAAGAACGGACTGAATAGCGCTACGTCGGGATACGCCTGTTTTTTTCATTTGTTAGTCGGTTAGAGGTTCGGTTAATCGTTTAAGCAAACAATGAAAATGAAAGGCTAACAAATTGGATTCCAACCCATCCAGAAAGCTTTCTGAATGGGTTGGCGGGGTTATTAAGGCCGAATAATGGTTCCATCCATTTTCCGAACCTGCCAGTTCGATTTCGTGCTGATCGGGTATTTAGCCGCTTCTTTTTCGTTGATGTCGACACCCAGACCTGGCACTTCGTTTACCGACATATATCCTTTGTCCATCGTTGGGCAGCCGCTGAACACTTCTTTCATTTTGTCGGAAAACTGTACCGCTTCCTGAATCCCGAAATTCCAGACAGCCAGGTCAATATGGGCGTGGGCCGCGTGACCTACGGGCGATACGTCGCCCGGTCCATGCCACGCGGTACGTACGTTGAACCACTCGCCCAACCGAGCTACTTTCATAGCTGGCGTAATTCCACCAATCTGCGATACGTGAATCCGGATGTAGTCGAACCACTGGTTCACCATCGGCTCTTTAAATTCATTGATATTGTTGAACAATTCGCCCATCGCAATCGGCACGGACGTGACCTGACGCAGTTGCGCGAACCATTTCATGTTTTCTGGTGAGAAGGGATCTTCGATGAAGAAAGGCCGGTAATCTTCCAGCTTTTTGATCATGTTGATGGCTTCCATCGGTTGTACACGTTCGTGGATGTCGTGGAGCAGTTCGATCTCTTCACCGCACTGTTTACGTACTACGTCGAACATTTTGGGCACCGATTTCAGATAGCCCTGTACGTTCATGTAGGCGTCACCTTCGTACCCAAAATTAGCCGTTTTGAAATCAGGCTTATCGGTGGTTGAGCCCACTGCTCCGTAGCCTCCCTGCTGAATCCGAATGTATTTATAGCCTTGCTCCATGAATTTTTTCACGCTCTCGGCTGCGGCCTCAGGCGTGTTGCCGCCAGCGTGGGTGTAGCAGGGAATGGCAAAGCGGACTTTACCGCCAAGAAGTTGATAAACAGGCATTTTGGCGCGCTTGCCTTTGATATCCCACAGCGCCTGATCCAGACCAGAGAGGGCATTGTTCAGCACCGGTCCATTGCGCCAATACGAACTGACGTAGGCCGACTGCCACATGTCTTCAATATTATCGACGTCTTTACCGACGCAAAACTCATTCAGGTACGTATTGATTGCCACAACAACAGCCGCTGCCCGTTGGGTGAACGTAGCACAGCCCAGCCCGTACAGACCCGGCTCCGTAGTCTCTACTTTCACTACAATCAGGTTTGAGCCTTGTGGAGCAGTCGCAATGGCTTTGACACTTTTAATTTTTACGGCGGGTGCACCAACCGCATACTGGGGCTTACCTTGCTGTTCACGTGCTTCGGCGGTAGATGGCCCACCAAAGAGACCAAGAAGGCCAGCCGAAGAGCCAAAACCCAGCATTTTTAACGTTTCACGGCGGCTTTGATCAGGTTTATTCATAAAATTTGGTAAAAGAGTTGAGTTTTGAATGACTTTTTTGACAGGATTTGCACAATCAATTTAGAGGGAATCACCCATCAATTATGTAAATCCTGTCATGGGAAAATCTACTTCTTATCCCACCACACGCGTGTATCAAGTGTGTTTGGCCCCTGCCGGGTGATGGCTTCGTTTAGTTTGCCGGAGTTTACAATGATCTCACTATCAGGGTAAGGCAACCGGCGGATGAAATCGCCTTTCACTTCAGAACCGGGGTACGGATTTTTCTTTAACGCTGGGAAACCACTACGTCGGAAATTGGCCCAGGCTTCGTTGCCATCCAGGAAACTAGCAACCCAGTACTGCGTATTGATCAGGTCTAGCCCATTCGCTGCACTATACGGATGAGCATCCAGATACGCTTTGATCGAAGCCTCGGGAATGGTTGTGCCGTAAGAAGCCATCTGCTCCAGATTTGCCCGGATACCTCTCGCATAATAGTCGGCCGCTGTGCCCGTTACCCAACCGCGTGTGGCCGCTTCGGCAAGTAGTAGCAGGGTTTGCGCATACGTAACGTGGAATTCGGGCGAATCCAGTTTTAGCACCGTATTGAGGTTCACCTGGGTATAGTCCCACAAACTCACCACTTTGTTGGCCGCAAACGTAGTGGCAATCGATACGTCGTTGTAACCCATCGGCATCCCGATCTGAACCGCCGGGTCTGACGAAGCCCGGGGGGCAGTCTGCTCCTGGCCACCTTTCGCACCTACGTAACGTACCGCGAAAATGGGCAAACGCGGGTCGTTATTGGTTTTCAGGTAATCGACGAAAGGAGCGGCCAGGTAGAAATTCGTTTTCTCGCGAGCCTGTAAGTGATTGGCAATGTAGTTGTTATAAAGCGACGTATGCCGAAGCGTCGAATTGTCCGCGTTTGATTGGAACACGCCACCCGCTACTGCTTTTTTCACGTAAGTCTCCGCCATGGCCGGGTCAACTTTGGTTAGGCGCATACCGGCACGTAGCATCAGTGAGTAACCCAGCTTTTTCCATTTCGCTACGTCGCCACCGTACAAGATATCGGTAACAACGGCGGCTTGGGCGGTGGTCAGAGCAGCCGAAGCCTCGTCCAATTCCTTTAGAATATCTTTGTAGATATCCTGTTGTGCGTCGTACTTAGGCGTGATAATTTCGGTGGTATACCCCTGTCCTGCTTCCGAATACGGGACATCACCATACGTATCGGTCAGAATCATAAACACATATGCGCGCCAGATACGGGCTGCCTGATACGTATTGATTTGCAGTGGATCAGACTTGGTCTGATCGAGTACCGACACAAGTTGTTTCACTACGTTGCGGTAGAAATTCTGCCAGACCAACGGCGTATTGCTGTTGTTCACCTGATCGTAATTAGCGCCGGAAAGCGAGCTACCATACGGCGTAATGATCTGTTGCACAATGCCAAAGTTGTAGGTCAGCATGCCCAACGTACCGAATCCGTCGAGGTAACTGGTATTAATGATGGCCTTGTTCAGCACCATCGAAGCAGCCAGCGACGTTGGGTCAACCTTGTTGGTATTGACCTCCGTAAAGCCCTTATCGCAGCTTGTCAACAAGCCCAGCGAGAGTGATACCGTGAGGATATATTTGAGATATTTTTTCATGTCTTTAAGTCTTTACTGCGACCAGATTTAGAATCGAACATTGAGGTTGAAGCCCATCGTACGGGTTGGCGGTAAGCCCGGCCAGAAATCAAGACCAACCGAATTGTCCGACGATACCATCGCTTCTTCAGGGTCCATATTCTCGGTCCACTTCTTGATAACCAGTACGTTGTTGGCTACAAAACTCAGTTTTATACCCTTGATGAACAGGCTTTCGGGAAGCAGCTTGGTGAAATCGTAGCCTAGTGTGATCTGCCGCAGTTTCCAGAAACCGGCGTTGTTCACAAAATCTTCGTGGATGCCCAGCGGGTTGAGTGATTCGTAGAAAGGTTGTACAGCCGCCCGCGTTTTGTTGATTTCGCCGTTCGGATTCACGCCATCGCCAATTACATAGCCCACATCACGACCCGGCAGCGTACGTTTCGACAGACCGTGACGCAGGTAGTTGATGTTACGTCCCGAAATCAGTTTGTGACCCAGTTTGAAGTCGATCAGCGCCGACAACGTAATGCCTTTGAACGTAAACGTATTGGTAATTCCGCCGAAGTACGAAGGCAATGCATTCCCTACGTCTACCAGTGTGTTGTTACGTAGTGGCATCCCACTATTGGCATCATACACTTTACGGCCTTGAGCATCACGCAGATACAAGAACGTATACAGTTGCCCGATAGGTTTGCCTACCACCTGATTCAGTACCCGGCCACTACCACCGCTAACCGTAATCACCGTATCGTTCGGCGACAGGCCCAGTTGAAGTACTTTCGACGTATTGTATGATACGTTGGCGTTGACGTCCCAGCGGAACGCGTTCGTATTTACCGGCGAGAAGTTGAGAGCCAACTCAAGTCCCTGGTTCATGCTACGTCCTACGTTAATCAGCTTGTTGGTATACGATGACGCATCCGAAACCTGGGCGGCCAGAATCTGGTCGTTGGTGGTTTTGTGATAATACGTGAAATCTACGCCGAGTTTGTTGTTGAACAGCTTGAGTTCCAGGCCAACCTCAGCTTCCTCGATACGTAGCGGACGCAGGTTTTTGTTCGGAACCGTCGACGCGTTAATACCGCCCACCGGCACAAGTTGACCAGCTGGATTCGGGAACGAGTTGTTGTCAACCTGGTAGTAAAGCGCGTTTGAATAGGGCGCTACGTTATCGGAACCAACCTGTGCGTAGGCCGCCCGAATTTTACCGAAAGATACCCATTCCGGCAGCTTGGGGAAGGCTTGCGAGAACACGAAACTACCCGTTACGGATGGATATAGAATGCTCCGATTCGACTCGGCAAGGGTTGAGAACCAGTCGTTACGTGCCGTTGCGGTCAGGAAGAGGTAATCGCGGTAGGAGAACGTAGCAGATCCAAACAGCGAATTGATTTTCTTTTCGGAAAGCTGATAAATTGGATTTTTGACGCGTCCGTTCGCTACGGTATAGAGTCCCGGCTGTACGAAATCCTGTACCGTTACGCTGTTGTAATCGTTACGTGCGTAACGAGCATTGCCACCCAACGTTACGTCGACACCAATTTTACCGAAGGTTTTATTGCCGCCTAAGATGAAGTCGATGTTGCGTTCGGTGTTCTGGCGTACGTCCTGCGTGTACGAACCATTCACATAACCCGTTGGCGCTTTAGCAATAGGCGCGTAGCCGTTCGGGATGTTATAGTCCTGATTTCGAATGTAGTAATCCTGCGCGATACGTCCCTGAACATACAACCAGTCGGTCAATTGGTAGCGAAGGGCGAGGTTACCAAAAATCCGGTCGCGGAGGATGTTTTCGAAGTGGTAATTCATCGAATAGTACGGATTGTTACGTACCAGAAAGCGCGAGAACACAAATTCGTCGCCGTTGGGCAGGGTCTGATTTTCACGTAGCGCCTGGAACGGCATGGAGTTCGCCAGCGTGAAAATCACCGTCGAAACCGAGAAATCCTGCGCGTTTAACTGAGGTGGGTTGATGTTATTCTCTTTGGAATAGTTAATGTTTCCCGAAGCGGTCAGGCGGCTATTGATGTTCTGCGAAAAACCCAGGTTAATCACCTTCCGATTGAAGGTGTTGTTTTCCATAATCCCTTTATTGTCAGTGTTGCTGAACGATAAGTTGAACCCTCCATTTGCCCCATTGTTAGACACTGCTACTGTGTTGGTAAAGTTGGTACCGGTCCGGTAAAACTGCTTCACGCGGTTGCGAACGGGTTCATAAGGCCAAGTCTCGTTGTCGAATAACGTCTGTGTCATACCCGGCTGGAATTTCTCGCCAAAGCTCCAAACGCCTGATGTTGGGTTGGCAGCGGTAGGCCGCAAGCCACCCTCGCCCTGGCCATACTCATACTGAAAATCTGTAAAATCCAGTGCTGTTTCAGTGGTAAAGTTCGTGTTATACGTAACGCCGAATCCTTTGCCTGCACCCCGGCTTTTGGTGGTAATCATCACCACGCCGTCTTTCGCGCGGGAGCCGTAAAGAGCGGCAGCCGTACCGCCTTTCAGCACGGTCATCGTTTCAATATCGTCGGGGTTGATACTGCTCAAGCCGTCGCCACCGTCGGAGTTGTTCATGGCGCGTGAACCGAAATCACCGCCGAGCGAGTAGTTGGAGTTGTCGATGGGAACGCCGTTTACCACAATCAGCGGATTATTCTGACCACTAAACGACGATTGTCCGCGAATCCGAATCTTCGCTGTTCCGGCGGGTCCAGAACCCATCGTCGTGATGTTGACGCCCGCCATTTTGCCCTGTAAACCGCTCACAAAGTTATTAGTACGGTTCACCGAGATCTGTTCCGAGTTAACCGTAGCCGTGGCATACCCCAGTGTTTTAGCTTCCCGCTTGATACCCAAAGCCGTGACGACAACTTCGTCGATAGCTTTGGCATCCTCGGCCAGTTTCACATTAAGCACCGAACGATTGTTTACCGGAATGGTCTGGCTAACGTAGCTAATAAATGAGAAAATGAGCGACGCATTGGCCGGTACGTTGATGGCGTAATTTCCGTCGGCATCGGTGGTTGTTCCGGTCGACGTACCACCAACGACTACGTTTACACCGGGCAATCCCTGGTCATTGGCACCGGTTACCTTACCGGTCACTCGGTTACTCTGCGCAAAGCCATAACCCTGGCTGAGCAACAGCAATAACAGGAGCAGTTTTAGATGTTTTTTCATGATTTAGGAATGTAAGAGTTATTAAATGGGCACTTGAAAAGGGCAACAAATCTGATAAAAGAGAAAGGCGGTAGAAACGATTAAGGGATAGGAATAGCTTTTTTGTTTACAACATTTTTCTAACCACGCCTTTTCTCTTTTATCAGGTAGTGACTTGATTACCAATTGTGAATAGAGCCATCCGGAGCTTTCAAAATTGGGTGCGGGAACTTCGTGTTTTCTTTCACTTCGAAAAGGAACGTAGCTTTTTTTGGGTCGAACTTCACACCTAAACCGGGTTCCGGATTGAGGTACAGTTTGCCGTTTTTGAAGTTGACAAAATCTTCATTGAAATAGGCCGGGCGTTCGGGCTCACCACCCCCTAATTCCATCAGGCAGCGCATAGGGCTGCTAGAGCCCAAGACATGCACTAACGTAGCAGTTGCCAGCGGGCCGGTAAAGTGCGGAATCATACCAACGTAGTGCGTTTCGCACATCGACGCCAGTTTTTTGAATTCCGAAATGCCGCCCGTATTTGGCAGCGTAAAACGTGTATAATCAATGAGATGTTGCTCAATGAACGTATTACTATCCCAACGATCGCCGAATTGCTCACCGACGGCAATCGGTACGTTCGTCATCTGACGTACTGTTTTGTAAACATCCGGATTTTCGGAACGTACTATATCCTCCACGAAGTAAGGCTCCAGATTTTCCAGCGCTTTGCAGATTTTGATGCCTTCGGTGGTATCGAAACGCGTGTGCAGGTCGATGGCCCATTTGCCACCACCGCCAACGGCCGCGTCGATACGTTTGCAGAACTCGATTGTCTTCTTGGCATTATCGTAAAAATCGAACGGCTGGTCGCCATTACCACCGGTCGGGCCAATCCGATACGCTCGTAAACCCGCTTCGATGCAGTCGCGGGCGCGTTCTTCTTCGGTTTTGGCTTTGGATGCCCGGAAGCCGGTCGCGTAACATTCGACGTAATCGCGGGTAGCACCACCGAGCAGTTCGTAGACGGGTACACCGAGCGCTTTGCCCTTAAGATCCCACAAGGCCATATCGAGTGCGCCCTGCGCGTGCAGTTTCTCGCGGCCTGGTGGATAGAACATGCCCCGGTAGAGATTCTGCCAGATGTGTTCGATGCGGAACGGATTTTCGCCGATCATCATCTGGGCCAGTTGCTCAATCATATCTTTGGAGCCGCCCTCTCCGATGCCGATAATGCCGCCGTCGGTTTCAATCTCGACAATGCCTCTGGCCTGATTAAAAAGAGGTTTGTTGTATCCCGGAGCCGCATAATACCGGATTTTGGTAATCTTGAGTTTAGGAATAGCCGCTTCCGTTTTAAAAAGGGGAACACCCGCCAACATTGCTGTCGAACCAAGCATAGCCGATTTCAGAAAATTTCTCCGTTGCATGGGATTATCGTAAAATGTAAAGCAGAAAAAGGGTTGTTTAAACGATTAAGCAATACGCTAAATGTCAATTTTCTAGGATTTTGGTAATTTCCTCCGCGACGAATCACGGGCAATCAACTGTGCTTCCATTAAAACCTGCTTTTGTGGCTCCTGTGGGTGCTTCAGCTTATTTGCCAAGACACTAACCGCCATTTTTCCCAGATCGTCCATAGGCTGTTGCAGGTACGTTATTGGGCAATAATATAAATCAAATGCTTCGGCCTGCCCGAAACTGACAATAGCCAGATCATCAGGTACTTTTAAGCCCAACTCGTTTATGTATTTCAACCCACTAATGGCCAGCCGATACGTAGCAAAAATCAGCGCATTAATCGGAGCTTGCGAAGCCAGCATCGCGTCGATACCCGCTTTCACTTCCTGTTCAATCGTATCGAATCCTACTTCAATAAGCCATTCAGGTCGGAACGTAACACCGTGTTGTTCAAGCGCTTCACGGTATCCCCGAATCCGCTCCTTCATGTGAAATAGACCTGATTTATAGGCAATTAACCCAATGTTCTTATAGCCATTTTCGAGCAGATGTACACCAGCGTCGAGGGCAGCTTTGTAATTATTGAGCGAAACAAAATCGGTTTGTATTTCTGGAAAATGTCGGTCTAGCAGCACGAACGATACATTCTTATCTTTTAAATAATGCACCTGTTCATCAGAAGCTTCCGCTGATACGATGATAAATCCGTCTACCTGTCGATTCAGAAAGACACTGATCAAATCCCAGGATTTATCGGCGGTTTCGTCCGAACTACCGATGATCACGGTGTACCCAATTTTCTTGGCTTCATCCTCAACGATGCGGGCGATGTTAGCAAAAAATGGGTTTGATATATCGGCAATGATCAGACCAATGGTCTGCGTTTTTCCGCTACGTAAACTCTTGGCCAGATAGCTTGGCTGATAGTTTAAATCCCGTGCAATCTGCCTGATTTTTAGGGCAATTTCCTGCCCAACCCGACTCTCTTTTTCTTTGCCATTCAGTACGTAGGATACCAGCGCCGTAGAAACGCCCGCCTGCTGAGCAATATCCTTTATCGATACTTTTTTTTGGCTCATACGATGTATGATGACTCAATTGAATTACAAAAAACGGTGGATTTGGTGCAGATAAAGAAGTGATGAGTCAAATGTAAGCTTAATCGTTTAAATAAAGAAAGAGTTGTACGATTTTTTTATTTATTTTCATTAAAAGAGTACAGTACAGTTGATTTTACGGTAAATTTTATTTTAATATAAGAGGCTAACAAAGAGTTTATTGGGTATTAATACTAAAGTTGTTTCTTTCTCTGGCTGAACGCTACAGGCTGGAGAGCACGTGACAGACAGGCGTGTACTACGTAGTAAAATCCGTCAAATAGTTTATGAAACTCCTTCTTCTAACCATTTGCTTAGGGTTATTTTCGCAAGCTTATATTGTTGAACCGCTGGCTCCTAAAGTCGATAAATGGCAGTCACTTTTCAACGGGAAAGATCTCACGGGTTGGGAAACGTACCTGGACCGGGCCGACCAGAAAAATAAGCAACTGCCGCCGATCGGCTTGAATAAAGATCCAAATCAGGTTTTTTCGGTTGTCACGGAAGATGGGAAGCCCGCTATCCGGATTTCCGGGGAGATTTTTGGCGGCATCAATACGTTGGCCGAATTTGAGAACTACCACCTGCGTCTGGAGTTCAAATGGGGAAAGCAGAAGTGGGCACCCAAGCTTGATCAGCCCCGCGACAGCGGTTTACTCTACCATTGCGTTGGTCCGAACGGTACGAAAATGCTTTGGATGGAGTCGTTTGAATTTCAAATTCAGGAGGGCGATACAGGCGATTATTGGGGCGTTATGGACGTAGTGGCCGATATACCGGCCCGGCAGAATGAGAAAGGAAGATATGTTTATCAGGCTGGGGGCGCGCCTGTTACGTTCCAGGATAAAACGCAGATTGGGCGTTCATGCCTGAAGGGACTCGATAACGAAAAACCGTCGGGTGAGTGGAATACGGTGGATTTGTATTGTTTGGGAGGAACGTCGCTGCACGTAATCAACGGAAAGGTCAATATGGTGTTAACGAACACGCGCCATCTGGTGAATGGTCAGGTTGAGCCGTTGACTAAAGGAAAAATACAGATTCAGTCTGAAGGAGCTGAGGTATTTTACCGGAATCTTCAAGTTGAAAAAATCACGAATCTGCCAACTGAACTGCTACGTTAGTTTACCCACCCGATACGTTTAAATAAAAACCGCTACGTGTCAAAATGATACGTAGCGGTTTTTATTTAAATATTCGAAATGTAACCCGTAACTGTGCGAACGTAACGCTGGGACGCCAGTCGTGTTACGTTAGTTCATTGCTTTAGCGACTTCCAGTTCCTGTGGTTTTTTCGGCGTTACTTTTTTCTTGGTAAACCGAGCGACAATCCGGTCAACAACCAGATATACAGACGGTACAACCAAAAGCGTCAGTAGGAGGGAGGAGGTCAATCCGCCGATAATAACCCACGCCATACCATTTTTGGTTTCGGCACCCGAACCGCTGGCCAGGGCAAGCGGCAACATACCGAACACCATCGCCAGCGTCGTCATCAGAATAGGGCGTAACCGTTCTTTACCGGCATCAATTAAGGCGTGAATTACGTCGTGACCTTCGGCTTTGAGTTGATTCGCAAAGTCGACAATCAGGATAGCATTTTTCGCCACCAGACCCAGCAACATAATCATACCTACAATCGAGAACACCGTCAGGCTTTGCATGGCCAAGGCCAGTGCCAGCAAGGCGCCAATCAGGGCCACGGGAATCGAGAACAATACCACGAACGGATAAACCACGCTTTCGTAGAGCGCCACCATGATGAAGTACACCAGCAGAATAGCGATTCCCAACGCCAGACCTAAGCTACCGAACGCGTCGGATTGCTGTTGCAACTGGCCTAAGTACTGAATCGAAATGCCTTCTGGTAACTTAAGTTGCGCCACTTTTGCCTGAATGTCAGCACCAACCGTACCAACCGGACGACCGATGACCTGCGAGTTAATCGTGATCGAGGAAAGACGGTCGATACGCTCCAGCACGCTTTCGCCGGTTTGTTCCTGAACTTTGGCAAATTGCGATAGCTCAAACGATTGGCCCTGGTTATTCACGAACGTTAACCGACTGACATCCTGTGGATTCGTGCGGTCGAATCGGTCGAGGCTAACCAGAATATCGTACTCGTTACCATTCTGCTTGAACTTCGACAGGTCATTACCCCGGAACGCGTTCTGTAAGGCAATCCCTACGTCCGATGCGCTAATACCTAACTGCGCCATTTTTTCACGGTTAAGGCTCACCGTTACTTCAGGTTTCGGATCTTTTACCGAAAACTTAACATCCTGCGTACCCGGAACCGTCGTTACTACGTCCTTAATCTGATTGGCCGCCTGACGAATATTCGCCATGTTGGTACCTTTTACGGCAATCTGAATCGGAGCCTGCGACGCGCCCACAATACCTACCGGGCTGACCGTAACTTTTATACCTGGAATCTGAGCGACGTCTTTTTTGAGGAGCTGCCCAAATTCTTCCGTTGATATGGTACGTTGCTTTTTATCGACCAGCTTCACGTTCAAATCGACAATGTTACTGTTCGACGACGTAGCAATACCGCTGCTGGTGTACCCAACGTTCGTGAATACATTGCTCACTTCGGGGTGCTTCATAATGATCTGCTCAGCCCGTTGCGAAACCGCATTCGACTGATAAATAGACGCCGTAGGAGCCAGCTCCAACTGGACGCTCATCTCACCCTGATCGCTTTGCGGCATGAAGGCAGCCCCAATAAATCCGGTCGGTACTAACGCGATGGAGCCAATCAGCAGGGCAATAACGGCCAGAAAAACCCAGCGTTTATGTCCCAGTACGCTTTCCAGAATACGTCCATAAGCCGCTGTGATATTGTCCAATATCCGCTCGAAGCCGAGATTCAGACGACCCCATAAGGAGTTGGGATTCAAGGCTTCCTGTTTGCCAAAACGTGATACCAGTAAAGGTGTCAGTGTAAAGGATACGAGCAGGCTCATCAACGTAGAGAACACAACCACCAGCGAGAACTCGCGCAGGATATTACCAATCAAACCGCCCGTCAGGGCCAGTGGGACGAATACCACTACGTCGACCAGCGTAATAGCCAGCGCCGTAAAGCCGATTTCGTTACGTCCGTCCAGCGATGCTTTTACGCGATCTTTCCCCATTTCGAGGTGGCGGTTGATGTTTTCCAGGACCACAATCGAGTCATCGACCAGAATACCAACGACCAGCGACAGTGCCATCAGCGTCATCAGATTCAGCGAGAAACCCGATACGTACATCAGTACGAACGTCGGAATCATGGACGATGGTAGCGCCACCAGCACGAACAGTGACGACCGGAAGCTATGCAAAAACAGCAGCATTACCACCGATACGATCAGTACGGCCAGGAAAAGGTCATCCACAACGGCATGGGCCGACGCCAGCGTATACGTCGATTGGTCGGAGGCAATATTAAATTTGAGTTTGATGTCGCTGTGCTGTTTTTCCAACGTAGCGATACGTGCCCGAACCAGCTCACTTACTGATACGGCGTTGGCGTCCGATTGTTTCTGAATCTGCATCCCGATGGAAGGCAGTGCGTTGATGTGGTTGATAGCCGTTGGTTTCGCCGTAGCATCAACTACTTCTGCTACGTCTTTCAGCAATACCTGGCTGCCGTCTTGCCGACGGGCAATTACCAGATTACGTAACCGGTTAGTGGTTTCAACCGAAGCATCGAATCGAATGGAATACTGTGACTCGCGCGTTTCTACCTGTCCGGCTGGATAGCTGGTGTTTGCTACGTTGATGGCCTGCGAAACCTGACCAATCGATAGGCCGTAGCCCCGTAGTTTCTCTGAGTTGACATTGACCTGAATCTGCCGCTGATTACCACCTATTACGTTCACCTGACCCACACCCGCTACGTTCGAAAGTTGTGGTTTCAAGTCATTATCAATCAGGTCGTAAAGTTTAGTGGGCGAGAGGTTCGCCGTTACGCCCATACGTAGCACCGGTATCTCGTCTGTCGAGAACTTGTTAAGAATCGGGCGATCAACTTCGTCGGGTAAGAGGTTGATAATCTGCTCGATCTTACGTTGTGCGTCCTGTTGGGCCAGCGTTACGTCGACGCCGTTTTTCAACTGGATAATCACAATCGAAGCCCCTTCCTGCGACGTAGCAGTCATGCGATCGAGCCCCTCCAGCGCTGACAGCGCGTCTTCAATACGTTTCGTTACGTTTGTTTCGACCTCATCGGCAGAAGCGCCCCGATACGTAGTGGCCACACTGATGACGTTGGCTTCAAATTTCGGAAGCAGGTTGTACGACAATTGCTTGTAACTGAGAAAGCCAAACAAAATCAGTACGGTAAAAATGGTCGTTACCAGCAACGGCCGCTTAATGGCTATTTCGGTTATTGACATGATCTAAAGAGTGAAAGTGTGAAAGAGCGAAATTGTAGAGCATATGCGCTCTTTCGCTCTTTCACTCATTTATTTGGTGATTTGCACAGTTTTGCCTTCGCTGAGGTTCAGTTGGCCAGTGGTAACGACTACGTCGCCAGCGGATAAACCGCCTATTACTTCGATAGTGTCGCCAAAGTCGCGGCCTACCGAAATCTTACGTTGGTGTACTACGTTGTTTTCCACCACGTAGACGTACGGATTTTTAATACTTTCGACCAGCGCGATACGTGGAATCTGTAAGGTTTTCTGGTTCGATTTCTGCGAGAAATCAACGTTTACGAACGTACCGGCTCTTAGTCCGCTTGCATTGGCGATCGTGATTTCAACCGGATAGTTGTGCTCATCTGAGCCCTGTGGTGAGATGTACGAAATCTGGCCAGTGATCGTACGGCCTGGAAACACGTCGGCTGTCACTTTTACGGATTGGCCGATACGTAGTTGATACACATCACTTTCGTTAACTAATACGTTCACTTTCAACCGTGCTACGTCTAAGACTTTGCCCAGCGTGCTACCTACCGTGATATACACGCCCGGCTCGATGGCTTTCTGAACAATCTGTCCACTGATTGGGGATTTTACGTTCGCATCCTGAATCTGCTTCTGAATCTGTTCGGCCTGATTCACCGCGTTTTCGTAATTGTATTTCGTTTCGTTTACCTGAATCTCCGTGGTAGCGTTACCGGCCAATAGCGTATTGTAACGCGTTACGTCCTTTTTCAACTTATCAATGTTAAGCTGCGTGGCCTGTAACGAAAGCTCTTTCAAGCGATTATCAATCTCAATCAGCGTCTGACCCTGACGAACCGACGTGCCCAGGTTAAAATTAACTTTCGTCACCTTGCCAGCCGTAGTTGCGGTGATATTGGCTTCGCGAAACGGAATCAGATTACCCGTTTTAACAAGCTGCTGACTGACAGCGGCTTCCTCAACCTGAATCGTCGTCACCGGAATTGCTACGTTGGTGTTAACGACGGGCTTTTTCTGGGCATCAATTTTCTCTTTGTTCGACGCCAGCCGGAAGCCAATCAGCGCAATGATGGCCACAGCGGACGTTAGAATTATTAGTGTTGTCTTTTTCATGGCTTTGATTGTATTGCCTGCTAACGACCGGTTAAAGTTGATTATAGAAAGTAAGTAGTGTACCCTTGGATTGTTCTAAATCAAGGCGTGCCTGATATAGATTAATGAGGGAATTGATGTAATCCGATTGCGCCTGCCGATAGGACGTATCGGCGTTGACAAGATCGGTCAGCGATTTAACGCCCTGTTTGTATTGCAGCGTCGTGATGTTATAAACCTCCTGAGCCAGCTTAACATTTCGGTCGCCGTTCACTACGTTCGACTGTGCACGCTGAATCTGCGACTGCGCGTTGTTGAACTGAAGCCGATAAGCTGCTACGTTCAGGCGTTGTTGTTCTTCCTGCGTCAGTACCGTAAGCCGTTGCTGTTTTATCTGCGCATCACGTTGCAGACCGTCGAAAATCGGGATATTCAAACGCAGTCCGACGCTTCCAAAACCGGCAAACCGGTCGAACAACTGATTAAGCTGCTGCGCATTTAGGTTAAGCGTACCGTAATTGGCCGTCAGGCTGACCGTTGGCAGATAACCCGCCTGAATTCGCTTCAGTTGCAGTCGTTGTAAGTCCAGATTGGTAGCGGCCTGCTGGAACGAAACCAGATTCTGAGCTTCAAACGAGGCTTGTTCAATGGTCGGAAGCTGCTTTGTCAACGTAGAATCGGACAAAACCAGGTTTTCGTCCTGAGACAAACCCATCTGATATTTAAGTCGGTTCAGCGCCAGATTGTAATCGTTTTCAGCCAGCGTCAACTGCGATTGCGTACTATTGTAATTGACTTCTGTACGCGTGTAATCGACTGGTTGAATTACGCCATTATCGCGCTGTAACTTCAAGATATTCAGTACTTGCTGCGTCCGCTGAAGGTTGTCGCGAAGGAGGGCAATTTGCTGCTGTGTGATGAAAACCTGATAGTAATTGCTGGCGATGTTGTAAATAATGTCTTCGCGCGTTTGGCGTGTGTTCAGTTCGGCCAGTTGCTGATTTGGCTTGGCTGCCCTAAGACCTAATATCAACGACCGGTCATAAATGGGTTGCGTGGCCTGTGCGGTAACGTTTAACTGGTATTTCTGACCAATAATTAACACCCGCGGCTCTGGACTGAACAATCCGGCCGGAATGATGCTCTGTTGTAACTTCAGGTTGTCGATTGCTGTACCGGTTGCCGAAACCTGCGGTAAATACAAGCCCCGCGCCTGACGAGCCTGCTCATTCGCATTTTCTACCTGATACTGAGCAATACGTACCGTTCCAAAATGCTGGAGACCGTAGTCAATGCAATCCTTCAATCGGAAGCTGCTCGTAGACTGGGCCCAGCTACTTTGAGCCAGTATCAAAAATAAACCCAGTGCAATTTTATGTTTCATAAGTAAAATCAAGTTGATGTGTCTACTGTAGATATATCAACTAATTGTTTAAAAAATTGCTACTTTTCTAGTAACAATGAAATTTTACGTAGTGTAAGTCTGAATGCCTCCAGTTCCTCTGCACTTAATTGGTCAGTTACCTGCTTGTCAATCTGTTCGGCCGTCTCGATAATCTTCTCAACCACCATTTTGCCAGCAGGAGTAAGCTGAATCAGATTCTTTCGCCGGTCGATCTCGTCCGAAACGATACGTAGGTAACCGTCTCGTTCTAAGGTTCGTATAGATCGTTGAATTCCCGATTTATCTTTCTGAATTAAATTTGCAATCTCTTGTTGTGATGGTAAATCGGTGCCCGAGAAGTAGACTGTGAACAAAATTGGTAACTGCTCTATCTGTAATTTAAAGCCCGACCGGATCAATTCACGATTCGCTTTTTTGCCCATCAGATGACCGACGTGGTTGATCGTAAAAATGGACAAGCGGCCCATCCGTTCTGAAATCTTCCCACGTAATTCTGTTTCCTTGTCCGTAAGCATGGCGCAAATGTATTACTTAGTTGATATATCAACCAAATAAAATGATGAAAAGTTTTCTAATTTTTAAATCATGTATGATACGTCCTGATCAAGCTTGAAATTGTGCTGTTTTGAATCCATACGAGACGCATTAACTGTCAAGCCTGGCTGCTCGATACCGATAAATCAAAACGCCGAACCATTAGGTTCGGCGTTTCTATAATTACTCACTACAGGTTATTTAAACGACTGCCAGTTCTTTTCGTTCGCCGATTTGCTGGCGCCACATCGCGTAGTAAAGCCCTTTCTGATCGAGTAGTTCCTCATGACGCCCCTGTTCGACAACCTGGCCTTGCTCCAGCACAAAGATGCGATCGGCGTGGAGGATAGTGCTTAGTCGGTGGGCAATCAGAATGGTGATATGCTGATGCGAACCCGATAACTGGCGCACGGTACGTCCAATTTCCTCTTCCGTGAGCGAATCCAGCGCCGACGTAGCTTCATCGAATACTAATAGAGCCGGTTTGCGCAGAAGCGCCCGGGCAATGCTAAGGCGCTGTTTCTCACCACCAGATACTTTTACGCCACCTTCGCCAATAACCGTATCAAGACCTTGTGGGGCACGTTTAAGCAACGAATCTGCCGCTGCCTGATGCAACGCTTTCAGACATTCTTCGTCGGTAGCGTCGGGCGCTACGAAACGCAGGTTTTCACGTATCGTCCCGGCGAAAAGTTGGGTATCCTGCGTCACAAAACCGATTTGTTCGCGCAGTTCATCCAGATTGACGTCAGAACCGGGAATGCCGTTGTACAGAATCTGCCCGTTCAGGGGCTTATACAATCCAACAAGCAATTTCACCAGCGTCGTTTTGCCCGAACCACTAGGGCCGACAAACGCAATGGTTTCACCAACCTGGGCATCAAACGAAATACCGTCGAGGGCGGGTTTTTCGGCCGTGAGGTGTTTAAAATGAACATCGTCGAAGGCCAGCGTTTGCAACGTATCGACGGGTTGCGGATGAGCCGGTTTTGTATCGCGAGGGGTGTTCAGAATCTGTTGAAAATTCGCCAGTGATGCTTCCGTTTCACGGTATACGTTGATAATGTTACCAAGCTCCTGAAGCGGACCAAAAATGGCAAACGAATAAATAAAGAGCGAGAAAAATTCGCCTACCGTAATCTGCTCCTTCACCACCAAAAACAGCATCAACAGCATAATGGCGTTACGTAGCAGGTTGACAAACGTACCTTGCACAAACGACAGCGACCGGATGTAACGAACTTTTTTGAGTTCGAGCTTCAGAATTTTACCAGTTGTGGCATTAAGCCGTTCGGTTTCCTGCTGGGCCAGCCCGAGACTTTTTACTAACTCAATATTACGTAGACTTTCGGTCGTAGATCCCGCCAGCGCCGTGGTTTCGGCAACAATGGTTTTCTGAACGGTCTTGATTTTTTTACTGAGCAGTGAACTCACAAATCCCAGTAGCGGAATCGTCAGGAAGTAAGCCGGCGCGATGGGCCAGTAGACTGTAGCGGCATACCACATCACGAATACAATGCCTACCACCGACGTAAACAATACGTTCACAAACGATTGAATCAGTTTCTCTACGTCGGTACGTACCTTCTGAAGTTTCCCCAACGTTTCGCCCGAACGCTGATCTTCAAACACCTGATACGGGAGGTCGAGCGAGTGGCGAAGACCATCGGTATAGAGTTGGGCGCCAAGTCGTTGCGTGATCACATTAACGTAGTAATCCTGAAAGTTTTTGGCAATGCGGCTTACCATTGCCACGCCGAGCGCCTGTAAAATCAATAAACCGGCGCCGTTTTGTAGAAAATCCCAGAAGCTCAGCGGACGTAGCGAACCATCGGGTTTAACTACGTATTGGTCGATGATTTTTCGAAAAATGTACGGATCAAGCAGGGAGAAAATCTGGTTGATGGCGGCTAGCAGCAGCGCAAGTGCCAACAGGCCCCAATAGCGCCGTAAATAGCTGTAAAGAAGTTGCATAGAATTGTTGTTAGTAGATGAACAGCGGAGAAAGAAGCAAACTCGCCTTTAAAATGAACACAAAAAAATTGATTTTAGGTCACGGAGCAGAAGGTTTTGGGCATGGGGTATAGGGATTATGTTGATTACTGTTTTTGCTCTCTGCCCTCTGCCAATTAATTACGAACTTTACCGCATGAAAAACGCATACGTACTTGTTCTGGCTGCTGGTCTGTTAACTGCTTGCGGAGGTAGTGAAAAAAAAGAAAGTGCTACGTCCGCTGGAGATTCGACGGTGGTAACAGCTTCTGCCCCAGAACCAAAGAATTGTCAGACTGTAATCGGAGCTGATAAACTAGGTAAATCCAACGAATATCAGGAGTCGGCTAAACCGATGAAATTCACGCTGACACTCGAACAGGATACCAGCGCTACGTCGACTGAAAAAGGTTGTTATTTTAACAATAACGTAACAGTACTGGCCGTGAAAAAATCGGGAAGCCGGGTATTCAAACGAACACTGGCCAAAGACGACATTGCGTATTTCTCAAAAAACGACGATGTGATTGCGCGTTCTATCCTAAAAAACGCTACGTATAAACCAACGTTCAACGGCCAACGCTACGTTACGGTGACGGTTCGGCTGGTTGATCCGGTTAACGAAAAGACGTCTGAGTATCTGGTCTATATGAACTATTTTGGTGAGATTGTAAAAGTAAAGTAGTCGTCTGATTTAAATTGACGCTACGTATTCAATCTGGCGGCTGCCTGTGATCAAAACACAGGCAGCCGTTTTTATTTCTGACGTACTAAAGGCCCCGACAGGCTCTGGCTGTCGGTTGTAATTACTGGGTTAGTCGCTGGCGCGACTCCGACAGCCAGAGCCTGTCGGGGCCCACCATTTACCCCGCAATAGTTCATAACACGATTTGTTCAGTTCAGTACATATTTTGAACAGTTGAAGCGGATTCCCATTTCTCGTCGGGCCGTAGCCGCCCAATTTCGTGGCGTCGTTTGTCGGCAAGGCGCCGATATACCGACGTACAATCCTCTTTTTAAACAACATTTAAAATACTTTATGAACACCACACGAATTTTGACAGCAACAGCCGTAACTGCATTGCTGTTCGGCTGTAAAACGATAGAAGAACAGGGGCCTAATCCTGGAAACAAACCCACTAACACAACCGGCTATGCGCTTGGCTTAAATGCTCAGAAAGAAGACCTGACCGACGCCCCGTATGCCATCAAATTTGGCGCTGTTAAAGCTGACAATCTGCCTGCTTCGTTTGATATGACCCAGTATCTGCCACCCGTCGGCGATCAGGGTCCTTATGGCACTTGTGCAGTCTGGGCAACGGGTTACTACGCAAAAACGGCTATTGAAGGTATTGCTAAAGGCTATACAACTACCCAGTTAAGTAGTTCTTCTTACCAGATCAGCCCGCGCGACTTGTTTACCGCTATTGATCCGAAAGAAAAGGGCGATAACTGTAATGGGACGAATTTTGAACCCATTATGGATGTACTTATGGCACGGGGCGGTGCTACGTTAGCGGTGGCTCCTTATACCAATTTAGGGGATTGCAGTAAAGCGACGGCATCGGCCAGCTGGGATACCGAAGCGGCTAAACATAAAATTAAAGCGTATCGTCTGGTCGACCCGACCGTTACGGCTGTTAAGCAGCAGTTGGTCAATAAAGTACCGGTTATAATTGGGGCCGAACTCGCCGACAATTTTATGACCTGGAACAGCGACAACGTACTGTCATCGAACACTACGTATGATAAAGTAGGTATGCACGCAGGCCACGCGCTGACAATTGTTGGCTATGATGACAAAAAAGGGCCGAATGGCGCTTTCAAAGTCATCAACTCCTGGGGAACAACCTGGGGCAGCAAAGGATTTATCTGGATCGACTACAATTTCATGCTTAACACATTTTTGATTCCTACGAAGGATGGAGGAAAAGAACTGTTTGTGATGAGCGAAACTGCGGTTAAACCGAACGACGATCCGCAACCCAACCCTAATCCACAGCCTGATCCTGGCACTGATGACGTTGATTTAGTGGCGTGGGTGAATTCGGATGCGTCTGATTATGAATCAACTGGTATAGCATCGGCCAGAGCGGTTGAATTCAATATCTACAACGGTGGTAGTTCTGACGCTATGTCTAAAACACCCTGGACAGCGTACTACATTTACTACAATGCAAAAAATGCTAATGACTACGGGGTACTGTTTCAACATACGTATTCAAACAAAAAGCTGCCAGCGAACAAGTTTAATTGTGCGAATGGAAACTGCGATCTGAACATAAACATTCCAGCCTACAGCAGCCTGTCAGAAGTATTGTTCGGAACCGACGATGGGGTACGTGCTACGTATAAAACGCCATCAAATCTGAGCGGCTCGTATTACCTGGTCTTGATGGTGGATGCCGACGATACGTTCGATGAATACGATGAAGAGGATAACTACTTCTACACGACGGATCGGCCGATCAAATTTAGAAACGGTTATGCCGCTCGTGAAGGCTATGACCAGGCAGGGACGGCTTTCTCGTTCAAAAACAAACTGACCATCAAAAGCCCCAAAAATACGCGTAAGCAGTTTGCTACAGCGGTTAATGCCGAACACCTGAACGCGTATGCTCCGCAGGAGATTTTTAACTTCCTACGTCAGCAGAAGAAAAGTGGTGCCCTGGCTCAGAAAGTTAAACAATATGTACAAGGTCAATCAACCCAGTTACTTAAAGGTGCTAAATCTAAATAATCTGGTTGCGATGCTGATGCTTTGCGTGGGTTGCCTGGCCTGTACGGCCACGGCAACCGACACAAAACCCATCCCGGCACGTAGCGTTCTGGAAAAAATCAGCAAGGGAGAGCCCGTTTTTATCGAAAACAAAACGATTGAAGGCGACCTGGATTTCACTACGTTGGCAACATATCCGCAAACGGAATCGATACGTAGCGTTGCGATTGAATCGTCGGTTTACTTCAAAAACTGCGTATTCACGGGAAAAGTAACGGCATTCAGCCAACGTAACGGTCAGACAATTCTCTGCGATTTTGGGAAAAACCTGACGTTTCTGAACTGCAAACTCAACGGCGAAACCAGTTTTCAATCGATTGCGGTACGTGGTATCAGCTCATTTGCGAACAGCCAGTTTAACCGGAACGTAACGTTTGAGGGTGCCCGGTTTGGTTCGGAAGCCTATTTCGACGGAACTCTGTTTGCCATGGAAGCGCGCTTTCAAACGGCCCATTTTGCGAAGATGGCCAGCTTCTGGAAAACCATCTGGGCAGGCGTTGTTTACTTCCAGAGTGCGGTGTTTGCGGGAGATGCCCGTTTCAATCTGGGTGATTTCAGAAGCAATCTGGATTTCTCGATGTGCACCACCGACGGTCTGTTGACGTTCAACCACGCGAACTGTACGGGCCGGAATATTTTTGACAATTGCCGGTTTCGTAACGCCGTTGATTTCGCAAATACTACGTTGAAAGAAGCGAGTTTTAAGGAAGCTTTCTTCGATACAAAAGCAACGTTCATTGGCGTAAAAAGCGAATCGCTGTCATTTGAAAATGCGTTTTTTCTGTCGCAGAAGCCCCTGCTCGATTCTGCTGGTTCATCGAATAATACGCTGAACGTAACGGGCGCAAGATTGGCTACGGCCAGTGTTATTTCTGCCAAGCGTTAAAAGCAAACACCCCGAAAGCTAAAAACTTTCGGGGTGTTTGGCTTTAAATAGTAACAGCTTCAAAACTGACTGGGAGGTTTTTATGATCAGCAGGACGAAAATTCAATTTTTCAAAACCAATTACTTCCCCCTGCGCATTTTTCATCAGAATGAGCTCTTCACCCGTTTCTTCGCTAATCGTTTCGTCCTGACGATTGCCAAACCATACGGTTAATGTATTACCTACCGTATCGTGAAAAACACTTATTTTATCCATATTATTTCGCCCTCCTTAAGCGCATCTGTTGGATAAGCTGTAATCAAGAAATTCCTTTCGTCAAGTTGATTCTTAACCACAGCACAAGCCCAACGTTTTTTCTTTATTGTTCTATAAAACAAATATACCGATTCATCGGATTTGCTTCTTCGAATTTCGTCAGGTTGTTGCAATGTATCCTTAATTAACTCTTCCTGACCAGCTAAAATGGGATGCTTTTGTGTGACAATTAGTTCCCAGCGTTGTTTGTCAATTGTTACGATAAAACCTAAAGGAGTTTCGACCGAGAATAAAATAGTGTTCATAAATAAACTGGCCCGGTTCGCCTATCATCCAGCTTTGCGTCAATAAAAAAGCTGTTCAGATACTGGTTGGAATAAGCCATTTAGTTATCCAACCAAATCAGAACAGCCTCTTTGCCTGATTGGCAATTACGTAACAATACTAGTTAATTTAAGAACAAGAAACAATAGAGTTAATAGATCCCTGTTGGTCCTTCCGCAAATTAAATCGATGGAAAATTTACAACGCCCCCGCCTTTATCTCATCCACCACCGCCGGGTCGAGCAACGTAGTGGTATCGCCTAAGTTGCTGGTGTCGCCTTCCGCGATTTTGCGTAGGATTCGGCGCATGATTTTGCCAGAACGTGTTTTTGGCAAGCCCGCTACAAATTGAATTTTGTCAGGTTTGGCAATAGGACCGATGATACGACTTACCGTAGCCAGAATGTCTCGTTTGGTTAATTCATCATCATGACCGCCACTGTTATTTTCAGTAATGACATAGGCGTAAATTCCCTGGCCCTTGATGTCGTGCGGGTAACCTACAACGGCGCTTTCCACTACGCCCGTATGCATGTTAATGGCGTTTTCGACTTCGGCAGTGCCGATGCGGTGGCCTGATACGTTCAGTACATCATCGACGCGGCCCGTGATGCGGTAGTAGCCGTCTTTGTCGCGGAGGCAGCCGTCGCCGGTGAAATACAGTCCCGGATACGTAGCGAAGTACGTCTGACGGCAGCGCTCGTGATCGCCATACGTAGTACGTAATATGCCCGGCCACGGAAACTTCATGCAAAGGTTACCACTAACGCCGTTCCCTTCAATCTCTTTCCCATTTTCATCGACCAGAACCGGCTGTACGCCCGGTAGGGGCAACGTAGCATAAGTCGGTTTCGTTTTGGTGATGCCCGCCAGGGGGGAAATCAGCATACCGCCGGTTTCGGTCTGCCACCACGTATCGACAATGGGACAACGGTTTTTGCCGATATTGTCGTTATACCAATACCAGGCTTCTTCGTTAATGGGCTCACCTACAGAGCCTAACACCTGCAAGCTGCTCAGGTCGTGATTCTCAACTTTTTCAAGTCCAAAACCCATTAACGAACGGATAGCAGTTGGAGCCGTGTACAGAATGTTGACCTTGTATTTATCGACAATATCCCAGAAGCGACCGCAATCGGGGTACGTCGGAACGCCTTCGAAAATGATCGACGTAGCACCGCAGGCCAGTGGGCCATAAACGATGTAACTATGACCCGTAATCCAGCCAATGTCGGCGGTGCAGAAATGGATTTGACCTGGTTCATACTGAAATACATTTTCAAAGGTGTAAGCTGTATAAACCATGTAACCACCACAGGTATGGACTACACCTTTGGGTTTACCCGTTGAGCCGGATGTGTACAAAATGAACAGCATATCTTCGGCGTCCATTTCTTCGGCGGGGCAATCGGCGGTAACCTGTTTCAGTTCCTGTTCCCACCACACATCGCGACCTTTCAGCATCGAAACCGGCGTGCGTGTGCGTGTCATCACAATTACTTTCTGCACACTCGGGCAACCGATCAGGGCATCATCGACCGTACTTTTCAGGCCGATTTCTTTATTTCCCCGATACGCTCCATCGGCTGTAACTACTACTTTACACTGGGCATCATTGATACGGTCGGCAATACTCTGCGCCGAAAAACCACCGAAAACCACCGAATGAACCGCTCCGATACGGGCGCAGGCCAGTACGGCAATGGCCAGTTCGGGCACCATCGGCATATAAATACAAACCCGGTCGCCTTTCACGACGCCATTACGTTTCAATACGTTGGCAAAGCGGCAAACCTGATCGTGAAGCATCCTGTAAGTCAACGTAACACCCGCTTCGTTGGGGTCGTTGGGTTCCCAGATGATGGCTGGTTGATCACCCCGTTCGGCCAGGTGACGGTCTAGGCAGTTTTCGGTAATATTAAGTTTACCACCTACGAACCACTTTACATCGGGTTCGGTAAAATTCCACTGAAGCGTTTTGGTCCAGGGTTTGCGCCACTGGAAATTCTGAGCAATCTCGGCCCAGAATCCTTCCGGGTCGTCAACACTTTTCTGATAAGCTGTCTGGTATTCGTCAAAGGTTCGGATACGCATGAGTCGTAAAAGGATAAAAACGAATAAGAACGTAAAGGTAAAATTTGTACGATTATGGCAGCTATTAAAATGCGCTTTCTAACCGTATATCGGTCGCGCTACGTCCGTTTTTACTTGACTAACGTTCTGATTTGTTTTTCGATGTCGGCGGCTTTTGCCTGCGCTTCGGGGAGGGGTTGACCCATAGCCATACCGGGTCGTTTGTGGCCTGTCGCAGTCAGCCAGGCATCTTTCATCAGGTTTTGCCGATCGGCGATGAGCTTGCTGATTTGGGCCGAATTAGGAATTGAAGCAATCGAAGATTTCAAATCTGTAGCCGATGCTACACTTTTTTCGCCAATACCGAGCAGTATACTTTTAGCCATAACCCAATGGCCAACATCGCCGGGATGAATACCATCTTCGGCCAGCGCAAAAGCAGTAATACCGAACGTAGCGTCTACTTTTCGGTGGGCTTCCAGCAATTTTTTCATGGGGTAATGGATGTCCACTACGTTCCACTTTTGAACTGTTTTCTGTTCAAGCAGCCAATCCGCGTAACGGTCGAGGACAGCAGCATATCCGATTTTGCCGCCCTTTAACTCGTCGTAATCGGGTGGCGTGATGTGGATGATAGGGACTCCCGTTTTCACTACTTCGTCGTGCAGCCACTGAATACCTTCTTTGAATTTCGCGAATCGGCTTTCATCAAAGGGCAAATAAATGCCGTCGTTCATGCCGTAGCAGGCGAAGACTAAATCGGGCTTTGTTTGCGCCAGAACGCGGGCCAGGCGTTCGTGCAAATCAGGGCGGGGGAACTTTCCGTCGGCATGGCCTTCTTCCGAAAGTCCCGAAACGGTTTCGCTCGGCAGCCCGACGTTGATGAATTCAATCGGCTGGTTTGGGTAGTGTGTTACGTAGTACGTTTCAATGGCCGTTACGTACTTGCCCGCATACGTAATACTATTTCCCAGAAACAGAACGCGCTTAATATTTGCCGGAAATAACGATTGCCCAAACGCTACGTTGCTCAACGGCGAAAGAACGGTCAGCAGAAAAATGGCTAACCAACGTAACATTAGGCTTCCTATCTTACGAATCATATTCGCCATCCAGTGCGTATTTCCCGAACAAAATCAGACCGCCGACCACGATGGGAGTAAGCACCAGCAAAACTACCCAACCAAAGACACGGTCTTCCAATTGTGAGCTGTCGATTTTTGTCAGGCTGTCGGTAATCCGGTCGTAGCCAACGTAGAGGCCGAGTCCAATCCATACTACGCCGAGGTATTTTTTAAGAAGTTCCATAGTATGTCTGGGCCAAGCTCCAGTTTGGCCCGTTTGAATTTTGCTATGGCCAAACTGGAGCTTGGCCTAAACAGAAGATTAATCCTCTGCCGTGGTGTAGCTTTTATTATTCAGATATAAAATTCCAATGACAAAGCAGACACCCGCCACCAGAATAGGATACCAAAGTCCTTCAAGATAAGGCTTATCAACCGAACCAGGTACGGCCTGGTTGGCTTTTGTCGCCGTGGCAACCAGCGCCGTAGCGACAAATGGCGTCAATCCACCAAACACGCCGTTACCGATATGGTAGGGCAGCGACATTGATGTATAGCGAATACGGGTCGGAAACAACTCTACCAGAAAGGCGGCAATCGGCCCGTAAACCATCGTTACGTAAGCAACCTGCACAAATACCAGCAGAACCATCAGCCAGAAACTGCCGTCGGGCAACGTAACGGATTTGCTCAATTCCGGCTTAGCGGACGCTACGGTTTTTTCAACGTCTTTGGCGATTAACCCATCCGTGTAGATATGGGTCGTCGTTGTTGTTACCTGAGTATCACCGTTGCCTAGTTTGACTTGTTTTCGGTCGATGGTGCGGGCATCGGTAACTTCCTGCTGTTTCGATAAATCGGTCAGACTGTACATTTTATCATAAATTGGGCGATACGTAATGATGCCCAGCAGCATTCCCGCCAGCATGATCGACTTCCGTCCAATTCGGTCCGATAATCCGCCAAAGACTACAAAAAGGGGCGTAGCAGCCAGTAGCGCAATCGCTACAATCAGGTTCGATTGCACAAACTCTACGTTACAGGCTTTCTGAATGAACGATAACGCGTAAAATTGGCCTGTATACCAGATTACGCCCTGACCAGCCGTGGCTCCGAACAAGGCCAGCAAAACCATTTTTAGATTCTGTTTTTTACCAAAACTTTCTGCCAGCGGATTTTTCGAGACTTTTCCCTCCGACTTTAATTTCGAGAACAGGGGCGATTCGGCCATGCGCATACGGATCACAATGGATACGGCGACCAACAGAATCGATAGCAGAAACGGCACACGCCAACCCCATTCGGAAAACGTATCGACGCCTAACGTTTCACGCGTAATCAGAATCACGCCCAGCGAAACGAACAGTCCTAACGTAGCAGTAGTCTGGATAAAACTTGTGTAATAACCCCGCCGGCCTTCGGGTGCGTATTCTGCTACGTACGTAGCGGCTCCGCCATACTCACCTCCAAGAGCCAGCCCTTGAATGAGACGTAGCAAAAGAACCAGTAAGGGGGCCCAGAAGCCAATCGTGGCATAACCGGGAATCAGGCCGATGGCGAACGTAGAGCCGCCCATAAGCACCAGCGTTACCAGAAACGTATATTTTCGGCCTACCAAATCGCCAAGTCTCCCGAAAACCAGTGCACCAAACGGACGTACCACAAAACCGGCGGCAAACGTAGCGAGCGTTGACAGGAGGGCGGCTGTCGGATTATCTTTCGGGAAAAACTGTGAAGAAAGAATGGCGGCCAGGCTGCCAAAAATATAAAAGTCGTACCACTCAATGAGCGTTCCGACCGACGAAGCTGAAATAACACTAAACAGCGTGCGATTCGATACGGCCTGATGCGCTCTGGCTTTACTGCCCGTCATAGGAATGGAGGAAAAGGGAGTTCAGACGTAAAAGAAAGCTGTTTCTGAATTTTACCCGGGTCAAAGAGCGAAAGAGTGAATGAGTGAAAGAGCGAATACCATCCGGCAGGTTCGCTCTTTCACTCATTCACTCTTTCGCTCTTTAAATCAGGGCGACAGCCGCTCAATCATCCAGCTTTCTCCTTCTTTCCGGTACCGAATCCGGTCGTGCAGGCGGCTGGGACGTCCTTGCCAGAACTCCACGACGTTGGGTACGATTCTAAAACCGCCCCAGTAGGGTGGGCGAGGAATTGTTTGATTCTCAAATTGAACTTCGATTTCGTGCTGACGGGTTTCTAATACATCTCGATTCGGAATTACCGAACTTTGGTGCGATGTCCAGGCTCCAATCTGACTTCCGCGAGGGCGACTATTAAAATACGTATCAGATTCTTCTGAACTAACTTTCTCGACCCGACCTTCGACCCGAATCTGCCGTTCCAGTTCAGGATAAAAGAAGGTAAGACTGGCAAAAGGGTGGGCAATTAATTCCTGCCCTTTCCGGCTCTCGTAATTGGTAAAAAAGACGAATCCAGCCTCAGAAACGCCTTTCAGAAGCACAATACGTCCATCGGGCCGACCTTCTGAGGTTACGGTACTGAGGTGCATGGCATTTGGTTCCGGAACCTTTGCCTGAACAGCCGCATCGAACCAGTTTTGAAACTGGGAAACAGGGTTGGGTAGCACATCGGCGATATCCAAGCCGGCCAGTGTGTATTCGTTACGTAAATGACTGATGTCTGAGGACATTATGATTGCTCTATTTATCGCCTTTTCACTGACGCTACTACAAGAAAATCCGTATATAATCGTACTTTTGCAAAAGTAATCGGTACGTTCCCAACATGGCAAACCAAGAACAGGAAATTAACCAGCAACCGGAAACCACGAATCAGGCAACCGATGCGCTGGCAGTGAATACCCCCGAATCCTTTACCCCCTCTGGAGCGGAAGACCTCGTTGCGGCTACGCCCGGCGAATCGGAAGCTGAGAGTGCAGCAGCTACGCCCCAATCGGCGGACGCTACGTCTACGCTCTCTGACGAACCCACAGAGGCCACAGGTGTTACAGAAACAACACCCGTATCATCCGAAACAACAACCAATTTGACTGAGTCTGCCCCTGTTGCGAACGAAGACGTATCAGTAACTCCCGAAGAGGTTTCAGAAACGGACAATACAGCTTCAGATACGGTGAATGAGCCCGTTGCATCGGCAGCAAGTGCTGACACGCCGGCTATGTCGGTAGAAGAACCGGCTATTTCGCCTGAAGCCGATGTACCGGTGCACATAGCGGAAACTGAGGATATGGGTTCATCGGTTTCGGCTGACGAGCCTACGGCTGAAACCTCGGCCGAGACGGTAGCTCAACAAGCGCCGGCTTTAGAACAAACTGAGGCAGAGCCAGCTATAAGCGAAGATATAACCGCCCAATATGCCACTGTGCCGGAACCAGAGGAAGAAGCAGATCAATCTTCTCAGCCTGCTACGGATTATAGCCATTTTTCGAAACAGGATTTTGTAAACCTGCTCGAAACGCAGATGGCGACTATAAGCACGGCAAGTGTAAATCCCAGTGATTTCAAAAAGGCCGATCAAGTGCTCAAAGAAGTTAAGCCCTTGTTCGATCAGATGAAACGCGCTGAACGGGAAGCGGCCCTGCAAACATACGTAGCGGAAACTGGCGCCGAAGAAGGTTTTGAGTATAAGTATGACGATTTGGTACAGCGGTTCGATGAGCTGTATAAGCAAATTAAAAGTCAGAAAAACACGTACTTCCAGAATTTGGATAAGGCGAAGGATAACAATTTTGCCGCCAAAACCGAGCTACTTACCCGCCTGCGCGAACTCGTTGAAAACGACGAAAACAACGCGGGCGATCCGAAAGTGAGCTGGAACGAGTTTAAAAAGATTCAGGACGAGTGGAAAGCGGCTGGAAACATGAATTCCCCGCATAATGCTACGTTGTGGGCTACGTATCATGCTCTGGTAGACCGTTATTACAGCAATCGTAACATTTACTTTGAGCTTAAAGAGCTTGACCGTAAACGTAACGCTACGCTCAAAACGGAGGTTATCGAGAAGGTAGAAGCGATGGCAAAAGCCGTGGGAGAAACGGCTGTCACCCGCCAAACGATTGACGAAGCGAATGCCCTGTTCGAAGAATATAAACACATTGGACCGGCTCCTAAAGCTGAGCAGGAAGTGCTGTGGGGGCGGATGAAAGCGGCTCTGGATGTGCTGTATGATAAGCGTCGCGACCAAACCAATGAGCAGCGGAAAGAATCGGCTCAGTTATATGAAGAAAAATCGGCTATTTATGAAGAGCTGGTCCCGCTAACTTCATTTACGTCGAACAGCATAAATGACTGGAATGACCGGACCAAAGTGGTTATGGGCCTTCAGGATCGTTGGAATGCCATTAAGGGGCCTATGCCGCGTGAGGAAGGTAAAGAGTTAAGCAAAAAATTCTGGGCTGCTCTGAAAACATTCTTCCATAACAAGGGTGAATTTTTCCGGCAGTTAGAAAGCAAGCGAGAAGAAAATCTGCGGGCAAAAGTTCAGCTTTGCGAGCAGGTAGAAGCTATTCTGGCTGCTGGACAGGAATCGCCAGAGATTACGCAGACGGTAATTGAGCTACAGAAGCAGTGGAAAAATATTGGTCAGGTTCCAGAGAAACAGAAGAATTCTATCTTCGACCGATTCAAAGCTGCCTGTGACGCCTTCTTCGATAAAAAACGCTCTAAAAATCAGGAAACTGAGCGTGAATTTGAAGAGAATTTAGCGCAGAAAAATGCTCTGATTGAACGTATCGAAGCCGCAGCTACGGCCAACGCCGACCTCTCTCAACTGAATGAGTTCAAGAAGGAATGGAACGCCATTGGTTTCGTGCCGAAGAAAGATATGCAGTCGACCCAGAAGCGGTATATCAATGCAGTGAATGCTTTGGTTGGCGCAACAGGTAAAATTCCAGCAAAAGATAAAGAGCGAATCATGCTGCAAAGCGAAGCCGAAGCCATTCGTGGCGGACGCGATTCGAACCGGGGAGGCAGCTATCGTGATGGAGGAGATAACAAGCGGGAAAGCGACATCCGTCGACGTATCACGGCGATTGAAAATGATATTGCTACGTATCGGAACAATATCGAATTTTTCGCCCGTTCGAAAAACGCTGACAAGCTCCGCGCTGACATTGACAAAAAAATTGCTGATGCCGAAAAACAACTGGCTGATCTTCGGCATCAGTTGCGGGTAGCACAGGCATAAGCTTACTACGTTTTGATTGCATATATGACAAAAAATAAAATTGCTTTTGCATGTAACGCGCAAAATCGTTAGTTTTGCACCACAATTCAGAAATGGATTAAGGATTGCCAGTGTCGGATAG
This sequence comes from Spirosoma flavus, assembly GCF_054778555.1. Lineage (NCBI taxonomy): Bacteria > Pseudomonadati > Bacteroidota > Cytophagia > Cytophagales > Cytophagaceae > Spirosoma > Spirosoma flavus. The sequence goes on from NZ_BAAGZL010000001.1 coordinate 2,070,356, forward strand.
CGGTCGATTCCGCCTGATTTGTAATCAGGATGCGCAAGCGCGTCGGGGGTTCGAATCCCTCCACTGGCTCATTGATTATCAAGCTCTTACGTTATATGGCGTAAGAGCTTTTTTCTTTAGTTGCACTATATTTTTATAGATAGAATATAGCAACAGATATATGAATAGTTATCAATGATGTTTATAAAGGAGAACTATTCAAAGTGGAGCTGCTACATTTGACTGGACATTTTGTTGAGACTCATTTAACTTAGTTGACCACCAAAACCACTAGAAGATAGTACGACCGCACGGGCAGCCACGGAAGAGTTTAAAAAGATGGCCGTGGAGCTATCCGAGGCAAAAGGTTCTCTAAAAGAGACGGCTCAAGAATTAGGTCCTACTGCCCAGATATTGACCCAATGGCATAGAGAACGAGCGGTGGCTCATGGTGCCGGAACCATCAGCCGAATCCAATCCAGCCAAGAACAACAAGAAATAGTGCGGCTGAAAAAGGAAATCAAACAAGTTGAGTTGGATCGGATCGCCGAAGCGACGCGATACTCTAAAAAGGCAGACGGCACCTTCCCTAGAGGAGACGGTAAATATTCTGATTTATAAAGGCTCACCAAACCGAGTTTCCCGTTGAGACGAAGTGTATAGTAATGCATGTGAGATGTAGTAGCTATTATTAGCTAACCCAGTGACCCACCAAAAGGAACATTGAAAATCAGACTATTATACAGTTAATCGGTGGCTTATTCACCTCAGTATAAATATGTAAACCCTAAAATTACTCAAGACCTTCATGCTCAGGGTATAAAAGTATCCAGACCTCGCGTAGTCCGACTTATGAAACATGCTAACCTGAAAGGTATCATTCAGAAGAAATATGTGGTGACAACCACTTATTCAAAGCACACTTACCCGCAGGCTTACAACCATTTGAGCTTAATTTGAGGAAATATTAAATGGGCTAGAAATGTTTGAGTTAGGCGTACCCTCTCCAATGGAAAATTTACATTCAACTGGCCTCATGCTTGTCCATTATTAGACTAATGCGAAGCGTTATCTTGTGAGGAGGTAAGTTGTAGTTCATAACGTCTGAACTACATTAATCCGGTTTTGTAATGGCTAAGTTTTAACCTTTTTGGTTAGTTTCGCAATGGGTATCCGAACCAACATATGACTTCACCTTCAACACCTCCTCATCAGAATGGAGAAGCCGAAAACGAACGGTTGCGCTTTGCTCTACAAGCCGCCGGAATCGGTACTTGGGATATTAACCTACACACTCAAGTAGCTTGGTGGGATCAACGCACTCAGGAGCTCTATGGAATAACCGGTTTCGACACCCGTACTTTTTCCCAACCTCAGGCCCTACTGAGCTATGTCCATCCTGGCGATCAGCAACCCATTGAGCAGGCCATGCAGTGGGCTTTGAATCCAAAATCCGGAGGTAAATACGAAATTGAATTCCGCATCAACCGCCGGGACAATGGTCAGCTGCGCTGGCTACAGGCGATTGGTCAAGCTTATTTTGATGAGCATGGACAGCCTATCCGCCTGTCAGGTACTGCCCAGGATATTACTAAGGCGGTTATGGAACGGCAACTTACCCAACAAGTTCAGGAAGATCTGCAACGAGCCATTGAACTGGCCCAATTGGGAACATGGCAATATGATCTGGCTACAGGCCAAATTGATTATTCCCCACGACTACGGGCCTGGCACGGCATTGAAGCAGATCAGCTTATTACTACTGAGCTAGCTTTTCAGTTTGTTCATTCTGAAGATTGGGCTCGGGTACGGGCATCGATGCAAGCGGCTACCGCTTCGGGATCAGATGGCCATTATGAGGTTGAATACCGAGTCCGCTTAGGCCTTAATGAAGCTGAACGGATTTTTTATTCGTTGGGGAAATCGTATTTTACCCCTCAGGGCCAGGCCTACAAGATTAGTGGCATGGTGCAGGAAGTAACCCAACAACGACAGGGACAACTGGCCCTTGAGCAGCAGGTGATTCAGCGAACTCAGCAGTTGGAATCGTCCTTGGCGGAGTTACGACGCTCCAATGAGCGTCTGCAGCAATTTGCGTATGTGGCTAGCCATGATTTGCAAGAACCTTTACGGAAAATCCAGCAATTTGGCGACCTGTTGCAGCAAAAACATGGTGGCCAGCTAGGTGCAGATAGTAGTTATTTATCGCGTATGCAAGTGGCTGCCAATCGGATGTCCCGTTTAATAAAGGACTTGTTGGCTTACTCGCGCATTGGAACTCAGCCACACCAGGTTAAAGCCGTCAGTCTGACCTCCCTTATGGATGCACTGATTCAGGATTTCGAGCTACCTATTCAGGAAACAGGAGCTCAACTGATATTGGACGACCTGCCGACCGTGCGAGGAGACGAATCCCAATTAAACCTGCTATTTCGCAACTTACTGAGTAACGCACTCAAATTCCATCCCATCCCGGCGTTAGACGAGTTGGTCGTACCCCAAGTTAGAGTGTTTGCTGCACAGGTCCTGGCTGAAGACTTACCTGCCGAAGTTCATCCGGCTGAAGCATCGTTTGCTTATTACCGAATTGATGTACAGGATAACGGGATTGGTTTTGATGCAAAATATTTGGACCGCATCTTTACGGTGTTTCAACGGCTACATGCAGCTAAGGTGTATGCGGGTACAGGCATTGGGCTGGCCATTTGCGAGAGAGTAGTAACCAATCATGGCGGATGGATAACCGCTCAAAGTCAACCTGGGCAGGGGGCAACTTTCAGTGTGTATTTACCTGTCTAGACACACACTACAGACCAGATAAAACTGTTATCATATAAAAATTTTTAACAGTTTAAGCTGTTATAAGTATCGTTTGCTGCCAAGTAATTACAATAGCATTTTGTAAAGTAACCAATTCTTCCAGGCCTGGAAGAATTGGTTACTAGTGCTGAGCTAAAAAGACTGGGAAATTAAGACCGGGTAATTTCGCATTGCTGTTGACGAACGTATTTTTTTAAGAAGTCTGCTTTGTTATCTCGATAAGACGCTACGGCTCCAAGTTTATATAAGCTGTAGATATATACCCAGGCCAGATCCAATTGAAACGGAAGAAAACCGGCACGAGCACTGCTTGGATATAGATGATGATTATTATGCCATTCCCCAGAAAAAATGCCTGGACGTGTCTGATTCACCGATAGATTCCGACGGTCGAAATCAACACCCTCCACGTGTTTGACCTCCCCTTTGCCATGCCCCGTATAATTAAAGGCGCGCACTAGAACGAACCAAAACAAGGCCCCTGTAAACAAAGCACAGGCTAATCCGTGGCCACCAATCAAAAAAAAGACACCATACCAGAACGACCAATTTAGTAACCATAAGCCAGCGGTATAATAGGGACAGGCGATAGAGCCCCAGTTTTGGTACATTGCGTAGTTGTTAACTCGAATACCCGTATGCGTTAAGAAACCAGAAGCCTTCGTATATTCTTCTTCAGTCAGATCTTTGGCAATGCTCTGATGATTGACATCCGATAACATGCAATACATTAGGCCACCTTTGGCATTATAAGGATCGCCAGGCTGATCTGATTTTGAATGGTGTACATGGTGTGATACTACATAAATTTCTTCGGGAAAAGTTCGTAGTACTAGATTTTGCGTTATAAATCGCCAGACCGGATGGCTAAACGTGTATGCTTTATGAGTACTGTATCGATGAAACCAAATAGTAGCATGGGTACTCATAATGAGAATGCCATATAGAAACCCAAGGGCAAATAATTGAATGGTAAAGTACTTCAGGAAAGCCAGTAGAACAAAAGGGACCAGGCATAATGCCATCAGCCAGCTCATGGCGGAAACCCAATTCTTTTTGGTTTGAAACACATTGATTCGGGAAAAAGCTTCTCGATAGAGTTGTTTAGTTGTCGGAATAATTAACTCACCATTTTGATCACTCCATCCATAGGAAGGTTGTTGAAGAACTTTATCAATAAATGCCATTTTGAAAGCGATGAGTTTTATTAAGTACAATACGTAACGATTAGCCAGATTGAAATAGGTTAACTTACCTTTTTACGATCCGGTAAAACAATGATTTCGGCTGATATTCGGTTGGTATCAACAATGGCTTTGGCAAAAATGGAGTGGCCTTTGGGAGTCATCAAAAATAATTGGCCACCGCGCAGTCGGGCTAATTGATGAAGCAGTTTCAGCTTAACGGTTAATTCTTCCGTTTCCTTTGTTTTAAGGACGATTTCAAAATAAGATGTTTGGTCACCTTGTTGCCCGCTTACATCCGGAACAAATGACTTTCCATCACCTTGTCGCCCATAGCTAGCTGGCATTGAATAACCTTCTGCATTGGCTTTAATATCCGTATACCCATTTAGTCTAACCCAGTTAATTACGTTCTGAATATAGGCTTGTTTGTTCATAGAAAGAATAGCATAAAGAAATCTATCGTTGAAGTTAATTCATTAGTAAAAACCGTACTACACCCTTGTTTAGCCTCTGAACAAGTAAGTCAGAATGAAACATATTTTGAAAGAAGTGAGTATGGCTTACCAAATCTGCCTGATTAACAATCAGTAGGCATAAATTGAGGAATCAAATCCGTGCGCTTTGCCGCTTGCTCGTAGGTGAGGTAAAGCACTGTCTTGGGCATGTTTCGGACTAGGTAAGGTTTTTTACTGGCTTCAGTTGCTTGGTGAGCAATTCGTTGTCGATCTTTTGCCGTTGTTTTTTGCATTTAGTTTGCCAAAATAAGTGATCCGTTAACAGTATTTTTCGAATCGAGACAAGGCTGTCTATGCCATTCCATTTAAATCGGTAAGCACGGTCAGATTCGTTGAGTTTTTCACAGCTACGAGGAAACAAAGTGGTTTAAAAGCTACCAAAAGCGTTACCTTAGACTAATGGGGAAGGTAACAACAATCTGTTTTATAAGCAGGCTTCACAAATATGCTTAAGCTGCTTACAAGCATTCCTTGTTAAACTGAAGAGTCGAGTGACATGTATGACGGTTAAGTGAATACAACCGCCAGTTTATTTAAGTGGAGAGCGTATCCGGGTGAAACTAAAACCCTAATGATCTAATAAGTTAACGTGTGTAGAGGTTAACTATTGTGACCACATTGGCAATGTAGAAGCTGACCCCAATTGTAAGTTAACGAAGCTTCCGGATGTCGATGGCGCTTAGTCCCTTAGGGGTCGTTTCAACCTGGAAGCTCACAACATCATTCAGACGGATTTGATCGATTAGTCCGCTTTTATGGAAAAAGATTGTCTGATGAGCGTGCGCTTCTTTGATGAAACCATAGCCTTTTGATTCTGTGTACGAACTGATAATACCCTCCCGGTTTGCTCGATCAGGGGCATTTTCTTGCCTGCTAACCTGAATTACAATATCTTCAATGGCTATCTCTTTCCTGCGTTGCAGGTCAGGGGGGGTATGGGTAAGATTGCCATTCTCATCTACATATGCCAGCATGGTATCTAGGCTCTGTCCTTTAGTGAGATTGGCTTTGCGCACCTCTTTTTTCTTTTCTTTATCTTGTCTTTTTTTATCTCTAGCTTTTTCTTTCTCTTTTTTAGAAAATGTTTCCTGCGATCTACCCATTGGTCATTTGGTTTGGTGATCAATCAACAAAAGTTCTCAGCTAAATACTGGACTAAAAACAATATGGCCCGAATCAGTTGAAACCTGGTTACCTGTTTCGACTGATTCGGGCCACATCTACTGGTAGAACCCAAAGAATCCCTAATTAGTTGCGTCCATGGTTTAAATATTATATATGCTGGTATGAATTTATAAAATTCAATAAAATACAACATAATTACTTGATTTGCAGGTATTAATCACAAGGGCATAATTTGTAATAAAGAGTAGTGATCATTTCCTTTGAGTAGCATCTCGCTAATGCGACTGTTGCAAATAGAAAGGTGGCGGGGCACAATTATTTTGGTGCAAGGTTTGATTTAAATAGCTGCGCTAGCAAACTTAGAAACCCCTAATTCAACTGAATTTATTACACATATGACCCTAAAAGGATTGTAGGTTGTCCAATAATTTGAGTTGTCCAGTAGCCACAATCCTTTTCTATTATCTAGTCAACGTTCGCCTGCTTGCTGTCTAAAATACGAAACCAAAATATCAGGACTATTATAACTCCTGAAGTCGTAGCTTATATCTATGTTTTGTGAAGATACCTTTAATGGGATTACTTGCTGATTTATTCTTCAGAACATTATAGTTGATTAGTAATCAGCCATGAAGGATAGCTTCAGTCAAGAACAATTACTGACTTTCCAATAAGTTTACCCCGACGGGCTTCTCTATAAGCCTCTCTAATGTTGGTGAAGGAATACGTCTTGTCCAGCTCGATCTGCAGATCGCCTTCTGCTAGCTTCGTTAACGTATTGAATCCTTCAACGGATGGTTTCAAGATCAGGATCTTGAATTTTTGCCCGGAAAATAGATTATTAACAAACGAGTAAGCCAGCGACATTGGGGAAGGAAGCGTACTGACAAAAACAGCTTTTGATTTCATCAGACCCTTTGCATCGCTAAACGAAAGTTTAGTCGATAGGTCAATAACTACGTCGAACTGTTGGTTGAGCCGCTTGATATCCTGCTTATTGTAGTCGATTACCGTTTCGGCGCCCCATTTTGCTGCCTCGGTAACGCCTTTCGTACTGACAACCGCGGTCACCTTGGCACCACGTTTTTTGGCAATCTGCACAGCAAACAGGCCAACTCCGCCGGTAGCACCGTTAATTAATACGTCCTGGTCAGCGCCAACGGCCGCCAGTTTGTCAATAATCTGTAGCGCTGATAGTCCGGTTACGGGTAGTGCGGCTGCCTGCTCAAATGAGCGATTGGCTGGTTTAGGGGCAATATCGCTTTCGTTTACGGCAACATAATCGGCTAAGGCTCCGCCTTTAAATACGTCCAGTAGGCCGATTACTGCGTCGCCCACTTTAAAGCTGGTAACGGAACTACCGGTTTGTTCTACAATTCCGGAGAAATCGATGCCAACCGATTTGGGGAATGTAGAGCCTGACATTAATTTCATTTCTCCACCATAAACTTTCCAATCCAGCGGATTAATAGAGACCGCTTTTACCCGGATCAGCAATTGATCTTTCTGTATACTTGGTATTACCTGCTCAGTTAATTCCAATACGCTTTCGTCGCCAAACTGGTTGTACGTTACTTTTCTCATGTTAGTTGAATGTTTGAGTTGAACAATAGGATCGGTCGCAAATAAGAGGTAGGCACGATGGCCGTTTATGCGATTTGTGTCACTTCTTCTAATACAGGATAATCCGTGTAACCTTGCGCATCAGGAGTGTATAGTGTCATGTAGTCTACCTCATTGAGAGAAGCGTTTTTCTCGATTCTGCTCATGAGATCTGGGTTAGACAGGAAGCTTCTGGCAAAGGCCACCAAATCGGCCGATCCATCCTGTAATTTTGCTTCGGCGGTTTCCGCAGTTAATCCGTTACAGTAAATAATTGTATTGGAAAAAGCGTTGCGAATGGCCTGATGCGTTTTTTGAGGTATCGAAGGACTGTCGGAAATGTGGATGTACGCAATGTTCAGGCGACTCAATTCGCTACTCAGGTGTGCATAGGTCTGGTGTACGTCGGCCTCGTCGTATGCAGGCATATCGCTCAGGGTTGAGTACGGCGATATGCGTAGACCCACTTTTTCAGGGCCGATACTAACGGCAATCTTTTCGACGATCTCCAGAATTAAACGGCTGCGATTTTGTATACTTCCACCATAATTATCGGTACGGGTGTTGACATGAGGATTTAGTGATTGTTCCAACAGGTAACCGTTGGCGCCGTGAAGTTCTACACCATCAAAACCAGCTCGAATAGCATTCTGGGCAGCTTTGACAAAGTCATTGATCACATAGGTTATACCTTGTTCATCCAGGGCTACAGGCTTGGAATATTCTTGCAAGCCTTCTTTGTCTGTGTAAATTTCTCCAGTCGCTTTACGATCAGAAAGACCTACCGGCTGATAGCCCACTGGTAGGTTTGCGACATGAGCTATCCGTCCAGTATGCATCAACTGAACAAATATTTTAGACCCATTCTCGTGCACGCCTTTCGTAACCTCCTTCCAGCCTTCAATCTGTGCTTCGGAGAAGATACCCGGAATGCGAGGATAGCCCAATCCTTCCGGACTGGGTGAAGTCCCTTCAGTTACGATCAACCCTGCCCCAGAACGTTGTTGATAATAAGTAGCCATCAACTCATTAGGCAGATTATGCAGCGCCCGACTGCGCGTCATCGGAGCCATTACAACATGGTTTTTTAATTGGAGTCCGCCTTTCGTATAAGGCATTGCTAATTTTTTCATTGCCGTGTGATTTACTTTTGATACGGCAAAGTAGGCGTTAAAAAAGAGCTGAAAATAGCGCTTAAAGCCGGAAAAATAGTCGAATCCGACAGAGTGAGTTTTTCGCTACTTTTTGTGTCATGTTCTACTCTTATGATAACATAGATCTGAAGGCTGTATATTTCGGTTTGCCCGATGCGACTGTTTTATGGTCTTATTGAGATATTTTTCGGCAAGACAGCTCCCGAAATTTGCCTAGTATTTAAATCGAATCATGATGGAAAATCATAAAAAACCAATCGCCGTTGGCGCTGAAGAGGGGAGAAGCGTTTCAGTTGGTGGGAGTACCTACCGAATTCTGGTTGGCGGAAAAGATACAGCAGGCGCTTTCGCCACTATTGACATGCTGGTACCGCCCGGTAGTGGACCTGGGCCACATGCCCACGCGGATTTTGAAGAATCCTTTTACGTAATTGAAGGCGAAATTGAAGTTAAATCAGAGTTTGGTAACTACGTAGCGACAAAAGGGACTTTTATTACTATTCCCAAAGGGGGCGTTGTGCACGGCTTCAAGAACAAGGCTGAGCAAACGGCACATTTGCTTTGCACCGTAGTACCGGCCGGTCTGGAAACGTTATTTGAGGAAATTGGTCAGCCCGTTGCACCTGGCCATTTCCTTCCTCCGCCAGTGCTGGATGCCGCTACCATACAAAAATTACAGACAATCGCCGAAAAGCATGGTCAGCAGGTATTCCCACCTGATTATCTGGGGTGAACTAGTCCCTACGAATTTGAGTATCGCTTAGGATTTAAGCCATAATGCTTTTCAAAAAGTCGGCTAAAGTGACTCAGATTGGAAAAACCTAGCTCATAGCCCACCTCACTAACGGAATGCTTACCCTGTTTCAGAAGGAAGGCCGCTTCTTCCATTCGGGCTTGCTGATAATAGTTGTAGATGGTGGTGCCAAATGTTTGCTTAAACAATTGTTTTAGTTTGGTTTCGCTCATGGCTGCGACCTGAGCCAGCTCACGGATTACCGGTGGCACACTCAGGTCGCTGATGACTTCATTACGTATGTACAAGAGCCTTTCCGCATCGGCGCTGTTGATCGCTTGATGGGCAGCATTTTCGCGTAACGACAATTTATGGAAAACCAGATAGAGTAGTTCCTGCACCTTGATCTGCATGTAGAAATGACTCAAAGGGGCAGTTGTATCGACGGCAGTCAAGTTTTTCAGCAGCAATTTGGTTTCTGCAGTCATACGTTCAAAAAAAAGAAAGGAATTACCGCTGCCAGTAATGGTTTGTAGTACCGAATTAGGCTCGTTGATGGCTAATAATTCGGTTAAACGCGGTGGTTTTATGGCGACAACCACATAATGAATCGTTTGATGGGCAGGAAAACGGATGGTTGAGCTGAGATCGTTAGAGGTCACCTGGATTGCCGACTCATCGCGTTGCGAAAAAAGGACCTGGGGAGCATCATCGTAAGCAATCTCGAGCGTTTGCTCGTTGTTGTAAAAAAAAACGGTGATCAAGTCATTTCCCTGCCCTGATGTATTACGCTTTATGATCAGATCTTCGTTGAGCAGATAGCTGTGAATGGTGATCTTGAAGTCCGCTCCGAATGTTAACTTACGTATGTATCCCTGACCTAAATAATCCGGTATTACTAACAGATCGTTCTGCACCCTTGCTTGTACATGCCGGGCAAAATAAGTCATAAAGTCAAAATCAGGCGAAGCGGAAAAGCTGAATATCATTTGGATGAATCTATTTCGGCAAAACTTCGGCAATATACAGACTGAATATTAACTTCGGTTAACAATTAACCTATTGTAAATGAGTTTATTAGATGGATTATTCTGGGCGCTTATTCATAGGATTAACAGTCTAAAAGCCAGTTAACTGGAATAATTGGATATATCGCCCGGCATCGGTTGAAACGTAGCGGTTGTAAACGATTCGATCCCCTTTGTTGGACCATACTACGCCATTGATCGGCCGCTGCTCATCAGTCGATCTAGGAGTAAGACGCTGGAATTTCCCACGAGCCAAATCGCTCACGAAAATGCTGTTATCAGCCGCATAAGCAACCTGTTTTCCGTCTGGACTGAAGTTGAAGGTTGTTTGGATGGAAAATGGTTGGTGGGTCAGTTGCCGGATCGGACCACCGTTGGGCGATACCCCAAATAGTTGGATCAGACCAGCCGTGTCTTTTGCCAGGAAGCCAATGAGCGAGCCATCGGGCGAGCTTCGTAACCAATGCCGGGGACCTTCAATCCCGTGTTCCGTGAATGTAATCCGACGTTGATGTACGCCAGCGGGCGGATTCGGGCGGGTCGTCGCGGTACCTTCCAGCGGTTGACCAGATACGGCCTGAGTCAGATCCTCCGGCAAATCAACCACAAACACTTCTGTGACGAGTTGATTTTCCTTGTTCCGAACATTCCCCTGAAAGGCTATAGCTCGTTTTTGCCTGCTTCCATCGGCTTTGTGGTACCCATCATTGCCAATCCAGGTCTCATCAAATGCCCGCTCGATCTCGTCGCTACCCTCTTTGGGCTGTTCGGTCACTTGGGCAATAACGGTAGCAAACCACTCGCCATCAAAACTATCCGCATTATTGGTATTATGCACCTTCACGGGGTGAGCCGGCGTTAAAACGCCCACCGTGCGAAGGTCTTTTACCGCTGGGTTCGTTTGGGAAAGCCGTTCCATAACTTCATCGTTATAGGTAAAACTGATTCGCTGCCCGTCGGCGCTCCACTGATGCGCGTGAGTGCCGCCACGTAACGCCCCCGGTACAAACGGAGACGTAACGCATCGACCATCCAGAAAATGAGGATTCTGTGGCTGATCGACAGCAACCAGCACACCAGTTCGTCGGCTCATGGAATACGGGTAGCGGGCATCGGCGTTTCTGAGTCCATGTAAGAACAGAACCTTTGGCTCCGTGGGCGAGAACGTAGCAGCGCCCGCTCCGGGTCCGTATTCGGTCTGATTGGGCGTTCGATAAAGCAGACGGGTTTCTTTCGTGTTCACATCAACCAACTCTATTGAATTGGTTTGGCCCAAACCCGTATCGACATTACGTGTATCATACACAATCCAGCGATCGTCCGGCGAAAAAGCCTGGTTATTGTTAAGGGTATGACCTTTGGGCCCGAAAGTCAATTGTGTTTCGATTGGCATTTTCTGTTGTTCACCAGCGAGCAGAAGCCCTAAAATAAGAGGCCAGCCGGGTATCAAATCTTGAAGAGTGGGCATGCAATTCCTGAAATTTTAATCATCAGCCCATATCCGCATAGTGCACATCTGAGTCAAAGCTTAGACCAAACTGATTCAGTACGTCATTTGGAGGACCGGCCCATTGATGAGGAGTGTTTCCCATGTAACCGAGAGCTGCAATGCCTGCTTTGCTGGTGAAATATCCGGCTGCCGTTAGGTTACGCATGCGCGAAAAGAACGCTACGCCCGGCGAAAATTCAGGTTTGGCTTTAGCCGGGTAAGCAATATCATCCACGATGGCGATACGTTGGGTCGCCGTACATTCCGTAAAAGGTTTTTCGAAACGATGACGACACTCGTGATCCAGCCAGTTCAGTCCTCCACGAACAGGAGTCTGCATATCCGGCTGATCTTTCAGCATAAACTCAATAAACTGTGGAACGCCTACCTGCGAAGCACTGGGTGAGCGGGCATCAGCGGGTAGAATAATATCGCACAGCAACGTAACGGTAGCTAATTCATGGGCTGTCAGGAATTTTGCCGTTTGCAAAGCGCTGTCTCTACGTTGCTCTTCGGGCGACTTACCACCCTTGAACGTAGTGGCAACTGCTTTAGGCAACGGCGCTGCTGGTGAAGCCTCGGGAGAAGCTGCGGCCGGTAAGCTCAACGTAGTGAGAGGAATTGCTTTTAGAATGTCCCGGCGGTTCATAGGGCTTTCGTTTTAATTTGATCGATGATATAGTCTGAGGTACGCATGGATGTAGCCAGAATGGTCCAGGTCAGGTTTTTATCACCCTGCGATGGGAATGCAGCTGCATCGACAACAAACAGATTTTTTACATCATGCGCCTGTTGAAACGGGTTGAGAGCCGAGGTTTTGGGGTCTTTACCCATACGTATCGTTCCGGCTTCATGAATGATACGTCCTGGGGCTTCCAGTCCATAGTTTCGATCCGCACCGGGAGCCGGACCAATCCGATGCCCACCCATCGCGTGAATAATTTCATCGAAAGTTTGCTGCATGTGTTTGGCCTGTTTTATTTCATAATCAGACCATTTGTAATGAAACCGCAACGTAGGAATTCCATATTGATCAACCCGGTTTGGATCAATTTCGCAGTAGTTACTTTCCAGGGGTACCGGTTCTCCCCGGCCTGACATCGAGACAAATGCACCGTAGTATCGAAGGTAATCCTCCTTTAAACCAGCGCCATACCCACCTGCTTCTTTCTTCTTGCCACTGGCGTCGGCAACAAGGCCATTATAAGCTTCTATGCCGGGCATGAAGTTATAATCGGGTATGCGCATACCGCCCCCATATTCGATATGGTACCCTCGCGGGAAATCCAGTTTTTTGTTGTCGAGCCACCAAGGCGTATAAATATGACAGCCTTGAGCTCCATCTTCATTGTAACGTTTGCGATTCATCAGGGCAGGCACGAAACCGGACAGAGACGCTCCGGTTGAGTCATTCAGGTACTTACCGACCACGCCCGAACCATTGGCCAGACCCTGCTGAAATTTGGAAGACTTTGAGTTCAACAGGAGCCGCGCCGATTGGCAGGTACTGGCGGCCAGAACCACAATCTTGCCCTTGACGGTGCGTTCCTGTAAACTGACCTTATCGACGTAGGAGACACCCGTACACAGGCCACTTTGAGAATCCGTCAGTATTTCGCGGGCCATGGCGTTGTTGATGAGCGTAAGCTTGCCCGTTTTCAACGCTGGAATAACCAGCGCCGACGATGACGAAAAATCTGCATACGCCGAACAGGCTCGACCACACTGGGCACAGTAAAAACAGGTTCCACGTTCCTGATTGATGGGTTTGGTCAGTACCGCCAATCGGGAAGGAAAGACCGGTACGCCGATGCTACGTGCTGCTTTGGTAATCAGCATTTCGTGCAGGCGAGGTTTGGGGGGCGGCAGAAAAAAGCCATCGGGCTCATTCGGCAATCCGACATTGGTGCCAAACACGCCGATGAGTTTATCGACCCGGTCGTAATAGGGCTTCATATCTTCGTAGCCAATGGGCCAGTCGACACCAATCCCGGAAAGACTATAGCGCCGAAAATCATCCGGGCCAAAGCGCAGCGAAATACGCCCCCAGTGATTGGTACGTCCGCCCAGCATTTGGGAGCGAAACCAGTGGAATTCAGTACCGGATTGGGCGGAATAAGGCTCGCCATCGATTTGCCAGCCTCCCCAGGCCGCATCGAAATCGCCAAACGGCCGAACCGTATTGGCACCTCGTCTTGGCGACTCATAAGGCCATTTGAGCTGCGTAATGTATTTGGGATCAGCGGGGTCAAAATAGCCTCCTGCTTCCAGCAGACAGACATTGGCACCCGCTTTGGTGAGTTGGTGGGCCGCCATGCCTCCGCCAGCCCCGGAGCCTATGATGATGACATCGTAGGTTGATAATTCTTTGCCGTTCAGATTACAAGACATAAATAATAAGGGCCTCGATAAGGAAAGGCCAGGTTTAGCACAAGCGTGGTTTTAGTTTAAATGCCTCAGTCTCTGGATTTTCAGACTGATTAGTTTAGAATATTGCGGATGTGTAATTCATCGGTTTGCAATATACTACTCAAGAATGGTTCGATCGGGCCTTCCTTTTGCCGAAAAAAATCGTCACAAGTGATTGCAGAACAGGCCGCACGTTCCGGATAAAATCGTTAAGCAACCTGGTGGTGGACGTACTAATTTCTTCTGAATGCTACGTTATGATTGAAGTAGATACCTATCATGATGCTACAGCTAGTCCGTGTTCATTACGTGTGGTGCAGGAAGTACATTGGGAAGGATTACAAGTCTTCTTGAGTAGCATTGTTTGATAAGAGTGTTGTCAAACCTGCCAACGTAAGGATCTAATGCGCCTACGTTAGAACGTACTGGCGTATTCGAGGGCTTGTTTATAACCAGCAAAAACGCCCAACTCTGCCAAGAGTTGGGCGTTTTTACGCAGTATAACTAATCAACACACTATTTGACTAGCACTTTGAGTTGCTGACGCTGGCTTGTTGTCTGTATATCAAGCAGTAACAGGCCACGGCTATTGTTAACGGGCATGCGTAACCGCTCTACCAGTCCGGCCTGTGGAATACGTTGCTGAGCGACCTGCTTACCCTGCTGGTCTACAAGGTAAACCATGACCGATCCTCCTGCCACGCCGTGTATCTCCAACTCCACCTGATCACCGTCAACCGGGTTGCCCAAGACACGTACTTGCAAACGATTCGCCAATTCACCTGTACCGATTCTGGCTGGGGTTGAACAGGCTGCCAGCCAGTTGTAATCATAACTAGCCTGAGAGCCGCCCTGCTGAGCCCGCAACCGCAATGTTGAATTATCGGTATACAACTCCAGGGTGTAGGGACCAGATGCCGTGGTGGGCAATAGCTCATTGACAATCGAGAAGCTCACCGGGCTACTATCCAAACCACTGTACTGCGGAATAAAGGTAACCGACCGACGACCCGCACTTAAACTCACGCAACTCAACGTCTGCACCCCCGTGATGGCAAAGCCTACCGGCGCATTGGCCGGCAACACCGTCAGCGAGAAAGTGGTGCTTACACTCAAGCCCGCCGGGTCTGTGGCCGTCACTGTCACACTGCTTACGCCACTCACACTTGGTATGCCCCCAATCTGAGTCGGTGGACTGAAACTCATGCCCGCTGGTAAGCCGCTCACACTGAGTACCAAACTTTGCGGTGTTTCATTATCCGTAAAGGTCAGCTGCGGAATGGTGTAGCCAAATGCCTGACCCACCCGCGCCGTCTGATTCGTCAGCGGAATGTTCACCCGTGGGGCTGAATTGGGTTGAGGGGGCGTACCGCAACTTGCCAGCCAGTTGTAGGTGAAACTAGATTCGTCCGCACTGCCCTCCTGACGAGCCTTCAGTACAATGGTCGGATTGTCGTTGTAGAGTTGCAACGAATACGGGCCCGGCGCTGTCGTGGGTACCAACTCATTCAACACCCAGAAATTGATCGGCTGACCATTAACACCTGAATAGCGGGGTGTAAAGCTGATCTCATAGCGATTATTGGCCACTTGGGTACAGGTGATTGGGCTTACCCCCGTGATAGCAAAAGGCGCACTGGCCGTCACTGATGTGGGCTGGATGGTCAGCATAAAGCTGGTCGTAGCACTGAGTCCCCCTGGATCGACCGCTGTCAGCGATACCATCGAGGTACCACTCACCGACGGTGTACCCGAGATAAGCGTACCCGCCAGCGTCAACCCAGTCGGCAATCCACTAGCTGTCAGCACCAGGGCATTGGGTGTCTGGGCATCCGTGAACGTATTGGATACATTCAGACTAAAGGGTTGCCCCTGAATACCCACCTGAGCCGAAATGGGATTCACCAGCGTGGGGGGCGTGTTTACGGCGTTGGGCTCAACAACCGTTAGGATAAAGCTGGTGCTGACGCTGAGACCCTGGGGATCGGTAGCCGTCACGGTTACCGAACGAACGCCCGCTACGGTGGGCACACCGCCAATCTGGGTGGGTGGCGTGAAGCTGAGTCCGGCTGGTAAACCACTTACCGTCACGACCAGGCTTTGGGGCGACTCATTGTCAGTAAAAGTCACCTGGGGTAGGGTGTAGCCGAAACCTTCTCCCACTCGAGCTATCTGATCCGTCAGTGGCTGATTCACGCGGGGAGGAGTGTTGGGCTGGGGTGAGCTACAGGCCGCCAGCCAGTTATAGACATAGCTCACTTCACCCAGTGTTCCAGCTTGCTGCGCTTTGAGGGTAATCACCGGGTTATCGGTGTAGAGTTGCAGCGTGTAGGGCCCCGGTGCGGTGGTGGGGAAAAGTTCATTGACCACCGAGAAGCTGATGGGCTGCCCATTGGTACCGACGTAAACCGGCGTGAAGCTGATCACGTAGCGGTTAGCCGAAATCTGCTGACACGTATTGGCTGTCACCGCCGTGATGGCAAATGGGCCAGCCGGAGGAGTATTCTGGATGACCATGACCGAAGCCTGCGCCGAACAGTTACCCGTCGTGCCCGTCACCGAAAACGGACCAGCGGAATTCACCACAATTGAGGTAGTAGTGGCGCCCGTAGACCATTGATACGTAGTGGCCCCATTTGCTGTAAGCGTAGTACTCTGCCCGTTAGCAATTGTCAGCGACGGATTTGCACTAATGCTAACCGAAGGTACTGAGTTGTCCTGACTCACCTGTGCTGAAGCCGAAGCCTTACAGCCATTTATTGCCGTCAACGTAACGGAATACATTCCGGCCGCCGTGGCCGAAATCGAGGACGTAGTGGCACCCGTATCCCACAAGAACGTACCAGTACCGATGGCACTCAGACTCGCCGACGACGTAGCACAGTTTAACGTAGCAGAGCCTGGACTGATGCTGACCGTAGGCTGGGTAGTATCCTGACCCACGGTGGTCGTCGCCGTTGCTGAACAGCCGTTGCTGGCCACCACCGTCACTGAATACAGGCCTGTCTGGCTGACAAGAACCATGTTGTTAGGGCTGGCAATAGGACCATTGGGCCCGCTAAAGCTGTAGGAGCTCCCCCCACTGGCGGTTAAGGTCACGCTGGTCTGGGTACAACTAAGTGGACCATTGTTTTGCAAATTTGCGGAAGCAGGAAACAGTACATTCACCACCGTAATATTGTTAGCCTCTAGCCCGTTTGCCCGAATAAATAGTCGGTAAAAGTCATTCTCGGAAGGGCTTGTCGGTATGAGGGTCTGACTGAAGAGGGGATTGCTGGAGGTGCCCATAACCGTTCCAGCGCCAGCATTGGTCAGCGTGTAGTTATACGTTCCGGTTACATTGCCAATCAGGGCTGTAAAGGTCAAGGGACTACCGGTGCATACCGAGCTGGAAGTAGCTGTAAAGCCGGTTATGGTGAGGGGCAAGACATCAACCACCAGCGTATAGGTAGCACTCACCCCTGAACAACCATTGGCATCGGTGGCCCGAACAGTAACGGGGAACGTACCGCTCTGGGTAGGCGTTCCCGACACCACACCGGTAGCCGGGTCCAGACTCAGCCCATCGGGTAAGTAACCCGTGGCCAGCGTGAAAGTGAGGGGCGATGCGCCACCAACTGCGGTAAAGGTCTGACTGAAGGGGGTGGATAGGGTGGCCGCTGTGGTGGCAGGGTTGGCAACCAAGATAGTAGCCGTATTACTGCTCACTGCGGTGCTGGTGGTGCTCACGCCACAGCCATTGGCATTGGCCACGATGACCGAATAGGTGCCCGGACTATTGACCACCAGGGTATTGGTACTGCCTGGGGTGCCTAGGGTGCCGCTGCCATTCACAAAGGTATAGCTGGTGCCTCCCCCTGCCGTCAGGGTCAGCGATGGATTTGCGCAGGTCAGGGTGCCCCCCTGACTGGCTGATAAACTGGCCGTGGGGGGGGCATTGACCGTCAAACTAGTCGATGCCGAAGATATTTGTATACCTACAGTAGCCACAGACATCGTAAACGTCTGTGGTCCCACCACAGTCGGGGTCAAGTCCGCTTCGATCGTCGGATTACCGGCCAGCACGTTAACTACGCCAATACGTGTGTCGGTGCCGTTGGTTAATTGATAGTTAACGAGACCAAGCACACCGGTGGGTAGGGTATAGGTAAAATGAACGGAACTTCCCAAACAGACGATGCTGGGGGTGGCTGTCAAGCCAGAGCCGGTGGGGGGGACCGCCTGAATTTCCAACGTAGTGGTTGTCGTAAACTGGGGGCAGGCTCCACTAACCGCTACGGTGTAGGTCACCGTGTAGTTGCCCGGTGAACTGCTGGCAGGCGTAATCTGGCCCGTGCCAGGGTCGATGCTCAACCCCGATGGAGAGGCTGTATACGTACCACCTGCCGTACCTGTGCGCGTTACGTTGATCGGTGCGGCTGTGGTGGAGAATGGTGAACCGGCATAAGCAATGGTGGCGCTGGGCGGAGTCGTACTACCCGCGATGACCTGCGAATCGGTGGCGGTACAGCCATTAGGCGCAGTGACAGTTACGGAGTACGTACCAGAAACCGTAACGCTACGTACTGCGGTCGGTACGTTATCGTTCCACCGGTAGTTTCCTCCACCCGTCGCCGTCAGACTGAGACTCGGCGTACTACAACTCAACGTAGCACTGGCCGGGGTGAGAATGCTGGCGGTGGGTGGTGCAGTATCGCTATTGATTACCTGAGAATCACTAGCGGTACACCCATTAGGCGCTGTTACCGTCACTGAATAGGTACCTGCGGCCGTGACGCTACGTACTGCTGAGGTGGTATTATTGTTCCACCTATATGTTCCCCCACCCGTCGCCGTTAAGTTGAGAGCAGTCGTAGTACAGGTCAACGTAGCACTGGTCGGAACAAGAATATTGGCCGTGGGAGCCGTATTATTAATGGAGATAACCTGAGAGTCAACCGCCGTACATCCGTTGGCATTGGTGACCGTCACCGAATACGTACCGCCAGTGGCAACGCTACGTACTGCGTTTGTAGAGTTGTTGTCCCAGCGATACGTTCCCCCACCCGTCGCCGTCAGACTTAAACTCGGGGTGCTACAGGTCAGCGTAGTGCTGGTCGGAGTGAGAATGTTGGCCGTAGGCAGTGCATTCACTGTTACGTTAACACTGTTCGTTGCCAGACAACCAATCGCATCACTGACCAGAATACTAAAACTGGCTATACCTGCTGTTGTGGCTGTGGCTGTTGTTGGGTTAAGATTGGCATTGCTCAGAAAAGTACCAGTTGGGGCTGTCCAGGTATAGCTGTAGGGAAGATTTAGGGAATTACTGGCGGTTGCCTGCAAACGAGTTGGGGTGAATGCACAAACCGGATTGGGCGTTGCCGAAGCACTAACCGCAACAGTATAGGGAGTACCATCAAACTCAGCCGCCCCAATATCAATGGTACGTGCTTTACGAGGTTTGCCCAGTACGTCGGTTGCGGTTGAATTGGCGGCATTATTGCCTGCATCAATGGCCGTGGCGCAGGGCAACAGTTGAGGTCCCGTAGCATTAGCAAAAGGCGTGCGGCTGATGATCTGGTTGTTACCGCCATCAGTATAATCGCTCACTCCCGACTGCAAAACCGAATAGCGGACGTTAATTATAGATGTAGAAGGATATCTAAGAAGAGCCCCTGCTCCCGCATTATTCCACAGAATACAGTTTACGAAATTGAACGTAGCATAATTACTAATTACTGCTCCTGCCGGGTTACTACGAAAAGTACAGTTAGTCAGGTTGAGTGTATTGTTAACTGAACCTATGGAGAACGAGCCCCCTGAACCACCCGTAAAATAGCAGTTAACTATATCTACATCAGCCAAAGCTGTATAAATATCCTTACCAAAGGAAGAACTGTTATCGATAAACTGACAGTTGATTAACTTGGTTGGTTGTGTCTGCTCTTGCTGAAAGAAGGCCCCGCCACCGTTGTTGTTTTCGCTGGCCGAGTTCCGGATAAATATGCAGTTTAAAAAACTAGGAGAGGCCAGCCAATTAAATACGCCACCACCACGGACGTCATAGACAGTCGATCCATTATAACCATTCGCATTCCCTCCTGTTATTACGACCCCATCCAAGATAGCGGTATTATCAAGGCCATTTAAAGAATGGTAGAAAACATGATAACAATTGTCGCTTGGATCGTTGGGAGTTCCAATATCACCCGATAACGTCGTTGAAGAAGGCATGGCCGTGCGGGCATTTGTATTTCCTTCCGTACCGCTTACACCAGTAAAGCCGCCCAGTACGCTCACGCCGTTCTTGAGCGAAAAAGAAGATGATCGTGTCGTACCAGGCTTATAGGTACCGCCAGCAATCCAGACCTGATCACCAGAAGCCGACGCATTGATCATAGCCTGCAAATTGCCGGATGCCTGACTCCAGGAGGAGCCATTACCCGTTGCCCCTGCCTTTACGTAGCGAATGGTGGCCGCCAGCGCTCTGGCTGAGCCCGTGCTGATCTGATGTTGTTTACTCGTAATTCCGGAGGGGGTTGGGAGTAGAGACGGAAATTTTAAAGTGCTGGATTGATTGGACTGAGCCTGACTTGACAAACTAGCCCATACTATAGATAGGAAAAGAACAAAGCATTTTTGCATATCCTGGCGGATGGCCAGGAATAGTAGAAAAGGTTTCATAAAAAATCAGTTTTGTTGAGGGAAAGAGGACTAAATGGGAAAATCAAGAGCGGCTGAACGCTAGCCCGGAGGATGGCTGGCAGCCATAAGCAAAGTAGAATAGATGAGACATGAAGGGCTACAAAAAAGAAGAGCTGGGCGAGGCATCTGTGAGCAGAAAACGTGTTTCATAATCGAGTAATTAATGGTAGGAATGCTTAAACAAGCGAACTAGAATCCCTGACTGGCATGCTCATTGCTAGTTGTATTCGTGGATGATAAACAGGTGTTAGTCAACATCTGGGTGACCTGTTCGTAAGATGGATATCTAGCGAGTTTGTTTTCAATTAAAAACTCACTAGTTTATATGTTATTAAAATTGAAAACACAGTATATTCAATATGACAAAAGTCTTAACTATAGATTATGTGCACTGTTAATTCCGTCTCAAATGTTGTTAATCCTGTCTCAGATTGTCGATATTAGCCACAAATGCTGCCATTTTTTCAGCACAACATTTGTAGGAAAGCTCTTTACAGTGTCGATGGTGTCACCGCTTTGATTGCCTGCTAACACCGAATGACCGACCAAAACCCGTTAACTTTTCTCTTCGTAACTCAACATAATCAGACCTGGCATGGGCCTGTATAACCTAACTCGGCATTGTCTTTTACTACTGGTAAGTTGGTCTATCAATCTAATTGGCAATTCTTCTTTAGCCCAGTCGTCGGCTTTACCTCCGCCCAGGGTAATTAATGATCGGCAAGGGTTGCCCCAGGCTTACATCACGGGCATCGTTCAGGATCGGCAGGGGTTTATCTGGATCGCTTCCCGCGACGGACTTTGCCGGTACGACGGCCGGACATTCCGGATTTTCAGGCCAGCCGCTAATGGAAAGCCATCACTTTCCTATCCCGGATTGATCCGGCTCGTACTGGACCATCATGGTATGATCTGGATCGTGAGTGAACGAGGGGATCTGGATCGATTTGACCCACGTACCGAAACGTTTACTAATGTTTCTCAACTCCCTGCCTACAAGAAAGCATTCCAGCAGCCGGGCACGATCTGTCTGGACCGGAAGGATCGACTCTGGATTGCTTTCGTTAATCAGGGAATTGGTTTATATGACACTCGTACTGGACGATGTCAGCTTTTTCGTCATCAGAAAGATCAACCGAATGGATTGCCTAATAACGAGGGAATTGGTGTTGCCGAAGACAAGCAGGGGCGCATCTGGGTCGCCACTCGGCTAGGGCTTAGCTATTTTAACGAAGCCCAGCAGCGTTTTGTGTCTCCTACCTTTCCGGTGCCTCACGATGACTTAAATGGCCTCTACCGAGCTCCGGACGGGCAGTTTCTGATTGGAACCAGCCAGCATTTGATCCGGCTCAATCCGCTCACGGGTCAAACGCAACAGTATCCCCTTCCCCGCTTGCAATACATATGGAATCAAATGCAGTTCGCAACCGATAGCAAGGGCGTGATCTATTTTCTGCGAGAAGGTTTCTTGTACCGATATACCAATCAGGAGGGAGTCCAGCCGCTTAGCTCTCCCGCCACGCTCTCTCATATTGAGCATGGTAGAAGTTTGTGGGTCGATCGCTCAGATGTGCTTTGGGTAGGGACGAATGGGGGAGGTATCCAAACGTATGATCTGCGGGGAAACCCTTTTCAGACAGCGCCTTATCAAGTTTCCTTTCATGTTGATTTGCTTCGGCGTTGGTTAGGTGTTCAGCAGCCCCTGCCGCCCTCCTTTGTGGCTAACCGCACTAGTTACGACTTTCGGTACACCATCGATCAACATCAACGACTTTGGTTTAACGTAGCTCGTGAACCATTTCAACGGATGGACTTAGCCAGTGGTCAGCTAACAACTATACCAGCGCCCGCGAAAGGAGCCAACCCCTATCCGATGGCCACCGATCCAGCCGGGCAGGTATGGGTTGCGCATGATTCGTTAGCCTGGTATTACCAGCCCGAGACGAATAAATGGATTCCGTTTGGGCATAAGATACGTATTCCAGGTGCTGGAGTTCAATTACAATTGGTGGTTGATCAACAGGCACTGTGGATTGCTAGTTTAGCCAGGGGCCTGATTCGGGTTGACCGACGAACGGGCGTTCATCGGCAGTTTACACATGTGCCTGCCGACCCGGTATCGATTAGTAGTAATACGCTATTTTGTTTGTCAGCCGACCCGACCGATCCGAATCGTTTATGGATCGGTACGTTCGGTGAAGGTCTCTGCGCCTTTGACAAACGTACTGGTCAAAGTCGACGTATTACCGAAGCCGACGGGCTTCCCAATAATGTAATTTACTCGGCCATCCCGGATCAGCAGGGGTATCTTTGGATCGGGACCAACAAAGGATTGGTACGTATGCATCGAAAAACCTTTCAGATGCGCACTTACACGCACGAAGATGGGTTGCTGGCCGACGAATTTAACCGCTTTCATTTTTTGTACCTTCCCAAACGAGGTACTGCTGATGAGCAAATTTATACGGGAGGGCTGGAAGGCATTACGGCTTTTTCGCCCCGTCAGATTCAGGATGACCGCTTTTCGCCTTCCGTTGAAATCACTCAGATTCAGGTTAATAACCAGCCATTATCGCTGAATAGACAGGCTGATAGTGTGGCTACACCCTTCCTGCCCGTTCAGACATTACAAGAATTAAAACTGCCTTATGACCAAAATTTCCTGACAGTTCAATTCGCGGTTGCCCAGTACAACAAACCTGAAAAGAACCGGTTTCGGTATCAGCTAGAAGGGCTTAAAAATCAATGGGTTGAGACGAATCAACCGCTGGCTATTTATACGAATTTAAGCCCCGGTCACTACGTCCTCAAGCTGAATGCATCCAATACGTCGGGCCAATGGAGTTCGCACGTACGTACCCTGTCAGTAATTATTCATCCGCCATTCTGGGCAACCTGGTGGGCGTATATACTATATGGACTCATCATTTTTGGCATAGCCTACGTAGTGCTACGTTCCTATACCAACCGATTACGCTTACAGCAGCAGCTTGCTCTTCAGCAGCAAAATCTGGCATTTCAGGAACGCGAAACGCAGCAGCTGCGCCAGATTGATGAGATAAAAACGCGTTTTTTCTCGAACGTAACGCACGAATTCAGAACTCCATTGACGCTGATTTTAACGCCTGCTCAGCAGTTAAAACAAAAACACACCGATACCGACGATCAGCGACGGCTCGGCGTTATTGAACGTAACGCTTACCAGCTGCTGGAGCTCATTAACCAACTGCTCGATTTGTCGAAGCTGGAAGCGAACGCCATGCCGGTCCAGAAGTCGGTCGGGAATTTAAGTGAGTTTATTGATGAAACAGTACGTTCATTTGGGGAGGAAGCCGAACGGGTGGGTGTTACGTTAAGCTATCAACCCCAACTCACGGGCGATTTTTTGTTTGATCGGGCTAAATTGGAACGTATCATCTATAATCTGGTGTCCAATGCGATCAAGTTCAGTCGAGCGGGCGGTCAGGTGATGGTTACGTTACAGCAAACCGCTGATGAACTGGTTCAGATCATTGTGGCTGATACCGGAATAGGTATTGCCCCGGAGCAATTGCCCTTTATTTTTAATCGCTTCTATCAGGCTGACGACTCCCCAACCCGTTCGCAGGAAGGAACCGGCATTGGTCTGGCCTTGGTTAAAGAATTAGTAGACGTACAGGCAGGTACTGTTCTGGTTAATAGTGAGCTTGGTGTAGGAACGACCTTTACAATTCGGCTTCCGTATCAACCCGCTTTCCGTGAGCAGCCGGCACAGGAAACTACCCATGACCAACCAACCGGCCAATTACTTACTACCTCTCAACCGAACATCGAATCGCCACTTATCCTGCTGGTGGAAGATAATAACGATCTGGCCGATTTCATCAGCGAAAGTTTACCAGCCTGGTATCAGGTAGTACGTGCCAGCGACGGTGTTCAAGGACTTCGTATCGCTATCGAGCGGATGCCCGATCTGGTTCTCAGCGACGTACTGATGCCCGTTATGGATGGCTATACATTGTGTGAAAAACTGAAGGCAGATCCGCATACCAGTCATATCCCAGTGATTTTACTGACGGCAAAAAGTTCGCTGGCTAATCGGGTCAACGGGTTGAGGGTCGGTGCTGATGATTACATCGCGAAGCCTTTCCATCTGACTGAACTACAGCTTCGAGTTGGAAATCTACTGGATAATCGGCGCCGACTGCGCGAATGGGTACAACAAAGTTTTACCCAGCCAGATAAGGTTTTATCCGATGAGGAGTTGAGTGAAACCGATCCGTTCCTGACCCAGTTTTATACTATACTGAATGAAAATCTGGATGACTCAGAATTTGGGATCAACCAATTGTCTCGTAAGATCGGTATGAGCCGGGCTAGTCTCTACCGCAAACTGGAAGCACTATCGGGTTTAGGAGTGAATGAATTGATTCAAAACTACCGACTGAAGCGGTCAACGGAGTATTTGCGGCAAGGCCAAACCATAACTGCAACGGCGTACCTGGTCGGTTTTTCGAACCCGTCTTATTTCTCGCAGTGCTTTCGTAAGCTTTACCAGCTCACTCCCTCTGAATTCATGAACCAGCGCCAGCAAATAAATTAGTCTGCTCTTGCAAGACATACACTAAAAGGGCCAGCATAACTATACTACGTTTCGCCAAGGTTCAGTATTTAGCACAAACGGTACGTAAAATATCGGGATTCCGGACCTTTATTTACTCCGAAGGGTAACTTCTGGACTAGCATGATCGTCCTGACGCGGTTCTTTTCCCACATCAAGCACCAACTTTATCAATTTAGCCTGCAATTCGGTATCTACCTGGTCAATATATTGCGTAGCAACCATAAAGACGTAGTGTTCTAAAAGGGCTTCAACGGGTTGATTTTTGTCAGTCATTAACATTGAATCAGACCTGAGTAAAAAGGTTACAGTACTAAAAGCGCTATCATCCCTGCCTGTATTTATAAAAACAAGCAGCCTTTTAAAAATCAGAGAATTACTTAGCTGAATATGTAATCCCGTTAGCATCGTTTTTAGCGCCGTTTTCGCTATCCATAACTAAAATAGCCAAGTTGCTGAGCGCTTATTTGTTGAGCAAATGAGATAACCTCTAAGCGTATTACCGTTGGCAACATAGTGCTTTAAGTCCACCAAAGGTCGCGGCTCCTTATGAAGTGGACTGTCAATTCTGTCTCAAAAACTATTCATTCTGTCTCAAATTAGTCAATCAACCCCCTAATTTTAGTTCCAGGCGTTACGAAATGCTTTACTAGTCTTCTTAGCCCGTCTGTTAATACTCAACGGGCGTCACCATTTTAAGACCATGCGCTTACACGCTAATTTCTCTAGATAACTTCTACTATTTTCAACGACGATCCGTTACTTAACATAGTTAGGCGCTTATTTTTAATAAGTGTTTTTACGCTTATTAGTAACTTCGCTTCCCTTGCCCCAACGGCCTGCTACCAAGCTTGTGAACTTCCTTACGCAACCCAATGCTGGTCAGCCAGCCGATGTACCTGCCGGAATCAATAATGCAATTCTGGTGCTCCAGATCACCACTGACCTTGTTACCACGTATCAGGTAATACAGGCGAATGAAGCGGCCCAGCAACTAGCAGGGTCTGTTTCGTTGCAGGGCGCTTGGCTTGAGCAATTACCATACCCGTTCAATTCGGCTGAAATAGCCAGCCAGCTTAACCGGCTTGATGAGCAAAAAAGCAACACTAGCTTTCAATTGCAACCTTTCGACCATCCGGCCTCTGGTGCCGCCTGGTATGAGTGCCATCTGGTAAAAGCTTCCTCAGGAATCGTTGTCCTTTCGCTGCTTTGGCAAAAGCCGAATACTGATCAGTTGGGTTCTCTCGAGCAGGTGATTAATGCTATGCCTGCTGGGTTGATTGTGTTTCGGGCGATACGTAATTCAGTCGGGCAAATTGCTGATTTCCAGGCTGTGCTGTGCAACCCCGTGGGCGCTGCCATTACGAATCAACCCCGAGATTATATATTAACCCAGCCTATCAGTGAGCGTTACCCTAATATGCAGGCGTATGATTTATTTCATCGCTACGTAGGAGTAGTAACTACAGGGCAACCTCATCAGCAACTGCTTTATTTGCCAACCAGAGAACTCTGGCTCGACGTATCGGTCGCCAAGTATAATGATGGCCTGCTGGTTTGTTTTCAGGATGTAACAAGAGGGCAAAAAACGACCGCTCTGCTGGAAAGTGTAATGAGCAGTTCGCCAGCCTCTGTTCGCTATTATGAGGCCATTCGGGATTCAGGCGGCCGTATTGTGGATTTCATGACCAGTACGGGTAATGAGCTGGCTGCTTATCGCCCCTTTCGGCCCGCTGATTCGACCGTCGGCAAGCGTATGCTGGAACTTTACCCTTACCTGAAACACAATGGCTTGTTTGAACGCTACGTAGCCGTCGTTGAATCGGGTCAGCCCGATCAGTTCGAAACCACGCATCAGTTGGCTGCCCGTACGATCTGGTTCGACTGTCGGGCGGTGCGGCATGGCGCTGGGTTTGTGTTGACCACACTGGACATTACGGCGCAGAAAGAAGCGCAACAAGCGCAGCAGCGGGAAGCCGAGCGGTTGCAACTGGTGCTGGACCATTCGCTAACTGGTATTGCCTGGTTGAAAAGTGTGTTTAACACTGATGGGCAACTGGTGGATTTTATCCTGGAAAAAGTCAATGCTACCCTGGCGCAAACACTAGGTTACCCTGCCGAAGCGCTGGAAGGCAAAAGCTTATCCGTGCTCATGCCGCATCAGTTGGTCAATGGGCTATTTGAAAAGTACGCGACTGCTGCGCAAACGGGTGTCGATCAGCGCTTTGAGTGGAGTAACAAAGCGGCTA
This sequence comes from Spirosoma flavus, assembly GCF_054778555.1. Taxonomy (NCBI): domain Bacteria; kingdom Pseudomonadati; phylum Bacteroidota; class Cytophagia; order Cytophagales; family Cytophagaceae; genus Spirosoma; species Spirosoma flavus. Next base: position 2,097,933 of record NZ_BAAGZL010000001.1, read on the forward strand.
CCATCTGGTATGAAATAGCGGCCGTAGCTGTACCGGGCGGGGTGATTGTTACGTTTATGGATATATCCGCCAGTAGAAGGGCGCAATTGGAGGGTCAGCGTCAGGCGGACTTAGTTCAGGGCGTACTCAACAGCTCGGTCAATAGTATTGTGGTTATGGAACCCGTAGTTGATGAGATGGGGCAAGTTGCTGACTTTCAAATTCCGCTGGCTAATCCAGCTACCATGGGTTTATTTTCGCCATTTTTTGACCAGGCTATTACGCAGGAAACGATAAATGGTCAGACATTACTGACCCTTTTTCCGGCTGTCAAACAAAGGGCGCTGTTTGCGGCACTGGTTTCGGTGGTGAATACGCAAGTTCCCATCCACACCCCCGTCGAGTATCCAGAGTTGGGTCTGACTTATGAGTATGACATTCAACCCTTCCGGGGGGGTATTCTGATGATTACCACCGATATTACTCCCCTGAGGGTTTATCAACAGAAACTGGAAGCCAACAATAGGGCGCTAAGTCGATCCAATGCTTATTTGCAGCAGTTTGCCTCCGTAGCCTCGCATGATCTACAGGAACCCTTGCGAAAAATCGAAGCCTTCGCCGATTTGCTGCTCAGTCATCATGCCGAAAATCTGGATGAAACCGGACAGGATCTGCTACGTCGTCAACAGAACGCAGCCCGACGTATGCAAATTCTCATCAGGGGTCTGCTGGATTACTCCCGGCTATCGACCCCGTCGCTTCCGATCGAACCAGTATCGCTTCAAACGCTGTTTGCAGACGTATTGAGTGATTTGGAAGCTACTATTCAGCATACAAACGCTCAGGTAAGCAGTACGCCCTTACCAACATTGATGGGTAATGCGATTCAGCTTCGCCAACTGCTACAAAACTTACTGGCGAATGCGTTAAAGTTTACCAAGCCAGGGCAACCGCCCCAGGTTCGGGTAGATAGCTTCCCGGTTTCTGCTGATCAGTTACCTCAGCCCCCCTCAATCGTCAAGCCCGAAAGTTGGATTGCTATACGGGTTGCCGACGAAGGGATAGGCTTTGATGAAGCATCGCAGGAACGCATCTTTGAATTATTCCATCGGTTGCACGGGCGTAATCAGTACAGTGGAACGGGCATTGGCCTGGCGATTGTCAAAAAAGTCGTGGAAAATCATGGGGGACAGATTTCGGTGAGTAGTCAACCCGGAGCGGGGGCCGTCTTTACCATCTATCTGCCAGCTCACGCATAGACGTTCAGTATTACCGCAGAAACGCTAACAAAGAACGGTATGGCTAGTATACAGCGCATTACCTCTCGGCTGTATCAACTACGGCTGGGCGCCGTCAATGCATTCGTGATCAAAGATGATGGACTAACGCTGATCGATACGGGTTACCCCGGCAGCCTGGCAGCGATATTCTCTCTGCTGCAAAAGAATGGCGAAAATCCATATGCCATTAAACAAGTGATTCTGACTCATGCCCATCCCGATCACGCGGGCAGCGTGTCGGCCATAAAAGCCAAACTGGGTGTACCTGTGCTGGCACACCAGTTAGAGGCTCCTCTGCTGGAAGAAGGATCCAGCGGCCATTCACCAGTTTATCCATCACCGGGAATCGTCAACTGGCTGATTTACCAGTTGTTGATAAAAGGAGGGAGCGGGGCGATTCCGCCCGTGAGCGTTGACGAGCGACTGGGCCATAACGATGTGATCCCTGTAGCCGGTGGTCTTCAGGTGCTCCATACGCCAGGGCATAGTATCGGCCACATCGCTTTATGGCTTAAGGAAGAAGGCGTAATGATTGCGGGCGATACCTGTGCCAACATACTGGGTTTGTCCTTTAGCATGGTCTACGAAGACCGGTTGTTAGGCCTTCGGAGCATTCTGGAGATGGCCGATTACAGTTTCGACCAGGCTGTCTTTGGGCATGGTACCCTTTTGAAACCGCAGGCTAATCAGAAATTGAAGGCCAGATTCAGCACTTTATAAGCCTACCGTCAATTTGCTATAAACAGAAAACAGGCCATGGAGACACGTAGCCGGTGTTACGTATGTTGCTAGTCAATCCGTAGCCAGAGTTGTTGAACTGTGCCAGTTAACCAGTAGACCATTGGCTTACTTTCATAACATGCCCTATTGTTGGTGAGTTAAACCTTCACCACAAAAAACACTACGTCAGGGCAGAAACGGTAACTAGTGCTTCCTAAGTTGCCGAATAGCCCACATCTTGATAAACAGATTTGTACTAAAACGACGTAGTAAGCCGGCTTCTTAAAAGAGAATTGACAAATTAACGTAATGAGCAAGGGCTTTTCTTTACTACTTATTTTCGCAATTACCCTGTTTGACATCATTGCCGCGAATGGCTTAGGCGCTTTAATTGCCGATTACGTTCGAGACTTACCCGCCCAGCCCGTTCTGCTCACGGCCGGAACAGCCTTAATGCTGGGTATACAACTCGCGTTTGCACCTGCCATCGGTCAATGGTCCGACAAGCGTGGTCGAAGACCGGCCGCTATTGCCACTACGATCGCTTCCTGGTTTACAACTCTGCTGTTGCTGCCGGTGCAAACCTGGGGATACGTAGCCAATCGATGTTTAAAAGGAGCAACCAACGGCTTGTATTCGGTGATGCGTTCTTCGATGGCCGATCTTGCGGAAAAAGATGAATTGCTCAGATACTCAGGTATTTTAAGCTTCATTGTAGGGGCAGGCCCGATCATTGGGCCGATGGGGGCGGGTGTGCTCTTGTTGATGACAGATACCGGACAAATCACGCCGTTACGTACTGTCATATTGCTGTTAATACTAGGCCTTCTGAGTATTGGCATGGCTCTTCTGTTCAAAGAGACCAACCCGAAAAAAGAACCGGTTGAAGTGAAAGAGCTGGCTCAGAAATCGCTTAATTCCCTGAAAATAGTTTCGCTGTGGCAGCAGCTTGCCGATGCCGAGAAAGAGCTACCGGGGATCAAACCTGTTTTTATTATGAACATGCTGGCTACGCTTGGCATGGGTTATTATTCTTTTTTTGTTGCTTTCCTGACAGATAGCTACCTGACGATGACCCCCCGCGAGACGGCCCGTTTCTTTCTTTTTTTTGGCGGGTTGGCCCTGATAGCCAATATCGTTTTCTTCACGTTTATTGCGCACCGTGTCAATAAACGCAAGGTCATTCTTTTTCTGGCTCTGCTCAGTGTGGTGTTGCAGGGGTTTTATATTTTCTCTGATAAATCTGAAACGCTTCTCTACGTAGTGGCGGGAGTGGATGCGCTAACAGTGTCGCTAATGACAGGCGTAACGGGTAGTCTACTTTCCATCATGATTAAAGAAGGAGGGAGTCAGGGCGAGATGTTCGGCAACATTCAGGCGCTGGGCGGACTGGCCAGTTTTGTATCGGCGTTGGTGAATAGTCTGCTTTCGGGTATAAGCACAATGGCTCCTTTTATCTTTTGTGCGCTGAGTATGATTGCCGTTTTTGTCTGGACAAATCGCTTACCCAAAGAAGCCCAGAAGTTTACGGACCGTAAATCAGCCAACGACTCAGAGGCTGAACCGGCTAAGTCCTGATCCGTAAGGACTCGTTACCTAACAATATCTGGAATACCGCAGGAGTGGACAAACACCCCATTTAGACAAACCGTTAAAATGATCTAAGCTTAATTTGTTAAAAGAAACAAGTTCACGTTATGAAAACGAAATCGATTACAATGGGCCTGATGATGGCTCTGATGACAGCCGGCGCTACGTTCGCGCAGCAAAACAGCGGCAACATGAACTCGGGTACGACGATGGTCGGCAAAGAAACCAAAGCCGAGTTTGATAGCCAGAATCAGAAAGGGGCTGCAGCGGTGGGAGCCGTATCGGCCACTCCGGCAAAACTATCCAGCGCCGACCAGAGCCTGATGATGGAAGTAGCCAAAGGTGGCATGATGCAAATGGCTGTTAGTCAGGTGGCTGTGCAAAAAGCTACTAGCCCTGAAGTGCGCGAATATGCGCAGGCCGAAGTAGATGAGCAAACGGGTTTGTCTACGAAATTAAAAGAGATTGCCAGCGCCAAAGGCATTACGTTGCCTTCTAGCCCCGACTCCGAAACACAGGCGATGGTTTCGAAACTACAGGGCATGTCGGGCGCGTCGCTTGATAAAATGTACATGGATGAAATCGGTGTGAAAGGTCACCAAAAACTCGACGGCGTTATGTCGAAAGTGGAGTCCAGCGCATCGGATCCAAGTCTCAAAGGTGTAGGCAGTGCGGCTCATCCACTGGTGAAAACGCACCTGAACGTAGCGAAGGATATTAAAGGTAAAATGTAGAACTCAATAAAAACCAGGCTATTATCAATTGATAATAGCCTGGTTTTTATTGAAACTATTTGCTTAATCAATCGTCGCGTAGCGACCCAATGTTTATAGCAGAAACGCCCAAAGTCAAATCTTCGTCGCGTAGCGACCTAACCAATTTGAGTTTACTGGTTAGGTCGCTACGCGACGATTGGCTAAGAGAAAAATTTGGTCTGACTTAATCAGAAGTCATTATCGAAAATCAGTAGCTGCATTTTTGGGCAGCAAAACCGCAGCTACGCCATACACAACTCCGTTTGCCTGTCGCTTTTCGGTCGAGTTGACAGACATCGATTTGCCCTGTTCATCTTTGAGCGTCAGTTGGCCATCTGCGCCAAGTTGAGCGGTAAGAACACCGCCCCCTACCGTCTGGAGTTGGGCTTTACCGCCACCAGCTTTTACTCGTTTGGCCAACTCGGCTTTATCAACTACGCCGTTTAACAGGTGATAGGCCAATAATTGCTTCAATTTTTCGCGGTTCCTGCCTTCCAGTAAACTCGACTGCATGGCGGTCGGTAATTTCTTAAATGCCTCGTTCGTAGGAGCAAACAACGTGTAGGGGCCACTGCCTGCCAACGTAGCATATAGGTTTACGGCCTGAAGCGCATTTTGCAACGTAGTATAGTTTGGCGATGACGCAATAAAGTCGTGAATACTGCTATTCCGTTCGGTACTACCCGCAACTACGGCCGGCTCTGGCGATTTTCGGGCACCTCGTACGGCGGCTCCTGTTCCTGTTTTTGGAGAAGTGGAGCCAGATTCCGTTTGCGCCAGACTAATCGCCGGAATCGATAAGAAACTTAGGGTTATAATGGTAAGGACGCGCATGAGAAATAGAGTGTAAGTATTGCGTTAATCAACCAGTTGTACGGCCCTTTGATTAAGACTGCTCACCTAATTGTGAGGGAGTGGAACGTGAAATCCGGCCTCAAAAAGGCGCCGATCAATTCGCGAAATAGTAACCTCCATTAAAGCCAAACTGCGTAACGGCCCGGCCATACACAAAGCGCCCGACGCTGGTTCGATCTGTTGCGCTACGCTCGGCAAACCATAGCGACGCCAAACGTAATACATCCGGTTACGGTGCTGGACATTATTCAGCAAGTACGTAGCACGCGGGATATTAATTATTTACTGTTCCCCTTTCCTCAAACGGAGATCAATAACAACGCTTTATTGCAGCAAAATCCGGGGTTTTAATACTAATAAATTGATCTGTTTGCGATAGTGACAACGTAACGTGAACAACGGATAAGTTAACGTATTGCCGACGCTCTTGACGTAGGTAACACGTTAGCTTATTTGACAGGTTTTATTAACGTTGACCCATTTATGTGAAACGACGAATTTACCCAGCCACAGGTGTAGGACTTTAGAAGTAGGTATTACGTGGAAAAAGGGCATCTATAGCCAGATTTTATAGTGCCTAAGCATAAGGAAGTTGAGTCTTTTCATCTGAACCGAACCGCTTCCCAACTTCCCGATAAATAAATCAACCCACAGCTTCCAACAAGGTTCTACTCACAGAACAACTAAATACAACGTTATGGAAAGGACCGATTTTGCAAGGCAGCGGGGACTATTAATCAGCCGGGGAATTTTTTATGTCATTATTGGCGTCAGCCTATTTTTGTTTGCCAATTCATTTTCGAGTATGGCCGCTCAATTAATTGGCGGCTTCACGATCGTAGCGGGCGTTTTAGGTGGTATTTACGCCTTTCGCAACTTGCAAACAGACCGAAATAGCCTGTGGGAGCTTCTTCGTAGTTTGTTTGACATTGGTTTTGGTATTGCCTTTATAACGTATTCGCGGGGGTCGGTCGATTTGTTTCTGGGTACGCTGGGCTTCTGGGCGGTTCTATATGCTTTTCTGGAAGCGATACAAGCCATGTACATATTCATGCTTTCGACCAACAAACAACCCACTGCCTATTCCGGAAATTTCCTGCATTTTCTGTCTGTTTTAATCGCCGGAGCACTGGCTTATTTGCTGGTCATGGTACCCGGCTTTTTAGAGAACGTATCAATTCTGCTCGGGTTATTTCCTGTCGTCCTGGGGGCCATCATCATCCTGAGAGCCATACGGCAAAGTGATGCCAAGTCGGCCTGAGAAAGACTTTGAGAGAAGTTGTAGAGTTGTAGGGTTATAAAGTTGTAGAGTTATAGAGTTAGCGCTGCAACTAGTTCAACTCTACAACTTTATAACCTTTCATAGCTGGACGTACTGACGCTTTAACCATCGACTAAGACCGTCTAAACCCGGAAACAATACTCGTTCATTGATATTGGCCTGATCCAGCTTGTCGCGAATTTCCCATTTCAACTCGTTCGCAATATTTATTTTTCGATATAAATCGGGGCGCTTTTCGAGCCAGCTTGTCAGACCCATCGTCGGGTTGGAGACGACCGAAAATAGAGCGTATTGATTAACGATACGGTCATCTATAGACGGCGGCTCGAAGAACAGCGCAAACGGCTCTTCTGACTGACTATCAAATTCTCGTAACGACTGTAGGTGGCTCAACATCTCGATGGTAAATACATCTGCCCCTTCATTTTCAAGTAAATAACGTAGTGAATCAGGAAGCTGCTGATGTGCTTTTTTGTAATCCAGACACCAGATAACCCCGTCGCGGTCGTAAAACTCGGTCCGGGCTGTCACAAAATGCAGCGCTACATAGGGCGAAAACGTCCAGTCCATCAGCCGGGTAGGCAGGCCGTGATGCTGCGCTACGGAAAGCCAGTACCAGAATGAATCGCGCTCGACCACGTTACGTAGTGCGTACTTTTTGAAGTTACGTAGCAAATGCCCTTCAATTTGAGCGTAGTTGCCGCCCAACCGCATCAGGGACGTATTGAGCGTATACGTAGCATCGGGCAAACCCCGAAAGGCAAACGACGGACGAAATCGCTGGAGGGTTGGCATCCAGGCATTTTCATACAAACACTCCATCAATTGGCTCCATGTGGTAGCACGTATGGGATGCATAACGGATAATAAAAGAATGACTAATCGGGCCAACAATGGCCGGGTAAAATAAAACAGGTTGAGACCACAGATCTGTCCGAAGACCGACGAATGGCTCAACCTGTTATTGGACGCATGAACAGTTAGTATTTCTGCCCGGCCTTTTCAATCTGTTCCGTTTGCGCGTGGCCTTCCGGCATCGGCGGCCCCAACTGAGGCTCATCGCCCACTGGCTGCGCTTTCATCTCCCGGAATTCGCTACGTCCGTCCATGGATGGCCCTTGCGTCCAGCGACGATTCTGGCCGACAGATGGCGAATCGGGGTTGATGTTGGTATCGACAAATACGTAGCTGAACTCCTCACGCTCCTGACTCTGCGGGAAACTATTCGGAATGGGATGTACACCGCGTATATCGCCGTGCCCCAATTCTTCCAGTACGGCCAGCCATTGTTGCTGGTGCATGGTGTCGCGGGCAATCAGAAACGATAGCATGTCTTTCATTCCGGCATCGTCGGTCATTTCATACAGGCGCGTGGCCAGCGTTCGACCCGTTGATTCGGCCATGACGTTGGCGTACATGTCAGAAGCTATATTTCCTGAACTGACAACCCACGAGCCGTTAAACGGAACTCCGTTGGCATCGGCAGCCAAAGCCCCCATACCGCCCGACAGAAAGTGCCGTGGGTCGCCACCGCCCATGATTTTTTCCATAATTGGATCGTCGCCAACGATTGATTCGATGACACTGCTCGACGAACCTTCCAGGTTCAGACAAACGGCCGTAGCCAGCATCTCGATATGAGCAATTTCTTCCGTACCCGTATTTAGAAGCATGTCCCGGTAACGTACTGGCCCGCGCGAATTCCAGGCCTGAAATAAATACTGAAGGCAGACACGTATTTCGCCTTCAATACCGCCAATAGCCTGCTGTAAAGCCCTGGCAAACTGCGGGTTTGGCTTGTCAACTTTTACTGTATACTGAAGTTTCTTGTCGTGATAAAACATATGTACTAGGGAGTTATTGGTTTTGCTTTGGTTTGTTGGCACTGCTGCTACTCGATCCGCTGGTAGTTGGCACACCAGCCGCCTGTTTATTCATCGTTCCTGACTTATGACCTCGCTGGGGCGTAGCACCACCCAACTTGTTTCCTTCGTTGCCTGAGCCTGATTGTGAAGAAGTTGAGCCCGCGCTCATTGTCGATTTTTTACCTTGCCCCGACGTAGTAGGTTGAGAACCTGCTTTCGAATCCGGCGTACCTTCGGCGGTGGGTGTGGGGCGTCTGCCCGGTGTGCTACCATCCGATTGCGCCCATGTACTTCCAGTGGCTACTGCTACCAGCAGAGCGACCGTCATTACCATTTTTTTCATACGTTGATTGGTTTTAGTTGTACCTGTTCAACGGACTAATTCACGGCAGTAGCCCTAATAAAGTTGATGAAATGAGGTAACGGATGAGGAAGTGAGGAAACGGTTAAGCGTTACGTTTGCCTCATTTTTTGTTGCGAACGGGTTTGCGTTGCGTCAGAAAACCGGCTCCTACCTCAAGTAAGCCAAAGGCAATGTGCGGCCAGCAGATACGTTTCGCGAAGCCAAATAACCAGGGTGAAGCCGCTACCAGTACACCATTGACTTTATCGACAGTCAGGTGCGTAGTCATCGGAATTTGTTTTGATACACCGGCTTCATAGTTGGTAAGTGCCGATAGACCCAGCACGGCTACCCCCGTACCAACAGCTACCCGGCGAGCCGCGCCATCATTGGCAAAACCGAGCAGCCAGGGCGAAGCCAGAAATAATGCCCCGGTTGTGTAATCGAGCAAACCGTGGACTTTCGTTGGAATTGGTTTCATAACGTAGAAGAGTTTTTCAGGAGGGTCGTTCCTGCTGAATATGTTTCCATTAACCCCGCTACGTTCGTTCCGTCGCAACGTAGCGGGTATGAATTAGGCAATGGAGACGCAGCATCTGGAGGTGGGCCGTTCGCTTATAGTCAACAGGCCATATCCTCACAATAGCGACGTTTGACGTCGACAGCCGTGAAATCGTCAGTTATAAGTCCACTCAATCTGTCAATAAGCGACTAACTTTTTTAACTACGATTATGAAAAAATTAAACGTATTACTTCTGGGGCTGGGCCTGACGGCTTGCGCCAATCAGGAACGTGATGCAATGAGTACAGGTAGCGGAGCCGGCGAAGGCGATTCTCATTTAGGCCGACGGGTGACGGGCGTTTATTTACTCAGCACAGATTACCATTACGATGAACCCTGTAATTACCTGCCCGAAGAATTCGTGCGAAATCTGTTTCAGGTAAGCGAATCGGTAGAATTTGAAAAATCCAGTGAACTCCACAGCTGCGAATTTCGATGGGGTTCGAACCGAATCGGGTTTCATCTGGAAAGCGAAAAGCCTTTTGAGTCGGTCTTTCAGTCAGAATATCATTTTAACAAATTGTTTCAGCCCAACGCCAAACCGGTTACGCAACAGGATACCATAAAGAAACCCGTTCTTTCCGGCCCTGATCCGCAAGGTACTGGCGCAGAAGTATCGGCCCGCATGGAAGACACAACACCCAGGCAGGATTCGACCCGTGGCGCTGACCCATCCGGACCAATTGAGGGCATGACCAGCCCTGCTCCGCCACTGGTCGAACCGGCGAAAAACACCGCTACTGGTCAGGCGGTAAACCGGGTGGGCGATAAAGCCATCTGGGAACCTGGTAAGAAGTCGCTGCACGTATTGTTCAACAACCACGTATTCAGCGTAGTAGCCAATATGCCCGGTGATACGGCTAAAATAAAACAGGGGGCTATCGGTCTGGCCAGACAAGTTATCTACATGCTCAACGATAATCGGGACCCCAGAGAATAACGTAGCAACTTTCCGCTACGTTGGAAAATGGTTTCCAGGTACGTAGCGGGTGCCGTTTCCTTACTTCTTTCCGAAAGAAACGGCCTGTGTACGTCCTGATTTGTTACAGAGAGACGTATCATGATCAAAATCGATAACTCAACGTATGAAAAAGACCGTAGCTATTCTCAGTTTTCTTTTGCTGGCCGGAGTGGTCAGTGTGAACGCTCAATCCGACGGAGCAGGGAAAGGGCAGGAAGGTGCCGGACCCGTTAACAATGCCCGCAAAGCAAAATCAGGGCTGACAGAAGGGAAAGGCCTTCCTTATTCGAAAGAGGGTAAAAAACGTCCGAACTCAAACAAACCCATTCCGCCTTCGAAAGTGGGCACCGAATCGGACGTAACAGCCCGGGCCGCTGGCAAAATTTCGCCGGGTAGTCATAACCAGCAACGCGACCGGAAAGCAGGTGTCAATGCAACCAAGCCTACTAGTCAATCGACGAACTAGTCGTACTCTGGAACGTAACACAAGCATTTCACGCAATTCCAATTCTTATGTTAGCTATGAATTACCGGGGCCCCCGGCGGGTCCGCATCGATTCTAAACCCCTTCCCGAAATCAAACATCCGGAAGACGCCATTGTGCGGGTAACCCGTTCCTGCATTTGTGGGTCTGATCTGCACCTGTACAACGGCAACGTACCAGATACGCGCGTTGGCTCTACGTTTGGCCACGAATTCATTGGCGTGGTGGAAGAAGTTGGGTCCGATGTCCACAAACTTAAAGTAGGTGATAACGTACTGGTTCCCTTCAACATCGCCTGTGGTAAATGTTCGTTCTGCCAGCAGGGTCTGTACGGCAATTGCCACGAATCAAACCCGCAGGCTACGGCCGTAGGGGGCATCTTCGGCTACTCACATACGGCGGGCGGTTTCGATGGCGGGCAGGCTGAATACGTGCGGGTGCCATATGCGAATTTTGGCCCAACGGTGATTCCGCCAGACATGGACCCCGACGATGCTGTGCTCCTCACCGACGTAGTGCCAACGGGTTATCAGGCCGCCGAAATGGCGGGTATTCAGCCCGGCGATACGGTAGTAGTGTTTGGTGCAGGCCCGGTAGGAATTATGGCTGCCCGTTGTTCGTGGCTGTTCGGCGCGGGCCGGGTCATCGTGATCGATCATGTTGATTACCGGCTGGAGTTCGTCCGAAATTACGCACCTGCTGAGGCCTATAACTTCAAAGAAATGGACGATCCGGTGCTGTTTTTAAAGAAAGCAACTGATTGGCTGGGCGCCGATGTCTGTATTGATGCCGTAGGAGCCGAAGCGGCCGGTAGCGCTTTACAAACCATTACCGGACGCAAATTATTGATTCAGGCGGGTTCGGCAACGGCGCTCCACTGGGCCATCAACTCGGTGAAAAAAGGCGGAATTGTCTCAATTGTAGGGGTTTATGGTCCAACCGATAACCTGGTTCCGATTGGCAACGTAGTGAACAAAGGTATCACCATTCGGGCTAATCAGGCGTCGGTAAAACGGCACCTGCCCCGGCTCATCGAGCATATACAGAATGGTGTTCTCAATCCTAAAGCTATGGTTACCCATCGGGTGCCACTGGAAGAAATCGCCGACGCATATAACATCTTCGCCAACAAACTGGACAACTGCATTAAACCCGTTCTTATTCCGCCTTCAGCCAGGGCGTAACGTCAACGTAACATGGAAACAAAAGAAGCGCTCGCAGAAAAGTATTCGCATATTCTGGGCTGGGGGGTGGATATCGACCCCAAAAATGACCCGACCTATCCGTTAAAGGATCGTACCGATGCTGAACAGAAGGGCTATACCTGGGAGCGGCCTGTGCAGCAACCCGTTGATGTTGAAATACTTCACTCCAACGAACGTCCCAACGTAAGTGCGGTTTTCGGTACGTCTACTCCGCCATCCGGCCTCAGTGGTCAGATCCGTCGGTTTGCGTTTCGGTTTAGCGAATCGGAATACGGTCACTGGTTGCCGTTGCTGCTCGCCGACCGCGTCAACGTAGTAGAAGGCATTGTCGATGATATCAGGCAAGGGCATTTCCCCAATATTTTCGCGGAAAAGGGCATGAAAGCCGAGTGGAAATACAATCGTAAGGGGCTGTTAACGAAAGCATTGGTTGGCGTCGTGGTTACGTATGCTGTTGTAAAGCTTTTGTCCGGTAAGGACCACTCGGAGGAGGATTAGGCATTAAAATTAAGTATTCAATTTAATCAGTTCATTTATGACAACGTTAGAAAACATCAATCCGGAACACAAAGAAGGCCCTGTAGCTAAAGCCATTGAAAAACAGACTGCTAAACTGCCATCCGACATATTTCTGTGGGCAGCACTGGCTTCCATGGGCGTTTCTGCCTATTTGCAAACCACCAGCGACCGCAAAAGAAGTCTGTTCGTAGGTCAGTGGGCGGCTCCGTTTCTGCTACTGGGTCTGTATAATAAATTGGTCAAACTAGAAGGAAGCGATTCTAAAGATTCATCAAAGCGTTAATAAATCAGCAAATTAGTATATTTACGCACTTTCCTATTGGAAGTAACAAATGTTAATCAAAAACCCCCGGTCAGTTTCGTTGATCGGGGGTTTCGTTTATTCATCATTATTGGTTGTAGTCTTTCCTCAACCGACCTGCTAGTTTAAATTCTATAGTGCACTGGTGGCAGTGTAACCGTTTCCCACCAGTATGTACGTAACTCACGAAAACAAGCCAGCCAATCGTTAAAGTCAGTAGGCTTGACCATATATGCCGAAATGCCAAGTTGGTAAGCTTCCTCAATATCAGCAGCGTTGGTCGACGACGTGAGCATAACAATGGGCGTCCAGCTTATAGGTTCGGGCATCGCTTTAATCTGTTTTAGCAAATGCCAGCCATCAGCGTTTTTAGGCAGATAGAGATCCAGCAAAATCAATTTTGGGATCTCCCATTCCTGTTGTTCCCATTCATTTAACAAAGTGATAGCTTCTTTAATTGTAGCTGCCCGGAGGGCCTTTACCTCATTGAAATACTGACGTAAGGCCTGTTGAATAATCAGCCATTGATCGTCATTATCTTCGACAACGAGTAGTTTAGGGCTTTTAAAATTGGCGTTGATTGTATTTTGAGCACTTTTCATGATTATTAGGGAGGCTAGATTACTTAATAAACCACTTACAGCCAATCTTGATTAAAAGGTATGTACTTGTTTTACGTTTTTTTCAGATCGTACAACATTCGTGCAACCTTGGTTACTTTTAGCCTACATCGCAAAAGCAGAGAAACAGACAAAATCAACGGATTATTATGAAATCAGTGGCCGCTAAAATGGGTATCAAATCGGGAATACGTGCTTTTTTTATGAACGCGCCAGTTGAAGCTATAGCTGCTATAGAGCTGCCTGCGCTTGATAGTAAACCCGTGCTTGAAGGTACTTTCGACTACATTCACCTGTTTGTAACGTATCAGCGGGAGATGCACGAGCAGTTCGCTACCCTTAAAAAGCATCTCAACACGACGGGTACACTTTGGGTGTCGTGGCCGAAAGGAGGCCAGAAGGGAACCGATCTCACGCTAACCAAAGTCATTGAAATTGGCTACGAGTATGGTTTAGTTGAAAGCAAAACGCTGAGTATAAACCAAACTTGGTCGGCAATTAAGTTTACGTATACTAAAGAAGGTAAAATTTATAATAATAGTTACGGGAAATTGAAGCAATGAAATTAAAAACGCTACGTGTATTCATTGCCGCTATGTGCGGTTTAGTCGGATGTCAGACAAAACAAACCGACGTCCCCATCGTCGGAACCTGGGAATTGGTATCGGCAACCTCTACGGAGAAAGATAGTACGTTCTCTACGTACGACGCCAGCCACAAAATGATCAAAATCATCAACGATACCCATTTCGCTTTTCTGAATCATAAAATAAGACCGGAGAAAGATACGGCGTCGGCCAATGAGTTTTCGGGTGGGGGCGGTACGTATACCCTGGTTGACAGCAGCTATACCGAAAATCTGGATTATTACGTCGATAAAGCGTGGGAAAATCATAAATTCCAGTTCGTAGTTCGCTTTGCCGGTGATACGTTGATTCAAAAAGGGGTGGAACGATTAGAAAACCTGGGTATCGACCGTATCATTATTGAAAAGTATAAACGGGTAAACAAGTAAGTCGCTCGAATACGCAACGTAGTACCTATTTAACTCCAAGTAAATCAAGGACGTATCAAAAACGCTTTGATACGTTCCATTTTGCCGCTTTTGCGTAAACGTTCATGAAATTCAGTTCCTGTTACCAAGTTGTTACGCTTCTCTTTGCTCTTTTAATTAGCCAACAAACTTTTGCCCAATCGCCAGCGCCCTGTCGTTGCCCAGATGTTCTGGAGCAGGCGATTCGCAAAACGACTAACGTATACGCGGGTTTTGCCGATAAAGTGAATTCGAAAACACGCGCCCGGTACGACGTACTGGTAGACAGTTTGCATAAACAGGCGGCAAAAGCGCCAGACGGATTTGCCTGTTTCGATTTATTGAAACGCTACGCGACCTTTTTCCGGGATCTACACGTGAGCGCCGACTACGCCCCGCAATTATCGGCTTCTACGATACGTAGCATTTCCTACTCAGAAGCGCAGGCCCGGAGTTATCTTGCCAAACAACGAAACCCGAAACCGTTTGAAGGAATCTGGGAGTTATCCGATGGGAAAATGAAAATAGCGACCGTGCCTGATCCCAGCCGACCGGGTCGCTACGTATCGGTGGTATTGGCTACTACGTTGCCGAACTGGAAACCGGGTATGGTGCAGGCCCAATTTATCGGCAAAACCGGCGAACACGAACAGGCGCACTACGTATTCGACGATTTTAAAAGTCGGCTGATGGGTATTCTGGTTGATGGCAATAGCTTCCGCGTTTGGGGTAATACATGGCAACGAATAGTTCCGGAAACTGATGAGAAAGCACAGCGCCCCGTTGAAAAAGTAGTGGTGAAACAACTCAGCCCCGACGTAATGTATGTTCGTTTGCCGCATTTCAACACACCGGAAATGAACACACTAGACAGTCTGCTAAAAGCCAACCGGGCGTTGATCGGACGAACCCCTTCCCTGATTTTCGACATGCGAGGCAACGGCGGGGGCGATAGTGGTGCCTGGGCGTCGGAGGAGTTTATGCAGCTTTTTTACACCCAGCCCATTCCTATTGCCCGCTCGCTTACCCGTGCCTCCGACGAATGGATTGACAAGCAGGTGGCGTATATCGAGCGGCTTCGCAAGGAACGCAAAGCCGATGACGCCGAACTCAAATTAAATGTACAGTTTCTTGATTCGCTTAAAGCGCATCGTGGGCAGTTTGTAACCGATCTGAACGAATACGTAATTCGCTACGATTCGGTTCGTACCTTCCCGAAACGTATTGCCGTGCT
Organism: Spirosoma flavus; assembly: GCF_054778555.1. Taxonomy (NCBI): domain Bacteria; kingdom Pseudomonadati; phylum Bacteroidota; class Cytophagia; order Cytophagales; family Cytophagaceae; genus Spirosoma; species Spirosoma flavus. The sequence continues at coordinate 2,113,522 of NZ_BAAGZL010000001.1, forward strand.
GATGAATAAAGAATGCGGCAGTGCTTCCGAGTTTTTTCTGTCGATGGCAAAATACAGCCAGAAAATCACGCGCTTCGGTACCAATACTGGCGGATTCATGGATTACGGGAGTGCCAATAGATTTGGGTTAGCCTGTAATGATTATTCCATGTATCTGCCCGTAACCCGTATGCCCTGGGTAGATACCGATCCCATCGATAACATTGGTTACAAACCCGACGTCCCCATCCCTGCTGGCGAGAAAGACTGGATCAGGTTTGTTATGAACTATTGGGCAAAATAAGCGCGGTATAAACAGGCTTTAAAGCTCAGACGTAGCGAGAGCAAGAATTTTAGGATTATGGGGAAAAAATAGTTGACCGAAGAATTTTTTTTTGCCCTAATCTGATAAGTATTATTCACTAATACGGCAAAATAGGTGCCTAGTAGTTTAAAACAGAGCTTGAAATTAAGCATGTCAATTCCTATTCTTCACGCTGAATTTGTATTGCTTAAGTAATGCCTTTGTGCATTGGCAACGACTTAGGTAGAATTCCCAAACCCCTACTTTGAACGCCGTAAAACGGGCTATTAGAAGCATGAAAATTTGCTTTATATTGTGAGGAGGATGAGCAAATAAACTGCTTTCTAACGTAATAGACCTTATTTTTTAAGTAGCGTCAGAAAGTAAAATAGTGAATTGGTTGTTTAGTGAAACGTATTGAATCGTCTGGTCAATACGGTTTTTCGAAGCTTCTGATCGCGCGGTTGGTTCGTCTGACTGATACTATCCATTGATTTTATGAGAAGTTACCAATCCGCCGACAAAGGGATGGCGCAAACAATCGTATCCCTGGGTTTACTCTTCAGCCTTACCTGCGCAGATGTGTGGTCGCAGGCTGCCAATACGTTGTCGGCAGAGGAAAAGAAAAAAGGATGGAAACTCCTTTTTAATGGACACGACGTTTCGGGCTGGCATTCGTACGGAAGTAAGGACGTAGGAAAAGCCTGGAAAGTGGATCAGGGTACGTTGAAACTGGATGTAGCTAACCGGGGCAGCAATAAAGCCGAAAACGGGGGCGACCTGGTGACCGATGCTACGTTTACCGGCGATTTCGATTTGAAACTCGAATGGAAAATCACCCGATTTGCCAATAGTGGTATTTTTTTATTTGTTCAGGAAGAGCCGCAGTATAAAAACATTTCCAATACTGGCCTCGAAATCCAGGTATTGGATGATGCCATTTATGAAGGAACCGCTGAAAATAAGCATCGCGCGGGCGATTTGTTTTGCGTAGCTACCGCCAATGATCGCCAATTGCAACCAGTGGGTGAGTGGAATCAGGTACACTGCAAAGTCAGGAATAACAAGCTGATTGTCTGGCTCAACGGCACAATGATTCAGGAACACGATCTGACCAGCGACGACTGGAAACAACGTATCACGTCAAGCAAACTCAAAAACGCGCCCATCAGTAAAGGTCGTTTCTCCGGACGTATCGGTTTGCAGGATTGGGGTAGCGAAGTTTCATTTCGGAATATCAAATTCCGATCCTTACCGAAACGGGATTCGATGTAAAAGATCAGTGAAAATACCTTAGAAGCTGTTTGTGTCTGTCATACTTCCTTTAACAGCATGATAAAAACGGCTCTGAGTACTTATCTACGTAGCATAAAATCGCTACCTGATTTTGTTATAACCGATTAACTGAATTCCCTTTTCTTTAATTACCGCTTTCACCTGGGCGTTGGTCCACGCATCCGTTACGCCCTGCCGATCTTGTGCTACGTTCTCATAACCAATGTGATGGATGGCCTGTACTTCGGGTGTATCGAAGCCGGGGTGATCAACAAATAGGTACGTTTTGCCGGGTTCCAGGCTTTCGAGCATCTTAATGAAACTGTCAATTTTTTCCTGAGACGTTACGTGTGCACCGACGTAGCTGGCCCGACTCACGCCCGCATCCTGAAGATTGGTGTCGTAGAACGGGATCTTGTAGTCCTGAGCCAGCTTTTTAACCAGCGCCTTTACGTCGTTGTCGAATGAGGTGCATCCCATATGGCCCGAAAAATGGCTAATGCGAGGTATCTTCTTGATGGCCAGCTCGATTTGCGCCCGGAATTCCTTTTCTACATCGGCCAGTTTCCAGTCGTTTTCCACCACCGACCGCTTCGGATAATTTTTGTTCGGATACAGCATCGGATAGAAGTAGCCGTCGGCGTCGCGCAGGCTAGGACAGTCCGACAAAGGGCGCCATTTTATATTGTCCCATTCGCTGGTTAGCGTTAGGTGAAGTCCCACGTCCACATTCGGAATTTGTTCCAGATACGTAACGGCTTCCGGAAACCAGGGCGAAGGTACCAGCACTTCAATCGATGTTTCGATGCCTTCTTTATAACATTTAAGCAAGGCTTCGTTCCCAGCGTGCGAATAACCCATATCATCACCCCTGACAATGAGTCGGGGAGGGGAGGACTGAGCCTGAACAACGTAGTGAATCAGAAAAGCAGAAACCAGTGTGAAAAGCCGCGTTACGTTCATGGATATCTTGGAAATGGCGCTAAAATCGTTACGTTCTAAAGGAATTCACGTGGCGCCATTTACCTATCTAATCCAGTCGTACCCAGATGGTTCCCGACATTGTCTCCCAGGGTTCCAGAATGGTCAGCCCCTGCCCGTTGTTGAACGAATCGACATTGGCCGTAAGTGGTTCTATGGCAATATTGTTACGTCGGATGGGCGTGTAACAGACCAGATAATTGAATTTGCCCGGCCCCGTTTGTTGACCTAAAATCAGCCGAACGCCCGTTTTCATGGATGTTAAGATGGTTTCGGCGTATGACTCCCCATTGGGTTGAACGCCCGTTGGTTCAATCCGAAAGGCTGAATCCAGTTGAACCTCACGCAGCGGCAGGGCACCGGCTTCCTCAAACGCATGCTCGCCGGTAGGAATCATTTTCTCGTCCAGAACAATTGGGGTACGGCCGGGTAACGAGATAATCATATTATCAACCGATTCGGCGGAGTCTTCACTGTCCTCGATAAATGTAAAATACGGGTGCCAGCCAAAGGCCGCCGGACTGCGCGACGTACCGGTATTCTCGACCGAATAACTAACCCGAAGCGCACACATTTTATCGGCTTCCGGATTGCTGCCATAAAGCAACTGATTTGCCTGAATCAACTCATACGTAACGGTAAGTGCAAACGGAAATGGATACCCAATTGTATCGCCAGCGTGGTCATAACGCATTGTCAGGCGTGCGTACGATTCGGTTGCCTCCTGCTCAATTACTGAAAAAGGACGCCCGTGAACAAATCCATGAATGGCGTTGTCGCGATGAACTTCGTTCATTTTCAGTGCGTAATCTTCGCCTTCAAAATGGTAAACGCCGTGATGAATCCGGCTCGGGAATGGATACAGCAGGGCGCTACTGTAGCTCTCGTCAGCAAGCAATTCCTGGGGCGACACAGGGGCTTTTAGCAGGGCGAACAGATTTGGTCCCTTGCGAAGTACCAGCCGCCGAAGTACGGCTCCGAATTCAGGAATCACAGTGATGAATTCACCCGTTTCGGTATGCTCAAGTAAGTATTCAGTAAGCGGGGCAGCGCCGGTAGGAAGCGGGCCAAATGGTTGAGTTGTAATCTGAAAGGGCATATCTTAAACAAACAGGTAGGGAGTAAGCAATTAGCAATAAATAATAAATAGTTGGCTCATTGCCAGCGTTTTAAATAAATGGACCGTTCCTGATAAATGTCCAAAACACATAATTGTAATCGGTTCTGCTCTATTATTGTTTGTTAAAATTTATGAATACAATTTAAAGTAAGGATAATTCAATTGGGACTTGAGGTATTGGTCCTATATTTCCGATTCATATCCTAAACCTTCCTCTTGCTTTGCCATGCAGAATACCCTTGTTGAATCGCCAACTTGGTCGGCAGGACACAAACTAGCATTCCGGTTTTTCTGTGCCTATTTTATACTCTATCTATTCCCGTTTCCCATCGATATTTTGCCAGGGATGGGTTTGGAATTTTACACCTACATGTGGCATCTGATTGTGCCCTGGGTTGGTAAGGCCATTCTACATTTGCCGTATGAGATTACAATATTCCCGAACGGAAGTGGTGACACAATGTACAACTACGTTCATGTGCTTTGCCTGTTTGTTCTGGCCCTGCTGACGACCCTTATCTGGACGCTGCTGGACCGATACCGACCGAATTATAATGACGCGTTATATTGGCTTCTGGTGCTGCTTCGCTATTACCTAGCGTTCACGATGTTCGGCTATGGTTTCGCCAAAATATTCAAGACACAGTTCCCATTTCCCAACTTAAATCGACTGTTGGAACCGTACGGCGAATCGTCGCCGATGGGTTTGGCCTGGGCGTTTATGGGTTATTCGACTGGTTATAACCTATTTACGGGCCTTAGCGAAGTAATTGGTGGCACGCTGCTTCTGTTTCGACGTACCACCATGCTGGGTTGCATTGTGCTGATTGGCGTCATTGGAAATATCGTAGCGATGAATTTCTTCTACGACATTCCAGTCAAATTATATTCGTCGCATCTGCTGGCGATGACATTATTTATACTGGCTCCCGAAGCCGGCCGACTCTTCGATTTATTGGTCCTCAATCGCCCGGTTCCGAACCGGAAATTAACCCCATTTTTTACTGGTCGTAAGCAACGTACCGGTCGGCTTATTGTCAAAACTTTAGTGATTATGTATTCGCTTCAGGGTACGGTGCAGATGAGTTATTTCACTATGGAAAAGTATGGGGATGAGGCTTCTAAACCGCCCATGTATGGCCTATACCGGGTCGACCGGTTTGCCGCGAATGGAGATTCTGTTGTGGCCGATAGTACGCGCTGGCGTCAGGTCATTATTTCTGGCTATAAGGGTGCCCCAACTTTGTCCATCCGTTTCGCGAACGATACGTTACGTCGCTACCAGTTTGAACCCGACTCTGCTACTTCGAAAGCGGTGCTCTACGACCGGTTTGATACCGCCCATAAACTTCACCTGACATATGTCCGGCCCGATACAAATTCAATCGTTTTCCGGGGACGTATCAACCAGGATTCGATTTATGCCCGACTACAGCAACAGCCTCCTGGCAGTTTTCTGCTCGTGAATCGCGGTTTCCACTGGATTAATGAATATCCGTTTAATCGGTAAACTACAACTCTCCCTCAACTCCCAGTCCAAACAACGCAAAATCGTAACGTACCGGGTCAGCCGAATCAAACTGACGTAGCGTTTTGGTCAACTCGATGGCGGCTTTCCAGTCGGTTTGGGGGCGGGTCAGTAGACCCAGCTGCCGGGATACACGGTTCACGTGAACGTCAATGGGGATCACTAATTGGCTTGGTTTCAGGCGTGTCCATAAGCCAAAGTCAACGCCACGGTCGTCGCTACGTACCATCCAGCGCAGAAACATCAGCAGCCGTTTGCACGTAGCATTTCGGGCGGGCGTAGCGATGTGTTTGCGCGTACGTTCGGGAAAGAAATCAGTCAATCCGCAAAAACGATCATGGAACGTAATGAGCGACGCTTCGACCGTATCCGACGTAGTATCGGGCAAAAAAGCATCTTCCAGCGATTCGTGTTCTTGGTAGTAATGCCGGAAAAAATGCAGGAAATATAGCGCGTCCGTGGCATTGAACGTGCGGTGTTTGAACGCCAGAAACCGCTTCAAATCGCTTTCCTCGTGATGGCGGATAAAGTCGTAAGGAGTGCCATCCATGAGGTCGACCAATTCACTCGTTTTTCTCAGAATAACGGGCCGTTGTCCCCAGGCCAGCACTGCCGCCCAGAAACCCATGATTTCGATGTCTTGTTTTCGGCTGAAGCGGTGCGGAATGCTGATCGGATCGCGCTCAATAAATGAAGGCCGATTATACTGATCGGCCTTTGCATCTAAAAAATCCTTTATGGAAGAAAAATCATTAATGCTCACTAATTCACGCTCATCGCTCATAACTTAACACTTTCCTTACTTACTACGTCCTCCGCTAACAACCCAGGCCATTGCCCGCGAAATTCCTGAGAATATGGACAATAGTGTCGACATGATAAACGTGAAAACGGCAATAAACGGATAAGCAAGCGTGAACATAATGCTGAACGTAACGTAGCCCGGCGTCGATTTCATCTGCTCGTCGCGCTCACGGTGCCGACGGGCGATACGTTCTTCTTTGGTTTCTTTTTCCATACCTGATTGACTAGCGGGCCATGTAACTGACCTCAGCTCGAAAACGCTTATCCTCGGGCGAAAGTTTCGCGAAAGCCTGCGTCGATAACTTAATAAGAATCTTGTCATTGACACCCGTGTTCGGCAGTCGTCCAATCACTTTTACCCAAAGTGTCTGATTGTTAAACTCGTTACGTACGTTCACCAACGTACCAATCGGGGCGCTCCGATGCAGCGCCAGAAATTTCCCCGAATTATCATTGCTACTAATCATTTCGGCCACCCCACTGTCTGCAATACGTCGTCCTTCCGTAGGCATGGGAGCGTCGTTGCCGGGGCTGGGTTTCTCTATTTCCGGCTCGGCAGGTTTGTCATCTGAAGTTGTCAGGCTGGTTGGAACCGATGGACGACTGGCTAATCCGGGTTCGCTACGTGGTTTATTGCTACGTTGCTCGGCGGGTCGTTCAGTGGGGCGCTCAACCGGGCGTTGCGCGGGCGGAGACGTAGTGGTTGGCGACGTAGGAGCTGGCGTATTGGTAGGGCTTTTCTTAGCTGGCTTTGGGTTATTGGCGGCCGCTACCTGAGAGGCTGGCGTAAGATCCAGATAAGCTTTCTCCGACACGATAAGCGCCTGCCCAATCAGTACGTTGTTGCCAGACAGGCTATTCCATTTGCGAATGTCGGCCTGCGAGACACCATATTTATTAGCCAGACTGTAAAGCGTCTGACGAGGCTCTACGACGTGAATACCGGATTGATCGAGGGGTTCGCTTTTCTGAGCTTTTTTACTTTCAGCTTTTTTATCGTCAGATTTCGTAACGGCTTTGGCCGCTTTCTTTTCTTCTTTTTCCTGCTTGCGAATGGCCTTGTCCATCGCTTTTTCTTCCTTGCGGCTGAGTGCCCCATCGGGTACGGGAATACGTATCACCTGATCGTACTTTACCGCGTCTTTCATGTTCGGGTTAGCGGCTTTTATATCCGCAACGGAACGTTTGTATTTTCGGGAAATGGCGAACAAGGTTTGCCCTTCATCAACGCGGTGCAGGATGTAACGTTTGCCATCTTTTTTCTCGACACCAACGGAGTCGGCAAACGTGTTCCGATATGTTAAAAGCGGATGAGCCTGCGTGCGGTGAAGGAAAAGAAGACCTGTTACTAAACAAAAAACGGCGTACGCAAAATTCTTTTTCATGGGTTGATAGTCAGCCGAAAGCACTGGCATGATGCCTGTTCCGGCTTCAGAACGGCTTGCTCATAAAACGGCTCTCGACGTAAAATTAACGTAATTTACAGCGGATTTTTCACAAACGGGCCATAGGATAGTTTCCGGTTAGATTGCAAGCGCGTTTTGAAGTTTATTCCGGCAATTAATGTTTTGGGATATTATTTCATTTATCGAAATGCCAACGTAGCGCGTTTACTAAGGAGAGTCCAGATTTCATTATCATTTTACCCCACTAATTTCAACCAGTAACGATATTGACTATACTTGGAATTATCCCCGCCCGCTACGCATCGACCCGGTTCCCGGCAAAAGCTTTGGTAAGCATTGAGGGCAAAAGCATGATTCAGCGCGTCGTAGAGCAGGCTTCGCAGGCCCGCTCGCTGAGCCGCGTTGTAGTAGCCACCGACGATGAACGTATTCAGTCGCACGTAGCAGACTTCGGAGGGGAAGTCGTTATGACATCGGTGCACCACCAAAGCGGCACCGACCGTTGTCAGGAAGCGGTGGAACTGCTAGGTATGTCACCCGATTATGTGGTTAATATTCAGGGAGACGAGCCATTTATTAAGCCTCGTCAAATTGACTTGCTAACATCGGTATTAGATGGTTCTACTGAACTGGCTACGCTCATAAAAACCATCGACGACGTAGAAACGCTTTTTAATCCGAACGCTCCTAAAGTAGTAATTAATGCGTTGAATGAAGCGCTATACTTCAGTCGTCATCCGATTCCGTATCTACGCGGTGAGTTGGCCGAAAACTGGCTTGAGCATCACCGATATTACCGGCACATCGGCCTCTACGCGTACCGAACCGACGTCCTGGAACGTATCACGCAGTTGCCGCCTTCGTCGCTGGAACGGGCCGAAAGTCTGGAACAATTGCGCTGGCTGGAGAATGGATATCGGATACGTACCGTCGTTACTGATTTAGATAGTTTGGGTATCGATACGCCCGAAGATTTGGATCGTGTGGTACGTACTGAGCGAGGATAAACTGCTGAATTTGGGCTTGTTAAAAAACCTTAATTCTGAACCACCTGAACAGAACCGGTCGTTTGAAGTTAAACAAGTAACGAATGGCGGCTTATAATTCGACCATTCATTTAGTGAATAAACCCCGTTGAACGCATGCAAAATTATTCGATACTTTGGGCCGACGATGAGATTGATCTGCTGAAACCACATATTCTTTTCCTGAAAAATAAAGGGTACGACGTAACGTCGGTCAATAGTGGGGCCGATGCACTCGATCAGGTGGAGCAGGCCAATTACGACGTCGTGTTTCTGGATGAAATGATGCCCGGCATGACTGGCCTCGAAACGCTTTCGCAGATAAAGCAGATGCGGCCCAACCTGCCGGTGGTCATGATTACCAAAAGCGAAGAGGAACACATTATGGAAGAAGCCATCGGTTCCAAAATTGCGGATTATCTGATTAAACCGCTCAACCCGAATCAGATTCTGCTGTCGGTTAAGAAAATTCTGGATAACAAACGGCTCGTGACCGAACGTACCAACATCGGTTATCAGCAGGATTTCCGGAATATTTCCATGCAATACAACGACCGTATGGATTTCAATGAATGGACTGATGTTTATAAAAAGCTCATTTATTGGGAGTTAGAGCTCGATGGCTCGCAGGATAAAAGCATGGTGGAAGTGATGAACATGCAGAAAAGCGAAGCCAATTCGGAGTTCTGTAAGTTCGTGATCGACAACTATGAAGACTGGCTCAACGATCCAAAAGCCAGCAGCCCGGTCATGTCACATCAACTGATGCGCAAAAAAGTATTCCCTCTGTTGGATCAGGGCGGCAATTCAGCTCCGTTGTTTTTTATTCTGGTCGATAACCTGCGCTACGACCAATGGAAAGTGATTGAACCGCTTCTGGCCGAATACTTTACGGTTGAAGAAGAATCGTCTTACTATTCGATTTTGCCAACCACAACGGGTTTCGCCCGAAACGCTATTTTTTCGGGGATGATGCCCAGCGAAATGGAACGTAAACACCCTGATTTGTGGGTAAACGACGATAACGAAGACGAGGGACTCAACAACCACGAAGACGAGTTTATGCGTCGTCAGTTGGAGCAGAGCCGCCTGAATATCAAGATGTCGTACCACAAAATCCTGAACGTGAATCAGGGGAAATCGCTGGTCGATAACTTCAATAACCTGATGCAGAATCAGTTGAATATCGTGGTTTACAACTTTGTGGACATGCTCTCGCACGCCCGCACCGACATGGCCATGATTAAGGAACTGGCTCCCGATGAATCGGCGTATCGGTCAATTACACGGTCGTGGTTCCTGCATTCGCCCTTGCTGGAATTCGTTCAGAAGATTGCCGCAAAAGGTGGACGTCTCATCGTAACAACCGACCACGGTATGATTCGGGTGCAGAAGCCAGCCAAAATTGTGGGTTACCGTGAAACCAACACGAATCTGCGTTATAAGCAGGGCAAAAATCTCGGTTTCGACGATGACCACCTATTTGTTGGGCGCAAGCCGGAGCGGTTGTTCCTACCCAAACCGCACGTATCGACGGCCTATGTCTTTACGTTGGAAGATTATTTCTTTGCGTATCCGAACAATTACAACTACTACGTTAATCACTATCGTAATACGTTCCAGCACGGTGGCGTATCGCTCGAAGAAATGATTATTCCATTCGCTTACCTAAAAGCTAAATAATGTAGTAGCTTGATTTATAGATTATAACAAAAACGCACGACTCCGAGCCGTGCGTTTTTGTTTTGCTACGTTGTAAACGTTACGCCCTCTCTTGAACAATCAAGGAACCGTAGACTGGCTGGCGGTTTGTTCGTTCGATAAAGCCCAGTTGTTGTCGAAGAAGCCCGCTTGCCGGACGCCTTTTACCCCATCCTGAAGCATCGTTACGTCGAAAATCATAAAGTCAGGGAAACCGCTGCCGCCCGCAAAATATTGGTTAGCGTCAGTGGCTTTCAGTCCGGGTAAACCAGTTCCAGTGATGACAGCGACCGAGGCTGTTGGACTGTCGGGGCGGGGCCAGACAAAGTAAGCGCCAATGTTGCTGCCTGTGTGGCGTTGATTGCCTATTGTCAATACGTCGCGGCTTGCCTGAATGGGGCAATTGGCCAGCAGTTTGCTCCAGGCTCGATTGGTGGTCGAATTACCATACAGAATTACGCCCCGGTCGGCATATTGACCAGCCAGAAACTCTTTATCCGTTATAATATCGACAGCCCCGTTACCCCGGTAATACCAGGTTTCGGCATCGTAACGCGCTTTATTATAGGCCCAATTATTTTCGTCAGCAGTTCCCGACGTACCATACACGAACACCATTCGGTTGTTAAACGGCTCCTTGAACGTACCGCTCCGGTGTGGCCCTTTCTGGGTTAAAGTTGGTTTGGTGCCAACTTCCCATCCGTTTTTCCGGTTCAGGTACAATTTGTCATCAGAACCTTTCACCGTATGGCTGATAGCCTTTGTGCTATCGAGCGTAATGGTGACGGTTTCGCCCGGTTGAAAATCGTGCAGATCCATGGCCATCAAGCTTACATTTTCAGTTTTCCCGATAATGGTTTTTGCTTTCTTGTTCCGTTTCAACTGCACCCGACTAAGTTGCAAGGGCTGAAGTTGTTGCTCGATACTCGCCCAGCGCATTGTTGACGAAATGGCCGGATTAGACGTAGTGAAATCGATGGCATGCGCTCCACTGTCGGCCTGAATGCGGTGTGTTTGAAAGTAGTCGAATAAAGGCTTCCAGTCTACACTTTCGCTGCCGTACCAGTGCGATCCGCCGGGGTATTCATAGTACGAAAAATCAGGGTGGAACGTACCGAGTAATTTGCGCATCTGACGGGCGTATTCAACCGAAACAGTTGGGTCAGCATCGCCGTGTAATACGTAGACACCCAGCGGTTTGTAATTATTTGCCAAAGCCACTACGTTGCTGGGATTGCTGGCACGTAGCAGAATTTTTTCGACCGCCGAGCCGCCCTGCGTCGGGATTTTGCCGTCGTGGGAACCGTAGTCTGCCAGGGTAGGGTATCCGGCACAGGGCGCAATGGCCGCCCAATTGCCGGGCAACGTAGCACCGAGATACCACGTACCATGTCCACCCATCGAATGGCCAGTCAGATAAATGCGTTGTGGGTCAGGGTTATAGCGTTTTTTAGCGATGTCAAATACTTCCAGCGCATCCAATCGGCCCCAGTCCTCCCAGTTGAAGCCACGTGGACGGCGGTTGGTTGGCGCTACCAATACACCCCAGTCTTTGGGTTGATAAGCGCGGGCCTGTCCACTGGCTTCGACGCCAGCGCCGTGCACCGACAGAAATAGGGCAGGGGCTTTGCCATCCGGTTTTTGCTGCGGAGCAACTCCGTAATATTGAACACTGCCATCAATCTGACTAATAAACGTATGGTTCTGATGCCCAAGTGGTTCAACGGCCGTGAGGCTAACCTCTTTTTCGTCAGGGGTCTTATTGCCTTGTAGCAGACGTAGCTGCGCTTTAACATCGCCTTTCTGCTGAACGCCTGCTACGTTGATCTGAAAACCAACCTTACGGGTTGTCATAGGTGAGATCACTGGTACGTCGGTAACCAATGTGTTTCCAGCTAATTGCGCCTGAATTTGCAGACCAGTTAAAGGTTTGGACGTAGTGTTCACCACAACTATCGCCCCCCACAACGGATCGGCCTGGTTTCCCTGTACTACGTTGGGTAGCGTAGCGTCTTCGGTATTCAGGCTAATAGATTTTTCGGGGAAGATCAACTCAGCCATCAACCCCTGATAACGCGAGAAGGCTGACGTGCGCAAATAGAATTCGTTACGTCCTTTTTTTAGTGAGACAGGAATGTGTAGCCAACCGCTGGCATAAGGGTCACCCGCGTGCGGAGCCCCATTCACATACACCATATTATGGCCGGTGATGTGCAGAATGGCTGCTTGCTCCCGGTTCGCATCATACGTAAGGTACAGATAACCGTTGTTGAACGAGCGCCCTCGAAATTTTTTGTCTTTATCGGCACTAATTGCCTGCCACGTTACGTCTTTTGGGCTATTGTCGGATAGGGGACGACCTTCAGCAGGTGTCTGTAATTTATTTTGGTAGAGCAGGTAAGCCAGTTGGTCGGTGTAAAGTGCTTCCCGACCGTAGTGATGGCATGGACCAATACCTAATCCCGCAGAAAATGAGTAAACAGATTGGGCCTGCGTTGTGTAGCTGAGTAGTCCAATAAATAAAAGGATTAGTAACTGTTTCATTGTGAGGGTTGTATTATTCGGTCTGAGCATTCGGCTACTCTCGATTAATTAGACATCCAGTTGGAGTGGTTGTCGAAATAGAAACGGGTTTACCAGCTAAAGTTGCCTCAATCGCATCCTTCAGGTAAAAAGCGGTAGGTGCCGTTCGATGGCGGCCAAGTCGGTAAAACTGATCATCCACGCTGCCCCGATACAGAATTTGCCCTTTTTCTGCAACCAGAATGACTTCAGGTGTGGTTGTTACGTTATATTTTCTTACCAACTTATGCCTTGGATCGAGTTGGCGCGGTAGTGAAAACTGATACGTATCTTCGAACGCTTTTACGTCAGCCAACGTAACAGTTTCGGTCGGATAGACAGCTTCAAACTGAACCTGCTCCCGATATTGATTGGCCATTTCCTGCACCCGGCGGGTGGTTTTCTGACAAATCGGGCACTCGGTATCCAGAAAAATAAGGGTACGTAGCAAGTGAGCTGATTCCGGAGATTTTGGACGTAGCAGGCCATCTGGATGCGGGCTAAATGATAACATCAGCAGCAACATCCATCCTCCCCAAAAACCGGTCAGCCACCGCATAGATTGGTCAATAGTTCGCGAAAATATCTTCCATTACGTACGCGTGCGTGCCCAGCCACTTGGCCGTGCCATTCAACTGAGTGAGTTCAATGGTCATGTCGTTCCGAAAATCGCTCAGGCAATACTTGCTGATGGCCTGTTCAATCGTATTCAGGATGAACGCTGCGGCCCGCGTCAACACACCGTCGACAATAATCACTTCTGGGTTAAACAGGCTAATGGCTATGGCCAGTCCTTTGCCCAGTTGAAAGCCTGTTTCGTGCAGAATATCAATGGCATAGGAGTCACCGTAGTGGGCTGCGTTGATAATTTCATCAATATCAATCTGATCGACGCGATCTTTGAACGTAGCGAGTTTAGAAACCTGTCCGGCCAGAATGTCGCGCTGTACCCGCCGAACCAGCGCGGAAGCCGACGTAATGGTATTCAGGCAGCCAATTTTACCACAATAACATAACTCGCCTTCCGGATCAACCTGAATATGACCGAGTTCGCCAGCAAAACCGCTCGCTCCTTTGAAAACTTCGCCGTTGACGACGATCCCCAGACCAACGCCCCAGTCGATGTTGATGGCCAGTACCTGCTTTTTGCCCTGTCCACCGCCAAACCGACTCTCGCCCAGCACGGTAGCTTTGGTATCATTAATCACATAAACCGACTTCCCAAACTCTTCCGATAGCCATTGCTTGAGCGGCTTGTTCGTCCGGTTGAGATTTTTATACGTTAGGTTCTGGCCCCGGCGGGCGTCAATCAGTCCTGGCATCGATATGCCTACTGCAATTAACTGACTTTCTTTCAGTCCTGATTCGGCCAGCGCATCCGTATAATACTGCATCAAGGAAGCCAGAAACTCGGGATTGTCGGCCAGCCGCAGATCGTAATTTCCCTGAAAGACGACTTCGCGCTGTGTATTCATCAGCAGGATTTTGGTATCATGCGTGCTGATGTCCAGAACGGCTATATAATTCTGTTTAGGGTTAAGGCCAAATAAAACAGGGCGTCGGCCATTGCTGCCCGTAGCCGTACCGATCGGCGTAACCCATCCTTCGGCAGTTAATTCTTCAACAAGGCTTGTTACGGATGGAACGCTACTATGCAGAATACGAGCAAGATGAGCGAGTGTACAGGTGCCCTCAGAATACAGATGGGCTAAAATGATCTGCTGCTTTTGCCGCTTTTTGTAATCAACAACGGATTGCAGGACAGGTAATTCTTCGTCGATGGCAGGATTCATTTGAATTAAGTTAGGAAAGTAAACGAAGGTACAGAGTTAGGGTAAATTATAGCATGAACCACAAACCACAAAGTAAGCCTATGGATTGAACTACTTAGATAGTGAGTATTCATACATTTTAATAACAATCATTACTTTTAAAAAACTCGCCTTAAAAAGTGATTAATTTGTAAATTAAATTATTAATATTGTTTAAAGGATGAAATTTTATGGTTATATACGGTTAACTAACCATTTTGCTACATACCACTAACTTAAGGATACATACTTACCGCGAAATTAAGCCAATGCTTAACTAAAGGCTTGGTTTAGTGCATTTTAAATGTCAAAATATGATACTGATATAGAAAAACTCTATATCAATTAGAAGCAGAAGCTTGCTGAACGCCAATTTTCACTGAACAAGCTCTTATTGAATTCAGCCATATAGCATTTTAGTGATAATTAGTTAATTAAATTTTTTATTTTCTCTTTCAATTATTTAAAATAATAGTAATATTGTGGCAATATTAAAATTTTATTTTGCTTAATCCTTTCTATATGCTAAAAAATTTACTCAGGCTTATTGCCATGATTTTGGTGATAGCCACGCCCGCATTCGCGCAGTCGATTTCGGGGCGAGTCACAGCAAGTAATGACGGGCAGGGTTTGCCAGGTGTGTCTATTGTTGTGAAAGGTAGCAACGTGGGTACGATTACGGACGCCGAAGGCCGGTACAGCATTGCAGCCGCTGGAAACAAAACGCTGGTTTACTCCTTCATCGGTTACAAGTCTGCCGAAGTGGCGATCCAAAACAAATCGGTGATTGACGTTACGTTGGAGCAAAACGAAAATGCGCTTGATGAAGTAGTCGTTACGGCCCTTGGTATTACCAAAGAGCAACGGGCCATCGGCTACGCTACGTCGGTGGTGAAAAGTGACCAGCTCGTTAAAACGGCGAACACCAACTTTGCTACGGCCCTGTACGGAAAAGCACCTGGTGTGACCATCAATGCTACGCCCGGTGGTGCCACCAGTGGCGTAAGTATTAACATTCGCGGATTTGCCTCCATTACCGGCAATACGCAGCCACTGATCGTAATGGATGGGGTGCCCATTCGGAATGGTGAAGCCAGAAACGGCGATTATTGGGGCGACCAGCGTATTCGGGGCAATGGCTTACTGGATTTGAATCCAGCTGATATTGAGAACATTTCTATTTTGAAAGGTGCCTCGGCTGCCGCCCTATACGGGTCGGAGGCTGTGAATGGTGTCGTACTGGTAACCACCAAAAGCGGAAAAGGGAAGAAAGGATTAGGTGTTGATTTCAGTGCAAGCTATAACGTCGATAAAATTGCGTATCTGCCACGTTACCAGAACGTTCGTGGTCCTGGCTACTTCCTGAATTATGCCAATGGTGGACAGGATGCCAACGGCTTTATTTACTACGATACGAACGGCGATGGCAAGGGCGACACACGCGGGCTCCTGGGTGCTACGGTTAACTTCGGTCCTAAATTCGATGGGCAGCCAGTTATGGCGTTTGATGGCGTCATTCGGCCTTATTCGCCATCGGGCAACAGTTACGCCGACCTGTTTCAGAACGCCAGTACGTCGAATATCAACCTGGCCGTTTCTAAAGCGTCTGAGAATTCGAATTTTCGTTTCTCGTATACGCGGCAGGATAACGGTATGATCAGCTACGCGGCCAAAAATGAAAAGAACATCATGAACCTGAACGCCAGCTTTAACACGAGTAAAAAGCTGCGTACAGAACTGTTGGTGAACTACATTAATCAGTACACGCACAATCGCCCCTTCAAAGTTGACCGCATGATTAACAACTTTACGGGGATGATGAACCGGTTCGAATCGGCTGACTGGTACTTCAATACGTATCAGACCAGTCAGGGGTATAAGTTTGTGACGGGAACCAACCAAAGCTTGACCCCGAACGAGAATATTATTCGGAATGGCTTTAAAACCGACATCGGCGATTACGTCTGGAGTACCCGCGCCAATACGTATGATGAATACAGCAACCGCGTAATTTCGAGCCTCACGCAGCACTGGGATATTCTGGATAATCTGAAACTCAGAGGCCGGATTGCCGCCGACTTAACGTCTGAGCGTCTGGAAGATAAGCAACGTAGCGCCACTCCGCTGGTATTTGGTTATTCAGGTTCTTTCTCGATGTCGAATAATCAGTATAATAATACGTATGGCGATGTTATTCTGACCTACGACAAGTCACTGACTGAGGACGTAAAGCTCACAGCATCTGCTGGTTATACCGCCCGGAAAGAGCTAAATACCTTGGTGACACGTAGCACGAACGGTGGACTGAGCACGGAGAATTTCTTCGACGTATCGGCTTCTGTAAACACGGCCGGTGGCAGCAATTCCCGCATTCGTCTGATACGTGACGCGCTGTTTGGTACGTTGAATTTCGATTACAAAAACATCCTGTTCGTTGAAGGAACGCTACGTCGCGACCGGACTTCTACGTTGGCTCCGGGTAACAATACGTTCTATTATCCGTCGGTTAACTCGGGTTTTGTGTTTGGCGATTTACTGAAACTTCCTGCGTTTGTCAGCTACGCCAAGTTGCGGGCGTCGTGGGGCGTCGTGGGTAACTATCCGGAGATTTACCGGGCCAACAATGCGTATACGCAGGGCAACCTGAGCATTCAGCAGACGGGCGGAAGTTCGGTATTATACACGACAATCAGCAGCAGCTATGGTAACGATAAAATTCGGCCGGAGCAGAAGCGCGAATTCGAGTTCGGTCTGGAAACACGTTTCTTCAGAGATCGTTTGAGCGTCGATATTTCGTACTACAACGCCCAAATCGTTGACCAGATTCTGCCCCTGACGATTGCTTCCAGTTCGGGCGCCCGTTCGATTCTGGCCAATATTGGTACGTTACGGAACCAGGGTTTAGAACTGGCTCTGAACGTATCACCGATTAAAGCGCAGACGCCGAACGGACTGAACTGGGATCTGACTCTGAACCTGGCCAGAAACATTAACAAAGTTGAAAAACTGGCTAACAACTCAACCGAACTGCTGCACGCTGATTATGATGGTAACGCGGCTCAGATACGTTCGGTAGTGGGGCAGCCGATGGGCGACATCTACGTTCACGGCATCCTCAAAAACACGAATGGACAGAACGTAGTGGGTCCCAACGGCCTGTATCAGTTGGATGCCAATAACTGGATTAAGGCCGGTAACGCGATGCCGAAACTGACCGGCGGCTTATTGAATAGCTTCCGCTACAAAGGAATCTCGCTGGACATGGTTACGGATTTCCGGATTGGTGGCGACATTATGCCGACGGGTATCAACTGGCTGACTTCGCGCGGCCTGACCGAAGAGAGCCTAAACGCAATGGATAAAGAACATGGCGGCCTTAGCTACTACGTAAACGCAGACGGAAAAGGCGTTCAGACAACGGGCGCAGCTGGCCCCAATGGCGAAGTGGTTTACAACGACGGTATGCTGATGAATGGCGTACTGGCCAATGGTGAAGCTAATTCTAACGTTATCTCGCAGGCTGTCTACTACAATGCTACGTATAACTGGGGTGGCCCTCAGTACGGTAACGCTCGCTATGAGCTGTATGTGAAAGAAAACACGTACATCAAAATGCGGGAACTATCACTGGGTTACCAACTGCCAAGCAACTTGACTCGCAAAGTCGGCCTTCAGAATCTGACCCTGTCGGTATTCGGCCGGAACCTGTTTTTCCTGTACCGGACTATTAAAGATCTGGATGCTGAACAGACCAATACGAGTACGCGCTGGTACGAAAACATCAACAACGCAGGTAGCAATCCATCGTTCCGTACGGCAGGGGTAATGCTACGTGGCAGTTTCTAATCCTAACGACATCATAATTATGAAAAAAATAACTTTCCTGCTTTTGGGCGGACTGCTGTTCGGAAACATTTCCTGCAAAGAATCGGAGTTCACCGAAGCCTATCCTGATCCGTCTAAGATTGCCCAAACTACCGTCGAAAAGCAGTTTACGGGCGTTTTCTATGCTAATCGAGACTACGTATTACCGGGTTATCGGCACTATTTCGTTACGTTACGTACCTCGCTGAACCACTACAATCAGGCTACGGGCTGGATCAACGAATCAGGTCAGTACGTTCCGGGTTCGTCGGGCGTAGAAGATTTGTGGTATGCGTATTACGATATGATGGCGCAGTACCGGGAATTGCAGAAAATTAATGCGTCGAAACCGGCTGCTGAACAGAAGGACCGCCGAATTTTTATGCTGGCCGCTGCCATCTACGTGTACGATCAGACCCAGAAAATGGTCGATCTATTTGGCGCTATTCCCTTCACGGAAGCTGGTATGTTGAGTTCGAAAAATGGCGACTACGTTGCGGCCAACGCGAAATTCGATACGCCGGAGTCGATTTATACGTTCATGCTCGATGATTTGAATAGTATCGCTACTGAACTCAACGGTATTACATTGAATTCAGGCTATCAGAAATCATTTCAGACGCAGGATTATATAAACAAGGGCGATTTAACGGCCTGGAAACGTTACTGTAATTCACTACGTGTCCGGCTGCTGAATCGGGTTTCTGATGTGAGCAGTTTTCAGAGCCGCTCGAATAGCGAAATCGCTGAAATTCTGGGTAATCCCACTACGTATCCGATTGTAGAAACCAACGCTCAGAACATCCAGATCAACGTATTTGATCTTAATACGGACATAAACTCGAAAGGATTCAAGGACGGAATCGCTTCGACGGATGGTAACTGGTTTGGCAATACGGCTGGCAAAGCCATTATTGACAACATGAAAACCAACAACGACCCACGTCTGAAGGTGATCTTTGAGCCAGGAGCTAATGCTGCCGGTGACTACGTTGGCATTGACCCAACGGCTACCGAAGCTACCCAAAATGCTTTATATAACGCGGGCCAAGTAGCCATCTATAACCGATGGACCTTTAGCCACAATCAGTTTTTTCCGGGCATAATTATCAATGCTGCGCAAATGAACCTGATCAAATCCGAGTACTATTTGCGAACTGGTAATGATGCTTCAGCAAAAACGGCTTATGAAACGGCAATTTCGCAGTCGGTACAGTTTTATAATGACATTCTGGCGCTTACCAATGCTACCGGAGTTACTTCTGCGAAACCCACGCCGGCAACAACTGCTTCCGTTACTGCCTACGTAGCGGGTAAAGGAGTAAGCTGGAGTAGCGCAACTACGTCGGCGGATAAACTGAAATTGATTGCCACGCAGAAATGGCTGCATTATAACATAACTCAGCCTTACGAAAACTGGGCCGACATTCGCCGGTTAGATTACCCGGTGCTGAGCTTTCAGACGGATAATGCCAACAACCAGACGCAGCCGCCCGTAAAATGGACTATTCCGGGTAATGAAGTTACCTACAATACGGCCAATTATGAAGCAGTACGGTCAACGGATAAACTGACAACCAAGCTCTTCTGGGATACCAAATAAGCAGGTAACGGTTTACTAGTAAACGTGTTCAGGGGTAATCATTTGTTGTTAATACTAACAAATGATTACCCCTGAACACGTTTAACGATAAATAGTGATTATCACTGCAGATTTTTTGCCAGACAATTAACTACAAAATCAGTGTAATGGTAGCCTTTCTCGACAAGATCATCCAGCGCAGCTTTAAGCGCAGATGGTCGACAATCTTTTAATAAATAGCCAGTAGCGCCATTGCGCAACATGCCAAGTACTGACTCTGCTTTATCATTTACAGATAAGGCCAATATTTTTGTGGCAGGCATGTTATTTTTTAACCAGGAAGCCGTTTCAAATCCGTTCATTTCGGGCATATTAATATCGAGCAGAACAATATCAGGAACCCATCCAGACTGAACGTAGTTAATCATTTCTTTACCATTTGCTGCCTCAAACAGCACTGAATAATCATCGAAGCGAGAAACTAATCTAGATAATGCCTGTGAAACCAGTTGATGGTCATCGACAATGGCTAAGCTAACTTTTTTCATATTTTACCTTGGCTAACGCGTTAATCGTCTTTAGACGATTCCGCTGAAATTGGTAACGTAATGGTAATGGTAGTTCCTGCTCCAGCATCGGAATGAAATACGACCTTTCCGCCTAATAGATTCACTCTTCTATTAATATTTCGTAATCCCGAACCCCGTTGTTCTTCTGCATTATTTAATATGCCTGCATAGTCAAAACCTTTTCCGTTATCGTGAATGCTTAACTGAAAAATGTTAGGTTCATAAGTAAGTTGAATACTAATAAGCGAAGCCTGTGAGTGTTTGAGCGCATTATTCAGCATTTCCTGGCAGATTCTAAATAGGACTATTTCGATTTGAAAGCCCAGAGAAATGAAGTTGCCAATTAGTTGTAATTCAATCTGACATTTGCCAGTTTTTTGAATGCGTTGCACTTCGTTGGCCAGACCTTTTTGCAGACCAAAATCCTTAATAAAATCACCGTCTAAACTTTTGGAAATGGTTCGCAGATCGCTGATCGCGGTCCCTAAAGTTTCATTGGTATCTTTTATCGTTCGTATGTATTCCGGACTTAAATCTGACTCTTCCAGTATGCCTAGATTTAGCCTGACAATGGTCAGAAGCTGGCCAATATTGTCGTGAAGTTCCTCGCCTATATACTGTGATGTCTGATTCCTTACCTCCATTTGCGATTGCAAAATTTCCCGTTCATACGTAGCCCGGATAGCCACTTGTTCCTGTTGGTTCAACCGTTGTTTTCGTTTGAAGAAAAGCAAATAGAATACGATAAATCCACTCTGAACCAAAAAGAGTAATGTGCCTAAAAGCCCAAGAATTACTAATTTCTGACTTCCCTGTTGCATAAAAATCCGGCAATGAACGTACTGTAGAAAAACGCATTAAGGAGTGGATTTAGTAAAAAAATCTTAGCCATCAAAACCTTATCGGAATCTACAATAAGTGGCACAAGGCTCATGACGAAAAAAATGCCCGGCCAAAAAATGAAATTGCCAATACTTACCCAGAATAAAGGTTGATTTGATAATTTTAATAATTCATCTTTTTGGTAAAGTATTTTAAAATAAATTAGGGTTAAGATTATAGTTAAAACACCTCTTACATTAAACAGTAAATAATGATTTCGATTTTCGAAAAAAATAAGAACTATAATGCATAAGATAGTATATAGAATATTTGTAGAAAACACGAACTTTTTTAAAGTATTATTTTTGAATTTTTCAACGTATAACTGCGAAATGAAATAATACTCAAATGGGGCAAAGATTATATAAACATACAGGAAATTACCCCCTATGATATTTTCATAATGGGTATACATTTCGACGATTAATGTAAGTATAAGGTATATCCATAAAGACTGAAAAGCTTTTGAATGATTAGGTTTGTATTTTACTGAGAAGTAAATAGCTCCAAGTAAGCTACAGTAATACAAACCCATGAAAATACTTTGTAGTGTTTTTACTGTCATTCCTGTAAATTGATAGCCGTCATCCCGAATATATTTATCCGGAATGACGGCGAACCGTTAATCACATTTGTCCTTTACCTTCTCATTAACGAACTTGGATTCACCATTCTGACCGCAGCAGTCTATTTGATTTATCTTACCTTCATCATTCGTTATTTCACTATTTTCAGCGTTTTTCGCAACAATCATCACGTTCATTTTGCCACTTTTGTCGATTACCGGAAATATTCGGATTCCTGTGCACCCAGTTACATTGAGTGTTTCCTGAATTAAGTCTTTATCAAAATCAAAAAAAAGCGTGAAATCCTTATCAGATTTATGCGCATTCAGCCACCTGCAAATTCCTTCTTTTAGATATTTCTCATCATCGAGTAAACAGCCCCCAAATTTAAAAGGATTTGCAGCTTCTGACTCGCAAGCTGGGTTAGCCATAATTGTTTATTTAATTAAAGGTGGAAAATTTATTAACTGGAAAATAATTCAATGATTAAAGAGATAGTCTCTGCTTCAGGATAATGCCAATTTTTTTGTATCAATTCCAGACGAAGTTTATGAGAGAATACTATATGAATAAATAAGCAGGCGACAGGAACAGCCCAAACCTACGTGCAATTGCTGGCATCAGAAACGGGAAATTACCCGTTTCTAGAAGCTATTTCTCACCTTTTAATGGCTTCTGAAAAACGAATCATAAGGCTACGTATTAGCACAATGTGCTGTACCTGACATCAGTGTGGTTGCCTGTATTTACAGTATTTTAAGTAGTGAGAACGATCCAAAGACAATCAACTAAGCCGTATATTTTTGCAGAAATTACTACCTTTTAATAAATATATTTAAAAATTATGTTCTTGGAATGGCCCAAAAATATATTCCAAATTTTCACTTGTTCGATACTTTTATACTGTAAAAGTTCAAAATTGCGTGTATAAACAACATTTTTGTTATCATATTGGCAAATAGGTAAAAAAGAGCCTTATAATTGGGTAGATGTCACTATGTATGTACTCGTAAATCTGTAATATCTTTGTTTTCGTAACTATCCTGACTAACCATCATAAGCTACATTTATGTTGAAAAATTCACTTTCCCGAAAGCGAAGTAAGATTCCGGCAAGCGCAGATACGTTCGAATCCCTATATAGTCAGTACGTTAGCAAAGTCTATCAGAAATGTTTGACTATGACTAAAGACTCTGATATGGCTCAGGATTACACCCAAGACATTTTCGTTAAAGTGTTTTCGAAAATGGACCGATTTGAGAACAAATCGACTATGGCTACCTGGATCTATTCCATAACACATAACTACTGCCTGGATCAAATTCGGTTAAATAAGCGGCTGCCCTCCGAAACACTGACTTATGAACTAGCTGACAACATTGGTGGGGCTGATAATCAGGAATCTATTAGTGATCAGCTGCATTTGTTAGACTCCGTTTTGGGCCAGCTGCCTGCTGATGAAGTACAACTTCTTAAGCTCAAGTACGAACAGAATCTTTCAATAGCCGAATTGGGTGAATATTATCAGATTAAAGAAAGCGCCGTCAAAATGCGGCTGAAGCGTTCTCGTGATAAATTAGCATCGCTCTACGCGAATACTTATAATCAGTAATTTGTAATCGACCTACCAACCTTATACAAGAAGCCCAGAACCAAGATAGGTTCTGGGTTTTGTTTTTTACAGCTATCTGAAGAGCCAATACTCCAACTTAAAATAATCTTATCTTCACGATGTAGTTTGCTCCTTAACTCCTTGACAGTAAATAAGATTATGGCTCATTCAACTTCCTATACCCGTCCGAAATCAATACGTACCGTTTTTAGGGCTGGTCTTACCGCTGGCGTTCTCGATGCCCTTGCGGCAATGGCTATGACGATGATTCGAGGTGGTAAGAATCCGCTTGTCGTGTGGCCATACGTTGCCAGTGGAGCGTTTGGTCCGGAAGCGCTTACGGGAGGAACGCCAATGATCGTCTGGGGATTACTCTTCCATTTTCTCATTGCGCTGACGTTCGCTGGTTTCTTCGTTCTTATTTTTCCTGCCATCCGCCAATACATCAACCAGCCCGCAATTGTTGGGTTGCTTTATGGCGTTTTTGTCTGGCTGATTATGAACCGGGTTGTAATTCCATTGAGTAAGCTCCCCGCTTCTCCCTTCGACCTGAGCAGAGCCCTAATTGGTATGGCTATCATTATGGTATGCGTTGGCCTGCCTATTGCCCTCATTGTCAACCGGTACTACGTAGCGCGGTGATAGACCATGCTACGTTACCATAGCTAAACCCTCAGCTCGGCAGGCAGGTAGCCAAAATGTTCTCGAAATACTTTTGTGAAATGAGAAGGCGAACTGTAACCGACTGAATAGGCAACCTGTGTTACGTTTAAGTCGCCTGTTTGCAGTAATTCGGCGGCTTTTTCCAGACGAACGCGATGGATAAACCGGTTGGGGCTCAGCGCGGTTAGGGCTGTCAATTTTCGATTCAACTGGGTGCGGCTCATGTTTGCCTGCGAAGCCAGCCAATCGACGTCGAGCGTTTGATCCTGCAGATGATCGAGAATAACCTGGCGTATTCGGGCCAAAAACCGATCTTCTTTATCCAGGCGAGGGACGTCTTCTTTCGTTAGTGCAGACTCGACGGAAGGCGTTCGGCTGGTTAGCCATCGCTGCCAGTTCTCGCGGGTTTTCAGGCAGTTACCGATACGTAGCGCCAGCTCTTCCAGATTGAAGGGTTTGCCGATGTAATCGTCTGCACCGATACCCAGCCCTTTCATGCGACTGTCGTAGGAGGATTTGGCCGTTAGTAAAACAACGGGAATGTGGCTCGTACAGTCGTCTGCTTTCAGGCGTTCAACTAACGTGTAGCCGTCCATTTCGGGCATCATTACGTCGCTGATAATGAGATCAGGCACTCGTTCCTGCGCTTTCTCAAAACCCAGTCTGCCATTTTCAGCAACAATAATCTGGTACGTATTGGATAAGTAATCAACTACATATTCACGCAGGTCAGCGTTGTCTTCAACTACCAGTATAAGTGGTTGGCTGGCTTTTTCTGAGTTGTTACCGTTCAACATAGCCGCTCCCGACGTATCGAGGGCCTTTCCTGCGTTATGGACTTCTTTGCTGAAGGTTAATTCGACCGGTGCTGTCTGTTGGCTGAGAGGTTCTGTTGATTGATAGGTAGTTAATGGGATCTCTATCGTAAAACAACTGCCTTTATCAGTCGTACTCTCAACGGCGATACGTCCCCCCAGCCACTCAGTCAATTCTTTCACTAGCGCCAGCCCGATTCCCGTTCCCGAGTACGCGCGGGTAGAGGAGGAATCGACCTGATGAAACCGATCGAAAACACGTTCCAGCTGATTGGCTGGTATACCAATTCCAGTATCCGTTACCTGAATCATCAGCTGTTTTTCGGCTGTTACCAGGCTATCTACGCGAATTGAACCGCCCGATGGCGTGAACTTTACAGCGTTCGACAGCAGGTTGTAGACAATCTTTTCAAGTTTTTCCTGGTCGAAAAGATAGGATTCACAGTCGGGTTGCCCGTGCCATTCCAGCCGGATATGTTTCTGTTGGGCCAATCCCTGAAACTGATTAACTATCTGCTGGACAAAAGTTAGCGGCTCGCCGAGGTGCTGCCGATGATCCAGCCGGCCCGCGTCGAGTTTGGCCATGTCGAGTGTTTCGTTGATGAGCCGCAGCAGTTGATGCGCATTATACCGAATTGCACCAAGGCGGTCGGTGGCTCGCTCGGTAGTCAGCGACTCATTTCCCAATTGTTCGGTAGCATTTAGTATGATGGTCAGCGGAGTTCTGAACTCGTGCGTTACGTTGGCGAAGAACTGGCTTTTCAATTCATCCATCTGACGTAACGTAGCGGCTTCAAACTCCTTGCGGGCCAGCTCCTGTCGCAATTGTCGACGTCGGTTTACGCTACGTATCAGCCAGTAAATCAATCCAATAGCAATAATCAGGGCAATAGCCCGGAACCAGGCGGTTTTCCAGATAATGGGCTGCACTTCGATACGTAAACTGGCGGGTTGTTTTTTCCAGCCGTTGGGCGTTTCCCAGTTAAGCAGAAATTGATACGTCCCGGCCTCGGGCTGATACGTTGCCACGCCGACCCAGTCGTTATAATTTGTCCATTGGGGGCTATAGCCTTCCAGTTTGTAGCGGAGAGGAATCTGTCGGGAGTCTGCCAACGGCGAAAAGCGCAACTGCACAAAATCGCCTTCTTTGATTCGAATCACGGGATGCCCTGTTGAGTCGCGCTGAAATCGTTGCTCCTGCGTTTCTTCGTTTTCAATAAGCCGGGTTCCGTTGACGATAACATCCAGTATATTGAATGATGGATTGGGACGCAACCGCTTTAAGTCGTACAGGTCCAGCCGATTACTCACCACTTTCACCCATAACCGATCCGATGTTCCGTTATTATCCGGGGCAATGTACACGGCAATTATTTTTTCGGCCGGGTGCGAAAAATCGATACGTTCCAACTGACCCTGAGGATTTATGCGGCAAACCATAAGGCCCACCGAAAAATAATCGTTTCCGTGCCGGTCGGGTACGAACGTATTGGTCCACATCTGGCTGGTCGCCGTAGGTAGAGGCAGTTTAATGGTTCGGATCTGGCCTGAACGGGGCGTCAGAATGTCGATCCCGTTGACCTTTCCCAGCAATATATCGCCATTGTCGCGAACGCGGATGGCTGTTATCATCGTACCACTGCTAAGGTGAGCCGTTTTTTCCGGATTGTATGGATAATTCAGCCGTTTCCCGGTACGTGGGTCCAGTACGCTCAGGCCAGCAGACGTACTAAACCAGAGCCGCCCGTCTGGTCCTTCCTCCATCACATCAAAGGGCTCTGGACGTAATACCTGCTCAACCGCCAGTGTACGCGGATTTACACCCAGAACCTGCGTATCGGGCAAACTGACCCAAAGTTTGCCCGAACGGCCCACAAATAGCTCCTTAATTCCCCGTGGGCGGAGGTAATTACGTACGAGCCGACACGTATCGGGCAGGCTAACGAGTTTCCTGGTTACGGAGTCGGCGTAGAGCAGTTCCTTCGGATGGCCCGCTCGTGTGCGAGTGCCCCAGATTCTACTACCGGGACGCTGCTGAAAGAGCCTGTATCGATCGGGCTCTGTGTCGTTATAATTCTGAAAAAGATTGCCATCAAAAGACAGCGATCGGCCCTGGCTCGATTGCCAGATGAGCATCTGTTGTTCGTCGGTCAGCGGCTTTCCGAATAAAGAGAACGTAGTGGGCTGGGTTACCTGCCGGGAAGCGGGAGGGAGCATGAATTGCTGCGCTTTAAGCCCTGGTCCGCCAAGAATTGCCAGTATCAGAAAGAGCTCAAAACGCCTAACTCGCATCATGTTTTTCTATGGGTACACAAGGCCGAATTTACAACGCTATTTTCGGCTATCCAAGCGGCTTTCTGGGCCAAACAGAGGTGAAATGGTTCAAATGAGCTAGAAATGGTTCAATTGTGTTAGTTTCTTGAGGGGGTGAGATCGGAATTTTACGCATCGCGGGCAATGCTTTCGTATCGCTGCTCGGTGTCGTCTTTGACGCTTAACCCCATATTGTATGTTTTCATTACTACGTTATGTTTCTAAATCTGGCGGACCACTACGTCCGCACCAACTACGTTTTTTTAGAGCCATCCTTTTTGCCGGACTGCTGAGCCTGATTTCCAGAGGACTATTTGCTCAGAACCCGCGCTACGTAACGCCGAACGGGGCCGGTATCCGCAATGGTACTAATTGGAGTAATGCCCTGTCGGGGACGGCCCTGCAGGGCGCTCTGGCGTCTGCTCCTGCTGGCACTACGTTTCTGGTGGGCGGTGGTCTTTATAAACCCACTTCGACCACCGCCCGCACTGTCAGCTTTACTATACCCAGTGGCGTGGAAGTCTACGGGGGGTACATAGCCAACACCACCAATCGCACCACCAACCCCTCTTCCACTACCTTGTCGGGCGATATCGATAATGACAATACGCTGGACAACAACACCTTCAAAGTGGTGCAGACCAGCGGCAGCAACGTGGTGCTGGATGGGTTGCTGATCACTCAGGGCAATAACAGACCTGAAGCTGGTGGGGATGCGCTTGGAGGTGGCTTAGCCGTCAATGGAGGATCGTTAACCCTACGCTGGGTCCAGTTCATCAATAATTGGGCCTATGAAGGCGGTGGGATGTATGTGGATGCAGGTACCGCTAATCTAACCAATTGCTCCTTTAGCCAGAATTATGCGTCAGGCAGCGGAGGAGGGCTTCAATTTTATCGGATTGCATCCGGCAGCGTTGTGAACTGTAGCTTTACGGCTAACACAACTAGGGGGTTTGGGGGAGGGTTCTACATCAATCAGTCAAATCCTTCACTCACGAACTGTAGCTTTTTTGGAAATTCAGCAAACTGGGGGGGGGGCATAAGTATTTCTATTACAAGTCCTACACTTACCAATTGTAGTTTTAGTGGAAATTCAGCGAGCTTGGCAGCTGGAGCTGTTTATGCTACTGGAAATGCGAGCCGTCCCGTACTAACAAATGGCGTTATCTGGGGTAATTCAGGAGGTGGGATAGCTGAGAATAGTGGCGCAAGCGTCACTTACCGTTATACAGATTCACAGGATGGGGTGCAGCCCGGACCGGGTAATCTGTCGGTAGATCCCCTGTTTGCCAATGCGGCTGGCGGTAATCTGCAACTAACCAGCTGCTCTCAGCTGATTAACGCAGGCGATAACTCGGTCAGTGCCGGAACCACCGATCAGGCGGGTAATCCGCGCCGGTACAATGGCGGTATAATCGACATGGGGGCTTATGAGTATCAAGAAAATTCAGCCAGACTTGGTTTTACCCAACAGCCCGCCAGCCGTACGGTGGTCTGTGCGGGCACTACCGTCACGGCTATGGTCTCGGTCACCGGCAGCAGTGCTACTTATCAGTGGTACAAAGATGGCGTTTCGTTGGGAGCGTCTCAACGTAGTGCTACCTTAACCTTGCCCAGCGTCACTACGGCGCAGACAGGTAATTATTCGGTGGGCGTTACTAATACCTGCAACTCACTTACATCCAGCGCCTTCAGCCTGACTGTTAACCATAGGCCAACACCCACACTCACCAGCAGTGGTACGCTCACCTGTGCCCAGACCAGTGTTACGTTGACGGCGGGTGGCGGGACTAGCTACGTGTTTAGTGGTATGGGTATTGTGAGTCAGAACGCTACGTCGGGAACGGCGGTGGTGAACGCGCCGGGTACTTACTCGGTGGCTGTTACTGGCTCAAATGGCTGCTCCGGCAGCACGTCCGTTACGGTAGATCGGAACATCAACGCGCCACAACTCATTATCAATCCCTCGAGTGCTACGTTAACCTGCACCACACCAACTGTGAGTTTGAGTGCGGTGGGCGCTGGAACGTACCGCTGGAATACGGGCGCCACTACGTCGAGTATCTCGGTGAGTGTGGCCAATACGTATTCGGTGACACTCACTGGCGCCAATGGCTGTTCGTCTTCTGCCACTGCGCTTGTCAGCGACGATAAAACCTCTCCTTTGGCGAGTGTCAGTCCAGGTAGTGCTACGTTAACCTGTGCCACGCCAATCGTCAGTCTGTCGGCGGTGGGTGGTGGAACGTATCGCTGGAATACGGGGGCCACGACGGCTAGTATTTCGGTCAGTGTGGCCGATACCTATTCGGTGACCTTGACGGGTGCCAACGGCTGTACAAATTCCACTAGTATCAGTGTTGGTGAGGATCGAAATCCGCCTTCGCTGACCATTACCCCCAGCTCTGCTACGCTAACCTGCGCTACCCCTGTACTAAGTCTGACAGCTATTGGTACGGGAAGTTATCGGTGGAGTACGGGCGCTACTACTTCAACCATCAGTGTTTCCACCGCTGCTACATACTCTGTTACCTTGACTGCGGCAAACGGCTGTTCCGCTTCTTCCACTGCCACCATTTCTCAGGACTTCGCCCCACCCTCGATCAGTATTTCTCCCTCGAGTGCTACGTTAACCTGCACCACACCAACGGTGAGTCTGAGCGCGGTGGGCGATGGAACGTATCGCTGGAGTACTGGGGCTACCACATCCAGTATCTCTGTAAGTGTGGCTGATACGTATTCAGTTACATTAACTGGCGCAAATGGCTGTTCTTCAACCGCTAGCGTCAGTGTGAGCCAGGATCAGACCCAACCTTCACTAACGATTGCACCGATTAATGCTACACTGACCTGTGCTAGTCCAACTGTGAGTTTGAGTGCGATCGGCAGTGGAACGTATCGCTGGAATACAGGGGCCACTACGTCCAGTATTTCGGTTAGCGTAGCTGCTACGTATTCGGTGACGGTAACTGGGGCAAACGGCTGTACGGCCACGGCCCGTGCGATTGTCAGTGAGGATAAAACACCACCTTTGGTGAGTGTCAACCCAGGTAGCGCTACGTTAACCTGTGCCACGCCAGTAGTAAGCCTGTCGGCAGTTGGCAGTGGAACGTATCGTTGGAATACGGGCGCTACTACGTCGAGTATCTCGGTGAGTGTGGCCGATACGTATTCGGTAACGCTGACTGGAGCAAACGGCTGTACGGCCGCGGCCGGTGCCGTCATCACTGAGGACAAAACTCCGCCCTCGATAAGCATCAGCCCCAGCAGTGCTACGTTGAGCTGTACTACGTCCTCGGTGAGTTTATCGGCCGTGGGGAACGGTACGTATCGTTGGAATACAGGGGCTACTACGTCCAGTATATCGGTCAGTGTAGCCAATACGTATTCCGTTACGTTAACCGGAGCTAATGGTTGTACGGCCACAGCCAGCGCCACGGTTACGTATCAGAACTGTGCGCCTACGGTGGCTAGTGCCATTCCTCCCCAATCTGCTACGTTGGGTAATGCCTTTAGCTTCACTATTCCGGCCAATACGTTTGCCGATGCCGAGACGCCCAACAGCCTTACCCTGTCGGTGGCCGGGCTTCCCGCCGGACTGAGTTTTGTTTCGCCCAACACCATTACCGGTACGCCTTCTACGACCGTAGGCTCACCCTTCACCGTTACGGTGGTGGCGACCGACCCTGGTGGGCAGTCAGTTTCAACGACCTTTACGCTGACAATCAATTCCCGCAGTTTTGCCATCACCGGGGTGACCATGCTGGACTGTAATCTTATCAGTTATTACGAACGACGTATCAACTTCGTCGTTAGTTTCGAGGGCACCAATGGACAGCCTATTAGTCTTTCAGTGGTCAATGAGACCCGCTCCATTACCATTAATGAGCCGTATCAGTTGAACCTGTTTACCGACAACCCGGTAATTATCTTCAAAGCCCGTCAGCAGGGTACGCCGGGTGAGGCAACATTTAGTTACAACTGGCTGGCTTATTGTGCCAACGGCAATCCTCGGGTTGAGAATCCTATTCCCCCCCAGTCGGTGACGGTAGGCCAAGCGTTTAGTTATGTGATTCCAGTCAATACGTTCACCGATGCTGAAACACCTAACAGTCTGAGTTTGTCGGTGGTGGGTCTGCCGGCAGGGCTGAGTTTAGTGGCTCCCCGCACGATTACTGGTACGGTTTCGGCTACGGCTAGTTCGTTTTACAGCGTAACAGTAATTGCTACTGATCCGGCTGGTGGTTCGGTCTCTACGATTCTGCCGTTAAGTGTGATAAATTCGACTGGGTGCGCGAGTATGTATAGTGTGCAGGCTGGGAGCTGGAGTGACGCCAGTACGTGGTCGTGTGGGCGGGTGCCGCTGCTCAGCGATGTGGTGACGATCAATCATGCCGTCAGATTACCAAGCAGTTATCAAGGGCAGGCGTTGCGGATTATTTACACGGCGAGTGGTCGCCTGATTTTTGATTTGGCTAGTCGGTTGCGATTAGGGGGAAATTAGGGTTGATCAATGAAAAGCAAACAAGCCGGGTCCTTAGACCCGGCTTGTTTGCTTTTCGCCAAAATCGTTCCTGACAGTGGACCCTTGTTGTGACTGACTCGATGACTTAAAGTAAAACTTCACTAACAAAGAAAGTCCAATTACCACCTGAAAAGCGGGTTAGTTGGGTCATAATGGTTCAAAATTGATAGAATTGGTTCAAATGTGTTAGACCTGAAGCAGGTGTAAGCGCCAAATTTGCCATGTCAATCACCACGGTGTAGATGACCAAACTCTTTTTTATCTAACAACCAGTTAATTACAAAACTCATGAAAAATACGTTTACCTCCTTTTTAACTTTATTGCTTTTCTTCGTTGCCAGCGCATTATTCGCCCAGAGCCAGGGGCCGGGTATTTACATGGAGCTTACACCTCCCTTAGGCAGTATTCAGACACCCGGCGTTTTCAAGATCAGTAGTTTACAGAATACACTTGTAAATAAATCAACTATTGGCTCAGCAACGGGCGGAGCCGGAGGTGGCGCAATAGAGTTTCAATCCTTAGTGTTGACAAAACTGCCGGACATAGCCAGTAATTATTTACAATATGCGATGGTGCGAGGAATGCATTTCTCCCGCATAAAATTCAGCTATAAGAATGCCGCCGGAGAAGTAGTCTATGATTACATGATAGGCACGGCCTTTATAACTAGTTATTCTCCAAGTGCAACTGAGGCCTGTGAAAATGGGTGCCCAGGAATTGCTGAAACATTTTCTATCGCTTTTGGTGAAATTGCTATAGTAGATCGCACATTAAACCCAATCCGACCAATTATCTGGAGCCAGATAAAAAACATAGCTAACGTTTCCTTTCCGTATTTGAACTAATGATGGCCTTTTTCATCCGCTAACCGACAAGGCCATGAGCTATTTATTTCATACTACGTTGCTCGGACTGGTCATCGTTTGCTTGTTTACGTTGTCAGCGCTGGCACAATTAAGCCCTCCAGGTTTAGTTTCCAATCGTCGGGCAACGACACCCAGAGCCGTTACACCGGTTCAGCGAATTAAGCAAAAAGTTGACAGTCTGCAGCGACTCACCCGCCCTGGGTATTATAGCGCTCTTTTTGCGGCTAAAAAACGACTGCCGACATCGTCTGGCGCTCGTATCGCAGCCGAAGATTGTGGTACATCACTGTGTACTGCAGTCATTAACACATCATTGTCAGTAGGACTGTCGGACAGCGGCCCGCTGAATTGTTCGACAAATTCTGTTACGTTGACAGCGATCAGCAGCCAGACGACAACTGGTACATATACGTTTAAAGGCCCCGACGGTGTTGTTAGTACTGGTAACAGCAACACAGCGGTGGTTACTAAAGTGGGCGATTATACCGTTACGTTGAGCGTGTCGGGAGGGCAGTCGGTTACGGCTACAGCCAGTGTAACAGAAGATTATGCTGCCCCATCCATCGTTCTGACTGCTTCCAACAACGGCATACTGACCTGCGCTCAAACATCGGTAATGCTAACGGCGGATAGCCAGGTGGATACGCTACGTTTAGACGGTCTGGGCGGAATGGTTGTCGGCTCTGGCCGGGGCATTGCCGTTTCGCAGACCGGTACTTACTCGGTTACGCTCACGGGATATAATGGATGTACGGCAACGACCAGTACCACTATCGGGCAGGACATTGCCGCCCCATTGGTAAGCATCAATTCGCCGACTGGTGCTACGTTAACCTGTGCTACGTCGTCGGTAAGTTTGAGCGCCACAGGTAGTGGTACGTATCAGTGGAGCACGGGTGATACAACATCTGTCATTTCGGTAGACTCAATTGGAACGTATTCGGTAATTCTGACGGGAGCAAATGGTTGTTCTGCCACAGCCAGCATTTTGGTTGAGCAGAACGTAGTAACGCCTGCCTTGAGCATCAGTCCATCTAGTGCTACGCTGACCTGCGCTACGTTAGCGGTGAGTTTATCCGCCGTAGGTAGTGGTACGTATTTGTGGAGCACAGGCGATACAACACAGGCCATTTCGGTAACCGCTGCAGGGCCTTATTCCGTCACACTGACAGCCGCTAATGGTTGTACGGCTACTACAATGACCACCGTTGAGCAGAACGTAGCAACTCCTTCCCTAAGCATTACGCCCAGCACCACTACGTTGACTTGTGCGGGCCCTACGGCAATTCTATCGGCCATTGGAAGTGGAACGTATCGCTGGAGTACAGGGGCCACGACGTCCAGTATTTCGGTCAGTGTGGCCGCTACGTATTCGGTGACGTTAACATCAGATAATGGCTGTACGAGCTCGACCAGTGTTACTGTTGGGCAGGATACAAACGTAGCGTCGGTGAGTATATCGCCTTCCAGTGCTACGTTAACCTGCGCGGCTACATCGGTGAGCCTGTCGGCGGTGGGTGCTGGAACGTATCGCTGGAATACGGGGGCCACTACGTCCAGTATTTCTGTAACTGCTGCGGGGCCATACTCCGTTACGTTAACAGCGGCTAACGGCTGTACTACGACTGCTAGTCAGACGGTTGCGCAGGGTGGAGGTGCACCTACTGTGAGCATCAGTGCCCCGGCTGGTACTACGTTGACCTGTGCCACGACGTCGGTGAATTTGAGTGTGGTGGGCACTGGTACGTATAAATGGAGTACGGGTGAAACTACATCAAGCATCTCGGTAACCTCGGCTGCTACGTACTCGGTAACGCTGACCGCAGCTAATGGTTGTTCGTCTACGACGTATATTGTTGTAAGTCAGGATAAAACCGCTCCGGCTGTGAGCATTGCGTCGAGCAGTACTACGCTCACTTGTGCCAGCCCGTCGGCAAGTCTGTCGGTGATTGCGCCGAGTGCGGGTACGGTGCTATGGAGTACGGGCTCGACCAGTCGTGTTATTTCGGTGAGCCTGACCGGCGATTATACGGTGGTTTTCAAAGGATCAAACGGCTGTCAGGCAATTGCTACCGTTACCGTTAGTCAGGATAAATCTGCTCCGACGGTAAGCATCAATCCGGCTACTGCTACGTTGAGCTGTTCTACATCGGCAGTAAGCCTGAGTGCGGTGGGTAGTACGACGGGTACGTATCGCTGGAATACGGGGGCAACTAGCCAAATCATCAGCGCTACGTTAGCGAATACGTATTCCGTTACCTTGACCGGCGCAAACGGTTGTACTGCCGTCGCTAGCCGGGTAGTGAGCAGCAGTAGTAACGTAGCAGCCCCAACCTTACAGGCCAGTGCTCAGACAACGGTTAATCAGCCGATCTCGGTTACGGCCAATGGCTGTTCGGGCACGATTAACTGGCAGGCGCAGGGCGGAAGTGGCCAGGCTAACGGCAGTGTTTACACTTTCACGCAGCCGGGCAGTTATACGCTGTCGGCCACTTGTAATGTAGGTTCGTGCACCAGTTCAACCGCATCGGTGACGCTGGCGATCCAGACGGTGACCGCTGGTCTTAAAGTACTGCACCAGAACGCCGATTACAACCAGCCGCTGAACAATGCCATCAAGCCAAATCTCCAGCTTCAGAACGACGGATCAACGCCCATTCCCTACAGCGAAATTACAGTACGTTACTGGTTGACAGCGGAGCAGTTTGCGCCCATGACTAACCTGTCGGTTTACTACGCTCAACTGGGCACGGACAAGGTGAAAATGAAGTACGTCGAATTGCCGCAGCCCCGCCAGGGTGCCCTCGGGTATGTCGAGTACAGCTTCCTGGCCACGGCGGGTACTCTTGGTGGTGGGCAGAATTCAGGACAGATTCAGACCAGTATCGCCAAGCAGGACTGGACCAATTTCAGCGAAAGTGATGATTATTCGTTTGCCAATAACAACGGATATCTGGCAAATACGCGCATCACAGCGTACCGAAATGGAAACCTGGTTTGGGGGACTGAACCGCTGAACGTATCGCCGGTTCAGAGTCTGAAGTCGTTTACGGAAAACAAGAGCAGCGTTACGACCAACAGCATCGGTACGTTTCTACAGGTACGTAACGAAGGCAACGTAGCGGTCAACTATAGTGATGTGAAAGTGCGCTATTACTTCACGTCGGAAGGAAGCCAGACGCTGAACTTCTTTGTGGATTACGCAGTATTGAGTGCTTCAAACGTAAAAGGCCGTTTTGTGAAACCCAGTCCTCCACTAGCCAACGCTGATACGTATCTGGAATTAAGTTTCGTAAATCTCGGTAAGCTATACCCAATGAGCAGTACGGGTAACATTCAGTATCGAATAGCCAAAGCCGATTGGAGCAATTTTAACCAGAGCAACGACCATTCCTACCAGAATGGTACGAATCCGATGGCCGAAAATAACCGGGTTGTCATCTACGTAGGCAGCCAGCGGGTGTATGGCGTCGAGCCTGGCCAGGGGGCGCGGGAAGGTATCGGCGAGAACGTATCGGCTTTGCAGGTAACGGTGTTAGGTAATCCAGTGCAAGGTTCGGAAGTTGGTGTGGAGGTACGCGGGGCGGAAGGCCAGCCGCTGCAATTCCAGCTGACTGACGTAACGGGCCGAATCCTGAATATCACAAAAGTTGATGCAGCGGGGAACGTGGAACGGCAACGGCTGTCTTTAGGAGGGATTCCTGCTGGATCGCTGCTGTTGCAGGTGAGTACGCCGACTCAGCAACAAACGGTTCGGGTCATTAAGGAACGGTAATAGACAGCTAGTTTTTAACAAAACAGCCGATTTGACAACTTGATCAAATCGGCTGTTTTTTGCGAAATACTATCTCTGTTCAAAGAAATTGCCTAATTGAAAACCAACCTTTTCTTCTGTAAAAAATCATCCACACTCCACTGGCTCGCATTACCCTATGCTACGTCCAGACTAACCTGCTACGTTCCTGAGCAGGTTCTTACCGCCGGGTTAGCGCCGTTCGTCGGGAATCGAGTTTGAGGAAAATGAAAAGCAGAATTGAGAACGACCAGAGCGACGAACCGCCATAACTAAAAAACGGCAACGGAATTCCGATTACGGGCATCAGGCCAATAGTCATCCCGATGTTGACCATTACGTGGAAAAAGATGATTCCTGCCACACAATAGCCATATACCCGCGCAAATTTGGTACGTTGCTTTTCAGCCAGGATGACGATACGTGACAGCAACCCGACGAAGAGCGTAATCACGACCAACCCACCAATAAAGCCGTGTTCTTCACCGATGGTGCAAAAAATGAAGTCGGTACTTTGCTCGGGTACGAAGTCGAATTTGGTTTGCGTTCCCTCCAGAAACCCTTTCCCCTGAAGCCGCCCGGAGCCGATGGCAATTTTGGCCTGTGTTACGTTCCAGCCTACGCCAAGTGGGTCGATGGTTGGGTCAACGAGCACTTTGATCCGGTTACGCTGATGCTTCTGCAATACTGAATTGACAAAAAAATCGACGCCCGTCACGAAGATCATCATACCAATACCCAGCACACCGATGCCTATCAGATTGGGTATAGAACGATTGTGGCGTGGCATAATGAGAATGATTATGCCAAGCAGCGCCACAATACCGAGAAAAATATACAGCTTGGGAAATACTAGCGCCACGATGAATAAAGCAGCCGCTGTTATGCCCAGTGCCGGAATCCAGCTAGGCAGTCCTTCGCGATAAAGCATGATGACGAACGACGCAAAAACCAGCGTAGAGCCCGTTTCGTTGGATGCAATAATCAGGATACAGGGCAGCAGAATAATTCCTCCGACCCAAAGTAAGTCTTTCTGTTTCGAGAGGTTGATGCCCGGTACGTCCAGATACTTGGCGAGCGCCAGCGCCGTTGCGACTTTGGCAAACTCGGCGGGCTGAATCGTAAAAGAACCGAATTTGAACCACGACCGCGATCCGTTGATGTTGCTGCCGAGAAAGAGTACCAGAATCAGCAGAAAAATCATGAAGCCGTAAAATATAAAGGCAAACGTATCAAAAACCGTGTGATTGATTACCAGAATACAAATGACCAGTAACACCGTAGTACCAATCCACATGAGCTGTTTACCCGCGTTGGTCGACAGGTCGAACAGGCTGGTATGGGCTTCCGGGCTGTATACGGCAGCATACACATTAAGCCAGCCCATACCTACACAGCAGAAGTAAAGCAGCAGCGTGAGCCAGTCAATGTTTTGGGAAAATGGGTCGTTTCTGCGAGCCAAAGACGTAATGATTTATGAGGTATAGGCTATGACAAATGCCATAGCTGAAAAAACGTGCCGCAGATTAGTTTCCTGAGATACCCGTTCCTGTAGCCAATTTTGGCCGGTTCGCCATTAAGGGCTTAGCTTGTTTCTGAGTTGTATCTTTCTGGACTGGAGCCGGCTTTTTCGGTTTCGGAGCAATGAGCTGGCTGGCTGGTGGCAGGTAGTTCGAGGCTTTTACCTGAGCATCGAGCACCAGCGCTTCAGTTTTGCGTTTCAGGTAACGTTCGGCAACCAGCGCGGCAACCGAAGCGGCCGCCTTACCACCCCATCCTGCGTTTTCGACAAACACAGCCACGGCAATTTTGGGGTTGTTCATCGGAGCGAAACCAATAAAAATAGAGTGGTCGTATTTATGGCCATACTTGGCGTTTTGCGACGTGCCACTTTTACCGCATAGCTCGATATTCGTCGTGTTAACCAGAGGAGTTACGGTTCCGGCCAGCACGGCTCTGCGCATACCATCAATTACTGGCAGGTAATACTTGTAATCAATACCGGTTTCGTGCCGCTGATGATATTGATTCGGCACACCTGCTCCTGACTTGCCGAAGCCTTTGATGTAATGCGGTGTAATGTACCAACCCCGGTTAGCAATGGTAGCCGCCAGATTGACCAGCTTCATCGGGCTGATGAGCAATTCACCTTCCCCGATACTCAACGAATAAACATTCGAAAATTTCCAACGTAACGCGCCCCGGTACGCCTTGTCATAATATTCTGGTGTGGGCAGATTCCCTTTCAGTTCACTGGGCAAATCAATGCCAAGCCGGTCGGCCATACCGAATTTCTCCACCATATCGTGCCATTCATGCAAGCCAATCGCTGATGCTTTGAACGTGTTATGTTCGCCATTGTGGTAGATAAATTTCCGAAAAACATTGTAGAAATACGGGTTGCATGAATTCTGAACGGCACCCCGCAGATCGTTTCCACCCCGGCAGTGACACCGCATCGGTGAACCACCATGTCCGTAATACGTATTGGTAAAGAGCGAGCCTTGTTGCTGGGCAATCAGCGCCTGAATCAGCTTAAACGTAGAGCCTGGCCGATAACTCGCCATAACGGGTCTGTTAATGAGTGGCTTATACGGATTTTTGATTAGAGCCCGGTAATTTTTTGAGAAAAACCGGCTCGACAGCATATTGGGGTCATAAGTCGGGGCCGATACCGAAACCAGAATTTCGCCTGTCGATGGCTCAACGGCCAGAACGGCACCCACTTTGTTCTGCATCAGTGAATCCGCGTATTTCTGCACTTCTACGTCGATACCCGTTATGAGATTTTGTCCGGCGACAGCTAACGTATCAAATGCCCCATTTTTCCAGGAGCCTTTATTGACACCCCGAACGTTCTGCATCATGAACTTGACGCCCCGCTTGCCCCGAAGTTGTTCTTCATACTGCTCTTCCAGACCGTTGTGCCCTATGTAATCGCCCTGGCGATAATACATAATGTCTTGATCTTCAAGCTGTTTTTTGCTGATTTCGCTCACATACCCGAGTGCATTCGCCATCGTATGGGCCGGGTACGTCCGCATGGAGCTGATAATCGGCTCAAAACCTCGGTAATCGACCAGCGCATCCTGAATTCGGGCAAAGTCTTCTTTGGAAAGCTGGCGTAAAAACAGGGAAGGCTTAACCGGCGAGTAATTCACCGCGATACCCATAATGCTGTCGAAGTCAGCGCGGGTAATTTCCATCATCCGGCAAAAAGCCGCCGTGTCCGGAATTTTCACCTGTTTTGGCGTTACGTATAAATCGTAAACCGGTGTATTATATACGATTAACTGATTATTCCGGTCGTAAATCTGACCCCGATACGGTATCTCAACAACCCGCTTGATGGAGTTTTTCGACGCTCCCAGCGAATACGTATCATC
Source organism: Spirosoma flavus (assembly GCF_054778555.1). Lineage (NCBI taxonomy): Bacteria > Pseudomonadati > Bacteroidota > Cytophagia > Cytophagales > Cytophagaceae > Spirosoma > Spirosoma flavus. Next base: position 2,153,452 of record NZ_BAAGZL010000001.1, read on the forward strand.
TAAAACCTGCAAGTAAAACAGTCGAGCCAGATACGTCAGCCCGACCAGGCAGAAAACTGCAATAATAACCCACTTCCGATTCTCTAACATGAGAATTAACTCCTTACAATCAAGCTACGTAAACAAAGATAGTATATATTTTAGTGATGAACGATAAACAATGAGAGATGAGTCTGCTGACGTCAACTTATTTTGCAGGCGTCAGCAAACTGCTGAGGCAAACCGTTCATCCCTCATCACTTATAATTCATTACTAGCTATCACCATCCTTTGGCCGTTGTTCGAATTCGGCAGAGGTACATATCGGCGGTGATGTACAGCACGGTACCGTCGTCTCCCCAGGCACAGTTGGCGGTGGCCGCTCCGATTTTGATATGGCCTAAAAAATCGTACGGACCCGTGCCCTGCGTGGGAGCCAGCACTAATACGCCCCCGCTGCCAGTAACCCACAGATTTCCATCCCGGTCAACTTTCATACCGTCGAAACCGCCTTCCAAATTTTGCTTTTTCATGTTCTCAGGACCGAAAACAATACGTCCCTTCCCAACTGATCCGTCCGCCTGTATGGGGTAAGACATCACTACCGGACGTAGCGGGTCCGATTGGGCCACGAACAACGTTTTTTCATCGGGCGAGAGGGCAATGCCGTTGGGGCGGGATAAATCACTAACGACAATGGAGACAGCTCCCGCTACACCGTTACGTTCGGGGGCAATCCGGTAAACGCCATAACCGTCTGTTTCGCGACCCGGATCTTTCTCTTTTTTCGGCATGCCGTAGGGTGGGTCGGTAAAGTAATAACTCCCGTTGGAATGCACCACTACGTCGTTGGGGCTGTTGAAGCGTTTTCCATTAAAATTATCGGCCAGTGTGCGTTTACCGCCATTCCCGTTGATGGGCATAGCCGTGATACGTCGGTCGCCGTGTTCGCATGCAATCAGTCGGCCTTGTTTGTCAATGGCCAGTCCATTAGAGCCGGGTTCGTCGCCATACGTACCGACGCCGGTGTAGCCCGACGGCTTCAAAAAAGTTGTTACACCTTCCTTGTCGGTCCATTTGTAAATGGTGTTTTGTGGAATGTCAGAAAAGAGCAAAAACGCTTCGCTTTTCACCCAGACGGGCCCTTCGGTCCACATGAAACCGTCGGCCAATACTTCAATTTTTGATTCGGTTGGGATTAGTTTGTCCAGACGCGGATCGGCACGCACCACCTGGCCAATGGTGGGTAGAGGAGTTGTCTGCGCAAGCACCGGGCTCAAGGCCGTGACCAGCCAGCCGGATACCAGTAAAAGTTTTGTTTTCATAAATAGTGTCAGGAATTCAGGGTAATACGTAGCAAATGAGGAAAAGCGTATGGAAGTTAACTTTTAACGTAGTATGTGGACGGGTAACGTAGTGATACGTCATCTGTTCCCATTCGAAATAAAATACAATCATACCTAATGGACAACTCGACCAAAAAACAATTCGCTACTGTTGACGAATACATTGCCTTACAACCCGAATCGACGCGCGCTGCGCTGACTGAAATCAGGCAGATCATTAAGCAGGCCGTTCCTGACGTAGAGGAATCAATCAGCTATCAAATGCCGGGGTACAAATATCACGGCAAGCTTGTCTGGTTTGCGGCCAACAAAAATCATTATGGCCTCTACATACCACCCGGATTTATGATTCCATTTAAGGATGAACTGAGTAAATATGGACAGACGAAATCGGCCATCCATCTTCCGGTTAACCAACCGATTCCGGCCCAACTCATTACGAAAATCGTGCAGTATGGCGCTCAAAAGAATCAGGAGCAGGAATTAATCAAAAAGCAGGCAAAAAAGAAGAAGTAAAATGGAGCAGGAAATACGTTTGCAAATTGTGCTGGAGAAGCCAACTCCTGGCGTCGATTTTGGACTGCAAAAAGGGAGCGGGCATACCTACGAAACCATCCAGACACAGCGTTCTACCGGAGCCGATTTGTCGTTTACGTGTACGGCTCGGGTTAAGGGCAATTCTACAAATAATCAATCACTTATTTTACTAGGGCCATTCGTTCAGGGGCCGCCCGACGGTCGTTTTGTTTACCTCAATATTGGTAAGAGTGCGGGTCAGCATGATACCGAATGGAGTCGTCGGCTGAAAGTACCGCTAACAGGTTTAAGCTGGGAAATGATTCTGCAACTGGCTCAGAATCCCGATCAAATGCTGATAACGCAGGTTCCGGGAACGGGCAAAGACGGTAGCCCTAACTGCGCAACAGTTAAGCCGTTTGGTGGGTGGCGGATTAACTAGCGTAGTGCACTGCGTTCGCCCACGATTGAGAACTTCAGCGATTTATGGCTGCGACTTTGGGCAAATTATGTTATTTTTATTGGATTTTTTTCTTTCCCAATCCTAGTCGTACATGAAAAATAAAAAACAGGCAACGTCGCAGGAAAACGCCAATAATTCTTCCCGGCGATCGTTTCTGAAAACGCTTGGTCTGGCCGGAACGGCCGCAGCTACGGCCCCTGCCGCTCTGGCCGAAACTGCATCGAACACAACCGTTATTCCCCAATACCTCAACCTGGTACGTAGCCATAGCAGCACGGCTGCTAATGACAAGGTACGGATGGCACTCGTCGGAACAGGTGGTATGGGCATTGGCGACATGCAAACCGCGCTGATGGTTGAAGGCGTTGAAATGGTAGCAGCGTGCGATCTCTACGATGGCCGTTTGCGCCGGGCGAAAGAACTTTGGGGAGATAGCCTGCCTGTAACGAAAGACTACCGCGAAATTCTGGAACGTAGTGATGTTGACGCCATTATCAATGGCACCACCGACCACTGGCACGAAAAAATCTCGTCCGACGCCATGCGCAAAGGCAAACACGTCTATTGCGAGAAGCCTATGGTGCAGAAAGTTGACGATGGTCATACGCTGATTAAAGTGTCGAAGGAAACGGGTAAAGTGTTTCAGGTAGGTAGCCAGTTTGCCAGTTCGCTGCTTATTGCCAAAGCCCGCGAACTGCTGAAAGCCGGCGATATTGGCGAACTCGTATTTGCAGAAGCCATCTACGACCGACATAGCGCCCAAGGCGCCTGGCAATATTCGGTGCCTCTCGATGCGTCTCCGCAAACCGTCGATTGGGATACGTACCTGGGGTCGGCGCCTAAACGTGCCTGGGATCCGCTTCGCTTCTTCCGCTGGCGTAACTACACCGATTACGGTACGGGTATCGCTGGAGATTTGTACGTTCACCTGCTGACGTCACTTCACTGCATCACCGGTTCAAAAGGACCAACCCGCGTTTACTCAACTGGTGGACTACGTTATTGGAAAGATGGTCGTGATGTGCCTGATATTCAGTTGAGTATCTACGATTATCCAAAAACGGCCGAACACCCGGAATTTAACCTGACTACCCGTTCTAACTTCGTCGATGGGGGAGGAGGTAGTTATTTAGTACGCCTGGTCGGTACCGAAGGTGACCTGTCGATTGGTATGGACAGCCTGACCGTTCACCGGAATAAATTCCCGAAAGCACCCGGCATGTCGGTTGGCAATTTCCCGAAAGACCAGAAAGATCTGTACATCGCTGAATACCAGAAGCTATACCCACAGAAACCTGAATTGGTTGGGCCTAAGGAGTTTAAATATGCTTTCCCAACCGATTACAAAGGTGATCGTTACGAACACTTTGTCAATTTCTTCAACTCGATACGTACCGGTGCCCCAAACATCGAAGATGCTACGTTCGGACTACGGGCCTGTGGTCCAACCCAGTGCGGAAATATGAGTTACTTCCAGAAGAAAATTGTTGGTTGGGACCCCATCAACATGAAGATTCAGGGAGCCGTTTAAGCTGTGAGTTAATATTACCAACTCCCCGAAAACACTACGTTTCCGGGGAGTTGTTTTTTTACTCCACCCGCAACGTACTACGTCCCACGCCGGGCATCCCATTGAACGTAGCCCCTTCAGCCTGTAAGCGTACCGTTGTTTTTGAATCGGACGTGAAAAACGATACGTTGGCTTTTCCCTCGGCATTGGTCTGAATTAGGGGAGACCAGAACAGCGTTGTTCGATAATCGGGTCGTACGTGTTCGGGTTTGGACGTAGTGTATTCAGGTGCGTAAAATTCGCGAACAGCTGCGTAACCGGGCAACTTCGCCACCAACGTACCCGGTGCTACGTCTTTTGAATAATCATACGAAGAATTACCACGTTTGGTCAGAATCGAGATGACGCCCCCTGATGCTCGTGAGCCGTAAATTGCTGCCGATGCTCCTTTTAAAACATCGACCTGATCGACGTCCTGCACGGAAATGCTCATGGCTCCCTGAAGGTCGGTCGGCATACCATCGATAACAAACAGCGGTTCAACCGGGCCGCTGAAATTAACTGCACCGCGAATCTGAACGCGGGCGCTCATGCCCGAACCCGTGACCTGCAGCCCCGCTACCCGACCCTGAATTACATCCAGAATCGTTAATCGTCCGGCGGTGTTCATAGCGTCGAATTTTACCGTTGCGTCGGCATGGCTGTAAATTTTTCGAGAGTCAGTTGGTTCCTGTTTTTTCGCTTTTACCGTAACCGCTTGTAGCAATACTTCTCTGTTTTGGCGGATCTGCCTTTCAATCTCCTGGTATTCTTTGGCTCGTCTGATAAATTCAGCATACTCATCCCGATTGACTTCCAGCGGGTTATAAGGAACACGCAAAATGGTTAGGGGAGGGGCTACTAACTGATCAAGCGATATAACCAGATTTCGATTGTTCGATCCTTTTACACCCTGAATGAATACGGTCGTAGTGTCGGAAAAGTCTAGATTGTAAGCTCCGTAATTTCCTGCTTCGTCGGTTTCGCCCATCATAAACGCCCGCGTACTGTCGCGTCTTGATAAAACAAACGTCAAAGCGACTTTCCCACCAATATCTTTCTGATTCGGACGTACCACGCGCCCCGTGAGCGATAACCCTTCTTCAACTGGATACCTAACCGCTGGTACAGTTCCTGCCAGTACGTCCGGCCACGTGAAACGACGCCAACCCTGCGTCATCAACAATAAATCCAGTTGGATCCAGCGGTCGGTATTGGTCGGATTAAAATAATAATCGGGTTGTTCAATGGTGCCGGTCAGGTCTGAGGCAAGTAATAAATGGGAAACGATAGTCGCAGCATTTGAATCAGCTTCTGGCGATAAACGTGTGTCAACGGCCGCCAGTGATAGGTTGGCCGAAACGGGTTTGCCTTCAGCATTGGTGGTCGTAATGTCCAAATTAACCTGTTCGCGATTTTTAACTATTGCTTTGTTCGGCGCTATCTGGATACGTAGTTGTTCGTTTTTATTGATGAAAACCAAACGTTCGGCGGCCGGTTTGTTGGTTTCGTCGAAAATGGTAATCTGCGCGATTCCCTCAGGAAACTCTTTCTTCGGCAAACGTAGCGCCGACATTTTCTTAGTAATCGGAATTTTGGCAGCACTCACAACAAGCCCGCGCGTTTGCGCGACCAGCGTTAACGTAGCACCAATATCGGTAACCGGCTTATTGTGAATAACATAGACAATCACATTCTCTTTGTTGCTCAGATTATCAACCTGCATTATTACACCCTGGGCTTGCACCGACGGCATTGGATACGGTACTAATAACCCTTTATCCGTTTGCACAAAGGCCGTGTAGGTTTGGGCTGGTTCGGGTTTAAGCGTAAAGAATCCCATACCCAGGTAACGGCTCGAAAACCCGCTTACGGTATCTTTTTGCGCATTCAGCACGAATCCTCGCACCGGTATTCCCTGTCCGTTACCATCAATCGCTTTAAAGGCAACGCGGCTCTCAATTCCTGCTACCAACTGACCGCCCTCGGGCAAAAACTGCACGTCAAGCTTTGCATTGGACGTAACGGCACTACGTTTTCCTTTAACAGAAGTTTCGTCCGGACGTAGTATGGTGAGCGTCTTCGAGAAGTAATACGTGTCCGGGAAATTCTTCATGTAATTTGTGTAGGCCCGCAGCAGATACGTACCGGCCAGCAACGTATCGGGGAGGACAAGCTGGCCGGGGGCGTAACTATTTATGGCCCGCAACTGCATCCGCAATTTGGTACGTTTGGCAACCATATCTACCAGATCGACATATAGAACTTTACTTGACGTATCGGCATCGTGGGTGTTTCCGTTAAAAAGAGACCCTTTTAGCCAGATCGTTTCGCCGGTCAGATAAACATTCCGGTCGGTGTGAACATATACTTTTTCAGTTGGTCGTTGCCGGTTATACGCTTGCAGGCGTTCAAGCAACTGTTTGATGAAATCGTCGTCTTTGGGTCGGAAGGCGATACCTAGTGAGGCCGCCGTCAAAAAACAAAATAGTAGGAGACGCATAAAATAGGTTTTAAGTGGATAGATCATCCTAAATGGATGAAGCGACTAAATTAGCAGAAATTATTTCTCGTCATGACTGTACCTATGCATAAAACCGCGCTCGTAGTAGGCGCCACAGGCCTGATTGGCGACATACTTACTCATCGACTCGTTGAAGTTCCTGTATACGAAAAAGTAAAAGTTTTAGTACGAAAATCACTGAATTGGCAACACCCACGTTTGCAGGAAATCGTTTTTGACTTCGACCATCCCAATGGCTTACTCACCCAGGCCGATGATATATTCTGCTGCCTGGGCACAACCATGAAAAAAGCTGGCTCGAAAGCGGCCTTCCGAAAAGTCGATTATCAATATCCACTCGATGTTGCCCGACTGGGGCTGGCCAATGGCGCTCAACAGTTCGCTATCGTTACAGCCATGGGTGCAGACACTAGCTCTTCATTTTTCTATAATCAGGTAAAAGGCGAAGTTGAGCGAGATCTGACTGCTCTAAACTTCCCCACGTTACTCGTTTTTCGGCCTTCGCTTCTGTTAGGAAACCGTTCTGAAAGCCGATTTGGCGAACGTATCGGGGCTGGTTTTATGCGGTTGTTTAAGCCACTGATTCCTGATAAATACAAGGGAATTGAAGCCGAAAAGGTTGCCAACGCCATGCTTACCACCATGCAGCAGGAACTCACCGGCAAACATGTTTTTGAGTCCGATAAATTACAGGAATATTAGACGACGTTTTTCCCAATCGGTAACGCTCCACGAACGAATGCCCCATTCTTTATCGAATGCTCTGCGTATCCGGGAAGCCAGTCAGACCGACGTAGCGATTATCTACGACTTTCTGTGCACGCTCGAAGAAACACGCCTTGATCTGGATGCTTTTCAATACATTTTTGACCACAACTTGGCCAGTCCGTCAGTTCATTATCTAGTTGCCGAATTAGCGGGTGAAGTCGTAGGATTTGTTAGTTGTCATGTACAGCAACTGCTGCATCATGTAGGAAAAGTTGGCGAAATTCAGGAGTTATTCGTCCGGTCTGATGTCCGTAACCTGCGAATTGGTCATCAGCTTATCGAAGCACTTACTACGGTAGCCATTCAGGAAAACTTTGTCAATCTGGAAGTTACGACGAACCAGAAACGCGCTGATACCGTCCGCTTTTATGAGCGTGAAGCGTTCAAACTGACTCATTTTAAACTAGTCAAACAAATTAATACGTAATGCCTTTTGCTATACTCATTTTGGTATTCTTACTCTTAGCGAGTCCCGTTGTATGTCAGCCGTCAGCAATTGGTCAGCTACGTAATGACGCTAAAATAGAGCGTGAACTTCGGGCGGCACTAGCTGGTTTTCAGGGCGATGCCGGCATTTACGTGCGAAATCTTCGGACTGGAAAAGGCGTAGTTATCAACGCTGATACGTTATTCCCGACGGCAAGTACTATTAAAATTCCTATTCAGTGCGGTCTATTTGCGAAGATTCATCAGGGCGAATTAACGTATCAGCAGGAGTTGACGTATCAGGATTCGCTGCACTACGACGATGGTATTGTCGGTTCACTAAAAAATGAGGCTAAGATACCACTGAGTCAAGTAGTTATGCTTATGGAAACGATCAGCGATAATACGGGCAGTTTGTGGTGTCAAGCACTGGCGGGTGGCGGTCTGGCCATTAATACGTGGCTCGAAACCAACGGATTCCACAAAACCCGTGTTAACTCGCGCACGCCCGGTCGGGAGGCAAATCGAACACGCTATGGTTGGGGGCAAACTACGCCCCGCGAGTTGGCGGAACTGCTTGTATACATTCGGGAGGGAAAGGCAGTCAGTTCTGATGCCAGCGAAGAAATGTATCGAAATTTAGGTCGGCAGTTTTGGGATAGTCACGGATTGTCGCAGGTTCCGCCCAACGTAAAAGTGGTTACTAAAAACGGTGCGGTAGACCAATCACGCTCTGAAGTGGTGCTGGTAGAAGCTCCCCACGGCGCGTATGTATACTGCGTCATGACTAAAAATCAGCGAGATACGAGTTGGCAACGTAACAACGAAGGTTTTACACTATTACGGAACGTAGCGGCTATTTTATGGAAACATTTCGAACCAAAATCTGATTGGAAGCCAAGCGAAGGATATGAGAAATGGTACTAATTTCCCTGTCATTATTGATGTGCGAACATATTTGAAACGTCTTTTCTATGATATGTGCAGAGTGAATAAAGTTGGTCTTCAAGACATTTTCATGAATCTCTAACATTGACCGGAACGACCTCGTTTTAACAAGTATAATTGGTCGCAAAACGCCCTGATATTGTCAAGATTGCACCTCATATACGGAGCTTGTCTGGGTTAACTTTGTGTAAACAGTAAACCAATAATAAACACAATGAGAACGATCCGAATCATGGCGCATGTTACCCTGGATGGCGTAATTCAACACGAAAACAGTGAAGGTTTTGCGTATGGCAATTGGTCGATGCCTTATCTAAGTTCGGCGGGGCTAGAAGCCGTCATCAAGTCGCAGGGTAACTCCTTCGATCTGTTGCTAGGCCGACATACCTACAATCTCTGGGTTGGCTATTGGCCTAATGCTGGCGATACTCCGATAGCCAATGGTATAAATAATGCGACGAAATACGTAGCGACCCATCGACCTGATACTCTCGAATGGGGACCAGTTAAGGCCCTAGGCTCGGACATTCTAGCAAGTATTCGCGAGATCAAGTCAACGGAAGGTCCTGACTTGATCGTTTGGGGAAGTTCAACGCTGACATCAGTATTGCTCGATCAGGGATTGGCCGACGAGGTTGTATTGCTGGTCTACCCAGTCTTGCTGGGTCGAGGTAAACGCTTTTTTTCGGATAGTGTTGACCCATGCAAACTTTCTTTCGTCAGCACCCAAGTTACACCAACAGGAGTGCTCATAAACACATACCGGCCTGCAGGATCGCTACGGTTATAAGTCTGTTACCAGTCAGTCTTTTATCTGAGCTACTACGTAGCAAAATCAGTTGTGTGCCGTTGACTTTCAGGCTGAGCCTGTCTACGATCACATATAATAAGTCGCGTTTTGATAAACACGCTTCATTTGCTTAAATCTTTTGCCCTCTTCACGGTTCATACATAGAAAAGCCCCTGTTTAGGTAAAACAGGGGCTTTTCTATGTATGAACCGTGAAGAACTTAATTCAGGAACTTCAGACGTAGATCGTTTAGTTGACTACGAATAGACCCGTCAATTTGCTGATCACCGACACGTAGTACATAGCCGCCAATCAGCCGAGTATCAATTTTTTCGTCCAGTTCAACCAGTTTTGCAGCGGTTGTCTTAGCAACCATATCTTTAAATTTCGTACGTAGTGCGTCGGTAAGCGGCACGGTTGTGATAACAGTTGCCCGCTCAACGCCTTTCATCCGATCGTACTGATTGATGAATTCATTGGCGATCTCATCCATAATACCTTCGCGGTTCTTCTTCGCGATGATCTGAAAGAACGACATCGTGACCGGATCAACATGGCTGTTGAAAGCGGCCTTGATAATAGCGCTTTTCTTTTCAGCCCGTACAATCGGATTCTTCAACATCAATAACAGTGGGCGGCTTTGCTCTACTGTCTTTTTGAAAAACTGCATATCCTTATACAGTTTCTCCGTAATGCCCTTTTCCTGCGCCAAATCCAACAGCGATTTGGCATAACGAGCAGCTACTGTAGCAACAGCCATATCGATTAGTTGAGGTTTGAGGTAGCAACTAAATCAGTAACCAGTTTTTCCTGCGCGGTTTTGTCGCTCAGTTCTTTACGTAGCACTTTCTCCGCAATATCGAGCGATAACGTAACGACTTCTTTTTTCATTTGCTGCACCAGCGCCTGACGCTCATTCTGCATCGACTCGCGAGCCTGCTCCAGAATTCGTTTGCCTTCTGCTTCGGCTTTGTCACGCGAATCGGCAACCATTTTGTCAGCGGTTTCTTTAGCACCACGCAGGATAGCTTCACGCTCCGAACGTGCCTGAGCCAGCAGTTTTTCGTTATCGGCTTTCAGGGCTGTCATTTCCAGTCGGGTTTTTTCGGCCAGATCAAGCGCACTTTGAATGTTGTTTTCGCGCTCATTCAGGCTATCCGTGATAGGTTTCCAGGCGAAAGCGCGCAGAATTAGAAACAGGCCGAGGAAAACAACAACCTGCCAGAATAAAAGACCAAGATCGGGAGTAAGCAAATCCATGGATTTACGATTTTCGATGTTTGATTAACGACTTCACTTTTCGATGTATGATTATAAACCATCGTTCATACCCCATACATCACTCTTTTTTCAATCTTTTGCTGGAAGCTGTTTGCCCATCGGCAACCCCAAATGGACAAACAGATTTCCGAAATCGGGTGAGTAGGAGAGCCAGCGCCTAATGCAACCAGCCTACTCTTTTTTGAGTCGCTGCTTAGGCTGTAGCAACCAGCAGACAAATAACGGCTGCGAACAGAGCCACGGCTTCGATAAGAGCCGCGATGATCAGCATGGCGGTTTGGATACGACCAGCCGCTTCTGGCTGACGGGCAATACCTTCCATAGCACTACCACCAATCCGACCGATACCCAGACCTGCACCGATAGCAGCAAGGCCAGCGCCAACAGCGGCACCCATAACCGAAACACTACCAGTAGCTTCTAACAGCAGAGCAAATAACATGGACAACATAAAACTCAAACAATTTATAAGTGAAACAAAAGATTGCAATCGAGGAATGAATAGTGTAATGAGATATGAATAACGGGCAGATTGCGAACATTAAACATTAGTCATTCAACATTACTCATTAGAATTAGTGCGCTTCTGCGCCTTCGTAACCGATACCATGGTCAGCTTCGTGGTGTTCTTCCACCGCACTGCCGATGTACATGGCTGTCAGCAGGGTGAAAATGAACGCTTGAAGGAAAGCAACCAGCAATTCGATAATATTCAAAAACAAGGTGAAAAACATTACTACTGGACTAATGGCAACACTTGTGCCCATACCGCCCATGTGATTAGCCATGAAAATCAGGCCAAGCAAACTGAGAATAATAATGTGTCCAGCGGTAATGTTGGCAAATAACCGGATCATGAGCGATAAAGGCTTCATGAACACGCCCACAATCTCAACCGGAATCATAATTGGCAGCAAAGCAACTGGAACACCCGTTGGTTTCAGGATGTGCAACCAGTAATGCTTGTTGCCGCTGAACGTAACAATCAGAAATGTAATAACAGCCAGTACCAACGTAACAGCAATATTTCCAGTCAGGTTAGCGGCTCCCGGCAGCAGACCAAGCAGGTTGTTCGTCAGAATGAAGAAGAACAGCGTTAGCAGGTAGGGAAGATACTTCGTGTATTTTGGGCCAATGCTTGGTTTGGCAATTTCGTCCCGAACGAACAGGATAATAGGCTCCAGAAACGATTGAATTCCCTTAGGAGCTTTGCCTTTGTTTTTAGCATAGCCGCTACTCACCGCCGAAAACACCAGTAACATAATGGCTGCACTCAACAGCAGCGATGCTACGTTTTTGGTGATCGAAAAGTCGTAAACTTTCGCTTCGTGGCCTGATTCACCAGCTTCGTGAACACGGTGAATTTTACCATGCTCATTTTTGTAACCGTTGTAAACTTCGCCGTGTGCCAGCCGTGAAGAAGAGAAAATTTCAAGACCCCGGTCGCTTGAATAAAGAATAACTGGTAGTGGCAACGTAACGCCATGAGCGAACTCCCAGCCGTGGTCATCCTTAATGTGGTGCATAATCATGCTACCCACATCAAATTTTCCTTTCTTACCCGCTTCGTCTCCAGCGTGTTCTGTGTGTGGTTCTCCACCATGTCCGTGCTCCTGCGCACGAACGCCAACTAACGAGCTCAGAATGAGAGCCGTTATCAATAATAATCTATTAATCTCCGAACGCAACATATGATGTAACAGATCGTTTTTACGAATCGCGTCGCAAGTTACGAGTAAGCGCCCAAATCTCAAAGCCTGCGTAAAATATATATAGTACAAGAAAGTCCAAAATGAATGTTCTCCGCTGCTCGATATGACGGAACAGGAAAAAACCAACAAAGGCTAATCCCAATATCATTCGGGCTACGGTAGCTGCCAGATACAAAGGGATAAATCGGGAGCGATCTCCCTGTAAACCAGTCTCTACAAGTCGTTGCGTGAGTACGGATATACTACCAAAGAATACCAGTAATATGGTCCACTTCGGATGGAGCCACAAAACGGCAAAATATTGTTTGGCTACAAAAAATGCAATTGCTAAAAAGACAGTAAACAGAAAAGGGCGAAGCATGAAAATAGTATCGGTCGATACAGAGACTGTGCTACGTTACAATTGGTCACTCAATCAGTACGTTCCGATTGAAAGCATGACGAGCGTACAAGCTTCAATCGGCTCAATGCCTTCCTCCCGAAGCTGCTGCTCAAATTCGGGATTCTCAGCACCTGGATTGAAAATAACCCGACGGGGTTTAAGACTTTTGATGTATTCGTATAAATCGACTTGGTTGCGAGGGCCAACGTACATGGTTACCGTGTCAATATCATTGAGCGGAGGCTGTCCAGTCTGAATGGTATGGCCCTGAATTTGCCCTTTTTTCAAGCCAACCAGTTCAACCGGATGCCCATGACGTAGCAGGCTATTGGTGGCCAGATAAGCATACCGTCCCGTATTTTCAGTGGCCCCCATAACTAATGTTTTTTTACTGGTAGTATTCATGCTATTGACCGCCAGCCTGTTTGCATAATCTGGTCTTTTCTATAACCATTCTAAGGGTCTGGCAGTTTCGTAGACAAACATCATTACGTTATTCTGACGGGATATCGTATATAAATTAACGACTATACTGGGAGTGAAATGAGCTGAAAATTTGATGGGGAAATATCATAACCATTTCAATTTAAAATTGTTAAGCTCATACCTCCCTAACGTTTTGCTGCCCATAAAAAAAATCTATGTATAACTGTTGCGGTCATGGATACCAAAGGAAACCAGAGTTTTTGGAATGAGCACTGGGTGCCTATTCTATTCGAAAATGTACTAAATCCACCCCATTATGAAGTCTCAAATTACGGCAGGCTGCGGAGTTTCCAGAATGCAGCGTCGACCCATCCGGGTAGTAAGCCCAGTAGTACGCTCATTAAAGGGTCTGTGATTCAAGGGTATCGATCATTAAATATTCGTTCGGCTGGAAAGACGCTGAATCGCTACGTACATAAACTAGTGGCCGAACATTTTATTAAACGCGATCAGCCCGAACAGCTTTTTGTGATCCACCTCGATCATAACAAGCAGAACAATTACTTTCAAAATCTGCGCTGGGTGACTAAAGAGGAAATGATTGAGCACAATCGAAATAATCCTAATCTAAAAAATCGCCAGTTGCCCCGCCAAACTCGTAACTATAAATTAACTGAAAGCAAGGTGAAGATGATCAAAAAACTACTCCAGAATGATAAGAATCGGTTGAAAATGATCGCTAAGCAATTTGGCATCACACACACGCAACTCAATCGAATCCGGTCGGGGGAGAATTGGAAACACGTAACGATTGAGTAGTGAATCCTTGATTCTTATAGCTTTGAAATTTTTATCCTGCTGCTGAAGGATGCAACTTAAAGTGCTTAAACCTACGGGTAAAGAAAGTTAAAGATGCATCCCTCAGCAGCATAGTAAAAAAAGCGGAAGACAAGCAACTTTAATAATTAACTGGCTGGCTGGCAGGTGCTTCCGCAACTTTCTCAAGCGGCAGTGATATAAAAAATGACGTACCGACTCCTTCAACCGTTTCGAACCAGATCGTTCCTCCAGCGTGTTCTATGCCTCGTTTGGCAATGGCCAGTCCTAAGCCAGAACCTTCTTGTTTTGTGCTGAAATTAGGCAAGAAGACTTTACCCTGAATGGCTTCAGGAATGCCCGCTCCATTGTCGTGAATTTCAATCTGTACGTCATCATTATTGATGAACAACTTCAACTCAATGATGGGTTTGCGGCTTGGCGGCACCGATTGAATAGCATTGACAATCAAATTAGTAATGATACGTCCAATCATTTGTCGGTCGCCTGTAGTCCAGATTGGGCCTTTCGCAATCTGCCGACGTAGCGTTAGGCGCGGGTTATCGGCATACAAATCAGCGGTTTTGTTTAGCACGGCCGTCACTTCAAACGTTTCCCGCTTGGGAAGTGGCATCTTAGCGAAATCAGAAAACGACGTAGCAATATCACTTAACGTATCAATCTGGTCGAGCAGAGAATCAAACGTTCGTAAAATGATACGTCGGGCTGGATCGTTGTTGCCATTCGCTGAATTACTCTGATTCGGCAATGTACGTTGCAAATGCTGCAACGTCAGTTTCATGGGTGTCAGTGGGTTTTTGATTTCATGCGCCACCTGTTTAGCCATCTCCTGCCAGGCCGATTGTTTTTCGGTCTGCGCGAGCGCCTGTTTATTTTCTTCAAGCTTCACCAGCATCCGGTTATACGCCCGAATCAATAAACCGATTTCGTCGTCGGTCCGCCAGGGGAGGGGGTCGTTTCGGTGCTCTAGGTTGGTTTTTCTGATTTTCTGCGTAAGTAGTTTTAACGGCTTTATCAGGAAGTGCAGCGCGATATACGACAGGACCAGGAAGATCAGGAACAGAATTGAGAATACGCTCAGCGCCGACGCCATTACTTCAATAATTTGTCGGTCGAGTTCAGGCTGGGCGTAGAAATACGGAATACTAAGCACACCTAACAAGCGTCCATCGTAGGTTTTTACGCCCACGTAGGCTGTCCGATACTGCTTATTCCCTAGCGATTCATCGAGCAAACGTTCGCTCTCTTTGTCCTCAATGACGTGAATGTATGCCTCCGGATTAATCTGCTTGGAGAGATAGCCACTTTCATAAATTAACGGCCGGGTCGATGTGTACAGGTGGCCTTTGGTATCGAATAGATTGATATCGAGGTCGGCATCACGCGCAATCTTAGCCAGTTCTTCCTCCATCGACGCCTTACTACGTTTCTTTTGGTTGAGGTGTTCATCCAGGTACGCCAGAAAATTGGTCGCGATGTTACGTGTATTACTTAGATACGTACTACGTTGATTGTCAATGTAGTTAGAGCTGATATCCTGCGAGATAAGTAGAATGACCAACGCCAGTGGCAAAAAGAACGCAAAATTCAGCAGCATCTGAATTTTGGTCGAGTAGTTAATGCCGTACTGCGAAAAGAAGTATTTAATGGCGTAACCGATGATAACCAGAATAACCGTTACCACCAGCAGTAAATACAGGAATGAGAAGTTGGAAAAAATATTCTTGAACGGATAAGCCTCCGACGATACGACGATGATACGTCCGTCTTGCCCACGCTGTGCTACGTGGTGGTATCCGTTGCTGGCTAATCCGGTGGTAAACAAGGCCGGATTTGTCAGCATGGCCAGGTTGAATTTACGGTCGTAATTGTAACTGCCTGTGCTATAAATCTTTCGAGGCTGCATCTGTCCCAACGTCCGGCCGCCTAACATGGGGCCGCTAAATAAGGCATAGCTATATTTTTGAATGTCAGGGTTCTGGGTAAATTTAGTGTCAACTAATAATTCGGGATATACGCTTTTGGGAAGTTCGTTACGTAGCCGAAGATCGAGTACTACGTAGCCAACCGTATCGCGGTGGCTTGCCGAACGCCCATCACTAAATGCCGAAGCGGGCCTGTTCGATGGAATTCCAATAAAGCAGAGGTACTGCTTGACAAATTCATTACCGACTTCATTGACAAAATAAATTCCTGGGTACGCTGTTTTGTAGGTTGGCTGACGATAACGACTGGTCAACGTAGCAAGCGGTACCGCGTTTGGACTTATATCGACAGGAAGTCCGTTGGCCTTGAACGATAAAACTTCGATGTCATATTTGTCAAAATATTTATCGAGGTGTATGTTTTTTACCCGGTGCTGGATACGTTCCCGAACGAACAACGTATCGGTTTGGAGCGACCGGCTTATATCAGCATCTTTTTGAATCAGTTCCTGCGCTTTACTCATCAGAAATTCGCCCAACTGATCATTCTCGGCCAGAAGCTGCGTCGCAAATTCCTGTTTATGAACCAGTTGTTTTCTAATTTCCTGTTTGTATACTACGTAGGAAGTCATGACAGCGCATAT
This sequence comes from Spirosoma flavus, assembly GCF_054778555.1. Classification (NCBI taxonomy): domain Bacteria; kingdom Pseudomonadati; phylum Bacteroidota; class Cytophagia; order Cytophagales; family Cytophagaceae; genus Spirosoma; species Spirosoma flavus. Next base: position 2,169,968 of record NZ_BAAGZL010000001.1, read on the forward strand.
CAGAGCGGCCAGAAACAGATAAGACGACGTTTTATACCGAAAGGAATAAAGGCTTCTGGGAAGCTCTGAAATATAGATGAGCACCAGATAAAATCCATTCAGCAGAAAAACACTGTCCATCGATCCCCCAAGGGCGAGCCACATACCTGCACTCAGAATGGTGCCTGCCATAATCAGTGCTAAACCGATCAGCAAAGGTTTGTTGCGGTTGAATCGCAGAAACAGACTGGCCAGTACGTGGATAATCAGAAAATAAATGGAGGAAATGGTGATGAATACCACCAGACACACCGTTTTTAGAAACGAAAAATGTATGCTGAGGGTAATGTCGAGCGTGAACTGTGACTTCTCATAAATGTTGTTTAGCTCCCCGTAACAAAGCGCGAAAACAACGTAGCTAAATACAATACAGCCTACAGAAAGCACCAGTTGCAGCCATGAAGGCAGATGCAGCAATGCCATGTACGACCGTGATCGGTAATAATGACGAACCCAGTAAAAGGCCAGAATAACCACGAAGACAGCATTCACCAGCAAGTCGCCTAATGAAGGCACCAGCACCGACGAGGCATAATACTTTGGATTAAACAGGTCGATATCATAAAACAGGAACGGTACGCTGAAATAAAGCATAACCGCCCGAAGGATTACCAGATAACCCGCAAGGCAGAGAAATCCCAATTCATACCGACGCTTCCGCATTAGCCGAAGCATTAGTTGCATCAGATAAATGCCCAGAAAGACAATCCCGACTGTTGCCAGGATTACCGTATTCGTCGGTGTATTTTGATTTCGGTAGGCATCTACCACGGGTGGTATTACCGAGAATAGAAAAGCCGACGAATTATCATATATGGACTGAAAATCCTTTTGGCGCTCAGAAACAACATCCTGCGGGTCCTGGCTGAATAAATCAGGATTGTAGCCCGACTTCAGGTAAGTATTGTTGGAATGATAATACCGATATACATTCACTAGTGAGAACACATCTACCTGATCGGTACCTGAACGTACTCGTTGGTGGCTGACAATATATCGACTCTGCTCAAAATCAACCAGTTTTGGGTTGGTAATACTTTCAACAGTGGAATAATCCGGAATGAAGCGATAGTCAGACCAGTATTCGAGTTGTTTGTTGCGGAAAACAAAATACGGATAGCGAGCGTCGATACGTAGGTCGGCGAACGTAGGATTGGCTTTGGTTTTCAGGATAGCCACCACTTTGGCCAGCTCGTTGTTGCTGACCTGCATTTCTTCCTTTACCCGCTGCTGAACCGAAAAAATGTATTGCTCGTCGGTGGCTCCAGGGGAATTCTGTTCCAGCAGCGAGTAATACAGAGCTGACATGCTAATGAACACAACAGCCAGCAGCAGGAAAATATGTTCTACGATACGTTTCACTAAAGGGTGTATTGTCGTCTCTAAAAACTACCCTAAAATCATGCCAACTTTTCAGCTTCCGGCTGGTATTTTGCGACTTCGGGATAACTATACGACGAGTGTGCTAACGGTGATTTAGGGCTGATTTTCACCAGCTTTCTCGATAGTAAAGCCTCCTGTTTCGTAGCCAATTTCGGCACCGAGCACATATAGTAAATGTTTCCGATCAATAATGACACGTACATCTTCTACGTTATACACTTCGTCGGTGGGACCGGGCAGGTCGAACCCTAATAACCAGGATGAACCACAGCCTCCGCCCCGTACGCCAATACGTAACCCATAATCGCCAGGGATCTTATTGGCTTGTAACGTATCCAGAATTTGTTGGCGTGCTTCCGGTCGGACACGAACGGGATTATCAATTAATAGCATGATGATTAAGTTGTACAGTCGTAAGAGAATAGGGGGTGTAGAGTTTTGAATGCGTCAATCCCGGCGGTGGTCCGGCATTCCGGGAACCGCAGTGGCGGCCCAGCGCAACCTTACAACTTTATAATCTTACAACTCTACGACTCTTAAGTGATGTTGTCTTTATCAAAGTTACTTTTTTCCGTTTAATAAATTTATTTCCTGCATGGACCTTCTCAGTGATTTTCTGAAGCTGCTCGTACCCGCCGGTTTAGTGCTTTATGGCATGTATCTGTCTGTCAAATTATTATTGCAACGGGAGGCCGATCGGCACCGCTACGACGTACAGGGGCGATATACCGAGACTGTTGTACCCATTCGTTTGCAGGCGTATGAACGGATGGTTCTGTTTCTGGAACGTATCAGCCCCAACAATTTATTGCTACGTCTGGGCGGAAGCTCCACTACCGTACTCGAACTCCAACAGCGTCTGCTTCAAGAGATTCGTGAAGAATACAACCATAATCTGTCGCAGCAGGTATACATGAGTCAGGCAGTTTGGGATCAGATTCAGGCTGCCATGAACGAAGTCATGACGCTCATCAATCAGGCTTCAGGCGACACCCGCCCCGACGCTCCTTCGCTCGATCTCTCGAAACGGATTTTCGAACGTATCATTCAAAAAGACAAACAACCTACCGCCGACGCGCTTAAAGCCGTTAAGGAAGAAATCCAGGCAATGTTTATGTAGGGATAAGGGCAGAGGGTTCGGGCGTAAGAGTTACATCCTCTTCCCTAAAACACGCCCGCCGACAGGGTCATGGCTTTTTGAAGAGCTTCTTTGTTGATAGTCAAAGAGACGCCGGACTCGGTTAGGGTTTGAATAATTTCTTCGGTAGGAAGATTACCGGTGAGGTCGTCGGCCGCCATTGGGCAACCCCCAAAACCACGTAGTGCGCCATCTATTCGCTGAACGCCCGCCCGTAGCGTTGCTCGAACTTTGTCGGGAGCTTCGCCAGGTCGAGCATGAAGATGAGCGCCAAATTCAATAGCCGGAAATTCGGAAATCAGATGCTTGAAGAGCGTTTCGATGGCGTCGGGTGTCGACGTACCGATGGTATCTGAAGGGGCAATGTTACCTACGCCAAGTTGCATGAGTTGCGCCGTAAAATCACGGACCAGTTCGGGGCTATACGTATCACCGTAAGGATTACCAAAGCCCATCGAGAGGTATACGACCAATTCTTTACCTGCTTTCTGGCACAGGCTCTGGATAGTTGCTACGTCGGCAAATGCCTGAGCGATAGACTTGTTGGTGTTACGTTGCTGAAACGTTTCAGACACTGACAACGGGAAACCAACGTAGCGAATCGGGTCATACGTAACGGCCTGCTCAGCCCCGCGAACATTCGCCACAATAGCCAGTAAACGAGTTTTTGTGGATGCTACGTTCAAGCCAGCCAATACGTCCGCCGTGTCGCGCATTTGCGGAATGGCTTTTGGCGAAACAAAACTTCCGAAATCCAACGTATCGAAGCCAACTTGCAGGAGCGTATTCAGGTACTCGATTTTGAGCGCGGTCGGCACAAAATGCGCCAATCCCTGCATGGCATCGCGGGGGCATTCAACCAGTTTCATCGACGTAGGGGTTGACGACGTACCAAAAACGCCAGTATGATCATTACTAGGGCACAAATAGCCAGACCACCAGATTCCCGGGCCATCTCGATATTCATGCTACGCATTTTCATTTCACCGAACAAAAATCCTTCGAACTCTGGTGGCCATTGATACACAGCGGCTACGATATACATTACGGCCATAGCCGCAAAAAACCACCACCGACCCACACCAGCGTAAGCCATGAAACAGGCAACAGCCGCCATGCCATAAATAGGAATCCAGACTTCCGGATCGGGGTCGTTGTATTGGAAGGCGGCAAACAAAATAAACAGCAGCCCGAAAATAATAGAGAGTATTTTAAACATGTTAGTCAATAGTCATCAGTCTTTAGTCATAACCACTTACCGCATCAACGGACTGTGACCAATGGTTGTTGACTTACGACTCATTCACAATATTCCGTCACAGCGTTTGCCGCATCGGCATAGCCCAGTTTTTGGGCTTGTTTCAGATTCAGGCAACCCTGCTCCCGCTGATCCTGCAAAATCTGGGTGATACCCAGTCCGTAAAAAGCTTTGCCAAATCGAGAGTCGGCTTGCGCGGCTTGCTGAAAATCAGACGTAGCGCCCGCCAAATCTTTTTGCTGAAACCGCAGATTTCCCCGATTGTACAAAGCCTGCGCATTCCGAGAATCTAACGTAATTGCCTGCGAAAAATCGCTGAGGGCGGGCTGAATCTGACCCTGTGTTGCAAATAACTGTCCCCGATTCAGAAATAGTTCGGCGGTGATGCGTTTGCTGGTATCGGGAGCAAGTCGAATGGCGTCAGAGTAATCTTTCAGCGCACCGGTTAAGTCATTCTGCGCTACTTTCAGTAAGCCCCGGTTGTAATAAGGGCGGTAAAAACGGGGATTAATTTTTATAGCCTGTTCATAATCGAGCGCGGCATTGGCGTATTCTTTCAGTTCAAAATAAGCGACGCCCCGCGAGTTGAAGGCTTCTTCGTTAGTATCGTCTGCTTCAATCGCGCGGTTCAGCGCCTGAATTGCATCCCGAAATTTTCCTTCTTTCAAATAGGTGCGCCCTAATTCAACATCTTTATCGGCAGAACCACAGGCGATTATAAAGGTTAAAAGGATTAAACAGGAGCTTATAGAGCGAAAGAGTGAAAGAGTAAAAAAGCGGAAGGGTACCGCGACTGATGGGAGATTAGCAAACAAATAGTCGAGCAAACTAGCTGTATTGCTTCGCTCTTTCGCTCTTTCACTCTTTCGTTCTTTAAACATCTTGAATTGATTTTTCCTGCAAAGGTATGCGTGAAATTTGGTCGTTTAATCAGGAATTGTGTAAGTTTGCATCGGCAAATCGGTGCTACCAGCTCCTGCTGAATCCCCCAGGTCTTGACCGAAGCAAGGGTAGGTGGTTGTAGCGGTGAGACATTGGTTTGCCATTTTTTATTTCTACTCGGCCTGTTTTCCAGTCCTTTGGCTACGATTATTTAGTGGCTATGCCCTTGCTTCGCCCGCTAAATTTGCTGAACCCACTATGAATCTACTGACCCAGCTAACGTCTGTTTTTCGGGATACATTTCAGGCAGAGCCGCTACTCATTTGCTCTCCCGGCCGCGTCAATCTCATCGGCGAACACACCGATTACAATAACGGCTTTGTGCTGCCAGCCGCTATCGACAAAGCGATTTACCTGGCCATTGGCCCGCGCGATGACAACAAACTCCACTTTATCGCGAACGACCTCGATAAAACGTATCAGGGTGAACTTTCGAATTTTGTCCCAACGAATACCTGGGCCGATTACCTGTTGGGCGTGGTCGCTCAGTTTAAACTGGCTGGGTATGCAATTGGTGGATTTAATTGTGTGTTCGGCGGTACCATTCCGATGGGCTCTGGTCTGTCATCATCAGCCGCACTCGAAAACGCCGTTGGTTTCGCCCTGAACGAGCTTTTTGAGCTGAATCTGGACCGTATCGATCTGGTAAGAATATCGCAACGGGCTGAGAATGACTTTGTTGGCGCCAAGGTAGGGATTATGGACATGTTTGCCAGCATGATGGGCAAAGCTGATCACGTAATAAAACTCGACTGCCGCTCACTCGATTACACCTACGCGCCCTTACGTATGGATGGCATCAGCATTGTCCTCTGCGACTCGCGGGTGAAACATTCGCTGGTGACATCCGAGTATAACACCCGTCGGTCCGAATGCGAATCTGGTGTTCGGTTTCTGCAAACGTTCTACCCGGAAGTTGAAAGCCTGCGCGACGTAACAATGACTATGCTTGATCATCACCTGCGCGAAACCAACCCTCTGATTTACCGTCGATGCGCTTATGTCGTGCAGGAAAACGAACGGCTGCTTAGTGGCGTCGCTGCCCTTGAAGCGGGCAACGTATCGGCCTTCGGGCAGCTCATGTATGGCTCACATGAAGGACTAAGTAAGTGGTATGAAGTGAGTTGTCCTGAGCTGGACCTACTGGTCGATATTGCCCGGCAGCAACCGGGTGTGCTGGGGGCTCGTATGATGGGTGGCGGTTTTGGTGGTTGCACCATCAATCTGGTTCGTGAAAACGCGCTCGATGCTTTCTCCGAACAGATTACAAAACAGTACAAGGCGCAAACCGGGAAAGAAACGTACATTCACATTTGTAAAATTCAGGACGGTACGAACCTCATTGCAGAATCCCTTCCGGTAACGTAGCATAGGTTGGGGTGGGTATATTTTTAACGTAGTGGCTTATAGGTAAATGGGTAATCAATAATGCACGATGAAGAATAGCTACTAATCTGGATTTTGTTGATTATTCATTAATCAGTATCCATTTACTTACAGATTGACTCAATAAATTAACTTACAATTAACATGAAATTTTTCATTGATACGGCTAATCTGGCCGACATACGTGAGGCCCAGGAAATGGGAATTCTTGATGGTGTTACTACCAACCCATCACTGATGGCGAAGGAAGGCATTACAGGTAAAGACAACGTAATGCGCCACTATAAACAAATCTGCGAAATCGTAAAAAACGACGTTAGCGCAGAGGTTATCTCTGTTAAATTCGACGAGATGATTAAAGAGGGCGAAGAACTTGCCGAACTCGACGAAAATATCGTGGTGAAAGTGCCCATGACGGGTGACGGTGTGAAAGCTATTAAATACTTTTCTGAGAAAGGTATTCGCACCAATTGCACACTGGTGTTCTCGGCTGGACAGGCATTGCTGGCCGCAAAAGCGGGTGCTACGTACGTATCACCTTTTGTTGGTCGGCTGGATGATATCTCGACTGATGGTACGGCTCTGATTGAACAAATTGTTACTATTTATACCAATTACGGCTATACAACAGAGGTGCTTGCCGCTTCAGTACGTCACCCAATGCATATTATTCAATGTGCTGAAATTGGTGCCGACGTAATGACGTCTCCTCTGAGTGTCATTAAAGCCCTTTTAAATCACCCGCTGACTGACAGTGGTTTAGCCAAATTCCTGGCCGATCACGAAAAAGCAGCTCTCCCTGTGAAAAAATAAATATCAGTTATTAGTCGCTAGTCGTTAATCATCAGTCGCCAGGAAGAATGTACCTGATGAGTGATGATTAACGACTAGCGACGTAATACCAACGACTAATTCGTCCATGTTTTCCTCCGAACCCGTTCTGACCCTTAACCACGCTGACATTTATCAGGGAACCAAGCTGATTTTAGGCGACGTATCGTTTCAAATCAATAAGGGCGATTTTGCGTATCTCATTGGCCGAACGGGAAGTGGGAAGACCTCGTTACTCAAAACGTTATACGCCGACCTCTGGCTCCAGAATGGGCAGGGACAGGTAGCTGGCTACCCTCTTCAAACCCTCAAATCGCGTGATATCCCGCAGCTACGCCGGAAAATTGGCATCGTTTTCCAGGATTTTCAACTCTTTTTTGACCGTTCCGTTGAAGACAATCTGAAATTTGTTCTCAAGGCTACCGGCTGGAAAAAGCAAGATATGAATAATCGCATCGCCGACGTATTGATGCAGGTAGGATTAGGCACGGCTCAGAAAAAGATGCCGCACCAACTCTCAGGGGGGGAGCAGCAGCGCGTAGTGGTTGCCCGTGCCATGCTCAATGAGCCGCAAATTCTTATCGCCGACGAGCCAACGGGTAATCTTGATCCCGTTGTATCTGACCAGATCATGCAGGTTTTTCAGGCCATTAACAACGCTGGCACTGCCGTTCTGATGGCCACACATAACTACGATTTACTCAACAAATACCCTGCCCGCGTGCTACGTTGCCAGGAGGGACAGGTAATTGAATTAAAAGGATAATAGGTCGGTGAGTAGATTGAAATACGGATTGATATTACTTTATAATTTATAAGCTATCTATTGATAATCAGCCAATTATTTGGCGGTGATAGGCGCATATATTACTTTTTTTAGGTTAGTGAAGTTTACAATTAAGAGTATCGTCGAAACAATACTTTTTGGGTAGAGTATTAGTAACCGATAACTAATTCTTCGATAGTGTATATTGCTAATTGCTTGATAGTTATTTACATTTAAACATTCTTCTTAGACCGACTTTCCGTATGAAAACACTTTACTTGCTTTTCGCTGTTTTTTCGAGTCAACTGCTGATGGCTCAAAACAATACATTTTTAGGAAGAGGGGCTGGAGCTAGCAATACAACAGCTACTAATAACACATTTATTGGGCACAATGCTGGCCGAAACACGACTACAGGAGTTAATAACGCGTTTGTGGGTGAACAGGCTGGAGCAGCAAATACGGTTGGTCAGGCAAATGTTTTTGTTGGATATCAGGCAGGTGTTGCCAACACTACTGGCTTAGCTAATATGTTTGTAGGGCAATTAGCAGGAGCTAACAACACCACTGGATCTTATAACCTGTTTATTGGCAATGGGGCGGGTATAAATAGTACTATAGCTTTAGGTAATACGTTCATTGGAGACGGCGCTGGCGTGGGCAATGGTACCGGGCAGCAAAATACCTACATCGGCCGGGCGGCTGGCTACGCTGGCAATGCCTCAGGGAATCAGAACACATTCATCGGTTTTCAGGCTGGGGTGACTTCGGCTTCAGTCGTCGTTAATAATTCAACTGCTATTGGTGTTAACGCCTTTGTTTCGGCAAGCAACTCGGTTATCCTGGGGGCTACTAATGCTAATGTAGGTATCGGCAACACAGCTCCGACCAGTAAGCTGGAAATTACAACGGGTACCTCAGGTCAATCAGGGTTGAAGTTTACCAATTTATCCAGCAACAATTCAGCTACGATGCTTAATGTCAGCAAGTTTCTGACTGTAAACAACAATGGGGAAGTGGTTTTAGCGAGTTTAAATGGTAATGCCCGTGAAGGCGTAGCAGACTCGTTCTGGCAACGTAAAGGCTCGTTCCTGCAAAGTACCCAGGATGATGCGGTGATTATTGGTTCTAACGTAGCACGTACTCCTGCCGGTTACAAACTATTCGTTGAACAGGGTATTCTGACCGAGAAAGTAAAAGTAGCCGTGAAGAATACCTCCGAATGGAGCGACAAAGTATTTGACGATACGTATCAGCTTCAGGGGCTGGGTGAAGTGGAAAGTTTTATCAAACAGAACAAGCATTTACCAGGTATTCCTTCGGCGCAGGAGATGGTGGAAAAAGGGAACGATCTACACCAGACGGATGCCAAACTATTAGAGAAGATTGAAGAACTAACGCTTTACAGTATTCAACTGGAGAAAGCTGATCAAATCAAACAACAGAAAATTCAACAATTGGAAACCGAAGTTGGCGAGCTCAAGAAACAGCAACAACAGTTTCAGCAACAACAGGCAGAAATAAATCAGTTGAAAAAGTTAATGAAGCAATTAGGCGCCAAGGAATAAGACCTAATAAATGATTAGTAAAAAATGCGTACCGAATAAATCCTTAAAGGTCATTATTCGGTACGCATTTTTTGTTCACTCAGCTCCTGCTGAACCAGTACTTTCCATTCTTCGGCCAATGTACCTTCGAAAAAAGGGGTTTTGGCACGTCGATACCAGTATCCAGCATTAAAACGGTCGCCTTCTTTTCGGTGCAGATAGGCGTGAAGCCGGTCGTAACGCTGCTCACCCTCCCGGCTCTGGGCAATGTTATGGGCCTTTTCCCAATCGTCGTTGGCGTCATACCACAGGCCCTGTAAAACAGGGTGGAAGTCGACGGGCGGTTTGCTTTCGGAAAGTGAAGTATTGAATTGCTCGAACGTCATAACAGGCAAAATGTAAGTTTATAACCAGTCGTCACGTAGCAGACCATTCAGCTGTTCATAAGGAATCATTACCTGAATCGGTCCTTTGCTGTAGGCAGCAATCTCGTACGGGTTATAATAAAAAATTACTCCCTCTCGGTTAAGTCCTACATTTTCAGGGAGAAAGAAACGGCCTTCGTGCAAAAAATACCCTTCTACTTCCAGATTGTCCTGGGGCAGAAGCGATTGCTGTTTCCGGAACGCTTTCTCCACGACACCCAGCAACGCCGTTGTATCGGCAACAATGTCGTTTAACGTAAGACGACGCCCCGTATCCCGGTCGAAGGTGTAATAAGTCAGGTTGCTGGTTGGATGAGCCCCGCCCGTGTAAGCATACGTTTCAAACTTGATAGTCAATGCTTTAGGCCCCGCGTGAACGGTATCAGCTGTGGTCTCGAGTTCCCAGCAGCCATTCAACGAACCCATATCTTTTCGGACATCTTCATAATCGGTCGCGAATAGTGTGGCTGCCTTATTCAGATTGGTTCGGGCGTCGGGGCTCTGAGCTACCGTGCTGCTATCGAGTAAGTTAACAATACTGTTGACCGCCAGAAGGTGCAGACTGTCATTGATTTTGCGAGCCACTTCAGTATCTTCTTTCAGTAATACGTAGGTAACAGATACTGACACGCCTGTATTTTTGGTTGTATCACACCGGGTAGAGCCGGAAAAAATAAAACGGTGTCTATCCAGAGCGGGTGGTCCCGAACGTGTTGACTGGCACGCTAAAAAGAGATGGATAGTAAAGAGAAAAAATCCGGCAAAAAAATACTTCATGCAAGAGGGGACGTACTGGCTAACGATGAGAACTAGAAGTAATTAAACAAGTGCAGCGGCTCGCTCTTGTTACGTATCATTACGGTTCCGCCCCTTCCTGTTCACTCCCTATTACAAACTTAACAAATCTTTAAACCGAATAGCCTGCCGACGGCTAATTTCGATTTTATCGCCCCCACGTAGTGTTACCAGCAATCCACCACTAAACCAGGGTTCGATTTTCTCAATCCATTGAAGATTAATGATGTGTTTTCGGTTGGCCCGGAAGAACGTAGCCGGGTTTAAACGGTCTTCCAGCGCATTCAATGACTTAAGAACCAGTGGTTTCTGATCGTCGAAATAGAGCCGGACGTAGTTGCCCATCGACTCGAATAACCGGACTTTTCCTAATTTAACAAACCAGCATTTCTCGCCATCTTTCACAAAAACCTGATCATTTTCACCCAGTATTTTTCCCGACGAGCCCGACACGGTTCCGGTTGAGTCAGGAATGTGCTGTTCTTCTTCGACCCGGTGAATCGCTTCCGACAAACGGGCCAGTTCGACAGGTTTGAGCAGGTAGTCCAGCGCATTAAACTCAAACGCTTTGATCGCATATTCGTCGAAAGCGGTGGTGAAAATGACTTCCGGGGTTTTGCCTTCAATCGACTGCAATAACTCAAAACCGTTTTTACCCGGCATCTGAATATCCAGAAATAGCAGTTCTGGTTGCAAGTCTTCAATCATCGGCAAAGCTTCATCGGCATTGGCCGCTTCACCTATAATCTGAATTTTGGGGAAGTTTTCCAGTAGCCTACGTAATTCATTGCGAGCCAGCCGTTCGTCGTCGATAATAATGGTTTTCATCGTGTACTGTTAAGAGTCAGCGGTGTTGAGGTCCCGACAGGCTCCGGCTGTCGATATTCCGCTAGCGACTGATAAAGAATTATTGTGTAGCCGACAGCCGGAGCCTGTCGGGGCTTCATTAATCATTCTTCACTCCTGACACTTACCTCTTTTTTGCGAAAGATGCCTTCCGATTGCGCAGGGATAGTTATTTCGGCACAAACCACCGGACCGCCGTTACGTATGGCGAGCGTTTCTTCGGACTGATTGTGAGTATTTTCTTCCTGAAAAATTCGGAATTCGGCTTCAGGGCCGTAGAGCAATTCGAGCCGCTGAGCAGTATTTGCCAGCCCAAAACCTCCCGATGCTTTCTTGTCGCCAAGCACACCCGTATTGCGGATGAGAATATGCAGTTTATCGGCGTCGACCGATGATTTTACTTCCACAAAACCGCCACCAACAGCCGTCGATACACCATGCTTAATGGCGTTTTCAACCAGGGTCTGAAGCATCATGGGCGGCACTTGCCAGTACAACGTCCGCCCATCGAGGTCAATGTGCGAGGTGAGTCGATCTTCGTAACGTACTTTTTCGAGGGCCAGATAATCCTCCACCGTTTTAATTTCCTCGCGCAGTTCAACGGTTTTACGCCGGTCGGCCAGCAGCGAATTACGGAGCAGATTCGAAAGTTGCGTAATACCTTGTTGGGCTTTGGTTGGGTTTTCGTACACAAGCGCCCGGATGCTGTTGAGTGCGTTAAAAACAAAGTGCGGATTCAGTTGCGAACGTAGCACTTTAGCTTCCGTTTCCCGGATACTGGTTTTCAGTAGAATACGCTCAATTTCAGCGTTTCGGTTTTCTTCGACGTAGTGATAAACGGTATAACTCAATACCCACGCCAACATGATTTTCCCCCAGGAGATAATATATCCCACGAAGAGAAAGGGCTCATTGGCAAGCGTTTGGGGAATAATAAGCTGATCCAGGGGAAGATTTACCATGGTCATAATCAGGGCCATGACAAATACCGAAAACAGTACACGTGGTGCTAGCCGGAAAAAAGGAAGCAGTACCCAGTTCCAGCGACGTATCATGAGTCGATACAGATGAGTGAGGGTTACACCCAGAAAAATATTGGCAATGGCCAGATAAAATGAATCGTACTCAAATCCATTTTCGAGCACGTAAGTCAGATAATCGACCAGAATCAGGAGCGACCATCCAAAAAACTGACAAAACCAATATATTCTCTGCTTAGACATAGGCAATCCCATTTCCGGATAATAAACGAATATATGGGATTAAACGCTAGAAGTGCAAGATATATACACTAATGGAAGATACGGATGAAGGATGGAAAAAAGAAGTGGTCAGGCTAGCGCCAGCGAAAGCAGGTGGGCCGTGTCGTTGGATGATTCGATGGTAAACAGTTGCGTATCGTAATCGTAACGTAGCGTGTAGAGGCAAAGATTGCTGTGCTCGAAGTGGTCCATATCCGACAATGGATGATTGGTGAGCCAGCAAAGCAGAATGCGTATGGCCCGCCCATGCATGGCAATCAGGATGGTTTCCTCCTCAGGATGAGAAAGAATCGTTTCGAACGCTTCTTTCTGACGAACCACTACCTGATCTGGGCTTTCGCCCCCGTCGGTAGACAGCGACGTATTGCCCGCTGCCCAGTTTTCGATAAGATTGCGGTAGTATTCATTGTCCAGATTACCCGGGACTTTACCTTCCATAATCCCCCAGCTAATCTCATTGAGGCCCGTTAATTTCTCAAACGGTATGCCTAGCTCAATAAAAAGTTCTGCGGTCTGATACGTTCGTTTAAGCCCTGAGATATAAACTTTGCTGAACGGTACGTGCTGATACGCCTGAAAAAAAGCCAGCGCCTGCGCCCGTCCCATGTCGTTTAAATCAGCATCGACACCGCTTCCCTGTACTACGCCCCGTCGATTAAAGTCGGTTTCGCCGTGGCGAATTAGATAGATTAACTTTTGTCCCAAACTTATACGCTTGCCTATTGGCAATTTTTCCCGATTTTGAACCGCAAAATTACATAAAAAATAGTTTATACGCTCGCATAGGCAAGGGCGAAGTGTCGATCCTGTAAGGCTTGCTGATTTGCATTTATTTTCTTCTTTTATGAAAGCCAATTTTGATCTGAATGCGCTTGATTTTATTCATACCGATTCGCTCGGTAAACACCTCGGTATTGAGTTTACCGAAGCAGGCGAAGGCTATCTGATGGCTCGTATGCCCGTCGACAAGCGAACGCAACAGCCCTTTGGCATTCTGCACGGCGGAGCATCAGTCGTACTGGCCGAAACATTAGGCAGCGTAGCCTCCTATATGCTGCTCGACAATCCAGAAAAACAGCGCGCCGTTGGCCTGGAAATCAACGCCAATCACCTCCGGTCGGTACGGGATGGCTGGGTGTATGGACGTTGTACGCCTATTCATACGGGACGTACCACGCACGTCTGGGACATACGTATCACCGATGAACAAGGTAAAGCGGTGTGTGTCAGTAGACTAACGATTGCCATAATTGGAGCTCAATAAACCGTCCCCGCTACAACTTTTTTATTGAATTGAGTTATCAGGTTTAGTTGCTCATTTGCGCTGATTTATCAGACGTAGCGGCCTACCTTTGCGGACGCAAAACCATACGTAGCATGTACGTCAAACCGAAAAAAGCACTTGGTCAGCATTTCCTGAGAGACCTGAGTATTGCTCAGGATATAGCAGCACTCCTTACCGGGCATGGCGGATATGAGAAAATCCTCGAAATTGGTCCCGGCATGGGCGTGCTGACTCAGTTTTTGCTGAAAGATAATCGGTTCACGACGTATGTCATCGAGATCGACCGTGAATCGGTTGATTACCTGAAACAGTACGTTCCGGCGCTGGAAGGTCGTATTCTACCCGCTGACTTTCTAACGATTCGGCCGGATTTACTGCCTGACAAACAGCCTGATAACGTAGCGCCGTTTGCCGTCATCGGTAATTTTCCGTACAACATTTCGACGCAGATTCTTTTCAAAGTGCTCGACATGCGCGACCGGGTTCCCGAAGTGGTCGGAATGTTTCAGCGCGAGGTGGCGCAACGTATCGCGTCGGGGCCGGGCAATAAGGATTACGGAATTCTGAGTGTATTGCTACAGGCCTGGTATGATATTAAGTATGAGTTCACCGTAGAGCCGCACGTCTTCGACCCACCGCCTAAAGTGCATTCTGGCGTTATTTCGCTCCGCCGAAATGCGGTGACCGATCTCGGTTGTGATGAACGAAAGTTTACCCAAGTCGTTAAGCAAGGCTTCAACCAGCGCCGAAAAACACTACGTAACGCCCTAAAACCCTTAAATCCATCGGAAGCTGCCCTAAACAGCCCTTTTATGGACAAACGCGCCGAACAGCTCAGCGTGGCACAGTTTGTGGAACTAACTCGGTTGATGTATGATGTATGATTTAAGATGTATATCAGTGTTAAAAACAGCCACTCATATAACATACATCTTACATCATACATTAGAAAATGACGTTCGAACTCACCAAAGAATACCTTGAGCAGATTCAGACGGCTATTGAAGCTGGTAACGAAGCCTGGCTACGTACCGAAATGGAAGAGCTGTTTCCGGCCGATATTTCGGGGATTCTGAATGAGTTGGAATATGAGCAGGCGCATTACCTGCTGAGTTTGCTGGATAAATCGGTTGGAGCCGAAATTCTGGCCAATCTCGAACCAACAGAACGGGCTAACCTGCTGAAACTCTTTCCATCGACAGAGATTGCACCATTCATCAATCAGATGGATTCGGACGATGCCGTGGATTTGCTGAACGAACAGCCGATTCAGGTGCGCGAAGAAGTGATCGGTCTGCTCGAAGACCGCGAACAGGCGCGCTTCATTCTGGATTTGCTGCATTATGAAGACGGCGTGGCGGGTAGTCTGATGCAGAAGGAGTTGATACGTATCAACGTCAACCTGACGGTGAATGCCTGCGTCGAAGAAATACGTCAACAGGCCGAAGACGTCGAAAACGTGTATGCGGTATACGTAGTAGACGACGTCGGGAAACTCCTCGGGTTGGTATCGCTGAAAAAGATTGTGCTGGCCCGGAAAAACACCAAAATTGCCGACATCTACGACGAGGACGTAGTGTTTGTTGAAACGTATCGACCGGTGGCGGAAGTGGCCGAAGTGATGCAGAAATATGACCTTGACGCCGTTCCGGTCGTAAATGTCCAGCAACGGTTACTAGGACGTATCACCATCGATGACGTAGTAGACGTAATTACCGAACAGGCCGAAGAGGATATTCAGGCGATTTCGGGTCTGTCGGGGGAAGTAGAGGAATACGATAGCGTCTGGAAGCGATCAAAAATTCAATTACCGTGGCTGATCGCGGGTGCCGTTGGTAGTCTGATGGCAGCCACAGTTATTAACGGATTTCAGAGCGAGCTGGGGAAAATTGCGGCCCTGGCCGCTTTCATTCCCATCATCGGTTCGACGGGCGGCAACGTAGGTATTCAAACTTCCTCGCTGATTCTGCAAAGCCTGACTGATACGTCGGGCTTAAGCATGACGATGGCCAAGCGGTTGCTACGTACTCTATTGGTAGCGATTATTAACGGGCTGGTTGTCGGGCTGATAGCGGGAGTTTACACGTTCATCATCGGTGAACCTCGACTGTTCTTTGTGGTTGCTACGTCGTTGCTGGCGGTTGTATTGCTGGCTTCTTTTATGGGTACTGTTACGCCTTTGTTACTCAATCGAATCGGTATCAATCCAGCCGTAGCATCGGGACCATTTATCACCACCGCAAACGACTTGATCGGCATTGGCGTGTATTTTCTGATTGCGCAGTGGCTGCTGGCCGAAGTGTAACGTAGCAGTATATGAGCCAGGCTCCAGCTTGGTCCTTGAGTAAAGCGATAGAATTTTACACGGTCCAAGCTGGAGCCTGGGCCAGACACTACCACTCCTATGCCTAAACTTGTCTTAATGGACCACGATGGAGCCATCGACGATTTGCTCTCGCAACTGCTCGTGCTGACAATGCCTGATACCGAACTGATCGGCGTTAGCGTTACCCCCGCCGATTGTTATATCGAACCCGCCCTTGAATCGACCTATAAACTGCTTCAACTGATGGGGCAGGAGAAAATTCCGCTGGGACGAGGTGATTACTATGGCATCAACGCATTTCCGAACGAATGGCGCGCTCGCCCCGAAATTATCAATGCGCTGCCGATGCTGATTAACCTGCCCAAATCGCCCGATCCGTATACGTACCAAAATGCGCCCGAACTTATCATCGACCGGCTATCGGCAGCTACTGACAACGTAACGGTTCTGATGACAGGCCCCTGCTCGAATCTGGTGCTGGCGCTGGAACAAGCCCCCGAGTTAAAATCAAAAATTGCCGAAGTGGTCTGGATGGCGGGCGCTTTCCGGACGTCGGGTAATGTGCAGATGTTCCAGCACGATGGTTCTGCCGAATGGAATGTGTTCTGGGACCCAGTCAGTTCGCAAAAACTGCTGACGCTTGGCTTGCCGTTAACGCTGATTCCGCTCGACGTAACGAACCATGTTCCAGTAACGAAACAGTTTCTCCGTACGTTAGCCACCCAAATCGATTACCCACTGTCGAATCTGACGGGTCAGCTCTGGGCTCTAACGCTCGATACGATACCGAGTTATCATTACACCTATTTCATGTGGGATATTCTGGCTACCAGCTATCTAGCCATTCCCGAACAGTTTAAAACCGAACGGGTAAAAGTTTCTGTCAGTACACGCCCGCCAAACGCCGGTCAGACGTATCTCGATGAAAATGGCTATGAATTAACCATTGCCACGGATGTTACTACGTCCTACTTCTACGATTATTTGCTGAAACAGTTTAAGCGATAGGAAGGTGGTCCCTTGATTTAGACTATCTTCGGCAGAATTGATTCATTTGCCCAATCGCCCTTATGCCGAAACTGCTCTTTTGGATAACAACGGGCTGGATTATTAGCCTGTCTGCATTGGCGCAATCGCCGGGGCGGGTTAACTATTCGGTAGAACTGGGCGGAATTATCACAACGAATTCGCAAATACCGTTTTGGTTGCGGGCGAATCAGTATGGCATCGTACCACTACGTGGGTCATTAGGTATCGGTCGATTCGGTGCGATGAAAGACTACCAGCCAAAAATCGACTCAGCCACTCAACAAAAATCGCGTTTCGACTGGGGCTTTGGTTTGAACGCAGTTGTTAACGTAGGGCAGCAACCCGGGCCTTATAACACGAATGTACTGCTGCCCGAAAGTTTTGTAAAAGTGCGATTCGGTAAAGTTGAATTGTACGCGGGGAACCGTAAAGAAACGTTCGGCCTGGGCGACACTACGTTGACGTCGGGCAACGTAGCATGGTCGGGAAATGCACTGCCATTTCCAAAAGTTCAACTGCACACGCCCGATTTTGTATCCTTAGGTTTCACCAAACACCTCATCGCGTTTCGGGCGGGTTATGCGCATGGCTGGCTGATCAATACGTATATTCAAGGAAGTTACCTGCATCAGAAATACCTCTACGTTCGCCTTGGTAAGCCGCACTGGAAGGCCCACTTCACCGCTGGCTTGAACCATCAGGTGCAATGGGGTGGGCACGCTGACTATCTGATTGGAACACCCTACGCAGTCAATGGACATCTGCCAACGGGCTTCCGGGACTACCTTTCCATGGTGATCGGCCAATATCCCGACGCCCTGCAAACAGATCAATACACCGATTTTGATGGGACCAATCGTATTGGTAATCACGTAGGTAGTTACGATTTAGCGCTGGAATTAAGAGGAACTGGCCAGCAGTGGTTAATTTATCATCAGCATCCCTACGAAGATGCCTCTGGATTAGCCCTGCAAAACGTACCGGATGGTCTGACCGGCTTGCGCTACGTTAATCAAAAACCACGTTTGCCGAAGGGTTTTAGGGTACAAAAAATCGTTGCGGAATTTCTTAGCACCATGGACCAGAGCGGCCCTAAATTCGACCCGACGGCCCGGTATCAGGGTGCCGATAATTACTTCAATCACAGTCAGTACCGACAGGGTTGGACGTATCGGGGTAATACGTTGGGAACGCCCTTTATCATGCCTAATACGGATCTTGTTCCGGCCGTAGCTTATCCGGCAGGCCCTTTGTTTCCTAATAATCGGCTAATAGCCTGGTATGCTGGCTTGGAAGGAAGTTTTCGCCAGAGACATATCCTTCGGCTTAGAGGATCATACAGCCGCAATTTCGGTACGTTCAACGAGCCCTATCCCAGGCCGCTCTATCAGGTTTCGGTCCTGGCGTCGATGCAATGGGCGCTTTCAAAACGCGGCAATACGTTGCTCACAACTTCAGTCGCCTACGACCGTGGGGAACTGCTTCCCGATGGTTTCGGCGGTTTCCTCAGCCTCCGACACTCCTGGTAATAAATTTGTGACCGATTACTCAATATTTGGCTGATTCGCAGGGTAAGATATAATCGATTGAGAGGTTGGTAACTTAATTTGCCAGCGTCTACCTAGTTGGATGCTATGTCGTGACCTCAATAGTAACTGACGTTGAGGTGCAGCTAATTCATTTGGTCAGCGCTTTTATCTTTTCCAAACAATCTCAACCATTTTTATGAAACGATCTACCCTTTACTCCCTGCTGCCGATGCTTCTGATTGGCAGTTGCCTGCTTATTGTTGTTAGTTGTCTGGACCACCGTATCCCAAGCCCATTGACTCTGACACCCGCGCCAGGGCCTCCGTTTGCAACCGGTCTGCGTTCGCCAATCGGCCTGACCGATGACCCGAAAGGAAATGTATGGGTCACCGAAGCCGGTAGTGGTACAGTCAATGATGGTCAGGTTACCGTGATCACACCAGCGGGTGCTAAATACCCTGTTATTACCGGTTTTGTATCGGCGATCAGTCCCGAAAATTCACCCGAAGGGCTAAACCACCTGATTTACAAAGACGGTAAACTGTATATTTTGAATGGGGTTCAGGAACAGCTTTTCATTGCCGACGTATCGAATTTCGTTCCGGGTGTTACGGCTCCCATTCCGGCTAGTTCGTTGCTGGGTATTGACATTGGCACATTTGTCAGAAATGCTCGTCCGAATGCACCGGATGCCCCCGATTCGAATCCATACAACCTCACATTTGGGCCTAACGGTGATCTGTTTATTGTCGATGCGGGCGGTAATGCAATTATTCGCCGAAACCAGGCAACCGGAGCGTTGAGCGTTTTTGCGGTTTTCCCGGATACGCCGAATTCCACAACCGTGGGCCCTCCCTCGCTCGATCCTGTACCGACCGGTATTGTTTATGATGGCACCAATTTTTATGTAAGCACCCTGATTGGTTTTCCTTTCCCGACAGGTTTAGCCAAAATTTATCAAGTCAATGCTATGGGAACGGCTCCGGTTACACCTACGGTATACAGATCAGGTTTTTCGGGCCTTACAGATATCACATTGGCGCCTAACCGTCAGCCACTTGTAACCGAGTTTGGTTTCGCAGGGCCGGGTCGTGTCGCCAATGATGCCGGAGCTACTTTATTTTCGCCGGCTATTACGGCGGTAGATATTCATCCGAGTACAACAAGCCTTGATACGTATTACGTATTGTCGTACGGGCCGGGCATCATCACGAAATTCACCGCGCAATAAGCGTTGGTTTTCTTAAGAACTTAAACGACGCTACCTTTTGTGTTTCTAAAAAATGGCTGCAACCCTTTGGACGTAGTCAGCGTATGGGAAAATGCAAGGTTAGAATAGTGTAATTAAAAACGCTGGGCACATCAGGGCTCAGCGTTTTTTGTGAATAGTGGCGGCTGAATGCAGTTATCTCGTAAGTTAGCACGATTGAAAACCACCTGAAAATGAAACATCTTCTCTACGTAGCGCTATTCAGTACGTCGTTTGCCTTTGCTCAGCAAACTGCAAATCGGAACGTAGCACACATCACAACGTATCAACCGCCCGTTTTTACGGATGCTGACCAGTTGAAAAAACTGGAAGCCGCTTTTCCCATCGTTGAAAAATTATATAAAGACGCAGCCGAAAAACGACATTTTCCAGGACTCGCGTTTGGTGTTGTGATGAATGGAAAACTGGTGTATTCGGGCGGATTTGGTTTTACCAACGTAGCGAAGAAAATTCCGGCCAACACTAAATCGCTGTTTCGGATTGCGTCGATGACCAAAAGCCTGACGTCGATGGCCATTCTGAAACTCCGCGACGAAGGGAAGCTACGTCTCGACGACCCCGCCGAACAGTACATCCCGGAACTGAAAAACCACAAATACCTCACTGCCGACGCGCCACGTATTACGGTACGCAACCTGATGACTCATTCGGCCGGTTTTCCCGAAGATAACCCCTGGGGCGACCGTCAACTGGCTGACTCTGAAGCCGATTTGCTGAAACTGATTAAAGACGGTATCTCCAATTCGAACGTACCGAGTTTTGCGTATGAATACAGCAATCTCGGTTTTGCCATGCTTGGACGTATCATTACGGTGGTTTCGGGCAAACCGTATCAGCAGTATATTACCGAAAACATTCTGAAACCACTAGGCATGAACGACACTCAGTGGGAATACACCAAAATCCCAGCTGAGAAACTAGCCCTAGGCTATCGCTGGCAGGACAACGACTGGCTCGAAGAACCGCTGCTGCACGACGGTTCGTGGGGTGCCATGGGCGGGCTCATTACGTCCATCGAAGATTTCAGTAAATACGTAGCATTACACGAATCGGCTTGGCCACCACGTAGCGATGCTGATACGGGGCCAGTAAAACGAAGTTCGATACGTGAAATGCAGCAGCCCTGGACATTTTCGGGTTTGTTCTCCCAGGCGAGAAATGCAGCAGGACAGATTTGCCCGGTTGCCAGCGGATACGGATATGGGTTGGGTTGGAGCGAAAACTGTAAAGGTCAGAAAGGAGTGGGGCACAGTGGTGGATTGCCGGGCTTCGGTAGTCAGTGGCGCATCCTTCCCGACTACGGCATCGGTGTTATTGCCTACGCGAATTTGACCTACGCTGGACTGGGTTCGGTGAATACGGCCGTGCTCGATACGTTGGTGGCGATGGCTAAATTGCAACCCCGCCAGCTTCCGGTATCGAACATCCTCGCGCAACGAAAAGCTGAACTAATAAAGCTGCTGCCCGACTGGACAAACGCCGAACAAAGCGGCATCTTTGCCGAAAATTTCTTCCCCGACAGATCGGTAACTATCCGCAAAAAACAGGTGCAGGATTTGTATGCTAAAGTAGGAACGATACGTAGCGTGGGCGATCTTATACCTGAAAATCAGCTGCGTGGACACTTCCTGCTCGAAGGCGAAAAGGGGAATATCGACGTGTTTTTCACCCTCACACCCGAAAACCCCGCCCGGATTCAGCAACTTGATTTCCGGGAAGTTCCAAAGTGAAGGCCCCGACAGGCTCCGGCTGTCGGTTTTAACTATTTAGCTAGTCGCTATCGCGATGCCGACAACCGGAGCTTGTCGGGGTCTGAAAGTATGATTTTGAATGAACAAATTTCGCCCGCCAGCGAAGCGGATATACCGGCGTTAAACGTATTGGTTAACAGTGCCTATCGGGGAGAAAGCTCGCAACGGGGCTGGACATCTGAAGGAAGTTTGCTCGGCGGAATACGTACCAGCGAACAGAGTCTGCAGGAAATGCTTCAGAATCCGTCTGCTACGTTGCTTAAGTACGTAGCAGACGGCCAACTGCTTGGATGCGTTTATCTAGAAGAGAAAAATTCCGATTTGTACTTGGGCATGCTGACCGTTTCGCCGGATGCGCAGACCAATGGTATTGGTAAAAAGCTGATGACCGTTGCTGAACAGATCGCCCGAGAAAAGCAGTGTCAGGCGATAGCGATTACGGTTATTTCCGTCCGCCACGAACTGATTGCCTGGTATAAGCGACGCGGTTTTCAAGCCACGGGCGAAACGGCTCCTTTTCCGAACGATGAACGTTTTGGATTGCCAAAACAGCCGCTGGAATTTATTGTCATGAAAAAGGGGTTAAATTAAAATATGACACAGAGATATCTGGAAAACTCGTAAAATCTCTGTATCCCATCAAATTAGTACTCATGAATCAACCATCACGCAGACGTTTTATTAAGAAAAGTGTAGTTGCCGGATTGGGCGCAGGCTTACCTGCCAACGTAGCGGCTAAAGGCGAACTGTTTGTTCACCACGTATTATTTTACCTGAAAAATGCGGGTAATGAGGCCGACAAGGCGAAACTTTTAGAAGGATTGAATAAACTGGCGAAGTGCCCCACCATTAAACTGGTCAATATTGGTACGCCCGCTGCTACCAATCGGGAGGTTATCGAACGTACCTATACGTATTCCTGGCTGTGCTTTTTCGATAGTCCCGCCGATGAGGAAGCGTATCAGAAGCACCCCATTCACGACGATTTTCGTAATAACTACGCCCACCTCTGGGAGAAAGTCGTTATTTATGATTCCATCGGGCCGAAGCGGTAGGTCAATGAATAATAGATAGTGAATAGCGTAAGACATTGGTTGTCAAATAGTATTCACTATCCATTGTCCTTTATTCATTAATTTCCTTGCGTTTCCAAAAATTCCCTAAAGGCTCCTTCCAGCGCCTGCAACGCGTCAGCTAATCCGCTGGTATCATTCACTTTCAGTTTGGCTTCAGCCGTCTTGGCAATATCAGCCACGCGAGCTACGCCAATGGTTCCTGCGCTGCCTTTTAAGGTGTGCAGATGGCTTTTGACAGTTGGAATATCGCCTAAGCTGTAGGCGGATACAGCTCCGTTAACAAGCTCGGTGGCTTCCGTAACGAACTCTTCCATGATGCTGTCGACCAGGTCCTGACCACCAATATCCCGCAGTTGACCCACAATGTCGGCATCGATAATAGGAAGCGCTGGTTCAGGCGCTACCACAATCGGTTTTGGTGCTGATGTCGGTGTTTCGCTCTGTTTCGCCCGACTGGCATCAGTGATTTCTTTCACCTTCGCAATCAGGCTCTGGGCACGTATCGGTTTGGCTATATAATCGTCAAGCCCTTGACTAAGAAAGCGTTCGCGATCTTCCTTCATCGAATAAGCTGTCATGGCAACCACCGTTGGAAGGGCTTTGCCGTATTGGTCACGCAGTCGTCGGGTTGTTTCGACGCCATCCATGTCTGGCATCTGAATGTCCATGAAAATGACGTCGAAAGAAGGTATGGCAGACTCGGCTCTCTGCGCAACCTCTGCAATCGCAGCCGGACCACTGTCAGCCGTAGTGACTACGCAGCCGGATTTGCGCAGGATTTCGCTGGCGACTTTGCGGTTCACGGCATTATCATCGACCAGCAGTACGTTCGGATGATACGTTGAGAAGAAGTTAGCCAGCGCAATTTCAGCGACTTCAGTGGTTTGTTGAGTCGGGCTAATCGAGGTTTCTTTCAGCTCAATAATAAACCAGAACGTACTACCCATACCCACCGTCGACTCTACGCCAACTTCGCCTTTCATCAGGTGAGCCAGCTCTTTGGAAATCGCCAGCCCCAGCCCCGTGCCGCCAAACGACTTCCGCGACGACGTATCAACCTGACTGAAAGAATTGAATAACAGGTTGATATTCTGAGGGGCAATGCCAATACCCGAATCTTTTACCGCCACCCGAATGCGGTTGAATTTGCCCCGTTTACTGATAAGTGTCGCTTCAACCCGAATGGCCCCGTGCTCAGTGAATTTAATGGCATTCGACGTCAGGTTCGACAGAATCTGAAGCAGCCGCGTCTGGTCGGCAATCACAAACGTGGGCAGGTCAGGAGCCAGGTGATACGTTAATTCGTTGTCTTTGGAGTTGGCCTGCTGTCCGAAAAGCGCGATTAGTTTTTCGAAAATCTCCTTAAAGGCAATCGGTGCTTCGTGCAGCACCATCTTACCCGCTTCAATTTTCGACAGATCCAGAATATCGTTCAGAATATTGAGCAGTGTTTCCGACGAACGTTTTACGGTTTTGACGTAACCGCGCTGTTCTTCATCGAGTCTGGTATCGTTCAGCAGGTCAATCATGCCGATGATACCGTTCATAGGCGTCCGAATTTCGTGGCTCATATTGGCCAGAAACTGCTCTTTTACCTTTAACGACCGTTCGGCTTCATCTTTCGCTTTCACCAGTTCGGCCGACTGACGTTTCAACTCAGTTATGTCGCGGGCCAGCACGGCTATCACCGAATCGTTTCCTGGCTCTTCGTTGAGCATCAGCATGTTAAACATGAACTGGCGCTCACTGCCGTCTTTCCGGCGCATACTGGCTTCGAAGTTTCGAAGGCTCCGGTTACGCCCTACCTTGAACATGGCCCGGCGAATGGCACTTTGATCAATGAAATACTGGCTAATGTCCTGTCCAAGCACTTCCTCAGGTGTATAGCCCATCCGTTTGAAAACCGACGGACTGATCATCGTGATACGTCCTTTGCGGTCGACGCGGGCGTAGATATCCTGAAGGTTTTCGAAAATACCCCGGAATTTTTCCTCACTCTGGCGGGTCGCAATTTCGGCACGTCGGCGGTTGGTAATGTTACGTGCAATCCCCGACACTTCCTCAATCACACCACCCGCCAGCATAATTGGGTTCAGGTGAAATTCAAAGAAATTTTCACCCGAGGACGTCATAAAGTTGAGTTCAAAATTCTGCGCAAAACCCCGGAACGCCTGTCGATACCGATCTTCGATTTCCTTCCGATTTTCGTCGCCAACAATACGCCAGCCAAGTTCGGGTGTACTATGTTGGTTAGCGGGAAGTTCATTTAGCGAAAACCCGGCCAGACGAGCGTAGTTTTTATTGAACGAAGTCAGTTGCAGTGCTTTATTAACCGACCAGATCAAATACGTGCTGTTATCGAAAATGGCCTGTAAACGAGCGTTTTGCTTATCCAGACGCGCTTCCGATTGCTTGCGGGCAATTGCCAAAGCCACTTGCCCCGAAATAAATTCGAGCAACTCCAGATCGCGCGGGCCGTAGGTCTGCGCATCAGTGTACGATTTTACACCAATGATACCCGTAATCTCGTCGCCGATACGTAGCGGAGCCGTGAGCATCACTTGAGGCTGCTTCTGGCCGTACAAATCAACCTGCTTCTGATCGGCAAGTTGCCGGATGTCTTTTTCGTACAGAAACAGTGGTTTGTTCGCCAGAATCGTGTATTCGATGATACCATTACCGAGCTTACGTTTAGTAAATCGCATGTTGCTGCCGAAGTATTCATCGACGTAATACGGGAACGATAGGTACGTTTTAGTGGAGTCGTAGAGAGCAATGAAAAAGTTGCGGGCATCGATGATGTTGCCCAGCTCTTCATGAATTTTGTGGTACAATTCGCCGAGGTTGGGCGTGTTGATAGTCCAGTTGGCGATGCTATAATACAGTTTCTGCGATTTTTCGGCGCGAATTTTGCCTGTAGTATCGTGCAGAATGCAGCGGAATGCAGTTGGACGACCATTCTCGAAGCGGCAGTTGACACTACCGGATAGAAAAAGCGTCTTGCCCGACTTACTCCGAAAAACAGTTTCAAAATATGGCAGTTTGTCGCCTTCCTGAATGCGTTTCAGCAGACCTAACGTACTGCTGAGATAATCAGGATGAAGTACGTCGCGCAGATTTAGAACCGAGATTTCGTCGGAATTATAACCCAGTATTTCACGCCAGGCGCGGTTTACGAAGATAAATTTGCCGTCGAGAGTGAGGAGCTGGATCAAATCCGACGTATTGTCGACGAGGTCTTGCAACTGCGCATTTGTGTTCGACAGGGCTGACGCAACGCGCCGTTTGTTCGTTACGTCTTCGCCAATGATGGTGAACGAAGGCGACTGGCCGTCGGTACTGTTAACAATAAATGAGTTGAGCTGAACGCTACGTTGGGCGCCACTCCGGGCCAGCAGCACGATTTCGCGCTGTTCGGGAAAAGTGCCTTTCTGCGACGCTTCCTCGAATTCTGATTCGATACGGGCGCGATCGGCGGGTGGTATGAAAATGTCGAAGAAATTCTGGCCAATAATATCGGCTGGTTGCCAAGCCGTTACGCGGTACGTATACGGGTTTGCATAGGTTAACGTACCATCCTGTTCCACCGTTAGACCAACCAGATTAAGCTGGTCGACGGTTTGGCGAACATCGAAGGTATGTTTGGCGTCGGTTCCGTTCAGGTCGTCGCGTTCGTGGTGGAGCCGTTCAATTTCGGCTACTAATTCATCTTTGGTTTTGGCAGACCAGGGCATGGGTACGTGAGTGATAGACAAATAGCCAGCGTTCAGGCAACGTAGTATTTGCTTAAACAGACTGGTTAAATTTATAAAAATTGCTGGTTTTCGGCAATGACGTTCCAGCGTTACGTCGTCTTACGAATGATGCGCATCAGTCAGTTCACGTTCAGGAATGACAGCTATATAACGGATTATAGTGTGATTCCATTCAGTAAAACAGTGCCTGATTATCGATCTAGACGAATCACTGTATCATAAGTATTGCTTATTTTGCTACGTTTCGGTTCCTGCCCATGTTGCAACGATGTTTTTGTATGGTGTTCCTGCTCGCTATGATGGCTTGCGAACCCTTTGATTTAGAGAAGAAAAAATTCCCGACCTGCGTTGCGCCAAAGGCTGCGATTGGCGTTAGTATCGGGCGTCTCGATGTTACGTTTTTTCTGGAAAATCAGGAAGGTGACATTGGCGTGGCCGGCTGGGACCCCGGCGATGGCAAAGGAAAAGGTCGGGTTGGTACGCGCGTTACATATACGTATGATAAGGCGGGCGAATACACGGTTACGCTTGTACTCGCCAATGAGTGTGATGACAAGTTTACTACAACGCGAAAAATCACCGTACAAAACTGATGTCAGCACTACGTCTATTTCTCACTTTATCACTGGGCCTGTTGCTGATCGGAAGCGCTCAGGCGCAGGACCGTGTACGTAACATTCGGGTGCGTACCGTCGATGCAGAACAAATTGAAGTGCTTTACGATTTGATCGTAGTCCGGCCCGGCGATTCTATTTATCTCGAAATTCGAAGTCGTTTGCGGGGAGCACTACGTATCTCGCCCGAATACGTTCGGGGAGATATTGGTACCCGCGTTACGGTCGGCACCGACCGACGTATCGTCTGGAATGCAGTAGCCAATGGGTATCCGCTCAATGAGGAAATTCGAGCTACAATTCAGGTAAAAACAAACGTCTTTCCGACCGTTACGCAAACTACCCCAGCCACACCGCCTGGCAGTACTGCGCCACCCGTCACTACGCCCCGTTCGGAAACGATTACCCCTAATCCAACTCCAGTCGCGCCTAAAGTCGACGTAGCGACTACCGAAGAACCTAAATCGGATCGGAAACGGAGACGAGAAAAGCCCGTGGCGGTGATAGCCGATACGACCAAGCCGGCACGTATTGAGCCGCCCGCGACGCAACAGGCGACCAACCTGGAAGATACCGTTCCTCGGCGACGAATGCGCTACGTTGGGCCAATGTGGGGCGTGGTGTCGGCGATAGCGCCGGGCATTGGGAATATCTTTGTGCAGTTGCCAAAGCCACGAGTCGGTTTTCGACCCTTGCTGACGGTAGCCTGTTATGGACTAGTAGCTTACGGATTATCGGAGCGGCAAAAATCACAGGATGTCTATAAAGTATACCAGGAACAGAAAAACTTGGCGGCTGGCGAACCTTACTATCAAACCGCTAATGACCACTACCACAAGTATTATCTGGCTACACGGGGAGCTATCATTATGGCCGCTGCCGACGTGATTCTGACCGTGCTACGTGGTGTGCGAAACAGCCATATTCAGAAAGAAGCCGCACGTTATCAAAGTTTTACTGTACAGCCTGGCGTACAGGCCGGGCAACCAACAGCCGTGTTACGTTATTCGTTTTAGAACTATTTTTGCCTGACACGTACCGTCGATACGTAGTAATTTCAGTACAAAATTCGTTAACTAACTAGCCAACCTGAAACCCATGCGTTTACTTTTCACGATTAGCTTTATGCTCCTGCTTGTCGGTAGCATCGTTGCCCAGCCAAACGGGCGACGTAGCAAATCAACCGTGTATTCGGCTTCTGGTGAATGGCAGAAAGTAACCCTTCAGCCTGCATCATCGGGCAACAATTGGTCTCCAGCCCCGGTTAATCCGTCCAATAATTCGCCATCCCAGACCAGTAATCCAGCTAGCCAACCCGCTGAATCTGTGGTTCGAACAGAGCCCAGGCCTGCAACTACTACGTCCAGTTCCGGTTACCGCCCGGCCTTTACGGGCGATTTTGTTACCAATCGAAACGGATGGAAAGCTGGTAACAAGGGCGATTACAATTACCAGATTGGCATGGGCCGCTACAGCATTCGTAAGCGTAGAGCGAATACGCGCCAGGTTGCTTTTAGCTACGTATCATTACCCAACGACATCAGTCTGAACCGCGATGAGGCTTATACCATCAAAGTCGACGTAATGGCCGATTCGGGGCGGGTTCCAACAGGGGGTGTGTTGTTCGGTGTAAAAGACTCGCTGAACTTTTGTGCGTTCACCCTCAATGGCAAAGGAGAAGTCTCCGTTATTCGTGTCACAAACGGAGAGGCATATGGCGATTATATGTCTGGCGATTTTTTTGCTCCCGGCGTTCCTGTTGATAAAAACCGCGATCGGCTAACCATCCGACGTAGTAAGGAGGCTCTTTCGTTTTACGTGAATGAACAGGAAGTACGTGGCAGTCCGTATGCGTTCAAAACATTGCCAGGCAACGGCGTTGGCCTGATTACCGATGCTTCGTGGACTACCTTTCAGAAACTAACGGTGACGGTGGGAGGCACTGCATCGGAAGGGCCAACAACGCCGGTATCGTTGCCGATTACGCGTCCAACCACCAGCCGCCCCGCCAGCCCAACGGTAGCAGCCTCTACCAACGTACCAACAGCGCCGGCTAATCCACCCGTCAAAACTGAAGTAGCCAGCACCTCACCGGCTCCAGTTGCTGAGACCCGACCTGAAACCAACGTAACCAGCCCTTCCAAGGTAACATTTAAGACAACTTTTCTTGAATCGTTTGCCGACAATCAGAATAAATGGCTGGTTGGGCAGACGGGCGGGTACGAATTCGAAGTAGCCAAGGACAGCTATTTCATTCGAAAAACGTCTGCGAGTACTTCGCGGGCGGCTTATGGATACATTAACTTACCGTCAACTATTGATCTAAACAAAGCAGAAACATTCACCGTAACTGTCGATATGACCGTTCCGCCTGGTATTCAGCCCAATGCAGGTTTAGTGATTGGCGTGAATGATGAAGATAACCTCTGCGAATTTAGAGTGGCCGACCGTCAGAAAGTCATCGTGAAATTGCTACGTAATGGCATACCATCGCCTACGTATATGCCAGGTAAACCTACGGTTGCCAGAGTTCCGATTAATCAGGAAACCAACACGTTGATGATTCAGAAGCGGAATAAAAAGCTTTATTTCTTCGTCAATAACCGCGAAGTCGTGAACAGTCCATACGATTTTAAACCCTTTGCTGGCAATAAAATCGGCTTCGTTTCGGCTGCTCAGACCGTAAAATTCCAGAATCTGAAAGTGGTGAAGTAGCGTGGGTTGAAACTGAAGTTGGCAGATATATAGTGCAGGTTCCTACCCGCGTCACTTGACTATTTCCCCCGACCGATTGATAACCACCGTCTCCCCGTTCAAAAATACCTTTGCCTGGTTATCCCGGAAAGGTGTAACGGCTTCATAATCTGGGTTGATGACCCATTCATCGTCCTCATTCACAAACCCCCAACGGCCGTTGCTTCGGGCACGACGCCAGCCACGTTCATCAGCACCCAGTTCTATTTTGTCATAAGGCTTATCCGCAAAAACTTCCTGGTATTTCCCTTGCCGGGCCTTATCTGCCGTGACGGGTTTCTCGTCTGCCACGGTGGTAGGGGAGGAATTTCGGGGCGCTTCCTCAACAACCTTTTCGGTTGATTTTTCAATAGCAGCGGTCGGAGGATTTTTTAAGGCTGGGTCAGGTGTGTCCGTTGCTTCGTCGGTAACCTCTGTTTTTTTTTCTTGTTCCTTGGTGGTTTTGTGACGTGATTTCTTTTCCAAAAATGCACCCGACGTTTGTTCAGATTTCTTTCTTGGTTCGATGGGCGGAGTGTTTGATTCGCTGTTTTTTATGAACCAATAGATAATGGCGAGGAGAGCCAGCGCAAACAAAACGCCATAAACACCACTTCGGTCGGGTTGGATTACTTCGACCCGAACCGTACTTAACGGATTATTATTGGCATCAAAAAGTGTGTAATCTGTACTCTTCGATGGTTTTACCCAACCCCGATTTTTGGGCGACAGACCTTCTCCAAGATCGTCGATGGTAACAGCGAGCAAATTATCTACCTCCCACGATAGCGTCACGGCTTGACCTTTACGTACTCTGGCGGGTGTCGCCGTGAACGACCGCACAACAGGCGGAGTGTCGGGCAAACGCTGGGTTGTCTGCTGTTGCTCAATCTTCTGTTGCTCGATGGCCTCAAAAAACGAGTCCGTTGACGTAGTAACCGGAGCAGGGGTAGGCGCTACAGGCGGTGGCGTAACGACTGGAACACTGGTCGTTTTTGTATCGGGTTCATTTTCAAGTAGCTCATCATACGTATTGGACGCAACAGGCGGAGGGTCGACTGCGGCCGGTGGAGACGTAGTGACTGGGTTGACGGGTTCCGCCGGTTTGACGGGCGGTGGCGCGATACGTTGCAAAACGGTTGGTACCCACCTATTTCTGACAAAATCGGGCGAGAGCTTCAACGACGTAGCGGCATTCACAATCTGAGCCAGATCCTGGTTCACCAGATGGCTACGTGACGGTTCAGCGAGTCGCGCAATACGAGCCTGAATATTTTGAAACAGTAAAGAATTATTCGCCACCTCCTGGCTTATTTCATTGGCGCGCTTGAGGGCGTCGGCCAAGGGGATACCCGCCTGCTGGGCGTCCTGAAGATAGCCATTGGTGCGCCAAACGTCGGGGCCGTCGAGCACAATGGCTTCGCGAAGTCGGTCGATCAGTTCGGTTTCCGTCATAGGTTTTTACTGCTGAATGAGGGGCTGTTACGCAAACGTGTTCGACAAGTAAACATCAAATCTCATTTGAACGTCACAAAATTAGAGTGATAATCTACCCAAATGTAAAAAGGAATCAATTTTTGGCGCTGTAAAGCGGGTTTTCATTGGCTTGCTTTGAGTGGTAGCTGGTCGCACAATTGCGCTTTTGATTACTAACGCTGATTACTTATGAAAACTTTTTTTTACCTCCTTTCAATCCCCTTTTTGTTCGTTCTGATCCCGGCTGATCGATTTGTCGGAGTGAATAGCCTATCGAACGTAGTGAAATCTGATACGGGCTGGAAATTAGTTTGGGCCGATGAGTTCAGTAAGGCAGGCGCTCCTGATCCTCAAAACTGGAAATTTGAGCAGGGGTTTGTCCGGAATCACGAAAATCAGTGGTACCAATCTCAAAATGCCCATTGTGAAAACGGTCTGCTTATTATCGAAGCGAAACAAGAACAGCGGCCTAATCCGACATACCAGTCCAATAGCACCGATTGGAAAACGAATCGGCCAACCATTACGTATACATCGTCGAGTCTGAAAACGAGTGGATTACATCATTGGAAATACGGTCGATTCGATATGCGCGGACGTATCGACACGCGCTCCGGCATGTGGCCGGCATTCTGGACCCTGGGTACAACCGGTGAGTGGCCATCCAACGGCGAAATCGACATTATGGAATTCTACCGGAACATGCTTTTGGCCAACGTAGCGTGGGCAACGGGAACCCGATACAAAGCCGAATGGCGAAGTGTGAAAAAGCAAATTACTACGTTCAATGATGCCGACTGGTCGAAGAAATTCCACCTCTGGCGTATGGACTGGAACGAAAATTATATTCGGCTCTACGTTGATGGAAAGTTGCTAAATGAAGTAGCGTTGAGCGAAACCATCAATCAGGACGGCACGAAACGGAATCCATTTCATCAGCCGCATTATCTGTTGCTCAACCTGGCCATCGGGGGCGACAACGGTGGCGACCCTACCCCAACCAAGTTTCCCGCCCGTTTCGAGGTTGACTACGTTCGGGTGTATCAGCGGTGATGTATTACGTAGCAGTAATCATAGAAAAAGCCGAACAGTACGTCCAGCTTTTCGTGACTGTATTTATGGGATACTACGTTAAGGATTTACGACAATAATTTTGCTCACTCGATTCGAACCGCATTGTAGATAAACAACAGCCATACCGCTAAAAGAAGCAAATAAGCTGATACGTCTCTAATCGAAGGTAACGACGTTACGTCGGTAATCGACCGAAATCTTGCCGAACTTGGAGAGAGCGGACTGTCCCAACAGCAACGGGGCTTTGGCACTGCTCACTACGTTAGCGCTTACGTTTTCGAGTACGCGGTCGCCGATACGTACCGATTTGAGTCGGATGATGGCGCCCGGCGAAATGTCTCCATTGGCGTCCTGAAACTTCGATTTACCGATAATATCATCGTCCGTAATGACACCCTGTTTGAACATAAACTCGGCTTCCGTCGCTGAAATAGAAATCAGGCTGGCGCCGGTGTCTAAGATGAATTTTAAGGGTAAGCCATTGATTTCGACCGGGATTTTATAAACGCCGTTCTCTTTTTCCATCGCCACTTCGGTAGGGCCGTTGCCAATTTGAGTTAGCGTTGGCTTTGGGGTAGCGGTGTCTTTCTGGATGGGTTGCGGGGCGGGCGTCTTAGCCGTGGTGCTACGTTTGTTTCGACGCGGCTGATGACTGCCCGAGCGTGAACAGCCTGAACAACCTGCAACGTAGATCATCGTCCAGATTAACAGCAGGAATACGAAGCACCGACCAATAAATGGGTGAGTAAGTCTGGGTTTCATCAGGTTGGATTCGGGAAACTGGATTCTCGACACGATAATCGAGTACTACGTAGTGTCCCTACCTAATAAACGGAAAAGTTGGCTTGTTACGCATGTCTAACGTTATTTGCTATACACATGCCGGCATTTCTGGATATCACTCGTAACGTATTAATGCCTTTGTTTTTACGCGCCAGGTGCCGTTCTCCAGGGTTGCCTCACCGTCACGGCGCATGGCGATACGTGTGTGGGCCGATGAATAGGGATTTTCGCTTTCGCAGGCGGGTTCAATCATATAATTCCGATACGTTAAAAAACGAGCTACGCGCCCAGGATCGGCTTCAAACCGGAACGTAGCGAGCGTCGGATTATCGGCGTTTACGCTGAACCGATAAGCGGACTCAGGCGCGAGTGTCGGTGATTTCTGTGATACGTCGAACTGGCCGTTCTGGTCGGGGGGAGGGCAATAAAAAACTTCAGAACGGGCGAGCGGTGGCAACGGCTCCAGCGGTGTGAGTGGCGTCATTGGCGTCTGCACCTGAATGGGGCCGGGTTCGCCTACCAGCGCTGATTCAATTGTCGGTTCGCCAGAACGAGGTCTTGGTGTTGGTTTAGATGACGTAGTAGCCTGACGCTTTAATTCCTTTATTGCTTCCAGCGGATTTGACGTACCCAGCTCGCTCATAATAGCGTCGTATGCTCTAACTTTCAACGTATTAGGCTCGTTCTGCGGTTGACGAGGCTCATTGGCAGGCTTGGTCCTTCGGTAAAAATCAACATCGCTGCTCAATTTTTGATTATCGCCAGTAAGTCGTTCAATTTCAGCTTTAGCTCTGCGGTAGAGAGCAAAATAAACACCGGCGGCACCAGCTATAAGCCCTATTAATGCACTAAGTATCATCGTCCAGAGTTGATTGTTCTGTTTTTCTTTCTGCTCACGTTCCAACTGATTCAGCCGAAGTGCGTTCGGATCGATCCCTGTTCCTTCTTCAGCAACCGTTGGCGAATCAGCAGGTGATTCCGTTACAGTAGGTGCTGGTTCTGGAGATGGAGCGGGCGGGAGCAACTGATCGATTTGAGCTAGTATTTGAGCCTGAACTGCTGGCGTTAATGGTTTCCCGTAATTATTGTCCGTTTTGTAACGGGCATAAAATTGTGCCAGTTGTTTCCGAATGGCCGTATTGGCTTCCGCGGGCGACATACTGTTAAATTGCGCGGTATTCTTTAACTCGCTTAACTCCTGCATTTTCGCCCCCACCGCATCCCAGCCGCCAACCGTACGAATAATCGTTTGCGGATCGCAACCATCGCCACAATCACGTAGCATGACATAAATCTCCTGTGCTTTCGGCTGCTGAATACGCGCGAAAACAACCGTTGCTACGTCTTTCGTCAACGTATCGACAGCCGCCTGATTCGCATTCTGGGCTAGCGCAGACGTAGTGAGTAGGCTAAGAATGATAAATAGTCGCATAAAGATTTTGTTGAGACCAAGGGCAAGAGGTATAGTGTTGTAAGGTTATAGAGATGGCTGGTGCGTTCATTAACTTCACAACTCTATAACCTTACAACTCCTTTTATGCCAGCGTATTAGCCAGTTTATTGATAGCCCCAATGAGCGGGTAGAAAAACAGCGTTTCGTCAATTGGTGCTTCCAGTGCGTCGGTCATGCCGCTGTATTCAGCCGCAATATCGCTTTCCCGACGCTGTATCCCATCCATGAGCGACGTATCAAGGTGGGTGCGCAACTCCTGCTGGGCCACTACCAGCGACCGCGCCGATACGTTTAGGTTCCGTACGAAACTAAATTGCTGGTTGAGCGCAAAGAAGAAATCAATAAACGCGTTGGTTTCTTTCAGTAGCGAATCAATTACTTCTCGTTTACGTAAATCGGCATAAGTCAACGTTGGGAATTCGTCGTTGAACGTAGCGGGGAAGACGTAATTAATTGCTTCTGTGTCAACCGGGCGGCTGTTGGTCGGCTGCATCAGTGCACCCTTGCAGGTCACTTCTTTCGGCCCTTTTCGTTCGTAGAAAAGCGTTAGTCCGCTGGCGTCGTAGGTTTGATCGTAAACTTTTTCGAAAATAACCCGCGCCAGTTTACCCAGCATCTGATCATCAGAGCTAATGATCGTCAGCACTTTAGAGCCCGTTCCACTAAAGGTAATGGCACCCGGCAAATTAATGCCTTTGTGCTTCATTAGTTTGGCGATGTGATACAGTAACGCCGTGAAAAACAGGACGAACACCACTTTCAGATCTTCATCTTTCGCCAGCATCCCGTTGAACGACAACATGCTTTTGGCTTTTACATCGTTACTTTTCTCAATCGAAAACCAGAACGCCATGATGTCTTCCGACCGATTTGTGTCTAAAATGCGCCGGTTGTTATCGCTCAGATTGCCAAGACTTTGACTATCCAGCAACGTCTGAATTTTATCGGCGTATTTTCGCACAAATCCGTTGTGGCTGGCCGCTCCGTACTCACTGAATGCATCGCCATAGATGGCATTTCCGGCAAATCGGAACGATGTCAACATCTTTGGCTCGTTACGTTCATAAACCACTACGTCCGACGTACCACCGCCAATATCGACGTTGATAACGGGCCGGGCCGACGCGCTCAACGTCGGATTCTGTTTGTAATAATAGAATGGCGCTACCGATTCCGACACCTCGCGCAGTCGCCCTGCCGACCCGCCAATGTAGCGGTCGTACAGTTCCTGCCAGTCGGAGCGGAGTTGGCTCACCCGACCGGGCGTCATACTGGCGGGGTAGAACCAATAAACCGTCGTCTGGGCCAGATTGCCGCCTTCGGTTAGCACTTTATTTTTAATGAGCATCAGCAATTCTTCCAGAAAAGCCTCCACGCGCCGTTCGGTCTGATCGCTGGTTTTGGCCCATTTCAGGTTGGTGGTGATGCGGTTAGAACCTGCCGGCTGCCGCTCTACGTAGAACGGAATGTTGAAATCGGCCAGTGCCTGTGTTTGCTGGTTGAAACTCAGGTTTAATGGCTCCGCAATGGCCGTTCGCGTCGGGAAATTGTCGGGTTTTCCAGGACCGATGGTTGGCGGTACAAATTCCAGATCGTATAATAAAAACAGCTCGAACAGGGCCGGATTGTACTGCGATGGCGCAACCAGCGTAGCAACCTGTGGCGTTAAATCCGCTACGTCGAAAGGACGGGGAGAACCACCATCAACTTTGTATTCGACGTGTGTATTGGTTGTGCCAAAATCGACCGAAAACTCAAATTGCTTACTGCCGCCGTTGTACTGTTGCCAGCGCGGAATTAGAACGCCATGCATTTCTTTACCGTCGCCCCGAATGTTCGCCTGCAAATAATCGAACTCTTCACGCAGGACGTAGTAAACGCTCGAACCGTCAGTATTTTGCTGACGGACAGTACGTTGATGTTTCGATTCAACTTTAACTTCGGTATTTTCTCTCTGCCCGAAATACGTTAGCTCGTACTGATTTTGACTATCAAAACCCGACTCGATAAGCTGCACCCGGTAATCAGCAGGAACGGTTACTGACCCAGATCGCACAAACGGATAAATGTTGACCGTAAACGAGTTTTCGACAATGATACCTTCGTTGGTCGTTTCGTTCGGCGCTACGTTCGTCGTTGAACTATAGAGTCGTTCGAACGTAACGAATTGGTTTCCAGGCTGACTCGGAGCCGTAACCGGAATGTCGAGCGTTACGTTGATACCACCCGCCTGCGGCACCATCTTCAATCGAACGCGGCCAAGAAGCAAATCATCGACATCGAAGAAATCGAAGAAATCTTTTTTGAGAGGTAGCAAAAAACCTTTGTCGGAAGCGGGGGTTTGTAGATTACCATCGAAGAAACGGCCCCGATCAGTAGGGAATGGGAGCCGGATGAGGTAAGGCTCCAGTAAGTCGCTGACGGTCAGCCACGGATAATTGCCCGGTTGGCCCGGAAGTGGTCGTAGATTGTCGCGCCACGACTCGCGGGCGAAGTACGGAACGGAAGTGTTCGAATTCCACTGCGCCTGCGGTACGTAGGTAAACTGCCGGAAAAAGCGATTTTGCAATGCCATCGGACGCGGCAGATTCGGGTAGAGCCGAGCGTATTTATCCGACTTGATAATGAAATCGCTGACCTGCCCGATAGCGCGCGAATCAGACTTTTTCTTACGGAGTGGAAAGCCCAATACTTCCACAATATCGCCCGGTCCGGTGGTCAATTCCTCAAAATCCTGCTCGAATTTCTCCCGTGTCAGCAGCGGTTGCCCGTTCTGCGATTGTATGTGTTCGTAGAAAAGCGCCGAGTTGGTTTGCTGCAACAACGCCAGATTCCGGTTGAGGTAATCGTCTACTTCGCGGAACCGGTCGCGGAAGTTGGGCATGAACTGTTTGATCGAATACCAGAATTTCTGATACTCAATATCGCGCTGATACAATGCACAAACCGAGTTATCAAACAATCGGTCGTTGCCCATCGATACGTCGACCCAGCTCAGATCATTTCCTGAACTAAAAAACAGGGTTTTAGGCGACGTACCGCCCACCACACGACCGCGATAGCTCAGCACAAACAACCGGTTAATGTCACCAAAATTATATTCGGCGGCATCCTGGTCCAGAAACAGCTTTAGCGCGTCACCGAGCCGTTTGTGCCCCTGGTTCATCGATTGCCGCAACCGATCGAGGTCGGTACGGATATCGAATGGCGTGATGACAATGTATGTTTTGAGCTTATCGAAGTTAAAAAACAACTCGCCCACGTCGAGCGCATCCGATACGATACGTTGGTCGTTCATGGTGCCGCTCAGGTCAGGACGTAGCGCCAGATTCAGGAAGGCCGAACGTACCAGATCCATCCGGGCAAACGGGCTTGGAATGGAGGTTGGCTGTTTCACGGTCTGACCGCCCTGTGGATCGCGAATAGCCGCAATCTGATCGGTTCCGAAGGGCTTACTGACGTACCAGTGCAATCCCGGTACGGGGTTATGTAGGCTGAATGTTGTTGGCATCTTTTCTGTTTCGGGCTCCAGTATTCACGCTACGTTATAAGTAAACATGTAACCTGGAACATTGAACAATTAATAGTCTGTCACTTTAGGCAATTTTTCGCGAACGAATTGATCCGTGCTTTCGGAAAAAAGCTGGATTAATTTGTCGGCTTCGCTACTGTAAGCCTTACCATCGGCGGTTTTGTTAAGGATTTGATCGAAATCGTCGATGATGTCGAGTTTTACGTCTGATTCACCTCCGAAAATTCCACGCTTTTTCGGCTCAAAACCACGTACCGTATGACCAAGATTGGCCGCATCGAGCAAAAACGGTTCGAACGAACGTTTGTTCTCCCGCATCTCGGTCAACCATTGGCGGAAAGCTGCATCGAAATTCTTGACGCTATTGAAAAAGCCTGAATTCAGAAACGATGTTGAAATTTGCGGATTTGCTTTCGACCATTGCACCGTACCGGCGGCCTGCCGAATCCGCTGGCTGAGGTACGTACTGAACAGCGCCATTTTCGATAAGGGTAGGCTAATAAGTTGTTTCGTAGCCCCGGCCAGATTACCCAGTTGAAGGCTGATGCCATCCTGCTCGATTCCGAATTCCTTAAAAACCGGGTTATTCGGACGACCATTCGAAACCGCCAGACTAGCGTCGTCGATGTTCATGAAATCGACAATGGACAGCGCCGACGCCATTTCCACAAAATGCGCTTCGTTCTTCTGACCACCCGCTCCGGGGTCGTATGTATACGCTTTGGTCTGATCGTCGCCGATGTAGTATAACGTATTGACCGACGGGTTCACACCTTTCTGGTAATAATTCAGCGCGGCCTTGGTTTTGGCGATGAACGAAGCCGGGTCAATCAGTTTATTGTCGTTGGTGGTGAGGCTGAAATACGGCATCACCGTTACAGCCCCAATTTTGGCGTCACGCAGGAACGCTGGGTTTGGAATCTGACCAATTGCTTGCGCACCCCGGATGTTCTTGAGCAAAATTGGGAAGCCAGCCGCGCCCGTTCCCCCGAAAATCGAACTGATGATAAAAATGCGGTCGTTGGCGCCGAAGTTTTCCGCAAACGCCTGAAACACATCGGAATACCGAAACTGATTAAGTACCGTACTACCGATGTTCGGATTGCCGACAAAGCCAATGTCCATCTTGGTTTCCAGATTCTCTTCCGAAAACAGTAAACTGGCGAAGGCTTTGGCAGGCGCATCCAGCCCTTCATAGTTGATATAATCACGAAATTTCTCCTGCTGAACGCCCTGTAATTCAAAAACATACGTATCAGCAATAGTCGCGTTGCCACCGATTGATCGATTCAGGGTTTTGATTTCGGTACTAAAAAAACCTGATGTCGGCTTGTTTTGCAGATTAGCGCGAATGTTGCCGTACTCACGTAGTAAATCTTTAGTACGTAATAGGTCGTCATTCGTAGCGTGAGGGTCCAGCACAATCGGAATCACCTCATCAGTATTGTTAAGTTTCACACCAGAGGCCAGCAAAAACGTCAGGGCTTTCAGCACCCGTGAGCCAGTTCCGCCAATGGCAAAGACAAATAGTTTAGCCATAATATTGATTATTAGGCTCAAACAGGCTCTGGCTGTTTGAATCAGCTAGTAGCCGAATAAACAAACAGCCAGAGCCTGTTTGAGCCAGTATTATTTAGAAGGCCACAGGATGGGCCGGTGTTTTGCGTTTTTACTGAAATTTTTCAACACCATCGAGATGATGAAAAAAATAACGACGGTCAGCAGCGCCATTGTAAAAGAATAACTCAAAAAGATACTTACCCCCTGATCAAAGAGATTGCCCTGATCGGGGTCGGCTTCGTCGCGAGGAATTTCCTGACCAGCTTTCTGATAGCACGTAACGAGCGTTATGACGAAAAGCACCAGCGCACTCACACCCATCATCAGCAGCCAGCTTCCCATGCCGCTGAAACTCACTCGGTTAAACGGCCAGATGTAAAAAGCAAACGCCACCACAAACGCAATACCGATGGCCGTCCAGGTCAGGGGCGACAGGAGTTCTTCCTGATACAAATCCTCCAGCAGCGCGCCGTTGACAAACAGGTTGTAAAAATTATAAAGTGATTCTTCCATTGTTTAAAGAGCGAAAGAGTGAATGAGCGAAAGAGCGAAAGAAAACTCGCGCTAGCGTTTCGCTGGATCGCCAGCCGCTCTTTCGCTCATTTACTCTTTCGCTCTTTGGGGTTCTTTCACTCATTCTAAATTGATGGTTAGCGTGAAATATTCGGTTTGGTTGTTGGGATTATAGGCTCGTTCGACGCCCTGAAGCAGGTTCTGGAGACCGAACGTTGAATTTTGATCCGGCGACAAATCGTTGGTTGTGGTCGTATTGGCGATCCAGCGGGGCGGAAACTGACGACGTAGTCGAATGGTGGCGTTACGTTCACCACGAGCCGGTTTTTCAGTCGATAAAAGCAGTTTGTGCGTCGTACCGTTCGCACCTGAATACGTTTGCACGGCCGTAACCTGGAAATTGTCTTTGCCCGAAACAACGTACTGACTAGGGTCGGTTAGCAACGTAGCAGGCAAACGTAGCGCCGACAAATCGACCGCTACCGGAATCGTCAGGCTTTTGTCTGTTACGTCGGGTTGTACATCGGTAAGCGCGTGAACGGCTTTCGAGTGACTGCGGACATCTTCAGCCGAACGCTTGAAACGCCCTTTCCGGGCCGGATCGGTAACTAAAATGCTGTAGAATGGTGTAACCGCTTTGGTATCGCGCCCGAAAAACCACGAATCAGCATAGCCCGGCAATTGATCGAAACGGCGGATGGTCTGGTACGTTTGGTCTTGGTAAAGCCGCTGCATGGTTTCGTTACGTCCGATCAGGCAGAGGTAGTACGGACGTTCGCCGTTGTACGGTTTTTTAGCATTGTTCCAACTGTAATACGTACCGTTAAAATCACTTTTGAGCTTGATAACCAGCATCGAATGCGTATTGGCATAGGGGTTGAAAACGGCGGTAAGCAGCGAACTGGCCGCGTCCAGCGTTTTCTGAGCGCTCATGCCCGTCAGCGTAGGGTCGGAGTAAATCAGGTCGGAAACCAGCACGCTCAAATCGTCGCCCGACGTACTACGTAGTATTTCGGTGAAAATGCCTTCAAAATCGGTGCTGGTCGTTTTGCCTTTGGTTTTCGCGACGGTGAAAATGTCTTTCTGCTTGAAAAACTGCGACATCGACAAACCCAAATCGTTTACTTCCGTATTCACTACGTAGAGTTGCCCTTTGCCGGGATTAATGGCGTCGAACTCCGTCAGTACGTCGTTGAGCGTGCGTTTGAAAGCGCCGTTACCGCCGGGTGTATCGTATGGAAACATACTGGCGCTGGCTTCGAGATACAGTTTCAGACGTAGCGGTTTGGTCGACGTAGCGGCACCGGTCAGGGCGATGGTGGGCGCTTCGCCTTCTTTAGCTAGTTTGCGGTAGTCGATGTGGCGCTTGATGTAGGCCGTCAGTGCTACGTCATCAACCTCACCATCAGCGGTATAGAGTTTGGCCGTCTTTTTCTCGTCGGCTAAGTCTTGCTTTTCTTTTACCAGCAATGCTTTAATCGCTTGGGCCTCGGTTGCGTCGATCTGATTGTCGTTGGTAAGCGCATCGCTGATCTGGCTGTCGAGTTCACCAACCGGACTCGTGCAGGAAGCCAGCCAGTTGGACGACATTATGAGCAGAATGAATAAATAAAAACGGTGTTTCAACATGCAGGTTTACGGGTGATTGGACCAACCAGTTCCGGGCAGCAAATGTACCAAATCGGGTATGGCTTACCCGACCATTCGCTAATTGGACTTAAATATTCTTAAAATTCTATAGAACCTAACGAAGCCGACGCCCATTTTATGTCAATCGGCACCACGAAACGATGAACGGACGTTTACCTTTGTAGGTAAATTAAAGAGCGAAAGAGTGAAAGAGCGAAAGAGCGATTGCCATAGAATAAGCCTTTTAGTAGAGGTTCATCCCATAAGTACATTGTTTCGTTATTTCTTTTTTGCCTTTTTTCTTGGTCTGCCTTTTTTGCTGCAAAACTGTGCGCAGGTTGCCCAACCGCCTGGCGGTAAGAAAGATACGTTGGCCCCTAAACTGGTAAGCAGCATGCCAACCGCCCGCCAACTGAATTACGCTGGAAAAACGGTTGAGCTGGAATTTGACGAATACGTGAATGCCGAAAATCTTCAGCAGAAGATCACGATTACACCTCAGGATAGTAATACGTTCATTGTGAAGTCGTTGCCGAAAGGAATTCGCTTGAATTTTGCTAAGCCGTTTTTGCCCAACACTACGTATACTATCGATTTTGCCGATGGAATTAAGGATATAACAGAACGGAACGTAGCAAAGGATACCAAAGTAGTGTTCAGTACCGGCAACATGATTGACTCGCTGTATCTGAGCGGTAACGTTGTTGACGATGAAAGCCGTCAACCGATCCTGAATTTTGTGATCGGTTTATTTGCGCCGACTGATACGTTGCCCATCAACCGAAAACGACCACAGTATTTTGCCCGAACGGATAGTAATGGAAACTACCGTATCGAAAACGTGAAAGCTGATAATTATAAAGTTTACGGTTTCGACGATAAAGATCTTAATCTAGTGAATAACGCGCCGGAGGAACGGGTAGCGTTTCGCGATACGGTGCTAAACCTGAATCGCAATTACACGGACGTGAATCTTGTGGCGTTCCGGGGTTACGGCAAACCGCGTATCAGCCGACGCGAACGTACCGACGAAACCCTGGGACTTGAACTGAGCAGTGGCATCGCCAAATACCGGCTTCGGTTCGGACGGTTTCCGTTGACTTCTACTACGTCAACAACCGCTACGTCTACCACAGTCACTTCGACTTCTGCTACGTCAACATCTACTACGTCTGCCACGGCTGCTCCCGCTTCAACGACTGCTACGTCGGCTTCTGCTACGTCGACAGCGGTAGCTTCCACAACGGGCGCATCCACGTCGGGTGATACGTTGGTTTCGTTTCTGGAAAACCCCAAAACGATTCGACTATATCGACCCGCCAACCGGGCGGCAGGCGATACGTTATACACGACTATTATAGCCGAGGATTCGGTAGGAAACGTAACGGAACTGCGCGAGCGAATTTACTTTTCTCCGTTGAAAACCAGGGCTAAGAACCGGACGCCACTGAATGTTACGGTAACGCCATCGCCCGGCGAGCCGATCGATAATAACCTGGAATTCACGATGGTTTTCAACAAACCCGTGATACGTTATAGTCTTGACGAAATCGTGATCGGTCCCGATAGTACGAAACCGCTCAAGCTGACTCCCGCCGACATCGTCTGGAGCAATAATTTCTCCCGACTGATGATTAAACAGAAAACAAACCGCGTCGGCGGACCGCTGCGTGATACGTTGCTCTTTCGACTACAAAAAGGCGCTTTTATCAGCGTTCAGGGTGATACGTTGGCGCGGTTTTCGGCGAGGTATCTTATTGCCGATGAGGATAGTTATGGGCTGATTGCCGGTCGCGTGAACACGGCTACGCTGGGTCCGCCCGGTACCAAGTTTATTGTAGAATTGCTGGATGAGAAATACAAAGTGATACGTTCGGCGCTTAATACGACGTCGTATAGTTTCGGGCGGCTCAAACCAGGACTTTACCGCGTCCGGCTGATTGTCGATAGCAATGGCAATGGTAAACGCGATATCGGCAACGTTCAGAAAGGCCGACAGC
Organism: Spirosoma flavus; assembly: GCF_054778555.1. Lineage (NCBI taxonomy): Bacteria > Pseudomonadati > Bacteroidota > Cytophagia > Cytophagales > Cytophagaceae > Spirosoma > Spirosoma flavus. Next base: position 2,213,974 of record NZ_BAAGZL010000001.1, read on the forward strand.
CCGAACGGATCATTTACACGCCCGGCACCGAAGACGATGGTACTATTCGGGTGAAGCAGAATTTCGAGCTGACCGATATTGACTTCTAAAATCCTAGGTACACCCTGTCTATGTGTTGTCAGTTTTAAGAAATTGACAATATAAAAAGCCCACCAGTTTCCTTATGGTTAGCTTTAGAATTTACGTGATGCTACTTTGGGCAAGTGTGAGCCCTTCATTTGCACAACTGGCGAAGTATAAGGTCTTCTATGGCGTAACCAAACGTCAACCTCAGCAAGTTTTGATGCGGCAATGGGAACAGGCTGGTAAACAATATTTTTTATTGCTGAATCCGCAGACACTCAAAACCAAAATAACCACGCTAAATCCAACTGATTTTACGCCGTTGACCTGGAGTAACGTACTTCGGGTGGTGGGCCAGACGCCGTATGGCCGGGCGATGAAAGCGGAGCAGCAACGGTCGGGCTCGCTTCAGGATGCGGGCCTTGAGCGAGCCGATACCACCGAACGCGGATTTAGCCTGACTATCGATTTATGTCCGTCGACAAAACCCCTCACGCGGTCTGTTTTTGAAGATCTTATCCGGGCTTTTGAACCCGACGAAAAGCCGATTCCTGTAACTATAACCGTTTCGGGTTTATGGCTCAATAGTCATCAGGACGACTTGAGTTATTTAAAAAACCTGGTACGTCGGGGTGATCTGGACGTCACCTGGGTGAACCATTCCTATCATCACCGCTTCGATCCACGACGACCGCTGTCCGTTAATTTTTTGCTCGAAGCGGGTACAAATGTGCCGGATGAAGTGCTGCTGAACGAACAGAATATGATTCGGAATGGCTTGCTTCCGTCTGTGTTTTTTCGTTTCCCCGGACTTGTTTCCGATAAGGCGGTTTTCGATCAGGTGCTGGCGTTTGGTCTGTTGCCTATTGGGAGCGATGCATGGCTTGCCAAGAATCAGGCGCCCAAATCGGGCAGTTTTGTGCTTATCCACGCCAATGGCAATGAACCGCTGGGTATTGCTGATTTTATCAAACTGATTCGCAATCACGACGTTTCGATTCGGAAGAAAACCTGGCTACTCTACGAACTACCGACTAGTGTTGCCCACTCCGAAGAAAAGTAATCTCTCGTTGTTCTCCCGAAATAATTAAAAAAAATCTGCGAATCAACTAAGGGATAAACGGGTTTCTGCGGACTTAGTAATAAACACACTTGTCTGTGCCTGCCGATGGCCGAGAATTTACCCCATAAATTTGACCCTGCTAACCCTTTCCGAAAACCGGATTCGGAACCCCTCCTGGTCGATTCCGAATTTCTGATTCGGCAGGCTTTTGCTGAGGATGCCCGGCGTGGGTACGAACTGCTGTTCCGGCGATACTACCGAAACTTATGCAGTCAGGCGGTGCGGTTTGTGCATTCGCGCACCGTTGCCGAAGATCTGGTTAGCGAAGTGTTTTTCAGCTTCTGGAAAAACCATGTCCATCTGCACATTTCCACTACGTATCAGGCTTACCTGTATGCCGCTGTTCGGAAACGTGCGTATACCCATCTGCGGCAGGAATTTCGGCTGGAATCTATCCCCGCCGAAACTGAAACGGAGCAGGACGACGCCGACGTAGCACTCGACCCGGAACAGTTGCTTCAGTACACCGAACTTTCCCAACGTATCGAAGAAACGGTACGTACCCTGCCGCCCCAGTGCCAGCGCGTATTTGTGATGAGTCGTTTTGAAGGCAAAAAGCATCGCGAGATTGCCGAAGAACTTCAGATTTCACCGAAAACCATTGAAGCGCACCTCAGTCGAGCCCTTTCGCAACTTCGTCAGACGCTTCATTTGGGACTCTTCTGCTGGCTAACGATACTGGTATCTGCTCAACCTTCCACTCCGCCGAGCCTTGTGGTTTCGGCGCAACAAATCGTTATGAAATGCAACCGACAAGCATAAAAGATACGCTGTTCGAGCACTTTGCGGGCCGCTCGACAGTACTTCAACGAACGATGATTGCCGACTGGCTTCGGGAACCCGCTAATCGGACCCAGTATGTTGCCTGGCTCGACGAATGGGAGCAGCAGCACCTGCAATATCTGGCCGACGAAGACACTGCTTTTCAGCGTCTTAACAGCCGGATTGATACGTGGGAAGAAGCGCATCATTACGTAGCAGAAAACGAACGATCAACCGTTGTTCGGCCTCTTGTTTCGCATTTTCGATGGCTGGTGGCGGCTGCTATCCTTCTTTGTTTGCTGGGTGGTTTATACGCCAGCCAAACGTACTGGCTGTACCGAACCATCGAAACGGCTTATGGAGAAACCCGGCCAGTAACCTTGTCGGACGGTTCACAGGTAACGCTCAATGCGCATTCGACGCTACGTGTGCCGCGTTTCGGTTTCGGCGAAAAGACCCGTACCGTCTGGCTGACCGGAGAAGCTGCTTTCACGGTTCAGCATACACTCACCAATCAGCGGTTTGTAGTTCATACCAATCGCGGTGTCGACGTAGTGGTTTTGGGTACTGAATTCAACGTATCAGATCGGCCAGGGGGTACCAAAGTGGTGTTGAGCAAGGGCGCTATTCAGCTTAATTATACGGGAAAAACTAAAGCCGTTCGTCAACTCCGACTAAAACCGGGTGATGCCGTTAGTGTGGATTCGGCTGGTCTGTTGCGGCAAAGTCATACGACGCAGCCTGAGATAAGCACCGCCTGGCGCGAACACCGTTTTGTTTTTAATCACACAACGGTCCGGGAAATTGCCGAACTTCTACGCGATACGTATAATCTGCGTGTTGTGCTCAAAAACAAGGACTTAGCCAGTCGAACTGTAACGGGCTCGTTTGAAGCCCGCAACGCCGATGAATTTCTTCAGGTGGTAGCTGAACTGCTGGAAATCAACTACAAGCAGAAAGAGAACACTGTCACTTTTTTCGAATAACCCACTCACTCTCGAACCCTTTCACTCGTTACGTTTATGCGCTCACGCTTACATACCACTACGTTGCCTGTTCTGCTCGCTGGCGCGTTGCTGGGCGGACTTCAACCCGCCAGTAGCCAGACGCTGGCCATGGTTCGGCAGCAGAACCGGACAACTATTCCGGCCATCACCACGCGCCGACTGGTCGACGTATTGAACGATCTCAAATCGCGGTACCAAACCGACATTTTGTTTGAAGACCGAACCATTGCCAATCTGACCGTTCCGGCCGACGTACTGACGGGTAGTACGTCGCTGGAGAATGCGCTGGGTCGGGTGCTGAGGCCATTTAGCCTGCGTTACAAGCAGGTAAAAACGGGCACGTGGGTGGTTCTGAATAAGAAACCAGCGCACACGACCGACGATGCCAAATTGCCCGCCACGCAACCGACTGAGCAGCGTTCGCCTGATAACAACGCGCTCGATTCGGGCTTAGCCGCGCAGTCTACTACGTCGGTAACGCCTATTCCAGTTGATATTTCAGTGACGGGAACGGTGACTGCCTCTGATAATGGAGGAGCCTTACCCGGCGTCAGCGTTGTGGTGAAAGGAACAAATCGGGGCACCACAACCGATGCAAACGGTCGATACCAACTCAGTATTCCTGAACCGGCAGGTGGTACGTCGTCGCTGGTGCTGGTTTTTTCGTACGTTGGGTACGAAGCTCAGGAGGTTCCGGTGAGCAATCGTTCTGAAATCAATGTGCAGTTGAAAGAGAACAATCAGTCGCTGAACGAGGTGGTGGTTGTGGGCTACGGTACTGTTCGCAAAAGCGACCTGACGGGTTCTGTTACGTCGCTCAAAGCGCAGGATTTAACGCGGGGCACGAACGTGAACCTGCAACAGACGTTACAGGGGCGGTCGCCGGGGGTACAGATTTACCAGAAAAGTGGCGAACCAGGCGCGACGATGAGCGTTCAGATTCGGGGTATTACGTCGATAACGGGCAATAACGACCCGCTCTACGTAGTGGATGGATTACCCGTGAACGATGGAACGGCAATTGGGTCAGCCAGCGCAGGCGGAACGACCAGCAATCCGAATAACCGTACGCCATTGAATAGCCTGAACCCGGCTGATATCGAGTCAATTGAGATTCTGAAAGATGCATCAGCCTCGGCCATTTACGGGTCGCGGGGAGCGAACGGCGTGGTTATCATCACCACGAAAAAAGGGAAAGATGGCAAGCTGAAAGTTGAGTACAACGGTACGTACGGCGTTCAGAAAGTGGCTCATACGCAGCGGTTTATGACGGGTGACGAATACACGAAAGCCATCAACGAGATCATCGATCTGGGTAAGCTGACTACACCTAAAGTAACGGGTACCAACGCTAACACCGATTGGCAAGGGCTGTTGCTACGTGATGCGCCGATTCAGTCGCACGATCTGTCGTTCAGTGGGGCAGGGGGCAACACGAAATACTACATGTCGGTTGGCTACTTTAATCAGGACGGTATCATGCTGAAATCCGGCACGCGCCGATACAACGCCCGTGTGAATATAGAGAACGGCGTTGCCTCGAAATACAACGTGGGCATCAGTTTGACAACGGCCTATACAAGAGACTATTACAACGCTACGGGTGTAGGGCTGAATGACAACGCCAGTGCGCTCTACATGGCGCAGAACTACGACCCAACAGCACCGCCGTACAATGCAGATGGTTCGTTTTACCGCTCTCCGTTAATGGCGCCGATGGATAATCCACTAGCGGTAATTAATGGTCAATACGGCATGGGCGATACGTATCGAACGTTCGGCAATGTGTATGCAGAATACTTTTTTGTGCCTTCGTTGTCGGCCAAAGTTCGGGTGGGCGTCGATTTGAATGATAATCAGCGCTATTTCTGGATCGACCCCACTACGTTGACAGGTTTGTCATATAACGGTTACGCCGATGTGCGCGATGGTAAACGTGGTTACTATCTGGCTGAAGGGACGCTGAACTACAATAAAGAGTTTAAAAACCACCGGATTTCGGCGGTGATTGGTTCTACGTATGAGCGATACACCTCAAGCTCGCTGGTTGCGAATTCCCGCTCGTTTGCGCTGCCAGACCTGACGTTCGATGCGTTGGGTACAGGCGACAATACGTTGAACGGTGTCAGCAGCGGACGGCAGGAGAACAAACTGGTTTCGTTTCTGGGGCGGGTCAACTATGCCTTTATGAGCAAATACCTGATTACTGCGTCGATGCGCGCGGATGGCTCGGCTCGGTTTGGGCCAAACAAACGATTTGGTTATTTTCCATCGGCGGCTGTGGCCTGGCGGATTCACGATGAGGATTTTCTGAAGAACAACCGGGCCATCAGTGAATTGAAACTACGGGCTAGCTACGGCGTAACCGGTAACCAGCCAACCGCCAACTATCTCTATTTCTCTACGTACTCCGCCGGACGTAACGCGGTGTTTAATGGCAATAAAGTCAGCTCGTTACAGCCGTCACGTAGCGCCAATCCGGATCTGCAATGGGAGTCGGCGGTTCAGGCGGATATTGGCGTAGATTTCGGCTTCTTCAACGGTCGTCTGACGGGTAGTCTGGACTATTACAACCGCAAAACATCCAACCTGCTCTATGACATTCCACAACCAGCCAGCACGGGTTTTGGGAGCCGTACGGAGAACGTTGGTAGTATGCGAAATACGGGTTTTGAGTTCGCTTTGAAAGGAGTGGTTGTCGATAATAAAGAGTTTCGGGTTGATGCAGGATTCAATATTACTACGTTGAAAAACAGAGTGTTGAGCCTGGGTAATGTTAGCCAGTCGATTGGCAATGGGCCGGGAAGCATTGGACAGGTAAGCATCCTGAAACCGGGCGAATCCATCGGATCATTCTATGGCTATCTGGTCGATGGGGTTTGGCAAACGGGCGATGATTTCGGGCAGGCGCAAAGTGGCGTTCGGCCCGGCGATTTGAAGTATCGCGATCTGGATGGAAACAAAGTCATCAACGCCAGCGACCGGGTTATTTTGGGGAAATCGCTGCCCGATTTCTACTACGGATTTAATACGAGTGCTTCGTATAAAGGACTTATTCTGGACGTGTTTTTCGAAGGGTCGGGTGGGGCTAAAATGCTGAACAGCAGCCTGGTCGATTCGTATTATCCGGTCGATTACCGACGTAACAAACTGGCCGTTCCCTATCTGAATCGTTGGACACCAACCAACCCGACGAACGACTACCCGTCGTTCCTACCGAATGACGTACAGGGCCAACGTCAGGTGACGAACAAAACAGTGGAAGATGCCTCGTATCTGCGGCTCCAGTCCATTCGCCTGTCGTACAAACTTCCGCTGCCTGCAAACCGCTACGTTAGTGGGGCGTCGGTTTTCGTAAACGGGCAGAACCTCGCTACGTTCACGAAGTATACGGGTAGTGATCCGGCTGCCAACGCGCTCGGCGACAATATATTACGTATCGACTACAATACCTACCCACTTACGCGCACGTTTACCGCCGGTTTGAACTTGCAGTTCTAAGATGTTAACGCGAAATCACTATGAATCTGCCATGAGATCCAGAAGAACTAAATCCAGATCAGGGAGATTGGCAAAACCTTTGTCAGCCGTAAGCAGGGCTAGTCCTGAGTAATAGGCTGTTGCCGCAATCAAAGCATCCGGTATTTTGATTTTATGAGTCTACTTCAGTTCAATAGACTTTGCTTTGATTGCTGGATGTAGATCGATAATAAAACAAGTGTCAAGCAATTGCTGAATAACCTGTTTTTTGTTCTCGGATATGCCTTTTCGGCCTAATAACTCAATTTCAGTGATAAAAGAAACCGCAAATGAAAAGTCCGCAAACAAAGCTGCTTCCGAGCGACCTTCGAGGAGACAAATTAGAAAATTAGTGTCGGCCAGAAAATCAGCTCCATTCATTACGAGCTTCGTTTTGATAGGTCATGCCATCCAGACCACGCTTGAGTTTGCCGACAAATGGTCGAAGACTGCGTTTCGATTGGACCTTTTTGAGCATCTCGTGAAGCGCTTCTGGTTTTGTGCCTTTATGAATTTTGATAACCATAACAGCGTCTGTTTTTACAAAAGTAACCAATATACATCATTTTTTCGATGAAACCGAACCTAAGCCATATCCTGCTTCTTGCTGTCACGCTGGCGCTTTCGTCCTGTGAAGAAGCGCTGCAGGTAACCCCAAAATCTGAGTTTTCGCCGGGTAACGTGCTGACCTCCGAAAGCGGTATCAAATCGCTGTTGTTCTCGGCGTATGCGCAGGAGCAAACCCAGTCGAACTCGCGTTACGTGATTAATGATTCCGAGGTTTGTACCGACATGGGATTCAACACTGGCGGGGCCGAAAATGGGCAGCTTATTACGTTGATCAACTTCACATGGGACCCGTCGACTGGTACGTTCAACGACGATATGTGGGGGCCGAACTACCGGTCGATTCGCGACGCCAACGGGGTGATTGAAAACATCGCCAACGTCACTACGTCGGATGCGAATAAAAAGCTCTACAAAGCTGAGGCACGAGTACTTCGGGCACAGGCGTATGCGAATCTGTATAATTTCTTTGGCCCCGTTCCGCTACGTACCTCGACGACGCAGCCCGCCGATCTGGCCCGCGCGACCGACGATGCGATGAAAACGTTCATTGAAACGGAGCTCACGCAGGCTATTCCTGATTTGCCCGATCCCGGTAAAGAAGAAGCCTATGGCCGATTAAACAAGGGCAATGCGAACGGTATTCTGGCCAAATTTTTCCTGAATACCAAGCAGTGGCAGAAAGCCGCCGATGCTGCCAAAGCGGTCATGGATTTCAATTACTACTCGCTGAACCCCAATTTTGTAAGCCTGTTTCGGGTTGAAAATGAGGGAATTAGTAATAAAGAAATGATGCTGGTATTGCAGTGTCGCACAGAAGATCCATTCGGCAACTGGTATCAGGCTGGTGCTTTGCCACCGGCTTATAAAAGTAGTCCGCAATTCCCAAACTACGTCTATAAATCGACCATGTCGAACTTCGCGACCCAGTATCGGCTACGTACTGCGTTCACGAGCTCATATGCGGCCGCTGATAAACGGCTTCAACTAATCTGCACCAGTTATGTGAATAATAGCGATCAGGTTGTCGATTTATCGACCGGTGACAATGCCCGTAGCTTCAAATACTGGGACAACAATACTGTCGGTAACAACAGCGGCACCGACGTCCCCATACTACGTTACGCTGACATGCTCTTAGCCCGCGCCGAAGCCCTGAACGAATTGAATGGGCCTACTACAGAAGCCTTTACATTGATCAATCAGGTACGTACCCGCGCCGGTATCCCCAACCTGACTGCCACGGATACGCCAACTAAGGAAGCATTTCGCACGGCCATTTTCCGGGAGCGGGGCTGGGAATTTGTCGCAGAAGGCAAACGTCGGGAGGACTTGATACGTCAGGGAACATTTATTTCGCTGGCACAGGCACGCGGCATCACCAACGCTAAACCCGAACGGACTTTATTCCCGATTCCGCAGGTCGAAATCGACGCAAACAAGCTTTGTGTTCAGAATCCGGGTTACTAGACGTAGCATGGTCGACTGGCCACACTACGTCTAGGCATGATGAATATTCGGCAATGTTTGCCTTTTTATGGTATTCATCAATTTGGCGAGTTCATTATGAAAAAACTGGTTGTTCTTTTTGGGAGTCTGTTGGTGGGTCTGCTAGGACAGGCGCAGCAAAAGCCGAACGCGGCCCGACCGAACGCGGCCCGACCCAATATCATCCTGATTATGGCCGATGATATGGGCTATTCGGATTTGGGGTGCTATGGCTCAGAAATTCCGACGCCCAATCTCGACAAATTGGCTCGTCAGGGCGTACGATTTACCCAGTTTTATAATACGGCTCGCTGCTGTCCGACCCGCGCCAGTTTGATGACCGGCTTGTTTCAGCATCAGGCCGGTATCGGCCACATGACGAAAGAGCCTGCCAACCGGATAGACTACGATTACGGCGTGTATGGCTACCGGGGCGAAATCAACCGGAACTGCGTTACGTTGGCTGAGGTGCTGAAGTCGACGGGATATCATACCTATATGGCTGGCAAATGGCATCTGGGCCACGCTTCAGCCGACGTTCGACCCCATCAGCGCGGCTTCGATCGATTCTATGGTTTATTGGCCGGGGCCAGCAGTTATTTAGATCCTGTTCAGCCGCGTGGTATCTGGGTTGACGATGCGCCAGTCGAGCGTGTAACACAACCGTTTTATACGACCGACGCCTTCACGGATAACGCTGTTACGTTCCTGAAAGAACAAAAAGACAACGATCCGTTTTTCCTGTATCTAGCCTTCACGTCTCCGCACTGGCCATTGCACGCGCTGGAAAAAGATATCGAACGATTCAAGGGGAAATACCGGCAGGGATGGGACGCGCTACGTGAACAGCGGTTCCGCAGACAGGTAAAAGAAGGGATTGTCTCGGAAAAATGGGGATTATCGGCACGACCGGAAATTTACCCCGCCTGGGCCAGCCAAGACACGGCAAAACAGCGCGACATGGATTACCGAATGGCCGTTTATGCTGCTCAGGTTTCGCGGATGGATCAGAACATCGGCAAACTGGTTGATTATCTGACGAAATCTGGCAAATTCGATAATACGTTGCTGGTCTTTCTATCTGATAACGGAGCTTGTCAGGAAGGCGGAATTCTGGGCGGTGGACAACTAACCGACATCAACGATCCAGCTAAAGGAGGAGCGATTTCGTACGGTGCCGTATGGGCCAATGCGTCCAATACGCCTTTCAAAGGATTCAAGCACGTATCGTATGAAGGTGGAATTGCTACGCCGTTGATCATTCATTATCCGAAAGGGATGACCGGTCAGAAAGGGCGGATTTCAAACGCACCGGGCTACCTGATCGACATCATGCCTACGTTCATCGAAGCCAGTGGTGCTACGTATCCAGCCGAATCAAAGGGACAGAAAATTCATCCGCTGGAAGGCAAAAGTCTGCTGCCGGTATTAGCAAAAGGAACACGCCAGCAGCCTGAATATATGTACTGGGAACACGAAAATATGCGCGCCATTCGAACCGAAAACTGGAAAGCGGTTGGGGTGATTGGCAAACCCTGGGAACTCTACAACCTGGAAACCGACCGTGTCGAACAACACAACGTAGCGAACGAACATGCTGACCTGGTTAACAAACTTGACCAGCAATGGAATACATGGGCCAATTCGCACTACGTCTTCCCGAAAGGCACCATGAAGGCTGACTTCTCAAAAGAATGGAATTTCTTTAAAACGACTGATTAACTTCTGCTTTACAGATTTCTAGTTATGAATAGATTACTCGCAATTGCCCTGTTATTGATTGCCACATCAAGCCTGAAGGCCCAAAGCAAACGTTGGACCACCGAAAAAGCCAATGAATGGTACAAAAAACAGGGATGGGTTCGGGGATGCAATTTTCAGCCAAGTACAGCCATCAACCAGCTGGAAATGTTCCAGGCTGCTACGTTCGACCCGCAAACGATTGATAAAGAACTGGGTTGGGCCGAAAATCTAGGACTAAATGCCATGCGGGTATACCTTCACCACGTAGCGTGGACGTCCGATCAGGCAGGTTTCAAAAAGCGGCTGGATCAGTATCTGCAAATTTCCAATAAGCATGGTATCAAAACGATTCTGGTGTTTTTCGACGACTGCTGGAACGACGAATACCATCCCGGTAAGCAACCCGACCCCAAACCGGGCGTGCATAATAGCGGCTGGGTACGTGATCCCGGCAAGATGATTTTTACGCACGCCGACAGCCTGCCGATGCTGGAACGCTACGTTAAAGACGTGATGACTACGTTCAAAGATGACCAGCGAATTCTCCTTTGGGATCTTTACAACGAGCCGGGTAATAACAAATTATTGAACACAAGTCTTCCGTTGCTGAAGGCCGTTTTTGGCTGGGCGCGTGATGTCAATCCGTCACAACCGATCAGTGCCGGACTATGGAACTGGAATTCAGGCTTCGAGGATCTAAACAAGGTGCAGCTCGAAAACTCGGACGTCATCACGTATCATCACTACAAATACATCGACCAGCATAAGAACACAATCGCCGAATTACGAAAAGAAAATCGCCCGCTGATTTGTACGGAATACATGGCTCGTCGGAATGGAAGTCTGTTTCTGAACATCATGCCGTTGCTGAAACAGGAAAATATTGGGGCTATCAATTGGGGTTTTGTGTCGGGTAAAACCAACACGATTTTCGCCTGGGATACGCCGATTCCGAGTGGTAAAGAACCCGAACTCTGGTTCCACGACATTTTCCGAAAAGATGGTACGCCGTTCAGTGAAATCGAAATAAGGACGATTAAATCGCTGACTGGTAAGAAGTAAAAATACCCCATCCTCTACCCTTGAAATAAGGGGTTGGGATGGGGTAAAACCACTAATTGTTTGTGTTATGAAAAAAGCATTTCTTCTCTCCGGATTGTCCCTTGCTGCCACTTTTGCGGTATTGACGTTCAGCGGATTTGGTAAAAAAGATACAACTGCTTCGTCACCAAAGGCATCCCGAAAACCGAACATCGTTCTTATTATGGCCGACGACATGGGGTACTCGGATTTAGGCTGTTACGGAGGTGAAATTCGCACGCCGAACATTGATTATCTGGCGAATAACGGCATCCGCTACACGCAGTTTTACAACACCTCGCGCTGCTGCCCAACGCGGGCTAGTCTGCTGACGGGCTTGTACAATCATCAGGCGGGCATTGGTAAAATGACCGATCTGGAAGATCAGCCGGGTTATCAGGGGCACATCACTAACAATGCTGTTACGTTGGCCGAAGTGTTAAAAACGGCTGGTTATAATACAGCCATGTCAGGAAAGTGGCACGTATCGAATACAACGGTTCAGAAAGATCCAAAAGAACAACTGACCTGGTTGAATCACCAGAAAGATTACGGCGATTTTGCCCCGCTCGACCAATATCCCACCAATCGCGGTTTCGACAAATACTTCGGAAATATCTGGGGTGTCGTGGATTTCTTCGATCCGTTCAGTCTGGTGAGTGGTACGAAGCCCATCACGAACGTACCGAAAAATTACTACCATACCGATGCCATCAACGACACGGCAGTGGCTTATATTCAATCATTTGCGAAGTCGCCGGCCCCGTTCTTCCTCTACGTAGCGGAAACCGCTCCGCACTGGCCACTGCATGCGTTGCCCGAGGATATTGCCAAATACAAAGACACATACAAAAGCGGCTGGGATGCCATTCGACGGGCGCGTTACCAGAAAATGGTGAAAATGGGACTGATCGACCCAGCTAAAACCAAACTTTCGGAACGCTTCAAATCAGAGCAGAACTGGGAGTCGAATCCGGATAAAGATTGGGATGCGCACGCAATGGCCGTCCATGCCGCCATGATCGACCGAATGGACCAAGGTATTGGACGTATCATCAAAACCCTCCGTGAATCGGGACAACTCGACAATACATTGATTCTCTTTCTGTCGGACAACGGTGCCAGCTCCGAAAATTGTGCTGCTTACGGCCCCGGCTTCGACCGACCCAGCGAAACCCGTGATGGACGTAGCATTAAATATGACGTAAAGAAAGAGGTAATGCCCGGCCCTCAAACGACGTATTCATCCATCGGTCAGCGCTGGGCGAACGTAGCAAACACGCCGTATACGTATTGGAAAGCTGAATCGTATGAAGGCGGTGTACGTACTCCACTGGTCGCTTTCTGGCCGGCTGGTATTAAGGCGAAAAAAGGTAGTTATAGCGCACAGGTGGGCCATGTCATGGATTTCATGCGAACATTCCTCGACGTAACGGGCGCTACGTATCCGACTACGTTCAAAGGACACAGCATTACCCCAACGCCCGGCGTCAGTCTGGTTTCTTCGTTTCAGGGAAAACAGATTACGGGCCACGAAACGCTGTTCAATGAGCATTTTGGCGCTCGTTACGCCCGTTCCGGCGACTGGAAACTGGTGTCGGCCAGCCGCGATACCACGTGGCAATTGTTTAATCTGGCTATCGATAAGTCTGAAACGAAGGACGTAGCGGCCCAAAATCCCGACAAAGTTCGGCAGTTGACCGATCTCTGGAAACAATGGGCCAGCGCGCATAATGTATTCCCAAAGCCAGGCAAGAAAAAGTAGGGTAGGAGGTTTAAGTAATCAGTAAACACGGCTACCTAATCTCTTACTATTTTCTAGTAGAATCGAAAACGACTTATCCATGACGATTACTTTCCGAATACCTTTACTTGCTACGTTGCTACTACCCACGTTTGTAGTCAGCAGTTTAGCGCAGACAACTGCTACGTCTGTAACGGCCACGGCACCACGTACTGCCGCCATTATGAGTCGTTGGGAGAAGCAGGTTACACCCGAAAACGCCTGGCGCGAATACCCGCGTCCACAAATGGTACGTCAGAAATGGCAAAACCTCAACGGCATGTGGGAATACGCCATTACGTCTCGAACGGCTCCCATGCCGACGAGTTTTTCGGGCCAGATTCTGGTGCCTTTTGCCGTTGAATCGACGCTCTCCAAAGTGACGAAATCGCTCATGCCTGACCAGCGGCTGTGGTATCGCCGGAACGTAACGGTTCCCCGCGACTGGAACGGCCAGCGGGTTCTATTACACTTCGGCGCAGTCGATTACGAATGCAGTCTGTGGGTGAATGGCGGATTGGTTGGCTCGCACACGGGCGGCTCTGATGCATTCACGTTCGACGTAACGGATTACCTGAAAGATGGTCAAAATCAACTGGTTCTGGGCGTAACGGACCCGACTTCTACGGGCGAACAACCGCGTGGAAAACAGTTGCTTAGCCCACGAGGCATCTGGTATACACCCGTCTCAGGCATCTGGCAAACGGTCTGGATGGAGCCGGTTCCGAAGCCGCGCTATATCGAAGAAGTACGCATAACCCCGCAGGTCGATTCAGGACGTATTAAAGTGGAAGCCTTACTTGATCAGTCGGTTACAGACCCAACAACGGCTATCCGGATAACGGCGCTGGATGGCAATCAGACCATTTCGACCGCTCTGGTACGTTCGGGACGAGTGGCATATCTGAACGTAGCGACGCCGAAACTATGGACGCCCGACAGCCCATTTTTGTACAACATACGTACCGAACTGGTCACGGTAAAAGACCCCTTTGAAGGCACGCCAAACAACCGTCGCCCCCGACGTAACGATGCGGAGCAAACGGCCTACGCCAGCGCAACCGTAACCGGCAATTCACTCGACGTAGTGACGGGTTATTTTGCCATGCGTAAAATTGCCATTGGACCGGGGCCCGTGGCGAATCAGCCGGTGTTGTTGCTGAACAACAAATTTGTGTTTCAGAATGGGCCGCTTGATCAGGGTTGGTGGCCGGCCGGTTTGCTGACGCCCCCGTCGGAGGAAGCGATGGCGTTCGAGATTGATTTTCTGAAGAAATCGGGTTTCAATATGCTACGTAAGCACATCAAAATCGAGCCCGAACGGTACTATTATCTCTGCGATAAACTCGGAATTATGATCTGGCAGGACATGCCGTCGGGTTTCCTGGAAGGGCAGAACGAAAATCCGGGCGATCAGGCGGAGCCAATACGTCGGTCGAAGGGGAAAGAGCAGTTTGAACTTGAACTGCGCCGGATGATGAATCAACTGCACAATCACCCGAGCATCGTTACGTGGGTCGTGCATAACGAGGGTTGGGGTCAGTATGAAAATAAACGTCTGGCTGACTGGGTTAAGGCGATGGACCCAAGTCGGGTCATCAACGGCGTCAGTGGCTGGAACGACCGCAACTCCGGCGATTTCTACGATATTCATACCTACGAAGAAGAACCGCGTCCTGCCGCTGCCAAGTCAGACCGGGTAATTGTAATCGGAGAATTTGGCGGAATTGGTTGGCCGATTCAGGGGCATCTCTGGAATCCTGAAATGCGAAACTGGGGCTACCAGACGTATCAATCAGCTGACGAAGTGCTGAAAGCATATCAGAAAAAATACGCCAAAATTGTGGAGTATTATCAAAAGAACGCCCTTTCTGCCGCCGTTTATACGCAGACAACCGACGTAGAAGGAGAGGTCAACGGCCTGCTCACCTACGACCGTGAAGTGATCAAAATTCCTATCGAAACGCTGAATAAGATTCACGCGCCACTTTTTAAATAAAGAGCGAAAGAGTGAATGAGTGAAAGAGCGAATACCATTCGGCAGGCGCTCTTTCACTCATTCACTCTTTCGCTCTTTAAACTTTCGTACCTTCGCGCTGCCATCATTGACAAACGTTTATGCAGCAGACCATCCGGCGCGAAGATGCTCTTGATTACCACGCTAAAGGGCGTCCGGGTAAACTTGAAGTTATCCCAAGTAAAGAATACAACACCCAGCGCGACCTCTCGCTGGCCTACTCACCGGGCGTAGCCGAACCCTGTCTGGCTATCGAAGCCAACCCCGACGATGCTTTCAAATACACCACCAAAGGCAATCTGGTAGCGGTTATCAGCAACGGCACCGCCGTGCTTGGTCTGGGCGATATTGGCGCAACGGCGAGCAAGCCGGTCATGGAAGGGAAAGGGCTGCTGTTCAAGATTTACGCCGATATTGATGTATTTGATATTGAACTGAATACCAAGAATATCGACGAGTTCGTCCGTACCGTAAAGATCATGGAGCCGACCTTCGGGGGCGTTAACCTCGAAGATATTAAAGCGCCCGAATGTTTCGAGATTGAGGAACGACTCAAGCACGAAATGAACATTCCGGTCATGCACGACGATCAGCACGGTACCGCTATCGTGAGCGGAGCCGCTTTGTTGAATGCACTTGAACTCGTTGGTAAACAGATTGATACGGTTAAGTTCGTTATTCTGGGTGCCGGGGCCGCGGCCATTTCCTGTGCACGTCAGTACGTAGCGTTAGGCGCGAAACAGGAAAACATGGTAATGTTCGATGTGAACGGACCGCTCACCGTCGACCGTACTGACCTGAGCGACATTACCAAACCCTTTGCAACGACACGTAACATCCGTTCGCTGGCCGATGCCTTTGATGGGGCTGACGTATTTGTGGGTTTGTCGAAGGGAAACATTGTCAGTCAGGCGCTTATCAAATCGATGGCGAAAGATGCCATTGTGTTTGCCATGGCGAACCCGAATCCCGAAATCAGCTACGACGATGCCATGGCCGCCCGCCCCGACATCATCATGGCGACGGGCCGTTCCGACTATCCGAATCAGGTGAACAACGTATTGGGTTTCCCGTACATTTTCCGGGGAGCACTCGACGTTCGGGCCACTGAAATCAACGAAGCCATGAAGCTGGCCGCTACGTATGCGCTGGCTGAACTGGCGAAAAAACCGGTTCCCGATCTGGTTAATCTGGCCTACGGCGAATCGAATATGCTTTTCGGGCGAACCTATATCTTGCCCAAACCTGTCGACCCGCGCCTGTTGTCGACTGTTGCGCCTGCCGTAGCGAAGGCTGCCATTGAATCGGGTATGGCGCGACTGCCGATTACTGACTGGGACGCTTACGAGCAGCAATTGGCCCGCCGACTGGGGCAGGACAACCAGATTTCGCGGGTGATTCTCACTAAAGCGAAGGCTAGTCCCAAGCGGGTTGTTTTTGCCGATGCTGAAAACCTGAAAGTGTTGAAAGCCGCTCAACAGGTTCGGGATGAGGGAATTGCGTATCCTATTTTGCTCGGCGAAACGGCTAAAATTCAGGAGCTTATTCGCGAAAACAGCCTTGATTTAGGTAACGTTCCTATTCTTGATCCGCGTTCACCAGAGCAGGAAGCTTTAGTTCAACGCTTTGGCGACGTTTATTTTGAGAAACGGAAACGTAAAGGCGTCAATCCGGCCGAAGCCCATAAACTCATGAACGTCCGCAACTATTTCGGCGCCATGATGGTCGAAACGGGTGAAGCGGATGCCTTAATTTCAGGTCTGACACGGAGCTACCCGGACACCATTCGGCCCGCGTTGCAGATTATCGGTAAGGAACAGGGCGTGCAGAAAGTGGCGGGTATGTATATTCTGCTCACCAAACGCGGCCCGTTGTTTTTCTCGGATACGACGGTCAATTTCAACCCAAGCGCTGAAGAAATCGTTGAGATCACCGAGCTGACGGCACGTACCGTAGAACGATTCAACATCAAACCGCGTATCGCGCTTGTTACGTATTCAAACTTCGGAAGTGCCCAGGGCGAGGATGCTGGAAAGATGAACCGGGCCGTTGAAATCCTGCACAAGAAACATCCAGACATGATTGTGGATGGCGAAATTCAGGCTCACCTGGCGTTCAACACGGAATTGCTTCAGCAAAATCACCCGTTCAGTAAACTGGTCGATGAGGGCGCTAATACGCTCATCTTTCCCAATCTGTCGGCGGCAAATATTGCCTATAACCTGATGAGTGAAGCGGCTGGTTTCGACGCCATCGGCCCCATTCTACTAGGTATCCGCAAGCCGGTGTACGTCCTCCAGCTCGGTTCCTCCGAACGCGAAATTGTCAATATGGTGGCCATTGCGGTGGTCGAAGCACAGGGGAAATGAGTTATAAAGTTGTAGGGTTATAAAGTTGGCTGAAGCGTCCTGAGCTCTATTACCTTACAACTCTACAACCTTATAACTCTACAACATTACAACTTTACAACTTGAGTACATGTCACGTATTTTAACCGGTATTCAGTCGAGCGGGCGACCGCATTTGGGTAATATTCTGGGGGCGATCAAACCCGCTATTGAATTGTCGAAACAACCTGATAACGAGTCGTTTCTGTTTATAGCTGATCTGCATTCGCTCACCACTATTAAAGACGGTACGTTACGTCGGGAATACACGCGGGCAGTGGCTGCTACGTGGCTGGCGTTTGGGCTGGATACCCAGAAAAATACGTTCTGGCGGCAGTCGCGGGTGGCTGAGCATACCGAACTATGCTGGCATCTGACATGCTTTACCCCCATTCCGATGCTCAATAACGCTACGTCGTACAAGGAAAAAGCGGACCGGGCGGGGGCGAGCGTCAACAGTGGATTATTTGTCTATCCTGTATTACAAGCGGCTGATATTCTGCTGTATGATGCCAATATTATACCTGTTGGAAAAGACCAGCGGCAGCACATCGAAATGACCCGCGACATTGCTAGTACTTTCAACCGGGAATATAATGATGATGTATTTGTGCTTCCTGAGGCACGTATCGACGAACGGCTGATGACCATTCCAGGCATCGACGGAGCCAAAATGAGCAAATCGTATAACAATTACATCGACATTTTCCTGCCTGAAAACGAACTGTGGAAGGTCGTTAAAAAAATCAAATCAGATTCAACACCTCTCGAAGACCCCAAAAATCCTGATACAGATATTACGTTTCAGTTGTATTCGTTGTTGGCGTCGGACGAGCAGGTAGCCGAAATGCGCCGGTTGTATGAAGCCGGAAATTATGGCTATGGCATGGCGAAGAAAGCTTTCTACGAGGTGATCTTGAGTCAGTTTGCTACTGAACGCGAGCGTTTTAACTATTTCATGAATAACAACGATGCGCTGGAAGCTGAACTCCAGGCCGGCGAAGAAAAAGCACGAGCCATTGCCGGACGTACCATTCAGCGAGTTCGTGAAAAACTGGGATTTAACTAGAAATTAGCTGAAACCTACCGTTTAGTCATTTGATTTGGTTGATGTTATTTATGGAACTTACTTGTTGGTTATTAATCGCCGAAACCGGTGACTAATCCACCAACCCGTCCCATGAATACAAAATCCACTACAACCAGCCCCTGTGGCGTTCACCTGAATCAGCGAGAACGTCATTTTATCCAGTTAGCTTGCTCTGAACTGACTTACGTTCAGATTGCAGACAGAATGTGTGTAAGTCCACGTACCGTCGACGGCTACCGGGAAGCACTTTTTGATCGATTAGCCGTTAAGAGCCGCGTTGGTCTGGCTCTTTGGGCCGTGAAATCAGGATTGGTTTCCCTATAAACGTAGTGCTGCCCGAACAAAAGTTTGATTACGTGCTCCCGTGGCCTGGCTGCGGGAGCACGTAGCGTTTTACACGTACTGATACGGTAACGTAGCGTTCAAATCCGCTTTTATTCACATTTGGTATCTTACTATTCCTTATTTCAGTCTTTCCATGAAAAAAACGTTGTTTATAGTCCTTGCTACGTTGTTAATGAGTTCGGTAGTATTTGCACAGAAAGCCGCCGATCGTCAGGAGTGGGTATCGTTGTTCAATGGGAAAGATTTGAGCGGTTGGGATATTAAAATTGCTGGATTACCCTTAAATAATAACTACAAGAATACGTTTCGCGTTGAAGATGGCGTCTTACGTATCGCTTACGATCAGTATAAAACATTTGAAGGTAAATACGGTCACATTTACTACAAAAAGCCGTTTTCGTATTACCGGATTCGGTATACATATCGTTTTCTAGGAAATCAGACACCCGGAGGAGATAGCTGGAACGTCAGAAACAGCGGTATCATGGTGCATTCGCAGTCGGCGGCAAGTTTGTCGTTGGATCAAACGTTTCCGGTTTCGCTGGAAATGCAACTGCTGGGCGGATTGGGTAAAGGCCCACGCGCTACCGGGAATCTTTGTACGCCCGGCACGCAGGTATACATGAACGGTAAACTTCGTCCCGAACACTGCACCGATTCGGATTCAAAAACGTACGACGGCGATCAATGGGTTGAAGCTGAGGCTATTGTGTTAGGCGACTCAATCATTCACCATGTCATCAACGGCGATACGGTACTGACCTATGAAAAACCGCAGGTAGGAGGGGGCTTTGTCAGCCGCGAAAGCGATTGGAACTCTGGCCATTTCAGTACCGAAGCCGCCAATTACTGGATTAGCCGGGCAAACACACCATTGAAGGAAGGATATATTGCGCTACAGGCCGAAAGTCATCCCATTGATTTTAAGCAGATTGAAATTCTGGAGCTGAAAGGATGCACTGATCCGAAAGCATCGAATTATAAATCCTACTACGTTAAATCGGACAACACCACATGTCAGTACAAGAAGAAATAAGCAGTACTACGTCACGCGGGTTTAACAGTCTGAATCGAATCGATACTATTGACATCACGCGCGGTCTGGTCATGATTATCATGGCGTTAGACCACGTTCGTGACCTGCTGCATATATCGGCCTTAACCCAGGATCCCACCAATCTGGCAAACACCACGCCCGCCATTTTCATGACGCGTTGGGTTACGCATTTATGCGCCCCAACGTTTGTCTTTCTGTCGGGGACGTCGGCCTATTTGTCGCTCAGGAAACGTAACGACGAGTCGGCCAGGCGGTTTTTGCGTAAACGTGGCGTTGTGCTGTTAGTGCTTGAGCTGACGATTATCAACTTCGCCTTCTGGTTCGATATTCAGTTCCACTCGCTGATGTTACAGGTTATTTATGCCATTGGGGGCGGATTAATTATACTGTCATTTCTGGCGAAATTGCCCATTAGAACTATTGGTCTGATTGGGTTAATTATCGTATTCGTACACAACCTGTTGCAGTTTATACCGACGTTTTCCAACCCCGCAGCCCGACTAACGTGGGCATTATTTTTCCGAACCGATTTCTTTCCAGTAGGGAATAGATTTGCCTTATTGGTGGGTTATCCGCTGATTCCGTGGTTGGGAATTATGCTGGTTGGATATGCGGTTGGGTCGTTGATGGAGAGGCCATTGGCACTACGTAGACCTTTGTTGCTACGTATTGGGCTGGGATCGCTGGCTTTGTTTCTGGTGCTGCGTTTCCTCAATATATATGGTGATCCGGCTCCCTGGAGCGCTCAGAAAGATGGTTTGTTTACGTTTTTGTCGTTCATTCGGGTAACGAAATACCCACCCTCGCTGCAATACGATTTGGTGATGCTGGGGTTCATGTTTCTGGTTTTGTGGGCAGCCGATGGTGCCAGTAATGCGTTTACGCGCTGGCTGACTGTTTACGGAAAAGTGCCGATGTTTTACTACGTTATTCACTGGTATCTCGTTCATCTGTCGATGATTGGCATGAGCTTGCTCCAGGGTTATTCACTGGCCGATATTCCTAGTGGACCAATGAATTTTGGGCGACCCGATGGCGCGGGTATATTGCTCGGGCTGGTATACGTAGTGTGGGTCGGGCTGGTGCTGGTGTTGTATCCTTTGTGTCGATGGTACGGGCCTTACAAAGCGGCTCATCCAGAGATAAAATGGCTTCGCTACGTCTGAACAGATTAGCAGAAAAGACGTTTCTTAGGAATGAAAGCTATCGTTCTGATAATCATTTTCAGTTTATTAGTTGGCTATATTTCCGTTGCGTTGTACACTAACGATTGGAAAATATATCAATGGAATGGCGACCAATCGGAGGCTGGTAAGTTTATAGGCGGGACTGTGTTGGTGATCTTGTTCATTATTTTTCGTAAACAAGTGGACAAGATCTGGCCCGACAAAAAGGAGTAACAAGCGTTTTTGCTTCTTTTTAGGGAAATATTCTTTTCGCACACCGGGTCAGATCGGCCCGGTTAGAAACCTGAAATTTCTTGAACAGATTAGCCTCGTGACCACCTACAGTACGAGTTGAAAGATGTATCAACTTGGCGATTTCAGTAGTCGTATAACCCCGAGCGATTAGATTCAGGATTGATTTTTCGCGTTCTGTTAGCTCCATTGTCCGTTGAACGTAGTGGTTTATAAACTATGCTTTTCCTGAAACTGACCGGGAATATTAAGGTTTGCGACAAAGAAAAATCATAAACAGTTTTAACGTATATAGAACAAGGAGGCCGGATGAATGAACGAGTCAGCTAATTCGTTCATTCATCCGGCCTCCTTGTTCTATGAAACGGCGGCAATGTAACGGTCTTATCTACCGAATTGAGTCGCCGATGCGTTTAGCCCGTTTGGTTTGCTTCAGAACAAACGGTACACAAATATCGGCTGGACAACCGCAAACCGTCGGCTGAAGTAATACGGTTACATCTGTGTAACAGCCCGCCTGATTAAACACCCTGACTGTATACGCCTGTGCCGATATAGGATTGGCCAGATTACTGACAAGTACGCCATTGGTTGGAATCGGTTGTGGCGCACCCGACAATGAACTGGTGAAACTACTGCCCAGCGAATACTGATACGTGTAGCTGGCCTGAAAATCGCTCAGTACGATTCGACCATTTGGCTGCGTAACGTTGCCTACACACGTAGCAGGAAGGGCTGCCGCCCGATAATGAGGGATGGAGTCCTCTTCAATAATGAACGGACAGCAACTGAAATCCGGACACTGACCATTCTGATTGTTGACGGCCAGCGTATAAGCGCCAGTCGACGTAACGCTCAGTACGTTAGTGGTAGCACCCGGAATGGGTTGCCCATCTTTATACCACTGATAATGACTACGTCCAAGTGGGGCAGTGAGTCGGTATTCGAATACTTCATCGGCGCAGACACGGGCCGGTATTGAGGTGCAAACCGCTGCTGTGTCGCCGGGTATCGAGGACGTATTATGCAGAATTCCCGTACTATCGGCAATGCCCTGCAGGATGAGCGACAAGCTCTGCCCCGCTCCAATGGATGCGATTGTCCAGATACTCACTGGACTGCCCGGAGAGAACGTAGTACTGGCGGGGGCACTGGCGGAATTTGCTACGTATCGAAGCCCAACACTCATCGAATCCTTAACCACTACGTTACTGGCGGCCGTATTGCCTGTGTTCGTCAGTACGACGGTATAAGATAGCAGCTCCCCAACGCGGGCTTTGGATTTGTTGACGAATTTTTCGAGTTCAAGCGTGGCGGTTGTACAGGAAGCCGGTGCCGAATACGTAGCAGTCGTACCACCGCAACCGGGTAAGTTAACCATTACGTTATGACTGGCTCCATCGGCGGGCAGATTCGTCAAAACCGCGGTATAGCTACTCACGCCCGTGGCCAACGTAGTAGTCAGGTTTACGCTTTGTGCCCCCTGCGCAATCGTCAATATGCCAGCTACTGAATTTTGTAAAGTTACTACAGCCGTGGCGGAATACGTATTCGTTGCTGAATTACACGATCCTGACCTAACAATGGCCGACAGACTGCAAATAGGCGCCACAGAACAGGATAATGGCGCAGTATACGTAGCAGAAGCTGTCGTGGAAGCGTACGTAACAGTTACGGTATGCGAGCCGGTTCCGCTCGCCAAACCACTCAGCGAATAGGCGACCGACGTAGCGCCATCACCCACTAACACGGTAGTTGATACGGCACCATCCTGAATAGTAGCCACACCGGCAACGGCGTTGGTCAGACTCAGCGTACCCATAACGGCATAGTTATTCGTAGCCGTTTTACATACTCCTGGGTTGGCTGTTACGGCGGCCCCTATTGTACACGAAGCCGGAGCGCTGTATGTAGCAGATGTCGTTTTAGAAGCGTACGTAACGATAACAGTATGGGAGCCGGTTCCACTCACCAAACCGGTTAGCAAGTACGTAACAGACGTAGCACTGGCGCCTACCGATACGGTCGTAGACAGCGCCCCGTCCTGGATGGTAGCCACTCCCGCAACAGCGTTATTTAGACTGATTGTGCCGGTGAGGGTGTAGCCGTTGGTAGCGCTCTGACAAAGCCCTGGAGTAGCCGTAACAGACACTCCGACTGTACACGAAGCTGGCGCTGAATACGTAGTGCTTACTGTTGAGCAACCTGGTAAACTGGCCAGTACGGTATGGCTGGATCCATCCGAAATCAGATTGTTGAAGACAGCTGTGTAGGTAGCGCTGCTAACCGAGGTAGTCACGAATGTTGCACTCTGTCCGCCGTTAGTGATGGTTAACGTACCGGCGGTCGGGTTGGTCAATTGCACAACCGCCGTGGCGGAATACGTATTGGTAGCTGTAGAACAGTTGCCCGCCATGGCCGCAGCCGATAAGGAACAAATAGGAGCCACTGAGCAGGAGGCCGGCGCCGTGTATGTGGTGCTTACTGTTGAGCACCCGGGCAGACTGGCGATGACCGTATGGGGGCTTCCGTTAGCGACAAGGCTGTTGAACGTAGCGGTGTATGAACCCAGACTAGCGGAAGTAGTTGCAAAGGTGAGGCTTTGCGCACCATCGGTTACGGTCAGTATGCCATTAGAAACGTTTGTCACATTCACAACGACTGTGTTGGAGAACGTATTGGTCGCGGGGTTACATTGACCCGCTATCGCCGATACCGTCAACGAACAGGGCGCTACCGAGCAGGAAGTTGGCGCTGCATACGTAGCACTGGCGGTTTTAGAAGCATACGTAACGGTGACGGTGTGGGAGCCGGTTCCACTCACCAAACCAGTTAGTGAGTACGTAACAGACGTAGCACTGGCCCCTACAGAAACGGTCGTAGATAGCGTCCCATCCTGAATAGTAGCCGTACCAGCAATCGCGTTGGTCAGACTGATCATGCCCGTGAGGGTGTAACCATTAGTGGCCGTTTGGCAAAGCCCTGGGGTAGCCGTAATTCCCACTCCGACAGAGCAGGAAGGCGGGGCTGCGTACGTAGCGCTGGCCGGTGTGGTGGACGTGCCGGAATAGCTGGCTGTAACCGTATGCGTTCCTGTTCCCGAGACCAACCCGCTCAGTGAATACGTAACGGAAGTTGTGCTGGCTGCTACTGCCAACGTAGTACTGACGACACCGTCGGTAAGGGTAACTGTGCCGTCCGGAACATTCGTAAAACTAACTGTCCCCGTCACTGCGTAGCTGTTGGTTGCAGGATCACAGGTGCCTGCTGTGGCTGTTATAGCTAAAGCCGCCGAACTGTATGCGGCATCGAAGGAAAAATTATTTTGACCGCTTTGCCCTAGTGTAAACGTGATCAGACCTGTGCTGTTGGGATCCGAATCGATGTTATCGGCATTGGTTCCGGTGGCCGCATTGGGCTTTGTGCTCAGCGTCAGGGTGCTGTAGCTGGTCGGAAACGATAGCGAATAGGATCCGCCAGCGGTGAGTCCGGTTAAGCTGTACACAAAACCGACGGCGGACGTACCACTGGCATTCGAAAAATAATATTCACCATTAGCGTTGGTCGTTACGCTGACAGGCGTTGTCAGACCAGTGCCGCTCAGAGTAACCCGTACACCGGCCAGTGGCGTCTCGGTGGGGTCCTGTACGCCATTGTTGTTCCTGTCCATCCATACTCGATTGCCGATTTGAATGGGGGCAGGATTACAGACGAGTTCCAGATCACCTAATCCATTTGCTTTTCCGTATCCAAGGGCATTGTCGGTATAGAGCACTATCCCGGCATCCGGATTGGTGGTGGTTCCGGTAGGGTTGCCATCTTTTGCACCTGTAGCGTTAATTAGCCGTTTAATGCCGCCCGTATTGAATATCTCCGTTGGGTCAACGGCGGTCATGGCCACTTTGGCACTACCGCTTAATTGAGCTATACCCGCCTGTGAACTCAGTCCGTGATTGCCGCCGTCTTGTACGCGATCTCCCCAATAGTATTTTCCCGTACCCGGTCCGGCTACGGTCGATTGGGTTGCGGAGGCCGACGTTACCGTGCCGCAAAGCGCTCCGTTACTTTCAATTGTCCATTGCGTGTCGGTCGCGTTGCATTTGCGGGCTCGCAGAATTTCGCCCGGACTAATGGCGCTAATTAAGTCCGTATCCGTAGTAAATGGTTTGTAGTTCTTATACCCGATCTGATCGCCGAACCGGTCGCGCATGCCAATCAGCATATCGCCCGTACCAGACTCAAATTCAATATCGGTGAACCACGCCTGTGGATAGCTAACCACGCCTTCATTTCGATCGACCTGATAGATGGATGTCCAGGGGCGCCAGAATTCGGCGCGTGCCTGTGTGGCTGTAGTAGCCGGGGTTTTATCGGCATTGGTAGCGGCTTTCTGATAAGTCAGCGGAAACGAAAGTACCGTACTGAACGTAGAAGGTGCGGCTGGGTCAACGGCATAAACGGTTGCGCTCAGGCCATTGGTCGGCCCATACGCTGCTACGCTTGTTCCCAAATCTTCCCGTGTGCAAACAACGCCTATGTAGATTTTTCCCCGGTAATATTTGACGGCAAAAGGCCGGTAGCTACCGTTAACTACCGTTCCGCTGGTCACGCAACCCGGATTAGGAATCAATACGCCAGTAGCCGCTTTTGTCGCTACGTCAATCGTATAAAGATTTCGATTTTTCAGGTTAACAACGTAGAGCGTTTTCCCGTCATCCGAAATATCCATGCCCCCCAGACTGGTTTTACCCACTGCATCAAAAGCTGCATTGTCATGACTGGCTAAACCGGGGGAAGTCGTTGGCAGGTCATTGCCGTGGGCTTCCGTGGTAGACGTAACGGCAGTGCCGCCGACAGAGCTAAAGTTAAAAAACAACGTAGTATGGCCACTGGTAGCCGATGAAGGAGACGTAACATAAATGGCGTTTGGTCCACCGGCCGAAAACCCTACATGGCGCTTGGTAAAGGCTGCGGTGAACAGCTGTTTACTATCCTTGTTATAAGCAACGCCCCAAGCCGACCCAATTTCCCCAATTGAGGCATAATAGGTCATTGTTTTGGTATCATCTTCAACCGTATAAGGCGTACCAACCAGGGCCACCTGACTTGTAATGGCCGATGATCCGTTTGCTGCATTACCTGCTATAAAACAGGTAGTTATCATTTGTGGAGATAAGGATTGACAATAATCGGCGGGGTAATTTAGACCAAAGTTTACGTTTGTGCTACCACCATTTACGAATTGAACCGATGTAGCGCTACCACTTCCACGAAATGATTCATAATCTCCGGTTGAGAAGCCCGAAAACTCCACTCGGTAGGCGTTCGAATTTCCTACGGCCAGGCTGTAACTCCCCAGATTCGCGGCAAGGGTACTGCTGACGGTTGATCCTACAGCCACTCCGTTGGCATTGTAAGCCGTAACCGTGATGCCACCAATGCCAGGTTCCCCATAAGAATAAGAAGCTGGATTGGTAATCGCTTCATAAACGCCGTTGCTATTAAAATCGCGAAAGACAGTACCTCGAATCGACTGCCCCAAACCGGCTGTCGCTGTTACCAGACTGACTACAAAGAAAAACAGAAATAAAAGGGAACGTTTGGAAGTGGGTATAAGCATACACTTGAAGGATAACGTATTGGTTTTGGTAATACGCCTTTCCTTTTCAAAAAGAATGCCTTCCTGGAAGAAATGACTAAAAATGAATATAAAAACAATGTATAATTAAGTTTATTAAACTGTAGCTTTAAAAAATATTATATATAGTAACTTATATGTTTACTTGACAATTATTGTACCAAAAATATATACTATAAAATCAATTTTTGATACTTAATAGTATGTCCAAATGAGGATGTATGTATAATCTGAAAATCGTCAGCATGGTAATTTTTGAGCGTATTCTAGTTTAGGGAAATAGAAAATTTACTCTTTGTTAAAAGTATTCTTCGTATAAATATCTGGTTTTCAATATATTGATAGTGGATCTCGTCTTGGCAAAACAGGGGATTTCTGCTGAAAAATCTGAATACGTCCCCATCTGAGAGTCAAAATACGGAAGGAGCCTTGCTACGTCGGTATGACGAAAATCATGTACGCATACCCCATCAGTATGACAAAAATCATGTAGCCCTGATTCTCGTTCATCCAAGGGCCATTCTGATGCTTATAAAGCTAGGTAATAGTGTGTTTTTGACCGGT
Organism: Spirosoma flavus; assembly: GCF_054778555.1. Taxonomy (NCBI): domain Bacteria; kingdom Pseudomonadati; phylum Bacteroidota; class Cytophagia; order Cytophagales; family Cytophagaceae; genus Spirosoma; species Spirosoma flavus. Next base: position 2,241,625 of record NZ_BAAGZL010000001.1, read on the forward strand.
TTATGGAAACCTTAACCTTTCACTCAATGATTCGCCTAATCTGCTTAAAAACCCTATATCTTTTGACATCATATCCAAACCTACCTTCCTGCTATGAATTACTACGTCGACGGCCTGATCGTGTCTGGCGATCCGACTGCGTTATTGGCCGAAGCTACGCTCGAAACAACAGCCAACCCTGAATCGCTGATGACAGATACGGACTGGGATAAGGCCCACCGTGCCCGACGGCTTCCCAATGTTACGTTTGCTGAACCTGATGCCGATAACGTGTATGTGTTTGACAACCCGGCTTACAACGCCGAGCTACTCAATCTCGAATCCGACGACGCTGAAGGTGAAGTTTGCCGCCAGAACAACGACTACGACAATTTCTGGTCGTTCCCGCAGCAGAACGGATACCCCCACAAACAAATCTGGCACCTCGGCACCGATTATGGCCAGCTGAAAGCCGCCCGCGATAGTATTCCTTACGTACCGGGGCGCGTTGTGCGTATCGCCCATCTGGATACCGGCTACGACCCCGACCACGCTACGTTTCCTGATAGCCTTATTCGCCACGATCTTGAACGGAATTTTATTGACGACGAAGACCCCACGAGTGCTGTCGACATACGCTCCGACGGTTTTGGGCAAATGCCCGGACATGGCACCGGTACGTTAAGTATTCTGGCGGGAAAGCATATCAAAATCGATGATTACGGATTCGATGATTCCATCGGATTGGCGAACCAGATCCAGATTGTACCGATACGTATCGCCAAGAGTGTCGTGCTGTTTCGGTCGCGGAATTTTGTGCAGGCGCTCGACTACGTCATTTCACTTTACGATAACCCCGAGACGCGTTGCCACGTAGTAACCATGAGTATGGGCGGACTGGCTTCCCGCGCCTGGGCCGACGTAGTAAACCGGGCCTACGAAAAAGGTATCTTCTTAGTATCAGCGGCTGGCAACAACTTCGGACGATTGTCGCCCCGAACACTGGTTTACCCAGCCCGTTTTGGGCGGGTGGTGGCTGCCTGTGGTGTTACGTTCGACGGCTCGCCTTACTACCATCCGAATGCCCCACTGAAGGTCATGCAGGGTAATTTTGGTCCGCGCCGGCACATGAATTCGGCCATTGCGGCTTTCACGCCCAACATACCTTGGGCCAAAATCGGCTGCGGCAACGTAGTGAGTTTGGCGGGTGCCGGTACGTCGTCGGCGACGCCACAGGTGGCTGCTGCGGCTGCGCTCTACTGCCTGCGTTACCACGACGAACTGGCCGCCATGCCCCACGGCTGGCAACGCGTAGAAGCCATTCGTCACGCCTTGTTTACGTCGGCCCGACCTGTTATCGCTCCTGGTTTCGACGACGACGTAACGCTTTATTTTGGCACTGGCGTATTGAGAGCTGCTGACGCGCTGGAGGTGATTCCTAACGTAACACACCTGCAACAGACGCCCGCCGATACCGTGTCGTTTCCGTTGCTACGTCTGCTGGTGGGCTACGTAACGCTGGAGGTGATTCCAATGCCTGACGATGAGGAAGAACGGAAGATGTTCGAAACTGAAATTCAGCAGCTTATTCAGCAATCGGCACGCTTGCAGCAACTGCTCGATAACGAAGAAAAACAACCCGATGAACTGAGCCACGACGAGCAGCGAGAATTTCTGAACACTATTTTGGCAATGCCCGAAGTCTCTGAACGGCTGAAGAATTTTATCCGCTCCGTAAATCCGTAACCTGATGACACCTTTCCGCGCCCCTGCCCAATCGTTCAGTGAGGCTTACGAAGCTGCCCGGTTGATTGAAACGCTGGATAATTACGTAGTAGCCGATCGAATTGACAACGTAGCACCAGAGGGGAAATAGCGTTGAACAACCCGATCTTTTACACACCTAAATCTCCCTGCCAATGAACTGGAACAATGATCTCACTACGTTGAATTACCGACTGGCCGAACTGTATCCGACGACAAATAGTGCCACCGCCGTAGCTAAAAAAGCTGATTTTAAAACCATTCAGATTGATTTCGACGGAAACTCGGCCGTGCGCTGGTTCAACATTCTCGATTATGCCACCAAAGCCAACGACTGGAGCCGGGTTATTCGATTGCTGGAAGTTGTTACGTCGCCCGACGAGCTCGGTTCTGACGATGACGTGATAAAGGGTATTCTCGACAATTTTCGAACGGGGCAGTTTTCCATTGCCGCTCCAAAACCCATTGCACCCAATCCCGACAAAGCCGACGAAGAAAAGGGGCTGGAGAAACTGATGGGACCAAAGAGTAATCTGATGCCCATCAGCTTTCTGGAGTTGGGACTGCTACGTGCCCGCGCCGTGGTACGTATCGTAACACCGCGTGGCCTGGGCAGCGGTTTTATGATTCCCAACGGATTGGTGGTCACGAATAACCACGTAATCGGCAGTATGGATGCCGCACGGCAGGCCAAAGTGCAGTTCAATTTCCAGAAAACGCTGGACGGCCTCGACGAACCATTTGAAGAGTTTCCGCTCGACCCCGATACGTTCTTTGTGACCAGCACTGACAAACCTGCTACTACGTCCTTCGACTACACCGTCGTGAAAGTGAAAGGCGACGTATCGAAGTTTGGTACGCTCCCGCTGGGCAGTACGCCCATTGCCAAAAACGATTTTGTCAATATCATACAGCACCCGGCGGGCGGCCCCAAACAGATTGCGCTGTATAACAACGTAGTGACGGGCGTTGACAATTCGGTGGTGCAGTATCTGACCGATACGTTGCCCGGTTCGTCAGGATCGCCGGTATTTAACTCGGTCTGGGAAGTGGTGGCCCTGCACCATGCGGGTGGTAATCTGGTCGATCCGGAGTCGAAAAAGACCGTATTCCGGAACGAAGGTATTCCGATTCAGCGCGTTCGTGAAGCCATTCCGTAGCCTGTTTACGGGTTCATAAAAAAGCCAATGCCATGCCACTGACCCTGCGTGAACGGTTTAGTTTGAAAGTCTCGCTGGCGAATCGCTACGATCAGCCGGGCGATGTAAAACGTATTGCCAAAGCATCGGGTATCGGCAATCTGATCAATATAAGTCTGGACGGTACGGCACTTGACCGCTGGGAGGCCATTATTCAGGCCGCCGAAGTACAGAACCGACTGGTGGGACTGGTGCAGACCGTACTCAACGAGAATGCCGATGATACCGACTGTCGGGCTTGGCTCGATGAATTGACCAACGGAGTGCCTACCCGGGTTCAGAAACTGGCCCGATCCATTGCCGATGGGCAGTGTGTGCTGTTTCTGGGACCGGGAACGCTGCTTTGCAACGTACAAAATCCGTTTACACCCGAAGATGAGTCGCTGAAACTGACCGTTTTTAGTCATGCCTTTGCGCGCTCGCTGGCGAAGGAGTTATACGATAATAACGTCTATTACGACAGTCGGGCGGAGACAAACCTGGCTTACATTGCCCAGCGGTATAACGACCTCCGACTGCCAGGAACAGACAAATTTGTGCGCGATATCATTGGGATTCAGGGTAAACTGGCGCAGTCGTTTTACAAGAGCAGCGAGCCTAACACGCGTCTGCACGAGCTGGTGGCTAAACTGCCATTCAGGGTCGTTATCAATACCAATCCCGACGGCGAACTCGCTGCCGTTCTCAATGAACAGCCTTTACCGGCCCCAAATAATCCCGGCAAAAGTATACCGCGTTGTGTTCATCGCTATTACAACATAACCAATGCCGATGGGATGGCTCGCAGCAATCCGAACCCGCTCGAACCGGGTCAGACCCTGCTGTATAATATCTTTGGCTGGTTTGAGGATCGGCCATCTATGATTCTGACCGAGAGTCAGTTGCTTGATTTTACCAATCGGGTACTAAACAAAGATCCCGCCCTTGACCCGCAGGTGATTAATGAATTCACCGTAACCGATGCCAACCCAAAATCGTACCTGTTTCTGGGGTTTGATTTCGATCAGTGGTACGTGAAAATCATGTTTCAGACGGTACTGAAGCTCATCAAACAGAAAGATCGGGCGTTCTCGATATTTCCGAAGGGGGTTGCCTATAACCAGTTTAACCGGGAATTCTTCGAGGAAGAATTTAAGTGCTATTTCATCGATGAAGACCTGACCAAAACCAATCCCGACGGATTTCTGGAGCAACTGATTATTGCTTATACCGAGCTGGTTCCTGCGCCATGAACAACACCTCCGCACTCCGCGACCGCTATCCGGGTCTGAACTCGTTTCGTGCTGAAGAAGAAACTATTTTCTTCGGGCGTCAGCGCGAAACCTCCGAACTGCTCCAGATGGTGCGGGCCGAGCAGGCGGTGGTGCTGTTTTCGAAGTCGGGACTGGGCAAAAGCTCGCTGCTGAATGCGGGGCTGGTTCCCGCTATGAGGCTGCTGAACTTCCATCCGATCCGGGTGCGGTTTCAGCAGGAAAAAGCAACTACCGGCGATACGTCCGTACCAACTACGCCCGTTGCGGTTATGTTGAACAGTTTAAACGGCGAGTTTCAGGAAGCCTACACCCGACTTGGGCAGACTCCTCCGCAACCCACCATATTGTTCGACGCCAATTTGCCCCGGCTGTGGGAACAGATCAAGGCCCGCCCATTTCCGAATAATCAGGTGCCGGTCTTTCTGTTTGATCAGTTCGAGGAGTTTTTCGCTTACCCGCAGGAGCAGCAGAAAGATTTTGCCTCGCAACTGGCCGAACTGCTGCACGATCAGGCGCCCGCGCGGGTCATCAACTGGCTGCTCGATCTGGACAACCGCACGCCGGAAACCATCGCCTGGAGCCAGCAGCCGCCTATCAAATGCGTATTTGCCATCCGCGCCGACCGGCTGGCCGACATGCACAGTCTGAAACTCTACATCTCGCTCATTCTGCGCAATCGGTACGAACTGTCGCCGTTGCAGCAGGAAGCCGCCCGCGATGCGATGAGTCGGCCCGCTGGTCTGCCGCAGCCCACGGGCCCGTTTGCCACGCCCTCGTTTACGTATCACCCGCCGACGCTGGAGATGATTCTGGACGAACTGAGCAATGAAGATTGCGAAATTGAAGGGGCACAGCTTCAGATTGTGTGTCAGTACGTTGAAGATCGACTCAAAGAAGAATTTCGGGACGTAGTAGATCAACAGGTGGTTTCGGGACGGCGCGAGGTGATGCGTATTCTGGATAAGTTTTACCGGACGCAACTGCACAGTATCGGCGACGTAGCCGACATTGAAGCCGCCAGCAACGTACTGGAGAATGAACTGGTGGAGGGCGGTCGGCGCGTAGGGTTGTCGGAACCAAAGATGATGCGGCTGCTCGGCACTACGTTCACCGACGATCACAAACGTGAGATAATACGTCACTTGCAGGACGCCCGGCTCATTCGTTCCGAAACCACGCACCTCGGCGCTACGTATGAGCTGACGCACGATACGCTTATCGACCCCGTCAGTAAAGCCCGTCGTGTTCGCGAAGCTTGGCAGAAACGACGTACCGACCGCGAAGACGTGCAGCGAAAAGACCGCGCGTTGAAGGAGCAGGCCGAAAAACTTCGGCAGGAAACCGAAGCCAAAGAGCGGGCGTTACGTGCCGAAGCGATTGCGTACAAGGCCAAAGAGGAAGCCGAAAAGCTCGAAAAAGAGAAAGATGCGCAATTGCAGGAAAAATTGAAGTTGCAGGTTGAGCGCGAACAGCTGTTGGACGAAGCACAACGTGGCCAGGATCGGTACAAGCGCCTGACGTACTTATTTTTGCTGATCTCGCTCGGGGTATTGGCTCTGCTGGTGTACGGTCTTCAGCAACGTATTGAGAATCAACGTATCCTGAAAAGCCTGATTAAGCTGAGAGCCGTGCCGGAATATGAGCAGGGCCGTCACGCAATCGCTTACCGATTATGGGAAACCATCGACAACACCGAAGAGTACCGGTTTGCGCCCTACGCGGGAAAAGATGTACAGATCGATACCAATCAGCACTACGTAGCGTCGTTGTCGCCAGATGAAACGCTCTCTGTGTGGAAACGCCGGGTGAACGCTCCCGATTCGCTGGTGTATCAGACCCGAGCTGCGTTGTTTTTGTTGGCCGGATCGTCGCTGGGGGTGTACCGTAGTGATACGTCCCAGCCGGGGTATATGTTCCAGATAATCAACCTTAAAACCGGTAAAAACGCGTTGTTGTATGATCTGCCCGTTCGGAATACGTTGTCGGCAAAGTTTTCGGGCGATGGCCGCTACGTTATCATCACGGATCGTTACAGCCAGCCGCACTTGTTCGCCCTGGCGGGCCAGCCTCAGGATGAGGTATGCGTTTTTAACGAAACGCTCATGGCTGCGCCCCGTAGTACGTTGTCGTCTCCGAATACGATGGCTACGTTTAGTCCACAGAATCACTACGTTATTGTTAATGGCGACGGACGTAGCTGGGTATTTGATTTACTACGTTCGACGCTGGTAACAAGCCTGAAACAGCTGGCCAGTTTTAAATTTTCTGACGATGATAAACAGCTGTCACTGCTGACCGAAACCGGGCACGTATCGTTGCTGGATTTACAGACCGGCAACCAGCGGCCGGTTGGCGTTATACCCGAAGTTTTTGAGTATGCTGGCCCGGTTCTATTTGCCCCAAACGGGAAGTACCTGCTGATAGGTACTACGTATAGGCAGTCCGACAGTATAGCCACTCAGCAAATAAACTTATTTGACCTGCAACGAGGTATCCGCCAGCTTTCGGTGAAAAATGTGGATGAGTTCTGGCCATTTGAATCGGTAGGGCAGCTTATCTACACCAGCAGACAGAACCCCAATCAGCCGGTCAGATATGCGCTGCCAAACAAACGGCTCGACGGGTTTCCTGCTACGTTCAAGGTGGTTAAATCGGGTCATACGCACGTATTGCTACGTATCGGCAACCAGCCCGAACTGCGCGATCTGCGTCTGAATACCCCTTTTGTAGGCGCGCTGCCTGACCTGACGAAAAACCCTAGCCTGGCCTTTTACGCCCCCGATGGACGCACAGATACGCACCTCATTGCGCTTTACACCGATTATGTGCAGATCATCGATTTAGCGACTGGACAAGAAGAACAGATTAAACGTAGTAACCGACCATTCGGCGCTGTTACGTTGGCGGGCAATCTGCTCCGAGTCCGGCTCGGCGACCGTCATCTCGACCCCGATCAGCGGCAAAATCGGCAATACTGGGCTTTTTTTATCAACAACAAACAAAATCAGCCTGACTATCTCCGGCGCTACGTATACCCCGAACTGACTGCTCAGCAACGTAACACATTTGGCTTGCCGAAATGAGTGATGACTATACTTCTGCTTAACAGCTTATTATTGGACACTCATCGCTCGTCTTTCCTTAAATCCTGTTTGAAAATGTAAGACAGACTCCTATGCCAACCATCAACTTTCTCGGTTATTCGGATCAATTTCTGGGTGCGGGACGTACAGTGCCGCTGCCCAAACTATCGCCTACGCAATTGGCTGATCTTGCGCCCGTTAAAGGCACCAGCGACAACATTGCCCACTATGCCAACTACAGCGTAGCCGTCAGTCGCTCGCGGGGATTTCCGTTTTTCGCGGCTTCGAACATCGACGGTACGTTGTTTAAAAGCATTGGCCGAAATGGGAGCTGGCGCAAGGATACCCGCATCAATGCCGAACACCAATGGGGCACCGAACTTTATGGCGCTGCCAAAAGCGATTTTGATAAAGGGCACATGACCAAACGCGAAGACGTGCAGTGGGGCGCCGATAATGCCATTGCCAACGAGGCTGGCCGGTCAACGTTTTTCTACACGAACGCGGTGCCGCAACACGCCCGACTGAATCAGCGCATCTGGAAAAAACTCGAAGATTATATTCTGCACGACGAGAGCGTTGACGATCAGCTACGTATCATGGTTTTCACTGGTCCCGTACTGAGCGATACCGACCCGGAATTCGTAACGCCTGTGCGCAATCAGACTGTACGGATACCGGTGCTGTTCTGGAAAGTGGTCGTATTCGCCAAATCCGACGGTACGCTTAGCCGGGTGGGCTTTCTGATGGGTCAGCGCACACTGCTCGAAAGTAATCAGATTGTCAGGGTTGACATTCTCGAAGAACTTGAGAATGAGGATAATCTTTTTCTACAGTTTGAGAAAGCCGATACATATCAGGTGAACGTATCGGTTATCGAGTCGCTTACGGGCCTAACCATGCCGGTTGCCAAAGACATTTATCAGGATGATCGGCCCACCAAGCTTGTGATACAGAAAGTGGACGTAACGCAGGAAATGTTTCCTATGGATATTCCCAGGCAGGCCGCAACGTTTGGGTTTGTGATTGAAGGGTTGGTATTATAGACTCAGGCTTAGCTGAAGGGTATGGCCGCTGCCTTATTTTTTGGCTGATTTCGCAGGCTGATACGTGGAAAACGGTGTTTTCAGGGGCATGCAGAACGATGAGACAAAGAACATGGCTTACTTTAGTCACCGTTCGTTTCCTGATGAAACTACGGCTCAGGAAGCGTTCGGGCGATCGATGGACAAATTGTTTCGGGTTAATGACTGGTCGGCATTATCGCATTTTGCGTCTGATTTTAAACTGCATAACCAGGCTGGCGAACCCAAAGCAGACGGTTATCCAGAAGTAGGCGATTTTATTCAGATTAAATTGCCCGGCCCAGTTCCCGAAAATTGGGTGCACGTTATTCATCGGACTATTGAAGAAAATCTTGCGTCGTTTACCGTGCGGCCCAGCCGTAATCCGCAGGAGTCTAAATCTGGCGAGATCATGCATTTTTTTCACGAGTTTGCCCAAAGCACCTTTCAGGTGGAACGCCTTGGAAATACCCTCACAGCCGCAGAGATCGGCTCGAATGAGGCCATTAATAATGAGGGCCCCGAGGCCGGAAATCGTGCTATAATCAACACGGTAATTGCCGAAGTGGGCTGGTTATTTTACCAAAAGTTGCAATGGAAACTGTTAACCGATTATCTGGTAGATGTTTAGAAGATAATCGGTAATTGTTATCTAAGTTTCTGCTGCACAGCTGATAACGCTTCGGCGTATGGCTCATTGAGGACTCGGCGGGGCGGCTGAACGCTTAAGTCGGCATCCCAAAGACCGGCATGGTGCCAACGATCAAGATGATCCCAGTCGGGCCGGTCGATGATCGGGTACAGACAAACGCCCCACAAAGGGACACCCGCCTGCCTGACAATTTCGCATTCCTGCCCGATCATGGAAATCCACTGAGGGCGGTGCTCGCCAGGGTGGCTGGTTTCGGTGATGGCTATGGGTTTCTGATACCGTCGATACGCTTTCATCATAAGCTTGTGGAGCGGAATCCAGCGCGGATCGGGTATGGGGTCTCCCCAGGGCAGAAAGTCAAAAAAATCAAGTACCCACTGATTGTTATAATAATAATTACAGCCTAGTATATCCAGGTAATCGGGAGAACCGCCCAATTCGGGAGCAATATTGCCAACGAGAATATCGACGGCCTGAAACTGATTTTCATCGGCGATGGCGGCATCGACAATCTGTTGGTTAGTGGCCGAAAGGGGCGGCACAATCTGAACCAGCGGTTCGGTCGTCAGAATCCGAATGGTTGGATCCAGTTCACGCATGGCCGCTACTCCTTCAATGTAAGCGCGCATCAGCCCCAGTTTCACCTCCCATCCTTGTCGGGTGCAATAGGGCGTGGTTCCCCGGGCATCGCCACCCAGCCAGGAAATAAAACTCACTTCGTTGATGGGCGTCACAATTAATGGCTCATCAGGATAAAGATCCCGATAGAACTGTACAAAGGCCCGGCACATTGCCGAAAAACGGCGGGCAAACATCGGATGTAAGGGCGACAGGTCGTCAGGATAGCCAAAATGACATAAATCCCAAAGCTGCTGAATGCCGTTGCGATGCCCAGCGGTAATGAGTTGCTTCACCGTGCTCCAGTCATACTGATAGGCTCGTTTTTCGACCTGGCTCCAGCGGATGCCTTCACGCACAGTACGAATATGAAACGGGGAAAGCTGCTGGTAATCGGCTTCTGCTACGTCGAGATGGCCCGTTGTCGTAAGCATATCGACCCGGTTACCAAAACAATTAAGCTGATCGGTGCATTCAAAGCCTGCCCACCAGAACGATTGAAAAGGATTGGTTGGTACTGATAAATCCATAAACGCAAAGGCGCATGCTGACCGTCATTGACTGACCAGACAGCATTGCCCAATATATGTCTATATCCGTAAAGCGTGCCGCTAAAGGAATTGTTTAGGGATTAGCTGCGCATTCGCAAATGGACCACCTGCTAACAATTTAGCAGCGCATCGGGTCTTCGAAAGAGCTACGAATCAACTCACCTAACAAACATATGCGTACACCGTTGATTGCTTGCTGACCCATTTGTAATGGGCATTACGTCACTCATTTTACGATTTACTAAATTTTATAGCCAATTATGACCCTGCCCGCTTTATCGATAGGACAGTCTGCTCAGACTCACTTAGGCGCTTCACATACGATACGTTCATCGAGTGAGGGCGTAACCGATCTGATTTGTTTTTCCCACCTACGCTGGAATTTTGTTTTTCAGCGGCCCCAGCACTTGCTCAGCCGGGCCAGCAAACAGTGGCGCATCTGGTTTATAGAGGAACCCATTTATGGCGATAGCGAACGGCTCGAAATTCGGTCGATTAATGAGCAATTGACGGTTGTTGTGCCCCATATTCTGCATAACAGCAGTGCTGATGCCGTTTTTTCCCAGCAGCGAAATGCGATTGATCAGGTTCTGGAGCAATACCAGATTCAACGATTTATTTCCTGGTATTATACGCCGATGGCTATGCCCTTTACCAGGCATCTGAACCCCCAACTGGTAGTTTATGATTGCATGGACGAACTCTCTGCGTTTTTGGGGGCTCCGGCGAATCTACTGGAGCAGGAAAAGCTACTGCTCGAACGGGCCGATCTGTTATTTACGGGTGGTCTGAGTTTATATGATGCTAAAAAGAACCGGCATCCGGCCGTGTTTGCCTTTCCCAGCAGCATCGACTTCGGCCATTTCGAAGCGGCCCGGCACGCGTTGCCAGAACCCGCCGACTTGGCGCCGATTCCAGGTCCCCGAATCGGTTTTTGTGGGGTCATTGACGAACGGCTGGATATAAATCTGTTGCGAACGTTGGCTACTCGGCGTCCTGAATGGCAGTTTGTGCTGGTGGGGCCCATTGTTAAAATTGATCCGGCTTCGCTACCGCAGGGGCCTAATCTTCATTATTTAGGAGCCAAGTCATATTCAGAACTTCCAGCCTATTTCAGTCATTGGCAGGTGGCTATGATGCCGTTTGCCATTAATGAAGCTACCCGATTTATTAGTCCAACCAAAACACCTGAATACCTGGCTGCGGGGCTGCCCGTTGTATCTACACCCATACGCGATGTGATACACACCTATGGAGGATGGTCGCCGGTACTTATCGCTGATTCGGCGGACACGGTTGAACAAGCTATCGTCAAGGCACTTTCTCATCAGGTAGATAACTGGCCTGTTGTTGATGATTATCTGCGGACCAACTCATGGGATGCTACGTGGACTAAAATGAATAATCTGATACAAACGCAGCTAAAACCGGTTTTTCAATAACCGTAGAGCAGTTGACAGTCAGATAAGATTTTATCAGCAGGTCACCCTCCCTAAAATAGCTTATTAATACGTTGGCTCGTACGGAAAAACGGCAGAATAACCTATTTACTGACAACGTATCGCTGTCGCCTGAGTTTTAACCGGGTAACAGCGATACGTTTGTTTATCCACAATACACGTTACGTCGGGTATCGCCCGCATACTGCGTCAACAACAAGCCCAGGATTCAGTTTAATCTACATTCCTAAGCAACTGGATCTGCTGTCAACGGGCCATCTCCGACGGTATATTAAGCAGATGCATTGTTAAACTATCTCCTTGAACGAAAGTGAAATCGTGCTACCATGGCTAAGCATTCAACTGAACACCAACAGGCACTCAGCGAACTAGTTAACTATTTATTTAACCGGCGGGAAACCGTGTTGAGCAACTGGCGAACCGCGTGTGGAACAGACCCTGACCTGAAGAAAATTTCGGTGCTCAGCCGGGAAGAATTTAATAACCTGATGCCCATCATTCTGGAGGCACTCGAGCAGCGCTTGTTGGGAAAACAACCCGATCCGAACCCAATAGTTGCCGCCCAGTCGCATGGGCTACAGCGTTGGCAGAAGTCGCTCGAGTTACCCGGCCTGGCCAAAGAATACAGTCATTTGTCCGTTATCTTATTTGAAGAACTGAGTCTGTTTCGCCAATTATTTCCTAAGGTAGATCCGGATGTGATTCTATTCGCGCAAAAACAGATTCTGCTGCTGATCAATGAAACCATTATCGGCAGTATTACCAAACACGACGAGCTGCAACGGTTGGAAGCGGCTAATCGGGCCGTCCGGCTGGAGCAGGCTTTACAGAAAATGGAGGAGCTTGCCCGTCAGCGTGGCGATGTTTTGCGCAAATCTTCCCACGATCTACGTAGCGGTCTGGGTATAAGCATGGGGGCCGCCTATCTGCTTCAGACGGAGGATTTAAGCCCCGAAGAACGGCAGCAGTACGTCGATATGCTTAACCGCAACCTGACCAACCTAGGATCACTGCTGACAGGCTTGATGGACCTGGCGCGGCTAGAAGCAGGTCAGGAACCGCTTCAGCTTGAAGAATTTGATGCGGCCCAATTGCTAACCGATTTAGTGGCAAGTGCTCAGCCAACAGCGGCTGAACGAAATCTTATTTTACGTGCCGATGGGATAGCTTCCCTGCCTGTAAAAACAGACCGGATTAAACTTTACCGAATTGCCCAGAATTTGCTGGTAAACGCGCTGAAATATACGCCCGCCCAAGCCGACCGCACAGGTATGATATCGGTAAGCTGGTCGACGGAAAATGAGCATCGGTGGGGGTTCAGCGTTCAGGATTCAGGTCCTGGCTTACCTAAAGGACTAATGGAACTGTTTCATAAACAACTCAAGCCCATGGTTGAAGGCGTAAGTGTGCTGTCTCCCGACGAAAGTCAGCCTGTTGCTCCCCTGCCCAATCAGGATCATAAAGTACCTGACGACCTGCCGATGGAAGAACCGTCGACGTTAAGTCAGGAAAAAGGAGAGGGGGTGGGTTTGCAGATCGTAAAACGGCTTTGTGAGCTGATGGGGGCTAGTATGGAGATTGAAAGTATTGCCGGACGAGGCACCCTATTCCGCATCCGAATGCCAATTCGCCCTGTTTTATAACCGGTCCGTTTCGTACACTAGTATTGAAAAAAATAGCCATGAAATAGACAGGTGATACGTTGATATAGACCGGCATGACCCATTTCCTCATTATGTTGCTCTATTAGTTGTTTTCTGTTGAGTTTGATTAACAAAGTCTTCTCTGGCTTGTAATGCCTTAGATTCTTCCGATGGTCGGAAGAGATTTTATTAACATTTAGTAACTCAATGGAAAAACTACAACACGATCCGACTGACCAAAAGCAAGGGCTGACGGACTCTGATTTCGCGACCTTCGGTCGGCGAAATTTCCTGCTCTATCTCGGAACATCGGCGGCGGCTGGTGTAGCATTAAGTGCCTGTCAATCTGAACTTGTTGACCCTACGACCCGGGGTGCCGGTCGTCCAGGCGAAACGATTGATTTGGGCGATATTGGCTACAACGACACCACCGTACTGAATTTCGCCTACACGCTGGAGCAACTGGAGTCTGCCTTCTACACCCAGGTCATGCTGACGCCTTACGCTGGCATGAACGGCTACGAACGGCAAATGCTGATGGAAATGCGGGATCATGAAATCAACCACCGCGAACTCTACCGGACACTGCTGGGTAGCGCTGCCATCCCCAACATCACGCCTAATTTCAGCATGGTCAACTTCAACAACCGGACCTCTGTGCTGCTAACTGCCCGTACGTTCGAAGCGATTGGTACGTCGGCGTATAATGGTTCAGGTAAGTTGCTCAAAGACCCCGAAAATCTGGCCCTGGCTGGCAAAATCGTCTCGATGGAAGCCCGTCACGTAGCCATCCTGAGCGAAATGCTTAGCCCTATGACGGCTTATTTTGCTGGTAACGATATTGTCAGCAAAGATACAGGCCTGGGTGAGGCACGTACGCCCGAAGAAGTGCTGGCCCTGGCAAGACCCTATATCTACGAAACCATTAACGGCAAAACCGCTCGGCAAGCCTAAACTTCTGACAAACATGAATTTACAAAACATACTCAATGAAATTGAAAAAGTGGACGCAGACGTATACGAACGTATTGACCACGTATCGCGTCGCCACGTATTTCATAATTTTCTGAAAAAAGCCGCTGCCGGGATTGCTCCCGTAGCTTTTGGCGCCCTTGTAAATAAGGCATATGCACAAGGTAATTCAACCGTTGTTGATGTGCTCAACTTTGCCTTGACACTCGAATATCTTGAAGCAGAATTTTACAACAAAGCACTCGGTTCCAGCGCCTTAATTATGGGCATGGAAGGCCAGCAGACGTTCCAGCAAATTGCTTTGCACGAAAACGACCACGTAATGGTCTTGAAACAAGCGCTGGGGGGAGCCGCCATTTCGAAGCCCAATTTTGACTTTACCGCCAAAGGGGCATTTCCGGACGTATTTTCGAATTATGCTACGTTCCTGAAAGTATCGCAGGCTTTTGAAGACACGGGCGTTCGGGCCTATAAAGGACAGGCTCCCCGCCTGATGCCGTTCCCGGAAGTGTTGACAACGGCGTTACGTATCCACTCGGTAGAAGCGCTGCATGCCGCCAAAGTGCGTTACCTGAACGGAGCGCGGGGCTGGATAACGAGAAATAGCCCTGGCACACCGGGTGTTCCGTCAGCTATTTATGCCGGCGACGAAAATACGATCCAGAAAGGTGTCGATACGTCTCAGTTGGGCGGTGTTGGCGTCGATCGGGCCACGGAATCATACGACGAGCCTCTAACCAAAGAAGCAGTGCTGGCTATTGCAGCTCCTTTCCTGGCGTAAAGGCCTGATGCTGCCTTTGGAATTTGTAGAGTTATAAAGCTGTAGGGTTATAAAGTTGCAGAGTTCCTGGCGCGTTAGCCGACTCTACAACTCTATAACCCTACAGCTTTATAACTCTATAACTTTACAACCTCCCCACCGATACTAAACTGTTCTTTCGGAATATGCGTAACCCGACAGGCCAGATCCGCTTCGCCCGAAACCACTACGTAGTAATCTCCACCGTCGGCGATGCCCGTCGTAAAAACAACATCGGTTAAATAAAGCTGATCGATGATGGGCTCCGTCAGCGCTGGATTGGCTTCGAGAATGGGCGTAGTATCTTCAAGCTGAAGAATCTGGCTGGGATCTTTGGCATCCAGCAACGCCCAGAATGTGCGATAAATACCCACTACGCCCCGTAATTCAACGCCGTGATACAGCATCAACCAGCCCTGATCCGTCAGAATGGGTTGCGTACCTCCACCCAGCTTCATCGTCGCGGCCGATCCTTTCCGCGCTCTGATAAATGATTTGTCATGCGGTTTCCAGTGCAGACCATCGGGCGAGGAGGCCAAATTTATCGACGGACCCGGATAGTACGTATCACCCGGACGAGCCGCAAAATACAGATCGCCCAGCGGCCGGGTCAGGGCGAAAATTTTCCCATCGATTCGCCCTTCAAACAAAACCATATCCTTATTCTGATGATCCAGAATAATACCCTGTAGGGTGTAATTCAGTCCATCGGTGGAGGTGTATAACGTAGTAGAGTGCCGCTCCGAACTAACCGAGCAGGTTGTCATGTAATACGTTCCGTCGATGCGCGTAATACGGGCATCTTCAACCCCATATTCCTGATACGTTTGCTGAGGTGAAATGCTTTTGTCGTAATGAATCTGGACAATTTCTGTCCCGTCAGGCGTCAGCTCAACCGGAAGCAGCCACGAAAGCGACGTCAGGGCCATCACCCGATAGGGGTAATTCAGTAACTGAAACTTGCGCGGGTCAGCCGCATTTACGCTGTTGAGGTCATACTCATCGAGCACGTAGCCCGCCACCGCATCCCAACGTATCGCGTGAATCAGCGCACCAATTATAGGTTGCCGCAGCGCTTCCGCGATACGTATCATGATCAGCAAATTGCCGTTGGGTAAACGGGTCAGACCGGGATTAAAGGCGCCTAGTACGAACGTATCGACCTGTAAATTTTCCCGCAGAGGTGATAACGTCAGGTCAACGTCGGTAGGGGAGAAGATGAGTTTATCGAGCGGAAAAGCCATGCGTTGGTACGTTAAATGAGTTGCAGATGCGGGCGTATCTGGACCGATACTACGTCGCAACGTAGCGGTTGGGTCAGAATGTAATGCACACAAACGGCAATGTCTTCGGCACGCAGCATTTCACCGGTTTCCTGTTTCTGTCGTTCTTCTGCCGACGTAGTACTTTGCATGTCAGACCCAACGGCGCCCGGCTCAACCAGACTCACTTTAATGCCCGTTTCATTGACTTCTTTCCGCAGACTTTCGGCAAATCCCTGAATGGCCGATTTTGTTGCTACGTACACCGAGCTGCCGGGTTCGCGCACGTCGGCGCTCATCGAGCCAACCAGCACAATGTGCCCTTTTTTTTGAGGCTCCATACGGGTCAGCGCTTCCTTTGTGGTGGCCAGATAACCAACCAGATTCGTTTCGATAACGTAGCGCCAGTCGGCGTCGGCCATGTCACGGATTGATTCACCGCCTAAAGCCGCGCAATTGATGAGCACATCGAGGCCGCCCATTTTTTCGTCGACTTGTTGAAAAAGGCGTTGAACATCTTCTGCCTTAGCCACGTCGGCCAGCAGGCCATCGATTTGCCCGCCCGCTTCACGAACAGCCGCCAGCGTTTCATCCAGCGGTTGCTGGTTTCGTCCGAACGTAATGAGCCGGGCACCATACGAACCCAGCAAAACGGCGATAGCCCGGCCAATACCCGTTGTTCCTCCGGTCAATAAAATACGTTTGTTGGCTAGTGTTTCTACAGAGGTATGCGCGGTTGATTGTTTCATAACGTTGTGTGTTGTTGAGATTTACGGGTTTATTTCTGCTGTTTTACCCATTCGATACGTAGCCGCATAGCTCCGGATACCTCAAATTCCTGGTAATTGTGCGTTGATTCGAGCGGTTTAAGTGGACGGCTGTCGGCTTTGTCTTCATCAACGATACGTACCGCCGGAAGGTCGTTGCTCTGTGCGATTACCCGAACCCGGCAAACCTGACTGGCCGTACCGCCTAACCGGATTATTACGTAGCCCTGCTTTTTATCTACTATCTGATATTCAGCCTGAGAAATAGGATAATCAGAAAAAATAATGACGGGTACGTTAGCCAGGCGCTTGTAACAATACGTGGTCAGGGTGTAGGCTAGCGCTCCTCCGTAAACTTCCTGGCCAACTGTGCCCGCCTGCTGCCAGCCCGTCGGCAAATCTTCAAGCGGAATGGGTAATTTAGGTTCGATACGTCCTTCGCGGGGTTCCTGGCTTATCATTTCCGGCTTTAGCTCGCTGGGGTAATAATAGCGCCCGCGATACAGCAGGTATTTGATGTATTCGGAAAAGAATAAGCGAACAGAATCGGGCACGTCGCGGTCAACTTCCTTGAGGTAACTCAACATTGTCGCCAGAATTTCCGCTTCTTCATACGCGGCCAGGTAAGGTGCGTCTTTCAGCGGAGCTACGCCCATGAATGTGTTACGTTCGTTTCCGAAGCCGAACCGGCAATCCCATATCCAGAACCGGGCAACTACGTTGGCGATACTCTGGCGGCTCAGGTCGAAATACAGGCGATTGCCCGTCGTTTTCCACAGCTTGGCCAGCGTCAACGCACTCATAATCGTGATATTGGTCTGATATAAAAGCTCAAACCCTTTGCCGCGCAACCGTTCGGCCGAACTGGCGGCTTCCTGTAAGTAACGCGGCTCTTGGCTTAATTCGTAGGCCTGCACCATCACGTGCGTGTATAAACCGGCCACATCCAGTTCGCCACCTTCGCCTTCCTGCGTTTCAGCTTTTATAACCTCCAGCGTTTTGACATTATAAAAGACCGGCCAGTTATACGAAAATTCATGCGCTGCTCGTATCACATACTCCAGCGACCGGAAAAAGAGATCTTTAGCTTCTCTGTTGCCTTTGGCAGCCAGCCGCCCCAGATTCATGAGCGTATGGAGCAGGTACCAGGAATCAATTTTTGTTGGATCCTGCTCTTCATTTCGGTTTTCTTCTTTAAAAACGCCCCCTGGTAACCAACGCATGATGGTTTCCTGCTTTTCGTCGAAAAAGGTGGGTAGGTTTTTCAGCAGCGATTCGCCCAGAGGAAGCGGCTTGTCGAGCCATTTCTGGTATTCCCAGAGCGGTATCAAAATCGCCAGCTGCACCATGCTTTCGGGCGGTTTCTGGGTGGCATCGACGTAAGCATTGAGGTAATACTGTTTATTAATTATACGGCCGCAATGCGGAGAACTCGTCAGGGCGTCAACGGTACGTTCGGCAAGTGCCGGCCAGTTGAAATACGTAGTATCGGGTTTGGGTAATTGCGGATAAATAGCGGCCAACGCATCCAAAAACAGGTCGCTCGCTTCAAATTCACTGGCCGGAATCGATGGTACTACGTAGATAAATGCATCGGAAAGAGTAATGTCCTTTCCGGCAGGCAGTGGGTTTTCAGAAGTAGGCAGCGCGAAACCGGCTTCGGGCCACTGTGCCGCTACTGTTCCGGCGGGTTCTGTCTGCGTAGCCTGGCAATAGTCACTTAAGGCGGTAAGGTTTTGCAGATAGAAAACTGAGCTTTGAATGGGCTGCACAATCGACAGAAACGCCAGCCCGGAGGTGGGGCCGCTTTGAGTAACATACACCATTCCCTCGGTTTTGGCGGAACTGAAACTGGAATCCAGAAAATACAGATCGCGGGGAAACGATTGAACAATAAACGGTTGATCCGCAGTTAGTGAGGTTGTATAACGTAGCAAATTTTCATTACTGGCAGGAAACGTAACGGCTACATGAAACGTACCGAGGCCACCTTCAAGCTCATACTCGATGGATGTTTTGGTTTTTCGTTTCTGCTTGCAACTTCGTAAGCCCTGCGGATCGAAGCAGGTCCGAATAGCGATCTGCCCGGCCCGACCCGTTGGCAACAGCAGCCAGAATGAATTTGACGTCAGGCAGCAACGTAGGTCTGTTTCTTTCCCTGACTGACGAATACCCGGGTACTGAGTGGCTTGTTTAAACTGTTCTTCGAGTCCGGCAACCCACTGCGATTGTTTATCAGGTTCAGCAAAAGATTGCCAGTATTCCGGTTTGTTGTAGGGTTTCTTGCTCATCTTTCTTACGTCATAATGCGCTGAATGGTAACAGTATAGCTAAAACTAACCTTCAGGTGCATTTGTGACAGGAAGTAAGAAAACGGTCTTTGGATTGAAGAGTAGTAGGGTTATAAAGTTTTTGACGCACTAGCCAACTTTACAACCCTATAACCCTATAAACCTATAACCCTATAACCTTACAACTCCTCTACTCCGGTACGTAGGTCAGCTGAACAACCAGGCCCTGCTTACCGTCCTGATTCGAACGGCGCCAGCCAATTGCCAGGGGTAGATGCTGTGTCAGATATACTTCGGCTCCGAGTATTAACTGTCCATATTCATGCGTACCTGTTGCCCATTCGCCCAGCAGGTGTACTTTTTCATACCAGATTCCGGCATCGAAACCAGCGTGCATGCCAACTGTCGCCCCGTCGCCCAGGTAGGGGTGCGTGCCCGTGAAACCGCCAACAATCACTTTGTAATGGTCATCTTTAAACGCACTACTCAGGTTGACGTACCCCCAGCCAACCCAGGTGCTACGTTGGGTTGGTAATAGATTAAGTCCCGTTTGCCCACCAACGTCGAAATGCAGATTATCAGTTAGATTCACTGTCTTTTGCGCATTAATCATCAGTAAAGGCGCGTAGGGCATCTGGGTTGTGGTGTCGTTACGTTGCCAGGTATGCTGCTGCGGCAGGTAATCCAGATTGTACAGATTAACCCCAACTTCCCAATCTCGCCCCAGGCCATAATCGACTGTTGTAGAGAAACGTAGCTCCTCGCGGCTGGCATCGACCTGCTGCTGCGCAAATACCCGATGCTTGGGCGTTACATCGAAAGATGGTACGTTGAAAATGGTCTGTTGAGCCAGGCAATTCAGGCTAATCAATAACAGGCCTAAAATGAAAATAGTGTTACGTATATTCATGTCCGTTCAGCTAAACTCTACCTGACTTATTCACCCGTTTTATCATTTGGTGCATCAACCGGCTTTGATTGAGGGGAGCCTTTCTGACGAAGAAAAATAGTCAGCACCACAATCGACAATACCGACAGGAATTCACTCTGCCAGTTCTGAAGCGACTGAAACCAGAAATCGCTCGATCCCAGGAATTGCCAAAACGTGAGTACTTCCGGATCACCTTTCAGCGCGTTTTCTGTATTGTGTTCTCTAAGTCCGCCGAGGGCGTGCAGCAGGAAAGAACCGCCGAAAAGCAGAAAAAAGGCAATACTCAGCGAGTTCTGATACAGCTTAGCAATCCAGCCACCCCGCTTTACGGGCCAGGGGGCTCCTCTACGTGTCGGCGACGGTTCACGGTCAACTTCTTCCTCTTTATCAAGGCTTTTTGATTCGGAAGATCCTTTCTGGTAAAGTGAAATCGTCAGTAGTACGTAGAGGCCCATCTGAAGAAACTCGCTCTCCCAGTTCTCAAAAATACCTTCGATATTATGCCCGGTTTGGAGGTATTCTCCGTAGGAGATTTCAGGTCGTTTATAATCGCTCAATTCCTCATTAAAGGCATGCCAGCCAGCAAGGGTTTGCCCGAATAATGTCAGGAGTGTAATGAATAGCAACGTGAGCGAAAGTCCATTATTCCGCAGAAATTGTTTCATGACGTCTAGGTAAAAGCCAATGGCTCTATAATGATGGCAATGCCTATAACCGCTCTAATCAGGTTTTGTTGATGGGTGTTCAGCTAAACCCGACGGATAGCGACAAAGAGTAGTAACGTGCCGAAACAAAGGGGCCGTTTCCTTACATTTTCAGGATAATTAGTTAGGATATTTTAGGCGTTTCGAAGCAGAAGGACGTCATACAGCCCGTTACGTTAAGCTTACTGCTAATCAGATAACGGTTTTATTACGTTCACCGAATATTGGGGTAAGAAAACGTTAAACTTCTCCTCGCTGATCATGCCAGTAATCCTGACAGCTACTAAACCCCGATTCAGGTTTATTAAGATGAATCCTCTGGTCATACTGAATTCAGGCGCTGACTATCATGTATCAACTTTATCAGGATGTAATGCACGAGTTTACTGATACGTATGACGTAGCACAAAAATCGGTGCAGGAGCTGGCAGCCGTTCAGCTACGTAACGCCTGTCAATAGCACGGCTACATTAATCATAGACTGTGTACATAATCCACTTATTATGTAGAAGTAATGGGACAATAGTGATTATCCTAAATAAGCTAACCTACAGGCAATCAGGAGTTGGCCCGATAATGGCACAAAGGCACAAGTAAACTCAACAAGTATTACCCAATTAAAATCACAGTAATCATGGCAACTTTTGGAGAAAGCATCGCTAATTTTTTCGGCGGCAACGACACAGAAACTCAGGAAGGACTTCAAAAATTATTCATTACGGAGCTCAAAGACATCTATTACGCCGAACAACAGGCCGTAGATGCGCTGGCTGAGCAAGCCGATGCCTCGACTACCGATGAGGTACGTAACGCTTTCCTGCAGCATCAGGATGAAACACGTAACCAGATTGCCCGTTTAGAGCAAATCTTCAGCAGCCTCGGCGTTGATGCTGAAGAAGGAACCTGCGATGCCATTGATGGCCTGATTGATGATGCCCAACGTGGTGTTTCGAACACCGATTCTGGTACGCTGACCCGCGACGCCGGGCTGATTATCTCTGGCCAAAAGATTGAGCATCATGAGATTGCCTCTTACGGTTCGGTTGCTACGTTGGCGCGGGTGCTGGGATATCAGCAGGCGGTTGGTTTACTCGAACAAACACTTGCCGAAGAAAAAGCAGCCGATAAAAAGCTTACTACGTTGGCCGAGTCATTCGTGAATAGCCGCGCTGCCAGCGAGTCTGACAATAACGATAACGACTCAAATCAGGCTACCGGAAGTATGGTAAATCCTGACGGTACCCGTTACGATAACCCATCGGATAACCTGCTTGGGTCTAATCCGTCAACTACAGGTAATGTAATTGGCTACTAGAAGTTATAGAGTTATAAGGTTAAAGGGTTGTAGAGTTGGCCGATACGTCAGAAACTCTACAACCCTTTAACCTTATAACTCTATAACTTCTAATACCCCCATTTCCTCACTTTCTCTAGCCAATTAGGAACGTATCATTCGAAACGGGTTTAACTGCAGAACCCACTCGTATATTCGAATGCACAAAGACCAGACAAGTTATTTTTGGTGGCAGGAGGGAATCATTTATCAAATTTATCCACGGTCTTTTCAGGATAGTAACGACGACGGAATCGGTGACTTACAGGGTGTTATCCAGCGATTGCCCTATCTGGAGGAACTGGATGTTACTGCCGTCTGGCTTTCGCCAATTTATCCGTCTCCCATGGCCGACTTTGGTTATGATATTTCAGATTATAAGGGCATTCACCCATTATTTGGCTCTCTGAATGATTTTGATGAATTAGTATCTGCCGTGCACGACCGGAACATGAAACTGATTCTCGATCTGGTGCCGAACCATACATCCGATCAGCATCCGTGGTTTCTTGAAGCGCGTTCTTCCCGAACAAATCCAAAGCGCGACTGGTACATCTGGCACGACGGTCTTCCGGATGGCAGCGTACCGAACAACTGGCTCAGTGTTTTTGGAGGGAGTGGCTGGGAGTGGGACGAGAAAACGGAGCAGTATTATTACCACGCTTTCCTGAAAGAACAGCCTGACTTAAACTGGCGCAATCCAGCCGTTCAGGAAGCCATGCTCGGTACGATGCGCTTCTGGCTGGATAAAGGCGTTGATGGGTTCAGGGTCGATGTCATGTGGCACATGGTTAAGGACAAAAACCTGCGCGACAATCCCGTCAATCCGAATTATCAGCCCCATATGCCTACCTATGATCAACTGCTGCCGGTGTACTCTACCGACCAGCCGGAAGTGCATGATATTGTGCTGGCAATGCGGTCAGTGATGGATGCCTACGAAAATCGACTGCTGATTGGTGAAATATATCTGCCTATCCATCAGCTGGTTGCGTATTACGGGATTGACGGTAAAGGCGCCCATCTGCCGTTCAATTTTCAGCTATTGTTACTTCCCTGGAACGCCCAGCAGATTGCTGCCGTAATTGACCAATATGAAGGCGCTTTACCCGAAGGTGGCTGGCCCAATTGGGTGCTCGGAAACCACGATCAGCCCCGTATTGGAAGCCGGGTAGGTAAGGAACAGGCACGTATCGCTGCGATGTTGCTGCTAACGCTACGTGGCACGCCGACCATTTATTACGGCGAGGAAATCGGTATGCGCGACGTAGCGATTCCATTCCGTGAGGTGCAGGACCCGCAGGGTCTGAACATGCCCGATAAAAACCTCAGCCGCGATCCGGCCCGGACGCCCATGCAATGGAACAACCACCCGAATGCAGGGTTCACCAACGGTACGCCCTGGCTACGGCTGGCCCGTGAATTCAGCCGCGAAAATGTGTGGCGGCAGCAGGAAGACCCGTATTCGATGCTGACTTTTTACAAGCGCCTGATTAAGCTACGTCAGCAGGAACCAGCCCTGAAAGTGGGCGACTATCTGCCCGTTTCTGCTGATACGCAGCTAATTGCCTACATCCGGCAGTCGGGCGACCATGCTCGATTCTTAATTCTGTTAAATCTTAGCCACCGCCCGGCGTACTTTACAGCAAAAGATGATACACTAACGGGTGTCGTTGAAATTGCTACGTCGCCAGAGTGGGAGGGTAGCGCCGTTACCAGCGCCATTGAGCTGGGGGGCGATGAAGGGCTTTTGATACGTCTTGATGCGATTCCGAACGAATGAAAACCATTGGGGCAAATTATACCGGACAAGGTGATTGCATTTTCACCGTTTGGGCACCCGAAAAAAAACACGTAGCACTACGTATCGTGCATCCTGTTCAACGCGACGTAGCGATGCCGGCCGTTGAATGGGGCTATTTCCGCGTTGAGCTACAAGACATTGAACCGGGTACCCGCTACGTATACGTACTGGACGATGATGCTACGTGCCCCGATCCGGCTTCTTATTCTCAGCCAGACGGTGTGCATGAGCCATCCGAAGTTGTTGATCAGTCGGCCTACATCTGGCACGATGAAGGCTGGCGTGGATTGCCCTTTCATGACTTGATTTTTTATCAGCTTCATGTCGGTACGTTTACGCCCGATGGTACGTTCGAAGCAATTATACCCCGGCTGGATGACCTGGCCAGTATTGGTATCAACGCCTTGCAACTGATGCCAGTCAGCCAATTCCCGGGCGAGCGAAATTGGGGTTATGACGGCGTATATCCATACTCCGTTCAGAACTCGTATGGTGGGCCTGAAGGATTGAAAAAGCTGGTCGATGCCTGTCACCAGCGGGGGATTGCGGTGTTTCTGGATGTGGTTTACAATCACTTAGGGCCAGAAGGTAATTATGTTTCCCAGTTTGGCCCTTACTTTACCAGTAATTACTGCACGCCCTGGGGAAATGCGGTGAACTTTGATCGTGAGTGGTCGGATGGCGTCCGCGATTTTTTTTCAAATAACCCTTTGTTCTGGTTTGAGCAGTATCACGTTGATGGGCTGCGTTTCGATGCCATTCATGAAATATACGATATTGGCGCCGTCTCAATCTGGCACCTGATTCGGGATAAGGTAAATCGTCTCGAACAGCAATTGGGGCGTGCGTTGTATCTGGTGGCCGAAACCGATCTGAACAGTCCCCGCGTTGTGAAATCGCCCGAACTGGGAGGCTATGGGTTCAATGCACAGTGGCTCGACGACTTTCACCATGCCCTGCACGTGCTCATCAATAAAGCTAAGAAAGCACGCTACGGGGATTTTGGCCGAATGGAACAGCTGGCGAAAGCATATACCGATGGCTTTGTGTCGAGTGGAGAATACGTAGCGTTTCGAAAACGAAAATACGGCGCTTCGTCTATAGGTGTACCCGGCGACCGATTCGTCGTCTTTAACCTGAATCATGATCAGATTGGAAATCAGACAGGTACCGAACGGTTGTCGCTGCTGGTTGATTTTGAACGGCAGAAAATTGCTGCGGCTACTTTGCTGCTTTCGCCCTACGTTCCCTTGTTGTTTATGGGTGAAGAGTATGCCGATGAATCGCCGTTCTATTATTTCGTTAGTCACTCCGACCAGCAGTTGATTGAAACCATCCGGAAAGGCCGAAAAGAAGAATTTGCCGATTTCATTGGCGACGCTGAACTGCCCGATCCAGCCGACGAATCGACATTCATGGATTCGAAAATACGGTGGAATACGCGAAATGAGGGCCGTCACGCCATTATGTTGAGGTGGCATCAAACGCTGCTCACGCTACGTCGTACATTGCCCCCGCTACGTAATTCGAGCAAAAAAGACATCCGGATTACGCTTTTAGGTCAGGCAGGTTTTGTTATGCATCGACAAACCGTCGACGGTCAACAGCAACTAACCTGCCTGTTTAACTTATCTGACGAAGTTGTTACGTATAATTTACCAGAGTGGGTCAATACGTGGGAGAAGC
Source organism: Spirosoma flavus (assembly GCF_054778555.1). NCBI lineage: Bacteria > Pseudomonadati > Bacteroidota > Cytophagia > Cytophagales > Cytophagaceae > Spirosoma > Spirosoma flavus. The sequence goes on from NZ_BAAGZL010000001.1 coordinate 2,267,440, forward strand.
AGCTGGATTCGAAAGAAGAAGAATGGGCAGAACCGGGAATGCAAAATGAAGGCGCTTTACCCGAACGGCTAAAACCTGGCCAATTGATTTCGCTGGCGCCTTGCAGTGTTACGTTGTTTTTGGGTAAACTGACGACTGGCGATTAATTTAAATTCGACAAAGCCAAAAACTCGTTAATCAAATCCTGAGTTTTTGTCATTTAGACATAGAAAGGATCTTTAAGTTTCCTGACAGTTGAGTTAAGAAACCGTAAGATCCTTTCGGCGTTAGGATGACAAAAAACAGCTATCCGTATGTTAACCTATTTCATCGCCGGGACCCATTCATTGTGCTGGCAATTATCGCAAACGGCACTGCCTTTATCTGATTTTGGTTTGGCATTACCACAATGGTGACAAACCTGCTCACCAGCGGCTTTTTCCTGCTGATTAACAAACTCTTTATCCCATTCGGGTAAGATCGACAGGCCTGGTTTTGTCTCTGGTTCCTCAATGAGTGTAAAGGCGCCGTTGGCTTCCATATATAACCGTTTTACATGGCCCAAATGCAGAATTCCGCTGGAACGAAGCTTTGCAAAAAGCAATTCGCGCGTAATACGTGAGCCTTTCATATTCTCTAGCTGCATCACCGAATTGTTAACTAACGTAGTGTCCACATCCTGCGAGAATCCTTCAAATCGCTCGTTTCTGGCTGCATAATACGCGATGATACGTTGGGTAAATATGACAACCATTGCAATGATAACAACAGGAAGTAGGCCCCGGCTTGCATCCAGAATCGGGACGCCAATAGCGGCCGCCATCGAAATCATAGCCGTCATTTCATTCCGGCTTAATTTAGAGGCCATTCGCCGGCCCATCAATCGCATCGAAACAAGCAGCAGCACATAAATAACGGCTGTTCTGACCAGAATTTCGATGTAAAAACTACCCGGAACCTCGCCCACGAGTATACGAAGCCAGTCGGAGAGGTGAATATCTTCTTTCTTCATAGGTCAATCAAAGAACAGCGTCTGCCCAGTTAGTAGCCTGACAGACTGGACAGGGGCCGGGGTTAGGCGTCGCAGGTATGGTGTTGCCACAGTTGGTGCAGGCTAATAGTTTTTCCTTTGGATGCTGGTGGATTCGGCGAACTTCATCGTCCGAAGGCGGCAGGACGGATAACCCGGGTTTTTCCTGCTCATCCTGGTATATACTGAACATACCGTAAGCTTCCAGATACAGCCGTTTTACCTTACCGAGATTATAAACATTACCGCTACGTATGGCTGCAAAAACCTGCTGGTGCGACAGCCGATTCTCCGCCATCTTATCCAGTTGGATGATACCATCTTTAACCAGAACAGTTTCCGTGCCCTGAATCTGCCTTTCTGTTTTGCTGCTTTTAAAGCCCAGCAGATTTGTTCCTCTTAAAAAAATCAGTGCACATAAAAGCGCCAGTACACTAGCCAGCAAACCCCGGTCGGGCAATTGCATGGCGGGCGAAACAATGGCCCCCATCGTCAGCATCACGATTAATTCCAGATTGGTGAGTTGGCCATTCATGCGTTTGCCAAGTAAACGCATGATTACCAACAGAATCAGATAAATTAACGTAGTGCGAATAAATACCTCTACTAAAAATTCTACTGGAGCCTCCCCAACCAATATTCGCTGCCAGTCGCCTAACTGAATGTCTGATTTGTCCATGACCGACAAACTGCATGCATACTAAATTGATTGATCTTACATGAACAATCTATGTTTTATTATATAAATCGAAGTGTATGTCCAATCACCGCGCCCATTACCTTATTAGCCTGAAAATCAGTCAACAAAAAGATTAACATGCGGTTGCTCAAGTACACTTTATAGTAATTTCATGAGGCTACTGATTTTGATTTGCTACGTAGGTATTCTGCTAGGTTGTCAGAAAAAAGATGAATCCCAAAAAACTCCACCAGCCCCTGTTCCAGCCGATTTTATAGAAGAACTCTGGTATAAAAACAGTCTATTGTATAGCGTTGACGTAGAAGTATTTAAAGACTCGGATGGCGACGGCGTCGGTGATTTTAAGGGCCTTACGCAGCAACTCGATTATTTAAAACAGCTGGGTGTTGAAGCGATCTGGTTAGCGCCTTTTCAGCCGACGCCAAACCTGGATGATGGCTACGATATTGCCGATTTTTATGGCATCGATACGCGATTTGGTACCACGCAGGATTTCGAAGAATTCATGCGTCAGGCCAGCCAACGTAGCATCCGGGTTATCATGGACTTGGTAACCAATCACACGTCTAATCAGCATCCCTGGTTCAAAGAAGCCCGTCAGCGTAAAAACTCGCCCTACCGTTCGTGGTACGTCTGGGCTAAAGAGCGGCCCGAAAAATGGGACAAAGGCATGGTGTTCCCCGGTGTTCAAAAGGATGTCTGGACGTTCGACAAGCAGGCTGGCGAATATTTTTATCACCGTTTTTACGATTTTCAGCCTGACCTGAACATGCAGAATCCAGCGGTGCAGCGCGAGATGCGTAAGATTATTCGCTACTGGCTCGATAAAGGCATAGCCGGCTTTCGGGTCGATGCAGTTCCGTTTCTAATTGAAATCGCAAAATCAGATTTCGACCCGGAAAAACCGGAACATCAGTTCGACATTATTACGCAGTTGCATCAGTACATTCAGTGGCATAAAAAAGACGCCATTCTGCTGGGCGAAGCCAACGTCGACCCCAAAGAACAGGAGCCTTATTTTGGAAAGGACGGCCAAAACATGCAGACAATGTTCAATTTTTTTGCCAATCAGCATCTGTTCTATGCCCTGGCAACTGGCGAAACAAAACTGCTACGTAAAGCGCTTGCGGACACCCGAAATATCCCGCCAACTGCCCAATGGGCGCATTTTCTAAGAAACCACGATGAGATTGACTTGGGTCGGCTAAGTGAGGCCGAACGCGATAAGGTCTACCAAAAAATGGGCCCGGATACCAACATGCAGCTCTACGACCGGGGAATCCGCCGTCGGTTGGCGCCAATGATGGGCGATCCGAAACGAGTTGAATTGGCGTATAGCATCCTTTTTTCGCTTCCCGGAATGCCGGTTATTCGGTACGGCGAAGAAATCGGCATGGGCGATGACCTCAATTTGAAAGAGCGTTTATCCATTCGCACGCCCATGCAATGGTCAAATGCGCCGAATGCGGGCTTCTCAACGTCGGCTAAAACAGTACGTCCAGTTATCCATAAAGGACCTTATAGTTACGATAGAATCAACGTAGCGGCTCAACTTTCGGACAGTGCTTCTTTGTTGAATAAAGTCGCCCGATTTGCCCGTCTGCGCAAACAATGTCCTGAAATCGGCTGGGGAAATTGGGAAATCCTCGAAACTGGTTCAGAGCATGTGCTGGCTATCCAATACCACTGGCAGGGACGTTCGTTACTCGTACTTAACAACTTCAGTGCTGAGCCACAGTCCTGTACATTAACCAACGTAGTGAAGCCAGGCAGCCTGCTACGTAACATAGAGAGCAACCAAACCGGCCAGCCAATACGTAGTGAAACCAGTACGTTCCGGTTACCCGGTTTTGGTTATTCCTGGTATCGGATGGAGGCAAAATAAGCGCTATCTCGTTTTCTTACTGTTGGGTAGGCGTAACAATTTATTGGCAAACAAAAGCGGTGGTAATACCGAAATGTAGCACTTAATTATGGGGTCAACAGGGTTAGATAGTAGTAGAAAGATTTCACAAAAAACTTGCAGAATGAGCGTATTTGAACGTTTGCGATAAGATTAGTTGGTCTTGATAAATTTTTGAACTGCCATAAAGAGAATGGTCAGGGCAACACCGATAATCAAGACGAATAAAAACGTTAAATGCCTGACTCGTCCGGATCCCGGCAGTGCCGCTTCTCCGCTGGTTTTGTCAAGATGGGCCACGATTCGGTCGGCGTTAAGAGTCTTGTTAAAATATCTCCGGCCACAGACAAAATCGTACTGTTTACCCTGGTAATATGCATAAACATGATCCGGATATTTCAGCGTACCCGCCCCCTTTTTCCTACCGGTTACCTTCATTAAGACAGAGGGGCTACTGCTGGCTATTTCATCATTTCGAGCTGCATCCAGATAAATCATATACGTAATGAAACAAAGCAACCCTGCCGCGAATACCGATAAAAGAAGTGTTGACCATCTACTTCTTTGCGTTTTTGGAGTTGTTTCGGGATTCATAAAACGAAAGTAAGGCTAGCCTTGACGTTCTGATTAAGCAATCAAGCTAGAAGTAAAATTTACGAAACTCTAATTACATCTTAGTTAAAATTACACGGAACCTGTTTAAACGTTCGGAAAAACGGTTCTAGGATAAACGTTTAAACAGATTCATGGCTAGAAAATTACCCCTATACTTTTGTCTGGCTATTAAATTATTTCAGGTATAACTAATTAATGATGAAGTTATGTATCCGCACCTTTTCTATCTGGTATTGTACTTTCTACTACTTGCCGATACAGAAAGTAATTAAAATATATATGTGTCAGATAATGAAGGCTTTGACGCCAGATGTATTGTAGTGAGGTACAAATAGAGGTCAAATGTCAAGAAATTGTATGGAGTTGGATAGTGAGAAAGTAATTAGCAGTTGTGTACGAGGAAATTGACTTTGTGTAATCAAGCAAATAGTAATCGCTTGGTAATTGCAGTTAAACAAGCGATTACTAAAAACAATCCTGTATAAAACTGCCTATGATTTGACGAGCTTTCAGTAAGCCGATAGCACCTTGATAAGTGAATCACTGTGTTGGAAGATGTCATTGATACTGGCTATTTCGTGACGTTGCTCAGTACGATTTTCATCAAATACGGTTATTGCTTTTTTAGTGCCATTTAGATGTAAGCGACAAATCGGTTTACGATTATTATTGTCCAATAGAATTGCAAAGTAGGATTGAGCATCACGGTGTACAATACGATTGGCGTCAATCGTACTACGAAGAATTGCTCTGACAATATAAAAACCTTCAAGTTCCTCTTGTGTAGTAACTACATTAGGCTCCTTTTTCTCCTCGATGGCTGGTGCAGCGATTGGTTCAATCGACACGGGTTGGGAGGTAGTTATTTCATCCTGTCCTAAAGCTGTTTTCAGTCGTTCGGTTATCTGGTCAGAAAATGTGTGTTGAAACGATTTTCGCACCAAGCTGGTAAAATACTCCATCATCTTGGCTGTGAGTGTCCCTCCGTACACTTGACGTGAGAAATGACGAACTAATGCATCCGATGGATTAGTCATCTCTTGTTGAATAAGGGCTTTCAATTCACCCGTATATTTCAGCTCACTGGCTGTGGAAATGATGGTTTCCACATCGAAGTACGATTTATGGAATTTCTTAAGCTCCTCTACCTGGTTATCTCGCAGGTCCAGCATGTTGATTTCCAGGAATGGTTTTTCATCCATTTTATTAGGTTCCTGTAAATCAGTGTAAAAACGATAAATAACCCCATTTGTCAGCACACCAAATCGGGCCTTAGTAACGTGGAAGTAACGTAGTAGCTGGTTATCATGCAGAGTAAGAGCTTGCTTCCAGTGCTTGCATTCAATGAGCATACAAGGCTCGGCAGGCCCACCGTTAGAATTTTCCCTAAGAATGGCATAATCGACTTTTTCTCCTTTTTTAGTACCAATATCGCTGATGAATTCAGGTACTACTTCAAAAGGATTAAATACGTCATAGCCTAGAGTTTGCAAAAAGGGCATTATTAGCGCCGTTTTAGTTGCCTCCTCCGTTTGAATTGAATCTTTTAAACGAGCTACCCGCTCGCCTAGTTGTTTGATTTGGTCTTTAAAATCCATAGTAAAGGACAGGTTAAGGTGTAGTTAAAATAATTGTTTATGCTAGATAGTTTGGTTCATTTATCAGCTGGACAGCACTTGGCGTAGTTATTTATTCTTTGCTCTCTAGTATGGCCTAAATTATCAATCTCACTATAAGTTAGGGTGCAAGTTGGAGGATCGCAAAATTCACTTCCTAACACTCGAGACCATTTAACGGGGGGGGGTATTGACGGGCAATTCATCGTTACCTGTGCTTCCGTTACTTTCCCATTTTGAGTAGCATGGAAAGTAAAAACGGTACCGTTACGTTTATTAGTGGGTATTATAAATACGTTCTTCGTTGCGCCCGAATTTAGCCCTTCCGCACTATATGTGATTAAGCTATTGTCTCCTCCTTCAGGCGTTAGTGTAACCAGTCTAGCTGTACAATTCAATTTGGCTTTCAATAAAAGTGGTACCGGATTTGAACATTCAGAGGTAATTGATTTACTGACTTCTTTACCATTTTGGACGGCATAAGCCAAAAACACTTTGTTGTTACGTAGTGAGTCAGGAATAATAAATTCGTTACTACGTTGATCAGGGCTTAGTCCTTCTATTCTGTAAATTATTGAATCTTCATTGCCACCAGTAGTTGATAATGTGATCAATCTAGTTTGACAATCTAGGCTAGCATTCAGAATTAAAGGGTCTGGGTCTGGGCTTGGTTCCATTAAAAGCCAAATGATGCCCGAAATGAGTAACAGTACGCCTATTGCGCCAGCAATTTTTGGCCATGGTGGACCAGGAGGTTTAGGCTTCTCTTTAATATTAGTGCTATTGCAGTTTGGACATTCTACCTCTCCATCGTCAAGTGGAAATTCTCTTGGGGGAATCTCGTCAGCCCAGTGACATTCTCCGTGATTTAGACAAATATAGGTTTTCATGCTGGTGAGGATTAGGAATTAATGATGTCAAGCGCCTGGGTGCCAGCATTTCGGAACGCTACAAAAACTGGGTCGGTAATACTATTGCCTCTTTTGACCTTAAAGGCATTAATTTCTTTAACCACCTTCTCTTGTAGTTCTTTCCGTTTGCTTATATGTAGAAATTCACCAGACAATTTAGCTTCAACCTCTTGCTTGAGGGCTGCTAAATCCTTTATTGGCATATTTTCCTGTGCATGATGCAAGTCGCTACCTAGGAAGACTGGGTCAGCATCTAGGCCATACTTATCTTTTCGTAGCAAGGCTAGTTGCTTCATCCCCCGTTCATCTTCGAGTTCTGCGAACAGACCCATTGCAACGGCGATAATTAGAAAAGGAGTATATTCATTACGAGTGATTGTCTTAATATATAGATCCGGGTGTTGCGTACCATCTCCTTCCAAATGAAGTAGCATCCGGTTCTTTGCTTTCTCGGCGTCATTTGGGTGATGAACCACCTGTCTGTCATAGCCCTGTTTAAGGTAATTGAGTTGCCCGACGAATCGTAGTGGAAACAGATTTGTCACCGTCATTAGTACAATTTCGTGCTGCCGACGTGGATCGTTCTGCGGCACGATAGAAACGCTGACGTTGCCCGTCGTTGAAATATTCTGACGGAATGCTTGCTCCAGTTGTGTAACGAATGCTTGTGAACTAGGTACGTGGGGGATTATAATCGTGTATGTAGTGACTCTATTAGGCCTCACTGGAATACCGTCGCCTCTTTTGTTGATCTCATCTGAATTAAACCGAAGATAACTGCCTGATTGCTTGACGATGTCTCGAATAAAGACAGTCAGCGCGTTAGGGTTGCCAGCGTATTCTTCCTGTAATTTGTCGATGATGCTCTGCCCCATGAACTGCTGCGGTTTATTGAGACTGGCATGCCACACAGCCGCATTCTCTTCCGAAGTTTCGGACAATGTGTCTTGAAAAACTGTTGAAGTGATTTTACTATTGAAGTTGCCGAATGTCGGATTGCTCCCCAGAATGCCCAGCAGTTTGCTACGAACGTTACCAGCTGTGGTATGTTGGAGATTCTTATTTTGGACGAAATTTGGTAGTGCCTGAGTAACTTTATTTCTATCGTAAAAGCGTACGACGTGCTCATTTAAATCCCGACCATTATCCTGCAAACGCTCCTTTAATTCGGTGGAGAACTTCTCAATAGATACTGACAGTGTTTGAACTGTTTTAGCAATGTCTTTTTGTAGGGCAGCCAGAAGAATGTCATAACTGCCTAGTAACGACTTGGCAAACTCCCATCCCGCTAATGTCGTGCGCTGGCGATACCATTGCGATAGTACCTCTGTATGGGCAATGAGCATGTTTTTGTGTTTGCCCATACCCCGTGATAAGACGCCAATGCTGCTATATTGCTTATTGTTATCGCTGAGCTTATTTTCTTCGTTAGGTATCTCCGATCGAAGCTTCGTTATGCGGCCATCGACTTCATTTATTTTATCGCGTACCCAAACGCTAAGCTGCTCAGTAATTTTCTGAATATCGAACATGGAATATTGTCCAGATTTCCATAAATCGATTAATTTGCTTTCCAATGACTGAATCATTTCAGTTGCAATAGCGTGTTTGGCCGAATCCTTGTTAGCGTAAAAAGTCTTGACACCGGCCCCACGATACTCATTATCAAACTTTTCAGCGAACAGTCGCTCCACCTCTCGCAGCCACTGCGACCAGTCCTCGTTCATAGCAGTATTCATCATCGGCCCGGCCACTACAGGCCAGTACTCGCTAATTAAACGCCAGTTTTTGTTTGCCTTATCGCTTTCAAGTATGCCTTTGGAATAAATCAAATGGTCGTTGGTAAGCGACCATGCTTCCAAATTTGCTTTGTCCTGTACATACGATGTGAAATCGATATTCTTAGCCTTGTTATCCCAGCCGGTATTATCGTTCCAGTTGTTGTACAGCAAGTGTTGAGTTGCCTGATTGGCCAGGGTCAGCGTTGTATATTCTCTAATTTCCTCTTCTGGAATTGCAATCCGCTTTAAACCAAATGTGAGGAAGCGTTTGCTTCGCTCCATCATATTCGGATCATTTGGCGAAGGTTCTGGGCTACTATCGCCATTCTCTGCGTTCTCTTGACGGCTGAACTCAGCCTGAGGATGAGCTTGCTGCCCAGCTACCTGTACTGTCTCAAGCGCAACTATTTTCTGATAAAGAAAGTCGGCAATAACTTCTGGTAATCGCTGATCGACATCAACCAGATAACCATTCTCATTCTGATTCGAAAATAGATAGCAGCCATTGAATGGGTCTTGCAGGTCTAATTGTAATTGTGTACTATTTTCGGCTGTTAAGTCAACCGGCTTAAATGTGCCAATGCTTAGAGCATTCAGTTCGCGCAGAGCTGCATAGCCATTAGCATGATAAAATCCAGTCATATCCCGGTTGGGCTTAGGCTGTTCATCAGGTAAAAACGCATAAATCACAATCCGATACTGCCCTGGTCCCGTCGGTCTGTATTGTTTCCTAATTTGTGAAACCATGTCTACAACTGTACCGCTACCGGTTCCACCAGCCAAGCCACAACAGATATGAAAGGTTACGTTTTGGTCCATCGAAGCCTGCTGGAGGTCTTGCACTTGTGCTCGAAGTGCATTATTGACGGCTTGGATATTCGTTGCCATAAGGAATCGGCCCAAGCGTCGCTTCTGCCCACCCGCAGCATCACCAACTAAGCTACCTAGGACGTCATTCCACGTAGAACGGTCGCCAATCCACGGCTGAATACCCGGATATTGATCGACGGAGTTAAGAACTGATTTAAGATCTTGCCCCTTAATACGCACTTTACTGTTTTCACCGAGTTGAACGCTCTTGCCCAAGATTTTCCAGGTTGAGTCCTCAATGCCCATCAGTTCCTCACTGGAATCGACGTACAAATAGCCTATGTGGGTTTTATCTGGATTAGTCTTTCGGAACTCCTGATAAATGGTTTTACGAAAAGCACGAATGACCTTGCCACCTGTACCCCCCAATCCAATGAGTAAATGATTTGCCATAGTAAATGATTGTTTTAATTTATAAGCAGGCAGCTATTTCCTAATTCGTATGTCTTTATAGGCAGCATATCCGATTGCCCCTAGAGGGATAGACATAACCATTAGGTATAAGACTAGCAATACAATGCGCGATAAGGTAACAGTGCGTGGTGTTTGCAGGGAAAGTTGAGTTTTTATAGTCCCAGCAGAGATATCAATTGCTTTTTCCGCCGAATAAGTACTGCCGGGATTGTTCATAAAATAGTTTGCTACGTCACTTGATATATTATCTGCTGATTTTGCTGCATTTGACCAGATAATTTTACTCAAAAACGGATGTTCTTTATCAAAATGCGCACAAGCAGCACTAGCATATATCTTAGCTGCCAGCTCTTGTGAGGCTTTTTTCGTTACAGGAATAAGATGGCCCCCTTGTTCTGGAACTGGTTGGTTATCGAAGTTTTCGACATTTAGTGCTTTTATTTTATAGTAAGCATCTCTAAACGCTGCCTTACCCCACTGCTCGTCAGCTTTGATTTCATAGCCCTCCCAAACGCTGACTATAGTCGTTGCAACATCCTTCATGTACTTTAGCCCGCTGAAAGCTAATACGAAAAAGAAAGTTAGAACGCTAGCTATTAAAGTTAGAACTTGATGAGTTGTCGTTAATCGAAAACGCCGATTCCAAAGCTTTACGTAGTTGTTGCACAGAAACCAGGATAGGCCAGCTATAAAAAGGGCAATTAATAGGGTAAGCATAAGTGCAGAGCGGCTTCTGGCAATTAACATGACGCCCTTGGTCAATAAACTAATGAGTTCAAACAGTGTGGACATAGAAAGTTATGACTTAGTAGTCTATTGTTTGGTAATTCGCTTTATGATTATGTCGGTTTTCGTCTTTACTTTCAAAAAATACAGTCCAGCAGGTTGGCCATCCAGTTGAAAGATTTCAGTCTGGGATGTGGGAGTTGATAATCGTGTGACCTGCCGAAGGATTGTACCCTTCACGTCAATAATTTGTAAGGTTGCCTCCTGCTTTATAGGTAAATGCCATTCAACCAATAAATTATTAGTAACGGGATTAGGGTAAGCGACGATTGATATTGGTTCGGGGCTTAATTGGTTACCCAGAGGGACGTTGACACGTAGCACATAAGGAGCTCCTACTTCACCTGGCCCACATGAACTAGTTAGGTTACTAATTGTATAGGTGGTTGTACTGGTTGGGCGTACCCATGCTACATAGAGCGAATCTTTTGAGTTGTTAATGATTACTGGTTTAGTGTTCCAGTTTGTAGTGAATGTCCAAGGTGCATCACCAGTTAGCCGGACACGAATAGCAGTGCTGTCTCCCGGATATATGGCACCGTCGCCGGAAATTGTAGCTGTAGCTTTGGGTGACACACGGACCTCAACGGTACTATTCAAGCTTTCACAATTATTGGCGTCTTTCTGGGTAACATAATACGTTGTTGTATTAGCTTGGTTTGTACTTGGTAGTACTCGTGTCAATGCTGGACCAGAATGATCGGCAGCAGAATACCAGGTCAAATTGGAGCCGGTAGCTGAGAGTGGAATACTCGTTGCTCCAATGCAGAACGCAACTGTTGACTGAACTCCTGGTGCGGAGGGTAATGGTACAACGGTCACATTAATCTGAGCCTTAGAGCCATCGCATCCATCAATCTTTTGAGCAACTAGGTATGTAAAGGTGCCTGGCTGGGATGTAACGGGGATAGGCGCCACTTCACCGCTGCCCGTAATTCCTGGCCCTTGCCAAATCAGATTCGAGCTGGGGGAAGCGGTTAAGGCCCCCACTTTACTTGATTGGCATAGGATCTGATTCGCAGTAACGCTAGGAGCCGCAGGACGAGCAATTACAGATACAGACACGGGTTGTCGTAAGCTTTCGCATCCACTGGTGTCGGTTTGTGTTACATAAAAGGTTAGAACTGTTGCGGTTTCCGTGAAGAAAGCGGGCGATGTGTTGGAACTAGTGCCGCCCGTAGCTGTTGAATACCATTTTAGGCTTGATCCGTTTGCAGTTAGCGGACGGGGAACTTCATCAACACACAATCGGACAGAATTTGCAACAGGCGGTGATGGAGCAGAGCGTACAATAACACTGACTGTTGTACGTGGACTCTCACAAGTATTAACAGTCTGCGTAACCGAATAAGATTGTGAACCTGCCGATAATGTGCTAGGAGTAGGAGAGCCTTGTAATTTACCAGACTGATTATACCAGCTCAGGTTGGAGCCAGTAGCTGTCAGCGAACTAGCCGTGCTAAATTGGCATAAATAGGTGGGTGCTGGAATCGCTGGGGCATTGGGTATAGCAAAGACGGTTGCTTGAACAGCAGCCCGTGGACTTTCACAACCATTAATGGTTTGAGTTACATAAACTGTTTGATTGCCAGTATTTTGGTTATTCAGCGTTGGAGGTTGAGTTGAGCCAGTACCACCAGTGGCCGATGTGTACCATAAGGCGTTTGGTACAGAACTGGAAAACTGACCCTGTCCTCCCTGGCAGATTGAAACGCTGTTGACAGCTGGGGCGGAAGGCGTAGCTACTATCGATACTTGTACTGACTGACGAGTACTTTCACAGCCATTAGCATCTGTTTGAGATACGTAGAAAATATAAGCAGTTGCCGCGTCGGTGACGAAGCTTGGTGAGTTTGCCTGACCCGTGCCACCCGTAGCGGTTATATACCATTTCAGATTAGAACCTGTCGCCGTTAGGGAACGCGGGTTTTCTCCTACACAATATCGCGAATTGGTGACTAAGGGAGGATTTGGAGCAGCCATAATCTGGACTGTAATTGCGGCCAGCGCGCTCTCACATGTGTTCACAGTTTGGCTTACTGAATAAGACTGGGTTCCTGCAAATGATGTATTAGGGGCAGGTGAACCTGGGAGTTTACCAGACGAATTATACCATGTCAGGGAAGATCCTGTTGCAGTTAGTGAGCTTGCAACTGCATTCTGGCAAAATGATGTAGATGCTGGTAAGCTGGGAGCGGCTGGTAGATTGCTGACCACCACTTTAACAGCACTCCGTGAGCTTTCGCAGCCATTTGTTGTTTGAGTAACATAGAATGTTTGTTCTCCTGCTGTCTGACTATTGACCGCTGGTGGCTGCGAAGACCCTGTTCCCCCTGAAGCAGTAGAATACCAAAGTGCATTAGGAACAGAAATTGGTAGTTGTGCCTGCCCCCCTTGACAAAGGGTAACGCTGTTAACGGAAGGTGCAATTGGTATAGCAATGACAGATACTGATAATGGTTGACGTGCACTTTCACATCCGTTAATCGTCTGGCTAACGTAATACGTGCTGGATTGATTATTTGGTGGGGTTGGTACACTGTTTAGGGGTTGAGTACCAGTGCTGGTTGTGTACCATTTGAGGTTCATTCCTGTAGCACTCAACGGCATTGTTGTGTTTCCAGAGCAAATGGTTAAATTAGTTACGTTCGGATTATCAGGACGACTCAGAGTTATTGGACTTGATACAGGGGTAATGGAATTACTATAATCTGGCGTACCGGAGGTTGTCGGTTTTTGTACCATTACCTGAATGCGGTAGCCTGTCCCCGAAAATAAAGTTGAAGGAATGATTACAGAAATAGGACTGGTCATCCCATTACCTATATTCTGCGCGTTTTGAAAACTTCCAGACCCATCAGAGATCTGAACTAAATAAACAGCACTCGTCGGCAGAGAACTGCTGGCTGTAAACGATACAAGAGTTGCCGTTCCAGGGCAGTAAGTTCCTGGTAGTGGGCCTGTTGTAATGGTTGTTTGTCCGACAGTGATTTGAGCGAATCCATTAATAACATTGCTTACTCCGCATCTACTGTCTGTAAAGGCTTTTATAAAGGTTTTGTCATAATCGGTCGACGCCAAAAACGTGGGGTTTATTGTCGTTGAATTAGAAGATGAAAGCCCCGCACGCGTAATACCGTTGTCAGTATACGTAAACGACCATGGAGCGGTACCTGTAAAGTCTAAACGTATAGGTGCCGTTGTGCCAGCCGAAATAGTTGAACTCCCTGATATTGTCATTGTGGGCAGTGACGATACGGTGAATGAGCCGATATTACTTTGTACGTTAGTTGCTGTGGCGGCTATCTGAAAACGGTACGTTCCAGTTGTCAGGTCAGTGGGCAATGTAGCTCTGATTGGCGAAGTAGAACTTAAACCCGGCAGGTCTTGTGATACACTACCATTTGTATTGACTAACTGAACTTTAAATGTATTACCACTCGGAAATGTACCCGTCGTTGAAAAGGGGAAGGTCACTGTCGAGCCTGCACAGAAACTACCCGAGAGGCTACTCGTTGAAATACCGGTAATCGTTGGGGAACTAGTCCTTATCGTAAATGAAGAACTGAGACTGCCATATACATTATTCATAAGTCCCTGTGTGACTACCTGAACCCGATACAAACCGGAAGTTGTTGCTGACGGTATCGTCGCCCTAATCGAACGAAGCCCTCCGGCGCTGGAGCCCGCTTGTTCCCGACCGCTGTACTGATCTGTAGCGTTGAGCAAATCACCTACCAAAGTTCCATCCGCCGTTAGTAGTTGCACTTTGAACTTACGGGCCGTAAGGGCGACAGGAAATGTTCCTGCTCCTGTTCGGTAATAAACTATTATTTCGGAGCCGGGTGAGGTCTCCGTTACTACGTTTGTATTAACAGTAGTAATACTAAGTGGCTTTACTGTAATGACGATAGAACCGCTAACTGGTCCTGAAAATGCTTTGATTTTAGATTGATCAATGACCATACTAGCGACCGGACGAATCGCTACAAAACCATCGTTACTTATCTGTTTGGTTACATTTTCGCCTGGAGAATCGATCTCGAAATACCGTGTTCCATTCCCGCCAAATTTGGCGTAAAAGGAAGCGTCCCCGATTTCGGAACCTGCTTGAAAAACATTTCCATCGAAAGCCAGTTCGGGATTAGCCGCAGGATCACCGTATGTCAGTGTTAGACTGGTCTGGGCATTTGCTGCTATTAAATAATTAAAAAAAAGTAGGATAACCAGCCAGTATCTATGTAAACCTATATCCATGAAAAACAGAACTTATCGTGTGGTCGATTGCGCTAATCTTAATTCTACGTCTATATTTTTCCCGCCTTTAGCAGATGCCTGATGCCATTAATAAGCAAGCCACTACCAATAATACCGCTGCCATAAACAGCATAAATTCCCGGCTGGGCATAATTAGTAAATGTCATTGGTGTTGCTGGAGAACCAGCCGGTTGCTGAGATAAAGTCTGCCAGATAGCATATTCATTATTCAATGCGCTCAGGCGATTTATATAGTCGCTATGACTTTGTTGTAGTGAATGGTAGCCAGCGTAGCCAGCACCCAGCGCAAACGTCCCAGTAACGATCTGAAGCCAGCCCAATGTTTTATACTTGTGTTTAAGTCGCTCCCGTTCTTCATCAGTTGATAGTGATGTTTGTAGGAACGTTAGTACTGTACCATCAATTCTTCGGAAAGTGAGTCGCTGATCATCATTGGTTAGCATGATGCTGATCTTCTCCTGACTAACTGCGCCTTCGGAACTGCGCTGGAAGAAGCCAAGGGGTAGTGCTTGAGTCGATGATTGGATTACATTAAGCCAACGCTTATCCCAACGAACGGTAACTGAATCTGTATTTTCAGTGCTTTTAAATAATAATTCGTTACCTCTGATGTGAGGTTTTGCCCTAAAATCCTGGGTAATGACAGGAGCACTCAGTACGGTTAGACCCTCGCCCGGCCTTAAAAAGCCTAAGCGTATAATAAATGTACGCCACTTGCCGTCGACTTTATCAGCTCTTAGTTCCGCCACACGCTGTAGTGGTTTATACGGCGTGTTGAACTGATTATGCTTACCTGTAAAAACTGAGGTGAAGAATACTTTTATATACGGATACTCTTTCCCTTCCACAACAGCTGAAGAAACAATTTGGGAGAATTTTATAGTAGGGTTGGCTGACTTCGTATAAAATAAATCCAGGTCTCGCAGATACCGTTCAACCTTTAGATCAGCTGTATTATCTGCATTTACGTGTTTGGGATCAATGTCATCTTCTATAATGATAGCATCATTGTAAAATAGTTGGTTTTGATTCGGCAAATAGCTGTTTCGAATTACGGAATTTCGCTCCGACTCTGTAATATCTGTGCTGCTCAATAACCCAAGTAGAGTCTCTAAATTTGCAATCTTGTCTTTAGCCTGAAATGTAATTTCATCCCTGTCGCGCTTCGTTATTGGCCCTTTTTTTTGATCACTATTGACTCTAGCCGTATAAATCTTTACGCCTTTCTGTGCGAGCACAGGTATGTCTACCAGCAATAGCGCTAATAAAAAGAATAATGTTAATGTGTACTTCATTGGCAGTTAGCGTAAAAAATACGTTGCCGGATACCATCACTTCGTGAGTATCCGGTTGAATAGTTGGCTTTGTTATACTGGTACTGATAATTAAATGACTGATCTCGAATTATACGTCCATTCTCGGATTGCCGAAGGTTACTCGTAATGACGTTATGAACTGATGTGTGTCCTCCGAGGTCGAGTAAAGGAATGCCTCGGAATAATAGCTGGGTTTTATTCCAATGCGGACGGTTGTCGTAAGTGAAGTTACGTTCGGTCTGAGTCGTTGCAGTCGTGAGCTTTTCGCTTTGTAGCTGACCTTGGTTGTCATATTGGAAGATGGTGACTGTTCCATCTTTCAGTGCTTTTTTTGTTACTTTTCCATTTGTCAGCTGTATGTCAGCGTTTAACTCCGTGGCTAATGAAAGTATTCCGGCTGCATTAAAAGTGAAGGTCCGAATCGCCGATTTTTGAGCATCTGTTTCGACGTAAGTTTTAACTTTCCCCATTTCATACGTATAGAGCCAAAATCCAACAGCTTGCCCGGATTGAGCATTAGTAATAGTCACCTGCTGTACTTGTCCCTCCTGATACGTATATGTATAGGTTTTGCTTTCTTGGGTCTGAATACCTGTAGAAGTATATGAAATGCGCTGTTCACTTAGTGTAGTCAGATAATGATCAGCAGAGTACACGAATTTTTGTTTGGTACTATTTGTGAGTCGATCATTCACCCACTGACGATATACGATTTCTTCTACAGAACCGAACGTATTGTATTGATAGTAAGTAGTATCGTGAACAGCTTCATTGACATTTACAATGCTATAAACCTGACAAGTTACTGGAATAGCAGAGGAAGGTATAGCTGGTTCTTGATGACAGGCGATCGTTCCAATGAATAAACAGACAAGCCAAAAAACAGCCACTACCGGGTAAAATTTTCTCATTGAGCCGTAATTAGTTTTAAGGACACCCGTCGATTCAGTACTCTGTTAGCTTCCGTTGTGTTGGGCACTATGGGCTGAATACTGCCTATTCCTTCCTTGACAAGACGATGTTCTGGAATACCCTTACTGGTTAAAAAAGTAGCGGTTGCGCGGGCTCGATACAAGGACAGTGTTTGATTAATTTGCGGGTTACCTACATTATCAGTATGACCAGTAATCTGTAAGGTATACGATGCGTGTTTTTTTAAATAATCTGCGACTTGTACTAACACGGCTTGTGAGTCACTTCTTAGCTGATAGCTACCTTGCTCAAAGTAAATGATTGGAATAGAATCAGGGAGGATAAGTGAAACCTGACTGCCTAACTCAGTCATACCCGATGTTGAAGTCTTTGTTTTAGAATTGATAAACGCTTGATCTGATGAGTTAGGTTGGGGTTGGAGGACAGTCGTAAAATTCAGACCAGTATGCAGTCGCATAGGCTGTTTAACTTTTTGTGTTGGGTAACTGACAATTAGTTCAAATGATTTGGGTAGTAAGTCGTAGGCAACAAACTGGTGATCATAGCCTACCAAAGGAGAGAGCAGTATCGTCTGTTTTTTGGCGAGAAGCTCACACTGATAAGCGTTCGGCGCATTGACTGTCAATATTGTTAGATTGCGTTGTAGCCTAATTTCATGTTTATACGTACGGCCATCCAGATGCTCAATAAGCATATTGCCCACATAAGGTTGGTAGCCAGTCGCATTAACCTCCAGGGCGACTATGTCTTTTTGCTGAAAATTAACGTTTACTGATCCATCTGGTCCTGATTTTATGCACTTTTTGGCTCCTGTTTTTGTGTAGAAAAAGCAAACAGTAGCGGACAAGGGTTTATTCTGAATTGCATCCGTAATCATAAACGTATCATGCTGAACACGTTGACTGGTTTTGGATAATGAGTCGGTTGTTGTAAAATCAGACTGGACATAACTCGTCTGTTCCGTTTGCATATACGGTTTATCCAAGCTTTGTTTATCCACTGATACTAGCGGCAATAACACCGTGATCAAATCGGTATTAATACCTTTCGGCAGTTGAATGGCAATATTCTGGGGCCGGTAGCCTGCATGTTTAATTTGCAGTGACATAACCCCACAGGGAAGCCATCCCGAGAACTTGCCTGAATCTCCACTAGTACTCAAAGGAATTCGTGCACTCGCAGTCAGGGCTATCAATTGGGCCGAAGAGACTGGCTGTTTAGTAGCTTGATCTATGACTATTCCTTTGACTTGGAGGCAGTTGGAGTTAGACATCTCCTGAGCTTGAGACAAAAGGGGAATCATCAATAATACAAAGAATAGCCTATTCACGGTCAAGAGCAAATTCACTGAACTGATACGCCAATGGAGCCTAGTAGCAAATTCCACTTTACATCGTCTTGACCATCTTTGATCAAATGATACCGCTCTAGTTTTACGCGTACGTTCTTTGGAGTTACATCACTATAAAGTGTACCATTACCACGACCGATAAAGGTTTGTTGTGCCGTAATGACACCGTAGTAATTGCCATCTGTCGCTTGTGTTAATTCTTTAAGATATTGTATCTCAGTCCACTCGATTTGGGTTGAGCTATATGGAAGTAGTTTTAAGTTGTTTAAGTAAGTACGAATTGTATATTTTCGTGATCCCGGTCTATTATTAGATGTCACTTCAATAGTAGCCGCAGGCATGAATAAAGAAGCTGCTTGATCAATAGCTTGATTTCTAGCATACATAGATTGGGACTTGTCTGTTATCACATTTAGATAAGAGGCAAATTCATCAACTTTGCTTATCCCTTTTTTGCGATAATACTGAAGTTCTGTATCACTAAGAGTCAATTTGCTACGTCGGGAATCTGCTGCCTGCTGACTAACATTTTGAGCTTGTGTGGGAGTAACCACGGGGGAGGGTTGTGGTGTAGCTTGGGCAGGAGTTACAGATGTTGGCGTGGTTGTTTGTGAACTAGACGCGCCGATCAGTTTTTCTACATCAGCCAAAACAGAGGTGACCTCGGATGGTTCTTTCAATAAGGTATGCCGGCCATCTTTGTGGAAAATGGCAATGAGTTCACTCTTGGGGATGGATGCCGGTTTATTATCATTAGTAAGATAATTAACTATGACCCCCTCATCGTATCGGATTGTTGCTGGAATGATCTCAAACGGTACAGCTTTCAGCAAGTAGTCTTTACCCTGCCAGGCGGTTGTTGTCAGAAACGTTTGTAATTCCTGTTTGGCTTGAGTTAGATCATTACTCAGCTTATTAATGACCAGGAAATTTCCTTTTCTGAAGGCAACAAGAACGTTCTGACGCTGAAAACTGCGTGTCCCCACTTTATCAGATTGCACTTTAAAAATAATCCGTTCTTCTGTTAGATCGGTTATTTGTGCGTTATCTATTCGATTTCCGTTAATCGTATAAATAGCGTCCTGAGCATATAGGAATGCTGTTGATTTAAGTAAAAGAATGAAGAGAAGTAGTAAATGTTGTTTCATAGGGTGTAGAGTGTAATTACTAACGCATTGATTTTACGAGTTGATTTGTCGCATCAGTTATAAATGCTTCGAGTTCATCCTGATCTAACGCCTGATAAGGTTTAGAGGTAAGCTTTCGCAACTCAGCCTTTTCACCTGGCCGTAGCCAGGAACTTCTAGTGAAAATCCCTTTCGAACCTGATTTCTTGTATATACCTCGGCACCCTTCCAGGCAGGGAGTATAATGAATTTTATAGGAGCCGACAATTTCGTTCGTTTTTACGTAAACCAGCTTAAACTCTACGGATGCGCCCCGCATGTCACGGTACTCATTAATAAGCTTCTGTTGATCATCTGATTCAGTATAGCACACATTAGTAGTGTAACCAATCGGATTATCCAAGCGGACCAATTCCAGAATTAAATCAGTATCGGTTAGGGAGCTGATATTAGAATAGGCAATACTTTGGTTAGCATCAAGTACCTGATTGAAAAGTCCTCTATCACGGACACTGAAGCCTTCTTTAAATAGTTGTTTCTCTATTGCATTATAGAGAGCTGTTTCGTCGTATTGAGAATCAACATATTGGACTTTAGCTGACGAACGGCCATTGCCCACTTGCCGAACTATGACCGGATTAATGACATCCGAACGTTGGTTAGTTGTGCCCTGTGTGTTGGTAACCCCCTTCCTAGTGTTCGGTACCCGAAGTACAATACGTGGTGCCTTCTTGATTAACATTATTTCTGTCAATGCATCCCCCGAACTAAGTTCTGGCTGTTTTTGGGCAAAGCGTACAACAGCTTTTTGGCTGCAACTCGCTGAAATAAAACACAGTAAGGTTAAATAGAGATATAAGTTCCTCATGTAAATGTAATAGTGTGAATACGATCTAAAACAGAATGGCAAACATACTTATTTAATTATCTATTTATAAAGGTTGATCAGTATATATTCAATTCTGGTAAACTCATTTACTTTTCGGTAGTAGACGACTGTAAATGATCATGATGAATCAAGCGCTGATATTTACTAAAACTGTTTATTACGATTCCTAAAAATAGATTTCTCCAAGCCTGTTAAACTCCATCAAGGCTATTCGGAGTGCCTAAATATTGGATTAAGTTAGTAGCAAATCTTACAAGGTACAAAGCCCATATTTTTGGCGTTACTCACACTAACTCGGCTAATGGCCGAGCGGCACCGATTAAGTCCATGACATTGGTAAGAATGATAAGCATACGCGCTTCGACCTCCGCAAATGAACACAGTGGCTGCAGCAGGCCTTTGACTCAGTTGCTGATGAGTACGGTAATTGGGAGAAGGATTTTGCCAGAATACCGTGCTAACCAATGACCAGCAAATAAAGCCTGTTAAAAGTAGACTTTTCATCATACATAGAAAAATTTGACTTGAAATATATCGGTTTGTGAGTAACTATTCTAATCGATTTACTAAACGGATGTTACTAATGGGTGGTTGCCTAAACTATTAATCTTCGCCTATCACATATAGGCCATTGACGTAACTATCATACTCTGCGTAGTAATAGTTGGGAAACCACGTTAATTAGCTGCCTTTCGATGGTGGATAATGTACAGTATCACTCTCCTCGTAAGTCAAATAACTCTACATACTAAATCGAAGAAAAGCCTTTTTTCATAGCTTTTCCTCTATATCTGGTAAGTAGAAAAAAGGTAAGTGGTTCCTACGAAAATTATTTAAAAATAATGCGACCCTAGCCGTTTTGCTCCCTCGTCGATATGAAGAACAGAAGGCAATGTTGCTGTTAATGATGGAGGTAAAGCGTGCCTCGTCTACGCGTACTTTTTCCTAATCGCTCATTTATTGTAAGCAATCATAAATCCATACCCGCTCCGTTGAAACGCAGCCAGCTTTTCCGTTCGCGGTAGTCAGGCATGATTTTGTCGACTTCGTTCCAGAAGGCATCAGAGTGATTATCAAACTTCAGATGGGCCATTTCATGCACGATGATGTAATCCAGAATCGATAGGGGAGCCATCAGACATTTCCAATGGAAATTCAGATCACCAGTGGCTACTGAGCAGGAGGCCCAGCGGTGCTGTAGATCCATCACCCGGATTTGGCCGTTTTCGACCCCCATCTGCTCTTTAAAGTGGTTAACCCGTTTGCTAATCCGTGGTACGCCCTTTGTGCGGTAAAACTCTTTGAAAATCTCCTGTGCTCTTCCTTTATCCTCACGCTTTAGGCAGAAATAGCCTTCTTTCAGCAGCAATGGAACGGGTTGGCTTTCGACCAGTTGTAGGCGATAGTTTCGTCCCAAATAGGGGAACGTTTCACCGCTGACAATTTCCCGTAAACTGCGGGTAGCATTCAGTTCATCACGCTCAGCTAGATATTTATACAGTTGAAAACGTTTGCTAATAACGGTGTCCTGAATCTGCTCATCCGTAAAATGCTCGGGGGCTAGAACACTAATGGTACCGTCTCGCTCCAGGTAAATACTGAGCGTTTTCCGCTGACTACGTTTGACGGTATAGGCAGGTACATCACTCATGTGGCTGACTGACCAATTAATTGATTATGCCGACGCTTGGCCAACGCCATGATTTCACTGGCGATTTGTTCCCGATGAGCAACTAGCTGAGGTATTTTGCTAAACAGCAATATATCACTGATTTCGCTCTTCATCTTCTCAATTTCATAGGCTCGATTCCAGAAGTCGATGAACCCGATGGTCGACTCCAACTTCTCAATGATGTCGGCATTCAGCAATTTACAGCGTTCGCGTGTTGCTTTGTCCGGGGCGTTACTGCCAAAGGCCAAATCCATCATTAAATCGAAGAAGGGTGCTTCTACGACGGTTACGCCTTCCTCGCTTTGCTTACGTCCGGCCAACGTTTCCTCCCGAAGGGCTTTTAAGTCCTGTACGAGCTTCTCCCAGTCGAGTTGATGCTGATGCAAAATGGCCTCCAGCTTTTCATAAAGCTTTTTGTAGAGTGATGGGTCATCCTCAAAGCTTACTTTGATGTGTTTACGAATGGCGTGTTCCATCTCCGAAGCGACTGCCTTCGGATTGGTGTTCTTGCTAACCTGTTCGTCAAACTGGTCGGAGAAAAGCTCAATGGGTGGAATCTTGGGGTCAATGCCCAGGTTTACCAGGTGCGCGTTGATGAGGTGTTTGATCTTCTCGCCAACGTCTTCCAGATCGAGGGTGGCGTCTTTGTAGCGTTGCCGGATTGTGAATAGGATATGAGCAAACTGCTGAGCGGGAATTTTGTAAACATTGCCAGCAGCATGTGGTAAGATGATATCCATGCTCTCAGCAAAACGCTTATAGTACACCTCAAAATCGGCACGAAACTTTACATCTTCTCCTAGCTCCACACAACGCTCCAGCAAGGCCGCTCGAACTTGCGAATCAGTGATAGTCTGCTGCACGTAGGCATCGATCTGGTCAATTCCGTTATCAATGAAAAGCTGAATCAGTCGTCGGTAACGTCCCTCCAGAATGGGAATCTCCGACGTAATGTCGCGAAATGAATCCAGAATGTCGGCTACGTCGTCGGCACTGTAAATGGTGAGTGCTTCACGGAGGTTGTTGGTGTTGCCGATGTAGTCTACGACGTATCCCCGCGTTTTACCTTTGTAGGTTCGGTTTACCCGCGCAATGGCCTGTAACAGATTATGCTCTTTCATCTTCTTGTCGAGATACATAATCTGCTCGATGGGAGCGTCAAAACCCGTCAGTAACATATCGCAGACTACCAGAAAGGCAATCCCAGTCAACGGTTTGGTATAGTCGAAACGCTCTTTGAAGTTATCGACGGCTTTATTGGCCATTGATGCCTTCCGGGCTTGAGTAATGATAGCGGGTTCGTTTGTTCCTTGTGAGGAGACGACGGCTTCAGCTTTCAGAAAGGCAATTTTTTCAATGAGTTCGGCATCAGGCTGCACTTTCGAATGCTCAGTATCTAGCCGATTCTGAATGGCTAGTTCGATGGCTCGTTTGTAGCGAACGGCTGCGAGTACGCTACTGGCAACCACCTGGGCTTTGAAGCCATTAACTAGAATGTTATCGACGTAGTGGTCTACCAGGTCAGTCGCGATAGCTTCGATACGTTTTTCGGCTTCCAGAATATCGCTATACGTACCGTACTTCTTTTTGATACGTTCAATTTCTTCCGGCGTATGGTCACGTACTAAATCCTCGAATTTTGCCTCGAACTGACTTTTGTTTCGGATGGCATCGTCAGACGTTTTGCCCTCATAGAGAATCTGCAACGTAGCACCGTCGTTGACCGCATCGGTTAGTTTGTATTGATCGATGTAGGAACCGAAACGGTCGTGGGTTTTCTTTTTGTGTCGGTCGGTAATCAGGGGCGTTCCTGTGAACGCAATCTTAGTCGAGTTTGGGAATGCTTCGAAAATATTATTGCCCATATCACTCCCCTGAGACCGGTGAGCCTCGTCAATCAGAATCAGGATTTTCTCGGACCGATTCACTTCACCAAATCGTGAGTAAACAGGAATCGGTTCAGCCGCCATACGAAGTGCCTGCCCGACCAGTGAATGGTCGGTGCGGGTACGTTCCTGGAACTTATGGATCATCACCATCACTACGTTGGAACTGGGTGTAGCGAGTTTGGCTTTGAGTTGAGCTGTGGTTTCTACAAAATCAATTGTCTCTCCAGTTAACGTAGCGGTTTCGCCCAGCTGATCTTCGAGGTCGATTCGGTCGTTTACCAGTAGCACTTTATAATCCTTTAAGACGGCCATAGAACGTAGCTTACGGACCAGCATGACCATCGTCAGACTTTTACCGCTGCCCTGTGTGTGCCAGATTACCCCTGACCGTTCGAGTGGGGTTTGTCCTTCCAGGAGCCGACGAATGGTTTTGCCAACGGCCCGGAATTGCTGATATCGACACGCGATCTTTACCTCACGACCTTCTCCTGAGGACTTGAACAGGGTGAAATGCTGGATAATGTCGAGTAGGGTAGCGGGAAGCAGCATTCCCTGGATGAGTGTTTCCTGAGAACGTACCTTTCCTAGTGGGGGCGTAAAGGTTTTGTAAGGCTCCGGGTAAATGTCTTTCCATTCGTAGTAATGATTCTTACTCGATGAAATGGTTCCGTAATACGCTTTCTCGCCATAGGTGGCAATGTTAAACTGGTTAAACCAGAATAAGCTCTCCTCGCCCTCCTTAAGCCCATCACGCTGGGTTGTTTCACGCTGGTTGCTATACCGTAGTAACTGCTTTACGGCTTCATCGAGGGGATTCGCCGTAAATTCATTCTGCACTTTACATTCGACCACCACTACAGGTAAGCCATTCACAAACAGCACAATGTCGGGAACGATAAATCCTTTGCCCATACCGGGCGTATCGATTCGAAATTGATTGATCGCCCTAAAACTGTTACGTTCGGGGTGAGCGAAGTCAATCAGTTTTACAGGTGCCGACTGCTCACCGGTCAGGTAATTCTGGTCAACGATGATTTTACGCTTGCCCAGCAGCATTTCCCAGACGTCCTTGTTGGCTTCGATCAACGGCTTACGGGTATGCGTCGTTACTTCATCGAATACCGCTTCCAGTTGAGTATCGGTTAACCAGGGATCACCCTGTTCGGTCGTGTTGATTTCGTAAATGGCTTTCTTGAAAACGGCCTTTAGGGTTACCTCGCGGAAACTGCTACGTTCACTTTTAACAGGGTCTTTGGGAATTCCGGCAGGCTGGTTGGTGATCGTCCATCCTAGGGATTGTAATTGCGTCAGAAAGGGTTTTTCGGTGTGAAGGTATTCAGACATCGGTTAAGGAATAAGTAATCGCAAGGTAACGATTTAAGCGCTTTTATTTTCTGTTCTGATTCCCCAGGTAATACGTATCTTTGCTGAAAAATAAAAAAGATACGTATATGGGTAAAGTGAAATTGACCCTGACGGTTGATGAGCGGGTAGTTGCCAACGCTAAACTGCTGGCCCGACAGCAGCATACATCATTGTCCGCCATGATTGAGCAGCTTTTGACACCCGTTGATACCAACATCCCTGAATCGGTGTCGGCTATTCCTTCTGCGTTACATTTGCGAGGTATTGCTAAAGGACCATTAAGCAAGAAAACGGATAAGCAGATTCGGGACATGATGTATAAAGACCGGTACGGGCTATGACTATCTTTCTGGATACGAACGTAGTGCTCGACTGGCTACTGGACCGGAACGATACATTCGCTGATGAAGCCACTACATTGTTTCTGGCGGCTGAAGAAAAGCGGATCACCATTTACATCTCTGCGGGTTCCGTCTATACCGTTGCGTATGTACTACACCGTTCAGGAAAAAAGGGACAGAAATTACGTGATGCCCTGGTAAGCTTTCTGAATTTGGTGCAGGTGGCGAGTGCTAATAAAAATACCTTTCTGGCGGCCAGCCAATTACTGACTATAACAGACTTGGAGGATGGGTTCCAGTATCAGACAGCCTTGGGTAACCAATCCATTCAGTATTTCGTCACGGGCAACATCAAAGACTTTCGTTCGACTGACCAAAGCCAGTTGCCCGTAGTGACACCCAATGAAATGGTTATGATACTGCCTTCAAACGAATCCTGATCACTATCAATCCTTGTACAACCAGAAATCTACTTTTTGCCGCATGGCTTATTGCAACTTTTCGAGTAGCAACGAAGTAAGGGTTTCTGTTCTGAGATGAATAAATTCCGTGAAATTATTGAAACCCAGAAATATATCGGGTGGAATATGAGACGCTGCCAGGAATACCTTGTTTTGGTTTGCTGACCAGTCAATAAAATCGTTGTTGCTTTTTGAGATATTGACTGAACTATTCAGCAAATGCAGATTGGCAATGGAGTTTGCATGTTGATTATAAAATTTCCTGTCCTGAGCCGTTAAATTATACTTGTCATAAACAGAATCTTTAAACTTACTGAGGGGGAATATATGATCTTGGTGGCACTCTTCCCAGTATCGAGTCTCCGTAATCATCATTAACAGTAAGTGTGACAGACGAGATCGGTAATGTTCACGGCTTAACCATTTCTCAACATCATCGCGGTCTATTTTTTTACCAAGGTTTATTTCTTCAAAGCTCTTGCCCTCGTTGATGGCCGTGCGAATGGTTTTCAACGTAGAGTCAGATGAACTGCCAAAGGCGCCGGTTAACTGGGCTTTGGTGAACCACTTTATGATCTCGGTTTTAATGGCAATGTGTTCATTTGTCTGAGACGCAATAAACGTATCGGAGTACTTATTTTTCTGTAAATAGTAAGCAATTGGGATAAAGGCGTACTGCGAAACAATATTCTGAGGCATAAAGCCATACTGGGCAATTAACTTTACGGTCAGACTCAGGTATTTTTTCAATATATGCCAGTTACCAGAAATGATCGCCAGATTTTCTGAGTTAAAGTTCTTGATCTTGTATTGTACTTCCAGATCAGACATAACCAGACAGGCTTTCAACACATCATCTTTGCCAAATTTGTAGTTAGGTTTGTGCAACTCTTCTTTGTTGAGCTGATCGACAAAATCAAAGAGCTCCTGTCGAGCCCCTTTTGGCTGAAAGAGTGTTCTGTTCGACTCCATATACGAAAGCAGTAAATCCGCCTTTTCCAGCTTTACTCCTCCATCGTTTGTGCGAACGAAAATATTCAGAACCTTCTCATCGTCGTTGGTTTGCACGACTTGTTCCTGAAGCACATTATCAGAACAGATTACTTTATGGAGCTGCCCTAGTGTCGATTTCGCTTGTTTGATGAGGGCTTTATCCGTCGTATTTTCCCGAATCAACTCGTCGTAAGCTTCTTTGAAATCTTCAGTACTATCATCCCGAAAATCCAGCACTTTTCCGACTTCAAACCATAATTCGCCGAGCTTCCCTGCTTCGCTACTCTTGAACTCAAACTGATACTTAGCCCCGTAGGTGTTATCGAGATCATTTTCAAGATCACCGAAGAGGTTTAGATACAGCTTCAGTTCACGCTTTTTGTTGTATAGGGTAAAGGAGTATTTACCTCGAAGCCCTATGTTGAGTGCGGATATACGCTGCTGACCATCCAGTAACAGAAACAGTTTGTTGTAGCCATTGGTATTAGCCAGTTCATTATGCGGATTATCTTTATCGTAGTCCTGAACGAAATTATATAACTCCCATTTGATCGATTCGGCGTTAGGATCTTTGTCAATACCCCAGGTCAGGATAGTACCGATTGGGTATTCCTGCATGACGGAATCGAAGAGTTTTTCAATCTTCTTTTCCTGAGCACTTTTGAGCCAGACAAACTCACGTTGAATAGAGGGTAATAAATAATCTCTGTTTACACGGTTTAGGATAACGTCTGCAATTTTCATGAGTGTGGTTAACGATTTAGGCGCACTTGTTTTAACTAAATTTAGTACATCAACTATGCCAATTTTCTTTTTTGTGATAATCGTTCAAGATGATAGATAATATTCTTCAGTAAAGGGCGGCAATTAGTAAGGCTATGCGCTCACCTCTATTTTCCCACTGAGCAAATCCTGCATTAAGCCTTGTTTGAGGGATTGAAGTTTAGAAAGGAAATGTTGAGACGATAATATTGTATTGGTAGCTGACATCATCCTTTTCATCATTTCAACCTGCTCATCAATTTTAGACAGTCTAATTTCTATGCTTTCGCACACACTCTTATTCATGTACGGTACGACATTAAACCCGACTATTCTTAACATTTGACTTTTTTCATATCTTAAAGAATAAAGAAGGTACTCAGGTAGTAAATCGTCATTTGGGACAAAAGCATGGAGTTGTTGATTCAATACAACTTCACAGCTATTTATTGCAGAAACCCCTAGTTCCCCAACGCAGGTCATAATTACAGAATTTGCTGGTACTTTTTTGTTTCCGCTTGTCTTTATCTCTTTGTCATTTAAACCTAAGTTCTCACGAGATTTAGACACATAATCACTCTCAAAATCAGGAGTTGTAATCCAAGGTGTTCCACCGCTGAAAGATTGAGATTTAGATCTACCCGGTACGATTGAGCGTGACACTTTTCCTGTGGTTGTCACCTCCCACTCCTTCGGAATCATGCCCAGCGATGATTCTTTATACAACTCTGGAGCGTCTTTGTAGCGGGGACGTAGCTGGCCGGTGCGGACATCAATGCCGCGAGTAAATAAATCCTGCAACATGCCCTGCTTGATGGCCTGATACTTGGCAATAATGGCCTCCGTCTTTTCAATCTGACCGTCAATCGTCGAGAGGATACGGGCTATTTTGCGTTGGTTGGGGAGAGAGGGAGCTTTAAATCTGATTTTCTGGATGCGGTGTAAAGCTAACTTCGGAACACCGCCACCTATACCGATTTCCTGCCAAATTTGTGCTTGTATTTCCTTTGAAGAAAATTTATAAACTAGATAGTTGATACTAAAATTTGAAGCATCTATTCCACTGAGTTTTGCTGCATTTTCAGTTAGCTGAGCATTATCAAATTTCTGAGGAATGACACCAAAATTTCCAATTGTTCCAGCAATAGTTACGTAAATGTCTTCGACTGTTATCTTGTAATTCTTTATTAATTTCTCAGTCTGCGAGGAGATATATTTTATATCAGAATCGTCAATACCACCATTTACCATATCTACCACTCGTAAATAGGGTATATTCTTAGTTTCTACAAAATCGTGACCTTTGGGTAAACGTTTGCCACCTTTAACATTAGCTATTTTACCGATTTGATAGTACTCACTCATAACCTAATTCACTCAAAAACTGGTTCAATATTTTATTTTCGGCTTCACGCTCAGTCAGCAGACCTTTCAACGTTACGTTGTATTTGCTGTGTAGGTTTTCAATGGCAGCTATAAAGCTCTGGCGGTATTGCTTCAGATAACCCTCGAACGTAGCGTAGAGCGTACGTTCCCAACGGGCAAGAATCAATCGTTCAGCTTCGGTAGCCGTGATACGTTGCCGGGCGGCATCCACCAGGTCTTCCGTCCGTTTTTCCATCGCTCTGGCTTCGAACTTCAGGTCTTTTAATTCTTTCACCAGTTTGTCGTGCCGGGCGATACGTTCAGCAGGAGCCATCACCAGTACGTCGTCGGCATCGTCGTCAAACAACGTAGCACCACCTTTCCGCTTGTCGGTTTTAGCCACCGCTTTCAGTTGTTTCAGGGCTTCTTTGGAGAGTACTCCGCTATCACTCTCATCAGGGTCATAGTCTTCGCTTTCGGCTTCTTCGAACAGCGCCTGCAACTCCGCCATTCGTGCCTGATTTTGTTCGTGCCAGTCGAGCAGGTCGCCAAACTGAGAACGTAGTATTTCTTCGTCGGGAATGAGAGCCGCTCCCCATCCGCTGGCCGCTACCGATTTCAGGTCACTCAGAATGGTTCCGTTGTTCCAGAAAGCCGCAAACGCTCCCCGAATTTTAAACGCGTCGAGCATACCCAATGGCAGCAACGTATCGGTAATGTCGGGCAGCAACCGCCGATACAAGTCGAACACGGCGCGTTGGCTATTGATAGCCTTGATAGCAGGTAAATGTCGATGCCACCAGTCTTGCAATGCCTGCTGATACGTAGCGTGCGTCAGCACAACACCGGAACTGGTTTCAATCAGGTCTTTGATCTGTTCCTTTGCTGTTACGTTGTCGGCGAACTGTAAGTAGTCAGGCTTGTATTCTGTAAACAGCATATCCCGGCAACCCGCATACGTAGTGAAATACGCTTGTAAAGCATCCACCTCCACCAGCGGGATACCTCCGTTGAGGTGTGCTTTCACATCCTGCGGTTCAGGCGCGGGAGCATTGTCGACGTAGCGTCGAATGTTGAGGTTATAGTCTTCGGCTGCCAATTCAGCCAACGGTACCAGCCGGGAGTACTTCGGTGCTTCGAGTTGATTGCGATATACGTTCGATATCTTCTCGATATCCTCTGGGCGCAGTTTATTCTGGTTTTTTCCTTCCTTGTATTCCCGGTCGGCATTGATAAACAACACTTCACGACGCTGAGCGGCTCCCTGTTTGTTAATGACCAATACACTGGCCGGAATACCGGTTCCGTAAAACAATCCGGCAGGCAAGCCAACAACAGCTTCCAGTAATCCATTCGTCAGCATCCACTCACGGGCAAGCTTTTCGGCTCCCCCACGAAACAGGACTCCATGCGGCATAATCACGGCCATCTTCCCGTTCGACTTCAACACACTAATCATGTGCTGCACAAACATGAAGTCACCTTTCTTACCCGATTCCGGCATGAACACCTGAAAACGGTCTTTGTGCTCCATGCCATTGGTGCTGTAGTTCTGCGAGAATGGCGGATTGGCAATGACCCGGTCGAACCTTTTTAGTTCGCCGTTGGTATCCAGATGCTGGGGTTTAGTAATGGTATCGTCATTCCGAATGTCGGCGGTGTAGATGCCATGTAGCAGCATGTTCATCCGGCACAGTGACCACGTAGTACCGTTGCTTTCCTGTCCGTATAGGGCCAGATTGCGCGTGTTCCCTCCCGATTGTGCTACGTAGCTCTGCGACTGAATCAACATACCACCCGACCCCACCGTCGGGTCGTAGATCGACATACCTTCCTGTGGCTCGATCAGGTTGGTAAGCAGATTTACAACTTCAGAAGGTGTATAGAACTCTCCTCCTTTTTTACCAGCACTATCGGCAAAATACTTGATGAGGTATTCGTAAGCAGCACCCATCAGGTCAGGGAACTCAAAATCTTCGTCCCGCAGCGGAATCAGCTCAAAATGCTCGATGAACTCCACCAGCTTGGCATCTTCCAGGGCTTTCTGCCCTACCTTTTTGTTGTAGTTAATGCTTTTCAGTACGTCCTGAAGCGTATTCGGATTGGCTTCCTCAAGTTCGGCCAGGGCTTTGTTAAGGAACGTACCAACATCTTTTTTCAGGTGCCGTATGTTTTCCCAGCGTGAGCGTTCGGGTACGTAGAAGTCGTA
Organism: Spirosoma flavus; assembly: GCF_054778555.1. Classification (NCBI taxonomy): domain Bacteria; kingdom Pseudomonadati; phylum Bacteroidota; class Cytophagia; order Cytophagales; family Cytophagaceae; genus Spirosoma; species Spirosoma flavus. The sequence goes on from NZ_BAAGZL010000001.1 coordinate 2,298,996, forward strand.
TTTGGTAGGCGTTTCCAACTGAATCTGTATCAGGTCGTCAGTCAAGCCTTTATTTCTATAGTCTTGCTCCAGGCGTTTGCGGTCGGCATGGAATTTATCGCTCAAGCGCTTCAGAAAAAGCACGCCGAAAATATGCTCTTTAAACTCCGACGCATCCATGTTACCCCGCAGAATATCGCAGGCTTTCAGGAGCAGTTGTTCGAGTTTGGACAGGGAAAGTTTTTGATTCATCTGGGGCACTGGCTCTTACGTAAAAAAAGTATAAGGTTGACTGTGTGTCGTTCTTCGAAATGGGTAAATTTTTGCAAAAAAGACTGGCAATATACTGATACAGCGAGTAACCGTGGCAGGGTGTGCCGGATTAAAAAGTAATATTTACGAATCTCTAACTACCTCCTGAGTGGATTTACGCATGTGCGTATTGGATGACCCAAAGCGTGTTACCCTATATGGACATTGTGGCAGCGGACTGTCGAAAGGTAATGGAAACGGCAAGAGAGAAATTACCCTTGCCGTTATTGATTTTATTGCACATACCAGTTTGTGTTGTGCCCATCCAACCCAGCCCGAACTTGCTCCACAAATTGCAAGGCGTTGACCGACCTATCCAGAAACGTATCAATGTAACTCGACTTATTGACGCCTGTGAACAGGTTATAAAGTCGCCATAAATTGATACTGCCATCTGCTTCCCGGCAAAAGCTTTCATCCCGGTAGTAATCTTTGCAGACTGCCCCTAATTGAGTATCTCCAAACAGCAGAGGTTGAATGTTTTGCTTAGTCACTGTTGGTAAATGCTGGTACATACGGCAACGTCCCAGCAGCAAGGCAAACTGCTGCTCTGTAAGCGTGTATTCAGGTAAGCACTTCATCCGGTGTAGTAAGTTGTCCTGGTTGTAGGCTTGAAGCAACGTGTGGATGGCCATCCGCAGTTGATTCAGGCTCTTTACCTGTAAATCGCTATAATAACCATCTGTCCAGACGCATAGGTTCGTGCATACCTTGTTTTGGAAGCCGATAAAGACCTTAAAGTGTTCGTTAGCGCCCTTCCGGTTGTGGAGATTATCCAGGTTATAGGCTTTGACCCCGCCTATGGTCAGAGAGAGCGTATTGTCTCCTACCACTTCCTGGATGGAATCTATCTCAATCGCAAAAATCAGTCGTTCATAGTAAAGCGTCTTTTCCCAATCTTGAAGCTGATGCGCTGATTTGTTTCGGGCATCGGGTGTACGACCTTTTATGGGGTGAGAAACGCGGAGCTGGGGCATCATAATATGCTCACCCCGAAAGACATCGCTAACAGCGTCCAACGTGGCATCAACGAAATCGCTCTGACTAATCAGCGGCTCATTGTCTTTGACGAATACGGGGATGATATGCTGATGGCGTATTTCATCCTCCGTAACTACGATGGTATTGGCTTCAATAAGTGCCTTGAAACTAGACTGTGGCAATACGGCCTGGTTGACAGGTACGGGCAATAAGTCGATTCTAACAGGATTGTAGTCCATAAGGGTAAAACGTTATTGGTTGAAAGGATTGAAAAACGAGAGGTATGACCGTGGTTAATCTGGTATTACTGAATTTCTCCTCAGGAACCCGGCTGCTTAAGACCGTAGTGAATCCGTCATGAGGAAATATGTTATACCGATGCGAAACGTTGGTCTCCTGCTGAATCAGCGTAAACGGTTGAAGTCCAGCACGTACGTGCTATGTGTAAGTTGAGCGAATTGAGCGGCTGACACCTCTAGCATAAAGTTAACCTCCCAACAGTTAATGCGTGTAGGTTTAACCTAAGAGCAGCGTACGAAAATGACCGGGGGTAGGGGTAACGTTGATTAACACCGGGGGAGGGTACGGGGGTAGGTTCTTGCTCGTGCGCTTCCAGAACATTTTAGCCCCACCAAAATTTTACATAATTTTTTTGCCAGTTAGGCCATGATCCAGAGTAAAGAACGTATTGACTCTGTCTGCTTTCTCCACCAACAATGGTGAATCATAGCCATTATCTTGGATAGTCTACAGCTTGATCGATAAATACTCAGAGGCAATAAACAGAATAATCGGGGAGATGAGATACGTTCCTGCACGCGCACACGCTAAAAGTAAATTACTACATCGCCGGATTCCAGTCCGGATTTAGTAAAGGGATTATCCACACACAGGCTGACATGCGTCGATCGATTGTCCGAAGAATTCGAAGTTCAGTAAAGCTCACACCCTAGAAAAATCAAAGGAGCAGTGAGTTACTATACCCACTGCTAACCGTCATTAGTTTTTCCACTCTGCTCTGGCCGCTTCAAAATCACGTTGAAAGCTCGGGTTCTTGAAATAGTACGTTAACATTCGATGTGTTATCTGGCGAGCGGCTTCATTGTCACTGGGGTAGTGAATACCCATGATTTCACGCGAACGGCGGATTTCTTCGGCAAGTTTAAGAAAGTCAGCCCGGCGGTGTGGCAATAATTCACTCCAAGTATATGCCTGGATAAAGGCCCATAGAGTGTGCCCGCTGGCAAATGATGGAGAGCCGATGCGAGTCAATGGTTTTAATTCAGCTTCCAGATGATAAGGACGGGGACGAATATATTGATACTTGATAGTAAATTCCATGATCCGCATGTCCCGCATCATGCCTTTGAGCAGGATGGCCGTTTTCGGATACTTCTCTGCTGTGCAAGTAACTCCCAAAATTTCGCGACCTTCAAAAAATAGATCTTTCAGATTCTGGCTGTAACTAGGGTGCGAGGTAAGTAAATCCACCTGCGGCCAATAGCCAATATCGCCTAAGAACTCCACGCGCTTAATTTGCGCCGGTGTCCGGCTCCGCTGCAAGGCTAACAGATAATCTAATTCCTTCCGGGTTTGGTCGGATGAGTTGGCCGGTGGGCGAACAGCGGTTTTCAGCACTTCGACTTGCGATGCTATCAGGTAGTACGGTTTGACCAACACATAAGTAAGCGAGCTGCCATATTCTTTTGCAGGGTAGTGAATTGTATCTAGCCAGGCGCGGGCAGGGTTCTTCTTTGCGTTCAACGCGCTGAACTGTTGGTAATGATCTACCAACGGTTCTTGCGCATGGGGAGCCTGCCCATAAAGTACCGGAGCGAATAGAAACGATAGACCGAAAAGCAATGTGGTTTTCATAATGGATGCAATGTTTAGAATTGCACCCATGACGGGCTAAGTCCCCAAAAGATGCATCGGCAAGGCATTCTTTTTTTGCTGCTCGACTAGAAACGCTTGCAGCGTGACGCAATCCGGTCGAATGGCAAAGCTTTCAACGCGTCCCTGTGGGTCTACTTCCAGGTGAAAGCACTCGTAAAACAGTCCGTGCATTTTCTTTCGGGATCGCTGGATACGTGATTTGGTGGTAGGCAAATCCAACTGAAGCTGTTGAGCAATTTCCTTCTGCGGTACACCGTCCAGATCCATCGCCAACGGTAGCGCATAGGCGTCCGGCAAACAACGCAGCAAGGGTCGAACATAGTCGGCCATTTCTTGATAGGTATTTCCCTCTTTAGGGTGGGGAATCTGCTCAACCTCACTAGCACAAAGGCAAGCCGTTTTAGGCTGCCGGTAATGGTCAATCATGGCGTTGTGCGCTAACTGGAACAGCCATGAACGAACATTGACTACAGTATAATGGGGCTGCTGACTCAGGCGATACACTTTCAGAAAAATGTCCTGGCTAATGTCCTGCGCGATGGGTTCATTTTTTACGTACTTACGCAGGTAGCCCAAAATCATTGGCTGATGTTCTGGCCACCTGGCTACTAACTCAGGTAATGGGTTCGCCATTTTTATAAGTGGTTTGGAGCGTCCTTTTGTAGTGAGGTTCAAAACTGCGCTGCTATCAGCATGGCCAGAAAAATCCACAGAGTCAGAAAGCGGTCCAGAAAAGATAGACGGGGGGACTCATGGAATTTACTGTTTGGGTGTTCGTTTCATCACAATGGCCGATGACGGGCAAAGGCTACTGAATTGCCTAGTTTGCTGAATAGCTTCGGGTACGGTGTCCCGGTTCACAGGTACAAATCCGTATCGGTCAAAATAGCCCTCGGCAGAGGTGGTAATCAGATACAGTTCATGCAGCTGCGTTGTGTCGGCAGTGGCTAGCAACCGGTCGATCATCTGCGCTGCGATGCCTTTACCCTGGTGGGCTGGATCAACAGCCACCGACCTCAATAGGCCCACAGTCCCGAAAGATTCCAGACCGGCCACCCCGACGGGAGTTTGCTCGTATTTGGCAATCACGAAATGGGGCAGTTCTTCTGGTAGATCCTCGGTGAGCAAATCTCCTTGTTCAAGCAGGGCCACAACGGTTTCTTTCTCGTCAGGCCGTGCGTTTTCAATGTGCAGTTCCATAGCTAGCCGACGAGTTCAGCAATTTCGATGCGATGAATTCCTGTGAAAAAACTTTAATCTGGTCGCGCACCTGGCGGAACGAGGTCAGGGCATCGATGCCGGGTTGGTGGCCAGGATCGGGAAAGCTTTGGTGGATCTTCTCCGCGCTTGATGGGAAATAGGGACATTGCTCGCGGGCATTGTCGCACACAGTAATGACGTAATCGAACGGCACAGAGGTGTATTCGTCCACATGGTTCGAGGTGTGGTGCGAAATGTCGATGCCATCTTCGGTCATCACCTGAATGGCTAGCGGGTTCACGCCGTGGGGGGCAACGCCTGCGCTGTATACTTCGGCCCGATCTCCGGCGAAGGATTGCAAATAGCCTTCGGCTATCTGCGAACGGGCAGAATTACCCGTGCATAGAACTAGAAGTCGTTTCATTTTCAAGACTGGTTTCAGTTGTGGAATTAGTTGCAACAATCAGTCCCGCAACAGCTAGCGGTCTGGCTAGTTCTCAGTGGTTTAATCTCGGTGAGCGCCAACGGTTTTTGCGCAAAAACCGTCACGCTATAGATGCCCCGGTCTTGCTGACGATATTCGGCGATTTCCTCGGTAGACAGGTAATTTTGCAGCACCGAATCGGGTAGGGTAATTTCCCGTTCTTTCTGCACCTGAATATTCGTGAAACCGCTCTCACTGACGAGCTGCAAATAGGCGTCTTTATGGATCGCTCCCGATACACAACCCACGTACATTTCGGCATCCTGCTGCAAACCTGCGGGCAGCTCGCCTTTCAGTACAATATCGGAGATGCTGAAATGGCCACCTGGCTTTAAAATGCGGAAGGTTTCGGCGAAGGCTTTCTGCTTGTCGGGAACCAAGTTCATCACGCAATTACTCACGACCACATTCGCCAAATTTTCGGGCAAGGGCATGTCCTCGATGTCGCCATAGACGAACTCAACATTCGCAAAGCCCAAGGCTTTCGCGTTTTTGCGGGCGCGGTCAATCATGGTGGGGGTCATATCCAGGCCGATCACGCGGCCCGTTTCGCCGGCTTCGGCACGGGCCACAAAGCAATCATTGCCCGCGCCTGAACCCAGATCCACTACCGTATCACCAGGGTTAATCTGCGCGAATTGCGTAGGCAATCCACAACCCAGCCCCAAATCGGCATCGGCCACGTAGCCGTTCAACTCCTGGTAATCCTGCGCCATAACAATCGGCACGTTCAATTCGATTTCAGGTCCCGGCCTGGATTGGTCACAGCAGGAAGTAGGACCGCAACACCCATTGGCAGCGGGATTCTGGGCAATTGCGCCGTATTTCTGGCGGACGGTTTCTTTAATTTCCTCGGCGGTTTCCATATGTTTTTCTTATTGGTTTAATGTAATATTGCGATTGATTTAGGTAAAAAAAAGCCGCATACCTAGCAGCAGGTCGCGGCTCCTACATAAATGTCAAACAACGCGCCAAAGGCTTGGCGGGCTTCCTCCCATACAGTTTCATTGATGCAGTAGCAAACGCGGGGCGGGTTGATTTCGCCCTGAATGATGCCAATGCGTTTCAGCTCCTTTAAATGCTGAGAAACGGTGGCCTGAGCCAAAGGTAATTCGTCTACTAGGTCACCGCAAACGCAGGTTTTCTTCCGCGCCAGCGATTGTAGGATGGCCACTCTTGCCGGGTGTGCGAATGCTTTAGCCAAATCCGATACCCTGTTTTGCTCTTCTGTGAATATTTCAGTTCTTGTAACTCCCATGTAGCGAAGGTAGTAAAAATAGGATTCATTGTAATATTACGATGGATATTGTTTTGAAGTCTTGAATAATATCATGATACACATAATTTCATGCACGGGTAATTTGGAATGGCTTTAGGAAATATCCTCTTTTTGAGTTATATTTTTATGATAGCCCGCTTACCAATTGAGATACTACCGCTTCACTCTCTCGAATTTCTCCCGGACAGATTCCTACGTTTGAACTAGCAGATAGTTGACTAATTCCTTTCTTGGACATCTATCTCTCTTCGTACCTCGTATATTGATAATATTTCATTTCTTCTCTCTTTCCCGTTCTATGCGGTTATTACTACTGATTACCTTTGTTCTCTTATTTTCAGTTATTGCATCTGCCCAGAAACTAACAGGGCAGGTTGTCGACCAGGCATCGGATCAACCCATTGTGGGGGCCACTGTACAAGTAAAACGCACCCAGGCAGGTACGCTCACCAATGCCACGGGTACATTTACCCTAGCCAACTTACAACCAGCCGACGTTCTGACAATCTCTTACCTTGGCTATCAGACAAAGGAGGTGCAGTACACGGGACAAACCAGCCTGATTGTTGAACTAGTTGCGGGACTGTCACTCAATGAAGTAGTCGTTACGGCTCTTGGGCTGGAGCGCAACGCCCGCAGCTTGGGTTATGCCATCCAGAAAGTTGATGGCAGTCAAGTTAGCGACGTCAAGGCTCCCAACTTTCTCGACAACCTGTCAGGTAAAGTTGCGGGCGTGATGATTACGGGTGGGTCGACGGGGGTGGGAGCGTCCTCGCGTATTACGATCCGGGGCGAATCATCGTTCACCAATAACAACCCCCTTTTTGTGGTCGATGGCATTGTCATTAACAACGCTACGGTGGTGAACCGAGTTGACGACGATGCCAACGGGTTTCAGGAAATTGATTTTGGCAACGGTGCCATGGAAATCAACCCTGACGATATAGCAACGGTATCGGTACTGAAAGGGCCCGGTGCAGCTGCCCTCTACGGTACCCGAGCTTCCAACGGAGTTATCCTGATTACGACTAAAGACGGTTCGTCACAGAAAGGCATTGGCGTTAGTTTTAACAGTACTTTTTATACCGAGCGCCCGTTTCAGCTTCCCCGATTCCAGAACAGCTACGGACAGGGTAATAGCGGAACATTTAAGTATGTCGATGGCCTGGGTGGGGGGATTAACGATAATATCTCCTATAGTTATGGTCCAAAACTCGATGCGGGACTGCTGATTCAGCAGTACGACAGTCCCGTGAATCTGCCAGATGGTCGTGTAGTGCGTGGAGCCGACACGCGGGTATACAGTGGGCTACCTATCACCCCAACCCCCTTTGTGTCGCATCCTGATAACCTCAAAAATTTCTACGAGACAGGTCATACGGCCATCAGCAATCTGGCTATTTCTGGTAGCTACGACAAAGGCAGCTACCGGCTGTCGTACACCGATCTGAACAGTCAGTCAGCCATTCCGGGTGTCGATCTGAAACGTAAAACGCTAGCCGCCCAGCTTCAGTTCGAACCCAATAAGTGGCTGAAATTCAGCTCATCCATCAATTACATAAACTCGGGTAGTGACAATCGGCCTGCTACCAAATACGGCTCGGAAAATATTAACTACGCTATGAGCGCCTGGCTGGGTCGGCAAACGGACGTTGACCCAATGAAGCAGTACTGGCAGCCCGGATTGGAGGGGATTCAGCATTTTTCCTACAACTATACCTACTTCGACAACCCGTATTTCACCCTTTACGAAAACCGTAACTCGTTTAACCGCGACCGACTCATCGGCAATATTGCCGTGACGGGTGAACTGGCCACTAACTTGACTTTGATGGTACGAAGCGCTATGGATTATTCGAGCGAGAACCGTCAGTTTCGGCGGGCATTCAGCAGCAACCGTTTTAAGAATGGCGCTTATGCTGAAAACGCTGTTTTCTTCCGGGAAATCAACACCGATTTTCTTTTGAATTACACGCGTAGCTTAGGACCACTTTCGATCGATCTGTCGGCGGGGGGAAATCGTATGAATCAGTTGGCGTCGTTCGATCAGTATCAGGCTTTAACACTGGCGCAACCGGGCGTATTCAAACTGACCAATGCAGCGTCGCCGGTAGAGGTCTATCAGCAGAGTGCCCGTAAACGTATCAACAGCTTGTATGCACTTGCCAAACTAAGTTATAAGGACGTACTGTTTGTTGACGTAACAGGACGTAACGATTGGTCGAGTGCGCTAGCAACGCCCACTTCTACCGCCAACACGTCTTTCTTCTACCCTTCTGTTTCGGCCAGTTGGGTACTATCCAATCAGTTCCGGCTACCCACCGTTTTGTCGTTTGCTAAAGTTAGGGCCAGCTTCGCCAGCGTCGGTAACGATACAAGCCCTTACCAGACCACAGGGGTTTTCAACGCTCGCAACCCAGTATTCTCACAACCCGCCTTCACCGCCCAGTCCACAATTGCCAATACCAACCTGAAACCGGAGTCGATCACTTCAGTTGAGGTGGGGGCCGATGTTCGCTTCCTGGATGACAGACTAGGCATTGACTTGACCTATTATAACTCCCGCACCCGTAACCAGATTCTGTCGTTACCCATCGCCATCCCTACTGGTTACAGTGAACGAGTCATTAATGGGGGTGAAGTACGGTCGCAGGGCATCGAAGCCGTGGTAATGGCCATCCCTATACGGACGAGTCGCATCCGTTGGAACGTGAGCCTCAACTTCAGCCGCAACCGTACTACAGTGGTGGCGCTGCCTGAAGAGGCTGGTACACTTACGCTGGGCTACAACCGCATCTACGATAATGTGAATCAAACCGTCTGGTATCAGGTGCGACAAGGTGACCGAATGGGTGATATGTGGGGTACAGGCTACCTGCGTAATGCTCAGGGTGAGTTTATTGTGGGTAGCAATGGTCAGTACATTGCCGACAACACGCTGAAGAAACTAGGTAACTACAATCCCGACTTCATGGTAGGCTTATCAAACCAGCTCAGCGTTCAAAACTGGAACTTAAGTTTCCTGCTCGACTGGCGGCAAGGCGGCATTCTGGTATCACGCACACTGGCACTGGCGGGTGTAGCAGGGCAACTTATCGAAACGGCCGATCGTCCTGATGCGGGTATTGTGGCTAAAGGCGTGGTGAACACGGGCACAACAGATAATCCGAACTATCAACCCAATACCCGCGCTATTCCAGCCGAAACCTATTACCGCATGTATTACGACCGCAACAATGAAGAAAATAACACCTACAATGCGTCGTACGTAAAGTTGCGGGAGATGAGCATTGGCTATACGCTGCCCGAAACGACGGGCCTCGCTCGTAAGCTGCATATGCAGCGACTAACTATAGCCTTGGTGGGTCGAAATTTGCTGGCACTGTCACATATTCCCCACTTCGATCCCGAACAGACTTCGTTCCAGCAAAATCAACTGCAAACTGGCGTCGAAGACATGACCTACCCCACCTCGCGTAACATAGGGGTGAAACTAAGTGTGAATTTTTAAGTCCCGCCATTCGGCACGGGTATCAAACCAACTGATATGAAACGGATTTTATATAGTACCCTCCTGCTGCTTTTGCTAACCAGTGCGTTACCTAGCTGTACGGAGAATTTTCAGGAAATCAACACCAACCCCAACGCGCCGGTCGATGTGCAACCGTCGCTGCTGTTTCGCAAAATTCTGTTCGATTATGGCGAGCAGATGTCCTACGAAGCTTTTGTAGCGGGCAACCTGCTAGGGCAGTATTTTACGGCTATCGACTTCAACCTGTTCGACCGGCACAGTCTCAGCGAACCGCAATATGGTGGCAATCCCTGGCCGTTCATCTACTCGAACTTGCGCGACAACGAAATTCTGTTGCAGAAGTCTCGCGCCAACGTAGCATTCGGAGTATACGAAGGCCCGGCCCTGATCATGAAAGCGTACATGGCGGCTGCCCTCACCGACCTTTACGGCGACGTACCCTATAGCGAGGCTCTACAAGGAAAAACGGGCGTCATTACACCTGCCTACGATACGCAGGAATCTATCTACACGGCTGCCGGTGGTATACTGGACAATCTCGATAAAGGCATTGCTTCCATTAATAATTACAAAGGTGCTACTGCTCTTGATGGCGACATTCTTTACAGTGGCAACCGCAGCAAGTGGGTATTATTTGCCAATTCGCTGAAGATTAAAGCGTTGATGCGTATTTCGGGTAAAGCAAATGTGAAGGACGCGCTACAGAAAGTGCTGACGGAAGGCAACTTCATTAAGGCCAATACTGACAACGCAGTGTTTCGCTTCTCACTCACGCAACCCAACAACTTCCGAATGTCAACAGCCCGTATCGGCGACTATAACCTGTTTATCATGTCGCTGACCAGTCAGGAACTGCTCACCAGCCTGAACGATCCGCGCGTTGGGGTATATTTCCGGGCAACCGCGGCCAAACCGGGCACCTACAAAGGTCTGCTCAACGGTCCGGATGCCTCAAAGCTGTCGATTTCTGTCGCCGACTATTCACTGACAGGAACGATCTTTCGGGAGGAGTCGGATAAGCTGTACGCCAACTATATGACTGCCTATGAAACCAGTTTCTGGCTAGCCGAAGCTGCCGAGCGGGGCCTGGTATCAGCATCGGGTAAGGAGTGGTATGAGCGTGGCGTTACGCAAGCATTCGACTACTGGCGCACGACGCTGCCAGCGGGTTACCTGAGCAGCGCTAAAGTAGCCTACGCGCAGAACGGTCAGAACCCAATTGAACAGATTTTGACGCAAAAGTGGCTTGGCAATATCAATAATGCCTACGAAGGCTGGACCGAGTACCGTCGGACTGGTTTTCCTCGCTTAAAGACCATTTCGGCCAGCCTTAACAACGGGCTTATTCCCGTCCGGATGCCCTACCCCGGAACAGAAAGCGCACTGAATACAGTACAATACAAAAAAGCCGCCGACAAAACCCAGAACAACAGCATTAACATGCCTGTTTGGTGGGCTACTCGTTAATCATTCCTGCATGAGCACAACCCTGTTGCAGTGGGCGCTGGTGCTGGCGTCCAGCATTACGCTGTTTTTCGTGTCGCCCCTGGCTCGTACGGCGCCCGAATTTTTCCGGGGTGCCCGCAACGAGCGAACGCCCAACACCCTTTTCCTGACTAGTAGTTTGGTCATTTCGTGGCTGTTTGCCAAATCGATTACTAATGCCGCCAACCTGGGTCATAGCTTCGGACTGGTGGGGGGCGTAGCCTACGCGGGCTATTATCTGTCGTTTCTGGTTGCAGGATTTATAATCGTATCAATGCGCAACAAGGGTGGTTACCGGAGCATTCACCACTTTCTAGAATCGAAGTTTGGAGCGAGTGCGGTAGTGGTGTTTACACTACTAATCATGATCCGGCTCTACAATGAAATCTGGTCGAACACTATCGTGATCGGCTCCTACTTTGGAGCGCAGGGCTCAACTGATTACTACGTAGCGATTATCATATTTACACTACTCACGCTGGCCTATACGCTCAAAGGTGGTATGAGCAGTTCGATAATGACCGATGTGATTCAACTGTCGCTCTTTGTGGTACTGCTTACGGTGATTCTGGGCTTCATTTTACCTCAGTATGGCGGGAGTCTTAAACCCTTCGTAAACAGTGGACGCTGGGATCTAAATCAGGGTGTCGATCTGCTTCTGGTGGCACTAGTGCAGTGTTTCAGCTATCCTTTTCACGACCCTGTACTAACCGACCGGGGCTTTATCTCCGACACGCACACCACGGGGAGGGCCTACATTTGGGCGGCCGTTATTGGTTCGCTTTGTATCGTCTTCTTCAGCTTCGTCGGTATTTTTGCCAAGATTAATAGTCTAATGGGCGAAGCACCGGTTGCCGTAGCGCGGTATTTTGGTGTGCCGATGTTGCTGCTAATGAACCTGATTATGGTGACCTCAGCTTCGTCGACGCTAGACTCGGCTATGGCGTCGTTTTCCAAGCTCATCAGCATCGATTTGAGTCGGGCAGTAGTACCGAGTGTTACGAGAGGCCGGTGGGCTATGGTCGTGCTGACGGTGCTGGGTACTATTCCCGTATTTTTTGACCCGGCTATTCTATCGGCCACTACCATCAGCGGTACCTTAGTACTTGGTTTGGCACCTGTCTTTTTGTGCTGGAACGTCCGGGTGCCCCGCTTGGCTTTTCACTTGTCGGTGGTAGGTGGGCTCCTGCTAGGTGGTTTTCTGACGTTTTTCTCTTTGCCCGAATCATGGCGGTTGGGAGATGGGAAATACGGAGCGCTACTTAGCGTGAACCTGATCACTACGACTTTCTGTTTCCTGGTTTTCGCGGGTAGTATGCTGTTTCAACCAAAGACTCATGAATAATCGACCCGATACCCGAGACTTAGGCATGCGTAGCGGCAGGGTGCTCGTGTTTGGAGGGCCTTACTCCAACTTGCAGGCGCTGGAAGCACTTCAGACTATTGCCAACCAGCTCCAGATCCCTCCCGCCAACATAATCTGTACCGGTGATATCGTCGGCTACTGCGCACAGCCTGAGGAGTCGGTGCAACTGGTTAAGAATTGGGGAATACAAACCATTCAGGGTAATGTAGAGCAGAATATCATCAGAGGTGAGGATGACTGCGGTTGTAATTTTACGGAAGGAGGGCGGTGTGATTTATTTTCCCGCACTTGGTTTCCTTATGCGGTTCAGACACTTTCTACTAAATCGGTTGCCTGGCTGAGCACCTTGCCGCTCCAACTGTCGTTTCGGTACGCTGGTAAGTCGGTGACCGTGTTGCATGGGGCCGCCACTGGGATCGCTGATTTTGTGTTTGCATCAACGCCCTGGCCGGTGAAAGAAACGTCCTTTGCGGCTTACGGGGCTGACGTAATACTAGCTGGTCACGCTGGACTACCGTTTGCGGATAAGCAAGTTTCCGATACAGAGAACAGTCGGTACTGGCTTAATGCAGGTGTAATCGGGATGCCCGCTAACGATGGGACTCCCCGAGTATGGTACCTGTTACTCGACGACGCGGATGGCGTATTTATGTATACTTTTCACCATTTTACCTACGACAACCATACGGCTCATCAACTGATGATGACCAATCACCTCCCCGAATCCTACGCCCAGACACTCCTAACAGGCATCTGGGACAACTGCGAGATTTTGCCAGACGTGGAGAAGGCGTTCCAAGGGCAGGTCATTACGTTGTATTAGAACGATAAAAGCGGATGATTGGGTAGTTTTGCCGTTTCGTACGGCATCGGCCAACCGTAAAATCCGTCACATGACTACAATGCATCGCTTACTTAACAAGTAATACGATGTCATGTCCTAAATAGGTTTACAGCTCAGTTAAGGCTGTAAACTGAATAAACGACAAAAAGTAGTACGAGAATACTTGCTGGGTGGGTGCACCTACCTGCAACTAGAGAAAAAATATGGCATCAGTAAAGCCACCATAAATCGGTGTGTGCTCAAGTATCAAGCACAACAGCAGGCTAAACTAAAAGGGGTGGGCTTAGCTTCTGATCCCATGAAGCCTAAACCCAATCAACCGCCTAGCGTTGAGCAACTCCAAAAACTTTTGGAGCAGGAACAACTACGTAATAAGCTGCTGAATGCCATGCTCGATATTGCCGAGGATGAATTGCAAGTCCTGATCCGAAAAAAGTTTGGCCGCATCGGCGGTCCGATTGGTTATAGTAGGCAGGCATTTTATCAATTCGAAAAAAATAATAGCCAGGCCTGCTTCGAAGCCGAGCTGGTTATTCAGCAAGTGTTGCTCCACCGCTCGCTGCAACCCCGATTAGGCACCAGAAAGTTACTGGTGCTGATGCATGGTTTTGTCCAAGAACACCACTTAAAGATGGGTCGAGATGCGTTTTTGATTTGCTACGAGAGCATAAGCTACTAGTAAAAAAGCGTCGACGTAAGGTTCAGACTACCTTTTCGAATCACTGGCAGAATCGGACCGCCGAAGCGGAAGTACCCGAATCTGATACGGGGGTATGTACCAAAAGCACCCAACTCGTTATGGGTGAGTGACATAACCTATGTTTTGGTCGGTGATGGCTTTGCTTACCTGAGCTTAGTGACGGATGCTTATAGCCGAAAAATCGTCGGCTATTGTGTATCGGAAACGCTGAGTGCGATGGGGCAGCCTAAAAGCCTTGTTGATGGCCTTGAAAGACTGCCCGGACACGAGTGGATTGATTCACCACAGCGACCGGGGCGTGCAGTATTGTTGCCTGAAGTATGTCAATCTTTTACAGGATCATACCATCCAAATCAGTATGACGCAAAGCGGAGATCCACTGGAAAACGCGATCGCGGAACGGGTGAACGGGATATTGAAACAGGAGCTATTAGCCGATCACTATCTTAGCCTGGCTGTAGCCAAAAAAGGGATTGCCCAAGCTGTGCTGATCTATAATTCATTACGCCCCCATAGCAGTTGTGACATGCTGACCCCACAGCAAGCCCATCAGCAACGGGGCGATTTGCGAAGACGCTGGAAAAATTACTACAAGAAAAGGGAAGTAGATCTGGAAATCGCCAGCTGATGTTTAGTTGAGATACTGTAAATCAATGGTAGGACTATAAGAATGAACTAATAAATTCACTTCGAAACTGTAAACTTATTTTAGGACGCTACACGAAAATGAGACGTTGATTAGTGAGATGGCAATTTGAGATTGCAGCCAACTTCTATAGACATAGTGTTTAGATAGTACATACCATCTCGGAAAAAACGGGCATTTAATGAGATACTATGAAAGCTAAGGTGTGAGCGCTAAATGAACTAGGCCATTCTTATAATGCAGACCGGCCTCGCTAAGATGATCAGGAGAATTCTCTATAAACAAAAAGGCTGGTTCGCTCCACAATTGTAGAGCGAACCAGCCTCTTATAAAAATAACTGCACCTTTTTAAGGCTTGACTAACTTAATGGTTTGGTGTTGACCTGGAATGCTGACATCCAACAGGTAAATACCACTGGTTTGACCCACATTCATCCGAACGCGTTCGTCACTACCAGCCCGGTCAATCGTCTGCGCGTGAACCGGGCGACCCTGTGCATTCACCACCCGTAGACGGAGCGCACTGCCAGCGGCTCCTTTCACACCCACTTCCACGCTTTCACCAACCACCGGGTTGCCCAGCACCACCACTTCAAGCCAGGTTTCGGGCGCACCCACCCGCGCCATGGCGTTGCAGGCCGCCAGCCAGTTATAGCTGTAAGTCGCTTCCCCAGGCGTACCCGCCTGAACCGCCTTCAGAACAATCACTGGATTATCTGTGTACAGACTCAGTTGGTAAGGACCAGGATTCGTCGTGGGCGCCAACTCATTGACCACCGAGAAGCTAATGGGCTGACCCGTGGCTCCCTGATAGACGGGGTTGAAGCTGATCGACTTGCGGTTGGCGCTCAGGCTGGTACAGTTCAGCAGCGTTGCTCCCGTAATGGCAAACGCCGTCGTGCTCGTGTTCGGATTGACCGTCAGGTTGAAGGTCGTGAAGGTCGATAAACCACCGGGATCCGTTGCCGTCACTGTCACCGAGTAAGGCGCAGCCATCGACACCGAAGGCGTACCCGAGATGGTGGCTGGCGGATTGAAGCTCAGACCAACTGGTAAGCCACTCACCGACAGAGCCAGACTGCCCGGCGTCTGGGCGTCAGTGAAGGTGTTAGCCGGAATGGTGAAGTTGTAACTCACGTTGATCGTCGCCGACTGTGGCCCAATGGGGTTAGCCACGGTAGGTGGCGTATTGGTCGAGGGTACGTTGTTACAAGCGTCTAACCAGTTGTAGCTGAAGGTGGCTTCTCCCGGCGTGCCTTGCTGGGTGGCCTTGAGCACAATCACTGGATTATCCGTGTACAGGTTCAACTGATAGGGTCCTGGATTCGTCGTCGGCGCCAGTTCGTTGACCACCGAGAAGGTGATTGGCTGCCCATTCAGGCCACTATACACCGGATTAAAGGTGATGGCTCTCCGATTCGGCGTCAACGAGCTGCAGTTGACCAGCGTGGCTCCTGTGATGGCGAAGGTGCTGGGCGGGGTGGTGCTCTGCGGATTGACCGTCAGGGTGAAGACCGTGAAGGTCGACAAGCCACCGGGATCCGTCGCGGTCACCGTCACCGAGAAGGGGGATCCGGCCGAGGTGGACGGTGTACCCGAGATGGTGGCTGGTGGGGTGAAGCCCAGACCGGCTGGCAGCCCACTCACCGACAGAGCCAGGTTGCCCGGCGTTTCGGCATCGGTGAAGGTGTTGGCTGGAATCACGAAGCTGTAGCCCTGATTGACCGTCGCTGATTGTGGACCAATCGGGTTGGCCACCGTGGGCGGGGTGTTGGTCGACGGCGTACCGTTGCAGGCCGCTAGCCAGTTGTAAGCATACGTCGCTTCACCCGGCGTATTCTGCTGGGTGGCCTTCAGCGTGATCACGGGGTTATCCGTGTACAGCGTCAGCTCATAGGGACCAGGTGCCGTGGTGGCAGGCAACTCATTGACGACCGAGAAGCTGATGGACTGCCCCGTCGTACCGCTGTACACCGGGTTGAAGCTGATGGTTTTGCGGTTGGGGCTCACCGTGATGCAGTTGACCAGATTGACGCCCGTGATACCGAAGGTAGCCGTTGTTGCGGCCGGATAAACTGTCAGCGCGAAGGTCGTGAAGGTTGACAAGCCGCCTGGATCGGTTGCCGTCACCGTTACCGAGAAGGGCGAACCCACGGTGGTTGATGGCGTACCCGAAATGAAGTTGGGCGCAAAGAAGCCAATACCCGGTGGCAGGCCCGTTACCGCGTAAGTCAGACTGCTGGGTGTTTCAGCATCGGTGAACGTACCTGGATTAATCACGTAGCTGAAGGTCTGATTGACCGTGGCCGACTGGGGCGCGATCGGTGCTACCACTGAGGGCGGTGTATTGGGCGCCGTCATGCCCATGCAGGCGTTGAGCCAGTTGTAGCTGAAGGTAGCTTCGCCGGGAGTTCCCTGCTGGGTGGCTTTGAGCGTAATCACCGGATTATCCGTATACAGATCTAACGAATACGGCCCTGTCTGGGTGGTCGGTGGCAGTTGGTTCACCACGGAGAAGCTGATGGGCTGACCGTTGAGGCCACTGTAGACGGGCGTGAAGCTGAAGTAGCGACGGTTGGGTCCCGATGGGCTACAGCTCAGGATGTTCACACTGACAATGGTGAAGCTGCCCGCCGGTGGGCAATCCTGGAAGGTGACCGAAGTGCTGGCTACCGAGGAACAACCGTCTGAATTGGTCGCGGTGACCGAGTAGACACCGGTGGTACTCACCGTAGCCGTGTTACCGGCTGAACCACCCACTTGGCTAGCGCCTGCACTAAAGACGTAGCTGGTAAAGCCTGGTGTCGCCGTCAACGTTACCGTAGAAGTGGAGCAGCTCAAGGGACCACTAGCCGACAGGGCCACTGGCGAAGACTGCGTACCCCCGGTCACTAACACACTAGTTGTCGACTGGCAACCCGACGCGTTAACAGCGGTCACTGAATATGTACCAGCCGTGTTCACCGTGGCGGTGTTACCTGATGAACCGCCTACCTGACTAGCGCCTGCGCTGAAGATGTAGCTGGTGAAACCGGGTGTCGCCGTCAAAGTCACCGTCGTGTTCGAGCAACTGATGGTACCGCTGGCGGTCAGGCTCACCGGTGAAGCGGTGGTGCTGCCGGTGACCGTTACGCTGGTGGTCGATACGCAGCCATTGGCATTGGTAGCCGACACCGAGTAGGTTCCCGCCGTGTTCACCGTGGCCGTGTTGCCTGAAGAACCACCCACCTGGGCAGCCCCTGCACTGAAGACATAGCTGGTGAAGCCTGGCGTAGCCGTCAAGGTCACACTCGGTGCCGAACAGCTTAGAGGCCCACTGGCCGTCAGACTTACCGGGGTAGCAGTCGTGCTGCCGACCACCGTTACGTTGGTCGTGGATACACAACCCGACGCGTTGATAGCACTGACTGAATAGGTGCCTGCCGTGGTGACCGTGGCGGTGTTGCCTGAAGAACCACCCACTTGGCTAGCGCCAGTGCTGAAGGTATAGCTGGCAAAACCGGCTGTGGCTGTCAGCGTCACACTGGTGGCCGAGCAACTCAACGCGCTGCTAACTGTTAGAGTAACGGGTGAAGAGGTGGTGCTGCCGGTGACCGTTACGTTGGTAGTCGACTGGCAACCACTGGCATTGGTCGCCGTCACCGAATACGTACCAGCCGCGTTTACCGTGGCGGTGTTGCCCGATGAACCACCCACTTGGCTAGCGCCTGCACTGAAGACGTAGCTGGTAAAGCCAGCCGTCGCCGTCAAAGTCACCGTCGTGTTTGAACAGCTCAGTGTTCCACTGGCCGTCAGGCTCACGGGTGAATCGGTGGTGCTGCCGGTGACCGTTACGCTGGTGGTCGATACGCAGCCATTGGCATTCGTTGCGCTCACCGAGTATACACCGGTGGTGCTCACGGTAGCGGTGTTACCGGCCGAACCGCCTATCTGGGCAGCTCCCGAGCTAAAGGTATAGCTAGTGAAACCAGCGGTGGCCGTCAACGTAACGCTGGTGGCCGAACAACTCAACGTGCCACTCGCCGTCAGATCGACCGGAGTAGCGGTCGAACTGCCCACTACTGTTACGTTGGTTGTCGATACGCAACCCGATGCATTGGTGGCACTGACGGAGTACGTACCGGCGGTGTTGACCGTAGCGGTATTGCCCGTCGAGCCACCCACTTGGCTAGCGCCTGCGCTGAAGGTGTAGCTGGTGAAACCGGTGGTAGCTGTCAGGGTAACGCTGGTCGCTGAACAACTCAAGGCACTGCTGGCCACCAGAACAGCCGCAGTAGCTGTCGTACTGCCAGTGACCGTTACACTGGTCGTCGAAACGCAACCGTTAGCGTTGGCGGCACTCACTGAATACGTCCCGGCCGTGTTCACTGTCGCCGTATTACCGGCTGAACCACCTACCTGCGCAGCTCCCGAGCTAAACGAGTAGCTAGCGAAACCGGTAGTGGCCGTCAACGTAACACTGGTTACTGAACAGCTGAGTGTTCCACTAACGGTCAGGCTCACCGGAGTAGCGGTAGTGCTGCCGGTGACCGTTACGTTGGTGGTCGATACGCAGCCATCGGCGTTGGTGGCGCTTACTGAATACGTACCGGTTGCGGTCACGCTGGCGGTGTTACCCGCCGAACCACCTATCTGAGCCGCTCCCGAGCTAAAGGCATAGCTGACAAAACCGGCGGTGGCCGTTAACGTAACACTAGGATTAGGGCAACTCAGCGAACCATTCACCGTCAAAGTAACCGGCGTGGCGGTGGTATTGGATGCGATAGTGGTGGTTTGAGCCACAGTGCAACCTTGGGCACTGCTAATGACGACGGTGTAAGTTCCCCCCTGGCTCACCACCCCCTGATTGCTGCTCCCTATCTGATTGGCACCCTGGCTGAAGCTATAGCTACTGGCACCATCGGCGGAGGCTGTAATGGTCAGGCTGGGTTGGGCACAGCTAAGCGTGCCTCCTGTCAGGCTGGCATTCGTCGGTGGCGTATTGACTGTTACCTGGGTGGTTGCCTGAGTCGTTTGGCCGTTGCTGGTTATTGCCAGCGTAAAGCTACGGGTACCAGATGTATTGACTGTCAGTGACTGGCTAAAATTGGCTCCCGTACCATTGCCCGAAATAGCGTTTTGCCCGTCGGATAGGGTATACGTATAACCGCTGCCAACATTACCCAGCGTGGCCGTAAAGCCCACAACCTGTCCAATACAAATAGTTGGGTTGGTAGCCACAAAGCTGGTAATGGTAGGGACTGCCTGATAGGTGAAGCTATATGGACTAGCTGCTGAATTCCCATTCCCGGCCACATCCTGCGCTACGTTAGCTACTACGTTAACAGTTACCTGTCCCCCTGACGTAGGGGTGACATTGAAGAAATAAGTGGTGCCGCTGCCCGAAAAATCCGAGAGCGTACCGTTGGTCACGCTGATTTCATTGGAGGTTAAACCCGTTACACTTTCGGAAAAGGTGAGCGTAAAGGGAAGAGGACTGGTAGAAGTGGTAGCGCCATTGGCAACTCCAGACGAACTGATGCTGACCGTTGGGGCTACTGCGTCTACCCGTACGTTTGCCGTTGAACCTACGTTGTTTAGGGTAAGCGTAGCATTGTTGCCGGCGGCATCACGAATTGTTCCTGAATTAAGCGAAAGAGTGATCAGGGCAATGCCATCCGTATCAAGATCGCCGGATTGTACTGTATAAGAGAAAGTTAAAGCTGAAGTGCCTGTACCACCAGTGTAATTAGCTTGTCGATTGGTTGCCCCGATAGTCAACCCCAACTGAGGAGTGCCTATGACGTTTACATTCTCTGCAAAGTTAACCGTAAAGCTGAGCGACTGACCGGCGCTGTAGTTTCCATTCGCGGGTACGCCTACGCTGGTCACGGTGGGGGCATTAGAATCCTGAATGACAGACACTGTGCTGCTGGCCGCGCTTTCCAGCGAATTGGCTAGCTGGGCGGTGGCATACACCGTAGTGGTGGTATTGGCTGCCAGGGAGATGCTAATACTCCAACTCGTAGCGCCACCAGACAACTGCTGGGTGCCGATAACGGTATTATTGCTTGAATTATAAACACGCACCAGGCTATTGGCCCGGGCCGTTCCCATAATATTGATCGTAGTGTTGTTAGTCCTGCTGTTGTTGGCTGGACTGGTTATCGTAGGAGAGTTGGGGGTGGTAGTAAACGTTACCGTACTACCGTATCTGGTCCCAAGCGAATTAGTGGCGTAGGCGCTGGCAGTATATTGGGTACCGGGTATCAGGCCAGTCAAATTGGCTACGAAATTGGAGGGAAACGAGCCCGGCGAACTGGTACCTACCTGCACTTTAGTATTGCTGGTTGTAGGCGTTCCCGTACCCTGCACGTAGACTACCCCGTAGTCTGTAAGAGCAGCGCCACCATCGGTAGTCAATGTACCGCCGACGTTGGCACTGTTGGTTGTGATGTTGCTGACCGAATTACCAGTGGAGACTGTCGGTGGATCCTGATTGACAGTAACCATGCCTGTGATCTGGGTAGAGTTGGCTCCGTTAATGTTAGCCGGGGTGGCCAGTGTGGTTGTGGTGCCGTTGCTCAGATTCAGGGCTACAATCTTAGTGCGGCCAGGGTTGGCCGTGTTGCTGACGACTGAGTTGACCACCAGCAGCCGGTTGTTCATCTGGTCCAGGGCCAGTGCCCCGGGGGACTCGACCACCCCTACTGCAATCTGGGTGTCGCCCGTACCATTCAGACCGACGCGCCGGATCTGGTCATTGAGGGTCGTTGCTGATCCATCACCGACAGCGTAATAGACGTATTGGTTGGTACGGTCAATCACCATACCCGTAATCTGAGTAGAGTTGGCTCCGTTAATGTTAGCCGGGGTGGCCAGTGTGGTTGTGGTGCCGTTGCTCAGATTCAGGGCTACAATCTTAGTGCGGCCAGGGTTGGCCG